>NZ_CANMZM010000001.1 GCF_947502395.1 uncultured Erythrobacter sp.
GAAATCCCCGAACCTGGAAATTTGAAATCAGTCATCGCTACGCGATGGGTCCCATTATGCGGAGACGCGTCACGCAAACCGCGCTTGTAGCGTTCCCAGGTGCTTCGATCACCATTGCCGCCATCTACGACTTTCCAAAACCAGTAGGGTGACCGTCCGCCCAACCCTCGGGACGTTATCTCAAACCACACCTTAGTGCGCAGTTTCCCTATCGGATCAGCATGCGGTCGCCCCTTCGCCATTTGGTCTGCTTATCTGCCAAACAACAACGTGTCCAAAAATGGGTAGCGAATGGCCACCTTAACCCAGCGAATTACTTGCGGCAGGCAGTGGGACGAATCGACTTCTTAAGGGCCAAGCGTGACGAAGTGGGACCACGAGGAAGACAGAATGCAGCAATTAATTGATGCGCACGGACCATTGATGACTGGTCAAGCACTCTGGAGGGCCCTTGGGTTCACAAGTGCCGCAGCTTTTCGAAAAGCACGTTCGCGTGGTCAGGTTGGCGTGCGGGTATTCCACGTCGAGCACAGACGCGGGACCTATGCTTTCACTAGAGATGTGGCTGAATGGCTCGTCAAGCTAGAAGAGGAGACCAGAACATGAGGTAATCCCAAGCAAGAGACCCGGGAAAAACAAAGGCCCCACCGCGCTGGTGAGGCCTCTGTGCGATTGATCGCTTAGCAACATCAATCTGCTCCCAAAACTTCAAAAATGCAACCTCCGAGTTCGGAGAAAGATTCTGCGCGCCCATAATTGGCGCAATGGGAGACGTTCAATGCACCCATATCGTGCAATGCTTTATCAAGTCCTTGAAGGCCGTCTATCGGCCAATGCAATCGCTGCCCAGCGCAATATGTCCCATCATACCGTCAGGCGTGCCATGACGATAATCGAGCAAAAGTCGATTGATCGCCGACTTATCGAGAGTTGGGACGATCAGAAAATGATGACAGAATTCGGCTCTACTCGAAGTGCCCATCTTACCTTCGACGAACCTGACTGGGACGCCGAAGTCGCCTATCTGCGACAAGGGTTCAGCCGTATAGAGGCGCATAATCGGTACGTGGAAAATACCGAGCCTGGCCGCGTGATGAAGTACCGAACCTATTGCAAACGCATCAAAGAACATCTTGCGACGCTCGACCCAGTAATGAGTCTCGATCATCCGCCTGCTTACGCGATGCAAACAGACTTTGCTGGCTATGAACCGAAAGCTTGGGACGGTGAGCCTACCAACATCGTCAAATTCCAGCTTTTCGTTGCCACGTTGCCTTTCTCGCGGTTGATCCACGCATCAATTACGCGGTCGCAGAAGGTGCGCGAGCATATTCTAGCTAACGTCGCAGCGGTTGAGTACTTTGGCGGCACCACGATTGTGATCACACCGGACAATTTGAAGTCCGCAATCATCTCTCGGCCCAGGTTCGGTCCCGCTCGGGTGCAATTAGACTACCAGGCTTTCGCCGACCACTATGGTATGGGAGTAGTCCCGGCCCGCGTTAGGAAAGCCCAAGATAAGTCTGCGGTTGAAAACTCAGTGAAGCTGATTCAGCGCAGCTTGCGCCTGCGGTTCATCAATCGGCCTTTGCCTTCTCTGCCCGAACTGAAGCAAGCGCTCGGCGAAATAGTTGAAAATTGGAACTCGCGCATACTCAGGCGAGCCAATGGCCACAGCCGCCGATCGCTTTTCGAGGCTGAAGAGGAATCCCACCTCCGGCCTCTACCCGAGGACCGCTTCCAGCCTGCGGAGATCAGAGGCGAAGCACTCGTTGGCCGAGATTATCATGTCAGCTGGAAAGGAGCGTACTATTCGGTGCCACATCAGTACATTGGCAAAAAGGTGTCGTTGAGGGCGAGTGATAAGACGGTCGAGATATCCTTGAACGGTCGAGAGGTCGCGGTGCACCCAAGACAATATCAAACTGGCAAACGCCACACTGACCCGCAGCATAGGCCGATCGCGCATGCAGCTCGTGCGGAACAAGATCTCGAAAAGTGGGCGCAGACATACGATGTTGCTGTCAGACAACTTGCTGCTGTCGAAATGTCGAAAGACGTGACCTCACAGCAACGATCACGGCGCACTGCTTGGATAAAAGACCTACCGCGCATCCATTCTCGACGGCGGTTCGAGTTGGCCTGTATCAGAGCTGTGTCTTCCAACGACCTGCGTTTTGAGCATGTGCAGAACGTACTTGAACGAGGGATCGAGGCCTCTCCGAGCGGCTCCCGAGCGTCTGGCAAGTTCTCCCCAGACAAAAACGTAAGAGGGAATGATTACTACGGGAAACAAGGAGATGCGGCATGAGCATTGAAACAGTCCGCCAATCGCTTCGTGAATTGCGACTCGACGGCATGTACGCAGCTCTCAACCAGCAAAGCACTTCAACGGCCTATTCGGAGATGGCGTTCATCGATAGGCTCGAGCATCTCGCAACAAGCGAAAAACTCGAGAGACAGACGCGAACCCGCCAAAGGCTTTTTCGTCAAGCAAAATTCAAGCACAAGTCCGCCGACCCGGCAGACATCCAGTTTGGCGGTGAGAGGGCGCTCGACAAATCACAAATTGCAGAATTGCTCACGTGTGACTGGATCGAGCATACTGACAACTTGTTGATCTCAGGGGCAACGGGGACCGGAAAGACTTGGCTGGCATGCTGTTTTGGCGTGGCGGCGGTCAACAAGGGGCTTTCAGTCAAATACTTCCGAACGAACCCACTTCTTGAGGAGATGCGTCTGTCCCATCACGATGGCTCAATCGCGAAACTCCGAGCGTCGCTTGTGCGGGTGTCACTCTTGATCTTGGATGATTTCGGTATCGCGCCTGTCAACGAGGACGCGAAAGAAGACCTGCTTGATCTATTGGATGGCAGGAGCGACAACGGATCGACCTTGATAGTCGGCCAGCTCGATCCCTCCGAATGGCATAACTACCTGGATTCACCGCACCTCGCTGATGCCATTGTCGACCGGCTAACCCAGAGGTCGCACAAGCTTGCGCTTAAAGGGCCCTCTCTACGAGCACGCCGATAGTCAATATGGTGGCGGGTCCGATTTTGGGCTCGCCATTTCATGCACGTTTTGCCTCTTGCTGGCACGGGGCACCAAGGCCGGCACGGCGTTCAAATGCGTTTGCCAGTCAGTTCGCCATGCAACAACGAGTCTAGTTGGAGGCTGCCTCTACCTTTCACGCCGATGTTTCCGATAGGGATCAAGTCGCCGCGGCATTTGATGAAGCGATTGGGCTCTATGGGAAAATCGACATTGTCATAAATGCGGGCGCTACCTCCACATTTGCTCCGCTGGAAGCAATCACAACGGATGACTTGGAGAAAGCCATCGCGATCAATGTACGAGGCGCATTTAACGTCCTTCAAGAAGCCGCAGTGCGGACTGCGGACGGAGGCCGAATTGTCCAATTTTCAACCGGCGGGACAAAAATGCCAGTCGCAGGCGGTAGTGTCTACTCGGGCACAAAATCTGCCGGAGAGAATTTTGCGCTTGGCTTGTCAAAGGAGCTCGGTTCTCGCCAAATTACTGTCAATGTCATTTCACCTGGGGTTACCGATACTGACGGACTAGTCATGCCGGAAGAGCAGGTGAAGATGCTGATCGGACAAACGCCTTTGGGGCGGCTTGGTCAACCAGAGGATATTGCCGATGTTGTGATGTTTCTCGTCTCACACGAAGGCCGTTGGATTAACGGACAAAACATTCAAGCCAATGGCGGAATTTTGTAGTTTGAGCATCTAACGGAGAAAAGGCAGTGTAAATGTTCCAGCACCAATTGGGGCACTTGCACTGTCTTTCGAAAAAGTTTGCCCAAAATTACGCGCATGAGAAAGAGATATTCCAAACAATATGAATGTCGATTTTGGGTCGGAAAGCTGAAGGTCAGCTTCTCGGTTACCAGAGCCGGAAAGCGGACAGACTGCAATCGGCCCAGTTTCAGTCATTGCGGGCGGCCAGGTTCGACAGCATAAAATTCTTTCGCCCATGCACATTGGAAAATCAGCAAGGATCGAGCTAGTGGCACATACTCAACCGGGTTATCGCAAAATCGAGCAACGTTGGCGCGGAAATCCGTCTTCACCGCTTCAAATCAGCGCATGCCTGCCGCAAAATCGGGTGGAGCGATAAAATCTTACGAGATGAGGACATCGGAGCGGTTTGTCCGCAAGAGTTCCAAATTGTCCATAGACGGTTCAAATCGTCCAAATCGTTGAAGAATTCCTCGACCTTCAACTGCACCCGACCCTTGCACCTTTCGAAAAAGTTCTCATTATGTTCCATGGAGGGGCTGCCAATGTCAATGTGAGAGTGCCCAATGTCCAATACAGAACGCATCATCCGACTGAAGACCGTGCTCGACCGCACCGGTCTCTCCCGCTCAACCATCTACCGTAAGATTGCTGAAGGCACTTTCCCGTCACAAGTGAAGATCAGTGTGCATGGCGCTGGATGGCATGAGTCAGCCATCAATCGCTGGATCGCCGATCCTGCTCACTACCGTGACGAGGAACCGGCGGAATGAGCGGCAATCAACCTGTCGAGCCGATCTGCATCAGGATCAATGACGCTGCCCGCATGATCGGGGTTGGGCGCACAAAGCTTTATGATCTGATCTCCAGTGGCGAACTCGAAACGGTTAAGATCGGCAGGGCAACGCGCATCACGACAGCCAGTCTGCATAAGCTGGTTGAGCGGCATAAGGCATTGAACTGACCAGGACGCTAACTCGCAATTGGACAGTGTCAGAACGTGCCATTATGCTGCACTCAAGCGCTCCAAGAACCGCCCAATTATTCAGCTTTTTGGCCAAAATGCTGAACCGAACCACCGTTAAATGAACGAAAATGTGGGGGAGAGTGTGGGGGAGGATCTCCCTTCGTTCCAAGAACAGGCTTGATATCAAAGTGTTATTTTTCCGGTTCGATTCAAGCCCTGCACCACCTGGCCCTCCGCGCTATTGGTTTTCTGACTTTGCCAGTGTGTCGAATTCGTCGAGCTCTTCCAGATCGTCCTGACCCATGATTTCTGCCATTTGCTGACGGAAGAGCGGATCCCATTCGCTACGCAGTTTTTTGATGACCGCGATCATCTCTTCGTTTTCCCAAGGTGGCGTATCGAAGTCGAAGGCTTCGGCCATGGGCAACATAGTGCTGCGGTCCATCTCCTCGAACTTCTCTTTCATCGCATTCGCGCGCTCGCTTGAGATGCCGAGTGCTTGATAGGCGGAGCGGCCTATTCGCAAGGAGCTGTCGTAGGTTTCACGGATGATATCGCGGCAACCCAGCGACCACAGTTCGAACACGTGACTGCGGTCATAAGCGCGTGCGATCATGTGGACCTGCGGGTGGTTTTTCGCCACATGCGTGACCAGCTTGTTTGTTGCCTCTCTGTCATCGATCGCAATGACCAGGAGGCGGGCCTGCTCAATGCCCGCCGAATGCAGCAGGTCGGGCCGCGATGCGTCGCCGAAATATGTCCGAATGCCAAACTTGCTCAACCGATCGATCTGGGCCGAAGAGTAGTCGATAACCGTTGTACGGTAGCCAGCGGTTTCCAGCATCCGGTCGACGATTCCACCCACTCTCCCGCGCCCGGCCAGAATAATGTCTGATGGTTCATCAATGTCGTCAAAGGCTCGCTCACGGCCCTTCTGGTAGTATCGCAGAATCACCTTGTCATAGAAGATGAAGAGGAGCGGTGTGATCAGCATCGACATAGCGACGATCAGCAGCAATTGTTCGGCGAGCGCGACGGGAAGGACGTGCGCGCCCACAGCAAAACTCAGCAAGACGAAGCCAAATTCACCCGCTTGGGCAAGTCCCAGAGAGAAGAGCCAGCGGTCCTGACCTTTTACACCGAAGAATGTGCCTAGCGCGTAAAGAACCGCGATCTTGGTGCTGACGAGAACGGCGGTCCAGCCTAGCACGCTCATGTAGCTGTCGAACAAAAGGACAAAGTTGATCCCGGCGCCCACTGTGATGAAGAACAAGCCCAAAAGGAGGCCCTTGAAGGGCTCAATGTCGGTCTCAAGTTCATGTCGATATTCACTGTTCGCGAGCACCACGCCTGCGAGGAAAGTACCGAGGGCAGGGGAGAGTCCCACGACCGTCATCAGCAGAGCAATGCCGACCACTACCAGCAAGGCCGTCGCGGTGAACAGCTCGCGCAGCCCCGCCATCGCTATGAAACGGAAGAGCGGACGGGTGAGGTAATTCCCCGCGAATGCTACAAAGGCGATGGCTGCAAGGGTCGCCAGGCCAGCGGCCCAAGCGGGAAGCCCCTCGAGAATATTGATTCCACCGTGATCATCACTGCCATGTTCACCTACCGCCCTCGCAGCCTCAGCAGCGAGCTCAGGGATCGCCAAAAGCGGAATGATGGCCAGCATGGGAATGACGGCGATGTCTTGGAACAAGAGCACCGAAAATGACGACTGCCCGCCTTCGGTTTTCATGAGGCCTTTCTCATCAAGGGTTTGCAGAATGATAGCGGTTGAGGACAGTGCTAGAATCATCCCAACCGCAAGCGCCGTCTGCCATTGGTTGCCCACCAACAGCGCATAACCCGCCATAATCACCATGGTAATGAGCACTTGTCCGCCGCCCAAGCCCAGAAGCCGCACGCGCAGCTCCCACAGCTTTCGAGGCTCCAGTTCAAGTCCGATCAGAAAGAGCATCATCACAACGCCAAACTCGGCAAAGTGCTGGAGCGAGATCACGTCCACTCCGAGTACATCGAGCGCCGGACTGATCGCCATGCCCGCTATCAAATAGCCAAGAACCGATCCAAGTCCCAATCGGGATGCAATCGGAACTGCGATGACGCCGACCGCAAGGAGGATGGTGGCAAGCAGGAGAAAGTCGGTCATGCGCAAGGAGCTATGGGCAATCGGTCCCAATCACAAGCCGTTCGTCCCTAAGGAGTTCTTTGGGCGGCCCAAGATTGATTGTGACTTTGCAGCACAAGGTGGCTTGCGGCGCTTTGTAGGCGGGCCTATTCGTGGGCGTCATGCAAGACACAATAACGAATGAACCATCGTCGCAGAATTCGGGTGAAGGCGTGGCTTTGATTGGCCGGCCTGTCATTTCCGCAACGGGACTCTTTACGCCAACGGAATCGATCACAAACGAAGAGCTGGTCGCTAGCTTCAATGAATTTGTTGACCGCCATAACGCCGAGAATGCTGAGGCGATTGAAGCGGGTGACGTTGAGGCGCTCACCTATTCCTCGGTCGAATTCATTGAAAAGGCTAGCGGAATTAAAGCGCGCCATGTGATGACCAAGGAGCCGATCCTAAATCCAGACATCATGGCTCCGCGCTTTGAAGAGCGTTCGAATGACGAGCAATCGATGATGTGCGAGATCGGAGTGAAGGCAGCGCGGCAGGCTCTTGAGCGGGCCGGGCGCGATCCCAAAGATGTCGATGCGGTCTTGTGCGCAGCCTCCAATATGGAGCGCGGCTATCCCGCCATGGCAATTGAGATTCAGCAGGCTCTCGGCATTGATGGCTTTGGCTTTGATATGAATGTTGCGTGCTCATCGGCGACATTCGGAATTCAGACCGCAGCTGATTATGTGCGCGCAGGAAACGCCAAGAGTGTACTGGTAGTGAGCCCGGAGATCACTTCAGGCCACCTCAATTGGCGCGACCGAGACAGCCACTTTATCTTCGGTGATGTGGCGACTGCCGTACTGGTCGAGGATGCAGCGCTTGCTCCAGCGAACCATTGGGAAATCCTTAGCACCAAGCTGAAGACCGTGTTTTCGAACAATATTCGCAACAATTTCGGTTTCTTGAATCGCGCTACCCCTGAAGGTGTTGGCAAGGCCGACAAGCTCTTCGTCCAAGAGGGCCGAAAGGTGTTCAAGGAAGTGGTGCCGATGGTTGCGGATATGATCATTGAGGAGGCCAAGCGTCTTCGAATGGATCCGAAAACGCTGCGTAGGCTCTGGCTCCACCAGGCAAATGCGGGTATGAACCGGCTGATTTCGCAGCGTGTTCTAGGGCACGAGGCCAATGATGATGAAAGCCCGACGGTGCTCGATACCTATGGCAACACATCGAGCGCTGGATCGATCATTGCTTTCCATTTGAATAGTGAAGATTTGGACGTGGGTGACACCGGTCTGATCTGCAGCTTTGGTGCTGGCTACTCCGCGGGAACGGTCTTCGTTCGCAAAATCGCTTAAACCCATCCGGGTATTGTAAATTGCACTTGCTTGTGAGCCCTGGTTGTTCAGGGGGCGAGCAGTGCCTAAATGGTTGATCTATGGCTGGTGAAATTCTCGACAATCAGGGCCGCGGCGAAGCAAGCTGGGGTTGGCCTGCAATCCACCCGGAAGGGCGCAAATATGGCGTGATCGCAGCCGCGATTGCGCTGGTCCCGCTAATTATTTTCGATCTTGAACTGATCGGCTGGCCCTTGCTGTTCCTATCGCTGGGTGTTTTCGCCTTTTTCCGCGATCCAGAGCGCGTGGTGCCTCAAGATGACAACTCGATTGTCGCTCCTGCCGATGGATTGGTTACACTGATCCAGACGATGGAGCCGCCGCAGGAGATGCTTGGCAATGATGGTTCGGGAGTTCCCGGCCTTCCAAGCGGACCTGTGACCCGTATTTCGATATTCATGAGCGTTTTCGACGTGCACATTAACCGCGCGCCTATCGCTGGGACCGTTCAGCGCCTCGTCTATATTCCGGGCAAGTTCGTGAATGCCGACCTGGATAAGGCAAGTGAAGAGAATGAGCGCCAGCTAGTTCTGATTGAGCGCACTGATGGCTTAATGATTGGCTTCACGCAGATCGCAGGTCTCGTCGCGCGGCGCATCGTGCCGTTCGTGAAGCCAGGCGACACGGTAGCCAAGGGCCAGCGCGTGGGTCTTATCCGCTTTGGTAGCCGGGTGGATGTCTACCTTCCCGCTGGCACACAGCCAAAGGTCCTCATGGGTCAGCGTATTGTTGCTGGCGAGACGGTCCTTGCCGAGGTTGGCGCGAGCGTGCTTATCGAAGGGATAGCACAATAGCTGCGTTGAAGAGCCTCTTATGAGTGAGCCGTCGTCACCAAGCGAAGGTAGCCTTCCAGCTGCGCGGGTTGGTCCAAAGGCGGCCGAGGGCGATGAGGCGCTCCCGCTTGAAGAATTGATGGACGACACGGACAGCGTCGAGGAGCGGACTGGGCTCTCTTTGCGCGCCATGCTCCCCAATGCGATTACAGCGGCGGCGCTTTGTGCAGGGCTTACAGCTGTGCGATTTGCCATCGATGAGAATTGGTCTTTTGCCGTCCTCGCCGTTGTTGTGGCTGGGGTGCTGGATGGGATGGATGGACGGATTGCTCGGCTCTTGAATGCGCAATCGCGTTTCGGAGCAGAGCTGGACAGTCTGGCCGATGCGCTTTCCTTTGGGATGGCTCCGGCGCTGATCCTGTTTTTGTGGTCGCTTGAAGACCTTACTCGCTTCGGATGGTTCGCGGCGCTAGCCTATGCGATCTGTTGTGCACTCCGGCTCGCGCGCTTCAATGCGCAGATCGATGTTGAGGACCAGCCGCACAAATCCGCTGGCTTTCTTACAGGTGTACCCGCGCCAGTTGGTGCAGGGCTGGCTTTGACACCGCTATGTCTATGGATTGAAACGGGGATGGACGTATTCCGTGAGCCCGTCTTTATCGCCGTCTGGATGAGCGCAATCGGCGTGCTCTTCATCTCCAATATGGCAACACTCAGCTGGACCGCTGTCCGACCTCAGCGTGATGTGCGCATTTGGCTGATTGCGTTTGTGGCCATCATGTTTGCAGGCCTTCTGCTAGAGCCGTGGTGGACATTAAGCGCGATTGGCGCAGGCTATCTGGCGCTCATGCCTTATTCACTCATCCGATATGGCAAGATCAAACGAGAACGCGCTCGCCAGCAATCCTAACTCAACCGAGTGCCTGAATCGAACCAAGGTTCGAGCGGCGCGCACCGGCGAAACCGCTTTTACGAGACCGCGCTTGCGGAGTACGGCGAGCTGAACGGTGTAGCGGTTGGCGAAGTCTGACTTCACTCGCTTCGACTTGAGGGACAAACCCCGCCTCGAGCAATTCGCGTTCGCGAAACACGCTCCAAAACGCCGAACGAGCACGCAGCCACGTGTCGAGAAGGCTTAGCGCGGTGGCCAATGTGACGATCACAAAGAGTGCGGTAATGCAGGCGATAAGCATGGCGGTGTGTCCTCATAAGATCCGGCACTCCAATCCTTGAGAGCTCTGCTGTCGGATCGCTTTGTTAGTCTACGTTAGTTTCCCTGATTTGGTTACATGTTCCTCTAATGTTCCCATTGAGTCAAGCGTTTTGTTCTTCTTGTGTTCTGATCAGTGCACTAAGCACTAGATTTTGTGGGGAAGGGGCTCTATGTGCCGCGCACTCGTTTCGGATGAGGCGCGAATCACTCGCGACTCACGCCTGAGCGAAATTCACATGGAAGGCGCATCATACCGGTGCCAAAGCGGGATCTCCGCTGCGGTCTCCACGCCCTTCCAGAGGACTAACCGGAAAGGAACTATCCTATGGCGACCACTACCGTCACCATGCAGCAATTGATTGAGGCCGGCGCACATTTCGGCCACCAAACCCACCGTTGGAACCCGCGCATGAAGCCGTATATCTTCGGCGCACGCAACGGCGTTCACATTCTCGACCTTTCACAAACCGTTCCGCTTTTCGCGCGCGCTCTAGACTTCGTTGAGCAAACTGTTCGCGCTGGCGGTAAGGTTCTGTTCGTGGGCACCAAGCGTCAGGCGCAAGAGCCTATCGCTGAAATGGCGCGTCAATCGGGTCAGCACTTTGTGAACCACCGTTGGCTGGGCGGTATGCTCACCAACTGGAAAACCATCAGCGGTTCGATCAAGCGTCTCAAGACCCTTGAAGAGCAGCTTTCTGGCGACACCAGCGGCTTCACCAAGAAAGAAGTTCTGCAACTCACCCGTGAGCGTGACAAGCTTGAGCTTTCGCTTGGCGGTATCCGCGATATGGGCGGCGTTCCGGACGTGATGTTCGTGATCGACGCTAATAAGGAAGAGCTCGCGATTAAAGAGGCGGCTGTTCTCGGCATTCCGGTGATCTGCGTGCTCGACACCAACACCGACCCAACCGGCATCGCATTCCCAGTGCCCGGCAACGACGACGCGAGCCGCGCCGTGCGTCTTTACTGTCAGGCTATCGGTGATGCGGCGAATGCTGGCCGTGGTCAGGCTGTTGAGACTTCTGGCGAAGACTTCGGTGCGATGGATACGCCTCCTGCCGAAGCAGCTGCTGAAGAAGCACCAGCCGCAGAAGCGTAAGCAACGCGTCACAATTTCAAATTAGCGGCGCTGGGCAGACCCTCCCTAAGGGCACCCGGCGCCCCCAAACACACAAAGGAAATCACCATGGCTGCTTTTACCGCTGCTGATGTGAAAAAACTGCGCGAACTTTCTGGCGCAGGCATGATGGATGCAAAGAAAGCCCTGACCGAAGCCGATGGCGACATCGACGCAGCGGTTGACGCTCTGCGCGCAAAAGGCCTTGCAACCGCTCAGAAGAAATCAAGCCGTACGGCTGCTGAAGGTCTCGTTGGCGTTGCCGTCGAAGGCACGCGCGGCGTGGCTGTTGAAGTCAACTCGGAAACCGACTTCGTTGCTAAGAACGACCAATTCCAAGACTTCGTTCGCAGCACGACTGCTGCTGCGCTTGGCGTGGACGGCGACGATGTGGAAGCGCTCAAAGCTGCTGGTTACCCCGGCGGCGGCACCGTTGCTGACAAGCTCACAGACAACATTGCAACCATCGGTGAGAACCAGCAGGTGCGCCGCATGAAAACCGTCGCTGTCGAAAGCGGTGCGGTCGTCTCTTATGTCCACAACGCGGCGGCTGAAGGCCTCGGCAAAATCGGCGTTCTGGTTGCTTTGGAAAGTGACATTGCTGCGGACACGCTTGCGCCATTTGGCAAGCAACTCGCCATGCACATCGCCTCAATGTTCCCGCAGGCTCTCAACGCTGACGGTCTTGACGCAGATGTCATCGCCCGTGAGCGCGCGATTGCACAAGAGAAGGCAGCAGAAAGCGGCAAGCCTGAGAACGTGCAAGAGAAAATGGTCGAAGGTGCGATCAAGAAGTTTGCCAAAGAGAACGCCCTGCTTTCGCAGATGTTCGTGATGGACAACAAAACGTCTGTCGAAGACACCGTTGCCAAGTTCGGTAAGGATAATGGCGGTTCGGTCGTTCTCAAAGACTACGTCCGCTTCCAACTTGGCGAAGGCATCGAGAAAGAAGAGAGCGACTTTGCGGCGGAAGTGGCTGCTGCTGTAGGCGGCTAAGCGCTTCATCCAATAAGCCAATTCAAGCGGCCGCCGGACCCACGGGTTTGGCGGCCGCTTTGCGTTGAGGGAAGGAAGCGAAGCAGCGCCCAGACCGGGGTTTAGTTCATAAGTTACAGCCTAGAGCGGGACATGAACCAAAGCCGGATCGCCGTTGGATATAGGAGGACGGCGAAGCGAAGCTAGCAGGGGTTTCCCGTGTAAGAAAAGGTTGATGGTCGATGCGCTTGGCACGAAATGTCCGAGCCTCGCAAACACTGCTCATCACACAGGTAATATCGCGCTTGAAAACGCTTTACTCCAAGGATTATGCGCCTTTGGGCGTCAGGACCCTAACACGACAAAATTCCTTTAGGGTTCTGAACGCCATTCCATGTTTTGAGTTGGGCTTAGTGGATACTCGTCTTTAGCGAGAATTAGGCCAACAGTTTCGATCCCGCGCCCATCCAGTATCTGCGATAGATAAACCATCCGGCCCACATCACCGCGTAAAGGCCCAGTGCGGCAAATATTGCGGGGCGTGGGTCATCCAAGGTGCTGACTGAGCCAGCGTAGGCGGCAATTCCCATATAAGGCAGCGTACCCACGCTCCAGAACATCGAAAATCGCCTTAGCGACATGCGGGTTAGCCCTGCCATACAGGCTGTGACCTCAGGCAAAATGGGGGCAGCGCGCGCCAGCAGGATCATTCCAGGGCCGTGCGCTGAAAATGCCTCGCGCATCTCATTGCGCTGGACCGGATCGCGAATAACCTTTGAAAGCGCGCCTTCGCCCCATTTGCGGCAAATTGCATACCCTCCAAAAGCGGCAAGAGCTGAACCGATCATCGCAGCCAAAAGGCCAGTTTCAAAGCCAAGGAAATAGCCGGCAAGGATGACAATCGTCAGCGTGGGGACCGCGACAAACAGGTCGATGAACAACAGCGCGATCACAACCATCGCGACGGTTGCGACTGATAATGTGCTGGCCATTTCGAGCCAGTTTCGCACATTGTCTTCGGTCAATATGCCGAGCATCCGGCCCAATATGAAAGTGGAGGCAAAGATTGCGGCGAGCGTGAGCATGATCTTAAGGAGGGTTTTCATGATTCACCTTTCTGCATGATACGGTTAGCAAGGAAGGGGGAGATGCGGTTGATCAAGCGCAGGAGCTTGACCTTACCAATGTCGAGGTCTGGCCTACCGCTCTCGATTTGCGCGATGATTTGATCCGCAACGCTGGCAGACGTGATTTTGCCCGAACCGCGCCCTTTCGTCATTGGCGTATCGACCAAAGGCAGGAAGGCCTGCTGTATCGCGATATTGGTGTGTGATAATTGTGCGCGTAGGCCGCGTGTCAGATTATCCAGCCCCGCCTTGGTCGCGCAATAGATCGCAGATTCGCGTTTCGGTACGATCCCAAGGCCCGAATTGACGTTCAAAACGAAGGCCTCGGGCCGCTGTGACATCCCCTCTAATAGGCCAGAGATAAGCTCTGCAGGGCTGATGAAGTTGATTGCAATCTCTTTGGCGATCGAACTGTGATCGAAATCGTCGGCACCAAAAAGCGGCAGGAATTGCACCGCTCCGCAGTTGATCAAACCGTCAACGCCGTGGGAATGCCGCTCTTTGATTTTAGCGAGGGCATCGGCAACACTCGCAGCACTGGAAAGGTCGGTTGGGATATGCTCGAGGCCGGCATTATCGACCTTCGGTGCAATCGCAGGTGCGCCGCGCGATAGGTTGATGACTGTGTTGTGCTCAACCAACCGTGAAAGGAGGTCAAAGCCAACGCCGGAACTTCCTCCCGTCAAGACGATTGTTTTGTTCTCAAGTTTCATGGGTGTAGGGTATGGCTACACTCGCAGAGGCTGTAATTAACCGAGGTTCATTTGTCGAAATTTCAAGACCTTGTGATCCAGAATGGCCGTGAAATTGCGGTCAGGCCCGGCGATCATCTGTTTAACCAAGGTGACAGCGATTCGAACGTCTACTTCGTCAAATCTGGGATACTAAAGGCCTATTACATCCGGGCAGATGGGAAAGAGCACATCAAATCCTTTTTGCCCGAAGGGTCGATCATCGGCAGCATGGTCGCGTTGGTGGACGATGACCCATGCAGCTTTAGCCTAGTCGCAGTTGAAGATGGCGCGGTTGTTGGATTGCCTTTTTCCAGATTGAAAGAAGCGGCAAGGCAAGACATCGGATTGGCCAATGTCTTGATCGATTTTCTGTCGGTTTACGGAAAACGCAAAGAACGTCGCGAGTATGAACTTCTCAGTCTTTCGCCAGAGGAGCGATATTCTGTGCTTCTAGAAGGCATGCATGATGTGGCGGAGCGGGTGAACCAGGCAGATTTGGCCGCATACATAGGTGTGACGCCGCAGGCATTGAGCCGGATCAAGCGACGCATCAAATCCTAGCTATCCGCTGCGCGCGAACGGAGAAGGCGTGTGCGTTTTCTCGCTTCGTTGGCGAATATTCCATTCGCGTATCTGCACACCACCCCCCTTGGCATTATCGCCCCTGCCGGATAAGGGCTCGGGCAGCGCCAATTCTCTATCGGAGACCGACCTCGTCATGACCCTTCCACCCATCAAACGCGTTCTCCTTAAGCTTTCAGGCGAAGTGCTGATGGGGAACCAAGAGTATGGCATCGACCCGGAGTACGTTGCGAGGCTCGCCGAGGAGGTGAAGGCGGCCAAGGACAACGGCATCGAAGTGTGCCTTGTCATCGGCGGTGGCAATATTTTCCGCGGCATATCGGCAGCGGCCAAGGGGCTCGATCGGACGACCGGCGACTACATGGGCATGCTGGCAACGGTCATGAACGCGCTGGCGATGCAGAACGCGCTGGAGCAGCTCGGCGTGCAGACACGGGTGCAGAGCGCTATTCCTATGTCCAGCGTGTGTGAGCCTTACATTCGCCGCCGGGCAGAGCGGCACCTTGAAAAGAGCCGGATCGTGATTTTTGCCGCTGGCACCGGCAATCCGTTCTTCACCACCGATACGGGCGCTGCGTTGCGTGCGGCAGAGATGAATTGCGACGCGCTGCTCAAAGGCACTAGCGTTGACGGGGTCTATGACAGCGATCCCAAGCATAATCCGGATGCGTCCCGCTTTGACAGCATCTCTTACGACCGCGTGCTCGCAGATAATCTTAAGGTTATGGACGCAACCGCCGTTGCGCTTTGCCGCGAGAACAATATCCCGCTAGTGGTCTTCTCAATTCGCGAAAAAGGCAATGTCGCCAAGGTGCTCTCAGGCGAGGGCACACAGACGATTGTACAAAAGGACTGATGAGCAATGGCTCAGTATGACAAGGCAGATATCGAACGCCGTATGAGCGGCGCTGTGGAATCGCTGAAAGGCGATCTTTCCGGGCTACGCACGGGGCGCGCGAACACCGCGTTGCTCGATCCGGTTGTGGCAGAAGTTTACGGCGCGATGATGCCACTTAGCCAGGTTGCAACGGTCTCAGCGCCTGAGCCGCGTATGCTGGCTGTGCAAGTATGGGACAAGAGCAATGTGAGCGCGGTTGAGAAAGGGATTTCCAAAGCAAATCTGGGCCTCAACCCGATGACCGATGGTCAAACGATCCGTTTGCCCATGCCTGACCTAACGGAAGACCGTCGCAAGGATCTTGCCAAGCTTGCTGGTGAGTATGGTGAAAAGGCCAAAGTGGCTGCGCGAAATGTCCGCCGTGATGGTATGGAGAGCCTAAAGGCTGACGAGAAGGCCAAGGAAATCTCCGAGGATGAGCGCAAGCGGCTTGAGGACGAAGTTCAGAAGCTGACCGACAAGCATGTTGCCGATATCGATGCGGCGATTGAAAAGAAGGTTCAGGAAATCCTGACCCAATAGACATGGCTGGGACGAGAGGGTTCTAGAAAGTGAGCGTGGACGAGAGCGCAGAGAGCGGCGCCAGGCACGTCGCCATCATTATGGATGGCAATGGTCGCTGGGCGAAGAAGCGGGCTCTGCCGCGTGCTATCGGTCACCAGCGCGGGGTAGAAGTAGTGCGCCGGCTTGTCCGTGCTCTCGAGCCGATGAACCTCGATTGCTTGACGCTCTATGCCTTCAGTTCAGAGAATTGGAAACGGTCTGAGGATGAGGTTGATGACCTGATGAACCTCATGCGCCGCTTCATTAAGTCGGATCTCGCTGAGTTCGTGGCGAATGATGTGAAGCTCAAGATCATCGGCGATTGGCGCAGCCTCGCGCCCGATATCGTCGGCATGCTCGAAGATGCTCTGCAACAAACCGCCAATGGCAAACAGACGCTCGCAGTCGCGCTCAATTATGGTTCTCAGAACGAAATTGCGCGCGCTGCCGCCAAAGCCGGGGCCATCGGTGAGATCACGCCGCAGAGCATTGCGGCGCAGCTTGACACAGCTGACTTGCCGCCGCTGGACTTGTTGATCCGCACCAGTGGTGAAGTACGCCTTTCGAACTTTCTGTTGTGGCAATCGGCCTATGCCGAGATGCTCTTCGTTGATACGCTGTGGCCTGACTTCAAACCCGAGCATTTGAGTCGAGCATTGCAAGACTTCGCGCAACGGGAGAGGCGCTATGGCGGACGATAAAAGCACAGCTGCCCCCCATCCCAAGGGTACTGCAGATTTGGCTGTTCGCTTCGTTTCTGCGATTGCGATGATTGGGCTTGTCGTGATTGCGCTGTGGCTGGGCGGCTGGGTCTGGATCGGATTCGTGATCCTGCTTGCAGGGCTTGTCTTATGGGAGTGGAACCTGCTTGCGCGTGGGTTCTGCAAATCGCCCGTCGCTGAAGTCATTTGGCAGTTCTTTGGCGCGATCTACGTGGGGGCAGCAGCCCTTGCGATGATTGCGGTCAGAAATGGATGGGGCTTCCTTCTTGGAGAAGGTGCGTCCCTTGGTTATGGCCCGTGGCCGGTCCTTTTTGCATTCATGGCACCCATCGTTGCAGTCGATGTTGGCGCGTATTTCTTCGGTCGTCTAATTGGTGGTCCTAAGATTGCCCCGTCGATCAGCCCATCGAAAACCTGGGCCGGTTTTGTAGGCGGCGCCTTTTGTGCGGCGCTTGTTGCGGTGGCAGTGGAGGCGACGGATTTTGGACCCGCCGCCGCAATGGCAGGTTTCTCAATTGGCAGTCTACTTGGTGCAGTAGTCGCAGGCGTGTTCATCGCCGTTATCGCGCAAGCGGGAGACTTTTTCGAAAGCTGGATGAAGCGGCGTGCTGGCGTCAAGGATTCCAGCAACCTTATTCCTGGTCATGGCGGTGTGTTTGACCGGCTCGATGGCTTTATCGCGGTGTTCTTTATTCTGTTCCTTCTCGCCTTTGTTCCGGCCTTTGTGGGCTTCTGATGAGCCGCACGATTACTCTACTGGGGGCGACTGGCTCAATCGGAGCCTCGACGTTGGACCTCGTCAGGCGCAATCGCTCAGAATGGCAGGTTGAGGCACTGACGGCGAACTGTTCTGCCAAAGAGCTTGCCGTCTTGGCGCGCGAATTCGGGGCGAAGGTCGCGGTGGTGGGAGATGAAAGCTGTCTGCCAGACTTGCGGGAGGCGCTCGCTGGAAGCGGGGTCGAGGCTGCTGGTGGACCTGAGGCCCTGTGCTATGCCGCGCAACGTCCGGTGGATATGACAGTGGCCGCGATTGTTGGGTGCGCTGGTCTTGCTCCAACAATGGCTGCGGTGGAACGTGGCGGGACTATCGCGCTCGCCAACAAAGAGGCTCTCGTCTCAGCAGGGAATGTGATGATCAGCGCGGTTGCCAAGCACGGTGCCATCCTTCTGCCGACCGATAGCGAACACAACGCCATCTTTCAGTGCCTTTCCGGCGGCAAGATGGAAGATGTGGCCAAGATCACTTTGACTGCGAGCGGCGGTCCGTTCCGCACCTGGGACGCAGCAGCCATTAATGCTGCGACGCCTGAACAAGCGGTGGCGCACCCCAATTGGTCGATGGGCGCAAAGATCAGTGTCGACAGCGCGACCATGATGAACAAGGGCCTTGAATATATCGAGGCTCATCATTTGTTCCCGGTTGGTCTCGATAGGCTGGGCATCGTCGTCCACCCGCAAAGTATCATTCACTCCATGGTCGAATTCCGCGACCGTTCGACGCTTGCGCAGCTCGGACCATCGGATATGCGTGTTCCGATTGCATCCTGCCTTGCTTATCCTGAAAGGATGGAAACGCCACTAGAGCCATTGAACCTCGCCAACATTGGTGAATTGACGTTCCAAGCACCCAATGAAGACCTTTTCCCCGCCACCCGCATCGCGCGCGAAGCGATAGAGACGGGCGGGGCGTCTCCTGCGATCCTCAATGCGGCCAACGAAATCGCGGTTGAAGCTTTCCTCTCTGGTCAGATTGGGTTCAGCCGCATTACGGCAGTAGCCGAAGCGACGTTAGCGCGCTATGACGCGCCGTCACCGAGCACCCTTGAAGATGTGCTCGCAATAGATAGCGAAGCGCGTAAACGCGCCGCTGAGGCTTTGGAGCACGCACCCCTTGTTTGAATCGCCCCCTTTCTGGATGTACTTTGTTGGCTTCCTGCTTTTGCTGGGCCCGCTGGTGACGGTCCATGAGCTCGGTCACTATCTTGTTGGCCGTTGGTTTGGTGTGAAGGCTGAGGCCTTTTCCATTGGTTTTGGGCGAGAAATTGCTGGCTGGACTGATAAGGCTGGCACGCGCTGGAAACTCTCTTGGCTGCCACTTGGCGGATACGTCCAGTTCAAAGGCGATATGAATCCGGCGAGCATTCCGAACGCCAATGCGCCGCTTGAGGGCCACGCCAATGACGGCAGTTTCCAAAACGCGAGCCTTTGGAAACGCGCTTTGATCGTGGCGGCTGGGCCAGTCACAAACCTGGTCGTCGCAATCGCAATTTTTGCCGCGTTTTTCGCAATATACGGCAATCCAACGATTGTCGGCGCAGAAGATTCACGCACTGTAGGCGAATTTTCCGAAGAATCGGTCGCGCGTGATGCAGGAATGGAGATTGGAGATACGATTATCGAGGTCGACGGGGAGGCCGTGGCTGATTTCGACGAAATTCGTACCCAGATTCTGCTTTATCCGGGCAAAGACATGGTCGTCACTGTTGTCCGCGACGGCGTTGAAGTCGACCTTCCGCTTACCACTGCGCGGGTCGAGGAGGCGGATGCGTTTGGCAATGTGAGCGTTCTAGGGCGCATTGGCGTCGGCCCAGCGGGTGGACAATACGAATTTCAAGAGGTTGGGCTGTTGGCCTCGATCCCTCTAGCTGCCGAACGCTGCTGGGAAATCACAGGTATGATGATTACTGGCATTCAGCAAATCGTCACCGGAGAACGCTCGATCAAAGAGCTAGGTGGCCCTGTAAAGATTGCGAAATACTCCGGTGAGCAAATGAGTTTGGGCTTTCTTGCCTTTGTGAATTTCGCGGCGCTCATCTCGCTTAATTTGGCATTCATCAACTTCTTGCCAATCCCTGCTCTCGATGGCGGGCACTTGGCCTTCTATGCCGCTGAAGCGATCCGCCGCAAACCGGTGGGGCCTGAAGCGACGGAATGGGCCTATCGGGCCGGCATCGCGGTCGTCCTTTTGTTTATGGTGGTAGTCACTGTGAACGATGTGACTTCCCTGCCGCTGTTCGGCAGCTAACAAAGCTGCTGTTATTCGGTAGTCAAATGGGGCCTTGCTTCGCGGACGATCGTCGTTAGACGGGCGGCTAATCGGGGAAAGGAAACGGGTGATCTTGGATTGCCCGGTCATAGTGCGCTTAGGCCGCTTGACCGTTGCGACCTGCATCGGGCAGAGGCGGTGGGTGTTTAGGGAAGGCAAGGCCTGCGGGCCGCGCCAAACGCGTTTCGGGCAGGCGCATTGAGTACGGGTACGGGATAAACCATACATGAGTCTTTGTGAGCAAGCAGGCGTCAGCCTTGCGTCTTCTAAAATCGTGAAAACCAAAAGTTCGATCGGCCGCTTCGGGCTTGCTTTGTCCGGTGCAACCATGCTGGCTGGCGTGCCGTTTGCTGCTGCAGCTCAGGAAGCCACGCCAAATACGGCACAACCCACACCAACTCCAGCCCCTTCGACTAATACGATCCGTTCGATCAATGTGATTGGTGCGGAGCGTCTCGAGCCTACTACAATCCTATCCTACATTCGTCTGCGCGTCGGGCAGGAATACACTTCGGCTGCTGCTGACGAAGCGCTCAAGGATCTGGGTGCGACTGAGCTGTTTGCCAATTTTTCGATCCGCAACGAAGACGGCAACGTCGTTATCAACGTGACGGAAAACCCGGTGATCAACCGGATCGTGCTTGAGGGTAATGATCGGATCGACAACGACAAGATCCTGCCCGAAATCAGACTTGCCCCGCGTCAGATATTTACCCGATCAAAAGTGCGCGCCGACGTGGCCCGCATCATCGAACTGTACAAGCGGCAAGGTCGCTTCGCAGCGACTGTCGAGCCGCAGCAGGTCTCGCTCCCGCAGAATCGCGTCGACATCGTTTTTGAGATCACCGAAGGGCCCAAGTCCAAGGTTCGTCAGATCAACATTATCGGGAACGAGAAGTTCTCTGATGGCGAATTGCGCAGTGAGATGGTGACGAAGCAGTCGCGCTTTTTCCGCTTCTTCAGCTCCAACACCAGCTACGATCCCGATCGTCTAGCCTTTGACCAACAGAAGTTGCGTCAGTTTTACCTGACCGAAGGCTATGCCGATTTCCGCGTTGTCTCTGCAGTTGCAGAGCTTACCCCTGATCAGCAGGACTTCATCATCACCTATGTGGTGGAAGAGGGTGAACGCTATAACTTCGGGGAGGTTGAGGTTGACAGTCAACTGCGCGACTTTGACGGCGACGCGCTTGCGACCGGTCTCGGTATCCAGTCTGGCGACTTTTACAACGCGAAATCGGTTGAAGATACGGTCGAATCTCTGACCGAGCTGGCCGGCCGATTTGGATATGCCTTTGCTGACGTTCAGCCCCGCTTTAATCGCAATCCTGAAGACTTGACGATGGATATCACATTTATCCTTCGCCAGGCTCCGCGCGTTTACGTCGAGCGCGTCGATGTAAACGGCAACACTTTGAGCCAGGACAAAGTCATCCGCCGTGAGTTCCGTATTTCGGAAGGCGATGCATTCAACTCACTTGGAGTTCTGCGGACCACTGCACGAATCAATTCGCTGGGCTATTTCCAGGAAAATTTTGAAGTCAGCCAGGTCGAAGGCTCCGCACCTGACCGGATCGTTCTGGAAGCCAATGTCGAAGAGCAGCCCACTGGTGAGTTGCAGTTCTCGGCGGGTTTCTCGTCGATTGAACGCTTCATTCTTGCCGGTTCCATTCGACAACGTAACTTCCGCGGAAGAGGCCAGACCGTTGGGCTTTCGCTGAACTTCTCGCAATTCTCCCGCTCAGCGCAACTAAGCTTTACCGAGCCATATCTCTTTGACCGGAACATCTCGGCTGGCGCCGACATTTACCGGCGCGACTTCAACAGCTTTAACCGCTTTGATGGCGAACGTAACAACACCTTTGAACAGGCTACCACTGGCGGGGCCTTCCGCGTTGGAGTTCCGCTTACCGAGTTTATGTCGGTGGTTGGTAGTTACACGCTCAACTACGATGAGGTCAGCCTTGATGAAGGCATATTCTTCACTGACTTTAACCTCGACGGTATTCGCGGCAACAGCCCGGAAGACTTCTGCGATCCATTGCAGGCAGGTCGTTTCCTGTGCGATCAGCTCGGTGACCGATTGAGCTCAATCCTCGGATTGAGCTTGAATTACAACACGCTCAATTCTGGTTTCCGGCCGACACGCGGACGGCTCATATCGCTTAGCACCGAGTTTGCTGGTCTTGGCGGGGATGTCCGTTACCTGCGCTTTCGTGGGCGCGCGCAGCAGTTCTGGGACGTGGCAAATTCTGGGTTCATATTCTCGGTCTCGCTGGAAGGTGGCACGATCTTCCCGCTTCGGGAACGTGAGGGGGCTGGCGTTGACGATGTCTTCCTGACCGATCGGTTCTTCCTTGGAGAGCCACAATTCCGAGGATTTGATATTCGCGGTGTGGGGCCTCGTATTTTGAGGCAGAATGTCGCTACGGAAGGCGGAGTTCTTATTCTTGATGATGCCGGCAACCCAACATTCATCACTGATCGTGACAGTGTACGTGACGATGCGATTGGCGGCCGCAATTACTACCTCGGGCGTGCCGAGCTTGAGATCCCTCTTGGAACGGGTGCGCGCGAGTTGGGCCTGCGACCGTCGATCTGGCTAGACGTTGGCGCGCTATGGCAGGTTGAGCAGCCTGTACTACAAGATCAGCCGCAGTTCATTGAGCTTGTCTCCAATGATGATGGTACAGTCAGTCAAGTGCTCACAACCAACCCTATCGCTGCTGATGGTGAGACGCAGAACCAGGTCAACTTCCTCTCTTTCCGCGAGATCTTCGTTGGTGATTCGCCCAGCCCTCGTATCACCGCAGGGATCGGCGTGAACTGGAATTCACCGTTTGGCCCCTTCCGTATCGACTTCGCTCAGACCATCCGCAAGGTTGAGGGCGATGACGACAAAACACTCACGTTTAACGTAGGAACACAATTCTAATGACACGTTTTACCAAAACGCTTCGCGCAACCGGCATCGCCGTTGGAGCCTTCATCGCAGCCGCTGCTACTCCTTCAGCCGCTCAGGTTGAAGGTCGGATCGCAACCGCTGACATCAGCCGCGCAATCATCAGCACAACAGCGCTTCAAACCGCCTACAACCAGATCGGTACAACATATTCGGCGCAGATTGAGCAGCGCACAACCAAGCAACAGGAGCTATCGCAGCTGCTCCAGCCGTTCGACACTAACAGCAATGGACAGCTCGAAGAGAGCGAACTTGGGGGCGTTCAAAACTCACCCAACTTCACCCAGATTCAGACGCTTGAACAAGAAGTCGCAGCACTCACCAATCAGGTCAATGCAGCGCGTGTCTTCGCGGTTGAGCAGATTTTTGCACAATATCCCGCAGCACTCAGCGAAGTGGCTCAGCAACAACAGGTTGTTGCAGTGGTCGTGCCCGAATCTCTGCAATTCGTAGCGGAAGGCGCGGATATCACGCCGCTTATTACGACTTCATTGAACACCAAGGTCCCTTCGGTACAGATTGTTCCACCGGCTAATTATCGCCCGAATGCGAACGCTGCTCAGATCTTCCAGGATATCCAGCAGACTCTTCTGCGCGCTCAGCTACTCCAACAGCAACAACAAGCTGCGCAGCAAGGTCAACAGCCAGCCACTGCTCCGGCAGGTCGTTAAGGCATGAATGGCGAATAGGGGCAGGGCATGAGTGAAGACGCGAATCCGTCGCAGCCGATCACCGACTACGACATTCACAAGATCCTGAAGGCTCTGCCACATCGCTACCCGCTTTTGCTTGTTGATCGGGTGCGCGAAATCCATTTGAATGAGCGTATCCATGCGGTGAAAGCCGTCAGCATGAATGAGGAGTTCTTTCAGGGGCATTTCCCGAGTTCTCCCATCATGCCTGGTGTCTTACAGATTGAGGCACTGGCTCAGGCTGCTGCCATCCTCGGGATCGAGACTCTGGAACTTGCGGGTACAGGCAAGCTCGTGATTTTCATGGGAATCGACGGAGCCAAGTTCCGTGCACCTGTGACCCCTGGTTGTCTGCTCGATCTTGAAGTGGAGTTCCTCCAGCAGCGCCGCACGATCTACAAATTCAAGGGCCGGGCGAGCGTTGAGGGCAAAACCACCTGCGAATGTGAATTCACCGCGATGATTGCGGATCCGCCGAAGGACTGATTGAGCGAGCTTTGGCTTGCATTTTTCTGTGGCAGCGCTATCTGCGCGCCTTCTCCAGATTCATAGCACCGCCGGTCGGTACCGGCGAAAGCTCAAAGGATATGTACGATGAAAGCCGAAGGGCACCCACAATATCACATGATCACGGTCAAAATGACCGATGGCACAGAGTTCCAAACCCGCTCCACTTGGGGCAGCGAAGGCGACACGCTGGCGCTTGACATTGATCCAACCAGCCACCCGGCTTGGACTGGCGGCAACCGTCAGATTCAAGAAGGCGGCCGCGTTGCTGCGTTCAACAAGCGCTTTGGTGGTCTTACGCTTAAGAAGTAAGCGCATATCCATTATGATAGTTGATTAGGGCGGTCCAATCTGGGCCGCCTTTTTCTTTGCGCGGTTTCAATGTCCGGCTAGTCTCTTTGTATGAACGCTTGGATATTTCTCGCAATAGCCATCACGCTCGAAGTCGCGGGCACCTTCTTGCTCAAGCTCTCCAACGGGTTTGAGAAATGGGAATGGGGCCTCGCCTCAATCGCCTGTTATTCCGCCTGCTTCTGGGCATTGGCCCCGGCGATGAAGATTCTGCCCGTGGGGATTGTCTATGCAATCTGGTCCGGGGTCGGGATCGTGGCGGCGAGTTTGATCGGACTATTCGCCTTTGATGAGCGCCTCGGCGCGATCCAGTTCGTATTTATCGCGATGATTTTGATCGGCGCTGTGGGGCTCAATCTCAGCGTGCAGAACGGCTAAACGCGTTCGAGCGGGATAAATGGGCCATTTGGAGGCTCCACCCGGATCACATCTCCCGCACACACCTCCCCGCTCTCAAGCGCCACGCACATAATCCCTGCCTTGCGTTCAATTCCGTGCGGCGTTTTGATCGCAACCTCCTTGAGAAGGCCGGGGGCAAACGCATCGATCTGGGCGCAGGGGTTGCGAAGGCCAGTTACGCGAAGGACCGCCGCTTTACCCAGGTGAAGAAGAGTGTCGCGTCCCAGTGAGAGCAGATCGAGGCCCCGTGTTGTGATGTTCTCACCCAAATCACCCGGATTGATGGCGATCTCTTTTTTGGCCAGCTCTTGGAACAATTCGGCATGCATCAGATGGACCTGTCGCAGATTGGGCTGGGTTGGATCAGTGCGTATACGGCTGAGGTGCTGAACCCGCTCGCCCGAATGCGCATCGCCTTCGACACCTTGGCCAGCGATAATTCGGATCAAGGGGGAAGGTCGCTTTGAGAATGCGTGCGCGCTGTCTTTGTTGACGCTGATAATCAAACCGTG
Source organism: uncultured Erythrobacter sp. (assembly GCF_947502395.1). GTDB lineage: Bacteria > Pseudomonadota > Alphaproteobacteria > Sphingomonadales > Sphingomonadaceae > Erythrobacter. Next base: position 25,398 of record NZ_CANMZM010000001.1, read on the forward strand.
TTCCGTCACCACGGCCAAGGCCTCTCACGGTACCATTTGGTGATGACGTACTTCACACCTTTGCGCACCTTCATCCCGTGATGCAGCGTGTTGGGATTGAGCGCCCCATCGGGCCGCTTGTTGTTCCAGCATACCAGTTTGCCCACCTCGGGTTTGAAGGTTTTGCCTACCACTTTGAACCGGGTCGTTCCTCCTGCATCAACTTCGTTCAAGTAAATCATGAAGGTCCAGGTGCGCTGGCCAGACTCGCTGCAGAATTTTTCAAAATCGGCGGTGCCGGGCGTAAAATAGTCGGTGTGCGCCTTGAATTCTTGTCCAACGTTGTAACGTTGCCCTTGGACCGGTTCACCAAAAGCTGGATCAATCCCATTAAGCCTATGCAGCTGAGCCTCCAGTTTTTGGATGACAGGCTCCTTGCGAGGCAGGTCACAGGTTTCGCTGGTGCGGAAGTAATCGTCGCCATTGGGATCAGCGATGGTGCTGGGTCGGCGATCCTTGTCGATCATCGCAATCAGTTCTTCGCATTGTGCAGCACTCAGAAAATTCTTGACCCGAAACAGCTCAATTTTTGCGTGGGGGACGCGTTGGATCCCATCGCAGCGCGCGATCTGGGCTGACACAGAATCGGTAAGGGTATCCATGATTGGTGAGTGTAAGTCTCCGGTGCGCCTAAGCAAGATCACATGAGAGCGAAAGAATGTTGCGCAAAGTAGGCTCAAGGATAGATTTCGCTTCCCTTGATCGGCACATTGTGCAATTGGCTCCCGCCCGTCCCAAGTGGTCTTGACCTTGGCATTTGTTCAAGCAATGGCGCCCATCGCAGCGCTCTCTGGCTGAAGACTTTTAGGTCATCCAATGGTGCGGGGCATGTGGCGATCGTAGCTCAGTTGGTTAGAGCGCCGGTTTGTGGTACCGGAGGTCGGGGGTTCGAGACCCCTCGATCGCCCCATTTTCCCCCTTGGATTGACTCCTAAGGCTATTGGCTTTGAGCGCGCTCCATATGCGCGGGGCTTTGATATATGACTGCTTTTTGGACCGAAGCTGATTTTGACGATCATGAGTTTGTGCACGTAGTGCGCGATCGTGTGTCGGGACTTACGGCCATTATTGCTGTCCACTCGACCCACCTTGGGCCGGGTGCTGGCGGAACGCGCTTCTGGCACTATCCCAACCCAAAGGACGGGCTGCGCGATGCACTGCGCCTGTCGCGCGGCATGAGCTATAAGAATGCAATGGCTGGGCTTCCCATGGGTGGGGGCAAGGCCGTCATCCTCGCCGATGAAGCGCGTACCAAGACGCCTGAATTGCTTGCAGCTTTTGGGGACGCCGTCGAAGGGTTGGGCGGCCGCTATGTCACCGCGGAAGACGTGGGAATGAGCGAGGCAGACATGGTCACCCTTTCCGGACGGACCAGTCATGTGTCGGGATTGCCAGTTTCAGGTGAGGACAGCGCTGGTGGCGACCCGGGACCTTTTACCTCCTATGGTATCTATCTCGGCATCAAAGCTGCGGTGAAGCATCGCCTTGGCACTGATAACATGAAAGGCGTTCACGTTGCAGTACAAGGCACGGGTAGTGTGGGTGGTGGAGTTGCCCGTTTGCTTGCCAAAGACGGTGCCCGCCTGACCCTGGCTGACATTCATGCTGACGGCGTACGCGCTCTGGCGGAAGAATTGGGTGCTCAGGTTGTTGCACCTGATGCTATTCTCACCACCAAATGTGACGTGCTGAGCCCCAATGCTCTTGGTGCGATCCTTGATGATGAGAGCATCGCGAGACTCGATGCACAGATTGTCGCGGGCGGGGCGAACAACCAACTTGCTCGTTCCAATCACGGCAAAGCCTTGTTCGACCACGGGACGCTTTACGCTCCTGACTATGTCATCAACGCGGGTGGCATTATCTCGGTTGCAACTGAGTATCTCGCCGGCCGAGAAGGACGCCACGCTTCACGCGATGAGGTTAACGCCCTCATCGAACAAATCCCCGCGCGGCTTGAATCAATTTGGCAAGCGAGCGCAGCCGACAACGTTTCCCCGGATGTGGAAGCTGATCGTATGGCACAGGCGCTGATCGGTCGCGGCTGAATCGGGAACTTATCCCGCCGTTTACAAGTTGTCGTGTGAGTTGTGCACTTGCAGGGTCTGACAGGGCCACTATGAGTACATCCAGAGGGATAATCAGTTGCACATTTACGCGAATCCGAAGCGATTTTTGTCGCTCGCAAGCTGGCTGACGCCGCTCCTTTTTTGGAGCGGTCTAGTGCTGTCGCTTGGGCCCATTGCTTGGGGCTTGTTTGTCGTCTCGCCTGATCGGTTAATGGGCGAGACGGTTCGCATTCTTTTCATCCACGTCCCGTCTGCATGGCTGGGCATGGGGGGCTGGACTGGGATTGCGATTTCAAGCGCTGCCCTGCTAATCTGGAAGCATCCTCTGGCGGCGCTGTCTGCGCGTGCGATTGCTGTGCCGGGTATGGTATTTACGGGTATTTGCCTTGCGACCGGATCGATCTGGGGTCGGCCGACATGGGGCACCTGGTGGGAATGGGACGGGAGGCTGACCAGCATGCTGGTGCTGCTGTTCCTATACGGAGGTTATATCGCGCTAGCTCAGGCCACGTCGCGTGAAGGAGGTTCTCCGAAGATACCCGCTATCCTTGGTATTGTCGGCGCGATTATCGTGCCGATCATTAACCGTTCAGTGGTGTGGTGGAATTCGCTTCATCAACCGCCGAGCTTAACCGCTGGGAAAAGCGCGATTGACGCAGAATATCTCTGGCCGCTTTTGACCGCGACCATAGGCTTTTCGCTGCTGTTTGGAGCCATTGTCCTGATGCGTATGCGCGCTTTGATTGCTGAGCAACAGGTTGAAGCACGCCTTCGTCGTCGCGCATTGGATGAAGATGTGATGCGCGTCACAACATCGGGTATGGAGACTGCGTAATGCGTGAGGCACTCGACCATTGGCCGTTTGTCATTGGCGCATATACCGTCGGGGGCGTAGCGCTTGGAGCATTGATTGCGTGGAGCTACCAGACCATGCGCAAAGCTGAGAAACGCCGCGAGGAGATGAGGCGCAAATGAAGGCGAAACACCAACGCATGACCCTCGTGGTCCTGGCCTTGATTGCGATTGTGGCTGCGGGTCTTATCGCGGCCTGGGCGTTGCGTAGCCAAGCCAACTATTTCTATTTGCCTGAGCAAATGGCAGCTGAACCACCTTCGGTCGGCCAGGCTGTGCGTCTTGGCGGTATGGTCGCGGCGGATTCGATCAAAACCGCGGAGGATGGCATCACTGTCAACTTTATGGTGACTGGTAACACCGAAGACGCGATCCCCGTCACCTATAGCGGCATCTTGCCAGATTTGTTCGTCGAGGGCTCTGGCGTGGTGGCAGAGGGTTCGCTCCAGTCTGATGGCACCTTTCTTGCGACCAATCTGCTCGCAAAGCATGATGAGAATTATGTGCCGCGCGAGCTTGAGGGGCTCGAAGGGCATAACCAGTCTGAGAATTATGCTGAAACCGTGGCGGGGCTAAAGTAACATCCGATGATCGCAGAACTCGGACATGCCGCCCTCTGGCTCGCCACAGCGCTTGCGGTTCTGCAAATGGTCGCAGGCGGTCTTGGCCTTCGTGCGGGCAATGAAGCGATTGTTGCCTTGGCTCGTCCAGCAGCAGTGGTGCAGGCGTTTCTAGCAACGCTGGCATTCCTCTTACTGCTCTATGCCTTTGCGATCACCGATCTGTCGATCAAGCTGGTAGCAACCAATTCCCACTCGATGAAACCGTTCATCTACAAGCTGACCGGCACTTGGGGTAATCATGAGGGTTCGATGCTCTTGTGGGTTGCGGTTCTGGCGCTTTCAGGTGGTTTGCTCGCAGGGCTTGAACGGCGCCTGCCCGAAAAAACCATGTCTGCGACGTTGAGTGTGCAGGGCTTTGTCGCGCTTGGCTTTTATACCTTCCTGCTGATCTCCTCGAACCCATTTGAGCGCTTGCCATTGCCAGCACCAGAGGGCTCCGGGCTCAACCCACTCCTTCAAGACATCGGTCTCGCGATCCATCCGCCAACGCTCTATATTGGCTATGTCGGGCTGTCCGTTGCATTTAGCCTGTGTATGGGCGCGCTGATCACGAAGCAGGTCACTCCTGACTTTGCCAAAGTCATGCGACCTTGGGTGCTCGGCGCATGGGTGTTCTTGACCTTCGGCATTACGGCAGGTTCCTACTGGGCTTACTATGAGCTTGGCTGGGGCGGCTGGTGGTTTTGGGATCCAGTTGAGAATGCATCGCTGATGCCATGGCTTGCGGCGACGGCCTTGCTACACTCGGTCAGCGTTCTCGCTGCACGCGATGCACTCAGGACATGGACGATCATGCTCGGAGTGCTTGCGTTTTCGATGTCGATGCTCGGCACTTTCCTTGTGCGCTCTGGTGTTATCACCAGTGTCCATGCCTTTGCCGTCGATCCCGAACGTGGCAGCTTTATCCTCGCGCTGCTCGGCCTCTACATTGGCGGTAGCCTGATCATCTTCGCGATGCGGGCAGGGCACATCGCAGAAGGCAAGCGCTTCAGCGCGACAAGCCGCGAAGGTGCGCTTGTGTTCAACAATGTGATGTTATCCGCAATCCTTGCGATTGTACTCTTGGGCACGCTCTATCCCGTCTTCACGGAGGTGTTTGATGTGCGCGTCAGTGTTGGCCCGCCGTACTTCAATCCCGCTGGCGCAATCTTCGCGATCCCGATGTTCGTAGTGATGGCCGTGGGCCCGCTTCTGCGATGGAAAGACGATAAGCCGCAACGCATCCAGTTTGAGATGCTGCTGCTGGCGGCGATCGCCATCACGGTTATTGCACTGGTGGCCTTCTTCGGCAGTTACGACATCTTGCCCCTTTTGGGGCTCGCCTTTGCAGCGGCGCTTGGTGTTGCCTCACTCCTTCCGCTTCGCGGGCGAAAACTAAGCCGCGTTCCAACCGCCACTTGGGGCATGGTGATGGCGCATTTCGGCGTCGCAGTGTCTCTCTTCGGCATGGCGAGCGAAAGCGCTTTCACCTCTGAAAAGCTCGCAGCTGTCTCAGCCGGCGGCCAGGAAGAGGTTGCCGGTTGGACCATCGAACTTCAAAGTGTTGACCCCATCGCTGGTCCCAATTGGACTGCGGTCGAGGCGCGGATAATCGCAACGCGGGCGGATGGCGACGGGGTGCTCCTAACCCCGCAAGCCCGCAATTTCTGGGCCCCAAGCCAAGCGACGAGCGAAAGTGCGCTGCTCACCACATGGGATGGCCAACTCTATGCGGTTATCGGTGATCAGGCGGGTGTCGATGCCAATGGCAATCCGCGTTGGCAGCTCCGCGTCTGGTGGAAGCCATTTGTGACATTCATCTGGTATGGCGGCCTGCTGATTGCCTTTGGCGGTGTGCTGTCGATTATTGGCCGTTTGCAGGTTGATCTGAAGCGCCGCAGCGCCGCCAAGCGTGGTAAGGAACGCCGTGACGATGTTGAAGCACTTGGCGGAAATGCCGCACCGGAGCCCGCCGAATAATGCGCCTACTCTATCTAATCCCATTGGGGCTGTTCCTTTTTTTTGGGGGCGTTGCCGGCTACATGCTGACTCAGCCGAAGCAGACGAATATTCCCTCGCAAATGGTAGAGCAGGAGCTTCCTGAATTCTCGCTTTCACCTGCGCTGGAGGACGTGCCAGGAACTTCGCGCGCGGATTTTACGGACGGAAAGCCCAAGCTTCTCAACATCTGGGCAAGTTGGTGTGTGCCTTGTATTGCCGAAGCGCCACATCTGGAGCGTCTCAAACGGGAAGGCGTTGAGATCATCGGGATTGCCGTGCGTGATAGACCTGAAGCCGTAGAAGGCTTTCTTAGCCGTTATGGCAATCCGTACACCCGCATTGGTGCAGACGATATTTCGGAACTGATGCTGGCGATTGGAGCTTCGGGCGTTCCAGAGACTTATGTAATCGATGGAGAGGGCAATATTCGGTATCAGCATATCGGCGACGTTCGCGCTGACCATGTTGATCTGTTGCTTGAGAAACTGGAGGAAGCAGAGTGATGCGTCTGTTGACAGCCCTCCTTATCCTCTTAGCGGCTCCGCTCGTTGCACAGAGCGGCATGCCACCCGCGCCCTACGCCTACACCCAGCTCGAGGACCCGGCGCTCGAGGCCGAGGCTACCGCTCTTATGGAGACGCTGCGCTGCCTCAAATGCCAATCCCAGAGCATCGCAGATAGCGATGCTCCGATGGCAGGCGATATGCGTCACCAAGTCCGCTCGCGGTTGCTTGCAGGCGAAAGCCCCGATGAAGTTCGTGATTGGCTAACGCAGCGATATGGCGACTACGTGAGCTATGAGCCTACTGTTAGTGCGACAACATGGCCGCTTTTCGCAATTCCTTTATTGCTCCTTGCGCTCGTAGGCCTCGTTCTTCTTCGCCGACTTGGCAGGCGCGGGACAGATGAGGATGCCGAAGCATGATTGGCCAATGGCTTGCCATTCTTGCGCTCACCCTAGTGAGTTTTGCGATTGCCGCATTCTATCTTCGCATGCCCAAACAAGGGTTCGCCGTGTTCGGCGCTATCCTCTTGATGGGGCTGATCGGATACACTTGGGCTGGCTCGCCTGGTCAACCGGGCAGTCCAAAGCAGCCAGAGACTCAAGTTGAACAGCAGTCGGGCGAAGAAATGGTAGAAGCGCGCCGTGCTTTATTCGATCCCGGCCAAGCCAAACCGGATTACCTTACCTTATCCGATGGCTTCGCACGGCGTGGAAAGTTTGACGATGCGGCAGGCCTTCTTCGAAAAGGCCTGCGCGAAAACCCGCAACACCTCGAAGGTTGGCTTGCACTGGGGATGGCACTCACTGGTCATGCGGAGGGGTTTGTGACTCCGGCGGCGAATTATGCCTATGGGAAAGCTCGCGAAATCGATCCGACCAACCCTGGCCCTGATTTCTTCCTCGGCACGTCTTTGCTGCAATCGGGGCAGATCGTAGCGGCGCGAGATATCTGGGGACGCCTGCTGGAGAATTCACCCGATGATGCTCCGTGGAAAGAGGAAATTGAGAACCGCGTTGCGCGGCTCGATCAGATGATCGCCAATGCACCGATGCTCCAATAGGGACTCTTGCACTGCGGGATGTTGCAGGTGCATGGCCTCGGTGGTAGAGCGCGCGGCCTTGGACGGGATTGGGCTCTCTTGAGTCTCCCCGAACGGGGCAGGACACGGGATAGTCGCATTAGATGAGCGAAACCTCACCAGCGCAAGCAAGCCTATCGGGCGAGCATAGTCACGGGACGCACAAGGGCTCGAAGGCCGCGCTGGCTGTCGGCGCGATCGGTATCGTCTTTGGCGATATCGGCACCAGCCCGCTTTACGCTTTTCGTGAAACCTTCGCGGGCACCGCAAACGTTGCGATTGACCGCATGCATGTCCTGGGCGTGGTCAGCCTAATCTTCTGGTCGATGCTGTTGGTTGTGGCGATCCAATATGTGACCATTTTGATGCGTGCAGACAACAAAGGGCAGGGCGGTTCGCTCGCTCTGGTTGCGCTGCTATCACGGCATATGGGTAAGTCGTCCTACGGCTGGCTTGTCGTGCTTCTCGGCGTGTTCGCAACCTCGCTATTCTATGGCGACTCCATGATTACGCCGGCAATCTCCGTGCTTTCGGCGGTCGAGGGGCTCACCGTAGTAGACCAAGGATTGCAGCAATATGTGATCCCTATCGCGCTTGGTCTTCTTGTGTTCCTCTTCATGCTTCAGGCGAGGGGAACCGCCAAAGTTGGCGCTCTGTTTGCGCCCGTGATGATCGTCTGGTTCAGCGTTCTGGCGGGGCTGGGCGGTTGGCAGATCATCCAGAACCCCGATATCTTATGGGCTTTGAACCCTTATTATGCGGTGCTGTTCTTCATCACCGATGGCTTTGTGGCGTTCCTTGCGCTTGGCGCTGTGGTGCTGGCTGTGACGGGCTCTGAGGCGCTCTACTCAGACATGGGGCACTTTGGGCGTGGGCCGATGAGGCTTTCGTGGTTCGGCTTTGTCATGCCGTGCCTCCTGCTCAACTATTTCGGCCAAGGGGCTATGATCGCAGGCCTTCCCGCTGAGGAGGCGGCGGTTGTGGTGCAGAACCCGTTCTTCCTGCTCGCGAGCGAAGAATGGCGTTTGCCACTGGTGTTCCTGGCGACGATCGCGACCTTTATCGCAAGCCAAGCGGTGATCTCGGGCGCGTTCTCGATCACGCACCAAGCGGTGCAAATGGGCTTTATGCCGCGCCTTTCAATCCTCCACACGTCTGAGACTGAAGGTGGCCAGATCTACATCCCCATCGTCAATTGGGCATTGATGGTGGCCGTGATCCTCTTGGTTCTGACCTTCCAGAGCTCGTCCAACCTTGCGAGCGCGTACGGGATTGCGGTGACGGGTGCTGTCACCATCGACACACTGCTGATGGCGTTGTTACTTGTCAGCGTATGGAAGTGGAAATGGTGGTACGCAGCTCCCGTTGTCCTGCTCTTTCTTATCGTGGACGGGGCGTACTTCGCAGCCAACCTCACCAAAGTGCCCGATGGCGGCTGGTTCCCGCTGGCGGTGGGTTTTATTGCCTTTACCTTGCTCACGACTTGGGCTCGTGGTCGCAAACTGATGCGCGCCCGGATGAGTGAGGGCTCCCTGCCGATGGAGATCTTTGCCAAATCGGCCAAGAACTCCGCGCTGCGCGTGCCGGGCACATCAATCTTTATGGCAAGCGCGTCTTCAGGTGTGCCCTCAGCGCTCCTCCACAATATCAAGCACAATAAGGTCTTGCATGAGCGCGTGGTGATCCTGACGGTTGACATTCAGGACGTGCCCTATGTCGATGCCGACAAACGCTGCGAGTACAAAGACATGGGTGATGGCTTCTACCGCGCTGTGCTGCGCTACGGCTTTATGGAGGAGACCAATGTTCCCGAGGGCCTTAAGGGCATGGGCATTTATTGCGGTGGCGATTTCGACATGATGCACACCAGCTTCTTCCTCTCGCGACAGACTTTGCTCGCGAGTGACAAGCCGGGAATGCCAATCTGGCGCGAGAAGATATTCGCCTGGATGTTGAGGAATTCAGCAAGCGCGATGGACTTCTTCAAACTGCCAACCAACCGTGTGGTGGAACTGGGCAGTCAGGTCGAGATTTAGAGCCTTTGGCTTACAGGAGCGCGACTAGTGCCTACCAAGATCGATTTCAAACGTACCGTTCGCGATCACGCCAAGCTTGAAGGTGAGGCGCAGATTTCCATCGGGACGACGACGTTCACTGGCGATGGCGAACGATTGTTCCTGAACTTCAACGATGTCGGTATGCTCTTCTCGCACGGCGATGCAGAGGACTTCCTTAAAGCCGCAATGGCCGCGTATTTGCGCCTTGGATATGGGCACCGCTTCCGGGCGCTCGGGCCCAGCTTGAGTCAAGGTGCTCAAGACGCTGACGCAGCACGATTGTTGCGTTATCTCCTACGCAGATTTGGGCAAGAGCCTGAGATCAAACAGCTTGCTTGATTGTGCTAACGCAACACCCATGCGCAGGCAGTTCTGGAGGAGCTTTGATTGTGGAAGAGCTGCGCGCATTATGGTGTGCCTTCTTCATGTAGGAAAGCTGCAGGAATCCTGCGCTCTATTCGCTCTTTGATCCTTCTTCGCCATCCTCATTCTGCCCCACGTCAAGGCCGTGCTTCAAGAGCATTGGAAGCTGTGTAAAGGTGAAGAGGAAGGTGAGCGGCAGGAACACCCAGAGCTTTGCCCAAAGCCAACCTTCAAAATCCATATAGGTGCGAAGGCCCTCGTTGAGCGCCGCGAGCGCCAGAAAGAACACGCCCCAATTGCGCGAGAGTTTGAGCCAACCTTCTTCAGTGAGGCCTTCAAATGCAGCTTCGAGGAGAATCTTGAGGAGCGCTCTCCCTGTGAAAAAGCCTGCCAACAAGGCCACTCCGAAGAAGGAGTAGATGATGGTGGGCTTCAATTGCACGAACACGGGATCGCCGAAGAAGATCGTCAGTGTTCCGAAGCCCACGATCAACGCTGTGGAGAGCCACAGCATCGGGCTGACCTTGCCAAGGCGGAATTTCGAAAAGAGGAGCGCAGCCACCGCCGCTACCATAAATGCGCCCGTGCCATAAATGATGGCGAGCAGCTCACTTGCTGCATTGGGCTCGGCAGGTGCATTGTAACGATAGACGGCGAGGAAGACGATCAGCGGACCGTAATCGACCGCTACGTTGAGCCAGCCCGAGGGTGCAGGCTTGGTTTCAGTCGGGCTTTCCGTTTCGGCCATCAAGCCACTCCTGCAATCACGCGCGCCACCAGGTCGGGATCAAACGGGCGCAAGTCTTCCATCTTCTCGCCAACACCAATCGCGTGGATCGGGAGGCCGTATTGTTCTGCTGCCGCGACCAAAACACCGCCACGCGCTGTGCCATCAAGCTTGGTCATGATCAGGCCGGTGACACCTGCGACCTCCTTGAAGACATCGATCTGAGAAAGCGCATTCTGACCATTGGTCGCATCAAGCACGAGCACCACATCATGCGGGGCCTCTTCGTTTAGCTTACCTAGAACACGCCGGATTTTGGAGAGCTCTTCCATCAGCTCTTTCTTGCTCTGAAGGCGTCCAGCGGTGTCGACCACCAGCGCATCGATCCCGGTGTCTGTTGCTTGCTTCACCGCATCGAAGACGATGGATGCTGGGTCTCCACCCTCCGGCCCGCGTACAAGGTTGACACCGGCACGTTCGGCCCAAGTCGCCAACTGACCGATAGCAGCCGCGCGGAATGTGTCGCCAGCAGCCAGGAGCACGCCGTAATCGTCCTCAGTGAAGAGGTGGGCGAGTTTCGCGATGGTTGTGGTTTTGCCGGAACCATTGACCCCGATCACGAGAATGACCTGAGGACGCGGGAAGGCGGTGATTTCAAGTGGTTTTGCAACCGGGCGAAGAATCTCTGCGATTTCCTCGGCGACCGCTTCTTTGAGTTCGGTTTGCGTGATCTCAAGCCCAAAGCTCTTGTCAGCAAGCTTCTGTCGAATACGTGCGGCTGCAGCCGGCCCCAAGTCTGAGACAATCAGTGCATCTTCAAGGTCATCGAGCGTTGCATCATCAAGGCGTGTCGCGACGCCCGTGAGATTGCTGCCAATGCGCTCAGAGGTCTTGCGAAAGCCGCTAAAGAGCCTTTCGCTCCAACTCTGCGTCATATGAGCATACCTCCTTCAAGAGCGCTCGGTGTGTGGGCGATGATCGTGCCGGGTACGGCGTCGCTTGGGCAGGTCACCCTTGCATAACTAGGTGCATAGCCGGTGCCGTCTCTCTCGGCGAGGACCGGCAAGGTTTCACCCACAAGGGTGTTGAGCCAATCGGTGCGGCGCTGCTTGACGGCTTCACGAAGCTCCGCCGCGCGCGCCTTGACGATCCCCCGGTCGAGCTGCGGCATACGCGCCGCGGGCGTCCCGGGGCGGGGCGAATAAGGAAAGATGTGACCGTGGACGATATCAAGCTCTTTGATGATCGAGAGGTTAGCTGCGTGGTGCTCGTCGGTTTCGGTCGGAAAGCCTGCAATAAGGTCGGCACCAATCGCGATGTCCGGGCGGCGAGCCTTGAGGCGTTGGACCAGATCGACTGTATCCGCACGAAGGTGGCGGCGTTTCATTCGCTTTAGGATAAGATCGTGACCGTGCTGCATCGAAAGGTGTAGATGCGGCATCAGGCGCTCATTCCCTGCGAGCAGTTCGAACAGCTCGTCATCAATCTCTATGCCGTCGAGCGATGACATACGCAGGCGTTCAAGGCCGGGGAAGCGATTGAGGACAGCTGCGACCAATGTGCCAAGCGGCGGGGTATCGGGCAGGTCGTGTCCCCAGCTCGTCACGTCCACGCCGGTCAGTACGACTTCCATCGCGCCCAACTTCAAGTGATGCTCGACCTCGCGCAGCACCTCTGGGCTCGTCATTGAGCGGCTTTTGCCGCGCCCTTGAGGGATTACGCAAAAAGTGCAGGCGTGGTCGCAGCCATTCTGCACAGCGATAAAGGCTCGGGTGCGTGTGGGAGGCGGCGGAGCCTCGGGGACGGGCACATTCCACGCCCTCGGATCGAGTTTGCGATCGTTCGCAATGAGGCCATCGACCTCTGGCATATCAGACAATTGGTCGCGCTCAATATCGGCCGCGCACCCGGTGACCATTAGGCGCGCATCAGGCCGCTCGCGTCGAGCTTTGCGGATGGCTTGGCGGGTCTGGCGCACGGCTTCGGATGTGACCGCGCAGGAGTTAATGACCACCACATCCCCAGCATCGCCCAGCATCGCCTTCATGCGTTCGCTCTCGGCGATATTGAGGCGGCAGCCGAGGGAAATGACTTCTGCGTCGCTCATGCGAAATCATCCCATTCAAACTCGCCACGAAAACTTTCGGTCGCCGGGCCAGTCATTCGGATGCTTTCACCCTCGCGCCATTCGATAAAAAGATCGCCACCCGGAAGGGTCACAGTTACTGCATCGCCAACAAGCCCGCGCCGGATAGCCGCGACTGCGGTTGCACACGCCCCTGTCCCGCAAGCCCGGGTCAAACCAGCGCCGCGCTCCCAGACATGAAGCTTGAGATGATTCTCGCCGACGCCGGAAGCGACATTCACGTTGATGCGCTCAGGAAAGAGGGGATCGTTTTCGATCTCAGGACCAAGCGTGCCAAGATCCACTTTATCGGCATCCTCAACAAAGAAGATCACGTGCGGATTGCCGACATTGACGGCCACCGGGTTCTTGAGCTCGCGCCAGCCAACCGGCATGGAAAGCGTGTCCATCGCGTAGTCGAGGGGGATCTGATTCCAGTCCACCCTCGGTACGCCCATGTTTACCGTAGCGCCGCCCTTAGCGGGCTCCAGCGCCAGAAGCCCGCCGGTTGTCTCAATCGTGGCAGCTTCGCCGTGGAGGAGAGCCACCGCGCGGGTTGCATTCCCACAGGCTCCAACTTCGCCGCCGTCCGCATTGTAGATCCGCATCGCAAAGGCGTGCGCAGCGCTTGGTTCCAGCACGATCAGTTGGTCACAGCCAATCCCGGTATTGCGGTTGGCAAGAGCTTTTGCATTTGAGCTTGAGATTGTACCGGGCAGGGGCCTCTCACGTGCATCAAGCACGACAAAATCATTGCCGAGGCCGTGCATTTTTATGAAAGGGACGCGCATAGTGGATGCGCATCTATGCATCGAGTGCACCAGCGTCCAGTCTTACTGATCAATAGAGCTCAGCTTACCCTTTGCGAGAGTGCTTGCGCTTCGCCACTGTCGGTGGAACGCTGAGGTCCTTTCCGGCCCTCTCCAGCCGCGGCAAGCTTGCCGTTCGCGGCCAGTCTTTTACGCACTTCGGCACCGCTTTCCGGGCGTCCATAGAGATAGCCTTGGCCCTTGAGTTTGCCCATCTGTTTGAGCTGCCCAAGGATCGCCTCGTCCTCGATGCCTTCGACTGTCATCGGCAAATCAAGACCCCGACCCAGATACACGATCGCATCAACAATCGGCGACTTGGCCTCAGGCGATGAAAGCTCGCTCACAAATGAACGGTCAATCTTGAGCCGATCAAACGGCAAACTGCGCAGCTGCTCGAGTGAGGAATAGCCCGTACCAAAATCGTCAAGGCTGATCTGGACACCCTGATTGCGTAGGGATGTGATGATGCCTCGAACCATATCTACGTTGTCGTGCAGGCAGCTTTCAGTGATCTCAATTTCAAGGCGATGCGGAGGGAAGTTGTGCTTCACCAGCATTTTCAGAAGCTTTTGAGCAAACCATGGATCGCGCAATTGCACCGGTGAGATGTTGATTGAAAGGGTGATGGCTTCGTCCCAATCACCTGCATCGTCCAATGCGCTTTCGATCAGCCGGTCTGAAAGCTCGGCAATGACACCGATTTCCTCGGCAATCGGAATGAATATCTCAGGGTTGATTGAACCAAAGCTGGGCGAGATCCATCGCGCCAGCATTTCAAAACCCACCAATTCGCCGGATTCAACGTCAACTTGCTGCTCATAATAGGGCACAAATTCGCCCTTATGCAGCCCAGAACGAATGCCCATCTCCAGTTCGTTGCGGAAACGCAGCTCGCTTTCCATGCTTGGTTCAAACCAGAAATATCGGTTCTTGCCCTCTTTCTTTGCCTGGTACATCGCAATATCGGCACGCTGCATAAGCACATCGGAGGAGTGTAGCTTTGGATCAAATCCGTGTTTGCTGTGATCGCTAGCAAGACCCATGGAAAGGGTTGCATCCACTGTGACTTGCTCAAGGACAAATGGCGTGGCCATAGCTTCGTATAGACGAATCGCGAGGTCATCCACGCGCTCAGTCTGATTGGGGTCAAAAACCATTACAAAGGCAAATTCATCACCGCCAATTCGGGCAAGGCTTGCTTCATTCGGAAGCACGCAATCGATCCGGCGAGCAAGCTCGACAAGAGCAGAGTCTCCTGCCGTATGACCATTCATATCATTGATTTGTTTGAAGTTATCCAAATCGATCATGCAATAAACAACTGCCAGGCCCTTGGCTCTCGCCTCGCCACGTAGCTCATTAGTAATGCGGGCCATACTACGCCGATTTAGGCACCCGGTAAGCGGGTCAGTCTCAGAGAGTTCGCGCGCCAATTCTTCGGCGGTTCGGCGGTCATTGATCTCGACTTTAAGCTCGCGGTAGCGCCGCCAGCCAAAGATGATGAGAACGACGTTGAGAAGAAGGGCGTTGACGAGCAAAGCGTCCGGTGCGGCACCGCCGGCAAATACTGCGTTTATTGCTGCGGGAAGAACACGCCCGCCTGTCGCAACAAACAGTATAATCGCTGCAGTTGCAATGCCCAATGCGACGAGATCGCGATCAGCGCTCCCCCTTAGCTTTTTCGTTCTGTCGAGTTCCACCATGCCCGATGCGTCGGTTCAAGACCCCCTGTTTTCCTACGTTTACGTGACTATCAGGCACGTCTTAAAGATTGAGTTAATCGCCCGAGAGAAGAAGCCTGAGTAACTCAAAACAAAGCCTAGCCGCGTTTCAGGGTAGAAGCTCAGCATCGTCTAGGTTAGTCCTTAAAGGCGACTTTGAAGAGCGCTGCTGCCTGACCGCCCCGATTTGGAGATCAACCTCATGCCCAAATATTGGCTGATAAAGTCTGAGCCGTTCAAATATGGTTGGGACGATCTGGTAGCTGAAGAAGAGGGCGTGTGGGACGGCGTTCGTAATTACACAGCGCGGCTCAACCTGCGGGCAATGGAAGTTGGTGACCAGTGCTTCTTCTACCACTCGCGAGAAGGGCTTGAAATTGTTGGCATTTGCGAGGTGAGCGTTGCCGGAATTCTAGATCCGACCGATGAGACGGGCAAATGGGCAGCGGTAAAGGTCAAACCTCTGCGTAAGTTCGACAACCCAGTCACCCTCAAGCAGATTAAAGCTGAGCCTAAGCTCGCCGAATGTGAGCTCGTGCGCTTGTCTCGCCTTTCAGTTGCCAAAATTGCGCCGGAGGAGTGGCAGCTCATCTGCGAAATGGCGGATCGCTAGCGAGCCCTGAGGCCGCTGACGGTCGCGCCGCTCGCGGCAAGCTGTTCCACGTCAATCTTCATATGAATCAGGCGGAGGCCGCTGCGGCCTTTGGCTTCGTCAAGCGCTTCCACAAACTCGTCAGTGGTGTTTGCCGTGGTGCTCCAACCTCCAAAGCTTGCTCCCAACATCGCAAAATCTGGATTGGAAAGCTGTGTGCCTGAAACACGGGCTGGATACTCTCGCTCCTGATGCATTCGGATCGTGCCGTAGGCGCCATTGTCTACCACAAGGACAAGAAGGTTCACGCCATATTGCTCAGCAGTTGCGAGTTCCTGTCCGTTCATCAGAAAATCCCCATCGCCAGCGACAGCGACCACGGTGCGGTCTGGGTATCGCAGGGCGGCAGCAATCGATGCGGGCACGCCATATCCCATGGCCCCAGCCGTCGGTGCAAGCTGGCTAGGATAGCCGGAATAGCGCCAATAGCGGTGCCACCACCCAGCAAAATTGCCCGCGCCATTGCAGATGATACTGTCTTCAGGAAGCACGGATCGCATAGCCGTGACACAGGCGGCCATATCGAGGGCAGGGGGGGCATCAGATGGCGAATACGTTGCCCATTCTTCCCATTCGCGGTGTGCGTCAGCGCCAGCATCGAACGGAATGATCGTCGCATCTTCCCATAGGCTTGCCGCCTCGGCAAATTCATCGACCCAACAGGAGAGCCCCATATCTGTGCGGTATACACGGCCAATCTCATTGGGGTCCGGGTGGACATGGATGAGAGTTTGGTCCGGGTGTTCTAGCGTCAGCACCTCGTAGCCATCTGTCGTCGCCTCGCCCAGGCGCGCACCAACTGCCAGAACCAGATCGGCGTTCTTAACACGGTCGATAAGCTTAGGGTTGGGTCCATATCCCAAATTGCCCGCATAGACCGGCGAAGTCGGATCAATTGCGTCCTGCCGCCTGAATGCGGTCGCGACCGGGAGGCCGATCCGCTCGGCAAATTGCTGGAATCCAAGCCGCGCTTTGGTGTTCCAGCCAGCACCACCGATGATTGCAATGGGGCTGGCGGCGTTGGCGATCATGCCGAAAAGGGCCTGCATTGCATCCGGGCAAACCGCCTGAGGTGTGCGAACCGTGGCAGGGCGAGGAGTGAGATTTTCTGCAACCTCGTCGCATAGCATATCTTCCGGAAGGGCAAGCACCACAGGGCCTGGCCTGCCGTTCACGGCGATGGAATAGGCTCGTGAAACATACTCGGCTACTCGATTAGGATCATCAATGCGCGCCGTCCATTTGGCGATCGGGCCAAAGAATGCCTCAAAATTGATCTCCTGAAAGCCCTCGCGGTCGCGCATCGGTCGGGCGACATCGCCAACGAAAAGGATCATGGGCTGCGAATCCTGCATCGCAACATGGACACCGATAGAGGCATTGGTGGCGCCCGGGCCGCGCGTAACAAAGGCGATGCCAGGACGGAGTGCATCGCCGGCGGCACTCATGGCGCCATCCGCACAAGCCATAAAGGCAGCGCCGCCTTCCTGTCGGCAAATCACGGTTTCAATTGCGCTTTGCCCATGCAGTGCATCTAGTACCGCTAAGAAGCTTTCTCCCGGCACCGTGAATATGCGGTCGGTCCCTTGTGCCTCAAGGCATTCGACTAAGAGCTTCGCTGCGGATTTCGTTGCTTGTGTCACCTTGCCGTATTCTCCCATTCGCGAGGGGTAGCGGTGGCACCGTTTTGGCGCAAACACCGCTATTCGATTATCCGCCAAGGGTCTGAAGCATGTGGAGATTAACCACAACCACGGCTTACTGTCCCGCATCAGGGCAGGGCGATTTTGGCGCTCGCTCAAAAGTTAAGAAATCGTTAACCCTTGGCTCATGACAGTCGCAAGCCTTTCCGCAGAGGGTTTCCTCAACGCTTCACCAGCCCCCGAAATTGAGCGCCGCCGTCTCGCTGGCCGCAAACGTCGTGCTCTGGTTTTAACCGACGAGGGTGCGAGGCACCCCTTTCGGGCGACTTTGCCGGGGCATGTGACTGAGGAGTTATTTGAAACCCCGACCGAGAGCCTTTGGCGTTTGACGAGAGACGATGTTCGTGGGTTCGCAAGCGTCTATTTTGCGGTTTTCGCTGCTGTTCTGGTCTTTATCATTTGAAGCATTCGAACGAGCGTGTTCACGCGATTGCCGGATCGCCCGCTTCTTTCTCAGCCTTGAACAGCATCCAACCGAGCCAGGCTGAAACCATTGTCATAGCGGCTGCGACGAGCAGTTGATCGACTACAGCTATCCCAATGCCGGTCAGGCCAATCGCAAGCGCTGACCCCAGCACCATGCAAATGCAATTGACGATGTTATTCACTGCGATCGTCCGGCTCGCGGCATCCTTGGCGCAGCGGGTGGTGAGGAATGCATACAATGGCACAACAAACATGCCACCCGCCGTCGAAACGCCCAGCAGCATCAGCGACAGTGGCACTGCAAGCGGCTCCATGATCCATTCTTGCACCGGTAGCAATTCGCCCGATGGGTTGGGCGACCAAGCTTTAGCGACAATGTAGAAACCGATCAGGAAGGCACCCATGACAACGACTGATATGGGCGAATAACGGGCGGAAACCACGCCTTTCAGAAGCGCGTTAATGCTGACCGATCCGATGGCAATCCCGAGCGAGAAGATCACTAGAAACAGGCTTGAGACCTCGGGTGTGGCAAGCAGTTGGTTCTTGGCGAGCGGAGGGAACTGGATGAACAGGACCGCGCCCATGGTCCAGAAGAAGCTGATGGCGATTATCGCGAGCCAGATCTGGCGATTCTGCTTCACCTCTTTGATTAGGCGAGAGCTCATAACGACCTGATCTGCTACAGCAACAAAGGGGTATCCCAACCATCTCTTGAAGGTGCTTTTAGTCTCTACTGCAAAAGGCTCAAGCAGCGGAAAGTGCATCTCATAGTCACTTTGCGGCAGCGCCTGAGGCACAAATCGCGCCGAAAGATAGCCGATAAAAGCAGTGATAATAATGACAATCATCGAGGTCTGAACCTCGACAAAACCCGCTAGGATGGTGCCTCCGAGGATTGCAATATACGTTCCCGCCTCGACAAGGCCTGTGCCAGAAAGCACCTCTTCTTTCTTGAGCTGCTGGGGAAGGATCGCATATTTGATCGGTCCCAAAAAAGCTGACTGAGTTGAGGCGAGAAACAGCACCACCATGAGCAACGGTATCGCCACCGTGTGCACCATGATTCCCTGCCAAGCCAAGTAGAGCCCCACAACGCCAAGGCTCGCCCAACCGATCTCACACAGTTTGACCACGCGAATAATTGCCGCTTTGTCGCGTGTGTCGGCCAATTGCCCAGCGAGAGCGGAAAATAGCACGAAAGGTGCGACAAAGATAAGCGAGGCCGCGCCGCTAAAAAGCGCCTCCTGCTTCTCATCTTGATAGACAGAATAGACAACAAACAAGACCATGGCAGTCTTGTAGAGATTGTCGTTGAACGCATTGAAAAACTGCGTGATCATCAATGGCAAAAACCGCTTTCGCCGAAGAAGGTGCGTCGATGTTGTCATGCGTAACGTAGCGTCCCGGCGGCTTCTTGCGCTCACCCATGTAATGCAATCGATGAAGCGCACAAGTGCGACCATGGAGCAATGCCCCAGACTCTGGTCTGGCGAACTCCAGGTGTTTTGCTTCCACGAAATGCCCGCTAAGGAACGTTTCGTTCTATGCTGACTTTGCCAAACATCCTTACCTTGTCCCGCATTTTCGCCGTGCCTTTGCTGGGATTCTTCCTGTGGTGGCCGGATTGGAAGATCGGCTATCTGATTGGATTTGCCCTCTATTGCGTCATCGCCATCACCGATTTTTTCGACGGGTATCTGGCAAGAGCGCAGGGCACAGTTTCAAAATTGGGGATATTTCTTGATCCCATTGCCGACAAGATCATGGTGGCTGCAGTCATTCTGATTTTGACCGCACAGGGCTATTTGCGCGGTCCTTACGTTGGCGATCTTCATGTAATAGCTGGTGGTATAATCCTCGTCCGTGAGATCACGGTTTCGGGTTTGCGCGAATTTCTGGGCGGCATTCAGGTATCGGTTCCGGTGACCAAGCTCGCCAAATGGAAGACCACGTTCCAACTGATCGCCCTGGGCGCACTTATCCTTGGTGGAGCCGTGCATGGCCAGCCATGCCAGTCGATTGAAGCTCCTGACTGTGAGACGATCGCTGAGAGTTGGGTGCATGTAGTGGGGCTCGCTAGCCTATGGCTTGCCGCTGCGCTCACCTGCATCACCGGATGGGATTACCTGAGGGTTGGCCTCAAGCATATGGACTGAGCTTTGGCCTGTCGGCGATCCGTCGGCTACGGGCGCCCGGCATTAGGCCGCGCACATCTGAATCTTGTTCAAAGCTCTTCGTGGCCGCACACGGATCATGGTGGGCGCTTTGCCTCAGAAGAGAGGCTCGCAGGACCTAACAAAGGCCATCGTTCCTTAGTCTCTCCGCGAAGGCACATTTGTGAGCCTTGGGGAGCCCGCAGTTGCGGACATGGACTCGCTGAGGGTTTGACCTTCGTGGTGGCGGTTGCATAGGAAGCACTTCACGCGCAACCGACTGAAGGACTTGCCCCCAAATGACAGCCTGGCGCTTTGCGATTGATCGGGGAGGGACCTTTACCGACGTCGTCGCATTGACACCTGATGGTGCTCTTGTGACTGACAAGCTGCTCTCCGAAAGTTCCGGTCATTATGAAGACGCCGCTAGTGAAGCGGTCCGCCGCTTGCTGGCCAAGCATGGCACGGGACCGATCGCCGAGCTCAGAATCGGGACCACGGTCGCAACCAATGCTCTGCTTGAGCGCAAAGGCGAACGGCTTGCGCTTGCGATTACCCAAGGCTTTGGCGATGCGCTGAGGATTGGCACACAGGCGCGACCTCATATCTTTGCGCGACATATCGTTTTGCCTGAACAACTGTCCGAGCGGGTGGTGGAGATCACCGAGAGAGTTGGAGTGGATGGCGATGTCCTTACTCCGCTTGATGAACGGGCGGCGCGCGCGGGCTTTCAGGCGCTGCGCGATGACGGATTTGACGCGATTGCCATTGTACTCATGCATGGTTGGAAGCATCGCGATCATGAGGCCCGGCTTGCCACCATCGCGCATGAAGTTGGCTTCGCGCAGATCAGCACCTCTCACGAGGTCGCTCCTCTTATCAAGCTGGTCCCTCGCGGCGATACGACTGTGGTGGATGCCTATCTGTCTCCTGTTCTCAGGCGCTATACAGACACGCTCCAGGCCGAACTGCCGGATGCGCAGGCCTTGCGGTTTATGCAGTCTAATGGTGGTCTCGCCGAGGTGGGGGCATTTGGAGGCAAGGATGCGATCCTCTCCGGACCAGCCGGCGGGGTGGTCGGCATGGTCGCCGCATGTGAGCCTCTGGGACACAGCAAGCTCATCGGGTTCGACATGGGCGGCACGAGCACCGATGTGGCCCATTATGCGGGTGAGTATGAGCTGACCGGAGACAGTGTCGTCGCCGGAGTTCGAGTGGCGGCACCCATGATGCAGATACACACGGTGGCCGCAGGCGGAGGTTCAATCTGCGAATTTGATGGCGCGCGTTTCCGCGTAGGGCCACACAGCGCCGGTGCCGATCCCGGCCCTGCGTGCTATCGCAAGGGTGGACCATTAACGGTCACCGACTGCAATCTATTCCTTGGCCGGATTGACCCAGCTTTCTTTCCAAGCGTTTTTGGTCCGGATAGCGATGAGCCGCTGGATCCAGAAGCCGCGCGCGCTGCCTTGGAATCAGTCGCCAAGACCTTGTCCGAGCCCAAAAGCTTGCAAGAGATCGCAGAAGGCTTCCTCGCCATTGCCGTCGACAATATGGCCAATGCCATCCGTAAAATTTCGGTCGCGCGAGGTCATGACGTCACCAGCTATGCGCTCGCCTGTTTTGGCGGGGCAGGGGGTCAACACGCCTGCAAGGTTGCTGATGAGCTGGGCATGGAGACCGTGCTGGTTCATCCACTTGCAGGCATCCTCTCAGCGTTCGGCATTGGTTTGGCACCGGTAAAGGCCATCCGCGAAGTAAGCCTAGTGCGGCCGCTGGGAGAGAGCTTCGAAGGCGAACTTGCCAAGCTGGGAAGTCAAGTGTGCCGCGCCCTTCAAGAGCAAGACATAGGGGAAAGCGCAATTGAGATCGATCGCCGCGCACGGCTGCGATTTGACGGGAGCGACTCCATGCTCACGGTCGATTGTGGTGAAGTGGCTCAGATGGATGCAAGTTTCCGAACCTTGCATCGCCAACGGTTCGGCTATTCGGATGATGATGCACAAATCATCGTCGAAGCTTTGAGCGTTGAAGGCAGCGGTATCTCAGGCGGGCTCGGCAGTGTGGACGTAGAACCGGTCGCCGCCTTGGGCGAACCGTCAGGCGACTGGAAAACCGTCGAGCGTACTGCGATGGCGATGGATCAAACCATCAACGGCCCCGCACTTATCATCGACCCTGGTTCTACCACCGTGGTTGAATCCGGCTGGCAGGCAGCGTTGGCCGAGGACAAGAGCCTTGTGCTTACCCGCGCAGTCCCCCTCGACCGCGCGCATGCTGACGGCACAAAGGTCGATCCTGTCCGGCTCGAGATATTCAACAACCACTTCATGGCGATTGCGGAGGAGATGGGCGTTGTTCTTCAGTCAACCGCAACCTCGGTAAACATCAAAGAGCGGTTGGATTTTTCATGCGCGCTGTTCGACGCGCGAGGCGCGCTCATTGCCAATGCGCCACATATTCCAGTGCACCTAGGCAGCATGGGGGATTCAATTGCCCGTGTTATCGAGGCACGCGGTGACAAACGCGACGGTCGCGGGTTTTGTCGTGGCGATGCCTATGTCCTCAACGATCCCTATCGCGGCGGAACTCATCTGCCTGATATCACCGTAATCGTGCCGGTATTCTACAGCAGTTCGAGCGAGGCTCCTGATGCCTTCGTAGCTGCTCGCGGACACCATGCCGATATTGGCGGGATCGCACCCGGTTCTATGCCGCCCGAGAGCTGCAATATCGAAGAGGAGGGAGTCATGATCGATAACCTCCTCATGGTCGACGAAGGGCTTTTTCAAGAAGATGCGGTGCGCGCAGTTCTCGTTTCGGCGCGATATCCAGCGCGCAACCCAGATCGCAATATCTCTGACCTGCGCGCCAAGCTGGCGGCCTGCACCAGAGGCGCTGAATTGCTGAGCGTTGCGGCGAGAGATCACGGAAGCGAGGTGGTGAAGGCCTACATGGGTCATGTCATCGCCAACGCAGAGGAAAGCGTACGGCGTTTGCTTGACCGGCTAGAGGACGGGGCTTTCACGACCAAGCTCGACAACGGGTCACAGATCAGAGTGGCAATCCGCATCAATCGTGAGGCACGCTCGGCCGTATTCGACTTTACTGGCACGTCTGAGCAATTGCCCGATAATTTCAACGCGCCACGGTCAATCACGCGCGCAGCGGCGCTCTATGTCCTGCGCACGCTGATCGATGATGCGATCCCGATGAATGATGGCTGTTTAAAGCCGGTTGAGCTGATTGTGCCTGACGGTTCCATGCTCAATCCTAAGCCGGGCGCAGCCGTGGTCGCCGGCAATGTGGAGACGAGCCAGGCGGTCACCGATACGCTGTTCGCGGCCACCGGACGGCTTGCACCCTCGCAAGGGACCATGAACAACTTCACCTTCGGCAATGCGCGGCATCAGTATTACGAAACGATCTGTGGAGGCTCTGGGGCCGGGCCGGACCATGACGGTACGTCCGCTGTACAAACCCATATGACCAACTCGCGCCTTACCGATCCGGAGATCCTTGAGGCACGCTTGCCGGTGCGCCTTGATGAATTCTCAATCAGGCGAGGATCCGGCGGGAAGGGCGCTCACAGTGGTGGCGAGGGGACCGTGCGGCGTGTGACCTTCCTTGAGGAAATGCGCGCCAATATGCTTGCCAATCGCCGCGCAGTGCCACCACAGGGGCTTGCTGGAGGAGGGGCCGCGCAACCAGGTCGTAATTGGGTTGAGCGTGTCGATGGTTCCCATGAAGAGCTCACAGCAACAGACAGCGCCGAAATGGGCATCGGCGACACATTCGTAATACTCACACCCGGAGGAGGCGGATTTGGGAAAGGGACGTAAACCATGAACTATTGGCCCCTTTTGGGGATCGCGCTCGTCATCATTGGCTTCGCGCTTAAGTTCAACCCGCTGCTTGTGGTGGTCGGCGCAGCGATCGCGACTGGACTTTTGGCAGGGCTTGATCTGGTTGCGGTCATTGAAGCCTTGGGAAAGGCTTTTAATGACAACCGTTATATCTCTGTAACTTGGATTATTTTACCGGTCATAGGTCTGCTTGAACGATACGGTTTGCAACAGCGTGCGCGCTCGCTGATCGAAACCGTGCGCGGTGCGACCATGGGGAAGCTCCTCATGATCTATCTCGGTTTTCGTCAGATCACAGCCGCGCTCGGCATGAAGGATATTGGTGGGCACCCGCAAGCGGTGCGCCCCCTAGTCGCACCGATGGCCGAGGCGGCAGCGGAAAAATCGCATGGCGAATTGACCGAAGAGAGCCGCGAAAAGGTACTCGCCATGTCAGCGGCTACCGACAATGTCGGTCTCTTCTTTGGTGAAGATATATTCTTTGCAATCGCTTCTATCTTACTGATTCAAGGTGTTTTTGAAAGCAATGGATATCCGCTTGCCCCGCTTGAGCTTTCAGTCTGGGCGATACCTACTGCGATCTGTGCTTTCATCATTCATAGTTGGCGGATTCGATCGCTCGACCGAAGGCTGGGGAGGGCAAGATCATGATCACTTATGATTGGCTTTACTGGCTTGCGGGCACCTTTTTTGCTTTCTGGTCACTTCTAAGCTTACGCGACAAACGCATTGGAAATGCTGCTTTTTGGGGTCTCTTGGCGGTGAGTTTCTATTTTGGGAGCCACCTTAGTGATCTCGCCAATGGAGTGCTCGTTCTTGCGCTCGTCGCAATCGCCGGAACGAGGCTGTTGACCCGCAGCAATCCAGAAACCACTTCGCTTGAAGAGCGTAAGGCATTCTCCGAGAGCCTAGGCAATAAACTCTTCGCGCCCGCGCTCATTGTTCCGGTCACTGCTGTGGCGGGGACGGTGCTCTACAACTATACACCACTCATCGAGACCGAGTTGTTTGAAGCAAGACGCGAAACGCTGATCCTTTTTGGGATCGGTGTGATCATTGCTCTCGCGGCGGCAATGGCGTGGTTGAGACCGCCTGCGCTAGCGCCGATTGAAGAAGGGCGAAAGCTGATTGATTCAATTGGATGGGCAGCGATCCTGCCACAAATGCTCGCAGCACTCGGCGCTGTCTTTGCACTTGCAGGAGTGGGTGAAATCATCGGCGGAGCCGTTGGCAGCGCGATCCCGGAGGGAAGTGTATTCCTCACCGTCGTGGTCTTTGCCCTTGGCATGGCGCTCTTTACAATGATCATGGGCAATGCCTTTGCCGCATTCCCTGTAATGGCGGCAGCTATCGGCATTCCACTCCTTGTTGAGACTTATGGCGGCGATCCGGCGGTGATTGGGGCTGTGGGAATGCTTGCCGGTTTCTGCGGCACCTTGCTCACGCCCATGGCGGCGAACTTTAATATCGTCCCGGCCGCGCTTCTGGAGCTCAAAGACCAGAACGCGGTGATCCGTCAGCAAGTGGGAACGGCGGTGCCGCTCTGGGTCTGCAATGTCGTGATCATCTACGTGGGGGCCTTCTTGTTATGGAGCTAAGTCACCGCCTTAACGAGGCAATCGCTCGAAAGTTTGCGAAGATTGCGCTCGGGCATGTGGCGCAGGAATATCCCAATCAGCCGATGCATGTGATGGTGGAGGATTCCGATGCGAGGACCCCGCGCGAGCTGCATCCGGCCTTTTTCGGAAGTTATGATTGGCATTCTTGCGTACATTCTTGGTGGCTTTTGCTGACTTTAAGGCGGACTTTTTACAAAATACCTGAATTTGAAGCCATCTCTGCATTGGCCGAGACCACACTAAGCGAAGAGAACCTCGCGGTTGAGCTTGCCTATTTCGATCGTCCAACCGCACGCGGGTTTGAGCGGCCCTATGGTTGGGGCTGGTTGCTCTACCTTCACCACGAGGCGGAGAGGCATGAGGACCAAGCCTGGGGCGCGAGGCTCGCACCCTTGGCATGCGCCATCTCGAAGAGGTTTGCTGAGTTTCTGCCGCTGCTCACATATCCGATTACTGTTGGGACCCACTTCAACACGGCTTTTGCTCTGTTGCTCGCACGCGAGTGGGCCAAGGCGCGCGACCCAGCCTTGCTCGCACAGATTGATGCATGGTCTCTCAACGCCTTTGCCTCCAAGAGCGACTATGCCGGATGGGAACCGGGCGGAGACGAGTTCCTGTCGCCTGTATTGACTGCGTCTCTCCTGATGAGTGACGTCATGACATCACAAGACTTTACTCCATGGTTTGAAGGGCTTGTGCTCACCAATGGGTGGCTGGAGCGCGAGTGCCACCCGGTCACTGTGTCTGACCGGAGCGATGGCAAAATTGCCCATCTCGACGGGCTCAACCTCAGCCGGGCATGGTGCCTGCTACGCATAGGGCGCTCGCTTGAAAACTCGACCCTTACTGCCCTATTGAATTCGCGGGCCGAGGCGCATCTTGATGCGGCGATCCCGCATGTGGCGGGTGATTATATGGGTGAGCATTGGCTCGCGAGCTTTGCTTTGTTGGCGCTTTTGGAAACTTCGTAGAAACCTGAAATCCAAACCGACATTTGTCTGTTAGTTTGAATCCCGCGTTAACCCTAACTTTCAAGCGCGTGAACCCGCGGAAACCCTTGTGTTTTGCTAGGTTTTACATTTCGCGCTAACGAGATGCTAACCATTACTGCGTACGTGCCCATAGGTATGGATACGCAGAAACTCATCAGCTCGCTTTTCGCCACAACTGTTTTGGCGACATTTACCCTTTCCGCCCCGGCTCTGGCTGAGGGCGTTGATGCGGGTACGCTTATCGAAAACACGGCCAGCGCCACCTTCGAAGATGGTGAAGGATCCAAGACGGTGGATTCAAACACCGTCACTGTCCGGGTCGACGAGATGCTCGATGTGACTGTGACCTCGCAGGACAGTGGTCCAGTCGCAGCAGCGCCAGGTGAAGCGGTACTCACTTACGAGGTGACTAATCAAGGCAACGGGCCTGAGGCTTTTACGTTGACCGCCAACCCGGCTGTCGCCGGCAATGACTTTGATACGACCATCACTGCCATAGCCGTCGATACCAATGGCAATGGTGTCTACGACGATGGCGTCGATGAGATTTTGACCGGGCCAGAGACAACTGCAGAACTTGCAGCTGATGAAGCGCTGACAGTGTTTGTGATTGTCGCCGTACCAGGTGGTGTCGCTGATGACGATACCAGTGATATCGAATTGCTTGCCGAGGCCGTAACAGGCACGGGAGCACCGGGTACCAGCTTCGCGGGAGCAGGTGTCGATGGCGGCGACGCGATCGTCGGTGCGACTGGCGCTGATGGGACAGCAACTGGTTCTCTCCTGATCGGCATAACCACGGTCGATCTCACTAAAGCGGTGAGCTTGGTTGATCCATTCGGAGGGACGAGCGCCGTTCCCGGTACGGTCGCAACTTTCACCCTGACCGCCGAAGTCATTGGCGATGGCTCGCTAGACAATCTCGTCATTACCGACGGCATTCCAGACGACACAACTTACGTCGATGGCAGCCTTATGTTCGACGGCGCGACGCTCACTGACGCGTCCGGTGACGATGCCGGCGAAGCCTCCGATGCAGCTGGAATTTCTGTCGATATTGGCACGGTCAACGGCGGCGACACATTCGAAGTCACCTTCGATGTGACGATCGACTGAACCAAAACAATAGCTTGAAGGGGCTGAACAATGAACATTTTCCAAAAAGCTCTCGCCACAGCGCTTTTCGTTGCAACGGCATCGATGGCTGGCCCTGCGCTCGCGCAAGAAGCAAGCCCGGTTTCGCTTTCAGGCGATGTCAAAGCGGTGGTGACTTCGTTCGATGCCGAGGGAAATCAATCCGTTGAACTTGTCGAGCCCAGCACAATTGTCCCGGGCGATCGCCTGATCTTCGGCACCGATTACGCCAACACCGGGGATGAGCCGGTTAAGAATTTTGTGGTGACGAACCCACTTCCTGGCCCCGTTCGTCTTGCGCCTGACGCAGATGCTGAATTGGTTGTTTCAGTCGATGGCGGAAAGAGCTGGGGCACTTTGTCTGGCCTCGCTGTCACTCTGGAAGACGGGAGCACCCGCAGCGCCACCCACCAAGATGTAACCCATGTCCGCTGGACCCTCGCTGAAATTGCGCCGGGGGAAAACGGTCGCCTCGAATATCCTGCGATCATTCGCTGATCGGACGGGAGAACAAGCTTCGCCTCACTCAAACAGGGGGCGTTAGCCGCCAATTCCTGCGGGCGGTAGTTTTGACGCAGGGCACACACGCAAAGGACCATTTGCAATGAGACATTCAACCCAATTGCTGGGGGCAGTCAGCGCGTTGGCGCTTGTTGCCATGTCCAGCTCGCCGGCTCTCGCAGTCGGCACAACGGCGGGGGATACGATTACCAACTCGGTGACGGTCTCTTACCAGGTCGGAAACGACCCGAACACGCAGCAAGATGTCACTGACAGTGACACTTTCACGGTTGATCGCCGTATCGATGTCAACGTCAACTTGACCAGCACAAGCCCGGTAACGGTTTCGCCTGGTGAAGTTCAGGCGGTTCTCGCTTTTGACGTGACCAACCTGTCGAACGACACCGTTGACCTTGACCTTTCGGCCGTTTTGGTCGGCGGTACGGCTGCCAACATTGAAAACATTACGATCTATCGCGATCTTAATGGTGACGGTGCGCTTCAGCAGGCTGAAATTGACGCAGGCGCGATAACTTTCCTTGATGAAGTGGCCGCCGATGACGGCACGGGCACTGAGACCATCGAAGTTCTCGTCGTTGCCGACATCACGACTGATGCAGTCAACTCCGATACCTTTGATCTCGTGTTGGTTGCTGACGCTCACGAAGCTGGCGCAGCTGGCCTTGGGGCTGAAATCAACGCGACTTCTGGTGCGAACACTTCCGGTGTGGATACAGTCCTTGCCGATCAATCCGGCACGGCTGAGGAAGCTGTCGGTGACGGTGCTCATTCCGATCAGGGACAGTTTTCGGTCGCGGGCGCTGTCGTTACGGTCGTGAAGTCGAGCCGTATTGTAAGCGATCCTGTCAACGGCGCCACCAATCCGAAAGCAATTCCAGGGGCTACAATCGAGTATTGTATTGCCGTGACCAACGCAGCAGGCGCAGCTGATGCAACCGCGGTGACGGTGAACGATGACCTTCCTGCCGACGTGACATTCACGCCAGGTTCGGGGATTATCGTCAACGGAACAGCCACGATCGACAGCTCGGGTCCTACCCCGGTTGCGACTTGTAGCGGCGGCACCGATGAAGAAGGCGGCGATGCCTCTTTCACTGCCGGCGGCGGTACGGGCGGCCTCGATCTGATCTCTGGGAATTTGGCCGACATTCCGGCCAACACGACCAGTTCGGTCTACTTCGAAGTCACGATCAACTAAGATCGTGAAAGAAGAGAATTAGACTTTGCGTGTGTGCTCTTCTCTGAAGCGCTTGGCAGCAGCACTCCTTGTAGTGTTGCTGCCTTTCGGCGTGTTCGGAGAAGGCGCTGCAGCGCAAGATAATTCAGAAACAGATACTGATGTCGAGGTCATCGGCACGGTCACGAACACAGCAGAGGCCACCTGGCTTTTTGGGGGACGTCAGGGTGATACGGTCTCAAATACCATTGAATTTGATGTCACATTACCACCACCCGAGATCCGGGCGTTCAGGCCGACCCCACAGGGTGACATTGATCTCAATTTCCGCGCACCATTATGCGTGGCAAGCACGCAAGTGCCCGCATCTGATGCCAGCGCTTCCGGCTCCACAATCGAGCTGACTCCTGCGGCAGGAACAGCGGAAGTAACCAGCACGATCAGACCAGGGCAAACAGTCTTGTTCGAAGTTACGGCACTGGCCGCTAATGTCGACAAGACCGCCGAAGACCGGCTGTCGGTGACAATCACCACCTCAACGGGCGATGAGGAAACAGTCACGATCTTTGAGACGGGCCCCAATACCGGTGTTTTCGTGGGCCAAATGGGCACGGCACGGATCCCACCAGTGCCCACTTCGGGTGATTGCCGACTGAGCATCAATGACGGCTCGACGATCTCGATCGCTGCCTCGCTTCCAAACGACTCTACGGTCATTGTTGAAACAGACGTTCAAGTTCTGGCCGATCCATTTGGGGTGGTCTTCGACAGCGAGACCGGTGAGCCGGTATCGGGCGCGCGCGTTACGCTGGTTGATGCATCAACCGGCCAGCCCGCGACGGTGTTTGCTGAAGATGGTGTAACCCCTTGGCCTTCATCGGTTATTTCGGGAGAGCCCATTGCTTTTGGTTCTGGGCAAATCCACAATCAGGAGCCAGGCGAATTCTGGTTCCCTCTGACATTCTTGGGCCAATACCGGCTCGTGATTGAGCCTCCAGATCCATACAGTGCGCCCTCAGTTGTCAGCCCGGACAATCTTGCGCGCCTCACGCGTCCTGATGGCCGTTCCTTCAGAATTCTCGACGCTTCATTTGGTCAGAGCTTTACGCTTGATGATCCCACGCCGGTTCAGGTGGACATTCCATTGGACCGGGCTGGTGTCAGCATTGGTCTTGTTAAGACCGCTTCGCGCGAACGCGTTCAGCCAGGCGATGTGGTTTTCTACTCAATCACAGCCACAAATGACGACCCGTCACGTCCAAGACGCAATGTTGTACTAACCGATACTCCGTCTTCCTCACTGCGGTTCCGCCCCGATACGGTGCGGGTGAACGGTGAAGAAGCTCTTGATAGCATTGAATTTGCACCAGATGGTAGCCAACTCACCGTCGATCTTGGTGATCTGGCTGCGGGGGAAAGCGTGCGCGTCACTTATGCAGTGACGGTGCGCCCAGATGCCGATCCAGGGAAGGCCGTGAATGACGCAATCGTGACCGATTCCGTTGGGCGCAAGTCCCGGGCCAACATTGCTATCGATGTCGAGCGCGACACAATAGCGGATCGAATGACAATCATAGGCCGCATCACCGCTGGTCCGTGCGATGTTCGCGGTACTCGTGACAACCCGCGCCCAGGTGTCGCTGGAGTGCGAATGGTGATGGAAGATGGCAGCTTTGCCATCACTGATGCTGACGGGCGCTATCACTTTGAAGGTGTTGTGCCCGGCACCCATGTCGTGGCGGTGGCTCGTATGACTGTGCCAGAGGGTGCGGAATTGGTTAACTGTTACCTCGATACCCGTAATGCTGGCAGCGCAAGTTCGCGCTTTGTGATCGGCCAGGGCGGAAGCCTCGTGGTTGCAGATTTCCATATTGCATTCCCACCGAGCCAACTTTCTTCTGCTGAACAGGCACTCGAAGCGCTGTTTGGCGAAACCCGTCCCGAAAGCGCTGGCGCGCGCGCGGTGAACGCGATTGCCGGTGGTTCAGGCCGTCCCAGCATTGACAGCGCTTCGCCGCCCGTTTCTGCGGACAACCTGATCCGCTCAGGCGTGCTCGAAAGCACCGCCGAAGCGGCGGAACGCGCTCAACCAAGCTATGCGCCAAACACCGATTGGATCGCATTGGGTGACGGCGAAGACGGCTTCCTCACTCCAGGTGTGACCGCAAATCCGCGTTCTCCTGCGATCCGTGTGGCCATCCGGCACCGCCGTGGTCAGTCAATAAGACTTCGTGTTAATAATGAAGAGGTTAACGGCCTTTCATTTGATGGAACTTTAACTCCTGCACAAGGTCGCTTCGCGGTCAGCACATGGCGCGGTATCGTACTCGAAGGCGAGCGCACTGTACTGGAAGCAGATGTGATCAATTCCTTTGGCGGAGTGAGCAAGACCTTCACTCGAGAGGTGTTCTTCACCACGACGCCGACCCGCGTTGAACTGGTGCCAGAGCAGTCCAGCCTTGTCGCCGATGGTCGCACACGCCCGGTTGTTGCGATCCGCGTACTCGACCGCAACAATCGTCCATTGCGCGAAGGGGTGTCAGGCAATTTCACCCTGAACGCGCCCTATGAGAGCGCGGAACAGGTTGATCGTCAGCAACTCAATCAGCTCACCGGGTTTACTCCAAGTCAAGCGCGCTGGGTCGTCGAAGGCACCGACGGTATCGCGAAGATCGAGCTGGCTCCGACCATGGTTTCGGGTTCACTGCGTCTCGACTTTGACTTCAATGATGGCGAGCTTGTACGAGAGCAGCAGCTTGAAGCCTGGATCGTGCCTGGCGATATCGAATGGACTATCGTTGGCCTTGCGGAAGGCACAGCTGGCGCAAAATCCGTAGCCGAGAACATGGAACGCGAGGGTCGGTTTGCCAGTGACTTTGGTGATAATGCCCGCGTCGCGCTCTACGCCAAGGGACGTATCCTCGGCAAATTCTTGACGACGATCGCTTATGACAGCGCCAAACAGCGCGAGGACCAGCGTGTCTTGGGTCAGCTCGACCCCAATGCGTACTATACTGTCTTTGCCGATGCGTCCTCGCGCCGCTTTGATGCTGCGAGCCGTGAGAATCTGTACGTCAGGATTGAAACGGCCACTTTCTACGCTCTCTATGGTGACTTTGAGACATCGTTCGATCAAACGCGCCTTGCCCGCTACAATCGCACCGCAACCGGAGTTCGCGGCGAGGCTCGCCTCGGTCAGTTTAAGGCAAGCGGCTTTGCGGCTGATATCTCGACCAGACTACAGCGCGAGGAAATTCAGGGACAGGGTATCACCGGCCCATATCAACTTGGCAGCCGCCGTATTTTGGCGAACAGCGAACGCGTAACTCTGGAAGTGCGTGATCGTTTCCGTTCGGAACTTATTGTTTCTAGCCAAACGCTTACACGGTTCATTGACTATGATATCGACCTTCTGAGCGGCACTATCACTTTTGCACGCCCTGTGCTGAGCCGCGATGAGAACTTCAACCCGCAGTTTATTGTGGTTGAGTTCGAAACCGACGGTCTTGGAAATGGTAGGCTTAACGCTGGTCTTCGCACTGATTGGACCAGCGACAACGGTCGCATCCGTATCGGCGCCAATGCGATCACCGATCAGGGCGAAGGTGCTCGCACAGATATTGGCACGCTGGACCTGCGCGCTGAGCTTGGCACGAGCACTGAGATCCGCGGCGAAGTCGCACTCAGCCGCAGCGAAGGCGAGAATGCAACCGGTTGGCTTGCCGAAGTGCAGCACCAGACCGGCAAGGTCGACCTCCTTGCCTATGCGCGCCAGCTCGATCAAGACTATGGTATTGGTCAACAAAACGGTGTCGATCTTGGCCGTCGTCGCTTTGGCTTGGACGGCCGTGTGTTCCTCAATGACCACTTAAGCGTACTGGGCAGCGCATGGCAGGACGACAGTCTCGTTGACTCATCACGTCGTCGTGCCGCGCAAGCTCAACTTAATCTGACGCGTCAAGACACTGACTTCCGCGTGGGTCTTACGCACTTCAACGACCGCCTCGTTGATGGCATCACCAACACTTCGACCGTGCTCGAAGGTGGTGTGACCAAACGCCTGTTTGACAACTCGCTTGAACTTTCTGCGTCCACCGCGATTGCGCTTGAAGAAGCGGAAAGCGTGGACCTGCCCGCCCGTCATCGTGTTGGCGCACGCTATGCGATTTCGAACGGCGTTCGCCTTGTGGGAACCTATGAGATCGCCGATGGCGAGAACATTGATGCGCGCACGTTGCGCGGCGGTATCGAACTCACGCCGTGGCAGGGTGGCCAGGTGATTACTTCTGTCGGTCAGGAAACCATTGGTGAGCTTGGCAATCGCACCTTTGCTGCCTTTGGTCTTGCCCAAACGCTGCAAATTTCGCCGGAATTCTCGCTCGATGCGACAATTGACGGTAACCGGACCCTGAATGGCTCGCCAAGCGTCACTGACGTTGTGAACCCGCTTCAACCGGTTGCTTCGGGCGGACAATTGACCAACGGTCTGCTGTTTGAAGATTTCACCGCTGTCACCTTTGGCGGTGCATGGCGTAAGGATCGTTGGAGCGTGACGGGACGCGGTGAATATCGCGATGGTGAGCTTGCCGATCGGATGGGCGCAACATTCGGCGCGATCCGCCAGTTGGGAGAGGGCAGCATTGTCGGGTCTGGCGTTACTTGGACACGCGCTGAAGACGAAAACGGTCCTGAGGTCGAAATTCTCGACGCGGCGATCGCTTTCGCACACCGTCCAGATGCTTCTGAAATCGCCATGCTCGGCAAACTCGAATATCGCAGTGATGAGGTGACCGGTGGTATCGCTGGCGTGGCGGGCGGAGCGGGTGCAAGCGCGCTAATCGTCGACGGCGATGCACTTTCGCGCCGTCTGGTTGCGAGCTGGTCTACCAATTGGAGCCCGCGCGATTTTGACGAGGACGAGAACGGCATCGCACGCCAAACCCGTCGCAATGAGTTCGGTCTGTTCCTTGGCGGACGCTACAACTTTGACGAGTTTGAGGGCACCGAATTCTCAGGCACAACCGCTTTTGTTGGTGCAGATGCCCGCATTGGCATCGGTGAAAAGTTCGAGATCGGCGCAAGTGCGACCGTTCGCGCAAACCTTGACGATGATGTCACCAGTTTCTCATACGGCCCCACCATTGGCTTTACGCCGGTCGAAGGCATGCTCCTTACCGTTGGCTACAATGTTGAAGGCTTCCGCGACGGTGACTTCTCAGAAGCGCGTAACACCGACAAGGGCGTATTCGCAGCCGTTCGATTGAAGTTCGACACCAGCAGCTTTGACTTTTTGGGTCTGGGCCGATGAGTGCGAAATTTCGTAACGATTGCAAAATGGTAGATACTCTGTTTACCAAC
Source organism: uncultured Erythrobacter sp. (assembly GCF_947502395.1). Classification (GTDB taxonomy): domain Bacteria; phylum Pseudomonadota; class Alphaproteobacteria; order Sphingomonadales; family Sphingomonadaceae; genus Erythrobacter. The sequence continues at coordinate 59,955 of NZ_CANMZM010000001.1, forward strand.
TTTTCTTATGCCAGAACCATGTGCGCTGGACTGGGCAAATCACTCCGAACTGTGGGCGCGTATGCGGGGCTTTTCCTGCTTGCACTTATTCTCGTGCCGAGCGTTGCTCTTGCACAAAGTGAGGATATCGATTGGGGTGATGCAGGCCAACCCAGTCAAGGCACTTTCCCCAGCGGCACAGTCGTTGCCGGCTCGGACGATACCACAGCAACCGTCACGAGGGTCGTCACAACGGATGGTGGGACATTCACGCCAGCCTTTTTTGCTGATGATTTTCTGAGTTATTTCAGCGGTCAGATAGGCGCGGGCACCCGTCCGCTGCTGCTCAATATGGACAATTCATCATTCGATCCAGACGACTTCGTCACCTATGACATTGTGCTCAGTCGTTCGGTTGAGAACTTCAATTTCATCCTTAGCGATGTCGACAATGGCGGCGGGATTGATGGGATTGAGGTCTTTTATGATGACGATCTGATCGGTGGCTTCACTAACGCAGCAAACAATAACGCATTGTGGACTGCGGGACCTTCAGTCACTCGCACCAATGATGCGATTATCAACGGCTGGCGCGGAACAGCTCCTTCGGGTCAGTTCACGACTGACGGTGATATCGCCTTTGATTTCAACACTACTCAAGTTCAGCGTATTCGGGTGGTTATGCGAACTTATACCGGCACAGGAGACCCGGGCGCACAGTTTGTGGGGCTATCCACTTTGACCTATGACGCGGCGACCGTTGCCCCGGGCGCAGACCTTTCGCTGTCCAAGTCTCTTATCGGCTCGCCTCCAGTACAAGGTGGGATCGCGAATTGGCGTCTCACAGTTACAAACAACGCCATTTCGACCCAGACTGCAACGGGAGTAATCGTGCGCGAGACCTTCCCAGGCAGCTTTACACTCAGTTCTTCAAGCGGCGATGGGTCATTCGATCAGACGAGTGGCAATTGGACTGTGCCCAATCTTGCCCCGGGCGAAAGCGCGAGCATAAATTTCAGTGGGACTATCTCGGCAGCAACTGGCACTACCGTGACCAACATTGCTGAGATTATCGCGGCAAATGAGCCGGATTTTGACTCCACAGTCGGCAATGGTGCGACGACAGAAGACGACTACGCTCAGGCGAGCTTCACCGTTCAAAGTGGGCGTGCCCCAGGCATCCCACCATTGCTCTCGTGTCCTGCGGGCGTTTCGATTTTCGATTGGGATGCGATCCCCAGCTGGACCGCTGGTTCAACTGACAACACTTATGATTTTGCGGGGCTTGGCGACATTCGATTTCAACTTACTAATGACGGTACCTATTTGAACAGCGCGACGTTCGGCGGGCAAAACCCGACAGTGTTTAATTTCTTCACTGGTGGCTTGAACCCGGTTGAGGATACCCTGACAGTGGTCGCAGACCAGTCCAGTCAAGCGGGCGAAGTTGTCATTACTATCACCCTGCCACGTTCCTTCACCGGTATTCAATTCTCAGTCTTTGACGTTGATTTCGGGGTGAACCAATTTGCGGACAGGCTCGAGGTGGAGGGCTTGGATGGCGGTGCGATCGTCAACCCCCAACTCACCAATGGCAATGTCAACTTTATCAGCGGTAATGAGATCATTGGCGATGGCACGTCTGATGCCGATGCCGCTTTGGGCAATGTTGTTGTGACCTTCACGCAAGCGGTTGACACGATCGTCCTCCGTTATGGCAACCACACCACCGCTCCAGCTGACCCTGGTCAGCAAGGCATCGGCTTGCATGACCTGTTTGTCTGTTCCCCTGATGTCGATTTGACGGTGAGCAAGATCAGCTCAATTATCGCCGATCCGATCAATGGCACTACCAATCCCAAGGCTATCCCCGGTGCCACGGTCGAGTATCTGATCACGGTTACCAACATTGGGAGCGATTCTGTGTTTCAGAACACCGTCAGCGTTCTCGACAATGGCCCTGCGGATGCGAAGATGTGTCTGATTGATCGCAATGGAGGGCCAGTCATCTTTAGCGATCCCGGTGGAAACTCCGATCTCACCTATCAATATGGCGGTCCGGGAGATGTGGCCGCTGACCTGGGCGTGACGACCGATGATCTCGAGTTCTCAAGTAACGGAGGCACGAGCTTTGCGTACATTCCTGTCGACGATGGAACGGGATGCGACACCAATATCACCGATTTCCGGGTGAACCCGAGCGGCGAATTTGCGGGCGGTGGGAATTTTACGATCACTGTGCGTTACGAAATAGAGTAGCCGCGCATAGCAATGCGCGTTGCTGCAGTGCAGCAAGACCGTTGACCGCGCGGGTGTTTTCACTACACATTATTGCCATGCACTCCGCTCTCGCACTGGGCGCGCCTCCAGCGTTGGCCACTCTCCTGACGGGCGAGGGGATAGCGCTGTTTCTCGATTTTGACGGGACTTTGGTCGAGCTTGCTCCCAGGCCCAACGCGATTTCTCCAATTATGAAATTCGCCAGTCGATGCGCAAATCTTGCTGATCGCTTAGAAGGCCGATGCGCGTTGGTGAGTGGGCGTTCGATTGACGATATTGAGCGTCATGTTGGGCCCTTGAACATGGCAATTGCAGGATCGCACGGATCCGATATCAGAAGCGCCAATGGAGCATCGTTGGGCGATGGCGCTTGCCCGCTACCTGCGGAGATTGAAACGGCTTTGCGCAACTTCGCCGCCGAGAGGGATGTCGATTACGAGCACAAGCCCCATGGCGGCGCGCTCCATTATCGGCGCAATCCGAGCCAAGGTGCGTCTGCTGAGGCCTTTGCAAGAAATCTTGCTCAAAAGCACGGCTGGAAGGCACAAAGCGGCAAGTGCGTTATCGAGATTGTTGCAGGGAAAAGCGACAAGGGAAGCGCAGTTCACACCTTTATGGCGAGCAGTGTTTTCAAAGGCGCTCGGCCATTCTTCATTGGAGATGATCTCACCGATGAGGCTGGCTTTGCCGCGTGCAGAGAACTTGGAGGCGCGGGGGTCCTTGTGGGAACGCGCGAAGAGACTGTCGCGCAATACCGTCTTCCCGACGTTTCATCTGTCCACACATGGCTGGAGATTTAAGAGCTTGGCGCAAAAACCGAATTTGGAACTCTGGCCGATTGGAAACTGCCAAGTCTCCGGGCTGATCGATGACACTGGCGCTCTTGTGTGGGGGTGTGTGCCCAGAGTGGATGGTGATCCGGTTTTTTCGGCACTCCTCAACGGCGAACAGCGCGATGCCGGCATTTGGCGCTTTGAATTGGAGGGGCAGAACAAATCGAGCCAGGCCTATATCCGTAACACGCCAATCCTTGTGACCACTCTTGAGGCAGAAGATGGCAGCGCGTTGGAAGTGCTCGATTTTTGTCCGCGCTACGAGCGTTCTGGCCGGATGTATCGCCCGGTCTCCTATGCCCGCATTGTGCGCCCGATAAGCGGTCATCCGCGAATCAAGGTGGTGTTGAAGCCAACCAAGAATTACGGCGCGGGGCTGGCCGAGACGACCAACGGCACCAACCATATCCGCTATCTTGCTGGCGGCACCGCATTACGGCTCTCTACTGATGCGCCTGTGGGATACATCATGGAAGGCCGCACCTTTCGGATTGAGAGCGACACGCATTTCTTCCTCGGGCCGGACGAACCCTTTGTCGGAAACTTGCGTGAAACGGTTCGTTCGATGGAGCAAGCGACGCGCAAATACTGGCAGAAATGGGTCAGAATGCTCGCTATCCCCCTCGAATGGCAGGAAGAGGTGATCCGTTGCGCGATCACGCTCAAGCTGTGTCAGCATGAAGAGACGGGAGCGATTGTTGCGGCGCTCACGACTTCGATTCCCGAGGCAGCGCATTCGGAACGCAATTGGGACTATCGCTATTGCTGGATTCGCGACAGTTACTACACAATCCAGGCGTTGAACCGCCTTGGCGCGCTTGATGTGATGGAGAAGTATCTCGGATATTTGCGCAATATCGTCGACGGCGCGCGCGGTGGTCAAATCCAGCCGCTCTATTCTGTTATGGGTGAGAGCGAGCTCGATGAGACCACAGCAAGCTACATGGCTGGTTATCGCGGCATGGGTCCGGTGAGGCGCGGGAATGCAGCCTACAAACAAATTCAGCACGATTGCTATGGCCAAATCGTTCTGCCGAGCGCACAGGGATTCTTTGACCAGCGCCTCCTTCGTCCAGCGGATGACACAGATTTCGCAAGCCTTGAAGAAGTTGGTGAGATGGCGTGGAACATGCACGACCAACCCGATGCAGGACTATGGGAATTCCGCACCCGTGAGGAAGTCCACACCTACTCAGCTGTAATGAGCTGGGCGGCGTGCGATCGGCTTTCCAATGTCGCAGAGCATCTGGGTAAGACGGATCGCGCGCAGCTATGGCGCGAGCGTGCTGACAGGATTGCTGCAACGATTGAAGAGAAGGCCTGGAAACAAACCGGCGATACCGGTCACTATGGCGCAAGTTTTGAGAGCGACTATCTCGACGCCTCTCTGCTCCAAATGGTTGAGCTGCGATTCTTGTCACCTGAAAATGAGCGGTTCCAGCAGACTTTTGCTGCCGTCGAAGAGCATCTGCGGCGTGGTGATCACATGCTCCGGTATGCTGCCGAGGATGACTTTGGGGCGCCTGAGACTGCGTTTAATGTCTGCACCTTCTGGTTGATCGAAGCTTTGCATTTGGCGGGCCGTAGCGACGAAGCACGCACCCTTTTCGAAACTATGCTGAGCCATACTACGCAATCTGGTTTGTTGAGCGAAGACCTTGACTATGAGACGGGTGAACTTTGGGGGAACTTCCCTCAGACTTATTCCCTAGTTGGAGTGATCAACTGTGCTGGGCTGTTGTCCAAACCATGGAGTGAAGTGCGATAAGCCGTCTTGTTGTCATATCAAATCGGGTCGCCGTGCCCAAAGCGCGTGGCGCCGCTGGTGCGCAAGGGGGGCTTGCAGGCGCTCTGAACGCCGCGCTTAGGGATCGCGGCGGTGTCTGGTTCGGCTGGTCGGGTCAGGAGAGCGAAGACCGGGCTGGCAATATGGATCTCCAGCGCACTGATGGGGTGACGACTGCGACAGTCGATCTCTCTACCCGCGATATCGATGAGTATTACAACGGGTACGCCAATTCGACGCTGTGGCCGCTATTCCATTACCGCATTGATTTGGCCCGGTTCGAGAACAAGACCGGCGAAAGCTATGAGCGGGTCAATGATCGCTTCGCCGAAAGCGTTATGCCCCTGATTGAGGAAGAGGACCTTGTCTGGGTCCATGACTACCACCTCATACCATTGGGTGAACGACTGCGTTCGCGCGGGGTGAAGAACCGTGTCGGGTTCTTCCTCCACACGCCGTGGCCACCCACGCGCCTTTTGACTTCACTGCCGTTTCACGAACGGCTGGTGAAGACAATGCTTTCTTATGATCTCATCGGCTTTCAAACGCCCGAATGGCTCTCCAGCTTTGTGCATTATTGCGAGAATGAGCTTGGTGCCGAAGTTGATCACGAGACCGGTCGCATCACCCATGAGGGTCGCACTACGATTGCGCGGGACTATCCGATCGGGATCGATTGGGAGCATTTCCAAACAGAGGGTGCCAAACACGAAGCGAAGGAAGCCGAGGAACGCTTCCTCGCATCGATCCGTGGACGGACGGGCATGATCGGCGTGGATCGGCTGGACTATTCCAAAGGTTTGCCTGAACGGATCGACGGGATCGGCCGCTTCTTTGATGCGCATCCCGAGCGCGTGCGCGATCTGGTGTTTGTACAGATTGCTCCGCCAAGTCGCGAAGACGTGCAAAGCTACCAGGAAATCCGCGGGCTTCTCGAACAGAAGACTGGTCAGATCAATGGCGCGCGCTCGGAGGTGGACCTTGTCCCCATTCGCTATGTGAATCACGGATACACCCATGCCGAGCTTTATGGCTTCTTCCGTGCTTCCAAGATTGGCCTCGTCACCCCGTTGCGCGATGGTATGAATCTGGTCGCCAAGGAATATGTCGCGGCTCAGGACCCGGAGGATCCCGGCGTTCTCGTGCTCTCCGATTTTGCGGGCGCTGCGTTCCAGCTCGACTGCGATGGCAAAGGCGCACTGTTGGTCAATCCACACAGCCCCGATGCGCTAGCGATGGCGATTGGCAAGGCGCTCGAGATGCCATTGGAAGAACGGAAAAGCCGTTATGAAGCGATGATCGCCACCGTGCGCGACGACAGTGTGGGCGAGTGGACTTCGCACTTTTGTGATGATCTGGCGTCTGGTTAAAGCACTCTGCGGGGGCCCACCACATCGTTTGTGATCCCGGCGCTTTGCTCCAGATAGGTCTGCAAATCCTTGTGACGAGGCTGATCCTTGCGTTTGGCGAGCACGCGTCTGATGCGGTTTGTGAGGCCTCTGGGATCGAAGGGCTTTCGGATAAATCCTTGAGCCCCTGCATAAATGGCCTGGGTTTCATCTTGAGCCCCGCTCATCGCAGTAAACATCAGAACGGGCAGATCATAGAATTCCGCTGATTGGCGCAGTTTTCTCAACAGCGATAACCCAGACATTCCTGGCATATCCTGATCGAGCAGGACCGCATCTGGGCGGCGAGTTTTGAGGAGTTCCAAGCATTCCTCGGCGCTTGTGACCCAGCCGCAGGCATGACCTGCATCTATTAGAGCTTGGCTCGCAAGCTCGGCGATTAACTCGTCATCATCGGCGATAAGGATAAAGGACATGGGCTTGGGTACCATTCAGTGTGTGGGGGCGGATTCTCAGGCTCTGACGTTTAGGCTTGGGCAGACAAATGATGCGTTTGAGAGGGCCTCCGAACCACTACCTACGGTTCCGGAGCCTCGCGTCTTGCCGCCGAGACGCAGCGCTGCCACAGCCTACAGTTATGATTCGAGAACCGTTCCCAGCACCCTTTTTGACAACCGACGGCATACACAATTTGCGCGACTATGGCGGCTATGCAGCTGATGATGGGACGAAGGTCAAATCGGGGCTTCTGTTCCGCTCTGGCCAACATATGGAGGCAAGCGAGGCGGATCTGGAGCTTGTCCAAAGCCTCGATATTCAAACCATCATCGATTTTCGCGGGGAAAGTGAGAGAACGAGTTTTCCTTGCTCGCGCCATCCAGAATTTGCCGCGGATGTGATCGCGTTTGAAGGGGAGACGACCAGCTCTCCGCCGCACGAAGGGGGATGGGATAAAACCGATATGACCGCAGAGAAGGGCCGTCAGCGGATGATATCGGTCTACACGCGAATGCCGGTGAACCCTGCTATGATCGATATGTTCGGACGTTATTTCCGGTCCTTGGACGAACGGGACGGGGGTAGTCTCATCCATTGCTTTGCCGGGAAGGACCGCACAGGGGTTGGCGCAAGCCTTCTGCTCCATGTGCTGGGCGTGCATTATGATGACATTGTTGCGGAGTTCATGCTTACCAACGATGCGCCCACCCAACATATCCTGGAACGGCAATCACTACCCCGCATGGAAGCGCACTATGGGTACATCGAACCAGAGGCGATCCGCAATTTGATGGGCGTGCGCGAGGAATACATCGGAACCTATTGGCAAGAGGTGACGCGCGATCATGGTTCAGTTGATAACTACCTCGCGCAAACTTTAGGTGTGGATGAGGCAAGGAAAGCTCGCCTCAGAAAGCGTCTGCTGACGTGACATTGTGGGCACGCGACCCCATATCGTCTCCAACAAAATGCAAAGAGTTTTAAGAGACAAACCATGGCTACCACTCATCGCACAAAGATGCTTATCATTGGTTCCGGGCCCGCCGGCTATTCCGCTGCGATTTATGCTGCGCGAGCTATGCTTGAGCCGATCGTCGTGCAGGGGCTTCAACCCGGCGGTCAGCTGACCATAACCACCGATGTTGAGAATTATCCCGGCTACCGCGATGTGGTTCAGGGGCCGTGGATGATGGAAGAGATGAAGGCCCAGGCGGAAGCGGTCGGCACGCGGATGATGTATGACATCATCACCGAAGTTGATCTCGAAAACGGCTCTCCATTCCGGGCTGTCGCCGATAGCGGGGATGAGTTTATCGCCGACACCATCGTCATTGCGACCGGTGCTCAGGCGAAGTGGCTGGGCATTCCGGGTGAGGAAGCACTGGGCGGCAAGGGTGTGTCGGCCTGCGCGACCTGCGACGGTTTCTTCTATCGCGGCAAGAAGGTTGCAGTGATCGGCGGAGGCAACACTGCTGTTGAAGAGGCGCTTTACCTGACCAACCACTCCGACGATGTGACGATCATTCACCGCCGGGATGAGTTCCGCGCTGAGAAGATCCTCCAGGACCGTGTTTTCAAATCAGACAAGATCGACGTAATGTGGAACAAGACCGTTGAAAGCTTTGAAGCGGGCGAAGATGGTTCTCTTGGCCACTTGGTCCTCAAAGACACGGTGACTGGCGAAACCTCGACCCTCGAAGTTGACGGCGCTTTCGTCGCAATCGGCCATGCTCCTGCGACTGAGTTGTTTGAAGGCAAGCTGCCAATGCATTCGGGCAAGTACTTGTCCGTTGAGCCCGGCACGCCCAAGACCCCGATCCCCGGCGTTTTTGCTGCCGGTGATGTGACCGACCATGTCTATCGCCAAGCGGTGACCGCCGCTGGCATGGGCTGCATGGCGGCGCTTGATGGCGAACGTTTCCTGGCCGAGCTCGAAGACGCTCGCGAAGCCGCAGAATAGAGTTTTGGGACGGCATCCGAGCCGCCCCAAATTTCATCACGCAAAGACGATCATCGCTGCTTTCACGATTAGAGCGATCAACACCACGCTCGACAAAGCGAACAGCACAAAGCGCACCATCACTCGGTTCGCGGTGACCTGAACGAGACTGTGCGCGATGCGTAGCCCGGTGTAAATCCAGGCAAGGAACGCGTTCATTCCGTCGCCTTGGCCCAGGATCGCAAGCACAATCGCCACCGCATAAAAGAGCGTGGGTGCTTCGTGCAGGTGGTTGTAATTGTCCGCTTTCCAATTGACGCTGGCCGGCAATTTGGAGCGCAGGTCTGCACCGGTTGAGCCGACGAGGCTAGCGGGAGCCTCAATATCTGGTGACTTGCTCATCGCGGGGATGCGGGTTGCATACATCCACGCCCACATCACCATCGTCCAGATCATCAGCGCGATCGCTGGGGCGAGAATTTCCATTCCGATCATGTTTGATCCCTCAAAACTGTTTTACTGCGGAGCGATGCTGGGGTCAGCAAAAGCGGTCGCCATCACCGCGCGTACCGCCAATATGATAAGAGCAATCGAACTGGCGAGGAACAAGGCAAAGCGAACGGTGACCTTATTGACAAGGATCTGCCACAAGGAATGCGCGATCCGCAAAGCCACATAGATCCACGCGAGCATCACATCGAACGCACCAGCGCCCACAATCGCCAAAATTGCGCTCACCGCATAAAACAGGGTCGGCCCTTCGTGCAGGTGCGTATGATTGTGCGACGGCCAATTGGCTTTGTCAGGGATAACCCCTTCCAAATCTTGGCCGCGTCCGCCCGGCTTTCCGGACAATACGGATTTATCTTCAAGCTTGGCAATCGCACCGAAACGCGAAGGTATAATCCATAGCAGGACGATCAAGGTCCAGACCACCAGGACAGCGGCTGGCGCTAGCATTTGGGCTTGCATGAAAGTGATCCCTCTTCCCTATTTTTCGCAACCCTGTGTGAGGCGCAGTCGATTGTCAAACGCGCGGGCATGCTTCGTCGGGACAAGTGCGCCGCAGAGGAAAATCATGCCCTTATCGTCTCAGCAAACGCCTGTGGGTCGGCATTGCCTCCTGTCAGCATGATCACTGTGCCTTCGTCCACTGGAACTTTGCCAGAAAGCGCCGCGGCAAGGGCAGCCGCGCCACCGGGTTCGATGACCATGCGCAGCTCGGCAAAGGCCAAGCGCTGCGCCGCACGCACTTCGTCGTCAGTAACGGTAACACCGGGCTCAGCACGGGTTCTTAGGAGGTCCAAGTTCAGCGCCTTGGTCGCTGTGGGCTGGAGCGCGTCGCAAATTGTATTTGGCGCATCCGAAGCCGCTTGGACGATTTCACCTGTGGCAATCGCTTGCCCGACCATGTCCCACCCTTCGGGCTCGACCACATACACGGCTGAATCGGGACAGCCAAGTGCGAGACCAGCTGCCAGTCCCCCGCCACCGCAACACACAATGAAACGGCTGGGTGAAGTGCCCAATTGCGCATCCAGTTGTTGGGTCGCCTCGATACCGGCCGATCCTTGACCTTCGATCACCCACGGATCGCCAAAGGCATGGACCAGCAAGCCTCCCTGTTCCTCGATCAACTTTGCGGCCACTTCATCGCGGTCTTCACCCCCCTGTTCTTTGGGAGCGCGTTCGTAGAGCACAACCTCGGCTCCGAGGGCCCGAGTGTTCGCCAATTTCACCTCTGGCGCATTGCGAGGCATTACGATGGTTGCCTTGATGCCCAATCGCTTGGCTGCCCAAGCGACTCCCTGAGCGTGATTGCCAGAAGAGACCGCGACCACACCTGCCGCGCGTTCTTCCTCAGAGAGATTGGAAAGTCGCCACCAGCCGCCGCGTATCTTGAAAGCGCCAATGGGTTGAAGGTTTTCCGCCTTCACATGCGCCCGCACCCCGCCGATTTCGACCGGCAAAAGCGGAGTTGGAGAGAGAATCTCTGCAATGCTCTTGGCCGCAGCGATAACGCCTTGGCGATTCGGAAAAATTTTACTCATGTGAGGTTCCGTTTGAGACACTTGAGACACTGTTCAAAGGCAAAAAATCTTTACCGGCGATTTTGCCGAAAAATCGAGCAGGAAAGAGGGCGCGAGGTGGACATCCTCTAATCCATATCGTGCCCCGCTTAAGTAGGAAATGCGCAGGATCATTTGAGCACCCAAATGCATTGAAGTAGGGGGCTGGCAAGATTCGAATTTGAAAGGCTGTGAGTATGTCGAAGGTATTGGTGATCGGGGCAGGGGGCGTTAGCTCTGTTTGCGTCCATAAGATGGCATTTAACCCCGCAATCTTTCCGGAAATTCACCTTGCTAGCCGTACCTTGTCAAAGTGCGATACGATTGCCGCCTCAGTGAAAGAGCGTACCGGCGTGGTCGTGCCAACTTACGAAATCGATGCCGAGGAAGTGCCCGCGATGGTCAACCTCATAAAGCGTTTGGGCGCGACCCATGTGATCAACCTTGCATTGCCGTACCAGGATTTGCCGATCATGGATGCGTGTCTTGAAGCTGGCGCACATTATCTGGACACGGCGAATTATGAGCCCAAGGATGAGGCGAAGTTCGAATACCACTGGCAATGGGCCTATCATGACCGTTTCAAGGAAGCGGGCCTTATGGCGCTTCTTGGCAGCGGTTTTGACCCCGGTGTGACGAGCGTTTTCACCATGTGGCTGAAGAAGCATAAGCTCAAAACCATCCGCACATTGGATATCTTGGACTGCAATGGCGGAGACCACGGACAGGCATTTGCGACCAACTTCAACCCGGAAATCAACATCCGCGAAGTGACCGCTCCGGCGCGCCACTGGGAGAATGGGCGATGGGTGGAGACCCCTGCGATGCAAGTCTCAACCCCGTTTGACTTTGACGAGGTCGGCACACGCCAAGCGTATTTGATGTATCACGAGGAGCTGGAGAGCATCTCCAAGTTCAACCCAGAAATTGAGCGTGCGCGCTTCTGGATGACGTTTGGCGACGAGTACATCAAGCACCTCACAGTGCTCCAGAATGTGGGCATGACCGGGATTGAGCCGATCAAATATCAGGGCCAGGAAATCATCCCGCTGCAATTCCTCGCAGCCGTGCTTCCCAAGCCCGAGACCTTGGGCGAGACCACCAAGGGCAACACCAATATCGGCTGCATCGCCACCGGAGAGGCGCTTGATGGGTCTGGCGAAAAGACCTTCTACATCAACAATATCTGCTCTCACGAAGCGGCCTTTGAAGAGACCGGCAACCAAGCGGTAAGCTACACCACTGGCGTGCCTGCGATGATCGGCTCTGCGATGATGGTGCAGGGCACTTGGTCAGGGGACGGTGTCTTCAATATGGAAGAGATGGACCCTGATCCCTTCATGGACATGCTCAATGCTCATGGCCTGCCGTGGCAGGTGAAGGAACTTGATGGGCCGGTTGAGTTTTAGGGTTTCTCGCAGAGACGCGGAGAAAAGAGAGGCGCGAAGACGTGAGAGGACAGGGGAGCGGTTTTGGAGATTGATGAGCTAACGGGCATCGTGATTGACGAATGCATCGCCATCCACCGCGAACTTGGCCCCGGCTTGTTTGAGAATGTATATGAAGCCGTCCTTGCAGGCCGGTTGGAGGCGCGCGGACTAAAAGTTGCAAGGCAATTGGCGGTTCCGGTTGAATTTGATGGTCAGCTTTTCGGCTCTGCCTTCCGGCTTGATATCCTAGTAGAAGATCAACTGATCCTCGAGATCAAGGCAGTTGAGCGCCTGAGCCAGACCCATATCCGCCAATTGCTCACTTACTTGCGTCTTCTCAAACAGCCCGTAGGGCTTCTCCTGAATTTCAACCACGCCACCATGAAAGACGGCATCCGTCGAGTCGCCAACGAGTACAACTCGCGCTGACACTTCTTCGCGCCTCTCTTTTCTCTGCGCCTCTGCGAGAAACAAAAAAAGGACAAAGTCCCAACATGCGAACCCAAGCCGGAAATCCGGGCGCCTTCGCCCAATTCGACCTCACCCGGGTCGACAGCCCCGCGTTCGTCGTGGATGCGGCGAAAATCCGCAGCAATTGCCAGATCCTCGCCGATATTCGCGATGAGGCTGGGTGCAAGGTCTTTGCCGCGCTCAAGGCGTTCTCCATGCACTCGGTAGCCCACATCATGGGTGAGTATTTGGACGGGATCTCAACCAGCGGCCTGTGGGAAGCACGGCTTGCGTCCGAGTTTTACGACGGCGAAATCGCGACTTATTCCGCCGCCTTTAAGCCTGAGGAATTGGACGAGATTTGCAGGCTCTCCGACCATGTGATCTTTAACTCGCCCGCTCAAATGAAGCGTGCCGCATTGATCCTTGATAACGCAGCGGTCACCGGCGGCGATGCCTCAGTGGGCCTCAGGCTCAACCCCATGGTCGCAACGGGCGAAGTGCCAAAGTACGACCCCAGCGCTCCGGGCTCGCGTCTTGGCTTTCCGATCGATCAATTGACCGAAGAGCATATGGAAGGGGTTGAGGGCATCCACTTCCACAATCTGTGCGAGCAGACGTTTGAGCCGCTTCGCCAGACATGGGACCGCGTATTCGATGCGATTGAACCGTGGTTTGGCCAGCTCAAATGGATCAATATGGGCGGCGGCCACCACATCACCCGCGCTGATTATGAGCGCGATGAGCTGATCGAATTCCTGAAAGATGCGGCCGAAGACACCGGCGCTGAGATCATCCTCGAACCCGGCGAAGCGGTCGCGCTGGATGCGGGCATTCTCGTTGGCACCTTGCTCGACACAGGCTTCAACGAAGTCCCCATCGGCATCGCAGATGTGTCGGCGACCTGCCACATGCCCGATGTGCTTGAAGCACCGTATCGCCCCGCAATGCTCGGCGAACTGCAGGACGACAGCGTACCTATCCGACTTGGCGGGCCATCCTGCCTCGCAGGCGATGTGATTGGAGACTATCGCCTACCAGTCCCCGCAGAGCCCGGCGCGCGCTTCGCTTTCCTCGACCAGGCGCATTATTCGATGGTGAAGACCAACACCTTCAATGGCGTGCAACTGCCCAGCATTTACCTCTGGGACTCAGACACAGACGCGCTCGAATGCGTCAAACGCTTCGAATACGAAGACTTCCGCGACCGGCTGAGTTGATCAAAGGCCCTTGCGGCCAAATCCTCCAACGCGGCGCGGGGTTGCTTCGCGGGCGTAGTCAGAAATGCCAGGGTGCTGAGGCTCATGCTTGATTGCCTGAGCTTTCCCTCGCTCGGTCTGATTGATTGCCATAATCAACCGGGCGAGCGCTGCGAATTGATCGGCGGTTTCCTGCGCGCGACGATTGTCTTCTTCGGCCTTCATTGAACCGCTTTCGAACATGTTCTCGCTCTCAACCACGACCACCAAGTGTTGGTCGACGAACAGGGCGCGGATCGATTTACCGTGGAAGGCTTTTTCGAGCGCGATCAAGTGCTCAACATAAGAAGGGTGGATCAAAACCCGCGCTTCGACCTGATCGTCGCTGAAGACTTCGAAAACGTCTTCAAATGCCGGATGCACTTGATCGACATATTGCATGCGGTGACCGTCTAGCTCGATTACGTCCTTGACGCTGCCAAAGCCAAACCACTTATCGTGCTTTCCCTTGCGTTGGAGCAGGGTGGTGGAGCGAAACTCCCGACCAAAGGGTACGGAGATGATCGCACCGCGGAAAACCGTGACCCAGCGGCGGTTTTTGCCAGAGCCTTTGCGCTCTTCCAGATGCGCTTCATAAAGGTTGAATTTGTTGCTGGCCAGCTCGCCAAACCAGCAGTCTTCGAACTCGTCGCGGTCGTATTTGGGCACTAGGCCGTATGAGCGCGCCTTGTGGAATTCGACGCCGGGCTCGACCTCTGGGTCATATCCAATACCCAGATCGCGCGCGATGGCCTCATTGATGCCGACCTTGATAGTCTGCTTGGCCTCTTGGATTGGCTTATAGCCCCAAGCAGCGACGCCAAGCAGCGCCGCGCCGGCAATGAAGAGTTTGAGATCAAACAGAAAAGCAAGCGGCACGAACCACAGAAAACTCACGAGCGGCAAGAGGGCAATGCCTCCGATAAACCAGCGGTCGAACGCTTTCTTTTTGGCAGCATCGCGCATGGATGTTTGCTCGGCCAGCCAGTTGCCAAGCTCCCCACGCATCAATCCCTGAACATCCGCCTGCATCGTCCTAAAGGTCCCTAATCTCTTAACTATTGCCTGCTAAGAATAGAGGCATCAGGTAAAGATGGAGTGCACAAATGGTAGATATTCTCGGATGGTTCTGGACCTCGGCGGTCTTCGTGATCGTCTTTGGCGGCCTGTTCGCAGTGATCGCCATTTACAACTCGCTGGTGCGTCTGCGCCAGAATGTGAACCAGGGACGCGCGGATATCGACGCGCAATTGCGTCAGCGTCATGACCTTATTCCCAACCTCGTTGAGGCGGTTAAGGGATATGCGGGCCATGAGAAATCAACGCTGGAAAATGTGATCAAGGCGCGCAGCGCGGCTTCGCAGGGGGAACCCGATAGCGCAAGCGAGCAAGGTCTCAAGATCGCGCTCGACAATCTGCTGGCTCTGGGTGAGGACTACCCCGACCTGCGTGCGTCAGAGAACTTTCAGGAGCTGCAATCAGAGCTTTCTGACATTGAAGACAAGCTGGCCGCTGCCCGCCGTGCATTGAACGCGGCTGCTGCGCAGTTCAACTCAGCCCGCGAAGCCTTCCCGGCGGTTATGTTCGCCAGCATGCTTGGTTTCAAAGAGGCCGACTTCAACACGCTTGACCATTCAGAGCGTGGGACGGTGGACCAGGCGCCCAAGGTTGCCTTTTCATAAACACCGCGTCGCTTTCGGGAACTTCCCGGCAAGTCACGATTTTGATTGCAGGCCGCGGCATTTTTGTGCAAATGCCGCGGCCTCGCTGCCCCAAGGGACGATTACTACCGCAAGGCAGCCCTGTTGAAACGCTTACGGTTTGCGAACCGTTTTAAGGGGGTCCCTTGAGTTGTACATCTATCCTGACGCAAAGGCTGTAGCGCGGGCCCTAGAGCCCGATGAGCCCATAATCCTAAATCGCCCACACGCAGCGCGCCGCGCAGCACGGTTCTTTGTCGATAAATTCCCCGGCAAAGTGCTTTACGCTGTCAAGGCCAATCCCGCGCCCGACCTCTTGCAGGTTCTGTGGGAGGGGGGCATCACCCACTATGATGTCGCATCCATTGCTGAGGTGCGTTTGGTCCGCGAGGCTCTGCCCGAGGCGAACATGTGCTTCATGCACCCGATCAAGCGCCGCCGAGCGATTGCTGAGGCTTATCATGAGCATGGTGTGCGCACCTTTAGCCTCGACACCCTGGAAGAGCTGGAAAAGATCGTCGAGGCCTGTGCGGATCGCGAAACCGGCGAACCGGCGCAGGACCTGAGGCTTTGTGTGCGCCTGCGCGTCTCAAGCGAATATGCAGAACTTAGCCTCGCTGCCAAATTCGGCTGCGACCTCACCGAAGCGCCTGAACTGCTCCAACAGGCTCGACAGCATTGCGATTGGCTGGGCGTGTGTTTCCATGTCGGTAGCCAGGCGATGACGCCCTTTGCCTTCGTGCAAGCTTTGGACCGCACGCGTGCTGCCATCGCCGAAGCCAGCGTGGTGATCGACATGGTGGACGTGGGTGGAGGCTTCCCCAGCATCTACCCGGGCATGGAGCCACCTCCGCTCGAGGACTATTTCGCGCTGATCGCCAAGCACTTCGAAGCGCTGCCGATTGCTTACAACGCCGAGCTCTGGTGTGAGCCGGGTAGAGCGCTGTGCGCCGAATATTCAAGCATGATCGTAAGCGTCGACAAGCGTCGTGGGAACGAGCTTTATATCAATGATGGCGCTTACGGGGCTCTCTATGACGCAGCGCATGTGGGCTGGCGTTTCCCGGTTGTGGCGCTCGAAGATGATTTGATCCAGCCCTTGGAGGATTTCGCTTTCTACGGCCCGACCTGCGACGATGCGGATTATATGGCGGGGCCATTCGCGCTGCCCGCCGATATCCAAGCAGGCGACTATATCGAAGTCGGCATGCTGGGCGCATATGGCGCCGCTATGAAAACCGGCTTCAACGGTTTTGGTGATGCCGAAGTTGTGACCGCGGCGGACGAGCCGATGATGAGCCTCTTCGACGGCTCACGCGCGCGGCCCGGAGCGGACAATGTGGTGAGCTTGAGGTAGGGCGCGATCGTCTGCTTTGTGGGCGATTAGAACGATTGGTTAGCGTCTTAATCTGGGGGTGGAAGTGGACCTAGGCGCGACCAGAGCTCTTACTGGCAAATGGAACGCATCCGACCTCGCCAATCGACGAGGTTCGCGTGTTTTGCGAATGCATCAGCAAACTCGGGTGTCGCGCCCGAATGACCGGTCGATGCCACTCCATAGATCGCGAAATCGGCAACAGATGGTTTGTCGGCGTAGAAGTGGGGCTTGTTGCCGAGAACTGAACCAAGCTCTTCCATCCGTGCTTCAAGCTCGGAAACAAGCAGTTCGTATGGCAATCGTCCGAAGCCTTGGCCTAGAGGCTGCCGACCAACAAGCCGCCTCAAAATAGTATTGGCAAACGGGCGGAGCAGTTTGGGCACAAACTGTTTGTTCTCAGCTATCGTGCATGGCTCATTCTTTTCGCACCAGCGCAATGCTTGGACATACCAGTAGAGCGATTCATCAGACCAATCTTCGAGCAGGCTCTGTTTGGCTGCGGTGTCCGTTTCACCGCTGTAGAAAGAAGGATTGGGCTTGGCTTGCTCAATTCGCCGAAGGATCAAACTTGAATCGAAGATCGGTTCGTCATCGATCAATAGAATGGGCACTTTGCCCGTCTGAGGATTGAGTTTTCGCAGTTCGGAGATGCCCACATACTCACGATGCTCAAAGTCCAAACCCTTGAACGTGAGCGCTGCCTTCACCTTGATCACAAATGGCGAAATCGAAGGCCCAATCAGTGTGACTTTCACATCAACTCTCCAACGATCCCCACTAATCCCAATAGCGATATGACGCTGAAAAGCGGGATCCCAGGAAAGGCTCTCCAGCGCAGTTCGCCCTTGACTGATACAGCCATCGCAAGGACCACCAATGCAACCGTGACACTGGTCGCAACCATCGCGTAGTGTGACCTGATTGGCCAAGCCCATGCCGCCCAAAAGGCGAGAGCGATGAGCGCTATGACAAGCGAGGCAATGTGCCAGCTGTAGTATGCAAGCCACTTCAAGTTAGGGTCCATGTCGACCTCTTGGAATGGTCTGACAAAGGCTCGCC
The DNA here is from genome assembly GCF_947502395.1 of uncultured Erythrobacter sp. Taxonomy (GTDB): domain Bacteria; phylum Pseudomonadota; class Alphaproteobacteria; order Sphingomonadales; family Sphingomonadaceae; genus Erythrobacter. Next base: position 77,943 of record NZ_CANMZM010000001.1, read on the forward strand.
CACCCGCAATCACATGCACGAAGAAGGTTACGAGTGCTGTCAGCGCGGCTGCACCATAAAAGATCGAGGAGCTCATCCTTCGCTTCTTACTGTGCGCCGCTGATCAAGTCGAGGATCCGGAAATGGATTGACTGAAACTGGGTCGTGAGCTGACGGTCCGCTTTTCGGCTTCTTCTGCGGGCACGGGGCTTATTTATAGAAACTTGTATAGCGTCGCTAGCGATTGCGAAGCCGAACCAGATTGAAACTTGCTCTTTGTTCTATGCGTGGCCATTCAACACCCATGACCAAAGCCACGCTTGCAGCCCTTCAGATCGGTTCCCACCCTCAAGGGAAAACCGAAACTCTCGCCAAAATCCTGGCATTTGAAAGTGAACTTTCAGCTGCTTCGCCAGACATCCTTGTTATGCCAGAGGCGTTGCTGGGCGGATATCCCAAAGGGTCCGATTTCGGCACGCGTCTGGGATATCGCCTGCCAGAGGGGCGTGAGGACTTTGCGCGATACTATAACAACGCCGTTGATCTCGATGGGCCGGAAATTGCAGAGCTCAGCGATCTGTCCAAGCGCCTTGGCACCATCATCGTTCTCGGCGTGATCGAACGAGGCGGCAATTCGCTCTATTGCACTGCGCTCTTCATTGCACCTGATGATGGGCTGGTCGCCAAACATCGCAAGCTTATGCCAACGGGCGCTGAACGGCTCATATGGGGGCTAGGCGATGGCTCCACCATGCCAGTGATCGACAGCGATTTTGGGCGGATTGGTGCGGCGATCTGTTGGGAAAATCATATGCCGCTGTTCCGTGCGGCGATGTATGCCAAGGGCGTAGACATATGGTGCGCCCCCACAGTCGATCACCGTGATGTATGGCAAGCAACCATGCGTCATATCGCTCATGAGGGGCGCTGTTTCCTCGCGAGCGCTTGCCAGTTTCAGCCGAGCCCTGAGGCGCTTGGTGTAAAGGCCGATGGTTGGCGAGAGACCCGCGATCTGATCTCTGGGGGAAGTCTTATTGCAGGGCCGCTTGGCGATGTTTTGGCCGGGCCTGCCGAGACGGGAGAGGCATTAATCAAAGCCGAGATTGACCGCGAAGAGCTAACCCGAGCGCGCTATGATTTCGACGTGGTTGGGCACTATTCGCGTCCCGACATTTTTGAGCTGCGCGTAGATGAGACACCGCGTGCAGGCGTGCAGTTTGTGTCAAATGCGCAGTCAGATCCGGCAGATTAGCGCGCTTAGTCAAACCCTACAAAGCGTGCCGCTTCACTCACCTCTCGCCGCACGATCTTTACAGGGTTTGCCGGGAAATCCGGGTCGGGCCAACCCAGCGCAACGGCTTTCATTATCACCTGATCGTCCGGGATGTCGGCATGCTCGCGCACCACCGGTGACTGCATGATCCCTTGGGAATTGATCACGCAACCAAGGCCTTTTGACCATGCCGCATTGACTAGCGCTGTGGTGGCGGCCCCGCAATCGAACACTGTATCGTCGGCATCGGACAGCTCCTTGTCGTAAGTGATAATCACGCACACGGGAGCGTCGAACTGGCGAAAGCCGCGCAGGACCCAGTCCTGACGCTTTTCCTTGTCATCGCGGCCAATTCCCATGGCTTCGAACAGCTGGATCGCGCAGCCCACTTGCCGGTCGCGGTGCTTGCCTTGGAAAGGGTGGCCTTTGCGAAACTCGCGGCTGTCGGGTTCGCCGGCCAAAATGCGCTCGGTGTTGCCCTTGCGAATGCGATCCAAGGGTTCGCCGGTAATCACATGGAAATGATAAGGCTGAGTGTTCATCGAAGAGGGCGAACGCATGGCCATCGCCAAGACCTCTTCGAGCAGCTCGCGTGGTACGGGCTTATCGAGATAGCCCCTGATCGAACGCCGCCCGTGGACCACTTCAGCGAATGTCTGGTTTTCATTGCCGTATTTGATGGCCACGCATGTTCTCCTGATTCCGTATTTGACGGGGAGAGCTAGCGCAGCTTTGCCTCCGCGCAAAGGACGCTACGGAAAAGGGATCAACGAAGGAACGCAACACCTGTTACGAATAGCTCGTCACCATTGGCAAAAGACGTTTCGATATTGACCGAAATAGCGAGTTCAGCACCCTGTGGACCAAAGAACCAGCCGTTGAATTCTCCAACTTCTGAGCCAGGCTCGTCGAGTATGACGCCGGAAAAATTTGTTTCACTGCCGTCAAATACAGCGGACGCAGAAAAAGTGGCGATTTCGGTCACGTCATCTGACGTATCGCTGGTCTGGGCACTCACCGTAAAATTTAGAGTGATTTCTCCCGATTCTGGATCGAAGCGTGCCACCGCTGGCAGTATTGCCGCGGAAACACCACCGGTAAAAAGGCCAGGGTTCTCTCGTATCTCTGCTCGGATGAACGCCCCAATTTGTTCAAAGGGCCCTGAGGCACTGTACTCGATCACACTGCTGGGGGTATCCGTTAGCAACGTCGGCACACCCAGGGCGCAGCGCAAATCGACAAAGATGTTGTCGTCGGTCAAGTATCTGAGAGAAGCGTACTGCGCATAGATCAATGGTTGAGAATTGACCGATGGGGGTGCGAATCTGAGGAAAGCTTCTAATCCACCGGTTCCCGGTAGTTCTCGACGGTAGATTTCAGAACTTACTCGGTTGAGGTCTCTGTCTGATTGATCGAAGCTAACGTTGAATGCGGTTAAGCCGTCAGCTTGTGACCAGAAAGTGTAGTTTGGCTCATCACGGTCTGAGACAAGCGGGATGTCTGCTCCAAACGGCGTGATAATTGATCGTTCGATGTCAGTAAATATCGAGCCATTGTCTATTCTAACTAGCTCGCGTCCACCGCAAACCGTGTCGAGAGTTTGCTCACCAGTGAGCTCAGAAAAACTCGGATATGTGGGGGAAGGCGGCGGAGTAGGTGTCGGAGTAGGAGTAGGAGTCGGCGCGGGGGCGGGGGCCGCAACAACTCCTCCGCCGCTTGTGGGTGTCGGACTGCTTCCACCTCCACCGCACGCAACTAAAGCCAAGGCGAGCGCGCTCGCCGCGAAACTGTCCCGAATTGTCATGAAACCCTCTTTACTACCCTAGGGCTCTGCATACAGAACACAAAGAAGCACACAAGTAGAGTGCGAGAAAACTCTGTAGATACTAAGTAATTTACCCGATATTAGGACAAGAAATAAGGCTTATCGCCGGCAATAGTGACCCGTTCCATCACCCGGCGCGCTGGGAAATAGTCTGAGACAGCCAGATGTTGGCACACTCGGTTGTCCCAAAAGGCGATTGAACCTGCTTGCCAGCGGAAGCGGCATTGGATTTCCACGTCTTTAGCTGTCGCATAGAGGTGATCGAGCAGCCACTCGCTTTCTTTGGCCGAGATCCCTTCGATGTGGCTGGTGAAAGCGGTATTCACATAGACCACCCGCTCACCCGTTTCCGGATGGGTGCGGATAACGGGGTGGCGCTTGGGCGGGAATCTTTCGTGAAGGTCCGCTGGTGCCTTGTCGAGGCGCTTGGCGAAGACGCGGGCGATGTCGTGCAACGCGGTTAGCTCTTCGCAAAACCGCTTCATCTGCTCGCTGAGGCGCTCATAGGCGAGGTGCATATTGGCAAAGCATGTGTCGCCGCCGCATTCGGGCACTTCGCGCGCCAAAAGGATAGAACCCAAAGACGGCTCCTCGCGCCATGTCACGTCAGAGTGCCAATTGTTCTCTTGCCCTCGACTTTTTGGCCCGTGAGCGATGCGCAGGACTTCAGGATTGGGTTGGTTTTTGGGTGTTGCCGGGTGGACCTCAAGCTGACCAAAATGCCTTGCGAAGGCGATGTGTTGTTCCTGCGTCAAATCCTGATCACGGAAGAAGATCACACCATATTTGAGGAGAGCCGCACGGATGTCAGGGATACGCGAAGGCGTGTTAGGAGCGGCCAAGTCAATGCCTTGGATTTCGGCACCAATCGCCGGTGTCATTGGCTTGATATCCAGCGCGCCTGTGTCGAGTTTTGCCCGATCAAATGTGGTGGCCATGCGTGTCTCTCCCTCTCTTAAGAGGGAGTGTGCCTCGACTAAGCCGCCGCAGCAAGCTCCATATCCAGCCGGTCCCAGATTTCGACCAGAGCCTCCGTCAGTTCGCTCATCATCGCCTCGGTGTGATGCGGGCCGGGGGTGAAGCGCAGGCGTTCGGTTCCGCGCGGAACGGTGGGGTAATTGATCGGCTGGACGTAAACGCCGTATTCGGCGAGCAGGATGTCGCTGATTTTCTTGGCGCGGGCGGGGTCGCCTACCATCAGAGGCACGATATGCGTGACCGAATCCATCACCGGAAGGCCGGCTTCAGCAAATTGCAGCTTGAGCGTCGCGGCCGCCTGTTGCTGCGCATTGCGCTCTACGTTCGAGGACTTGAGGTGCTTCACCGAGGCAAGGACGCCTGCGACCAGAACCGGTGATAGCGAGGTCGTGAAGATGAAGCCAGGCGCATAGGAACGCACACAGTCGATCACCTTGGTGCTGGCGGTGATGTAACCGCCCATCACGCCAAACGCTTTGCCCAAAGTGCCTTCGATAATGTCGATGCGGTGCGCCGCGTTATCGCGCTCTGAAATGCCGCCGCCATGCTCGCCGTACATGCCAACTGCGTGCACTTCGTCGATATAGGTGAGGGCGTTGTATTTCTCAGCCAGGTCACAAATCGCATGGATCGGCGCGACATCGCCATCCATGGAATAGACGCTCTCAAACGCAATTAGCTTGGGCGTATTGGCGTCTTCTGCCGCCAGAAGCTCTTCCAAATGCGCCAGATCGTTATGGCGGAACACGCGCTTTTCACAGCCCGAATTTCGGATGCCTGCGATCATGCTCGCGTGGTTCAACTCGTCCGAAAAAATCACACAGCCGGGCAGCAGTTTGGCGAGCGTTGAAAGCGTCGCATCGTTGGAGACATAGCCGCTGGTGAACAGCAGCGCGCCTTCTTTGCCGTGCAGCTCAGCCAGCTCTTTCTCAAGCTCAACATGCAAATGCGTGTTGCCGCCGATATTGCGCGTGCCGCCAGATCCCGCACCAACATCGTGCAGCGCGTCTTCCATCGCGCCGATGACAACGTCGTGCTGACCCATGCAAAGATAGTCGTTTGAGCACCAAACAGTGATCGGCTTTGGCCCGTTGTGTCCGTGGAAGCACCGCGCATTGGGATAGGCGCCTTTGTTGCGCATGATATCGATAAAGACGCGGTAGCGGCCTTCTTCATGCAGCCGGTCAATCGCTGAATCAAAAATCTGATCGTAATTCATATGACAGGTGTCTTTATCCCAACGGACTGCCCGCTTGAGCGGATCTCATAGTGCCCAAAATCTCACTTTTGCAGACCATATAACCCGTCAATGGTCCAAAGGTTTCAGGCGCTCTATTTAACAGGCAATGCACGGAATAAAACCCGTCATCTTTGCGAATAACTCGCGATTAAAACTGTTCAATCTGATCGATTCCATAGCTCAATAGCACGGGTTCGAGCGAGAAAAAGTGATCCACATCACCCGTGGTTACAGCGCGGTCTGGGCCGGTTCGCTCAAAGATGTGACCGTCCAGAAGATGCGCAATGCGTCGTGCAATTCCTGCGGCGCCATCGATAAACTGCACATCCGGCGACCAACCAAGATCGGACATGGCCACATCCGCCAGTTCATCGCGGATAAGGGGGAAATGGGTGCAGCCTAGGATCACCTGATCCATCGCGATCGCCTCATCCTGCTCGGAAAGGGCATTGAGCGCTGCGGCCAAAACCTTGCGATCCGGAGTTCCGCCGCGCAGTTTGGCCTCAGCTTCATCAACCAGTTCTGGCGCTGCGTGGCGAAGCAGAGTGGTGCCGCTGGCAAACTCGCTTTCAAGATCATCGACATATTTTTGGCGAATAGTGCCCGCCGTCCCGAGCAATCCGATCACGCCCGTCAGGGTGTTTTCGGCCGCCGGTTTGATCGCCGGGACCGTGCCTACAATTGGAATTTCGAGCACTTCGCGCACCATCCCAAGCGCAATCGTGCTCGCTGTATTACACGCAATGCAGGCAAGGCGAGGGCGGTAACGCTCCGTCATCCGGCCTAGCAAACCGGCAACCCGGGCCGCCACCTGCGCCTCGGTCTTTTGACCATAGGGCTGGCCCGCATAATCGGCAGCGAAGAGGATTGGCGCATCGGGCAGGCATTTGCGGACCTCGCCCAGCACGCTGAGCCCGCCAACGCCGGTGTCGAGCAAGAGGATAGGGGAGGATGGATCAACGTTGTTCAAAATCGCTCGTCCTGAGCTTGTCGAAGGACTGTCTTTTTTTATTGCGCCCGTTCGCTAATAGAAGAACAGTGCTTCGACAAGCTCAGCACGAGCGGAGTTATTGATTTGGAACCTATTCTCGCAGCTATTTTGGGATATCTTTGCGGCTCAATCCCGTTTGGTCTTTTGCTCACAAGGGCCGCTGGCATGGGCGATGTGCGCGATATCGGATCGGGCAACATCGGCGCAACCAACGTGCTGCGCACTGGCAATAAGGGGCTGGCGGCGGGCACTTTGTTGCTCGATTTGCTCAAAGGCTTTGCGCCGGTTTTTGCGGCCGGTCTCATCTGGGCCGGGGATACGGGCGATGTCGCCAAGGCCTTTGCCGCGGGCGGCGCAGTTATTGGGCATTGTTATCCGGTTTGGTTGGGCTTCAAAGGTGGGAAGGGTGTTGCGACCAATGCGGGTGTCAGCTTTGGCTTGGCGTGGGCCATCGGCGGTGCATACGCGCTGATCTGGCTGTCTATGTTGGGTGTTTTTCGCATCTCAAGCCTTGCCGGGATGAGCGCGGTTGTCGCGGCGGCAGCGGCGGCTCCCTTGTTTGGATTCCCGCAATACTTTCCGGTTTTGGCAGCGATTGCGGGCCTTATCATCTATCTCCACCGTGAGAATATCGGGCGACTGATGAAGGGTGAAGAACCGAAGGTGGGCGGCAAAAAGTGAGCGATGACACGGGGCTCTCGCAGGCAGAGGCCTTTGCCCGTATTCGCCTGCTTCGGTCGCCCAATATTGGTCCGGTTTCCTATCGCCAATTGCTGGCGCGTTTTGACACTGCCGTTGCGGCGATTGAGGCGCTGCCTGAACTGACTGCACGAGGCAAAAAAGCTTACCGCCCCGCGCCCACAGACAAAATCGAGCGCGAGATCGAGGGCGTTATCGCAGCTGGTGCACGTTACCTCTTTCACGATCAGGATCACTATCCTGCGCTTCTGGCCGAGCTTGATAGCGCGCCACCAATCATCACCTGCCGAGGTAATCTGGCTCTCGCTAGCGAACCCTGCGTCGCCATGGTGGGCGCGCGCAATGCATCCGGTGCCGCAACAAAGCTGGCACGAGAGTTCGCAAAGAGCCTCGCCGAGGCGGGTCTCTCCGTGGTTAGCGGCCTTGCGCGTGGTATCGATGGAGCTGCGCACGAAGGTGCAATGCCCAAAACCATCGGCGTGATCGCCAGCGGGATCGACATCACCTACCCACCTCAGCATGAAAAGCTGCAGGAGCAGATCGCAACCGAAGCCCTGTTGATTGCGGAGCAGCCCCCCGGCACCGAACCACGTGGCCGCCACTTTCCAAGCCGCAACCGGATCATCGCAGGCCTTGCGAGTGGCACTGTGGTGGTTGAGGCAGCACCACGCTCAGGCTCATTAATCACTGCGCGATTGGCGGGCGAGGCGGGTAGGGAGGTGATGGCCATCCCTGGCTCGCCGCTCGATCCGCGCGCCAGCGGTTGCAACCAGTTGATCCGTGATGGCGCTGTATTGGTGTCGTCGCCCGAGGATGTGATCGAGCTGCTGGAGACCTTCACAGGTGCGCCCGATCGACCTACCGCGTCGCCGAGGACGCGACGATCTTTAACTATGAAGAGCTGAGCAGGCTGGAATGGGGAGAGGCCAAGGCATCGGGCGATGAGGCGGATGCGATTGCTCGCCTACTGACCAAGGCGCCTATTGGAGTGGACGAGCTCATCCGCCAATCGGGCGCAAGTTCGGCTGCGGTGCAGATGGTGCTTTTGGAGTTAGAGCTTTCAGGCGAACTGGAGCGCCACGACGGCGGAATGGTCTCCACCGCTTAGAAAACGTCTCCAACAAAGCTGTCAGGCTATGTTCAAACTAACCCCCTAAATTGAACGATAATTCGCAAGGGGACTGTGAACATGTTCAGAAAATCTGTCGCTGTATTTGCCTGTTTTGGGTTGGTTTCATCGATCTCAAATCCGACACCAAGCCGGGCTGAAACCCGCATCGCTGCGCCGGAAGGAGGGTTCTGTCGAACCCCTTCGGCCCTGCCTGATTTGGGTGAAGAGCCTCAATTTAACCAGCAACAAACTGAGACGCGCAAACGCGAGCGATCGGCGCCCACCCCTGCTTCGCCAGCGCCTCCACCACCACCTCCTTCGACATCCGATGTCGCGGCGGATGATGACGGAATGTCGATTGTTGTCACTGGTTCTCGCGTTGAAGAAACCGTTTATGATTCGCCCGTGGCTGTCTCCAGCGTTTCTGCAGAAGAAGGGAGCAGCAGCGCCGATCGTGTCGCACCTCCGGGCATTATGCCATCGCCCCCGCCAGACCGGCCTCAACCCCGACCACAGTCGGGCTTGCTGACGGCCGGAGAGCATGACGATCTGCTCAATCCAGAGCTTTATGCTGACTATGTGCGTAAGAGCGACCTTGGTCAGATGCAGATGCAATTACCCAAATTGGACACATCGCGCCTGCTGACGGTTTCGGTGGCAGACCGGCGAGGCCGTGCGGTGCCCTTTGCGGAGGTTGAACTGCGCTGTTCGGATGGCAACTCAATCAAATTGAAGACCGTTGCCGACGGCAAAGTGGTGTTTTTTCCGGAACTGGATCGGTTGTCCGAGACCGTGTGGGTTCGGGCTGCTGGCAGCGATTGGCGGTCCCTGCGATTGTCGAATGAGAGAGGTGGCCAGAGTGTAAAGATCACCAGCCGGAGCAGCGCACCGAAAGTGACCAAGCTCGACCTCGCGTTGGTGGTTGATGCCACCGGGTCCATGGCTGATGAGATGCTCTATCTGACCGAGGAGTTCAAAACCATCGTCGGAGCGCTCGAGGAACGCCACAAGGATCTCGACATCCGAGTGGGCCTCACATTCTATCGCGACACGACCGATCAATACATCACCCGAACCTATGGTTTCGACGAAGATATGAACGCTGCTCAGGCCCGCATCGCTGCTCAGGAGGCCAACGGTGGTGGAGACTATCCTGAGGCAATGGATCAGGCTCTGATCCGCGCGGCAGGGCTTGAGTGGCGAGATGATTCCGTCAAATCGCTTTTGCTGGTAGCCGACGCACCGCCGCACAACAACAAGGTCGATCTTACCTGGAAGGCGGCCGAACATCTACGTGCAAAGCGAGTGCACATCGTCCCGGTTGGCGCATCGGGAGTGGCTGACCTGGCCGAGTACGTCATGCGCTCAATGGCGGTGGTCTCTCAGTCCCGCTATACCTTCCTGACTGACGATAGCGGTATCGGGAACCCTCATGCCGAACCGGCAATCGATTGTTATCTGGTCACCCGGCTGGACCAATTGCTGCGCCGCGTAATCGACAGTCAGATTTCCGGCAGGCGGATTGAGCCCAAGCGATCTGAGGTGATCCGCACAGTTGGCCAGTATGAAGCTGGCAAATGCGTTTTGCCCCCCGATTTTGGCCAACAATAACTCATTACAGCGAAAATCGCTCTTGACGGGCGGGTGATGATCTCGATTACGCTCGCACGCGTATACGCACGCGTATACGCACACGTGTAAGGAAATCGAACCCTCTCTCATGCAGCTTGTCATTGTTGAATCGCCCGCGAAGGCGAAGACTATCGAGAAATATCTGGGCGGCGACTTTAAGGTCCTCGCCTCATACGGTCACATCCGCGATTTGCCGCCTAAGGACGGCAGCGTGGTGCCCGATGATGATTTTGCCATGAGTTGGGAGGTCTATTCCGACAAGCGTAACCGCGAGCAGGTCAAAGCGATCTCTGACGCAGCGAAAGACGCCTCGCGCCTTGTGCTGGCGACCGACCCTGACCGTGAGGGGGAGGCGATCAGCTGGCACGTTATGGATGTGCTCAAGAAACGCAAAGCGCTGCCTACGAAGGTCGACCGGGTGACGTTTAACTCGATCACTAAGAAAGCCGTGACCGAGGCGATGCAAGCGCCACGTGAACTCGATCAGCCGTTGATCGACGCCTATCTTGGCCGACGCGCGCTCGACTACCTCTTCGGCTTTACCTTGTCTCCGGTGCTTTGGCGCAAGCTTCCCGGTGCAAAATCGGCTGGCCGTGTGCAATCGGTGGCTTTGCGCCTGATTGTTGAGCGTGAGCGCGAGATTGAGGCGTTTAAGCCCGACGAATATTGGTCGGTGCTTGCCAAGTTGGAGCATGCCGGGACCGAGTTTGATGGACGGCTGGTGCGTTTCAAAGGTGAGAAGCTGGAAAAGCTCAGTCTTGGCGAAGAAGGCATCGCTATGGAGGCGAAAGCCGCTGTTGAAGGCGGCCGCTTTACGGTTGAAGACGCTGAGAAAAAGCCTCTCAAACGCAATCCAGCGCCTCCGTTCACAACATCGACCATGCAACAAGAGGCCGCTCGCAAGCTTGGCTTTTCCGCAAGCCAGACCATGAGCGCAGCGCAGCGCCTCTATGAGGCTGGTGCAATCACATACATGCGGACCGATGGCGTGCAGATGGACGGCAGCGCGATTGATGCGTGTCGCCATGAAATCGGTGATCGGTATGATGCGGCCTATTGCCCTGAAAAACCGCGCTTTTACTCAACCAAGGCGAAGAACGCTCAAGAAGCGCACGAGGCAATCCGTCCAACCAATTTCTCGAAAGATCGCGTTGGCAGCGGCGATGAGGCAAAGCTCTATTCGCTGATCTGGAAGCGGGCGATGGCGAGCCAAATGGCAACCGCACAATTGGAGCGGACCACCGTGTCCATGCTTGATGCGACAGGTCAACACGAGCTGCGTGCGACGGGTCAGGTCGTGGTCTTCCCAGGCTTTTTTGCGGTCTACCAAGAGGGCTTTGATGACAAAGAAGAGGACGAGGATGGCTTGCTCCCGGCTCTGAAAGCAGGCGACACGCCTGCCAAGAAGTCGGTCGAAGCAACGCAGCACTTCACCCAGCCACCTCCGCGTTTCTCAGAAGCTTCGCTGGTCAAGCGTTTGGAAGAGCTGGGCATTGGCCGTCCATCGACCTATGCTTCGACCATTCAGACACTGCGTGATCGCAACTATGTTCGCGTGGAAAGCAAGCGGTTCTTTGCTGAGGAGTCTGGCCGGCTTTTGACGTCCTTCCTCGAGCGGTTCTTCCCGACTTATGTCGCTTATGACTTCACCGCCGGGATGGAAGACGAGCTCGACACGGTTTCCGACGGGCGGGAGGATTACAAGGCGCTGCTTGCGAAGTTCTGGCAGGATTTCAAACCCAAGGCTGATGAGGTTATGGAGAAGCTGCCTTCGGAAGTGACCGAGGCGCTCGACGAATATCTCTCCGACTACCTCTTCCCACCGCGCGAAGACGGCAAGGACGCCCGTCATTGCCCATTGTGTGAGACAGAGGGGCGCGAGAATGGTCGCCTTTCACTTCGTGGCGGCAAGTTCGGTGCATTTATCGCCTGCCAGAACTACCCTGAGTGCAAGTTCACCCGCCGCTTTGCGCAACCGGGTGGCGATGATGGTTCGCAAGATGGCGTGATGGGCACTCACCCCGATACGGGCGCAGAAATCCACCGCAAATCCGGGCGCTTTGGCCCTTATGTTGAGATGGAGCACGAGGAGAAGAAATCCCGTGCTTCGATCCCCAAGGATTTGGATGATTTCAATCTTGAATGGGCGGTAAAGCTGCTCGACTTGCCGCGCATCATTGGACCGCACCCCGAAACGGGCAAAGACATTGAGGCCGCAATTGGCCGTTATGGTCCGTATCTGCGCCACGACGGCAAATACGCCAATATGAAGAATACGGTCGATGTGTTTGAAACGGGCATGAATGCCGCTGTCACGCTTCTGGCTGAGGCAGCAAACCGCAAAGGTGGCCGTGCGAAAGCGGAGCCGATCAAGACTTTGGGTGAGCATCCTACGTCGGGCGGCGAGATCAAGGTCATGCCGGGTCGCTATGGGCCCTATGTAACCGACGGCACCACCAATGCGACGATCCCCAAGGATATTAAGCCGGAGGACATCGAAGCGGCAAAGGCAATCGAGCTAATCGACGCGCGCGCAGCCAAGGGACCTGCAAAGAAGAAGCGTAAAAAGGCCGCACCTAAGAAGAAGGCCCCAGCCAAGAAGGCTACAGCCAAGAAGCCAGCAGCCAAGAAAAAGGCACCGGCGGAAAAGTAGCGGATAGGTGGCGCTGCGCCGAAACGCAGCGCCGAACCTTACTTAGTATGGCTCTGTGCCGTCAGTTCCGTCACCTTTTGGGCAGCCGTAAGGGCAGAAGCTGGATCCGTCCCACTCTCCGAAGGGGAAGCGTCGCTCGAGTTCATCGACGATGTTGCCGCCCGCAACAGAAGTGATATCGCGTGCGTCCAGTTCAAGAATGTTGCTCATTGCTGTTCTCCATTTGCTGATGAGGAGCCAAGCGTATGAGAACTAATGATTTAGTATAATCAGTCAGAGCGACTAGCTCAGGGTAGCTAGGTCATTTGACGGAGCGAATCATTAAGCCCCGTGCTGTTTGTACTTCCTTTAGCATTGTCCCCTAGGCTTCGTTCACAGACCAGGGACCAATGCTGTGATCGAAATTGAAGTCCAGAACGAGACTCGCCAAACTCAAGAGAGAATCCGCTTTGCGGCGGTGCCTAGAATTGGAGAGGGTCTGCGCTTGCGCGAGCCCGATGGGATGTGGGCAAGTTATGACATCTTGGATGTGTGGTATCAAAAAGCCGACTTTGGCGATGTTTGGGTGCCTTACTTGCATATCTGCCTGACCCCTCAAGAGGGATTGGAGCCAGACAATGCAGCCAATGACAGCGCGGCTATCGATGAAGACGAGGCGCATGACCTGAGCGGCGAAGATGCTTTTGCCGAGCTTGGTGGGGAGTCAAAGCCATTCAAAATCTGATCAAACGCACAAACGGCAAGCACAAGCAGGTCCAGAGCACTGATGGCAATCCGCTATCAGACGGGAACGCCCATGCCGCTTCTCAGCCGTATATCCCCGATGGATCGCCCATCGAAGCGCCTGAAGATGTGAAGCACGTGGTGGATCCGCTTCGTGCGACAGATCTGAGCGAACAACCACCAGAGGAAGCCCAAGATGTCGACGCTTTGGTTCAAGCAGCAAAGGCGATGCGCGATGCAACGGCTCCGGCTGAAGTTCAGCAGGCTGCGGCAAAGGCCTGTCTTATCGTCGATGACAGCCGCGTGATCCGCAAGGTTTCAAGCAAGATCGTCAGTAGCTTGGGATATGTCCCGATTGAGGCTCAAGATGGCATTGAGGCGCTCGCTCGCTGCAAGAAAGCCATGCCTGCGCTGATCTTGACCGATTGGGACATGCCCGAGATGGACGGGCTCGAGTTCGTTCGTCACTTGCGCGCCATCCCCACTCCCAAGGCTCCCACCGTGGTGTTCTGCACGTCCAAAAACAAACCCGCCGATGTCCAGGCTGGCATTCAGGCAGGGGCTGATGATTACATTGTGAAGCCATTCGACGAAGCGGGGCTTAGGGCGAAGCTGGAGCGGCTGGGACTGGTTTGAACGCACACGTACTTCCAGCGTGAGCTGGAATCCGGAGCGGTGCAGCGCCAAGCCTGACAGACACAAAACCTTGCCGCTCTAGATCCCGGATCACGTCCGGGATGACGGTGGCCGTGCGGCTCAATCCTGCTAATATCTTTTTGATGAGCGAAATTAGTAACAACCACGAAGTGGCGGCAATTGCGCTTGCATACTTCGAAGGCGTGAAGTCGGATTTATTGGAGTTCGGAGGTACCTCCGTCACGCGTGTTGAGCCATTGAAGCGCAGTCGCGAATTCGCCGTGGCGGTGTACGATCAGTTGGCCATGATCCTTGCTAGGAGGTATCACAACAATGAGATCGACTTTGAAACGGCCGACTGGCTGGCGAACGATTTTGAAGGAGAGCTAAACCACCTGTTCGCCTTCGTTTGGCCTGATAGCGTCGCTGAATCCTGGCCGATGCTTTGGTCAGAGGTTTACGAAGCTTTCGATGCAGGAGAGCATGACCATTTTGGGCGTTCAACCGATCCGATAAAAGAGTTCACCGACCCGATGATCGCTGAATTTCTGGCGAAGCAGATCTGACGCGAAGTACTCACTTCACCCAATCCAGCCCCATTTCCTCGAACACTTCCTTGTCCTCGGACCATTTCTCCGAATGCTTCACATGGAGGAAAAGGTGAACCTTCACGCCGAGCATCTCTGAGAGTTCCTTGCGCGCTGCGGCTCCGATCTCCTTGATCCGTGAACCGCTCTTGCCAAGCACGATGCCTTTCTGGCTTTCGCGGGCGACGACGATTTGCTGGTGGATTTCGAGGCTCCCGTCGGGGCGCTCTTGATAGCTTTCAGGCCGCACGGCGCTGTCATAGGGAAGCTCTTCGTGGAGTTGATTGTAAAGCTGTTCGCGGGTGACTTCTGCGGCCAGCAATCGTTCGGACGCGTCGGAGACTTGGTCCTCAGGGTACATCCACACGCCTTCTGGCATCAGCGCGGCGAGGGCGGATTTCATCTCTGACACACCGTCCCCGGTAAGCGCTGAAACGAAGAACACCTCTTCAAACGGAATACGGCTGTTGAGCTCTTGAGCGAGCTCCAACAGCGGCTCTTTCTTGGCTTTGTCGACCTTGTTGAGGACGAGGATTTTTCGCTCTTTGCGGTGTTCCAGCGCTTCGATCAGGGGCTCCAATTCGTGGCGGCGCTGTTTGATAGGATCGACGATTAGCAGGATCGCATCCGCGCTTTCCGCGCCTTCCCAAGCTGCGCTGACCATGGCCCGATCGAGCCTGCGCTTGGGTGCAAAGATGCCGGGCGTGTCGACTAGGATCATCTGCACCTGTTCAAGCAAAGCAATCCCAAGCATGCGGGCGCGTGTCGTCTGGGCCTTGGAACTCGTGATCGCAACCTTCTGGCCAACCAGTTGGTTCACAAGTGTCGATTTACCCGCATTTGGCGCGCCGATCACGGCAACAACCCCACATTTTTCAGGGCCGCATTTCGTTTCAGATGTTTGTGTCTCGGTCATAAATCCTATTGGCCCTCATTCGCCGGAGGCGCGGAGTGTAGTTCAGCCAAATTCATCCAAAAAGGCCTTGGCCGCGAGCTTCTCCGCCTCACTCTTGCTGGTGGCGGTTGCCTCCGCCTTGCCGACATTGTGGACGCTCACTTGAACTGTGAAGCGTGAGGCATGGTCAGGCCCTTGCCTTGATGTCACATCGTATTGCGGCATCGCGCGTTTGTTGTGCGCTGCCCATTCTTGCAGTGCGCTTTTGGGGTGTTTGGCCTTACCGGCATCGCCCGAAAGATCGCTCGCCCACAGTGCAAAGATCACGTCACGGGTCACATCGAAGCCATTGTCGAGGAAGCTTGCGCCAATCAGCGCTTCCATCACATCGCCAAGGATATTGTCGCTGTCCGCACCACCATCCTCGCGCGCTTGTTTGCCCAGGCGTAAATGGTCCGGCATGGCGATTGAGCGTGCAATCCGTGCACAGGTCCTTCCGCTGACGAGGGCATTGAGGCGCTGTGAAAGCTGTCCTTCGTGGCTGTCACTGGCGCGGTAGAGCCAACTGGCAACCGCCAATCCAAGCACTCGGTCGCCGAGGAATTCGAGGCGCTGATAATCCTTGGCATGGTTTTCTTGGGACGGGCTGCCCGAGTTGAAGCTCCCGTGAGTTAGCGCTTCGAGCCAGATCGCTTCATCTTTGACGGTAAAGCCAGAGGCCCCAAGCCATGCAACGGTTTCAGAGGGGAGATCAGTCATAACAAGGTTCCAATCCGGCCCCAGCGCACCGTAGAAAACCAGCTGATGGGGTTGTACCAAACCGCACTGCCCTCGCTGGACCACAAGATGATCGACGCTTCCCCTACAAGCAGGTCGTGGGGAACGATTCCCACCGCATCGCCGCTCCGTGCAGTAAAGCGGCTGTCGCGTGAGTTGTCACGGTTGTCCCCCATGACGAACATGTGCCCTTCGGGGATGGTTGTTGGGCTGAAGCTATCCCCCGGCGTGAGGCCAAAATCGAGCACATCAAATTCGCGACCCCCGGGCAATGTTTCGCGATACTGGGTATAGCGGCAGATCAGCCCACCGGACGCGGTCTGCTCTTCAGTTCCACCCCAGCCACAACCGGTGTTAGGCGACATCGGAATGGCGAGATCGGACAACGGCTCAAGCGGTAAGACCTCGCCATTGAGGATCACTTGACCGCCTTCCACTGCAACACGGTCACCGGGAAGGGCTACCACGCGCTTAATGTAATCAACCCCGTCGACTGGATGCTTGAAAATCACCACATCGCCGCGCTCTGGTTCACCGGCGAGGACGCGTCCTGGAATGAGCGGAGCACCAAAGGGCAGCGAGTGTTTGGAAAAACCATAGGGCCATTTTGCCGCCAACAGCAGGTCGCCATTCATCAGGCGCGGCAACATGCTTTCAGACGGAATGGAGAAGGGCGCGAAGACAAAGCTCCGGAAGATCAAAACCGCGATCAGCAACTGCACAAGAAAGATCGAGAAGCTCTTGGGTGTCTCTTTCTTTTCCGGGATTGCAGGCGTATTCGCGCCATCCCCAATTGACCTAAGGGAAGACGAAGATGCGCTTTCTTGTGTATGGGCTTTACCATCCATCGCCACCCCCTTACTCGCACCATTCCTTTGCGCATAGAGGTTTTGCCCAATGAAAATGCCCTCAAGTTCATCAACTGCCGCCAAGGCAATTTGGGATAAGCTCGCTAAGCTTGATCGCAAGTCGCTGGCAGAATTGTTTGCGGGCGATGAGCGCCGCGTTGAGGCAATGAGCCAGCGGCTGGAATTTGACCTTGGCGAGGCAGGTCCGATGGGGCTGCTGCTCGATTGGTCAAAGACGCATTTGGGTGATGCTGAGCTTTCTGCGTTTGAAGAACTGGCCGATGTGATGGGCTTCGGCTCGGCACGTGACGCGCTGTTTGGCGGCGGAATTGTGAACCCAACCGAGGGACGCCCCGCCACCCACGGCGCGATGCGCGGTAGCGGGACGGAGGCCGATTGCGAAGAAGCGGATCAGCTGCTCCAGCGCATGGGTATGTTGGTGACAGCAATCCATGAAGGTGCCTTTGGCGAGGTCAAGCACCTCATCCATATCGGCATTGGAGGCTCTGCTCTGGGTCCGGATTTGGCGGTCGATGCTCTGACGCGGGATTTGAAGCTGGTCGACGTCCATGTTGTATCGAATATCGATGGGCTCGCTTTGGAGCAGGCTTTTGCTGCATGCAATCCTGAGACAACCATGATTGCGGTTGCCTCCAAGACCTTCACCACGACCGAGACGATGACCAATGCAGCGAGCGCACTCAAATGGCTCGCTGACAATAAGGTTGATGACCCCAGTGGGCGCGTGGTGGCTTTGACTGCCAACCCTGAGAAAGCTGTGGAATGGGGCGTTGATGAAACCCGCATCCTGCCTTTCCCGGAGAGCGTAGGCGGACGCTATTCGCTGTGGTCCAGCATTGGTTTCCCGCTCGCTCTGGCAGTTGGAATGGAGGACTTCACCGCATTCCTCGCAGGCGCGCAAGCGATGGATACCCATTTCCGCGAGGCCGAGGGGCGGGCGAACGGGCCACTGCTCGCAGCCGTCGGCGACCTCTACTATTCGCGCATTCGTGGATGCCAGACCCGCGCAGTGTTTGCCTATGACGAGCGCTTGGGTCTGCTCCCCGATTATCTCCAGCAGCTGGAGATGGAGAGCAATGGCAAGTCTGTGACCGTGTCAGGCGAACCCGTGGATGCGCCCACAGCCGCCATCACGTGGGGTGGGGTGGGCACGGATGCACAGCACGCCGTGTTTCAGCTTCTCCACCAAGGCACGCACCTCATCCCGGTCGACTTCATCGGCAGCATCGCGCCTGGAGACGAGCTGGACCCGGCGCACCACAAGGCTTTGCTATCCAACTGCTTTGCTCAAGGCGCAGCACTGATGGCAGGCGGCAATATGAGCGCGGATGGAAAAGACCCGGCGCGCGGGTTCGCGGGAGATCGGCCGTCAGCAACGATCTTGGTCGATGATCTGGATGCAGCGACCTTGGGCGCTCTTATCGCGTTCCACGAACACCGCGTGTTTGCCGGAGCGGTCCTGATGGGCATCAACCCCTTCGACCAATTCGGCGTCGAGCTCGGCAAGAAAATGGCGAAAGAAGTGGAAAGCGGCGAGGGGGACTTTGATGCGAGCACCAAAGCGCTGATGGAAGCGGCTGGGCTGGGGTAGGTGGAGCCTCGCGTTGCATGGAGAAAGAAATGATAGAGTTGCGAGGTTACATGGCTCTTCCTACCCAGGTGATAGATAAGGAAGACCACTTGGTTTTTGACCGCAAGGCCATGGCAACTTTGTTCGACCGTGTTGAACAAGTGACGGACGGACGAGTAGATTTCAGCAATCAATACAAACACCACGAAGTAAGGGTCTATTTCCTCGCAGATTTCCGAAAACGCGGTAATGAACCGATCGAGGCAGTGAAAGAATTACAAAGCCTCTTGTCTCCAATGGAAGAACAATTCTTCGGTCAAGCGAAAGTCGACATCTTTGCCCATAATCTCGACACGGATGAGCGTATCGTGTTCAAGTTGGGCGATCCAGAGCGTGAAATGTCTTAAGCCTTCCAGTCCCCGTTCATCCTGAGCCTGTCGAAGGACGCACGCCAGCCTATCCGCATTGCCGATTTCGAGCTAAGCGTTTGATTTCTTCCCAATCTCCTTGGATGAGCGCTTCCTTCTTGGCTCGGCTCCAACCCTTGATCCGTCTCTCGCTGAACAATGCCTCTTCGCGGGTCGGGAATTCTTCGCACCAAACGAATTCAACCGGTAGCCTTTCGGCCGTGTAGCCGGGGATCGTTCCCACTTTGTGCGCGGCTATCCGTGTCTCGAGATTGTCTGTGTGCCCAGTGTAATAGCTGCCATCGTTGCAGCGAAGGATGTATGCGTGGAAGGGCATTTTTAGTTGTTAACATGAGTGCGCGTCCTTCGACAGGCTCAGGACGAACGAGAGTTGGGGGTTGAGGCAAAAAGGCGAATTGCTTTGACTTCCGCCCCCAAAACCCCCATCTGCGCTCCCAACATGAAACGCGCACCTTAGGCAGCGTGAAGTGGCGGCTCTCATTTGAACCCGCCCCGGCCAAGCGTTTCACTACAAACCCCAACAGCTTCCCTATTCACGCGGGCGGTTCCTTGAACCCGCGCTTCGCACCGCTCACTTTCGCGCGTGCGCATCGCACATTTTGCGAGTCATAATGACATCTTTTGATAATCTCGGGCTGTCACAGCCCATTCTTCAAGCTCTTGACCTTAAGGGCTATTCCACTCCTACACCAATCCAGGAACAGGCTATTCCGCCTGTTCTTGAAGGGCGCGATCTCCTCGGTATTGCGCAGACCGGCACCGGTAAGACCGCCGCCTTTATGCTGCCTGGCATCGACCGCCTTAGGGAAAGCGACAATCGCATTCCGTTCAAATCGTGCCGCATGCTAGTGCTTGCACCAACGCGCGAGCTGGTTCAGCAGATCGCGGTTTCCGCCAAGGATTACGGCGCGCTTGCCGGCCTTAAAGTGCAGAGCGTTGTGGGCGGCACATCGGTCAATAAAGACCGCAACAAGCTCCACCGTGGCACTGATATTCTGGTGGCGACACCCGGGCGCTTGCTCGACCTGATCGACCAGAAGGCGTTCAACCTCGGCAGCGTTGAAGTGCTTGTCCTCGACGAAGCCGATCAAATGCTCGACCTTGGCTTTATCCATGCGCTCCGACGCATCAACGAGCTGGTGCCCAAAGAGCGTCAGACGCTGTTCTTCTCGGCCACCATGCCCAAGGCGATCAAAGAGCTGGTGCGCAATTATTGCAACAATCCGGTACAGGTCTCCGTCACGCCCGAAAGCACGACCGCTGAGCGGATCGAGCAATACATCTTTATGGTGCAAAAGGATGAGAAGCAGTCGCTGCTCGACCTGATCCTGTCAGGCCGTCACAAGGTGCCGGGCGATTTTGAGCGTATCCTGATCTTCACCCGCACCAAGCACGGCGCGGACCGGGTTGTAAAGAAACTGCGCCAAAGGGGCATTGAGAGCAACGCCATTCACGGCAACAAATCTCAGCCCCAGCGTCAGCGCGCGCTGGATGAGTTTCGCCGGGGTAAGACCAACATCCTGATCGCGACCGATGTGGCTGCGCGCGGGATTGATATTCCGGGTGTTAGTCACGTCATCAATTACGAACTTCCGAATGTGCCAGAGCAATATGTGCATCGTATCGGGCGTACAGCGCGCGCGGGCAAAGACGGCATTGCAATCGCCTTTTGCGGTGAGGATGAACGCGCCTATCTCAAAGATATTCGGAAAGTGACGAAGGCGGAGCTTGATCGGCTCGATCTGCCGGAAAACTTCCGCGCTGTGGTTGAAGGCGAGGGGCCGACTAAGCCCGCACCCCGCGGCGCGACGCGGGTGTCCAAGAAGAAGGTCAAACCAAAGCCAGCGGGAAAAAGTGCGGGCGACGGTGCGGCTAAGTCCAGAAAACCCAAGCCCAAGCATCAGGCGCGCAAGGGCAAACCATCGGGTCGCCCCGGTGTTGAAGGCCGTCCGCACGGCAAACCAGGCGGTCAGCGCCCCGGCAGCAATCGCAGGCGGCGCGGCAAGGGGCAGGGCGGTGGCGGTCGTCCCCGATCGGCGAATGGCTAACCCACCTGCCAAACACCCGACTTTTCTTTGAAAAACCGCGTGTTCTTAAAGCGAAATTAAGCATAAGGCCCCTAACTGACGCCTCATATCGGACGCACACCAGTTAGGGGCCTTTGCAAGCGCATGATCCGCACCGACACAACATTGATTATCGGCGCCGGAGCCAATCGCGAAATTGAGATGCCCGATGGGCCTGAGCTCCTCAACAAAATCGCATCGGGTTTTGAGTTTGAACGGCTTAACTCCGAGGTCAAATCGCGCGATCTCGTGAGCTTGGCGCAGTTGTTCGAACGGGTCGCGCCAGAGCTTGGCATGACATACGATCAACTCGTCGCAGGGGCCATGGCAATCCGCGATGCGACTTTGGTCAGCACCAATATCGATGCGATCCTCGAGCAGTATGGTCACGATCCGGCGGTTCAGGCGGCGGGCAAGCTCGCGATTGTCTATTATACACTTCAGGCGGAATCGAAGTCGACTCTCGCTGTCGAACCGCGCTCTGCTGACGAACTTCCATTGCGTGGGACAGAGAATTGGCTGTTCCAGCTTGGACAGCTGATCGTCAAAGGCGTCCCGCGCGCCAAAGCCGAAGAGTGTTTTGAGAAGCTTTCGATCGTGTGCTTCAACTATGACCGTGCGATCGAGCATTACCTCCCCTGGGTGGTTCAGCGCGCCTTTGGGATGACCATTGAGGAGGCGCAGGAACTGGTCGCGGGGCGGCTTCGGATCGTGCATCCCTATGGCGTTGCGGGGCGGTTACCATGGCAGGGGGATGAGGAAAACGGCGCAACTTGGGGCGATACGGAAGCGCAGAATATGGTCGCTTTATCCAAGCGCATCTTCACTGCCAGCCAGCGTGAAAAGTCCCGCCAATTCCGCTCTTACCTGCGTGCTGAAATGTCCCGCGGCAAGCGCCTCGGCTTCCTCGGTTTTGGCTTCGACCCGATGAATGTTGCCATGCTCTTTGACGAGCTTGAACATGACAATCCCGATATGCTCATCACGTTAATGAACATTGGCGAGGTCGAACAGAAAGCCATCCTGCGCCTGATCCATCGCCTGACAGGTATCACCGATGACGGACTGATCACGCTTGAAAACATGAAGGCGTTCGAAATCCTGCGAGACTATGCGCGGTTCCTCGAAAGCTAAAGCTTGGCAATTGTCTAGCTGACCTCCATATCGCAGCCGAACCCCAGGAGGAGCGCTTCCGCATGGATGACACGGCTTACGATTTTGACCTCTTCACAATTGGCATCGGCTCTGGTGGTGTGCGCGCAAGCCGGGTTGCGGCAGCGCATGGTGCACGAGTAGCTGCGGCAGAAGAATATCGGGTCGGCGGCACCTGCGTGATCCGGGGCTGTGTGCCTAAGAAGATGCTGGTCTACGGCGCGCACTTTGCCGAAGATCTTGAAGATGCCAAGCAGTTCGGCTGGGACATCGAGGGCAAGAGCTTTGACTGGGTGCGGCTTCGCGACATTGTTCAGCGCGATGTGACGCGGCTGGAAGGTCTCTATGGGGAAACCCTGTCGAACCATAATGTGACGGTTTTTGAAGAGCGCGCTGAGATTACTGGCGATCATGAGATCACACTTGCGAGCGGCAAGGTGATCACCGCGAAGTACATCTTGATCGCGACCGGTGCGAAGCCGCACATGCCTGAATTTGAAGGTAATGAGCATTGCATCACTTCCAACGAGGCTTTTCACTTAGAGGAAGTGCCAAAACGCGTCTTGATCGCTGGAGGTGGCTATATTGCCAATGAGTTTGCCGGCATCTTCAATGAATTCGGCAGCAAGGTCACAATCGCGAACCGATCCGATGTGATCCTGCGCGCCTATGATCCAGCTTTGCGGGATCGCCTCCTGCAGATCAGCCTCACCAAAGGCATCGAATTCTGCTTCAACGTCGAGTTTGAGTATGTCCGCAAACAAGAAGACGGCACATTATTGGTCAAAATGACCAACCATGAAGAGCGGGTCTATGATCAAGTAATGATCGCGACCGGCCGCGTTCCCAATATCGACGGATTGGGGCTCGAAAATGTCGGCATCGAACTCGGCCGAAAGGGCGAGATCAAGGTCGATGCATACTCAAAAACCAATATCGATTATATCTACGCGGTCGGCGATGTGACCGACCGGGTACAACTGACACCAGTTGCTATTCGCGAGGGCCAAGCCTTTGCCGACAGTGTGTTTGGTCCCGACAAACCCTATGCTGTCGATCACTCCTGCATTCCCAGTGCGGTGTTCAGCCACCCTCCGATTGCATCGGTCGGCATGACCGAAGGCGAGGCGCGTAACAGCCTTGGCAATGTGCGCGTCTTCCAGTCGGACTTCCGCCCGATGAAGAACGTCGTTGCGGGGCGCAGCGAGCGTGGGCTTTACAAAATGATCGTTGATGCAGCGAACGACAAGATCGTCGGCGTGCATATGATCGGGCCAGAAAGCCCGGAAATCATGCAAGCAGCGGCTGTTGCGGTGAAGGCTGGACTCACCAAAGCCGATTTTGATGCGACCACGGCGATCCACCCAACGATGGCTGAGGAATTGGTGCTGCTTAGATAGCGCTGACAAACCGATCCGGTGCGAACAGCGCGGGGCTCAGACCCCGCTCTGCAAACCGCTGCGGGCAGTTTTGATGTAGTGCAAGCGCCTCGCCAATTTCGGCAAGGGCAGAAGAGGTTTGGAAACCGTACCCGCCTTGGCCAGCGAACCAGAAGAAACCGGGCGCGTCTGGCGCAAAGCCCACCACTGGTAACTCGTCGGGAGCAAAGCTCCTGAGGCCTGCCCATGAGTGGGCAATCCGCGCGATTTTCAGCTCCGTTGCCGCTTCAATCCGGTGGGCGATTTTCGCGATATCGATCTCTTCGGGTGCAGCATCGCAAGGCTCACTTTTGCCCTCATCCTGTGGTGATGCGAGCAATTGCGAGGAGCCCTCAGGTAAGAGATAGAAGCCTTCGCCAAGCGTCTTCACGAATGGCCAATTTGCCGTGGCCAAGTCGCTTGGTGTTTCGAACGCAATCACCGTGCGACGGCGCGGATCGATCCCAATAGGCTTGGCACCAGCCATGCGCGCTATCTCGTCGGCCCATGCACCGGCAGCGTTGACCAAAAGTGGGGAAGTATAAGGCCCGGCGCTCGTCTCGACCTGCCAGTGCCCACCAAGGCGACGGATTGCTTGTACCCGTGCACTGCAGATCACCTCACCGCCACGTTCGCGTAGATCGCGAAAGTGCCCTTGGAGCATTGCATCTGTATCAAGCTTTAAGGCCCTATGGTCGAGTAGGGCGCCATGGACATGATCGGAACCGATCTTGAGCGCAGGCACCAAGCTCTGCACTGCATCACCTAGAAGCAGCTCACAATCGCAGCCAAAGTCGTGGTGCACCTGCCTCAATGCATCCAGCGCTTCCAACTGATCCGTTCGCGCTATGTGCAAGGCGGGGTGAGGGCGCGCATAGCGAGCTCTGTCATCTGGTGGATCGGCCGCAAGCTCTTCAATGCTCATTGCGGTCAAAGTGCGCACAATCCGCTCGCCAAGCCCAAAATGCGCAAAGGCCACACTGCGGCCTGATGCATGATATCCCGGTGCGCTCTCCGCCTCCAGCACGACCACGTTAGCCTCGCTCGCAAGCCTAGCGCCAAGCGAAAGGCCTGCTATGCCAGCCCCGATCACAAGAACATCTGCAGTCGTGATTTCAACGCCTCCCATTGCTGCGCTCTCCCCAAGAGGCTACGCCATAGCGCAAAGGAACGTAAAAGAGGGTCTAATCATGGCAAAAACTGTACTAGTAACCGGCGGCACCGGATACATCGCTGGCGAACTCATCCGGCAGTTACTCGCCCGAGACTGGACCGTGCATACAACAGTGCGCAACAAAGGCAAAAGCGAGGAGATGCTGCGCAAACGTCTTGGCAATCCGCCGCAAGATAAGGTCAAAGTCTTTGAGGCAGAGCTCATGTCGGATGATGGCTGGGCCGAGGCGGTTGCCGGCTGCACCCATGTTGCCCACGTCGCCTCACCCATCGCCGCCTCGACACCCAAAGACGAGAACGAGATGATCGTGCCCGCACGCGAGGGCACATTGCGCGCCTTGCGCTTTGCCAAAGAAGCGGGTGTTGAACGCTTTGTCCAAACCAGCTCAATGGCCGCCGTTGCATATGGCCGCAGTGAAAAGAACTACACCGTGTCCGAGGCCGACTGGACCAATATCGACCACCCCGATGCCTATCCCTACGTCAAATCCAAAACTATCGCCGAGCGTGCTGCGCGCGACTGGATCGACGCAGAGGGCGGCGATATGGAGTTTGTCTCGGTCAATCCATCCATGGTGCTGGGCCCGGTCGATGACCCCGACTTCTCGCCATCCGTTGAAATAGTGCGACAACTCCTCGCAGGCGATGTGCCTATGGCGCCTGACCTTGGCTTTGCGATTGTCGACACACGCGACACGGCTGCGCTCCACGTCAAATGTCTTGAGGAACCGGGGCTTGGCGGGGAACGTTTCCTGGCAGCGGGCAAGTTCTACAAATTCATCGATGTCGCAAAAATGTTGAAAGAGGGTCTTCCTCCCGAGCAAACCAAAAAGGTGCCAACACGGGTCATGCCAAACTTCCTTGTGAGCATCCTCAGCCTGTTCAACGCAGGCATCCGCTCGATCAAAAGCGAGCTCGGCAAAAGCCGTCACGGCGACGTGAGCCATTCAAAAGAGCGGCTCGATTGGGAAACGCGCCCAGTTGAGGAAAGCGTGATCGACTGCGCCAAGAGCCTTATCGAACATGGGGTTGTGAAAGTCTGAAGCGTTGACGCGTCTTCTTTGCTCCGGCAACGAGCGGCCAAACATTCGAACAGGGACCACTTAATGTCTGCCAATATCGCTGAAATGGAACGTCGCCGCGAAGCCGCCAAAATGGGCGGCGGGCAAAAGCGCATCGATGCACAGCACGCCAAGGGCAAGCTGACCGCGCGTGAACGCTTGGACGTGCTTTTGGACGAAGGCTCGTTCGAAGAGGTCGACACCTATGTCGAGCACGACTGCGTCGATTTTGGCATGGAAAGCCAGAAGATCCCCGGCGACGGCGTAGTCACAGGCTCGGGTACGATCAACGGCCGACTAGTCTATGTTTTTAGCCAAGACTTCACCGTCTTCGGCGGCTCGTTGTCAAAGCGCCACGCCGAGAAAATCTGCAAGGTGATGGACACCGCGATGAAAGTGGGCGCGCCCGTAATCGGCCTTAACGACAGCGGCGGCGCACGTATTCAGGAAGGCGTCGCATCGCTTGGCGGCTATGCGGATGTGTTCCAGAAAAACATTCTCGCTTCCGGCGTGATCCCTCAGATTAGCCTTATCATGGGGCCATGCGCAGGCGGCGCAGTCTACTCGCCCGCCATGACCGACTTCATCTTTATGGTGAAGGACAGCTCCTACATGTTCGTGACCGGCCCTGAGGTGGTGAAGACCGTCACCAATGAAGAAGTGACACAGGAAGAGCTGGGCGGGGCGATCACCCACACGACCAAGACTTCCGTTGCCGATATCGCGTTTGAAAACGATGTTGAAACGCTGCTCGCCACACGCGAGTTCTTCAACTACCTGCCGCTGTCCAACCGCGAGGAAGCGCCAGAGCTTCCCACCAATGACCCATGGGACCGGTTGGAGCCATCGCTGGACACAATCATCCCCGACAATGCGAACCAGCCTTATGACATGCATGAGGTGATCACAAAGACGCTGGATGAGGGTGAGTTCTTCGAAATTCAGCCCGCGCATGCAGCGAACATCATCTGCGGCTTTGGCCGGGTTGAAGGGCGCACAGTGGGCGTCGTCGCGAACCAGCCTATGGTGCTTGCCGGCGTGCTTGACATTGCATCGTCCAAGAAGGCCGCGCGCTTTGTGCGTTTCTGCGATGCGTTCGATATTCCGATTGTGACCTTCGTCGATGTCCCCGGCTTCCTGCCCGGCACGGCCCAAGAAATGGGCGGTATCATCAAACACGGTGCAAAGCTGCTCTTCGCATACGGCGAGGCGACTGTGCCCAAGATCACGATCATTACCCGCAAAGCCTATGGCGGCGCGTATGATGTGATGGCGTCAAAGCACCTTCGCGGAGACCTAAACTACGCCTGGCCCACCGCAGAGATTGCTGTGATGGGAGCCAAAGGCGCGGTGGAGATCATCTTCCGCCAAGACCGCGGCGATGCCGAGAAAATCGCGGAGAAAACCAAGGAATACGAAGACCGCTTCGCCAATCCGTTTGTGGCGGCGAGCCGTGGCTATATCGACGAGGTGATCCACCCGCACTCGACGCGCCGGCGGGTTGCGCTGGGGCTAAGGAAGCTGCGGACGAAGCAGTTGGAGAACCCTTGGAAGAAACACGACAATATTCCGTTGTGAGCCCTGATGACAGCTAAGGAACTGATTATTCGAGTATCTTTTTGGACCGCAGTAGGGACGCTGATCTTAACTGCATTCGTTCTGTCTAGTCCAAGAACACCATAGCACGCAGCTAGCATTTCCGCGTCACCCTGAACTTGTTTCAGGGTCCATCTATCGTTTGGCGGAGCTGGGTCTTGGTTGCGCAATGGATGCTGAAACAAGTTCAGCATGACGAATGGGTTGGAAAACGTGATGAGTGAATTGCTGCTACCGCTTGCCATGCTCATCGCGACTGCCGGCTGCGCATTCATTGCCTACCGCATCTACCGCAGCCCCCAAAACTGGCATATCGACGGTGAAACCAAGGAACTGCGCTTTCACAATTGGCCCAGCATCGGCATATTCGTTTGCATTGGTATCATGTGCACGATGACAGGGTACCTTGTTCTTCTTTGAGATATGGAATGACCAAATGAAACTAGGCCGCCTAAACCATATCGGGATCGCAACGCCCTCCATCGCCGATTCCATCGCGCATTATCGTGACACGATGGGCGCTAGCCAAATCACCGAGCCCTTTGACCTGCCTGAGCAGGGCGTCAAAGTCTGCTTTATCGATACACCCACAGACAGCGGAATGAACGGCACGCAGCTTGAGCTGATCGAGCCTTTTGACGAGAGCTCTCCGATCAACGGCTTCCTTGCAAAGAACCCCGCAGGCGGTCAGCATCATGTCTGCTTCGAAGTGCCCGATATCGACAAAGCGCGCGCGCATTTTGAGGGCATCGGCAAACGCATCCTTGGTCCCACGCGCATTGGCGCCCACGGCACGCCGATCTTCTTCCTGCACCCTAAGGATATGCAGGGCATGCTGACCGAGATCATGGAAACGCCCAAAGAAGCCCACTGATCGGGCCTCAAACGCCAAGAAGTGACGTAGCGCGTCCCTGCGGACTTGTGTTGACGCGAACGTCAAGGCAAACCGTTTCCAAACGAAACGCAAAATCGAAGATTCTGGAGAGAGCCAAGTGACCTACCAAACCATCAAAGTGGAACGCGACGGACCGCTGATGATCCTGACGCTGAACAAGCCGGATCGCTTGAACGCTATGGCTCCGCAAATGGCCGATGAGATCGGTCAGGCGTTCTATGACCTTGGCCCAGAAGATGATCGGGCCCGAGCAGTGCTGATCACGGGTGAGGGCAAAGGGTTTTGCTCAGGCGCTGACTTGTCGGCACGCGGCGATGGCAGCGCGCTTGGCTCCAAAGGCGGCAGCCACGAAGCGCTCACTATGCACTACAACCCCGCGATCAGTCAGCTGATCCGCGCTGAGGTCCCGGTGATTTGCGCAGTGAATGGCCCGGCGGCAGGTGTGGGCTGCTCACTCGCTCTTGCAGCGGATTTCACCATTGTCGGCAAAAGCGCCTATTTCCTCCAAGCCTTCGTAAACATCGGCCTTGTGCCTGATGGCGGTTCCACTTGGCTCCTCACCCGCGCAATTGGCCGTGTGCGCGCAACGCGCATGATGATGCTGGGCGAGAAAATCGGCGGCGAACAGGCTGCGGAATGGGGCTTGGCATACAAATGTGTCGAGGACGCCGATCTGATGACCGAAGCGCGCGCGCTGGCAGAAAAACTCGCCAATGGCCCCACGGTGGCGATCAAGACAATGAAGCGCAACATCGCGCTCGCTGCAGATGGCAGCTTGGAGCAAGTCTTCCTCGCCGAAGCAGAGGGCCAACGCCTTGCCGGGGCAAGCCAAGATGCGATGGAAGGCGGCATGGCTTTCCTCGAGAAGCGCAAAGCCGAATTCAAAGGCCAGTAAATACCATTCGAAAAAGGGGGAGCGGTGCCTTTGCGCCGCTCCCTTTTTGATTCTAGAGGGTGCGTATGACTGAAAAACTGACTCCTACCGATTGGGCGGCTCTTGCGGATAAAGAGGTCAAAGGCCGCGAGCTTGGATGGCAAACGCCGGAAGGCTTCGAGATTAAGCCCCTCTACACCGCCGAAGACCATGAGGGTTGGGACCCCGGCCTTCCCGGATTTGCGCCGTTTACGCGCGGGGTGAAGGCATCGATGTACGCAGGCCGCCCATGGACGATCCGGCAATATGCGGGGTTCTCGACGGCCGAGGAATCGAATGCGTTCTATCGTCGCAATCTGGCTGCGGGTCAGAAGGGTCTTTCGGTGGCCTTCGACCTAGCCACCCACCGTGGGTATGACAGTGATCACCCGCGCGTTGTTGGCGATGTCGGCAAGGCGGGCGTGGCAATCGATACGGTCGCCGATATGGAGATCCTGTTTGATCAAATCCCTTTGGACACCATGTCCGTCTCGATGACCATGAACGGCGCGGTGATCCCGGTTCTTGCGTTCTATATCGTGGCGGCTGAGCGTTCGGGTGTGTCTCAGGAAAAACTTGCCGGAACCATTCAGAACGACATCTTAAAAGAGTTCATGGTCCGCAACACCTATATCTATCCGCCAGAGCCCTCGATGCGGATTATCTCAGATATCATTGGCTACACCTCGGCCAATATGCCGAAATTCAACAGCATTTCGATCTCTGGCTATCACATGCACGAAGCAGGCGCGACGGCAGTGCAGGAGCTTGCCTTCACCATTGCCGATGGCAAGGAATATGCGACCCGTGCAATGGCAACCGGTCTCGATATTGATGCGTTTGCAGGACGGCTGTCGTTCTTCTTCGGCATCGGCATGAACTTCTTCATGGAGATCGCCAAACTGCGCGCCGCGCGCACGCTTTGGTACGAAGTGATGGACGGGCTGGGTGCCAAGTCTGAGCGCTCCAAGATGCTGCGTACCCACTGTCAGACTTCGGGCGTGAGCTTGCAGGAGCAGGATCCCTACAACAACGTCATCCGCACCACGATCGAGGCGATGGCGGCGGTGCTGGGCGGCACGCAATCGCTCCACACCAATGCACTGGACGAAGCCATTGCGCTTCCCACCGACTTCTCCGCCCGCATTGCCCGCAACACGCAATTGGTGCTGCAAGAGGAAAGCGGCATCACTAATGTCGTCGATCCGCTGGGCGGCTCGCATTATGTTGAGGCGCTCACTTCGAAACTGGTCGAAGACGCGCGGGCGCTTATGGCAAAGGTTGATGAGGCAGGCGGCATGACTGCTTACGTTGGCACCGGGGCTCCCAAGGCGGAGATTGAGCGGGCGGCGGCCGAGAAACAGACCATGATCGATCAGGGCAAGACCGTGATCGTCGGCGTGAACAAGTATCAGCCAGAGGATGAAGAGCTGATCGATACGCTCGAAGTCGACAACGCAGCTGTGCGGGCAGGGCAGATCAAGCGACTGGCGGAAGTGCGCGCCAATCGCGATGAGGCAGCGTGTCAGGCTGCACTCAAGGCGCTTTCGGCAGCAGCTACCGCGAACCCGGAAGTGCACCGTGAGGCGGTTGAAACCGGGCGCGATGACAGCGGAGTCCCGCTACCGCCCTCCCAAATAGCTGAGCTCGAAGAACAGGCTGATGTGAACCTACTTGCAAGGGCAGTTGAAGCCGCGCGCCATGATGCGACCTTGGGTGAGATTTCGGCAGCGATGGAAGAAGTCTTTGGTCGTCACGATGCGACGCCAAAGCCGGTTTCTGGCGTCTACAAGAGCGCATACGAGTTCGATCAACGCTGGGCTCAGGTGACCGACGGGGTGGAGGCTGTTGGTCGCCGCTTGGGCCGCAAACCGCGGATGATGGTCGCCAAAATGGGCCAAGACGGCCACGACCGAGGCGCGAATGTGATCGCAAGCGCGTTTGCCGATATGGGATTTGAAGTGGTTTCTGGCCCGCTGTTCCAAACCCCGCCTGAGGCGTGTGCGATGGCGTTGGCAAAAGACGTTGATGTGGTAGGCTGCTCAAGCCTTGCCGCTGGGCACAAGACGTTGATCCCAGAGATCATCCGTTTGCTGCGCGAAGCAGGCCGCCCCGATATCAAAGTCACCGCAGGCGGAGTGATCCCGCCGCAAGACTATGATTTCCTTCGTGAAGCGGGGGTGTCGGGAATTTATGGGCCGGGCTCAAACGTTGTAGAGTGTGCCGCCGATATTCTCACCATGCTAGGCCACAATATGCCGCCGCTGGATAGCCTTGATGAGGCTGCGGAGTAACTCTAAGCCAAATTAGCCGTTCGTGCTGAGCCTGTCGAAGCACCGCTCTTCCTTCGAGCAACGGACCCAATGAAAAACGGCCCTTCGACAGGCTCAGGGCGTACGGAGTTTTGAAAGAAGTGACCCCCATCCGCAACGATTGGACCCGCGAAGAGATCGCGGACCTCTTCAACCTCCCGTTCACCGAGCTGCTTTTCCAAGCGGCCAGCGTGCACCGGGAAAACCACCCGCCCGAGCAGATCCAGCTTTGCACGCTGCTCAGCATCAAGACCGGCGGTTGCCCGGAAGATTGCGGCTATTGCTCGCAGTCGGTGAAGGCGGACAGCGGCGTCGAAGCGACCAAGCTGATGGATGTGCAAGCAGTGTTGCAACGCGCAGCCCAAGCCAAAGATCAAGGTTCGCAAAGGTTCTGCATGGGAGCGGCTTGGCGCAATCCCAAAGACCGCGACATGCCCGCGCTTGTCGAGGTCGTGAAAGGCGTGCGCGATATGGGTCTGGAGACCTGCATGACCCTTGGCATGTTGGAGCCGCATCAAGCCGACATGCTGGCCGAAGCAGGGCTCGATTACTACAATCACAACATTGATTCCTCACCCGAATATTACGAGCGCGTAATCTCAACCCGCGATTTCCAAAGCCGTCTTGATACACTGGATCATGTGCGCGGTGCCGGGATCAATGTGTGCTCTGGCGGTATCATCGGCATGGGCGAAACGCGCGAGGACCGAGTGGGCTTTGTTCATACGCTCGCGACTTTAGAGGAGCACCCCGAGAGTGTTCCGGTGAACGCTTTGGTCCCGGTGAAGGGCACGGTTCTGGGAGATATGCTCGCTGATACGCCAATGGCCAAGATTGACGATATTGAGTTTGTGCGCACGGTAGCGGTGGCGCGGATCACTATGCCGATGTCGATGGTGCGCCTGTCCGCTGGCCGCGAGAGCATGTCAGAGGCGACGCAGGCTCTGTGCTTCCTTGCAGGGGCAAACTCGATCTTCACCGGCGACAAATTACTGACCGCGCCGAATGCAGGCGACGACAGCGATGGCGCTTTGTTCGCGAAACTGGGCCTGACAGCTCTACAACAGGAAGAACCCGCGCGGGCATGCAAGCAGGCAGAACCGGCGGAATAGGATGACCCTCGGTTTCTCCGTCAATGCCCTCCTCCCCAACGCGCGTGGGGGAGGGCAATTACGGATGGGGCTCAATCGGTTGAGCGAGGCTGAATGGCTTCAGCCTGATCCCAACCTTGGAGCAAGGGCACAAGGCTTCGCTGACTGGCCTGGGGGTGTGCAGCTTACTCCAGCGGAGGATGCTCCGGGCCAGGAATTGGCGCAAATGCTTGGTATAGAAGGCGGGCTTTGTGAGGCGGCTCTCGCATCTCACGAAGATATGTGCCTGCTCACCAAGGCGGTGGGTGACGACCAATATCGGCTGATCGGAGCTGCGGTGGCTTGGCCTTCGGACTGGCATCCCAAGGAAAAAATTGGCCTCCCCTTGCGAGCGCTTCATGCTCCGATTGCCGGGTATGAGGAACAACTCGCGACCGGGGTGGACCGCTTTATGGAGACGCTCAAACCCGGCGCAATCTACGGTCGCTGCAATTGGTTTATTGCTGCGACCGGTGACCGCCGTTGGCTCGCAGCCGGTGGACCGCAAGAGCAGTTTGCCCATGTGACTGCCGAGAATGCGGGGGACGCGCTGTTTGTTCGCTCAGAGAGGCAAACCCTTCGCCGCCTCCCGCAAACCGGCGCAATTCTCTTCACAATCGGGATTTATGTGGAACCGTTGAAGGCACTGAACGCTACAAATCTTGAGTCTTTGGCTGAGGCGGTTGGCACTCTCGTAAGGGGTGAGAGCGAAAGACGCGGTGTGGGGGCTTACGCGGAGGCGTTAATCGGCTATGCGGACGTTCAAGAGAGATGAATTTCAAAGGCTGATATGTTTTCAAAGATACTGGTGGCCAATCGCGGCGAGATCGCTTGCCGTGTGTTTCAGACCGCTCGCAAGATGGGGATTGCGACGGTTGCGGTGTATTCCGACGCGGATCGTAATGCGCCATTTGTGCGTATGGCGGACGAAGCGGTGCATATCGGTGCCTCGCCTGCGGCGGAAAGCTATTTGATCCCTGAAAAGATCATCGCGGCGTGTAAGGAAACTGGCGCTGAGGCAGTGCACCCTGGATACGGCTTCCTCTCAGAGCGCGCGAGCTTTGTGGAAGCGCTTGAGGCAGAGAACATCGCCTTTATCGGCCCGCCAGCAGGCGCAATCGCCGCAATGGGCGATAAGATTGAATCGAAGAAGCTCGCCAAAGAGGCGGGCGTCAACGTCGTCCCCGGCTTCGTCGGAGAAATCCGCGACACCGATCATGCGGTCGAGATTTCCGATGATATTGGCTACCCTGTAATGATGAAGGCTTCCGCTGGCGGCGGGGGCAAGGGTATGCGGCTGGCGTGGTCTGAGAAAGACGTGCGCGAAGGGTTTGAAGCCACGAAGCGCGAAGGCCTTAATTCCTTTGGCGATGACCGTGTTTTCATTGAGAAATTCATCGAGAACCCGCGCCATATCGAAATCCAGATCCTCGGCGATAAGCATGGCAACACGCTCTATCTGAACGAGCGGGAATGCTCGATCCAGCGTCGCCACCAAAAGGTTGTCGAAGAGGCTCCGTCGCCCTTTGTCACAGAGAAAATGCGCAAAGCCATGGGCGAGCAATGTGTCGCTCTTTCCAAGGCGGTGGATTACCATTCCGCTGGTACGGTCGAGCTGATTGTCTCAGGTGCGGATAAGACCGGGGAGAGCTTCTACTTCCTTGAAATGAATACGCGCCTTCAGGTGGAGCATCCGGTGACCGAAGCGATCACGGGTGTCGATCTGGTAGAGCAGATGATCCGGGTGGCAGCGGGTGAGAAGCTTGAGATGACGCAGGACGACATTGGCATTGACGGTTGGTCGATTGAGAACCGCGTCTATGCCGAAGACCCCTATCGCGGGTTCTTACCGTCAACCGGTCGCCTAATTGAGTATTCGCCCTCGATCGAAGGCTGGAGCGACGATGGTGAAGTCGCTGGAAAGCCGCGCCGCGGTGTGGCGCGTGGTAATGGCAGCGTGCGCGTCGATGACGGCGTCTTTGAAGGCGGCGAGGTATCGATGTTCTACGATCCAATGATCGCAAAGCTCATCACGTGGGCCCCAACACGCGAAGAGGCTGCTGACCTTCAGATCGAAGCGCTTGATAGTTTCCGCATTAAAGGGCTTGGTCACAACGTCGATTTCCTAAGCGCAATCATGCAGCATGAGCGGTTCCGTTCGGGAGAACTCACGACGGGCTTTATTGCTGAGGAGTATCCCGAAGGATTCACAGGAGCCCCTGCGAGCGATGAGCACTTGCGTCAATTGGCCGCGCTCTTCGCGGGGGCCGAGTTCGACACTCAAGTGCGGGCGGGCAAGATCTCTGGAAAACTCGCTGGTGTCGGCAATCCGCCATCGCATTGGATGGTCAAGATCGGCAGCCAAAGCTTTGACGTGATGCTCGAAGAAGGCGGCGCTACCGTCGATGGTGTTCGGTTGAACGGCACCTGGGATTGGAGCGTGGGTCAGACCTTTGCAAACGTCACTGGCGATAATGAAATGGTGATCCAAGTGGAACGCGATGGCGTACGCTGGCGCATCACCACACGCGGCGCTTCACATCAGGCTTTGGTGCTGCCTGCTCGTCTTACTGCCCACGAAGGGCATATGATCGAGAAACAGCCGCCTGACCTTTCCAAAATGCTCATCTGCCCAATGCCTGGCATGTTGGTAAAGCTGCATGTGAGCGAAGGCGAAACGGTTCAGCCCGGACAGCCGCTGGCAACGGTTGAAGCGATGAAAATGGAAAACATTCTTCGTGCTGAAAAAGAAGCGGTTATTGCAAAGGTTAACGCCGCAGAAGGCGAGAGTCTTGCAGTGGATGCAGTCATCTTGGAGCTCGAATAGCTTTCGGCGTTAACGACAACCAAGCTTCGTGCCAAAGACATAAGCTAAGGCTTGCTGGAAACTTTTCGCTAGCAGTTGTTCCTTAATAGGTCATTTGATGTAATTTTACACAGTTGTTCTGGCACTCTTCATGCGATTGTTGAATCATCCAATCTCCGACTCGGGATTATACCGTGCGGAAAAACTGAAGGGATTATGTCGTGGCACGAAAGGGCACTGGATATTTCGACCGACGAGGCCAGTTCTTCAAAACTGGCCGCGAGGCGACGGTGAGCGATATTGCTGGATTGCTCGGACAAATCGGCGATGGCGAGAGTTTGGCTCCCGGGATCGCTCAAACGCTCTTGGAAAAGCGTGCTGAGATCGAGCGGCTTTTTGCGGAGCATGACGCGATGATGGAAGCCGAAGAGTCGAGCGAGGACACTTCCAGCAAAGTTACGAAACTGCCGCGTCCAGCGAGCTAGGATATGCTCTCCAGGACACGGCGCGCCAACGCGTCGGGCGTTTCTGAGTGTGTGTCCACTTCCAAATCGTATTCGATGCCCGCGTGAATGCGCGGTGATTGCTCGCGCGCGAGACCAATCAGCCGATCGCCTCGTTCGCGCTCTCTGCGCTCGAGTTCGGAGAGCGGGGCGTCGACTTTGACGACAAGGCATGAAGTGCCAAGCCGACGCCGGTAATCGGCGATGGCAAGTCCATCAGCGACTTCGTCAACGATGACATTGAACCCGGCCTCTGCCATGCGTTCAACCAACTGGCGCATCTGGGTCAGAAGGTTTTCGCCGCTCGGACCATTGCCGATCTGCGGAAGCTTTTCTCCAACGCGCTCGACCTCAGTCATGGGGAACCACTCGCGTTCAAACTCTTTGCCGTCGGGCAGCATCGCCATGAATGTGTCCATCGCAACGTGCAGCCAGATGTCCTGCCCGTATTTCTGGATGGCCTTGGCAAGCGTGGTTTTGCCAGAGCTGCTCACGCCGTTGAGGATGATCACTTGACCGTTCATCGCTCGTTTTACTCTTCAATCATTGCGACAGCTCGGATCCATCCGGCGCTGGCGCGTTCGATCTTCACCGGGAAGCAGCTGAAGGTAAAGCCATGCGCAGGCAGACTTTCAAGATTGGTGAGCTTTTCGATCTGGTAATAAGGCCGAATGCGACCCGCCTTGTGGCCCTCCCAGATGATTTGCGGATCTCGATTTTCCGCCCAGCGTTTTGCCGTATGGCTGAAAGGTGCATCCCAGCTCCAGGCATCGGTGCCAACGACCTCGACGCCACGTTGGGTTAGCCAGAGCGTCGCTTCAGCACCAAGGCCGACACCTTGGTCGGTGAAGTTATCAGTGCCGTAGACGGCGCCTGATTGAATGAGAACGATATCAAGCGGTTGGAGATCGTAGTCGATCTTGGCGAAAGCCTCTTCCAGCTCAGCCGCGCCCACCACATGACCGTTGGGCAAATGGGAGAAGTCGAGCTTTACACCGGGCCTCAAAAACCGGTCGAGAGGGGCTTCGTCGATGCTTGGGGCAGGAGCTGCGCCAGCGTCTGTGGTCGAGTGATAATGCCAAGGCGCGTCCATATGGGTGCCGTTGTGGGTGGAAAGCTCGAGCATCTCGACCGCCCAGCCTTCACCATCGGGCAGATCGTCCTTTTCGAGCCCGGGGAAGAACATGGCGATTTGCTGCCACGTGTCCTCATGGGTCATGTAAGTGACTTTGGGACGCATGACCTCGGGGTCAGAGATGACATCATTTGTGATGGGGATCGACAGATCGATAAAGCGGGTCATGCCAGCTCCTCATCCAAGAACTTGGCCACATCATTAAGCTCGACATCGCGGGCGAGATACGCCTCGCCAAGGCCTTTCAAAAGGAGGAAGGGGAGAGTGCCTGAACCCTCCATTTTCTTGTCGTGGCGCATATGATCGACCAGGGTCTGACCATCGCAAGCGAGGGCGAGATCGGAGATTTCGGCGGGCAAGCCCGATGCGCCGATTGCAATGGCGGCACGGTTCGCATCTTGGCCCAACATTTCTCCTCGCCTAGCCGAATACCGCGCTGCCAGCACCATGCCGAGCGCCACCGCTTCACCGTGCAATAGTCGATCCGAAAAGCCTGTCTCCGCCTCCAAGGCATGACCGAAAGTGTGACCCAGATTCAGGAGTGCGCGAACACCTGAAGTCTCGCGCTCGTCCTCGGCAACGATTCGCGCTTTGGCGCGAATGCTGGTGGCGATGGCGTATTCGAGCTGCTCTGCTTCTCTGGCTAGAACATCCGCGCCGTTGTCTTCGAGCCAGGCGAAAAACTCGGCATCGCCCAAAAGCCCATATTTGATGACTTCGGCATAGCCCGCACGCATTTCACGGTCGGGCAGGGAGCCCAGCGATGTTGTGTCGGCCAGTACCAGCGATGGCTGATGGAATGCTCCGATCATATTCTTGCCAGCGCTTGTGTTGATCGCGGTCTTGCCGCCCACTGAACTGTCGACCTGCGAAAGCAAAGTGGTCGGCAATTGCACAAAGCCGCATCCGCGTTTGAGAATGGCTGAGGCAAAACCCACAAGATCACCGACAACTCCGCCACCGAGCGCAAAAATGTGGTCCGAGCGCGTGATGCCAAGATTGAGCAGCCAATCGGTAAGCTGCTCAAGGCTCTCCCAACTCTTCGAGGCCTCTCCGGGGGTAACATCATACCAGGTCGCTTCAAACCCGGCAGACGAAAGAGATGCTTCAATCCGGGCACCATGATGCCTCTTGGCATTGGTATCAGCCACGATGGGGACCGGTCGATTGTTGTAGGTTTTGAGGAAAGGCGCCGCGAGAGACGCGATTTCGTCTAACAACCCTTCGCCCACCACTACGTCGTAAGATCGGCCACCCAATTCAACGGGGATGGTTTCGACAGAATTCACAGCCATTGGTCAATTGCCTCAATAATCGCGCAAGCCGTTTCAGCATGCGGGGCGTCTTTGCTAGTCACTTTGATCTGTGCCTGACTGTAGAAAGGCTCACGTTCATTAAACAGACGAGTCAGAATTTCTCTGTGATTGCCGTCCTTTAACAGAGGGCGTGTGTTGCGCCGGGACGTGCGTTCAACCAGCGTGTCAATGTCGGAGTGGATCCACACTGCAATGGCCTTTTCCAGGATAAGCTTGCGTGTTTCGGGATCGACAAAGGCACCACCACCGGTGGCAATCACGCCCGCGCTTTCCTCCATCAACCGGCCAATCACGCGGCGTTCACCGTCGCGAAAATAGGCCTCGCCATGCTCTTCGAATATCTCTGAGATTGAACGTTGTGCTGCTTCCTCGATTGCCTCATCAGCATCAACAAAGTCGCGGCCCAGCATCTCAGCTAGCCTGCGGCCGACGGTGGATTTGCCCACGCCCATCAGACCAACCAAGACGATAGGCTGGGTAATGCGTTCAGCCAATCGGGCGGCCAGGCCCGTGTCCATCCCTTTGTGCTCGCTCATCCCAGACCCAGAATCTTCGTGTTTCAACTTCCCTATTCCTTCTGGGCCTAGACTTGGGGTAGAGCGCGCGCAATATGTCTGACAAAGCAATCAAGGTTCCTGTGTACACCGATCCGCGATCACAAATGTCTAGCTCCTCCCTCTCTGCGCCTGTGGGTTCGGCAATACGGCGGTATGCGTTTTATGCTATGGGAGCGCTCCTTGTGGTGCTCACGCTAGCCTATGTTGATGGTGGTGAAGAACCGCTGCACCCGATAGTTCAAACAGTTTCGCTTCCTTCTCAGACGGAGTCACAGCCATGAAGCGCTTGTCCGCAGGCGTAGCAGCTCTCGCTGTCGCAGGCGCAATCGCTGGCGTGTCGCTGGCCGGTTTTGCCAGCGCGCAAGATGCTCCGGAATCACTGCTGCCGCCTGGCTTTGACGATCCGACACCGGCGCCCGCTACGGCTCCTCAGCCCACGGCTGATCCGGCCGTTGCGCCTATAGCCCCGGTGGCGCCTGGCGTTGCGCCAGCTGCACCAGTGCTGCCGGGCAGCGTCCCACAATCTGGTCCACTGCCAGACGTGCCTCAGCTTTCTGCAGAGGAGCTTTCAGGACTGCCGAGCATCGAAGAATTGGAAGAGCTCTCAACTGACGAACTCGACGATTTGCTCGGGCTAAAGCCGCAATATGATATTCCGCCAGCTGCGCGCCGTTCCTTGGCGCAGGTGGGTGTGCTGGCGCCGTCCGAAGGCGGTTTGCCGACCAATTCGCTTGCCAGACAGCCGCAAAACCTTGTCCGCGCCATCCTTACTGGCACCAAAGGGCCGCTGGTTTCGCGCTGGGGGCACATCATGGTCCGCCGCGCTCTTGTTAGTCGCTATGCAGCACCAGAGGGAATGAACCCGGTCGAGTTTGCTGCCTTAAGAGCAGGCGTGCTCAATTCGATCGGCGAGTTTGCTCTCGCTCGCGCGATTGTGCAGGATATCGACACGGGCAATTGGAATGCAGCGATCACACAGGAAGCGCTGATCGCCTACATCGGCGCGAGTGATATTGTGGGGGCATGTCCAGCGGTCAGGTTCCAAGAATCGAAACCTGACGATCCGCAATGGGTGATGCTCTCTGCGATCTGCAATGCCTATGCTGGGGAGGGAGCGCTTGCCTCGCGCCAGCTTAATTCGGCCCAGAACGAGGAGATCGCGCCTGAGATCGACCTCTTGCTGGCACAGCGTTTTGCCGGGGCAGCGGGCCGAGGGCGCGGTGGAACCACCGTCGAGTGGGACGGGGTTGATGCAATCACGCCTTGGCGCTTCTCACTGGCAAATGCCGTGGGCGAAGCGATCCCGGACACTATTCTGTCCACCGCCTTGGATGGCCGCTCAGGATCCTACTATCGTTTGGCAGGGGCCACATCGGCCTCAGTACCATTGGCGCAACGTATCGACTATGCCGAATACGCCGCATCGCGGGGGGTCTTCTCGTCTAGTGCATTGATTGGGCTCTACAGCGAGCTTTACAATAATGAGGGGCTGCGCGGAGAGGCGGCACAGCGCGCCACTCGACTGAGAGACGCCTATGTTGTGCCTGATCCAGCAGCTCGGATCAGCGCGATGCGCGACCTCTGGGGCGAAGAGGGTAGCAGTTTTGGGGGACAGGTCCTCACCGCCTATGCTGCGGCGCGTATTCCGCCTTCGACTCAAGCATTGTCAGACGCGCCGACGCTGATCGGCTCGATGCTGACCGCTGGCCTCGACCGCGATGCCCTAGCGTGGAACCCCGTGGTTGAAGAAGGTTCACTGGCTTGGGGCCTCTTGGCTCTCGCAGATCCCGATGGCGACACCGTTAGTATCACCGGCATGGACGGATTTCTGAGCAATGATGACAGCGACGAGGCACGAAAATCTGGCTTCCTGATTGCAGGTTTGGGCGGGCTTGGCCGTCTGCCAAGTGGTGATATGACGGGCTATGGCGCGCAGGTGGGCGTGGATTTCTCCCGCCAGACTCGATGGACTCGAATGATCACTCGTGCCGCAGAGGTGGAGAATACTGCCTTGGTCGCACTGCTTGCTGGGCTTGGCATGCAGGGCGAAAGCTGGAGCCAGATGACCCCGCTGCATCTTTATCACCTAGTCTCAGCGCTCAATGAAGTTGGGCTTGAGGCCGAAGCCCGGATGATCGCCGCAGAGGCGGTCGCGCGCGGGTGAGATAGCCCATGTCCGATGCGACAAGGGACTTTCTCGATATGCTCGCAGCCGAGCGAGGGGCTTCGACCAATACTCTTGCGGCATACACTCGTGACCTTGATGGCGCCGAAGAGCTTCTGGGAGATCTTGCGAAAGCGCCGCGTGCCTCTGTTGCCAAGCTGGCGGGGGCATGGAGCGATCTGGCCCCTTCAACGATTGCTCGCAAGACTTCTGCGCTGCGCCAATTCTTCGGATTTGCGCTTGAGGAAGGCTGGCGCGAAGATGATCCTTCGGGCGCTTTACCAGCGCCACGCGCCCGTCGTCCGCTTCCCAAGGTCTTAAGCCACGAGGCGGTCGATGCTCTGTTCGCCCGTGCTGAATTGGAGGCAGGCAGCGGCAGGCCAGCTGCCGTCAGGCAATTGGCGCTGCTCGAATTGCTTTATGGATCAGGCCTCCGTGCGACTGAGCTGGTGAGCCTGCCGTTGAGCGCAGTTCCCCGCGACGCGCCGCTTCTGACAGTGATGGGTAAAGGGGGGCAGGCGCGCATGGTGCCGGTTAGCGAACGGGCCAAAGAGGCGATTACAGTCTGGTTGGAGATAAGGCCTGGCGATTCAAAATCGCGTTTTCTCTTCCCTTCAAGAGGCGGCAAGCATCTGTCACGTATCCGGCTTTTTCAGCTTCTGAAAGAACTTGCGGCAAGGGCTGATCTCGATCCTACTGGCATTTCTCCGCATGTCTTGCGACATGCTTTTGCCACCCATCTTCTGGAGGGCGGGGCAGACTTGCGAGTTCTTCAGACGCTTCTTGGTCATGCCGATATCGCGACTACGCAGATATACACTCATGTCGATGCCGCCCGGTTGGTAGAGTTGGTAAACTCGCGCCACCCTCTTGCCCGGCGCGACGCTAAGGACTAGCGCGGGAGCCATGATTTCTTACCTCGAATTTGAAAAGCCGGTTGCAAGCCTCGAGCTGCGGATCAAGGAGATGCGCGCGCTGGAGAGTGATGAAGGTGTCGATGTGGCATCTGAGATTGAGCGGCTTGAGGTCAAAAGCGGCGAGCTTCTCGCCTCGACCTATGCCTCGTTGACGCCGTGGCAGAAAACGCAAGTGGCACGCCATCCGCAGCGCCCGCATTTTCGCGACTACATTGAACATGCTTTCACCGATTTCATACCGCTGGGCGGGGACCGTAACTTCGCCGATGATGAGGCGATCTTGGGCGGGTTCGCCAAGCTGGGGGACCGGCGCGTGATGGTCGTCGGCCATGAAAAAGGCCACGACACCCAGTCCCGCATCAAGCACAATTTCGGCATGGGAAAACCAGAGGGCTATCGCAAGGCAATCCGCCTTATGGAACTCGCGGGCCGTTTTGGTCTGCCAGTTGTCACACTTGTTGACACATCTGGCGCGTTTCCAGGCATTGAAGCCGAAGAACGTGGTCAGGCAGAAGCGATCGCTCGCTCAACCGAAGCGTGCCTTGGGCTTCCCACACCGATGGTGTCGGTCATCGTGGGCGAAGGCGGCTCAGGCGGAGCGGTCGCCTTGGCCAGCGCTGAGCGCGTGCTCATGCTGGAGCATGCTGTCTATTCGGTAATCTCGCCCGAGGGTTGCGCATCGATTCTTTGGCGCACGTCAGACAAGGCGGCCGATGCTGCGCAGGCGATGAAGATCACTGCTCAGCATTTAAAGCGGCTCGGTGTGATCGACAGAATTGTAAAAGAACCTATCGGCGGCGCGCATCGTGATCCGCAAGGCATGGCGATCACGCTTGGCAAGGCTATTGGTGAAGAGCTTGATAAGCTTGGTAAAATGGATAGTGCGGCGATCCTGGAATTGCGTGAAAAGCGATTCCTTGAACTTGGCGGCTGAACACTTCAATTCATCTGAGCAGGGCTTGCTCGTGACGCTGCTTTCCCTCTATCGTTCATTCCAAGGGGTTGTTCGAAGGCGGGAGAGACACGATGGCCAACACTTGGCGCAAAATCGGATTGGCAGGCACGGCGACGCTTGCGCTTGCTCTGACAGGATGCATGGGAGGCGGCGAAATCCCATCGGCCTCCACCCCGATCACCACAAGTGAGGCGCAGCAGGGCGCTGAATTCCACCCGCAATTGCTCAATCAATTCGGCGGCGCGATGAGCGGCAGCCAAGCGCAATATGTCGAGCAGATCGGTAAGAATATCGCGGTGCAGTCGGGCCTCGGAAATGCACGCGAGAGCTTTACCGTGAGCCTACTCAATTCGCCCGTGAACAACGCTTTTGCCGTACCTGGCGGTTATATCTACACCACACGGCAGCTGGTCACTCTCATGAATAATGAGGCAGAGCTTGCTGCTGTTCTGGGGCATGAAGTTGGCCATGTCGCCGCGCGGCACTCTCAAAGGCGCCAGCAACGGGCACAGCGCAACCAGATCGGCGGAATGCTCGGCGCGGTGCTTTCTGGGGTGCTGCTTGGTGACAGCTCGATTGGCAACACCGTATCGCGCGGGTTCTTGCAAGGTTCGCAGCTTCTCACCCTCAGGTTTTCGCGCTCTCAAGAGACACAGGCTGATGATTTGGGTATCCAGTATCTGACGAGTGCTGGCTATGATCCCGACGCGATGGGCACCGTGCTGGCGAGTCTCGCAGCTCAAAACTCGCTCGATGCTCGGCTTCAAGGGCGTAATGCAAGCGTACCCGCCTGGGCATCGACGCACCCGGAGCCTGCGAGTCGAGTTCAACGCGCTCTCACTGCGTCGAAAGATCTACCGGGAACTGTCACGAATCGCGACACCTTCCTCGCGCGGATCGATGGATTGATATACGGGGATGACCCTTCTCAAGGAGTGATTGAAGGAAGCCGATTCATTCATCCTGAGCTGCGTCTAAGCTTTACCGCGCCGCAGGGGTATTACATGGTCAACTCCACGCGTGCAGTCAGCATCAATGGCCAGGGCGGGCAGGGGCAGCTTACTCTCGCGAGCTATTCGGGCGATTTGGCGAGCTATGTAAGACAACAATTCGCAAGCCTCGGCGGAGAGGATAACAGGCTTGAGCCGCAGACGCTTGACCGCACCACAGTCAATGGCTTGTCGGCGGTCTATGGTCAGGTGCGAGTTAACAATGGCAATTCGCAGGTTGATGTGACCGTCTTTGCCTATGAGTTTGCGCGCGATCGCGCCTATCACTTCGCAACGATAACACCCGCCGGCCGTGCGAATCCGTTCGGATCGATGTTCCAATCAATGCGGAGAATCAGCGCCAACGAGGCTGCTCAGGTGATTCCGCGCCGTTTGGACGTCGTCACGGTTCAGAGAGGTGACACGATTTCGGGACTAGCCCGGAGGATGGCATATGAGAATGCACAGGAAGAACGCTTCCGCGTGCTCAATGGACTTGGTCGGAGCGATACTCTGCGTGCTGGTCAGCGTGTAAAGCTAGTGGTTCGCGCGCGCTGACAGAGGCTATTGCCCCGGGCACCTTGCGGCTAATTCTCGATCACACAAAAGAAAAGCGGCGGGGAAAACCCCGCCGCTCTCTTTTTCGAAAGTCTAAGACTTTGGAAGCTTAGCCGTCGATGCCAGCTTGCATTTCAGTCTGAACTTCAGTGAAGGTGTTGGTGAGCGTACCGCCCAGAGCACCCATAGCAGTGATAGCAGCAACAGCGATCAGAGCAGCGATAAGGCCGTACTCAATTGCAGTTGCACCAGCTTCGTCACGAGCGAGTTTGTTGATGAAAGTCATTTTTAGTCTCCTGGTTTTGGTCTTCGGTACCCGTTGCCTTCATG
This sequence comes from uncultured Erythrobacter sp., assembly GCF_947502395.1. Lineage (GTDB taxonomy): Bacteria > Pseudomonadota > Alphaproteobacteria > Sphingomonadales > Sphingomonadaceae > Erythrobacter. The sequence continues at coordinate 122,755 of NZ_CANMZM010000001.1, forward strand.
GTCAGTGCCATTCAGACGATTCGTGGAATACAAGGCGAGCAATTGAAAAATTCCTAACTCGGAACCTTTCGAACTGGTTAACTGCCCTCCATTGCTTCCACTGAGCGTTCCTGAACGAGATCCCATGATTCATCGGTGACAGTTGCAACGCTTTGCAACGCACCGATCATGGCAATTACGATCAGGCTCACGATCAGCCCGTATTCGACGGCTGTGGCGCCAGAATTGTCGTTTCCAATGTGCTTGAGGAATTTCGTCAATTTCATGATGTCACCCGTTAATACGCTTCTGACATTGCTGAAGATCGACCTAACCCATTAAGAAATGCCTAATGCAGCGGTCAAAGGTGGAAAAAAATCCGACATGAGTGATGGACCGATCTGGGTTGTGGCCGGCGCTTTGGCGGGTTCAGATGGCAAATGGCTTATGCATCAGCGGCCTCTAGAAAAGGCGCATGGCGGCCTCTGGGAGTTTCCGGGTGGTAAGGTTGAAGCACCTGAACTTCCAGCGGAATCTTTGGTGCGTGAGCTTCATGAGGAGCTCGGCATTGTCGTTGATCCAGCACATTGCACGCCCGTTGGTTTCGCCGAAGAAAAACGCAGTCCGGGTGCGCGTCCGATTGTCATATTGCTTTACACAATCGCCAATTGGATGGGTTCACCAGAGGCATTGGAGGGCGAAGAAGTGGGCTGGTTCAGCATGCAAGAGATCGCTGAACTTCGAAAACCACCGCTTGATGAGCACCTAGCGTCACGATTGTTTGGCCAAATGTCCGAAAAAAAGGACTAGAGCGGAAAATTGCGGCTGCAGGGGATTGCCAAGCGCGCCATGCCCCCTTATGTGCCGCCTCCTACCGCGCGCCAGTAGCTCAGCTGGATAGAGTACCTGACTACGAATCAGGCGGCCGGAGGTTCGAATCCTTCCTGGCGCGCCAAAAAAGCCCACCCTTTCAAACAAGGGTGGGCTTTTTTGGTTTGGGTCGATCCCGTTAGCGCTGAATTGCATGGCTTGCCCCGAATTGCGTGCAATCTCAGAATTCTCTCCTATATTGCTCGCCAGGGGCAGACTATCAGGTCTGCGATCAAACCATCGCCTCAATAGGTGCAAATTTTGCACGGAACTATTTGAGCATGAAGCGATTTTTACCCTTGGGATCACGGAAGGAAAGTTAACGGGCCATCACCGGGCCTTTTTGCTTGCCAGGAATATGTCGCGATGCGGCAACAGAGAGGTAATGCTATGAATAGAATGCACAGCCACAGTCACGGCGAATTTGACCCGGAGAATCCGTTGAACAAACCTGATGTACCAGAAGATGTGCAGGACGCGATCCGCACACTCCTGCGCTGGGCCGGTGATGATCCGGACCGCGAAGGCCTGCTCGACACACCCAAGCGGGTCGGTCGTGCATGGCTTGAATATTGCCGCGGCAATCAGGAAGATCCTTCGATCCATTTGGCCCGCATCTTTGAAGAGGTGGGCGGTTATGACGAGATCGTTCTTCTTAAGGACATTCCGTTCCAATCGCACTGCGAACATCACATGGCTCCGATCACGGGCAAGGCGCATATTGCCTATCTTCCTCACAAAAAGATCGTCGGCATCTCTAAGCTTGCCCGCGTGCTTCACGGATATGCCAACCGCCTGCAGGTTCAAGAGCGCCTGACCGCTGAGGTTGCAGAGTGCATTTGGAACAATCTTGATCCACGCGGTGTGGCGGTTGTGATTGAGGCAGAGCATGGCTGCATGACCGGTCGCGGTGTGAAGGTGCATGAGGTGGAAATGCTTACCAGCCGTATGATGGGATGCTTTCTAGAAGACCCGGCGAGCCGGAAGGAAGTCCTCAGCCTGATGGGCTTTTGAGCTTGCGGTAATTTGTCGCTAGGGGGGCGGGCCATGACTGCTTCATCGCTTACCCCTGTCCTTTCGACTGCAGAATTGGCTGAGTTTTTCGCTCGGGCCTTCCCAAGCCTCGATCCTTCGACTCATGAGATTGAGACTATTGAGCCCGGCTTTGTCCGACTGCGACAGTCCGTTGAAGAGAACATGTTGCGTCCCGGGGGCATAGTGTCGGGTCCAACGCAAATGGGGGTGGTTGACCGCGCAGCCTATGCGGTGATCCTCGCCCATATCGGGATCGTCCCGATGGCGGTCACCAGCAATCTCAATATGAGCTTTCTTCGCGCTGTCGAAGCACGCGACTTCTATGCCGATGCGCAATTGATCAAGCTTGGCCGTCGATTGGCCACGGTTGATGTGCGACTTTGGCAGGACGACACCGCGAAAATCGCGGCGCAGTCAACTGTGACTTACGCGTTGCCGGCAGAATAGCGCGCGACGGGGAGTAACGCCTGCCCGCCACGCGCCCAAATTATATCACATTTGGCCGAGCATATGCTCTGCGCTGGAGACTTTGAAGTCGCCTGGTGCTTCGACATTAAGCTGGGTCACCGTGCCGTCTTCGATCACCATCGAGAAACGTTGGCCGCGCTTACCCAAGCCAAAGCCTGAACCGTCCATGGTTAGGCCAACGGCTTCTACAAACTCGCCATTGCCGTCTGCGAGCATGGTGATATCGCCTGAGCCAGCGGCATCGTTCCATGCGCCCATCACGAAGGCATCGTTGACCGCAGTGCCGACAATCTCGTCAACGCCTTTGGCTTTGAGGTCTTCGGCCTTCTCAACAAAGCCAGGGAGGTGCTTGGCCGAGCAAGTCGGGGTGAATGCGCCGGGTACAGAGAATAATGCCACTTTCTTGCCAGCAAAATACTCGGAAGCTTTGACAGGCTGCGGGCCTTTAGCGGTGGCTTTCACCATGTTCACGTCTGGCACTTTATCGCCAACCGAAATCGTCATCGTAATCTCCTCAGGGACATGTGGACTCGTACCTAGCTGCGCCTGATGCAGCGGTTTCTCGACCGATATAGGGTCTTAAGGCTTGGTCACAATGTCCGATTTTATCAGAGGGATGCTTGGTTTAAATCCCTTAACTCAAGATGTTGAAGTTCGCGTAAACTCGCTGAGCGAAGCTTAAGGGCGTGGTGGAACACTTTGGCTTTTGGGGACACGCATGAAAATCGACAATGAAACCGCGCTGGATCGGGGACTCTGGAACGCGATAAAATCAACGAGCACCGTTATTGCAGTGGCTCTTGGGACGGCTTTTGCCGCTGTTCCTGCACAAGCGGACAGCGGATTTGAGAACGCACATTCTCTTCGTAGTCTGGACATCATGCTGATGGTGACTGCGTTGCGTTGCCGCAAGGGACCGCACGATTTCCAGGGCGACTACCACCGCTTTTCGGCCAAGCATTTGAACGATTTGAATGCGGCCAGTCGGACTCTGAAGCGCACTTTTGCAGCAAGCTATGGTGAGAAAAACCCGGCGCGGGCGCTCGATCGGATGGGGGTCAAGATTGCCAATTCCTATGGTGATGGACACCCATGGCTTACCTGCGCGGAGCTGCAACAGGTGACACGCGATCTTTCGCAGAGCCCCGATGCGGCAGACCTTGCAGTAAATGCGCGTTACCTGCTCAGCGCGTCACGGCCCCAAACAGAGCCGACACCACAGGTGGCACAAAACGACGACCTGCAAATCAGCTACAATATGACGGCGGAATGGGAACAACGCCCGTAATCGGTGGGAATAGTGAGAGCATGCGACAGAGGCATATCAAGATATAAAGAAAACTTTATATAGTGATTGCCCCAACGGTAATGGGCGGCTATGAGCGCGCCCAGAAACCGGGCCAATGCAATTTTCAAACAGGGCCCTCCAACCAACAACAGGAGATGGCCCATGGCCACAGCAGCTCTCACTCATGAATATGTGATCAAGGACATTGCACTTGCCGAATTTGGCCGTGATGAGATCGCAATTGCCGAAACCGAAATGCCGGGCCTTATGGCTCTGCGCGAGGAGTATGGCGCAGCTCAGCCGCTGAAAGGCGCGCGTATCACTGGATCGCTCCACATGACGATCCAGACCGCAGTTCTCATTGAGACACTCGTGGCTCTTGGTGCCGAAGTACGTTGGGCAACCTGCAACATCTTCTCGACCCAAGACCACGCGGCGGCTGCTATCGCTGACCAAGGCATCCCTGTGTTCGCGATCAAGGGTGAGACGCTCGCCGATTATTGGGACTACGTTGGCCGTATCTTCGATTGGTCGACTGACACCGATCCCGATCTCACTGCCAATATCATCCTTGATGATGGCGGCGATGCCACCATGTTTGCTCTTTGGGGAGCACGAATCGAAGCGGGCGAAGAACTGCCTGCTCCGGCCAATGCTGAAGAGATTGAATTCCAGCGTGCGCTGAAAGCATACGTCAAAGCAAAGCCTGGTTACCTCACCAAGAGCGTTCAGAACATCAAGGGCGTTTCTGAAGAGACAACCACCGGTGTTATGCGCCTTTATCAGATCGCCAAGCAGGGCAAGCTTCCGTTCCCAGCGATCAACGTCAACGACAGCGTCACTAAGTCGAAGTTCGACAACCTCTATGGTTGTAAGGAAAGCCTCGTTGACGCAATCCGCCGCGCAACCGACGTGATGCTTGCTGGTAAAGTCGCTTGTGTTGCTGGCTATGGTGATGTGGGCAAGGGTTCTGCCGCATCGCTTCGCGACGGCGGCGCTCGCGTAATGGTCACCGAAATCGATCCGATCTGCGCTCTTCAGGCGGCAATGGACGGCTACGAAGTTGTGTCCATGGAAGAAGCCACCAAGCGCGCTGACATCTTCGTAACGGCTACCGGCAATGAAGACGTGATCACCGGCGAGCACATGAAGAACATGAAAAACATGGCGATTGTGTGCAACATCGGTCACTTCGATAGCGAGATTCAAATCTCTGCGCTCGACAATTACGATTGGAAAGAAATCAAAGAGGGCACCGACATGGTGACCATGCCTGACGGCAACAGCCTTCTGATCCTTGCCAAAGGTCGTCTGGTGAACCTGGGCTGTGCAACCGGCCACCCAAGCTTTGTGATGAGTGCAAGCTTCACCAACCAGACGCTGGCTCAGATCGAGCTGTTCACCAAGTCGGACGAGTATGAGAACGACGTTTACGTGCTGCCCAAGCATTTGGATGAGAAAGTGGCGGCGCTTCACCTCGAAAAGCTCGGCGTGCAACTGTCTCAGCTGAGCCAGACACAAGCTGATTACATCGGTGTGCCGAAAGAAGGTCCATTCAAGCCGGATCACTACCGCTATTAGAGCGATTCAACAGGGCATTATGCCCGAAATTCAGAGCCCTCGGACGCTCACATGCGCTAGCTTGTGTGTTTCCGGGGGCTTTTGCATGCCTTGCCCGTTGCAACCCGCGTCGCACCCGCATAGCTGAGACCTATGGAAGTCTCGTTGACAGCATTGATAGTGATTGCACTCTTGCTTGCTGCGTGGACAGTGGCTGCAGCGGTGCTGATGCTGCGTGCTTCCGCCAAGACTCAGCGTACCAAGGCTCTGCAAACCTCGCTCAAGCGGATGCAGCATCTGGTCGACGTTGCCCCAGCGGTTCCCTTGTTGGTGCGCACGGATGGCCGGATCGAAGCGCCCGAGCGCTTGGCGCGCTGGTTGGGGCTTGAGAAGATTCCTGCCTATCTTTCTGAGCTCGAAGGCGCTTCGGGCGAGGGGCTGTCGAAACCGCAGGTTGAGGAGTTGTGGCACAAGGTGCGCGCCACCCAGAAGAGCGCGTCGCCCTTTTCCGTGACCATTACACCGTCTGGTTCTCAGCGAAGCCTTTCCTTGGAAGGATCGCTTGCCGATCCGCAGGTCTCACCTGGAGGCGCTGCTATTGTCTGGGTATTCGATTTCACCACCAGCGAAAGCGAGCTGGCCCGTCTTCGCACCGAAGCGAGCATCGCAAAGTCCGACTTTGCCGCCTTGAGTGGGCTTATCGCCTCGGCACCCATTCCGATGTGGATCCGCGATCCTGAGATGAAGTTGAGGCTGGCTAATAAGGCCTACGTCGAAGCAGTGGGTGCGGACAGCCTTGAGGCCGTGATCGAGGGCCAGATCGAATTGCTCGAAGCGCGTGATGGCCAATCGCCGGCACAGATTGCGCGTGGCGTCTTTGAGGGTAAAGAGCAGATTGACCGAGTGGACGGTGTCACCATCGACGGTGAGCGACGCTCTATGCGGGTCACGGATCTACCCTTGGGCGAGGACGGCGTTGCAGGATATGCCATCGATGTTGAAGAGCGACAGCAGCTGGCGCGCAACTTCCGCGCTTTCCGCGATGCGCAGCGTGCAATGCTTGATCAGCTCTCCGTCGGCGTCGCTCAGTTTGGCGCTGACGAGGCTCTGAGTTTCGCCAACCGACCTTTCCGGCGGCTGTTCGGACTTTCAAACGACGTGCTCGAAGGCAAGCTTGCATTTGATCGCCTTCTCGCCGACGCGCGTGAACGGGGGCAGACACCGGAAGTGCGCGACTTCCCCGAGTGGCGCGAAGAGCATCGTGCATGGTTCGATGCGGCTGAAACTCTAGAGGAATATTGGCCGTTGCCAGGGGGCATGCATTTGCGGATCGTCGCACAGCCTATGCCTGATGGTGGGCTGGTCATGATCGCAGAGGACCGCACTGAACAGCTTGCTCTGTCGGCAACGCGCGACACGCTTTTGCGAACACGCACCGCCACACTCGACAGCCTGTTTGAAGCGCTTGCCATATTTGCGCCCGATGGTTCTGTCCAATTGTGGAACCGCAGCTTTGCAGGGACCTGGGGGCTTTCAGGTAATTTCCTTGATACCCACCCCAGTGCTGAAGAGCTTTTGGCGGCTATCGGGACCAATCTTGAGACCCCGTCCGAGAGCGAAGCAATCGGCGCTGTGGTACGAGCAGCGACGCTTGATCGGCGCGAGAAAGAGGGCCAATTGGCGCTCGCTGACGGTCGAACCCTGCGCTTTGCCGGTGTGCCTTTGCCTGATGGAAACGGCCTCCTGACTGTGCTCGACATCACCGACTCACAAAAGGCAGAACAGGCTCTGCGCGAACGGGCGATCGCTTTGGAGGAGGCTGATGCGGTGAAAGCGCGCTTCCTTGCCAATATGTCCTACGAATTCCGTACGCCACTCACCACCATCGGTGGTTTTGCCGAACTTCTCGCCAGTGGAGCCGCAGGCGACATGGGTGAGCAGGCCGGTGAGTATGTCGATGCCATCATTAAATCGGTCGCGCGTCTGACCGAGCAGGTCGAAAACGTGCTCGACCTTTCCCAAACCGAAGCGGGTCTGATGCCGATCACTAAGGAGGATGTCGACCTGTTGCCATTCCTGACATCGCTGGTGCGAGAGCGTGAAACCGCAATAGTCAAAGCGAGGTTGGGCCTGGACCTAAAAGGCAGGCGAGGGCGCGTGGTCGAGGCTGATCCGCGTCAGCTGGGTCGCGCGGTTGGCAACCTTATCGACAATGCGATTGCGGGCACGCCTAACGGTGGCAAGATCACCATTGAGCTTCCGAAACCGGCACGCGATGACGATTGGCGCGGTCGGATCATCATACGCGATGATGGGCGCGGGATGCCGCGTGAGCAGTTGGAGCGGTTGATGGGCGCTTTGCCGGAGAGCGATGAGCCGGGCGAGGGGACGGGTCTTGGCATCAGGCTTGCCCATCAATTGGTCGCGGCCCATGGCGGCACGCTTGAGCTTGATAGCCATGAGGGTGTTGGCACAATCGCGGTGATCACGCTTCCGTGAGCGAGAATTTGAAACGCAAGCTGCCCGATCTGGAGGCCATGGCGGCGTGGGGCGCAACAATTGCAGAGTTTGTGCAACCCGGCGACGTGATCGCGCTCGAAGGCGGCTTGGGAGCTGGCAAGACCACTTTGGCGCGTGCCATCCTTGGTGCCTTGGGGCACGAGGGCGAGGTGCCATCGCCCACTTTCACTATTATCGAAACATACAATGCGCCGCCGCTTCGTGTCCCAGTCGCGCATGCGGATTTCTATCGCTTGGAAGAATCATCAGAAGTGATCGAATTGGGTCTTGATGACTACCGCGAGGGCGCTGTGCTGATCGCTGAATGGCCGGATCACGCCGGCGGCTTTGCGCATGAAGCGGGATGTCTCACGATTGTGTTGGAAACCGCAGAAGAAGGCCGCCTTGCGACTGTAAAACCGGGCGCGGATTGGGTAGGGCGTACTCCATGAGCGATCTTCCGCAGGGACTTCACGCATTTATCGAAAGCGCTGGCTGGGGCGAGGCAGCGATTGAACCGATACCGGGCGATGCTTCTTTTCGGCGGTATTTCCGGTTGAGGCGGGCGGATGGCAGCACCGCGATGCTGATGCATGCTCCGCCGCCTGAGGAAGACCCAAGTGAGTTCTTGCGCGTCGGCGCATGGCTTTGCGAGCAGAGTATGCGTGCGCCCAAAATCCTTGCGACCGACCAGCCTGCAGGATGGGTGCTGATCGAGGATTTCGGCAATGACCGGATGCGCGAGTGGCTCGATGACAATCCGCAGGATGAGTTGACCGCTTATGAAGCGGCGATCGATGCGCTTGTTGCGCTGCATCAGTGTCCAGCTGGCCCGTTTTCACCATACGATATGCAGGCATATCTGCGCGAAGTGGCTTTGTTCACCGAGTGGTATTGCCCGGCGCAATCACTGGATGTCGATGTGGCGGGCTATGAAGTGGCTTGGCAAAAGGCGCTCTCGCCATTGGTCGAGCGACAATCACAGCCCGTTACGGTCCTTCGTGATTATCACGCTGAGAACATTATGCTTCTGGGGAGCAGGCCGAGTGCGCCTCAGGGCCTGATCGACTTCCAGGATGCGCTGGTGGGCCACCCGGCTTACGATCTTGTTTCGCTCCTTCAAGATGCGCGCCGCGATGTGTCGCTCGAACTCGAAGAGGCAATGCTCGCTCGATACATTGATGCAACCGCTGCGGATGAAGAATTCCGCGCAGACTACGCTCGCCTCGGGGCACAGCGAAACGCCAAGATCGTCGGCATCTTTACCCGCCTTTTCAGGCGCGATGGGAAAACCAGATACCTTGCAATGATCCCGCGAGTCTGGGCGGCAATGGAGCGCGATCTGGCGCATTCTGGCTTAAAGCCGGTTGCCGATTGGTTCGCCGCAAACATTCCGGATGACCTGCGCCGATCAGGCGGGGGCACGATTTCGTGAGCAAGATTGCCAGCGACACCGCCATGGTAATGGCGGCTGGGATGGGCAAACGCATGCGCCCGCTAACCGCTGCGATGCCAAAACCAATGGTCAGGGTTGCTGGGAAACCCTTGATCGACCACGCGTTGGATCGTCTCGCCGACGGCGGTGTCCAGCGAGCTGTTGTCAATGTCCATTATCTCGCCGATGCACTCGAAGCACATGTTCTGGAGCGAAAGACTCCGAGCGTCGTCATCTCGGATGAGCGCGATGCTCTGTTGGAAACCGGCGGGGGCCTGATCAAGGCGCAACACTCTCTGCCGGACCCGTTCTTTTGCCTTAACGCAGACAACATCTGGCTCGATGGCCCGCGTAGCGCTTTTCACGATCTTTCCGCGCGCTGGAACCCGGATGAGATGGACGCGCTGCTGCTGCTAGTGAGCCATGCCCGCGCCGAAAATTTTTCTGGAAAAGGCGACTTCCATATGGACCCGCTTGGCCGTCTTAAGCGCCGCTCCTCAGGCCGGATCGCTCCCTTTATCTACACTGGCATTCAATTGGTTTCCAAACGCCTCCTGCGCGATGCTCCGGAAGGTAGATTCTCAACCAATATCCTGTGGAACCGTGCGATGGAGGAAGGGCGGCTGTACGGTCTGTCCTTCACCGGGATGTGGTACGAAGTTGGGACGCCGGACGCGATTGCACCCACCGAAGACGCGCTGAGGCGAGGTTAGCGCGAGCGTGGCTCAGGCGGGCGGCCCACACATCTACTCCATCGCTGCGCACCGTGGCTTTGCCGATGCACTCGTCGCCGGGCTCGCCCCGCGCTACTCCGAAGAGGGGCTCGGACTTGCCCGCCTGACCCTATTGGTGCCCAGCTCAAGGACTGCGCGGACGATTTCTGAAGCGTTCGTGCGCCATGCAGGTGAGTCCGGGCAGGCGGGCCTCCTAATGCCGCGCATGGTGGCTATCGGTGATCTCGATCTCGATGAAGCTTTGGGCCCGCTGCTCGATCCCTTGGGTGCGAGCGCTATCCTGCCTGCGACAGAGCCGACACGGCGTTGGCTGGAGCTGGCCGACCTGATTGAAATTGAGCGGGCAGAGCAGGGCGATCCACCGATTCCGGGTGCCGCGCGGTTGAGGATGGCGCGCGAGTTAGCGCGCACGATGGACCGATTGCTGGTCGAAGAGAAGTCGCCTGAAGACCTGCTGAGCGAACCGATTCTCGATATGCTGGGCGACCTTTCCGAGCACTGGAAGCGCTCGCTTCGGCTCTTCGCGCGGGTTCAGGAACGTTGGCGGGTCCGGCTCAAGGAAGCCGGCGAGGTCGATGCCGCGACACGGCGCAATCAGTTGTTCGACCGAGCCACCCAGCGGTGGAAGGCCGAGCCTCCGGCAACGCCGATTGTGGCTGCTGGCGTCACCAGTGCATCGCCCGCCTTGGCACGGATGCTGCGGGCGGTGGCTGACCTTCCCAATGGCGCGGTGATTCTGCCCGATCTTGATCTCTCGCTTTCTGAGGAGGCTTGGGGAGAACTGGGCCGGGCTGGGGCGGCGTCGGAGCCGGGTGGCGAGGTATTCGCCTCCAATGATATGCTCACGCACCCGCAATACCATTTGAAGCTGCTGCTTGAGCGGATGGGTGTTGCGCGCGTTGAGGTGCGTCCATGGCATCGGTCGGGTATGGGAGCGAGCGAGCCAGCGCGAACCCATGCGATCAGTTCGCTATTCCTGCCTCCCAAGGCAAGCCAGTCTTGGGTGAACCTTGGGCCAGACAAGCGTCGCCTCAAAGATGTGCGCCTGATGACCAACGCCACTGCTGAAGACGAAGCACAGAGCATTGCATTGCTGGTGCGAGAGGCGCTTGAGACACCTGAAAAACGCGTTGCCGTGGTGAGCGCGGATCGTTCGCTTGCGCGACGAATTGCGCAAAATCTGCAGCGCTGGAATATTGAGGCAGATGATTCAGCAGGCCGGGCGCTTTCGCTCACACCAGCGGGGCGTATGATGGGTCTGCTTGCCGATCTCGTCACCCATGGACTGGGCCCTGCGCAATTGGTGGCTGCGCTTGCTCATCCTCTGGTGCTGCGCGATGATACCGACGCGCGGCGCGAATGGCTCCAAAGCTTACGCCGGTTTGATCGCCAATTGCGTGGCCCATCGCCAGCCCCAGGTCTCGAACCCCTGCGCCAGATCGCGCGCAAGGCGGAAGTTGGCGAATGGTGGGAAGAGGTGGAAGAGAAGCTCGCCCCTCTTTTGGATTTGCCAGAGGAGCTGACCCTCGCGGATGCGCTTGATCGGTTGGCTTTGACCGGGGAAGCACTGGCCGGTGAGGCGCTTTGGTCGCGTGAAGATGGCCGAACGCTTTCGTCCATGGTGGAAGATGTGCGGCTTCATGCCCGCGCGCTCGGCACTAATGTCGCACCGTCCGATTTGGCGGGTGTTTTGCGTGATGCGATGGACGAGATCGCCGTGCGTCCACCCTATGGTGGGCATCCGCGTGTAGCGATCTACGGACTGCTGGAGTCGCGGCTTGCCCGCGCGGACTTGGTGATTTGCGGCGGCTTGAATGAAGGCAGTTGGCCTCAGACGCCGGGTTCCGATGCTTTACTCGCACCGGGCGTATTGCGAGCCATGGGTGTGCCTGGGGCCGAGTTCCGAATTGGCCTTGCCGCTCATGATTTGGCTGGAGCGCTTGGCGCCCCCGAAGTGGTGCTCAGCCGTTCTCAACGCGATGCAGAGGGGCCCACCTTGCCCTCACGCTTCCTGTTGCGGGTAGAGGCGCTTTTGGGCGAACTCGCAGAAGAAGCGCGCGAGATGAGGATGCCAGCGCTTCTGGCGCAGCTCGAACGCGCGCCGCCCCCTGCGGCCGAATATCCACGCCCGATGCCATGCCCAAGCGCCAAACAACGCCGTGTCGACATCAAAGTGACCGCGCTCGATCGTCTGTTGGGTGATCCGTATCAATTCTATGCCGCTGAGATTTTGGGGCTTCGCAAGCTTGAACCCTTGGCGGCTGATCCTTTCAGTGATCCGGCGCTGCGTGGGACTTTGGTGCACGATATCCTTGACAGCTGGCACCGTGCCCGCGTGACCAATCCGACTACCAAAATCGGAGAGTTTGCCGAGGCAAAATTCACCGAAGCACAAGTCCATCCGCTGTTTAAGGGGTTGTGGCAGCCGCGCCTTATCGCCGCGATGGAGCGCTTCGAGGCTTGGGTTGACGAGGCCGCTGCAGAGGGCCGCGAAGTGGTCGCAACCGAAGCCAATGGCGCGATGATGTTCAAAGGCGTGAAAGTGCGCGGAAGAGCCGATCGGGTCGACCGGTTAACCGATGGCAGCTTTGCGATTGTCGACTACAAGACAGGAAGGCCATCCACACGCGAGCAGGTCAAATCCGGCTATGCCCTGCAAATGGGATTGCTCGGGCTGATTGCGCGCGATGGGGCGTTTGCGGATGGGCAACTATCAGGAGATACGAGCAAGTTTGAATACTGGTCTTTAAGCAAGAAAGCTGGTGAGTTTGGCTTTGTAGACACCCCTTATAACACCAGCAGTCGGCATAAGGGTTTGGGGTTTGACGATTTCCTGCCCGAACATGAGCGCTATTTGCATGAGGCAATCAGCAAATACATCCTTGGCAACCACCCCTTCACCGCCAAGGAAAACCCGGACTATCCCGGCTATTCTGACTTTGACCAGCTGATGCGTCTGGAAGAGTGGATCGTGCGCCTAAGCGAGCCAGGTGGGGAGGGCACGGAGTGAGCGGCGCGGTTTACCCTCTTCAGGACAATCAGCTCGACGCAGCCAATCCGCGCGACAATGTCTGGCTCTCGGCTTCGGCAGGCACGGGCAAGACACAAGTGCTGTCTGCGCGGGTGCTTCGCTTACTGCTTACGCCCGGTGTCGACCCCTCGCAGATCCTCTGCCTGACCTTCACCAAAGCGGGTGCGGCTGAGATGGCGACAAGGATCAACTCTGTGCTCGCGCGCTGGGTGAGGCTGGATGCAGGGACCTTGGGCAAGGAACTCAAGTTTTTGGGTGCAAAGTTTGATCCGGCGACCCAGACCCATGCACGGACCCTTTTCGCAAGCGTGCTCGATTGTCCGGGTGGAGGCCTGAGGATCGATACGATCCACGCTTTTTCACAATGGTTGCTCGCAAACTTTCCCGAAGAGGCTGATCTTCCACCCGGGGCTCGCCCAATGGAAGATCGCGAGCGCGAACTCTTGGCGCGTGAGGTCCTCGCCGAATTGCTGGGCGAAGGCGATCCCGCATTCAATCAGGCCGTCGCTGAATTTGCCAAGACCAAAGAACCAGATGGTCTTCGACGATGGCTGATGCGCTGCGCCTCTGCGTCGGACATGTGGCAGGGGGCAACTGCGTGGCAGAGCCCAATGGGATCCCGTGTCAAAACCCTATTGGGCATTCCCAGTGATGCGGACGAGAGTTGGGCGAATGGTGTGCTGCACCCTGATACCTTCCCCGATCACCAGTTGTCCGCAATGCTGCCCTTGATGCAGCAATGGGGCACAAAGGGGGGCGATGCCTGCGCAGAGTTCTACCCGATATGGCTGGCACTGAGTCCGGATGAGCGGGGGACGCAGGTCCATCGCTTTAACGAGACGGCCCTCACCAAGAAGGGCACGCCGCGCCAGATGGCGAAGCCTGCCAAGAGCGATCCGCAATTGCCGCAGAGGCTTGAGGAAATCGCGGCGGCGGTTGATCTTTATCAGGAACGCCTTGCGCTTCTCAACCTGGCAAGCTTCCTGACCAGCGCGCTGGAAATGGGGCGTAATTTCGCGTTGCACTGGGAAGAGGCAAAGGCACGTGAGGGCTATCTTGATTTCGACGATCTGATCCGGCGCGCAGCCGCATTGCTAGGCAATTCGGATGCATCGGCCTGGATCCGCTACAAGCTTGATCGCAGTTTTGACCATATCCTGATCGATGAGGCACAGGATACCAATGCGTCCCAGTGGGATATTGTCTTCGCGCTGATCGATGACTTCTTTTCGGGCGAAGGGGCACGGGGCGACAAGGTCCGTACGATCTTTACCGTGGGCGACTACAAGCAGGCGATCTTCGGATTCCAGGGCACAAGCCCGGAGAATTTCGAACGCGCCAAGGCCAAGGTTAAGGCCCGCATTGATGCTGCCCGCGCCAATGCCCATGAGATGCGCGACGAGCGGTTTTTGCCTACGTGGAATGATCTCGACCTTGGACGATCCTTCAGGACAGCTCTGCCGATCCTCGATTTTGTCAATCGGACGATGGATGCGATTGGGCACGGCGAATTCGGCCTTGCAAAACCATCCGAGCCGCATGTTGGGGATGACCGTGCAGGATTGGTGACCTTATGGAACCCAGTTACGGGCACCGAGGAAGCCGCTGATGACGAAGAACGCGAGCAGGATTGGCTTCCCGCGCACGACACGCAGATGGCGGAGAAAATCGCCGAACAGGTCCGACGCTGGGTCACCGATGAAGAGTCATTTGTGCTCGAAAAAGGCGAACGCCGCCATGCGCGCGCGGGTGATGTCATGGTTCTGGTGCGGAAGCGCAAAGACCTGGCTCGGCAGATAGTCGCCAAGCTTCATTCCAAAGGCGTTGCGGTCGCAGGTGTTGACCGATTGAGGCTTGGCGAACCCCTGGCGGTCAAGGATTTGATGGCTGCCTTACGCTTTGCTTCGCAGCCGCTCGATGATCTCTCTCTCGCCAACCTGCTGGTCTCGCCTCTTATCGGGTGGACGCAAGAAGAGTTGCTCGAATATGTCCCGCGCGCGCCGGGCAAGCGTTTGTGGGATCACCTGCGCAAGCATGATGCTCCTGGTGTGGTGGAGACTGCCGACAGGCTTAGGACACTGCTTGCCCGCGCTGATTTTGAGACACCTCAGGCATTGATCGCATGGCTGCTGACCGGGTCATGGGGCGGTCGAAGGAAGCTCGTCGCAAGGCTGGGCCGCGAAGCCAACGATCCAATCGATGAACTGCTCAACGCCGCCTTCGCCTATCAAAGTGCGCATACGCCGAGCCTTGCTGGCTTTATCGAATGGTTCGATGCGGGGACCACGGATCTTAAGCGCGATGCCGATGATGCATGGGGTCAGGTTCGGGTGATGACCGTCCACGGTTCAAAGGGTTTGCAAGCACCGATTGTTATCCTGGCCGATGCGACCGGAGACCCCGGTACGAGTGGTGACCTTGCGCTGGCTGATGATCCGCTTGGTTCAGGGGGCGAGCTTGCGCGAGAAGTCCCACTACCTGCTCTGGCGAAAGACGAACGGGTTGGCCCCGTCGAAGAAGCGCAAGAGCAATCCGAAAGCGCCGCGATGCAGGAGCACTGGCGGCTTCTTTATGTGGCAATGACCCGGGCGGAGGAAGCGCTGTTTATCGGCGGCTCGTTGGGACCAAGACGCGCGGAGAAGGGGGCGCACGAAGACAGCTGGTACGCGCGGCTTGAGCCCCTTTTTGACGGGCCAACAGATTCGGATGGCATCTGGGGCGCGCGGCGCGAGTGGGGCGTTCGTGCGGATCCGCTCACTTCTGTTGATGAAGCGCAGAGCGGTGAGGAATCGGCCTCTCCACCGGCTTGGTTGAACAGGCCAATCGGCGCAGAGCCCAAGCCGCCACGTCCGCTGGCTCCCAGTTCTGCCGGTGAAGAGCAGGGGGCTGACCCACCGCTTGCACCAGAGCTTGCGAAAGATGCTGCCCGGCGCGGCACTTTGATCCATGCGCTGCTTGAACGGCTGCCAGATGTCTCACCATACAAAAGGCGAGATGCCGCGAAGAGTTGGCTAGCACGGCGCGCGGGTGACATCGCCCAATCGTTGCGCGACGAAATGCTCGCAAGCGCTCTACGTGTGCTGGAAACACCAGAGTTTTCGGAGTTGTTCTCACCTGGAGCGCTTGCGGAAGTGCCGCTGACAGCTGAGGTCAATGGCCTAGTGATTGCCGGTACAGCTGACCGTTTGTTGGTGACATCAGATGCAGTGACCGTGGTCGATTTCAAGACAACCCGGCGACCTCCGATAAGCATTGATGCGGTGCCAAAGGGGACGCTCAAGCAAATGACCGCCTACGCTGCGGCTCTGCAGGCAATCTATCCAGATAAGACAATCCGGGCCGCCATTCTCTACACCCATGCGCCGACACTATTTGAGATTCCTCAGGTGATGCTGGAGGAACACAAAAGAAGTTTGGGGCACACACAGGATAAGTTTGCGCCGCTGGATATTGAGTGATGCGCCGATGCGTCCTACCTCAAGGACAACCAGAAATAAGGAGCCCAGATTATGGCCACCGTCAATGTCACCGATGCCAGCTTCCAGAGCGATGTTCTCGATAGCGATAAGCCCGTTCTTGTCGACTTTTGGGCCGATTGGTGTGGTCCGTGTAAGATGATCGCGCCTGCGCTTGAGGAAATCAGCGAAGAGCTGGGCGAAAGCGTTACAATCGCCAAGATGGACATCATGGAGAACACGGGCGTGCCTGCGGACATGGGTGTGCAGTCCATACCTTTGATGGTGCTCTTCAAGAATGGTGAGCCCATTGCCCGCAAAGTGGGTGCGGCTCCCAAAAGCCAACTTAAAGAATGGATTGAAGGCGAGATTTAGGCTTCAACCTACACCCACCCCACTGCGACTAGGCCGGCCTTTGGCTTGCCAGGCCTCGCTCCCGTCCCGCATGCGGGATGGGCTGGGGATGGGCCTCTAACCTAAGCTGTTACTCATCCGCCTGGCAAAAGCTTCCCATAAATTTGGACTGGATGCACCCAACAGGCCTTTGCGGTTCGGCTCATCCACCCGGTATTCGCTGCCGTCATAGCGAGCCACTTTCCCACCTGCCTCATTGAGCCAAAGTGCTCCGGCTGCGTGATCCCAAGGCAAAGTGCGTTGGAAGGTCGAAATGTCGTTCTCGCCGAGCGCCAGTCGCGGATACTGTTCGGCGGCGCAGCGCGGTATGTCCACGAGGGCATAATGCGGTGCGATCTTGGCATCCATCTCGGCGCGTTCGTTCTCAGTCAGGAAACCGCGCGCAATGGCCGCAATGGGCGGCGCTTGTCCAGTAGTCCTGGCTCTCACCTTTTCACCATTGATAAATGCGCCTTCGCCCTTTCGCGCATGGCATAGGCGGTCCTTTTTGGGGTCGTAGAGCCACCCCGCAACAGCCATTCCTGCGTCCGCAAGTGCAATAATGATCCCGAATGGCTCTTTGCCTTCGGTGAAATTTGCCGTCCCATCGAGCGGATCGATGATCCAGCAGGCGTCGGAGAGCTTGTCCAAAACGCTTGCATCGCCCGCGACCGCTTCCTCGCCCACAACCGACACATCGGGAGCAAGGCGGTTAAGGGCCTCGCTCAAGAAGGTTTCGACCTCGCGATCGACTACGGTGACGGGGTCGTCCTCACCCTTCATCTCGATCTCATCATCGGAGAGCGCGCGGAAACGCGGCAACATGCTGCGCTCGGCGGCAAAGCGCAGGAGATCGCGGATTTCAGCGTCAAGAGGAGAGAATTTGGTCACGACCTATAGTCCGCGTTGATCGAGATATAGCCGTGGGTGAGATCGCAGGTCCAAACCTTGGCCGATCCAGTGCCCATTCCAAGTTCAACCGCCAAATCAATCTCTTGGCCTTTAAGGTGCTGCGTCACAGGCGCTTCGTCATAGTCTTCAACCGGCAATCCATCGCGTGCGGCCCATACGCCTCCGAAGGCGATTGAGAGCTTGTCGCGATCCGCTGGTTCCCCCGCTTTGCCAACTGCCATCACCACACGGCCCCAGTTCGCATCTTCGCCCGCTACAGCCGTTTTGACGAGCGGAGAATTGGCAATGGCGAGGCCCACTCGGCGTGCGCTGTCATCGCTTACCGCACCCGATACGCGAACGGTAATGAACTTGGATGCCCCTTCGCCGTCGCGCACGACAAGCTGAGCCAGTTGGCGGCACACATCGTTAAGCGCCGCCGCAAATGCATCTGCGCCGGGGCTTTCCCAACCAGTTATCTGTGCATTCTCCGCTTTGCCCGTTGCGAACACCAACACTGTGTCGCTGGTCGAGGTATCGCCATCGACAGTGATGCAAGAGAAGGTTTGAAGGTTGGCAGCGCTCAAGAGCTCTTGCAAGAACGCTGGCTCCACATTGGCGTCGGTGAAGATGTACCCCAGCATGGTCGCCATATCGGGTGCGATCATGCCTGAGCCTTTGATGATCCCGGATAACTCAACCCGAGTTTCCCCAACAATGGCTGACGAGTGCGCGCCCTTGTTAAAGGTGTCGGTGGTGTTGATGGCGCTGGCTGCATCCTCCCAACCGCATGGTTCCGCGGTAAGCGCACTGGTCACTCCCTCACGGGCCTTATCCTTAGGGAGCGGCACACCGATGACGCCCGTTGATGAGACGAACACATCGTTCGCCTCGCAGCCAAGCTCTTCGGCGACTTGCGCCTGAATTGCTTCCACCGCTTCACGCCCGCGATAGCCGGTGAATGCGTTCGAATTGCCAGCATTGACGATCAGCGCTCGCGCCGAACCCGACTTTACTTGTACACGCCCCAGCTCAACCTCTGTCGACGCGCAGGCGCTTTGAGTGAACACGCCTGCAACGCTGGTGCCTTCACCAAGCGCAACAAACGTCAGATCACAGCGGTCCCATTCCTTGTAACGTGCTTTAGCAACGCGCAGGGTCACCCCGTTAATCGCGGGCATGTCAGGAAACGGCTGGGCGAGGGGAGAGGTCTCAAGTTCCATGGGCGCATCCCGTAATTAGCTGCGATGAGGGTTGCAATCACATGTTGATCACCAGACCTCACAACGGAGGTTTTTCTCTAACCACTGTAACATCACTCAGACGGTGGACGGATTGCCCTGAAAGCACTATCTGCCTTGAACCGAATTATGCGTCATCATCTGATCGCCCTGTTTGCCCTGTTGAGCGGCATTGCTGCGCTGCAAGCGCCGGCCCAAGCTTCTGTGCCCCAGTCGATGGTGCAGGACGCACGCATCACGGTTCGAGCGCATGATAGCGTAACAGCGCAGGAAAGCGCTGCTGCGGTGCAATCGAGCCAGCGCACATCGCAAGGCTCGGTGCGGGTGTCGGCAGATTTCGAACTCCGTTTAAGCGATACGACGACGGCTTCCGTTGTGATCGGTAGCGACCGCGCGCTCGAATAGCGTTCGGCCAGCTTTTACCTCTCTCTCTCTCTCGCATCGATGGTCAAAGTCCGGATGCGAGTTCTCCAAAATTCATGTTTTCATGCGCGGAAAGGGCCAGGTTTCTAGGCCCAAACGCATCAGGCAAATCATTCAAAAGGCTCAGGTCTTCCAATGTTCAATACAATCGTAAAATCTGTCTTTGGCTCTTCCAATGACCGCTATGTCAAGAAAATCAGCAAGGTGGTTGACAAGATCAACGCGTTGGAAGCCATAATCGAAGGTCTCTCTGATGAGGCTTTGAAAGCGCAGACCGCCAAATTCCGCGATCAGCTCGACAGCGGCACCGCACTCGACGATATCCTTCCCGAAGCTTTTGCCACGGTGCGGGAAGCATCAAAGCGCGTATTTGGAATGCGTCACTTTGATGTGCAGATGATCGGCGGCATCGTGCTCCAGCGCGGTGAGATCGCCGAGATGCGCACGGGTGAGGGCAAGACCCTGATGGCGACGCTTGCGGTGTATTTGAACGCGCTTGACGGCAAGGGTGTCCACGTTGTCACCGTTAACGACTACCTCGCCCGCCGCGATGCAGAGTGGATGGGGCAGCTCTACACGTGGCTTGGTCTAACCGTCGGGGTAATCGTCCCCAATATGATGGAAGCTGACAAGCGTGACGCGTACAATGCCGACATCACGTACGGTACAAATAACGAATTCGGCTTCGACTATTTGCGCGACAACATGAAGCACGAGCGCAGCCAAATGGTGCAGCGCCCTTTCAACTACGCAATTGTCGATGAAGTGGATTCGATCCTGATTGATGAGGCGCGTACGCCTTTGATTATCTCAGGTCCGACCGAGGACAAGTCCGACCTCTATGTGAAGCTCGATGAGGTCGCGAAAGAGATTCCCGAAGAATGGTATGAGAAGGACGAAAAGACCAAGAACATTCAGCTGAATGAAGATGGTCTTGATGAGGTTGAAAAGCTCCTGATGGAAAAGGACTTGCTCGAGACCGACAACCTCTACGACGTTGAGAATACGCAGGTTGTGCACCACCTCGACCAGGCTCTGAAAGCCGTCCACATGTTCAAACGCGATGACCATTACATCGTGAAGGACGATAAGGTTGTTATTATTGATGAGTTCACTGGCCGGATGATGGACGGGCGGCGCTGGTCAAATGGTCTGCATCAGGCGGTTGAGGCCAAGGAGGGCGTCAAGATTGAGCCTGAAAACCAGACCATGGCCTCGATTACCTTCCAGAACTATTTTCGCATGTATCCAAAACTTGCCGGGATGACCGGTACGGCTGCGACCGAAGCGGCGGAATTCTGGGACATCTACAAGGTCAATGTTGTTGAAATCCCAACCAATCTTCCTGTCGCGCGGATTGATGAAGACGACGAGTTCTACAAGAATACGATGGACAAGTTCCAGGCGATTGCGAAGGCGATCCGTGAGAAGAACGAGATCGGTCAGCCAATACTTGTAGGTACGGTTTCGATTGAGAAGTCCGAACTTCTCTCCCAATTCCTCGATAAAGAGGGTGTTGAACACGCCGTCCTGAACGCGCGCCAGCACGAGCGCGAGGCGCATATTGTGGCGCAAGCAGGCCGTATCGGCGCGGTGACGATCGCCACCAACATGGCAGGTCGCGGCACCGATATCCAACTGGGCGGCAATCTCGATTTCCGGATCGATGATGAGCTCGGCGATATGGAAGCAGGCCCCGCTAAGGATGCGGCCATCGACAAGATCAAGGAAGAGGTTGCGGCGGAAAAGGCCAAGGTGCTTGAAGCTGGCGGTCTCTTCGTGCTGGGTACGGAGCGCCACGAAAGCCGCCGGATCGACAACCAGCTGCGCGGCCGTTCGGGCCGTCAGGGTGACCCGGGCCTTTCGCGCTTTTATCTGTGCCTGGAAGATGACCTTTTGCGCATCTTTGGCCCGGACACGCTCTTCGCCAAGATGATGAACTCCAACCTGGAAGATGGCGAGGCAATTGGCTCGAAGTGGCTCTCCAAAGCCATTGAAACCGCTCAGAAAAAGGTTGAGGGCCGCAATTACGATACCCGTAAGCAAGTGGTCCAATACGACGATGTTATGAATGACCAACGTAAGGTCATTTACGAGCAGCGCGGTGAGATCATGGAGTCAGAGACAGTTGACGATGTGGTTGTCGATATGCGCCACGACACGCTGAGTGCGATTATCTACTCGGCCTGTCCTCTTGGTTCCTATCCAGAGCAGTGGGATGTCGCTGGCCTTAAGGAGAAGCTTGAGGATGTCTTCGGTATCACGCCGCCGATCGATGAATGGCTCGAAGAGGACGAAGTTGAGCAGGAGATCATCGAGGAGCGCCTGCGTGCACAAACCGATGAGATGATGGACACCAAGATTGCCAAGAACGATCCGATGATCTGGCGTATGGTGGAAAAGCAGATCCTGCTCGAGCGTCTCGACTTCCACTGGAAAGAGCACCTCGCGACGCTCGACGCGCTGCGCCAAGTGATCTGGATGCGCGGCGTTGCACAAAAGCAGCCGATCAATGAATACAAGCAAGAGGCGTTCGGTCTGTTTGAAAGCATGCTCGACACGCTGCGCGAAGACGTGACAAAGCTGCTGCTCAAATCCGAGCTGCGGATTGCCGAACCAGAGCCGCAGGCGCTCCCGGACCTTCCTGATTTCCTAACCAGCCATATCGACCCGCTCACCGGGCTCGACAATTCGAACGATGGCGATGGCTCGGCGGACCGGCCCGACCTGATCGGCTCACTCGCACCATCGACCCGTGCTGAAGCGGGCACGGGCGGTGCTGTTACCGAAAACCCCTATGCGCATCTCAACCTTAGCCGCAATGCACTGTGCCCGTGCGGATCAGGCAAGAAATACAAGCATTGTCACGGCGCGGCGGGCGTTCCTCCGGTAGCGGCCCCTGTATAAGTGCCGCTGTATAAGGGGCGCTGTATAAGGGCCGCTAGCGCGTGCCGCTGATCCTGCTTCTGACGGGCGGGTTTTTTCTAACTGCGCTGCTTTATGCAAGCGTGGGCTTTGGTGGCGGCTCGACCTATGCGGCGCTCCTTGCATTAGCGGGGACCGATCACCGCGTGCTGCCGCTGATCGCCTTGGCGTGCAATATTGTGGTGGTGGCAGCCGCGAGCGTTAGGTTCGCAAGAGCGGCGATCACACCGTGGAAGGACGCGCTGCTACTGACCGTACTTGCCGCTCCTGCGGCGTTCTTTGGCGGATTGATCCCAATTGAGCGGGAAGCGTTTTTGACGCTTTTGGGCGCAAGCCTTGTGCTTACCGCGCTAACCATGCTGATCCCGGTGCGCGAAGAAGCAGGGCAGGACGCCCAATCCAAATGGGCTAAAACGATGCCCATTGCGGCGGCTCCTATCGGCTTTCTCGCGGGGCTGGTGGGGATTGGGGGAGGCATATTTCTGGCACCGCTTCTCCACCTGACTCGGTGGAAGGGCGCGCGCGAAATCGCGGCAACGGCAAGCCTCTTCATCCTCGTGAACTCGGGCTTTGGCCTTGCTGGACAGCTTGCCAAGAACGGCCCAGCCATGTTCAGCGGCGCAATGGTCGAGGCTTTGCCGTTGCTTTTGGCGGTGGTCGTGGGCGGCCAATTCGGCAGCCTAATGGCCGTGCGTGTGCTTCCAGTGAAGTGGATACGTGGGCTAACCGCTGCTTTGGTCTTTGTGGTCGGAGTGCGATTGTTGAGCGGTGTTTAGTGCACCTACAAACATGGCAGAATTTTCCCGCTTGAGGTTTTAGCACGCTTGGTCGAGATTGTAGCTGCTGCGAAACACGCCGGTGTTCGTGCTGCATTCTTAAGGGGGCTTATGATCAAATCGCCTATGTTGCGCCTTGTGGCGCTGTGCCTAGTGTTCGCCTCTCCGGCTTTGCCGGTAAGCGCGCAAGATGGCCTTCAGCAAGTGCCAGCATCCCAGAGGGAAGTGGGGCTATTCCCCGTGAGTACCGATCCAACAGAGGGCAAGATTATGCTCACTCTGCCGCGTCCTGACGCGGACGGGGTTGCGCTTAGACTTCTTTACAGCACGGCTTTGCGGACTGGTCTGGGGTCTGCGCCATTGACGCTCGATCGAGGCCGCACAGGCAGCACCCAAGCCATCGCATTCCGACAGATTGGCGGGAAGATTGCGGTTGAATTCGAAAACCCAAGATTCCGGGCGAGCCGAGGTGACACCGCGCAGCAAAGGGCAGTGGCTAGTGATTTTGGCACTTCGCTAGTCTGGCTCACTGATATTGCTGAAACGCTCGAAGATGGTCGGGTTGTAATCGACATCGCTCCATTTCTGGTGCGTGATGCCTTGGGGATCGCCGGTTCGCTTAATCAGAGTCAGGCCTCTTTTGGCCTAGAGGCAGAAACAGCTATCGCAGGTAAGGATTTCAAACTCGATGAAAAATTGAGTTTGGCGGACCCATCATCGGTGCGCATCTTTCCAGACAATCTGGAAATTGATGCGATCCAGACCTTCGTTTCGAAAACTCCGGGCGCTGAGGTGTCGAACATCGTTCCAGACCCCAACACCGTGACATTCCGCGTCCATCACAGCTTTATTCGCATGCCCGAGCCGGGATTTGTGCCTCTGCCCTTCGACCCGAGAATGGGTGGTATTTCGACACAGATCGTCGACTATTCCGCATCGCTGGCAGAGCCCGTGGTCTACGATCTGGCCAATCGCTTTCGGTTGGAGAAGGTGGATCCCGATGCTGAGCGTTCGCGGGTCAAGAAGCCCATTGTCTTCTATCTCGATCGCAATACGCCTGAGCCCATTCGCTCAGCCGTCCTTGAAGGGGCTGGCTGGTGGAGCGATGCGTTTGATGCAGCCGGCTTTATCGATGCTTATCGGGTGGAGATGCTGCCGGAAGGCGCAGACCCGTTGGATGTACGCTACAATATGATCAATTGGGTTGATCGGGCGACGCGGGGTTGGGCCTATGGTCAACAGATCGTCGACCCGCGAACTGGCGAGATTATCAAAGGCATGGTGGTCCTCGGCTCGCTGCGAGCGAGACAGGACATTCAGATTTTTCAAGGCCTTGTAGGCGCAAGTCAACTGGGTTCTGGCAGTCCGAACGATCCGGTTGAAGTCGCGCTTGATCGCCTGCGTCAGCTCGGCGCGCACGAAGTTGGTCACACGCTTGGCTTCAGCCACAATTTCGCCGCGAGCACGCAGGAGCGCGCGTCGGTGATGGATTATCCTCCGCCCCGAATCGGGTTGGTGGACGGTCGTCCGGACCTCTCCGACGCTTATGCCAAGGGTATTGGCGCATGGGACATTGCGACCGTGCGCTGGCTCTACGGTGATGCCGATACAGACGAAATCGCACAAACTGTGCGGCGGTATCGATATGTCAAAGACGATAACGCACGCGCGAGCGATACGGCCTATCCATGGGGTGGACTGTGGGATGATGGCACGGACCCGGTCGATGAACTCAACCGACTTATGGAAGTGCGCAAGGCAGCAATCGAGGGATTTGGTCTGAATGCACTCTCCGCCGGGGAGCCTGTTTCCAATCTGCGCCGCAGGTTCGTGCCGATTTGGCTCCTCCACCGCTACCAACTGGTGGCTGCTGCCAAGCAGGTGGGCGGTCTTGAGTTTGAATACGCACTCAACGGGGGAGGGCGCGAGGAAGCTCAGCCGGTGTCGCCAGAGCGCCAACGCGCGGCTTTGGATGCGATCCTGATGACGATTACTCCGGACGCCATGCGCGTGCCTGATCGGCTGCTGCCACTCCTTTCGGCGGCTCAGAATGGCAATCGCGACCGGCAGTATGATGTTGAAATCTTTGCGACTGCTGGCGGGCCGGTGTTCGACCCGCTGGTGGCGGCGGATGTGACGACGCAAGCGAGTGTCCAGAGCTTGTTATTCCCTCACCGTCTTGCTCGGCTTGTGATCCAGCATGAGGTCAATCCGGCTGCGTTGGGGCTAGAGGAGACGCTCAATGTGCTCGTCGAAGGGGTGTTGGCATCAACTGATGACGCATTGGGCCGCCGTATCGCCTATCGCACGCTCCTCAGCATGGTGCAGACTGCGACGCGGCCCGATGCGAGCCCTGAGGTCGCCGCAGCGCTTGATCAGAAGCTTATCGAAGTCGGTGAAACCTTAGCCAAGCGCCGTGTGAGCGGAGCTGAGCGGGCGTGGGCGCAGAGTCTCTCGCGCCAACTTCTCGATCCTGAACAGCGGGTGCAATTGGCCAAAAGCCAGCCGCGCAGCGTTCGCGTCCCGCCGGGCTCTCCCATTGGCGAGGATAACTGGATGGATCTGTCGACGTTGTTGAATGTCGATGGGGCGAATTGATTCCGCAGCTTAAGGGACTGTGCCATCGGTGCTTATTTGACGTCATACTCGTCAATGGGGCTGATTCGTATTGAGCCGTTGGAAGTCCTAACTGAACTTTCAAAATCGCCGGATTCTGATTAACTTTCTAGAGATTCGAATTGCTGCAGACCGGATCGGCCCTATCGTGTTTACTCGGGTTTAACCTTTGAGACCCGCCAGTTTGAGCAAATTCCGCCATAATCTCGCTTCAGATCGCTGCGCGTAAGCGCCTGAAATCGTCTTAAAAATTTAACCATCTCCATGAACCGAAGCCCCATTCCCCCTTCGTATTACGAGTGCAGAGGTCGACCAACTGCACCCCATCTGGGGACTAAGGGTAAGAGTTATGAAGACGGTTTTTGCAAACAGCACGGCAGGCATCGCGCTTATCGCATCGCTTATGGGCACGGCCCACGCGAGCAATGAAAGCGTTAATGCGCCTGTAAGTGGGGAAGTCGCTCAGGCGGCAACCGGTGCTAATGCGATTGGCAGCATTGGCGGCTTCGATGAGGTCGCAGTTCCAGGCGACCTGCTTGAGGCATTTGCTGCAGCCGAAGGCAATGGATTGACTCTCTCAACGCAACTGCCGGCTGCGCATGGAAACGATCAAGGCGGCGCCGTTACCCTGCGCTCGATCGAACCGCGGTACGGTGACATCAACCCGTTCTACGGTGACATCAGCCCATTCTATGGCGACATCGGTGCCTTTTGGGGCGACATCAATCCGTTCTATGGCGATATAGGTGCGTTCTATGGCGACATTGGCGCATTCTGGGGCGATATCAGCCCATTCTACGGAGACATCGGTGCTTTCTGGGGGGATATCGATGCCTTCTATGGCGATATCGTAGCTTTCGATGCTGACCATCTGAAACAATTCGGTGATTTCTGGAGCAACCATTCCAAGCAGATCAGCCTCATTGAAGAGCAATTCGATGCGATCACCATTACTAACGGTGTAGTTCTGCGTGATGGTCGACCCGATGTGATGATCAACGCGCTGGTCAATTTGGTGGCCCAAGGTGAAAACCAGTTTGGCGCCGCCTACACGGCTGAGACGGGTCAATCATTCGATGTCCTCGCGAACGCAGTGTTTGCCCGCCATGGAGCAAAGAGCGCGACTGACAAGTTTGTGATTGAGCGCTGGACACCTCAACAACGCGCCGCTTTCTACCTTGATTGGCACGACACGCTGAACCAGTACTCGGGAATCGATCAAATAGATCACTGGATGACTGCGGTCAATTGGACCCCGGCGATCACTCAGATTCAGGGCAATGGCCGCGATACGATCATCGGCATTATCGATGGCAGCTTTTCCAAGGATGTCGATCTTGCGAACAACATCGTCTGGGCTGGCGGGTATGATAACCCAGTAGGCGGTCACGGTGCCGGTGTTGCCAGCCTTATCGCTGGTGCACATGATGGCGAGGGCGTAATGGGCATCGCCCCTGATGTCAGCATTGCGACGTACAATCCCTTCAATGCTGAGGGGCAGACCAGCTGGGACCATGTCGCCAACGGTATCATCGCGATGCAGCTGAGCGGTTTGCTGGACGCAAACCAATATGGCCGCACCAGCATCATCAACCTCTCGCTTGGCGAGGCGGGTTGGGTCGCTTCACAGGGTCTCGCGGACCTATTTGCGCGCTCGGACATTGCGAAGATCAATAGCGATACAGTCTATGTGATCGCCGGTGGCAACGAAGGTGTTACACAAAACACTGATATCGAATGGAACTTCACCAACGGCGCGTCGACGATCTTCGTTGGATCGGTGAACCCGCTCGGCGAGATTTCCTCCTTTTCCAACCGTCCGGGCGACAGCTGTCTGCTCGACAACGGCGTGTGCCACGCTGGTAACCAGCTGTACTTGCGTACGGTTGTGGCACCGGGCGAGTTGCTGCTGGTTTCCGATGGCCAAGGCGGCGTGACCCGTCATTCGGGCACGTCATTTGCCGCGCCGCTGGTCTCGGGTGCTCTTGCGTTGCTGCACGATCGCTGGCCGTGGCTTGCCGCCAACCCAGAAGAATCGAGCGAGATCATCTTCCGCTCGGCTCGGGATCTTGGCGCACCTGGCCCGGATGAAGTCTATGGCTGGGGTCTGCTCGATGTCGCTGCATCGCAGTCGCCGCTCGATTTCAATACGATGACCTTCAAGATGTATCAGCAAGCCGGTACATACTGGACCGGCACCAATTTGAACGCGTCACAGGTCCTCGCGGCAGGAATTCCGGATTACTGGGAAACCAACAACGCGTTCTTCACTGGCTATGAAAACATCGGTGACACCTACCGTGACTTCAGCATCCCAGTGTCGACTTTCACCTTTGGCAAACGCACCAATGCGCTTGGTCGCGGGTTTGAGCGTCTGCAAGATTACATCAACCAGCGTTTCAGCACCTGGATCAACAGCGGCGGTAGCGACTCCAACGGCGATGGCCTCCCGGGCTTCACCGAACTGCGTTCAAATGCGGGTGAAATTCGCGGGCAGTGGACGCTTCGATATGACGCCATGGCACCGCAGTTCGCTCCTAATGGCGAAGTGCGCATGGTCCATGGTGCAGCAACGCTGACCGAGCCTTCGGGCAAGGCATCGTTCACCTTCGGCCACGGCCAAGGCGCGATGGCCCTGTCTGGTTATCGCTTCGGCATCATGAGTGACCATGACCCTGTCACCGGCGGTGTGAACCCAGTTCTGGGTCTTGCCTCGGGCGAAACCTTCGCACAGGTCGGTTACAAGCTTGCCGAGAACACCACCGTACGCGTTGGCTACTCTCAGAACCGCGAAGACATCCAGGATGTTGCGCCGAACAACACGCTGGAGCTTCTGTCTCGTCAGAACCTTGGCGATCGTCCGGCAAACGCCATGACGCTCGATATCGAGCAGAAGGTCAGCGATGCCGTTTCGGTCGGCGCGCAAATCACCATGCTCGAAGAAGACAACGCGCTGCTTGGCGTGCAAACCGGCTCCGAGGCTTTCCTCGGCAATGGTTCGCGCACTGAAGCGATTACCGTGTCGGCGTCGTTTGACCTTGGCAGCGGCTTCAACATCGACGTATCGGCAACAGGTGCCCGCACGCAGACTTCGAGAGAGCAGCTGTTTACTAACTCGGGCACTGTCTGGGCTACCGCTGGTCAATTCTCGGCTACCAAGCACGGATTGTTCTCCGACAATGACACGTTGCGCCTCTCGGTCGCTCAGCCGCTTCAGGTTGAGCAAGGTGCGCTGGAATTCACCAGCGAGCAAGTCATTGATCGCCTTACCGGTGAAACGGGCCCTGTGACCCAGACCATCGGCATCGAGACCAAGCGCCGGATCACGACTGAGGTAGTTTACGCAATGCCATTAACGAGATCTTCTGAGTTCGGTGTCTTTAGTCGCTACGTAAGTGCCGGTGACACGGTCGATGAAGGCGGCGTCGTGGTTGGAGGAAATTTCAGCCTGCGCTTCTAAACCGACCAAGCCAGCAGTCTTGGTGCAAATATCGAAAAAGGGGAGCCTAGGTCGCTGGCTCGGTAGGGGATTGAGAATGTTGAAGCGAAGACAAAGGCAGCTGAAGCTGCTTCTCATGCCAGCGCTCGTCGTTCTCGCTGCATCACCAGCGGCAGCAGAGCATGAAGACCATGCCGCCTTCGAAGCGGCCATTGGCCAGGCCAAATCATCGATGATGGCGGATTCGGCAGCGGCTCTGAAGCACGCCCGCGAGGCGGCTTCGCTTTACCCAGGTGACAGCGAAGACGCTCAGCAAGCTCGCTTGACGGCGCAATGGCTGGAAGCCGAAGCGCTGATGCGATTGAACCGCGCTGATGAAGCTGCTGAGATCATCGAAAGCGCGATTGACGCAGCCACGCTCGATTTCAACGGTTCAAAGTTGCACGCCGATCTTTTGCGCTCGGAAGCCGGACTGCGAGTCAGCCAGGGCGAATATGGCGAAGCTCTCAATTCGTTCCTACAAGCACACGAGCTTTATGAAGCTCTGGGCGAGGCACGGAGCCGCGCCATTGTGCTTCAGAATATCGGATCGCTCTATTCTGATGCCCGCGACTATGAGCGAGTCCTGAGCTATTACAAGCAAGCCAATGAGGTCTTTCCCGAGGACAAAGCGCTTGCCCTATCGGCTCACAACAACACAGGGAATGCGCTCAAAGCGCTCGATCGATTGGTTGCCGCCGAGGCGGAGTTCCGTGCCGCCCTTGATGTGGCTTCGCAAATGGACAGTCCGCTGCTCGAAGCTCGGATCATGACTAACATCGCGTCAACGCAATATCTGGCTGGCGATCTTGATGCGGCAGAGAGAACCGTAAAGCGCGGGCTGCGTATTGCTTACGCAAGCGCACCCCAATGGATGCCATTTCTCTATGGTGTGAGAGCCCAAATTGCCGTTGCGCGCGGTGAGATGGGCAGTGCAAGAATGTATCTTGGCCGAACGTTTGAAAATGAGAATCTGGAAGCGACCTCTCCCTTCTTCCGTGATTTTCACGAGACCGCCTATGCAGTATATTCAGAGGCCGGAAACTACAAGGTTGCAGCGCAACACCTCGAAGCATTTCACCGAATTGACGGGCAGGCGCAGAACCTCTCCTCGACTGCCAACAGCGCGCTGTTGGCGGCAAGGTTTGATGCCGCGAACCGCGAGTTGCAGATATCGACTCTCTCGCTTGAAAAGGCTGCGAATGAGGCACGTCTGAGCAGCGCCCAAAACCAGGTCATCATGCTCACCGCCTTGGTGATCTTGATTATCCTTGCATTCGTCGCTGCTTTGCTGACGCTCCGTACTGTGAACCGCAGCCGCCGGGGCATCAAGGAAGCGAACGAGAAGCTCACCCATGTGATCCAACACGATGATTTGACAGAGCTTTATGCCCGCGATCACTTCCGGACGTTGCTCGAAAGTAGGATTGAGGACCGAAAGGGGCATGCAAAGGCTCCCATCCTCGCATTCATCGACCTTGATCGCTTTAAGCAGGTCAACGACGTCTTTGGCCATGCGACCGGAGATATCCTCCTCACACAAGTCGCTCAGCGTTTCCGCGATACCACTGGTGAGGAAGCGATCATTGGGCGCCTGGGCGGCGATGAGTTTTCGATGATCATGCCATCAGACATGGACATCGATGAGGCAATAAAGCTCGCAAACTGCGTCATTTCTGATGTCAGTGAACCATTTGTTATCGGCGGATTTGAAATCCAGATCGGTGCCTCCATCGGCCTTGCGCAGATCAATGATGGTGCAAATGTCAGCGTCCACATGACCAATGCCGATCTCGCGCTCTATGCGGCAAAAGATCGCGGCCGCGGCAATTGCGTCGTTTACGAGCCGAAGATGCGCGAGACGCTCGAAGATCGTTCAAGCTTGGAAGCTGATCTCGAAGAGGCGCTTGAAAACGGACAATTATCAGTCTGTTATCAACCCATCGTCAAAGGCGAAGATCGCTCGGTCATTTGCTACGAAGCGCTCATGCGCTGGACCCACCCAGAGCGCGGCATCGTTCCACCCAGCGTGTTTATTCCTGTCGCTGAAGAGGGACGGTTGATAGAGCGGCTTGGTGCTTGGATGTTGCGCAGTGCTTGCAGTGACGCGGCCAGTTGGACGGAGAACGCAAAGCTCACGGTCAACGTTTCGACGCTGCAGATGAACGATCCTGCATTCCTCAACATTGTGGCGCAGTCTTTAGCGTCCAGCGGATTGGAGCCCAACCGTCTGGTTCTTGAACTGACAGAAAGCCTGGTTCTTGAAATGGATGATCAGGTTGAGCAATTGCTGACCAGCCTCTCGGCGCTCGGTGTAACGTTTGCGCTCGATGATTTTGGTAGCGGGTATTCGTCATTGAATTATATCGACAAGATGGACTTTTCGATGATCAAGATCGATCGCGAATTCGTCCAGTCTGCCGCCGCTGGTTCCGCACGCAGTCAGGCGGTCGTGGCGGCTATCGTGGCGCTTGCGCAGTCGCTTGATATTGAAGTGACGGCGGAAGGCATTGAGAACGAAGAGCAAGCCAAAGCGATGATCGAATTGGGCTGCTCGTGCTTCCAGGGTTTCCACTTTGGCCGACCGCAAAGGCACGAAGTGCCTGAAGAGGTGACCGAGGTGCACGTCAAGGACGACAGGGGCGAAAACTCAATCGCCGCTTAGTAGGGGGCGGGGCGAGGGCGCGCGCGTTTTGTCTCGGTGTCAGCTGGGTAGCAGGGGGATCCATTTTTCGAAAGTGGCAAAAAGTTTGAGACACTTGAGACACTGTCTAAGCGTTAAGATCCCATCGATTAATGAGAGGCGTTTTGATCGATTGAAGCGATTGGTTGTGCGAGTGTTGAGTGAGCGCTTGGGGCATGGTTTGCGACGACGGAAGATTTGTGCATTCGGATGATTGCAGGCTTTGAGCCGCTGGGTCGAGCGTGAAATCGAACCATAACTACTATAAGCCGGAGTCGCTTGCTTCTCATTCAACAAGCTGACCCAGCAAGTGCTCCAAATGAACGGTCTGCAAATCGAATTTCTTGCCAATCGCTATCAATGCTATGAGAACTGCCTTGCGAAAGAGGAGCACCAGTTCGTCAAAATCTGATTCCAGCATCTCCTGCACATCAACTTCTATCGCCCCCTCGTAACAAAGGGTTTTTTTGTCGAGCCCAAGAAATTTGACCTCTTGATCAAATTTAAATCCATAGCGAATAACAACACCAACGAAATCAAACGGTGCGCCTTCTAGGTATCCCGATGATACAATTTCGGCTTCAATTTCGTCTTGAACTTTCGTGCCAGCTTTTAAGCTCTTCATACCTCTTAACTTTGCTGTTGTGATGGATGAGCCAGCAATGACCAATTTCCGATTGTGTTGAACACGCGAATTTGAAGGAAGCGCCATTTATTCTACCTGTTCGTCTTGTTTAGCGGCAAGGAATTGGCACCGAAGAGTCTTCTGAATGTTTCAATGGATTTAGTCTCATATGCTCTTGCCGAGGCTTTATCATTGAAATGCGCTCTGATCTCGCTCTCATGTATAACACCCGTTTCTCTAGATAAAGCCCGTGCCTGCGCTTCACCACGGATCGAGGCGCCATCTCCAACTCTCGTACCTTGAGCACTTTCACCTATCTTTACAATTTTACCATCAGCGCGTCTGATTGCATATACATGAGTGTCGCCTACATAATCCAAAGAATTCTTGTGGATCGGTCGAACAACAGGCGCGTCGAGTGCACCATTTACCCGACTTGTGTTGATACTGATGTCATTTGGGCTCTGCCACGGTCCAACTCTTTCGCGATTGAACGCACGAGCGTTTAGCGGAGGCACATCATCGACCTTTGTGCTGATTGCACGCCCAATCTTCCCGATCGCTCGTGTCGGAAGAAACTCCAAAGCTAAATCAGTGGTGCTTACCCTACCCTGCGCGTAATCATAGCCCACATCGAGGACGGCAATTGGTGCCAACACCAAGGATGCGGTGTCGACCCATATTTCGCCAATTGACAGCGCTGTATCCGCAAGGACAGCGAGTTCAATTTCTTTGCCGCCATCAATCCGGGAACTCAATTGGCTTGCGGCAGCTTCGTAAAACGATGCTGCTTCCGGAACCAAGGTAGCGCCTTCGCCCAAAAACTCAGCAATCGATCGATTGAACGGGTGCCAAGCGGGATTCTCACTATAAATCCTGTCAGCAAATGCAGCTCCGTTAGCCGCTTGCCGCTCTAGATTCGCTACAATCGCGCCATCTTGGCCAGACTGAGTAACGGCGACTGTTGCAAAATAGCTTTGACGCGCATCACCTTCTAGACCTCTCGCTTTGAAAAGTGGGCGGGAGGTGCCATCTAGCGAGTATGGCAAATCTATCGCCCCATTCACATCGATCAAACGGGTGCCTGTCACAATGATGTGCCCTTGATGCTCGGCCCGGATCGTCTGCTCCGCCACCTTGCCAAGATTCAACGTCGGTGTGCTAATCGGATCTAATTCAATCAACGGAATTTCGATTGGAACAGACCCATCCGCTAGAGCTGCAATCTTATGAGGTTGGTTGATCGAGGTGCGGTTAGCAGCCTGTGGTAAGGACGTTGAGCCCGCCACTCTGCCAGCTCTCGAACTGCCCCCATCAATCGCTCCCCCAATTGCCTGTCCGACGACTTGTCCGATCACATCGGGCAGGCCTGCTGCAAGCGCGCGGCTGAAGCTTGAGCCTTCGATCGCCGACCGCGTGGCGGCGCTGGCAATGGAGCGCGCTGCGCCAACGGCGATGTGGCCTGCGATGTTCTTAAGAGTGCGCTCTGCTCCGTCGCCCGAAAGCGGTTTGAGCTTTCCGCCAAGCAAGTTGCCAACGCCCGCAGCAACGCCCGCTGCGGCGACGCCGGCAAAGCTGAACTTGTCTCGCAAACCTGTTGCTACGCCGATGCCTTGCGTGATGGCGCTGCTCAGCGCACCTCTGGCGATTGCGCCCTCTAGGCCTTTGCCGAACAGACCATTGGCTCCGCCAAGGAATCCTTCGGGTCCAATGCCATTCGTCACACCCGCTGAAACTGCGGAGAGAGCAAGGCTCTTGAAGCTGAACTTCTTCTGGATACCGGTGGCCAGACCAACGCCTTGGCTGGCCGGACTGCCGCCAGCGGCCGCAAGGACTGCCTGGCCGAACGTCGCGGTGCCTACAGGCGACAGAACTGCGGTTACGGCAACCGCAACCACCACAAGCAAGATCTGCCCAAAGACACCACATTTGCCTTTGTTCTTGGGCGGGGTGGGGGCTCCGGGGTTTACGTCACCCAGCGCCTTGGAGGGATCATAGGGTTGGAAAGTTGAGGCGTTGTAGGTCGAGCGGGTGACCCCTGCGGGAAGCCGCAGGATCTGCCCCTCGATCAGTGGGGGTAAAAAGTTTGAGACATTTGCGACGCTTTCTAAGCGTTAAAATCCTATCGATTAGTGAGGGGCGTTTTGATCAAAACTTCTATTCATCATCCCAACTTTCTTCAACGATACGGGATGTGAATTCAGAGAAACTCGATGCAACCTTTGTAGAGCTAAAGGGCTTTTCGTAGTAGTTTTCATAATATACGCTGCCATCATCTGCCAAAGCCCAATAATTACCGAGTGCCGTGTCTGCGATTGGTATTGCCTTACTTTTTTTGTAACCTGGATCCAATTCAAGAGATCGCAATATTTGATCTGCGCTATAGAATCCGTCAATGGGTTCTCCATCTTGATCATCCAGAACTCCGCCGACAAATGCATTACCATGGATCTTTACAAATTCCTTGTAGTCTAAAGGTAAGTCAAAGCTACATATTTTCTCGATCTTCTTTAATCCCTCCTCGGTAAACGGCGTCCTTTTCTTTATGAAGTTTTCCAACATGTCACTTCCCGTTTCTTAAATCAGCCGCACCGCCTGAATGGTGTAGTCCTCTGTGGATATGGAACGGCACGATTTGTACAAGATCACCGCCAGCATGGTGAAATTCAACCTGGTTCAAGCTACGCCAGTCCTTAACGCTTTGACGAGACATACCAGTCTGACTAGAAATATGTGCGATTATCTGCCGGTCATCTCTGCGGCGGACACCTGTCATTCCCTGCACGCTAAACGCCTTGGGATGATCTTTAGGACCAGGCACTGCAAAAGCACTGAAATCAGGTACTCCGCGACGCCATGGAACGACTGTTCCAGTTGGTAGGTTCAGCCTACTAGCCAGAGCATCAGACAGTCGAAAATCTGAGTTGCCTTCTATGCCGATAAAATTGCCGTTCTCTTTAGCGGGTCTTTGAAAGTGGGGAGGTGGCGACCAATCTGATTTGCCTCCAGTTCTTGCGCCCCCAATTTTTGCCCCACCAATTCCAAGCGCGACGCCGAACAGTCCCAGCAAGGCCTTCGCACCGCCATGCAAGCCTTGATAGGTCTCAGTCAGCGCAATCGCCTGCTCTCTGTCGCTCTCAATGACTTCATCAAAGAACGCCTGATCACGGTTACGAACTCCATCAAATTGCTCAGGATTTGAGCCGGAACCCAGCGTTGTTGAAGCGATCCGCGTTGCTCCAAAGTCCACCGCATCGTCGACAATCTCCCCGAAGAGTGCTTCTCCTCCAAGCGCTACTGCAAGATTCTTGCCTGCCGCCAAAGGACCAGCAAGCACCTGAATGCCCAGTATGATCTCCTCGATGTGATGATCTTGAATGAATTCGTTGATGGCCTCCGATGCGTCGTTCACCACCAGAAGAGCTTCAGCAGACCGAGAGCGGATCGGTTTAGGAGCTTCGATTGTGCCATTATTGAACTTGATGACATCGCGATCTCCTTGCCCACTCAAATCAACGACATCAAAACCACCTTCAAGCAATGACTCCAAGCGGATCAGACCAGCAGTGCCACGTGAGGCGAAATCGAACGCAAGTTGCAGAGAGGCTCCACCTTCAACCAATCTATCAAACGCGGCTAGACTCTGAGGATCATTCTGGTTGAGCCGACTTCTCTGTTGAGAAACAGAATCAGCAACAGGGTCGGTTTCAAGTTGGTCGGAAGGAGGTCCGGTCAAAGCTCCCCCAATTGCCTGCCCGACGACTTGTCCGATCACATCTGGCAGGCCTGCTTGTAGCGCGCGGCTGAAGCTTGAACCTTCGATCGCCGACCGCGTGGCGGCGCTGGCAATGGAGCGCGCTGCGCCAACGGCGATGTGGCCTGCGATGTTCTTAAGAGTGCGCTCTGCTCCGTCGCCCGAAAGCGGTTTGAGCTTACCGCCAAGCAAGTTACCAACTCCTGCCGCAACACCCGCTGCCGCGACGCCCGCAAAGCTGAACTTGTCTTGCAGACCTGTTGCTACGCCGATGCCTTGTGTAATGGCGCTGCTCAAGGCTCCTCTGGCGATTGCGCCCTCTAGGCCTTTGCCGAACAGACCATTGGCTCCACCAAGAAATCCTTCGGGTCCAATGCCATTCGTCACACCCGCTGAAACTGCGGAGAGAGCAAGGCTCTTGAAGCTGAACTTCTTCTGGATACCGGTGGCCAGACCAACGCCTTGGCTGGCCAGACTGCCGCCGGCGGCCGCAAGCACTGCCTGGCCGAACGTCGCGGTGCCTACAGGCGACAGAACTGCGGTCACGGCAACCGCAACCACCACAAGCAAGATCTGCCCAAAGACCCCACATTTGCCTTTGTTCTTGGGCGGGGTGGGGGCGCCTGGGTTTACGTCACCCAGAGCCTTGGAGGGATCATAGGGTTGGAAGGTTGAGGCGTTGTAGGTCGAGCGGGTGACCCCTGCGGGAAGCCGCAGGATTTGTCCTTCGGTTAGTGGGGCTTGCGCGCTTGAGAGGCCGTTGGCTTGCGCAATCCGGTACCAAAGGTTTGTGTCGCCATATTGCTGTTGGGCAATGCTTGCGAGACTCTCGCCGCTGCGCACGGTGTAGCTGCCTGCGCGCGAATCCTGATTGTAGCTGGTGAAGCGGCTGATCGAATAGTCGAAATCCCCGCGCGCTGTGCCGAATTCA
This sequence comes from uncultured Erythrobacter sp., assembly GCF_947502395.1. Classification (GTDB taxonomy): domain Bacteria; phylum Pseudomonadota; class Alphaproteobacteria; order Sphingomonadales; family Sphingomonadaceae; genus Erythrobacter. Next base: position 159,845 of record NZ_CANMZM010000001.1, read on the forward strand.
GAGCCGTTGTAGAATGCGTCTTCGCTTGGGTCTCCGGGCGTGCTCGTGCGACCAGTCACCGACTGCTCGTAATTGTGGTGATAGTCCCCACCATTGTTGGTGATGTGGCCCATTTCCTTGCCGCCAAAGCGATAGTAGATATCGCGTGGGTCGCCGCCGGACAGGTTATCTGCCTCGCGCCGTTCGATCACTTGGCCAGAGATATCATGCGTGAAGTTGACCGTGCGGTTGCGCGCATCGGAAATGACTGCGCGCAGGGTATTGCCGCCGCCATCGAGGACAAAGCCGGTCGTCGTGACCTTGTTCGAATTGCTGATATTGTCGGTGTGACGAACGCCGTTTTGGACGGCGTTGTCGTAGAATGTGTAGCTGTTGATCGTCTCTGAGGTCTTGGTCGGAACATCATCGCCCGATGTCGTCGTTATGGTTCCGGTGACGTTGCCAGTAGGTACATCGCGAGCGGTGAGCACGTGCGAGCCGAATGAGCCATAGTAATATGTGGTAACCGCTCGCTGATCATCACCGTTGCGTGTTGTATCGGTGATGGTCTGGGTGACGCGTCCGTTGCTCGAATTGTACGCTGTGCTCTGGCTGAAGACCGCGTTGGTACTAGAGTTGCGTGCAAAATCTTGCTGCAAGGTTTGTTGGCCCAGCAGGTTGTAGTTCATTTCGCTCAGCTTGCGGGAGCTCGGATTGAGGTCAACATACCAACCGGACTGTGGGTCGTAGAACAATGGCTCGGGATTGTCTTCGCGCAGTGTAATCCGCTCGACCTGACCTGCATCGTTGTAGGTGTACGCCTCCTTGGTTTCTTGAACCCAAGTGTATGTATCAGCGCCAGGCGGAGGAGGTCCGCCCAAGATATCGCCAAGTAGCGCGCCATTAAATGTGACAGTCCTGGTTTGGTTGTAAATCGTGTGCTTGCGTTGACCGGCCGCGTCCCATTCAAAGCGCGTGCCTTGCGAATTGTTGATTGCCACACCGTTGCCGGACTGTACCCCCTTGTCGACAACCACCCGGTTCATCTTGTCATAGGCAAACCAGTAATCCGTTCGTCTTGTAGCGCTCTCACCGCCCTGAGGGCTGAGCACCGCGTAGTCAGAAACGCTTCTGCGAATATTGCTGTTGGCATCGTAATAGAGCTGCTTGCTGGCCGCGGGGGTGTTCACGCCGCCCGCTTCATTCCAATTGGTCAAGCGCCCAAGCGCGTCATATGTCGCGGTTGAATTGCGCAAGACACCAGTGTTGGGAGTGTAGTTACCGCCTGTGATGCCGCCCACTCCGCCTGGGCCCCAGTCAACATCAATCGTACCCGTGCCAGAGCCACCGCCATTGGTCGGTGTGCCGGTTGATACATCGATGATTGTGGGACTGGCGTTTTGTGCGGACGCAGCAGAAATGGAACCCAGCTCGAGCGATGTCGCCGACGAAATTGACCCGCCTGTAGGAGCGGATAGGTTGATTCCACCCGTTTGGGCGACAGTAAAGTTGAAGGTTATCTGACCACTTGCTTCTCCGCCTTTTTGATCTTCAACTGTGTAAGATACCACAGCCGATCCAGAGCCGCCCCTGGCCCAGAAATTGATACTGGTTCCCGAGCCGCTGGCACCGAAGAAAGAAGGATTGGGTGTGCTCACCGAGCCAGGCTTGATGCGTACTGTGTCACCGTCGGGATCAGTCAGGTATTGTGCAAGGCCGAACGAGTAGACACCGTCGCGTATAAGATTGCTTCGGTTAACCGTGATGTTTGTGTTGCTGATGATCGGAGCGCGATTGGAAGGGGCGGCGACCGTGACTGTAATTCTCTTGTACGGGCTGTAAGCGCCGAATTGATCCTTGAGTCGGTATTGCACTTTATAAGTGCCATGACCGGAGACGTGCGTCAGTCTGATCTTTCTTGTATCGCTGTCGACCTTTGCAGTGAACTCTCCCCCTCTTCCGTCGAGGACGCTGATGTTGTTGATCGAAACGCTGTGACCATCAGGATCGTTGTAATAGATCACCTGACGCGAGGTGGACGCATTGCGTCCGAGGGTAACCGAATAATCGTTCGCGGTCGGCGCGCGGTTGGCGTTGACCGTTACGGCCACGGTCGAAGTCTGTGTCGAGACTCCATCAGTGAAACTGTAGGTTACCGTATAGTTTCCTGCGGACCCGGAATTGTGGGTCAGGCGAATAGAGTTATTCTGGATCTGGACGCCAAGGTTCGAGGAGTTTGACGAAACAGCCGTTAGCGTCTTCGAACGATTGCTTGCTGCCACATCATTTGACAATACATTGACCAGCTTGGTCCCGCGGTAATTGAGGGTCGCTGAATCCGGGTTGGCAATAGCGCCCTGGCTCACCTTGACTTGCGTCTGACCTGAAGTCGTCGATTTTCCGTCAGTTACTCCCCAAGAAATGAACGCCTTGTAGGGAACCCATTCCGGCTCAGGGTAATCACTGATCTTTACCAAATTCGGTGTCATGAAGACGCCGCGAACCCGCATCGTGCGATCGCCATTGAGCCATTGGATCTGGACCCCAGCATCCGATGGGAAACCCACCATAGACCGCACGAATTTCAGCGGCTCTGGCGCACCGTCAGGGTCGCTTGCGAGATCTGAGACGTTGATGTCGACGTAAGCGCCAGTGTCTGTCTGGATCACGCCATAGTTCTTCGCTGCCGGGGGAATATTGGCAACGTTGACAGTGATGTACCCATAGCCGCTGGTTGCGCCATACTGATCGCGCAACTGGTAACGAACCCGGTAGGTTCCATTGTCAGAGATGTGCGTGATGGCGATGCTGTTGCCGCTAACCGAAGCATTGAGCTCGCCGCCTCGGCCGTCCAAGACCGTTACATTGACAATTGAGACACTGTGACCGTCAGCATCTTGGCCAAAAATGACCTGCCGGGAAGTGGAGCCTTGGCGAGCAAGCTCTAGGTTATAACTGCCTGCAGTCGGTGCTTTGTTTGCTGCAACAGTGACAGAAACTGTGGCACTTCGGGTCGCCACGCCATCAGAGAAGCTGTAGTTTACTGTGTAACTGCCGGCACCACCGGATTTGTGCGTCAGGCGAAGCCGATTGTTCTCAATCCGAGCTTCCAAATTCGATGAATTGGATGAGGAGACAGAGACCAGTGTCTTTGAACGGCCGCTCGCGACAATGTCATTCGCCAAAACATTGACCAGGGCGGTTCCGCGGTAACTCAAATTAGCCGTATCATTTTGGCCAATTGCACCCTGACTAACCTCAACCACTGTTTGCCCGGAGACACTCGCCGCGCCATCGGTTATCGTCCAGGAGAGGAAAGGCACAAAGTCGTCGAGGTTAGGATCGTCAAATGGATCGTCAAATGGGTCGTTTGGAAGGGACGTAGTGGTGGGCGTCACGCCGCGAACGCGCATCGTTTGATCGTTGTTGAGCCATTCGATCTCGATCCCGGCATTTGGCGTGTAACTCACTTGGGAGCGCACAAACTTGAGCGGCTGAGGTCCGCCATCAGGATCGTTCGCCAGGTCCGTCGCATGGACATCAACGTATGAGCCAGTGTCGGTGCTAATTATGCCGTAAGGATTCGCTACTGGCGGAGTGCTGGCCACACTTAGGGTGATCGAACCAACAGCGGTCTGATTGCGGTCATCGCGAAGTGTGTATTCAATCCGGACAAGGCCAAGATTTCCGTTTGGTGTTATCTCCAGATAATTGTCACCAGATTGCGTGACGGTGACCGATCCAGCATTCGCTGAAATGGCTTCACCCGCAGCATTATAGACTTGGAATCCCACCAAAGTGATTGGATCACCATCCTGGTCAAGCCCGCTATCGTCGAACAGCTTGAACAAGAGCGGGTCACCATTGCGAGCAAGGTCTGTCGGGTGGGTGTAGTTGTAGGTCAGCGGTCCTTGATTGGTGGTGCGTGAGAGCTTTTCAGAAACCAGATCACCCGTCTCATTGTACCCAAAGCGCGTCTCAAGAACGGTCTGAGTTGAAACCACACTGTCAGATTTGATGTGAGTCTTGACCAGCCCGGTGTTGTAATAGTTGTAGTTGATAGTTGTGGTTCGGGCGGTCAGGCCGGTTAGGCGTCCTGCGAGATCATAGGTGTATGATGTGTCTTCACCGCTGAGATCAGTTTTGCGCGTTTCCCTCTCGTAGATATCCATATGCCGGACGAGTGTTCGCGTGTTTTCATAGGTCGTGGTCTGGACCCATCCGCCAAAGGTATTCAGTCCGATACCACTGATCGCTGCATTCCAGCTGTATTCGGTGTCGGTGATGTCACCGCCAAATGCGCGGGTGCTGACCACGCGGCCCTGCAAATCGTAGTCTGTGGTCTGTTTGTTGTTGGGTCCGTAGTGATTATTCTGACGTGTCAGAACCTGACCAAGGCTGTCATAGGTCATCTTCTCAACGAGACCACCTGCGTGGCTGATCTCAGTCACTCGGCCCAAATCATCATAGGCCTTGGTCATGACACGACCAATTTGGTCGGTTATCTTTCGCGCGTCGCCATGCACGTCGAACGCGGTTCTCACGATACCGCCATCTTCTGCAATCGTTTGGGTGACCAATGCCTCACTGCCGTTGTAGCCGGTGCCTGCGAGCAGCTTGAGGCGGGTCAGGTTTCCTTCGTTATTGGCCTTTCTGTAATGTAGAGTTTCGCCATTCTCATTCCGAACTTCGATAGTATACGCGCCATTTGCGTCTTGCTGGGCAACAAGTCGGCCAGAGAGATCGTAGTGGAAATCTTCAGCGGGGCGGACGAGTTGAGTTGAGCCGTCCACATGCGTTATGCTCACGACCGGGCTTTCCGAGCGGATCATCCGGCCCATCGTGTTGTAGGTATAAGTTAGCGTTGAACCGCGAGCATCGGTTTCGCTGATCACTTCACCAAAGGCATTGTAGGAGCGGAAGGTGTCGAGATTTTGAGCCCAATTCTCTCGAAGTTGTCGCCCCTCTTCGCGCACTTGTACGGCCATGTTGCGGGCATCATAGACTGTGTATGTACCGTTCACTTCGGGGTGGGTGACCGCTAGGTCTCCCGAGAAATCTGAAAAGTTAAACTGATCGTTTGCTGCAATAGCAGTTAGGTCAGCCCCTGCGGTGGTGATAGCCGCGGTCTGGTTGCCGTTTTTGTCGTAGCCGAAGAACTTCCAGACCCCATCGCCCGCATTGGTGGCCCACATGCGGCCGGCCTGATCAAATTTGTTTTCGGTTTGCCAGAGTCCATTCACACCCGCACGAGTGACGTCGCCAAAAGCGTTGTATTCGGTTTGCGATGCAAGCCCATCGTCCGCGCCGGAGCTGCTGTTGACATCCCATGAGTTGGTTGGACCATCCCAGCGAGCCTGCTTCTGCTCGACCACTCGGCCCAGCAGGTCAAACTTGGTAAGCGAAGCTTCTTTTTGCCCGGAGCGAGAATACTCCTCAACGATTTGTCGCCCGCTCTTGTCATAGAAATATTCGCGGACATTGTTCTGCGCGTCTGTCGTCTTTGATAGCAGGCCGCCCTTGTTGTACTCGTATCGTGTGACGCGTTCTGCAACGCCAGCAGCGCCGGCCGCGACCGATTGAGCGAGGTTGCCAAGGCCATCATATGCGTAGTCGACGCGAGGTGTAACGGTCGTTCCGGTATGGCCGACAAAGGAGGAGCGCTCCTCATATTCGAGCCGCCCGCCATCATCGTAGGCATAGGTGATCGAGTCGGCCGTTCGATACCCTTCAACATCTGCTGTTGCCTCGGTCTTGGTCAGAACCTGCCCCAGACCGTTGTAAGTGTAGGCGACCTCGCCATCGAGCGTGATGTTCGTGCCATTGTTAGCGACCTTGTCGTAAACCTCGATGCCCAGTCGCTTCTCGGTCAGTCGATTACCAACCTCGTCATAGGAATATTCGGTGATCCGATCATCGCCAGAGCTTGCGATGTTTGGCACTGTGCCGACAATCGGATTTGTTATTACATCGGCAGCCTGCGTTTCGGTGAGGACATTGCCTTCTGAGTCATACGTCCATTTGGTCGCATAGCCCTCTGCATCGACCTGTGCGGTCTTGCGCCCGAGCGTGTCATAATAGGCGAAGGTCTCATTGCCTTCGGGATCGGTCGTTTTGACGACATTGCCGTTCGCGTCATATTGATAGAAAGTGTCAAGCGATCCTGTTTCATCATTGGACCAACCGCTGCCATCTACAAAATGGCCCGTGCGGTAATCGGTTTCAAGCACGACCGAACTTTTCGACATCCGGTTGAGCTTGTCGTAATCGAACTCGGTCACTCGGGAGACACCTTGAGGCGCGCCTGGAGCTTCGCCTTGGGCGCCACCGTCGCCAATACCGGCAAGCTGGCTCTGAGTTATCTGCGCGTCGAAAATCTCAATACGTTTGACGTTGCTGTTCTTGTCGTATTCGTAAGCTGTGTAGGTGCCTAGCGCATCTATCTCCACAACCTTGCGATCCAGATCATCGTAGAAAAACAGTGTCCTCGCACCCGAGGCATCAATCGTGCTGCTAACGTTGCCGCGGGCATCGTAGGCAATAGACTCTTTGGGTACATAAGCAGCGTTTAGCTGTTTGTGCGTTTCTTGTTCAAAGACCTTCCGCGCCTGCCCTCGAGTTTCGATAAGGCGATTGGCGTCATCGTAGATGTAAGCGGTCCGGCGGGTTTCACTGAGCTCGGCATTGTCGAATGCCTGAGTGTTTTCGAGATCAAAGAGCTGCGCAATTTCAATCGCCGTCTCGCTGCCGTCCAGCTTAAGCGCCTCGATCATCTCGACGCGATTGCCACGTGCATCAAACCTGTAAGCGTTCCCGATTTTTGCAGATTGCGGGACGCCTTGGCTGTTGTAGGCGGCGATAGGCATGACCTCCGCCACCAAAAGGCCACGCTTGTCATAGATGTAGGTGGTGATGTTGTCCGAACCATCAACGTTATTCGATGTCTCAGATTTGCCGGTCAGGGAAATCCGCTCGCCAAAAGTGTTGTAGTTGTAAGTCTCTACAAAGCCTTCAGCATCGGTCGTGCGCTCCAACCGACCCGCTTGGTCATAAGCAAAGGTGGTCGTGGCATCTTGGCTCGCCTCATAAACGATGCTTGGCATGCGGGAGACTGTTGGCATCCCGCCAGCCCTATTTTCGTACCGGGTGACGCTCTCCACCTCGCCAAAGGTCGTGTAGGCGGTTTCGGTCACGTGGTTTTCAGCATCCACGACATGGGTGACCCGGCCAAGGCTGTCGTAGTATGAGTAAGTGCTGTTTCCGCGTGGATCGGTTGCCTTCACCACTTCACCAAAAGCGTTGTATTCGTAGGCTGTTACGCCGCCTTCGGGGTTCGTTTCTGTTAGGACACGGCCGCGTTCGTCATAGGTGAATGTTGTAATGTTTCCGTTGGGATCTTCCACGGAACTGATATTGCCGATGCCGTCGTAATAGTAATGTGTATCGGCTCGCTCAATAGCTTCGAAACCTAGCGATTTATGAGCCAGTCGACCAGCGGCATCATACCCGTAGAAGGTCCTGCTACGGTCTGTTGCCGCTCCATCATTATTGGTGTAGCCTACAAACTCGCTGTTGGTTTGGCCTGTTCGGTGAAACTTCCAGACTGTGCGATTACTCTCACCGTCATACATGGAATTTCGACGACCAGCCGTGTCATAACTGTAGCGAACATCAGTCCAGCTGCCAGCATTGCTGGCCATCGAATTGATATCGCCGTTGCTTGTTGAATCGGTGGCATTGACCTTGTTCGACCAACTGATCTCGCGGGTCAGCCGGTTTTCATTGTCGTAATCGTAGCGTCTTACGTAGCCTTCGGCATCGACCGAGAATTTCAGTACGCCTTGGCTCGAATGCCAATATCGTGTCGTACGCGCGTCGCTGCCCGAACCAGCGACCACCTTTTTGACAAGCCCTTGAGTATCATAGGAAAAGGTCGTTGTCAGTCCTACGGCGTCGGTTGTAGACTCAACCTGGCCGCGATCATTGTAGGTCGTCGTGCTGGTGCGGTCAGTGTTGGCGTTTGCAATTGCGCCGACTTTCGCCTTCACGGCATCGTAGGTGTAGTCGCCATCGGAAATCGCAGTGGCGTGAACTGTTGTCTCAACAAGCCGACCGGCTTCGTTATAGGACATGCTCGAGACCTGCCCCAAGGCGTCGACAGTGTAGCGGATTTGACCTTGGCCATCATAGACAAAGTGCGCACTGCGGTTGGAGGGAGAACTCGGCGCGGCGGTTGATCGCAGTGCACTGAACTCGCCAATATTGCGCAATGCTGGATCGGTCAGCTGAGCATAGGCGATCTCTTCGATCTTTTGCCCTGCCGCATCATAAACCGTTTCTGTCAGATAGCCTTCGCCATCAAGCGCGCCTACGAGGCGGCCAGAAAGGTCGTAGAAGGCGCGGCTCACAACGTCATTCTCATGCTCTGTTGGCAGTATGAGTGAAGTGGGCGCAGTGGCTTTGAATGAACCGACCTGGGCGTCAGTTAATGTATTGTAATAATTGGTGGTTCTTACGAGATTGTCTGAGCCGTCATACTCAAACCTGACGACTCCGCCTTTGCCATCAATCGACTGGATAATGAGGCCTTTGGCATCATACACATTCCAGCCCCATACATCTAAGCCGTGGCTTCCCGGCCGGATATTGGCGATCTGAAGGGTGTTGTTAGGGTCCTTTAAGGACGCCAGACTGGTGGAATTTACCCCGTTGATGTACCTTACACTGGCAATCACGCGACCAAGCTCATCGTAACGATATTCGACGAGGTCTCCAACTTCGTTAACATCAGCGATCTTTCGACCCAGCTTGTCGAAGACGTAGTAATTCTCAACACCCGTTTCATCGGTCGAGACTCGCAAACGGCCCATGCTGTCATATTGATACGATGACGTCCCGGTGAGGTCTAAGTTGCCGGATGTGGTCTGATCGACGAGTTCACCCGCCTTATTGAAAGTCCTCAGAGTTGCGCCGCCAGAGCTGGTCGTGATCTCGGTTGTTGTCTCAGCATCGTCAAAGACAATGGTTGTCGTCTCGCCCGCCAAGTCCGTTGAAGCGACTAGCCGGCCGAGCCCGTCATAAACGAAGAACTCGGATTGCTCGTGGCGCTGATGTCGTTCGATCAGCTGACCAGTCTGGTCATATGTGTAGTAAGAGGCGCTTATGCCTTCATTTTCGGAAACATCGCCGCTGACCGTCGCGGCACCATAGTTACGCGCGAAGGTCATGGCTCCGCGAGCGTCGTAGCCGTAGCGGACAATCTTGGTGCTCGAGCGATCGCTCAAGCCGTCACGCCAAGCGTCCATCTCGCTGAGGCTTAGAGTTGGGGCCGTGCCGGTGAAGAGATGCTCGGGATACTCGATCGAGTGGCGCAGCTGACCGAGGTCATTGTAGCGATGTTCGACGACATTGCCTTCTGCGCTGATTTCGTACCGCAGCCTGTTGTGGCTATCATAAACGAAGCGTGTCTGTTCGACGCTTCGGCCAGCCGAAACCTCATAGGAAGGCACCACGTGAAAATTGCGAATGGAAAGCGTGCCATCTCCACCTAACGCGTCGCGCTGGTAGAAATGTGGGCGCAGGAATTTGTGACCCGCCGTGGCGGTGAAAGTGTATTCAAGTCTCACCCAGCCTTTGTCGAGCAATTCGTTGGCGGTGAAGCTGGCTGAAGGCCAAAGCCCCTCGTGAGAAACCCGATCGAAGTTCTCATCATGGGTCAAGAAACCGATTGCGACGGGCGCGCCCTCGGAAGGGTCATACGCGGCGCCATCGATTTTGACATCAGCGTAGACGGTATAGGATTTGCCTGCTTCAGCTGTGATCAGTTCACGCGCGCCTATCCCACCCCAGACGTTCGTTCCGGTCGCTTTCGAGGCAACCCCATTGTCGAAGGTCCAATAATCTCCCACTGGTGGCACCTCATCGGGTGCACCTTCAGCGCCATGGGAAAGCGTTTCGAGCGGCTTTGTCGTGATGTCGGCAAAGCGATCCCAGTCTCTTGCAATCGTGCTCTCAACGCTTCCGGAGTTTACGCTGAAATTGCGGATCGAGATCGTGCCATCACCGCTGAGCGAGGGGCCACGATAGAAAGTTGGGCGTAGATACTTGTCAGCATCAGTCGCCTTGTAGGCATAATCAATCCGTACCCAGCCGGTGTCTAATAACTTGCTGGTTGTGAAATCTGCACTGGGCCAATTGGCAGAATGTGCAACCTGGCCGTAGCTGTCATTCAGTGTAATGAAGCCTAGTCCGAAGGGGGACCCGATCGTTTCATCGTAGGTCGCCCCCTCTATCTTAACCTCGGCCGAGACGGTGTAGTAACTTCCAGCTTGCGCCCGGATCACTGATTTGGGGTTGATGCCAGCCCAAACATAACCGTTGGTTGCCTGAGTGGCGACTCCATCCTGAAGCGTCCAGTCGCTAAGGAGGTCTGATGCATCCTCAGGCGAGCCATTTTGCCACTGAGTCAGAAACTCGCGCGGATGCGACAAGAGATCGGAAAATAGCTCCGAACTACGGATCAGATTATTGTTGTCATCATACTCATTGATGATGGTCCGACCGGTGGCATCGGTGGTCGAAACAACATTGCCATTCTCATCGTAAGTGAACCGTGCCTCCCGGCTCGCCGAGCTGTACGCGATGGTTGAAGCGCCGGTTATGGTGCCAGTTGGCGAATTCTGTCCGGGATCAGAGTTAGAACCTGAGGCGCCTTGCTGAGGATCCTGGCCGGTCTCAAAACCAAGCAGCTCTGCATCGACAGCGATATCGAGCGTGTCGTCATCGGTGAGGATTGCGCTGTCTAATGTAACCTCGCGCACCTCCGGTTTCCATGTCAGCGCCCGCACGCTCTCGCCGATACCGGTATGGTGGGATGTGACCAATTGGATATCCAATTGGTCGGAAGTCCGGTTGTCGCTCCAGATGAAGGCGGCGGCATTGTGCACCTTCTGACCAGTTTCTATGTCATAGACACCGCCAAGTTTGGTCGAACCGATCGGCTCTGTCCCTGCAGAAAGAACATAGCCCACCATCTTGTACCACTTGCCCGTTTCGAAGACATTGTTCGAACTTGTGTTGATATCAACAAACCTGGGGTAGGGATTATCGCCCCCATGGCTGGCGTACCCCAGACTGTCCCCATTCCCAGGCTGAAGGCGGATCCTGAAATCGTTATCAGTATCCTTCTGAAAGTAGGCGGTGAATTCGTATGACTTTGCGGCATCAAGCGTCATACGCTCGCTCAAGTAGGCATTGCCGCCATTGGCACTCCCACTGATATTGCTAAGATTGAGCGCGACTGTGTTGTTGGAGTCAGCAGCAGCATAGGGACCCGTCGTCTGCTCCCAGGTCGTCTCGTGACGCCCCCAACCGGTCCAGCCAGCAGGAAGCGTTCCATCATCGGGAACGGCACCGTTAGGGTCCTCAGGCCATGGCTCCCCACTGACCTCATTCTCACCGCGACCCGTCGAGGCAAAAGTTGGCGGTGATGCAGCAACAGGTGTCCCACCGCCGCCATCAATGGCGTCCACATCGAGCCCGCCGCCAAGCGCCGTGGGATCAGGCGCATTCCCGTCGCCTTCAATAACCCTTATGACATTCCCGTCCGCGTCATATTCAAACTGGCGGATTTGCGGGAGCGCGCCCGTTTGCGGAGCGGTTGTTGTAATTTGGAGCAGGCGACCACCCGCATCATAGTCGAGCCTGGTTTTCGTCCCATCAGGTCCCGTCACCTCAGTGTAGCCAACGTGATAGGCGAGGCTGGTCACTCGGTCTGCTGGAGGGTTGGTTTGCCCCGGCCTTGCGACCTTCTGCGTCAGCGTCTCAATTCGGCCATCTGCAGTGTATGTGATCGAAAGCTCGGACCCGTCGCTTTGCGAGATCTTGCTGACCAGATTGCTGGTCGCATCCACATACTGATAATTGATCGAGTACAGGTCACTGCTTTGCTGATCATGATCAAACACATGATCGTCGGCCGAGCGAATCTCAGGAGTCAGATCGGTCGTGACCTGGCTCAGCCGCCCTTGCGCGTCATACTCATAGGCTGAACGATACTGATAAAGGCGAGTGCCGACCGCTGCCTCACCGACCTCCTCCTCATCTATCTTGATGTAGCTGCTGACGATCTGCGTGATGCGAGTTTTGTCGTCATTCCAAGTGTATTCGAGCCAATCGCCATTCTGGGTCTCGATGCGATGCAGGCGATCACTACCATCCTCATATCTGTAGGTCAGCTTTTGGCCGTTCACATCGAATAGCTCAGAAAGGCGATATTCTCCGACTACCTCAACAGTCGCTTCGTAGACCTCACGAGTGAGGCTGTCCCCATCCGTCCAAGTCCAACGCGACCCATCGAAGTCGAGCCGATCATGCGCACCAGCTCCGTCAATCGCCCAATAGGCTAGCTCGCCGTCGCGCACCGAGTATTTGTAGTTGATGACCGATCCATCAGCACCCAATCTCTGCACGGTGCTGCCGTCAGTGTTTTCATCACCATGGACGGCGAAGATACGCCTGGTGGTCGACTGTTGCCATTGGTCACCATTGTCCCGGTCGCTGGTGTGGACAAGGCTATTGTAACTGCGTGAGACCGCGGCATCGGGACCAACGCCGGTTAGAAACTCATCGCGCCGCGAGATGACTAGGTTGCCAGTAGCAGCGTTGACAGAGACGTTCTCTCCGCCTCTGCCGATGCCAGCACCGCCTAGTTGGCCTGCGCCACCCAGAATGTTAGTTGAACCACGTTCTACGCCTGCACCGAACCCGGTGAAAATCGCGACCATCCATTGAACCTTTGAGAGCGAATTTGTGAGTAAGAAATCGGAATATTACTTCCTCTTCTTTGCTACCATCCACCGATCCGAAGGAATGTTTAGTGGTTATTGAGATTCTTTTTGAGAAACGCTTTTGAATTTGTCTTGGGGTTTCGACGACCTCCGGGAATTGCGGCAAGCTTTCCGATCAGGCCTGGCTAACTGGATTCAACGTGAGACAGGCTCAACCCGACTCCTCAATTGGAAAACTGCTTATCGCAGCGCAGGCTATCCAGCCCCACACATCAATTTCGCTGTGCTTTGAGAGTCAAACGCGTGTTGGGCTATCTGCGTAGTCAGTCAGCGCTCTATCATCCCAACAAGTGGATGCGTGCGTCAATGTGAGAAATGATGGCTCCCCGAGTTGGATTCGAACCAACGACCAAGTGATTAACAGTCACCTACTCTACCGCTGAGCTATCGGGGAGCAGCTTCCCAAGCGGTATAAAGGGAAGCGAGAGCGCGCCTATATGGGGGCTTTGCGACCTTGGCAAGAGGTCTCACACGTTTTTTGCGTTCTTGCTCATGTCGGAGGAGGAAATCCGGAATTGCGGAGTTTCGGGCGCTCCGTAGAAGCGTGTCTATGGTGCATCGTTTTCCTACTCGCTGGCCGCCCGTTAGCCTGCCTTCAATCGCTGTTCATCGCGAGCGCCGTTGAGAGAATTTTGAAAGTTGACACATCGCACCGCTCCGATTGGCGGCTTTGCCCTGTTTTTCAGACTTTTGCAGGGTACGCGCATTTTCTCCCAAACACGCAGTTCGCTGTGTCAGCGAGATTGCGCACGGGTCTTAATCCACGGCGAATTGTTCAGAGACAATGCGCTCAGCCAAAGACTGTCCCGGGTCAAACAGTAATTCGAGCGCTGAAGAATGGTCAATCTCCACATGAACTTCGGCGATGTCGCGCAACTCTTTTTGGTCGGCGACCGCCGCCACTGGTCGCTTCGCCGGTTCAAGCACTCGCAAGGTGATCGGCATTTCGTCGGGAAGAATAGCTCCACGCCAGCGTCGAGGACGGAACGGGCTGATTGGTGTCAGCGCCAGCATTCGGCTGTCCAAAGGAAGAATCGGACCGTTCGCGGAAAGGTTATACGCTGTCGAGCCTGCAGGGGTGGAGACAAGAATGCCATCACCCACAAGCTCCTCAATACGCACGCGGCTACCAACAGTGACTTCGATTTTGCCGGTCTGGCGCGTCTCACGCAGCAAGGAGAGTTCATTAATCGCGCGCATCCGATGCATCTCACCATCTTGCGTCACAGCCGTGATGCGCAGAGGCGAGATTGTCTTGCCGCGGGCTTTCTCAAGCCGCCGCATCACATTGGCGCGCACATCGTAGCGGTTCATGAGAAAGCCCACGGTGCCCCGGTTCATCCCATACGCAGGCACAATTCGGCCGCGTTCAAGCATCTTGTGAAGCGTATGCAGCATGAAGCCGTCACCGCCGAGGACAACCACGGCATCGGCCGCATCCATTGGAACCCAATCACGCTGAGATTCGAGGTTGGAAAAGGCCTCTTGCGCGCGTGGAGTTTCAGAGGCGACCAAAGCAATGTTTTCAAACCGTTTGACCACATCGCTGTCACCACTGCTGACAGCGCTTTCGTTCACGTCCATGCCGGTAGCCGTCGCCATATGCATTCTCCGCAAGTTTCTCCGTCGTTGCCTTGCCAACGCACTCACCTCGTAGGAGAAAGTGTATGGCAGACCGGCAACGCGCCCCCCAATATTCGGCGCTAGTGATTGACCCTGATGTTCCAAAATCGGGCGGATTGCAATCAGTCAGAGCAATTGGTGAAGTGAGCGCTAAAGGAACCGGAATGGGCAAAGGCAAAACTTCAAAGGCTGGCGGGCTTTCTGGACCCTTGACGGGGTCGCTTCGTGGGCCTGTGGCAGGTGAGTTTCCGGGTGTGAAACCAGGAGCGCTCGATGCAGATCTCCTGCGCGCGCTGGACCGGCGTGAGATTGAAGTTCTGTTTCAACCGCAGTTTTCCTGCCGCACCGGCGCTCTTGTGGGGGCTGAGGCTCTTGCGCGTTGGCAACATCCTACCTTGGGCACGATTGGCGCGCGCGATCTGTTTGCGATTGCCGAGCGGGCGGCGTTGGTGGCGCCTTTGTCGCGGCACGTGGTGGCTCGAGCTCTGGAAGATGCGGGTGAGTGGCCCCGCGAGCTGACAGTGTCGCTCAACATTACGCCTGAGGAATTGGGAGACCCGCGTTTCGCTGCCGACTTTGCGCAGGTCATCGCCAAGAGCGCGATTGAGCCTGAACGGATTATGCTGGAGATCACCGAGGACGTGCTTTTGCGCAATTTGGAGCAGGCGTCTTCGGCATTACGGGCGCTGAGGAAGCTGGGTTTTCGCACTGCGCTCGATGATTTTGGCGCAGGCTTTTGCAACTTCCGTTATTTGCGGGAATTGCCATTGGATGCGCTCAAGCTGGATAAGATCATGGTCGACGGTGTGCCGGGCGATGCCAAGGCTTTGGCGGTGCTGCGCGCGATTATCCAGTTGGGCAAAGCGCTTGATCTGGCGATCTATGCTGAAGGGATTGAGGACGATGTGCAGCGCGCGGCGATCACGTCAGAGGGCTGCGATTACTGGCAGGGTTTCTTGCGCGCCGAGCCGATGAAGAGCGGTGAGGTGTTGGCGCTAGCTGCGACAGCGCGGGGGCGGGGGCATGGGTAAGCCTCAACGGACCTTCATCCGCTTCGTTTGCTATCGCCGAGTTGAGTCCCAGAAGCAACGGCTTGGGTTGTTTCAGGCGTTTGATGAGGCGAGAGATTGTGATTTCGCACCATCTTGGGCACTCAAGCAGATCGGCGAGTTATCTGATTGGTTCCAAGACAATCTAACGGTGCCTAGCAAGTTTTCTCGGGGTGGCTGGAAAGGACGTGGCCAGCCGGGTCTTTCTTGGTTCAAGCCAGTTGCGACAGAACACATCAAGCAAATGCATCAACTCAAGCTCGCTCTTGAAGCATGCGGCGTGCATGTAGACATTCTGACCACTCGTGATCCCGGACACGTTATTTGGCAGGATGAACATCAAGTTGTTGCCGAGCCTGGAGCACGAAAGTTCTAAAGGCACGGGGGACGCTTAGGCCGCTTTCCTACCCTTGTGCTTTCGAACTATGCCTGAAAGCCCCTTGGTCAGCTGAAACAAACCATTGAGTCTGCTTTCGGGGCTGCCCCAGGCGCGGTTGATTACGAGTTTCATATCAGGGCGCAGCTTGGCGGTTTCTTGGCCGTTTGCATTGAGGCGGTCGACATAGGCGATGAGGCCCGGGCCATCGGGGAAGTCGTCCTTGTGGAAAGTCACGAGAGTGCCGCGCGCGCCCACGTCGATCTTGGCGATGTTGGCTTCGATGGCTTGGTGCTTGATCTCGATCAGCTTGACGAGGTTTTGTGTGGGCGCTGGAAGGTCGCCGAAACGGTCGATCATCTCGGCGGCCATCGCCTCGATCTCGGCCTTGTCATTCGCCTGGTTGAGGCGGCGGTAGAGCGCCATGCGGACGGCCAAGTCGGGCACGTAATCCTCTGGGATCATGATGGGGGCATCGACAGTAATTTGCGGTGAGAAGGCGTCTTGGGCTTTCTCCAGACCCATTTCGCCAGCCTTCGCCGCCATGATCGCGTCTTCGAGCATGGATTGGTAGAGTTCAAAGCCGACCTCGCGGATATGGCCGGATTGCTCATCGCCGAGAAGGTTGCCTGCCCCGCGTATGTCGAGGTCGTGGGAGGCGAGTTGGAAACCTGCGCCAAGCGAGTCGAGATCGCCAAGCACCTTGAGGCGTTTCTCTGCAATTTCAGAGAGCTGCACGTCCTTCTCGTAGGAGAGATAGGCATAGGCGCGCAGTTTGGAGCGGCCCACGCGGCCACGGAGTTGGTAGAGCTGAGCCAAGCCAAAGCGGTCGGCGCGGTGAATGATGATGGTGTTGGCAGAGGGCAGGTCAAGGCCGCTTTCGACGATGGTCGTGCTTAGGAGGACTTCATATTTGCCCTCGTAAAACGCGCTCATCCGCTCTTCGATTTCGCCTGCGCCCATTTGGCCGTGGGCGCTGATCGATTTCACCTCGGGCACGTTTTCGCGCAGCCATTCCTCAACGTCCGGCATATCGGAGATGCGGGGCACGACGATAAAGCTCTGCCCGCCGCGGTGATGTTCGCGCAGCAGCGCTTCGCGCATCACCATATCGTCCCATTCCATCACATAGGTGCGCACCGCAAGGCGGTCGACGGGAGGGGTCTGGATGGTCGAAAGCTCGCGCAGACCCGTCATCGCCATTTGCAGCGTACGCGGGATCGGCGTTGCGGTCAGGGTCAGCATGTGAACGTCAGAGCGCAGCTGTTTCAGCTTCTCTTTGTGAGTCACGCCAAAGCGCTGTTCCTCGTCGACGATCACGAGGCCAAGGTTTTTGAACTCGGTCGATTTGGAGAGGATTGCGTGGGTGCCAACGATGATATCAATCTGACCCGAAGCCAGACCTTCGCGCGTCTCGGTCATCTCTTTGGAAGCGACTAGACGCGAGAGGCGGCCGATGTTCAAAGGGAAGCCCGCAAAGCGTTCTTTGAAGTTGGTGTAATGCTGGCGCGCGAGCAAAGTTGTGGGGGCCACAATCGCCACTTGCTGACCGTTCATGGCGGCGACGAAGGCTGCGCGCAAAGCCACTTCGGTTTTGCCAAAGCCAACATCGCCGCACACCAAGCGGTCCATTGGCTTGCCGCTTTCAAGGTCGCGCAGAACGTCGCCAATGGCTGCGTCCTGATCCTCGGTTTCTTCCCAAGGGAAGCGATCGACAAATTGGTTGAAGCTCGCATCGTCGGCTTGGAAAACGGGGGCTTTCTTAAGCGCGCGTTCTGCGGCAACCTTCATCAATTCGCCTGCGATTGCGGTGATGCGCTCTTTGAGTTTCGCGCGGCGTTTCTGCCATGCTTCTCCGCCCAATCGGTCAAGCATGACGGCATCTTCGGAGGAGCCATAGCGTGAGAGGACTTCTAGGTTTTCGACGGGGATAAAGAGCTTGTCGCCGCCCTTGTATTCAAGCTGCACGCAGTCATGCTTACTCTTGCCTACGGGCACGCCTTCGAGGCCCATGTACTTGCCGATGCCGTGTTCGACATGGACCACCAAATCGCCTTTGGTGAGCGCTTGAAGCTCCGCCAGAAACGCATCGGAATCCTTACGCTTTTTCTTGCGGCGGACAAGCCGGTCGCCAAGCACATCCTGCTCGGTGAGGATCTCTAGACCCTCATTGGAAAACCCTGTGTCGAGCGGCAAGACCATAGCGGCGATCTTGCCTTTGGCCGCCAACCCTTGGGCTTCTTGCCAATTGTCGGCGATCACCGATGGTGCGCCTGCTTCCTCTAGGATTGAGGCAATCCGCGCGCGGCTTCCGGTGGAATAGGCGGCGAAGAGGGCTTTCTTGCCGGATTTGGTGATAGCGCCGAAGTGTTTTGCCGCGGCCTCATAGATATTGTCACCGCGCGCGCGCTCGGGTGCAAAGTCGCGGGCAGCTTTGAAGCCGAAGTCTAGTGTCGTGGCGCTTTCTGGTTCCGCGAAGACGCTGGCTTTGTGGGTGGTAACCGAGGCGAGGGCGGTCCTGAACTCGTCCTCTGCGAGATAGAGCGCGTCTTTGCCAAGCGGGCGATAGCTGCCAGACTTTTCGCTGGCGATGCGTTCGCGTTGCTTGTGATAGTCGGTGATGTCAGAAAGGCGCTCTTCCGCTGCACCAACTGCGCCGCTGTCAATCACCACAACATCTTCGGCGCTCAGGTGGTCGAATAGGGTAGTCAGCTTGTCCTCGAACAGCGGAAGCCAATGCTCCATCCCCGCAAGCCTCCGACCATCGCTCACCGCTTCATAAAGCGGGTCCTGCGTCGCATTCGCGCCGAACAATTCGCGGTAGCGAGAGCGGAAACGCTTGATGCTGTCATCGTCGATCAGCGCCTCTGATGCGGGCAGCAGCAGGTGGTCTTGCAAGCGCCCGGTGGACCGCTGAGTCGAAGGGTCAAAAAGGCGAAGGCTTTCTAGCTCATCACCGAAGAAATCGAGCCGCAGGCCCTCATCGAGTGACGAGGGGAAAATATCGACGATAGAACCGCGCACTGCGAATTCGCCGTGGTCGATGACAGTGTCGGTGCGCGAGTATCCTTGGCGGGTGAGAAGAGCTGCCAAACTGTCATGGCCAATCGTTGTGCCGACTTTGAACTCGCGAACGCTCTCCCGAACTCGGAACGGTGTGAGCACGCGTTGCAGGACGGCGTTGGCGGTCGTGACCACCAATTGCGAGCTGGAAGAGGGGCGCTGCATGCGGAACAGAGCCGACAATCGTGCAGCGCTCACCGACAAGGCGGGCGAAGCGCGGTCATACGGAAGGCAATCCCATGCTGGAAACTCCAACACCTCAATCTCTGGCGCAAAGAACCGCGCGGCCTCTGCCAATGACCGCATTGCAGCATCATCGGGCGCGATAAACACGGCGCGTCGTTTTGCTGCGCGTGCAAGGTCGGCCAGCACTAAGGACTGTGCGCCGCGAGGGAGCGAGGACAAGGTCAACGGCGATTTCGCAGAGAGAATGCGGGAAAGGTCAGGCATGTTCGGTCCAAATGCGGCGTTTAGTGCAAATGCAATTGGGCCCCGCGGGGTTCCCGAGGGGCCTATCAATGGTTTTCGTCAGCGCGCTTAGCTTGGAATATCGACGTAGTCGAGACGTTGCATCTTCTCGATCATCTCGCCTTGAAACCGCTCTGGCACAGCCTGTGTCTGAAGGCCCCATGCCATCACATCCACATCGTCTTCGGCAAGCAAGTCCTCAAACCAATCCATTTCCGTTTCGCCCCATTCGGCATGGTAGCGATCGAAATATCCGCCGATCATATAATCGGCCTCGCGCGTGCCTCTGTGCCAGGCGCGGAATTTGGCGCGGGCCAAACGGGTCTCTAATGTGGGCATATCCGGCATGATTATGCAGGTAAGGCACTCGTCACCGCCCTGCAACCGCGTATAAGTAATCGCTATGCGGCCCGACGTACTCAATCCCCTGTTTGCTGAGAGTCAGACGCTTGATGGCGTTGGGCCCAAGTTGGCCAAGCCATTGGAAAAGCTGGGCCTGACACGGGTGCGCGATCTGCTTTACCACCTGCCAGAAAGGTTCGTGACGCGTCGCGCTATCACTAACCTTGATGAGGCGGGCGAGGGCGAGCAGGTCATCGTTGCGCTTACGCCTACTGAGCACCGTGCGGCGCGCAATCCTGGGCGAGGGCCTTTTCGCATTTTGGCTCAGGATGAAGTGGGTAATATCTGCTCGATCACCTATTTTGGGCGCGCGTCTTACACTGGCAAGAAACAGTTACCTATTGGTGAGAAACGCTGGGTCGCGGGCAGGCTGGACCGCTATGGCGATATGCTCCAGATCGTACATCCCGACCACGTTGAGGAAACAAGCGACGCTAATATGGGGCGGATGACGGAGCCGGTCTATCGCCTTTCCGAAGGTCTCACTCAGCCCCGGGTGATATCTTTGGTGGAGCAGTCTCTGGCGAAGGCGCCTAAACTACCCGAATGGATCGAACCGGGGCAGTTTGAGAAGGAAGGCTGGCCCAATTGGCAAAAAGCGGTGCGGGAGGCACACAAGGGCCTGAATGAGCCTGCACGCAATCGCCTTGCCTATGATGAGCTGCTGGCAAACAGCCTCGCTTTGCTACTGGTCAAAGCGGACAGTCGTCGGCGTAAAGGGCAGGCGCTTCAAGGCGATGCTAGCCTTCGCGCCAAACTCGATCTGCCGTTCGAAATGACGGGTGCACAAAAGCGCTCGGTTACAGAGATTGAGGGTGATTTGCAGCAGGAAGCACCCATGCTTCGCCTCCTGCAAGGCGATGTGGGGGCTGGAAAAACGGTGGTTGCCCTCAAAGCGATGCTGATTGCTAACGAGGCAGGAAAACAGGCTGCGCTTCTTGCTCCCACCGAAATCCTTGCGCGCCAACACTTCGAGACACTTCGCAAAATGGCAGCGCCGACGGGTGTCGAAGTTGCGCTCCTGACCGGCAGAGCCAAGGGACGCGAACGCGAGGGGCTTTTGATGAGCCTGCTCCAAGGCGACATCGACATTCTGGTTGGCACCCACGCGATCTTTCAAGACAGCGTCACCTATAAGGATTTGGGGCTGGTTGTGATCGATGAGCAGCACCGCTTTGGCGTGGCCCAGCGCTTGGCACTTGCGGGGAAAGGCAAGCGCGCGCCGCATACGCTCGCTATGACCGCAACGCCGATCCCGCGCAGCTTAACTCTTGCGCAATATGGCGAGATGGATGTCAGCCGCCTTGATGAGTTGCCTCCGGGCAGGCAGACAATCGACACGCTGGTTTTCCCCCAAGGCCGCTTGGAAGAAATGGTCGCAGCGGTCGGACGTCACCTCGCCACCGGGCAACAAGCCTATTGGGTTTGTCCTATGGTGCGCGAGGCTAGCGGGTCCTTTGAAACGTCTGACATTGCTGCGGCAGAGGCGCGTTATGCTCAGCTTGCCGAACATTTCGGCGACCAAGTCGTGATGGTTCACGGTCAACTGCACCCAGAGATCAAAGACGCAAACATGGAGGCTTTCGCGAGCGGTAAGGCCAAGCTGCTGATCGCGACCACCGTTATCGAAGTCGGAGTGGATGTGCCCAGCGCCACCCTTATGGTGATCGAGCAGGCAGAGCGCTTTGGCTTGGCGCAGCTTCATCAATTGCGCGGGCGTGTCGGGCGGGGCTCGGAGAAAAGCCGCTGCGTGCTCCTGCGGTCAGACGAACTTTCTGAAACCGGCAAGAAGCGCCTTACCTATGTGAAGGAATCTCAAGACGGGTTTTACCTTGCCGAGAAGGACCTTGAACTTCGCGGCGGGGGCGAACTTCTGGGCACGCGCCAATCGGGCGAGGCCGCATTCCGCATTGCTGATCTTGAGCAGGTGCAAAAACTCCTTCCCGCAGCCCACGCTGATGCAAGGCTTTTAATGGAGCGCGACGGGGGACTCACCTCCGAGCGAGGGGAGGCGGCGCGGATACTGCTGTATCTGTTTGAGCGGGATTGGGGAGTGCAGCTCTTGCGCGGCGGGTAGCCGGAAAAATTCCCCCAATTAACAAAGTCTTCGAAGCTTCCTCCTATTGGTTTTTCCAGTACAAGGGGTGATCGATGAAGGCTGTTTGTTATTCGCGAGTAAAACTTAGCATTATGGCTGCCGCAACTTGCCTCATGCTTTGGGCGGGGTTGTGGGCCTTCTTTAGCTTTGAAGGGAAGGTCGCATTTGCAGGAGCAATCTTGACACCCGTCATGCTTTTCGCTCTCGCATTCTGCGTTCGATATCTCGCAGACAACCAAATCGCCAAGATCGGTCACAACTCACTGGAATTCTTCGGACTGTTGGGTTCAAAGACAATCCGCTACGACCAGATCACCAGCATCGACATCGAAACCACTAGCGTCAACTTCATTTCGCAACGCCATTTGGTGATCAAGTCGGCCGACCAAAGCTTGGGCAGGGCGCGAATAGCGGAGATGATGCTCGAAAAACGCGCGGGCATGCTGGAAGGTATTCTCGATGCGATCACTAACGCACCTGATGAAGCTCTCGCCCCTCAGGCGAGGCCCGCTCGTCGAATGGAAAGAGGCAATACACCAAACGCTTCTTCTCCAGCTCCACAAAGAGCACGAGGATTTGGACGAAAAATGGTCTGACGACCGTTCGAAGTGCCTTACGCGTTTGAGCTTTCGTCCTGTTGCTTTAGCTGGTTTGCCAACTCCTCCGTCGCCTCGGAAATCTGATCCCAGCATTCGGCAAAATCACTCTCATCGCCATAGTAGGGATCGGGCACAGAGCCGTCATTGCGACCCTCAAATACGTTCAAAAGCAGACCAAGCTCCGCCTTGCGAATGCGTGGTGCGCGGGCTTTGATTCCGGCCAAATTGGCCGTGTCGAGTGCTAAGATATGCGTGAATGCGGTGAAGTCCTCATCAGCAAGTTGTCGTCCACGCGCAGCAGAAATATCAACTCCATGCTGTCGCGCCACATGAACAGCACGCGGATCAGGGTTCTCACCAACATGATAGCCCGCGGTACCCACTGAATCCGTGTGCACCTTCAGCCCAATCTTCTCCGCAGCGGCTCGAAATGCGCCTTCAGCCATCGGTGATCGGCAAATATTGCCTAGGCACACGAATAGGACCGACAGGTCTTGATCTTTTCCCCAATGCATAAATGAAGCTTATCATCACTTGAGGATCTTGCAACAAATACAACTAACGAATTGGAAAAATATCACCAATCAATTTATGGGTTAAAGATTATACTACGCTAACCACAAAGGGATCGGTTTTCTCAAGGATTTCTTCGGTCATTCGCCGAACATTGACTTTGGCCTTCAGTCGAGCGCCCAATAGAGCGGTGCCTGAAACTTTCCGTTGTACGAAAAGCGTTTCGATAGGAGGGAAGGCCCAGGTGGCTTTGTCCTGCGCAATCTCCCAACCCTCGTCGCGCAGGAGTGGAACAAAGCTGCGATCGCCGAAGTCGAAGGCAGTATCTTCGCGCATCTCATTGATGACAATGTCGATCATCCGCCCCACGCGCTCTGGGTGACGCTCTGCCACGATAGGCATCATGAAACCGGCTTTAATCGTCGCGGCCAGCACTTCCTCACGGTTGCCATTGAGCCCAGCTTGCAACATCTTGCGATAGCCATTCGCCACTTCAGGATCTACAGCTCGGCATGCGCCAAAGTCGAGAAGGATGATCTGGTCAGTATCTCGGCGATAGCGAAAATTGGCGAAATTGGGGTCGGTCTGCATCACGCCAAACTCGAACAATTCGCGCGCAACCAGACGCATCATTCGTTCGGTCACCTCATTGATGCGGCTTTCGGGTTCGTCCTTGAGGTCTTCGATGCTCGACCCTGCCTCAAAGCTCATGGCGAGGATTGATCCACGGGTCAGCCCTTCATGCAGGCGCGGCACCACAAATCCATCTTCGCCTTCCAACCGCTTGCGATACAGCTCCATCTGCGCGCCTTCGCGCTGATAATCGGCTTCCTCATGGAGTTGTTTCTTAGCTGCGGTGAGGAGCTTGTCGATCTCCAGCTCTGGAGGGGCAAAACCCGCCACCTTTAGCAGTGTCATGACATTGTCGACATCGCTGTCGATGCTTTTGGCAATGCCGGGGTATTGGACTTTGATTGCCAGTTCCTGACCGTCGCGGGTCATGGCTTTGTGGACTTGACCAATACTGGCGGCGGCGATGGGGCGCGGGTTGAACCATTTGAACTGGCGCCGCCAATCATTGCCCCATTCGCTCTTAAGCACCTGATCCAATTGCTTGGTCGGCATGAAATTCGCCTGATCGCGCAAACGGCCGAGGATGCTGGAGAGCTCTTCGGGAAGGAAATCACCAGCGTCCATGCTGATCATCTGACCCATCTTCATCGCGGCTCCACGCATGTGCGAGAGGCGATCGGTCATGCGAGTGATATTACCGGGCGTGAGGATCAAATCGCGTGTGGAGACACCTTCGCCGCTGGCAATCCGGCGAACGCCTTCGGCTGCCATGCCTCCTGCAACTCCGCCCACCAGCCTTCCAAAAGATCCGATCCGGGCGATCCGACTTGAGGGAACGGCGCGTTCGCGCGCGCGCTCGGGCGTTGAGCCTGTGCCAAAACTGTCGTCAGGCTCTTTGTCAGACACGGAAATCTCTCAAATTGTTGGTTTGCCGTTACAACGGCCATGTGGGAACCGAGTTCCACTTTCCAAGGTTAAGGTGCTGTTATGCGCACGCAGCCTCCTTGCGCGACTTTATCGACGATCCCAATTCGGCACCCTATTCACGAAGAAGACAACAGATGACCTCTCACACTTCGCTTACCCCGGCTTCGCGATGGCTTGGATATGCAGGATTACTGCCGCAGATCATATGCCTTGGTCTCACCGTGACGCAGAGCGAATACGCTTTCACTGCAATTGCTGGTGGCTTTGCCTATGCGGCCGCGATCTTTAGCTTCCTAGGCGGCGTTTGGTGGGGTCAGGCGATCCAAAGCGGGAGAGCCGGTGCCGGTGCATATCTTGTAGCGGTGATGCCAAGCCTGCTTGCAGTAGCACTTTTCTTGCCTTGGAGTATCGGCTGGGAATGGCCGGGGCCTGCATTGCTCTACCTGGGCGCGTTGATTGCTCTGTCACCAACGGTCGATCGTGCGCTTGGTTTCGCAGCGCCGGATTTCATGCGCCTAAGGTGGCATTTGTCTTTGGGGCTGGGAGGGTTGACCATCGCCCTTGGTATCGCCTCAATGAACCTTATGCGCGGTCAATTTGCCGTTTGAGTTTACAGCACCAGTGAACGGTTAGTAAGCACTCGCACAGTCAAGAATCTTGAAGGAGCCTCCATGTTGGGCCGTTTTCTCGTCGCATTCTCCCTGTTTCTGATCGCGTCGCCCGTATGGGCAGAGCCGGTTAGCTACTTCCAGGTTGAAGGGGTGACATACGACGATAGCGTGCCCGCCTATGAGGACGCTGTAGGATATGAGATCGGCGAAAGACCCGTGCGCCTTGGTGATATGGTCCCTTATTTGCGAGGCCTTGCAGCGAATTCGGACCGGATCGTGGTCGAAACCATCGGTTATTCGCATGAGCGCCGTCCGATCCTGACCTTCATCGTCACCAGTCCCGAAAACCACGCCAATCTGGAGAGCATTAGGCAAGTGCATTTGGCACGGTTAGAAGGTAGGGCGGCTCCCGATGCAGCGCCCATGGTGCTATGGCTCAACTTCGGCGTGCACGGGGCGGAGACCTCTGGCATGGAAGCCGCTGTTCCGGTGCTCTATCACTTCGCTGCGGCGCAAGGTGCAGCGGTCGAAGCGCAGCTCGACAACACAGTTCTGCTGTTCACGGTGCCGTTTAATCCGGACGGCCACACACGCCGGATAGATCACGTCGACACCTTCTGGTCCTATTCGGACAACACCGATCCCAATGACGCTGCGCACGATCTGTGGATCGAGGCGCGCACCAACCACTATTGGTTCGACCTCAACCGTCAGTGGCTGCTTTTAACTCAGCCAGAATCGCAGGCTTGGATCAAGCAGTGGCACAAGTGGAAGCCCATGCTGTCGGTCGATTACCATGAGATGGGATCGAACGCGCCGTACTATTTCCACCCGGGTGAAGAGCTTCGCCGGAACCCGCTGATCCCAGATCGTGCGCGCGAGCTTACCTATGGCATCGCCACGCGCCACGCAGACTATCTCGATAGTGTGGGGCACCTCTACACAACCGAAGAACGCTTCGATAATTACTATATCGGCAAGGGTTCGACCTATCCTCAGATCAACGGTGCGCTTGGAATTTTGTTCGAAGCGGGCGCGGCGAGGGGCGGCGCGATCGAGACGGAGCGGGGCCTAGTCAAAACCGCGCAAAATGTGCGCACGCAGTTCCGCACGGCGCTGACCAGTATTCAGGGTGCGCTCGATCTACGCGGTGAGATTACCGCCTATCAACGCGACTTCTTCGCTGAGAATGCTCGCCAAGCCTCTAGAGGTGGTTGGGTTTTCACTGCCGAGGGTGACCCCGAACGCGCAAGCCGTTTTGTTCGGCTTCTCGATATGCATGATATTGAGGTCAGCGCTCTGGCGTCCGATCTTACCATTGGCGGGCAACGATATTCTGCAGGTTCGAGCTATTTCGTCTCAATGTCGCAAACCAATAACCGCATGATCAGAGGCATTTTTGAGCGCGTGACGAGCTTCAAGGAGAACATCTTCTACGATGTGTCTGGTTGGACTTTGCCGCTTGCCTATGACCTCGATTATGCTGAAGTGAGCCGGGCACCATCTTTGGCTGAGCCTGCAAAGGGAGCGTTCCAAAGCGCTAGCGCGCCCGACCGTGCACCTTATGGTTATGTCTTCGACTGGTCGCACACATACGCTCCGCGTGCACTCAATCGCATTTTGTCAAAGGGTGTCATGGCAAGAGCGGCGATGGAGGGAACAGTTGTTCTCACCACTGGCGGCGAAGTCGAACTTGGCCGCGGTGCGATCTTTGTGCCGCTGGATCGCCAAAAGGTGTCGCACGACGCGATTTTCACGATCATGCAGACCATTGCATCTGAAGATGGCGTGCCCGTTTATGCCGCTACTTCTGGCCTCACGCCTGTGACAGGCCGCGATCTGGGCGCTTCCAATATCTTCCGTTCGCTTGAACAGCCCCGCGTGGTTCTCGCTTACAGCGGCGGCCTTTCTTACTACGATGCCGGGGAAGTATGGTGGACCCTCGATCATGGGCACAGAATGCCGGTGACCTTGGTGAGTAAGGACCGTTTGGACAGCCTGAACTGGAGCGATTACACGCACCTTGTCTTGGTTGGCGGAAACGCTGGGCTGTCTGAACCGGTGACCCAAGGCTTGGACCGCTGGATCGAGCAAGGCGGCACACTGATCGCCACGCGTGATGCATCCTTGTGGGCCGAGGAGCATATCCTGGGGCGCAAAGAGGATGACGAGGATGAGGAAGGTGACGAAGAACAGACCGAGCGCCTGAATTTCGAAGAGTTGAACCTTCGCGATGCCGAGCATGTGATCGGCGGCGCTATCTTTGCGGCGGACCTCGATACCTCGCATCCGCTAGGCTTTGGCTTTAGCGATCGTGATCTGCCCGTGCACCGCAATGTGAGCTTTACTTTGCAAGTGCCCGAGGAGAACCCTTACGCCGTGCCAGTGCAATATAAGGACGATCCTTTGCTGACCGGCTATGCGTCCGATCGCCGCTTGGAAGAGATTGGCGGAACGCCTTCTGTCGTCGCCGAGCGAAAAGGGCAGGGGACTGTCGTACTGATGGCAGATAATCCTGTGTTTCGCGGGACCTACCCTGGCACGGAGAAGCTGCTGATGAATGCGCTGTTCTTCTCAGGTCTCATTGATACCCCGCGCGGTGAATATGCCGAGCAGGGTGGGCACGTCCACGGTCAATAGTGCGCTGTCAGGGTGTGGATAGGCAAGGTAGCAAGCGCGCCACCTCGCGCCTATAGTTTCGCCCATGGCTACCCAACCGATTCCGACCGTGAGCGCACATCCTGAGCAGCAATATCTCGGCCTCATGCGGCAGATTTGGACTGCTGGAAGCGAGCGCTCGGATCGCACTGGAGTGGGCACCCGCTCGATTGCAGGGGCGATGTTGCGGTATGATTTGGGTGATGGCGCGATGCCGCTCCTCACCACGAAGCGCGTCTATTGGAAGACAGCGACGCGCGAGATGCTGTGGTTCCTGACGGGTGAAACCAATATTCGTCCTCTTGTCTTGCAAGGCGTGAAGATTTGGAATGAGTGGCCGCATGCTCGCTACGTCAAAGAGACAGGCAAGGAGATCGCGCTCGAAGACTTCGTTCAGCGAATTGCCGATGATGAGGCCTTCGCTCAAAAATGGGGCGACCTTGGTCCGGTCTACGGCAAGCAATGGGTCGATTGGCCGACCTACCGAAGACGCGAAGATGGCCTTTTCGAAAAGGGGCAAGGAATCAATCAGGTTGCCGATGTGGTGGAGAGCTTGCGCAACAACCCCGGAAGCCGTCGCCACATCATCGAAGGTTGGAACGTGGCCGAACTCGACCAGATGGCCCTACCGCCGTGCCACAAGACCTATCAGTTTCACGTCGCCGATGATCGGCTCAATTGCATGCTCTACCAACGCTCTTGCGATGTCGCTTTGGGCCTCCCGTTTAACCTTTGGTCAGCGGCGCTTTTGACCCGGATGCTGGCACAGCAAGTGGGGCTTGAGCCGGGCGAGCTTATCTGGATGGGAGGGGACGTGCATCTCTATCTGAATCACGCCCATTTGATCGAGGAGCAACTGACTCGCACACCGTCTGGTCACCCGACGCTCGAAATCACCCGAAAGCCTGAAACAATTTTCGATTACAAAATCGAGGACTTTGTGGTGCATGATTACGCACCTCTACCTCCAATCAAGGCTCCTGTTGCGGTTTGATTCACGCGGCTTGACCAGAGTTTTCAAGCGCGTTTAACGCTGCCTCACACGCTTTTTCCGGGAGAGCAGTTATGGCCGATCCGGCCTCCAATCGCCCAACGCTTGCCTTGCACGTACCCGAGCCCAAATCGCGGCCCGGCGATCCAGTTGACTTTAGCGAGATTCATATTCCCGAAGCAGGCGCGCAAAGCCGCCCTGACGAAGGTGTGAAACCTGAAGAGATGAAGGACTTTGCCTACGATCTCGTCCGCGTATTAGGCGACGACAACAAGGCGCATGGGCCATGGGACCCGAAGCTTGAGCCAGAGACATTGCGCACGATGCTTGGCCACATGGCGATGGTGCGCGCCTTTGATGAGCGCATGTTCCGCGGGCAGCGTCAGGGTAAAACCTCATTCTACATGAAGTGCACTGGCGAAGAGGCGACCAGTGTTGCTGCCTCCATGGCGCTTGCCTCAGACGACATGGTATTTCCCAGCTATCGTCAGCAAGGCATTCTAATCGTGCGCGGCTATCCGCTGATCGAGATGATCAATCAGATCTATTCGAACGCGGGCGACAAGCTCAAAGGTCGCCAACTGCCGATCATGTATTCGAGCCGTGAACACAGCTTCTTCTCGATCTCTGGAAACCTTGCGACCCAAACCCCGCAGGCTGTGGGTTGGGCCATGGCAAGCGCGATCAAGGGCGACAGCCGGATTGCTGCTACCTGGGTAGGCGAGGGCTCGACCGCGGAAGGCGATTTCCACTCGGCCTGCACCTTTGCGAGCGTCTACAACGCGCCGGTGATCCTCAATGTGATCAACAATCAATGGGCGATTTCCAGCTTTAGCGGTTTTGCTGGTGCTGAACGCACAACATTCGCGGCGCGCGCTTTGGGTTATGGCATCGCCGGACTTCGTGTGGATGGCAACGATGCGCTAGCGTGTTTCGCCGCTCAGCAATGGGCGGCCAATCGGGCTCGGGCGAACCAAGGTCCGACATTGATCGAGTATTTCACCTATCGCGCCGAAGGGCACTCCACTTCGGACGATCCATCTGGTTACCGCTCGGCGCAAGAACGCGAAGAGTGGCCTCTGGGTGATCCGGTGATGCGGCTCAAGAACCACCTTATCGCCCTTGGCGAATGGGACGAAGATCGTCAGCAGGCAATGGACTTGGCATGCGCTGAGGAAGTCAAAGCAACCACCAAGCAGGCCGAGAAAAACGGCATTCTTGGCCACGGCCTGCACCATCCGTTTCATACTATGTTCGAAGATGTCTTCGAAGAGCTGCCTTGGCATCTGGAAGAGCAAGCAGCTCAGGCCACTCGCGAGCGGCAGATCAAGTGGCCCGATCAGCATCCCAAGGATTTCGCCGGAAAGGGATCGGGCCAATGAGCACCTCAGTAGAAGCCGCCACCAAGGACACCTCCACGGTAAGTGGGCGCCGGATCAATATGATCGAGGCAATCAACGAAGCGCTCGACACGATGCTGGCGCGCGATCCAGATGTGATCGTGATGGGCGAGGATGTGGGCTATTTCGGCGGCGTGTTCCGCTGCACCGCTGGGCTTCAAGAAAAGCACGGCAAGACCCGGGTTTTTGATACGCCGATTAGCGAATGCGGCATTATCGGTGTGGCTGTGGGCATGGGGGCTTATGGCCTACGCCCGGTCCCCGAAATTCAGTTCGCGGACTACATCTACCCCGGAATTGACCAGTTGATCAGTGAAGCGGCGCGCCTGCGTTACCGTTCAGCGACCGAATACATCGCGCCGATGACGGTGCGTTCGCCGTTTGGTGGCGGGATTTTCGGCGGGCAAACCCACTCGCAATCGCCTGAGAGCATGTTCACTCATGTCTCTGGTCTCAAAACGGTGATCCCTTCGACGCCTTACGATGCGAAGGGGCTTTTGATCTCCGCCATCGAAGACAATGATCCGGTCATCTTCTTCGAACCTAAGCGTATATACAACGGCCCGTTCACTGGCTTTTATGACAAACCGGTTGAGCCATGGAAAAAACACGATGCGAGCGAAGTGCCAGAGGGGTATTACAAGATCCCGCTAGGCAAAGCTCGCACAGTCCAAGAAGGCGAAGCGCTGACCGTGCTTGCCTATGGCACGATGGTTCACGTTGCCGAAGCAGTGGCCAAGGAGAAGGGCGTGGATGCAGATATCCTCGACCTTCGCACGCTCGTACCGCTCGACATTGAGGCGATTGAGGCGTCGGTCAAAAAGACCGGGCGCTGCCTCATCGTTCACGAAGCGACCCGCACGAGCGGCTTTGGCGCGGAATTGTCGGCGCTTGTGACAGAGCGCTGTTTCTATCATCTCGAAGCCCCTGTTGAGCGGGTTACCGGCTTCGACACACCTTATCCCCACAGTCTCGAATGGGCCTATTTCCCAGGCCCGGTCCGTATCGGCGAGGCAATGGACAAAATTTTGAGCGAGTAAGCGCACGATGGCAAAGTTTACATTCAACATGCCCGATGTGGGCGAGGGCGTTGCAGAGGCCGAGATCGTCGATTGGATGGTCAAGGTTGGCGATAAAGTCTCCGAAGATCAGCATCTTGTTGACGTCATGACGGACAAGGCAACAATCGACATTGAAAGCCCGGTCGACGGCACCGTGATCGAAGTCGCTGGCGAAGTTGGCGATGTGGTTGCTGTTGGCTCTATGCTGTTGGTGGTTGAAGTCGAGGGCGAGGATGTGCCTGAGGTTGAGGCGGCACCAGTGGCAGCTCCCGTACCTGCGCCGACTCCTGAACCGACGCCAGCACCAGCTCCTGCTCCAGCACCCGAGCCTGAGCCCGAAGTTGTCGAAGCAGCGCCCGCTGCGAAGGTCCTCGCGTCCCCAGCGGTGCGTCAGCGAGCGCGTGAGCTTGGCATCAATCTTGAGGAAGTAAAGCCTGCGAGCGATGGCCGCGTGCGGCATGCCGACCTTGATCAGTTCCTTGCATACAATGCTGGTGGTGGCTTTGCTTCGGCGGGAGGCAAGCGTGACGACGAAGCGATCAAGGTCATTGGTCTTCGTAAACGCATCGCTCAAAATATGAGCGCGGCCAAGCGCAACATTCCGCACTTTACCTATGTCGAAGAATGCGATGTCACTGCGTTGGAAGCGGCGCGTGCAGATTTGAACGCATCGCGCGGGTCGAAGCCGAAGCTGACCATGCTGCCGCTACTCATCACCGCATTTTGCAAGGTTCTTCCGAAGTACCCGATGATCAATGCGCGTTTCGATGATGAAGCGGGCATCGTGACCCGTCACGGCTCGGTGCACCTTGGTATGGCAACCCAAACAGACAACGGGCTGATGGTGCCAGTCATTCGCGACGCGCAGGCACGCAATTTGTGGCAACTCGCAACAGAGATTGGTCGCCTCGCTGCTGCGGCGCGAGATGGCTCGGCTAAGTCTGATGAGCTCTCCGGTTCAACGCTGACCGTCACCTCGCTCGGTCCCCTTGGCGGCGTTGCGACTACGCCGGTTATCAACCGCCCCGAAGTCGCGATCATTGGCCCCAACCGGATTGTTGAGCGCCCCATGTTCGTTTCAGACGGGCAGGGTGGGGAGCGCATCGAGAAGCGCAAGCTGATGAATATCTCGATTTCCTGCGATCACCGCGTGGTCGATGGGTACGATGCCGCGAGCTATATTCAGGAGGTCAAGCAGCTCATCGAAACGCCGGTTTTGCTGCTTTCTGACTAGTTCAGGAAAAAAGCGCTTTTATGCCATAAGAGGGCGTTGACAGCCTTTCCCACGTGGCCTAGAGGCGCGTCTCCCAAGAGGCGCTAGCCGCTCAAATGCGCGGGTGTAGCTCAGTTGGTTAGAGTATCGGCCTGTCACGCCGAGGGTCGCGGGTTCGAGTCCCGTCACTCGCGCCACTTGGGACATTTTCTTCAACAATGCGGTTAATTGCGGTCCATGTTGCTGCGGGATCGGGTGTGCGTACGACATTCAACCGAATGGTTGACTTTGTGCGCCTTATGTGATCACTTAACCAAATGGTTGAGCGAAAGTCTGTGGCTGATCTCGTGTTTCACGCCCTGGGTGATCCCAGCCGGCGGCTTATGGTTGAGCGCCTTTCACAGAGGGCGCTTACCGTCGGTGAATTGGCTGAGCCTTTGAATATGAGCTTTGCGGGTGCGTCGAAGCATGTCGGTGTGCTTGAAAAGGCTGGTATTGTCGCACGCCACAAGCGCGGGCGCGAAAGACTATGCGTATTACAAACCGAGCCACTTGAAGCCGCTCGCCAATGGGTCGAGCATTACTCGACCTTCTGGAACGCGCGGCTTGATGCGCTTGATAGAGCACTGCGGGAGGATGAGAATGACTGATTACGGACGGCAGACAGGGCCGGGCAGCTTGGAGTTCACTCGAACCTTTGCGGCACCTATTGAGAGGGTTTGGCAATTCCTCGTCGAACCGGAGAAGCGGCAGCTATGGTTTTGCGGCGGATCGACCGATGATCATGTTGGCGGCAAGATCGTGATGGATTTCGACCACCGCCGCCTTTCAGAAAGCGCACCGCCGGAGAAATACGCTTCGGAAGAGACTGCGACGCATCATGCCGAGATCCTCGAATATGATCCGCCCAAAAGACTGGCTTTCACTTGGTTTGAATCGACGGGAACCACGTCGAGCAAGGTTGAGATATCATTGAATCCAATTGATGGTGCCTCAACTGAGCTGCATCTCGTGCATACAGGCGTGGTTGGTCGCGAGATGCTCATTGGCGTGTTTGCCGGGTGGCACGGCCATTTCGATCTTCTTGGCGAGGTTCTTGTAGGCCAGCGAACCAGCGACTTCTGGGTGCGTGATCAACAACTCGAAGCCGAGTATGAGCAAAAGTCTAATGCCGGAGAATACTCACGTCGGAGAGCGTTCTGATAGAGCCGCGAGGTTTGCCTCATGTTGGGCCTTGTCGATCTTGTAGCGCGATAGGCAAAACAGCGCTGTCATCCATAGGATTAGCAGCGCAGGTGCATATAATGCTCCGAGCTTCCACAGAGTGTCCGCTGGTATATTGGCGAGCTCTTCGCCTTGCGGAAAAGCTATGGCCGACAAGATGATGCCTGCGCTTAAGACGCCCAGTCCTTGCGTTGACTTTCGCGTGAAAGTCATGGCGGCATAATAAACGCCCTCATTACGGCGGCCTGTGCGCAACTGGTTGGATTCCACCAGATCGGCGATCATGGCGTAGCTCAGCATCTGCACCGCAATGATTAGAGACAGATCGATTATATTGATCGAAAGCATCAAAGGAAAAAGCATCGGATCGCCATTTTCGGGCATCAGGCCCGCAAGCCGTAACAGATAAGGCGCTGGTTGAATCGTGAAGGCGAAGAAACCGATCAGTAATGTCGCCTTCTTTTTGCCCATCCGCTTCCCCACGATCGGTGTAAGAACCAAGGCCATGCCCGCCGAAAGAAACACTGTCGTGGTCCACAGAAAGATCTGCTCTTCGGAAAAACCCCAGAAGTGCCTGAGCATCAAGAAGGCAAGCGAGGTATTCAATCCTAAGGCAATCGAAAATACCACCGTTGCGATAAACAGCGCGATGAAACTGCGCTCGCTCAGAATCTCGAACATCTCGCGAGTGACTCGCCGTATGCTGAACGGCTCGGCGCTTTTGCTCGGCTTGCTGAGCGTTGGGATGCGGTGATGGGTTGCTGCCGATGAGACAATTATCGCTGCAAAGATCACGCAGCTTGCGATTATTCCATACGTCTCAAAACCGCTGCGGTCCTGCATTCCCAATGGTCCGGCGAGTAGAACGCCGAACAGCAGAACACTCATTAAATTGCCACTTATCCAGGCGAAGAAAAGCCGAAAAGACTGAAGGCTTGTGCGTTCCTCATAATCGCTGGTCAATTCTGGCAGAAGTGATGAGGACGGCGTCTCGTAGAAGGTGATGAAAGTGCGGATCGTGATTGCAAGAAAGGTCAGATAGAAGAACAAGCCCATTTGCGACCAGTCGGGCGGGTTCCACAATAGGAAATAGCTGAGGCCGACAGGGATGGCGGAGGCATACATGAAGGGATGACGTCTGCCGAGGCGCGAGCGAAAATTGTCTGACCAATAGCCAACGATTGGGTCAGTAATTGCGTCGAAGATGAGCGCGATGAGGATGGAAAGGCCAACGAGACCGGGCTCCAATCCCACCACAGTGCCGTAAAACAATAAGAGGAAATAGTTGAAACCTCCCTCTTTGATCCCCAGCGCTGACGACCCGAAGCCGTGCGTGATCTTGAGCCCCAAAGGAACGGGGGCAGAAACGCTGGGCGCGGCAGAGCTTTCGTCTGCCTTGGGCGTGCTTGCCATATATTACTCTCTCCAAGGAGGGAGGCTAAGCGGGTATTCGCACTCTGGCAATGGGCGTGGTCGTCATTGATAGGCCATCGACCGATTGGGATATCAGACGCGAGGGCTGTCCCGGCATTTCATGTTATTCGTCCCAAGCTCGGTTTCCTGAAATCCAGTTAGGGAGAGATTTTGATCACGGGGTCCGGAATATGGCTCTATCTGCAACGAGATTACGTCACCTTCTGGGTCACTCCACCGGGCGTTGCCCGGCAGGGGATCGGCATTTACGCTTAAGACCTCGTCAAGAACGACGCGTGCCTCATCTCCTTCAACGCTGACAATCCCGCGCCAGCCGATGCGAGTCACATAGAATCTGCCACCAACACGACCCGTGACTGCCATCTTGGCTGTGACCTGACCTTCATCCTCAACGACGAAATCAATCATGAGTTGAGTGCTATTGGTGACACTAGTGCGGGGGATCGCTTCGCAATAAAATCGATTCTCGGCACTTACGGCTGCGAAATCTGCTAGCTTTTCTGCGCCTGACTTTTGGGCCGACACTGGTGTTGTTGCGAACGCGAGGACCAACGCAAAGGCAATAGGTTTTTTGACGGAGTTAGGGATACGCGCTCTCCTAGGGTGGTTTTGAAAAGCTAGCTTTGGTGCCCATTTGACTAAAAAATTGCCAGCTCCAGGACTAATTCTCTAAACGCCCCATTTGCCGGTCTCCATCCAGATCAGGAACTTCTTCAATGGCAAAAGCCAGATCACGCCAAGGATCAGGTAGATCACCGACTGGATGTACCATGGCAGGGTGCTCAAGGGGTCGGCAAGATATACTGCAATCAAAACGCCATAGACAATGAGGCCCAAAAACAGGCCAATAATGCCAACAGGAATTCTCCAGGTTGGGGTCTCGCGCATCAATCCAATCCGTACATTCGAGTTGGGGTGATTACCCCATCCAGTCTCATATCATGTGGTTCGACAGGAAGCTCTTTGCACAATTGCACATCCCAGGCGAGGCCGATTGCTATTGCATTCGGATGTGCTGCCAACCAGCGGTCATAATGCCCGCCGCCTTGCCCAATGCGCTCGAGCTCTGGTGTAAAGCCAACTAAAGGTACGCAGACTACGTCGGGAGAGATGAGGGCGGCATTTTGCGAGGGTTGAACAAGGCCAAAGGGGCCCGGTTCAAGATCGGTTTCTGCATGCGGATCGGTGTGCGCGCGAAACTCCATGTCGGCATTTTCGTCTGCAAAGCTGGGCAGGGCGACCGTGTGCCCTGCGTCTTGAAAGAACCGCGCATAAGCATTTGTTGGCGCTTCGAATTGGGTGGCATGGTAGAGGCCAATGCTCGCGCTTGCATCGATCTTAGCCAACAGCGGCCGAGGGGGCATGTTGAACAACAGCCCGCGCACCATGTCAGGCTGCGCCAATACATGCTCGCGACGGGCCTTGCGTAGGACTTTGCGGAGATCAGACTTAGTGATGGCGACGTTCCAGCATCAATCGGCCCGAAGGGCTGCAAGGGTGACGACCCGCCCGCAGCGGGTCCGAAGTGCTAGCGCAGGACGTCTAGCTAGGACGAGAACGCGGACGCGTTCTCATGAAACAAAAAACGTGACGGAACCACCATGGGCCGGACCGTGAAATCCTCTGACGCCTAAAACGTCAGGTGGGCGCCGTATACTCCAAGCCCCAGGACGAACCCGTAACTCAGAGCAGGGACAGCTCCCTTGGATTGCTTATAGCCTCAGGGATATTCGTTGGCTCGTGCCGGGCAGCCCCGCCGCGGATGCATTTAGGATGCCTTCGCTTGCCCTTCAAGCTCACTTGCGGTCGCTTCCGCGCGTTTGGCCAACGCTTCAAGTTTTTCAGCCAAGGCCTTGCTGTGCGCCGCAGTGTCCTCTTCGCTTCCGAACAGGTCATGCTGATGCCGCGCTTCTTCCTTTAGGGAGGAAACTTCTTCTTTGAGTTTTGTCACCTCTTTGCGTGAGTGCTCTTCAGCTTTGCGCAAGGTCTCAATCTCGGCATGAAGCTCTGCCTTGCCCTTGCTCGCCTTCTCAATGTCCTGCTCGACATCTGCTTTCGCTTTGCGCGTTGCGTTTGTGATATCGTCCTTTGCGCGCGAGAGTTCTGCGTTCGCCTGAGCAAGCTCTGTGCGAGCCCCGCTCAGGTCTTGGCGAGCCTCATCCAACTCATCCGCCATGAACAGTGCTGCGAAGACCAGATTGTCCGCTTCTTGAGCAGCTCGTGCAGTTCCAAGCTTCTGATAATTCTCGTCGATCAGCGTGCCAAACTTGCGCACCTTGTCCTCGTCGGTGGGATCGCATGCAATTTGATAGCTGCGTGGGCCGATCTGGATCTTGACACTATTCACCCTCAAGCTCCTCGATCAACGTGTCCAATTCACCAAGGGTATCAGCGACTTCCTCACGAAGCTTCTCATGTGCATTGACCAGAGCCATGACCCGAGCGGAGCCTTGTGTTCCTTCAGAACCTTGCCCACTTACGGATTCTTGTGCTGATGATTTGATCTCAAGCCGCGCGGCATCAATGCGCGCCATTGCGGCATTTATCCGGGCCATCGCCTCATCGATGCGTTCTGCACTCATGACCACGGGAAATACCAAGTTTGCGGCCATTCGCAAAGCTTTGCATGCCCCTGTTGATAAGTGTTCTTGACTGTTAAGCGTTTTTGACATGCTCGGGCATCACTGGGGGTCCAAGTGTTGACCTCGTGAAGTCGCTCAGCAATGGCCTTTTGCGGCGGGATGGCTGAGCGAATCGCCCATAATGTTTTGCTGCAACTGTTTTGCTTCGAAATTCGCGATAAACAAAAGAGGCGCGCTTGCATAACGCGCGCCTGCAGGAGCCTTAGGCACAATGACCATCGATCCCGCCATTATTGACTTGGCTCGCCTTCAGCCCATGGCCAACGCCATCCGCGCCTTGTCGATGGATGCAGTGCAAGCCGCCAATTCGGGACACCCCGGTATGCCGATGGGCATGGCCGATGTGGCGACAGTTCTGTTCGACCGTCACCTCAAATTTGATCCAGCACGCCCTGATTGGGCGGATCGCGACCGGTTTGTGCTTTCCGCAGGTCATGGCTCGATGCTCATTTACTCTCTTCTGAACCTGTCAGGCTATGCGCGCCCGACAATGGAAGAGATTGCCAACTTCCGTCAGCTGGGCTCACCTTGTGCCGGCCACCCGGAGAACTTCCTGCTCGACGGCGTTGAGTGCACCACAGGACCCTTGGGTCAAGGGCTCGCGATGGCGGTTGGCATGGCTATGGCTGAGCGGCACCTCAACGCGATATTTGGCGATGATTTGGTCGATCACCGCACTTGGGTCCTCGCCGGGGATGGGTGTCTGATGGAAGGCATCAACCACGAAGCGATTGGTTTGGCTGGCCACCTGAAGCTGGGGCAACTCAACGTACTGTGGGACGATAACGCGATCACCATCGATGGCGGCACCGACATGTCGACCAGCGAAGACATCTGCGCGCGCTATGAAGCAACCGGTTGGCATGTGGTGCGCTGTGATGGCCACGATTTTGAGAGCATTGATGCAGGGCTTGAGGCGGCCAAGGCTGACCCGCGACCATCCTTGATCGCGTGCAAAACGATCATCGGCAAGGGCGCTCCCAATAAGCAGGGCACCAGTGCCACTCACGGTGCGGCGCTTGGACCTGATGAAGTCTCTGCAACGCGCGCCGAGCTTGGTTGGGACGCGGAGCCGTTTGTCATCCCTGCGGACATCGCAGCCAACTGGAATGCGCTCGGCATCAGAGGCGCTGAGGCCAGTGCTGCGTGGGATGTACGGCTTGCTGCTTCATCGCACAGTGATGCGTTCGAGGCACAAATGGCTGGCCCCGCTGCGGGTGCTGATGAAGCGCTTAAGGACTATATTCGCAGTCTTGCTGCTGAGCCCAAGAAGGTTGCAACACGCAAAGCGTCCGAAATGGCTTTGGGCCCTCTTACTGAGAAGCTGCCACAGCTTATTGGTGGTTCGGCAGACCTCACCGGTTCCAACAACACCAAAACTGCATCGACTGCGCCATTTACTCATGGCGATTACTCCGGCCGTTATGTCTATTACGGCATTCGCGAGTTCGGCATGGCGGCAGCAATGAATGGGATGGCGTTGCATGGCGGTGTGACCCCATATGGCGGCACTTTCCTGATCTTTTCGGACTATTGCCGCAATGCGATCCGTCTCTCGGCGCTGCAGCAAGTGGGCGCGATCTACGTCATGACCCACGACAGCATCGGTCTCGGCGAAGATGGACCAACTCACCAACCGATTGAGCAGGTGATGAGCCTTCGCCTTATTCCGAACCTTCTGACCTTCCGCCCGTGTGACACGATCGAAACCGCAGAATGCTGGGCACTGGCCGTGAAATCGACCGAGTCTCCGAGTGTCCTTGCGCTTTCTCGTCAAGGTTTGCCACAACTGCGGGGCGAGGGTGATGAGGCATGGACTGGCGCTGACAACCGCTGCGCTAAGGGCGGCTATCGCCTCCAATCGGCCAAGGGGCCCCGCAAGGTTGTGCTCGTCGCTAGCGGTAGCGAGGTCGCTCTTGCAACTGATTGCGCTGCTGAGCTTGAAAAACAGGGCATCGGCGCTGACGTTGTCTCCATGCCGTGCACGGAACTCTTCGACACTCAGGACGCCGCGTACAAAGCGGACCTTTTGCCATCAGGCACGCTGATCGTTTCGATCGAAGCAGGCGTCACCCAAGGGTGGGAGCGCTACACAGGCCTTGGCGGCCTCAACATCGGCATCGACCGCTTCGGAGCTTCCGCGCCAGCCGGACAGCTGTTTGAAAAATTCGGCCTCACCTCAGAGGCGATTGTTCCACAAATTCTCAACAAATTGAGCAACTAATCAGGAAACCCTTACAATGACGACTAAGGTTGCAATTAACGGTTTTGGCCGCATCGGCCGTCTTGTCGCGCGCGCCATTCTTGAGCGCAGCGATGATGATATGGAGCTGGTCTCGATCAACGATCTGGCCGACACCAAGTCAAACGCTCTGCTTTTCCAATACGATTCCACGCACGGCCGTTTTCCCGGCACTGTCGAAGTCGAAGAAGGCGCGATTCTCGTCAACGGTCAGCGTATTGCTGTGACGTCTGAGCGTGATCCAGCCAACTTGCCCCACGGCGAGCAGGGCGTAGACATTGTTCTGGAATGCACTGGCTTCTTCCAAAGCGATGAAGCATGCCGGCCGCACCTCGCCGCTGGTGCCAAGCGCGTGCTGATTTCGGCCCCGGCAAAAGGCGTTTCGGCGACCGTGGTTTACGGTGTGAACCACGATGTTCTGACCGCAGAAGACGTGATCGTATCGAACGCAAGCTGCACCACCAATTGCCTGTCGCCGATTGCCAAGGTTCTGAACGACACAGTCGGGATTGAACGGGGCTTTATGACCACGGTTCACTCCTACACCAATGATCAACGTATGCTTGACCAAATGCACGGTGATATGCGCCGCGCACGCGGTGGGGCTCAAAATATGATCCCGACCACCACCGGCGCTGCGCGCGCTGTTGGTCTGGTTCTCCCTGAACTTGCTGGCAAGCTCGACGGCTCTTCAATCCGCGTACCTACGCCGAACGTCAGCCTCGTTGACCTCGTGTTCCAACCGGGCCGCGATACCACGGCTGAGGAACTGAACGCTGCGCTTAAAGCCGCTGCCGAAGGTCCGATGAAGGGCGTGCTCGATTACACCACCGATCCGCTGGTGAGCTCGGACTTCAACCACCACCCGGCAAGCTCGACGGTGGACAGCCTTGAGACCAGCGTGATGGAAGGCAAGCTTGCCCGCGTCGTCAGCTGGTACGACAATGAGTGGGGCTTCTCCAACCGCATGATCGACACCGCTAAGGTGATGGCGACCTTCCTCTAAGGCTCGCCTCAGCCGATGAACCTCACGGAACTGCACCCTGAATACCTCGCGGCGCTTGCGCGGCAGTTTGGGTTTTTGGGTGCGTTCCTCGGCGGTGTTTCGGCGACGCTTTTTGTCACGCTGCTGACGATGGCAAAGCCAGGTAAAGTGGTGCGCTGGGCAATTGGATTGGCAGCCGTTGCTGCCGTGGCATTTATTGTGACTGCCTATATGAGCGTCGGGGTGATCGCTAACAGTCACCCCAATGCGCCGTCCGAAATGGCTGGCAACTCAATCGTCGCAGTACAGCTCGGCATGTCGTTGAGCTTTGGGGTTGGTTCATTGGCGCTGCTTGCCGCTATCGGAGTAAGCGGTTGGTCGCGCTCCAGGTTGCTCGGGATTGTTACTTCTATAGTGGCCTTCCTTGGGGCAATCCCTCTATTTCTAGACTTCGCCTAAGAAGCTTCGGAGAACTCGGTTCTATGTCAAAGTTCAAAACTCTAGATGATCTGGGCGATGTCGCTGGCAAAGTCGCATTGGTGCGCGTCGACCTGAACCTTCCGATGAAAGATGGCTCCGCAACTGATCTCACCCGGGCTGAGGCGGTGAAGCCGACCATTCTCGAACTGAGCGACAAGGGCGCAAAAGTGCTGCTTCTGGCTCATTTTGGCCGGCCGGCGGGTAAGCGTTCCTCTGTGCTTTCGACCAGTATGGTTGTGGGCGATGTTGAGAGTGTAATCGGCAAAGAGATAATGTTCATCCCAGAGGTTTCTGGACCAGTGGTGGAGCAAACTCTGGGTATCTTACGCAATGGCGATGTGGGCCTTTTGGAGAACACCCGGTTTTGGCCAGGTGAAGAAGCGAATGATGTGGACTTCGCCAAGGCTATCGCTGCCCATGGCGATTTCTTTGTGAACGATGCTTTCTCCGCCGCGCACCGCGCCCATGCGACCACCGAGGGGATTGCGCACGTCCTTCCCGCTTATGCAGGCCGCGCGATGGAGAAGGAGCTCAAGGCGCTCGATAGCGCGCTTGGTAATCCAGAAGCACCTGTCGCCGCTGTCGTTGGCGGGGCGAAGGTTTCGACCAAGCTTGCAGTGCTCGAAAACCTTGTCGGGCGTGTGCAGCATCTCATTATCGGAGGCGGCATGGCCAACACATTCTTGGCCGCGCGCGGGGTCGATGTGGGCAAGTCGCTTTGCGAGCATGACCTCACCGAAACAGCGTCAAAGATCATGGATGAGGCCGATCACGCAGGCTGCACTGTGCATCTGCCGTATGATGTGGTGGTGGCCAAGGAATTTGCGGCGAACCCAGCGTCATTGCGCACAAGCAATGTCCATGAAGTGGCCGAAGATGAGATGATTCTCGACATTGGCCAGCAGGCGACCGAAGCGCTCGCCGATGTGCTCAAAACCTGCCGCACCTTGGTTTGGAACGGCCCACTGGGTGCGTTTGAAACAGAGCCCTTTGACACCGCCACCATGGCGCTCGCCAATCATGTCGCTGCGCTCACGCTTGAGGACTCGCTTATCAGCGTTGCAGGCGGGGGCGACACTGTTGCCGCGCTGGCGCAGGCAGGCGTGACCGATGATGTCACTTACATCTCCACCGCGGGTGGGGCTTTCCTCGAATGGATGGAGGGTAAAACCCTCCCCGGTGTCGCAGCATTAGAGAAATAGAATGAGCAGAATTCAAGCC
This sequence comes from uncultured Erythrobacter sp., assembly GCF_947502395.1. Taxonomy (GTDB): domain Bacteria; phylum Pseudomonadota; class Alphaproteobacteria; order Sphingomonadales; family Sphingomonadaceae; genus Erythrobacter. The sequence goes on from NZ_CANMZM010000001.1 coordinate 202,525, forward strand.
GAACTCGAAGTCGATGAGACACGCCTGATGCGCGCGTGGATGAACCGTGACCCTGATGAAGTGCGCTCTATGGTCGCACGCGACTGCCTGATGCTGTTTGGCACTCAGCCGCCTGCATTGCTCGATCGTCCCAGTTTTTTGGCAGGGCTTGACCGGGGCCTCGTCTGTAAAGGGTTCCGTTTTCATGAGGCCTCCGCCCGCAAGTACGGCTCTGCCGCTTGGTATTCTGGGCAGGTCGATCTTGAGCTTAAAATCGGCGCAAGCGATTGGTCTGGAACATTTCTTCTAACTGATCTTTGGCGTCGCGGGACAATCAAGCGCCGTTGGCAATTAGCCGAACGTTCGATTGCACCAACCGTGCCCGGCGATAAGCTGTGTGACGCTATCCGCGCGCTGCAATTGTGGCGATGATCCGAGGATATTTCACCTTATGACTGAGCAGAAAACCGAATATGGCTATGGCAATGCAGTCCAGTGCCAAGAGGGTGAATTTGCTGGTTGGTATAACTGGAATCATGACCCCTTTGAGACGGCGTCTGGCCCATTCTTCATGCGGCGTGAGGATGATGGAAGTTATCTTAGCGCTTTCCGTGCCGAGGAGCGCCATATGAACGGCGCGGGGTCGATGCACGGTGGGTGCCTAATGACCTTCGCCGATTTCGCACTGTTCGCCATCGCGACTGATGAAATGGTAGACCAAATGGGCGTGACCATGAACCTGTCGAGTGATTTTCTTGGCGCGGCGGGCCCTGGCGCATTGATGGAAGCGCGCGGTGAGGTCACTCGAGGGGGTGGCAAGACCATCTTCATTCGCGGTCTCATAACCGGTGATGCAAAGCCTGTGTTGAGCTTTACTGGCATTATCCGCAAATTCTCACCACGCACCTGACAAGGTCGGTTGCGGGCACCACGCGCTCTGGCTAAAGGGCCGATGAGATTTACGCATACGAATGCATAGAGGGGCGTTCCCAAGATGAACCAAGAACAGATGACCGCCAAGATCGCCACGGGCGAGGGCTTTATTGCAGCGCTGGACCAATCAGGTGGCTCCACTCCAAAGGCGCTTCGCGGATATGGTGTTGAGGACGGCGAATGGTCGGGCGATGATGAAATGTTTGCTCAGATACATAAAATGCGCAGCCGGGTCATCACTTCGCCATGCTTCAGCAGTGGCAAGGTCATCGGCGCGATCCTGTTTGAGAAGACCATGGATGGTGAGGTTGACGGCAAGTCCACCGCCGATGCTCTTAAAGCGCGCGGCATTGTGCCTTTCATCAAGGTCGATCAGGGGCTCGCTGACGAAACCGATGGCGTGCAGTTGATGAAGCCCTTGGACAAGCTTCCCGCGCTGCTTGAAAAGTCCGTCGCCAACGGCATGTTTGGCACCAAGATGCGCTCTGTCATCAAATCGGCCAACCCAGCTGGCATCGCGGCGGTTGTTGCTCAGCAATTTGATGTTGGAAATCAGATCGCCGATGCCGGGCTCGTCCCAATGATTGAGCCGGAATATGACATCACAGCCGAAGACCGCGCTGAAGGTGAAGACATCCTCCTCGCCGAAATCATGAAGAACCTTGATGCCCTTCCCGAGGGTCGCAAGGTGATGCTTAAGCTCTCAATCCCGGTGAAGGAGGGCCTCTACACCCCTGCAATCGAGCACCCCAACGTGCTGCGCGTAGTGGCGCTTTCAGGTGGTTTTTCAACCGACGACGCATGCGACCGACTTGCCAAGAACCCCGGCATGATTGCAAGCTTCAGCCGTGGTCTCCTGCAAGATCTGCGTAAAAGCCAGTCAGATGACGAATTCGACGGCGCTCTTGGCAAGGCAATCGATCAAATTCAGGCGGCAAGCGTCGCTGGATAGAGTCATGCTGTGAGCGAAAAGGTTGAGTTCTCCTATCATCAAGGCATTGCGCCGATGATGTGGGTCCTCTTTGCGATTTCGCTCATTGAGTTGGTTGTGGTGCACTTTTTCGTCGCGCTCAAATGGCCAATGATCGGGCGGACGCTCACCACAATCTCGGCGCTCGGTGCGATCTGGCTCGTTTGGTGGATTCTCTCAATGAAGCGCTTGCCGCATGAGCTCTGCGAAAGCGTGCTCACATTGCGGCTAGGAACGATGAAGATCCTTAAGGTCGAGCTTGGAAATGTGAAACGCATCACATCCGCTTGGGAACAGGGTGCGCTTGATAAGAAGGGCATCATCAATTTCGCTGCGATTGCGCACCCGAACCGCTGCCTTGAGCTGAAAGATCCAATTGAAAAGGGTAAGTCCCGCATCTTCATCCGGCTGGACGATGCAGTAGAATTTGACCGCGCCTTAGAATCTCAAGGATTTGAGATCGAGTGAACGCCGCCAGCTAAAGTCGGCGGCCGCGTCTTGGTGTGGGAATAAACTCGATATCCAGCGCATATTCGGTCAAGGCCAACGCCCCGCGAGAACGTGGGCGTGTGCCGGGATCGCGCAGCACAAGAACACCACCCGGAACTTGGGTCGCTTGCCCAAGGGTTAGAACGACTTCGCGCGGAATACGTTGGTCATGCAAAATGACGGAGATGCGCAGGTCCTCGGGGCGATAGCAAAAGCGAGCATCGGCGCAGCGCTGGTCGCGCACCACGCCAAAGGGAGTAATCTCAAGTGGACCGACCTTTGCCCGCTCAAAGAAGGTGAGATCGTAGGCGATAATGGGCTGATATTGCGATTGAGCGGATACGGGAGCAGATGTTATCATCGCCGCGCCACCTAGCATCATCAAAATCCGGGTCGCCCAATTTATCGTCGCCCAATTCATCGCTCGATCTCCTTTGCAATGTTAATACCACGATAACCACAATCTGGGGATCGCTTAATGGGGATGTGCCGCGCTCGGACAGTTAGGTGCATCAGTCGGGCATTGGCGGGTCGTATTTGCGGCGCTATGGCGAGAATTATGAACGACTTGGCAACACAACTTTACCTAATCTCCCCTCTCGATGTTGGTGGAGACTTTCCCGAAAGACTGACCCGCGCATTGGAAGCGGGAAAGGGCTTGATCACTGCGTTTCAGTTTCGGGTGAAGGGTGTCGACCAGCATGAAGCCGCGCGCCTTGCTGAGCCTCTTCATTCCATCTGCGCAGCGCATGAGGTGGCATTCATCGTGAATGACAGTGTTCCGCTGGCCAAGCGGCTCAAAGCCGACGGCGTTCATCTGGGACAGGATGATGGCGATCCCAAAGAAGCGAGGGGGGAGCTCGGTCACGAGGCTCAAATCGGTGTCACCTGTCACGCCAGTATACATCTGGCGATGGAAGCGGGTGAGGCAGGGGCGGACTATGTGGCGTTTGGTGCTTTCTTTGACAGCACGACCAAGGACAAGGGCGATGCTGAGCGCCCCACACTCGAAATGATTGAGCAGTGGGTAAAGCTGTTCGAAATCCCGGTTGTGGCGATTGGCGGGATTACGCCCGACAATTGCACACCGCTGGTCGCCGCGGGGGCGGATTTCCTCGCGGTGTCGGGCGCAGTCTGGAATGGCGACGAACAGAGGGCGATCGCTGCATTCAAGGCTGCTATTGACAGCGCAGCCTAAGGAGCCGCGCTATCTGCGGCGGTCGGCGAGCCTTGTGCAAAGCAGCTCGCTGCGTTTGCCTTCTACATCCACTTTACGCAGTTGATTTTGACCAACCCTCTCAAATCGCTGGCCATTCTTGGGACCAGCGGTGAAGGTCAGCCTGTTGCCACGAAGGATGTATGTGCCATCGCCATTGTCATCGGTGTAGCGAGAGGCAGTGCTGATCCGGAAACCTTCCGTTGCCACAACTCCGTAAGCGCTGCCGCCCGCATCCCCAGGCAGTGCGCATTCATATACACCATGTGGCATTGTGCGGAGCATCCCGCCGATAGGAAGCACGGGCTGCTTTGTTCCACCGCGCTCTTCAGACTGAGAAAACACCGGTCCTGCCGTCGCGAGAACCGCGCCGCTTACCGTCAGAAGGGTGATAATGAATGTTCGCATGAAGTTTTGAGCACCTATTGGCACGAGATATACGTGTTTACCCTGTGAACTACCAGCGCATTAACCGTAAATCCTTGTGACGCAGGTCCAAGTTTCCCCTTGTCGTCCCCTTGTCGTCCCCTTGTCGTCCCCTTGTCGTCCCACTGCTCGTCCCACTGCGCTTGCCGAGGCAGGTCTGAACGGCTATTGGCGCGGCTTATTTTTCCAGACTGCGCGGTTCACGCAAGCGCGGCGCTCCCACACTTTTCGCCAACACCTTTCGAAAGCACTTGTCCCATGAAGATCAGCGGCGTCGATATCCGTCCCGGCAATATCATCGAGTATGAAAAAGGCATCTGGAAGGTTGCCAAGATTCAGCACACGCAGCCTGGCAAAGGCGGCGCATATATGCAGGTCGAGATGAAGAACCTGCAAGATGGCCGCAAAACCAACGTGCGCTTCCGCAGCGCCGACACGGTTGAGAAAGTGCGCCTCGATACACAGGACTATCAGTTCCTTTATGAGGACGGCGACATGCTCGTTTTCATGGACACCAACACTTACGAGCAGATCAACCTGCCCAACGACCTTCTTGGCGACGCGCGCCCGTTCTTGCAGGACGGTATGCAGGTCATGCTCGAGCTGTGGGAAGAAAAGCCGATCAGTGTTCAGCTTCCCGCACAAATCGAGGCCGAGATCACCGAGGCTGATGCCGTGGTGAAGGGGCAGACCGCCTCGTCCAGCTACAAGCCAGCCGTGCTCGACAATGGCGTGCGCATCATGGTGCCGCCCCACATCGAAAGCGGCACGCGCATCATCGTTGACGTTTACGAACAAACCTATGTTGGGAAGGCCTAACTTCCCATGAGCATGTTTTCAGGCCTCATCCGCGTGATGGAGCGCGCTGCGCGCAAGGCGGGCGGGCGTTTGCGGCGCGATTTTGGCGAGGTTGAGCATCTGCAGGTGAGCCGCAAGGGACCCGCAGACTTTGTTTCAAAAGCCGATATGCGGGCAGAGCGCGCAATCTATGACGAGCTGCTCCATGCACGCCCTGATTGGGGCTTTGTCATGGAAGAGGCTGGGGTCATCGAAGGCGCTCCGGATAAGCCACGGTGGATTGTTGATCCTCTCGATGGGACCAGCAATTTCCTTCACGGCATTCCCCATTTCGCGATCAGCATCGCGGTGCAGGAACCACGCCTTGACGGGAAAGGGTGGGGTGAGGTCTCCGCCGGGGTGATCTACAACCCGATCAATGACGAAACCTACTGGGCCGAAAAGACCCGGGGTGCCTGGCTGCAAGATGCGCGTCTGCGTGTTTCTGCACGCCGCAATCTGTCCGACGCGCTGATCGCCACGGGCATCCCTTTCCAGGGGCACGGTGACTTTGCAGAATGGAGCCGCATTTTCGGAGCCATCGGTCCAGAAGTCGCCGGCATCCGCCGCTTTGGCGCCGCATCGCTTGATCTTGCGTATTTGGCTCAGGGTCGTTTTGACGGCTTCTGGGAAAGCGGGCTCAACGATTGGGATACGGCTGCAGGTTGTTTGCTTGTGCGTGAAGCTGGCGGGTTTGTTTCCGACTATCGTGGACGCTCTGAACAAATACATTCGAAGCAGATTTTGGCTGCAAACGATGCTTTGCATTCCAAATTGCACAAGATTCTAGCGGGAAGCTTGCGGTAATCGCCGCACCCAGCTAACAGCGCGCTTCTGCTTTCTCGCAGGTGTGCCCCTGTGGTGGAATTGGTAGACGCGTTCGACTCAAAATCGAATTCCTAACGGAGTGCCCGTTCGAGTCGGGCCAGGGGCACCATTTCCTACCCTTCCGCGCCGTTGTTCTCTCTGCTCACGCTGTGGGACGACCTCAGGGTGACTGGGGGCGCGTGGTTAAGCTTTCCAACCTGGTGAGTTCGTCGCACGTCGCCACTTCTATAATCCCTTGATTGCTGTTAGCGGCAACCGATCGGATTGGGGGATCACATGCGATTACAGCCATTTGAAGTGGGCCAAGAGCGCTATCCGCTCGAACAAGGCAATGTCCATGCGCAGAACCCGGTGAAGCGCAACACGCAGAAGCGACTGGCGGCGATCATTGGCTATGTCGCGCTTGGAATGCCCGTCGTGCTGGCCCTTGGCGGGCTAATTCTGAGCGTTTTCGAATTGGGCGACTTTACCGAAAGCCTCAGCGCCTTTTATTATCAAGAGTTCCTATTGGGCGATATCTTTGTCGGATGCCTCATCTTCCTGGGCATAGCGATGTTTGCCTATCAGGGATGGCACTCCAAAATTGCGACGCTGGCCAGCTTTTGCGGGGTGTGCATGTTCCTGGTCGCGTTGTTCCCGGCAGATGGCTGGATCATGCTGAATGAGGTCGAACAGGATGAGTTCAACGGGCGTGTCATTTTTGAACTGGTAAGCGACCAAGTACACCTCTGGGCTTCAGTGATCGTTTTTCTGATCCTCGCTTGGTTCTGCTTTTTCGTATTCACTCGCGTGACACCGGATCAAGTCGGTCCCGACGGTGAGCTCATCCCAACCAAGAAGTCGCGCAATCGGTTTTACCGAATCTCGGGCACAATCATCCTTCTCTCACTTGGTGCGACCGGGCTCGCATTCCTCCTCGATGAGCAAGTGGTCCGTCAATACAGGCTTATTTATGTCGGTGAGACGATTTGCCTTTTGACCTATGGTGTTTCCTGGATGGTGCAGGGTAGGGTGTTTTCGACACTTGCCGACCCAAAAGACGTGCAGGACGCCAAAGGGTAGCGGCCTGTGACCATTGCATCTCCGCGAAAACACTTGCCATCGCATCCGCAAATTGAGACATCAGGCTGCAGACGCTGACCATGATCGAGCTTCCTTCCTATCACGCTATGGCCGCAATGGCCGTCACGGTCTTGATGTTTATCGAGTTCGTCCGCGGGCGTTTGTCCATTGAGATTGTTTCGCTTTTGACCATCGCAGTGATTGCGGTGGGGCTCTATTTCTTCCCATTGCCTGATGCGCGTCCGATTGATGGGCTTGCACTCGCTTTTGGCGGGTTCGGTCACTATGCGCTCATCACCATCTGCGCACTCATGATAATGGGCAGAGGTCTGGTGGTGACGGGCGCTCTAGAGCCTGCTGCGCGCATTCTGGAACGACTGTTTAAGTTCAACCTGCAATTGGGTCTGCTGATCTCTCTGATCATTGCGCTGGTGCTGTCGATGTTTGTCAACAATACGCCGGTTTTGGTGTTGATGATCCCGATCTTTGCAGCACTGGCGAGCAAAGGCGCGCTGCCGACTTCCAAGACGCTTATGCCCTTGAACGCGGCGAGCCTTATTGGCGGGCTTGCCACCACAATCGGCACCTCGACCAATATTCTTGTGGTCTCGATCGCGGTAGACTTGGGTATGCGCGAAATCGGGGTGTTTGATTTCACCCCCATTGTGCTCGGCGCAGCGCTTGTCGCTATTCCCTATATGTGGCTCGTCATGCCGCGCCTTCTCAAGGACAACAGCGTCGAGGCGGCGGCTACTGCGAGGATGTTCCATACACTACTTAGAGTTGGCAACGAATCGATGCTGGCCGGAAATGAGCTGAAGGAGATCGAGGAAAAGCTGCCCTCCGGAATCACCTTCCATGGCAATCCGATAGGCCCCTTCCAGCCGCAGCAGCGCGTTCACATTTCCGGCTCACACGAAGCTTTAGAGGACGCAACGCGCGCCCTTCGCGGCGAGCTTGCGCCGTCTTGGGTTATCGACCGGATTAAGCGAACTGCCTCTGCCAAGAGCCTCGACCAGATGGTGGTCGAGATGACCGTCACGGCAGATTCGCGCCTTATTACGCGCACTTTGCCCAGCTCCGGCATCGCTGACCTTTACGGCGTTGCGGTGCTCGGCATTCACCGGCCAGATCGCCTTATGGGAGAGCGCGACCAATATTCTGACGGCGGCGATCTTCGCATCAAGGAAGGCGATGTCCTCCTGGTGATGGGCATCGAACCTGACCTTCAAGAATTCGCCCGCGCAGATGCTCTGCTGATGCTGGAAGGCGCGCGGGAGCTTCCTCGCCGATCCAAGGCTGTGCTTTCGACGGCGATCATGGGTTTCTCTGTGGTCATGGCCGCCCTCGGGATTCTCCCCATCGCAATCAGCGCGCTTGTGGGCGCTATCCTGATGTTTGTGACCGGCTGTGTAAAGTTTGACCGGGTAGGAAGGGCACTCTCAGGTCAGGTCATAGTCCTTGTTGCGGCCTCCATCACCATTGGCCGGTTCATCGATGAAAGCGGCGCGGCAGCCTGGTTGGGCGAGAGCTTATCTCTGGGGCTGGTGTACTTGCCACCAGCCCTGGTGCTTGCAGCGATCATGGCATTTGTGACGGTGCTGACCAATTTCGCCTCCAATGCGACCGCAGCCACTGTTGGCACACCAATCGCCTTTAGCATCGCCGCGACATTGGGCCTACCCGCAGAGCCGCTGGTGCTGGCTGTGCTGTTTGGCTGTAACCTGTGTTACGCGACGCCGATTGCTTACCAGACCAACATGCTCATCATGGCCGAGGGCAAATATGAGTTTGCCGATTACATCCGCACTGGTGTGCCTTTGGTGGTGATCATGGTGGCGACATTGTCGGTTTTATTGGTGATGAGCTATGGGCTGTGAGCCCAGTTTTCCTACTCCTTCGCGTTCTGCGATGAGTAGCAGATGCGAAATTTGACGCTCATTCTTCAAACGCTTTTCCCGATCAAATAGCCCTTCTGTGATCGATTGATTTTTCGCCTTTGGACAGTGTCTCAAGTGTCTCAAACTTATTTCGTTGTAATGGCGAATGGAGGCGAAACCCTAAGCTGGTGCACAAACAGTTACGGCCACCAAGCAGGATCAAAATCCCGCTTGATGGCCGTGTTCTCCTCCCCAGGAGAAATTGATGTGGGGGAGGCCCTAGATTTTAGCTTGGCACATATGTCCCAAGGCGGTGGTGCAGGGCGTTAATCTTGGCCAGCTCCTCGCGGTCTTCCGTGCCACGCGCATGGCTCTCAAGCGCGCGGCGCAAGAGCTTCATGTCAGCAGTCGAAAGAAGCGCGCGGGCGCGGCTTGGTTCTGTCTTCGGGGTATCGGTATCGCTCATCGTATCTCTCTTCCATGGGCCTTTGATAGACCGGATGATAGTCAAGCTAATGAAGGGTTGGTTCGGTTCCCGCAAGGCCAGTCTTTTGACCAACCCTGCGGGACCCTTTCTCAAGCCAGATTAAGCTGCAGCGAATTGGTTCATGGTGTTGTCTTTGCCACCAGCCTTAAGGGCTGCTTCACCAGCGAAGTACTCTTTGTGGTCATCGCCCATGTCAGAGCCAGCCATGTTCTGGTGCTTGACGCAGGCAATACCCTGGCGGATTTCTTCGCGTTGAACGTTCTTGACGTAGCCAAGCATTGCTTGTTCACCGAAGTACTCTTTGGCGAGGTTGTCCGTGCTCAGAGCCGCCGTGTGGTACGTCGGCAGAGTGATCAGGTGGTGGAAGATACCAGCACGTTTCGCAGCGTCAGACTGGAAGGTACGGATCTTCTCATCGGCTTCGATAGCGAGATCGGTCGCGTCATAGTCGATGCTCATCAAACGATCGCGGTCGTATGCGGAGACGTCCTTGCCTGCTTCTTCCCAAGCGTCGAACACTTGCTGACGGAAGTTGAGTGTCCAGTTGAACGAAGGCGAGTTGTTGTAAACCAGCTTTGCGTTCGGGATGACTTCGCGAACACGGTCTACCATGCCAGCGATCTGCTCCACGTGGGGTTTCTCGGTCTCGATCCACAACAGGTCAGCGCCATTTTGCAGCGAAGTGATGCAATCAAGGACGCAGCGATCTTCGCCCGTTCCAGGGCGGAAGCTGTAAAGGTTCGATGGAAGACGCTTGGGCGCCATCAGCTTGCCGTCACGGCTAATAAAGACCTGGCCGTTGGTGATGTTGGCTGGATCAACTTCATCGCAGTCGAGGAAGGCGTTGTACTGGTCGCCAAGGTCGCCTGGCTCTTTTGAGAAAGCGATCTGCTTGGTGAGGCCAGCGCCGAGCGAGTCGGTCCGGGCAACGATGACACCGTCTTCAACGCCCATCTCAAGGAAAGCGTGGCGACAGGCGCGGATCTTCTGCAAGAAATCTTCGTGAGGAACAGTCACTTTGCCGTCCTGGTGACCACATTGCTTCTCGTCAGACACCTGGTTCTCGATTTGGAGTGCGCAAGCGCCCGCCTCGATCATCTTCTTGGCAAGGAGGTAAGTGGCCTCGGCGTTACCGAAGCCAGCGTCGATGTCGGCAATGATCGGAACGACGTGCGTTTCGTAATTGTCGATGTCGTTCTGGATTTGCTTGGCTTTCACTTCGTCGCCAGCGTCGCGTGCCGCGTCGAGTTCACGGAACATGCCGCCAAGCTCACGGGCATCAGCCTGCTTAAGGAAGGTGTACAGCTCCTCAATCAGCGCAGGAACGCTGGTTTTCTCGTGCATGCTCTGGTCGGGAAGGGGACCAAACTCGCTGCGAAGCGCGGCAACCATCCAGCCAGAGAGGTAGAGATAACGCTGCTTCGTGGAGCCGAAGTGCTTCTTGATCGAGATCATCTTTTGCTGAGCGATAAACCCGTGCCAGCAACCCAGCGACTGCGTGTAGTGCGTGGGGTCAGCGTCATAGGCTTCCATATCGGCGCGCATGATCTTTGCGGTGTATTTGGCAATGTCGAGACCGGTGGGGAAACGGTTCTGGATCGCCATGCGAGCAGCCGCTTCTGGGTCGATTGCACCCCAGCTAGGGCCAGCAGCTGCGATGGTGTTGCCCATTTCGGCAATCTTGTTTTGATAGGTCATGGGGAGGTCCTTAATCGGTGTGAGAGGTATGACCGCTTCTTGCCATGGTGCAGCGCAGCACAACAGAAAAACTTACAGACTTTATTGTCTCTATCGCGCCAATCTCGGCAATTCTTGTGTAATGCTGTAAATATATTTACAAAGACGGTATGACTGACTCATCACTCCTCGCTGGACCATCCCTACGCCGTCTGCGCAAACGCGAAGGGCTTACCCAGGCTGCCATGGCAGCATCCCTGGGTATTTCACCCAGCTACCTGAACTTGATCGAGCGTAACCAGCGGCCTTTGTCCGCACGGGTGCTTGTACAAGTGATCGAACGCTTCGACTTTGATCCACGCGACCTTCGCGAAGATGAGGCAATTGGAGGCATTGATGGCCTTGCACGCCGGATGGCGGACAAGCGATTTGTTGACCTCAATATTGACCGTGAAGAGTTACAGGAGTTCTTATCGGCAGCGCCTCAGGCTGCCGCGGCATTCGCGCGGCTCTATGACAATTCAGATCAGCGCGAGGCCGGCGGAGAGGATCCAATTGGCGAAGTGCGCGAAGCGGTAGAGCGCTGGCAAAACCACTTTGCTGATCTCGACCACAGTGCCGAAAGGCTCGCAGATGAGCTGCGCCTCTCGCGCGGAGATATCAGCGTAGCCTTGATCGAACGTCTTCGTGAACAGCACAGGCTCAGTGTGCGTGTGCTCCCCGCCGAAGTGGTGCCGGGCCTCGTACACCGGCTCGACTTGCACGCCCGGCAATTGCAGCTTTCTGAAATGCTGGGCGGGGCGGCCCGCAGGTTCCAAATCGCGCGCCAGATCGCCAGCTTGGAGCAGCGCGAAGAAATTGAACTGGTGGTTGAAGGCAGCAACCTGACATCAACCGAAGCGCGCGAGAGGTTCCGCGAACATGTCACCGACTATGTCGCCTCGGCATTGCTCATGCCTTATGGTCGGTTCCTGAGGGCATGCGAGCAGACCGGCTATGACCTGCCCATTCTTTCCCGCCGATTTGCAGTGAGCTTTGACCAGCTTGCACAGAGGCTTACTACCCTTCAGCGCGTTGGGGAACGCGGGCTGCCCTTCTTCACCGCTTGGTTCGGTCGAACGGGGCGACTAGTTCATTTCAGCACCGGCGCAAGCGGGGCGCTCTACCCTTTGGACGGCGCAAGATGGCCCGCCTGGGCGCCCTACGCTGCTTTCGAGAGCCGAGGTACAATGCACACGCAGGCTGTGACTTTCGGGGAAGGCGAAGCTGCGCCTAAGCACTGGTTCACCATGGCGCGTACAATTGAGGTCGACGGAGCCGCTTGTTCTGCACGGCGTTCGATCGTGCTTGGGCTAGAAGCAAGGTTTGCAAGCGTCTTGGCTCAAGCGCGTGGTGTCTCGCTTGACCCTCAAGATGCAGTGCCACTCGGAGTGGGGTGTCCCCGCTGTGGGCGTGCAGATTGCTTGACACCAGCACCTGCCCGCTTGGCCGTTGGACGGAACTAAACGTGTATTCTCTTAAGCCCCGTTAACTCTGGATGGCCCCGCATTTATGGGCCTCACGAGGGCACTGTAAAGTTTACCGACACTTAAACACTCCTGCGTAAAGGGAGGATTGGAAACGTCCCTCAGGCCCAAGGCTTCGCGCAGTAATGATCCGTTTGTTCAAACACTACATACCCCATGCGGTCATGCTTCTTGGCATGCTCGACTTCGGGCTTCTCGTGTTAGCGAGCGAGACGGCGTGGCAGTTGCGGGCAGGCCAAATCGGGATGGATCCGGGACCTATCGATGAGCGCTGGTTGCCGCTGTTGGGGTCGGCCGGAGTGGTCTGGTTGGCGATGATCGCGGTTGGGGTCTACGGGCCCAACTCGTTGCGAAGCCTTCGATTTGCGAGCGCTCGGCTATTGGTCGCGATCAGTCTGGGGATCATCGCTTTGGCGGCGATCGACTGGCTCTTGCCCGGCGAGACCTTTTGGCGTTCGACATTGCTCTATGCGATGGGGCTCTCGATCCTGGTACTTGTAGTGGATCGTTTGCTGCTCAACAGCTTCCTCGGCTCATCCGCCTTTCGTCGGCGCGTGATGGTTCTTGGCGCAGGGGGGAGAGCACAGCGCCTTCGCGAACTTGGCGACCGACCCGAATCCGGTTTTGCGATCGTGTCGTACATCTCGATGGGAGAGCCTGAGCGGGTCGTGGAAGAAGCAATCGCTCGCGATGCGATTCATGACCTTGGTCGGTTCGTGGAGAACTTGGGTGTGAGCGAAGTGGTGCTCGCGCTTGAAGAACGACGCAACTCGCTTCCACTGACCGATCTTTTGCGGATCAAGACCAAGGGTGTCCACGTCAACGATTTCTCGAGCTTCATCGAACGGGAAACGGGTCGGGTTGATCTCGATACTGTTAATCCCAGCTGGCTGATCTTCTCCGATGGGTTTTCCAGTGGCCGCATGCTGTCGAGCGCGGTGAAGCGTGTGTTTGACGTCGTCGCCAGCCTAATTTTGCTGTTTCTGACAGTACCCGTCATTTTGCTGTTCGCGCTGCTCGTCAAGCTCGACAGCAAAGGACCGGCCTTCTTCAAGCAAAAACGCGTTGGGCTGTTCGGGGAGCCATTCTATCTTATCAAGCTTCGTTCGATGCGCGTCGACGCGGAAAAAGACGGGGCAAAATGGGCGTCAAAGAATGACAATCGGATTACCCGCGTCGGGCGCTTCATTAGGAAGGTGCGCATCGATGAGTTGCCGCAAAGCTGGAGCGTGCTCAAAGGCGAGATGAGCTTTGTGGGGCCGCGCCCCGAGGTACCGACCTTTGTGGATGACCTGCAAGAAGAAATTCGCTTCTACGGCGAGCGCCACATGGTCAAACCGGGCATCACCGGTTGGGCGCAAATCAACTATCCTTATGGTGCTTCTACTGAGGACAGCCGGAAGAAGCTCGAATACGATCTCTACTACGCCAAGAATTACACGCCCTTCCTCGATTTTGTGATCCTGTTGCAGACAGTGCGCGTGGTCCTGTGGCCTGAAGGAGCGCGCTAAAAGTGCTGGGCTTTTCCGATCTTGAAGCGATGATTGCACTGATTTGCTACCTTACTGGCGGAGTGGCCGCTGCGGGTGCTGGCGTGTGGATCGCTCGCGCAGGTGATCGGTTACGGCCTGATCGCAAAGCCGCCTTGGTAGCACTTGCGACGACGGTGGTATGGTGCAGCCTGTCCATCGTTTCAGAACCAGAAACGGTCGCAATTACCATCGCTGAAACGGCGCGCAACCTGGCATTTCTTGCTGTCATTTTCCAGCTTTTTGCCGCGGATGGTCGTGACGAAAGCCTGAAACCAACGCGGCCTGTGGTCGTCACCCTCGCTTTGGTTCAATTGCTTCAGCTCTTGCTTATCTTGGTTGAGACCCAAGCCAGCGCATTCCCGCAAGTGATGCAGCTTGCACGCGAAATCAGCGATCTTTTTAGTATGATGATCGCAATTGGATCGTTGGTTCTTTTGCACAATCTTTACGCTGGCGCGGCATCTTCCTCGCGGCGGATAATTCTTTGGAGCGGGATAGGTCTGGCTGCGTTCTTTGGTTACGACCTCAACCTCCATACGCTGGCCTATCTGGGCGAGGCCAACCCGCCAGCGTTCGTCGCGCTTCAAGGGATTGTTGCGGGCTTTATGGCAGTGATGATGGCGATTGGAGCCAATTCGAGTAGTGCCGGATTGGAATTTCGGCCATCGAGAGCTGTTACCTTCCAAACACTCTCATTGTTGGTCATCGGCACCTATCTAATCGTGATGGTTCTCGTCACGCGCAGCCTTGCATTGCTGGGCGGCGACGTGGGCCGCGCCAGCCAGATTGCTTTCCTTGTTCTTGGGATCGCCGCAGCCATCATCTGGCTACCCTCGCAAAGAGTACGCCGGTCCTTGCGAGTCATGGTGGCCAAGCATTTGTTTCAGCACCGCTATGACTACCGTGAGGAATGGCTGCGCTTCACTCGCACTATCGGCCATGTTTCGAGCCCTGGCAGTAGCTTCAAAGAGCGCTCGGTCAAGGCGATTGCCGACATTACGGATAGCCCTGCAGGCCTTCTATTGATGCCGAATGAGGAAGCGCAGCTCGAACTCAATGCCAGGTGGAATTGGGCCACGCTCGATGTGCCTGCGGTTGCCAGCGATTACCTGCTGCCAAGCCTTCTTGAGCAGCACAATCATATCCTTGCCCTCGATGAGGCGCGTTCAGGCATCGAGTACTTTGGTGAGCTTGCCCATATTCCCGATTGGCTGAGCGAAGCCGAAGATGCCTGGGCCCTAGTGCCGCTTATTCATTTCGATCGTCTGGTCGGAGTTATTGTCTTAGCGCGCCCACGGATCGAACGCCGGCTTGATTGGGAGGATTTTGATCTGCTCCGCGTCGCTGGACATCAACTTGCCAGCTACCTTGCTGAACAGGCCGGTCAGCAGGCGCTGATGGACGCGAGCCGCTTCGACGAATTCAATCGGCGCATGGCGTTCGTCATGCACGATATCAAGAATATCGCGAGCCAGCTTTCCTTGCTTTCAGGCAATGCACAAAAGCATGCGGACAATCCCGATTTTCGAGCCGACATGCTCGTCACCTTGCGCAATTCCAGTGACAAGCTGAACGCCCTTTTATCTCGTCTAGGTCGTTATGGCGCTGGTCATACGCAGGCCGCCAAAGAACTCGACCTTGCTGCGCTTGCAGCCAATGTTTGCGAACGCTTCAAAGGCGTGCATCCTGTTCAGCTTGCACGAGCCGATAGTGTGATTGTGCTGGCTGATGGTGAGGGGGTGGAACAAGCTGTACTTCATCTCGTCCAAAATGCGGTCGATGCTAGCGAGAATGGGGAACCGGTCATTATCAACACAGTGAGAGACGGGCTCACAGGTTTGCTCGAAGTGGTCGATTCAGGTGTGGGCATGTCACCCGAATTCCTGCGCACCGGCCTCTTCAAACCCTTCGTTTCTTCCAAACAGGGTGGCTTCGGTATTGGAGCATTTGAAGCGCGCGAGATGATCAAGGCGATGGGAGGCCGTCTTGTGGTCGAATCTCGCGAGAACATCGGGTCGCGTTTTTCGGTGAGTTTGCCCATACCAGAAGCGGTGCGCATGATCGATGCGAGCGCTTCCAAGCATTCCTTTCCTGACGGATCAACACCAGAAAATAAAGAGGTTGCCTGATGGCCGACAAGAAACCTGTTCTGCTTGTCATTGAAGACGATAAAGGCCTGCAAGCACAGCTTAAATGGGCCTATGAGGATTTCGAAGTCGTCATCGCTGGCGACCGTGACAGCGCCATCGCCGCGTTGCGCAGTGAGGCTCCATCAGTCGTGACGCTCGATCTTGGCCTGCCGCCTGATCCTGACGGGACGACCGAGGGTTTCGCTGTGCTTGATGCGATCATGGCATTGAAGCCTGATACCAAAGTCATCGTTGCCAGCGGTCATGGGGCACGGGAAAGCGCACTCCAGGCGATTGAGCACGGAGCATATGATTTTTACCAGAAGCCGGTTGATATTGATCAACTCGGTTTGATCGTACGCCGCGCGTTCAATCTACACACTATTGAAGACGAAAACCGTCGCCTCGTTGCCAATGCGAGCGAAGATAAAACGGTGCTAGGCCGACTGATTACGGGCGCACCGGAGATGGTGAAAGTCGCCCGGACGATCGAGCGCGTGGCCTCAACTAACGTTTCGATTATGCTATTGGGAGCAAGTGGGACAGGCAAAGAACTGCTTGCTCAAGGCCTGCATGATGCGAGCAATCGATGCGACAAGCCCTTCGTTGCTATCAATTGCGCTGCGATCCCTGAGAATCTGCTTGAAAGTGAACTGTTTGGGCATGAGAAGGGCGCCTTTACGGGCGCGGTGAAAACTACTGAAGGTAAGATTGAAAGCGCCAATGGCGGCACGCTTTTTCTCGATGAGGTAGGTGACATCCCATTGCCACTTCAGGTCAAACTCCTTCGCTTCTTGCAGGAACGCACAATTGAACGGATTGGTGGGCGCAAGACCATTGCTGTCGATACGCGGATCGTGTGTGCCACGCACCAGAACCTAGAAGGCATGATTGCGGAGGGCACTTTCCGGGAAGACCTCTTCTATCGGCTGGCCGAGATCGTCGTCCGCATCCCCGGCTTAGCAGAGCGTCACGGCGATGGAGTGCTTTTGGCCAAGGCCTTCCTCAAGCGATTTGCGAAAGAAATGAACCCCTCAGTCACGGGTTTCGCGCCGGATGCGCTCAAGGCTATCGATGGACACGATTGGCCGGGCAACGTGCGCGAGCTTGAAAACCGGGTGAAACGCGCGGTGATCATGGCCGATGGCAAGTTAGTGAGCGCTGCCGACCTTGATTTCGACGGGGACGATGAAGAGGGCGAAGAAGTCCTGAACCTTAAATCAGCGCGCGAGCAGTCCGATCGCAGGGTGATCCGTCATGCGCTGGCTCGCAGCGAAGGCAATATTTCTAGCACCGCCAAACTGCTCGGTATCAGCCGCCCGACACTTTACGATCTGCTGAAGCAGTACGATCTCCATGTCTAAGCGTTTGGCCCTTGTCTCTGTGCTGGCATTACTGGCTGCCGGATGTTCCAGCGATCCTGCGCCGGCGAGCTCTACGCAACTCACCGGCAGCGATGCCTTTATGGACGCGGTTGAGGAAGCGCGGCGGCATGTGCGTTGGGGTGATCTTGCCGCTGCGGGGCAATCCTACGATCAGGCGCTTGAGATTGAGCCTGAGAATCCGGGGCTTTGGGTAGATATTGCTCGGCTGCGTTTTTTGGGCGGGGAACAACTAAGCGCGATCGCAGCGGCTGACTATGCTCTCCAACTCGGACCGAGTTATGCGCCTGCGCTTCTGCTGCGAGCTCAGATGGTGCGCGATGCCAATGGCTTGGAAGAAGCTTTGCCGTGGTTTGAATCTGCAGCCTCTATCGACCCAAACAATCCTGAGATATTGGGAGAATATGCCGCGACCTTGGGTGATCTCGGGTATAACCGCGATATGCTCTTGGCAGTGCGTGATCTTGCTGAGCTTGCACCCGATGAGCCGCAAGCGTACTATCTTCAGGCGGTGCTGGCGGCTCGCGCTGATAACCCCGGATTGGCCGCGAGACTGCTTGAGCGCAGCCGATATGTCGAAAACGGCGTGCCCGCCGCAAGAATGCTGCTCGCAATGATCAATATGCAGCAAGGCAATTATGATACTGCGGCAAACACGCTCGAAGCTTTGGCGGACGAGCAACCTGCCAACGTGCGCGTGCAGGAGTTATTGGCACAGGCTTGGTGGCAAGGGGGACGAGACAGCCAAATTGCGGATCGTTTCGAAGAGATAGCCGGGCGACCAAGTGCCTCTTCATATCTTACCATGCTTGTCGGGCGCGCTTTAGAGAGGATGGGAAATCGTGAGACCGCCATTCCTTATCTTGAGCGAGCAAGTCAGCTCGATAGTCAAACAATTTATGTTTTGTCAGAAGACGAAGCCCTTCCTGCTGCAACGAACCGTTTGCGGAATCTGGTCGCAGCGCAGAATTTGAGCGTGGCTCGTTCAGTGTCTAATCAAACTCTACGCGAGTTTCCTCAGTCAGGCGACGCGTTCTCGCTTGTGGGTGATATAGCTCTTGCTGGAGGCAATCCTTTGCCTGCGATTGAAGCCTATCAGGTTTCAGCCAAAGTTCGTCGGTCTTGGCCGCTAACCCGCAAACTCATCGCCGCAATGCTTGAAGCTGGTGAAAGTGAGCCTGCTAAGGCGGTTGCATCGCGGTATCTTAGAGGTGATCCGCTCAATCTTGATGCGATGATCGTCCTTGCCAGGCTGAGCGCCGAGGAAAGCGACTGGTTACGTGTTCAGGTGCTGCTGGATACGGCCATTGCACAAGGGGCAGGCAGTGATCCTGCTGTGCTCGCTCTGAGGGCGAAAGCGGCGCATGAACTCGGTAACGAAAGCGATGCTGCGCAAGCAAATGCGCTTTTGGCAGATACTTTGCCAGCGCCATTCCGTTAGAGCGCGGCTCGACAATCGGTTCCTGAGCGGGCAGGGCGCTTGACCCATGCTCAAGCGCTTATCCATCCTTGCTGATCCGATGATCGCAGTCCTGCTTTTAGCGACGCTCTTGGCCAGTGTCCTCCCCGCAACTGGGGAGGCGAGAATAATCGCTCAAGCGACCTCAAACGTCGCAATATTTCTCCTCTTTCTTGTCAACGGCATGCGGATTGCTCGGGGAGAAATTGCAAGAGGGCTTGCGAATTGGCGTTTCTTCCTGCCTCTTTTCGCATGGGTCTTTGGAGCGATGCCACTTATCGGATTTGGTCTTTCTAACGTGGCCACAAACCTGCTCCCACCGCTGGTAGCCTTGGGGTTCCTGTTCCTTGGCGCACTGCCTTCGACGATCCAATCCGCAACCTCTTACACTAGCCTAGGAGGCGGCAATGTCGCGCTTTCGGTTGTTGGAGCAGCTCTCATCAACATTGCTGGGGTCTTCATCACTGCGCCGCTTTTCGCATTGCTAGCAGGAAGCGAGGCAGCGGATATCGGGACCGAAACGATTGTCCGCATTGGGGTGATTCTCATCTTGCCATTCTTGATTGGTCAGGCGGTGCAGGGATGGACGATTGATTGGCTTCAAGAGCGTAAGAGCAATGTCGCTTGGCTCGATCGGATTGTGATAGGGATCGCAGTCTATGTCGCCTTCTCCGGAGCGGTCGAGCAAGGTTTGGGGCAAATTTTTGGTCCAATTGGCTGGTTGGCGCTCATTGGCCTGATCATTTTCTATTTGATCGCGGCGTCAGGTGGCGCTTGGCTAATGGCCAATATTCTCAAGATATCCCGTGAGGATCGCATCGCGTTCCTCTTTGCCGGCGCGCAGAAAAGCGTCGCAATCGGTGCGCCACTTGCCGCTATCTTGTTCGCACCTGATGTGGCCGGCTTCGTGATTGCCCCGCTGCTGCTTTATCATCTGCTCCAATTGATGATCGCAGCGCCACTGGCGAATATACTGGCAAAGAAGGCTAGCTCTTAGGTTGGTAGGTTTGATCGGCCGTCGGGAAGGAGCGTTCGCGCACCTCTTCGGCATATTGCGCAACCGTCTTGTCGATGACACTCGCAATGTCCTCGTACCGCTTCACAAAACGCGGCACGCGCTCAAACATCCCGAGCATGTCTTCTGTCACAAGTACCTGCCCGTCACACTGGGCTGATGCACCGATTCCAATCACCGGGATCTCAAGCGATTTTGTTAGTGCGATGGCGATGGGTTCAAGGACGCCTTCAGCAACGACAGAAAAAGCTCCAGCATTCTGGACGGCCATGCCATCGCCAATGATCTTGTCATGTTCTTCTTGAGACCGGCCACGCGCGGCGTACCCACCAAGCACATTGACCGCTTGAGGCGTCAAACCGACATGCGCCATCACCGGAATGCCGCGATTGGTAAGGAAACTAATGGTCTCTGCCATAGCTTCACCACCTTCAAGCTTGACCGCTGCACACCCTGTTTCGGCCATGATCCGGCTCGCAGTGTCAAAGGCCTGCTCCTTTGATCTTTCATACGACCCAAAGGGCATGTCGACGACCACAAGGCTGTGATAGCTGCCGCGCACGACAGCGGCACCATGAGCAATCATCATGTCGACTGTTACAGGAAGTGTGGAATCGAGGCCGTAAACAACCTGACCCAAGGAATCGCCCACGAGGAGAATGTCACAGTGAGCGTCGAGCAGTTGGGCTTGGCGAGCGGTGTAAGCTGTAAGCATCACTAGCGGCTCTTTGGTTTGACCGTCCTTCTTACGATCGCGAATGCGCGGAACGGTCAGCCTTTTGCGCGGCTTTGGTGTAGGGGTGGCTCGGCTGGTGCTCGTATCGAGCTGGAATGTTGTAGACATGATGAAGTCCTCTAACGCTGGGAGTTCGTATTCGGCAATGCTTTTGAGTTTCGAATTTGCTGCGGATCTTTGAATGTGTGAGGTGATTGGATCGCTTAACAGGACTATCAAAGGTTTTGTGAAACCGATGTGAAAGCGATTGCCGATGCGCAAGATAGCTTTTGAGAATTGCTGGCTGTGCATGTTGTCGAGCGGCTTATTGTCAGTCTTGCACGTATTCTCCCAAGTCAGCCCTTGGCGCGGGGGGAGAATCGTTGCACAACGTCTGACTGAATCGAGGGATGGCGCTCAATACAAGCGCTGATGAGAGGAAATACCAAAACATGGCAGCAGCAGGTTCGGGTGCTAGAGCTGGTCACGAGAACTGGTCATCGCGCAGCGCGTTTATTTTGGCAGCCGTGGGTTCGGCTGTGGGGCTGGGCAACATGTGGCGTTTTCCCGCAGAAGCGGGCGAGAACGGTGGTGGGGCTTTCGTCCTTTTCTACATTTTCTGTGTGCTGCTCATCGGTTTGCCGGTGCTCTTGTCCGAGGTACTGATTGGCCGCCATGGACAGGCCAACGCGCCTGAAAGTGTTCGGCGTGTTGCGCGCGATTCCAAGGCATCGGAAGGATGGAGCGTACTCGCCTCAATGGGCGTGTTTGCCGCCTTTCTGATCCTCAGTTTCTACTGTGTCGTTGGCGGTTGGGTGATTTACTACATTGGCGTCTTTGCGAGCGACCTGTTCCAGACAGGGCTTACCGGAGGCGCATTTGAAGGACGTGCGGCTGAAGACATCGAGGGCCTGCTTCCAAGTCTGTTTGGCAATGGTGGCCTTATGGTCGGGCTCAATCTCGGCTTCCTCGCAGTGACGATGTTTTTCGTCTCGCGCGGTGTGTCGAGCGGGATTGAATGGGTCGCGGTTTATCTTATGCCGCTGTTCTTCCTGCTGTTCCTGGGGATCACGATTTATGGCGCCTTCACCGGTAATTTCAACGAAGCTGTTGCCTATCTCTTTACCTTCGACTTCTCGAAACTGACCGGGGAAGTGATGTTGGCGGCTGTTGGGCAGGCGTTCTTCTCGCTCTCCCTGGGTGTGGCAGGCATGATGACTTATGGTGCCTATGCCAATCGCGAGACCAATTTGGGCGAGACTTCCGGGATTATCGCAAGTGCGGATACGGGGGTTGCGCTGCTTGCCGGTCTTGCAATCTTTCCGATTGTGTTTGCCGCCGGCCTGTCTGCAAGCATCGGTCCGGGTTTGATGTTCCAGTCGCTGCCGATTGCGTTTCAGGCGATGCCGTTTGGCTCGCTTATCGGACTGGCTTTCTTCATCATGGTGTTCTTCGCGGCTCTCACCAGCTCGGTCTCACTGCTTGAGGCACCAACGGCGTGGGTGTTTGAGAAGTTTAAGCTGGCGCGTCCGGTAGCAACCATCATTGTAGGCACGGGGGCTGCGGTTCTGGGTGCGCTTTCCGGTTGGTTCTGGGGAGCGCCTGTTCCAGGGGTAGCCTCGCTTGCCTTGTTTGAGGGACAGGATCTTTTCAATGTTCTCGATGGGGTTACAGCCAAGCTGTTTATGCCCATTGGCGCAATCCTGACGTGTATCTTTGTGGGTTGGATCGCGGATGCGCGGTTGATTGATAAAGAGAACGGCCTTGATGGCGTCCTTCATCAGACATGGCGCGCTTTGGTCCGCTATGTGTGCCCGATTGTACTGGCGGTAATCTTGGTTGTGGGTCTGACTGGTTAATAGGAACTAGGAGCGATTGCGAGTTGCAATCGCTCCTTATATATGGAACATAATAGGAACAAAGGGTTCACTATGAGTCTTTTGATGTGTTTCAATGACCAAGCCTGCTTCTCTTTCTCGGCCCAATATGCCGCCGCTCCCGCGCCTCTCGGTCAAGGATATTGCTGCGCTATCCAAGCAACGGGAGACGCGTTGGCGTCCGGGGCTGGCCGATCAGCCGCTGCATAACGAGATTTTTGCAAGTAGCCGCGATGCCAGCGGTGTGGGGTTGGCGCTGGCTTTGGCGCGTGATGCTTTAGCGATTACGGATGGACATGAGGATGTTCTGGCTGAGGCGGAGGACCGGCGGCAGCTCCTGTGGGTGCAGGATAAACGCGCGGTGGAGATGAACGGTCGACCCTACCTTCATGCCCTGCCAGATGAATGGCGTGATCGGGTGATCTGTGTCGAAGCGCGGAGGCCTGAGGATGCGCTATTTGCTCTGGAAGAGGGGCTTAAATGCCGGGACCTCGCCTGCGTGATCGGAGAGATTGTGGGCAATCCACGCGCACTCGATTTCACCGCATCGCGAAGGCTTAGCCTGGCGGCAGAGAAGCACGGTGTGGCCTTGTGGCTGGTGCGGTTGGAGGCTGAGGCGGACTTGTCCTCGGCACGCATGCGGTGGCGCGCGCGACCCGGTGTTTCGTCAGCTCCACGTTGGAATATGAATGGACCGGGGGAGGCTGTGTGGCAGGCGGAACTGTTCCGGGCGCGTAGCCATGCCCCGGGGAAATGGGATCTTGGCTTTGAGGACGGGGGCCAAGGGGGTGAGCACCAAGGAGAAGGGCGATTGCGGGTCCGTACTCTTCCCAAGCAACCCAAACGTCCTCTTGAGCAGTCTACAAATGTCCCTCTCTCACTCCCAAAACACCCCACCACAAGCCGGTCGCCGTATTCTGGCAATCTGGTGCGCGCGACTTTCGGTCGATCGCTGGCGGCTGTCGCTCGCCGATAGTGAGGAGAGAGCAGAGGGGGTAGAGGAACCGCCTACCGTCCTGATCACAGAAACCGCTCACGGCCCGCGTATCGATGCGGTGAATGAGGCTGGGCACGTTGCAGGTGCGCGTTCAGGCATGATGCTCGCTGATGCGCGGGCGCTCTACCCGCAGTTGCAGACCGCTCCGTCTTACCCAGCGGGTGATCTTGCCTTCCTAGAGAAACTGGCTGTGTGGGCCCAGCGCTGGGGGCCATGGAGCGCGCTTGATCCGCCCGATGGGGTGCTGGTGGATGTAACAGCGGTCGCGCACCTCTTCGGCGGTGAACGGAGGCTCTTTGCCGATGTGGAGCGCGCCTTTGCTAAGCGCCACCTGGCAGTGCGCGCGAGCATTGCTCCCACGGCAGGTGCGGCCTGGGCGCTGGCTCACTATGGACCGCGTGGGTCTATCTTGAATAGCTCTTCCGATAGAGACGTCATGATGCGCCAGCTTGCCGACCTGCCCGCAGCAGCGCTGAGGCTTGATATTGACGTCCTCACCGTACTTCGCCGTCTTGGTCTTAAACGTCTCGGCGATCTTGCCGATATCACTACCGGCGCCATCAACCGGACTGAGGCCGCTGCACGCGACGCGCTTCACCGCCGGTTCCGCGGTCGCAAGTCTCCAAGCGCAAACCCGCTGATCCGGCTTGATCAATTGCTCGGTCGCGTACCTGAGCCACTCCTCCCTGTGGTGCCGCAGCATATGCCTTTGGTGCAACGCCGCTTGATGGAACCTTTGCGTCATCGCTCGCTCCTCGACCAAGTGTTGGAAGACTTGGCGCAGGATATGGCGCGCGAACTCGAAGCGCAGGGGCAGGGGGCAAGGCGGCTCGAGCTCGGCATGTGGAGGGTTGATGGTGAGGTGATTGTGCGCCGTCTAGAACTCGCTGCTGCCACCCGCGATCCAGCACATATCACAAGGCTATTTGCTGAAAAGTTAGACGGGATTGAGGCAGGCTTCGGGATTGAGACCGTGCGTTTGCGAGCCAACTGGGCGGAACCCTTTGCTGCAAGCCAAGGTGATGTCGAAGAGGCAGCTGAGAGACACGGCACCTCGCTTTCCGCCTGTATTGACCGGCTGAGCGTCAGGCTTGGAGCCCATGCTGTGCGCCGCCCGGTCGCCTATGCGAGCCACGTGCCCGAGCGCGCACAAAGCTGGCAGGCTCCGCTTGCTCCCATCTCCGCCCCCGACACTCTCACAAGCCGCCGCGCAAGACCGCTCAAACTGCTTGATCGACCTGAGAAAATTGCGGTGCTGTATGCCTCTCCTGATGGCTACCCGCAGCGTTTCCGATGGCGTGCCCGTGTGCATGAAGTCGCCCGTGTCGAAGGACCTGAGCGGATTGCACCCGAATGGTGGCGTGAGCGTTCGAGTGTGCGTTTGCGCGATTATTACCGCATCGAGGATGGGAAAGGCGCGCGCTATTGGATCTATCGTTCAGGGCTCGCAGGTGATGGGCGGGGGGGCATCCCGGATTGGTTTCTCCACGGTATAGATGTATGAAAAGTCTAGGAAAGTTTCTATAAACGGCTTGGTTAGTCTTTGTTTACCACCTTCTGCTATAAAACACGCATGGCTCAGGAGGATCCTTCTCGCACGTCCAACCGCCGCCCCTTGCATCTTATGATCAAGGGACGCGTGCAATCGCGCGCCATTTATGCCGATCTGATCGACATATCGGAAGGCGGTTGTAAGCTGCGCGCAAGCTCAGGCTTCGCCAGTGTGGGTGATCGCGTCACTATGCGCCTGAACGGTATCAACGCGCCCTTGGGCAAGGTCGTGTGGATCGAAGGCAAAGTCGCCGGCGTTGCTTTCGAGAGCCGCATGCATGTCGCTGTCTTGGATTACCTATGTGCGAGCGTGGACGAAGCCACTCAACACGAACGTCAAACCATGCACCGCATGTAAGCAGGCACAAAAAAGGGCCGGGAAGAACGTCCGACCCTTTTCCGTTAGCAACAAAGTTGCCGATTAGCTTGCCCAGTCAGCTTGCACTGTAAGGCATTGAGCTGTGGTGCAGGACGATCTTAAGGTCGCCGCTCTCGTCTTTTTCGTAGGCGAACGAGTACTCAACCTTGGTTTCGTTGCCGTCGGTGCCGGTGAAGAAATAGTTGCCCATAGCTACTGCCATGTCACCGCTATCTGAAATGACGGTACCATTATTTTCCCAACGCACGTTGGTGTAAGGCGCAATAGCGAAACCACCATCTTCGGTGCCTTCTGTGCCCACGAAGTAGCTGAGAGCTTCTTCGGTTGTTTCACGGAATTGGTCTTCTGCAGCCAGTGTTGGCTTGAACAAAATCGTTTCTGCGCCGTAAGCATAGTGCGTCGCGATGTGCTCGGAAGCGCGTGCGCTAAAATCGCCTCCTTCTGTAAAGGTTGAGCCGATTGCGACAATGCCTTCACCCCAGGCTTGCTGAGCAGCAGCGACTTCTTCTGCGCTAATCGGATTTGTGATGTCATCCGATGCCGCTTCTGCATTGCCGCATGCGGCCAGAGCCAATGAACCGACGCTAACAACGCCAAGATATGCAAGTTTCTTCATATTTTACTCCCAAGGGCATGATGGCCCCAAATGATGAACCGTTAGGTTGATACGGGAACGGGGAGGGGCACGAAATTCCCCGGCAGGTGTAGGCCGGGTGGCCTATGTAAGATTGAGGTGTCGCCTGTGTCCTATCTTGTGTTTCCGGCGGATTGCACAATTTGCATTTGTTGAATTGCCAAAAAGAACATATATAGAACATATGTCTCAAAAATCCTTGCGCCAGAGATTGGAAATCCTCGCTGATGCGGCGAAATATGATGCGTCTTGCGCGTCTTCTGGCACGGCGAAGAAGAACTCGCTGGGCGGGAAAGGTGTAGGCTCAACCGAAGGGATGGGCATTTGTCATGCCTACGCGCCTGATGGCCGGTGCATCTCGCTGTTGAAGATATTGCTGACCAATCACTGCATCTTCGACTGCCATTATTGTATCAACCGGAAGAGCTCGAACACGCCGCGTGCGAAGTTCACGCCGCAAGAGGTCGCTGACCTCACGATCAACTTCTACAAGCGCAATTATATCGAAGGGCTGTTCCTGTCCTCAGGCATTATCAAAAACTCCAATCATACGATGGAGCAGCTGATGGAAACAGCGCGGATCCTTCGTGAAGAGTATGATTTTCGCGGCTACATTCACTTGAAGACCATTCCCGAGGCGGACCCTGAGCTGATCGAGCAGGCGGGGATGTATGCTGATCGCGTGTCGATCAATGTGGAATTACCGACCAGAGCCGGGCTGACGAAGCTTGCGCCTGACAAGGATGAGGTGGAGATTGAGGGCGCGCTGGCTAAGACCAAATCGCGTATCATCCAGGCGAAGGATGAAAGGAAGCGTTTCCGTCACGCGCCGCGTTTTGCCCCCGCGGGTCAATCGACGCAGATGATTGTGGGCGCAGATGACGCCAATGATGCAGCGATCGTTGGCCGGGCGAGCGGCCTCTACAACCAGTTTGGCTTGCGCCGCGTCTATTACAGCGCCTTTTCGCCGATCCCTGATGCGAGCGCGGTGTTGCCTTTGAAACGCCCGCCATTGATGCGCGAACATCGCTTGTATCAATCTGATTGGCTGATCCGGTTTTATGGGTTTGCCGCCAATGATGTGGCCGATGCGACGGAAGATGATGGAAATCTCCCGCTTGATATTGATCCCAAGCTTGCTTGGGCGCTGAAGTTCCGGGGGCAGTTTCCGGTCGATGTGAATCGGGCTTCCAAGGAGCAGCTCTTGCGCGTGCCGGGGCTGGGAACGACGGCGGTGGGGCGGATTTTGAAAGCGCGGCGATATCGGCGCTTGCGGCTTGAGGATGTGGGCAGGCTTACGCAGTCCATCGCCAAAGTGCGTCCCTTTTTGGTTGCGGCTGATTGGCGGCCCACGCGGCTTACCGACCGGGCGGATTTGCGCAGCATGCTTGCGCCCAAGTCAGAACAGTTGGAGCTGTTTTGATGACAGCGCTCCAACACGTCTCCCTAGGCGCACACTACGTCGTTCACTTACCCAGGCCCGATGACTTTGCCTTCTGGCGCGAGCGTGCACGCCAATTGATCCAATGCGATGTGCCCCCAGATCGGGTGAGCTGGGCGGAGCCGGGGGGGACCGGTGATCTGTTTGCTTACGAAGGGCCATCTCGGGGTGAGAAGCGCCTGCCTGTGCCCGATACCGGTGCACCTGAAGTGCGCGCGTCCAAGCGGTTTATGCGCCTTGCCCGCAATGTTTCGGTTCACTCTGATCCAGAGCGTTTTAGCCTACTTTACCGCACGCTATGGCGGCTCCAATCGCGGCCCGGGATGATGCAAGACAGCGCCGATACAGACGTGCGCCGCATCGAAGAACTCGACAAAGAGGTTCGCCGTGATGCCCACAAAATGCACGCCTTCGTACGCTTTCGTGAAGTCGAGGATGAGGGCGGTGAGCACTACGTCGCGTGGTTTGAGCCTGACCACCACATCGTGCGCCGCGAGGCAGGTTTTTTCATGCGCCGCTTTGCCAATATGCACTGGTCGATCCTGACGCCCAGAGGCTGCATCCATTGGGACGGCACGACCATGCGCGAGAGCCCTCCAGCACGGCGCGAAGATGCGCCAGCGGGTGATCCGGTGGAGGCACTTTGGAAGTCCTATTACGTCTCAATCTTCAACCCGGCGCGCCTCAAGGTAGGCGCGATGCTGTCCGAAATGCCGAAGAAATATTGGAAAAACATGCCTGAGGCGGAGCTTATCCCAGATCTGATCGCCGGGGCACAGGCGAGAGAGGCGGGCATGGTTGCCGCGGGTGGGCGCAAGGTGAGGGAGGTGCCCTCAAGCTTGGAGGAAATCGAAGCTGGCATCATCGCTTGCCGAGATTGTCCGATAGCCGAATGCAGGACGCAGGCCGTTATGGGCGAGGGTGCTGTGGGTGCTTACTTGATGATCGTTGGTGAACAGCCGGGGGATCAGGAGGATTTGGTGGGGAAACCCTTTGTGGGACCTGCTGGGCAATTGCTGGATGAGTATCTCGCTGGGGTAGGGATTGACCGGGGGGCGACCTACGTCACCAATGCGGTCAAGCACTTCAAATTTGTGGCGCGTGGGAAACGGCGTATCCACCAGACCCCTCAAGCCAAGGAAATCGATATTTGCCGCTTTTGGCTTGAGGCGGAACGCAAAGTGGTCGTCCCCCGTGTGGTATTGGCCCTTGGCGCGAGTGCTGCAAGGGCGCTGTTGGGGCGCACCGTAAGCCTTGCGAAAGAGCGCGGGCGCCCGGTGCCGTTGGACGACGGAAGCGAGCTCTGGATCACCGCGCACCCATCCTATCTCCTGCGTCTTGATGGCGAGGCGAGGGCGGCTCAAGAGGAGCTGTTTGCGCGCGATCTGGCGGCGGTGAAGGCGCGTACTGAGGTGCTTGCGTGATATGCCAGAGGCCCCGCTTACCCCTGATAAACGCACGCTGGAGCTTGATCCTGACCTGATCGGGCCGCCACCCAAAGCGCCTTTTGTGGAGCTGGGGGTGGTGAGCTGTTTCTCCTTCCTTCGTGGCGCGTCCGATGCGGTGGACTTAGCGATGACGGCGCGAGCTTTGGGATATGATGCGCTGGGGATCGCGGACGCTAACAGTTTTGCAGGTGTTGTGAGACTTCACACAGAAGCAAAGACCCTCAAATTGCGCCCCGTTATCGGCACAAGAATTGAGACGGTCGAAGGGCTCGCCTTCCTCGCCTATCCCAAAACGCGTGTTGCCTATGGTCGTCTCTCACGCCTGATCAGTCAGGGGCGGATGCAGACGCTTGAGGGGGAATGGCAGGAGAAAGGCGTGTGCGAGATCAGCCTGGAGATGCTCGCTGAACACAGCGGTGGCGTGCAATTGATCCTCCTTGCGCCCGATGATTTGAGCGCGGAATTCACTATAGAGGTTGAGAGCAATGTCATCCCTTTCCGTCACCCCGGATTTGATCCGGGGTCTAGCTCACTTGAAGCCAGCGAGAAGCAAGCTGGATCCCGGCTCGGGGGCCGGGATGACGATAAAGTGAGCATGACCGCTTCTCTTCCTAAGCTTCTTCCCCACCTGACCGAGCAACTCCCAAACCTTCGCTACCTTGCAGCAAGCTACCTCTACTGCGGTGATGATGTGGCTCGCATCGACCAGCTGGACAGGTTAGCCCGCGACAACACCCTCACTCTCCTTGCGACCAATGATGTGCATTACCATGCAGCCCAGCGTCGCCCTTTACAGGACGTTATGACGGCGATTGCGAATAAGACGACTGTGGCGCAGGCCGGACACCTGCTCCACGCTAATGCAGAGCGGCACCTGAAATCGCCTGAACAGATGCTCCGCCTGTTTGAACGTTGGCCTCATGCCGTGCATGCCGCGCGCGAAGTGGCGGACAATTGTGACTTCTCGCTTGATGAACTCGCCTATGAGTATCCGGAGGAAATCTATCCCGATGGTATGGCTCCGCAGGAATATCTGGAGGTTGAAACATGGGCAGGTGCGCTCCGACGATACCCCAATGGCGTTCCGGAAAGCGTCCACGATACGCTGGAGCGCGAACTTGCCCTGATCGCGAAACTCGACCTCGCACGCTATTTCCTGACCATCAAGGATATCGTCGATTTTGCACGCTCAGTGGACCCGCCGATATTGTGTCAGGGCAGGGGCTCTGCGGCGAATTCTGCCGTCTGCTACTGTCTTGAAATCACTAGTGTGGACCCGGCCAAGCACCAGCTCCTCTTCGACCGTTTCATTTCCGAAGAGCGCAAAGAGCCGCCCGATATCGACGTCGATTTTGAGCATGAGCGGCGCGAGGAGGTGATTCAGTATATCTACGCCAAGTATGGCCGCGCGCGTGCTGGTCTGGCCGCGACCGTCATCCATTATCGCCCCCGTATGGCAATCCGCGAAGTGGGTAAGGCGATGGGGCTGTCCGAGGACATCACCAGCGCGCTCGCACGCACGGTGTGGGGTGGTCATGGACGCGAGATCGGGGAGGCGCATGTCGAAGAAATCGGTATGGATCTCAGCGATCCGCATCTCAAGCGTGTGCTCGCCCTTACTGAGCAGATGATTGGTATGCCGCGTCACCTCTCGCAGCATGTGGGCGGGTTTATTCTCACTGACGGTCCGCTGACTGAGACGGTGCCGATTGGCAATGGTGCCATGCCAGAGCGATCCTTCATTGAGTGGGATAAGGACGATATTG
This sequence comes from uncultured Erythrobacter sp., assembly GCF_947502395.1. GTDB lineage: Bacteria > Pseudomonadota > Alphaproteobacteria > Sphingomonadales > Sphingomonadaceae > Erythrobacter. Next base: position 233,160 of record NZ_CANMZM010000001.1, read on the forward strand.
AGGCGTTGGGTATCCTCAAGGTCGATGTGTTGGCGCTGGGGATGCTCACTTGCATCAAGAAATGTCTCGACCTGTTAGAGGCGCATCATGATCGACCCCTGACCCTTGCCACGGTCCCGCGAGAGGACCCGGAGACCTATGCGATGCTGCGCAAGGGAGATTCCTTGGGTGTTTTTCAGGTCGAGAGCCGCGCGCAGATGAACATGCTACCGCGCCTTCGCCCGCGCGAGTTTTACGATCTAGTAATCCAGGTCGCGATTGTGCGCCCTGGGCCGATCCAGGGCGATATGGTGCACCCTTATCTCAAGCGTCGCCGCGGTGCGGAGCAGGTGGTGATTCCCAAGCCGTCGCCTGCGCATGGGCCACCTGATGAACTGTCGAGCATTCTCGAACGCACTTTAGGTGTCCCGATTTTCCAAGAGCAGGCGATGAAGATTGCGCTCGACGCTGCCAAATTCTCTTCGCTCGAGGCCAACCGCCTACGCAAAGCCATGGCGACCTTTCGTTCACGCGGGAAGGTTGATGAGCTCGAGGACCTGATGGTCGGCAAGATGGTCGAGCGCGGATATGATGAGGATTTCGCACAGCGTTGCTTCAATCAGATCAAGGGATTTGGCGAATACGGCTTTCCGGAGAGCCACGCCGCAAGTTTTGCCCATCTGGTCTATGTCTCAAGCTGGCTAAAATGCCATTTCCCTGCGGCGTTTGCAGCCGCGCTTCTCAACTCGCAGCCTATGGGCTTTTACGCGCCAGCGCAGATTGTCCGTGATGCGCGTGAGCACGGGGTGGAGGTGTTGCCTGCAGATGTGAATGCGTCGGAGTGGGATTGTACGCTTGAACCTGTGCAGATCCACCCCGCTGCGACCAGCGCCGACGCAAGTCTCACTGTCCCTCCCGCATGTGAGAGGGGGGCGGAGCTTGGCAGCTTGCTGCCTAGCGAAGCGTGGTGGGCAGGGCGCGATCAGGGCCGCCAAGACAAACATATTGCCCTTCGCTTGGGGCTACGCCAGGTGGACGGCCTACATGAACATGTGGCGGCACAGTTGGTGGCAGGGCGCGCTGAGAACGGCCCTTACCGCGATGTCGCTCAGTTGCGCGAGCGGGCAGGTTTGTCACCGTCGCATATCGAGCGGCTTGCCAGCGCCGATGCCTTTACTTCGCTGAACCTTCCCCGCCGCCAAGCCTTGTGGGATGCAAGGAGCCTTATTGCCGGGCCTGACCTGCCGCTTTTCCGGGTGGCTGAGGAGCGTGACGAAGGGGCGGAAAGCACGCCCACGAAGCTCCCTACAATGCCACTCTCAGAAGAGGTGGTGAATGACTATCAGACCACGCGCCTCAGCCTCAAAGCCCATCCGCTATCCTTCCTTCGCCCGAACCTTGTTGAACGTGGTTTTGTGCGCGCCTGTGACCTCAGACACCGCAAATACCGCAGCATTGTGAAGGTCGCAGGGGTGGTGCTGATCCGTCAGCGCCCCGGCTCTGCCAAGGGTGTCTGCTTCATCACGCTTGAGGATGAGACCGGGGTGGTGAACCTTGTGATCTGGCCTGACCTGATGGCCAAGCAGCGAAAGGTGATAATGGGCGCGCGCCTGATGGAGGTGAGGGGACGTGTCGAATATGATGATGAGGTGATCCATGTCATCGCGCACCACCTGACCGATGCAACCGATCGCCTCTACGCGTTGTCAGATGACATGCTGAATTCGCCTGTTGCGCGTGTCGATCATGTTAATGCGCCGTTGCATTCCCATTCCCAGGGGCGCAAAACTCCGGCTCAAAAGCAAGCAGTACATCCGCGCGACATGATCGATCAGCTACCAAGCCCCAAAGGGCATCCGCGCAACCACCGGATCATCCCCAAATCGCGCGATTTTCATTAAGGCTTCCGATGGCACGACGGGCACGTCCAAAACCAAAGAAGCGCGGGCGCAAGACAGCAAAACGCGCATCATTCACCCTTGCAACGCTCATGGTTGTGGCTGTTGCAGGGCTTGCTGGATGGAACTGGCTTGAACGGCATCCTCAGCACAACCCCTGGGCCCCTCTCGATCTGCGCGTGCCTATCGGTCTTGCAACCTCTCTAAAACTTGTCGCCTTGCGCGATGATATTCCCGCCTGCCGAGCAGTGCTGGATCGCAGCGAGATTGCTTACAGCGCTCTCCCAGCAACAGGCGAAGGCCCCTGTGCGCGTTCTGATCGGACCAAGCTCTCTGCCTTTCCGCTTTCACCCAGCATTCCGGTCACCACATGCCCGGTCGCAGCGGCGCTTGAGCTATGGCGCACACAAAGCGTGGAGCCTGCCGCACAGGATATTTTCGACAGAGAAGTTGTCCGCTTTGAACATATGGGGGTCTACAATTGCCGGCGGATGCGAGGGGGCAGTTCGAGAGCGTGGAGCCAGCACTCCACCGGCAATGCGATTGATATAAGCGCAATAGTGCTTAGCGATGGAACACGGATCAGCTTGATTGACGACTGGGAAGGCGATGCCGAAAAAGCGCGTTTCCTAAGGACAATTCGCGATGATGCCTGCGATGTTTTCGCTGTCGTGCTTTCACCCGATTATAACGCGGCCCATGTCGATCATTTCCACTTCGATCAAGGCGGCACCTTTGTTGGAAACTGCCGCTAGATCGCTTCCAACGCGTATCCCGCCGACCGGACCGTGCGAATGGGATCCTTCACGCCTTCGATTTCGATCGCCTTGCGCAGGCGGCGAATATGCACATCAACCGTGCGTAATTCGATATCACTACCTGTTCCCCAGACACCATCCAAGAGCTGACCACGGCTGAATACCCGGCCGGGACTTTCCATGAAGAACTTGAGGAGCCGGTACTCGGTCGGGCCCAATTGCAAGGCTTGACCACGGCGCTCAATTTTATGCGCCACCGGATCAAGCATGATATCACCAACTTCTATCGTTTCTCCGGCCAGCGCTGGGCGAATACGCCGCATAACGGCCGCGACGCGGGCCAGAAGCTCGCGCGGGGAAAAGGGTTTGGTGAGGTAGTCGTCCGCTCCCATCTCAAGCCCGCGTACACGGTCGTCTTCGGTTTCTCGGGCGGTGAGCATAATGATCGGCACATGGGCCGTTTCTTTGCTACGGCGCAACTGGCGACACACTTCAATGCCGCTCGTGCCCTCGATCATCCAATCAAGGATTACGAGATCGGGAATTTCTTCGCGGGCAAGGATCAAAGCGTCGTCGCCATCCTTCGTGGAGCGAACTTCATACCCTTCGTTCTGAAAACGATATTCGAGCAGTTCGGAAAGGGCAGGATCGTCTTCAACTAGGAGCAATTTGACAGCGAGCATGAGCTTGGCCTCCTCAATATTCGATCCCAAAAAACCGAGCGGTTAGCGATCATCCTCTGGAGGATAGGCGCCGGTTGCTGCGAAATGGACCATCTCAGCAACATTGGTGGCATGGTCGCCGATACGCTCAAGGTTACGAGCAACAAACAGAAGCTGTGCAGCGCTGGAAATGGTCGCAGGGTTTTCGACCATATAACTGACAAGATTGCGGAAAATGCTGTTGTAAAATGCATCAACCTTATTGTCAGTCGCGATGACCTCACGAGCGAGATCCGGGTCGCGCGCGGCATAGGCGGTGAGCACATCGTGAACCATTTCGGCTGCGACTTCGCCCATGGCAGGCAAAAGGGTAAGTGGTTCGAAACGATCCTTACCCTCAATGCTGCCAACGCGCTTCGCGATGTTCTTGGAATAATCGCCAATGCGTTCCACGACGCCGGCGATCTTGAGAGCTGCGATCACTTCCCGAAGGTCATCGGCCATTGGAGCCCGCAGCGCGATCACCCGGATCGCAAGCTTATCGACCTGCATCTCCAGCTCATCAAGTTTCTTGTCGCCTTCGACAACCTTTTTTGCGCGCTTGGTATCACCGGTGACAAGCGAGGCCAACGCCTCTTCGATAGCGACTTCGGCCAAGCCGCCCATCTCACCGATGAGGCCGCGAAGCCGGGTGATGTCCTCATCAAACGCTTTAACTGTATGGTCTGTCATTAGCCGTACCGCCCAGTGATGTAGTCTTTGGTGCGCTGCTCAATCGGATTGGTGAAGATATCGGAGGTGCGTCCGTATTCAACAATCTCACCAAGGTGGAAGAACGCTGTTCGATCCGATACACGCGCCGCTTGCTGCATTGAGTGCGTCACGATCACGATGGCGTAACGGCCGGAAAGTTCCGCGATTAGTTCTTCAATCTTGGCAGTCGCGATGGGATCGAGTGCAGAGCATGGCTCGTCCATCAGAATAACTTCAGGATCAACCGCAATGGCGCGCGCGATGCAAAGTCGCTGTTGTTGACCACCGGACAATGCGGTTCCCGGATCATTCAATCGATCTTTGACCTCTTCCCAAAGGCCCGCGCGCTTCAGTGAGTTTTCAACGATTCCGTCAAGATCGCCCTTTTGTTCAAAAATGCCGTGAATGCGCGGGCCATAGGCTATGTTGTCGTAGATAGACTTAGGGAAGGGATTGGGCTTCTGGAAGACCATCCCGACACGGGCGCGCAATTGCACCACATCCATGCTGTTGGAATAGATATTCTCGCCATCAAGCTCAATCTGACCTTCAACCCGTGCGGACGGGATCGTATCGTTCATCCGATTGAGAGCGCGCAAGAAAGTTGATTTACCACAGCCAGATGGACCAATGAAGGCCGTCACATATTTCGCCGGAATGCCGATAGAGACATCCTTGATCGCCTGTTTATCACCATAATAGACTGAGACGCTCTCGGCGTTCATCTTTGGGTCAACGGCTTCAAGATTGGGATGGATTTTGGTCACCAGGATTTCTCAAACTTGTTGCGCAGATAGATGGCCAGGCCATTCATCAAGAGGAGAACGATCAGAAGTACGATAATAGCGGCACTTGTGCGTTCGACAAAACCGCGGTCGATTTCATCGGACCACAGGAAGATTTGCACCGGCAATACCGTGGCAGCGGACGTGAAGCCTTCAGGCGGCGTCGCGACAAAGGCGCGAAGACCTATCAGGATCAGCGGAGCGGTTTCGCCAAGAGCGCGTGCCATGCCGATAATCGTGCCTGTCAGCATTCCCGGCATTGCGAGCGGCAGTACATGGTGGAACACCACCTGCACAGGTGACGCACCCACGGCCAAAGCACCGTCACGTATCGAGGGAGGCACGGCTTTGATGGCATTGCGACCTGAAATAACGATCACAGGCATTGTCATCAGTGCAAGAGTGATACCCGCAATTATTGGAGTCGAGCGTAGTGTGGGAAAGGTCGTCATCAAGAAGAACAAGCCAAGCAAGCCGAAGATTATCGATGGGACGGCTGCAAGATTATTGATCGAGACTTCTAGGAAATCGGTCCAGCGATTCTTGGGTGCGTATTCTTCAAGGTAAAGCGCGGCCATAATGCCAATGGGGAAGGCAAGCACGAAGGTTACCAGCATTGTGAGCACAGAACCTTTTAGCGCTCCCCAGATGCCCGCTAGCTGAGGGTCGGTGGCATCCGAGCGCTGAAGGAAGCCAAGGTCGAGGTTTCTTTCCAAAACCCCTTTGGACACAAGGTCATTCGCCAGTGCCTGCATCTCAGCCCTGCCTTCGCCTGAAAAGCCCGCAGATAGGTCCGCGGATGTAGGGAGAGAGAGCATTTCCTTGCGGGTCAGGATTGCGGGGTTTGCATGGATCATCCTGGCGACTTCACGCCAAGCTTCACCATTCAATTGCTCTGCGCCTTTGGCGCCAAGACTCTCTTGGGCAGCGCCAAATACGACAGACCGTAAACCTTGATCATCAAGGCTTCGCATAGTTTCTGGCGCAGTTGCTCCTTCGGCGGGAGCTTGAAGCCCGCTTTGGACAAAGTCGATTTCAACCGACAGCTCAGCCCGTTGAAAACCACCAAGGCCGTTGAACAGCATATTGCTCAGCAGCAGGATCAGAACCACGACCGAGAATGAGATCGCAGCAAGACCCAAAGCCTTGAAGCGTTTTTCCTGAGCATAGCGAGCCTTCAAGCGCTTTTCGAAGCGCGCTGTGCTGTGCGCGCTGACTGGCTCTAGGCCAGCGTGAGGTTCGCCTGCGGGAGGGGTGATGGCGTCACTCATAAGCTTCGCGATACCTTTTGACGACGCTGAGAGCGACGAAGTTCAATCCCAGCGTGACCAGAAACAAGACGAATCCGAGGGCAAAGGCGCTGAGCGTTGCTGGGTGGTCAAAACTACCTTCACCGGTAAGCATAGCGACAATCTGCACCGTCACAGTTGTCATCGAATCCAAGGGATTTGCAGAGAGATTGGCCGCGGTAGATGCGGCCATAACCACAATCATCGTCTCGCCAATCGCGCGGCTGATTGCGAGCATGACGCCGCCAACAATTCCGGGCAGGGCTGCCGGGACAAGGACTAACTTAATAGTCTCGGAGGTCGTCGCGCCCATAGCCAAACTGCCATCTCGCATCGCCTGGGGGACGGCGGCAATGCTGTCATCTGCCATGGAAGAGACAAAGGGAATGATCATCACACCCATGACAATCCCCGCCGCAAGAGCGCTTTCCGAGGAGGCATTTGCGATGCCTACCGACATGGCAAGATCGCGGATCATCGGGGCAACGGTAAGGGCCGCAAAATAGCCATAGACCACAGTTGGTACGCCGGCGAGGATCTCTAGCGCTGGTTTTGCCCAGGCCCGAAAACGAGGATGCGCATATTGCGTAAGGTAAATGGCGCTCATCATACCAATCGGTATGGCCACGATCATCGCAATAACCGCGCCAATCAAAAGCGTGCCCCAAAAAAGTGGGATTGCGCCGTAACGGGTAGGGTCCGGATTATCCGGGTTCGCCATTGGATCGGGAGACCAGAATGTCCCGAATAGGAAATCGATTGGCGACACCATTTCGAAGAAGCGAAAGGTCTCGAAAATCAGGCTCGCCAGAATCCCAAACGTGCTGAAGACAGCGACCAATGAGGCAAGTATGAGAACCGCCATGATCACCCGCTCTACCCGGGTGCGTGCTCCAAATTCGGGCTTCACCCGAAGATAGGACCAAGCCCCTGCTGCCCCCGCGATGATGAGCGTAAGCACAATGCCAATCCAACGGTACTGCGAGAGGGCATCGCTAAACGGTGCTATCATCGGCAATGCGTCAGGATTGGTTGTGGAAGAGGCAGCCCCTGTCGCAACGTCACGTGCTTCTCTCAATGCATCAAGTCGCGCGCTTTCAATCGCTGGCAGGCCCTCTGCGGCAGGGCTTCCGAGAACGGACTGAAGTACGAGCCCTGGTGAGATCGCATTCCAGACAAACACGAAAAGCACGGTCGGTATGAAGATCCAAAGACCCACATACCAACCGTGATAATTAGGAAGACTGGCAAGCCGCCCGCCGGAATCCGCACGGAGCGCCCACGCGCGGCTGCGTGCTGACAGCCACCCGGCAAGGGCCAAGCCCAAAACCAAAAGAAGAGAAGCTGCCAGCGTTCTATCCTAACACAAAAGTGACTTACTTAAGCTCGGCCCCATCAAGGGTCGTGTACTCAGTCGCGGCTGAGAGATTCGCAGCCATGACGTCTTCTGGCGAAGCCACTAGTCCAATGCCAGCCAGAGGGCCACCGCGTTCCCACATTTTTGTCCACTCTGTTAGATATTCAGCAAGGCCGTTCACTTCGCCGACGTGCGCTTTTTTGACATAGACAAACAGCGGACGGGCACCAGGATAGGCAAAGCTCGAGATATTTTCATACGTTGGATCAACGCCGTTCATAGGAAGGCCCTGAACTTTGTCGGCGTTTTCTTCGAGGTATGAATAGCCGAAAACGCCAACTGCATTTTCATTGCCTTCGATCTTTTGAACGATGAGGTTATCCTGCTCGCCCTGATCGACATAGAGACCATCGGCGCGCACTTCGGTGCAAACTTGGTCGTATTTGTCTTCGTCTTCCTCTTTGAGTTTATCCATCTCAGGATTGCTCTCACAGCCGACTTCAAGGATCAGCTCCTTAAGAGCATCGCGCGTGCCAGAGGTGGTAGGCGGGCCGTAAACAAGGATGGGGAGGGCGGGTAGCGATGGGTCAACGTCGGCCCAAGTCTGGGTTGTTTGCTCGCCGCCATAAGGGGCAGCGGCAAGCGCTTCATAGACGATCTTTGGGGTCAGGTTCAGTTCAATGCCGCCTTGTGCAGACGCAAAGGCAATCCCGTCGAGACCCACTTGCATCTCGATGACATCAGCAACGCCGTTCTCCTGACAATCGGCAAATTCCGATGCTTTCATGCGACGCGACGCGTTGGTGACTGAAGGGCTGTCAAGATTTGCGCCCGAACAAAACAGTTTCATTCCGCCCCCGGTGCCGGTTGATTCGATGACAACCGCAGGCAGTTCAGGGTTGGAACGCGCAAGCGATTCTGAAACCGCTTTAGCGAAAGGAAAGACGGTGGATGAGCCGACTGAGCGGATGGTTTCGCTTCTTTCGACGGTGCCAAGTTCGTCTGCGCAAGCGCCAAGTGCGAGGCTTGATGCGGCAAGCAATACGGCAGATTTGATGAGTTTCATATTAATCACTCCTCCTGAGTAGTGAGTGGTCCAAAAAAGGATGGATGTTTCAACTTGGAGACATTTCGGCCACAAATCAGGAGACAAGCCCGCTGATGTGTGGTCGGCATATCTTTCGTTAGAAGTCGATTTGTGCACGGGCCCCAAACACGTGGACGTTGTAGGATGTGTCACCCGTTGCAGTTGGGAAGGCTGCATCGTCATAGGACAACAAGCCGTAATTGAGAAGAACTCGAGTGTAGTCGGTAAACGTCCAGATTAGCGAGGCCTGCGCCGAGTCTTGTACACCGCCGATGATGCCCTGTGAGTTCAAATCTAGATAATCATAACGCAGGTTCAGCTGAACGGCACCAATGCCACCTTCACCAACAGGATTGGCTGGTTTAACCCGGTCAAACTTTCCGCTCTTATAGCCGCGCTTATCTCCACTGGTAAGGAAATAGCCAACCTCGGCCGATGCGCCTAGGAAATCTGGATTGGCCAAATCGCCAGGGCGGTTGACCCTTTGATTGAAGCCCTCAAGCGCGACGTGGAACGGACCAGCAATTGCTGCCGCCTCTAAGCCTATACCAACTTCACTTGTTGCGGAGAAACGGCCCGTATTGAGGAACCGATTGTCAGTAAAGTGCACCAAGGGACGCTGGCGATAACGTAACTCGCTGCCTTCCCCCAGATCATTGTAGTGCACTGATCCGCCAAAGTGCAGCTGGGTTGAACCTGCTTTTGGAGCATATACAAAACGCGTATCAAAGCTGGTGTTGCCATTGGGAAGGTCCGAGCTGTTGTCGCTAAAGACACCGGTTTGAACAAGGACGTCCCCGGTTTTGTATTGGGCAGAAAGACCGACGCGGCGTTCAAAACCAAACGCATCGGTCCATGCAGAGCGCTCGATGAAAGAGGTGTGGAGGCTACTCGAGAGTTCTTCCAAACCTTGGAATGTGTTGTGTTGACCAGCAGTGATCGTCAATCCGTCATGCTTGTAGGTGACGATTGCGTCGGTAAGCTTGACCTCGTCTTCAGCAAAATCAGCTTCAATTTTGTATCCGAAGCCTCCGGGGATGCTACCGGACGCGCCAAGGCGAATGCGACGTGCCTCGGCATCAAAGCCACTGTCTGCACCTGTCGAGTTAGGGGCGCTGACATAACCTGCGTCTATGTTGGCCCGGCCGCGCGGTTTAAACGTGAAGCCACTGCCGTCTTTGATCTCTGGTGCTGCTTTGAAGTTAACTTCGGGGAGCGAGTTTGCAGCGAGTGTTGCCTCCTCAGCACTTTTCGATGCTGATTGTGCAACTCTGCCGGCTTCAGCTGCCGCATTCTGGGCAATCTGCGCATCCTGAGCGTTTTGTGCGATATTGCTTTCGAGCTCTTGGATGCGCTGTGACAACCGAAGGAGCTCTGCACGCAGCGTTTCAATCTCGTCTGCATTTGATTGAGAATCTTGGGCAATTGCCTGACTCGATACAGAACAACTCAGTATCGCGGCAACCATCGCGATCTTTTTGTGGGCTTTCATATCTTTCCTTCCCCTTCTTTCGGCAGGAATACCGGCCGAGTCGAGGTGCAGATATGATGGTGATGTGACGCTGAAATGACTAAACTGTTTCAGAAAAATGACATTGGGGGATAACTTTGCCTTGGCTGATGTGAAGCTCAACAAGCCAAAGGAAAAACATGAATGTATTCAGGCTTTTGTCACAGCCACCGCTTGAATGCCTTCGTCATCAGAAACGTCAATCGGCAAGCGGATAATCACCCGTGTTCCGACGCCTTCCTGGCTTTCGATATCGAGACGTCCACGATGACGTTCAACCACATGTTTGACGATGGCAAGACCTAGGCCAGTGCCTCCTGATGCGCGACTGCGGCCAGGATCGGTCCGATAAAACCGGCGTGTGAGATGTGGCACATGCTCTGGCGCGATACCGTCGCCTTTGTCGCTAACAGTAATGCGCGCCTCGCCCAGACGCGAATGATCCAAGCGTACCCTGACAACACTTTCCGGAGCACCATATTTGAGCGAGTTCTCGACCAGATTGCGAATAACCTGTTCGATTTGTTGCTGATCCCCCTGGATGACTGGTTGCTCGATCATCTGGAAATCCAGCCTGTCAGCCTGCTCGGGTCCCGCTGCCTCAAGTGCTGCCTGCTCAATAATGGGAGCCAAGTCCAAGGTGTTTTCCGGCAGATCATGTTTTTCCGCTTCTACACGGGAAAGGCTCATCAGGTCGCCGATCAGGTTTTGCATCCGTTTAGCTTCGCGCTGAATTGTGTTCAAGAATCTCTGCGAAGTGGGCTCATCGAAGTCCGCGCCGCTTTCAGCTAGCGTCTCGACATAGCCAAGAATCGAGGCGAGGGGGGTCCGAAGCTCGTGGCTGGCATTGGCAACAAAGTCAGTGTGCGCTCGGCTAATATCGGCTTCAGCGCTTTGACTAATCAACTCGAGCACGGCCAGCTCATCGTCGATCGACTGGCGATTGATTCTCCAAATGTCCTGCCGCCGCACAAGGCCGCGTACCGTTGCTTGTCCACCGGGCTCCTTATCAAGAAGAGCAATTGCAGCAGGTTGGCGGAAAACTAGGCGCGCATCCTGTCCTACAATATGCGTGCCCAAGAGTTTTCGAGCGGTACGATTGGCGATAGCAATCGTGTTTCGTTCTGTAACCAGGATCGGCGTTGAGGAGTTCTCAACAAGCTCGCGCATCGATGTCAGGCTAAGCGAAGTCTTAGTTTTCGATGAGCGGGACTCGGGCGGTCTGCTTGTGACTAGAAACAGTGAGCACATCCAGACGACAAACACGGAAAAACTGAGGATGAGGTCCATCCCAAGCAAGACCATCACACCGCAAGTCAAAAGGGCAAGCCAGACGCCGGTCTTTGGGAATGTGCGAGGCTCATCCATATGCAGCGCTCTACCGCGCACGCAGCTCAGGTCAAATGTGATTTTCAGTTGAGAGGGAGCTCTTTCGCCCCAGCCTGCAAACCAATTGCCAAGAGCAAAAGAAGTTGGTGACCCCTACGGGAATCGAACCCGTGTTTCAGCCGTGAAAGGGCCGCGTCCTAACCGCTAGACGAAGGGGCCACGCTCGTTTGCGAGAGCGCGCATCTAGGGGCGCTGCGAGTCTTGGTCAAGCCCTGTGATGCGAAGTTTGGAAAAAATTTTGGTACGCCTATTCGAAGCCGCCGTTCAATCGGCAAATGCCGCGTCTTCAAGATGCAGTTCGGCCGCAGGGCGCGGACCCCAATCGTCAATCTTAACGCGACCAGCCAGATGGAACCTGCGTGCCGCACTTCGATGAAGGAGAGTTTGCGCCATCTCAGTCTCAGCGGCCCGAAAAGCGATCGCCTTGAAACTTTTGCCGTCCGCGCCAGCAGCGATGACACGCAGGTGGTCCTTGCCCACAATGTCAGCCTTCACGATCCGCACCGGACCTACAGCCACACGTGGAGCAGGCCAGCCCACGCCATAGGGCCCTGCTGCTTCCAGTGTGTTCACCAGATCTGGTGTGAGACCGCCAGGTGTGAGTGAAAGATCGATATGCATTGACTGCCCAGCACGCGCGCGTCCAACATCCTTGGCCAAGCGGGTGTCGAGGAATTCACTGAAAGCAGGAAGGTTGGCTTGATCGATGGTGAGCCCGGCAGCCATGGCGTGTCCTCCACCAGCAACCAACAACCCTTCTTCGCGCGCGGCAATGATGGCAGCGCCTAGGTCGACTCCGCTGATTGATCGGCCTGATCCTTTGCCTTGCCCTTCGTCGCCATCGAGCGCGATGACGATGGAAGGCTTACCCGTTTTCTCCTTGATGCGCCCAGCGACAATGCCGATGACCCCCGGATGCCACCCGGATGCTGCAAGCACTTGGACAGCCATATTGTCCTGACCAACCAGCTGTGCCTCAGCAGCTTCTTGCACTTCTGCTTCGATGGCTCGCCGTTCTTCGTTAAGCGCAGAGAGCTGTTCAGCGATTTCTCTTGCTTCTTCTGCATCGCTTGTTGTGAGCAGGCGCACTCCAAGTGTCGATTCTCCGATGCGTCCTCCAGCGTTGATCCGCGGACCCAGGGCGAATCCCAGATCGGAAGCAATCGGTGCCCGTTTCAAACGGCTAGCATCAAGCAATGCGGCCATGCCAATCCTGTCTCGCCGAGCGAGAACTTTGAGCCCTTGGGCGACAAACGCACGATTGAGGCCATGAAGCGCTGCGACATCGGCAACTGTTCCTAGTGCAACCAGATCAAGCAGGCTCATTAAATCAGGCTCTTTGCGGCTCTCGAAATATCCTTTGGCACGTAGTGTCCGCACAAGGGCAATCGCCAAAAGAAACGCCACACCTACCGCCGCCAAGTGGCCATGTGAGGCGGCGAGATCGCTTTCATCGAGACGATTGGGATTAACAAGAGCAGCGGTTGGGGGAAGCTCGCTCGCGCATTTGTGATGGTCTACAACGATCACATCAACGCCAGCCTCTCTCGCCATCGTCAAAGCCTCATGCGCCATAGCTCCGCAATCGACTGTCACGATGAGGTTTGAGCCTTGCTCTGCCAAGCGAACCAGTGCCTCTCCACTAGGCCCATAACCTTCGAGCAAGCGATCAGGAATGTAGTAACCTGCCTCGACTCCCAAAGCGCCCAACAAGTCGATCAGCAAGGCCGCACTGGTCGCGCCGTCGACATCATAGTCGCCATATACGGTGATCTGTTCTCCCGAGGTTATGGCGCTGGCAATACGCTCAGCGGCTTTCTCCATGTCCCGAAACTCGGACGGATTGGGAAGGAATTCGCGCATGGTGGGCGATGTGTGTTTGGCGATGTCCTCGCGCGCAACCCCGCGCGACATTAGCAATTGCTCAAGAATACTGTCGCTCAGCCCAAAGGTCTCGTCGCCGCAGTCCATCGTCCCGCCCCGCCAGAGCCAACCGCGCCCAGCCAAAGATTGGGAGACACCGAGGACATTTGAGAGCGTTCGACTAGCCATGGACTTCAGTTAACTGATGACACGGTCCGACAACAGGTACCAAGCATTGACAATCGACAGTCTGTTGGGCTTGTCGCTGATATGGGCGAAGATCGGACACTTCTTGTAATTTGGCACAGCCGAACCGGCGCAAGTCAGCAAATGGCGCAGGCTGCTGCATCTCACGAGAATGCGCGTTTGATGCGATCACGCGATGTTACGCCGGACGAGTTGCTTAGCGCATCTGCGTATCTGTTTGTGTGCCCCGAGAATCTCGCCGCAATGAGCGGCGAAATGAAAGAGATGTTTGATATCAACTACTATACAGTTCTTGGGAAGCTGGAGGGACGCGCATATGCTTCGATCATAGCCGCAGGTTCCGATGGGGAGGGGGCCCAGAGGCAGATCGATCGTATCGCCACTGGTTGGCGCCTTAAGCGCGTAGCTGAACCAATGATTGTCAACTTTTCGGCGCAGACTGCTGAGGAGATTTGGAATCCAAAGGAATTGAAGCCAGATACCCTGAAAGCGTGCCATGAGTTAGGGCGGTCGATTTCTGAAGGAATTGCCTTAGGAGTGTTCTGATTCATTGTCGCAATACGGAGAGATGGGGTGTAATGGAGTGCAGAAGTCGGTGCAGGATGATGGCTTATTTGCCTTTTTTCAGTTTCTAAGCGATGCTGATGTCCATTGTCATGTTACCCGCCAGAACTGACCTAGGGGGGACTTGCTATCACTGAACAGAGCCTTTCCGGGCCTACGGGCTTATATCTGCTATTCTCTCGCGAGCACCGGCCAGACCGTCGTGCGATGAGGGAATTTGCTGCTTGTTATCCAAACGTCGCAATCAGCCATGATCCGGCAGGAGACGCATCCATTCACCTTATCGCAACCGATGGTGAGAGCGTGGAGCATCGTGGGGAAACTCTGGCAGGGGCCCGCGATGACAGACATGCTATGGAACTTGTGCGCGATGGGCTGACCTTCGATTTGTCCGGCCTAGCACCAGGGGAAGGCGCAGAATTTCCCCTAGTTAAGCACAGGTTTGATATCGATCATCTTCCAGAGCCGTGTGAATATGAAGTCTTGCATCTGGCACCTGGCCATCATCTTTCGGGTGGGGAACGTCTCTTGCCTGTCTCCATGTGTTTGTTCGGCCTTGCGCGTGATCTAGTCGATCATTTCGATGAATTGGCCGGGGTGATTTGGCCGCCTGCGATGAGCGTGATCGGCCACCAGTTTTTTGAATCCGTAATTACCGCATGGTTGGACGGTGGGCCGTTTCCCGCTCTCGGCCTCACGGCGTTTCGGGAGACCGCTGATGGAGCCTTGGAAAGCGAGGGGCTGGACTTCTGGATCAATCAGGAGGTGCGGCTCGAACCGCCGCTTTCGGCTGAAAAGGTATCTGCAACTCGTCTTGGTGTGCGCCTCATAAACCAATTGGTATTGGTTGGTGGTTTAGAGAAGGGCGAGCGGGTGGTTGCGCCTGATGGCACCACGCTCGTGATGCGCCCCTCCCGCAATGGAAAACTTGTAAGAGTATGGCGAGAGTGACCGCCCACGACGAGGGATCAGTTGTCTGGGATGATAGCGCCGGCAACGGCGCGCAGAACAGTTGGTGCACAATTGCAGGCGACAGTGCAGGGTACGCGGCCCAGTCGGGCTACCCGGAGCACTCTCTCTTTTCATTCTATTAATCGTTGTGGATCGCCTAACTACGATCCCGGGCTTCAACGTCACCATCTTCTTCCCAAACAACTCCTGCGCAAGCGGTACTTCGGTCGGATGTTTGAGAGCATTGGCCGGGTGCGCGTGGGCTTTGACGATTTCAGGTTCAACGGTTTGCTTCTTCCAGCGACCGAACAAGCTTCGATGCGAACGGGTCTCCCTCTCCATCGCGGGCCTCACCCCATCTATAATGAGCTTGTGATCGAGCGGGTTGGATCAATCGAAAGCCATTGGGAATCGGTGACTAGAAAGGACCCAGAGAGCGCGTGCAATGAAGCACTGGATCGGATGCGCCTGCTGCAAAGAGCGCTGCGCATCCGTTTGCTGAATGAGCGAAAGGGCTTCGTGCTGAACCGGAATGACCCGCTAGGAACGGGCTTCAATTTCGACACTTTGGACGCAATGGCCGAGCAATTCTGGTCCTCAACCTGATCGCTAAGCGGCTTATTCCGCCGCTTCCGCAAGCGCGGTCCATGCAGTGTAGTCAGAGATATCAAGCATGCGTGCTCTCGCCTCGTGATACTCGCGCTCAAACCGCGCAACCATACTTTCCACGGAGCCGACCGATTTGACTGCGCCGATCCCCTGGCCGGAGCCCCAGATATCTTTCCAAGCTTTTGCTTTGGTGTTCCCACCAGAGCCAAAATTCATTTTTGAAGGGTCGCTTTCGGGGAGGCTGTCCGGGTCCATTCCGGCATTCTCGATCGAAGAGCGCAAATAGTTGCCGTGTACTCCGGTAAAGAGATTAGAATAGACAATGCCTTCAGCCGAACCATCGACGATGCCCTGCTTGTATCCCTGATCGGCATTGGCTTCATCTGTTGCAATGAAGGCACTGCCGACATAGCCGAAGTCCGCGCCCACCGCTTGGGCCGCAAGGATAGAGGCACCGTGACCAATCGAACCTGACAGCGCGATCAGCCCATCGAACCACTCGCGAATTTCGCGTACGAGAGCAAAGGGCGATTGCACGCCTGCGTGGCCACCGGCACCGGCAGCCACGGGAATAAGGCCATCTGCGCCTTTCTCGATCGCCTTATTGGCAAAGCGGTTGTTAATCACGTCGTGCATAGTGATGCCGCCCCAATTGCGCACAGCGTCGAAGATTTCGGTCCGTGCGCCCAGTGATGTAATCACCATCGGAACTTGCCACTTCTCACAGGTTGCCATGTCGGCCATCACGCGATCGTTCGACTTGTGGACGATTTGATTAACCGCAAACGGGGCGGCCGGCTTGTCAGGGTTCTCACGATTGTGCTTGGCTAGTTCTTCGGTAATTTGGTGGAGCCACTCATCAAGCAGACTTTGCGGGCGCGCGTTCAACGCAGGGAAGCTGCCGATAATCCCCGCTTTGCACTGCGCAATCACCAGTTCTGGGCCGGAGACGATGAAGAGCGGCGATCCGATCAGGGGCAAGCGAAGGCGATCAAACGGGGCGGGCAGGGACATGCAGCTTCTCTCCTAGTGACTGTGCGCGATAGCGTTAGGTTGCATTTTGAAATCAAGCAAGCCGCTCTTCCAACCCATAAAACCGCGCTGCGTTCCCGGCGAAGAGCGCCGCTTTTTCATCGGCGCTTGCGCCAGCGGTGATTCGTTTGAAGGTGTTCCACAAAACCGGATAGCTCGCGCCCCAGCGATCAACCGGATAATTGCTCTCAAACATGGCCCGTGAGGGACCGAAGGCTTCAATGCAGGTTTCGATGTAAGGTTTCCAAAGCGGCGCGAGTTTCTCAGAGGACCAGCCAGCAGCCGGGCCTTCCGGGGGAAGGTCGCAATTGTGCATCGCGAGTCCGCCCAACTTCACCATGACATTTTCACATTGACCCAATTCCAGAATGGCATCGCGCCAGATTGGAAAGCGTTCTTCGAGTTTCCCGGAATAGCTCGCATTGCCGAGCGGAGTGCCGCAATGGTCGAGGCAAATCGGCGTATCGGGAAAAGCTCGCGCCAGATCGGTCACATCGCCAATCTGTGGCTCCAATATCCAGGCGTCAAAACTCATGTCACGCTTGCCGAGCTCAGCGAATCCCTCCCGAAATGTTTCATTGCGATAAAGCTCAGGAGGCGCATGGAAAGGAGGGCCTAAGACTTCCGGATCGGCATCCCACGCACCTTGGTGGCGGATACCCTTGAACCTATCGGGCGCCGCAGCTTGTAGCGCATCAAGAACTTCACCAGCGCTTGCTCCGAGCATCAGATCTGCGTGGCCCACGATCCCTGCACACAGGCGTGCTTCACCATAAAGACCGCTCGCACTTTGCGCAGCGACCCCATTCACAAATTCCACCTCGCCAATCGGCTTGAGCGCTTCGCCATATGCGCCGTTGTAGAACGCACCGCATTCCATAAAGACGGTGGCGATGACATTGTGTCCGCTGGCGGCGACTTCTTCTTGCAATTGGTCAAACGTGTAGTGCGCGACGGGAATGAGTGTTTCGATAAAACGGTGACGTGGTTCCGGGAACATCGGCAGCATAGCGCGAAGGTCCCATAGGTGATGGTGGGGATCGATGATCGGAAGGTCAGCTTCCAGAATGGCTTCGGTCATAGCTGGGTTATCTCCTTTTGGGGAAGTCCTTCATTGGAGGCATTCCCGTACAAATAAGTCGCGTTTGAGACACTTGAGACACTGTTCAAGAGCAAAAAACCTTTGGAAGCAATCGGGCTGTGAAAAAGGACATGATAGAGGAAACGAAAAGCCATGCGTCAGGCTTTAGACGACGACCCAAGTGTAGGAAATTTGCAACCGTTTTCGCCGGAACGAATGCTGACTAGGGGGCTGTCTATAGCGCACCGATTCCGCGAAGATGAGGGCCTGTCAATTCTGATTTAGTCCATTGACAATGGCTTTGTTGAGCGGGGCCGCACTTGGTGTGTTGCCTATGGATACAATAACCTTTGCCGGAGTATCTGCCGCTGCTGGGCGCGCCAGAAAATGGCTTCTGTATCCCGCATTTGCTCCTGTATGGGATACGCTAAGAAGTGCACCGTCCTCATCCAGTTCCAACATTGTTCCCAGACCATAGTGGCTCGGACCGGTGTCAGTCTCCCAACCGGTTTTCACCTGCGGAGTCATCATCGCTTCGGCGACACTGGGAGGGATAGCATTCTCTTGCCCTTCTGAAGCTCTGACTAACGCCAAGGCAAATCGCGCATAATCCTCAGACGTAGTCCACAGGCCTGCCGCAGCTTGTTCCGGGTAATTGTGCCATGAATTGGTGAGGGGAGAGAAAAGGGCTTGGGTTGGATCAATGCGCGCGTCAGCACCTGTGATCTTCAATGGCCAGTTTGGCCCGTTCTCAATCGGCTGTTCGAACGTGCTATGCTTCATGTTTAGAGGCCTTAGCAACAGCTCATCAGCAAGCTGAGTGAACCCCTTTCCCGAAACGTCCTGGGCCCATAATTGTGCGAGTGAATAGCCGCCACCCGAATAGCGAAACTCATCGGGTGGGCCATCGAAGGCGAGGGCAAATTCGAAGAAGCGTGGAGGCGATGAGATCACCTCCGCGATGCTGGGGGGTCTGTTGCCGCGTGGATAGCCGGCATAGCCAGATTGCGACGCGCCTGCTGTGTGAGACAACAATTGGCGCAGCGTAACAGGCCTGTCGCCGCCATTGAGTTTCGTGATGTCAAACGACGTAATCTGGGTTCTTATGTCGTCATCAAGCTCAACATTCTCCCGCTCGGCCTGAATTAGAATGACTGCAGCTGCAACCGCCTTGGACAGGCTTGCTGCTTGCATCAGTGCCCCTTCTTTTGACCGACCGAAATGAAGTGTCCTTGCCGTTTCACCATCCTTGATGGTTGCGACATCCAAAGCTGTGATTCCGAGGCTCTTTGCTTCCTGAGCGATTAGAGTTTCAGCCTGATGGTTTTCGGCCGCCGCCAACTTGTCTTCGAACGCCGGGTCAAGCGTGGGATCAAGGTGCCCAAATAGGAAAAGAGAGCTTCCAAGCACCGCCAAGCCAGTCAATGCACAGGCAATGAATACCTTGCGGGTTGTCATTTGTGCCCCTCTTTCTTGCTACTCCGCCATCGCTGAATTTGCTGCGCTTAGGACTGCCCGTACACTGGCCGTGGCGACATCTTCGTCGATGCCGCAGCCCCAGATTACTTGGTCGCCTGATTGGCACATGAGGTAAGCTGCTGCTTTTGCATCGCGGCCCGTGCCGAGCGCGTGTTCAGTATAATCGAGGACTTTGATGTCGAGATCAAACGCATCCTCGAGTGTGGTGAGCACACTGGAAATCAGACCGTTGCCCCGTCCAGATACGCTTTGCTGGCCGCCATCGACCGCGATCTTGCCCACGAACAAACGCGTGCCATCGGAGGCGCGGCTTTCTTCGTAATCCACCAGTTGGAACTTTTTGTCCGATGTTTTTACATGATAAGCAGACTTGAACGCTTCCCAAATGTCCGCCGCATTGAGCTCGCGTCCAAGCTCATCTGCCATGTGCTGCACGTATCGGGAGAAATCGGCCTGCATCTTCTTGGGCAGCTTAAGACCCTGATCTTGTTCCAGCACCCACGCAAAGCCGCCTTTGCCGCTTTGTGAATTGACGCGGATGACGGCTTCGTAGTCGCGGCCCAAATCGGCGGGATCGATGGGCAGGTAAGGCACCCGCCAAAGTTCGTCGTTTTGCGTGCTGTTGGCTTCGAAGCCCTTCTTGATTGCGTCCTGATGGCTTCCGGAGAAGGCCGTGTAGACAAGCTCTCCACCATAGGGGTGACGCTGATGGACAGGCAGATCATTGCAATACTCAACCGTTTCGATCACCCGATCAATGTCAGAGAAATCTAACCCAGGATCAACGCCTTGCGTGTACATGTTGAGCGCCATGGTAACGAGACAGCAATTGCCCGTTCGCTCTCCATTTCCAAACAGGCATCCCTCGACCCGGTCTGCTCCAGCCATCAGGCCAAGCTCAGCCGCCGCCACGCCTGTCCCACGATCATTATGCGTGTGGAGAGAGATTACTGCTGCGTCTCGATTGGGAAGGTTGCGGCAGAAATATTCGATCTGATCGGCATAGATATTAGGAGTCGCTGCCTCAACCGTTGCCGGCAGGTTCAGGATGATGGGTTTTTCAGAGGTCGGCTGAAGCACCTCCATTACTGCCGCGCACACTTCGATTGAGAAGTCGATCTCTGCGGTTGAGAAAGTCTCCGGCGAATATTGGAAATGCCAATCGGTGTCCGGTTGTTCAGCCGCGCAATCCCGCATTACCTTCGCACCGGTCATGGCAATGTCGCGCACCTGCTCTTTGCTCATGCGAAAAACGATGTCGCGCCATGCTGGGCTCACCGCATTGTAGAGGTGCACGATTGCAGAGCGGGCTCCGCGAAGGCTTTCAAACGATGTGCGGATAAGGTCTTCGCGACTTTGGGTCAGCACCTGGACGGTGACATCTCCCGGGACAGCGCCGGATTGAACAAGCCCTGAGATAAAGTCGAACTCTGTCGCCCCTGCACTAGGAAAGCCGACCTCGATCTCTTTGACCCCAACTTCGACCAGTAGATCAAAGAAACGTCGCTTCTTCACTGCGTCCATTGGATCGATGATAGATTGATTGCCATCGCGCAGATCGGTCGAAAGCCAGCGTGGGGCTTTGTCGATCACACGACCAGGCCATTGGCGGTCGGGCAGATTGATCTGCGGAAAGGGGCGATATTTGTTGTATGGATTTTTCAGCATGGCTCAGGCTGGTCGCTCTTGACGTTGCTCTTGGGAAGATGGCTTCGCGGTCCCTTGAACGGTGGGCCGCGCCATTCCTGTGCGCAAAAGCCCTACACCGCCCAAGGGCGGATAAGTCGTAGTAGAAGAGCTTTGCCGTAAGTCATGCCGTAACCATTGCTGATTTGTGTGAGCAAGGCAAGCCGAGGGATTTGCCCAGTGCCGCGAAACTGGGCCCTTTTACCTACTTTTTCCGACAGCTCGAATAATTTTGTGTAACCAACATTTGATGTGTTGCGAAAGAGGACGTGAGCCAACGATCAGGCTGTTGGACAATTTGAACTTTATTCAGGAGGAATAATCCCATGAAGAAATCACTGTTTACCCTCGCTCTTTTCGCAGGTGTTGCGGCTTGTAGCGCTCCTGTTGAGAATGCCTCTGAACCCGATGCTGCAGTCGCTGCAGAAGCATCTGAAAGCGCTGCGCTTTTCGCTGACCTTGGCGGTCAAGCCGAAAATCCGATCTACACCCAAGAGATCGGTGACACGCTGGCTGTGCGCGGATATGATGTTGTCAGCTACTTTGTCGGTGACGGTACTCCGGTTGAAGGCAGCGAAGCGCTGACCGTTCGCTATAATGGTTTTGACTATCGCTTCGCCAATGAAGACAATGCCAACGCATTTGTCGAAGATCCTGCAAAATATGCCCCCGCTTACGGTGGTTATTGCGCATGGGCGATTGGTGCCAATGACGCGCTTGCGCCAGGCGATCCGGAAGTCTTCGAAATTGTTGACGGAAAGCTCTACTTGAATTTCAGTAAGGACGTTCAGACACGCTGGGAAGAAGACATCCCCGGCTTCATCGAAAAAGGTGATGTGAACTATCCAACCCACTCAGCTGATGAGCACTTCAAGAGCTAATTGGCGTCCATAAATTTAAGAGCCCGGCATCGATCACGCAATCGACGCCGGGCTTTTTTTGTATTTCTGTGATGCCTTTGTCGGAGCTATCCGCAGCGTGCGTCTCTGATAACACCGAGGTTATCGATCATTATGCTGAGCCGCGGACTTGTGGGGTCTGGCTGGACCGTCGCAGTCCCAGGAAGGACAAAGCGCACGCCGCCCTCATTGTTCGCAGCGGTCTCAACAATTTGAACGCGAACCGCATCGTCGTATTTCTGACCGATGTAGGGTTCCATCAAATTGGCTCCGCAAATCGAACTAGCGGGGTCGGCCATTGTGCCTGGCACATCAGAGCTGTTCCCGGCAACGGGTAGAGGAGCGGCGACGCTCGGCGCATCGGCCGCCTCTGACGCAGCTCCGCCTTGCGCTCCACCGTTGATTCGAGCCGCAAAATCGTCGGCAGAGCTTGCGTCACCTTCAGATCTGGCATCGCACGCGGCAAGAACAGCCATCAAGGAGCACGCAAGAACCGTGGAAGATTTTTTCATGATCTGCCCCCCCTTTGAGTCGAATGATCTGACGACGCCATGACGTCATCAGTGGTCCGTTCTTATCACCTCTACCGTGTTCTTAGACGTTCGCGGGTGAGCTGGTCCACACCTGTTACTCCCATAAGCCGCATTCCGCGTTCAATCTCATCCTTCAGGATGGAGAGCGCGCGTTCGACCCCATCTTGTCCCGCAGCAGCAAGAGCATAGAGATAAAGCCTCCCGCCGGATGCTGCGGTTGCGCCTGTGCACAGAGCCTTGAGCGCATGAGTGCCACGCCTCACGCCTCCGTCGCAAATGATTTCAATCTCGCCACCGACCGCATCGACGATCTCCGGTAGCTGATCGAAGGGTGCGCGGCTGCCGTCCAATTGCCGCCCACCGTGGTTGGAGATCATGATCGCGTCCGCCCCAATCTCGACCGCACGCCTTGCGTCGCGGGCGCTCATCACACCTTTCAAAACAAAGGTACCACCCCAATCTTCGCGAATGTTTGCCGCGGTGCCCCAATCCATCGAGGTGTCGAGCATGGTGTTGAAATACTCCGCGATGCTAACCGCTTGGCTCGAACCCTCGTTCACATGCGTATCGAGATTGGGCAGGCTGAATCTCTCCCGAAATAGGTAATCGAACGTCCATCGAGGACGCGTCGCATAGCTCAATATACCTGCAGGCGTGAAGCGGGGTGGGGTGGTGAAGCCACTGCGCAGACACCGCTCGCGCTTCCCCGAGACAATCGTATCGACTGTCAGAGCCAGAGCATCAAACTTCGCCGCCTGACATCGTTCAATCATATGAGTGTTCAGACCCTTGTCCTTGTGGACATAGAGTTGAAACATCTTCGGGCCATTCGTGAGTTCCGCTATCTCTTCGATGGAGCGTGTCGCAAGGCTCGAAATGCCGAACCATAAACCAAACTTCTCGGCCGCCTTGGCAACTGCCGTTTCGCCCTGCCAGTGGAATGCACGTTGAACCGCAGTGGGAGACAGCATCAGTGGAAGCGCGCTCTTGCGACCGAGAATTGTGCAACTTGTATCGATAGTCTCCACCCCGACGAGAACGTCGGGCACTAGATCAATGCTAGAATAGCTTGCCGTGTTGCGAGCCTTGGTCAGCTCATCGTCTGCCGCGCCGTCAATGTAATCGAACACGGGGAAGGGCAGACGTGCCTTCGCAAGTTTTTGGAAGTCATCGATATTATGACAATCGGTGAGACGCATGGCCCTCGCTCTTATTGGGTGGATCACCTTCGTGCGATACGCGGGGATCTGCTTCAGTCGCTCGTCTTGGCCCGGCCTTATGACAAGTCGCCCTGCGTCTCATCAATTTTTTTTCAGATGAGTGTCACCAATTGAGCTGCCCCCGCGAAACAACAGATGTGCGCGGTCGCAAGGCGCTCGGCAGGTTCCAGCTGGTTTCCCCCTTAAGCCAGCTTACACCCTAGCCCCCCTTGACCTGCAAACCGCTTTGCGATCGCCGCACGACGCTTTTTTAAAGCGGACTCAAAGGAGATAAGTTATGAAGATCAGGTATTTGATGGCAGCTGCCGTCGCGTTTGCAGCTCCGGTTGCATTAACCGCTCCGGTATTGGCCGATGGTGGTATTTTCGTAGGCGTAGAAGGCAGTAATGTTGCTGTGAGCGGTTACGACACCGTGAGCTATTTTCAGGGCAGTGGAAAGCCAGTTCGCGGCTCTGCCCAGTTCAAGGTGAACCACGGTGGAGCAGTCTATCACTTCTCCAGCCAGGCCAATGCTGACCTGTTTGCTTCGAGCCCAGACCAGTATGCTCCGCAATATGGCGGCCACTGTGCATGGGCGATGAGCCGCGGTTCGCTGGCACCGGGTGATCCGACCCTCTACAAAATTCACGATGGCAAGCTCTATCTGAACTTCAATCGCAATGTGCAGAGCACGTGGCTCGGCGACATCGAAGGCTTCATTGCCAAGTCAGATCCAGCCTGGACCAAGATTCCGGACGGTAAGAAGTTCGGCGACTGATCCCTTTTCGTGTGGCGGCTGCAAACCCTCCCTTTGCCCCCTTGCTGCTTAGCCGCAGCGGCAGCCGCCCACGATCCCCAGAATATTTGAGAGAGATTGAAAGGAAATTCCCATGACCAAGAAGACAAGTTTCGCGAAAATGTTGATGGTTGCAGGTGGCCTCGCCGTTGCGACTGCTGGTGCGCCAGCCGCTGCTCAGTGCAGCGCCGCTTGTACCGCCGCTGCCTGTAAGGCGAGCGCTTGTTCTGCCGCAGGTTGCTGTGCCGCTGCCTGTTGCGCTGCCGCTGGTTGTGCGGCTGCCGGATGCGCTGCATCGGCTTGTGCCGCATCTGCTTGTGCTGCTGGTTGCTGCGCTGCTGGTTGCTGCGCTGCGGGTTGCTGTGCAGCTGGATGCTGCGGCGCGGCCGACGACTGATCCGTTCACGGGTTGTGCGCCTGCTGCCTGACGGGCGTGCACTTGAGTGTGGTTGGAGGGTCGTTCCTCCTAGCCCCTCTGGCCACACTCTTCTTGCACGCACCGATCAATAAGCAGGCTGTTCACAAACATATTGGCGCAGCGGTTCTAAATCGCTGCGCCAATTTTTCTACTGTATACCTGTCCTCAATCGCATCGCCGGCACAGGTTTGATAGCGCGGATCCTGTGTCACGCAGCCGGGCCCGCAAACAAGACGGGCCACGCCTGTCACATGGTTGATATGCCAAAAACGTCCGCCCGGTGTTGATACATAGCCATCCATCCCATTGGCGATATCGCTTCTGATATCGGTGACAGACGGCACCTCTCCATCATATTCGCGGCTGAAACGCCCGTGGGTGTGGAAGCTGGCAATTGGCACCATTCCGGGCTCATCAAAGAAGGACAGATCGCAAGTGGCTTCATCGCCCCCGGTTTTGCGTGAAGCTCCTAATTCTCCATCGCTGGTTTCAAAGATGATCCCGCAGAGTTCGATATTCTCATTGAAGCTGCGTTCCTGAAGCGCATTCAGTTGTTCGCGGGCGAAGGCTTCAACGTCATATTGCGGTACCACTGGCTGAAGCGCCTCGGGACCCTTCACATTGAGATAGGCCCGCGCGATGATCACCAAGAAGGCGATAGCACACAGGACATAGAGGAGGCGGGTGGCAGACAATTGCATCGTCTCCCACCCGTGGCCTTAGTTCTTCGTCTTGTCGACCAGCTTGTTCGCTCCGATCCATGGCATCATTGCACGAAGCTCCGCACCCGTCTTTTCAATCGGATGGGCTTCTGCACGCTTCCGAGCAGCTTTCAACTCGGGCTGTCCAGCGCGGTTGTCGAGAACGAAGTTTTTCACAAAACGTCCGGCTTGAATGTCTTCAAGCACACGCTTCATTTCCTTCTTCGTTTCCTCGGTAATGATCCGTGGGCCCGTGGTGATGTCACCATATTCCGCTGTATTCGAAATCGAATAGCGCATATTCGCAATGCCACCCTCATAGAGCAAATCGACTATGAGCTTGGTCTCGTGAAGGCATTCGAAATAGGCCATTTCAGGGGCGTAGCCGGCCTCGGTCAAGGTTTCGAAGCCTGCCTGGATAAGGTGGGTAATTCCGCCACACAGCACAACCTGCTCGCCAAAGAGATCCGTTTCACATTCTTCACGGAAATTGGTTTCAATAATGCCCGAGCGGCCACCACCGACACCGGACGCATAGGCGAGGGCCACGTCTTTGGCTGAGCCGCTTGCGTCCTGATGCACTGCGATCAGGCAGGGGACACCGCCGCCGCGCTTATACTCGCTGCGGACCGTATGGCCCGGGCCTTTCGGCGCGATCATGATGACGTCGATATCGCTTTGCGCCTCAATCAGGCCAAAGTGGACGTTTAGGCCATGGGCAAATGCAAGCGCGCTGCCCGGCTTCATGCGGCCATGAATGTCGTCGGCGTAGATTGCTGCCTGATGCTCATCGGGGGCAAGGATCATGAGGATGTCTGCCCATTCTGCCGCTTCCTTGTTCGACAGAACCTTAAAGCCCGCATCCTCGGCCTTCTTGGCGGTCGCAGAGTCTTCGCGAAGGGCAATGGCCACTTCTGCAACACCGCTATCCCGCAGGTTCTGCGCGTGAGCATGGCCTTGGCTGCCATAGCCGAGCACAGCGATCTTCTTGGATGCGACCAAACCAAGATCAGCA
Source organism: uncultured Erythrobacter sp. (assembly GCF_947502395.1). GTDB lineage: Bacteria > Pseudomonadota > Alphaproteobacteria > Sphingomonadales > Sphingomonadaceae > Erythrobacter. The sequence continues at coordinate 259,660 of NZ_CANMZM010000001.1, forward strand.
TCAGCGTCGTAATAGACTTTCATGGGGGTTCCCTTTGATTCTTCGATAAGTTGTAAGGTTGAAACTGTTTAAGTGCCGCCAGAGCCACGCATCATGCCGACCACGCCAGAACGGCCAACTGAGACGAGGCCAAGTTCGCGCATAAGAGCGATGAAGCTGTTGATCTTGTCGGGCGGGCCGGTGAGTTCGAATACAAAGCTCTCGATGGTCGTATCGACGACGTTGGCGCGGAATATCTCAGCGACACGCAACGCCTCCACACGTTTGTCTCCCGTGCCCGCTACTTTAATGAGCGCAAGTTCACGTTCCACATGTGGACCAGCGGCAGTGAGGTCAGTGACCTTGTGAACCGGAACAAGCCGCTCCAATTGCGCTTCGATCTGGTCGATCACCTCGGGCGGACCACTCGTCACAACGGTGATTCGACTGATTGCGTGGTCGTCAGAAATGTCAGCAACCGTGAGGCTGTCGATATTGTAGCCGCGCGCGGTGAAGAGGCCGGTAATTTTGGCGAGAATGCCCGGCTCATTGTCGACCGTGATGGTGAGGACGTGGCGCTCGCTTTGGGCGTTCTTGATTTTCATCTGTTAAGTGTTCCTAACGCCCTAAACCAGTGCTTTGGCTTCGTCGTTCATCGTGCCTTCGACCTGATCACCATAGAGCAGCATCTCGGTATGCGCTGCGCCTGAAGGGATCATGGGGAAGCAATTCGCGTCCTTGGCGACACAGCAATCGACGATAACGGGGCCATCATAGTCAAGCATCGCTTGGATACCAGCATCGAGATCGGCCTTGTCGGTGATGCGAATGCCTTTCCAGCCATAGGCCTCTGCCAATGCCACGAAATCGGGCAGGCTGTCGGAATAGCTGTTCGAATAGCGGCTTTCATAGGTTAGCTCCTGCCACTGTCGAACCATGCCCATGTATTCGTTGTTCAAAATGAAGACTTTGACCGGCAGGCGATATTGCGAGGCCGTCCCAAGTTCTTGAATATTCATCTGAATAGAGGCTTCGCCAGCAATGTCGATGACGAGGCTGTCCGGGTTCCCCAACTGCGCTCCAATGGCAGCAGGAAGCCCATACCCCATCGTTCCGAGCCCGCCTGAAGTCAGCCATTTGTTGGGCTTATCAAAACCGAAGTATTGCGCGGCCCACATTTGGTGCTGGCCCACTTCAGTGGTGATAATGGGTGATCGCTCGTGCGTGAGGGAACAGAGCCGCTCGATCGCCTTCTGCGGCATGATGGCATTTTTATCAGCCCTGGAGACTTCCGGATAGGCCAAGCATTCGCGCGCGCGCCATCCGGCAATGCGCGCCTTCCATTCGCCAAGATCCTGCGGTTTTCTGTCGCCCCAAGCAGCAATAAGCTGCTCAAGCACGGTTGCGCAGTCGCCGACAATACCGAGGTCAACGGGCACCGTCTTGTTGATGGAAGACCGATCGATATCGATGTGGATCTTCTTGGAATCCGGCGAAAATGCATCAAGCCGCCCAGTCACGCGGTCATCAAAGCGTGCACCTATACAGACCATTACGTCACATTTGTTCATCGCCATATTGGCTTCGTACGTGCCGTGCATTCCCAGCATGCCCAGCCAATCGGGGTGGGTATTGGGAAAGGCACCAAGGCCCATCAAAGTCGACGTGGTGGGGGCGCCGGTGAGGTCCTGAAACTGACGAAGCAATTCGCTCGCCCGCGGACCAGAGTTGATCACGCCGCCGCCAGTATAGAAGATCGGAGCTTCAGCCGCTGCCAATGCCTCAATCGCCTCGGCAACCTGCTCTGGCGGGGCAACCATCTGCGGGGAATAACGGTGCGAGCCGTGGTGTGTGGCATGTGGACGGCTTTCGGATGGGACCGCGATCTGCACGTCTTTGGGAATGTCGACGACGACCGGGCCGGGCCGGCCCGTGGTAGCGATGCGGAACGCTTCCTCTAGTGTCGCAACCAGCTCCGCCGGGTCCTTCACCAGATAGTTGTGTTTGGTACAGTGGCGGGTGATTCCAACCGTGTCTGCTTCTTGGAAGGCATCGGTGCCGATAAGAGTGGAGGGGACTTGTCCTGTGATCACCACCATTGGGATCGAATCCATCCACGCATCGGCGATGCCTGTCACGGCATTGGTAGCGCCGGGGCCTGAGGTGACCAGCACTACGCCCGGCTTGCCTGTGGCACGTGCGTAACCTTCGGCGGCATGGGCAGCGCCTGCTTCGTGGCGCACAAGGATGTGGCGGATACGCTCATCCCCAAAAAGCTCATCATAGATGGGCAGGACCGCGCCGCCGGGATAGCCGAAGACATACTCGACCCCCTGATCGATTAGGCATTCCATCAAAAGGGCGGCTCCAGAGCGCTGTCCCACGATAAACTACTCCCGCATAAAAAACGGCCCGGTGCACATTCGCATCGGGCCGGTCAGGTGCTTATTTCAAAGGTCCCGATCAGCCCAAATCTTCTACAAGAATGACGACGACCATGATCGATTGAGCCTTTTGCATTTGTTACAAGTCACACCGCCTGTGATGCTTTCGCATATAGCGGTTTACGAAGAACGAGCCAAGTCAGAGCCTGGTACCTTGATATGCTCGCTATTGGCCAGAATCTAATAAGTCAAGCACTCATGTTAAAATAATATTATAATCAAGGTAGATTTTCAGCAATTTCGTCAGGCGCGATCCGTTTCCAATCCTCTGGGCATTGGTTGCGGAGCCATGTGAATTGCCTTTTGGCGTATTGCCGTGTTGCCTGACCGCCCGCCGAAATTGCTTCTTCACGGGTCAACTCGCCGCGGATCATCGCAGCGATCTCGGGAACGCCAATTGCACGCATCACCGGCAGGTCCGCTGAAAGCCCGCGGCCAAGCAGCGTTTCGACTTCCTCTACCGCCCCGTTCGCCAGCATCTTTTCGAAACGTGTGTCGCAGCGATCATAAACCCACTGCCGCTCTGGCATCATGACGAGTGGGTGCAACGTCACCTCTTCACCAATTCCGCCAGACTTCGCCTGTTGCCAATCGGCGAGGGTTACTCCGGTGGAGCGTTTGACTTCCAGGGCGCGGGCGATCCTCTGGCTGTCACCGGGTTCGAGCACATCAGCGCGTAAGGGATCTTCGATCTGTAAAGCCGCATAGGCATCTGCGGTCTCAAGCGAGCGCACCTGATCGCGCACTTCGGGTTCAATAGCGGGGATTGGGGCAATGCCTTCAAGCAGGACCTTGAGATACATGCCGGTGCCGCCGACCAAAATCGGAGTTTTCCCGGCCTGATGCGCTTCTTCTATTTCGGCTTTGGCGTGCGTCGCCCAATTGGCAGCAGAGCACGCCACCGCTCCATCCCAAGCGCCGTAGAGACGGTGCTCACATTGCTTGAGCTCGTCTTCGCTCGGGGCTGCAGAAAGGACGGGAATGTCCGCATAAAGCTGCATACTATCAGCGTTGATGATGACGGCGGTCTGAGCTTGCTTGCCAAGCGCTTTTGCCAATTGCAGTGCGCATGCGCTCTTGCCGCTGGCGGTCGGCCCTGCAATGAGCCAAACCGGCCGCGCGGATGCGGTGTCTGAAGGAGAAGTATTCGTGCTCATCGCGCGTCTGATAGCAGACAATCTGGATTGGGAAACAGGGATCAAGGACCTGCGAAAAGCCTTCCCGAAAATCTCGCCCAGATCGTCATGGTCGCCAACAGGTTGGGAGTTTCACTCTGGTGTGCGGCTGCCAATCGAGCAAGATGTGGTCGAACTTCATCTTGGGATGGAGGACCGAAAGGTCGTGAATAATGTACTCAAGATTCACTTTGGATTGGCAGACAAGCTGTTTGCTCACGAATTGATCAGAGTTCCGCAGGTTTTTGTATCGGATATGGATTCCACCATGATCGGGCAGGAGTGCATCGATGAGCTTGCCGACTATGCGGGGCTGAAAGATAAAGTTGCGGCGATCACAGAGCGGGCAATGCTCGGCGAGCTCGACTTTGGGAGCGCTCTAAAGGAACGCGTCGCGCTTCTCAAAGGCCTTCCGGAAACTGCAATACAGCAGTGCCTTGATGAGCGTATTAGCTTCAACCCTGGTGCAAGGGAACTGGTGCAGACTCTCAAGTCCAGACGTTGCAAGACCATTCTAGTTACGGGCGGTTTCCATCACTTCGCAGATCCTGTCGCTGAGGCGCTCGGTTTTGATATGGTTGTGGGTAATCGCCTTGCCGTCGAGGGCGGGGTGCTCACGGGTGAATTGGATGGGCCGATTGTCGACAGTGCGACTAAGCGTGCTGTGCTTGAGCGAGAGGTTGCCCAAATCGATCAACAAGCGATCTCTTTGGCTATTGGCGATGGGGCAAATGACATCCCTATGATCGAGGCTGCGACTTACGGGTTTGCCTATCATGCAAAGCCAAAGGCGCGTGCAGCGGCAGACGGAATTATCGACGATGGCGATTTGGCGACGGTCCTTTCGCTGCTTGGCATATCTCAAGCAGACTGGTCATAAGGGGATGGGGTGAAGGCTCAAGATAAATAGGGTTGCAAAAGGGAACTGATGTCGTTATTTACACTAATGTAAGTAACGAGCTTTAGAGCTTACTCAGCACTCCGTTTCTCGAGGTCCGCGTACAATGTCAGACACAGCCCGCTACACAAAAATGTTCGCTGCGGACGGCACAGTCCTCCGCCATCCTGATCGGCCCGCTCCGCGGTATTCTCTGCCTCGTGCGGTCAAGAACTTCCGCCTGCTGATGAAGGACAAGGAAGACACGAGCCTCGTCTTCAAGATTTACGAATCCTTGCCTTCGAAGGACTTCATGCCGCGTGTCCAAGAGCTGATGCTGTCAGAGCGCGGAGAGGCGCTTCGTTCTTCGGAACCAAGCCTTCCCGAAATCCTCGACGACCACGCTGAGCTGCGCAAAACGCCTAAGGGTAGCCTTGCGCATGCTTATTGCGATTTCATGGAAAACGAAGGGCTCACCGCTGCTGGCCTCGTAGCAGAAAGCGACCGTTTGGGGCGTCCCAAGTACAACGATTTGGTTCAGTGGTTCGGTGACCGGTCACGCGATACGCACGATCTCTTCCATGTACTCACCGGCTATGGCCGTGATGCGCTGGGTGAGCAGTGTGTTCTCCTCTTCACCCACGGGCAATCGCCGACGCAGGGGCACCTGCTTATCGGTTATGCGGGAGCTGCCAACATCAAAAAAATGGTCTGGGGTTCCAAAGCTCCGGTTATGGGTGCAGTGCGCCAGGCCAAAGCAACCGGGCGCGGAGCGCCAAGAATGATAGAGCAACCGATCCGTGAACTTTTGAAGCAGCCGGTGGATGAGGTTCGCCGCCTCCTCAACATTCCTGAGCCAACGCAATATCGCGAATGCCATCGCATCTGGGCTGAAGAGGGCATAGACCCTTACAACCTTCTCGCCAGCGAAAGCGGTTCTGAGGAACTTGCCTCGGCCTGAATGGCCTCACCTACGCGTTAGCAAGGTGCCTTCCACGCGGTAGCACGTGGAGGGCGCTTTTGATTCTTCCAACTATGAAGTTGCATGCTCCTTGCCGCCACAATGCGGACCGAAGGAGCCACTTTCATGGGACAATTCATCACACCCAATCAGGACATTGAAACATCTGAGACGCCGCATGAGGCGCTTAATCTTCCGATCTACTCAGGATACAAGTCAGCACCGCATGCCGACCAGTTTGTAGGTCAGTTCCGAATCTTCGACGCCATCGTTGAGCAGGCGAGCAGCTTCGATGTGCCTTATGAAGATCAATGCTCGATCGACTATTACTTCGACATCATTCGGACATTGCGCGATCTCAATGGCGAATATGATAGGGTCGTCGAAGTCGGAGTGTTCATGGGCGGAGCGTCCGTCATGTTGGCCGGCTGTTCGGGTAGGTTCGATTTCGACCTCGACCTTATCGACATTGACGCTGGTTACTTGCAGTTCTCCTACGAACGAGTTCGTCGAACCTTTCCGGAAGCAACGGGTCGGGTACGCCTCTACCAGGGCGAAGTTGCCGACTACGTGCGCGATGTCATGTTGCCGGATAACAGCGGTGATCGCTCAATCATCCATCACGATGGCGCGCATGATTTCAATCAAGTTGTGCGAGATCTTTCCGCCTTAAGTTTCGTGCGAGAAAAGCTCCATTCTATCATCGCGCAAGACACACATCTCCGAGGGAACCTCGACCATATGAATTTTGTCGATATGGCACTGTGCGCTGTCTTCGGGACTGCGCTAACTTTTGTGCCAATTGGCAAGGTCTATGGCGAGCACGATTCGTGCACTCATCCCAATCGCTACCAAGGGAATTACTTCCGCCCTGGGATCGCGGAAGGAATGGTGGTGCCGATGGGAGCGAATGCGTTCCAATTCCCGCATTCAAGTGCAAAGTTTGAAGAGATGTTCGCGGCTCAGGGAACGAAACCAATGGCGCTGTCCAACGTGGCGTGAGATTTCTTAGAGCCAGCTGGCAATCTGGCTCAATGGTTTCTTTTTGAGTGCATGGGTTGGGACGGTCGCGTCTTCGCTGGGCCGGCCCACAACCACGATCATTAATGGTTTTTCCCATTCCGGGCGTTCACATGCCTCACGCAGGAAGCCCATGGGAGATGGCGTGTGGGTGAGGGTGGCTAGACCTGCCTCATGCAAGGTCGCGATGAGCATCCCACAGGCTATTCCTACGCTTTCACTGACATAGTAATTCTGTGTCTTTCCGTCTTCCTCGATCCCGCCTTTGCGCTGGGCAAAGACGACGATGAGATAGGGGGCGGTTTCAAGGAACGGCTTGTCTTCGTCAGTGCCAAGCTCTTTGAGTGCGCCGAGCCATTCTTCGCTCGCCTTTGGGTCATCGCCACCTGCACCGTAGAAGCGACGCTCTTCGGCTTCTGCCGCTTCGCGGATCGCGCGTTTCTTCTCTGCTGACGACACGACAGCAAAGTGCCATGGCTGGTGATTGGCGCCGTTGGGCGCCGTGCCGGCCGCTTCGATCGCTGCCTCAATCGCTGCTCGGGGAACCGGCTCATCTGAGAAATATCGGCAGGTCCGTCGTTCCTTCAGGCGATCACGCAAAGCTCTTGCACGGGCTACGCTCTCGTCATCGGGAAGTGTCTCGAGCGAATAGGGAACGGTATAATGATCACGCATGGGGCTTCCTATCTCCGCTTATTCAAAAAAAGGCTAGTGGACTCTTAACTTACATTGATGTAAGTAGCGGGCTCAATAGGAGAAATATTATGGCGTTGTTGGACCTGCCCATGGTTGCGCCCGAGCGTGTTGTTTCCGGTTTTCGGCCGTTCAAGGTGCTCCATCATTTTGGCAAACTTGTCGAAGATAAGGAAGACACAGAGCAGGTCTTTCACATTATCGAGGCGACGAAGGGCAAGAAATCTCACCGGCAGGCATGGGATTTTATCGCGTCTGAGGACGGCCAGCGGTTCCTGCGGGATGAAGTCGACATTCCCACAATGCTTGATGCTCACGAGGATTGGGCGGACCTGCCCGACAACAGCGTTGCCAAGAAGTACATTGCGTTCATGAAGCGCGAAGGCCTGAGCGCGCAGGGTCTTGTTGACGAGAGCCACAAATGGGCACCTGCCGAACGTCGTCCCAATGATCAGACCGAGTGGTACTTCAATCGGCTACGGGACACGCATGATCTCTTCCATGTGCTGACGGGCTATGGCCGCGATGCCTTGGGTGAAGCTGCACTTTTGGGCTTCACCTATTCACAGAATTACAACCCGGGCATCCTCTTCATTGGCTACGCGGCTGCGCGGCAAATCAAAAAGTTAACTGGCACCAATGCTCCGCTCTTTAGAGCCGTGCGCGAGGGACAGCGGCTTGGAAAAGCTGCTCAAAAATTGGCGCATATGGACGTTGCCGCAGTGATGCGCGAAGACATCGATGAGGCCCGGGCAAGGTTGGGTATTGGAAAGCCGGTGATCTACCGCCAGTGCCTCGCAGCGCTCCAAGCAGAAGGCTTTGATAAAGAGTCGCTTGACCTCTCAGAGAAAGATCCGGTGGCCCCTCAGGCTGCTTGAGCGCCAAGTTTACTTCGCCTGATATTCCAGAACGCTATGCCCATCGCGGTTAAGCCGCACAGGAATGCCAGTAAATAGGGTGCACCTGGGAAGAACAGGCCCACATCATCGGCAAAAGTGCTGAACGCATTTGTCATGATAAGGGGACCGATAATCGCGGTAATACTCATTGTGCTTGCAATAGCGCCTTGAAGTTCGCCTTGGGCATCTTCTGAAATCCGCGCGCTCATCATCTGCTGCATTGCCGGGAAGGTGAGGCCGCCAATCGCTCCGATTACGATTCCGATGATCATGACATATCCTGCGGGAGCGAAAGCGAAGAGTAGGTTGGCGGGAAGTGAGACCGCAAAACCAAGCATGATTGTGCGTCCGGGGCCGATGCGCTCGATCACCTTTCCAGTAAGTCCACCTTGTACAATCACGAGCATAATGCCGAAAAGGGCAACGCTTAGACCAATCTCAAGCTCGTCCCAACCAAACACCAGTTCGGTGTGATAAGCCCATACGGTCTGATGTGATTGCGCGCCCAGTTGCGAAAAAAAGATCACGGCCAAGAAGCCGACCACGACCGGCACACGAGCCATCTGAACCAGCGTGCCCAATGGATTTGCGCGTGCCATGCTGAATTTCCGGCGCTGGCTTTCTGGCAGAGTTTCTTTGAGCAGAAAGTAACCTGCAATCGTGCCGCCAATCGCGATGATGGCTGCTGCGACGAAAGGAAAGCGAACGTCAATCGAGCCGAGCAGTCCGCCAAGCCCCGGTCCAATTACGAAACCACTGGCGCCAGCGGCTCCCATAATCCCGAAGTATTTTCCGCGCGTCTCTGGCCCTGCGACATCAGCGATACACGAGTTCGCCGCCGCCCAACTTGCACCCATTATGCCGGACAATATGCGACCGATGAATAGCCAGAACAGCGTCGGAGCCCAAGCCATAATAGCGTAATCAATACCGAGCATGAACAGCGTCGCGAGCAAGACATGCCTACGTCCAAAGCGGTCCGATAACCCACCGATGATCGGTGCGAACAGAAACTGCATCATCGCATAGGCAAACAGCAGCCACCCGCCAATTCGCGCGGTCTCATCAAGACCAAGCCCGGTGACCTCTTCCAAGAGGCCGGGGAGCACCGGGATGATGAGCCCAATCCCAAGCATATCGATAAAGACAATCAGCGCGACGATGAAGAGCGTCGCGGGAGTCGCTTTCTCGCTCATCTATCAGCCTTTGGGATGACAAATTTGAGACCTGACCAGACGTCGTCAACGGCGCATTTCTTTATGTCGACGAGGCCCACGGCGATTCCGATGCGTTGCACTGCAACTTGATCCAATGCAGTTTCCTGACCTGATCCCTTCTTGGGCCAACTCACCCAGATCTGACCATTTCTATCCATTGACTGGCGTAGAGTTCGAATTTTCTCGGTAAGATCGACCGCGTCGGTCACAAAGAGATGCGCAGCATCAAAGGTGCCCTTGTCATTTCCAACTGGACGCAAGTCGAGGTTATAATGGTCAATCTCGCGCCTGATACTGTCAGGCATGCCGTCGAACAGGACGCGCATGGTGTCCCTCAGTGTCAGCTTTTTCGCTAGCGGTGTTCCGGAGTAACCTGCTGTCATCACGGCAATGTTTGCATGACGCAGTCGCCATAGTCCACTGTCAGATGCCAAAAGGCTCCAGCACCAAGTGCACGGACCCACCAGCGTGGCACGAGCATCATAGCAAGATAGGCTAACCCTGCCTCCCATCCATGGAGGAGATGGAATCCGACTGAGCAACGCTCTGGATCAAAGATCGGATCAGCGAGCAGGTGATCGAGGTCAATCAGGTTCGCCGCGACCATGACAGCGCCGTAGCGTCTCCATTCCGATCTCCAGAGTGCGGCCGCAATCAGCAATGGAGCGATGAAATGGCCACCGTAATGGAGGATGGGTTGAAGAAACTCTATACGCCCATCCAATCGGCGAAGAAGCTGTTGTGAGCGGAGTGCAAGTCTTCGAGTGAAACACCCAAAAGGCTGTCGCCGCCAACTGTGCCGAGCCTTGTGAAGCCTATCAATTCCGCCTCTGGAATGTCAGGCCCTTCGGCCACGATCCGGTTGAATGCGTCCGCGTTGTCTGGTGAAACTGTGACGACATAGCGCGCCTGATCTTCGCCAAACCACCACTGCGCGACAGTGTAGGCATCGTTTGCCGCGACTTCGGCTCCGATACCACCGGACATCGCCATTTCGGCCAAAGCCACAGCAAGCCCCCCATCCGAAAGATCATGAACTGCGGTCAGCAGCCCCTCGCAAATGAGCTTACGGACAATTTGTCCAGCGCCTTTTTCTGTGGCAAGATCGACAGGAGGCGCACGGCCTTCATCGCGGCCTTTAACGACGTCTAGCCAAAGTGATTTGCCAAGGTGCGAGCGCGTCGGATCAGGTTTCGCCCAGAATTCGGGCGCGATAAGGTAGATCGCATCGCCTTCCGTTTTAAACGCGGGCGTTACCATTTTCGAAGCGTCTTCCAGAATGCCCACGCCGCCAATCGCAGGCGTTGGAAGGATCGCCGAGCCGCCGCCCGTCGCCTTGCTTTCATTATAGAGCGAGACGTTGCCCGAAACGATCGGGAAGTCGAGCGCGCGGCAAGCATCGCCCATGCCTTCTAGAGCGTGGACAAACTGGCTCATGATCTCAGGGCGCTGCGGGTTGGCAAAGTTTAAGCAGTTGGTGACGGCAAGAGGCCGTGCACCAACCGCGCAGATGTTGCGATAGGCCTCGGCGATGGCTTGCTTGCCTCCTTCATAGGGGTCTGCATAGACATAGCGGGGCGTGCAATCGGTGCTCATCGCCAGAGCCTTGTCGGTGCCGTGCACCCGCACAACGCTGGCATCTCCACCGGTCTGCAGCGTGTCAGCCATCACTTGGCTGTCATATTGCTCCCTGATCCAACCGCGTGAGGCAAGATTGGGGGAGGCGAGCAGTTTCAATAGGTCCGTGCCTGGATCGCTGGTGTCTGGCGCGTCTCTCATCGGCGTAATCCCAGCCCACGCCGCGTATTCGTCTTTCGAAACGTAGGGCCGGTCATACTCAGGCGCGTCCGCGGCGAGAGGGCCAAGCGGAATATCGCAAACAACTTCGCCGTTGAACTCAAGGACCATATGCTGCGTATCTGTCACTTCGCCAATGACCGCGAAGTCCAGTTCCCACTTCTCAAAGATCGCCGCAGCCATCTCTTCTTTGCCGGGTTTCAACACCATGAGCATGCGCTCTTGGCTCTCAGACAGCATCATTTCGTAAGGCGTCATCGCCTCTTCGCGGCAGGGGACCATGTTCATGTCGAGACGGATGCCCGCCTTGCCATTGGTCGCCATTTCAACGCTGGAAGAGGTGAGGCCCGCTGCGCCCATATCTTGAATGGCCACAATCGCATCGGTTGCCATCAGCTCAAGGCAGGCCTCGATCAGGAGCTTTTCCGTGAAGGGATCACCCACTTGAACGGTGGGACGCTTGGCTTCTGCATCTTCCTCGAAATCCGCGCTCGCCATAGTCGCGCCGTGGATGCCGTCACGACCGGTTTTGGAGCCGACATAGACAATCGGGTTCCCGACACCTGTCGCGGCTGAATAGAAGATTTTGTCCGCATCCGCGATGCCAACGGTCATGGCGTTTACAAGGATGTTGCCATCGTAAGCCGGGTGGAAATTGGTTTCGCCGCCCACGGTGGGCACGCCAACGCAATTGCCATAGCCGCCAATGCCAGCCACCACGCCTTGCACCAGGTGCTTCATCTTGGGGTGATCTGGACGGCCAAAGCGCAGAGCGTTCATATTCGCCACAGGCCGTGCGCCCATGGTGAAGACATCGCGCAAGATGCCGCCGACCCCCGTCGCCGCGCCTTGGTAAGGTTCAATGTAAGAAGGGTGGTTGTGGCTCTCCATCTTGAAGATCGCCGCCATCCTTTGTCCATCAGGCCCGTCGCCAATATCGATGACCCCAGCATTCTCACCAGGACCGCATATCACCCAGTCGGCCTCAGTCGGCAGCTTCTTCAAATGAAGGCGCGACGATTTGTAAGAGCAATGCTCGGACCACATGACCGAGAAAATGCCAAGCTCAACAAGATTGGGCTCGCGGCCAAGTCCTGCAAGCACGCGTTCGTACTCTTCGGGTGAAAGACCGTGCTGTTCGACTACTTCAGGGGTGATTTCGCTCATGAGCGCCCCCTTAATCTAGAGGCTCGCTGCCGCCAACCCGCCTCTCTGGGTAAAATAGCGATTCTTCCCCACCCACATGGCCAGTCCGGTCAAGACGCCAAATGAGAGCAATGCTTGCAGATAAAGCATGATGCCAGCCTCGGATGGTTGAGGGCCGAACCAATTGATTGCCTGGAACACGAGCATCACCAAAAGAAGTATAAGAGGTTGCACGACGGGCCCGCGGGAGCGCCTTATGTAGAAGAGAAAGGCTGCCAGAACGATTCCTATCTCAAGCGGCATTGCAATCTCGGGGTGGTTCCAAAGGCCCAATCCATAGGCCTCTCCGCCTCCTGTCAATGTGAGATCGGGCCGATGGGTGATCCAATCGAGGACCCAGTGCGAGGCAACCACGCTTGCCGACAGCAATCCAGCGAGGCTATCACGATGCCAAATTGCAACCACTATCCCAAAGACCAGCGCCCAAATCCCTGCCCCTAGGAGACTGTGAGTGTAGGGGATGTGATGGAGATCAAAAGGCACCATAACGGTCGCTCCCGGATCGATCCGCATCTTCTCCACTCCGGCCATCGCGAGGATGAAGAAGCCCCAGTCCACCAACTGAGCAGCGACAAAATAAGTCGCCAGTTTTGGCCCACGCGAATAGGATGCCGCTGCAACGAAAGCTGGTGCAAAGTGACCGATGAACATGAGTGCCCCGAGTATCGCCCGTTTGTTTTGTTGTCTGAGTTAGCTGTGTTAGCGGGTGAAGCGCAATGCTATCCAACAGGCAAGAGTGCTCGTGATCCCTGTCGCAAATGCTCCCCAAAAAATATCGTAGAGGGTCACCTTGGTGGCCCAGACCTTGAAAACAGCCTGGCTGGTAAGGTCAAAGGTTGCGTAACACAGTCCACCAAGGAGCACGCCGTTGAGAAGCGAATGACGCACATTCTCGCTTTCAATACCTGGCCGGATCGCGAACCAAGTCATGCCGAGAAGATAGAGAACGTAGAACGCACCAGCGGGCGCTACATTGAAGTTTTCAGCCATGATCTCGCCGATATTCGGTTCGTACAGATTGGGGCCTGCCCAATTGAGCCATGCGGCATCCAGCGCTCCAAAAATTAGAGCCGCGCTGACAAATGCGATCAAATATCTGCTCATCACCTAATTCCCTGTTGGCAATCGCTTTGGACGGGCCTTGACCGGGCGAGTGCTCAGCGTCAATGCTCCATGCCATGGACGAGGGAAACATTGCCGGTGGTGCACTGCCGGACATCGAACAGATGAGCTTCGAACAAGCGCTCACCGCGCTTGAAGAGATTGTCACGCAATTGGAGCGCGGCGATGTGCCGCTCGATCAATCGATTGCCTTGTACGAACGCGGCGAAAAACTGCGCGCTGCCTGTCAAAAGAGGCTCGATAGCGCCCAGGCTCGCATTGAGAAGATCGTCGCTGGAACTGATGGGGCTCCCAGCGGCACTGTTCCCTTGGATGGGGGCAATGCTTGATGACCGTAGTCGGAATGCAAGGCGACCTGCTCAAAGATGGCCTTGCACGGGTTCAGAGTGAGATTGATTCGGTTTTCGACGCGTTTTTACCAGTACCTTCAGACACCCGCGCACGGCTTGTTGAAGCGATGCGTTACGCGGCCATAGGAGGTGGCAAGCGTGTGCGACCACTTCTGGTGGTGACCACGGCGGAACTGTTTGGCGTTGATCGCACGGCGGCTTTGCGAGCTGGAGCCGCGTTGGAGGCTATTCATTGCTACTCGCTTATCCATGATGACCTGCCTTGCATGGACGATGACGACCTACGGCACGGAAAGGCAACGCTGCATCAGGTCTATGACGAAGCGACAGCGGTGTTGGCCGGAGATGCGCTTCATGCGCTGGCTTTCGAGATCCTTGCTGATCCGGAGACCAGTGCCGACCCGTTTGTGCGCAGCGAACTTATTTCGACCCTTGGCCTTGCCAGCGGTATGAACGGGATGGCTGGCGGGCAGATGATGGATATGGTCGCCGACGAAGACGGGGTGACTTACGACCTGCAAGCGATCACGAGGTTGCAGCAGTTAAAGACCGGCGCGCTTCTTTCATGCTCCGTAGAAATGGGCGCAATTCTGGGCAAAGTTCCCGTCGAAGGCCGCGCTCACTTGCGCGCATATTCACGCGACATTGGCCTTGCGTTCCAGATTGCTGATGACCTCCTCGATGTCACAGGCGATGCCGAAAAAGCTGGTAAGGCATTGCGCAAGGATGAGGAGCAAGGCAAGCAGACTTTTGTGACTCTCATGGGCGTCGACAAGGCGCGCGAGCAGGCGAGAGTGCTCGTCGATCAAGCGATTGGACATTTAAGCTCGTACGGGAGCGAAGCGGATACCTTGCGTGCGCTCGCCCAGTTTATAGTTGAGCGTGATAGATAGACGCACAATGCGGACGGCAGCACCCGGAAGATTTGAGAGGAACCACTGATGAGCCAGCGCATCGGGATTTATCCCGGAACCTTTGACCCCATCACTTTGGGCCATGCTGACATCATTCGACGTGGGTCCAAACTCGTCGATGAACTTATCATAGGGGTGACCACCAACCCCTCAAAAAACCCAATGTTCTCCACCGAAGAGCGCTTTGCCATGGTTGAGCGAGAGGTAAGGTACCTTGGGCTTACCAACGTTAAGGTGGTGGGATTTAATGCCTTGCTGGTGAAGTTCGCTCAGAAGCAGGGTGCCAATGTGATCATTCGCGGCCTGCGCGCCGTGGCCGATTTTGAATATGAGTATCAAATGGCCGGAATGAACCAGCAATTGGATGATGCGATCGAAACGGTGTTCCTGATGGCGGATGTCTCACTCCAGCCGATTGCTTCAAAGTTAGTCAAGGAAATCGCGGTCTATGGCGGAGACATTACTCCGTTCGTAAGCCCAGATGTCAGGTCCGAAGTAAACGCTCGCGTCGAGGAGACGGGGCGTAAGGGCGATTATTAGAATATGATACTTGCCTGTGTGCTGGGCGCACTCATTCATTGAAGTGTCAGGGACGGCTCGTTAGATGGAGCCGACAGACTTAATATGGATCGAAGACCACACGCATGCTTAAATCACTGACGACATCTCTGAGCGCTCTTGCAATGCTCGCCTTTTCGGGTCCTGCCTTGGCTCAAGATGAGGCCGAAGAAGAGGCTCCAACGCTCGATACGCGCACTTATCCCACGGTCAATTTCGATCAGAGCGAAAAGCCAGAGAATGTTTGGGTGCTCGACCTTTCTAATGGTGAGCGGGTCAAGATTCGTTTGATGGAAGAATGGGCTCCCAAACATGTCGAGCGGATCAAAACTCTTACACAGCAAGGGTTTTATGACGGCATCATTTTTCACCGTGTGATTGACGGGTTTATGGCGCAGGGCGGCGATCCGACCGGTACGGGGCAGGGCGGGTCAGAGCTTCCGAACCTCAACGAAGAATTCAATCCGATGCCGCACGTGCGCGGTACCGTGTCCATGGCCCGCGCAACCGAAGAAGATAGCGCGAACAGCCAGTTCTTTATCGTATTCTACCCACGGTTTAGTCTCGACAAGCGTTACACAAACTTCGGCCGCGTGATTGAGAATATGGCAGCTGTGGATGCCATCAATAAGGGCGAACCACCCAGTCAGCCCACACGCATTCTCCAGGCATCATTGGCGAGCGACAATCGCCCGGTCCCGGTGAATGCGCCTCCGGCCCAGGCTGAACCTGAAGTGACGGCTGATTTGTTGAGCGCTCCGTTAGAATCACAGTAAGCCAGGTTTCATCGACAGCAGAAAGTGGGTTTTCGCAGTCGGGCGAAGTCCCTATTGGGCGAGGTCCATGCGTGTTGATCTGTTTGATTTTGAGCTTCCACAAGAGCGTATAGCCCTTCGTCCGGTGCGACCGCGCGATGCTGCACGCATGTTGGTAGTGCGAGGGCAAGGCTCAGCGCTCGAAGATGCAGGCGTGCTCGATTTGCCAAACTGCCTTGGACCGGGCGATGTGCTTGTTTTCAACGATACACGCGTGTTGCCCGCTCAGCTTGAAGGGCGCCGGGCAGGGGGTGAAGCGCGTATCGGGGCTACATTGCACAAGCGCATTGATCTGCGCCGTTGGCAGGCATTCGTGCGCAATGCCAAGCGAGTGAAAGAAGGCGATCAGCTGATCTTTGGTGGCGAGGTCACGGCCATAGCCGAGGCGCGCCACAGGGATGGGTCGCTTACGCTAATGTTCGAAGGTGAAGAGCCCGTTGAGGTGTTACTTGATCGTGCCGGCACGATGCCTCTTCCTCCCTATATTGCTCAACGTCGGGGCGTCGATGAGCAAGACCTTGCGGACTATCAGACCATGTTTGCTGCCGAAGACGGAGCAGTGGCAGCACCAACGGCGAGTCTGCATTTCACTGACCGGCTTGTCGACGCACTTGATGAGAGGGGAATTGGCCGTGAGACGCTTACCTTGCATGTGGGTGCAGGGACCTTCTTGCCTGTGAAGGCCGACGATACAGATGACCACCAGATGCATTCAGAATTCGGTCGGATCAGCGCGGGCACGGTACAACGGTTGAACGCTGCACGAGAGGCCGGTGGACGCTTGATTGCGGTGGGTACCACTTCTCTGCGTCTCATCGAAAGTGCCGCTGGCGAAGATGGCCGCATTCAAGAATTCGCTGGTGACACCAACATCTTCATAACGCCTGGATATCAATTTCGCGCGGTGAACGGGCTGATGACCAATTTCCATCTGCCCAAATCAACTCTGATGATGCTCGTAAGCGCCTTGATAGGTCGCGAGCGGGTGATGCAGGTTTACGCCCACGCGATCAAGAACGAATACCGTTTCTATTCCTATGGTGACTCATCGCTGCTTCTGCCCTAGCGCAACGCTCAATATGCCTGATCCCATCCTATCCATCAAAGGCCTCACCAAGGTCTATTCCGGCGGTGTGAAAGCTCTCGATAATGTTGAACTAGACATTCGGAAGGGAGAGATTTTTGCGCTATTGGGCCCGAACGGAGCAGGCAAGACGACATTGATTGGCGCGGTCTGCGGGCTTGTTCGCCCTACCTCCGGAACTATGGTTGCGTTCGGCAGCGACCTTGCCCGCGATTGGCGAACGGCGAGGGCGCGTATCGGCCTCGTTCCCCAAGAACTCTCGACCGATATGTTCGAGACTGTCTTTCGCGCGGTGGCCTATTCCCGCGGGCTTTTCGGGCTTGCTCCCGACAAAGCGCGGATCGAGGAAATCCTGCGCTCGCTAAGCCTTTGGGAGAAGAAGGACAGCCAGATCCGTGAACTGTCTGGCGGCATGAAGCGACGTGTCCTGATTGCAAAGGCTCTGGCACATGAGCCGGACCTTCTGTTTCTTGATGAGCCCACTGCGGGTGTTGATGTCGAACTGCGTAAAGGCATGTGGCAGCAGATCGGTGCCCTGAGTGAACGCGGCACCACAATTATCCTCACCACGCATTATATCGAAGAGGCTGAGCTGATGGCCGATCGTGTAGGTATTATCCTTAAAGGTCAGATACTTATGGTCGATGACAAAGCCTCGATCATGAAGCAGATGGGTAGCACTGAGGCGATCATTTCTTTGGCGCAGTCCCTCCAAGCGGTTCCAGAGAGCCTTTCTGCATATCCTGTCACTCTGAGCGAGGATGGCTGCTCATTGATCTATCGAGGTGGCAGCGGGGATGACGCTTCAAGCGGCAACGTTGAAGTGGCGAGTCTCACCAAGGCATTGATTGCCGCGGGGATTGACTATGTCGGGATCGATATTCACGATTCGTCGCTGGAAGACATTTTTGTCGACCTGGTCTCTGAACGCGAGGAGGGGACGGCGTGATGGCACTGGGCGGGACCTTTAACGCGCGCGGCGCTTGGTCGATCTATGTCCGCGAACTGATGCGCGCAATGCGCACGGCGTTTCAGTCAATTCTTTCACCTGTGCTCACGACTTCGCTGTACTTTGTGGTGTTTGGGACGGTGATCGGCGCGCGTATGGAACCGGTGGATGGGGTTGCTTACGGGGCTTTCATAATCCCCGGTCTCTTGATGCTCACCTTGCTTGGTGAGACGACCAGCAACTCTTCTTTCGGTATCTACATGCCGCGTTTCACGGGCACGATTTACGAGCTTTTGTCAGCTCCGGTGGGCGTCGCTGAAACTCTCATCGGCTTCGTCGGGGCAGCGGCAACGAAAGGTCTAATCCTTGCTGCGATCATTCTTGGCACGGCGACTTTCTTTGTCGATTACGAGATCAAATATCCACTCGCGGCGGTCGGCTATATTATGCTCGTGGCAGCAAGCTTTTCTCTCTTCGGGTTCATTCTCGGCATTTGGGCGGACAGCTTTGAGAAACTTGGGATTATTCCCTTGTTGTTCCTAACGCCGCTCACCTTCTTGGGCGGCACTTTCTACTCGATCGATGACCTTCCCGGGGTCTGGTCAACGATTGCCTATGCAAACCCCATTGCTTTTCTGGTAAGCGGCCTGCGCTGGACTTTTTATGGCACGTCCGATGTCTCGATCTGGACCTCTCTCGGCCTCACATTCGGCTTCCTGGCGGTTTGCGTGGCAGTCATCGCCTTTATCTTCAAAACCGGTTGGCGCTTAAGAGAGTAGTCGCGTCAATGACCCGTTTTTCATTTGAGCTCCACGCCACCGACGGCCGCGCACGCACTGGCAAGATCACCATGCAGCGCGGGGAAATCTGCACTCCGGCTTTTATGCCGGTTGGGACCGCGGCGACAGTCAAGGCGATGAAGCCGGAAGGCGTGCGCGCAATCGGCGCTGATATTATTCTTGGCAATACATACCACCTGATGCTGCGCCCTGGTGCTGAACGCGTCGCGCGCCTTGGCGGGCTGCACAATTTCATGAATTGGGATCGTCCGATCCTGACCGACAGCGGTGGCTATCAGGTGATGAGCCTCTCTGAGTTGCGCAAGCTGACCGAAAAGGGTGTCGAGTTTCGTAGCCATATCGATGGTTCCAAACATATGCTTACGCCCGAGCGTTCGATGGAAATCCAGCGGTTGCTCGGTTCGGACATCGTAATGTGCTTCGATGAATGCCCGCGCGCGGATCGTCCTCGAGACGAGATTGCCGCCTCGATGGAACTCTCGATGCGTTGGGCCAAAAGGAGCCGCGATGGTTTTGACCGCGGTGAGGAGCACGCATCGCGTTCGGCGCTTTTTGGTATTCAGCAGGGCGCACTTGACGAAGACTTGCGCCGGGAAAGTGCTCAGAAACTGACCGATATCGGCTTTGATGGCTATGCTGTGGGCGGGCTGGCAGTAGGAGAAGGGCAGGAGGCGATGTTCGGCGTACTGGACTATGCGCCCGAAATGCTCCCGCAAGATCGTCCACGATACTTGATGGGCGTCGGAAAACCCGACGATCTTGTTGGCGCTGTTGAGCGTGGCATCGATATGTTCGACTGCGTACTGCCGACACGTTCTGGCCGCAATGGACAAGCGTTTACTTGGAATGGCCCGATCAATTTGCGCAATGCCCGTTTCGCAGAGGATCAGGAACCACTTGACCCGACATCCGATTGCTCAGCCTCGCGCGACTATTCGAAGGCCTATTTGCATCATCTGCACAAGTCGCATGAGATCCTCGGCGCAATGCTTCTCACCGAGCACAACCTATCCTTCTATCAGGCACTAATGCAGAAAATGCGCGAGGCAATTAGTGAAAAGCACCTCTCAGAATTCGCGAGAGAATTTCGGCGCAATTATCTTGGGGATTGAGCTTTGACAAAGCTTTCACCCTTAGCAATACTTGGCCTTGTTAACATTCGGGGCTGAATTTTATGAAAGATTGGGGAGGGGCGCCTTGGCGTCCAATGTTCGCTGCTGCTGCGATTGCATTGGTGGGGGTTTGCGCGCCAGCGGCTGCATCTGAGCCAAGTGATGAAGCAAAACGGTT
Source organism: uncultured Erythrobacter sp. (assembly GCF_947502395.1). Classification (GTDB taxonomy): domain Bacteria; phylum Pseudomonadota; class Alphaproteobacteria; order Sphingomonadales; family Sphingomonadaceae; genus Erythrobacter. The sequence continues at coordinate 279,810 of NZ_CANMZM010000001.1, forward strand.
TGGGGCCCGCTCATCTGTTCTCGATGTAAGCCTGTCCCCATCGGGCTCAAAGCTTGCTTGGATTGCTCCGGGACCAGGGCATACTGAAGTGCTTTATGTCATTGATCTTGAGCACGGCGGTGGCGTGTCTCAAGTGTCTTACAATGATGAGATTCAGGCTGATCTTGGTCGCTGCGATTGGGCAACAGACAAGCGCATTGTCTGCGAAGTGTATGGTATGGCGCGCAGGTCTGATGGTGTGCTGCTGCCTTATACGCGCATGTTCGCGTTGAGCGATGATGGGACCGACCCTATTGGACTGAACGAGCGCCGTTCTTCGAGGGCACTGGGTTTCAATCAGGATGGCGGCGACATTGTTGCTCTTGATGTTGATGGCGAGGAGGGGCAGCTTCTCCTAACGCGGAACTATATCGAAGAGCGCACAACCGGCACACGGCTTGCGAACAGCAAAGAGGGCTTGGGGGTTGATCTGTTCGATGTGCAAACAGGCCGCAGGAAGGTGCAGGTCCAGCCAGACAAAGGCGCGAGCTACTATCTCGCGGATGACGACGGCAATCTGCGACTAAAAGTCCGCCGTGGAAGCGATGGCAGCGGGCGTCTCACCGATGAGCGCACATTTATGGTTCGAGACCCCGGCGGAAATTCGTGGCGCAGACTTGAAGATATCTCACTGAACGGACAGCCTGTGAGCTTCTCTCCTGTAGCGGTCGATGCGGTTTCAAATTCGCTCTTCGCTTACACATCGCTTGGAGGATACCGGGCGCTAATCGGAGTGCCACTTGATGGTGGTAACGAGGCAAGGCTTATCGCGGCTAGAAATGATGTGGATGTCGATGGGCTGATCCGGATTGGGCGTCAGCGCCGGGTTGTTGGTGTGAGCTATGCAACCGAAAAGCGCTCGGTTGAGTATTTCGATCAAGAGCTTGCAGCTTTGGCGAAGGCGCTTGGCAAAGCCCTTCCAACACAGCCGCTGATAAACTTCGCCGGTGCGAGCGCAGATGAAAGTAAGTTCGTCATCATCGCATCGTCAGACACAGACCCAGGCACCGTTTATCTGTTCGATAAGACTTCGCAAAATCTCGAAATGCTCTTAGCAATGCGCGATCCGTTGGTTGGCCGAGCCATGGGAGAAATGCGTCCGGTGAGCTATCCAGCGGGCGATGGTACTCAAATTCCTGGCTATTTGACCTTGCCGTCGGGCTCGGACGGGACAAATCTTCCTGCGATCGTCCTCCCGCACGGCGGACCTGCTGCGCGTGATTATTGGGGCTTCGACTGGGTTGTTCAATTCCTCACCGCACGCGGTTACGCGGTGCTTCAACCCAACTACCGTGGATCGGCGGGCTATGGAGAGGCTTGGTTCGGACGCAATGGCTATCAGGCCTGGGATGTCGCTATCAGCGATGTGAACGATGCAGGCCGCTGGCTTGTGTCACAAGGCATTGCCGACCCTGAAAAGATGGCCATCGTTGGCTGGTCCTACGGAGGATACGCTGCATTACAGTCACAGGTTGTCGCACCGGAGCTCTACAAAGCAGTCGTTGCTATCGCACCTGTCACGGACCTTGAATATCTGCGATCCGATGCGCGCGCGTACACCAATTTCCGCTTTCGTGATGGGCAGTTAGGGCGAGGCCCACATATCGCAGCCGGCAGTCCGAGGCGGCATGCTGAGCGATTTGTTGCTCCGGTCGCGCTCTTTCACGGTTCGCTCGATATCAATGTGGATGTAAGGCACTCGCGAGACATGTCCAATGCGCTTGAGAATGCGGGCAAGCAGGTGACTTACACGGAGTTCGAGGACCTGCAACATGGCTTGCGTGACAGCAATGCTCGCAGAGAGATGCTGGGTTCGATTGACGAATTCCTAAATGAGAGCCTTGCACGCTGAAAATTGGTTCTGGACCCTCTCGACAAACCGTTGGGGAGAGTCCAAGGGCCTTCGCATGACCGACTCTCCTTCCAAAATGCACGACCCCGCCAAATTACCTGTTGACTGCGAAACCATGGTGGACGTGCGTGAAGGAGTCGACGCGACCGACCGTGAACTGGTGGCGCTATTGGATCGACGCTTTGGCTATATGCGGGCAGCGGCGCGCATCAAGGCTTCTCGAGATGCTGTGCGAGATGAGGAGCGTAAGGCCAGCGTGATTGCTGCGGCTGTGGCGGACGCTGAGGCGCGCGGCCTACCTGGCGCTGTTTTCGCGGAGATATGGGAAGAGCTTGTTGAAGGCTCAATTGCCTATGAGTTTGTTCATTGGGATGAAATCCGCAACTCCTAGGTTTTTGGACTTAGTCGCGGGTTTCCGGCCGAAAGCACAAAAGAAAAGGGCGGCCCCGAAGGACCGCCCAGACTTCTGTATCGATGTGCCTTGCGGGGTTTAGCGGGAGTAGAACTCGACCACGAGGTTTGGTTCCATCGTCACCGGGTATGGCACTTCGTCGAGCTTCGGCACGCGGGTGAACTGAACCTTGTCGTTGCCATCTGGGGCAACGTAGTCAGGAATTTCACGCTCTGGTAGGCTTTGCGCTTCGATGATGAGAGCCATTTCTTTGGCTTTCGTGTTGAGGCTGATCACATCACCAACGTCGCAACGGCGCGATGGGATGTTACACTTGCCGCCATTCACGAGGATGTGGCCGTGGTTGACGATTTGACGCGCGGCAAAGATCGTTGGAGCGAACTTCGCCCGGTACACGATCATGTCGAGGCGACGCTCAAGCAGACCGATCAGGTTCTGACCGGTGTCGCCTTTAAGCTTCGTAGCGTCTTTGTAAGTTGAGCGGAACTGCTTCTCGGTCACATCGCCGTAATAGCCTTTGAGCTTCTGCTTAGCGCGAAGCTGAAGCCCGAAGTCGCTCATCTTGCTCTTACGACGCTGACCGTGTTGGCCAGGGCCATAGGAACGCTTGTTCACCGGAGAGTTTGGACGGCCCCAGATGTTTTCACCCATCCGGCGGTCGAGCTTATGCTTGGCGCTTGTGCGCTTAGTCATTGTTCTTCCTTACATTTTGCTGGCCCACCCAATTGGTGAGCGTCTAACCCGGCAGCGCACCGTTGAGGCGAATGCTCAACGCGGCTTCCGCTTCACCGGGGTGCGGAGCCAAATTGCGTGAGCGCGCGTATACAGTGGCCGCTTACGAAATCAACTCTTTTCGGACAGGTCCTTGTCGGGACGGCCAAGCGAGGTGAGCACGCCGCGCAAAGTGCGAACCTCGAGGTGGTTCCAGCCAGGCTTGGTGAGAACCGTGCGCAAAGTGCGCAGAGTAGCTTCTGCGCGTGCTTCGGGGAAGAAGTAGCCCTTTGGCGCGAGCATGCCTTCAAGGTGCTTGATGAGGCCTTCCAGCTCCTGTTGCGGGGCAGGGGGAAGGGCTTCGTCCTCCGAGGTGGGTTGGACCAGTTCACTCGACTCTTGCTCGCGACCGATGCGAGACCATTCATAGGCGGTCAGGATCACGGCCTGCGCCAAATTGAGCGAGCCAAATTCCGGATTGATCGGAACGGTGAGGATATGGCGGGCAAGCGCGACATCCTCTGTCTCCAGCCCCGATGCTTCGCGACCGAACAGAACCGCATGGCGACCACTTTGAGAATGCATCAGCCGTGCCGCTTCATTTGGACCTACGACAGGCTTAGTCACGCCGCGTTTGCGAACGGTGGTGGCATAAACATGTTCGCAATCAGCGACAGCTTCGGCGGTTGTGCTGAAGATCTTCGCCTCATCCAGCACGATATCCGCGCCCGCCGCAGCAGGTCCTGCACTGGGGTTGGGCCAGCCATCGCGCGGGGCGACAATGCGCATCTCGGTCAGTCCAAAATTAAGCATGGCCCGCGCGGCTTTGCCGATGTTCTCGCCCAACTGTGGGCGGACCAAGACAATTATGGGCTTGTTGACCATATCTAGTCTTGGGCAGCTTCGGCGACAGTGCTGGCAAATTCCTCGAAATCTTTGGCCTCTGAAAAGTCTCGATAAACGCTGGCAAAGCGGATGTAAGCGACCGAATCGAGCTGCTTCAAACCGTCCATGACCATCTCACCGATGCGCGATGACGGAACTTCAGGATCACCAGCAGTTTCAACCTGCCGTTGGATGCCGGAGACCAGCTGATCAATACGCTCTTCGGAAACATCACGCTTGCGGCACGCAAGAGCAACGGATTTTTCGAGTTTCACGCGATCGAAAGGCTCGCGCCGAGGTTCGGAGCCATCAAGGCCCGTTTTGACGATCACCACTTCACGTAGCTGGACGCGTTCAAAGGTTGTGAAGCGCGCACCGCAAGAATTGCATTGCCGACGCCTCCTAATCGAGGTGTTGTCCTCGGTTGGGCGGCTGTCCTTAACCTGCGTGTCTTCATGGGCGCAAAATGGGCAGCGCATGTGTTGTGCTTAGCTTTCTGGATAGACCGGGAAGTCAGCGCAAAGTGTGGCAACACGATTGCGCACGCTCTCTTCGATCTGTGCATCGCCCTCTGGACCGTTCTTGGAAAGTCCATCGACCACTTCGGCGATGAGTTGTCCCACCTGGCGGAATTCCACCGGGCCAAAGCCGCGCGTGGTACCCGCTGGCGTGCCGAGGCGAATGCCTGACGTCACAAATGGCGAGCGCGTGTCGAACGGAATGCCGTTTTTGTTGCAAGTGAGCCATGCCCGGTCGAGCCCAGCTTCTGCCGCCTTACCAGTGACATCTTTCGCTGTGAGGTCGACGAGCATGGAGTGGTTGTCCGTGCCGCCAGAGACGATGCGAAGCCCATTATCTTCAAGACTTGTTGCAAGCGCGCGCGCGTTCTCGACAATGCGGTGCGCATAAGTCTTGAACTCGGGTGCGAGCGCTTCCTTGAACGCAACCGCTTTGGCAGCTACTACATGCATCAACGGGCCGCCTTGGAGGCCGGGAAACACCGCCATGTTCAATGGCTTGGTGTATTTCTCATCGTTCCAAAGAATTATGCCCGAACGTGGACCGCGAAGCGATTTGTGCGTTGTTGAGGTCACGATATCGCAATGCGGGAAGGGCGAGGGGTGAGCACCGCCTGCCACAAGACCCGAGATGTGGCTCATATCGCAAAGCAATATAGCGCCAACTTCATCAGCAACCGCGCGGAAAGCGGCAAAGTCCCAGATCCGTGAATAGGCGGTGCCGCCGCAGATGATGAGTTTGGGCTTATGCTCGCGTGCAGTCGCGGCAACCGCTTCCATATCGATAAGCTCATCACCCTCAGTCACGCCGTAGCTAACCGGGTTGAACCATTTGCCGCTCATGTTGACCGGAGAGCCGTGCGTCAGGTGCCCGCCAGAATTGAGGTCGAGACCCATAAAGGTATCACCCGGCTCCAACATCGCCAGAAATACCGCTTGGTTCATCTGGCTGCCGGAATTCGGCTGTACATTGGCAAAGTTGCAGCCAAACAATTGCTTGGCGCGCTCAATTGCCAGCGTTTCGACCACATCAGCATAGTCACAGCCGCCGTAGTAACGCTTGCCCGGATAGCCTTCCGCATACTTGTTTGTGAAGACGCTGCCCGTTGCCTCAAGCACCGCCTTGGATGCGATGTTCTCAGATGCGATCAGTTCGATCTTGTCTTGCTGACGCGCAAGCTCTTTGCCGATAGCTTCCGCGATCTCAGGATCACTGGTCGTCAGATCATCGTGCCAAAACCCATGCATCGGATCGGCTATGCTGGAAGGATTGGTGCTCATTGGTGGGTCTCAATATGGTCCGGATCGATGGGGGGATTGCCAAGCTTGGCAACACGGCGTTGATGACGGCCACTGGGATCGCCCTCATCAGCAAATACGGTGTTTAAGAATGTAGCGACGCAGCTTTTCGCCATTTCTACGCCGATCAACCGCGCACCCAATGCAATGCAATTGGCATTGTTATGTTCCCGCGCCAATGCAGCGGAGAGCGGTTCAGAAATCAAGGCGCAGCGTACCGCAGGGTGGCGATTAACACTGATCGAAATGCCAATTCCTGAGCCGCATAGAGCAACGCCATATTCTGCAGTCCCATCGGCCATCACTTCTGCCAGCTTGTAGCCGTAGTCAGGGTAGTCGACGCTTTCGCCGGGCTCCGGGCCCAGGTCCGCGACTTCATGACCTTCTTCCATAAGCCATTCGGCGAGCTCGGCCTTAAGCTCGGTGGCGGCGTGATCGGAGGCAATAGCTATACGCATGAAGCGATACATAGTGTGGCAAGAGCGACGACTCCACCCCGATATGGCGCTTTTCGACGCTTCCGAGTAAGGAATTGGGGAGAAATTCGTAACGCTGTCGCTCCCTGCCGTGCGGCTACAGGCCGGTGGCTTTTAATGAAGTTGAGCTCGAATTTGGTCAATTTGTGCGAAGCTTCGCTGACGTTCCGGTGAGATGAGTCCAGAGGGCTCTATCAGCCTATTCTTTGCCCTTTTTTAGGGTTTTGCTCAGCCATTTCCAGAGCTTGTCGATCTCTTTTGCGGCTTTGCCATCAGGGGCCAACTCGCTGGCCGTCTCTCCCTTGGCGCTCGAGCGATGGAAGTCGGCGCGCTCGCCCAGGTCGACTGGGCAGATTTCGAGCCCCATTGCTTTCGCAGCTTCGCGGGCGTCATTTGCCAATTTCGTCGCGCTCGCTGGAACTGCATTGAGCACGACAAAGGCAGGAGTCTTAGCGTAATTCACAAGGTCTGCGATTGGCTCAAGTGCCGCTAGATCGAAGGCGCGCGGTTTGGTCGGGATAAGCACAATGTCTGCCGCCTTGATGGCTTCACGGGCGGCAGCATCAGCGTGGGGTGGGGTGTCGATGACGACAAAATCCACGCCATTCTTCTTTGCGCTCTCGATCGTACGGCCAAGACGTGCGGGCGGAGCGGTCACCACCACCGGCAGAAAATCTCCGCGCCAATCGCTCCACACTGCCGCGGTCGCTTGCGGATCGGTGTCGACCACGCAAGACTCATGCTTAGCCCCCGCAGCTCGCGTCGCAAGGTTTACAGCGAGTGTTGTTTTGCCCGATCCACCTTTCTGGCTGACAATCGCGACTGTGGTGAGTTTAGATTTGGGCATTTACGCTCGACTCTGACTAACTTGTGTGCAGCAATTATTGTGAAAGCATCGTTGTATTGTAACTGCGGATAGCGATTCCCTGAAGGTTCAGAGTCGTTCGGCACACGCTACGCTATGCTTAGCTACCTTGACCAAGGCCTGCCGCTTGCAACCGTTCAACAACCTCGGGGTTATTCTGGAGGAACTCAACCACCCGACCTTGCAACTTCTCAACTTCAGTTTGTTGAGAAGCGTTCACTTCGGCAAAGAATGCCTCATTCGCTTTCGCAACCGCGGGGTCTGCCAATAAGCTTTGCACGCTGGAGAAATACCGCCCGCCGCTTGGCGTTGACGCAAATGCACGGATATCCCGCAATTCCTGAAGCGAAAACTCTCGCGTGTAGGCAACTGCGGTTGACTTGATCATGCTGGGCAAATGCTTGATGATAACTGGGCGCATAATCTCGGGTAGCTCCCCGAGGAAATCATCCATAATCGCTCTGATGCCTGGTTCTTCAAAGATCGGCCCTGTCATCATAGAGGCCGCCATCTGGTTTCCCATGGTAGTGGCGGTATTGATCATGTCCTGCTCACGGGTGGCAGGCGGGAAGATCACATCTATGATCGCCATGGCCTCGGCAAGCTCATCTGCGGGTGGCGTGTAAACGTCAGTTTGGGCGAGGGCTGGGCTGACGAGCGCAAGCGCGCCTGCCCCAATAGCAAGCGTTCTCAACGACTTCATTGCTACTCTCATTATTGATCCAGGAAACTGCGCATCTTGCGGCTGCGGCTCGGGTGCTTGAGCTTGCGCAGCGCTTTTGCTTCAATCTGACGAATACGTTCGCGCGTTACCGAAAACTGCTGACCCACTTCTTCCAACGTATGGTCGGTGTTCATGCCGATACCAAAACGCATACGCAGAACGCGCTCTTCACGCGGGGTAAGCGAGGCAAGCACGCGGGTGACGGTTTCCTTGAGGTTTGCCTGAATCGCGGCATCCACGGGGATGATCGCATTCTTATCCTCGATGAAGTCACCCAGGTGCGAATCTTCTTCGTCCCCAATCGGCGTTTCGAGCGAAATCGGCTCTTTGGCGATTTTCATCACCTTGCGAACTTTCTCCAATGGCATGGAGAGGCGCGCTGCCATTTCCTCCGGGGTCGGCTCGCGGCCTTCTTCGTGGAGGAACTGACGCGATGTCCGGACCAGCTTGTTGATCGTCTCGATCATGTGAACCGGGATACGGATCGTGCGCGCCTGGTCAGCGATCGAGCGGGTGATCGCTTGACGGATCCACCATGTCGCATAGGTCGAAAATTTGTAACCGCGGCGATATTCAAACTTATCAACCGCCTTCATCAGGCCAATGTTGCCTTCCTGAATAAGATCAAGGAATTGCAGGCCACGGTTGGTGTACTTCTTGGCGATAGAGATCACGAGACGAAGGTTGGCTTCGACCATTTCCTTCTTAGCAATCCGCGCCTCGCGCTCGCCTTTTTGCACCATGTTGACGATGCGGCGGAACTCGGGAAGCGACATGCCGGTGTTCGCGGCAATATCGGTGATTTCGGTTCGAATGCGGTCAACCGAGCCTTCTTCCTTCTCAAGGAAAGCGGCCCATTTCTTGTCCTTCGCCGCGCGCTCTTTGATCCAACCATCGTCAAGTTCGTTGCCGACGTAGGATTTGAGAAAGTCGATGCGCTTAATTTTGTGACGCTCAGCCAAACGCAGCATCTGACCACCCAGCGCGGTCAGGCGGCGGTTAAAGGCGTAAAGGTTGTCGACAAGGAATTCGATTTTCGCTGCGTGGAATTGCACGCTCTCGACTTCCGCAGTGAGCTCGTCAGAAAGCTTTTCGTATTTGTTCTCTTTGGCCTTCGGGAACACGTCGCCAGCGGCGAGGGTATCGACACGCTCGATCTGCAATTTCTCGAAGCTTTTGAAAAGTTTCGTGATTCGGGCAAAGCGCTCAATCGCGTCAGGTTTAAGCGCAGCCTCCATCTGAGCAAGCGAAAGAGTGTTGTCCTCTTCCTCTTCCTCTTCTTTCTTGGCGCCTTCGCCCTCTTCGCCCTCTTCGCCTTCTTCCTCGTGATCTTCGACTTCGTCGTCATCATCGCGGATGGTTGGACCTGCAGTCTCTTCTGAGATTTCGCCGCCGTTCTCGGCTTCCTCGTTCTCTTCCTCCATCTTGTCTGGCGGAGGTTCCTTCGAAAGCATCGCGTCAAGATCAAGGATCTCACGAAGCTGCATATCTTCAGAATTCAGCGCTTCGGACCATTGGATGATCGCGTGGAAAGTGATCGGGCTTTGGCAAAGGCCCATAATCATCATGTCGCGGCCAGCTTCAATGCGCTTGGCAATCGCGATTTCGCCTTCACGGCTGAGCAGTTCAACTGCGCCCATTTCACGCAAGTACATACGCACAGGGTCATCGGTACGTTCGCCCGTACCAGTTTTCTTCGCAGCAGGTTTCGCAGTGGTGGCAGGCTTTTTCTTGTCGTCGTCAACCTCCATGGCCTCGACTTCAGCTTCCTGTTCAGCCTCCGCCTCTGCCTCTTCGTCGTTCTCAACGATCTGCACGCCCATTTCCGAAAGAGCGGTCTGGATGTCTTCGATCTGATCAGGGCTCATTTCGCCAGACGGCAAAGCGGCGTTGAGCTCATCATATGTGATGTAGCCCTTCTTCTTTGCCTTGGTCATGAGCTTCTTGATGGAAGCTTCATTAAGGTCGATCAGCGGTGCGTCGTCTTTATCGTTCGCTTTTGCGCTCGAGGCCATGTATTTGTCAGTCCGTTCGCCGGTGGTTGGTCCACGGTTGATCCCCTCCCGGACCAGCGCTTCACAATCCCACTTCTCGTTAATCCCACTCCGGATCTGAAACCCGGATCAACTCGCATTGGCCGGTGCTCCGGCCTTCTTACGCCCAAATGCCTTTAGACGCTCTTCAACTTTGGTGAGCTGTTCTCGCAAACGGTCCTGTTCTGCCAAAGCCCCTTCCGGGTCTTCATTAAACCGTGCGATCGTTGCCGCCATAGCAGCTTCGAGCGCTGGTTTCTGGGCCAGCAGCGATACAGCTTCAGCCAATTCCTCGCGCGCTTCACCGGGGGATGTGCCTTCTCGAAGAAAGGCGAACTGTTGGTTTACCGGTGGGGCAGGAAGGCCTTCGTTGTCCGATATGGCGTTTGGCCCGTGCGAATCAAGTGTTTCCGACAGCTCCATCAACGATTCTATCGCAGGTGCAGCATTTGGATCGAGCTGTGCGAGGCGAGAAAGCGCCTCGGAATGCGCCGAGATTTCATCCGGATGGCGCACAAGTCCAGCGATTACAGCGGATAAGAGCGAGGCGCGCTGCCCGCCAGCCATAGCTCGGCCGAGAATGTCGCGTGCGTCCTGAGAAAGCCTTTGCGGCGCGGTGTTGCGGTTTTGCCAGCCTTGCTTGCCCGGTCTGCTCTTTGAAGAGCGGCTTCGGGGCTCTCGCTTGGGAAAAGCAAATTCGGAGAATCGGTCAAGCAGGTCGCGCCGATAGAGTGCTTGGATGTCGCGATTCTCGATGGTGTCGACATGTTCCATGAGCCGCGCCTTGAGGCCAGCCTTGGCCTCGGGACTTGTCAGCGGCTGCGCATCGCGTTCTCCTTCCCAGAGTGCATCGAGCAGGCTCTTGGGATCACTCAGCAGCTCTTCCATTGCTTTTGGCCCGTCACGATTGATCAGATCGTCGGGATCCAAGCCGCTTGGCAAGCGAACTATCGACAAGGAGCGCATCGGGGCAAGCAGCGGGAGGGCCCGGGAAATAGCTCTCATCGCGGCGCGTTCTCCGGCCTTGTCGCCGTCGAAACACAACACTGGCACTTCAACCATGCGCCATAGCATCTCAAGTTGAGTTTCCGTGAGCGCTGTGCCCAAAGGTGCAACCGCATCTTCAAACCCAGCCTGAGCCAGCGCGACCACATCCATATAGCCTTCGACCACTACAACACGGCCTGACTGGCGCGAGGCAGGGGAGGCACGGTGGAGGTTGTAAAGCGTACGGCCTTTATCGAAGAGCGGAGTATCGGGAGAATTCAGATATTTCGCGACACCGTCTCGACTCTCCATGATCCGCCCGCCAAAGGCGATCACTCGACCGCGCGCGTCCTGGATAGGGAGCATGACCCGCCCACGAAAGCGGTCATATGTTGTGCCATCATCGGTCATAATGCGCATGCCGGTTTCGACCAGCATCTGATCATCGTAGCGGGCAAGCGCACGATTGAGAGCCTGTTTGCTCTCTGGCGCATATCCAAAACCGAACTCAGCCAGTGTCTCAGGCTCTAATCCACGATCGGTCAAGTAACTCATCGCCGCCCGACCATCAGGCGAGCGCAGATTGTCGTAAAACCACCCTTGGGCATCGGTGGTTACGTCAATCAGCTCAGCTCGCTTCTCTGCCTTTTTGGCGGCGACAGGGTCGGGGGCTGGGACCTCCATCCCCGCTTCGCTCGCAAGCTCCTTGCACGCATCGATAAAGGTCAGCCCACGCTGCTCAGTCATCCAACTGATAACATCGCCATGCGCCCCGCAGCCAAAGCAGTGGTAGAACCCCTTCTGATCATTGACATAGAAGCTGGGCGTTGCCTCATTGTGGAATGGGCAACACGCTTTCCATTCGCGCCCCGCACGGGTAAGCTTGGTCGTGCGATTGATCACGGTTGAAAGCGTGATCCTCGCGCGCAGTTCGTCCTTCCATTGCGGGCTGATAGACATAAGTGCAGAATGCTCGCGATTGAGTGCTGCTTCAAGCGCTCTCGGTGGACAAGTCTGTGCTTAGCTAAGCGCTGCCTTCACAAGGCCACTCGCCAGCTTTCCATCGAGCGCAGCGCCGTGCTTCGCTTTGAGTGCGCCCATAACCTGCCCCATATCCTTCATCGAAGAAGCGCCGGTTTCCGCTTTGATCGCTTCAATCGCGGCCTTGGTTTCGTCCTCGCTCATCATCTGGGGCAGGAATTCTTCGATGACAGCCAACTCAGCCGTTTCCTTATCCGCTAATTCCTGACGACCGCCACTTTCGTACATCTCAATCGATTCGCGGCGTTGCTTTGCCATCTTTTGGAGCACGCTCGTGACTAGAGCATCGTCGTCGATATCCTTGCCGCCAGAAGACTTATTGCTGCGCTCTTCAATATCGCGGTCCTTGATCTTGGCACTCATCTGGCGAAGCGTCGCAGTGCGTTCCTTTTCCTTGGCCTTCATAGCGGTGATGGTGGCAGCTTTGATATCGTCGCGGATCATCGGAACATTGTCTTTCTTGTGGATGGATTTGTCCGTTGGGCGGCTTAGCCCAATTAAGGCTGCGTAGATAGGTTGACGTAGGCCCCGCGCAAGCTTAGCGGGTGAGACTTAGCGACATTGCTGGAAAACCCCTCTTACGGAGAGCCCCAAATGGCTTCTGCTGCCACTCGTCCTGCGCAACCAAAAGACGCGACGGGAGTCCTTGTTTTAGGCGATGGAACTGTGATCTGGGGGCGCGGCTTTGGCGCGGTCGGAGATGCGGTAGGCGAGGTGTGCTTCAACACCGCGATGACCGGCTATCAGGAGGTGATGACTGATCCCTCTTACGCGGCGCAAATCGTCACCTTTACCTTCCCTCATATCGGTAATGTCGGAGCAAACGGCGAGGACGTGGAGAGCGCAGTTGAGGGCGCAGTGGGCTGCGTTGTGCGCGAGGATGTGACCGAGCCATCGAACTTCCGCAGTTTGGAGCGCTTCCAGGAGTGGATGGAGAAGAACGGCAAAATCGGCCTGTCGGGTGTCGACACAAGGGCGCTCACCCGCCGTATCCGCAAGTCAGGTGCGCCCAATGCGGTAATCGCGCATTCGCCAGAGGGTAAATTCGACATTCCCGCTTTTATCCAACGCGCTCAGGAGTGGGCAGGGCTCGAGGGCATGGACCTCGCCGTGCGCGTCACCCGCGAATCCCAAGAGGATTGGGAAGGCGGATATTGGCGCTTGGGCCATGGCTATGGCCGCGCGGCCCACGATGCGACGCCGCATGTGGTGGCATTAGACTTTGGCGCGAAGGACAACATTTTCCGCAACCTCGTGCGCGCTGGGGCCAAGGTGACTGTGGTGCCCGCCAAGACCAGCTATGACGACATCATGGCGTTAAAGCCCGACGGCGTATTCCTCTCCAACGGTCCGGGAGACCCTGCCGCGACCGGCGAATATGCCGTTCCAGTGATCCAGCAATTGCTTGAGTCGGACATGCCGCTTTTCGGCATATGTTTGGGCCATCAAATGCTGGCGCTCGCAGCAGGCGCAAAGACGGTGAAAATGCACCAAGGCCACCGCGGCGCAAACCACCCGGTTCAGCGTGTGGGCGAGGGTTGGGGCGAGACCACGGGATTGGTCGAGATCACCAGCATGAACCATGGTTTTGCGGTGGATGCGGATACTTTGCCCGACACGGTGGAGCAAACCCATGTTAGCCTTTTCGACGGCTCCAACTGCGGAATTGCGGTGAAGGGCAAGCAGGCGTTTGGGGTGCAGTATCACCCAGAGGCAAGTCCGGGACCGCAGGATAGCTTTTACCTCTTCGAGAAGTTCGTTGGGGGGCTGGGGTGAGGCACCTTCTTACCCTCTTTTTATTGACTGTCGGAGCCTCGGCCTGCGCGAGCGACGTTGTGGCAGGCTCTGATATCGCTCCAATCCTTGAGGCATCGTCCGAAGACCATTTCGATGAAGCACGCCTCGCGCGTTACAACATCGAAGTGTACAGCGGCGGCGGTATTCCGGGGACCCAAGGTGCGAGCTTTGTCGTCGAGAATTACCGCGAAGTGCTCCAAATTATCGTTGATCAATGCGAATTGGGCCGCACGATATTGGTGCAGGCGACCGATGGCGTGTCTCTCTTGGCGATCCTGAAAAATGATCTGACCGACAAGCAATTAGGCTGCATCAAGGAGAAGGAGCAGCCGGGTGTCCGGCTCAAAGATTGGGGAACCAACGGATGAAACGCCTTCCTATCATTGTTGCATCAGCGTTCACCCTCACGGGCTGCCACATCCTCTTCCCCGAGGACCCGCGCGAGGGCAGTGAACTCAGCGAGGAATGCCTGACCCGCGTCGCCAGCCTTCTCGGCCCGACCACCCAATTCGCCAAACTCGCGCAAGAAATGGGCGTCCCCACCTTCACCTTCGACATCACCAAAATGGCGTTCGAGGACATGCAGCGCCTGATGGTGGATGGCAGCGACGACACCGCTGGCAACCGTGCGATGGCCTCGACCAATGAAACCTCCACCGCCGTTGATATTTTCATGCAAACACCGGTCAATGAGAAGGGCGCATTCTTCACTGGCCGTGACCCTGCGCTCTACCGTGTGCGCGGCGGGCTCCAGCCCAAATCGACCATGATCGCCAGCGGCTGTGCCCGGCAACAAGAGGGCATGCGGCTGATCATGATCGACGTTGGGCCCGTGCCCGCTGAGCCTGAAACCGCGCCCGATAACACCGATGCAACTCCCGAAAACGAGAGCCAATAATGCCCAAGCGTAATGACATTTCCTCTATCCTCGTGATTGGTGCAGGGCCGATCATTATCGGGCAGGCGTGCGAGTTCGACTATTCGGGCACGCAGGCGATTAAGGCTCTGAAAGAAGAGGGTTACCGGGTCATTCTGGTGAACTCGAACCCGGCAACGATCATGACCGATCCCGAGTTTGCCGACGCCACATACGTCGAGCCGATTACGCCGGAGATCGTCGCCAAGATCATCGCGAAGGAAAAGCCAGATGCGCTGCTTCCCACCATGGGCGGGCAGACGGCGCTGAACTGCGCGTTGGCTCTTGAGGATATGGGCATCCTCGAAGAGCACGGCGTGGAGATGATTGGGGCCAAGGCGGACGCTATCGACAAGGCGGAAAACCGCCAGCGGTTCCGCGATGCGATGGACAAGATCGGTCTTGAGAGCGCGCGTTCAGGCGTTGCCAACACCATCGAAGAAGCGCGCGAGATTGTGAAGCGCACCGGATTGCCGTCGATCATCCGTCCCAGCTTTACCCTTGGCGGGACGGGCGGTGGGATCGCTTACAACACTCAGGAGTTTGATCGGATCGTGCGTGAGGGCCTTGATGCATCGCCCACCACCGAAGTGCTGATCGAAGAATCGCTGCTGGGTTGGAAAGAGTACGAGATGGAGGTTGTGCGCGACAAGGCGGACAATTGCATCATCATCTGCTCAATCGAAAACGTTGATCCAATGGGAGTGCACACGGGCGATTCCATCACGGTGGCCCCGGCGCTGACGCTCACGGACAAAGAGTATCAGATCATGCGTAACGCCTCGATTGAGGTGCTGCGCGAGATCGGCGTTGAGACCGGCGGCTCAAACGTGCAGTTCGCCGTGAACCCTGCCGATGGACGGCTCATCGTCATTGAAATGAACCCGCGTGTGTCGCGTTCTTCCGCACTTGCCTCCAAGGCGACAGGCTTTCCGATTGCCCGCGTCGCGGCGAAACTGGCGGTGGGTTACACGCTCGATGAAGTCACCAATGAGATCACCGGGGCAACGCCTGCGAGCTTTGAGCCCACAATCGACTATGTCGTCACCAAGATCCCGCGTTTTACTTTTGAAAAATTCAAAGGCGCAGAGCCCTATCTTGCAACCGCGATGAAGTCGGTGGGCGAAGTCATGGCGATTGGCCGCAACTTCCAAGAGAGCGTGCAAAAGGCCCTTCGCGGTCTCGAAACTGGGCTCGACGGGTTCAACCGGGTGACGGAGCTGGAAGGCGTCTCGCGTGATGTTGTGACCGCCGCTTTGTCCAAGCGCACGCCTGATCGCTTGCTGCAAGTGGGGCAGGCCTTCCGCGAGGGCCTCAGCCTCGATGATATCCATGCAGTCACCAGTTATGACCCGTGGTTCCTGCGCCAGATCGAGGCGATTATAGAGGCGGAAAGTGTGGTTCAGGCCGACGGCCTGCCTCGCGGAGCAGCGGACCTGCGTCGCCTAAAAGCCATGGGCTTCTCGGATAAACGCCTCGCTACGCTGGCTGTTCGTTCTGTTGGGGTGAAGGGTGGTCTAGCAGAGACCCAGGCGAAGCGGTCCGGGCTACTGCATGACGCACTTCAAGCTATGGCAGGGGCGACCAGCGAAGAGGAAGTGCACTCGCTGCGTCAAAGGCTGGGTGTGAATCCCGTATTCAAACGCATCGACTCATGCGCGGCCGAGTTCGAGGCTATCACGCCCTACATGTACTCGACCTATGAAGCGCCGACATTTGGCGAGCCTGAGTGTGAGGCGGATGTTTCTGATCGCAAGAAGATCGTGATCCTTGGTGGCGGACCCAATCGGATCGGGCAGGGGATTGAGTTTGATTATTGCTGTGTCCACGCCTGTTTTGCGCTTGCAGAGCAGGGTTTTGAGACGATCATGGTCAACTGCAACCCTGAGACCGTTTCGACCGATTACGACACATCTGACCGCCTCTATTTTGAGCCACTGACAGCCGAAGACGTCCTCGAAATCCTGCGCGCTGAACAGAAATCGGGCGAGCTTGTCGGCGTTATCGTGCAGTTTGGCGGGCAGACACCGCTCAAACTCGCGCAAGCCTTGGAAGATGCCGGAATCCCGATCCTTGGCACATCACCCGATGCTATCGACCACGCCGAAGACCGCGAACGTTTTGCCAAGCTCGTCAATGAGCTGGGCCTAAAGCAACCCGACAACGGCATTGCTTACACCCGCGATGAAGCGGCTGCTGCAGCAGCGCGTATTGGCTATCCAGTGCTCCTGCGCCCAAGCTTCGTACTGGGCGGCCGCGCGATGGAGATCGTGGACAGCGAGGCGCAGCTTGATGACTATATCAAGACCGCCGTGAACGTCTCTGGCGACAGCCCCGTTCTGGTCGACCAATATTTACGCGATGCGATAGAGTGCGATGTCGATGCGCTGTGCGACGGAGACGAAGTGCGCATTGCGGGTGTGATGCAACATATCGAAGAGGCTGGCGTGCACTCAGGCGATAGCGCCTGTACCCTGCCGCCGTACTCACTTTCGCCCGGAATTATCGCTGAAATGGAGCGCCAAGCAGAGGCGCTTGCCACGGCTCTTAAAGTTCGCGGCCTGATGAATGTCCAATTTGCGGTCAAAGACGACGAGGTCTACCTTATCGAGGTGAACCCGCGTGCGAGCCGAACCGTGCCCTTCGTGGCCAAGGCCATCGGGCAGCCTGTTGCCAAGATCGCAGCGCGCGTCATGGCAGGCGAAAAACTCACCGATTTTGAGCCCTTCCGCCGCGATCTGCCTTACATGGCGATCAAAGAGGCGGTTTTCCCCTTTGCTCGTTTCCCCGGTGCCGATCCTGTCCTCTCGCCAGAAATGAAGTCAACGGGAGAGGTAATGGGGATTGATTGCGCATTCGAACCAGCATTCTTCAAATCACAGCTTGGGGCTGGGATGACCTTGCCACAAGGCGGCACAGCGTTTGTTTCGGTCAAGAATTCGGACAAGGCGAATATCGTTCCAGCGGTCAAAGATCTTATGGAATGCGGGTTCGCCATTATTGCCACGTCTGGCACGTATAAATACCTTTCGGAACAAGGACTTTCGATCGAGCGCGTGAACAAGGTCGCAGAGGGTCAACCGCATATCGTTGACAAGATCATTGATGGTGAGATCGCTCTCATTCTCAATACCACTGAGGGTTGGCAATCTCTTCTCGACTCCAAATCGATCCGCGCCAGCGCCCTCGAAAAGAAGGTTCCTTACTACACAACGGCGACCGCTTCTTGTGCTGTCGCTGCCTCAATTAGAGCCCTCAAACCCTCACAGCTTGAAGTCCGGTCGTTGCAAGACTATTATGGTTGAGCAATTACGCCGTCCTCCCGACATTTCGCTTGGTATTGGCCGCATCCATTGGAAGCGGTCAGGGGTGAAATTTCGAAAGTGAAATGTCAGAGAACGGACAACACGGAAAGAAACGGGAATGGCTACGATGGAAAAGGTTCCGATGCTCGCAGAAGGGTATGAGCGTCTGACCACAGACCTTAAGGCGCTTCGTGAAGAGCGGCCGCGGATTGTTGACGCGATCGAGGAAGCGCGCGCGCATGGCGACCTTTCGGAGAACGCCGAATATCATGCTGCTAAAGAGCGGCAGGGGCAAGTTGAAGCACAAATCGGCGATCTTGAAGGCAAGATTAGCCGGGCGCAGATAATCGACCCGACGACTTTGTCAGGCAACAAGGTCATCTTTGGAGCAACGGTGACCTTGCTTGATGAAGACGACAAGCCTGTCAAATACCAGATTGTCGGTGAGACTGAAGCAGATGCAGCGCAAGGCCGCATCTCATACTCGTCACCCATTGCTCGCGCGTTGATTGGCAAACAGGTCGAAGAAGAGATCGAGGTGACTGTTCCAGCTGGCGACAAGTTCTACCTTATCGAGAAGATCGAGTTCATCTGAACTATGAGATGCAAACCTTTTAATTGAGAGGTTTTTCCATCGCATAATTGTGGATCATGACACCGCGCAGTTTAAAGTCACGGCGTCTGATTATCCTGTAGCCTGCTCGTTCAAATGCAGGCCGGGCCAGTTCGCTTGCCTCGGTGTAGAGCATCGCAACTCCCAATGTACGAGCGTGCCCTTCCGCGTGCATAAGCAATTGCCCAGCCAATCCACGCCCTGCGTGCGTGGGCGAGCAGTAGAGCATGTCGAGATGTCCATCGGGTTCCAACAGGGCGTAGGCTACTGGAGCATCACTTTCATCGGCTATGACATAGATTTGATGGCCCACCTCAGCGCGCGCCACGAAACGCTCTGCAGTGATATGGCCCATGGACCAAACTTCGACTTGCTCAGGCGAATATGCCTGGGCCCCAATCGTTCGGATCGCATCGACAGTGAGCGAGGCAAGCGCAGGGGCATCGTCCGCCTTGAACTGTCGGAGCGTATTGGTCACGAGCCTTGAACCGAATCCCTAGGCGTCAGGGGTGAGGAGCTTGTGGATGGGGACGAGGACATATTTCATCTCAGCATCATCCACCGTGCGCTGCGCCTGCGCCCGCCATGCATCGACCGCGGCATCGTAAGAACTAAAAACGCCGACAACATGGACGCTTTCAGGATCAGCGAATTCATGGCCACGCGGGTCAGTAACACGGCCACCCATAACAAGGTGTAGACGTTGGTTTGTGGTTGCTTCTTCCATTGATTGCTTCCTTGGGGAGGAGTTGAGGGGGCGTCTTTTTAGAACAGCCCCGCTATTGCTCGCCGGTTAAGCGAAGCGCGCATGCAACACAAGGTGCCTGCATACCGATGTCTAAGTGGTTTAAACTCAGTGCCGCACTCGGTCGGTCAAATCGCGCACTACACGCTCAGCCCGGCGCTTCGTTCTGCGTGTGGCTGCCCGTCCTTTATCAGCGGCGCTTCCCGCCAGATAACTGGCCTCGCGGCGCAGAGTTCTCGCCTTGGCAGCGGCGCTGTCGCCCAGATCCTCAAGCTTATCCTTGCCCACATTTGGACCGCCCAAAGCGTCATCGATGAATTTGATGGCGTAGCCGACGAGTGCGTCGGCAACGAGAGTCCACAAAGTGTTGGTGCGGTCGATGGCCGCGTTCTTGACGGTGCCAGCTGCCGCGCCTGCTGCACTGCTCGCAGCATCGCCAACCTTGCTCGCGGCACCCGATGCCGCGTTCACGGCGCTTGTGGCGGCTTTGCCCGCAACGCGTTGCCCAGGCTTTGTCATGAGTCCGATTGCAAGGCCAAGTACAATTGCTCCGCCGATAACAGTCAGCGGATTGGCACGGGTGTAATTGACGGCGGCATCAACGGCTTCCTTGGCTTGATCACCAAGAGTGCGCTCAGCAATCCGGCGTTCGTTGGCCTCGATCTTTTGCCGCAGCTCGTCACGTTTTGCCTTATCACCGGTGGAGGAAGGGGTGGTGTTAGTTGTCATGAGTGTCTCCGGGCGAGGCTTCTTCTGGTTCGGGGTCCGTTTCGCTTGCCTGAACAGCGGGGAGAGGTTCATCGCTATCGACTTCCCTATCTTCCATCTCAAGGTCCTCGGCCATAGCGGCAAGCAACGGTTCACGGCCAAACCATAGGGCAAGCGCGCCCAGCACAATCGCAATGATCCCTCGGTTGTCGACCGTGTGGACCCTCGCGACCTCATAAACGTCCTTGGCACCCTCGGCGACACCGCCAAGATAGCGCGAGGTAAGGCCCTTCGCGGAAAATGTCGTGCGCGCGTGCTCAATATCCGTCATCAAAACCTTGCGAGCAGAATCACGCAAAGACCGATAGTCGGAAAGACGCTCCTCAATATTGCTCATGTTGCATCCTCCTCATCCGAAGAGGTGAACAGAGTTGCTAGCTTCTGTGCTCGGCTGAAGGCACCCCAGCCAAGCAATGCCACCACAAGCATCAGACCGCCAAAGACGATGCCGATCGCGCCCCAAATCCCTACGACCGGTTCAAACGCCAGTACCAAACCGACTGCAAGCGCGAGAAAGGCGATGTGAAGAAGGATCAAAGCTACAACGACAAGGCCGAGAGAAACGCCGATTAACCGGCCGGCAAAGGCCGCACGCGTTTTCTGAAAGCCTAACTCAGCCTCGGCATAAGTGCGCGCATTGTCGATGAGTGCGCTGGCCTCTTCCATCAATGAGGGGTCGAGCTGGGGAGAGGACTCTTCGCCACTCTCCTCAACGTCGAATTCTGTCACTTCAGGGGCGGCATCAGCGCTGTCCGCACCTACTCGCCCTTGAGTCTCCTCCATTCAGTCCCCCTCTAAAGGCAGCAACACCAAGATCTTAGCGGCGGCCTCGGAACAGACGTGCAAGAAGAAATCCGGCAACCGCGGCGATGCCAACGGCAGCAGCAGGACTTTTGCGGATAGCCTCGCGTGTGTCTTCGCCGATTTCTTCGAGGCTCTTCGCTTCGAGCTTGGCAGAGGTTTCGACCAAGGTGCGCGAGGCTGAGCGGGCGTAGTCGCCATATTGTTCGCCAAAGCGCTCATCCAACTGACCAGCGGTGTCACCAACTGCTTTGCCCAGATTCGCAATGGCATCGCTCGCGGCTGCCTTGCCTTCTACGGCCAGCTCGCTTGCTTTTACCTTTGCCTGATCTCCATATTCTTTAGCGTCAGCCATTATATCATCTCCACGGGTTTTGGCTTGCTCGCGGTAGTCACCCGCACGTGTTGTGGCTTCCTCTCGAAGAGCTGCAGCACCGGCCTTAGCTTCAGCAAGCGCTGCGTTGAAACGGCTTTTCGCTTCACCTTTACCTGATGTGGTTGTGGCTTCGGGCTCGGCCTTCTTCGCTGTGGCACCTGCCTTCTTCGGCGCAGCCTTTTTGGCTGTTGTCCGCTTGGCCGCTGTCTTGGCGGGGGTCTTTCGAGTGGTCTTTGTGGTCTTGCTTTCAGCCATGTTGATCTCTTGCTTTCGATTTGCGCGTTTGAGCATAGCTCACCTGCGACTTTGTGTCATGAAAATCTATGTCACTTGCACCGTCCTTTTCTCCCGCATAAGGGGTGCGGCAAAGCACTAGTGCTGACGTCCGGTGTAAGTATAACTCCGGGTGTCTTAATCTAATATAACACTCTCACGTCGGAGTTCAAATCATGACAGCGATTATCGACATCCACGGCCGCGAAATTCTCGACAGCCGGGGCAATCCGACGGTTGAAGTGGATGTCCTTCTCGACGACGGTAGTTTTGGGCGGGCTGCGGTTCCTTCGGGTGCATCGACCGGGGCACACGAGGCGGTTGAGCTGCGTGATGCCGATAAGGATCGCTATAAGGGCAAAGGCGTGCTGAAGGCCGTCGAGGCCGTAAACAGTGAGATTCGCGACCTTTTGATCGGTGCTTTCGATGCCGAGGATCAGCGTGATATTGATCTGTCGCTTATCGCATTGGATGGCACTGAGAACAAAGGTCGCCTTGGTGCAAACGCGATCCTCGGAACCAGCCTGGCTGTGTCCAAAGCCGCCGCCAATGCGCGAGGCCTGCCGCTTTATTCTTATCTCGGCGGCGTGGCTGCGCATGTTTTGCCGGTACCGATGATGAATATCATCAACGGAGGTGAGCACGCCGATAACCCCATCGACATTCAAGAATTCATGATTATGCCGGTAGGGGCGGACAGCATTGCAGAAGCGGTCCGCTGGGGTTCCGAAGTGTTCCACACGCTGAAAAAAGGTCTCCACGACAAGGGCCTTGCCACCAGTGTTGGCGACGAAGGTGGCTTTGCACCTGATCTAGCCAGCACCCGCGCTGCTCTCGACTTTATAATGGCTTCTGTCGAGCAGGCCGGTTTCACACCGGGCGAAGACATAGTCCTCGCGCTCGATTGCGCCGCGACCGAGTTCTATCGCGATGGCAAATACGAGATCTCTGGCGAGGGGCTTAGTCTCAATGGCGAGGGTATGGCCGACTATCTTGCCAAGCTTTGCGATGACTATCCGATCCTCTCTATCGAAGACGGCATGAGCGAAGACGACTTTGAGGGCTGGGCCGCCGTGACCCGCGCAATTGGTGACCGCGTGCAGCTTGTAGGAGATGACTTGTTTGTCACCAACCCGGCACGATTATCTCAGGGGATCGCTGATGGTTTGGCCAACTCGCTTCTGGTGAAGGTCAATCAGATCGGAACACTCACTGAGACTCTGGCAGCGGTCGATATGGCTACTCGTGCTCGCTATACCTCTGTCATGAGTCATCGTTCGGGTGAGACTGAGGATGCAACAATTGCCGACTTGGCGGTTGCGACCAATTGCGGGCAGATCAAAACCGGTTCGCTCGCGCGCTCAGACAGGCTTGCCAAGTACAACCAACTTATCCGCATTGAGGAAGAGCTCGGTGACAGCGCAGTTTACGCTGGCCGCGGTTGTTTCGGATCCCTCGGAGCTTGATTGAGGTGGGTGCTAGAACTTCGAGCTTGCGTTAGCGAAATAGTCATCCATGGACGCAAGGCCCTTTTCGGTCAGACGGACAAGGACGCGGCGCTGATCTTCAGGATCATGCTCGCGCAAGATCAGCCCTTGTTCCGACAGAACGCCCAGCCAGCGAAGCCCGGTTGTGGGCGGCGCCGCGGAACCAATACAGGCGCTCGACACCGAAACCTTCTTCCTTTCGGCCTGGGCGATGTAAAGGTCGAGCAAGATATCCCAAGCGGGCTCCCCAAACAGCTCAGCGTTATCGAAAATCACCGTACGGCGACGGCGAATAGCGTAAGCCTCCCGAGCAAGAGCGGCAAATTGCAAGCGCCGCATCAAGATATCGGAGTGGACAGGCTGTGTATTCGCCCGGGCATGCACAATCGGATAGTTTGCCAAGATTTCCGACGCGATGTCTGATGATCCGTTGGCATTGGCGGATGCCTTCGAAAAGCTGGTGCTGTCGGCGTTGGTCGGGCGTCCTGTGGTCTCTCTCAAGGTATCGGCAATGACGGCCAAGTGTTTGGCCAATGCGCCCAGGTCGATCTTATTACTAGCGTTACTGTGGGGATTGGACTGAGCCAAATCGACGGGCATTTTTTCCCCGTCCTTAATCTCGTTCATGATCGGACCTTCATGATATCAAACCCGATGAGTGCGCACAATCGAGAGCGATAAACATGACAAGATCGCTGCTCAGCCTCGCATCTCCATGGCCACTGCGATTGTCGAGCAGTTTAGAGCATCTTGGCCCGTCTGAAGACAATCTGTGATTTGTGGCATCCGAGGCCCGGAAAAACCTATCTCTCACATCACGTGTCATGGAGACTTTCCCCATGGCTTAGCTCCTCTACAAAAGGGCAGCGCAGCACTGGCATGGCTTGGTTCAGTGAAACGCTCACCCAAGCAGGAGCTTAAGCTGAAACCTGATACGACACACTAAGTGGGAATGCCTAGATTTGACCTATTCTTTCGCCATTTTCACGTAAAGTAGGCGTTTGCCGCCATTCTGGATAGATCAGTCGTTGTGTTCCGGGAAAAGGAACGCTGGCTTTTCAGGCGCAATTGAGGAGCGTAAAGCTCGTAGGTTGCTGTCCAGTTGTTCGATCGCTGCATTGACATGGATAGCAGCTATCCCGGCACCTGCAGTGTCAAGCGTGACAAGAACGCCTTGGAGCGAGCGCTTGCAACTCTCAAGCTCTTCCAGTTCGTCTTTAGTGAGTGGGAACATTCCTAACTTTCTCCCAATCCAGCATATGTTGAATTCACCGGTCCGTGCACCTTTGGACCCGTGGGAAAATGCTTAGGCGTTATCTCTGAATGGGGATATCCGTAGAAACACCTAATTGGAGCGTATAAGTTGTGACGTTCAAACCGCTTTTCGCCGATTGCCACATACAAATGCGACACACTGTGGGAGTTCAAGCATCAAAGCGCGATGCGAGCGAAAGCAACGACAAAGCCGCTTTGGCCGCTTCTCCGCCTTTGTCTTTTTGCAAGGGATCAGCTCTTACGAGTGCCTGAGCTTCATTCTCGACAGTTAGGATGCCGTTACCAATGGCGATTCCGTCCATAGTGAGCGCCATGATAGCGCGAGCGCTTTCGCCTGCGACGATCTCAAAGTGGTAGGTCTCGCCGCGAATAACGACGCCAATCGCGACAAATCCGTCATACTCACCACTTTCAGCTGCCAAGGCAATCGCGCCCGGGATCTCCAATGCACCGGGAACAGTAAGTACCTCAGTTTCGTGTCCCTCCGCTTCAAGCGCAGCCTTGGCACCGGCAATTAGCATGTCGTTAAACGACTGGTAGAAACGCGCTTCGACGATCAGGATTTTCGCCATTATTTGAGGTCCTTATTGAAGAGGAGACGGTTGCGGGTGGGGAAGGGCCAAAGCAATGACTCTTATACGCTCGTGGAAGTCCAATTAGCCAATGGAGACGCTTTCAGCGCGAAGCAAGGTTAGAGCTCTGCAGCTCTCACATCATTACTCCGGGATCGACTGGTGACCCGCCAAGGTAATGCCGTACCCTTCAAGCGCAACAAGATCGGGCCGCGAGTTGGACAGCAGGATCATTTCACGCACGCCCAGATCGGCCAGAATCTGGGATCCGATACCGATGTTTCGGTGCTCTTCATCCTGAGTCCATTTGGTGCCTTGGCCCACACGCTGAGTGAGGATCACGATAACGCCCGCGCCTTTCTCTCCAATTGCACTCATCGCTCTTTGCAAAGTGCGCTTACGGGGGCCCGGCGCGCCTAAGACATCGTCAAACACGGAGATCGGATGCACCCGGGCGAGGGTGGGTTCCTCAGGTGAAACATGTCCTTTCTGCAGGACATAGGCCTCGTTATCTGAGATCGTGTTGCGGTAGGTGATCATGCGCCACTGACCGCCATAGTCGCTCTCAAAGCTGCGTTCATCGATGCGCTCTACGAGATGGTCGTTGCGCATCCTATACGCGATAAGGTCGCGGATCGTGCCGATCTTAAGGCTGTGCTTGCGCGCAAACTCAATCAGGTCATCAAGCCGTGCCATTGAACCATCTTCGTTCATGATCTCGCAAATCACGCCCGAAGGATTGAGCCCAGCAAGCCGCGAGATATCGACCGCAGCCTCTGTGTGTCCTGCTCGCACTAGTGTGCCACCGTCTCGCGCCATCAGAGGGAAGACGTGCCCTGGCGTCACGATGTCATCTGCGCCCTTGCTCGCGTCGATTGCGACGGAGATGGTGCGCGCGCGGTCAGCAGCCGAAATGCCAGTTGTTACGCCCTCTTTCGCCTCAATCGAGACGGTGAAGGCGGTCTGCATGCTTTCTTTGTTGTTGCGACTCATCGGATCGAGACCAAGCGCGTCCACCCGTGCTTTGTCGAGGGCAAGGCAAATAAGCCCCCTGCCATGGGTCGCCATAAAGTTCACGGCAGCAGGGGTCGCCATCTGCGCTGGGATAATCAGATCGCCTTCGTTCTCTCGGTCTTCGTCGTCGACAAGGATATACATGCGTCCATTGCGCGCCTCATCGATGATCTCTTCGGCCCCAACCAGAACCGGCGTGTCATCATTCGCATCAAGAAATTTCTGCAACTTCGCGAGAGTTTCAGTTGTCGGATTCCAGTCCGTTTCGCTTGCATCGCGTAAAGTGTTGGCGTGAAGGCCAGCAGCACGCGCAATTCCGGCTTTTGTATAGGCACCTGAGTCGATCAGGTTGCGGACGAGTGTGATAGTTGATGTGCTCATAACCCCCAGGTAGCACATTTCAATGTGATTGCAATTGTCGAGATCTGATCTCGATATAGGCATGCTCCGATGGCATTCGTTGGCTTGGGGTGACTGAAAGGATGCTTGGGGGTGATACGTGCGTTCGAATTGCGTCGATTGCCGTTGGCCGCTTCTCCTTGAGGACATTTCTTCAAATGTCGATTTAACCGTTTGTAACAAATGGGTGGTCTGAGAACTAGATCCAAACGAAAAGATGCTGTCATTGGGTCTATGGAGCGCATGAATGCCTTTACCTCTTTGGTCAGCTGCTAGTCCGAGTTCTACTAGAGCCCGGCTCATCTTCCGCTCGAAATATTCCAACACGTTTTGCAAGCTGCGAGGCCGCCCGGCTCCATAATAGAAAATAGAACGGTTTGCGCGTGCTGCTCTTGGAAACAGGCTTGCGGCACTCTGATGAGGATTACGTTTCCAGGCAGACATAAATCGCACGCTTCCACCGCTGCCAAGGAAATGCGCCACATACAGTTCTGTGCTGTTCGCTTGCCGCCCAAGCACTCCTTTCAACTTGTCGCCATTCTCCTGTGCATACGCAGCTGCCATCATTGAAGCGAGGTGCGGGTCGTGACGCCATTCCAGTCGGTCACTGCGTTTAGTCTCTGACTGATCGATGCTTTTTTGGGCGTCTGTTTCGGCAATCTGCCTCGCGCGAAACGTCTGAATTTGGCTGGCATAGCGCTCTAAGCTCCGCAGCCACGTGCTTTCGATAAATTGAAACAGTCCCGCTGCGCTCGATGAGCTAGCCTTCGCCTTGGGATTAAGCCCAGATTCGAGATGCGCCTTAGCCAGAAGGTAATGGTAATCAACGCCGGAGTGTTGTGCCGCGGTCCAGATCGCGTCCATCACAACTTTCTTTGAGTGCGACTGGCGACTGATCCTTTCGCGGCGTTGCTCGAATCCTTGGGGAGCAGTGGGCTGGCTTACATGCTGTTTTCCAAGCATTTCATAGCACGAACTGGCAGGATTGCGATCCTCGGGGACTTGGGTGCCAGCATGTGCCGCACCGCCAAGTACGCACGCTAGGAAAACGGTTTTGATCGCCGCAGCTGCCCGAAACATCGCGACGCAGTAGTCGCTCGCGAGTTAAAGAGGGACTGCTCTAAAATGGTGAATTTTGCGCAAACGCGGCAATGAGCCGGACGAAAGACTTTGAGTACACCTCTACCGGGGGTGAAGCTTCAATTTGTCGAGGCAAAAATGGTGGACGCACGAGGGTTCGAACCTAGGACTCGCTGATTAAGAGCAAAGTTGGTACCTCAATAACTTCAGGCAGTTACACGACCTGCTGACAATCAGTCAGCTGCTACCCACGTTCAAAGCTCTGGATTCCTTAGCAAAATCAGTCGCTCCATAAGGCCACGATTTCTGAGTCTCAAAAGAGACTAATCCACACCCATTGGTTGCAGGATTTCTGAGGTGTGATTGAATGAAGTCATATGAAAGAGAAATCAAATTTAGAGCATGGGAGCCTGCGACCAACACGATTTGGGACGTGCGTGAGATTGAGTGGGCTGATGGGCAGATATTGGATTTGTACCTAGGGCTTCACTCGACAGGAAACCCTGACGATGCGGGTGTTTCCGTCCTGCAGTTCACTGGCCTAACAGGCAAAGACGGCACCGAGATTTATGAAGGCGATTGGTTCCGCCCAGACATACCAAATAGCCGAACAGCAATGTTAGTAGAATGGGACGAGCACAAAGCCTCGTACAAACCATTCAACGATCCGAACTACAATTACTCTTCAAGCGCCGGTAAGATCATTGGTAACAAGTACGAGAACCCAGAGTTGATCGATGCAGAATAACGATGAAGCCCGAACCACACCAATCGGGCTTTTTCATTATGCGCACTCATATGCGGCGAGTGCATTGGAACTTGAGCGCTCTGAGGTAGACGCCACTCATCCAGACGCACCAATCCGATACCTCTTCAGCCACGCCATCGAGCTCTATCTCAAATCGTTCCTTCTGATGAAGGGTGTTTCGTTGTCCGAGCTGCGGAGCAGGAACTTAGGCCACGATCTTCCAGCATTGTTGAAACGAGCGTCCGAGTTTCAGTTTCACGTCAGCGAAGAAATGGAGGCTCAGATTGGCTTGGCGAACGATGCGATCATGGATCGCTACATCGAGACCGGATACCGGCAGGTCCTCAGTCCAGAATCAATGACGGCCATTTGTCAGCATTTGAATGACGAGATTGGCGCGCTCGTCTATGCCGATTTCGGCACGAAGAGGGCAGTTCCGGCGCTGAAATAGGGAGACAAAATAGAGACTAAACCGAGACGAAGAGGCAGTCATTGTCGGTGTAAGTGTCTGAAAAGTTTGGTGGACGCACTAGGGTTCGAACCTAGGACCCGCTGATTAAGAGTCAGCTGCTCTACCAACTGAGCTATGCGTCCATATGTTTCGCGAAGCTGGTGGGTAATGCCCCGAATGAAGGCTAAGTTGATTCGCGACGAGGCGCTCATATAGCGCGGCATTTGGAGATTTAAAGGGCGAAGCGTTGTGTTCAGCCAGCAAGACCATAGCGCGGCGCCTCGCGGTTCCAGCGATTGACCATCATCAGCGCACCTATGCAGATCATATTGGTCATCATTGAAGATCCGCCATGACTCATAAATGGCAGGGGGATGCCGACGACGGGTGCCATTCCCATCACCATCATTAGATTGACCGCAACATAGAAGAAAATTGTGGCAACCATGCCTGCTGCCAGAAGACTAGCGAAACGGTCATGAGAGGCCCGAGCTACCCTCAGACCCCAGCTGAGGATTACTGCGAAGACTGCCAACACGAATAGTCCGCCCAGCAAACCCCATTCTTCAGCCATGGTTGCGAATACAAAATCGGTCTGCGGTTCCGGTAGATATTGCAAATGGCTTTGTGATCCATTGTTGAACCCTTTTCCAAAGATGCCGCCAGAACCAATTGCTATTTTTGACTGATTTATGTGATAGCCTGCCCCCAATGCGTCCGCTTCGGGATCAAACATCGTTAAGACCCGCCGTCGTTGGTAATCTTGAAGTCCGAAAAAGAAGACGAGGGGCGCCGCAGCGATCGCAGCGAGGCTTCCGCCGATAAACCACTTCATAGGCAGGCCAGCGAGGAGCATCACCACGGCGCCCCCGAACGCGATGGCGAGCGACGTGCCTAAGTCAGGCTGAAGCAGGACCAGTGAAACAGGCAGTGCAATCAAAACCCCCGGCACCAACAAGGCACGCCAACTTAGGATCATGCCGACCGGCAAGCTCGCGTAGAATTGCGCTAGGGTGACCACGATCACTGGTTTCATCAGCTCTGAGGGCTGCAGCACCATAAAACCCAGATCGAGCCAACGCTGGCTTCCCCCGCGCACATTGCCGAGGATTTCGACTCCGATAAGCAGCAGCAAAACAATGACGTAGGCAGGGTATGTCATGAATCGAACGAATTGACGTGGGAGCGATGCGATAATCGAAGCCATAAGCAGAAATACGCAGAAGCGGATCAGGTGTGAGGACGCGAAGGGATCCACCTTGCCACCAGCTGCCGAGTAAAGCACTGCCGCCCCAAATCCCACAAGCAAAAACAAAGGGATCAGCATGCCCCAAGGCTGGCGCGCGATGGGCACAGGAATGATGCCAGTGTGTGCGCTCACGGCTCAATTCCTTGGGGTTGAGTTCCAATCAGCGCATCAGGCGGGGGCGAACCAGAGGCGGTCTGATTCTCGCGTGGTTGAACGAACTTATCGCCGATTTCTTGGGTCTGCTCCGCTTCCAGCCGGGCTTCGGCCTCCACTCGATCAAAGATGTCTTCATCGCGTTGGGGAGGGGGCGTGACAGTCGTGCCTCGTTCAGCGGCATACGCGGCGTAGCGCCGTTCAAGCCTTTCTTGCGCGGTGCCGCCCCATTGGTTCTCCAAAGCGCGTAGCGCTTCCACGCCTTTAGTCGGATCGAAAAGGAAGGTCATGACATCGCGCGCAATGGGATAGGCCGAGCCGGATCCTCCGCCGTGCTCGATCACCACCGCGCCAGCGTATCGCGGATTTTCAACCGGGGCGAAGAAGGTGAAGAGGCCGTGATCGCGGAACTTCCAGGGTCCGCTTCGCCCGTCGGAGACGCTCAAGGACACGACTTGCGCCGTCCCGGTCTTGCCTGCAATTTGCACGTCCTCAATCGGAAGCCGGGCCCGCCTCGCTGTGCCGGCACCGTTAACAACGTTGTTCATGCCTTGGCGTACATACGCAAGGTGTTCTGGATCGAAATCATAGCTTTCAGCTGGAGCCACAGGCTCATCCAAAAGGAGGCGAGGATTAACCCGGTTGCCAGTGGCAAGGCGTGCACTCATCACTGCCAATTGCAGCGGGCTTGCCAGATAATAGCCTTGGCCAATTGACGCGTTGACCGTATCAAATGACTGCCAATCGCGTCCGAACTTATTGAACTTCCATTCAGATGTGGGGACAGTTCCATAGAATTGGCTGGTCACAGGTAGCTCAAATTCCTGTCCCATGCCAAGATCCTTGGCCAGTGCAGCCACGTTGTCGAAGCCGATTTGCTGAGCGAAATGGTAGAAATAGCTGTCGCAGCTCTGGGCGATGGCCTTGTCCATATTCACCACGCCGTGATTGGAGTGGCAGTTGAAGAAACGGTTGCCAATCCGCCGTCCACCGCCGCACACGATCGTATCGTCAGGGCTGACACCGGCTTGTAGAAACGCCAGACAGTGCATTGGCTTGACCGTTGATCCCGGGGGATAAAGTCCCTTCAAGACCTTATTGCGTAACGGCACTCGCTGATCTTCCCTCAGCATGGAATACTCGACCGAGCCGATGCCATCGGAGAAGCTGTTGGGATCGAAGCTTGGCATGGAAGCCATGCACAAAAGGTCGCCAGTCTGACAGTCCATGACCACAACCGAGCCACTCTCAAGGCCAATTCGGCGGGCAGCATAATCCTGCAAGGGGCCATCGATGGTTAGTCGCACAGCATCGCCCTGAATATCGTCGCGCGTCTCAAGGTCGCGGACAATGCGTCCACCAGCGGTGACTTCTACCCGGCGCGCCCCGGGGGTTCCACGAAGGCCCTGTTCGAATTGTTTTTCAAGGCCATCCTTACCGATCTTATATCCCGGCGTGATAAGGATAGGGTTCCGGTCTTGCTCATATTCTTCGGCTGAAGCTGGGCCTACGTAGCCAATTAGGTGCCCAACCGAAGAGGCGGTGGGGTAGTATCGCGAGAAGCCGCGTTGGGGCACGACCCCTTGCATGTCAGGCAAGCGTACACTGAGCGCTGCGAACTGCTCATATTGGAGGCCGCTAGCGACCTCCACCGGAGCAAAGCCACGGGCGCTTTGAACCTCCAGCTTCAAGTCTTTGACCCGGTCAGGCTCAAGGTTAAGTAGTTCACCGACTTGATCGATCATGCGGGCGGGGTCTGTCAGTCGATCAGGGATCACATCGACGCGGAAATCAGCTCGGTTGGACGCAAGGGGGGCACCATTGCGGTCAAGAATCCAGCCTCGACGTGGTGGAATAAGGGTAAGGTTGACCCGGTTACTCTCTGATTCGAGGCGATATTTCTCATTTTCCGCGATTGCCAGATAGCCCATGCGTGCAGCCAGGAGGATGGCCACAGAGGCTTGTATGCCACCGATGACAACCGTTCGCCGTTCGAACGCGTTGCGCAGTGTTGAGGCATTTACGACCTGGCCGCTGGGCCTCGCTCCGCTGCGTAATTTGAAGAAGCGTTTCACCCAACTCTCCGGGCGCGGGACAGACGGAAGCGATCAGCCAGCGTTATTACTCGCGCGATCAGTGGGTAAAGCAGGATCGACACCAGGATTTGTGGCACAACAATGCTAATCAATGGGACCGAGATCTTCGCACCTGATACAAGCATAGCGGCGAGGATATATAGCAGAACGGTAAAACCGGCGGTGAACCAGTCTTGCCAAAAACCCCTCCAAGGAAAACGAGTCTCAAGGATTTCCAGCGCGATCATGGTCAAAGACCATAGGAAGATCGCGCTGCCAAAGGGCTGTCCGCTCACCAAGTCGTCAAACGCGCCAAGCGGCACTCCCGCCCACATGGGCAAAAGCCCTGGGCGCATCAGCCTCCATCCGAGGAAAATCATAAAGCCCAATGGCGGGACAACGGGCATAACATCGGCCATCACAAACAGAGGAATGAGCGAACCGATAATGATCGTGACATAGTGGACGGAGCGTGCGCGCCATGGTGACTGAACCCGATTGATCTTGGCGCCGCCATAGGCACGGCGCTGTATCGGAGGATCAAGCCGATCGATCAATTGGCCAACTCCTCTTCGCTGAGTTCGTCTCGTTCACGAACGCCAGCGGCCTCCACGGCCAATGGTTCGAAGATCGGCTCGACGCTGACATAATTGGTCGCCGTCGGTTCTGCGATCAACTGCGCAATGCCGCCATCGGAGGTGATTTGAGACAGCACCGCGACCGCGACACCGGGCCGATAATAGCCGCCTGCGCCGCTGGTAACGAATACATCTCCGACTTCGAGAGGGTTAAGTCCGAGATTGATGAGTCGGATGCGCAAGAGGCCGTCTCCGCGTCCTTCCGCAAATGCCACAGTTTGGTCCGAAGCACGCCTTACAGGCAGGACACTCTCTGTATCCGTGAGGAGGAGTACACGCGACGATCCAAGCGAGGTTTCCAGAATGCGTCCTATCACGCCGCGTTCTGAATGGACCGGCATCCCGATTTCTACGCCATCACCGCTGCCGACACCGACATAGGCGAAGCGGCGCACCGACGAAGCGCTTGAGGCGACGAGGCGGGTGGTCGCGATCGGAGGACTCTCTCCGTTATATAGGCCCAGCAACGCCTTCAAGCGGTCGTTCTCAGCCTCAACCGCTTGCGCCTCGGCTAGACGGATACGGGCGATCTCTACCTCGCGGCGAAGTTCTGCATTCTGGCTACCAGCGTTCCAGAAGCCACTGATCGTATCCCAGATGTTGTTACCACCGGCACGAACTGTTGCAGTGGCCTCTCCCGCCGGAGCAGCTACAGTGGTGGCACCACCGCGTAGAGGCTGCATAATTGAGGGCTGCCATAGGGAAATGACGAGCAGCACAAGGCCAAAAACAGCGCCAAGGGTCGCCAACAAGTATCCGGTAAACACCGAATATTGCTGCTTTTTCGAAAAGCCCGATCGACGCGATTTGGGCGACGCCATGGCCTGAATTGATCCCTTACTTACGTGTTTCCTATGCGGTCATTAGCACGCCGCGATAGATGGGGTCTTCCATAGCGCGGCCTGTACCGATGGCGACGCAGGTGAGCGGATCTTCCGCGATTGAGACGGGAAGGCCCGTTTCCTCACGAAGATGCTCATCCAAGCGGCGTATAAGTGCGCCGCCACCGGTCAGCACAATACCTTGATCCACGATGTCAGCGGCAAGCTCGGGGGCGGTGTTCTCAAGCGCAATACGCACACCCTCGACGATCGCTCCAATGGGTTCGGAAAGTGCCTCGGCCACATGCGATTGATTGATCGTAATCTCTTTTGGAACCCCGTTTACGAGGTCGCGGCCCTTCAGGGTGATGGTTTCACCAATACCGTCTTCGGGAATAACTGCGATGCCATAGTCTTTCTTAATACGCTCTGCGGTTGCATCGCCAATAAGGAGGTTGTGGTGTCGGCGAACATAAGAGACGATTGCCTCATCCATTTTGTCGCCGCCAGTGCGGACCGATGTGGTGTAAGCAAGGCCCCGCAATGACAGAACAGCCACCTCGGTGGTGCCGCCACCGATATCGACGACCATCGAGCCGACAGGCTCGGTTACGGGCATATCCGCGCCAATAGCCGCCGCCATAGGTTCAAGGATGAGGTGAACTTCGGACGCGCCCGCATTTGACGCTGCATCGCGGATCGCGCGCTTTTCAACCGAAGTTGAACCAGAGGGCACACAGATGACGATCTCTGGATAGCGGAACAGATTGCGCTTGCCATGCACCTTGCGAATGAAGTGCTTGATCATCTCTTCCGCGATTTCGATGTCGGCAATAACGCCGTCACGAAGCGGGCGAATAGCCTCGATTGTGTCAGGCGTTTTGCCCATCATCATCTTAGCATCGTCGCCAACCGCCTTGACGCGCTTGATCCCGTTGATCGTTTCAATCGCAACCACACTTGGCTCGTTCAAAATGATCCCTTGATCCTGAACATAAACCAGCGTGTTAGCGGTACCCAGATCGATCGCCATATTCTGCGATCCGAATTTGAAAAGATTGGCAAAGAAGCTCATTGTCGCAAAGTTCCGTGATATCCCGTAAGTGCTGTTCCCAGCACGGTAAGCCCCCCGCAATTCGTGTTGACACGAGATGCTCACTTGCGCCTAGCGAAACACACACAAAAAGGGAAAATTTTTGTTGACCGTGAAGTGGATTTTCCCCCGTCACCCTCGAAATTGCGATGCTGGGGCGCTAGCGTGCGACCAATGCCCCTAATTCGTCGCCTTCCAGAGACTTTAGTCAACCGTATCGCCGCCGGTGAAGTGGTCGAACGGCCCGCAGCGGCGCTTAAAGAGCTGGTTGAAAATGCAATTGATGCTGGTGCGTCGCGAATCGCTATCGCGCTGATTGATGGCGGGTTAACCCGGCTTGAAGTGACAGATGACGGCTGCGGGATGACACCGGATGAAATGGCGCTGGCGCTCGAACGACATGCCACGTCTAAACTGCCCGACGAAGCCATCGAAATGGTGGCCACCCTTGGCTTTCGCGGCGAGGCTCTTCCTTCGATCGCGAGCGTGGCTCGGCTGACCCTGGAAAGCAGGGTGAGGGGTGCCGACGATGGCTGGCGGCGAGTTGTAGATCACGGTGAGGTGGTCGAAGAAGGACCGGCTGCACTACCCTACGGTACTCGGGTTCGTGTCGAGCAGATATTCGCCAAAGTCCCGGCGCGGCGCAAGTTCCTACGCACTCCGCGCAGTGAATACATCGCTGCGCTCGACTGCGTGCGTCGGTTGGCGATGGCACGACCTGACATCGCCTTTACGCTTGAAAACGTGAACGATGGAAAAGTGCGAAAGGGCTTGACCACCCAAGGCGATGAAGCGCTTGCGACGCGCGTGTCTCAGATCGTCGCTCGCGAACTCAAGGACAATGCGGTAGAGATTGACCTTACCCGAGAAGGCCTCCACGGAACGATGAGGCTGACGGGTCTTGCGGGCCTGCCTACCTACAACCGGGGTGTGGCGGATCACCAATATTTATTCGTGAACGGCCGTCCTGTGAAGGACAAGCTGCTTACTGGAGCGGTACGCGGTGCCTATTCTGACATGCTGGCGCGTGATCGGCATGCGGTCTTGGCCCTATTCATCGAGCTTCCGCCCCAGGATGTTGATGTGAATGTTCATCCCGCGAAAACCGAGGTCCGGTTTCGAGATGCTGCTGGCGTGCGAGGATTCATCGTTTCTGGGCTGCGACAGGCTCTTGCGACGGGGGACCGGCGTTCCGCCCAAGGTCCTGACAGAACAGCGATGGGGCGTTGGGTTGCGGAACCTAGTCAACCTATTCCTCATTCAGAAGAAGCTCCCGCGTTACGTTCGATCTTTGACCAGCGCGACTTTGCAGCATCTGAGGCGCGTGTGGCCGAAGTCCGGCCATCTTTTGCTTCGCCACATTCGGCAGCACGAGCAGACACCGCACTTCCGCAAGGGCGCGCCGAAGAGGCTGCGCCGATTAGCGACGATCAGGCTGACTATCCACTTGGTATTGCAAGAGGGCAGGTTGCCAACACCTATATCATCGCGGAAAGCAAGGACGGGCTTGTGTTGGTTGACCAGCACGCAGCGCACGAACGACTTGTTCTCGAGCGATTGAAACGTTCTGGCGCAGAAGAAGCGGTGCAGCGCAGTCAGGCCTTACTGGTACCCGATGTGGTGGAAATGGATGAGGCAGATTGTGACCGTCTCGACGATGCAGCAGAAGGCTTTGCGCGCTATGGGCTTTCGCTCGAACGCTTTGGTCCGGCCGCAATGTTGGTGCGTGCTGTCCCCTCAGTCATTGCAAAAGCCGATACGAGCAAACTCCTGCGTGATCTCGCAGACGACATCGCCAAGCATGGAAAACAGGAGGAGAGCGGTTCACTGCTGCTTGCCGAGCGGCTCGAATATGTGCTCGCGACGATGGCGTGCCACGGATCGGTTAGGGCGGGGCGGGTGCTCAGCGTTGCTGAGATGAACGCCTTGCTCCGCGAGATGGAAGAAACCCCTCGCTCAGGCCAGTGCAATCATGGTCGGCCCACTTGGGTGAAGTTGTCGATGGAAGATGTCGAGAAACTGTTTGGCCGACATTAGTACTCGATCAGCGAAAAATTGAACACTTCAAATTGGAATCGAAAATACGAACCTCTGCCCTGGCGCTAGCTTGGCATTCTCAGGCGGAAGAATTCGTCGGAGTGTTCAATGAAAAACGAGATGTGCCTGAGATGGCCTTTCTCGATTTTTCGCAATTTGGGTAGAGAAGATGGCTGCTTTTACGCTTTCATACTGCGAGGGTATTTTGCCCCGCGCTCTGAAGACAATCACAATCTTGTCGTCATTGGCTGCAACAACTTTCGTCTTGGCTACCCCAGTGAAGGCGGAAGAGAAGGCTTTCGGGGTTTCTGATGAAGGGCATGATGCTGACTCCGCCGTTGATCAGATTAATGGCTACGAACCTGCGGTACTCTGGATAGGTGCTTCTGCTAATCCGCTAGCGGATATGGATTTGCCGAGTTCGCTTTCTTTGGACCCAACCCAATTATCGCTCGCCTCGGCATCTGGAGCCGAATCCACAGCGCAAATGTTGGCGGCGTCGACATCGTCAATTCTGCCGGTGGCCATGCCAATGGGCGCGCCCGCCCAACCTGCAATGACCGATCGCTTCAAGACCAAACTGGTCGTCTCGCAATTCGGCACCATTCCAGTGGCTGGCGATGTGCCCAACACGTTCCGTTACAGCGGACGCGCCGACGCCTACATTGATGTTGGCGGCAGTGTATTCGGCCTGGATAACAGCTTCACGCTAAGCGTTCGCCCCGAGCTAACCTGGGGCCAGAACACCAACGGCGAGATTGGACTTATCCCGACTGATACTGCTGCCTTCCGGCCCGGTGGTAAGGGTGAATTCGACGTATCGATCAACATAAGGAAACGCTGGAATTCGGGTGTTAGTCTGACCCTTGGCAAGGTCAACGCGCTCGACATTGCCGGGTCCCTTCCGATCGTTGGAAGCGACGGGCATTACGGATTTCAGAACCTTGGTCTCGCCCTACCGCCAACGGCAATCATTCCGAACACGCTGACCGCGGCCATGCTCGAAGTACCAACCGATGGCTGGCTCTTTCGGGCATGGGTCTTCGACGTTGACTCGCAATTCGAACGCACGGGGTTCGAGACTGCATTCGAGAACGGTGTCGCGGGGCTTGTCGCTGCGACAAAGATAACGCGGATCGGACGCAATCCGGGCTTCTATTCAGTCGGTGTCACTGCCTCCACTCGGTCAAGCCCGAACACAGAGCTGTTGCCTTTACCATTGCCTCCCGGTGGCGCATTCGGCGATGAAGAGAATGAACTGGCACTATCGCTTTCGGCCTATCAATTCCTGCAGGTTTATCCTGAAGCACCCGGCAAGGGTTGGGGCTTACTGGGCCGCTTCCAGATCTCCGATGGAGATCCGACGTTTCTAGGCTGGAGCGCATACTTCGGTATGGCGGGCAATCCAAAGTTTCGTCCTCAAGACCGCTTCGGTGTAGCCTGGTTCCGTTACTCCATCACGACCGAACTTGTAGATGATGTTGCCTTCTTCCTTGATCTCCAAGACGAGGAAGGTGTCGAGGCGTTCTACACCTTTGAATTCGCCAAGGGATTCCAGCTGACTGCCAACGCGCAAGTCGTGGATGGCGGCGTTGCGACAGCGGACACGGGCGTTATTCTTGGTATGAGATTGACGGCCGGATTCTAACTCGAGATGTCGGCAATTATGCCACTAGCGGCGATATCATGCAGAACAAGCGACGTTGCGAAGCAATTCTATACGTTGAACTTGAACAGCATGATGTCGCCGTCTTGAACCACGTATTCCTTGCCCTCCTGGCGCATCTTGCCAGCCTCTTTCGCGCCTGATTCGCCTTTGAGTGCGATGTAGTCATCGTAGGCAATCGTTTCGGCGCGGATGAAGCCTTTCTCAAAATCAGTGTGGATTTCGCTGGCAGCTTGCGGAGCTTTTGCACCATCGGGGAAGGTCCAGGCGCGCGCTTCTTTGGGACCCGCGGTGAAGAACGTTTTGAGCCCGAGCAAGGTGTAGCCTGCCCGGATTACACGTGCGAGGCCGCTTTCTTCTAGGCCCAACTCGGCGAGGTACTCGGTGCGATCCTCTTGCGGCATCGCAACAAGTTCAGCCTCAATCGCAGCCGAAACAACAACAGCCTGTGCTCCCTCGGCCTCAGCCTTTGCAAAAACCTTTTGGGAAAGTTCATTGCCGCCGGCCGCCTCATCCTCGGCGACATTGCAGACATAAAGGACGGGCTTCGCAGTGAGGAGCTGCGCTTGAGCAAATACCCGAGCTTCCTCTTCATCGTTGGGTTCAACGAGACGTGCAGGCTTGCCGTGCTTGAGGAGCTCCAGTGCTTGGCCCAGTACCGATGCAAGGATCTTGGCCTCCTTGTCCCCAGCGGTCGCACGTTTCTCAGCATTGGACACCCGCTTCTCAAGGCTTTCAAGGTCGGCGAGCATAAGTTCGGTTTCGACCACTTCAGCATCGGCGATTGGGTCAACATGGTTTGACACATGCTGGATATCGTCATCCTCAAAGCACCGCAGCACATGCACGATCGCATCAACTTCGCGGATATTGCCGAGGAACTGGTTGCCCAAACCTTCGCCTTGGGCAGCGCCCTTTACGAGGCCAGCAATATCTACAAAGGCAAGCTGTGTCGCGACAACTTTCGCGCTTGAAGCAATCGTGGCAATGTTATCGAGCCGCTCATCGGGCACTGCGACCTGACCCACGTTGGGCTCAATCGTGCAGAAAGGATAGTTCGCAGCCTGTGCCGCCTGCGTCTCGGTCAGAGCATTGAACAGGGTGGACTTGCCAACATTGGGCAGCCCAACAATTCCACAACGGAAACCCATGACTTGTGTCTTTCGCTAGTGAGGTTTGCGCCGCGCCTTAGCCGGGAGCACGGCGCTTGACCAGCCTTGGAAATCATGCGTTGTGAACTGCCTTGATCCATGGACCATAAGGGCTCTGACCAAGCCAGCCGACTTGCACCTCAGCGCTCACCTTGTTGATCGCCATTTGCGGCTTGGCACCAGGATGCACTTCTCGCCGCAGAGGACGTGTGCCGGCGGGCATTGCGATCACTTCAGCCATGGCGCGCGGCACATCCATCGGATCGGTTGAACCACCCCCCGTGCGGCCGCCCAGCTGCGCAATCAAGGCCTGATAGCCATCAGTATGCCTCGCCTCGGCCCTTTCGAGCAGTGCAAGGCTGTTCTCGTTCGAGTTTTTCCAGATCATTGTTGGATATCCGCCAGGTTCGATAATGTTAACATCGATGCCATGTGGGACCAATTCATAGGCAAGTTGCTCACTCATAGCCTCAAGCGCAAACTTTGTTGGCGAGTATTGGGCATAGGCTGGTACGATCACTCGGCCCAATTGCGAAGACACATTTATGATGAGGCCGCTCTTGGCTTTACGCATCGCGGGCAGGACGGCGCGCGCCATGCGGTGAGGGCCAAAGACATTCACATCAAACAGGTGCTGTGTCGCCTTCATATCCTGAATTTCCAGCGGGCCGCCATAGGATGTGCCCGCATTGTTGATCAGGACGTCCAGAGTGCCACCCGTTGCTGCGAGCGCTTGTTGAACCCCATTCTCGACTTGCTCGTCCGAGGTGACATCAATCTCAATCACTTGCAGATCGAGCTTTTCATTGAGCGCAAGCAGGCGCAGCTCCTCGGCCTCCGGACGAGGAAGGTTGCGCATGGTGGCAAAGACCCTTGCGCCTTTTCGGGCGAAATCCTCTGCCGCGAGCCGTCCAAAACCGGTCGAGCACCCAGTGATCAGGACTGATTTTCCGGTCATATCGATCTTCGCTTCGAGCACATCTTGTGCGGCGATAGAAGCGGTTGCGGCAAGCGCTCCGGTTGCAGCGGCTCCAGCGAGGAGCGAACGGCGATTTATGGATGGCATGGAGAGCTCCTTAAGAGGCTGGGTAAACCAGAGTGGTGTTGGCGTTTCTATTGCTTATAACGATACAGCAATGCTTGTGGAGGGGGCTATGGATTTCACGGCGATTTTGACGGCGGCTCTAACCTCGTTAGTGACCAGCGGGGGAATTGTCTGGGCCATCTTCAATTTTCGACGAGAGCATTTGCTCGATCTACAGGCTGAGCGCCTTATCAAGCGGCTCTTGCTAAATCCCAAGTACCGTTTTCGGACCTTCAAGACGATCAAGCATCACTTGGGTGGCTTTAAGGATGATGAGTTGCGCAAGATGATCGTGCGAGCTGGTGGCATTAGATTTGAAGATTCGCAGGAAATAGAGATCTGGGGACATTACGACCGCGTCGGAGAGACACTAGATGCCGAATGGCAGACCAAGACGAATTAACGTTCAGTCATTTTGGCGTAGCGCCACATCGCTCATAAAGCGGGCATCGTTATCTTCTGCCAGCCACTCAGCTTCTGCACCAATGGCGCCCAGCATGTCAGCAAGGGCATCCTGCTCAGCCTTGGCATAATTCCCGAGAACATAGGGGTATACCCGGTCCTTATGTCCCGGATGGCCAATGCCCAGCCGCACACGGCGAAAGTCTGGGCCAAGGTGCTTGTCGATTGAGCGAAGGCCATTGTGCCCTGCTAGCCCGCCACCTTGCTTGACCTTCACCTTGAAGGGGGCGAGGTCCAGTTCGTCGTGAAAGACGGTGAGTGCGTCAAGATCGAGTTTATAGAAACGCATCGCTTCGCTGACGCTGCGCCCACTTTCATTCATGAAGGTCGCTGGCTTTAGGAGCAGCACTTTCTGCGAACCGATCCGTCCTTCCTGGACCCATCCCTGAAATTTGCTTTGAACCGGGCCAAAGCCATGCATCTCGGCGATCACGTCGAGTGCCATGAAGCCGACATTATGCCGGTGGAGTGCGTATTTCGGTCCCGGATTGCCCAGGCCAGTCCAGATCTGCATGCGGCTTTCCTAACGATGCTGCGCCAAAAACAAAACACCGAGCCCCATGGGGACCCGGTGTCTTGGTGATCTTATGTGTAATGAGAGGCTTATTCTTCGCCTTCGTCATCACCTTTTTGTGCAGTGGCTTCGACTTCGTCGGCTGCTGGTGCGTCATCACCTTCTTCAGTGGTGTCGCCTTCAGACTGCTTGAGGGCCGATGGAGCCACAAGCGTGACGATGGTGAAGTCGCGGTCGGTGATCGCGCTTTCCGAGCCTTCAGGAAGCTGGACTTCGCTAATGTGGACCGCGTCGCCAACGTCTTTGCCTGCGACCGATATTTCGATCTCACCAGGGATTTTGTCAGCGGCACAAACCAGCTCAAGTTCGTGGCGCACAACGTTGAGAACGCCGCCTTTAACGAGGCCGGGTGAGTCTGCTTCGCCGGTGAAGACAACTGGGATCGACACGTCGATCTTGGCGTCTTTCGACAGGCGGAAGAAATCCACATGTGTCGGGCGATCAGAGACTGGATGCAGAGCGACATCCTTAGGAATGGTGCGGACGGGCTTGCCGCCGACTTCGACCTGCACAATCGAGTTCATAAAGTGACCGGTCATCAGCTGACGAACCAGTTCCTTTTCCTCAACGTGGATCATTTGGGGTTCTTCCTTGCCGCCATAAATGACAGCGGGGACCCGACCTTCGCGGCGAAGTGCACGGGAGGCTCCCTTGCCTGCCCGTTCGCGCGCTTCAGCGGGCAAATTCAGAGCGTCGCTCATAACATTAGCCTTTCGAATGCATGTTTATCAAAGTGTGCTGCGCCCCGCCTCCAGGGATGACCAGAGCGCCAAGAAGCGCGCACATAACGCGTGCGGGAGAGATTACAACCGAAAACTCACTCAGAAGCGCTAGGATGCGGGCAGTCGTTCCAGTGTGTAGCCCGCGTCTTCGAGCATGACTGTTAGGCCCTCAGGGCCGAAAAGATGTGCAGCCCCCACCGCAATAAAGGGTTTGGGCTCAGCCTCGAGAATCGGGAGTAGCTCGTCCATCCAACGGTTGTTCCGATCGACCAGCAAAGCCGCATGCAGTTCAGAATCAGCCATTATCCCTTCGGTCGTTGCTCTCTCGAGCACCTGTGCATTGCCGCTAAGCCAAGCGCGCAAAAGGCGCTCTGGATCATCTCTGGACGCTGCCCATTCCGCGATAGTGCCTTCGAGCAAGTCGCGTTGATCTTGCGCAGCGAGAGTATCGAAAACACCGAGCTGCCCCCGCGCAGTTTCCAGCCCGCGCACGTCCCGACCGTCAAAATCGGCGATTAACGCCCGGTCGACACCGTTTCTGGGCCGACCAGGAGCGTCTACCTGTGCGAGCATGATCGCGGCTCCCCAATCCTCGGTGTTCCTCAAACGATTGCGGGAGAGGTCAGAACGCTCCAGCATCGTTTCCAAATCCGGGCGATATTCAACTGATACGCGCTCTGAAATTGGCGGCAAATCACCTGTTTGGGAAAGCTCAAGAAAAATCTGCCGAAGCGCGTCGGATCGGCGAAGTGAGGCCACTTCGACCACCAGAATGTCCGCATCACTGGCCACGTGGTCTATCTCAGGTGTGCGCCATACAACGCCATCGGGGAGGGCGTGGATAGTGCCTAGCATCCATCCCTCGACCTCCCCATTGGAGTTTGCAATTTCGTAAAGCAGTGGGTTGGGAGGCGGGTAAGGCTCCACCTCCGGTTTCTCAGTCTCATCGCTGCACGCAGACAGAGCAAGCAGTAGACAACCAAGACAGGCAAGCGCCAGAATTGTTCGTCCACTATTGCGGATACGATTCAATTTGCCGGCGCTCACGCCCATCGTTATTGGACGCGCTCGCTGACGATATCGCGTTCCTCAAGATAATCTTGAACACTCTTTTCACCGGCAAGGTGTCCAGCGCCGACTGCGATGAATACTGTGCCTGGTGTACTGTCGAGACGGTTCTCAATCCACTCAGCCCAGGTTGCATTGCGGGAGTAGAGCAGCGCTTCGGCAAGGGCTTCGTCGGTTAGGTCAGCGTTCATCACTGCCGCAAGTCCATCGGGATCACCTTCGACCCACTCGGCAACCATGGAGTCGATGGTTTCTTTCACCTTCGGCATGCCCTCAACCGCTTCCATCATGAAGGCCACTTGAGCTTCCTGAGGAAGCCCATCAAAAATGCCGATCTGAAATTCCGCGGTTTCCAAAGCGTCTTGCGTGCGCTCACCTGCTCTAGAGATAATGACTTTGTCGACACCAGCATTGGGATCATAGCCTTGCTGCATAAGCGGCAAAATTGAAAGCGTTAGACCTGCAAGCCAGGGTTTAA
The DNA here is from genome assembly GCF_947502395.1 of uncultured Erythrobacter sp. Lineage (GTDB taxonomy): Bacteria > Pseudomonadota > Alphaproteobacteria > Sphingomonadales > Sphingomonadaceae > Erythrobacter. The sequence continues at coordinate 323,543 of NZ_CANMZM010000001.1, forward strand.
GCGGATCAAATGCCTGTGGTGGCGCGCCAAGGCCAGCCAGCGCGGTTTCATATGTTGCAGTTTGATCTTCATCAAGAAGAGAACGCAGAGTGGTGCCATCGGTGAAAACACCGCGTGATTGAGCCAATTGCGTCATGGCTGCTTCGCTGGCCGGATCCATCTTGATCTCGGTCACGACCGTGTCCGACGCGCTGAGCGCTGCGTCAATTTCTGCATCATACCATTCAAGGTCTTTGGGCAGCACATGGACTGTGCCGAAAAGATAGATGGTGGTGTCTTCGTCAGAGACTTTCCACATCGCCGGGCCTTCCGGACCGACTGGAAGTTCAGTCAAAACTGCAGTCGTGGTCTCCGCCTGATCTTGGGCCAGTGCGGAGCTCGACGCGAAGAGAGCAAGGCCCGCAACTCCGGCTGCAAATGGTGAACTCAGTTTCATGAGGATATTCCTTTCGTAGGGGTATTTGGATGTAATGTCGTCATTGAGAGAAAGACGAGCGTTGGCTTGCTGCGGTTCCTACCCTGATCGCTTGAAAGTCCAAACGAAGAGATAGGTGAAGGTTACGACAACAAAGATGACGTAATGATCAACTGGGGAGAAAAGGCCGCCAAAGGCGCCGATTACCCAGGCCATATAGCCATAGATATAGACGTTGAATGTCCAGAATATGGCATCCTTCATTGCAGTTCTTTGAAAGTCGTCCAGCTGCTTCCATTGGAATGTCGCGACCGGAATAATAGCGGCCAGGATAGTAAGTCCAGCAATCGCTTCGATTCGAGTGAGCTGAAATGTGCCTTCCACTATGCTGTCCAAGTGTATTGCGTTGATGTAAATGGCAAGCAGTGCGCCGAGCAGGACGTATGACAGCAAAATCAACTGTGATCGCCCGGTGTTCGACGAGAATGAAGGACGGTCAAAATTTCCTACACGAATTGCGGCGAAGACCATGGCCGCACCAACCACAATCAGAGCAGCAGTGACCCCGATATTTTCACTGTCAAGTCTACCTTGAATGATGAACATCAAGCAGGCACCAATTGCTCCTGCAACCACCGAGACACCGAAGTAAAACAGCATCTGGCCAAGAAATGGACGAGTGCGCGTCGGGGTTCCGGTCTGATCAGATTTGGTCATCGAAAATCTCCTCAATTCTCATGTCGAACAATCGAGCTATGCGAAAGGCCAAGGGAAGGGAGGGATCATGCTTGCCGGTTTCGATTGCATTCACTGCCTGGCGTGAAACATCGAGATGTCCGGCCAGTTCAGCCTGTGACCAATCGCGTTCTGCACGCAGCACTTTGAGGCGGTTTTTCATTATTCCTTGCTGCTCGCAATTGGGGGAGTAGTCGGTCCATCTCGATGTCAGGTTATCCTTACTTTCTGTACCGGTCTACCGACTATGTCAAGAACACCTGACATTTTGTCGTGCCTAAATGACGAAATACGCCAAAATACTGACTTTCTGCGCACAGGATATCTTCATGGTGCGCTGCACCATTGACGCTCCACAGGGCATCGGTCATGGGCTCAAACCCATGGCTACAGAGCTTTCAGCACCCGCGATTCCACTGCGTGATCCCGCCAACAGCTTTCAGGACATGATCCTGACGCTGCATGATTTCTGGGCGGCCAATGGATGCGTCATCCTGCAACCCTATGACATGCGCATGGGGGCAGGGACCTTTCACACCGCAACAACTCTGCGCGCGCTTGGTCCTGAGCCTTGGAATGCGGCCTTTGTTCAACCGTGCCGCCGCCCGACCGATGGGCGCTATGGTGAGAACCCAAACCGCTTGCAGCATTACTATCAATATCAGGTGATCTTGAAGCCTTCGCCAAGCGACATTCAAGACCTTTATCTTGAGAGCCTGCGCGCAATTGGCATTGACCCGCTCGCCCATGACATTCGCTTTGTTGAGGATGATTGGGAAAGCCCAACGCTGGGCGCATGGGGCCTTGGCTGGGAAGTGTGGTGTGATGGCATGGAAGTCACCCAGTTCACATACTTCCAACAGATGGGCGGCTTTGATTGCAAGCCTGTTGCGGGCGAGCTCACCTATGGATTGGAGCGGCTTGCGATGTATATCCAAGGCGTTGATAACGTGTATGATCTGGCGTTTAACCAGCAGGGCGTTTCTTATGGCGAAGTGTTCCTTGAGAACGAGCGCCAGATGTCCAAATGGAACTTTGAAGTCGCCGATACGGACGCGCTCTTCGACCTGTTCGCCAAGGCAGAGGCTGAGTGTCAGAACGCTATAGCCGCCGATGTCCCTATTGCCGCTTACGAACAAGCGGTCGAGGCAAGCCATTTGTTCAATCTCCTCCAAGCGCGCGGCGTGATCAGCGTTCAGGAACGCGCTTCTTACATGGCGCGGGTGAGGGACCTCGCGCGTTCATCCTGTGAGAAATATGCGGAGAAAATGGCGCCTGAATGGGCCGAGAAATACCCGGAATGGAGCCTCGTATAATGGCTGATTTCCTGCTTGAACTTCTCACCGAAGAAATCCCTGCGCGTATGCAAAAAGGTGCGCGCGCTGAGCTGGAAAAGCTCTTTACCCGTGAACTTTCGGCAAGCGGCGTTGCGGCCGGTGACATCACCGTATGGTCGACCCCGCGCCGTTTGGCTCTGATTGCGCGCGATCTGCCCACGGAAACCGAAGCGGTGCGTGAAGAGGCCAAGGGGCCTCCCGTTGGCGCTCCTGATCAGGCCGTGGACGGTTTCTGCCGCAAAAACGGCTGCACACGCGACCAACTCGAGGAACGCGAGGTTAAGGGCCGCGCGACGTATTTTGCCGTGATCGAAAAGCCGGGTCAGCAGGTTGCTGACCTTTTGGCGACCGTCATTCCTTACGTTATCACTCAATTTTCTTGGCCGAAGTCCATGAGGTGGGGCGCTGCCTCAATTACCAGCGAGAGCCTTCGCTGGGTTCGTCCGCTTTCTGGAATTGTTGCTTTGCTTGACGGTGATGTGATCGAGTTTGAGTTGCCGTCTCACGCGGATGTTTATTCCGATGCCAGCGGCAATCTTGAATTCAAGAAAGTTGGCATCGGGCTGTCGAGTGGGCGCACGACCATGGGGCACCGCTTCCATTCCAACGGCCTTATCGGCATCGACGACGCTGATGACTATGCGCCCAAACTGCGCGCAGCCCATGTGATTGTCGATCAGGAAGAGCGCGCCGGGATCATCCGCGAGGGCGCAAAGAAAGCCGCGAAAGCCGCTGGGCTGACGGTGGTTGCTGACGAAGGTCTCGTGGTTGAAAACGCTGGCCTCACCGAATGGCCAGCGCCGCTTTTGGGCCGCTTTGATGAAAGCTTCCTCGATGTGCCGCCTGAGGTCATCCAGCTTACCGCGCGGGTGAACCAGAAGTATTTTGTGTGCGAAGACGCAGCCAAGAACGGGGGCGGCAAACTCGCCAACGCCTTTATCTGCACCGCCAATATTGATGCAACTGACCCCGCCGTGGTCGTGGATGGCAACCGCAAGGTGCTTGCCGCACGATTGGCCGATGCACGCTTCTTCTGGGAGCTGGATCAGAAGACGACTTTGGCCGACCATGCCATGAAGCTGGAGCGGATCACCTTCCACGAGAAGCTTGGTACAGTCGCGGACAAGGTTGAGCGGGTGGCAAAACTTGCGCGGTGGCTGTGCGAGGAGGGTATTGTCACATCAGAGCGATTCCCAGCGAAGGCTGGGACCTCCATCGATGAAGCGCCAGACAGCGGGAGGTCCCAGCCTTCGCTGGGACTCGCGAGTGAGGAGCTTGCAGACCTGGCCGAACAAGCCGCGCGACTATGCAAAGCGGACCTTGTCACCGAAATGGTCGGAGAATTCCCCGAGCTGCAAGGCTTGATGGGTGGCTACTACGCTGAGAAAGAGGGCCTGCCGCAAGAAGTCTCAGACGCGATCCGCGATCACTATAAGCCGTTGGGACAGGGCGATGATGTGCCGACTGCGCCCGTGACGGTGGCTGTGAGCTTGGCGGATAAGTTGGATACTTTGGTTTCGCTTTGGGGCGCTGGGGAGAAACCAACTGGTTCCAAAGATCCGTTCGCTCTTAGGAGGGCGTGCCTTGGGATTTTAGCGCTGATGGACGGAAACGGCCTTCGCTTTTCGCTCGGAATGGCGGTCTTCATAATTTTTGATCGCGTCCAAGAGCGATACGAGAGGCTCAAGACTTTCGATGCGTGGACAGCGGCAAAGCAACAGCAGGGCAATCTGGAAGAGAATGTCCGGGAAAAGGTCTTTTCCTCGGCCATTGAGCTTTATGCGCATAGACAAAAGCGGCGACTCGATCCGGATATGTTAGAGTATGTAAAGCGGGGTTTGATCCTACCTATTCTCGAATTCTTCGCAGACCGCCTCAAAGTCCAACAGCGCGAAGCTGGCGTTCGCCACGATCTTATCGACGCGGTGTTTGCGCTTGGCGGAGAGGACGATCTCGTCCGTCTGCTCGGGCGCGTCCATGCCCTCCAACGTTTCATCGAAACCGACAACGGCGCAAACCTGCTCGCTGGGTACAAGCGTGCGGCGAATATCCTCAAGAAAGAGGAGTGGCAGCCCGGTGCGACAAACCCAGCGCCTGAGCCTGCCGAAGCTGCTTTGATCGATGCGCTTGATACAGCAGAACCAAAGGCTGCTTCCGCCATTGAAGCCGAAGATTTTGAAGCCGCTATGGAAGCGCTTGCATCCTTGCGCGCGCCCATCGACGCGTTCTTTGAAGGCGTTACGGTCAATGATCAGGATACGGTTAAACGTGATAGTAGGCTTGGTCTCCTAGCGCGCCTACGCAGTGCGGTGCACGAAGTCGCAGATTTCTCAAGGATTGAAGGTTGATGGTCCAAACAGTCTACCCCTTTGGCGGCTCTGCTGCTCATTCAGACCCGCGTCAGGGCGACAAGACAATCACCGGAGGCAAGGGCGCAAACCTTGCCGAAATGGCGAGCATCGGCCTGCCGGTCCCTCCCGGTTTCACCATCACCACCGAAGAGTGCGTCGCGTATTTGCAAGACGGCGCGGAATTTTCTGATGCGCTGCGCGAGGCGGTCACGGCTTCGATTGGGCATATCGAAAAATCGGTTGGCAAAAGCTTTGGCGATGCGGCTGACCCGATGCTGGTGTCAGTGCGTTCCGGCGCGCGGGTTTCGATGCCGGGAATGATGGACACGGTCCTCAACTTGGGGCTGAATGACGCGACCGTTGAGGGGCTTTCGGCAACATCTGGCGATGAGCGTTTCGCATGGGACAGCTATCGCCGCTTTATCCAGATGTATTCCGATGTGGTGCTCGGCCTTGATCACGGCCTGTTCGAAGAAGCTCTAGAAGTCTGCAAGGAAGACAACGGTTTCTACGCCGATACAGAGCTTTCAGCCGACGATTGGAAGGCGCTTGTCGCCGAGTTCAAAGGCATCGTTGAAACTGAATGGGGCAAGCCTTTCCCGCAAGATGTGAATGAACAGCTTTGGGGTGCGATCCGCGCCGTATTCGACAGCTGGGATTCAGACCGCGCCAAGGTGTATCGCCGCCTCAACGACATTCCCGGTGACTGGGGCACTGCCGTCAATGTGCAGGCGATGGTGTTCGGCAATATGGGCGACACCTCGGCCACCGGCGTTGCCTTCACCCGCGATCCAGCAACGGGTGAGCGCGCCTATTACGGCGAATATCTCATCAACGCGCAGGGCGAGGACGTTGTCGCGGGTATCCGTACGCCGCAATACCTCACCAAAGCTGCCCGCGAGACCGCAGGCGCAAAGCCGCTTTCGATGGAAGAAGCGATGCCAGAGGCTTACACCGAACTCGCGCGCGTCTTCGATCTGCTCGAAGGTCACTACAAAGATATGCAGGACATCGAGTTTACCGTTGAACGTGGCAAGCTTTGGATGCTGCAAACCCGCTCAGGTAAGCGCACCGCGAAAGCCGCACTGCGCATGGCGGTGGATATGGAAGGCGAAGGCCTCATCACGGAGGAAGAGGCGGTGGGCCGGGTTGATCCCATGGCGCTTGACCAACTGCTTCACCCGACGCTTGACCCCGAAGCGCAGCGCAACATCCTCGGCACTGGTCTGCCAGCCTCGCCGGGCGCGGCTGCTGGTAAGATTGTGCTTGATGCCGATACGGCGGAACAATGGGTGGAACGCGGTGAGAAGGTCATTCTTGTGCGCGTCGAAACCTCGCCCGAAGACATTCACGGCATGCACGCAGCGCAAGGCATTTTGACGGCAAGAGGCGGCATGACGTCTCACGCAGCGGTAGTTGCACGCGGCATGGGGCGGCCTTGCGTGTCGGGAGCGAGCGCGGTTTCCATCGACCTTGCCTCGCGCACTTTGAAGATCGGTTACGAAGACCTCAAAGAGGGCGACGAGATCACACTCGACGGCGCTAACGGTCAGATTATGCTGGGGATTGTGCCCACGGTTGAGCCTGAACTTGCCGGTGACTTTGGCACCCTCATGGTGTGGGCCGATGCTCACCGCCGCATGAAAGTGCGCACCAATGCCGAAACGCCAGCGGATTGTAAGATGGCGCGGCAGTTCGGCGCAGAAGGCATAGGCCTTTGCCGCACGGAGCATATGTTCTTTGACGCAAGCCGGATTAAGGCCGTGCGCCAGATGATCCTCGCTGAAGAGGACGCGGGACGCCGCGCTGCGCTGGACATTCTGCTTCCCGAACAGCGCGCCGACTTCACTGCTATCTTCGAGGTAATGGCAGGCCTGCCTTGCACGATCCGTCTACTTGATCCGCCATTGCATGAATTCTTGCCCACGCAAGATGCAGAGTTTGAAGAGCTTGCCGATGTGACAGGGCTTGGCGTTGAACATCTCAAGCGTCGGGCGAACGAGCTGCACGAGTTCAATCCAATGCTGGGCCACCGGGGCTGCCGTTTGGGCATCACCTTCCCGGAAATCTACGAGATGCAGGCGCGAGCCATTTTTGAGGCTGTTTGCGATGTGAAAGCGTCCTCTGGCGAGGCTCCATTGCCCGAGATCATGATCCCGCTGGTGGCAACATCAAAAGAGCTCGCCATCCTCAAAGCGCTTATCGATGAGACTGCGCAAAAGGTCTTTGCCGAGAAGGGCGCTGAGGTTGATTACCTTGTGGGCACTATGATCGAACTCCCGCGCGCGGCTCTGATGGCGGGGGAAATCGCTGAGGAAGGCGCGTTCTTCAGCTTTGGCACTAATGACCTCACGCAAACCACCCTTGGGGTCAGCCGGGACGATTCCGCAAGGTTCCTCGCGCCCTATGTAGAGAAGGGCATTTTCGCGCGCGATCCGTTTGTGAGCCTTGATGTGGAAGGCGTTGGCCAACTGGTCGAACTTGCCGCTGAGCGGGGCAGGGCGACGCGGCCCGACATTAAGCTTGGGATCTGCGGCGAACACGGCGGCGACCCTGCATCGATCGCATTTTGTGAGAACGTCGGCCTCGATTACGTCAGCGCTTCGCCGTACCGCGTACCGATTGCCCGGCTTGCAGCAGCTCAAGCAGCACTCAAATAGGTATTACCGCCAACCTGTAAGGACAAGGATTTCGAAGGTCTCTGTGACCTTCCCATCGTCCTCGCGTAATCCATCAAAGGCAGCTTCGGCCCGCCCTATCCAATCGTGGGTCAATGGTGGAACGGGACTGGTAAGGGAACGGGTCAGGCCGTGGTCCCTTAGGTCGCTCATAAGTTGGCTGAGCGATGAAAAGCGCACTTTCAGAGGGAAACTGTCTACCACCTTGCGCGTAAAACCGGCGCGTTCGAGCAACGCCGTCCCAGCGCGGCTGTCCACCAGCGGGTGCATTCGGGCCGCGGGCCGCTCTCCATCCGCCTCGAGAGCGATCTGGCGGAGTACGGGCAATGACCCAGCTCCCGGAAAAGCTGCGACAAACAGTCCACCTTCTTTGAGGCCATTGCGGGCATGGATGAGCGCGCCTGGCAGATCGTTCACTGTGCCAAGCCCGAGCACATGGGCAATCAGGTCATACTCCTCGAAAGCGCCCGGAGTTTCCTCATCGAAATCGCCGAGATGCGCGCTTGTAGAAGCGCCCAAACCGCCAGTCACATCACCCACTATCAACGCGTTCTTAGCGTCAAACCGCATGAAACCCAATCGATCTGCGATGTCTTCTGCGATCGCGTCATAGAGATAGGAAGCGCTGTTCACATCCGCCTGCCGAGCGCGCGCACGCGCCCATTTGGCGCTGCTGGCTTTACGGTTGAAAATCTGCGGGACTTTGGGCGGCGACATGACGGCTCCCTAGGCGCGCTTGCCGCGGTCGCGCAAGAGGTGCACTGTGTTGATCGATGGCATGGTCTGCGTACCTTACTAAGGAAATCAAAGAGAGCGTTCGGCCGCTTGTCGATCTGGTCTACCCACCACGCTGCCCCTCTTGTGGAGTTGCGACGGCTAACCAGGGCTCCTTGTGCGTTGATTGCTGGGGAGAACTTGAGTTTCCAGGTGGTGAGCACAAACCATCAACCGAGGATGGTGCGCATCACTCAGGGATCATCGCAGCGACCCTTTACAATGATATGTCTCGCGCCCTGATTCTGAAGTTCAAGCACGGAGGCAAACTGGCGCTCGCGCCTCTTCTTGGCCGAATGATGGCCTCGCGTATCCAACTCGAAAAGGGGGACGCGCCGCTCATCGTCCCGGTCCCGCTCCACCGCACGCGCATTTGGCATCGCGGTTTCAACCAGGCCGCCCTGCTAGCACGCGAAGTGGCGGAGGCGGGCAAGGGTGAGCTCAAGGTCGATGCTCTCATCCGACAGAAGCGAACGCCTAGCCTCGGCAATATGAGCGCTAAGCAACGTCATAAGGCGCTCGCGGGGGCAATAGTTGTACGCGCTAACGCCAGGGAAGCGATCAAGGATCGGGCCATTATCTTGGTCGATGATGTTCTAACCAGCGGTGCTACAAGCAATGCTTGTGTGGAAGCACTGCTTGGTGCTGAAGTTCATTCGGTCCGCATCGCCTGTTTTGCGCGCGCAGACAGAGCGTCGCAGGCTTAAGTGAACAAAAATCTGCCTCAGATACCGAAACGCCCGAGGCCGTTAAGCCCCGGGCGCCACGTGACGAAACGGTTGAGATCCGCTCTTAGAGAGCTCAGAAGGCGACCCCCTAACTTCGCCTTCAGGACCTGGTCCCTCATTCGTTCAATCGACCACTCCAACACCCCGCTGTTGGCTCTGGTCGACAACCCCCTGAACCCGGCGTTTGACAACACCGTTTGTTAGGTGGATGGATGCTTTGTGGCATCCGTGAGAAAGGTTGTTCCACTGCGGTTCCCGATCTTAAAGTCCAATCATGTAAATGCACGTATTTTGGCGTTCATATGTGGTTATCATGCAACATTCTGTCGCATGTGTTGAACCTCTGATCGTTTCGCGTCTCAGTTTGTTACGTTTTGGGAGAGCATTCTTGTCTGCCGTCATACCATTAAGCGCAGAAACGCGCGAAGAGGGCGATGTGTTCGCGCCCAAGTTTGATCAAAATGGATTGTTGTCTGCTGTGGTGCTCGACTCAGTTACCAAAGACGTATTGGTGGTGGCATTTATGAATGAAGAGGCGATTGTGAGAACGCGGGAAAGCGGAAAGGTGACCTTTTGGTCTCGTTCTCGGCAACAGCTCTGGATGAAGGGCGAGACGAGCGGGCATGTTTTGAACGTGGTCGAGATTTTGGTCGATTGCGACCAGGACGCGCTCGTCATTTACGCAAATCCGGCGGGTCCAACGTGTCATACGGGACGCAGGTCGTGCTTCTATCGGCGGCTTGTTTCAGAAGCCGAAGATGTATCTGCTCTCGTAAAGGTCAATACTTGACGCTGACGTAAAGGTAAGGTAGTCCGTTGAAATGGACACGCACACCGAATCGCTCACTGACACCCGTGATGGCTCTAAAGAGCATCGCCGCAATGGCGCACATCTGGATCGCCCGGATGATCTTGCACGTGAACAATTCTCAATTTCCGATTTGACGTCCGAGTTCGGCTGTACCGCTCGTGCATTGCGCTTCTACGAGGATGAAGGGCTAATCAGTCCAGCTCGCGTGGGGCTTACCCGCGTTTATTCCAAGCGTGATCGCGCACGTCTTGCCTGGATCATGCGTGCCAAGAACGTGGGATTTAGCCTTACCGAAATTCGAGAAATGATTGACCTTTATGATCTTGACGACGGCCGCGTTGAACAACGCCGCGTCACGATTGAGAGATGCCGCGCGCATATCGCAAAGCTTAAAGAGCAGCGCGCCGATATTGATAGCTCGATCAAAGAGCTCAGCGATTTTGTCAATGAGATTGAAAAACTCGATTTGGGCTGATCGACATTACTCCGCCTTTCCGTAACCAAAGGCGATTCATGACGAACACCATATATTACTGCACCCGCTCGAAAAAAGGGATCTTCTGATGCCAACTTACACCGCCCCGACCCGCGACACACGCTTTGTCCTCAATGAAATGCTCGACCTTGCGAGCTACGGTAATCTGCCAGGCTTCGAAAATGCCTCGCAGGATATGATCGATACGATTGTAAATGAAGCTGGCAAGTTCTGTTCGGAAGTGCTGGCTCCGATCAACCAGTCAGGGGATGAAGAGGGCTGCACCCGCCACGAAGACGGTTCGGTGACAACGCCCAATGGCTTTAAAGAAGCCTACGACGCCTATGTCGAAGCTGGCTGGGCAACTTTGGCGAAGCCTGAGGAGTTTGGCGGGCAAGGTCTCCCACACACGCTCGCGATGGTAGTTGAAGAGTTTACAGCTTCTGCAAACCAAGCTTTCGGCATGTATCCGGGCCTCACCAATGGAGCGTCGGCGGCTCTCGAAGCTGCTGGTACGCAGGAGCAGAAGGAAGCGTATCTGCCCAAGATGATCACAGGTGAATGGTCAGGTACTATGAACCTGACAGAGCCGCATTGCGGGACCGATCTTGGCCTGATCCGGACCAAAGCAGAGCCGCAAGCGGATGGCTCTTACAAGATCACCGGCACAAAGATCTTCATTTCCGCGGGCGAGCACGATCTCACTAGCAATATCATCCACCTTGTTCTGGCAAAGACACCAGGCGCACCCGACAGCTCGAAAGGCATATCGCTCTTCATCGTGCCCAAGTTCGTCCTCGACGAAAACGGCGCGCCGGGTGAGCGCAATGGTGTCACCTGTGGTTCTATCGAAAAGAAGATGGGCATCCACGCCAACTCGACTTGCGTCCTCAACTATGATGAAGCCACCGGCTATATGCTGGGCGAGGAAAACAAGGGTCTGGCCGCCATGTTTGTTATGATGAACGCGGCGCGTCTGGGGGTCGGTCTTCAAGGGCTCGCACAGGCAGAAGTCTCTTATCAGAACGGCGTCACTTACGCACTTGACCGTCGTCAGGGCCGCGCACTGGCGGGACCGGCTGAGCCAGAAGCAAAAGCGGACCCAATCTTCGTGCACCCCGATGTGCGCCGCATGCTGATGGACGCAAAGGTCTTCAACGAAGGCATGCGCGCGCTGTGCCTGTGGGGTGCTCTCCAAGTGGACCTCACCCACAAGGCCCAAACTGAAGAAGAGCGTCAGCTGGCTGACGATCTCATCGGCATCATGACTCCGGTGATCAAAGGCTACGGCACCGACAAGGGCTATGACATCGCGAACAACATGCAGCAGGTCTATGGCGGGCATGGCTATGTCAAGGAATGGGGCATGGAGCAATTCGTGCGCGATAGCCGCATTGCGATGATCTATGAAGGCACCAACGGCGTGCAGGCGATGGACCTTTGTGGTCGCAAGCTCGCCAGCAAAGGTGGCCGTGCGATCCAAGCTTTCTTCAAAATGATCGATGATGAGATCGCTGAAGCCAAAGGCAATGATGCTCTTGCTGATCTCGCGACCAAAATCGAGAAAGCGCTGAGTGAGCAGAAGGCAGCGACCATGTGGTTCATGCAAAACGCGATGGCCAACCCCAATCACCTGGGTGCCGGTGCACATCATTACATGCACATTATGGGCATCGTGACGATCGGTTTCTTCTGGCTCAAGCAAGCCAAGACGGCTGCTGCCGCTCTTGCTGGTGCTCCGGAAGATAAGGCATTCTACGAAGCGAAAATGACGTCTGCGGCCTACTATGCTGAGCGGTTCCTTCCGGATGCAGGCGCGCTTCGCCGCAAGCTTGAAGCGGGTAGTGAGAACATGATGGCTCTTCCTGAAGAGGCATTTTCAACCGCCGCCTAAAGCGCGCACGCAAAAAATTGAAAGCCCTCGCAAGCGTTGAGCCTGCGGGGGCTTTTCCTTTGCGCCAAAGGTTGATGCAGATCACAGACACGCTTGCCAGATGCTCTCACCCTCAATAGCCTTGTGCTCAAAGGAAAGTAGGGAGAGTGAGTATGCGCAATCTGGCAACTGGACTGGGGGCCTTGTTGGCATCAACCGCACTTGGCACTGCGGCAATCGCTCAGGACGATAGCCCATTTAAGGCCGACATCACCCGAACCACTCACAACATCGCCCATATCGAGGCGGATACCTGGGAAGGTGTCGGGTACGGCGTTGCTTATGCCTATGCGGAGGACAATATCTGCATGCTCGCTGAGGAATTCACCACTGTGCGGGGGGAGCGCTCGATGCATTGGGGGCCGGAGACACCAACGCCGCTCGGTCTTCGTGGGGCGGATAATCTCACCTCTGACATTTTCTACCGCAGCCAGATCGATATATCCGGTCTGCGTAAAGGGTTGGCCAAGTCCAGCGCGACCAATCAGGCTCTGATTGCAGGTTATGTGGCGGGGTATAACCGTTTCCTCTTCGACAATCCGGTGGCAAGCTTGCCTAAGGAATGCAAAGATGCGGAATGGGTGCGCCCAATCACCACCGATGACATGCTGCGTCTCAATGAAAAGACGATGCTTTTGGCAAGCTCGCTCGCATTTGCGGGCGCGATTGCGAAGGCGGCTCCTCCGGGCGAAAGCGTGGCAATCGCTGATCCGCAATCGATAGCATTCCCCGGACCGCCTGACCCCAATTATGGCAGCAATGGCTGGGCCTTTGGCTCGGAAGCGACGGTGGATGGGAAAGGCCTTCTGATCGGCAATCCACACTTCCCGTGGGAAGGGCCGGCACGTTTTTGGCAGATGCACGTAAAGGGGCCAAATGGCTATGACGTCATGGGCGTTGGCATTGCCGGCACGCCCCTTCCGACGCTCGGCTTTAACAAGGATGTCGCCTGGACCCACACGGTGACGGCTGCGCGCCACTTTACCGTCTACATGCTTCAACTCGCGGACGGTGACGCGACTAGCTACATGGTTGATGGCGAAGCAGTGCCGATGGAAGAAACCCTTGTCAGCGTGCCGATGCCGGATGGGAAGGAGCCTTATGAAACGGTCCTTTATTCGACCCAGTTCGGTCCTGTTGTCTCGCTCCCGAGTGCGGGTGCACAATGGACTCGGCAAATGGCCTTCACACTGCGCGATGCCAATACCGGTAATCAGCGCGGGATGGATGCTTGGCTTGGTATTGGATTTTCGAGTACTGTGGGCGAAGTGGAAAGCGCAATTAGCGAAACGCTCGGCATCCCGTGGGTGAACACAATTGCAGCCGACCGAGAGGGCCGCGCTCTGCATGCTGACATCACCGCCGTGCCCAATGTGGGCAAAGAGTTCGCCACCGCCTGCGCAACGCCGTTTTCCGCGATGGTCGCAAGCCAGATCATTCTTCTTGATGGGAGCCGTTCTGAATGCGATTGGATGACGCAGCCAACAACCGCATCTCAGCCCGGTCTGATGCCCGGAACTGATCAAGCTTCACGCATTCGCCGCGACTATGTCACCAATTCTAACGACAGCTATTGGCTCAGCCATGCGGGCGAGCCTTACCGCGAACTGTCGCCGATCCTTGGCGAACACAAGACTCGGCTGTCTCTACGCACACGATCAAACTTTACCGAGACTGAAGCAATGCTGACTGAGGCTCAGATGGACCACGCCCGCGCTCAAGAGCTTGTCTTCGGCAACAAAGTTCTTGTCGCTGATATGATTATGGATGAAGTTCTGGGTCTTTGCGCGGGCAACAATGCGCTCGCTGAACCATGCGGTGTTCTTGCCGACTGGGATCGGCGAGTGAACAATGAGAGCAAGGGCGCGCACCTTTTTCTGACGTTCTGGGACAAGGTGCCGAGGGACTCGGGCTTCTGGCTTACAGACTTTGATCCGGAAGATCCGATTGCAACGCCAAACAATTTGAATGTTGAGGGTGAGCGAGGCGAGAAGCTTCTGAATGCACTGCGCGAGGCAGCTGAGGAAATCACCTCTGAGAGCATCCCGCTCGATGCACCTTGGGGTGCTGTCCAAACACGAACAGATGGTGACGAAAAAATCGCCATCCATGGCGGTCCTGGCGGACCCGGCATTCTCAATATGCAGATCGGAAGGAAAGTGGAGGGCGGCCTTACCCCACGCCATGGGTCAAGCTATATCCAGATCGTTGGTTTTGACGACGATGGACCGGTTGCTGATGCGATCCTGAGCTATTCACAAAGCACGGATCCTGTTTCTCCTTTCTACGCTGATCAGACCCGGCTGTATTCGGAGAAGAAATGGCACCGCCTGCCGTTCAGCGATGAGGAAATCGAAGCGGCCCGGATCGGGGAGACTGTGATGATCAGCGAGTAGAAGCCAACTGACTTAAGCCAGCGGCTTCATCATAAAGTAGTGCGGGTAGTAGGGCTCTGGTCCGTCAATCTGGCCGAATACCTCAAAGCCATGTGCTTCGTAAAAGGCACGCGCTTGAAAGGCATATGTGTCGAGGCGCATGTGATGGCATTTGCGTGCGCGCGCTTCCGTTTCCGCTTTCTTGAGTAAGGTTTTGCCCCAACCTTGGCCACGCAGATGTTCGGAAAGGGTGAGGATATCAATGTGAAATCCGCCCCAGCGCGATTGGGCGATAAGGCCGCCGACGAGCACATTCGCTTTGTCCTTAAGAAGAAGGGCAAAATCATGATTGTCGAGGATGGGAACACTGGATCTAGTGAATGTCCTGAGGATCTCCAGGGTTCTAGCGTATTCCCCATCGCTCGGCTTCTCGGTTTTGTGGATGGTGATTGCAGTCAATTCCGCTGCCCTCCGAAGTGGAATTGCTGTTAAGCAGGCTCGTTGGCTTCGGCGGTCGCGAAAGCCTCTTCCCATTTGTCGAAATTCTTGCGTGCGTCCTGGACGAAGGGTGATTTGCGGATGGCCCATAGCCATGTGTCGTGCACAAGCTTGCCCAAAAGCCGCATGGGGCGTTTCACCTGGACCAGAAGGACGACGCGCATTTCGTCAGTCTCATTGGCAACCTCATGTTCAAAGCAATCGTCAAAGACCAGCCATTTCCCGTTGTTCCAATGGGTTTTTTGATCTTCAACTTCGATCCAACATTTAGGTGCATCCTTTGGAATCTTTACTCCTAGATGGCAGGTAATGAGCCCGCGCGTGACGCCGCGATGGCGAGGGATCGTTGCGCCCGGATCAAGGATGGAAAAGAAAGCAGAATTGAGGTCAGGTACTTTCTCCATCAACGCTGCAGTCTTGGGAGCCCGCGCGCAATTTTCCGGCACTTTGTAGCCATAACCAAACAGGAAGAACGAACGCCATTTGCCATCGCGCCCGGTGTTGCGATGGTCTGGTGAGAGTTCGCGCAGGGGAGGGATAGCCTCGCGGTGTCTTATGACCGTATCTGCCTCAGCGGCGATGTCTTCCCAATGTTCGGCAATCGCCTTGGTCCAAGAGAAATGCTCTTCGCTTAGCAATGGCTCAACCGGGATGATTGAGCTAGCCGTGCTGATCCGGTCGATCCGACGGCGCAGTCTTGAGCCTACCCTGATGATCCATGGACGTGGTTCCTGCCCTTGGTTGTGTTCATGTTGAGCCATCTGAGAGCCCCCCATTCGGATCCTATTCGACTGGTAAGAACTCGGGTACCGAGAGATAGCGCTCACCGGTATCGTAGTTGAAGCCGAGCACGCGGGTGCCTGCGTCAAGCTCAGGCAATTTCTGCGCAATCGCAGCCAGAGTGGCACCCGAAGAAATGCCGATCAACATGCCTTCCTTTCGTGCCGCTCTGCGGGCCATTTCCTTCGCATCTTCAGCGTCGACCTTAATCGCACCATCAATTGCATCGGTATGAAGGTTACCCGGGATGAAGCCCGCACCGATGCCCTGAATTGGGTGAGGGCCAGGCTCACCGCCATTGATCACTGGAGAAAGAACGGGCTCCACTCCGTAAGCTTTGAAGTTCTGCCAATGCCTTTTAAGCTCTTCGGCACATCCCGTCAGGTGCCCTCCGGTGCCAACGCCGGTGATCATCACGTCAACCGGAGTATCAATGAAGTCAGCTAGGATTTCCTGAGCAGTGGTGTGGGCGTGAATCGCGGGGTTCGCGCTATTGTCGAACTGGCTCGGCATCCAAGCCCCTTCGGTGGTGTCGACGATCTCGGTCGCGCGGGCAATGGCGCCCTTCATTCCTTTTTCTTTCGGGGTCAGATCAAAGGTCGCGCCATAGGCGAGCATCAGTCGGCGACGCTCAATTGACATGCTTTCGGGCATGACGAGGACGAGCTCATAACCTTTGACCGCCGCCACCATGGCAAGGCCGATCCCGGTGTTGCCGCTGGTCGGTTCGACGATGGTTCCACCAGCTTTGAGCAGTCCCTTGTCTTCGGCATCCTCCACCATAGCGAGCGCGATGCGGTCCTTGATTGATCCGCCCGGATTGCTGCGCTCAGATTTCAGCCAGACCTCATGATCTGGGAACAGCTTGGACAGGCGGATGTGCGGAGTACCGCCGATTGTCTCGAGAATGTTTGCAGCTTTCATGTCAGGTCCTCCTGAGAATCTCTTTTCACGCCACCTTCTAGCAGATCATCTGGCGGATCGAAGGTTTTCGTTGTGCGTAGGACAGGGAAAATTCGGCTCCAAGCAGCAACAGTCACGATTGCGCCCACTCCGCCGACAACTAGTGCTGCGACAGGGCCCATGGCATAGGCCAGAGCGCCAGAGAACGCATCGCCGCCTTCATTGGATGCGCTAATTGTGAGCATGCTAACGGAAGACACGCGTCCGCGCTTATCGTCGGGTGTATGCAATTGGATCAGCGATTGGCGCACGTAGACACTGAACATGTCAGCGGCACCGATAATGAACAACATCGCAAGGCTGAGCGGTAGGCTGATCGAGAGGCCGAAGACAATTGTAGCGACACCAAAAACACCAACCGCCCAAAGCATTTTTGGGCCAACATTGGTTTTTAGAGGCCTGACCGAGAAGAATAGGCCAGTCACGATAGCGCCCGCTGGCGTGGCTGATGCAAGCATTGCGAGACCGATCTCGTCGGTTTGCAGAATGTCGCGTGCAAAGACCGGAATGAGCGCATTAGCTCCAGCGAGAAACACCGCAAACAGGTCCAGCGTTATCGCACCCAAGACCATCTTGTTCCGCCCAACATAAGCAAGGCCATCGACGATTGCGCCGATAGGGCGCTGGTCCTTGCGCATGGCAGGCTGGGGAACTTTCCCGACTAGGCCCAGCGAGATGAATGCAACCGTGAAAAGCACGCTTGCTCCAAGGTAGGGGAGGGTGGGCTCAATAGCATAGAGCACCGCCCCGATTGCTGGCCCGACTAGCCTGCCGACCTGCCAAGAGATTGACGAAAGTGCAATTGCCGTGGGCAGCAATTCCTTTGGCACAAGGTTAGGCGAGAGTGCGGAAAAGGCAGGCCCGGCAAATCCGCGGGCGATGCCGAGTGCTATCGATACTGCGAAGAGGATGGGGAGCGAAATCTCACCGACCCATGTGCCCCATAGCAGCGCGCCGGCGCATAGGAACTGCAACAATACTGTCAGGAGGCCTAGCAACCGCCTGTCGAAGCGGTCAGCGGCAAGGCCTGAGAACGGAGTCAGAATGAAAAGCGGCAGAAATTGCAAGAGGCCAATTATCGCCAGTTGGCCAGCGCCCTCGGCTACATTCATCCCGGCATCGCGCGCCAGATTGTAGGCCTGCCACTGGATAACCAGAAGCATAGCGTCTTGCGCAAGGGTCATGCTCAGACGCGCGGCCCAATAGGCGCGGAAATTGTGGATCTGGAACGGGTGAGTGGCGGCTTGGGATATCACGCAAGCGCCATGACAGGCGCGAAGCGTCCTGCCAAGCGAGTGGTGTCAGTTGTCGTGAGAATCTGGGTTTTAGCGATCGCGCCGAAGGCGTGGATTGGGCTGAAGCGTATCTATCATCGTGACAAAATCATCGAGACGGATAATCCGCTCAAACTGGAAACCAGCCCGGTTTTCACGAGTCCAGATGACATAAGCTTCGATTCGACCGACTACGGGCAAGCGAATGATGACGCGTTCACCGCGTCCCAGGCTTTCTGCATCATCGACCATAAATCCATGCGCTGAGATATTGCAGACGTGCAGATTGATATCGCCTTTCGAGTGATGCTCGACGATCACGGGGAAATCCACTGGGTGGCGCGCAGCGCGCCGCATATCGGTTACACTCAGATTTGCTCCGGCTGCCACAGGCCAAGCCCTCCTTCTTCAAAGGTCCGCACCCTCACGGACAATTTGTAAAGTGCCGGAGAAAGGCTGATATTTAGTAAAGCGCTTGGGACAGCTACAAAGTTAACCCTATGTCTAAGCCATCCAAACCTTTGGCGCGTGCGCACTCGGCGATCCGATCACACGGTAATGAGGCCGTGCTTCTTCTTTCCCAAACTGAGCTTCAAGGGCTCGCCTTCACGCGGGTGAACGACGAAGCCAGCGTCAAGGATGACATCGCCATCCACCTTGACTGCGCCCTCGGCGATCTTGCGTTTGGCCTCCCCGTTTGAGGCTGTGAAGCCTATCCCGGTCAGTACTTGCAAGAGCCTTTCTCCGCCTGAACCCGCCGCGAACGTCGGTAGGTCCTCGCCTGCGCCACCACCAGCAAAGGTTTCCCTCGCAGTGGCTTCCGCCGCCTTTGCAGCTTCAAACCCACGCACCAAGGCCGTAACCTCATTCGCGAGCACCGTCTTGGCGTGGTTGATTTCAGCACCCTCAAGAGCCTCGAGCTTTGCGATTTCTTCCAAGGGCAAATCGGTGAAGAGCTTAAGGAATTTCCCTACGTCCCGGTCATCGGTGTTGCGCCAATATTGCCAGAAATCATAGGCGGGCAGCGCATCTTCATTGAGCCAGATGGCCCCATCTACAGACTTGCCCATTTTGGCACCGTCCGCGCGGGTGATGAGGGGCGCAGTAACGCCATAAACCTCTCGCGCATCAATACGGCGGTTAAGTTCAATCCCGTTGACGATATTGCCCCATTGATCCGAGCCGCCTAGCTGCAATCTGCAATCATAATCGCGCGCCAGTACGAGAAAATCGTAGGCCTGCATGATCATGTAGTTGAATTCGAGGAAGCTCAGAGGCTGCTCTCGATCGAGGCGTAGCTTTACCGAATCAAACGTCAGCATTCGGTTGATCGTGAAATGCGGGCCCACATCGCGCAGCATCTCCACATAGCCGAGCTTACTTAGCCAATCGTCATTATTGATAAGCAGCGCGCCAGTTGTGCTGTCGCCAAATTCAAGGATACGCTCAAAGCTACCTTTGATCCCGGCGATGTTTGATGCGAGCCGCTCCTCGGTCATCAACTGGCGGGTTTCATCCTTACCTGATGGATCGCCAACCTTGGCTGTGCCACCGCCCATAATGACAATCGGCCGGTGCCCTGCTTGTTGCAGACGGCGCAGCAACATGATCGAAGCAAGGTTGCCGATGTGGAGCGAAGAGGCGGTTGGGTCAAAGCCAACATAGCCGGTGATGACCTGCTTGCTTGCAAGAGCGTCCAGTGCGCCCGGATCGGTGATTTGGTGCAAGTGGCCGCGTTCCTCAAGCAGACACAGCAGATCGGATTCGTAAGTCATGAGGGAGCGCTTAACAGTGTGCATGGACGCGGGGAAGTCACTTGCGCGCCTTGTTTCACTTGGCGATAGGAACGGCATGAAAGCCCTTATGCTCCACAACGCTTGCGACCTTGGCCCCATTCGCTCCGTAACCGCTGAGGTTCATGCGACAGACGTAGGTTGTGAGGCACGTTTTCGGCTCGATGGTGGAGTAGACCGCATCAAGGTGCCAGAGGCGGCTCCGTCGATCCGCACCGATGATCTTTGGAAGACAACCTGCTTCGAGATATTTTGGCAGCCGATTGGCGGGACGTATTACCGTGAATTCAACCTATCGCTCTCGGGACGGTGGGCTGCCTATGACTTCGATGGTTTTCGCGAAGGTATGCGCGATGCGCCGGTTGATGCGATTTCATTGAGCGTGGCACATGGCTCTTCGGACGGGGCAGGCGAACTTGAGCTTGTCGCTAACATTGCCAGTGACTTACCAACCCCCGCGCAAGTGGCATTGAACGCAATCGTCGAACACGCAGACGGAAGTTTGCAGTTTTGGGCCTTGGCCTTTCCTCCAGGCAAGCCGGAGTTTCATTCTGAGGCATGTCGCCAATGGGTGCTCGATCGCGCATAGGTCCACATTAATCGACGGCTGTTCGCCCAAACGGACGATTCAGCTGGACGATCTTCCAATTGAGTACAAACGCGAAACTGACCCATGCTAGGTATGGCGCGTTGAGCCACGCTGCCACGGTGGAGTATCCAGACAGGAAAAAGCACAAAGCGGCAACCGACAACCAAAGGAAAACATTCTCAAACAGCGCCCAATCAGGCCGCTTTGATTTGAAAAAGAGCGGTGACCAGGCAAGGTGCAGAACAAAGTTCACGCCAAAAAGAGCCGCGATGAGGATATGGTCGGGAAAGAATTGGGCTTTTGAGTAGGCTAGATACAAGCTCCATCCCGAAAGGCCGAGGATGACAGTCCATGCTGGGCCGAACAGCCAATCGGGTGGCTGCCAGCTCGGTTTCTTGAGGTTTCTGTACCACTCGCCGATCTCTGTCAGCGCACCGCCAGCTCCGCCGAGGATGATCGCCCAGAGAGCTGCGATGATCGCCAAAGTCCAATCGATATCCATCAGTGCATGCCTACACACTTACCGGTGGGTTACAAAGCGTGAGCGATGCAAACGGGATTGCGTTCCAAGTCGGACTGCTTCAATTCTGCGCAATGACTTCTTCCGTGAAATTTGGCGTGGATCGACTGCTTGCAAGCCCTGAGCTTTTGGAACAATTGAGAGGCCGCCGCGTGGCCCTGATCGCTCACCCTGCAAGCGTTACCGAAGATCTGACACACAGCCTGGACGCGTTGATCGCGGCGGGTGTGAATGTGACCGCCGCGTTTGGTCCTCAGCATGGCCTTAAGGGCGACAAGCAGGACAATATGGTCGAGACCGAAGATGAGATGGATGCTGACTACGGAATTCCGGTGTTCTCGCTCTATGGCGAAGTCCGGCGGCCAACCGGTCAGATGATGAGCACTGCCGACGTGTTTCTTTATGACCTACAGGACTTGGGCTGCCGGATATACACCTTTGTGACGACCCTCCTTTATCTCCTCGAAGAGGCGGAAAAGCTAGGCAAAGAGGTGTGGGTTTTGGATCGCCCGAACCCCGCTGGCCGCCCGGTGGAGGGCACTTTGCTGGTGCCGGGGCATGAGAGCTTTGTTGGCGCTGCGCCCATGCCCATGCGACATGGTTTAACGATGGGCGAAATGGGTCATTGGTTCATTGAACACTTCGGGCTCGAAGTAGAATACAAGGTTGTTGCCATGGAGGGCTGGCAGCCTGAAGCGGGCGGCGATGTCATTGCTAGCGGCTATGGGTGGCCTCATGACCGCATTTGGGTCAACCCTTCGCCCAATGCCGCGAGTTTGAACATGGCGCGATGCTACGCCGGCACGGTGATGATCGAGGGCGCGACAGTGAGCGAGGGCAGGGGGACCACGCGACCCTTAGAGGTATTGTTCGGCGCGCCAGACATTGATGCGAAGGCGGTTGGGAAGGAGATGCTGAGCCTAGCGCCCGATTGGTGCGCTGGTGTGACGATGCGCGACTGCTGGTTCGAGCCGACCTTTCACAAGCACGCTGGGAAGCTGTGCAATGCGATCATGCTCCACGCGGAGGGGCCGGCATACGATCACGAGGCGTTCAAACCGTGGAGGATGCAGGCGCTGGCGTTCAAGGCGATCCGGCGACTTTATCCGGACTACGAACTGTGGCGCGGTACGGACTTTAAGTACGAGTACACGAACGATGTGCTCGCAATCGATGTGATCAACGGCGGGCCAACTTTGCGGGATTGGGTAGATGATACGAGTGCGTCGCCTGATGATCTGGATGCAATTGCGTCAGCGGACGAGGCCGCTTGGGTGCAAACTGTTAGAACGCATTTGATTTATTGAACATAGTTTTCGGGTTTTGGTCGATCGAGTAACTTACCCTCTATTAGTGCAGTTACGTTGGTTAGTATCTGTGAGTTGATAGTCTTTAAGCTCTCTAGCTCGCCCGGTCCGCAGCCAAGCTCTTCTACCTGCTTTGCGATTGCCTCCAGCGAAAGCGCATGAGATCTGAGGGCGTTTGCCATGGCAGTTAATCGTCTGGCCAATGATAACTGACCTTGGTCGTCGAGTTCGTACGTTGGAAAATCTGATATGTCGTTCGCTAGAGCTTCCGATGTTAACGCGGCCTGTCGAATGGAAAGCGGGAATGGCGTAAAGTATTCAGATGTTCGTGAATAGCTTTCGATCGCCTCGTACCCGTGCTGCAACAACCGTTCTGCTGCCTTCTTGAGCTGACTCTTCCGACGCTTTTCAGGGCCTCTTGCAATTACAATAGTTAGAAAAAGTGCAAGCATTGATCCAAAGAACTGCGCCCATCCAGCGAGTCCCTCGTTGGAACCGAGCCACTCAATCAAGGCATTCAATTCATCAATGCCCCTGCTTCCGACTCAACTCCCGCATCGCATCATCCAACCCCTCTAAGGTCAGCCCATACATGCGGTCGTTCACGAGCTCTTTGAGCATCTTGGTCGATTGCGAATAGCCCCATTGCTTTTCAGGCACGGGATTGAGCCAGACGGTTGCGGGATAAGTGTCCGTCACCCGCTTCATCCAAAGCGCGCCGGCTTCTTCGTTCATATGCTCGACCGAGCCGCCCGCATGGGTAATCTCATACGGGCTCATCGCCGCATCGCCCACGAAGATCACTTTGTAGTCGTGGCCATATTTGTGGAGGATGTCCCAGGTCTTTTCCCGCTCTTGCCAGCGGCGCTTGTTGTCCTTCCAAACGCCTTCATAGAGGCAGTTGTGGAAGTAGAAAAACTCGAGGTTTTTGAATTCAGTGGTGGCCGCACTGAAGAGTTCCTCGCACAGCTTGATGAAAGGGTCCATCGAACCGCCCACATCAAGGAACAAGAGCAATTTCACAGCGTTACGACGCTCTGCTCGCATATGAATGTCGAGAAAGCCTTGTTTGGCTGTGCCATCAATCGTCGCGTCCAGATCAAGCTGATCCTGCGCGCCTTCACGGGCGAACCGCCGAAGACGGCGAAGGGCCATCTTGATGTTGCGGGTGCCCAGCTCCTTGGTGTTGTCGAGGTTTTTAAACTCGCGCTTTTCCCAGACCTTGACGGCTTTCTTGTGCTTACTCTCGCCGCCGATGCGCACGCCTTCGGGGTTGTAGCCTGAATTCCCAAAGGGAGATGTTCCTCCGGTGCCAATCCATTTGTTCCCGCCTTCATGGCGCTTTTCCTGTTCGGCGAGGCGTTCTTTAAGCTTTTCCATAAGCTCGTCCCAATCGCCGATCTTTTCAATCTCGGCCATTTCCTCTTCGGTCAGGAATTTCTCCGCGACGGATTTGAGCCAATCCTCAGGCACATCGACCGGGTTCTGCCCATAATCGGACATGATGCCTTTGAAGACCTTGTGGAACACCTGGTCGAACCGGTCGAGCATTCCTTCGTCTTTCACAAAGGTAGCACGGCTGAGGTAATAGAACGCCTCAGGCGTCTGCTCGATCACGTCCTTTTCGAGCGCCTCAAGCAATGTTAGGTGCTCTTTGAAACTTGCGCCGATACCAGCGTCGCGCAACTCATCCATGAAGTTGAAAAACATGAGCCCCATGTAGCCGCTAGAAGGCTAAGACGCCAGTCTGAAAGACGCGGGCTTTTGTATGAATACTCGTTGGTTGAGACCCATTTTAAAGTTTCGCTAACCAAACTTAGTTAGCGCTCTGCCCAAGGCACGCCACCACGCGCGTATAACAGATGGGGCCGCAGATTAATGAAACCAATTGCAATTGAAGCGACAGACGCTTCGGCGCTTGAAGCCATCCCGGAGAACTGCGGGGCAGTTACGGTGGGATGCAGCCAGGTTGCGGGCGTGGTTGAAGCGGTGATTGCATCCTCTGAGATGTTGCGGGCAGAGCATGATGCGCTCCAAGGCACTGTTGCAGACCTGGAAGCCGACCAGGCCAAGGTCTCGGATGCGAGCGACGAAGCTCGCCTCTTGTCCGAGCGCGCGATCGAGCGGCTTAACGAAGGGTCGGCGCTGATCCATTCTTCGCTGGGTCAGATCAATGATTTACTTGAAATGGTTGATACTCTTGGCCAGCATGTCACGACTTTTGCCGCAGCGATGGAGCAAGTACGCCGCAGCGCAAAAGATATCGACGATATCGCTGAAACGACCAATATTCTTGCGCTAAACGCAACCATCGAGGCGATGCGCGCAGGGGAAGCCGGACGGACCTTTGCGGTGGTGGCAGACGAGGTGAAAAGCCTCGCTAATGACACACGCAAAGCGACTGAAGAGATCACTCACACCATTTCCTCTCTGGATGAAGAAGCCAACACCTTCATCACAAAGATCGAAGCGGGGAGTCAGGCAAGCGGCGAAGCCAAAGCTTCAGTTGCGCAGATCGAGAAGACGATGGAGAATGTGAGTGGCCTTGTTGAAGAGGTCGACAAGCAGAACGATGTCATCGCTCGTTCAACCGGGACAATCAGTGGTCATGTGAATGCAGTGCAGGATGTGCTGGAGAGTTACGACCGCGTCACGCGCGAGAACGAAAAGCAACTTGCCGACGCACAAAGCGAAGCAGTGGGCCTTGAGAGCATAGCCAACGACATGTTCGATGGACTGGTTCAGGCAGGGCTTTCTCCTCAAGATGACGCAATGGCTCAACATGCCATGGAAGTCGCCCGAGAAATCATTGCTGAAACCGAAGCGGCTATCGCGAGCGGTGAACTAAGTCGCGCCGCAGTGTTCGATCAGGATTATGCTCTCATCAAAGGCTCCGCGCCTGAGCGCTTCACCACCGGGATCACCGAATTCGCAATGCGAGTCTGGAAACCAATTATGGACCGATCAACTGATAGCATCGAAGAATCGATTGCCACCGTGTGCGCCGATACCAACGGGTATATGCCCGCCCATATTGAACGGTTTGCGCAAAAACCAACTGGCGAACTTGAGCACGACACGCGCTTTTGCCGCAATGGCCGCATCCTGATGGATGATGCAGATCATGCAGCGCTAAGGAGTGAGGCTCCTTATCGTCTGTCAGTCTTCCGTCAGCCTACCGAAGG
The DNA here is from genome assembly GCF_947502395.1 of uncultured Erythrobacter sp. Taxonomy (GTDB): domain Bacteria; phylum Pseudomonadota; class Alphaproteobacteria; order Sphingomonadales; family Sphingomonadaceae; genus Erythrobacter. The sequence goes on from NZ_CANMZM010000001.1 coordinate 349,064, forward strand.
TGGCGGCTATGGCGTGGTGCGCAGCGCCTATGTTCCGCTTCGCATTAACGGCGAGCGTTGGGGCGATCTGAAGTTCGCCTACACGCTCGACGGATCGCGGATTTAGCTCGGATTGCGGCGCGCCATAAAGGCCAGGCGTTCGAACAGCATCACATCCTGCTCATTCTTGAGCAGAGCACCGTGGAGCGGCGGGATCGCGCTATTGGGGTTTGCGTCTTGGAGCACTTCCAACGGCATGTCTTCGTTCAACAGCAGCTTCAGCCAATCGAGAAGTTCGCTGGTTGATGGCTTCTTTTTGAGCCCCGGCACTTCACGCAGCTCGTAGAAGATATCCATCGCCTTTTTCACCAGCGTCTTTTGAATGCCAGGGAAGTGAACATCGATAATCGAAGACATGGTCTCACGATCAGGGAACTTAATGTAATGGAAAAAACAACGACGAAGGAATGCGTCGGGCAGTTCCTTCTCATTGTTTGAGGTGATGACCACGATCGGGCGCTCTTTGGCCTCGATCCGCTCCTGCGTTTCGTAAACGTCGAAGCTCATCCGATCGAGCTCTTGAAGAAGATCGTTCGGGAACTCGATATCGGCCTTGTCGATCTCGTCAATAAGAAGAACGGGGAGCTGCTCAGAGGTGAAGGCTTCCCACAGTTTGCCCTTCTTAATGTAATTGCTGATGTCGTGGACCCGCTCATCGCCAAGCTGACCGTCACGAAGGCGCGCAACCGCATCATATTCGTAGAGGCCCTGTTGCGCTTTGGTGGTTGATTTGATGTTCCACTCGATCATCGGAGCGCCGAGCGCCTGGGAAATCTCATGGGCAAGAACGGTTTTACCAGTCCCGGGTTCACCTTTGACCAAGAGCGGCCGGCGCAGGGTCACAGCGGCATTCACCGCGACTTTGAGATCATCGGTCGCGATATAGTTGCTGGTGCCTTCAAAGCGTTGGCCGTTCGTGTCGCTCATGGGTTTTCCTTCAAAACGTAATTCTGTTCCGCGCCGCGATAAGGATGCAAATGGAGGTGTGCAAGAGGGCTTGCGCGAATGATCCTGATTAGCACTACGCTTGGGCGAGGATCAGTGTTCCAGAGACAACAGGCGCTGGGCGATAAGTTCCAGTGCAGATGGATCAAATCGCACGTCGTCATCACGCTGACTCAAGATCAGGGCGTAATCTTGACCATTCTTGTCCTCAAGCATCCAAGTCAGATTGAGAACTCCCGGTTCCGATCCACCTTTATAGCCGACAAAGTGAAAGTCCGCTCGCCTCTCCTCGGGCATTGAAGGGTTTATCGCCATTATCTCAAAGGCCTGCGGGTCAGCAGTTCTTCGCATGTAATCAAGCAAATTGACCAAGTCCTGGACACTCGCAAACCACTCAACATCCAACGCCACCGGTGCGCCAGAGAAGGCTGCGGCGACCTCTCTTGGTGGTACAGCCACATTTTCGATGCCGTCCAATATTTGATGCCGCACATCGGGGCCGTTGCGTTGGTAGGTTGTGAGCCGCCCTGGAGGCCCTGCTTTCAGAAGAAACATTTCGCGTGTCTTGAGGAAAGGATCATTGAGTTCCGGCCGAGCATGGCCACTCGCGATCAGCGTCTCCATGATGGCCTCGCGTCCGAGTTCATCGATCAGAGTATCGGTGGCAGTGTTGTCGCTGATGGAAATCATCAGACTTGCGAGCGTGTGAAGCGTTAGGGGCGCATCTTTGGGCCAATCTTGGAGCATTCCACTGGGAAAACTGCGGTTTGGCCCTAACGCCACTTGATCGCTCCAACTGCGCTTCCCTGTGGCGACTTCGCATGCAAGTGTTGCGAGTACATAGAGCTTGAATGTCGAACCGATGGGCATTTGCTCATCTGCCCCGGAAGATGTGATGGCATTAAGCCTGTCATCAATTGACCCGAACCGCCAAGTGACTTTGCCGGGGAGAGCTGCCAGATCAGCTTCGATTTTGGCAAGACTATCATCCACCGGGTCAAAAGTATGGAATAGAAGCTCACTCACCCGTTGATCAATGCTTGGGTCAATCGCGATAGCACCCTTCGCAATGGCGCGCTCCATGCGGATGGCGAGAACGGCCCGATGACCGGTGGAGGGATCAAGGCTTTCAACAGCCACTGCAGCGCCAAATTGCGTTGTCAGCTGGCGGGCAATGCCCTTGAAACGCTCAGCCGGTATCGCTGCAAGAAAGCTCTCGGACAGAACTTCCTCTGGCTCGAGTTCACCATTAACAAGCGCCACAACCTGCTCCGCTCGCATTTGCAATCCGGATTGCTCTTCCGCTGGAGCCACCTCATGCTCAAGACTTTGGGCTGCCGTAGGATTCGAATTGGCAATCGAGAGCAGAACCGTAGCGAGAATGCGTTGGCAAAGCTTGCTCAAACGATCTCTCCTGAAGCTAAATCCGCGCACTGGCCCCAAGGCACACAAACGCCAGTTGCGCGATGAGAATTACGACTGTTGCAATGCGCCATCCACTCCCCGCATCTTTCATCCCACGGTCCCAGGTCCACATACCAATTGCTCCTGTCGCCAGGCTACACAGGGCGATGGTGATCCAACCGTTTTGTGAGCTTAGTGCGATAAAAATAGTAAACAGAACCGCCATTTGGACGAGGAAGGCGGCCGCAAACCAAGCGATCGGAATAGGTCGATATTTCGCATCGGGGATATGCCAGTCGGGAATGGCGCTGTCAGGCCGTGAAATCCGCCGATCGCCAGCGTAAATGTCATCTTCGCGGGGATCTGGGTATTTGTCTTTGCTCACTTCGGTTCATTCCTAACGCGTATGAAACCCCCGCCATACCAATTGCCTGTTGGCTTACCTTCGGCATTATACTGCCGTGAGATCATATAGTACTCATCCGTGGATACCCAACTGTATGAATAGTGGCGATAGGTGCCCGGCGGCTCGTCAGAGAACCGTATTGTCAGTGATAGATTTCCGGCCCCATCAAGCGTCCCCGTGCCATCACCCAACCGAGAGCTGCCGAAGTGCGAGAGGTGTGAGACGGAGCTGCCATCATTTTGAACTGCCCACAATATGTGCCCTTCAAGATCTACCGCATCGACCTGACATAGAGCAGAACTATCGGTGTTGACCCGCGAGCACACAGTTCGGTGGCTGGGGATAGAGAGAGTTTCAACCGTCTCTCCGTCCCAGACCTGTTGAAATTGATCGTCCTTAAGCTTCCACTCACCGACAAAGCGGGAGAAAGGGTAAGAGGGCTCCGCTTTTTGAGCGGCAACTGACGGCGCTCCGGCCAACAATGCGATGGCCAAAAGTCCAAGCGACGGCCTCATGCGTCGATCATGTCCCTGTCCATCTCGCCTGCACGGTTTTGAATGAAGTTGAAGCGATGCTCTGGATTGCGGCCCATGAGCTGGTCGACGAGCTCTTTAACGCTCGCTCGTTGTTCGAACTCGAGGGGAAGGGTGATGCGAATAAGGCTGCGCGTGTCGGGGTGCATGGTGGTTTCGCGCAATTGCTGCGGGTTCATCTCTCCTAGCCCCTTGAAGCGGCCAACCTCGACCTTTTTGCCTTTGAACACAGACTCTTCAAGCTCCACCCGGTGCGCATCGTCTCGGGCATAACGGCTCTCTTTGCCAGCAGTAAGGCGATAGAGCGGGGGCTGCGCCAAGAACAGATGCCCTTTACGAACCAAATCGGGCATTTCCTGGAAAAAGAATGTCATCAAAAGTGTGGCAATGTGTGCACCGTCTACATCGGCATCGGTCATGATGATGATGCGGTCGTAGCGAAGATTCTCAGGGTCGCAGTCCTTGCGAGTGCCGCACCCCATTGCGAGAACAAGATCGGCAATCTCGGAGTTTGCGTTGATCTTGTCTTTCGTCGCGCTCGCGACATTCAATATCTTACCTCGGATCGGAAGGATCGCCTGGGTCTTACGATCACGGGCCTGTTTGGCGCTGCCGCCCGCAGAGTCACCCTCAACGATAAACAACTCGGTCTCTCTGTCGCCATCGCCGGAGCAATCGGTGAGCTTGCCAGGGAGGCGCAGCTTCTTGGCGTTGGTCGCTGTCTTGCGCTTGATCTCGCGCTCTTGCTTACGCTTGAGCCGCTCATCCATGCGCTCCATCACCTCACCCAAAAGTGCCTTGCCGCGCTCCATATTGTCGGTGAGGAAGTGATCGAAATGGTCGCGCGCGGCGTTCTCGACTAGCCGTGCTGCCTCAGGTGAGGTGAGCCGATCTTTGGTTTGTGATTGGAATTGCGGATCGCGAATAAAGACACTGAGCATAACCTCAGCGCCGGTCATCACATCATCGGCAGTGATGTCCTTTGCCTTCTTAACGCCAGTCAATTCACCAAATGCTCTCAGACCTTTCGTAAGAGCGCCGCGAATGCCTTGCTCATGCGTACCCCCATCGGGTGTGGGCACCGTGTTACAGTACCAACTGGTCGAGCCATCGGAGAAAAGCGGCCAAGCAATCGCCCACTCGACCCGACCCTGACTATCGGGAAAGTCCTGTCGCCCGGTAAAGGGCTGGGCGGTCACGCACTCTCTGCCCCCGACCTGTTCGGCCAGATGGTCTGCCAGGCCGCCGGGGAATTTGAACACTGCCTCCACCGGGACATCTTCAGAGGCAAGACTGTCCGCACATTTCCAGCGGATTTCGACACCAGCGAACAAATACGCTTTCGATCGCGCGAGTTTGAACAGCCGTGCAGGCTTGAAACTTCGCTCGCCAAATATTTCGGTATCAGGGGTGAAGGTAACCGTTGTGCCGCGCCGATTGGGGACTGCTCCCACCACTTCGATCGGGCCAAGGGATTGCCCTTTTGAAAACTCCTGTGCGTAGAGCTGCTTATCGCGCGCAACCTCAACACGGGTGTTTGAAGACAGCGCATTCACCACGCTGACCCCAACCCCGTGAAGGCCGCCGCTGGTCGCATAAGCTTTACCTGAAAATTTGCCGCCTGAGTGCAATGTCGAAAGGATCACTTCGAGCGTGGATTTGCCAGGGAACTTGGGATGTTCATCAACCGGAATGCCGCGCCCATTGTCTGAAATACTCAGGCGATTGCCTTCTTCAAGGCGGACTTCGATCCGGTTCGCATGGCCCGCAACAGCTTCGTCCATCGAATTGTCGAGGACTTCCGCTGCGAGGTGGTGCAGGGCGCGATCATCGGTCCCGCCGATATACATGCCAGGACGGCGACGGACGGGCTCCAGTCCTTCAAGAACTTCGATGGAGGAAGAGTCGTAATCACCGCTCGGAGCGGGAGCATTTTCAAACAGGTCTTCTGACATGGTCCTGATATAGGCGTTGGGGGCACCGCCTCACAAGCGGGCACCCCATCGTTTTGCGCCGAAATCGCTCTAAACTGTGCTCGCCTGGATTACTCGGCGAAACTACTTGGCGCAGCTTCGACTTCGACAATCTGATTGCCTCGAACCTGCCGCACCTCAAGCGCACGTTCGGCAACACCGCTGCGCATAAAGCGGAACGGGCCATCCACACCAAGGAAGCCACCACGGTCATAAAGCATAGAAACAGGAAAATCATCACCAACACGCCAGTCGCGCGCCACGCGAAGTGTCAATAGGACCGAGTCATAGCCGAGCGTTGCAATCCGGAATGGTTTGGAGCCAAAGCGAGCCTCGTAACTTTCTGAGAACCGACGGAAACGGCCGTCAGAGACCGCCGAAAAGAGAGCGCCTTCTACGGAACCTGATCGGGTGAGGGTACCTTCTCCGCTCCATAATTCTGTGCCCAGAAGGCGAGTGCCTTCTGCGCCTTGGCTGCGCAATTGGCCCGCGGCCAGTGTCGAAAGTCGTGCCCCTTCCGCGATCAGAACGGTGTCATAGCCTCCACGCTGACGCAGACGCTGTGCCGCGCCGACGATAGAGGTGTTGCCACGCGCATAGCGTTCGAAGCCAACGAGATTGCCACCGTAATCGCGTAGCGAATTCTGGAGAGCGCTGTATGCTTTTTGCCCGTAGTTACCCTCGGGCAAAAGGGCGGCAAAGCTGGCTGAACCGTTTTCGCGGGCATAACGCACTGAGTTTGCGACTGATTGTTCCGGCACATGGCCGATTACAAACACGTCGCTGCTGGCGACACTTGCGTCATTTGAGAAGGCGATTGCCGGTACGCCTGCTGGTCCTGCAGCGGTTTGAACAGCTGCCACATTGTCAGCGAGCAATGGCCCAAGGATCAGCTTGTTGCCATCGGCAATCGCTCGACGAGCGGCGCCCGCAGCTCCGCTGGAAGTATCATAAGTGGTGATACGAAGGTTCTCTGCACTCGTGTCTAGCAGAGCCATTGTGGTGGCATTGGCAAGTGCCTGGCCAACTTCAGCAGTACTTCCTCCCATCGGAACAAGCAGCGCCACGCGATGGCGTGTCGAATCGGTAGGAAGTGCAGTCGCGCTCGGCTGAGGTGTAGGAGTGGGAGGCGGTGCACTGGGTACTGGCCCGGTGCGCGGAATGACCTGACAACCGGCAAGCAGAGCAGCAGAACCAGCAAGCGCGACGGTGCGTCGATCAACGGTCTTCGCCAACAGGCGAAACCCTGAGCGTTCCAAATCCATGTCGAAAACCGACTTTCCCATCCGCTTCATTCTTGAAGACCCCTAAAAGCTGCTTACAAGGATGGCTCTTGTGAGCACTCTTATCCCTGAATCATGTGAACCCAAATCTCTTGAGCCCGGGTTCTATATTGTCGCAACGCCTATTGGCAATCTTGGCGATGTAACGATACGTGCTGTCGACGTGTTGCGGTCGGTAAGTCTGATCGCGTGCGAGGATACGCGGGTGACTGGAAAGCTGCTCAAGGCGTGTAATGTAAAGACCCGGATGCAGCGTTATGATGACCATGCATCGGAGAGCGTTCGAAAACGGTTGATCGAAACGGCGCGGGGGGAGCCTGTTGCTTTGGTGAGCGATGCCGGGACCCCGTTGGTGTCAGATCCCGGATACAGGCTGGTGCGCGAGGCGCGTGAGGCAGGTGTAAGCGTCACCACAATTCCCGGCGCTTGCGCTGCAATAGCGGGTCTGACTCTCTCCGGCCTGCCCAATGACCGTTTTCTTTTTGCGGGATTTCTTCCGGTTAAAGAGAAAGCGCGTGCGAGTGTCCTGGAAGAGTTTGGGTCAGTTGAGGCTACCCTCATTTTTTATGAGACTGGCCCACGCCTGCTGCGATCTCTTGCAGCTATCGCCGATCTTTGGCCGGGCCGTGAAGTCTCAGTCGCACGCGAACTTACCAAACTGCATGAGGAATGCCGCACAGACGCTGCTAGCGAGTTGATCGAACATTATACGGCGCATCCTCCCAAAGGTGAGATCGTGTTGATGATTGGCCCGCTCACGCACATTGATAAGGCAGTCGATCCTGATGCGCTCTTGAAAGAGGCTTTGGCTGATATGAGCGTGAGCAAAGCGGCGGGCAAGATTGCAAAGGCAACGGGGCTGGACCGGCAAACGCTTTATGCCCGCGCAGTTGAGCTTAAAGGACAATGAGCGAAAAGCGCGTCATTGCCGATCGCAAAGGGCGCGAGGCCGAGACGCAAGCGGCACAGTTTCTTATGCAAAAAGGGTTCGAAATTGTTGGCGAACGGCGGAAAACCAAGCTGGGCGAGATTGACCTCATTGCTCGTAGACCCGGCCTAGTCGTCTTTGCCGAGGTCAAATGGCGCGCACGAAAAGCTGACCTTGCCACCGCCATAGACGAACATCGTTTGGCCCGCGTTGCTGCCGCTGTAGAGGTCGTCGCTCACGAATATGCGCAGGGCAATGAGGACATACGGATTGATGTGATCCTGCTTGCACCCGGATCGCGCCCGACGCACATTAAAAACGCTTGGATGCCTTAGGAAACTTTCAAAATGACACTAAAGATCGCGGTCCAAATGGACCCTATCGAAGACATCAACATCAACGGCGACAGCTCATTTGCGCTGATGCTGGCCGCGCAGGAACGAGGCTATGAAGTCTTTGAATATCATGTTGAAAGCCTGACCCTTGATGCCGATGACCGCCTGATCGCGGAATGCTCTCCGGTTAAGGTCAAGCGTGTCCAAGGCGATCACTTTGAAAAGGGCGGGGAACAAAGGCTGGACCTCGGCCGCGATATCGATGCGATCTTGATGCGTCAGGACCCACCGTTCCACATGGGCTATATCACTGCCACCCACCTGCTTGAGCGCATCAAGGACGAGACATTGGTGGTCAATGATCCGGCCAATGTCCGCAATGCGCCGGAAAAGGTGATGGTGCTCGACTATCGCCGTTTCATGCCGCCAACTTTGGTGACGCGTTCAGTAGACGAGGTGCGCCGCTTTATGGCTGAGCATGGCGCGGTGGTGGTGAAGCCCATTCACGGCAACGGCGGCAAAGCGATCTTCCGCGTACCAGCTGATGGCGACAATCTGACGGCGCTGTTCGAGGTGTTTAACCAGACTTGGCCCGAACCGCATATGGTCCAACCCTTCCTTCCGGAAGTGGCAGAGGGCGACAAACGCATCGTCCTGATCGATGGAGAGGTTGCTGGCGCAATCAACCGTATTCCGGGCGAGGGTGAGTTCCGCTCAAATCTTGCGATGGGTGGGAGCGCGGAGAAGTCTGATTTGACGGAGCGCGAACAAGAAATCTGCGCAGCGATGGGACCAGAACTCAAACGTCTTGGGCTCACCTTTGTGGGCATCGACGTGATCGGCGGCAAATGGCTGACCGAGATCAACGTGACCTCGCCTACGGGTATTGTGGCGATTTCCGAGTTTGACGGGACGGACCTTGCCGGGATGATCTGGGATGCGATTGAGGCGCGGTTGGACGATTAGGTCCGGTTTTGAGCACCGGCATCAAGATTGGCATTGTCAGAAGTTGGGAGTGAAAGCGAACGGTTCAGCGATATCTCATTGCATAAACCTGCAGCTAAAGAGGTGCGACACTCTAGTCAGAGTTCTGCTCAGCCTCCTGACCTCTGGTTGTGGTCTCTAAAAACCGGAGTATCCGCGGCCACTGATCACGGCGAGCCGCTAAGTCTCCATTGGCATCCCCACCCATACTTGCGAGCATCCGAGTGTCGCTTTCATCAAGATCGCTAGCGGGTCCAAAGGCCCAGTGTCCAGCATCGTCGTAAACCAGCAATTCAATCGCAGCACCTTCTCCTTTTTCAACCTTTGCCTTGATTTCTTCAGCCATGCGGCAACCTGGCCAGAGCGTATCGTTCTTTCCGCAAATCAACAGAATTTGCGCCGTAGCTTTTTGAATTGGGATAAATGCCGACGGATGCTCTGTGGCGGCATCCCTGCTACGTTTGAACATTTCCAGTCTCAGAGCATCTACCGTAAAATACTCGTGCCAATCGAGTGATTGATACGGTAAATATGCGACCGGGTCGCCGCTTTCGCTCCACGAAGAGCTGAACTGCGACATATCGATGCTGTCAAAGTCGAACCCTTGCCAGATAACGTCGCTAGGCATGGCCGCAACCACTGCTCCGACACGGGCGTCGCGCGTGGCCAGTAGCAACGCGCCTTCTGCCCCTTTTGAATGACCAATCACCGCGATGGGACCGGGTCGTATCTCTGGGTTGGAACTCAGCCAATCAAGCGCGGCGTCAAAAGTTTCGAGGGGCACCATATTGAATGACCGATTGCTTTCCGAGGTTGCGTAATAGCTTTGATAGAGAACTGAGTAGCCCTCTTGTGCCAGCTGCCTTGCAAAGACATTGCGGTACTCGCGCAGGCCACCTTCCGAACCTCCAAGTAGCAGAATAGCGGGTCGCGGCCGGTCGCCTAAACCTCGATAAAAATTGGCAGGCAAGCCATTGATCGAGACGCGCTCACCCCCATCGCCCGCCTCTACTACGACGATTGGGCGCGGTTCCCTCGTGAACCAGAAATAGGCATTCACTCCAACGAAGACCAAGATAAGGGCCAGTAAACCAAGTCCAATCTTGTATCGACGCTTCATGCTGTATGCCTCTTGATTCGATTAATCTGATAAGCCTTTGGAAACCTAGTATTCCGAACCGGCATACTTTGCAGCGATTGTTGTTCTTGGAAAACGACCCGTAAGCATTATTCGAGCTTTGTCAGAACAATTAGGCGCTGGCGTATGGAGCAGGCGCAAGTCCATCAGGTACACATCACCAACCTTCCCGGAAAGCTCCACAACTTCAAGATCAACATCATGAACTGACCCTCTGGTTTCTGCGAGATTTGAAACCGGAGCGCGTTTAGGATCAAGCAGCGACTTGAAATAATGCTCCTTTTGCAGCTGGCTTTTAAGGTTCTTGGATGAGAGATCCGCGGCATTGTTTGCCAGACGATGCGATCCCGCGATCACGAGCGTCGCCCCGCCTTTAGGTTCGACATCATTGAGAAATGTGAAAGCCTGCAAACCGGGCGAGGCCTTCTCGCCAATCTTGGGTATGTCGATATGCCATGCATCAGACGGAACCAACCAATCATCCTCGCTCGGGAGGGAAAAGAGGATTTGTTGACCTGGTGAAAGCGGCGTTGCCGGTTGGCCAATCAACCGCTCAATCATGGGGGTTAGCTGAGCACCAATCAGGGCCGGAAATTCCTCCGCTCTGCTGAGCAAGTTGAGGGCATTGCGAAAGGGCTTGGGATACCCAAACCGACTTGGGGACTGCATCCAGCGTCCCGCCGAATAAACTCCATGTTCCTTCGTCAGATCAAGAACCATCTCGAAGGCTCTTCGAGCTTCTTCAACTGGGACAACGCCCTCAAGCTTGATCAAGCCTCGTTCGTTCAATCCTCTCTCTAAATCACCGAAGTGTCCCATCAGCTGGCGATTTACAGCAGGCTCCCAATGTCTGCAACTGGGTCGCAAGCGGTACTAACGCTCTATAGGACAATCAACCTTTCTTCGCCCTCGGATGAGCTCCCCGATACGTCTCCAGCAAACTTGCGGCGTCGACCTTCGTATAGATTTGCGTAGACCCCAAAGACGCGTGGCCGAGCAGCTCTTGCAAGCTCCGTAAATCAGCGCCAGCGCTCAGCAAATGCGTTGCGAAGCTGTGCCTTAGCGCGTGGGGTGTTGCAGTGTCAGGCAGGCCGAGAGCCCGCCGTGCTTTCGCCATCGCCTTTTGCACCATGCCTGGCGCCAATGGACCGCCTTTTGCACCTCTGAAAAGCGGCTCGTCCGGTGCTACGGGATAGGGGCATTGGGAGCTGTATTCGGCAACGGCTTCTTTTGTGATCGGAAGAATAGGCACAATCCGCTGTTTGCCCCCTTTGCCTGTCACCAAAAGCGTTGCGTCCAAGGGCACATCGCAGCCTTGCAGTGACAATGCCTCGGCAATCCGCAAACCTGACCCATACATCAAAAGGAGCACCGCCCGGTCGCGGGCTCCGATCCAATCCTCAGCAGCGTTCCCATCGATTAGGTCAGCGATATTGAGCGCATCATCGGGTGTAACGGGGCGGGGGAGGCCTTTCTTAAGACGTGGCCCGCGAAGGCGAGGGGCTGCTGGATCGGGATCGCCGCTCTCTGCCCGCGCAAACGCAATCAAAGCCTTTAGAGCGGAAAGTTCGCGAGCAGCGCTCGTATTGGCAAGACCCTCTGCCCGGCGCGATGCGAGGTGTGCGCGCAACGTTTGTGCCTCAACCTGCGCAACCTCCTCACATGAGGTTAGATCACGGGCATGGATCAAACGCTGCGCGGCAGACACATAGGCGCGCACCGTATGCGGTGATCGCCGCCTTGCATCGGTTAAGTGCGCGCGCCAATCCGCGATGAGGTCCGCTGCCTTCATGACAGCACCAATTCCTCTGTGACAAGCTCGCCAAGGATGGCATCGAGCAGAGGCAGACCCTTGCCCGTAACCCCAATACGGTTCGCATCGCGCCACAATAGGTCAATCGAGCAAAGATGTTCGCTTTTCGCTTCGTTGATGAGTGTGTGCGTATCAAAGCCAAGTCGCCCGCCAAGCTCAGCCAGATCGAGCCCTTCCACAAGACGAAGGCCCATCAGAAGCGCCTCTGAAGCTTGCTCACCTCTGGAAAGGTCGCGTTGCTCCGCAAGACCGTGGGCACGCTCGCTCACGGCTTTGAGATAGTTCTCAGGTTTTTTATGTCGGGTTGTCGCAAAGCCGCCGCGTCTGCCGTGCGCGCCGGGACCAATGCCAGCGTAATCCTGATAACGCCAATAGGTGAGGTTGTGGCGGCTTTCTTCGCCCGGCTTTGCATGGTTGCTAATCTCATATGCTGGAAGGCCATGGTTTGCCGTCATAGCTTGCGTGATAGCGAACAACTCAGCGGCTTGGTCATTGTCCAACGGCGCGAACACACCGCGCCGCACGTCGACGGCGAACCGCGTGCCGGGTTCAATGGTAAGTTGATAAAGGGAGAGGTGCGAAGTGCCGAGCGCAAGCGCGCGCGCCAACTGAACCTCCCACTGCTCCGACGTTTGACCGGGTAGTGCGTAAATCAAATCGAAATTGACCCTCGCAAAGTGCTTCTGAGCGACCTCTATTGCGGCCAACGCCTCATCCGCCCCGTGCAACCGCCCAAGCCAACGCAATTTCTCATCTTCTAGGGATTGTACGCCCAATGAAACACGGTTCACTCCCGCCATTGCAAGACCGGCAAAGTTCTCAGCTTCAACGGATGAAGGATTCGCTTCGAGTGTGATCTCGATCTCGGGGTCAAAACCCCATAGTTTCTCCGCCTCGCTGACAAGGGTGGCAACCAGCCTGGGGGGCATCAGTGACGGCGTGCCCCCACCAAAGAAGATTGACGTCAGTGGTTCTCCGTCGGCGACATCCGCCTCCACTCGCATGTCGGCGAGCAACGCCTCTTCCCAAACGTGCGTATCAACTTTCGCGCGTACATGGCTGTTGAAGTCACAATAGGGGCACTTTTTGGCGCAGAAAGGCCAATGAATATAAAGTGCGCGAGCCATTGTTCACTCTTAATGCCTCGCTCTCGCGGGGACAATGCAAAAGCCCAGATTCGCAGGGAAAGAACGCCTCGCCCGGATTATGACACGGGTTCGACATCAGCTGTTGGATCACCAAGCTGCATCGTTTTGACTAACTACCGTTAAGCCTGTTTGTTGACGCCAATTTTAACAAGATGAGCGAACAACCCAGCAGTGATTACGGAAGCCAAAACTCGGATGACCTTGAGCGCATTAGCATCGGTTCTCGCTCTGGCGGTTTCAGCCTGCGGTGGGGGCGGTTCTGGCGCCTCAGGCGGCTCCGTTGCAAGCTCTCCAGCACCTCCACCAACCGCGACACCTGCTCCTTCACCCAGTCCATCGCCATCTCCGACCCCTGCGCCAACTCCGCCACCAAGTGGAAATGCCGGACAACAGGAATTGCTGGATGCTATGCTTCGTACCCATAACGAGGCGAGGGAAGAGGTTGGTACGCCACCATTGGAACTGGACGATGAGTTGACTGCGCAAGCGCTGGAATATGCGCAAGAATTAGCGAGCACTGGACAGTTTCAACACAGCCCTCCTAGCGACCGGCAAGGGCAGGGCGAAAATCTGTGGGCAGGGACGCCGTCCGCTTTCAGCTTTGAGGAGATGTCAGGAGCGTGGATTGATGAGAAGAGATTCTACCAACACGCCCGTTTTCCCTTTGTAAGCACGACTGGGCAATGGCAGGACGTAGGGCATTACACCCAAATTATCTGGCGAGACACCACTCGGCTTGGCTGCGGCCTGGCGACCGGGAGTGGTCGAGATTACTTGGTCTGCCGCTACGCGCCTCCTGGTAACGTGAGTGGCGAATTCCCCTATTAGTGTTCGCGCTCAAGCCCGAAACTGATCTGCAATAAGCTTAGAAAAAGCATCAGCGCGGTGGCTTATCGCGTGCTTTGCTGCTGGGTCGATCTCGGCGAAAGTCTCTGATCCGTTTCGCGCTGAAGGTATGAATACGGGGTCATAGCCGAAACCCATCTTTCCCCGCGGTGGCCATGTCAGAGCGCCGGGACACTGTCCTTCGTACACAGCATGATCGCCGTCAGGCCACGCGAGTGCAAGAACGCAATGAAAAGCAGCGGTGCGATTTGTATCGGGACCCAACTGCTGGAGCATTCCTTCGACCTTACCCATTGCCATATACCAGTCTCGGCCTGGTTCTCCCTCGAACCACTGTCGCTCTGCCCAGTCGGCGGTGTAAACTCCAGGGCGACCATCCAATGCAGCGACGGTGAGGCCACTATCGTCAGCTAGGGCAGTAAGGCCGGAGGCTTGTGCAGCGGCACGTGCCTTGATCAATGCGTTTTCAACAAAGGTTTTGCCAGTCTCAACTGGCTCGGGCAGACCCAAGGATCCGGCGGAAATGCACTTCAGACCGTAGGGCTCCAGAAGCGCCGATATCTCTTTGAGTTTGCCCTCATTATGTGTCGCTATGACAAGAGACCCACCACCCATGTTTCTCATCTGCGCTTCTTTCTTTTTGTCGTGAGGCCACTTGCCATCAACCCATTACGAGCAACATGAATCAGACCGGGCTCCACCTGGTCTTTTGGCACGACGTAGGCTTGTTGCTGTGTGATGTAGATGGCGAAGACCTCATCGTCTTCGTCCCATTTGATCATTTTATCCCAACGTCCTTCGACATGGGCCGAGGGCTGTGCCATCGTAAAGCCAGCATCGCTTAGAGTTAGCTCAACCGGCTCTTTGATCAGCGCGAATTCTCGATAGGCCCGTTTGGCATGCCTAATAATCGAGAAAAAGCGGATGATGGCAAGCATCAGGCAGACGCCGATCACACCGCCGATTGCCACTGACAAGGCCGCAAACTTGTCGGCTAATGCATAGGCAACGGCTGCGATTGCCAGAGTTACTAGGCCACCAGCTAGAAGGAAGAGAGGGATCGATGCGCGAAAATGCAACAGCGTGAACGCGATCTGATGCTCCTCACTTACCTTATAGCGGGCGGCCTCCATTTGGTTATTTCACAGCATCCAATTGTGCCTTGAAGATCCCATCACAGCCAATGTTGGCGAGACGCAGGAGACGAAGCAGGCCTTCCTCGTCGTATGTTGCTCCTTCGGCCGTGGCTTGAACCTCTGCGATTTGACCACCATCGATCAAAACGAAGTTTGCATCGGCATCTGCGCTCGAATCTTCATCATAATCAAGGTCGAGCACTGGAGTGCCCTGATAAATGCCGCAGGAGATCGCTGCGACTTGAGCGGTGATTGGGTCATCGGAGATATCCCCCGAGGCCATGAGCGAATTGACTGCCAGGCGGAGTGCTACCCATGCACCCGAAATCGAAGCGGTGCGTGTGCCGCCGTCGGCCTGAATCACATCGCAATCAAGCGTGATCTGGCGCTCGCCGAGCTTTTTCAAGTCTACCACGGCGCGCAAGGAACGGCCAATAAGGCGTTGAATTTCCTGTGTTCGCCCCGATTGTTTGCCTCGCGCGGCTTCGCGGCTACCGCGAGTGTGTGTAGCACGTGGGAGCATGGAGTACTCGCCTGTGACCCAGCCTTCGCCTTTACCTCGCAGCCATGGGGGAATGCGTTCTTCGACAGAGGCCGTGCATAACACGCGGGTGTCACCAAAGCTGATCAAGCAAGAGCCTTCTGCGTGCTTGGTGAAACCGGTTTCGATAGTGATAGCGCGCATTTCATCGGGCGCGCGTCCTGAAGGGCGCATGAGTTACTCCAAGTTAATAATGCACGCTCACCTGACAGCCAAGGCTTGTCGCCGCAAGCGCAAACACTAAGATTAGCCACATGAGCGGACCATCCATCACCGAACTCACGACAAGAGCGCGCGACATCTTTCAACGTGTGGTGGAAGAGTATCTGGAATGGGGTCAGCCTGTTGGCTCCAAAACACTCGCGTCAGACGGGACCTTGAACCTGTCTCCGGCATCCATCCGCTCTGTACTTGCGGAGCTTGAGGGATTGGGCTTCTTGGCCGCACCGCATACAAGCGCAGGGCGGATGCCAACAGACGCAGGACTTCGCATCTTTGTCGACGGAATGATGCGCGTGTCTGAGCCCTCCCGTGAAGAGAGGGCTCAGATTGAAGCGCGAATTGCTGAAAGCGGGCCGGTCGAACAAGCGCTGCAACAGACGAGCGCCCTGCTGTCAGAGCTTTCTGGTGCCGCGGGCATGGTGATGGTCCCCACACGGGAGCAGCGGCTTGCACAGTTTAGCCTGGTTGATCTTGGAGAGGGCCGTGCATTGGCCGTACTGGTCGGTGAAGATGGTGGTGTTGAAAATCGTGTTGTCGAACTGGGCTCATCACAAACGGCATCGCTCGAAGCCGCAAGCAACTACATTAATGCACGTCTCGCAGGGCGCACATTGGCGGAGGCTTCTCAGGCCATGCGCTCAGAGATCAAAGCCGGAGAGAGTCAGCTTGATGCGGCTAGCCGCGATCTTGTCGAACGTGGCCTAGCTGTATGGAGCGAGGATGCGAACCAACGGCCCGTGCTGATCGTTAGAGGGGCATCCAATCTCATCGATGAAGCAGCGATGGATGATATTGACCGAGTCCGATCGCTGCTTGATGACCTTGAAGATAAACAATCGGTCGCTGCGCTGCTCGAAAGTGCCCGAGAGTCTGAAGCTACACGCATTTTCATCGGCAGCGAGAATCGATTGTTTGGCCTGTCAGGCTCCTCCGTTATTGCTTCTCCATACCGCGATATGGAGGGCAGGGTGGTCGGTGTATTGGGGGTGATTGGTCCCACGCGCTTGAATTACGCCCGCGTGGTCCCCATGGTGGATTTAACCGCCCGGTCGTTAAGTCGATCCTTGGGCAAGCTTATCGCGTAAACCGCAGGAAAATTTGACAAATGAATGATGATAATAAGCCGCAGGATGATGCGGCTGCAGCAGCAGAATTGAAGGGCGTGCCTGAGGAATTCCTCGATAAGGGTGAATGCGAAGCAGAGGGCGATGCTGACAATGCCATGGCCGAAGCACTTGAAGGACTTCGAAGCGATTTGGAAACGGCCAAACAAGAGGTGCTATACGCCAAGGCTGAGGCGCAAAATGTACGGCGCCGCGCGGAAAAAGACATTCAAGATGCACGCAACTATTCCGCCACCGGCTTTGCGCGCGACGTCTTGAGTGTTTGGGACAACCTCTCCCGCGCTGTTGATGCGATCCCAGATTCCCTTCGCGAAGATGACAAGATGAAAGGTCTGGTTGTAGGAATCGAAGCCACTCAGCGCGAGCTTGAGAAGGTCTTTAAACAGCACGGTGTTGAGCGTGTTGCTGCCATTGGCATGCCGCTCGATCCCAATCAGCATCAGGCCATGATGGAAATCCCTTCTACGGATCATGAAGCGGGAACGGTGATTCAAGAAATGCAGTCAGGCTGGATGATCAAGGACCGTCTCCTGCGTCCTGCGATGGTAGGTGTGGCGAAGAAGCCGGACTGAGCTATTTGTGAGCGGGTCAGGGGCTCTTATCGGACTGGCTTTAATAGCTCTTTTGGCCCTGCTTCTTTGGCGGAGTTGGCCTTTTAGACCGAATGTGAAACCCGCTGAAGACAGGCCCGATATTGCTTACGTCCCGTTTACCACCCGGTTCGATGTGGAATGTCGGGGCGCTGATGCTGCTAAATGCGTTAGGGATCATGCAGTTTCCGGCGAACCGACGAAGTTTCTGAAAGGGATTTCTACCGAGCAGCGCGAGGAAATGTTTTCCTTCGCATGCCGAGCGAGTTCGAATGAGCTAGCCACGAGAGTGTCCAGCGAGCTACGCGATACTGCCCTGTTCCTCCTCATCGATCAGTCCGGGTCGATGGCAGAGCAGATTTTCGGGATCGCCGGGGAAATCGAAGCAATCCACTGCCATCTGACAAAGCATGGAAACGCCGTGATGGTGGCCGGCTTTACGACCTTGGGGTGGAAAGGCGGGCAATCACGGCAAGAATGGCACTATGCCGGAAGGCCTGCCTATCCCGGGCGTTTGTGTGATCTACTCCACATCATTTATCACGACTTCGACGAGCCAAGTAATTCTCCACAGTTCAAACCCTGGATGCATGTTCCCCTTTTCGAAAATGTGGATGGCGAGGCGCTTCGTTGGGCGCAAGAGAAGCTTCTAAGCAGGCCTGAGTGCAGAAAGGTGCTGATCGTGGTGAGTGATGGTGCCCCGGTCGACGACAGCACCCTACAAGAAAACGGGCCACTCATATTGGAGCGCAACCTTCTCGGCGCGATCCATGAATTGGAGGCAAAACCTGCGGTCAGCTTGGGCGCGATTGGCGCCGGTTTTGATGTCGCCAGATACTACAATTGCTCTCGCAGCGTTGACTACGGGAAGCCAATCACGCGAGCATTTACCGAGTTACTGGATGAGATGATTGGTGACAGTCAGCTCTGAGCCTCTCCTGGAAATCGCACCAATACATCATATGCAGACCTGTCACCTACCCCTGCAATCATGACACCCTGGCGCAGCAGGAATGCGTGCTTCACAATCTCGGCCTGTTGCTCAATGCCGTAGCTGGTGAGTGGCTGACCCGGCTTCAGCGTGTAGCTGTATCGGCAAAAGGGGTGGCGGTGCAGAATAAGATACCAGCGCCCGCGTGTCTGGGTTTGCCATACGTGGGTGAGTTCGTGGATAAAAAATGCCTGAGTGGCTAAAGGCGCATTGGCAAAATCATCGCAATAGGCGTTGCTTTGTGGATGGAAATACAAATGCCCATCAGGTGCCATCGTGATGCGTTTGGGTTGAAACGGCCACCATTTGCGCCGCTTGATCCGCACCGGTGCATAGTCAATCGCATCGCTAAAGATTGAGCGAGCGAGCGCAATTTCGCCCTCGCTCAGCTCGCGGTCACCGCCCACCGGACATGGCGTTGGCGGTGTCTTCTTGGAAATGGCGGGAAAGGCCTCGTTCAGCGCTCATCCCCGGCGGCACGAACCTCGGCATCAAAGACATGCGTGCCTCCGCCTGAAAGCTTGAGCGTGACTTCCGTCGTGCCGCCCGCTTCAAGGTCTGGAGACACTTCCATCGCCATGAGATGGTAGTCACCGGGCTTGAACTCGATCTTCGTCCCTGCGGTGAGCCCGATGGGCAGGGCTTCCATCATCTGAACCTTGAAATCAAACTCGCCAAACTGATGGATGGTGGTGTCTCCAGCCCCGTCAACCTCGGCATCGTAAAGCGACAAGGCACGCTCGCCATCGTATGAAAGGTCGAAATAGACCGCGGCCGGGTTTCCCGAAACAGGGGCAAGGACAAGGCGCGCATTCTCAATCGACATGCCGTCCACTACGCCTTCCACCGGAGCAGGCGCTGCCTCTGGTTCTTCCGCACAAGCGCCAAGAACCAGGACCCCCGCAAGCATCAATCCCACTTTTTTCATCACCATTCCTAACTTCGGTTTGGAGCAACCCAGAAAGTCGTCCCTCTTGTGGATGACGCAAAAACTAGGGCCTTGCGGTTCTTGTGCCAAGCAAAACCGCACCTATATCCGCCTCATATTCGAGCCGCCGAGCCGCCTCGCCGATTTTGGGAGGCGCGAAGGCGCGGTGTCCAACTAGATCCTTAAGGATGGGAAAATATGGGTAAAGTAATCGGTATCGACCTTGGCACGACTAACAGCTGTGTCTCGGTTATGGATGGTGGCAAACCAAAGGTCATCGAGAATTCGGAAGGCGCACGCACTACGCCTTCCATCGTCGCATTCACGAAAGACAGTGAACGTCTCATCGGTCAGCCGGCAAAGCGCCAGGCGGTCACCAATCCCGACAACACCCTCTTTGCAATCAAGCGCCTTATCGGGCGCCGATTTGACGATCCCCTGACTAAGAAAGACATGGAAATCGTCCCTTACGACATCGTCAAAGGCAAAAACGGCGATGCGTGGGTCGAGGCCAATGGTGATGACTATTCCCCATCTCAGATCTCTGCTTTCATCCTCCAGAAGATGAAAGAGACAGCGGAAAGCTATCTTGGCGAGACGGTCACTCAGGCGGTTGTTACGGTTCCTGCTTACTTTAACGATGCTCAACGTCAGGCAACCAAGGATGCTGGCGAGATTGCCGGCCTCGAAGTTCTGCGTATCATTAACGAGCCGACTGCTGCAGCGCTTGCATACGGCATGGACAAGGAAGACGGCAAAACAATCGCCGTCTACGACCTTGGTGGCGGTACATTCGACGTCTCGATCCTTGAGATCGGCGATGGTGTCTTCGAAGTGAAGTCGACCAATGGCGACACCTTCCTTGGCGGTGAAGACTTTGACAATGCGATTGTTGAGCGCCTCGCAGAAGCTTTCCAGAAAAAGGAAAACATGGACCTGAAGGCTGACAAGCTTGCACTTCAGCGTCTGAAGGAAGCCGCTGAGAAGGCGAAGATTGAGCTTTCGAGCTCGGCTACGACCGAAGTAAACTTGCCCTTCATTACCGCACGTATGGAAGGCGGCGCATCGACCCCTCTGCACCTTGTGGAGACGATCACCCGCGCTGACCTTGAAAAGCTCGTGGGCAAGCTGATCGACCGTACGCTTGACCCTTGTAAAAAGGCTCTCAAAGACGCGGGTATTTCCAAGGATGAAATTGACGAGGTGATCCTCGTTGGTGGCATGACCCGCATGCCGCGTGTTCGCGAAGTGGTTGAGAAGTTCTTCGAAGCCAAGCCACACACTGGCGTGAACCCTGACGAAGTGGTCGCGATGGGCGCCGCCATTCAGGCCGGCGTGCTTCAAGGCGACGTTAAAGACGTTCTGCTGCTCGATGTAACCCCGCTGTCGCTGGGTATTGAGACGTTGGGCGGTGTTTTCACCCGCATGATCGATCGTAACACGACGATCCCGACCAAGAAGACGCAGACCTACTCGACTGCTGAAGACAATCAGAACGCTGTGACGATCAAGGTCTTCCAAGGCGAGCGTGAGATGGCCGCCGACAACAAGATCCTCGGCAATTTCGACCTTGTCGGGATTCCACCTGCACCGCGCGGTGTTCCGCAAATTGAGGTGACCTTCGACATCGACGCCAATGGCATCGTGTCTGTATCCGCCAAGGACAAAGGCACTGGCAAAGAGCAAACCATCAAGATCCAGGCCTCTGGCGGACTTTCAGACAGTGACATCGACCAAATGGTTCAGGACGCTGAGAAGTTTGCTGAAGAAGACAAGAAGCGTAAGGAACAGGCCGAGGTACGCAACCAGGCTGACAGCCTTGTCCACGCGACCGAAAAGCAGATTGAAGAGAATGGCGACAAGATCGACGCCGAGACCAAGACTGCCGTTGAGGAAGCGATTGCTGCAACCAAAACCGCGCTTGAAGGCGACGATGCGGAAGAGATCAATGCGAAGGCTCAAGAGCTGACGCAGGCTGCCATGAAAATGGGTGAGCAGATCTATAAGCAAGAGCAGGAAGCACAGGCAGAAGGCGGGGATTCCGCTGAAAACACTAGTGCCGCTGAAGATGCCGACGAAGAAGTTGTCGATGCCGAGTTCTCGGAAGTCGACGACGAAAAGCCGGGCAAAGAGTAAGCTTGATGAAGTTCCTGCCCCTGTCGCTTGGCGCGGTGAGGGCAGGAACATCCCAAAGGCATTCCCATGGCTGATTATTACCAGACACTTAGCGTGACTCGCGATGTAGAGGCGGGCGCGCTCAAATCTGCCTATCGCAAGGCGGCGATGAAATGGCACCCTGACCGCAATCCGGGCGATGCCGAAGCCGAAGCCAAATTCAAAGCTGTTGGCGAAGCATACGAAGTCCTGAAGGACCCGCAAAAACGGGCGGCTTACGACCGCTTTGGCCACGAAGCCTTTACACAAGGCATGAACAATGGCGGTGGCGGATTTGGCGCACGGGGGGATGGCCCAGAGGGCTTTGGCGACATTGGCGACATCTTCGAAACCATATTCGGCAGCGCTTTTGGAGGCGGTGGCGGAATGGGCGGGGGTCGCCAGCGGCAGCGTCGCGGTGCTGATCTGCGCTATGACATGGAAGTCTCACTTGAAGAGGCCTTCCACGGCAAGACAACAGAGATTGAAATCGAAGTCAGTCAGGAATGCGACACTTGTGATGGTTCAGGTGCTACGCCAGGCACAAGCGAGCGCAGCTGTAACATGTGCCGCGGTGCAGGAACTGTGCGTGCGAAACAGGGCCTATTCGTTGTTGAGCGGCCATGCCCAAGCTGCGGTGGACAGGGCTCAATAATCGAAGACCCCTGCGGCGTTTGTCGTGGTGAGGGGCGCTTGGACCAAGCCCAAACGCTCGAGGTTGAGATACCGCCAGGTGTCGATACCGGTACGCGCATCCGCCTTGCTGGCAAAGGCGAAGCCGGACAACGCGGAGCGCCTCCGGGTGATCTCTATATCTTCATTCATGTGAAGCAGCATACGCTGTTTGAGCGCGAGGGCACCACGCTTGCAACACGCGTTCCCGTGACATTCACAACAGCCGCGCTTGGTGGCAGCGTCGATATCCCTGATCTCGATGGATCGACCAATTCGATCGACATCCCCACCGGTATCCAATCCGGAAAGCAGTTGCGTGTTCGCGGTGCCGGTATGCCGGTCTTGCAAGGGCGCGGGCGCGGAGATCTGGTAGTTGAGATCAAGGTGGAAACCCCGACCAGACTTTCCCGCAAGCAAAAAGACCTGCTTGAGGAATTTCGCGAGACCGAGACCGGGGACGAATGCCCGGAAAGCCGGAGCTTTTTTTCCAAGCTGAAAGAAGCGTTTGGCGGCTAGATTTTTACCCCGGTTGTAACCTAGTCTTCCTCAACGGCGAACAACAGCTGTTTGGGAGGACTTTATGAAATATCTGAAACCACTTGCACTGAGCATTCTGGCCGTATGCGCGTCGGGAACCGCCAATGCGCAAGGGCGCTTTGATGCGGTGGAAATCCGCACTCAGGAAATCGCCCCCGGCATTGCGGTTCTGTTTGGAGCGGGCGGAAACATTGCGGTCAGCCACGGTGAGAACGCAACGGTTCTGATCGATGATCAGTTCGCGCCGCTCTCCGCGAAGATCGAAGCAGCAGTGGCTGAACTTGGCGCGAGCCCAGTGAAATATGTCGTAAACACACACTGGCACGGCGACCACACTGGCGGAAATGAGCATTTCGGGAAGACAGGCGCGACCATTTTTGCGCACACAAATGTGCGGGTCCGCCTCTCAACACCACAACAGCGCGGCGAGCAAACTATTGGCCCATCACCTGATGAAGCGCTGCCCGTGGTAACCTATGATCAGGGGCTTAAGTTCCACCTCAATGATGACACTATTCGTTTGATGTTCCCCGGCGGTGGCCACACCGATGGCGATAGCGTGGTATTCTGGGAGGAAGACAATATCGTCCATATGGGCGATTTGTATTTCAACATTCCCGGCTATCCATTCATCGACGTTGCATCTGGTGGCAATGTTTACAACGCCATGCGATCGTTGGACCTAGTGATTGCGATGATCGACAGCGACACACAGGTCATTCCTGGTCATGGCGCGATGTCAAACAAGGCCGAACTTGTCGCCTATCGTGCCATGATGGGCGAGGCGGTTGGCCGTGTGGATACTCTTCGAGCCGATGGCGTATCTCTTGAGGATGCTTTGGCTGCCAAGCCTTTGGCAGATATTGATCGAGGTGAAGGCGGTTTCATCGATGAAGATGCCTTTGTAACGGCCATTTGGAGCAGCGCTGGCTAGTTATTGCGGCGTGCTTCCGTGTGATCAATTGGAAGCATGCCTAAGCCATTTTCTCTTCAATCTCCTCGCGGAGGTCGTCGAGCATCTCTTTGGCACAGCGCTCTTGTTTGATTTCTTCATCGACGATGGCGAGAAAGATCGAGCGCTTGGCAGATTTGATCATCATCTCGTCAACATCACCATCAATGGTAGATATGATCAGGTCGACCATCCGTTCTGCTCCGTGCAAGCGACCCCAGAGGTAATCATTCTCTCTGTATGAGCGGCTAAAAAACGCACCGAAGTTGTAGAATTCTGTCCCGCGTAAGGTGTCTTGCGTGCCACCTTCTCTGATGGACATCGCATCATCCGGTGAAATCCGGTCGATCTTGACGGGGTTGTATTCATCAAGCCAGTCGCTTCTCAACAAAGGTAAAGTGGCGACATCGTAAAATGGGAAGCCCAGATAGGTGAGGAGCATCCGGCGCCTGAGATTGCGCGGCATCTCTGCAAGCGCCTCGGACAGCATGCGTTCCGCTTCATCATCCGTCCCGGGTAGCAAGCGATTACTGGCCAGATAGTCCAGTGCAGCCCCCGGCTCCTCAAGCGCGCTAAGGGCGATCGCCTCAAACCCCTCACCAAGATGTGCCCCATCGTCTGCATCGCCATAAAGGCCGAGGATCTGGTAGATTCGCGAACGCGCAATATCGAGTGCGTCATCAGGGATTTCCGGATCAATTTCCCAATCGCGCGAAAGCCGGCGGGCAAGCAATTGCAAGCGCCTGATCCGAAAGCCAACATCGTGGGTCCGGAAGAACTCGATCGCTTGTTCACTCGCACCGCCGCTCTCCAAGCACAGTGTTTCTAACCCGCGTTTTTCCAATTCTTGCCGAAGGGCAGTGGAAATTGTGCTAGGATCAGCCAACCCCAATGTCGGTGCTGCGCCATGGATCAGCTCGGCAAGCCGATCAACGATGACGCTAAACTTGGTTTCAGCATAGGCGCTGAAAGTATAGCCTGCCCGGTCTGCCGCGGCTTGTTGTGCCTTGGCGCGCCACCCCGAAAGCCGTTTTGGCGTGGGGCTGTCCAGAAAGAAGGTCATCCCGAACAGTTTCTCGACTGCGCGATCAATCTGTGGCCTCAGACCCATGACAATCTGACGTAAACGATGTGCGTCGTGCGATTGTTTTTCAATCCGCTCCAGATCGTCGCGGATAGGCTGCTCGCGCGGGATTGTCGAAAGCGATCCGAAAATAGTTCCAAACCAGCCAAGCGGTTCAACCTTGCTCTCGCCATCGGCGTCCAGATCGCGTTTGATTGGCGAGCGATCAGGGCGCGGTTCGATGTAAACAAATCGCCGATCAACCTCGCGCTGTGAGGTTCGCCCGGCCATTGCGTTGAGAGCGGCGCCAAAGGGCGCATTCACCAGCACTGCCCCGTCGATGAGGGCAACCTCATCAACTGTACCCTCGCTGACATGACCTGGCATAATGCGTGAGAGAAAACTACCGCGTGTTTCCCAATGATGTCCCTCGGCCGCTCCAAGTTGATCAATCTCATCGAGAACAAGCGGAGGAAACGCGCCGGGAAAACTCGCCGTTGCTCTTGCAGCCAGAACCAATTCCAGCGGGTCGGCAAGTCGCTCTCCTCCCGCTTCCGGAGCAACACTGTTGAAGCAGATCGGCATCCTATGCTCGGTCTCCTGAACCACAGGTGGAGAATTGAGACGAAGCATCTCAGCATGGCCTCTAAAATCAGTTGCCGTCACCAGCAGGTTTACCGGATGCCGAGGAGGCAGGAGTACGGGCCCCAGTTCGCCAGCAGACATGCTTTTCAGCGCTTCGAACAACATCTCTGAGAAACGCTCACCAGAAAACGGCGGGCTAAACCAGCGACCACGCACTAGATACGAGACCTTCTCTCGGACCTCTTTGCGGGTTTCAGGAGAGACACTTTTGTTAACGGCATTGCCGTTCCGCTTGAGGAACCAGTCTGCAATTGGCTGTGCCCAGAATTTGGCGAACTTCCAAACGGGCCGTGCTTCTGCCGCGGTGAGCTCACTCACATCAGCATTCTTCAACCAGAGGTCGGTAATGGGCTCCAACGATTCACCCGAATGCAGCGCTTGCGCAAGGAACACCGCGTTGATCCCGCCAGCACTCGCCCCCGTCAGAATATCCGGAAGAACCCTCAGACGCAGGTCATGCTCTTTCTCGATTTGCTCGAGCAGCTCACGGTAAACCCCTGCAACGCCGCCAATTTCCTCAGCATCAAGGTGGGCACGGCTTGCACGAGCCAGGTGCCAAACCTCCTTGGTGACGCCGTGCATATAGATCGCAAGGCTGACGCCGCCATAACAGACAAGAGCGAGACGAAGTTCCTTTTGACGCATTGCCTATCTTCCATGGCGATGATTGTCCCAATAGGCAATTGCGTTCTTCTATTGTTCTGGTTACAGATTTCGCCATGGCGAAGGCAAAAAAAAGGTATGTTTGCGCAAATTGCGGCTCGGTGAGCCCGCGTTGGCAGGGGCAATGTGGAGACTGTAAAGAGTGGAACACGCTCATCGAAGATGTGCCTGCGACCGTTTTCTCACAAAAGCATGATCTCTCCAGTGGAGGGAGAGGGATCGAATTTGTACCGCTCAACCGCCCTGCAGAACTTCCGGTACGCAAATCAACCGGGCTGGCAGAATTTGACCGAGCTTTGGGTGGAGGGATTGTGCCCGGCTCTGCTGTGCTTATGGGCGGCGATCCGGGGATTGGGAAGTCGACATTGCTCCTCCAGACTGCTGCGACCATCGCGCGGGGCGGCAATGATGTCGTTTATGTGAGCGGGGAAGAGGCAGCGGGACAGGTGCGTCTCCGCGCTCAACGCTTAGGGGTTGCAGACGCTCCAATCAGGTTGGCTTCGGAAGCGTCGGTCCGCGATATTCTGACGACCTTGGGGCAGGGCGACCCTCCTGCACTGCTCGTTATCGACTCGATCCAAACGATGCACTCCGACACCATCGAAGGCGCTCCAGGAACGGTCAGCCAAGTGCGCGGTTGTGCGTTGGAGCTTATTCGCTACGCCAAGGCTTCGGGAACGGCACTCGTACTTGTGGGTCATGTAACTAAGGATGGAAATATCGCCGGGCCCCGTGTGCTAGAGCATATGGTCGATGTGGTGATGAGCTTTGAGGGCGAGCGCAGCCACCAATATCGCATCCTTAGGGCACTCAAGAACCGCTTTGGCGCGGTTGACGAGATCGGCGTTTTCTCCATGGTCAGCGAAGGATTGGAGGAGGTGTCGAACCCTTCCATGCTGTTTCTCTCTGGTCGTGACCAACCTCTGGCGGGAAGTGCGGTTTTTCCTGCCCTCGAGGGGACACGACCGGTACTGGTCGAGATTCAGGCGCTGATTGTCCGATTGCAATCTGGTGCCACACCGAGGCGCGCAGTTGTCGGCTGGGACAATGGGCGGCTGGCGATGTTGCTAGCCGTGTTGGAATCGCGCTGCGGCCTCAATTTCTCAAGCGCTGAGGTCTATCTCAATATAGCGGGCGGTTATCGCCTCGCGGACCCGGCCGCCGATCTTGCCGTTGCCGCGGCGCTTGTTTCGGCACTTGCGGACAAGCCACTGCCGGAGAAGTCTTCCTGGTTCGGCGAAGTTTCGCTTGCTGGAGAGATACGCCCCGTTGCTCACGCCGAACTTAGACTGCGCGAAGCGGCGAAGCTGGGCTTTGCAAAAGGCTACGGTCCGTCGGATGCAAAGACCGGCTCATCGAAGCTTGATTACAAAGGGCTGGGGCAACTCTCCAATCTCGTTGACCAAGTGATGGCTAACGCATAATTCGGCAAGCGTTATGACGTTGTTTGATATTATTGTGCTTATCATAGTTGCAGTTGCAGCGATTGGTGGGTTCTTGCGGGGGCTGGTGCAAGAGGTATTGAGCTTGGCGGCTTGGATACTGGCGGCGTGCTCGGTTTACTATCTGCACGGCGATTTGACCGATTTTTTGCTCGGTATTTACGACCTCGATCCGGGAGCGGGTATCCTTGCATTCGCGCTTCTTCTCCTCATTCCATATGCAGCGATGAAGCTTATTGCTGGCAATGTGGGTGAAGCGTCTCGCGGATCAATTCTCGGTCCCATTGACCGTGTGCTTGGGTTTGGGTTCGGTGCTATTAAGGGTGCATTGATTGTAGTCTTTGCATTCTCGCTGCTCGTTCTCGGCTTTGATACAGTGTGGGGATACCAAGGGCGGCCAGATTGGATTGCGCAGGCTCGCACCTATCCCGCAGCCGATGCATTCTCCCGTGAGTTAGTGAAACAAATTTCTGAGCGCCGGGCGAAACTCGTTGGCGAAGGTGAGGATGATGAGGGGTAGCCGTTGTGGCTGATCAGCTCGTTGCCAAGCTCTACACTCCAAATCTGCTCGCCCTATCAACGCAGCTCGCTGACTTCCCTTTGGACAAGGATTTCGCACACAGGGCCGAAGTCCGTTCTCGCACATGCGGGAGTACGATTGAAATTGGCGTAGATTTGGCCCCAGATGGTAAGGTTTCGCGATTGGGCATGCAGATCAGCGCGTGCGCTGTTGGGCAAAGCTCGGCCGCAATAATGGCCCTTGGAGTTCGAGGCATCTTACCCGAGCAGATAGAGTCGACCAAAAAGGCTATTGAAGCTTGGCTCAGCTCCGAAGATGCAGACGCTGGCCTGTTTCCTGATTGGCCCCGATTGGAGTCGCTTAGGCCCGCTTGGCAACATAAGGGGCGTCACGACGCCTTGTTATTGGCGTGGACGGCAGTGACACAGGCGCTTTCCAGTGGCACTCTCTCGCGTTAAACCCTCTTCGAAATTGCTTGGCCGCGCGGCCCAGTCAAATACAAAAGCCATGACTAGGCAAACGGGGACATATGTCATCAACAGCAACAACAAGTGAGGCGAGCGCGCTTGAGGCACGCGAGCCGACAAAAAAAGAAATACGCCTTGTCGTCGGCGCTTCGAGTGCCGGGACGATCTTCGAGTGGTATGATTTCTTCATTTACGGAACACTCGCCTACATTCTCAAGGATGCGTTCTATGATGTGGATGATCCGACACTGGGCTTGCTGCTGGTGTGGTCGACCTTTGCTGTTGGCTTTGCTTTCCGTCCAATCGGCGCGATCCTCTTTGGTTTCCTCGGAGACCGGTTAGGACGCAAATACACCTTCCTTGTAACGGTAACCTTGATGGGGATCGCGACTGCAGGGGTTGGATTTATCCCAACGGTTGACACCATAGGAGTGGCTGCTCCGATTATCGTTATTATCTTGCGGGTCTTGCAAGGCCTCGCACTAGGTGGCGAATATGGCGGCGCGGCAATCTATGTGGCTGAACACTCCCCGCCTGATCAACGTGGCTATTATACCAGCTATATCCAAGCGAGCGTCGCGGGTGGCTTCGTCCTGTCGATCATCGTGGTGCTCGCATGCCGTTTTCTTATCCCAGAGGCCGATTTTGTGGAGTGGGGCTGGCGTGTGCCGTTCCTTCTTTCGATCATTCTGCTCGCAATTTCGCTATGGATGCGACTGATGTTGTCTGAAAGCCCGGTGTTTCAGGCGATGAAAGAAGCTGGTGAAACCTCAGGCAATCCTTTTGTCGAAAGCTTTACTTATCCTGGCAACAAGAAGCGCATCTTTGTCGCGCTATTCGGTGTGACAGGCATTCTTACGACCATCTGGTACACAGCTTTCTTCTCAGGAATGAGCTTCCTGCGAGGGCCAATGCATGTGGATGCATTCACTGTGGAAGTTATCCTCTTGGTAGCTGGCTCCATCGGGATGACTTTCTACATTTTGGTGGGCAAATGGTCTGACAAGGTCGGGCGGAAGCTGCCGATTATGATTGGCGCTATTGCAAGTTTGGCTCTGCTCTTTCCTGCGTTCTGGGGTCTTGGCAGCCTGGCCAACCCGGCTTTGGCAGAAGCATCTGAGCGCACACCAATCGTAGTGAGTGGTCCGGAATGCGTGACCGATCCCTTTGCCGAGTTGTTTGATCGCGACCAGACCAATTGCGGAAAGATCCTTGGCGCTCTCACAGCGTCGGGAGTCACCTACACGCTAACACCGGGTGATGAGCTTTCGCTGACTGTGGCCGGTGAGGTTATTGCGATCGAACCAGTGTGGTTTGAAAGCGGCACGGCGCTTACAGAAGGTGTTCGGAGCGCTTTGAGTGGCTACGGATTCGACTTCTCAAAACAGCAACCTGCCTTCTTCAACATCCTTGGCATCGTTGGCATATTGCTTGTTCTGGCGATGCTATCCGCACTCACTTACGGATCAGTTGCAGCCCTTCTGTCAGAGATGTTCCCGCCGAAAATCCGCTATTCGTCGATGTCGATTCCGTACCATATCGGGGCTGGATATCTGGGCGGGTTCTTGCCGCTTATCGCAGGAGTGATCGTGGCGAGCACAGGCGATATTTATGCCGGCCTTTGGTACACTTGGGGCGTGGTTGCCTTCGGCATTCTCGTTGCATGGTGGGGCATTCCCAGCGGTCCACCCAAAGATTTCGAAGACGATGCAACCGCCTGAGCCAACCTTAAGGCTCCGCGTTGACCGTGAAGCCTTGACCCACAACTGGCGGACGCTTGATCGCCTATCGGGATTGGCCACTGCCGGTGCTGCGATAAAGGCCGATTGCTACGGGTTGGGCGTGGACGCTTGTGTACCTGCGCTGCGTGATGCGGGGTGTCAGAGCTTTTTCGTTGCGCATTGGAGCGAAGTTGAGGCGGTTCTTGCCCATGTACCTCCTGAGCAAGTGGCCGTTCTCCATGGGCCAGTACACGGTGAAGATGTCGTCTTTGCCAAGGCTGCTGGCGTTCGTCCGGTCCTTAATTCGCTCGAACAGATACGTCGTTGGACCGGGCAGAGTGGAGGACCATGTCACCTTATGATCGATACCGGGATCAACCGGCTTGGCATTGCTCCTGAAGAACTTACTGACCCGGCAGTTGCCGAGCTGGATGTCGATATCCTTATGAGTCATTTGGCCAATGCCGACGAAGAAAGTGCGACAAACGCTCTTCAATTGGAAACCTTTGCGCGGTGTCAGTCTCGAGTATCGCACCGCCGGGCCAGTCTGGCCAACAGTGCAGGGGTTGCGCTGGGGCGCGATTACGCTTTTAACCTGACCCGACCGGGGTTGGCACTTTACGGTGGCGTGCCGCGATCGGAGCTTTCTGGTAAGATCAAGCAGGTTGCTTACCTCGAAGCGGCCATCATTCAGGCGCGTACACTAAAGCCAGGTGATGCGGTCGGCTACAACGGTCAATTTATTGCCCAAACCGAGATGCGCGTGGGCACAGTTTCGCTAGGTTACGGAGACGGATTCTTGCGCTCGCGTGGGCTCGGTGGGGCCCTAAGGCGTGGACAGGCGCGACTTCCAATTCTTGGTAAAGTGTCGATGGATATGGTGGTTGTCGACCTTTCCGCCGCGCCGCACACAAAGGAAGGGGACTGGCTTGACGTGCCGTTTGATCTTTCCAATGCTGCGCAGCAAAGCTCTCTATCTCAATATGAATTGCTCACTGTTCTTGGTTCACGCTGGCATCGCAACTAGCTTGAACAAACGCGTTTGTTCAAAGATGCATCACTCTTGTTGCACCGCACATTGTGCAGATGCTAAGAGCGCATGGTCTCAAACTCGGGAATAGTTATGGCTCGCAAATCTGCTGAAGCGTCGATGAACGTCTCAGACGACACAATCGTCATCAAGAAGTACGCCAATCGGCGCCTCTACAACACGGCATCTTCGAGCTACATCACGCTTGAAGATCTCGCCAAAATGGTGCGAGAGAACGTGGATTTTGCTGTGTTCGATGCGAAATCGGGCGAAGATATTACCCATTCAATACTCACTCAGATTATCATGGATGAAGAGGCCAATGGCGGGCAGATGCTCCCAGTGAGTTTCTTGCGCCAGCTGATCTCGATGTACGGTAATTCGATGCAAAGCATGATGCCTTCGTACCTGGATGCGGCAATGACCAACTTTCGGGAGAACCAGTCGAAAATCCGAGAAGTCTTCGGTAAAGGTATGCAAAACAATCCAATAACCGCGATTCATGAGACCAATATGGCTATGATGCGCGTAGCGGCTGAGACCTTCATCCCAGGAGTCGGAGGCAAAGGTGGAGCGAAGAAATCCAGCCCGCCGCCGGCAGAAACCTCCAGTGATGAAATCGCAGCTTTGCGTGAACAAATGGCTGCGATGCAGAAGAAGCTCGACGAGCTTGGCAAATAGCGGCAGCCCCAACATTCATCGGGCAGTCGATGTCGAGGGCTGCAAAACACAGGAAACATGGAAGTGTCCAACATTCGCCACGCGCTGAACGTGAAGCGCGAAGACGATTTTGCCAAATGGTATCAGGAAGTCATTAACGCCGCTGATCTCGCTGAGGAATCGGGCGTTCGCGGCTGCATGGTGATTAAGCCATGGGGCTATGGCATCTGGGAGCGCGTGCAGCGACTGATGGACGATCGGATCAAGGCTGCTGGTATTCCGAATGCCTATTTTCCCCTTTTTATCCCGCTTGCGAATTTCGAGCGAGAGGCTGACCACGTGGATGGTTTTGCCAAGGAAATGGCTGTTGTCACGCACCATCGCTTGATCGCGGATGGGGAGGGCGGGTTGATCCCTGATCCTGAGGCGAAGCTTGAAGAGCCGCTCGTAGTGCGTCCAACATCGGAAACGATTATCGGCGATGCGATGGCGCGGTGGGTTCAGTCGTGGCGAGACCTTCCTTTGATGCTCAACCAATGGGCCAACGTCGTCCGTTGGGAAATGCGCACGCGGATGTTCCTGCGGACCTCTGAGTTCCTTTGGCAAGAAGGGCACACGGCTCACGCGACCCGCGAAGAGGCGTTGGAAGAAACGCACCGCGCTCTGGAGATGTACAGGGCATGTGTGGAGGAAGACCTCGCAATGCCCGTGATCGCCGGCGAAAAGCCGGAGAACGAACGTTTCCCTGGGGCCGATGAGACTTGGTCGATCGAAGCGATGATGCAGGACGGCAAAGCTCTTCAAGCGGGTACCTCGCACTACCTGGGCACCAGTTTTGCAAGCGCTGCGGGCATTCAATATCAGGATAAGGATGGTGAGCATCAGCTGTGTCACACAACGAGCTGGGGCACCTCTACCCGCATGATCGGCGGTGTGGTGATGACTCATGGCGATGACGATGGACTGCGAGTGCCCCCTCGAATTGCGCCGCATCAGATCGTCATTCTGCCAATGCTGCGCGACAAGCCTGAAGATGAGGCTGTGCTCGCTTATTGCGAGGACGTCCGCAAATCGCTCAGCGGTGTCTCGGCCTTGGGTGAACCCATCCGGGTGCTGCTCGACAAGACACCAGGCAAGGCGGCTGCCAAGCGTTGGTCTTGGGTCAAGAAAGGCGCTCCCGTAATCGTGGAGGTTGGCCCGCGCGATATGGAGAACAGCAAGGTTGCTGTACTCCGCCGCGATGCTCTCTGGAACATGGACAATGGCAAGCCAGCCATGACGTTCACACCACGTAATGAGTTTGCGAGCACCGCTGCCCAGTTGCTTGAGGACATTCAGGCGGACCTGTTTGCTGAGGCCAAGGAACGCCGCGATGCCAAGATCACGCGTGGTATGACTGAATGGCACGATGTAGTGAATTCATTCCGAAAGGGCGGCAAGTATCCTGGCTGGGTCGAAGTCGAGTGGTCAAAACCCAACGGGGCGGAACTCGAAGCGGTGGTCGAGAAGTTGAAGGCTGAGAAGCTCACGTTCCGCAATGTGCCGCGTGATAGCGAACCTGCAGATGGAATTTGCATTTTCTCTGGAAAGCCGGCGGTGGAGCGAATTTTGGTGGCACGCGCCTACTAGATGGCCAACCGCAAGAACACACGCCCTCAAGGGATGCCATCGAAAAAGCAGATCCTTGAGTTCATACAGTCCAGCGAGAATCCGGCCGGAAAGCGCGAGATTGCGCGTGCCTTTGGGCTCAAGGGTCAGGAAAAAATCACCCTTAAACGGATACTCAAGGACATGGCCGAAGAAGGTTTGATCGACGGCAAGAAGACCGCCTATCACCGGATGGGCGGCGTTCCCAAGGTAACCGTCCTGCGTGTAGTCGATATCGAAGATGGCGATCCCATCGCGATCCCTGACAATTGGTCACCAGAAGCATTTAATGATCCGCCCCGTCTCATAATGAAAGAGATGAAAGCGCGTGGTGGTAAGCGCGCGCCTGCTCTCAAGCGCGGAGACCGAGTGCTGAGCCGCACCGAAGAAACGGATGCTGGGTGGGTCGCTTTTCCGATGAAGAAGCTACCTCCGCGAACCGAAGGTCTAATGGGCGTGGTGGAGATGGATGGAGCGGGCAAGCCATGGCTGGCGCCAGTCGACAAGCGCGTCCGCAACTCAGCCAAGATCGTCGATTTGAGTGAAGCCGAGGAAGGGCAACTGGTTATCGCCGAACGCGCTGGGCGTTCTGACAGGGCTGGGGTTAAAGTTGTCGAAGTCGTTGGCGATCCGCTGGCACCCAAGAGCTTCAGCCTTATTGCCATCGCCAAGCATGGCATCCCGCATGTCTTTCAGGATGATGTCCATGAGGAGGCGGCGCGTGCTGCGAACCTTCGTCTTTCTGAGGAAAAACGCGAGGATCTGCGCCATGTGCCCATTGTCGCGATCGACCCGGCAGATGCACGCGATCACGACGACGCAATCTGGGCTGAGGCCGACGGGAAGGGCGGCTATAACGCACTTATCGCAATTGCCGATGTGAGCTTTTTTGTTCGTCCCGGGTCAGCGCTCGATAAAGAAGCGAGGAAACGCGGAAACTCAGTCTACTTCCCAGACCGGGTGGTCCCAATGCTACCAGAGGTTTTGTCGGCAGACGTGTGTTCTTTGCGCGAAGGCGAGGACCGCGCGGCGATGGTTTGCCATGTCCAGATCGATAGCGAGGGCAGGGTGGAGGCCCGAAAATTCACCCGCGCGACCGTGCGAATTCACCACAATATCGCTTACGAAGATGCGCAAACTCGGATCGATGATGGCAATCCGCCGGAGTATCTTGAGAACCTTTGGGGTGCTTGGAAGCTATTGGCCAAGGCGCGAGAGAAGCGCGACCCGCTTGCGCTCGAACTGCCCGAACGGCGCGTCGTGTTGAACGAGGAAGGCCAGATCGCCGAGATTGCCGTGCGCGAGCGCCTCGACGCCCACCGCGTGGTTGAAGACTTCATGATTGCAGCCAACGTTGCGGCGGCCAAGGCTCTTGAAGCCAAGAACGCACCCGTCGTCTATCGCAACCATGAAGTGCCGGCGCGTGAGAAGATGATCGCTCTTCGGGACTATGTCGCGACTTTGGGCAAAAAACTTGCACTGGGTCAGGTGATCACACCCAGCCTCTTCAACCGGCTGCTCGCCGACATCACTGATGAGAGCGAAAGGGCTCAACTGATGGAAGCGGTGCTGCGTAGCCAGACACAGGCCTATTATGGACCGGCCAACACCGGGCATTTTGGCTTGGCGCTTGGCTCGTATGCGCATTTTACTTCGCCCATTCGCAGATACTCGGATGTTCTGGTGCACCGCGCGCTTGTTGATGCGTATAGGCTTGAGCAGCCCAAGCCCTCCGGCTCGCTGCCTGATACTAGTGGTCTGTCAGACAAGGACCGTGCGAACATCAAAGAGGTTTCTGACACGATCAGCCAGACCGAACGCCGCGCAATGGAGGCCGAGCGCGACACCGTTGATCGCTATGTCGCCGCATGGCTTTCGGGGCGCGTGGGCGAGCAGTTCGACACACGTATTACAGGTGTTCAGGGCTTTGGCTTCTTCGCCACAATCCTTGGTCTGGGTGGAGACGGTTTAGTACCCGTTTCAACCCTGGGATCGGAGCACTTCCGATATGATGAAGCCGCTCAATCTTTGACCGGCGAGGATACCGGCAAGACGTACTCCGCTGGTGATCGGCTCAGACTTCAGCTGGCCGAAGCAAATCCGCTGACAGGGGCCCTCAAATTCGCTCCGCTGGACTCAGATGGCAATGTCATCGAACCACGCGGGAGCCGTCCAGTGCCGAAGTATAAACGCCCGGGTGGTACGAAGAAGGGCAAGTACAGCAACGGCAAACGCGGGCGCCCGGGGAATATAAGACATCAAGGCCGTCGGCGCTGAGCTCACTCACCGCGAGCGATCAAGCCTCGTGGTCGCTGCTCTTCTCGTCATAGTCGAAAGGAATGACATAGAGCGGGCATGGGAGATTTCCTGCCTGTGCAGCGAAGTGTGTGACAAGTGGGCCCGGTGACGTCCCTTTGGCCGCACCCAGTACTAGCGCGGCGACTTCCTTGTGGCTTTCCAGGAACTCTGTGACCAGTTTTGGACCATTCCCGATCTTGACTGATATTGTGGGCATGACCCCACTCTCCGCCAGCAGATTTCCGGCAACCCCATGCGCCAGCACCTCCGCTCTGTCGCGCGCTTCCTGCTCGATCGTGGCTTGAATGCCACCGAAAGCACTGAAGTTCTGCTGTGTTACCAGCGCCAATATGTGCACAGCACCGCCGACCTGTATCGCTCGGCGTGCAGCGAAGCGCAAAGCTGCACGGGCTTCATCACTTTCATCCATGATGACCAGGAATGTGCGCATTAATGCCCCTCAGCTTTGCGACGTGATCAACGAGGGTATCCTGCCAATCGCCTGAATTTGCAAGGCGTGAACAGTGACAGGCAAAATCAATTGTCTCAGTCGTATGCAAGCACTTGCCCCAATTGGCTGCAAGCCGTACCGGAAACAAAGACGAAGAAACAAATGATGGAGATCATCAGAGCCGATGGCGATTGAACTCAAAATGCCCGCACTTTCTCCCACAATGGAAGAAGGGACAATGGCACGCTGGCTGGTTAAGGTAGGAGATGAGATCGCCTCCGGCGATATCATGGCTGAGATTGAGACTGACAAGGCGACCATGGAGTTCGAAGCGGTTGATGAGGGTA
Organism: uncultured Erythrobacter sp.; assembly: GCF_947502395.1. Lineage (GTDB taxonomy): Bacteria > Pseudomonadota > Alphaproteobacteria > Sphingomonadales > Sphingomonadaceae > Erythrobacter. Next base: position 385,643 of record NZ_CANMZM010000001.1, read on the forward strand.
CTCTTGCCGCGATCCTCATCGATGAAGGCACTGAGAATGTCGCCGTGGGCACGGTTATCGCTATGCTCGCCGAGGAAGGTGAGGATGTGAGCGATGTAAAACCGCCGCCTGCTGCCGCTGCGCCAAAGTCAGCTGACAAACCTTCAGCCGAAGCAACGCCCACTTCTGCTCCAGCGGCTGAAGCTCAATTGAGGGATGGATCCAAGGCAAGCCCACTTGCGCGGCGTATTGCCGCAAATGAAGGTGTTGATCTGGCAGGTGTTCAAGGTTCGGGGCCTAAAGGTCGGATTGTTAAGGCGGATGTCGAAGCCGTGGCCTCAGGTGAGCGCGGTGCAGCGCCACAGCATGCAGGAGACCGAGTCATCGCCTCACCCCTTGCCAAGAAGCTGGCAGGCGAGAAGGGTATCGAACTTGCTGATATTCGAGGTTCGGGACCAGGCGGCCGCATCGTCAAAAGCGATGTCGATAACTATGTCCCCACAGCTGAATCAGCGGCTCCAGCACCAATTGCTGAAAGCAAACCAGCTCCCGCCAATGACTTCGAGGCTCCATTCGAAGAGCACAAACTCAACAATGTGCGCAAGGTTATCGCGCGGAGGCTCACCGAGGCTAAGCAGCAAGTCCCGCACATTTATCTCACTGTCGACGTTCGCCTAGATGCACTTTTGAAGATGCGCAAAGAGATCAACACCTCGCTGGAGGCGGAAGGGGTGAAGCTCTCGGTCAACGATTTGATCATCAAGGCGCTGGCCAAGGCGCTCGCGCGAGAGCCGCAGTGCAATGTTTCGTTCCAAGGCGATGTGATGCACCAATACAGGCGTGAGGATATCTCGGTTGCGGTTGCCGCACCTTCAGGCTTGATCACGCCGATCATTCGCGATGCGGGACGCAAAAGCCTTTCAGAGATCTCTGCGGAGATGAAAGAGCTCGCCGGGAAAGCGCGCGATGGGAAGCTTAAGCCGCATGAATTCCAGGGAGGTACGGCCAGCCTATCAAATCTTGGCATGTTCGGTACCAAGCAATTCGACGCGGTAATTAATCCGCCGCAGGGAATGATCCTTGCGGTCGGCGCAGGCGAACAGCGGCCCTATGTGGTCGATGGCGAGTTGACTGTCGCCACTGTAATGAGCGCCACAGGGAGCTTTGACCACCGCGCGATTGATGGTGTGGACGGAGCGAAACTCCTCGACCAGTTCCGCAGTCTCGTCGAAAATCCGATGGGGCTGGTGGTCTAGGTATCAGTGTCCACACCAAATTGTCGGGCAGTTGCCTTACTTTCGAACAAGCCGATCCAAGACTAACAATTCCTCCCCAAGGACCAACGCAATGGCAGACCAAAACTATGATGTGATCGTATTGGGTTCCGGACCAGGTGGCTATGTCGCCGCAATTCGGGCCTCGCAGCTCGGTCTCAAAACCGCAATAATAGAGCGCGAACTGCTCGGTGGAATATGCCTCAACTGGGGCTGTATCCCGACAAAAGCGATGCTGCGTTCGGCCGAAGTCTACCACCAGATGCAGCACGCAGGTGACTATGGCCTCGTGGCAAAAGAGATCGAGGCCGATCTTGAGGCGATTGTAAAGCGCAGCCGCGGGGTCGCGAAACAGCTTAATCAGGGCGTCACGCATCTGATGAAGAAGAACAAGATCACCGTCCATATGGGCGAGGGCGTGCTAACCGGCCCGACCTCTTTGACGGTGACGAGCGACAAGGGCGAAGAACAGCTCAGCGCCAAGCACATCATTGTGGCGACGGGTGCGCGGGCTCGCGACCTGCCGTTTGCGCCTGCTGATGGGAAGCGGGTTTGGACTTACCGCCATGCCATGACGCCGCCGGAGAAACCGACAAAGCTGCTTGTGATTGGCTCTGGCGCAATCGGGATCGAATTTGCCAGTTTCTATAACGACATTGGCGTCGATGTGACCGTGGTCGAGATGCTCGACCGGATGGTGCCCGTCGAAGACGCAGACGTTTCAGCGTTCCTTGAGAAGAGCCTTACAAAGCAAGGCATCTCGATCATGACGGGTGCGGGTGTCGAAGATCTCAAAGTGGACGGCAAAGGCGTAACAGCGACGATCAAAGATAAGTCTGGCAAGGTGGAAACCACCGATTTCAGCCATGTGATTACCGCGATCGGGATTGTTCCCAACACAGAAAATATCGGTCTTGAGAACCACGCTGAGATGGACCGCGGGTTTATCCAGATCGATCCTTATGGCCGGACCAAGTCCGCCGGACTTTGGGCTATTGGCGATTGCACGCCGGGCCCGTGGCTCGCTCACAAAGCCAGCCATGAGGGCGTGACCGCTGCGGAGGCCATCGCGCAAGAACTGGGCAATCAAGAGGTGCACCCGCACCCTCTCGACCGTTCGAGCATCCCAGGTTGTACTTATTGCCACCCACAAGTGGCGAGCGTTGGTCTGACAGAGGAAAAGGCGAAGGAAGAGGGCTACGAACTTAAAGTCGGCAACTTCCCCTTCATCGGCAATGGGAAAGCGATTGCGCTGGGCGAGGCAGAGGGCTTTATCAAGACCGTGTTCGATGCCAAGACCGGCGAACTCTTAGGCGCGCATATGGTGGGCGCAGAAGTGACCGAGCTGATCCAAGGCTACACTGTCGGTAAAACGCTTGAGACGACTGAGGTCGAGTTGATGCAAACCGTCTTCCCGCACCCAACATTGTCAGAGATGATGCACGAGAGCGTGCTGAGTGCCTATGGCAAGGCGTTGCATATTTGATGGGGCATCAGGCCTCAGACAGACATGTGTTTGGCCAAGAAAGAGGTGGCGGACAGTCAGGGATTCGAACCCTGGAAGGGCTTGCACCCTTGCCGGTTTTCAAGACCGGTGCATTCAACCACTCTGCCAACTGTCCGCTTGGGGATAGCCCGCTAGCGATGTAGTTTGATTCTGTCACCCTCCTTTTTGCGAATTTTGGAGAGAATTCTCTTGGCTCAAGGCACGCACGACTTCCAAGCAGATCCTCGCAATGAGACGATCCTGATCAATGTGAACGGTGCCCTTGTCCCCCGTGCCGAGGCAAGCGTCTCGGTTTTCGACAGTGGATTTATGCTCGGCGACGGAGTGTGGGAAGGGCTCCGCCTCCATCGTGGTAAGATTGCATTTCTTCCGGCGCATTTGGACCGCCTTTACGAAGGCGCCAAGGCGATTGCGATGGATATCGGGCTTTCGCGGGAAGAACTTACTGCCCGCATCGATGAAACAATCGACGGCAATGGAATGCGGGATCAGGACGGAGTGCATGTCCGAATGATGGTGACGCGGGGTATTCGCTCGACACCTTATCAGGACCCGCGCGTGGTGATCTCCCCGGCAACGATTGTGATCATCCCCGAGTACAAAGCTCCGCTGCCATCTACGGTTGAGAAAGGAATTCGCCTGTTCACCGTACATGTCAGGCGCGGTGATCCAGCGGTGCAGGACCAAAAGCTCAACTCACATTCCAAGCTCAATTGCATTACCGCGTGCATTCAAGCGACGCAGGCTGGCGCAGATGAGGCGCTGATGCTTGATCCGCATGGCTTTGTCGCGACCTGCAATTCCACCCATTTCTTTGTTGTCCGCAAAGGCGAAGTTTGGACTTCAACCGGTGACTATTGTCTCGGCGGGATTACGCGTTCAAACGTAATCAAAGTGTGCCGCGAGGCTGGAATTCCCGTGTTCGAGAGGAATTTCTCTTTGACCGACGTCTACGGTGCGGATGAGGCGTTTGTGACGGGGACTTTTGCTGGGGTCGTGCCCGTGACGGAAGTCGATGGCCGGGGGCTTACACCTGCGCGTGGAGCCATGGTTGAACGCCTTCAAGGCCTGTACCGGAGCTTGATGGATAGAGATGTTGCATGAGGAGCGCTGTTGAACCCATCCGGATCGCGATGTGGTCGGGACCGCGTAACATCTCGACGGCGATGATGCGAAGCTTTGGTGCTCGGCCAGACTGCGCCGTCAGCGATGAACCTTTTTACGGTGCGTTTTTGAAGGCCACAGGTGAACCGTACCCGCTTGCAGATGAAACCATTGCAGAAATGGATTGCGACTGGGAGCGCGTGCTTGCGACACAATCAGGCAATGCGCCCGAGCGGCGAAAAGTCTGGTATCAAAAGCATATGCCGCACCATATGGTTGGGCCAGTTAGCATCGCAGACATGCCTAAACACACACATGCTTTCTTGATCCGAGCCCCGGAGCGGGTTGTCGCAAGTTATCGCGCGAAAAACGAATTGCGCTCGCCTGAAATGCTCGGCTTCGCACAATTGCGCAGCTATTTCGACCGGGAAAAAGATCGCTTGGGCCAGGTGCCGGTGGTGATCGATTCCGACACCATCCTCACCAACCCTAAGGTCGCACTAAGTTCGCTATGCGAGGGGTTGGGAATAGGCTGGGATCCGTCAATGCTTTCTTGGGAAAAGGGGCCTCACCCAGAAGACGGTGTCTGGGGCGCGCATTGGTATGATAAGGTCAATGCATCGACCGGCTTTGGCAATGCGCCCGGACCTTTACCAGAACTCGATGGAGAGTATCTCAAAGCAGCGGAAGCGTGCCGTGAAGATTATGAGTATCTTTCCAAACATGCCATTGTCGTTTGAAGAAGTAATGGCTAGCGCAACTTTGGTCAGTCCCGGTTAAACTAATTAATGAGACAATTGTCGAATGATCCTTAATAGACTTGCCTCGTTTGCCCTTTTGGCCACTGCGACACTAGGTTTGGGAACGCTTTCACAGCTTGGACCTACGACACCGGCGAAGGCGCAGGTTGCAGCTCGTGATGGGATCGCATTTGATGCCTATTTGGAGCGAATAAAGGCTCGGGCACGGGCTGAAGGGGTGTCGGAGCGCACGCTTCAACGGATGGCCTCTGGGCTAACACCGAACCCACGTGTGATCCGTTTGGATCAAGGGCAACCGGGTCGCCCGACAAGGCGCGGCTATCCTGCGATGGCCCCTTATATTGCGACCCATGTCAATTCGACTCGCATCAATGGCGGTAAGCGGGTTTATCAAAGTAGCAGTGGCATCTTGCGAGCGGTCGAACGTGAATACGGTGTGCCCGGAAAGATCATCGTTGCCATCTTTGGTCATGAGACCAGCTACGGCCGCATTCGCGGAAACTTCGATCTGTCGCGGAGCTTGGCGACACTCGCTTGGGAAGGGCGTCGCCGGGAGCTTTTCGAAGGGGAGTGGGTTGCGCTGATGAAAGTGGCGGATCGTGGGTATTCCCGATCCGAACTCGTCGGAAGCTATGCCGGCGCATTCGGTAATCCGCAATTCCTGCCTTCTGTCTATTTGCGTCTGGCAACCGATGGCGACGGAGATGGTCGCGCTAACATCTTCAACAACCGCGCAGATACTTTCGCTTCGATTGCAAATTACTTCCGCGATGCCGGTTGGCGCACCGGTCAACCATGGGGTGTTCGCGCCTCAGTCCCGCGCGGCTTTGATGTAGACGCGTACAAGAACAAACTGATGTCACCGGTGTGTTCGCGCGTCCATGAGCGACACAGCCAATGGAAGACTGTTGCAGAATGGCGCGCTCTCGGCGTGCAACCACAGCGCCCACTTCCAGACGACACTCTTACTTCGCTGTTTCAGCCCGATGGTCCTGGACAGCCTGCATGGCTGCTGACCGGTAACTACCGTGTTATCCTCGAATACAACTGTTCGAACTATTATGCGATGAGCGTTGGATTGTTGGCGGACGAAATCGTGAACTAAGCTGTAGGCGGCTCTCGCTTCCCCGAGAGTGAGTGCTTATGGTAACGCCAATGACAGGGCTTGGAATTCTTGAAAGCACGCCGAGGCGGGTCGGAGGCTTTGTCGCCTTCCTGGCGTTTGCATTGGCTGCACAGGAAGCGGCTGCGCAATCTCGGCCACCAGTCCCATCCAGCGAAGAATTGCCTATCGCTCTATTGGTTGATGTGACCAACGATCAGGTACTGTTCGCGCGCGAAGAGCACCGGCGGTTCGTCCCGGCCTCGATCACGAAGGCAATGACGCTACTCCACGCCTTTGAGTTGATTGAGGACGGCAATCTTGACCCGCGTCAGCAATTCCAGATGCGTGCAGAAACCTGGGCCGAGTGGCACCGCAAGGGTTCAACCATGTTCATCGGCGCAGAGGACAGGGTGCCTGTCGATGATCTTTTAATGGGGATCGCCAATGTTTCCGCCAACGATGGTTCAATCGCCCTAGCCGAAGGGCAGGCCGGATCGATTGAGAATTGGCTCGACGGTATGAATGCAAGAGCCCAGGCGCTGGGTATGACCAGCAGCCACTTTGGTACTCCCAATGGCTGGCCCGATGAGGGACGTACCTTCACTACGGCCTCTGACCTAGTACGCTTGGCGAAGGCTTTGGCCGCCAACCATCCGCAGAAGTACGCACGCTACGTTGGTAAGGAAGGCTTTCGCTACAACAATATCGCCCAAAGCAACCGGGACCCCATGATCGGTGTCGTCGAGGGGGCTGACGGTATCAAAACCGGCTATACCAATGAGTCCGGTTTGGGCTATCTTGGATCGGCCATGCGCGCTGGGCAGAGGCTTGTTGTGGTTGTTGCTGGAACCAATCGGCAAATCATCCGCGCTGAGGCTGCACGAGGGCTAATCGAATGGGGCTTTGCCGAATTCGAACAGGTTCAGGTGGCTCGCATGGGCCAGAGAATGGGTTCCGCCCGTGTCCAGAATGGGAATAGAGGCAAGGTCATGCTTGAGACTGCCCGCCCTGTGCTCGTAAATGTGCCGCGCGGTCAAACCAATGAGATGCAAGTCTCAATTTCTTATGACGGCCCCTTGCGCGCCCCGATTGTGGCGGGATCAGTAGTCGCTACTCTCCTGGTCCAAGCGCCAGGACAAGAGCCAGCCCGGATCCCGCTCCTCGCTGAGCACAGCGTTCAACAGGCGGGCTTCGTTGCGCGCATATGGAATGGCGTTAGGGGGTGGTTCTCATGAGCAAGGGCATCACTCCAGGAAAGTTCATTGCGCTCGAAGGCGGGGAGGGTACTGGCAAGTCGACCCAAGGGCGGTTGCTTGCAGAAGCCTTGCGCAAAACACATGGACTTGACGTCGTTGTAACGAGGGAGCCCGGCGGCACGCCTGGTGCTGAGGCTATTCGCGCACTTCTACTCGCTCCACCGGGACAGGGATGGAACGCGCAATCGGAGGCCCTTCTGTTTGCCGCAGCAAGGGCTGATCATGTGGCGCGTCTTATCCGACCCAAAACGCTCGAAGGCATTTGGGTGATTAGCGACCGTTTCGTCGACTCAAGCCGGGCCTACCAGGGCGGGGCAGGGGGCCTTGGGGATACGACGATTCAGGCTCTTCATGGGTTTGGTAGTGCGGGCATACGCCCTGATTTGACCATTCTACTCGAAGTAGACGAAGTGGCGCGGCTCGAACGTCTTGCCGCACGCGACGGCGATGAAAGCGATGCAATCGGCGGGCGCAGCGCGGACTATCATGATGCCGTCGCGATGAGCTTTCGGACGCTCGCCAATGCCGACCCAGAGGGATTTCGAGTTGTAGACGGAACCGGAACCCCCGTTGAGGTGCACGCCCGTGTCATGGGTGCGATAGCCCCCCTATTGCTGGATCAAGCATCGTGAATGCACGCACCGTTCCCAACTGGCCCAATCACGACGAGGCGTGGCAGGAGTGGAAGAGCGCTATGAACAGCGCACGGATGCACCATGGCTGGATCCTTGCCGGAAAGAAGGGCCTTGGAAAACTCGCCTTTGCCCAAGCTGCTGCACGCGAATTGGTTGCGGAGGATGGCATTCCTCAACCGCCGGGAGAACATCCAGATATTCTAACAGTGACATATGGGCCCAAAGACAAGAAGGCGCAATCGGCCTTCGAAGCCGGTAAGGCGTACGAGTTGGCTCGCAGCATCCGGATTGCACAAATCCGCGAGATGCAACGCCGCTTGACGGTGCGTCCAACCCTTGGTGCCCGCCGCGTCGTGATCATCAACCCGGCCGATGATATGGAACGCGCGACCTCCAATGCTCTGCTGAAGAGCCTAGAGGAGCCACCTGAAGGCACATTCTTTATCTTGGTGACGCATCGGCCTGCTCGGCTTTTACCAACGATCAGGTCACGATGTCGCATCTTGCGTTTCCCTGCGCTGACTGATGACCAGCTCGCCAAGATGTTGACCGATGCAGGCGAACGCAGTGATTTTGATGCTGCCATTTGCGCGGCCGAGGGATCGTTTGGCGCTGCACTGCAATTCGCCGAGCAGGATCTTGGCCCTATTGCAGCGCAGATCGATCGGCTCCTTAGCCAGGGTGATCGGGATATGACCGGACGCGGAGAACTCTCTCGCCTCATTGGCCCACGTGCGGATCGGGAGCGATTGAGCGCAGTTTTCGAGCTCGCACAGTCCATTGTTGCCAATCGTGCCCGTTCGTCAGAGGGCCCCCGACAACGGGCCGCCTTAGTAGAAGCACATAGGGAACTGGTGACGCTTGCGGGCCAAGCACCAAGCTATAATTTCGACACCGGCTTGCTCTGCCTTGAAATCGGCACCTTGCTCTACCGAGCGCACGTCGCTAGCGAGCACGCCCATGGCTGAACCCTATTACATTACCACCGCGATCAACTATCCAAACGGGCGTCCGCATATTGGGCACGCTTATGAAGGGATTGCTGCGGACGTCATCGCACGCTTTCAACGCCTGCAAGGGCGCGATGTCCGATTTCAGACAGGGACCGATGAGCACGGTCTAAAAATGGCGCGCAAGGCCGAAGAACAAGGCCGTACCCCGCGTGAGCTTGCCGATGAAATGGCCGGTCACTTCCGTGAGATGGACGAACGGCTAAATATCAGTTTTGACCGTTTCATTCGCACTGTTGAGCCCGATCACCACAGCGCAAGCCAAGCCATTTGGCAACGTATGGAAGAAGCAGGAGACCTCTATCTCGATCGCTATGAGGGTTGGTATTCGGTTCGCGATGAAGCCTATTACGATGAGAGCGAGCTAAAAGAGGGCGAGGGCGGTGAAAAGCTCTCCCCGCAAGACACTCCTGTAGAATGGACTGTTGAAGAAAGCTGGTTCTTCCGGCTTTCCCAATATCAAGAACCGCTCCTTGAACTGCTGAAATCCCCAGGTTTTCTGGAGCCCGCAAGTCGCCGGAATGAAATGATCGCCTTTGTTGAACAAGGTCTACGCGATCTTTCGGTGAGTCGCACCAGCTTTGACTGGGGCGTGAGAGTTCCGGGGTCTGACAATCATGTGATGTATGTCTGGGTCGATGCGCTTACCAATTATCTTACAGGGCTTGGTTACCCTGACGACACGGAAAACATGGCCAAGTTCTGGCCCGCTGACCTGCATTTAATCGGCAAAGACATTGTCCGTTTCCACACGATCTATTGGCCAGCATTTTTGATGAGCGCGAAGCTGCCGCTGCCCAAAAAAGTGTTTGGTCATGGATTCTTGCTTAACAAAGGACAGAAAGAATCGAAGTCGCTTGGTAACGTCACCGACCCGCTGTCACTCGCGGATCAGTTTGGGGTGGACACCTTGCGCTACTTCCTAATTCGGGAGGTCTCGTTCGGAAAAGATGGGTCTTACTCGCCCGAAGCGATCGTCGAGCGGGCCAATGGCGAACTGGGGAATGCCTTTGGTAACCTCGCCCAGCGTACTTTAGGGTTCATGGCCAAGAACCTCGATGGCCACCTTCCTGAAATCCATGGGCACACCGAAGCCGATACTGAGCTTTTCGAGGTTGTCGATAAGGCAATCTCGAAAGATGTCCCGCAAGCTTTTGAGGACTTGGCACTTCAGCAAGCAGTTGAACTTTGGCTTCGGGCTGTCTTTGCCTGCAATGCTTATATCGATGCAGAAGCGCCTTGGGCGCTGCGCAAGACCGATCCAGACCGTATGGAGACCGTGCTCGCCACGCTCTATATCTGCATCGCTCAACTTGCGACCGCTATCCAGCCTGTGATTCCTGCGAGCACGCGAAAACTCCTGGATATGATGGGCGTACCAGAGGATTGCCGGACTTATGCGGGTATTCGCTCGCACTGGTATTCACCTCTGGCAGAGAGCGGATTTCAGATCGAAAAACCAAGCCCCTTGTTCCCCCGCCTTGAGCTACCCGAAGCCGAGGAAGGTGCCTGATGCTGATCGATAGTCACTGTCATCTCGAGTATAAGGGCCTTGTTGAAGACCAATCAGGGGTACTGTCGCGTGCGCGAGAGGCGGGGGTGGGGGCGTTCCTAAACATCTCTACCAAACAGTCTGAATGGCAACAGGTCGTTTCAACAGCCAACCGAGAACCCGACGTCTTCGCCAGTGTTGGAATTCACCCGCACGAGGCGGATGAACATGAGGACCTTGGGCGCGCCTCGCTTCTGGAAGCCACGCGAGATGCTCGCGTTATCGGTATTGGTGAAACCGGGCTGGACTACTTTTACGAGTATTCTGACCGCGAAGTTCAAGCCAAGCTGTTCCGGATGCACATTGATGTCGCGCGTGAGACTGGATTGCCGGTAATTATCCATACCCGCGATGCTGAAGACGACACTTACGAGATTCTAGTCGATGAAATGGAGAAGGGGGCTTTTCCGGCACTGATACATTGCTTCACAGCCTCGGCAGATTTTGGCCGTAAGGTTCTCGATCTAGGATTGACGATTTCGCTTTCTGGCATCGTAACATTTAAGAATGCCAAGGACTTGCAGGCTGTTGCTCAAGAAGTCCCTGATAACCGGCTACTGGTCGAAACCGACAGTCCTTTTCTGGCACCGGTCCCACATCGCGGCAAATCCTGCGAACCAGCATTCGTTGCCGACACAGCGCGGTTTTTGGCCGAACTGCGAGGCACGGAGCCGAAGACTCTGGCCGAACATACCACCCGCAACTTCATCAAGCTGTTCACAAAGGCGAAGCTGTGAAGTTCATCATGCTTGGCTCTGGCACGTCAATGGGTGTGCCGCGCATAGGAGGAGAGGATGGGACGGGTGATTGGGGCGCTTGCGACCCCAATGAGCCGCGCAACCGAAGATCCCGCGTGTCTATTGCTATCGAGAGCAACGACGGTTCGCGCATTCTCATAGACACAAGCTCCGATTGTAGAGCACAGCTTCTGGCGAATAAAATCAATCGCTTGGATGCGGTATTTTGGACGCATGATCATGCTGATCATTGTCACGGGATTGATGATCTTCGTGTCCTTCGCTATGGCCGTGGTGGTCCAATTCCTGGCTATGCTCACGCCGAAACTGTTCGCAGGTTACGTCAGCGTTTTGGTTATGTCTTCGCAAGCCAGGAAGGTTATCCAACGATGTGCACCATCGACACATTGGATCGATTGCGCATGGTCGCCGGTTTTGGTGTTGAATGGTGTCAGATGGAGCACGGACCGGGCGAAACGACCGGCTTTCGATTTGAAGCCGATGGGAAATCAATCGCGTATACAACCGATTTTTCGGCGATTTCCGACGATATGATTGACCTTTGCGATACGGTCGACATCCTCGTGAGCGATTGCCTGAGGCGTGAACCGCATCCAACCCATGCGCATCTTGCGATGGCGATTGAGCTAGCAGAGCGATCTGGTGCAAGGGAGCTTGTTCTCAGTCATCTCGACAAGAGTATGGACTATCAAACCTTATGCGACGAAGTTCCCGACTTCGTGACGGTTGGATATGACGGATTGGAGATGGTAGCATGAATGACGGGATGATCATTTCGATCGTCGCGATGCTTGGCTGGCTGATCTTGGCCGCGAGTGCGCTTGCTAGCTTTAAGCTTGGCTGGGGAAAGATGGCACAGTTGGCCTTGGTTTGGCTGGCGATCTTTGTCGGTCTGTTCGTTATTGCGGATCTGTTTGGGGCGAAGCTGCCTGGCTAGGGCTCTCTCCAAGACATCGCACTATTTAACATAATATATATTATCATCCTTATAGAGGCTGCCAAAGATCATCGCCAATGTCTCAACCTGACACTCCTCCTCAGATCGACCGGCTCCTGACAATCATGGCTCGCCTGCGTGATCCAGAGCGCGGATGCGAATGGGACACCGCTCAAAGCTTCGAGACGATTGCTCCTTACACGATAGAAGAAGCATACGAGGTCGCTGACGCAATTGAGCGCAAGGATATGAGTGATCTCAAATCTGAACTCGGAGATCTACTGTTACAGGTCGTGTTTCATGCTCAAATGGCCTCAGAAGCGGGACATTTCTCATTTGAAGATGTCGCCCGATCGATCAGCGACAAGATGGAAAGCCGACATCCACATATCTTCGGGAGCGAAAGTGGAATGATGACCGGCGAACGTTGGGAGGACATCAAGGCGTCCGAGCGGGCCGAAACTGGAGAAACAAGCGCGCTCGACGGCGTTGCAAATGCACTTCCGGCCTTAATGCGTTCGGAAAAGCTCCAGAAGCGCGCGGCGCGAGTTGGCTTTGAATGGGATGATCTCAAAGGCCCCAAGGCCAAACTTGCAGAAGAACTCGAAGAACTCGAGGCCGCAGATGCGCCTGACAAACTGATGGAAGCTGGCGATGTCTTGTTCGTCGCGGTAAACATTGTTCGGCGGTACGGTGTCGATGCAGAAGAAGCGCTTAGGGCATCCAACAGCAAGTTTGAGAGCCGGTTTCGAATGATGGAGGAAATGGCATCCACTGATGGTCACGATTTTGCAGAACTGTCATTGGATCGGCAGGAAGCATATTGGAAAAAGGTGAAAGAAACGGAAAAAGTAATTTAATCTCAAACCTATAGCGTCGCATACTGCCCCATCTCTTTGGGATTGAGACGCACTGTCATTCGCCTCAATGGGCCCTGCTCCCCTTCCCCGGCATCTTCATCTTCTAGAACATCACCATGTGCATGGAGCCAAGCAATGCGGCGACCATCTGTAACCGGCAAAGTCACTGTGACCTCGCTCGCCTGCTCTGTCAGAATTTCGGCAATTCGAGCTTCAAGCTGCTCTAAACCCTGACCTTTTTCGGCTGAGACCAGAACTGCGTCTTGTCCGACAGTAGCCTCGCGTAGCTCTTCCGCCCTCTCATCATCAAGCAAGTCAGCCTTGTTCCAAACCTCGAAAATGGGGATGTCGCTTTGACCTGTTTCGGCATCTACCACGCCAAGATCGGCAAGAACTTCCATAACTTGCTTCTTCTGCGCGGCGTGAGCCGGATTGGCCATGTCACGCACATGGCAGATGATATCGGCACCGGTTACTTCTTCCAGGGTCGCGCGGAAGGCAGCAACGAGTTGTGTCGGGAGATCCGAGATGAAACCTACCGTATCCGAGAGGATTGCTTTCTCGACACCGGGCAGGCCTATGGCTCGCATGGTGGGATCAAGCGTCGCAAAGAGAAGGTCTTCCGCCATCACCTCTGCTCCTGTGAGGTAATTGAAAAGTGTGGACTTTCCTGCATTGGTATAGCCGACAAGCGCAATCACCGGCCATGGTGCCCTACCCCGCCGTTCACGGTGGAGCTGACGGGTCTTGCGCACTTGCTCAAGTTCCCGACGGAGCCTGCCCATGCGCTGACGGATCATTCGTCTGTCGGCTTCAATCTGGGTTTCACCCGGGCCACCCAGGAACCCAAAGCCCCCGCGCTGTCTCTCAAGGTGAGTCCATGAACGCACAAGCCGACTTTGCTGATAGTCAAGGTGAGCCAGTTCAACCTGTAGACGGCCTTCGGCCGTCGCTGCGCGTTCGCCAAAGATCTCCAAGATTAACCCCGTACGATCAATCACTTTACGTTTGAGTTTATCTTCAAGATTGCGTTGTTGGATCGGGCTAAGCGCACCATCGACGATCACAAGCTCGCATTCGTATTGCTCGCACCAAGTGGCAATATTTGTGACCTGGCCGGACCCAAACAAAGTGTTGGGCTGCATCTGACGCACGGGTAAAACGGTGCTGTGCGCGATGATTACACCGATCGCGAGCGCCAGACCTTCTGCCTCAGCGAGTCTCTCCTTGGCATCAAGGTCATATGAAAGCCTCTTGATATCTGGGCACAGGACTAGGCAGCGCGCACCGCGCGTTACCTCATCCATCAAGGTTTCATCAAAACTCAGTAGTCATTCTCATAGTCATCGTCCTCGTCGTCTCCCTCAAAATCGGGATCATCCGAGAGGTCCACGGGACTTGCCGGTTGGATCGTTGAGACAGCATGCTTGTAAGCAAGCTGCACCGCGCCATCACGCTCAAGCAACATGCAGAAAAGATCGAATGCCGCGATCCGTCCTTGGAGCATTACACCATTCACAAGGAACATGGTCACCTGAACGCCAGAATCGCTCACCCGACTAAGGAAGACATCTTGGAGCAAGCGCTGCTTACCAGAGCCATTCCGGTTGCCGAATTGTTCAGCATCCACGCTGGCACCGGGCATGATCGTCGAGATTGCGTGTTTATAGACCAACTGTGATTGGCCATCGCGGCGCAACAGGATCGAAAAGTTGTCGAACCAAGTGACAATACCCTGAAGTTTAACGCCTTTTACAAGAAACATGGTGACGGGAGTCTTGTTCTTGCGAAGAAGGTTGAGGAACGCGTCCTGCAAATTGCCTTGTTGCTTCCCAGCCCCGCCAATAGAGCGGGTGGGCTGCACTTCAGCCGGGGTTGGACGAGGGCGCGGGGAGAGAGTTCGCCCACTGGACATATTATGCTCCTATTTTTGGCGGCCGTCTTTACGGTCCGCGATGTCATCGTTTCGTAATGTTATATCGAAGCAATGCAGTCCTATAATGGGCCTTGCAATCCAAAGCCGCAATGGTTGATTCTTCGGCAATCCGGAGAAACTACGAATTCATCGGGCTTTGCTTCGCAATTACTTCCGCTCAACCTCGCGCCGATCGGCCATCCCTAGAAGCTTGAGCTTGCGGTGAAGTGCGGAGCGCTCCATTCCAATGAAGGTTGCTGTCTTGGAGATGTTCCCAGAAAAACGGCGGATCTGAATTGTGAGATATTCCCGTTCGAAGCTCTCGCGGGCCTCTCGCAGAGGCACGCCCATCATCGCTGTAAGGCCCTCTCCCGAGTTTGCCAGGCGTCCGCCGGTAATTTCTGAGGGAAGCATATCAGTCTCAACGGTCGTTAAACGATCGCGCGGAGTCATTATGATTGTTCTTTCAACGACATTGCGCAGCTGTCGTACATTACCAGGCCAATCATAGGCTTGGAGGGCAGCCATGGCCTCTTCGCTTATCGCAGGTGGAGCAATGCCTTGGTCACTCGAATAGCGAGTGAAGAAATGCTCTGCGAGTGCCGGAATATCGTCGCGTCGCTCTGAGAGCGAGGGAATAGCAACCGGCACAACGTTGAGGCGGTAGAAGAGGTCTTCGCGGAAACGCTTTTCCTCCATTTCCGCGGCCAGGTCGCCGGAGGTGGAAGAGACCACGCGCACATCTACGCCGATTTGGCGCGTCCCGCCAACGCGCACAAAACTTTGATCCGTAAGGACCCGCAAGATGCGAGCTTGGGTAGACAAAGGCATATCGGCAACCTCGTCAAGGTATAGCGTACCTCCGTCTGCCAGCTCCAAGAGGCCTGGCTTAACCTGCCGACCATCGACCTCTTCACCAAACAATTCATGCTCAAAGCGCTCCGGTGTGATCCGAGCTGAGTTTACCAGGACAAAGGCCGCATCAGCACGGCCGCTCCAAGCATGGAGCATGCGTGCAGCAACCTCCTTACCAGCTCCAGCAGGTCCAGAGATCATGACCCGGCTGCCGGTGTTGGCAACGCGCTTTAGCGTTGCACGAACGGCGTTGATCGCTGACGAGTTCCCTGTGAAATCGGGATCACCCCAGCTCGATTCCCGCAACTGATTGTTTTCACGACGCAACCTTTCCGTCTCAGTCGCGCGCTCTACCAATAACAACAAGCGTTCAGCTTCAAAGGGTTTCTCGATGAAGTCCATGGCCCCGCGGCCGACAGCAGAGACAGCAGTGTCGATATTGCCGTGGCCCGAGAAGATAATCACCGGGAGATCAGGTTCGCGCGCTTTGATAGCATCAAGCGTTTCAAGCCCGTCCATTTCACTGCCATGAAGCCAGACATCGAGCAGTACCAAGCTTGGTCTGCGTTCATCAACCGCGGCCAGTGCGCTGGTTGAATCGGCGGCTGTGCGACACTCATAGCCTTCATCACCCAGAACGCCGGCGACAAGATCACGAATATCGCGTTCGTCATCAACAATAAGGATATCAAGCGCCATGCGCATCTCCATGAAGTGTATTGGCTTTTAGACCGGAGTGAGGTGAATTCTTTGGGATATGTGGTGTTAAGCTCATGATACGTCCCCCTCCCCCGAAGGTTCTGGAGAACGCGCGAACCGCAATGTGACCCGCGTTCCACCGCCAGGAGCGCTGGCAAAACTCATATCGCCGCCGTGCTCATCGACAATCTTGTTCACGATGGCGAGGCCGAGACCTGTGCCCTTTTCACGCGTGGTCACATAGGGTTCGACGATCCGTTCACGGTCCGTGGGAAGTCCGATCCCATTGTCCTCAACCACGATCACAATTCGGTCACCTTCGCCCCTCATGCTTACCGCCACGCGTCCACGGTAGTCGGGTTCAGCCTCACTGCTGCGCGCCTCAACGGCTTCGACAGCGTTCTTTAGAACATTGGTCATTGCCTGACCGAGCTGATGCCTATCGCATTCGATTTCCCGTTCAGGCAAGGCGCCTGCATCCAATTCGAAGCGCACCTGAGAATGCGCGACTTCCTGCAAAAACAAAGCTTGCCGCACGAGGTCCAATGAGTCCTCAGGTCTGAAAACCGGTTTGGGAAGTCGTGCAAATGACGAGAACTCGTCTACCATCTTTCGAAGGTCGCCAACCTGGCGGACGATTG
The DNA here is from genome assembly GCF_947502395.1 of uncultured Erythrobacter sp. GTDB lineage: Bacteria > Pseudomonadota > Alphaproteobacteria > Sphingomonadales > Sphingomonadaceae > Erythrobacter. Next base: position 402,491 of record NZ_CANMZM010000001.1, read on the forward strand.
TGCTGGTCAACTCGTCGAACAGCTTGCCCTCATCATCACTCACCTGCTTGCGATAGCGACGCTTGAGCCGCTCAGTCGCGAGCTGGATAGGCGTAAGCGGGTTCTTGATCTCGTGAGCAATCCGCCGCGCAACATCAGACCACGCAGCCTGCCTTTGATCGAGGAGCTGACGCGTGATGTCCTCAAAAGTGATCACAAAGCCGCGACTTCCCGGCGCAACTGTCACGGCAAGCGTAAACAACTCACCCTTTTGCCCGTGGCTGATGATGGCGCGCTCTTTCTTCTCCCGGATCATTTGAGCAATCTCTGGGGAGAGCGTATCGAGGGGGAGGCCAACCGATCCAGGGTTGTCCTCATCGTCAAACAGCCTTTGCGCGGTTCCGTTCATCAAGAGCACACACGTGTCTTCATCAACGGAGATCACGCCTGCCGTCACCGATTGCAGGACCGCCTCCATGAAGGCGCGACGTTCGTCGATTTGACGGTTGGCGCTCACCAAAGCATCGGTCTGCTTTTCGAGCTGGGAAGTCATGCGGTTGAACGCCCGGTTCAGTAGCCCGATCTCATCCGCTCCGGTCCGCCCCTCCACACGAAGCGCAAAGTTGCCCTGCCCCACTTTGTTGGCAGCGCCGATTAACTCCGTGAGAGGTTCAACCTGACGGTCGGCAAACCGCAATGCGAACCATACGGCTAGCCCGACCAACAGCAGGCTCATCGCTACCAAGGCGATATTAAAACGCAGCTGTAACGTGCGCGCATCGCTAGTGAGCGTTTCGTAGGCTGTGCCAATGGCTTGAGCGCGCTCCCAGGAATTAAATGTGGACTCTTCGGTGGTGCGGGCGTTGTAGAGATAGATACCAGCTTCGCGGTCTATTGGTGCGATGGCCGCGATGCGTTCTGAGCTGCCCTCTACGACCACAAACTGCCCTGCATCCAAGCGAGCCAAAGCCGCTGTGCTGAAGGCAAGCGGGCTATTTCCTTCCATCAAGTTCATGATCGCAGCAGTTCGAAGACTCCCATCCTCAAGCCTTTGAAGGATCGCACTTTCGCTGATCTCGCGACCCTGTGCCTGGAAGGCGTAAAAATCCGGGAAATCCGGATCCGTGATGGGCACACGGCGCAGAATAACGCCCATATCTGCTGCCATGGTGATAGTGCGCTGTTCAACCTGCCGCTGGTTATCGTCGTAGTAGCTTTGCGCCAGCGCGTTCGCGTTCTCCAACAACCCTCGTGATTCATCGGAAAACCAAAAAGCAACGCCCGTTTGGAACAGAAATGCTGCAAATCCGGCGACCAGCAAGGTTGGAACCGCTGCGACCATGGAAAAGAAGAACACCAGTCGCACGTGTAATCGCGCAGTGCTTCCAGCTGCGCGGCTAAGCGCCATCCGCCGGCCAATCAGCACGAGGATGGCCATTGCCGGAACCAGGATTGCAACCAAAAGCAATGACACCTGCAGCGAAGGAAGCGCGCCGGAATCCTGCGGGGTATTCATGTAAGCAAAATAGTTAGCGCTAATCGCCGCTATCAGAGCGACGACAGAAAGCCACTCAAGCACACGAAAGACACTGGCCCTTCGCAAGAAAACTGTGAGTTCGCGCCGCCAACGTGGAGCTTGCCGGGCGTTAAGCGGGTCCTCCGCTTTGCCAGCATCCTCCGCTAATTGCGCGTTGTTAGCCGTTGCCGCATCCATCGTTTCGTTGTTACAGCCCTAGTGTTGCATTTGTGCAAGTCAAAAGTGACATTTTTGCCGCTGACCTGCGTTAAAGCGGTCTTGTGAAGCGATCAGACTCGATCAGCAGTTCAGTGATGCGCTTCCGCAAGGTGTTACGATTGATGCCTAACAACTTCGCCGCGCGCAGCTGATTACCGCCTGTTTGCCGCAAAGCAAACTCGATCAACGGCTTTTCAAAGGCGGCAAGCGCACTGCCATAAACCGTCCCATGCGGTGGATCGTTTCGCAGCAGCCATTGCTCGAGTGCATTGCCAATAGCTGCGTCATGCTGATCCGCTTCCTGGTCGGCTGTAAATATTGCACGCTCTTCACCTAGTGTGTCATCCAAAACCTCGGCATCAATTTCGTCCTTGCGGCTCATGACCGCCAAGCGGTAAATCGCATTCCGAAGCTCACGCACATTTCCGCGCCAATGGCGCTTGGCAAGGCCCTCTGCGCCCTCGGATGTCAGAAGGCGTTGGGGCAGACCGTCTTCGACAGCTTGGGCAAGGAAATGGCGGGCAAGCACTTCGATGTCCTCTCGCCTCTCTCTCAACGGTGGCAGTTCGATTGGTACCACGTTGAGGCGATAGAAAAGATCCTCGCGAAATTTGCCAGCCTCAATCAGAGGCAGGAGATCGCGATTGGTCGCCGCGATGATGCGGACATCGACGGCGATTTCCTGACGCCCACCAACCCTGCGGATCTGGCCGGATTGCAAAGCGCGAAGAAGGCGTGTCTGAGCCTCAGGTGGCATGTCACCGATTTCATCGAGAAACAAAGTCCCGCCATTGGCCTGCTCGAACTTACCAATCGCTTGGACAATCGCGCCAGTGAATGCCCCTTTTTCGTGCCCGAACAGCTCGCTCTCCACGAGGTCATGGGGGATGGCGGCTGTGTTGACCGCGACAAAAGGCCCAGTCCTGCGACTTCCCAATTGGTGGACCGCTTCGGCCACGAGCTCTTTCCCAGTCCCGCTCTCACCCGTGACAAGGACAGTGAGATCATTGCGCAGAACGCGCGCAATCAACCGATAGACGCCCTGCATTGCTGGGCTGCGGCCGACCAGCGGCATGCCATCACCCTCGCCAATTTCCGGCAAAGTGCTTGCACTCGTCTGCCGACTCGCCGCTGCCTGCTTTACCGCGCGGACCAACTCGTCAAGATCGAAGGGCTTTGGGAAGTATTCAAACGCGTCATTGTCGCTTGCCCGAACCGCGGTATCGAGTGTGTTTTGCGCAGACAGAACAATTACAGGCATGTCCGGTGCTGCGTCGCGGACTGCTGACAGGGTTTGCAAGCCGTCTCCGTCCTCAAGCATGACGTCGGTCAACATGACGTCAAAACTAACCGTGCTCAGGTGATCGTCGCGCTGGGCAATGCTGGCGCAGCGACGGATAGCGAACCCTTCATCTTCGAGCGCCGCGGTGATTACAGTCGCAATAGCGCTGTCGTCTTCAACCAGTAGGATCGACCCTGCCATGGTGCCCCTTGCCCTTCTCTCTTAGCGAGTTTTCGCGATGGCCATCGGAAGGTGGACGCGAAACCGCGTGAGCCCTTTCTTGGCGTTACGTTCGTGACTTATCGAACCGTTCATGTCGTGCACCAGCTTGCGCACCAAAGCGAGGCCAAGCCCTTGCCCCGATTGTTTCGAAGACACGAAGGGTTCAAAGATGTGATCGCGCATTGCCGGGTCGACCCCAGGTCCGTTGTCGCTGATCGTGATTTCGATTGGCAAGCGCACCGCTCTGCCAAGTCGGATAGCACTAAACGCGAGGCCGCTTACAAAGCGCGTTCGCACAGTCACTTGACCTTGTCCTGCCGACCTCACTGCATCGCGCGCATTTGAAATCAGGTTTATAAGCACTTGCTCCAAGGCATCGCGATTGGCCAATACCGGTGGTAAGGAGGGATCAAATTCCTCTATGATTTCGACTTTGCAGGTTCCGGCCGCCCTTACAGTAGCAATCGCGCTGCGAATGGCTTCATGCGGGTTGCAGGCTTCGGCGACCTCTGTATTGCGCGCGCCCAATTGCTGCATGCGGTCAATCAGTCTCACAATACGATCAACTTCGTCGGTGATCATCGCTGCAAGCTTGGTGTCAGCTCCGGTGAGCTTCCGTGATGCCAACTGAGCGGCACCGCGGATGGCGGCAAGCGGGTTCTTGATTTCATGCGCAAGGATTGAAGGCGCTCCCATGGTCGACGCCAACTGGTCGTCGTTCCCTGATTCCTCATGGCCGATTTCAGACAAGGTAATGACCCGCCACCCTGGGTGGCTGACAAGAGGAGAAGCGGTTAGATTGATCCGTCTTTCAGCCTCACCCGTCGTTATGGAAATCTCGCGTGCAACCAAGGCGGCATCGCTAGTGCCAAGCCGATGCTCAACCCTGGGATCAAGCGGGCCCATCACATGGAGCATGTTCTTCCCGACCAACTGCTTCGCACTTTTGCCAAGCATGATTTCAGCCGCCTGATTGAGCTCAACAACTTGCAGATTGGGGTCGACTAAAACAACCGCAAAGAGCAATCCAGCGATCTGCTCGGCAGCGCCCGGCCGCGCGGGGTCGAAGCTCGACAGGTCGGAGAGTTCAGCCATGAGGGGTAGGAATCACGGTCACGCCGCTCTGGCGGTGCGGCCAAGGAATGGTTCGTAAAAACGTTCTATTTCACCCAGCACTTCATCAGGGTTGTCGATGAAGTTCGCCTTGTGGCGGAACTCCGCAGAGCCATGCATGCCTTTGGTATACCAGCCCAAATGCTTGCGCGCGATCTTGGTACCCACATCACGGCCATAGTGATCGAGCATGCGGTGATAGTGTTCAATGAACGTCGAATACTGCTCGTCGAAATTGGGCGTGGGGATCGTCTGACCGGTGCGCCACCAATGCATGACCTGGCCAAGCAGCCACGGTTTGCCGTAAGCGCCCCGCCCGATCATCAGGCCATCGGCACGCGACTGCTCAAGCGCTTGAGAAGCATCCTCAATCGTGCAGATATCGCCATTGACGATAACAGGAATGGAAACAGCTTCCTTGACCTTGCGAACAAAGGACCAATCTGCATTGCCTTTGTACATCTGATTACGCGTCCGTCCGTGGACGGTGATCATCTTGACGCCTAGGTCTTCGGCAATCCTTGCCATTTCAGGCGCGTTGAGGCTTTGGTGATCCCAACCCATGCGCATTTTGACCGTTACGGGCACATTGACGGCCTTCACCGTCGCCGCCATCAATTTGGTCGCCGTGGGCACCTCGCGCATCAAAGCAGATCCCGCAAGCTGGCCTACGACCTTGCGCACAGGGCACCCAAAATTGATATCGATGATCGCTGCGCCATTGCCTTCTTGCAGCTTGGCGGCCTCGCCCATGGAGGAGGGATCACAGCCGACAAGCTGCATCGACACAGGCTCTTCGGTTTTGTCCCATTCGGTTTTTTGGAGCGATTGGCGCGTTTCACGGATGGCTGCCTCACTGGCGACCATCTCGGTCACATTGAGGCCAGAGCCATAGCGTCGCACAAGCGTACGAAACGGCATGTCCGTTACGCCAGTCATGGGCGCGAGCAACACAGGTTGATCAATCGTCACAGGTCCGATCTGAATCGGCTTGAGCGGTGGAGGTGTTGGAATATTGGACATGGTGAATTGGGGTATCAGTTCGCACGAGTGCTTAAAATTTGTGCAGCGCATAGTGGATTGCTAATCTTGCGTCCAGACCTTAAGCGCAGCCCACTATGTCGCGTCCCTCTTCATTGCCCTCATTTGGCGCCTTGATTGTTGCGGCAGGCAAAGGACTTCGCGTCGGTGGGGAGACACCGAAGCAGTTCCGGGAGTTTCGTGGTCTCCCTGTGCTAAGACATTCGGCCATGCGTTTGGTTGAGGCAGGCGCAAGCCCTCTGATTGTAGTGATTGCTCATGGTGCAGAAAGCCATGCGAATGACGCTCTGAAAGGTCTTGAAGGATATCAACTCATCCAAGGTGGAGCGACGAGGCAAAAGTCTGTGCGTGCGGGTCTTGAGGCAATGGCCGACAACCCTCCTGAGCATGTCCTTATCCATGATGCTGCACGGCCTGACTTGCCTGCAAATGTGATTGAAGCTCTTGTCGACGCACTCGAAACTCATCCGGGTGCAATCCCGACATTGCCGGTCGTGGACAGCCTAGCGGTGGCGAGTGAAGAGGGGACTATGGCCGCCTCTGCCGAGCGAGAGGCTCTACGGCGTGTCCAGACCCCCCAAGCCTTTCGCTTCCGAGACATTCTCGCCGCACACCGCGCATGGGATGGATCAGACGATGCTGGTGACGATGCTCAGGTTCTCGCAGCAAGCGGAGGTTCAGTTGCCCTCGTGCAAGGCGATGAGCGCTTGAAGAAGATCACTTTTGCGCAAGACCTGGGGAGTGTCGCTCAGATGCCAATCATGCGGATAGGCCAAGGCTACGATGTTCATCGGCTCGAAGAAGGCGAAGATCTATGGCTCGGCGGTGTCAAAATTGAACATACACACGGCCTTGCCGGACATTCGGATGCTGATGTCGCGCTTCATGCGCTCACCGATGCTGTCCTTGGCGGGATCGGTGACGGGGATATCGGCACTCATTTCCCACCTAGCGACGCACAGTGGAAGGGTGCCCGATCCGGGCAGTTTCTAGAACACGCTGTGAAGCTCGCCAAAGATCAGGGTTATGCGGTCGGCAACATCGATCTCACTATCATTTGCGAAGCACCCAAAATTGGCCCACATCGCCCCGCTATGCGCTCTGAAGTGGCTCGGCTCACCGGGCTTCAAGAGAATGCGGTTAGCATCAAGGCAACTACCACTGAAAAACTTGGCTTCACAGGGCGCGGCGAGGGCATTGCCGCGCAGGCCATCGTATTGCTCTTTGCATTGGAGACATCGTCATGAAGACCAGAATTGGCACAGCCGCTTTGGCCTTTGCCGCCCTCGCCTCATCCCAAGGAGCAATGGCTCAGCAAGCGTGCGTTGAACCAAGCGATCTGGGTGACACAATCACCTATGCAATGCCGATGCTATATGAAACAGTTGAGGGGCCTTGCTCCACGGTGTTCGCCGAAAATTCCTTCATGACCAATGAAGCGGACGCTTTCATCGACGAGTTCCGCGGCCAACAAGACGCGGCGTGGCCGGGCACGCTCCGTTTGCTTCAGGTGTTCATGGCAGCCGATGCAACTAAAGAAGGCGGCTTGGATAATGGAATGGCACAAGCCATTTCTCAACTGCCACCTGAAACGCTGCGCCCCCTTGTGGACGTGATCATTGGTCAAATGATCATGGATCAATTGGCAGCTGACATCAAAGTGAGCACATGCGGTGACATCGCAGAGGCAATGGAACTCATCGCGCCACTCCCACCAGAAAACATCTCAGGCCTTGCCGTGTTCATTGCAGAGCGTGTGGACATTGATGAGCCCGCGATTTGCGGTGTGGTGCGAAAAGCCAAGCTCACAGAAACCGCGCAAGCGGAGTAGTCCAAAAATGAGTGACTACCTCCTTGCCGATGACATTACTGACCTCGCGATCCGCGTGATCGAGGAAAACGCGAAAGCGGGGCGCTTGGTTGCGACCGCAGAGAGTTGCACCGGCGGTCTTGTTGCCGGAGCCCTCACGGAAATTGCAGGCTCATCAGCCGTGCTGGATCGCGGCTTTGTCACTTATTCCAACGAAGCCAAGATGGAAGCTCTTGGTGTCGCACAGGATATCATTGAGACCTTTGGCGCCGTTTCAATCGCCTGTGTCTGGGCGATGGCTCAAGGTGCACTGGAACGATCAAACGCCGATGTCGCCGTCGCGGTCAGCGGAGTGGCGGGGCCCGGTGGAGGCACACAGCTAAAGCCGGTCGGAACAGTGGTATTCGCCCGTGCCTACCGAAATCAGGAAGGCGAACCCGAGGGAGAACTTAAACATTTCGAGGGCGGCGAAGGGCCAGGTGGACGCGCCGCAATCCGGCGTCAGGCTACGCTTTGCGCACTTGAGTTATTGCTGCCATAAAGCTCGCCAGCGCGCATCTCAAAAGCCGCAACCATCTTGCGAAAGGCCCGGTCAAAATACTGACCGGCGAGTGCCTGAAAAACGCGGTTCCTGAACTCAAAATCGACCGCAAAATCAATCTCGCAAGTCGTCTCATCGACCACGCGAAAGGTCCACACGTTATCGAGGTCGGACAGAGGTCCGTCGACATAGTGGACCGCTATCTGTTTCGGGCGGTCCTTCAAAACTCGAGAGGTGAAGGTCTCACGGATCGATTTGAATCCCACCACCATGTCGGCGAGCATTTCAGTCTCATTGTCAGAGCGCACCCTGGTCGCAATAACCCACGGCAGAAACTCGCGGTACTTTGCAACGTCCGCCACAAGGTCGAACATTTGTTCTGCGCTGTAGGGCAGCCTACGGGTTTCTCGAATTCCAACCATTAGACGCTAAGATGGTCACGCTTGCGAAGCTTCTCCTCGCGCGCCTTCTTCATCTCCGCAAAGTCATCGCCTGCGTGATAGCTCGAACGGGTGAGCGGGCTTGATGCGACTTGGAGGAAGCCCTTGGCGCGGCCGATTGAACCGTAGGCATTGAACGCCTTGGGCGTCACAAACTCCTCCACCTTGGCGTGCCTAGGCGTGGGTTGGAGGTATTGACCCATGGTGATGAAATCGACCTCTGCGGAGCGCATGTCATCCATGACCTGGTGCACTTCGAGACGTTCTTCGCCTAAGCCGAGCATAATGCCGGATTTGGTGAAGATCAGTGGGTTGTGCGCCTTCACCTCTTCCAGGAGACGAAGCGACGCATAGTAACGCGCGCCGGGGCGAATGGTCGGATAGAGGCGCGGCACTGTTTCGAGATTGTGGTTGTAAACATCCGGCCCGGCTTCGCAGATTGCTTCAACGGCGGCGCGCATCTTGCCACGGAAGTCCGGGGTAAGAATCTCGATTGTTGTATCTGGGGTATTCCGCCGAAGTGCTTCTATCACCTTCACGAACTGGCCTGCCCCGCCATCGGGCAGATCATCGCGGTCAACACTGGTAATGACGATATGTTCAAGCCCCATCTTAGCCGCCGCCACAGCAGTATTTTCCGGCTCCATTGGGTCAACTGCGCGCGGCATTCCGGTCTTCACATTGCAGAATGCGCAGGCTCTTGTGCAAACATCGCCAAGGATCATGACCGTCGCATGTTTCTTTGACCAACACTCGCCAATGTTAGGGCACGCGGCCTCTTCACACACAGTGTTGAGGTTGAGTTCCCGCATCAGTTTGCGTGTCTCGTGGTAGCCCTTGCTGACCGGGGCGCGCACACGGATCCAATCCGGTTTGCGCTGCCGCTGTGGCCGCTCATCTTCCGGCGTTTTGGTTGGTGTGTTGGAGAGGTCGTTCATGCGTGCCCATTTAGGCGCGTTGCCGCTCCGCCGCAAGACGAGTGCCACATATGCCGCTTGGCTTATGCCAACGGGGCTGCGCACACTTTTGCAAAAAGTAATAGTAGGGTTGAGATTTTCCTGCCACGGACCGCGCCATGTTAGAAACTGCAATTCAGACGTTCACTTCGCCTGTGGTCTTGTTCTTCGTACTCGGCCTGTTTGCGGCATTCGTCCGATCTGATCTAGCCATTCCCGAACCGATAGCCAAGGCAATGTCGCTCTATCTCATGGCGGCGATTGGTCTCAAAGGGGGAGTGGCTGTCTCCAAATCCGGCATCGATGCGACCGTGGTCTCTGCGCTTGGCGCGGGGATTGTTGCAGGTTTTTTGCTCCCCTTCTTCGCCTATGGCGTGCTCAAGACATTTGGAAAACTTAACCGGATCAACTCCGGAGCGGTTGCTGCCCACTATGGCTCCATCAGCGTCGTGACTTTTGTGACTGCGACTGAGATCCTCACCGGACAGGCACGCGAGCCGGGTGGCTATATGGTTGCCGTCATGGCGGCAATGGAGGCTCCTGCAATTCTCAGTGGCCTCATCCTGGCCCGCGGCTTGGGCAGCAAGAGCGGCACCCAAAGTACAGGTGAGATGCTACATGAGGTTTTCACGAATTCATCGATCATGCTCCTCTTGGGCGCATTCGTGGTCGGCATGATTGGTGGTGAGCAGGGGTTTGGAGAGGTAAGCCCTTTCTTCGAGGCTGGTTTCAAAGGTGTATTGTGCATTTTCCTCCTCGACATGGGCCTCATCGCGGCGCGCCGTATGATCGATGCGCGGGCCGTCACATGGCGGCTTGGCGCGATTGCGATCTTCCTGCCCATTGTGAATGGTCTAGTGGGAACTGCGCTAGGCGTAGGGATCGGGCTCGACACAGGTTCTTCGGCAGCACTCGGCGTATTGTGTGCCAGTGCGAGTTATATCGCGGTGCCAGCGGCGATGCGCTTAGCCCTGCCCGAAGCTGATCCGGGGATTTACCTAACCATGTCGCTCAGCATAACCTTCCCTTTCAACGTGCTTATCAATATCGGAGTGATTAGCGCTTTTGCAGCAATGCTAACTAGCGTGAATGGAGGGATACCATGATTGAAACAGTCACTCGGAAAAGGATAGAAATCCTGACTGACAAGGCGCTGCAAAAGCACGTGACCGATGCGATCGACCGGGTGGGCATTACAGGGTGGACCATCCTTCCAGTGGATAGCGGCAAGGGACGCGAAGGTGTCTGGCGCGAAGAAAGTGTTATGGGCACGGATAAGGTGTTTGTCCTCACCATTGCTGCGGAAGACAAAGCGATGGCTCTTGCCGAAGAGCTAGCACCTATGCTTACAGATTTCGGCTTTATCCTGAGCATGTGGGATGTGCAGGTCATAAGGGGTGAACGGTTCTCATAACTGCCGTCCCCCGTTTTGGGAGGAACTGGACGTGCCGGAATATGCCGAGCTGCTGAAAGGCTATCGCCGCTTTCGAGAAGAAACCTACCCTCGCCAGAAAGAGCGTTTCGACCAAACTGTTGCGGAAGGTCAGCATCCCAAACTTCTGATTATAGGCTGCTCGGATAGCCGAGTAGATCCCGCACAGATATTTGATGTGGATCCAGGTGATATTTTCGTTGTCCGAAATGTTGCTGCGCTCGTCCCTCCTTTCGAGATAACGTCGGGCCAGCATGGCGTTTCGGCGGCGGTCGAATTCGCTGTCCAGATGCTCGAAGTTGCTCAGATAGTCGTTATGGGACATGGCCGGTGTGGCGGCTGCCAGGCAGCGCTTACTAAAGCCTTTGAAAATGCTGAGCACGGAGAAGGCGCATTCATCGCGAACTGGGTTGGTCTACTAGATGAGGCGCGCGATAGAGTTGCGGAGAAGTACGGAACATCGGGTCGCAAAGCGGAGTTGGCAATGGAATTCGCCGCAATCCGACAAAGTCTCGCCAATCTTCGCACTTTCCCATGGCTCGCGGACAAGGAACACGCCGGAAAATTGAAACTCCGCGGTGCACATTTTTCCATTGTGGAGGGTGTGCTGTATTCACTCGACGAAGAGACTGGAGAATTCCTTCCGGAGGGCTGAGGCCAGAACGAAATCGATTTCGCAAAGAAAAAGGGCGCTTAACTATCGTCCAGCGCCCTTCTCCATCATTTGGTCAACTGACTGATTCGGTTGTCTCAGCTGTTACGGGAGCTGAAGAAGGCGTGATCGATGGTGTCCCTGCAGATTCAACTTCCAATTGGTTAGCGTAAGCTGTCCAAAGTTGCGCAATCGGCATGCGAGTTCCCGAAACGCGGTTCAAGCTTGCACGCGCGCCGGAAAAATCACCAACACCGATTTGCGCTATTGCAAGCCGGGTAAGCTCTTCATTGGCATTGACCGCAGGCATAGTAAGCGAGCGCTCGTAGAAACGAGCAGCCTTGTCGTATTGGCCATAGCTAAGGAACGCATCCCCCGCCGCGACAATCGTCCTCAATCCGGCATCCGCTGCTCCAGCATCGCGTTCGAGAGCAGGAAGATCCGCACGATCCGACGCGATCCGGTCATTTGCAATGCCGAGTGCCTCGGCGATAAACAGATTGCTCTCAGTGATTACACCTGCAGCTTGCCCTTCTTCGATCACTTCCTTAACCTCGCTTGGCAAGCGACGGGCGTCGGCGACCTCTACATAGAAGTCGTAATCGGAAGCGTCTGAAAGGGCGCCGGTGCGGCGTGAAAGGCGAAACAAGTCCAGCATCTCGCCAGCTTCAAAATCGTTGAGGTTGCGCGCGATATTGATCGCATCTCGCCAATTGGCGTCCGTCGGATAGTCGCTGAGCCACATCGTCACAATCTCATAGACCGTTGGTGTAACTTCATTCTCATAGGCTACAGTGATGCCGCGGCGGTACCACGTCTCGTCAACTGCAAGACCTTGCGACTTTTGCGTGTTGATCGCGTCCATAAGATAGGTGAATCCGGCGTCATACTCGCCGCCAGCAAAGAAGCTTTCCATCATCGCAACACGAAGACTCGAAGCGGTGATAGTCTCAGTCGTGAAATTGTTGTCTATTGCCGCTTGCAGATAAGTCCGCGCCAATGGCTGCTGATTTTGTGCGTTTGCAAGCTGATAGGCGATAAAGTTAAAGCGACCGACGTTTTCGGCAGGCACCATTCCGCTTGAGAGCATAGTTTGCATGCCGCGCAGCTGTAGCGGCCGATCCTGCAGCTTAATGCCTGCGTTGAAGATCATGTTGCCACCAGCAAACTTCTCGTCATTGGTGTTTAGAGTGGTGGCGAGTGTGTCGAGCTGCGGGCGAATTCCTGAAAGGTCTGCCCCCTCAGCCTTCAACAACTCATCAAGCGGTCCATAGACTTCGCGAAATTCATTCGAATACCCGCCACCGTCGTTCGCATTTTCATCACGATCGCGATCGCGATCGCGATCCCGGTCGCGACGTTGCGCGCTTGCTTCGGTTGGGAATACGGCGGTTGTTACCACCGCGCCGCCGGTCGCCAAGGCGATGGCGAGAGCGAGCGAAGAGGAACGCTTGCGCGAGATAAGTGTAATCATTCTAGTTACCCTCCAGCAATGGATTGGATTGGCCGCATTCTCATCATTAGACACGGATTGAAGGTGAATCTGCGCGGCTCAATGAACGAGCGCGAGTGTGATTGCAATTTCCGAGTAGATCAAGGGGGCTGAATAGCGTTTGAATGGAGTGTAAAATCGGCTTTACATAATCGGAAATTCCGGGAGGATGCCTCTTTAGAAACACCAATTTTGCGCATGCTTGGCCGGTGACCCGTTCGAAGTGTGGAAAAAGCATCGATTGGCCTGCAATGAGCCATTCTGGATGTGGCGAAACACCACACGAGCGCCTAAGTTGGCTTCTTAAATCATAATCATAAAAGCAATTAGAAGGCTCAGACACTTTGAGCGACGAAAACGACATTCTAGAGCCCCAATCCCCGGTGCCTGCGGGTGACTATGATCGCATCGATATCGTCGATGAGATGAAGACCAGCTATCTCGACTACGCGATGAGCGTGATCGTGTCTCGCGCCCTCCCCGATGTGCGCGATGGTCTAAAGCCGGTCCACAGACGAATTCTTTATTCATCGAAGGTCGGCAATTTCGTCGCCGGTCGGCCCTATGTGAAAAGCGCCAAGATTGTGGGTGACGTGATGGGTGACTTCCACCCGCACGGCGACAGCGCAATTTACGACGCGCTTGCTCGCCTGACACAGCCATGGTCGATGCGCGTTCCTCTGATCGATGGTCAGGGGAACTTCGGCTCCATGGACCCGGATCCACCTGCGTCCATGCGGTACACCGAGGCGCGGCTTGCTCGCGTCGCTGATACGCTGCTTGACGACCTCGACAAAGATACGATCGATTTCGTCGATAATTACGACGGCCGCAAGAAAGAGCCATCGGTCCTCCCTGCCCGCTTCCCGAACCTTCTGGTCAATGGAGCTGGCGGTATTGCGGTGGGCATGGCGACCAATGTGCCGCCACATAACCTCGGCGAGGTTATTGATGGCTGTTTTGCCTTTATGGACAATCCTGCAATCACGTCGGAAGAGCTGATTGAATACATTCCGGGACCCGACTTCCCAACAGCTCCACTTATTCTGGGCACCAGCGGTGCAAAGGCGGCTTACACCACAGGTCGCGGTTCCATCCTCATGCGTTGCCGTCATGAGATTGAGACCCGTCGTGGTGACCGGGAAAGTATCGTCTTCACCTCGATTCCCTATCAGGTCGGCAAAGCCGGTCTGGTTGAGAAAATTGCCGATGCCGCGAAGGAAAAGCGGATTGAGGGCATCTCTGACATTCGCGACGAAAGCTCGCGCAATGGTGTGCGAGTGGTCATTGATCTTAAACGTGATGCGACGGCTGAGGTCGTGTTGAACCAGATCTGGCGTCACACCCCTGCGCAATCCTCCTTCCCTGCGAACATGCTGGCTATTCGTGGTGGCCGTCCCGAAACGCTGATGCTGCGCGACTTTATCCAAGCCTTCATTGGATTCCGCGAAGAAGTCATCACCCGCCGTACGAAGTTTGAGCTCAACCGTGCCCGCGAGCGCGCGCATATCTTGCTCGGACTCGTGGTTGCGGTGTCAAACCTTGATGAGATTGTCGCGATCATTCGCGGTGCTCCCAACCCAGCGACAGCGCGTGAACGTCTCCTCGCCAAGGAGTGGCCGATTGGGGACATCGCGCAATATATCCGCCTGGTTGAAGCAATCGAACCGAGCGCGGATCAGGAAGGCGGGACCTATCGCCTTTCGGTCCGTCAGGTGAAAGCCATACTCGATCTGCGCCTCCACCGCCTTACTGCCCTTGGCCGTGACGAGATCGGTGACGAGCTTAAAGAGCTGGCCGACCGGATCGAAGAGTATCTCGCGATCCTTGCTGATCGTGTAAAACTCTATGCTGTGATGCGCGAGGAGCTTGAAGAAATTCGCGCGACCTATGCCACGCCGCGTGTTTCCGAGATTGCGCCCGCTTGGGATGGTTTGGATGACGAAGACCTGATCGAACGCGACGATATGGTCGTGACGGTCACGCTCGATGGCTACATCAAACGCACCCCGCTATCGACCTTCCGTGCGCAAAATCGCGGCGGCAAAGGCCGCGCTGGCATGTCCACCAAGGACGAGGATGCCATCGCGGAAATGTTCGTGACCTCCACGCACAATCCAGTGCTGTTTTTCTCGACCGCTGGCAAAGTGTACCGCATCAAGGTGTGGAAGCTTCCCGAAGGTGGCCCTACCACGCGTGGTCGCCCGATCATCAACTTGCTTCCGGCATTGGACGATGGAGAGACGATCCAGACCGTCCTTCCGCTTCCCGAAGACGAGGAAACATGGGGCGCTCTCTCCGTGGTCTTTGCGACCGCCAAGGGCAATGTACGCCGCAACTCCATGGATGCGTTCAGCAATATCCCGTCGAACGGGAAGTTCGCGATGCGCTTCGACGAGAATAGCGATGATCGCTTGATTGGTGTGCGTCTCGTTGAAACGGGCGATGATGTCATGCTCGCGTCAAGGACAGGCAAAGCCATCCGTTTTGCAGCCGAGGATGTGCGCGAGTTTACGTCCCGCACCTCAACCGGTGTTCGCGGAATGAAACTGGCCGATGACAATGAAGTCGTCTCGCTTTCCACCCTGGGGACGACCGGGACCAAGCCGGAAGAGCGCGAGCAATACCTTAAATTCGCTCCCTACAAGGGCGATAAAGAGGGCGAGCCCCACATGACGTCGGAGCGCTTCGCAGAGCTTGAGGAGAAAGAACAATTCATCCTCACAGTGTGCGCCAATGGCTATGGTAAGGTTTCAAGCTCCTACGAATATCGCAAGACGGGGCGCGGTGGACAGGGTGTTGTCAACATCGACAATATCGAACGCAACGGCCCGGTCGTGGCCAGCTTCGTGGTGAGCAAAGGCGATCAACTCATGCTCGTCACTGACCAGGCCAAGCTTATCCGGATCGGACTTGAAACCTTGCGCGTCCTTGGCCGCAACACCGCCGGTGTACGCTTGTTCAACGTGGGCAAGAATGAGCATGTCGTCTCGGCCGTTAAAATCGATGAGACCGAAGAACCGGAGAACGAGGGCGAAGAAGCCGTTGTTGAAGAAATGGTTGAACGTCGCGGTGGCGGTGATGAGACATCTCCCGATACCTCACCTGAGGGTGCAGCGGAAACCGAGTGATCTTGTGTGAAATGCCCCCTCCCCCTAGCCTCGGACGGTAAGGGAGAGGACACATGATCATCGAACCATCGGGTCAGGCATGCGGGGCGACTGTACGCGGCGTGGATTTGGCGGGAGAGCTTTCGCCGATCCTGATTGCGGGCATTCAAGCGGCGTGGTTGGAACACAAGGTGCTCGCCTTTGCGGATCAGCGGATGGACGATGATGCGCTTGAACGCTTTAGCCTTGCGATGGGCGATTTTGGCGATGACCCTTTCTTCGATCCGATCAAGGGCCGCAAGAATATCGCGGCCATTCAGCGCGAGGCGGACGAGAAATCGCCGCTGTTCGCGGAGCAATGGCATTCGGATTGGAGCTTTATGGAGAAGCCTCCCAAAGCCACCTGCCTAATGGCCGTTGAGATACCACCGGTTGGCGGCGACACGATGTTCTGCGACCAAGCGGCGGCCTTTGCTGCTATGCCAGAGACCCGCAAAGAGGAACTGCGCCAGATCAAAGCGGTGCACTCCGCGCGCCGAGGCTATGCGCCCGATGGCTTGTACGGTGACAATGACAAGGGCCGCAGCATGGCAATCCGCCCTGGTGAAGCGGCCATGGCGACATTCACTCATCCCCTTATCAAGCCGCACCCTGAAACGGGCAAGGAAGTGCTGTTCTGCTCAATCAGTTACACGATCGGGTTTGAAGGAATGGACGAGATGGCTGGCATGCAACTGCTGATGGAGCTTCACCAATGGTGCGAGCAAGAGTGGTTTCACTACCGGCACAAATGGGAGCCCGGTATGCTGGTAATGTGGGACAATCGCTGTCTCAATCACAAGGCCACCGGCGGATATGAAGGTCATCGGCGCGAATTGCACCGCACCACTATCGCAGCCTAGGGGACCGGTCTTTCCCCACGCAAAGTTTGCACTACACCAGTCGCAATCATCAACTGCCCGGCAAAATAGAGAGGCCAGACCAGCAAGTCTGGTAGCGGTGATAGGTCATAAGGGCCCATCTGACTGAAGATAAGCCAATCGCTCACCACAAATAACACTGCCCCAATCCCAACCCGATAGCGCGGGAAACGGCTCGTCCATGCCGCGGCTGCCATCGTTCCAAGAGTTGCGGCATAGAGACCAATTAGAGGATCATGGCTGAGCGCATAGGACGCCGCGGGCACCACAATCAGCAATGCGATGCCAAGCATGCTCTGGCTAATTGAAGGCGCCTCACGGCGATAGCGCAAATAGAGCACGATTGCTGTAAGATGTGACAGCGCAAATAGCCCCCCGCCCACCTCGAACCACAACTCAAGCGCCATATCGGCCAATGCAGAAAGCGTGAGGGCTAAGCCCAAGATCTTACCGTCCGCACCTGGTGCTCGCCGAAGCGCATAGATGGCAAGAAAGCCAACGCCCGCGCCCTTCAAGAGGATCAGCCACAGCTCTCCAATCGGATTGTCGGACAAGAAATAATAGGCGAACGCCGCAATCACCCCTGCAAGCAGCCAGGGCCGATGCTCAACAAGCGCGTGTCTGGACATGTGCCCTACCCCTTTTTCGCGAACAATCTTGAAGCGGGGCTAGCACAGGGCTACCTCGCCCACCATGACAAGCCCCTCCACTTCCCACGATGTTCATATAATTGGCGGCGGTCTCGCCGGTTCTGAAGCTGCTTGGCAACTTGCCAATCGCGGTGTGAAGGTCCGCTTATCCGAGATGCGAGGTAGCGGGGAGACGACTCCTGCTCACCAAACCGATGGACTGGCGGAGCTTGTGTGTTCCAACTCGTTCCGCTCGGATGACGATACAAAGAATGCGGTTGGCCTGCTCCACCACGAGATGCGCCAGCTCGATTCTATAGTGATGCGTGCTGGCGAAGTGGCTCGAGTGCCTGCGGGCAGTGCGATGGCGGTAGACCGCGACGTATTTTCTGCTGAGGTCGAAAAAGCACTGAACAACCATCACAATGTCGAGGTTGTGCGCGAGCGAGTCGATCAATTGCCGGACGCTGGCCTTACCATTGTCGCAACCGGCCCTCTCACCGCGCAAAAACTGGCCGAAAGCATTATCGGCACCACCGGACAAGACCGGCTCGCATTTTTTGATGCCATCGCCCCAATCGTTCACCGCGACAGCATCGATATGTCCAAATGCTGGATCCAATCGCGCTGGAACAAGACCACCGCTGCTTCGAATGAGGAAGGCGATTACATCAATTGCCCCATGACCAAGGAGCAATATCTCGCCTTTCATCAAGGTTTGATGGACGGCGAAAAAGGTGAGTTTCAGGAGTGGGAAAAGGACACGCCGTATTTTGATGGCTGTATGCCCATTGAGGTGATGGCCGAGCGCGGGGTGGAGACACTTCGCTATGGGCCGATGAAAGGTGTGGGCCTCGATAACCCCTTCGATACCAATGAGGAATTCCCGCAAGGCCGCTGGCCCTATGCCGTCGTGCAACTGCGTCAAGACAATAAGCTGGGCACGCTCTGGAACATGGTGGGGTTTCAGACTAAGCTGAAATACGGCGCGCAAGTGGAGTTGTTCCGGACCATTCCCGGTCTTGAGAACGCCGAGTTTGCAAGGCTGGGCGGGCTCCACCGCAATACATTCTTGAATTCACCCGAGGTGCTTGACCGGCAACTGCGTTTGAAAACGGCGCCGCATATCCGATTTGCTGGGCAAGTGACTGGTTGCGAGGGCTATGTCGAAAGTTCTGCGATTGGATTGGTCGCCGGCCTTATGACAGTCAAGGATCTGGCCGGCGAAGCATGGTCTCCACTGCCCGCAACCACCGCATTAGGTGCGTTGCTGAGCCACATTACCGGCGATGCGCAGGCGGCTACTTTCCAACCAATGAACGTGAACTTCGGTCTTTTTCCGCCGCTCCATGAGGTAAAGAAAAAGCAGCGCAAGGAGGCCTATACTTCGCGGGCCAAAGCGGACCTTACAAGTTGGATCGCCGAAACGCGCGAAAGCGTGTCTGTCTAGCAGATGCTCGGTTTAACAATTGCAGCGCGTTTGGCGGCGTGGTTTTGGCGCTGACGTCGCAAATTCGGCTTGCGTCAGTTCAGCATCTCCGTCCCCATCCATCTCTGCAAAGCGATCCGATGTGCGCACCGCCCATTCTTCAAAGGTGAGCAGATTGTTCCCGTCCTTATCGAGCTTTCGAAACGCATCAGCTCTTGAAGAAAGCATTTCATTGCGGGTGATTTTGCGATCCCGGTTGCGATCATACCGAAAGAAGCGCCGCTCTTCCCGCGTGAGTTCGCTCGCTTCAGGAGGGGCCGGTCCAATCATCTCTCCCGGATCGCTCTCAGGAAGGGCATTCGGGTCGATCTCGACAATCTCTTCAGGCTCGGGAGGAGGTGGAGCATTCTGTTCGACCTGCGCGCGACCTTGCCACCAGAAAACACCCACGCCTGCGAAGACAAGGCCTAAGAACACTCCGAGTACTGTTTGGCGCATTGTGATCCCCTTTCGTGTATCACGGGAACGGGAATACATAAGATCAGCGACCGAAGATAGTCGCTCTTAGAACAGTAATTGATGCCCCCCGCCCTTCCATTAGCGGACGTCCCCCTCGCTTAAGTGATCGCAGTGCCAAGGCACCCAGTAGCGCCACACCTTTGAATTGCGATGGCAGCCGCTTTGGATTGGCGTCTTTCTCAAGACCGACGCTAACAAGCATCTCGCGCTCTTCACTGAGTGAAACATGCTGCGCAAGATCGGCCAAAGCCCAATGCCAAGCCGGCACGGCTGCACCAGAATCATCCCACATGTCCTCGTCCGCGCCGAACGCGCCTTGCAGTGCGGCTATCCTACCCTTTGCAAAGAGCCGCGCATGGTCCTCACCCAAAGGAGGTTCTGCAAGTAGGTGTTCCCAACCATCGACGAGTTTGATCAATCCTTCGTTACGCCCCGGCCAATGCTGTCCGATTGCATCGAGCACAACGTCCCCGCTGGGTCGAACGGCCACCGGTTTTTCCATAGTTTCGCGCCACCATGCGAGCCGCATCTGGCCAAGCATGGGTTCGCTCGTTCCCGAAAGAAGCCGCCCAAGCCGAAGATCGAAGTCAAAAAATATCCTTAACGCGCTTCGGTGAGTTGCCGGGGTATGGGCAAGTGCCAACCCTAATTCAGGTGGTAAATTCGCGTCATTAGAGGGTGTCATTTGCTTTGAGCTTAAGTGGGCTGAGCGCAATTTTGTCAAGCCGACCGAATGATCAGTGAAAGGAGACGGCCAGGGTTAACACCAGGTGACTTTGGCAAGCTTTCATTAACCATCTTGTTTCGCGAACCGCTTACCTGCCTTCGTCTAAAGACCTATCCAATAGATGGTTTTCGTGAGAATTTCTGCGCGACCAAGACACTGAGGATAGGCAGATGCCGAGTCAGAACAAAGAAGAAAAGTTGTCGTTCTTTCGTAGACTATCGAAAGATGTTGCGGCGAATACCCTCGCAATCGCTGCAGCTTCTCTCGTGCCTGTCATGGCGATGATCGGCGGGGGCGTCGATGCGAGCCGTTACTATATGGCCGATTCGCGAATGCAAGCCGCTTGTGACGCGGGGGCGTTGGCGGCGCGGCAGGCTATGGCCCGAACCACCTACGATGATGAAACCCACGGAAAAGTGGGGCGAAGCTTTTTCGTAAACAACTTCGCCAACGGTCAGTTCGGGGTGGAAAACCTCAACTATCAATACACTGGCACGACTGATGGTGAAGTCAAAGGCGTAGCTACAGCAAAGATGCCGACCACTATCATGGCGGCATTTGGTTATGATGAATTCGACCTAGATGTATCGTGTCAGGCAGATATCAACATTTCTGACACCGACATTATGATGGTCCTCGATATCACCGGGTCAATGAGGCGGGCAGCCGACGGATCATGCCCGGGCGGCGGTTCAAATGGTGAATGCGGCAACTCTCGCATTCAGAACCTTCGTGAAGCGGTCGAGAGTTTCTACACAACAGTAGACACCAACACATCTGCGAATGCGCAAGTCCGCTATGGCTTCGTTCCTTATGCTGGTCACGTGAACGTCAGCGAATTTATGCAAGCCCAATGGATGGCCGACACCTTCGAGTATTCATCGCGCGAGGGACGAAATACCGGGATCATTTCTGACACTCAGGTTAGCGTGGATATCACGCGCACCGGTGGGGCAATTGCGGGAAGCTTCAACAGGCTATCTGGTTTTGCGAATGTAGAGACTTTCGTTCCAAGCATTGACGATTGTCGCGACTTGTTCTTCAATCCGCCAGATGGTCCGCCGACCAACAACAATCGATACGTGAGACATAATCTCGACGACTTAACTGTTGTATCGGAGGGGACTACACCAACCTCAACCGGCTTTACCAGAGTTACCGAGTACACCGGTCCAGTCACTTTTCTGCTGATAACCGCCAACAACGGTACATATAGCAGCTTTTCTGATCGCTGTAATATGTACTTCAATCAAGACGAGTACCTTGCGGAAGCGACAGTTGTTATCACTGACAACGTGGTGACCGGATTCGAATGGGAGTATGGCCGGTTCGAGCGAGATGTGTCGAACGCGTTTTCAGGTACAGTGACCACACCGACCGGTTGGAGATTTGCAAATGAACCGCACACCTGGAACGGCTGCGTTTTGCACAACACGCTAGATAATGAAATCGATCCAGGCGACTTTGATCCGATCCCCTCCGGCGCGCATGATATAAATATAGATCTCGTTCCAACCAATAATGATGAAAAGTGGGGTCCCGAACTCCCCTCACTAGTTCGTGTTCGTTATCCAAATGATTTGTATCACAATTCTGATGGCAGCTTCAGAGGGTATACCGGCACATACGAAGACTTTGTTAGGACTTGGCAGAAAGAGAGTATCACCTCTACTGAAGACAAAATAACAAGGGCCTCCAGTTGTCCTACGGTGCCTGCAAAGAAGCTCGCGCCAATTGATAATCTCACTGATGTCCAAAATTATCTCAAGGCGTCAAATGGATTTAAGTATGGCGGAACAACCATCCACAATGTTGGCTTGCTCTGGGGCGCGCGTCTCATGTCACCCGATGGTTTGTTCGCTTCGGAGAATGCCGTCGCACCTGGTGGCAACTCAATATCGCGGCATTTGGTTTTCATGACCGATGGCGAAATGACGGCTCAGGTCGACACACCTACCGCCTATGGCATTCACCAGATTGACTATAAAGTGCGCCCGGACTCCGACACAGCGATCAGTGATGCTCGGGTCAGCGCTACTGCGGTTGCGCGGCATGATGCCCGCCTTCAAGCGATCTGCGCCGCAGTCAGAAACAAGAACATTACTCTTTGGGTTGTGGCGTTTGGTCGTGACTTCACGGACGGCGACGGAAACTCGGTCGTTCCGGAAAATTTGGCAAACTGTGCGACACCAGGGCGGGCTTTCGCGGCTAAGAACAAGGCAGAACTCGACGCGCGTTTTGCCGAGATCGCTCAAACCATTGCAGCTCTGAGGTTGACCCAATGATCCGCTTCTCACGTATTCGCAAATTGCGTCAAGACAATGCTGGCGCAACTCTGACTGAATTTGCCATCGTTGCTCCTGTGTTGATGGTAGTCGTCATGGGTGTGTTCGACGTTGGACACACGCAGTATAGCAACGCGCTATTAAACGGAGCGTTGCAGAAAGCCGGGCGAGACCTCACTTTGCAGAGCGCTTCGGTCAATGAGGACACGATTGATGCGGCGGTCAAAAAGCAAATCCAGAATGTCCTTCCTGGGACAGCGGACGTTAAGCTGACTAAACTCTCTCACTTCGAATTCGAGGATATCGGTGAGGAAGAAGAGTACGATGACGTGAATAATGACGGAACTTGCAACAACAATGAGGTTTATGTCGACTATAACGGAAATGGCCAATGGGACGCCATTCGCGGTTTCGATGGGATCGGTGGCGCACGCGATGCGGTGCTTTACACCGCAATCGTCAAGTACGATCGGCTGTTCCCGATGGCTGGCCTGATAGGCTTATCCGAGCAGGTTGAAATTCAAGCCTCCACCGTTCTTCGTAACCAGCCATTCGATGAACAGCAGATTCTGGACGCTCCGGAAGGGAACTGCTCATGATCCGTTTTGCCTCCAAGCGTGCCAACAAAGTTCGGGCAACCTCGAAGCCTCTTCGTCAGGTTTTCACAGACACATCAGCAGTCGCTCTTACCGAGTTCGCTTTCGCTGCTCCTCTCGTTCTAAGCATGGGCTTGCTTGGGGCAGAGACCGCTAACTACGCCATTGTTCACATGCAGGTCAGTCAGCTTGCAATGCAGGTGGCCGACAACGCTTCGCGCGTTGGTGAAACACAATTGGCATCCAAGGTTGTTTATGAGGACGATATCACAGGCACACTTGTGGGTGCAGAGAGGCTTGGCGAACGCTTCGAGATTTACAACCGTGGACGCGTGATTATTTCCAGCCTTCAACAAAACTCTGAAGGTGGACAGTGGATTGCCTGGCAGAGATGTCGCGGAGCAAAAAACTATGTTTCGCAATACGGTACAGAAGGCACGGGGGCCACGGGTGACGACTTTGCCGGCATGGGCAAAACCGGACAGGTGGTCACTGCAAGTGTTGGGACAGCAGTGATGTTCGTCGAAGTGTCATACACTTATGAACCGATCACGCCCTTCGAATTGTTTGGCAGCTCTGAGTTGAATTATTCAGCCGCCTTCAACATTCGTGATACACGCGATTTGACCGGCCTTAAGCAAAGAGCAGAGCCTGTCCCCGTAGCCGACTGCGCTACATTCTCAGCGGCCCGCCCGTCCTAGTTGCCAGCGAAGAAAGCGGGCCTTGTTCGCCACTCTACACCGTCAAACGTAGCAGACCTTCTTCACTGCCTCGACAATGCGCGGCGCATCGATGAGCGCAAGCTTCTCAAGGTTGTCCGCATAAGGCAGCGGCACATCTTCGTTACACACGCGAGTGACCGGCGCGTCCAGATCGTCAAAACCCTCTTCCATGCAGATCGAAGTGATCTCAGAAGCGATAGAGCAAGTGGGCCACCCCTCCTCTGCGATCACCAGACGGTTGGTCTTGGCAAGGCTCTTAAGCACAGCCTCCTTATCGAGCGGGCGAAGTGTGCGAAGGTCAATGACTTCGGCATCAATCCCTTCTGCGGCCAGCGTTTCAGCGGCTTCGAGCGCGAGCCCAACACCGATAGAGTAGCTAACGATAGTCGCATCCTTGCCCTCGCGCATTATCCTCGCCTTGCCGATGGGCAGAATGTGGTCGTCAAGATCAGGGACATCGAACGTCCGACCATAAACCAGTTCGTTCTCAAGGAAGACCACCGGATCCTCTGAACGGATCGCTGCCTTCATCAGACCCTTCGCATCAGATGCATCAAAAGGTGCAATCACAATCAGGCCCGGCACACTCGCGTACCATGGACCATAGTTTTGGCTATGCTGGGCGCCCACACGGCTTGCCGCGCCATTGGGACCCCGGAAAACGATAGGACAGCGCATTTGGCCGCCTGACATGTAGTTGGTCTTGGCCGCAGAGTTGATGACGTGGTCAATCGCTTGCATCGCAAAGTTGAAGGTCATGAACTCAACAATGGGGCGAAGGCCGCCCATCGCTGCACCCGAACCGATCCCGGCAAACCCATATTCAGTGATGGGCGTGTCGATCACGCGCTTGGGGCCAAACTCATCAAGTAGCCCCTGGGTAACCTTATAGGCGCCTTCGTACTCCGCGACCTCTTCACCCATCACGAATACGCGAGGATCCGCGCGCATCTCTTCGGCCATGCCATCACGCAATGCTTCGCGCACGGTGGTCGGAGTGAAGCTCGTGCCTTCTGGAATCGCAGGGTCATTTGCACGCACCACAGGGGCCGGAGCGGACGCTGTAGGCATTGGTGTAGGTTTCGAAGCTGGAGCAGCCGCGGGCGCCGGTGTTGGAGCAGGCGTAGGACCTTCTTCAGCCCCTTCGCCTTCCATATGCGCGATTACAGTTCCGACTGCGACGTTCTCTGTGCCCTCCGCGACGAGAATTTTCGACAGCACACCATCATCGATGGCTTCGAATTCCATCGTCGCCTTATCGGTCTCGATCTCAGCGATGATATCGCCTGGCTCAATCGTATCGCCTTCAACTTTAAGCCAGCGGGCCAGCGTACCCTCTTCCATCGTCGGTGAAAGCGCAGGCATCTTGAGTTCAATTGCCATGGATCAATACTCCCCCACCAAAACATCGGTGTAGAGTTCGTTCGGATTCGGCTCAGGTGAACTTTCCGAGAAATCCGCAGCTTCGGTCACGACTTTGCGGATATCCTTGTCGATTGTCTTGAGGTCAGCTTCATCATGCCCCCCTTCCATCAAAGCCTTCTTTAGGCGTTCTATGGGGTCGTGTTGTTCACGTTGCTCCTGCACCTCCTCGCGGGTGCGATACTTCGCCGGGTCAGACATGGAGTGCCCGCGATAGCGATAGGTGTTGCACTCCATCAGAACGGGACCTTTACCCTCGCGCACGTGCTTGAAAGCGACTTCGGCAGCGGCGCGCACTTCGAGCACGTCCATGCCATTTACTTCCATGCCCGGAATGCGGAACGCGGTGCCGCGCCGGTGGAAACGGGTTTCCGCTGACGAACGGGAACTTGCCGTACCCATGGCGTATTGATTGTCTTCGACCACAAATACGATGGGAAGATTCCAAAGAGCAGCCATGTTGAATGTCTCATAGACTTGCCCCTGGTTGGCTGCACCATCGCCGAAGTAAGCGAGGCATAACCCGCCATCCTCATTGTATTGGTGCGCAAGTGCCAGGCCTCCACCCAAGGCAACTTGCGCGCCAACAATGCCGTGACCGCCGTAGAATTTGTGCTCGGTCGAGAACATGTGCATCGACCCGCCCTTGCCTTTCGAGATACCAGCCTCACGGCCTGTCAGCTCTGCCATGATGACCTTTGGATCAATGCCATAGGCAAGCATGTGGCCATGATCGCGGTAACCGGTGATCACGCTGTCGCGATCACCGTCGAGCGCAGATTGCAGGCCAATCGCGACCGCTTCCTGCCCAATGTAAAGGTGACAGAAACCGCCAATCAGACCGAGACCATAAAGTTGACCTGCTTTCTCTTCGAACCGGCGAATAAGAAGCATCTGCTTGTAGAACTCGAGCATTTGCTCATCGCTAGCGGCAAACCTCTTCTTCTTTTCAAACTCTTCCTGAAGGGAATGGAGGATGAAGTCCGTGTCATCCGAAGGTGCAGATAAAGCTGGCTTGGCAGCTTTCTTTGCCCGACTGGCAGGCTTTGCAGCAGGTTTCTTGGCCAAATGAAGATCCCTTCCTAAGTGTTTCTCTACTCGGTTTGTTTCGCGGGAATGAACGAGCGGAACCACCTATAGGCATCGCGCGCGAGTTTACGCAACGGCAACTCGCATGTCGGGTGCTAAATTACCTCTACGGTTAAAAATGAGTTTCCTGACAACCAAATCGCCGTGAAAATGATCACTCGTCTTCGAGTGTTACCACAATCTCATCAGGGTGAATCACGCCTAAGTCTTTGCGTACCAACTCACTGACCAAATCGGGATCAGCACCATTGGGATCAAGCAGGTCGACCCTATTCTTCAAGCCATCACGTTTTTCTGTGAGCATCGCAATCCGAGTCTGCCGGTCGGAAAGAACTTCAGAGTTCTCAGCCCATGCGAGCATGCCCGTCGGTCCAGCAATGGCCCCAACGGTCAGCACGACAAGCAAAACAAGAGCGAAGCTCTGCTTCACATGTTCTTTCGGCTGTCGTCGCATGTAATCCAAATCCCCTCGTCCAAAGCAACAGAATCATAGTTAACTCGTCCATGCAAGCAAAATGCGCCAAACACGCGTTTTTCCGGGCAAGTTGCGCGAACTCTCTGAGGCTTCCTGATTCAGAGTTCACGCGGCTTCACAGGCGCGTCGCTAAGCTGTACCTACAAAATCACTCGGGAACAAACGCCAGCAGGCACCCGTTGGCTCGATTAAAGAAGGACAAAAAAAGCACTTATGTTTCAAACCATTTTTGATCAAATTGACACTATGGTCGAGAGCGTGCTCGCCTCCCTTCCATTCCTGGTAATTGCTGCTGTAATCCTGGCGATCACTTGGATCGTTGCGAAATTCGCAAGTCGGATAAGTGCGCGCCTTATTGGGAAAATCGACCTGAGGCCTTCCCTTCGGAATTTGATCGAAACCCTCGTCCGACTTGGCGTTTGGATAACCGGAATGATGCTCGCAGCTCTCGTTGTGTTTCCCAATTTCAGTCCTTCGGGCCTGCTCGCCGGTCTCGGCATCGGCGCCGTCGCAATTGGATTTGCATTTCAGGATTTCTTCGAGAACTTTCTGGCCGGTGTCATGATCATGCTTCGCGAAAAGATGCAGATCGGCGATGTCGTCAAGACAGGTGAAATCCATGGCAAAGTCGAGTTTATCTCGTTGAGAGAAAGCCACATTCGCGCCTTTTCAGGCGAGCTCCATGTCTTACCCAACTCAATCCTTTTCAAGGACCCGCTGGAGGTTGTAACCGATCTTGAAGAAAGGCGTTTCGAAGTCATGATTGGTGTCGCCTATGACACAGATTTGGAGCGTGCGAGCAAGGTGTTGCACAAGGCCGTCGAAGGTGTCGATCTTGTCAGCAAAGAGAAAGATATCCAAGTACTTGCCGATAACTTTGGCGCAAGCTCGGTCGATTTTCGGGTGCGATGGTGGGCCGCTTCGTCAGGGTCCGAGGCGGTCATGAACCGCGACCAGGTCGTGCGAGCAATCAAGCGCGAGCTCGACAAGGCCGATATAGAAATCCCATTCCCCTATATTACGCATACGTTTAAAGAGGCGGTGCCAATGAAGGAAAAAGCGAACGCAGCGTTCTGAACACGCCGCCTAGCTCTCCTTAGTCAAAACAAAGGATTGCATAGCCATGCAAGTGCTTGAATACGACCCGACCCGTTTTGCCGATATCCCTGATTATCCATTCTCGGAAAACTGGCAGACAATCGATCTTGGAGAGGGTTACTCGGGCAAGATGCATTACGTCGACGAGGGGCCGAATGATGCTCCCACCGTTCTCCTTTACCACGGTGAGCCCAGTTGGAGTTTTCTGTATCGCAAGATGATACCGATCTTAGTTGATGCGGGTTTCCGTTGTTTGGCACCTGATCTGATCGGCTTTGGAAAAAGCGATAAACCGGATGACATTGGCTTCTATTCTTACGACCGGCATATCAGCTGGCTCGGCCAATGGCGCGACGCTGTGGCACCTCAAGATGCGGGTCTATTTTGTCAGGATTGGGGTGGACTTCTCGGGCTGCGTTTGGTCGGAGAGGCACCAGAGCGCTTCCAGTATGTGGTCACCTCAAACACGTTCCTGCCAACAGGTGGCACGCCATCGCCTGCGTTTCTGGCATGGCGTCACTTCGCCAAGACCTCTCCTGAGTTTCAGATTGGCGAATTGCTCCAACGGGCCACCGCGACTGAGCGGACCGCAGCCGAAGTCGCGGCTTATGATGCGCCCTTCCCCGACGAACCCAGCAAAGCCGGCGCGCGAGCCTTTCCCGCACTTGTACCAGTGGAAGATGGCATGGATGGGATCGAGCAAAATGAGCGCGCGTGGAAAGGTCTTGCAAGCTTCGACAAGCCATTTCTGACGCTTTTTGGTAAAGACGATCCGGTTCTCGGCACCGTGTCTCCACTCCTGATCAAGAGGATCGCCGGCGCGAAAGGTCAGCATCACGACATGCTCTCAACCTGCGGCCATTTCAGCCAGGAGGATCGTCCTCAAGAGCTGGCTCAGGGCGTGATCGACATGGCCCACAAGGCAGGTGTGCTCTGAGTCAATCTCCTGTGTCGCAGGTGACAGTTGAGGCGGGTCCGAATGCGCCAGCCTTCCTGACGAGGCGACAAGAATTCGCGCTCGCTGTGTCGATATCGGTGGTCTGCGCCAATGCCTATTACATCCACCCGATCATCAGCGAAGTGGCTGATACATTTGGCGTCGGTAAAGCCGAAATCGGGATTGTCCCGGCGCTCAACCAACTTGCACTAGCGCTCGGCATATTTCTGCTCCTCCCGCTGGGGGACCGATACTCCAATCGACGCCTGTCACTCATATTCGTTTGTGCGCAGACTATATTCCTTCTGGGAATGGCGATCTCTGACAGTTTCGCGCTCTTCACCCTGGCGTCCACGCTGCTTGGTTTTGTGACCATTGCACCATATTTGATACCTGCCTTTGTCTCTAAGCGGGTCGCGCCTGAGCGTTTGGGGGA
This sequence comes from uncultured Erythrobacter sp., assembly GCF_947502395.1. Classification (GTDB taxonomy): domain Bacteria; phylum Pseudomonadota; class Alphaproteobacteria; order Sphingomonadales; family Sphingomonadaceae; genus Erythrobacter. The sequence goes on from NZ_CANMZM010000001.1 coordinate 431,580, forward strand.
AGTCACGGCTCTCCTGACTTCTGGTCTCGTGTTCGGCGTTCTCTTTTCTCGGGTCGGTGCCGGGATCATCGCCGAAACCTTTGGTTGGCGGACGGTATACTGGGGGGCGGTTGGTTTGATGGCGGCAGTCAGTGTCCTGCTCCCATTGATTATGCGGACCGAGAACAAGCAATCGTCAGAAGCGAGCAAAGGATCGACCCAAAGCTATGGCGCGCTTCTCGCTTCGGTCTTCACGCTAGCAAAATCGAACCGTGACATGCTTTGGTCAGGTTTGATCCAAGGGCTCAATTTCGGCAGCTTCATTGCGGTCTGGCTGGGCCTTGCATTACACATAACGAGCGATGCAATGGGCTATGGCGTTGATACGGTGAGCTATCTCGCGGGGATTGCCATAGTTAGCATCATTATGACTCCGCGCCTTGGACTTTGGGCTGACCGCGTTGGGGCCAAGCGTGCGCGTTGGTTTGCAAGCGTGGTGCAACTTGTAGGAATCGCACTTCTCTATCCGATGGGCTGGAGTGTTTGGACCCTCATCGTCCCACTAGTGATTATCAATGCCGTTGGCCCTTCAATTGATGTGACCGGGCGAATGACCTTCCTGTCGCTCGAGCCGGAGAACCGCACGCGGCTAAGCACCACTTACATTGTGATCATGTTTGTCGGCGGCGCGTTGGGCAGCATTCTGGGTACCAGCGTCTATGATTGGGGGGGATGGGCAGGCACATGCGCGCTTGTCGGACTGATGTCTTTCAGCATCCTCACGCTGAGCTTCGTTTCACATCGAGCGGCTCGGAGTCATACCTAGGTAGCAGTCCCTAGGTGTTTGCTAGTGCTCTTTAGGACAACTGCGTCTAGAGGGGGTGAAGAGCTCGCTACGGAATTCGCCGAAAGCGGAAAACCCCTAACCTCTCCGCTCTCAGGACACAGCCGAACGATCTCAAAGCCATCCCGGCGTGCTCGTAAGAGCGGCCGATATTAGAAGGGCGCTACGGCATCCATCTCCGAACGGCGAAGCCGCTATCACGGAGATTGCCGAGCGCCCTTTTGTTTGCTTGGTCCGCAGCCAAGACGCTTGCCGCTTGTCTGATGGACTCACCCATTGGTCGGAATTTCCTTGCTCTGGTCGAGTGTAAAAGTGCGTTCGTTTTTCGGGTATGTGCGCACAGCTATGCGGCTTTCTGGTTGATGAAGCAGAGATCAGGGCCTAGCCATTGTGCACCGGGGGCAGGACCGAGTCTTGCCCATTCGTCGATCACAATCCTCGCGGGGGACTGACCGCGCGCGAACGGGGGACTGAATGTCGCTTCAAAAACTCTTCCTTACGATCCTGGGGGCTCTTGGGCTGGCCATTTCCGGCTTCGGCACCGTTGCTTTGGCGCAAGACGATCAAGATAAGCCTGCGCTTTCCAGTGGCACATTTGATGCCTTTAAGCTGCGGGCCATTGGGCCAGCCTTTATGTCTGGCCGTATTGCTGACATCGCAATCGTGCAGGACGACCCAGCGACGTGGTATGTTGCAGTTGGCTCCGGTGGGGTTTGGAAGACCGAGAATGCAGGCACAACATGGAAGAGCCTGTTCGACGGACAATCATCCTATTCCATCGGTTCCCTGGGTCTCGATCCAAGCGACCCGAGTCGTATCTGGGTTGGAACTGGTGAAAATCATGGCGGCCGACACCTCGCTTATGGCGACGGCATTTACCTCTCTGAAGATGGTGGCAACACTTGGGTCAAGAAGGGCCTCGAGAACTCTGAACGCATCGGCAAGATCATCGTCCACCCTGAGGACTCAAACACCGTTTGGGTAGCAGCCCAAGGCCCGATCTGGAGCGCAGGCGGCGAACGAGGTGTCTACAAAACCACCGATGGTGGTGAGAATTGGGAGCTGGTCCTGTCATCTGACAACGGACACACAGGCGCTGGTGATCTGATGATCGATCCGCGCAATCCTGACCGCCTCTATGCCACAACTTGGCAGCGTCATCGCACAGTTGCCGCCTATGTTGGTGGTGGCCCCGAAAGCGGCATCTGGCGCAGCGAAGACGGCGGGGAAACCTGGACCGAGCTCAAGACTGGCATCCCTGCCGGAAACAAGGGCAAGATCGGCATCGCCATCTCTCCCATTCAGCCCGACGTTGTTTATGCCGCGATTGAGCTTGATCGTCGTGAAGGCGGTATCTGGCGCTCCACCGATCGTGGTTCAAGCTGGACCAAAATGTCTGACACCGTTTCAGGCGGCACCGGCCCACACTATTATCAAGAGCTTTACGCGAGCCCGCATTACTTCGACCGCATCTATTTGATGTCGAACACCAGCCAGATTTCGAACGACGGCGGCAAGACCTTTGCTCCGCTTAACAACGAGTTGAAGCACGTTGACGACCACGCGCTGGCATTCCGTGCTGACGATCCGGAATACGTTCTGTTTGGCTCGGACGGCGGGCTGTATGAAAGCTATGACCACACAAAGACGTGGCGCTTCATCAACAACCTGTCTGTGACCCAGTTCTACAAGGTCGCGGTCGACGATGCTGAGCCGTTCTATTACGTCTATGGCGGCACGCAGGACAACAACTCACAAGGCGGTCCTTCGCGCACGGACAACCGTCACGGCATCCGTAATGACGACTGGTTCATCACGCTCTTTGCTGATGGCCACCAATCGGCAACCGAACCAGGCAATCCAGACATCATGTATGCCCAGTGGCAGCAGGGTAATTTGGCGCGCGTCGACCGGATCACCGGCGAAGTGGTGCATATTCAGCCACAACCGGCTCCAGGCGACCCGATTGCACGTTTCAACTGGGATGCACCCATTCTGGTGAGCTCTCACCAGCCCACGCGCATTTATCATGCGTCGCAGCGTCTGTGGCGTTCGGATGACCGAGGCGACACGTGGCGTGCGATTTCGCCGGATCTTACCCGTGATGAGAACCGCCTGCGGCTACCAATTCAAGGGCGGCAGCACAGCTGGGATGCAGGTTGGGATCTTCTCGCCATGTCTCAATACAACACGATTGCGAACATTGGTGAGAGCCCGCTTGATGAGAACCTGCTCTATGTCGGCACCGACGACGGCTTGATCCAAGTCACTGAGGATGGCGGCGCCACTTGGCGGCGTGTCGAGGTCGGATCGCTTCCGGGCGTTCCTGACACGGCCTATGTCAATGACATCCGCGCCGATTTATTCGATGTGAACACGGTCTATGTCGCTCTTGACAACCACAAATATGGCGATTTTGAGCCGTATTTGCTCAAGAGCACCAATCGCGGTCGCACTTGGACTTCGATTAAGAGCAACATTCCCGATCGCCACCTGGTTTGGCGCGTTGTTCAGGATCACGTAAATCCAAACCTCCTGTTCACCGCGACTGAATTTGCCTTGTTCTTCTCGCTCGACGGCGGACAGAAATGGGTGAAGATGACGGGTGATGCTCCTACTATCGCTTTCCGCGATGTGACCATCCAGCGTCGTGAAAACGATCTCGTCGCAGCGAGCTTTGGCCGCGGTTTCTTCATTGTTGACGACTACTCGCCGCTTCGTGCACTGAATGAAGCAAGCCTTGAAACTGAGGCAATGCTCTTTCCCGGCCGCAAAGCGTGGTGGTACATCGAACAGCACCCGCTGGCCTTCTCTGAAGGTGGCAGTCAGGGGCACGGGTATTTCCGTGCACCCAACCCGCCGTTCGGGGCCAACTTCACCTACTATCTCGCCGACGACATTCAGTCGCTTGAAGATATCCGTCAGGAGCGCGAGAAACCCATTGCCAAGGATGGCGGCAACAACCCCTTCCCCAGCTTTGAGTCACTCACTCAGGAGCTTCTTGAGGAAGACCCAGCGATCTGGCTGACTGTTCGTGATAGTGAAGGCAATGTGGTCCGCCGGATCAAAGGCCCCGCCAAGAAAGGCTTCCACCGCGTCAATTGGGACCTTCGTTTCCCAAGCCAGTCCGCGATTATCCGTGCGCCTGGGGCCAACGACGATGGCAGCAGCTTCTTGGTTAGCCCCGGTCAATACACCGTCTCGCTCTCTAAGCGGGTTCGCGGTGTGACCACTGAGCTGGTCGCAGCCCAGCCTTTTGAGGTAGAACGTCTTCGCGATGGGGCACTACCAGCACAAGCCGATGCAAGCGAATTCTGGGCCGAGCTTTCCGCCTTTGATCGCTCTGTCACCGCTGTGGCTGCAACACTCAATCGTGCAAAAGAGCGCCTTGATCTGATGGCTGTCGCTGTCGCTCGTTCAACCGGTGATCCCACCACGCTCGACAACCGTTTGGCCGCGCTTCGCAACGAAGCCAATACGCTCGACGGAATGCTCAACGGCAACCAGGCACGCAATGCGATTGCAGAGCGTCAGCTTCCAACCGTACGCAGCCGTCTTGGCCTGATCTTCACCGGTGTTGGCGCATCGACATATGGTCCAACACAAACGCATCGCGATCAGTTTGGGTATGCTCAGGCGGACTTCGAAGAAATTCGCAACCGCCTGCGCACTTTGACCGAAAGCAACATCCCGGCCTTCGAAGCCGAGCTTGAAGCAGCCGGTGCTCCATGGGTTGCCGGTAGCAGGCTTCCTTAAGCCCGACGGTACAAACACAACCAACTATAAAGCGGGGGCTTGCCTATCGGCGGTCCCCGCTTCAGGTATAAAGAATGAACGCAAAACGCCTGTTTCGTCAGGTTCACTACTGGCTTTCCGTCGCTGTCTTCATCCCCGCCGCCATTATGTTCGTCGCCGGCGGCTTTCTTATGCTCAAGAAAGAGATCGAATGGATTCAACCTGGCACTGAACGTGGCGTAGTCGAAGGCACCATTCCGACTATTTCTTATGACCAGATGGTCGAAGCTGCACGCGCTCACCCAGAGGCAGGTATTGAGGAATGGACTGACATCGACCGCATCGACCTGCGTGTTGATCGCGGGATTGCCAAGCTGCGCGCCAATTCAGGCTGGGAAGTTCAGGTCGACACCAGCACGGCTGAAGTGTTGAAAGTCGCCTACCGCCGTTCTGATACCATTGAAGCGATCCACGACGGATCTTGGTTCGCCGATTGGATCAAACTCTATGTCTTCCTGCCCGTCGGAGTGATCCTCATCATCATGTGGGGAACCGGGGGCTATCTGTTTGTGTTGCCATATTTAGCGAAGTCCAAAAAGAAGCGCGCCAAACGAGAAGCCTCGCAAAAAACCGTTTAGACCCCGATTGCATCTTTGAGGGAACCTTTATGAAAATCCTATCCGCCGCTGCTGCCGCCGCCCTGCTTGCTCTTACAGCCGCCCCGATAATGGCTCAGCAGAGCACACCGGTTGAGGAACAAATTGGCGCAGGCGGAAGACCCGTCGGAGCCAATTGGTCGAGAAGCCCGGTCTACGCAGAGAATGGCATGGCCGCGACCGCGCATCCACTTGCGACCCAGATTGCACTCGAGGTACTGCGCGAAGGCGGCAATGCCGTTGACGCAGCGATTGCAGCAAACGCTGCGCTGGGCCTGATGGAGCCGACCGGCAATGGCATTGGCGGTGATCTCTTTGCGATCATCTATGACCCAAAGACCAACCAATTGTACGGTCTCAACGCCTCAGGCCGCTCGCCCGCCGGGCAGACTTTGGAACAATTGCTGGAGAAGCTTGATGGTGCGACCGCCCTTCCCGCAGTTGGCCCTCTCCCCGTCACTATCCCGGGCACAGTCGATGGGTGGTTCGAAATGCACGAACGCTTTGGCAAAATGCCGATGGCTGATGTGCTTGCGCCCACTGTCGAGTATGCACGCGAAGGTCATCCGGTCGCACCGGTCATCGGCATGTATCTCGACCGTTCGCTGCGCGCCTATGAGCGCCGCCTTGAGACCACGAGCTTTGAATTCGACAACGCCCGCGCCACCTACTTCGCCAACGGCGCACCCAAGGCTGGCGACATCTTCAAGAATCCAGACCTAGCTGACACCCTTGAAACCATCGGTCGCGACGGTCGCGAGGCGTTTTACCAGGGTGATCTTGCGCGAGTCATGGTCGACTATCTTCAACGCCAAGGTTCTGCCTTCACGCTTGAAGACTTTGCGAACCATGAAAGCGAGTGGGTCGATCCTGCGTGCGCCAGCTATCGCGACGGATTTGAGCTGTGCGAGCTTCCGCCTAACTCTCAGGGATTCGCTGCGCTGCAAATGGTCAACATCCTCAAGAACGTGGACCTCAGGCAATGGGAACGCGGTAGTCCAGAAGTGATCCACTATATTACTGAGGCGAAGCGACTTGCCTATGCCGATGTGGCGCGGTTCTACGCTGATCCAGCGTTCTCAGCACTGCCAGAGGAGTTGTTGACTGAGGAATACGGCAAGGAACGCTTTGCTCTGATTGATCCCGAAAACGCCACACCTGAATTCGGCCCCGGCGAACCCAAGCTCGAAGGCGAAGGCGACACCACATACCTTACTGTGACTGACAATGACGGGATGATGGTGAGCCTCATTCAATCCAACTACCGCGGCATGGGTGGCGGTTTGGTGCCCGATGGGCTTGGTTTTATGTTCCAAGACCGCGGCGAGCTGTTCAGTCTCGATCCCGAGCATCCCAATGCTTACGAACCCGGCAAGCGGCCTTTCCACACAATCATTCCTGCTTTCGTCAAAAAGGACGGCGGGCCGTTTATGACGCTTGGTCTGATGGGTGGCGGCATGCAGCCACAAGGGCATGTGCAGATTCTCATCAACATGGTCGATTACGGCATGAACATTCAGGAGGCAGGAGATGCGGCTCGCATCAATCACGATGGTGGACGCCAACCTACCGAAGCACTGACTGGACCTGCCGCAGACCCACTTGGTACACTCAACGTCGAGCCGGGCCTTGCCGCCGAGACGGTCGAAGCTCTGCGTGCTATGGGTCACGATGTGCGCGTAGTTTCCAACGGGATCATGTTTGGTGGCTATCAGGCGATTATGCGTGATCCGGAAACGGGTGTGTACGCTGGAGGGACGGAAATGCGCAAAGACGGCCAAGCCAGCGGTTATTGACGCGCTGGCCGTCTGAGGCGCGAGCCCACACGGCTCTAAGGAGGCCGCAACCGCTGCGCGTCCAGAGCGAAGCGATGGAAATCTAGTGAGGACGCGCGCCCGGACCGGCGTGCGCAAACGCTGCTGGTGATCCCGACAGGATTCGAACCTGTGGCCTTCGGATTAGGAATCCGACGCTCTATCCACCTGAGCTACGGGACCACCCTGCGGGCTCACATAGCAGCGTGGAGCTAGCAATCAATTGAGCTTTACCCGAAAGAGTCCGGATCAATTTAGTTCTTCTGGGGGAGCAACTGGAAACGGAAGCGGTGCGACGGGCACGCCTTCCTCCGCCAGCTCCTTCGCTTCCTCTAGGCTTGCTTGCCCATGGATCACCGCTTCATCGCGCTCGCCATAGTGCATTTCCCGCGATTGCTTGGCGAAGTCCTTGCCTACATATGTGCTTTTCTCGAGAGCCTTGGCCTGAGCCTGGGCAAGCGCTTCCAATGCCTTCTGCACTTCGGCAGGCGGCGGAGCGTTGGAGACCGATTGCTCCCCCGTTTTTGAAGCGGCGGGGACAGGCTGCGGCTGCATTTGTGGTTGAGACGCGCGCTCTGGAAGAGAGTTGCCCTTGGCCGGAACTGCGGGTGCCATGGGCGCTTTGCTTACGACTTGGGTGCCACATTCCGGGCACATCATAAGGCCCCGGGCAACCTGATCCTCGAAATCGTAGGAGGATCTAAACCATCCCTCAAAGCGGTGGCCATGTTCACAGTGGAGGTCGAAAACGATCATATCGGCCGCCTAATTGGGGATTTTCCGCCGGTTGGCAAGGCTTGGGATTTGCGCCCGAACTTCGGCAATGCGTTCGAGATCAATATTGCAAAAGCCCAGCCCCGGCTGTTCCCCGCCCATGTCGAGGAGCACCTCACCCCATGGATCCACGACGAGTGAGTGGCCATAGGTCTCGCGTCCGTCTTCATGTTTGCCCACTTGCGCAGCAGCAATGACAAATGCGCTCGCCTCAATGGCCCGTGCGCGAAGAAGAATATGCCAGTGGGCGTCGCCGGTTGGTTTGGTAAATGCGGCGGGAACCGCGATGGCATCGCACTGCCGCTGTCCCAATGCCTCAAACAAGGCTGGGAAACGCAAGTCGTAGCAAACCGACAAACCCAGGCGGCCAAGTCGCGCGTCTTCTACCGAAACCACATCCTCGCCCGCAGCATAGGCATTGCTCTCACGCCAACTCTCTCCCGTTGCGAGATCCACATCAAACATATGCATCTTGTCATATTTGACAGGCTCTCGGCTTCCAGCGAAGAAATAGAGCGACCGGTTGGCGTTCTTACCCTCTGGAAGCGGCACTGGCATTGAGCCAAGCGCCAGATCGGTATCACCAGTCCTCACGAGATCGTGGAGACGGCCCCGATACTCAGAATAGGTCGGAGATGCCATCGCCTCGGCCGCGCGCTTGCGATTGCGATCTAACAGCAAGGACATCTCTGGCGTGAAGAGAATGTCGGCATTAGCCGCTTGCGCTTCCTTCAGCGCCTCTTGAATGGCACGAAAGTTGACCTCGGGATCAATGACTGATGTCATTTGCAAGACGGCAATTTTTCGCATCGAGTGCGCGTTCTAACCAGCCAACAATGCGTCGAGTTCGCCTTTGGCCTCAAGTGCCGCCAGCTGATCAGAGCCGCCCACATAAGTCTCACCAATGAAGATCTGCGGCACCGTTCGGGCCATAGGTGCGCGCTCTAGCATCTCATCGCGCTTTTCCCCGCCCATAGTGATGTCATATTCGTTGTAAGCCGCGCCCTTTTTGTCGAACAAATGCTTTGCCCGGACACAAAACGGGCACCCGAATTTGGTGTAGATATCAATCGTCGGAGCGGCCATTTTTCAATCCCATTTTGGGCTGCCAAGAACCTCTTGAAAGCCATTTCCAAGCTCTTAACTAGGACATGTCGCCGCATTTCGCCAGCCTTGGGAAATGCAAAGGTGACAAACCGGCAGGCGCTGCATGAATCGCAGGTCTGCATTTGAACCAAATTGCTCAAGAAGAGGATTTGCACATTATGTCACGTTTAGATTTCACCCCTTACCGCCGCAGCACCGTTGGCTTTGATCGTTTATTCGACATGCTGGAGAGCCAGGCGCGCGCGAACTCAGGGGACAATTATCCCCCTTTCAACATCGCTCGAAACGGCGAAGACACCTACCGGATCACTCTGGCGATTGCCGGTTTCCGTCCGCAGGATATCGAAATCACCGCGCAGGCCAATCTTCTTACAGTTCAAGGTCGCAAGCGTGAAGATGCCGATGGGGGCGCAGAAATGCTCCATATCGGCATAGCGAATCGCGGTTTTGAGCGCCGATTCGAGCTCGCAGACTATGTCCGGGTTGACAATGCCGCGCTCGCCGATGGCCTTCTGGTGATCGACCTTGTGCGCGAAATTCCGGAGGCGATGAAGCCCAAGAAGATCGCAGTGAATGGCTCAACGACATTGAGCGCGGTCCCCACCGAGGAATCTTCTTCAGACAGTTCGGAAGCGGACGCAGCGTAAAAAGGCGCTTCGTCAAAGAGCCGGCCAAGCGCAAAAAACTCTGTGTTTTCCAAACTTTACCGGAAGAGAATGAAAAGGAGGCGGCTCCATTGGAGCCGCCTCCGCGACGAATGTCGCCCCGACCAAAGTCGGCCATCCGGGTCGCAGTAGACGGCCAATCCCCAGTTCGAGCTCGGTGCAGCCTAGAGCGTTGATGCTCTCTCGACCTTAGCCAGCTGCAAAAATCTCATATACACCCAATGCGACCATAGCGTCCTCTCGCATTGGCTAAGTTGCGTTAGAACGCTTGTGATTTGCTTAAAGCGGCTATCGCGTAAAGTGCTTTTCACCTGCCATGCAAGTGAAATTTCCGAAATTTGTAAGTTCACGACAATTCGGGTGGCTTCAACGATACAAAACCTCGCAACCAATTGCCTAAACGAGCCGTGATTGCTCCAATGCGGCCGCTATGAACCCAGCAAACAGAGGATGCGGGTCAAACGGTTTCGATTTGAGCTCTGGGTGGAACTGCACACCCACGAACCATGGATGGTCGGGGCGTTCTACCGTTTCAGGCAGCAGCCCGTCAGGTGACATGCCAGCAAACACCAAGCCCTGCTTTTCAAGCGCTTCGATATAGGCGCTGTTCACTTCATAGCGGTGACGGTGGCGTTCCGAAATCGTCCCAACACCGCCATAAATTTTGGAAATATGGCTGTTAGCACCGAGTTTCGCTTCATAAGCGCCAAGACGCATGGTGCCACCAAGGTCACCACCCTCTTCACGCTGCTGAATGCCTTCTTCGCTCATCCACTCTTCAATGATGCCAACTACCGGCTCCTCCGCATCGCCAAACTCGGTCGATGAAGCACCTTCAATCCCCGCAGCGCGAACACCTTCGACACAAGCCATCTGCATGCCAAGGCATATGCCAAAGAAGGGGACTCCTCGCTCACGCGCAAAGCGGACGCTCGAAATCTTGCCTTCGCTCCCACGCGAGCCGAACCCGCCCGGCACCAGGATGCCATGTAGAGGCTCTAGCGCAGAGACGATCTCGCTTTCATCTTCTCCTTCAAAGACCTCCGCATCGATCCACTTGATGTTGACCTTGACCCGATTGGCAAGGCCACCATGGATGAGCGCTTCATTTAGACTTTTATAGGCATCGGGAAGTCCGACGTATTTGCCGACAACGCCGATCGTCACTTCGCCTTCTGGATTGAAATAGCGGTCGGTGACGTCGTTCCACGCCGAAAGATCAGGGGCTGGCGCATCGGTGATCCCAAAACCGCGCAGCACCTCTTCATCAAGGCCCTCCTGGTGATACTGAAGCGGCACAGAATAGATCGAGGGTGCGTCGAGCGCAGGAATCACCGCCTCTTTGCGCACATTACAGAAGTTCGCGATCTTCTGACGCTCGCCATCAGGGATCGGGTGCTCTGCGCGGCACAGCAGGACGTCTGGTTTAATTCCAAGGCTCGCCAACTCGCGAACCGAGTGCTGTGTCGGCTTGGTCTTGAGCTCACCAGCGGCCGCAATGTACGGCACCAGTGTCACGTGAACACTCAATGTCTGGAACGGCTCCAACTCGTTTCGAATTTGCCGAATGGCCTCCATGAAGGGCAGCGATTCGATGTCACCCACTGTCCCGCCAATTTCGCAAAGGATAAAGTCATGATCATCCTGATCGGCAAGAGCGAACTGTTTGATTGCGTCAGTGACATGCGGGATCACCTGGACAGTTGCGCCCAGATAGTCGCCGCGCCGTTCCTTGGCGATAATATCGCGATAGACGCGACCAGAGGTGATGTTGTCGCTTTGACGCGCTGATACGCCAGTGAAGCGCTCGTAGTGCCCAAGGTCGAGGTCGGTCTCTGCCCCGTCATCGGTCACATAAACCTCGCCATGCTGATACGGGCTCATCGTGCCCGGATCGACATTGAGATATGGATCAAACTTGCGGATTCGGACCTTGTACCCGCGCGCCTGAAGGAGAGCAGCAAGACTTGCTGCCATGAGACCTTTGCCGAGCGAGGAGACCACGCCGCCGGTGATAAAAATGTACCGCGCCATGGGAGTTGAGCCTTAAGCTTATTGAGGGATTCGAGGCAAGCGAATTGGCACTGACAAATGGTGCCAATCCACAAGTGTTACATTTTGGTTCGAAAGAAAGTGGTTTCGCTTATTCGCCTAGCGGATCGTCATTCGCTGGTGCGGTCTCTGCTTCGCCAGTGGTTCCGCCTTCGTCGCCTTCTCCGAGCAAGTCGCTGGTGGAAGCAGCCCCGCCCTCTTCACCGGCCCCGCCCAGGATGTCCTGCGCGGTCGGCGCATTGGCATCACGGTCGAGAGTGGAGGTAACTTCGCCGGTGCTCGATTCGCTGACGGCAATTGCCGCAAGAACAATCGACATGACAACAAAAGCCACGGCGAGCCATTTGGTAGAGCGTGTGAGAAAGTCAGCCGCACCGCGCGCACCAAGAGCGCCTGACGGATTGCCGCCGATCCCCAGACCTCCACCTTCGGAACGCTGCATGAGCACAACGCCAACAAGCGCGGCGGCGATCATGGCCTGAATGACGGTGAGGATAATGAACAGCGACATAGGAGCTTCTTCTAATGGAGTGTGTTTCTTGAAGCGCACTTAGGCATAGGCACGCGGAACGACAAGGTCAGTCAGATTGAGCGCTAGCCTTCATCCGTCTCGGCAGCAGCGAGGGCAATGCCCATAAAGCTGTCAGCGGTAAGGCTTGCACCGCCCACAAGAGCCCCGCCCACATTGGGGATAGCAAAGATCTCACCCGCATTTTCAGGCTTTACCGAACCACCATAAAGAATGCGGACCTCTCCACCATGCTCTTCACCGTAGAGATTGACGAGGAGCTTACGGATCTCCCCGTGCATCTCTTCAATGTCGCTTGGCTGGGCAACCTTGCCGGTGCCGATTGCCCAAACGGGTTCATAGGCGACAGTTAGAGACTCCATGGGATTATCGATTTCAACGGGAAGCGAGGCCTTGAGCTGTTTTGTCACGAATGAAACGGCATCGCCCTTATCTCGGGTTTCTTCGGTCTCGCCGCAACACATGATCACGCGCAGGCCACCAGCAAGAGCCGATTCGCCTTTCGCTTTCACGAGTGCATTGCTTTCACCGTGAGACTGACGCCGTTCTGAATGCCCCAAAATGACAAATTTCGCACCGGCATCGGAGATCATGGCCGCTGAGATGTCGCCTGTATGCGCACCACCTTCCATCTCGTGGCAATCTTGAGCGCCTACCGCAATCTGCTCCGCCTCACGGTGGATTGGATGGATCAGCGTGTATGGCGGCGCGATCGCCACCTCAACCTTCATAAGACGCTGGGCGGCTCGATCGATTGAGCGCGCTTCGGACAGCATGGTCCGCGTGCCGTGCATCTTCCAATTTCCAACGATGTAGGGACGCAGGGACATTCACATTTCCTGAGATGTAACGAATTCGAATCTTGGCCAGAGATGTAGGCACCGGAGGGCCGGTCCGCTAGCCGAGCGATTAAGTTTAGTCAAAACCCCTTTGTACCTGTTGCCGCGAGGTCGCAGGGCCGATAAAGCGCCTCTTTGAAAAAGCTGGTTGGGAAAAGCACTGTTTTTGCCCGTTTATCGGCCACAAATAAATGTAAGAACAAATTCGCACACGGTTCATCACGCCCAATGGCAAGAGAATGCGATTATGTGCGTATTCAAAAAAGCACTGGGAATTGACTTAAATGATTTCGCTGTTCCGTAATTTCTTCCAGTCGAAGATTGGTCTCCCAATCTTCATCGGCTTTCTTGTCATCGTGGCTCTGGCGTTTGCGGCCAGCGATATATCCGGCTCTGCCACGTTTGGGGGCCTGAGCGGCGATGACAAAGTCGCAGCAGTCGGTGACGCGACGATCTCAGCCAATGATGCCAATGGTGCGATCAACGGCGCGCTTTCGCGCGCTCGTCAGCAAAACCCGACGATCACCATGCCGCAATTTGTTGCGGAGGGCGGCTTCGAGATTGAGCTTGGCTTGCTAATTGATCGATATGCCTTGGGGATGTTCGCGCAAGAGTATGGGCTTAGAGCAGGTGAGAACCTCGTAAACAGCGAGATTTTGCAGATACCGGCCTTTCGTAATCTCACGGGCGATTTTGACCAGGCAACTTATCAAGCAGCCCTTCGCCGCCAGAACATCACTGATGCTATCCTGCGCAAAGACATTGCTGACGGCCTTCTGGCTCAGCAGATTCTTCGTCCAGCCTTGGGGGCGGCCCGCCTCCCGACAGCGGCCGCAAAACATTACGCATCACTTGTGCTGGAACGTCGCCGTGGTCAGATCGGTCTGATTTCCAGCTTTGCCTATGCGCCGGATGAGGACCCAAGCGAAGAAGTGCTCACTGCCTTCTATGGATCCAATCAAGGTGATTTTATCCTTCCCGAGCGCCGTACCTTGCGCTTTGCCCAATTTGGCGCAGCTAATGTCACAAGCGATCTGACCCCGAGCGCCGAGCAAATTGCTGCGCGATTTGAACGCGACGCAGCGACCTATGCTGCGCAAGAGCGCCGTGCATTCAGCTCTTTTGTAGTCCCGACTGAGGAAGCTGCTCAGGCCATCACAGATCGTATCCGCAGTGGCCTTAGCCTTGAGGCAGCGGCGGCAGAAGCCGGCTTCAACGTTTCGACGGTAGAACTGCGCGATCAGGAGCAAACCGGCACCGCCACGAGTTTTGCCGTAGCAGAGCAATTGTTCCAGGCCGAACGCGGCGCTCTGATTGATCCGGCCCGTAGCGCGCTTGGTTGGTATGTCGCGCGTGTTGACGAAATCGAACGCACCCCCGCCCGGTCACTCGATCAAGTCCGCGATGAGATATCCACGTTGCTCCAGCAAGAGGCATTGGCAGCAGAGCTTGCCGAACTCAGTTCGCGTATCGAAGAGATGGTTGATACCGGAACGTCGCTCACCGACGTTGCTGAGCAATTTGGACTTGAAGTGACAGCCGCACCCGGTCTTCTGGCTGATGGCAACGTCTTTGGATCGCCGGGCCAATCGGTGAATCCAGCAGTCCGCCCATTGCTAGACACCGCCTTCCAGATGGAAGAAGGCAACCCGCAACTGGCAGAAATAGTTCCGGGAGCGCAATTCGTTGTGTTCGATGTTTCAGATATCACCGAGAGCGCTGCTCCGCCGATCGACGAAGTTCGCGAGCAAGCCATTGCAGCTTGGAAAATTTCTGAGGGTAGCAAGGAAGCTCGCAAGATTGCGGATACGGTTCTTGAAAGCGTACGTAGCGGTTCTTCCATTACAGACGCTATGCGCGAAGCGGGTATCGTAGAGCAGCAGGTTCAAGACATCGATCTCACACGGCGCGAGCTCCTCGAAAATGCCAATCAACGCTTGCCTTCGTCGCTCGTCCTTCTGTTTTCTATGGCGCAAGGCTCTTCCAAACTGCTTGAGGACCAAAACTCGCTTGGTTGGTTCGTGATCAATCTTGATGAGATTGCAGTTGAACAAGTGGCTGATGACGATCCACTGCTCGCACAGACCCGCCAGCAGATAACTGGCGCGCTTTCCGGCGAGTATGCTGCGCAGCTTTCTACGGCAGTGCGGGAGCATGTAGGAATCGAGCGCAATGAGGAAGCGATTGAAACCCTGCGACGCACGCTCGCTGGTGAGAGCTGATACACTCTTGGCGCATTCGGATAGGGTCTAGCGGTGGCACAAGAGACGCTTTTGCAAGCGCAATTGGAGAACGCAGCCGGAGCCGCTGAAGCGCTCGCTTCGGGTCAGCCAGCACTTGTCTGGCGCAAGGTGGTAGCCGATTGCGATACACCTGTCGGCGCTGCTCGACGGCTGATTGAGCCAGGTCGAGGGGACTTCCTGCTCGAATCGGTGGAAGGCGGAGAGATACGGGGACGCTACAGCCTTCTAGGGCTCGATCCTGATCTGGTTTTCCGTGGGAGTGCTGAGAAAGCAGAGATTAACCCGCAATGGAAGGTTGATCGCAACGCGTTTAAACCGTGTGAAGGCAATGCGATGCAGGAATTGCACGCGCTCTCGCAAGACTGCCGGATCGACGTGCCTGAAGGCCTGCCCCCTGCGCTTGCCTGCCTCGTCGGCTATTTCGGCTATGAAACCATTGGCCTAGTCGAAACACTCCCGCGCGCACCGCAAAGTGAGTTGGCGCTTCCCGACATGCTGTTTGTGCGACCCACAATCATTCTGGTGTTTGATGGGCTTTCGGATGAACTCTTTTGTGTGGCGCCCATTTGGAAAGCCTCACGCCCAGAGGCGGCGATTGAGTTGGCGAGCGAGCGCATAGACGAAACCCTCCGTGCCCTCACCCAGCCTTGCCCGCCCGAACCACGGGCCCTAGCTGATACTGCTGAGCCTGAGCTCACGCCTGTGATGACGGGCGACGATTACAAAGGAATGGTTGCGCGGGCCAAGGAGTACATTCTTGCGGGCGACATCTTTCAGGTGGTGCTGGCTCAGCGGTTTACTTGTCCGTTCGAATTGCCCCCCCTGGCGCTTTACCGGTCGCTGCGACGCGTGAATCCGTCGCCCTTCCTCTATTTCCTCGATCTGCCGGGCTTTGCGATTGTGGGGTCGAGCCCTGAAATCCTTGTCCGGGTGCGTAACGGTGAAGTGACTATTCGTCCTATCGCAGGAACGCGGCCACGCGGAGCTGATCGGCAGGAAGATGATGCAAATGAGGTATCGCTTCTGGCCGACCCGAAGGAACTTGCGGAACATTTGATGCTTCTCGATCTGGGGCGCAATGATGTAGGCCGTGTGGCATCACGAGGCAGCGTAGAGGTGACCGACAGTTTCACCATCGAACGTTACAGCCACGTCATGCACATTGTAAGCAATGTGATCGGTAACCTTGCTGAGGATAAAGACGCACTTGATGCCGTGTTCGCCGGGTTTCCTGCTGGCACCGTATCGGGCGCGCCCAAGATTAGAGCGTGTGAGATCATCGCTGAGTTAGAGCCTGAGACCCGCGGCGCCTATGCCGGAGGTGTCGGCTATTTCGCGCCCGACGGATCGGTCGATTCTTGCATTGTTTTACGAACGGCTGTCGTCAAAGACGGTATCATGAATGTGCAAGCCGGAGCGGGAATCGTCGCAGATAGCGACCCTGACTATGAGCTTGCAGAATGCCGCGCCAAAGCGGGCGCATTGATTGCTGCTGCGCGCGAAGCTGTTCGCGTCGCCAGCGAACCGGGATTTGGTCAATGAAGCGTATCGCAACCATCCTTGCAGCAACTTTGGCCGTTGCTGCGTGCCAGGAACGGCCAGCAGGCGAACCGGTCGTGCGCGCCGAGCTGGGTGATGCTGTACCAAGGGATCAACTTGCCGCTGCGGAGACCGTCCCGGTCGAGACCGCCAATGAGAGCACGGTATGTCGTTCGATCTCATTTGAAAGCGTCCCGCTCACTCACTGTATGGCTGATCCAGAACTTCACAGCATCAGCACAGGGCTTGCTCCAGCGAGCGGTGAACGCTTCGGCACCATTGAAGGCTGGGCAGCGGGACGCGATGAAAGTCGCATCACCTTTGTGATGAACGGCGGCATGTATGGCGATGACCTCAAAGCCATCGGCTATTTTGTGCGCGACGAAGATCGTCTGGTTGAGCTTAACCGTGGCGAGGGTGCTGGCAATTTCTACATGAAACCCAATGGCGTGTTCTTCGGAACCGGCGGCAATTGGCGCATCCTTGATAGCGAGACTTTCCTGCGCACCGTTGGCACGCGGCCTGAGTTCGGAACACAATCCGGACCGATGTTAGTCATTGGCGGAGAACTTCACCCTAATATTCAGGAAAATGGTCCTTCCAAGGCAATCCGCAACGGCGTTGGAATTGACTCCGATGGCAAGGCGCATTTTGTGATTTCCGATGCACCTTTGAGTTTTGGTCAGCTTGCCCGCTTCTTTCGCGATGAGCTTGAGACGCCCAATGCGCTTTTCCTCGATGGAAATGTCTCTTCATTGTGGGACCCATCGTCGGGCCGAATGGATGCCCGCCGCGTCGGCCCTCTTTTGGTGGTGGAGACCAAGTGATGAATAGCAATATGCTGGACTACGACACCACACTCTATCCAGAGATAGAGCCTTATGACACCGGGATGCTAGATGTCGGCGATGGCCACTTTCTCTATTATGAGAGGGTGGGGAATCCCGGAGCAAAGCCGGCTGTGTTTCTCCATGGAGGTCCGGGAGGCGGAATGGCCCCGTCGCACCGACGCCAGTGGAATCCTGAGAAGTATGATGTGCTGTTGTTCGATCAGCGCGGTTGCGGACAATCCGTGCCCTTTGCTGAGATCGAAAACAACGACACATGGCGCGTTGTCGCCGATATTGAGCGCCTTCGCGAAATGTGCGGCCACGATGCATGGCAAGTGTTTGGCGGCTCTTGGGGCTCAACCCTCGCGCTCGCCTATGCGCAAAAACATCCAGAGCGCACCACCGAACTCGTACTTCGCGGGGTTTTCCTCGCTCGTCAGGCGGAAAAGCAGTGGCTTTACCGTTACGGCGCAAGCGAGATTATGGCGGAGCAATGGGACACATTTTCCGGCCACATTCCGGAAAGCGAACGCGGCGACCTCGTGAAAGCGTATTACGAGCGCCTGACCAGCGACGATGAGCCCACTCGCCTTGCGGCTGCGACCCAGTGGTCCTTGTGGGAGGGCACGGTTGCGACGCTTCTTCCCAACGACGATCTGCTCGCCGATTTCGAAGAGCCTGCAAAGGCAGTCCCTTTTGCCCGGATTTGCGCGCGGTTTTTCCTCGAAGACTTCTTCCTCGAAGAAGACCAACTCCTTCGCGATATGAAAGCGGTCGCCCACATCCCTACGATCATCGTACAAGGTCGCCACGATATCTGTACACCACCCGGTGCTGCATGGGCGGTCAAAAAGGCAATGCCCAATGCTGAGCTTTGGATGATCCACGATGCCGGCCATTCGGCAGGCGAACCGGGGATTGTGGATGGGTTGGTGCGGGCAACTGACAAGTTTGCGGAAGGGTCTCAATGAGCCAAATATTGGTCATCGACAATTACGACAGCTTCACCTTCAACCTCGTCCACTACCTGATGGAACTGGGCGCGGATGTGCGAGTAGAGCGCAATGACGCAATGAGCGCCTCTGAGGCGTTGGCCTCCAATGCGAGTGGTTTTCTGATCTCGCCGGGACCCTGCACACCCAATGAAGCGGGCGTAAGCCTTGATCTCGTCTCCGCCTGTGCGGATGCCGGGAAACCGCTGATGGGCGTGTGCCTGGGCCACCAGTCTATCGGACAGCATTTTGGTGGTACAGTGACGCGCGGCGGGCTGATGCACGGCAAGACCTCTCCAGTGACGCACGACGGCAGCGGGCTGTTCGCCGATCTCCCAACGCCTTTCACCGCGACGCGCTATCACAGCCTGGAAGTGGTCGATGTGCCCGCCAGCCTCATCGCAAATGCTCATGCTGATACACCTGGCGAAGATCACCCAAGCGTAATGGGCTTCCGGCACGAAAGCCTGCCGATCCACTCGGTGCAGTTCCACCCGGAGAGCATCGCGACCGAACACGGCCACGCGCTGCTCTCCAACTTCCTCAAAATCTGCGGGATCGAGCCGGAGGAATTGCCATGAGCGTACTGCCCCTTGATGCACCCGTCCTCTCCCGAGCTCAGGCGGACGAAGTATTTGCCAATATCCTCGATCTCAAAGCCAGCGCTGAGGAGATCGAAACCTTCCTTATCGCATTAAGCGAGCGCGGTGAAACTGCCGACGAAATTGCGGCGGCTGCCAGCGCGATGCGCGAGCGCGTCAATGGAATAGAAGCGCCTGAAAACGCAGTCGATTGCTGTGGGACCGGCGGTGATGGTCAGCATACGCTCAATGTCTCTACAGCAGTGAGCCTTGTCGTTGCAGCCTGCGGTGTGCCAGTCGCCAAACACGGCAACCGCGCAGCCTCATCCAAATCCGGTGCAGCCGATACACTCGAGGCGCTGGGCCTCGACATGGATGCAGCTGTACGGTGTGCGCAAAAGACGCTCGACGAAGTTGGCATCTGCTTCCTCTTTGCCCGCGTGCACCACCCTGCCCTTGGCCCTATTGCGCCGATCCGCGAGAAGATCGGCAAGCGCACCATTTTTAACCTGCTTGGACCGCTCACCAATCCCGCCGGTGTGCGTAAGCAACTGATAGGGATCGCAACGCCAGAAATTGTGCCGATCTATGCAGAAGCCAAAGCGAGCCTCGACACAGAGCGGACCTTTATCGTTTCGGGCGATGAGGGCCTTGATGAGCTAAGTCTTGCGGGCGGAAACACACTTGCCGACGTAAGCGGGGGCAAGGTCACTATGCGTCGGGTTGTGGCAGGTGATGTTGGTATTCCAAATGCCCCGCTCGAATCCATTCGCGGAGATGACGCCACCTACAACGCGGCCGCTCTGACCCGCCTGCTCGATGGCGAGAAAGGTGCATACCGGAACGCAGTCTTGCTCAATGCGGCGGGAACACTCGTTGTCGCTGGCATCACCGAAGACTGGCAGGAAGCGGCAGCCAAGGCCGCCGAAGCCATCGACAGCGGCGCTGCAAAAGCGCTTCTCGCCAAATGGATCGAACTGACGGTATAGCGCGCAGCCACATGAACAAGCTCGAAGAAATCTGCGCCAAGAAGCGCGAGGAAGTGGCCGCTCGCAAAGCAGCGACTTCCATCCACGCACTCACCGAAAATGCAAAAGCACAGTCGCAACCACGCGGTTTCGAAGCAGCGCTTCGCACAAAGGCGAATACGGGCTTCGCGCTTATCGCTGAGGTAAAGAAAGCGAGTCCATCCAAAGGGTTGATCCGCGCGGATTTTCGCCCTGCCGATCATGCAAGGGACTACGAAGCAGGCGGCGCTGCTTGCCTCTCTGTTCTGACCGATGCGCCTTATTTCCAGGGTCATGAGGACTATCTCGTCGATGCCCGCAATACCTGCGCACTTCCGGTGCTGCGCAAGGATTTCATGGTCGATCCATGGCAGTGTCTTGAAGCGCGCAGCATGGGTGCGGATGCCATCCTCATCATCGTTGCGGCGCTCGAAGACTCAATGATGGTCGAGATCGAGGCGGCGGCAGCAGAGCACTCTATGGATGTGCTGGTCGAGGTACACGATGAGGCAGAGATGGAGCGCGCACTCACCCGTCTCAAAAGCCGCTTGATCGGAGTCAACAACCGTGACCTTAAGACATTCACCACCTCGCTCGAAACAACTGAGCGCCTTGCACCAATGGTCCCTAAAGGCACGATGCTAATCGGTGAAAGCGGTATCTCCAGCCATGCGGATTGTGCACGGCTTGCCCGTTCTGGCGTTCGCGGGTTTCTGGTGGGTGAAAGCTTGATGCGCTCTGATGATGTGGCCGCAGCAACACACGCTCTATTGCACGGGTAAGGCGGCTCACTGTCCTACACGTCCAAAACATGGCATCACCAAGGGACCATGTTCACCGCAATTCTCAATTCATCGACCCAGGCGATTAAAACACGCTCGATTGATCGATAGAGTTTTTAACCTTAGGCAGTGTCTCAAGTGTCTCAAGTGTCTCAAGTGTCTCAAACAGCCGCAGCCGAGTTTTTTAATCCATGACGCGACTCACCCACATTGGCGAAGACGGATCAGCGCAGATGGTCGATGTGAGCAGCAAGGCGGAGACGCATCGGGTTGCGATTGCAAGCGGAAAGATATCAATGAGTACCGCCGCAATTAAGGCCATCCGTCAAGGCGACGTTATCAAAGGTGATGTCCTTGGCACGGCACGCATCGCCGGGATCATGGCAGCGAAGCGCACGGGCGACCTCATCCCACTGTGCCACCCTCTGGGATTGGAAGCTGTGACTGTGGATTTCACCATCGGAGACAGCTCAATAACGGTGCAGGCCAGTGCCTCACTCACCGGCAAAACTGGGGTTGAGATGGAAGCAATGGTCGCTGTCTCCACCGCGCTCCTCACCATCTATGATATGGCCAAGGCCATCGATAAAGGCATGGTGATTGGCGACGTGAAGCTCATTGAAAAACGCGGCGGCAAGTCTGGAACATGGAAAGCGAGCGAAGCTTGAGCGACTGGCTTGACCTACATGCGGCGCAGGAGCGACTCCTCGCCCTCGTGCCGGAAATGCGAGGCGAAGAAGTGCCAGTTGAAGATGCCAGTGGCAGGGTGCTTAGCCGTGACCTAACAGCCCAGCGCACTCAGCCACCCTCCGATCTTTCTGCGATGGACGGCTATGCGATTGCTGGAGAAGGTCCATGGACCCTGATGGGCGAAAGCCGCTGCGGTGCACCCTTCACTGGTGCTCTCAATCCCGACGAAGCGGTGCGGATCTCAACCGGCGCACACATTCCTGAGGGTGCTCATAGCGTACTAATGCAGGAAAATGCCTCGCGAGACGGCGAGCGCCTTTCTGCGGAGGAGACGCCGAAACTCGGCCGTCATATCCGAAAGCGAGGCTTTGACTTTGTCGAGGGCGACCCCTTGCTCACCGCAGGAACGATGATCGCTCCTCAGCACATAGCGCTGGCTATGGCCGCTGGGTACGGCGTGCTGCCCGTTTCCAAGATGCCCCGCGTCGGTGTCCTTGATAGCGGTGACGAACTCGCACCGGACCCGGCCAACTGTGCACCCGATCAAATACCGGCAAGCAATGGGGCGATGATCGCATCTATGGTTGCCCCGCTCGCCGGCAAGCCTAAGCGGATCGGCCCCGTCGGTGATGATCTGGATGCGCTCGGCAAGTCTCTTGAACAAGCCGAAGACTGCGACATTCTCATAACCTCGGGAGGCGCATCGGTAGGGGATCATGACCTGGTGCAAGAGGCTTTGCGCCGATGGGGCGCTGAGATCGCATTCTGGAAGGTCGCGATCAAACCGGGGAAGCCTCTTATGGTGGCAACACGCAGGTCGAGCGGAAGGCAAAAGCTGATCCTCGGGCTTCCGGGCAATCCAGTATCGAGCTTTGTCACCGCCTTTCTGTTTGCCTTGCCCGCAATCCGCGCCAGCCTTGGAATGTCATCGGTAATTTCGCATTGTCAAACGCTTTTGGCGGGTGAAGTCTTTGTCCCCGGCGGGCCAAGGCGCGAGTTCTTACGCGGAATATCTGATGGCCAAAATGTCGTGCGCGCTGCGTCCCAAGATTCGAGTGCACTTGCGTCGCTTGCATTGGCCAACTGCCTGATTGTCCGAGAGCCTGAAGCATCCGAAACAGCGGTGGGTGAGCCTGTTTCGGTCTACAGCCTCCAGAATGGCGGTTTTGTGGGATTTTGAGCTTGAGCCCGGCTTGACTTGATGAATCAAGTTGCCTATTCGTTCTACATTCGTTCACCATATTGGTGCGCGGTTAGTGTTCTGTATCGCACCTGTTCCGCTTCTTTCGGTCGGTGCCTCTTCGGAGCGCGCGAATCTGGCACTGTGTGAAGGGCTGGAATTGTCTCTTTGCACACAAAGTGCGGCTGATGGAGTTTGCCAATGCTTACGGCAAAGCAACATGAACTGATCCGTTTCATTCAGCAGAGGCTGGAGGAGACTGGAATTTCGCCGAGTTTTGAAGAAA
Source organism: uncultured Erythrobacter sp. (assembly GCF_947502395.1). GTDB lineage: Bacteria > Pseudomonadota > Alphaproteobacteria > Sphingomonadales > Sphingomonadaceae > Erythrobacter. The sequence goes on from NZ_CANMZM010000001.1 coordinate 454,704, forward strand.
TGAAAGAAGCGCTCGATCTGAAGAGCAAATCGGGTGTGCACCGTTTGATCTCTGCTCTGGAAGAGCGTGGCTTTATCCGGCGCTTGCCCAACCGGGCGCGAGCTTTGGAAGTGATCAAGAATCCGGAAGATTCCACTCCCATTCCACGTGCCGCGCCCACTGTGGCGGCCAATGATGCGGTCACTCAGATTACCACTGCGACCAAGGCCGCGCCGGAACCTGCAAATGACGTGATCGAAATTCCTCTGCACGGACGGATTGCCGCTGGCGCTCCAATTGAAGCGTTGGAAGGGCAAAGCTCTCTACCTGTACCCGCTGCTTTGCTTGGTCCTGGGGAGCATTATGCGCTTGAAGTGTCCGGCGATTCGATGATCGAAGCTGGCATCTTTGATGGAGATTTCGCTCTGGTGCGTCGGACGAATACCGCGCGCGATGGAGAGATAGTTGTCGCGCTTGTGCGGGGCGAAGAAGCGACGCTCAAATATCTCCACAAGGATGGCGGACTTGTGCGCCTCGATCCCGCCAATGCAACCCATGATCCGCAGGTCTATGGGCCCGGAGAGGTCGAGGTTCAGGGCAAGCTCGCTGGTTTGCTTCGCCGCTATCATTAAGTTCGGTGTTCCGGGCGGGTTACTGGTCTCTAACTAGTCTTGCCCGGCGCGCCACCATCCGTGTTCGCCCTGCCCTTCACTAACGCTAGTGATGTGCTGGTCTGCCAAATTCAACGCAAGTCCGCCGGTCTGATCAAGCAAGCGGCGATCGGCCTTAAGCCAGCGGGGAGAACAGGAGCGAGGTAGAAAGCGGTCGGCAACGACGATATCGGCTCGCTCGCAAGCGGCAGCAAGCGCACGCTCTTCGATCATGTCACGATTACGCGCGAGGAGGAGAGACCATTCCCGCCCTCCCCGGTCGAGAACAATGGTGCAGAACTCAAGGGAACAGCGCGCGCCCTGCCAATCGGCGAGCGGAATGGGTTCAGAGGTAACGCTGGACAACTCGAGGAGGTTATCGCGTGAGTATGACGACCGGCTATCGCGCAATGAAAGGAGACTTCGACTGCCGTCCTCCGCCTCAACTGTGATCCCAACGTGCCGTCCCTCTCTACCGATAAGAACATCTGGGATCGGTGTTGAGAAAAGCAGCACGGCTGCAAGTGTAGCCGGGACAAATCCCCAAAGCCGCCCCTTGCCGGTCCACAAGGTCAGCCAAAGCCCTCCAACGGCAAAGAGTGCAATCGTCAGGCCGCTCATCTGCGGCATGAGCTTAACCGCTCCCGGTTGAGCCGACGTGAAGTGCGCAATACCAAGCAGAAGCTCGAGAGACCTCTCGGCCAGCCACCAAAACGGAGAGCCAAGACCAATGAGGTCAAACACTAATCCAAGCGCAATAAGCGGCATTGAGATGAACGTCACAAGCGGGATCGCGAGCACATTGGCCGCCGCACCATAGAGGCCCGCACGATGAAAGTGGAAAAGCACGATTGGCATCAACGCTATCTCAATGACCAAACCGGTGATGAACAACATCGCTGCACCACGCCCCATCCGAACCAAAGCACCCTCTTCACGCGGTGCCATAAAGGCTCTGACTGCCGCGCTGGAATGGAGTGCGACAATCGCGAGCACCGCGGAAAAGCTCATCTGGAAGCTTGGTCCAACCACGCTCTCTGGCCAGAGGAGAAGCACAAAGATCGCCGCCACCGCTACCATGCGCAATGAAAGGGCATCACGCCCGCTTGCAAGCGCAATCAGCACCAACATCGCAGCTGCACAAGCGCGCACCGTGGGAACTTGAGCCCCAGTCAAGAGCGTGTAGCCAATACCTGCCATCGCCCCGATGCCCGCCGCGATGATCGGCAAACGAACTCGCAGGGCCAGATATGGGAAGAGGGCAAAAAGCTTGATCGCCACAAGGTAGGCTCCTCCGATCACGGCGGTCACATGCAAACCACTGATGGCGAGAAGATGAGTTAACCCTGCATCACGCATGGCATCACGGTCGCCTGCGGTAATTGCGCCGCGGTCACCACTGGCAAATGCTGCCGCGATATGGCCAGCAGAGCCGCCAACTTTGGACCGAACATGTTCGGAGAGCGACCGTTGTACGCGCGCAATCACTCCGGCTTCCTCAGCCTTTTCCAGAACCTCCACACCGCCAATGACACTTCCCGTAGCCGCAAACCCCTTGAACCAAGCCGCTCGCGCGAAGTCATAAGCACCTGGTAGCATCGGGCTGGCCGGAGGCATTAGCCGCAGTCTCATACGCAGCACCGCCCCCTCGACCAAGGCACTGCCGCCCGAATCAGAGCGATATCGTGCGTCAGTCTCTGCAAGTGTCTCAAATGGGACATTCACCCGGATCTTACGACTTTGACCTGCCTCAGCATCTCGCACTGCCAAAGTCAGCCGAATGCGATCTTGCGCAGGCTGATCCTCGCGTGCCAGCACATAGCCTTGTACCCGCTCCACGGAAGGTCGCTCGATCGCGCTTGCACCTACGAGCTCAGAGCGAAGCCATATGACCGAAACCCCGCATGCAAACACAAGCGCGCAGGCGATCACAGCATTGCGCAAATGATCGCGATTGGAGTGGTCGCGCCAGACCGCCAGTGCGAAGATGGTAGTAATGACAGCAAACCCAATGGCACTCGCCCATTGCCAAGGCGATTTGAGATAGAACCATGTAAGAATGCCTCCTGCGAAGAGCACCGCGAGCCATGGGGCTCGGTCAAAGCCTGCTTCGGCCAGAAAGCGCTCAGCTCGATCGGCAATCGCGCTCCAAATGCTGGACAATCCAGCGCCCCTTTGCCAGAGGCCCTGTGAAGCCTTTCGAGGCGTGAGTGGGACCCTCCCCGAACCGGCCTTGCCGCCCGCGGGTTCGTCTCCGATTGGAATAATCGGCGCATCGGCCATCAGTTCGCTTCCCCCCTTTGGGCAGCATCTCTTCCATGCGTCAAATAGATAGGAAATGTAAGTCTATGGCGACCGAAACGCCGAATTCTTCTGCCAGCGCACCGGTTGTTACTAGGTTTGCGCCCTCGCCGACCGGATTTTTACATATTGGCGGCGCACGCACAGCCTTGTTTAACTGGCTTTTTGCCCGGCATTACGGGGGTAAGGCGCTTTTGCGGATCGAAGATACTGACAAGAAGCGCTCAACCCAAGAAGCCATTGATGCTATCCTTGACGGGCTCGATTGGCTTGGCCTCGATTACGATGGCGAGCCCGTTTTCCAGTCTCATCGCGCCGAACGCCATGCACAGGTCGCACATCAGCTTCTTGAGACCGGTCATGCGTATAAGTGCTTTGCCACTCCCGAGGAGCTTGAAGCTATGCGCGCGGAGCAGCGCGCAAACAAACAACCCATGCGATATGACGGACGTTGGCGCGATCGCGACCCGTCCGAGGCCCCTGAGGGCGCGCCGTTTGCCGTACGCCTGAAAACCCCCGTCGAAGGCGAAGCGACCATCGAAGACCACGTTCAAGGCGCCGTTTCGGTTAAGAACGAGGAGATTGACGATTATATAATCCTGCGCGCTGATGGCACACCGACATATATGCTCGCCGTGGTCGTCGACGACCACGATATGGGTGTGACCCATGTTATTCGCGGCGATGACCATCTCAATAACGCCTTCCGCCAACTGCCAATCTATCACGCCATGGACGTGATTGAAGGCGGTTGGGCAGTTCCTGAATATGCGCATGTCCCACTCATCCATGGTGCGGATGGGGCGAAATTGTCAAAACGTCACGGCGCATTGGGAGCTGAAACCTATCGCGATGAATATGGCATTCTGCCTGAGGCCCTGTTCAACTATCTCCTGCGCCTCGGTTGGGGGCACGGAGACCGCGAAGAAATTACGCAAGCAGAAGCAATTGAACTGTTTGAGCTTTCCGGCGTTGGCAAGAGCCCTTCCCGCTTTGACCTAAAGAAACTTGAAAACCTGAACGGCCACTACATACGCGAGAAAAACAATACGGATCTCGCTCCGTTGGTCGCAAAGCGAATTGGTGAGCATGCTGACATTTCGCTTTTGACCGAGGCGATGCCGGTTCTTAAAACCCGCGCCAAAAACTTGGATGAACTCGCCGAAGGGGCTGGCTTCCTATTCGCCAAGCGTCCGCTCAAAATGTCGGAAAAGGCAGCAAAATTGCTTGATGACGATGGCAGGGCTCGCCTTCGTTCGGTTTCTGACGCATTATCCTCTCAAAATAACTGGACAATCGAGGCTCTCGAAGCCAGTACGAAGGCACTTGCTGAGGAACTTGGATTGGGCCTTGGAAAGTTGGCGCAGCCGATGCGTGCTGCCCTCACCGGGACGACAACATCGCCCGGAATTTACGACGTACTGGTCCTTTTGGGACGGGATGAATCCTTGGCTCGTATCGACGCACAAGCTGCGTAAGACGGGCCGTCCACTGGACACGGAAATATTGATTAGGAGAAACATGGTGGCTGATAAGCAAGCAACTCTCAACCTTGGCGGCAACAGCATTGACCTCCCCGTGCTTGAGGGCAGCACCGGACCTGACGTCGTTGATATTCGGAAGCTCTATGGCGCAACCGGCGCCTTCACTTTTGATCCGGGATATAAGTCGACGGCCAGCTGCGAAAGCGCGCTTACTTATATCGATGGGCAGGAAGGCGTGCTCCTCCATCGCGGCTATCCTATCGGCCAATTGGCTGAGCACTCCAGCTTTATGGAAGTGAGCTATTTGCTCCTCAACGGCGAGTTGCCAAACGCTGATGAACTTAGCGACTTTGAGGGTACAATCACACGCCACACCATGCTGCATGAGCAGTTGATGACCTTCTATCGAGGTTTCCGCCGTGATGCCCACCCGATGGCAATCATGTGCGGCGTGGTCGGCGCCTTGTCAGCGTTTTACCACGACAGCACGGATATTGCTGACCCTGAGCACCGCAAGATATCTTCCCATCGCTTAATCGCAAAAATGCCAACCATTGCGGCGATGGCGTATAAGTACGCAGTCGGTCAGCCGTTCCTTTATCCGGACAATTCATTGTCTTACACCGGTAACTTCCTGCGGATGACCTTTGGGGTTCCCGCTGAGGAGTATGAGATCCATCCTGCGATTGAGAAGGCCATGGATCGCATTTTCATCCTCCATGCCGACCATGAGCAGAACGCTTCGACTTCGACGGTACGGCTCGCAGGATCCTCGGGCGCTAACCCGTTTGCCTGTATTGCTGCTGGTATTGCTTGCCTTTGGGGCCCCGCTCACGGTGGTGCGAACGAAGCAGCGCTCAACATGCTGCAGGAAATCGGGACACCAGACCGCATCCCACACTATATTGAGCGCGCGAAAGATAAAAACGATCCGTTCCGCCTTATGGGCTTTGGCCACCGCGTCTATAAGAATTACGACCCGCGTGCGACGGTTATGCAGAAGACTCTGCGTGAGGTGTTTGAGGCACTCGAAACGACTGACCCCGTGTTTGAAACCGCACTCAAGCTTGAAGAGCTTGCTCTCAATGACGACTACTTCAAAGAGAAGAAGCTCTTCCCCAATGTGGATTTCTACTCAGGTATCATTCTGAGCTCGGTGGGCTTCCCGACCACGATGTTTACCGCGCTCTTCGCGCTGGCCCGGACTGTAGGCTGGGTGGCGCAGTGGAACGAGATGATCTCTGACCCAGCTCAAGTCATTGGTCGCCCGCGTCAGCTTTACACAGGCCCAACTCAGCGTGACTACGTGCCGATTGGTCAGCGCTGAGACGAGACTGAGAGGTTCGAAAGGCGCGGTCTGCAGTTATGCAGCCCGCGTTTTGAGACCCTTACGTAGCCGTATGTAACGGCAAACTCAGCTTGAATTCGGCTCCGATCAGTTGATCACCAGAGCGCGATGGTAGCACCTCAAGGTTACCGCCCATGGCCAGCGCGAGCTTGCGCGAGATAAACAGGCCGAGCCCAGAGCCGGTATCATTCCCGCCATCACTATCGCGGCCAAGGCGCTCAAACTTGTCAAAGATCTTTGCCGCTTGATCTTGAGACACACCAGGCCCTTGATCACTAATAGTGACAGTTGCCCGGTCACCTGTTTCTTGGGAGACTTTGACATACACATCGCTGCCCGTCGGGGAATAGGCGATGGCGTTACCGATGAGATTGATAAGGATCTGCAAGACCCGTCGAAACTCTGCGTTGGCGAAAATCGGTTCGGCCAATTCTTCAATATTGACTGTGATGTCTCTCGACTGAGCGCGAACACCTAAAATCCCCGCCGACCGCGTAGCAACATCAACCAAATCAACTCGTTCCTTGGTTGTTGTAAACCCGGGTGCCTCGACCACTTCCAAATCCGCTAGATCGTCAAGCATACCCGACAAGTGATGACCTGCGGCGGCAATATTGGCGGCATATTCGCTGTATTCGTCACGCAACGGTCCAGCAAGGCGGGCGTGCACTGTCTCAGCATTGGCGATTATCCGAGCAATTGGCTGGCGCAGGACGGGTGTCAACGCGCTTCCGATCAACCGTGAATGCTCCGGAGCCGTGTCCTCAGCACCACCACCGTCCGCGGCATCCTCATCTAGCAACTGATCGGTGATAAGTAGCAGTTCAAACCCGCGTGGCGCTGAGCTCGCGGGGCCAACAGGCAACAATCGCACACGCCAAATCCGATCTGAGCCCGGCACACGGGCCCTTGCCCCGTCGAGCAAACGCCAGTGGAGCGGTTGCTCGTGAGTGATACCAGCAAGCTCGACATATTCGCTCCACGCTTTACCTGGAGCAAGCTCCACGGCCTTCACAAGCGCCTGTGCGTCAGCGCTCACAGACGTGATGAACTGGAGTTTCTGACGCGCATCAAGACGTGCGGTGATTTCCGCAGAGGCACGGTCCGAAGCGTCAAGCCATTCGATACCCTGGAGCGAGTTACCATTCGCTTGCCCAGCGCTCTGCCAGTTCTCTATCAGGATTGCGCAACCACCGAGCGCATCGGCGCCCCCTTCATCTCCCTCATCCACCGGGTGAATGCGCACAAAACCAGCAACCGTATCTTGCCCGTCAAAGGCGCTAAACTCACGTGCTATCCGCAGGCCAAGCTTACGGCACTGCTGAACCAGTTCGAGAAGTTCAGGCACGGCCAGAGCGCCTGGCAAGCTGCCACCGCATGCCTCCTGGAGCTCTGCGAGCGGCTCATCTGCGCGGATGAGCCGGTCGTGCTCATCGGTCAGGCCATGAGCCGCGACAATGGATTGCTGACGGTTCATGACAGTTCGCCCTCAGGCCCAGTCAAAGTGCGAAGCAATTCCTGCGAATGTGCTTGGGATATTGTCTCGAAGCCACTGGGCAAAGCGCGTGTCCCGCCGAGCAAGGCGAGTTGTCCCTCAATCGCATTGATATTAAGACCCGCGGCGATAAGAATAAGTACCAATCTGAAAGTCTGGCCCTCATGGCAGGCGAAGACCACGTGCTCCCGCTCTTGCCGAGTCAACGACGCAGTGGCGCTCGCGAAGAGCGCTAGACCAGCATGGCCGATATCGAGCGCTGCAATCGCCCCTCCCTGCATCGACGAAGCGAGGCGAGCGAACAGCCCGATCCTGCTTTGCGCCTCGTCGAAGTCGCGTTTGATTGTCTGGACCGCGCCCGCAACACCTTCAGGGTGCAAGGCAAGTTCAGTCGCCTCAAAATGCGTTAGAACCCGCCAAAGCAATTGAGACGGAAGCTCGCCGAGGGGCAGTTCCATTCGCTCTTGGCCTTGGCAAAAGCGTGATTGCGCCGCCAATGCCATCATTGCGACCTCAGCGATTTCGGGTCTCTCGGATGCTATCAATTCTTGCATCAGCGGGCTCAGAATGGGGTCAACGCCAACGCGCTGCTGCACTTGTTTAGTCAAAACCCCCTCTAGCACGACAGAATAAAGGTGATCTACCAAGCTCTCATCGCCTCGCAAATGATCGATAAGCTTGGATTGCGCTTGCGATTGAATCAGTGCGTTCTTTGCGTCCAACGGGAGGCTTGCAAGCAACTGATCGGCAATATGACGCAGCATTCCCCGTAAACGCGCGACAATCGCGTCGCTCACAAGGCTTGGCCCATCGCTATCAAGCAAGTGAGCAATGACGGGCGCGAGCGAGCGTAGCGCACGGTTGCCGCGCGCTATTTCATCCTGAAGGATTGCGTCCACTAAGGTGGACTGAGATCGATCAATCGCCATTTTGCCCATTTAGCACCCCCTACAGGGTCATGGTTAAGCCACCGTTAGCTTCGGCTTTTAGCGGATTGAGTCCGAGCGCGCATCATCAATTGCAGCAGCGCGCCGAGTGAAAACAAAATCATCACTTCTAACAAGACACCAAATACCGCCGAGATTGAGAAGACTCCAAGATGGAAGGGCAAATCGCCCCAAAAAGCGCGGAGCCTAAAGTTAGAATCCATCCCGGCAACCCATGCCAAACCCATCGTAAGCAAAGGAATTCCAAAATGAACCGGCCAATGGCTCGCCCCTGTCTGTGCCAGAATCAATACGGCTGTCGCAAGGCCCCCGGTGGCAGGCGTGAGCCAGCGCAGAATGGCTGGTATCTCGGTATGGACTGAGATTCTGCTGCGCAATGCGACGGATTGCGCTGAAAGACTGACCACAAAAGCACCGATTGCCGCCGTGCCTAGGCCCACAATGCCTTGACCAAGGCCTGCAATCACAGCCGCGACGACCATCACCACAAGCCCTAAACCTGCACTGATTTCGCTGCCTGACCTGAGCCGAAGCGGCGACCAGGTACTCACAATTTTCGTGGCGACAAATGCACTAGGACCGCTCCAACTGATTTGCGGGAGGCTCGACCTGATCGCTGCATCCTCGCGCCTTCCCAGCGCTTCGTTATCGCTTGCTAAGAGCCAATTATCATTCTCAAGAGCATTTGGGGCCACATCTGCACAGCCCACCCTGGCTTGCAGCCCCAGGCGCAAAAGAAGCGACATCGCCTCGCCCTCGCCCGGAAAATCCTCCAATGCGGCCGTGCAGGCACCGGGCAACAATGCGACGCCTGCCCAATGGCTGTCCTTATCGATGCGTTCAAAATCAGTTGGAAACGAATTGCTTAGACTGTGAGATGCCGAAATTGCAAAGATATGAGTTTCATCAGCCTCACAGCGTGCCCCCACCAATTCCCGCGCCACATCGCCAAGAACCAGCCCATCGAGTTGGACAAACACATAATCTTCGGGTCGCACGAGGCTCGCGATTTGCAAATGATTGCGGACAACATGAAAGGCGAGACCAGTGCCTTCAATACGGCGCTGCTGTGCGATGACTTCTCCGTGGCTGCTGTCGGAAAAGCAAATAATCCGTTCACAACCAATGTCCAAAGCAAGGTCAACCTGCCATGCTAGAACGCTGCGCCCAACCAATTCGGTTTCTGCGCGCAATTCACCAAGGTTTGTTCGTTTGAATGCAGAAATAAGAGCGATGCGCAAAGCCGAAGCTCCCAGAAAGGCGGACAGCTGACCTTGGCTACGCGCTATAAGCCTCGCGCTGCAAGCGTTTGGGGCCATCGCTTTCCACGATCTTGAGGCAGTTAGAGCTAAAAGCCGCCTCGATTGCCACCATTGAATCGCGCAATCACATCCTCAATCTCGCGGATTGCTGCGGGCTCCCCAGGGGCAGCCGCAAGAGCATTCTCAGCCGCATCGAGCAGCTCCTGCGCATGAAAACTTGCCGCTAGCCCCTTCAGGCGGAGCGCAGCCACATTCCAATTTCCGTCGCAACGCGAACGCCTTAGCAGATCGACAAGCTTCTCCGCACTTTCAAGAAAAGCGGCACGCAGCTCCCCGAGCAAAGCCGGATTGTCGCCAGCTGCCGCCGCTAATGTCGCATCAAGAGCACCACTTTCATAAGCCATAACTGCATCACATAGCCGGATTCGAGTTAATGTGGGGTTTATCATGCGCTCCCATGTGGTATCTTCCCAATATGGCAAGCGGGAAACACATTCGCGCGGTCGGCCAAGAGGCTCAGACCAAGGCGCAGTCCGATAGTGATGAAATGCTCGACACTGGTGGAGTGAGCGAAGGCGTCGATTTCAGCGACGTGATCGAACCCTCCGATGAACTTGAGCTCACAGAATATGACCTTGAAGAGGCAGAGATCACCCCTTCAAGGTACTACTGGCTCGCTCCAATTCTTGCGATTGTCGCCGTTGTCTTGTGGACTAGTGCCTATGGCTGGGCGATGCAGGATCAGCTGCTCGGTTCTGGCATAGCTCCAAGTACGGTTGTCCGGCTCTTAATCGACTGGTCGGTTCCGATCATATTGATCGGCGTTGCGTGGCTGCTTGCGATGCGGCATTCTCGCGTCGAGGCGCGTCGGTTTGCTGACAGCGCGGCCATGCTGTCCCAAGAAAGCCGTGAGCTTGAAACGCGACTGACCGTAGTCAACCGCGAACTCAGTTTGGCACGCGAGTTCCTGGGTGCGCAATCACGGGAGCTCGAATCAATGGGTAGGATCGCGAGCGAGCGCATGTCCACCCACGCCGACACACTCCAAGGCTTGATCAAAAGCAACGGCGCACAAGTTGATGCGATAGGCAGCGCAAGTGAAAGCGCCCTCGCAAACATGACCCGATTGCGCGACGATCTACCCGTTGTCGCAAATTCCGCCCGCGATGTATCCAATCAAGTCGGAGCTGCCGGACGCACTGCGCAAGAACAGCTAGACAAGCTGATCTCTGGCTTTGAAAGGCTCAATCAGTTTGGCAAGGCGAGCGAGAAGCAAGTCACATCTCTCGATGGCCGTGTTGGTGAGATTCTTGCGAAATTTCAGAGCAGCTTGGAACGGATTGAAGAAAGCGCTGGAATGCGCCTTGATGAAGTGGAGACGCGCACAGAAAGGTATCGCGGAGAAGTCGAGAATGCCGAGAGCGTCGCGTTAGAATCACTTAAGGAGCGGGTTGGCCTCCTCCAGTCGGAAGTAAAGGTTGCCAGCACACAGCTCCGCGAAGCCGAAGAAGAAGCGATGCAGCAATTGGCAGGCTCTAAGGATCGTTTCGCCGAAGCAATCGTCAAAACGATCAAAGACTTGGACGATGTGGAGGCCAAGACGACCAGCCTTGCGCAAACACGGGTCGACGAACTCAACACAAAATTCATTCACTTCACCGAGCAGCTGAATGCACGGGATCGTCAAATCAGTGAGCAAGTGGCGAGGGTCCAGGAAACCTTCTCAACTCACGAAGCGCAGGCAAGCGAAATCCTCGCTCAGCGGCTCGCCGATCTTGATGATGCTCTTGCTCAGAGACGCGAAGCTCAGAGCGCCGAAACTGAAAAGCTGACCGCCCAATCTGGTGAACTGTCAACGCAGATCGAACAACTGACGGAACTTATCACGGCCGCGGGCACGCAGGGTGTGGCTACACGCGAGACACTCACATCAAGTCTCGAGGCGTTAGATGCACAGCTAGAAGACAAGCGTGAGAAACTACGTCGGACCGAGACGGAACTGAGCGATCTGACCGAAGCGGGCGTACGCCTTTTGGAGATCATTCAATCAAGCGCGAGATTTACTCGAGAAGATCTTCCTGAAGCTATGGCAGGCGCTCTTGGCGCACTGAGCAACGTCGAAGAACGTGCACAAGAAGTCTCTACGCTCATGCTCTCAACAAATGAGAAAGCAGATGGTCTCAACAACTATCTGATCGAAGCACGAAATAAGGTAGACGAAAACGACGCGTCAATTGAAGCCTTGCAGACGAGAGTTACCGAGCAATCGGAAGAGGCGCTCTCAAAAGTACAAGGCCTGCAAAGCGGCCTCGCAAAACTTGCCCAGCAAAGCGAAGACCTGGCTGGAGAGAACCAAGATGTATTGCGCGCCAGTATCACCAAGCTTGAAGAGGCGACAAAAGATGTTTTCGAGACTCTCGAAAGCGGTGCCCGCGAGAAGGTCGATGATTTGGCCAACACTCTGTCTGAGCGCGCGGTCGCTGAGCTTGAACGTTCCTTGCGGAACAACTCGGCAGAGGCCGCCGGTAAATTGGAGCAAGCGGCTGCACATGCCTCTGGCGTGGGCAGAGAGGCAACTGTTCAACTCCGCGATCAGTTGGCCAGAGTAAATGAACTCACTGTCAATCTGGAACAACGCATTGCACGCGCCCGCGAACTCGCCGAAGAGCAGGTCAACAACGACTTTTCGCGGCGAATGGCTCTTATCACCGACAGTCTCAACTCAGCCGCAATCGATCTCACATCTGCACTTGCTCAAGAGGTTTCAGATACCTCTTGGGACGCGTATCTGAAAGGAGATCGAGGCATCTTCACTCGCAGGGCTGTGCGCTTAATCGACAACGGCGATGCAAAAGAGATTGCTGAGCTTTATCAGAATGACGACGAGTTCAACGCCAATGTAAGCCGCTACATCCACGACTTTGAGTCCATGCTGCGCTCGGTTCTGTCCACCCGTGACGGCAAGGCGCTTGGCGTCACCGTGCTGGGTTCTGATGTCGGCAAACTCTACGTGGTATTGGCGCAATCGATTGAGCGTCTCCGTCAGTAAGGAGTGCCCTAGTCTGCGCCTGTAAGGCTGCTTGGGGGCTTGGGCAGAATGTCCAAGTCGCTCGCGCTCAGCCAACCATACTCGTAGTTCAAAACAAAAAGAGTGGTCAGGACGATTGCAACCAGCGTAGCTCTGACAAGAATGCGGCCCGGCTTAAAGTTGGACGGCGCACTCTCAGCCTGACCGGGGACCAAAGCCTCACCCGCTTCTTCAGACGTACGCACTCCGAACGGAAGCATGATGAAGGCACTCATGACCCAGATGAGAAAGTAAACCGCGAGAATCGAGGTCAACTGCATCAGTCTTGCTCACCGCTAAGACCCGGCATCAGAACCCGCACTTGCGGGTTTTTGCCTGACCAGCGGCGTGCAGCCCGACGCGCCGCAAGCCTCGCTGCCTCATGAACTGCGCTCGGATTGCGTGCATCTCGGCCTTTGAGCCCGCCGACCGCTTTGAGAATGTCTTCGCGTGTTTCGTCAACAAACTCTGGCATATCCTCATCTAGCGGAAGGCCAATCGCTTCGATCAGAGGCGCTTCACCGCGTGCCAAAACAACGATGACAAGCCCCTCAAATGACACGCGCCTACGGGTGTTCACCGCATCGCCATCGGCCGCCGAGATGATATCCCCGTCAAGGACTAGCCGGCCATTGCGAACTTCAGCGATCTTGCCTGGTGCACCAGGAGCAAGCCGAACGATGTCACCGTTCGACTGAACAACATTGTCCGCAATGCCGCACTTTTTCCCGAGGCGTGCCTGCTCCTGCATATGCCGCATCTCGCCATGAACAGGCACAAGAACATCTGGCCGAAGCCAACCATAAAGCGCTTCCAATTCCGGGCGTCCGGGGTGGCCGGACACATGGATAAAGCTCTGACGGTCGGTGATCATCTCAATCCCGCGCGTCGCCAACTGGTTTTGCATCTTGCCGACCGAGATTTCATTGCCGGGGATGAGACGCGATGAGAACAAGACTACGTCACCCGGCGACAGTTCCAAGCGATGGTTCTCTTCGGCAATCCTCGACAAAGCAGCACGAGGTTCGCCCTGCCCGCCGGTGGCTAAAATCATCACCTCGCCGCGCGGCAAGCCCATGGCGGTGTCAAAGTCGATTGGGTCCGGGAAGTTCTCGAGATAACCATTGTCCTGCGCCACCTCGAGAATGCGGTCGATCGATCGCCCAGCAACGCACACCTGCCGCCCATTTTCCTGCGCGACTTCACCAAGTGTCTGAAGTCGCGCAACATTGCTTGCGAAAGTGGTGACAAGGACACGCTTTCCCTTATGGCGTGCGACCTCTTCCATAAGACCCTTGTAGACCGCGCCTTCTGAGCCCGATGGGTTTGGATTAAAGGCATTAGTGCTGTCGCAAACGAGCGCCAAGACACCGTCGTCACCGATCGCGCGTAGCTCTTCCTCCGTCGTCGGCTCGCCGATAATGGGGTCTTCGTCCAGCTTCCAATCGCCGGTGTGGAAGACCTTCCCATATGGCGTGTCGATCAAGAGCGCGTTGCCCTCAGCGATGGAGTGCGCAAGCGGCAGATAGGTCACATTGAAAGGGCCAATGTCGATCTGGCCGTGGTCTTCCTCAATGATGTTAAGCTTTACTTTGCCCAGTAAGCCAGCCTCTTCGAGCTTTCGCGCGACAAGATCCGCCGTGAACGGGGTCGCATAAAGCGGGACGCCCAACTCCCCTGCAAAGTAGGGAACCGCGCCGATGTGGTCTTCATGCGCGTGGGTCAGGACAACGCCGAGAAGGTCCTTGCTGCGTTCCTCAATGAATTGAAGGTCGGCAAAGACAAGGTCCACTCCGGGATACTCTCCGCCCGAGAAAGTCATGCCCAAGTCGACCATTAGCCATTTGCCGTCACACCCATAGAGGTTGACGTTCATGCCTATTTCTCCCGAGCCGCCAAGGGCCAGGAACAGCAGTTCTTGTTCTGGTTGGTAGTTCTTTTTCACGCGTTTGTTATCGTTCCATCCCGGGTGACTGACAGTCAGCTTGCGGCCGTTTTGGCCAGAATAGCGAGCCCTTCAATCGTTAGATCAGTGTCTACTTCGTCAAAAATATCGGTTGCGTCATCAAACAGGATTGCGAGGCCACCCGTAGCAACGACTTTGGCTGGTCGGCCGATTTCCGCTTTCATGCGCGCAACGATCCCTTCCATCATAGCGACATAGCCCCAGAAAACTCCAATGAGCATTTGGTCTTCTGTGTTGCGCCCTATGACACTTTCGCTGTCCGGCGTGCGAATGGCGATACGCGGAAGTTTGGCCGTCTTGCCCACCAATGCATCGAGCGAGAGATTGATCCCGGGCGCAATGGAGCCGCCTTTATACGCGCCAGTAAAATCAATCGCTTCGAACTTGGTGGCTGTGCCAAAGTCGATAGCAATCAGGTCACCGCCATACTTGTGGTGGGCCGCCAAAATATTGAGCGCACGGTCTGCACCAAGAGAGCTTGGCTGATCGACATCGGCAACAAACGGCCAGGCCGCTTTACCTTCACCCGCTTTCAGAGGCGTGATGTTGAAGTACTTTTGGCTAAGGACAGTCAGATTGTGATCGGCACGTGGGACCACAGACGCGTAAATGATATGATTGATATCATCGCGCGACACACCCTCAATCGTCAGCAGTTGTAAGAGCCACACCGCATACTCGTCACCCGTCCGGCGTGGATCGGTCGCGATACGCCACCGTGCGCGTGGGGGCGTCACATAGCCGCCCTCCCGATTAGGCTCAAACAGGGCAAAAACCACATTGGTGTTTCCGACATCAGCGGCCAGCAGCATTTTTTCTACTCCTTGTCGTGCCAATCAAGCGTCACGTCGCCTGCATGCACGATTGTTTCGCGCCCGCCAATCGGTCGAACTCTCAGCGCACCCTCGCGGTCGATTCCGCGATATCGACCGTGCATGACCTCGCCGTCGGCACCGGTGATGCGCATCTTATCATTGTACCTGTGGCTAATCACCGTCCAATCCAACAGAGTGTCCGATAAAGGCGCTTCGCGCCACATTGCCAATCGCTCAGCTAGATGATGCGCAAGAATGGGAAGAACACTCCTCGGCCCGTTCTCAAACTTTCCGTTTTCATACACGATGCATGTGGTTTTCCGGTCGGGCAAATCTGGCGCGTGGCTCAGATTCATCCCAACGCCAACAACCACAGATTGTCCGTGGCGCTCAAGCAGAATACCCGCCACTTTTGCGCCATCAATCAGCACATCGTTTGGCCATTTGAGAAGCATCGGAGTGTCGGGCAAAAGCAGACCCTCAATCGTCTCGAAGACGGCAAGCCCTACGACCAATGATAGAGTTGATGGAGCCGGGTCATCTGGCACCAAGTTTACAATAGTGCTGCACAGAAGATTACCCTTGGGGCTATCCCACTTACGGCCTAAGCGACCGCGACCTCCGGTCTGGCGCTCTGCCATGAGCCAAGAGTTGTCTGGGACCGTTTCTCCGCCAGACACACGCGCCAGAAGGTCCGCATTGGTCGAGCCTGTTTCCTCGACGACTTCGATCAGCGGCTCATTGCTCAAATCGCGAGAAACAGCGAGGACGCAGCCTTATTGGTGAGGTCTGTTAGTGAGCCTGTCAGAAGGTATCCGATTGGTGAGATGATCACCGCACAGATTGCGAGGAGCACCCAGTGCGAGGTTTCGCTCTTGCCAGTCACAAGACCAGCTGGCTCATCAAAAAACATGACCTTCACGAACTTGATATAGTAGAACGCGCCGATAACGCTGGCGGCTATCGCAATCGCTGCAAAGACTACAAGGTCGGCGGAAACCACAGCCTGGAACACAACAAACTTGCTGTAAAAACCGAGCAAAGGCGGGATACCGGCTAGGCTGAACATCAGGACCAGCAATGACCATGCGATCGCTGGCCGGGTAACTGCGAGCCCGGAGATATCGCCAAAAGTTTCGAAAAGACTGCCGTCTTCGCCGCGCAGCATAAGGAGAGCAACAAAGCTCCCCAAGCTCATCACGACATAGATGAAGAGATAGACCAGCATCGAACTCGCGCCAGCGGGCGTGGCAACAGCCAGACCCAACAGGATAAAGCCGACGTTGTTGATCGAAGAGTACGCAAGCAGGCGTTTCAAATTCTCCTGACCGATTGCGCCAAGGGCTCCGAACACGATAGAGGCCAATGCCGTGAACATTACGATCTGCTGCCAAGCCTGAACTTGACCCCCGAACACCTCGAACACGACGCGCGCGGTGAGCGCCACAGCGGCTACCTTGGGCGCCGTGGCAAAGAACAAAGTGACCGGTGTTGGCGCGCCTTCGTACACATCCGGCGTCCACATATGGAACGGAACGGCGGCGATCTTGAACGCAAGACCTGCCATCACAAATATGAGGCCAAAAAGCTGACCGTTCGAAAGCTCCCCTTCAAGCCCGGCGCGAACGCTCGCGAAGTCGGTTGCTCCGGTGAAGCCGTATAGCAAGCTCATGCCATAAAGCAGGATACCCGAAGCAAGCGCGCCGAGTACAAAGTACTTGAGGCCCGCCTCTGCTGAACGTTGATCCTTGCGAAGGATCGCGGCCAGCACATAGGCAGCCAATGAATTGAGCTCGAGGCCCATGTAGAGCGTCATAAAGTCGCTGGCCGAGACCATGATACTCATGCCTAGCGTCGCGAACAGGATCAGGATCGGGTACTCAGCACGCAATCCACGCTCGCTGGCCGCAGCAGGTCCATTAAAGAATGCCGGTGCGACCATCAGCGCCGCGATGGCCGCCAGATAGATCAACGCCTTTGAGAACAATGCAAAGCTGTCAACTTTGAGCAATGTGCCAAACGCGTAGCTGTCCGGACCGTCCACTCCAAAGTGAAGGCCGGGAATGGTGAAAAGGCCTGCGGTGAACAGGGCAGCGGCCGCAATGATTGCAACAGCACGCGCAGCCTTATCGCCGACCCATGCCGCAATCAGGAGAAGCGCTAGGCCAGTGACCGTGAGAATTAGCTCTGGAATGACGAGCCCGAAGGAGGATGGGAAGTCCAGCATCAGTGTTGGCCCTCCCCTTCGTGCGCTTCGAACTCGATCGCGTTAGCTGCCTTTTCAAGAGGCTCTCCGCTGGCAAGCGCTGCATCGCTGATTGGCGCTGACGCTGCAAGCCGCGCATCAAGTGCCGCGATATCTGCCCGCATGGGAGCAAGGAAACTCTCAGGATATACGCCCATCCAAAGGACGACCGCAGCAATCGGGGTCATCATAATCCACTCACGCGCGGTGATGTCTTTCATCGCGGCGGCATCGGCGTTCTTCTGATCGCCAAAGGCTACGCGGCGGTAGAGGTAGAGCATGTAAGCTGCGCCCAAGATAATGCCGGTGGTGCTGACAAGCGCCACGAGGCTGGATGTTTGGTAGATGCCTGCAAGCGACAGGAACTCGCCCACAAAACCACTGGTGCCCGGAAGGCCGATCGAGGCCATCGTGAAGAGCAGGAAGAACAGCGCGTAATACGGCATGTTGATGCTGAGCCCGCCGTAGCGTTCGATTTCGCGAGTGTGGAGCCGGTCGTAGATAACGCCAACACAAAGGAACAATGCGCCCGACACGAGACCGTGTGACAGCATAACGATCATCGCGCCTTCAAGGCCCTGCACGTTGAACGCGAACAGACCCACGGTCACAATCGCCATGTGAGCAACCGAAGAATATGCGATAAGCTTCTTCATATCCGCCTGAACCAGCGCAACCAGCGAGGTGTAAATCACCGCGATCATCGAGAGGATGAATACGAACCATGCAAAGTCAGCAGACGCCTCTGGGAACATCGGCAGACTGAAACGGATAAAACCGTAGCCGCCCAGTTTCAGCAAAACGCCCGCAAGGATCACAGACCCTGCAGTTGGAGCCTGAACGTGAGCGTCAGGAAGCCAAGTGTGGAACGGCCACATCGGCACCTTCACCGCAAAGCTCGCAAAGAACGCCAGCCACAGCCACGTCTGAGCCCCGCCGGGGAAGTCGTACTGCATCAGGGTTGGAATGTCGGAAGTGCCGGCCTCGCTCACCATCCAGAACATCGCGATCAGCATCAGAACCGAGCCAATCAGCGTGTACAGGAAGAATTTGTACGAAGCGTAGATGCGGTTGTCCCCGCCCCACACACCGATGATCAGATACATCGGGATCAGGCCCGCCTCGAAGAAGATGTAGAACAGGAACAAATCCTGCGCTGCAAACGTCCCGATCATCAGCACTTCCATAAACAGGAAGGCCGCCATGTATTCGCCTACGCGCTTTTTGATCGCATCCCAGCTCGCCAAGATGCAGATCGGCATGAGGAACACACTGAGCATGATGAGCATCAACGCAATGCCGTCGATCCCGAGAGCGTAGGAGAAGCCAGCAACGAGCTCATACTTCTCTTGGAACTGCCACTGAGCGCCGTCGATCTCGTAATTGGCCCAGAGCATTACCCCGAGACCAAAGGTCAAAAGCGTCGCGCCAAGCGCAATCACGCGCGAGGCTTGCCCGGCGAACAGACATGCGATGGCTGCCGCTAACGGCACCAACATCATGGTGGTGAGGATGGGAAAGTCCATTACGCTCAAAGACCCCTAGAGCAGCACATAAGTGACAGCGGCGATCAGCCCGAGAAGCATGATCAGCGCATAGGTGTAGAGATAGCCGGACTGGATCGTCTTGGCCGCAACCGAGCCGCGCTGAACCACTGCAGCGATGCCGTTGGGTCCAAAGCGATCGATGGTACCGACGTCGCCCAGTTTCCAGAACTGGCGTCCGAACCAGAAGGCTGGCTTTACGAAGATCGCATCGTACAGCTCGTCGAAATACCATTTGCGGAACACGAAGTTGTGTAGCCACCCAAAGCTGGCGACGAACTTGGCGGGAATATCAGGCTTCGCGATATAGGCGATATAGGCTCCGACAAAGCCCAGAACCATGACCACGAAGGCAGAGTACTTCACCCAATATGGCACGTCATGAAGGGCGTGGATGAGGTTCTCGTTGTAGAAGATTGAACCAGCCCAGAAGGCCGCATCGTCAATAAAGCTTGGCGCGAAAACCTGCCCTGCAAGCACAGCTCCGGTCGATAGAACCGCAAGCGGAATGAGCATCGCAATCGGGCTCTCATGCGGGTGATAGCCGCCGGTTGTGTCTTCGCCCGCTTCTTCGGGTGTCTTGTGGACCGTGTGCTGAATATGCTCGCTCTCAATCCAGCGCGGCTTACCCCAGAAGGTAAGGAACATCAGACGCCAGCTGTAGAAGCTGGTGAGCAGCGCCGCCGTAACACCGGCCCAGAAGGCAATCGCGCTGGTGGTGGTGCCGCGCGCAAAGGCCGCTTCAAGGATGGCGTCCTTAGACCAGAAGCCCGCAAAGCCTGCGCCGAGGTGATACACACCAAGACCCGTAATCGCGAGAGTGCCCAAGAGCATCGCAACAAAGGTGATAGGGATCGCCTTCCTAAGACCGCCGTAATAGCGCATGTCCTGCTCATGGTGCATCGCATGGATGACCGAGCCAGCGCCAAGGAACAGCAGTGCCTTAAAGAATGCGTGCGTGAACAGATGGAACATCGCCACGCCGTATGCGCCAATGCCCGCTGCAAAGAACATATAGCCTAGCTGCGAACAGGTTGAGTACGCGATGACCCGCTTAATGTCCCACTGCGTCGTCCCGATGGTGGCGGCAAAGAAACACGTCGCCGCGCCCACAATCGTGACGATCATCAAGGCGGTCGGAGCCGCCTCAAACATCGGTGACAGGCGGCACACCATAAATACGCCTGCGGTCACCATGGTCGCTGCGTGGATGAGAGCAGACACAGGCGTCGGCCCCTCCATCGCGTCGGGAAGCCAGGTGTGGAGCCCCAATTGCGCCGATTTACCCATGGCTCCGATAAAGAGCAGGAAGCACAGGATATCCATCGTCGGCAAACGCATACCGAGGAAACCGATAGTAGACCCGCTCATCCCAGCAGAAGCTGCCAAGATTTCAGGAATAGAGGTCGTCTGAAACACCAGGAAGGTGCCGAAAATCCCCAGCATAAAGCCAAGATCGCCCACGCGGTTGACCACAAAGGCCTTGATCGCAGCAGCGCCAGCAGACGGCTTTTTGAACCAGAACCCGATGAGCAGGTACGAGGCAAGCCCCACCCCTTCCCAACCGAAGAACATCTGAACGAGGTTATCGGCCGTCACCAGCATCAGCATGGCGAAGGTGAAGAGCGAGAGATAGGCGAAGAAGCGCGGCTGATCCGGGTCTTCCTCCATATAGCCCCAGCTATACAAGTGCACGAGCGCAGAGACCGAGTTGATCACCACCAGCATCACGGCGGTCAGAGCATCAACTCGCAAAGCCCAGTCAAAGGTCAAATCACCCGACTGCACCCATTGTAGGACGGGGACGACTTCGGCGGTGTGCGTACCGCTCAGGAACCCGATAAAGATCGGCCAGCTTAGCGCCGCCGACAGAAACAGCCCGCCCGTCGTAATCGACTTGGCAAGTGCGTTGCCCAGCATCCGGTTGCCAAGCCCTGCAATGATCGCAGCGATCAGCGGGGCAAAGACGATAATGAGGATTTGCGTTTCCATGCGTCGCTTATCCCTTCATCCGGTTTACATCATCGACCGCAATCGTGCCGCGGCCGCGATAGTAGATGACGAGAATGGCAAGCCCGATGGCCGCTTCAGCAGCCGCAACGGTGAGAACCATCATAGCAAACACCTGCCCCACCAGATCGCCCATAAAGGCGCTGAACGCGACAAGGTTGATATTAACGGCCAGAAGGATCAGCTCCACCGCCATCAGAATGACGATGACATTCTTCCGATTGAGGAAGATACCCAGCACGCCGAGCACAAAAAGGATCGCGCCCACGACAAGGTAGTGTTCAATACCCACGGGTCCCATCAGAGCTCGACCCCTTTACCTATATCTGGGTTTTTCATAACCGTCGCCTCTTCCGGGCGGCGGGCGATTTGTTTGCCGATGTCTTGCTGTGCGCGACTTCCAGGAGGCGGTGCCTGGAAGGTCAGCACAATAGCGCCGATCATCGCAACCAGCAGGATGATCCCGGCGATCTCGAACAGCAGGATATATCGGCCATAAAGCAGCGCGCCGATTGCCGCGATGTTTGAGGTGCTTGCGCTTACCGCAGCGGTTCCATCGGGGGTACCAAGCTCAATTCCGCCAGCGCCGTAAGCGCCAAGGCCAAGCCCCAGTTCAGCCAGCAAGATCAGCGCAATGGCAATCCCCAGCGGGAAGTTCTTGATAAATCCGGCTCGCATCTCGGCAAAGTCGATGTCAAGCATCATCACCACGAATAGGAACAACACTGCAACCGCGCCGACATATACAATAACAAGCAGCATCGCGATGAACTCAGCGCCTACCAGCACCATCAATCCTGCCGCGTTGAAGAAGGAAAGGATGAGCCACAGCACGGAGTGTACGGGGTTTCGCGCCATGATCACCATGACCGCACTGGCAACAACAAGCGTCGCGAAGAGATAAAAGGCGAGAGTTTGTATCATAATCCCTGTTGTCCGTCGGCCGTCCGGTCTGATGGGCCCCTAGCGATAGGGCGCATCGGCTTCAAGATTGGCCGCGATGGCCCGCTCCCATTTGTCACCATTCGCGAGAAGCTTAGCCTTGTCATAGAGCAGTTCCTCGCGTGTTTCGGTGGCGTATTCAAAGTTTGGCCCCTCTACCACGGCATCCACCGGGCAGGCCTCCTGACAAAATCCACAATAGATGCATTTCGTCATATCAATGTCATAGCGCGTGGTGCGGCGCGATCCGTCCTCGCGCGGTTCGGCCTCGATCGTGATCGCCTGCGCTGGACACACTGCTTCGCAAAGCTTGCAAGCGATGCAGCGCTCTTCACCGTTCGGATAACGGCGCAGCGCATGCTCGCCGCGAAAACGCGGGCTAAGCGGCGATTTCTCAAACGGATAGTTGATCGTCACCTTGGGCTTGAAGAAATACTTCAAGGTCAGCGCATGCGCTTTCAGGAATTCCCAAAGGGTGAAGCTCTTTAGGAGCTGGGTTGCGGTGGTCATGATGCAGTACTCACAGCTGGGGTCGGGGCCTCGACAGCTTCAACAATTTGGTCGGGAGTTACGGTTGCTGGGTCAACAAGCGACGGAGCGTCGGTGAAATGCCCGGTCGCCATCAGGTAACCACTGATCACTGCGACAAACACAAGGCTCATCGGCAGGAACACCTTCCAGCCAAGACGCATCAACTGGTCATAGCGATAGCGCGGCACGGTGGCCCAAATCCAGCTGAACAGCAGGAAGAAGAAGAAGGTCTTCAAGAGGAACCAGATAAAGCCCGGCACATAGTAGAGCGGTGCCCACTCAATTGGTGGCAACCACCCGCCCATAAACAGGATCGTGCACAGCGAACACATCAGCAGGATGTTCGCATATTCGCCCAGCCAGAACAGCGCGAAAGCCATCGACGAATATTCAGTCTGATAGCCGGCAACGAGTTCGGACTCGGCCTCTGTCAGGTCGAACGGAGCGCGCGCCGTCTCAGCCAGAGCCGAGATAAAGAACACCACAAACATCGGGAAAAGCAGCGGGTTAAAGAAGAACCCGTTGACGAAACCAAGCCCGTGTCCGCGTTGTGCCTCGACGATGCCGCTCATATTGAACGTGCCCGCCCACAAGACAACGCACACCAGAATAAAGCCGATGGATACCTCGTAAGAGATCATTTGCGCTGCGGCCCGCATGGCGGAGAAGAAGGGGTACTTCGAGTTCGACGCCCACCCGCTCATCACCACGCCATAAACGCCCAACGAGCTGATCGCGAGGATGTAGAGGAGCCCGACATTGATGTCGGCCAGCACCACGCCATCGCCAAATGGGATCACCGCCCACGCGGCCAAAGCCACGGTAAAGGTGATGATCGGCGCAAGCAGGAAGATGCCTTTGTTGGCAGCGCTTGGGATAATGGTCTCTTGCAAAAAGACCTTGAGCCCGTCCGCAAAGCTCTGAAGCAGGCCAAACGGCCCCACCACATTGGGCCCACGCCGAAGCATAATCGCGCCCAGCACCTTACGGTCGACATAAATCACCATGGCCACCGCCAGCATAACGGGAAGCGCGATCAAGAGGATGCCCGCAATCGTGGCGACACCCCAGGCCCACTCATACGGGAGGCCAAGACCTTCAAAGAACGCGGTCATTGATATGCCCCTTTCGTCACCCCGGCGAAGGCCGGGGTCCAGTGGGGAGCCACTGCGGTTGGAAGCTGGATTCCGGCCTTCGCCGGAATGACTGTTGTGCGTGAGTGAAGGCTCATTCCGCAGCCTCCTTGATCTCATCGCCGTGGAGCAGTTCTGCCGAACATTGTTGCATCACAGAGGACGCGCGGGCGATGGGGTTGGTGAGGTAGAAATCTTTGACCGGATAGGCTGCGATTGTGCCTTCCGCCTTGGCCTTGCTGTCCGCCTTGGGAAGCGCGCCGTAATCGGCAAGAGCCTCTTCACCCAGAGCAGGCACTTCGGCGATCATCGCGCCTTGCAACTGTGCAAAACTGTCAAAGCCGACGCTCACACCTATCGCATCGGCAAGCGCGCGCAGGATTGTCCAATCCTCACGCGCATCACCGGGTGCGAACACTGCTTTTTCAGCGAATTGAACGCGCCCTTCCGTGTTGACGTAAGTGCCATCTTTCTCAGCGTAAGACGCCGCTGGCAAAATGATGTCAGCGTTATGTGCACCTTTGTCGCCGTGGTGACCGATGTAGACTTTGAGGCTGCCCTCAAAGGCTGCATAGTCCATCTCATCCGCGCCAAGGCTAAAGAGCACTTTTGGCTTGGCAGCAGCGATATCCGCCATGCCACCCTCAGCTGCATAACCAAGCATCAAGCCGCCCATGCGAGCCGCGCTCATGTGAAGGACATTAAAGCCGTTCCAGCCATCTTTTACGAGGCCAAATTTGTCGACGAGCTTCAGCGCAGCGCCCAATGCGCCGGCCGCCAAAGCCGCACCGCCAAGGATAACCGCAGGACGCTCAGCTGCCTTCATGGCATCGCCGAGGGCTTTTGGCACACGATTCAGAACCTTGAGGTCTTCACCAAGGAATTCTGCCGGATAAGTGGTCTCCCACTCCGGCCCGACCACAAACACTTTCGCGCCCGCCTTCACAGCCTTGCGAATGCGAGCATTCACCAGCGCCGCTTCCCAGCGGATGTGCGAGCCGACGATCAGGATGCAGTCCGCCGTCTCAATCCCAGCAAGGCCTGAGTTAAAGTTCACCGCAGCAAGGTTCGACACGTCATAGGTCATGCCCGTCTGGCGACCTTCGAGCAGGGTCGAACCGCAAGCCTTGAGCAGCGCCTTGGCCGCGAACATGGTCTCACAATCGACCATATCGCCAGCGACCGCTGCGACGGAGGATTTGTCCGCCTCTAGCGCGGAAGCAACCGTTCCGAACGCCTCATTCCAATCAGAAGCCGCAAGCTTGCCGTCCTTGCGCACAAAAACGCGGTCCAAGCGGCGCTTGGTCAAACCATCGACCTGATAGCGAGCCTTATCCGAGAGCCATTCTTCGTTCACATCATCGTTTACACGCGGCAGGGCGCGCATCACTTCTCGGCCCTTGGAGTGCAGCGAAATGTTCGCGCCAACAGCATCAGACACGTCGATGCTCAGCGTCCGCTTCAATTCCCAAGGGCGAGCCTCAAACGCATAAGGACGCGAGGTCAGAGCACCCACAGGGCAAAGATCAATCACATTTGCGGAAAGCTCATGCGCCGCGGCCTGCTCAAGATAGGTTGTGATCTGCATATCTTCGCCGCGATACAGCGCGCCGATTTCATCAACGCCCGCAATCTCTTCAGAGAACCGCACACAGCGCGTGCAGTGAATGCAGCGGGTCATCACCGTCTTTATCAGCGGCCCCATATACTTTTCAGACACCGCGCGCTTGTTCTCAGAGGTCCGCGAGGCGCCTTTGCCATAGGTCATGGACTGGTCTTGCAGGTCGCACTCACCGCCCTGGTCGCAAATCGGGCAATCGAGCGGGTGGTTGATCAGGAGAAACTCCATCACCCCTTCGCGCGCCTTCTTGACCATGGCGCTGTCGGTGCGGATTTCCTGACCCTCGGTAGCCGGAAGTGCACAAGACGCCTGAGGCTTAGGCGGCCCCGGCTTCACTTCGACCAGACACATGCGGCAATTGCCCGCAATCGACAGGCGCTCGTGATAGCAGAAGCGCGGGATTTCCTTCCCCGCTTCCTCGCACGCCTGAAGCACGGTCGCCCCTTGTGGGACTTCGATCTCTTGGCCGTCTACGGTAACCTTAGGCATGGGTTTCATCCCTTTTCGGATAGCCAAGTTTCACGGCCGTAAAGCTAGCAACAGTCAACACAGCAAGAGCAAGTGGCGGGATAACCCAACTGGCAAAGCTCTCTGCGCCAACGGCAAATTCGCCATAGCGATCAACGGTTAGCACAATCGCGGCCGCAGCAAAGGCCGCGCTGATCAAATAGCCCGTGGTCTTCTTGAGGGCGCTCATTCCGCTGCCTCCCGGAATTGTGCGTTGTGCTCTTCGATCCGGCGCTCAAGCTCGGGGCGGAAGTGGCGGATCAGGCCTTGGATCGGCCATGCGGCTGCGTCGCCAAGCGCACAGATAGTGTGGCCTTCGACCTGCTTGGTCACCTCTTGCAGCATGTCGATCTCTTCGATCTCTGCATCGCCAGTGCGAAGCCGCTCCATCATGCGCCACATCCAACCAGTGCCCTCACGGCACGGCGTGCATTGGCCGCAGCTCTCGTGCTTGTAGAAGTAGCTAAGGCGAGAAATGGCGCGCACGATATCGGTGGACTTGTCCATCACGATAACGCCAGCGGTCCCCAGCCCTGAGCCCAAGTCTTTGAGACCGTCGAAATCCATCGGAGCGTCCCAGATCTGCTCAGCAGGGACCAGGGGGACCGATGAACCGCCGGGAATAACCGCGAGGAGATTGTCCTTGCCGCCGCGAATGCCGCCGCAGTGTTTCTCGATTAGCTCGCTGAACGGGATGCTCAGGGCCTCTTCGACCACGCAAGGCTTGTGCACATGGCCGCTGATCTGGAAGAGCTTGGTGCCCTTGTTGTTCTCACGCCCAAAGCTCGCAAACCATTCGGCACTGCGGCGAAGGATGGTGGGCACAACCGCAATGCTCTCAACATTGTTGACGGTCGTCGGACAGCCATAAAGCCCAGCACCCGCCGGGAAAGGCGGCTTCAAGCGCGGCTGACCCTTTTTGCCCTCAAGGCTCTCGATCATCGCGGTTTCTTCACCGCAAATGTATGCGCCTGCGCCCCGGTGCATGAAGACGTCGAAATCATAACCCGAGCCACTGGCATTCTTACCAATCAGCCCCGCGTCATACGCCTCATCAATCGCCGCCTGAAGCGTTTCCGCCTCGCGGATATATTCGCCGCGAATATAGATGTAGGCGGCGCGAGCACGCATGGCGAAGCCAGCAACCAAAGCGCCTTCGATCAGCTTGTGCGGATCGTGGCGGATAATCTCACGGTCTTTACACGAACCCGGCTCAGATTCGTCGGCATTGATAACGAGGAAGCTTGGCCGGCCATCGGCGCTTTGCTTTGGCATAAACGACCATTTGAGACCCGTCGGGAAACCCGCCCCGCCCCGGCCACGCAGGCCAGATGCCTTGATCTCTTCGATGATCGCATCCTGGCCACGCTCAATAAGAGCCTTGGTGCCATCCCAATCGCCGCGCTTCTGTGCTGCTTTGAGGCCCCAATCCTGGAAGCCATAGACATTGGTAAAGATGCGGTCCTTATCAGCCAGCATCATTTGATCCCTTACTGTGTGTTTTGCTGAAAATGCCGGCCGCCAGCGAAGTGATCACAAAGCCGCCTGCGATAAAGATAAATGCGGACGAATTGCCCCCGATTGCCAGGGCATAGATACCGTAGAATATGATCGCTACACCAAGCACAAAGCCAAGAAGACTAAGTTTGCTCATTGCTTCTGCCCTTTGCGTGCAATGCGTAACTGACGCAAAGTCAGAACCTGGAAAATCAGCCCCACTCCCATCAAAGCTATGCCAACCTCACGGTGACCCGTAGCTGACAGGTAAGCGCCCGCGCCAAACGCCGCAAAACCGGCGAGCACTAAGAGAATTACGCCCCCGCTCACTGGTCATCATCCATGGTCTTGGCGTTGATAACAAACAGCACCACGGCGAGTGCCATGGCGACCGCACCAAGCGCAATCCAAACAGCACTCATCCGATCGCCCCCTGCTGCCAAAGCCCAAATGTAACGCCGAAAATCAGCACGATCACTGCCACACGCAAAAGGCCCATCAGCACCCTGTAGGCGATGAAGGCTATCCCAAGCGCAAGAAGAATCGAGACGAAGCCCATCGCGATCTACCAACCACTCCTGTAGTCATGATTGGCATCGACCATTTCCTTGAGAGTGGTCGGACCACCCGAAGGTTCTGATGTGTGACGCCCCGGCTCCTGCGTGCCCGCTTTCGGCGTCTCACCCGCAGCCAAAGCATCAAGCACCGCGTCAAGGCGCTCAGGCGTCAAATCTTCGTAATTGTCATCGTTGATCTGGACCATGGGAGCAGTAGCGCAATTGCCCATGCACTCAACCTCGGTCAGGGTCCAAAGGCCATCTTCGGAGACATGGCCCATCTTCATACCGCGCTTTTTACACCCGCTAATAATGTCGTCAGAACCGCGCAGCATACACGGCGTCGTGCCGCAGACTTGCACGTGATATTTCCCGACCGGCTTCATATTGTACATGAAGTAGAAGGTCGCGACCTCGAGCACGCGGATCACCGGCACGTCGATATATTTCGCGACATATTCGATGACAGGCAGCGGGAGCCAGCCTTGCGTATCGGTCTCTTCGCCAACCTGGCGTTGAGCCAGATCAAGCAGCGGCATAGTCGCCGACTTCGCCCGACCTTCCGGGTATTTCGCGATGTGGTAATCGGCCTTTTTCTTATTCTCTTTCGACCACTCAAAAGAGCCCCAACGCGCGCGCAGTTCAGGGGTATCGGGTGCGGGTGTACGGTCAGCCATTAGATTTTTCCTGAACCTTAGGACCTTCTTCGCGCAGGAGGGGCGCCGCAACGGCACCAAATCCAGCAGCCGCCGCGACAAGCAAGTGTTCCGGCACTCCAAAACTGAAATTGAAGAAATAATCACCCAGAGTTAGCGTCGTGAAGGTCATCGAACCAACCGATAGAAACTCACCAATCTTTGATCCTGCCGCCTTCACCGATCACACTCCCCAAACACAACATCAATCGCGCCAAGGATGGCGGTCGCATCGGCCAGCATGTGGCCTTTGGTCATCATCTCCATGGCTTGAAGGTGGCTAAATGCGGTCGGGCGAATTTTGCAGCGGTAGGGTTTGTTGGTCCCGTCGCTGACGAGGTAGACGCCGAATTCGCCCTTAGGGCTTTCGGTTGCGACGTAGACTTCGCCCGCTGGCACGTGGAAGCCTTCGGTGTAGAGCTTGAAGTGATGGATCAAGCTTTCCATCGACTGCTTCATCTCGCCGCGCTTGGGCGGGGAGACTTTGCCATCTGTGCTCGCAATCGGGCCTTGCGGCATATCGCGGATACATTGCTTGATGATCTTGGCGCTCTCACGCACTTCGGCGACCCGCACCATAAAGCGGTCGTAGCAGTCCGAATTGGTGCCAACCGGAATGTCGAACTCCATCCGGTCATAGACATCGTAAGGCTGCGATTTCCTAAGGTCCCACGGAATGCCAGCGGCCCGGATCATTGGCCCTGAGAAGCCCCAAGCAATCGCATCATCGCGGCCCACAATGGCGATATCGACATTGCGCTGCTTAAAGATGCGGTTGTCCATCACGAGGCTCATCGCGTCGTCGAACAGTTGGAAGAAACGGTTGTCGAGCCAATCGCCGATATCAACGAGCAGCTTCTCAGGCACATCTTGGTGCACACCGCCGGGACGGAACCATGCAGAGTGCATGCGCGCGCCCGACGCCCGTTCAAAGAAGTTCAGGCAGTCTTCACGCAGCTCAAACACCCAGAGGTTGGGCGTCATCGCACCCACGTCCATCACGTGAGCGCCGATGTTGAGCATGTGGTTGCAGATGCGGGTAAGCTCAGCAAACAGCACACGCAGATACTGCGCCCGCTCTGGAACCTCGATGTTCAGCAGCTTCTCAATCGCAAGCACGTATGAGTGCTCCTGACACAGCGGCGAACAGTAATCGAGGCGGTCAAAGTATGGCAGCGCTTGCAGATAAGTCTTCTGCTCAATCAGCTTCTCAGTGCCGCGGTGAAGCAGGCCCACATGCGGGTCCACCCGCTCAACCACTTCGCCATCAAGCTCCATCACCATGCGAAGCACGCCGTGCGCTGCGGGGTGTTGAGGCCCGAAGTTCAGAGTATAATTCTGGATGACATCGCCGTCATTGGTGGGCGATTCTTCGATTTGGACGCTCATTTGTCATCCTCCTCTTCGTCGATCTCAAAGACGACACCATCCTTGGGTGCCTCGTCCTTCGCTTCTTCCCCAGCAGGAGCAGGCTCCTCAGCTTTTTCGTCTCCGGGAAGAACATATTCGCCGCCCTCCCATGGGGAGAGGAAGTCAAAGGTCCGCATATCCTGCGGCAGTTCAACCGGCTCAGAAACAACGCGTTTTTCCTCTTCGGAATAGCGCAGCTCAGTGTAGCCCGTCATCGGGAAGTCTTTGCGGAACGGATGCCCCTCAAAGCCATAATCTGTGAGAATGCGGCGAAGGTCTTGGTTGCCCTCAAATACGACGCCGTAAAGGTCGAACACCTCACGCTCGAGCCAACCCGCGTTGGGCCAAAGCGTTGTGACCGTGGGCACAGGCGTATCCGCATCGATCGAGCACTTGACCATAACCCGGTGGTTCTTGGTGAGCGAGAGGAGCATATAGACAACCTCAAACCGCTCAGCACGATCCGGATAATCAGCGCCCGCGATTTCCATCAGCTGCTGATAATCGTGATCGTCTTTGAGCGAACGAAGGACGGTCGCAATTTCTTCGCGCTTTGCCGTGAGGATGATCTCACCATGCTGCTCAGTGCTGCCTTCAAGCCAAACACTCAAAGAGCCGGCAAGCGCATCAATCACGCCCTCGTTAGAGGCGTATTTTGGAGCGGAGTGAACAACAGTCACAGGTCTATCTCCTAACGCTCAATCGTGCCGACACGGCGGATTTTCCGCTGCAATTGCATCACGCCGTAAAGCAACGCCTCGGCTGTCGGAGGGCAACCCGGGACGTAAATATCTACCGGTACAATCCGATCGCATCCGCGCACGACGGAATAGGAATAGTGGTAATAGCCGCCGCCATTCGCGCATGACCCCATGCTGATCACATATTTTGGATCAGACATCTGGTCGTAAACCTTGCGCAGAGCCGGCGCCATTTTGTTGCACAGCGTGCCCGCCACAATCATCACGTCTGATTGACGCGGCGAAGCACGCGGCGCGGCACCGAACCGCTCCATATCATAACGCGGCATGTTGACGTGGATCATCTCCACCGCACAGCATGCTAGACCAAAGGTCATCCACCAAAGCGAACCCGTGCGCGCCCATTGGAACAGATCCTCCGTCGAAGTGATGAGGAAGCCTTTGTCATTCACTTCGGATTGAAGCGCGCGGAAGTAATCTTGATCAGGCGCGCGCACTTCGCCGCCCTTGGCGGTTTCCAAAGCGCTTACGTCGGAGAGATTTGCAGGAGGGGTGATTGTGTTCATTGCCAATTCCTCATTGCCAATCCAGGGCACCCTTCTTCCACTCATAAGCAAGGCCAATGGCGAGGATGGTAAGGAAGGTCATCATACCGATCCAACCGTCCCAGCCCGTCTCTCCGAGGCTTACAGCCCAGGGGAAGAGAAACGCCGCCTCAAGGTCGAAGATGATGAAGCTGATCGCGACTAGATAAAACTGAACGTCAAACTGGCTGCGCGAATCTTCAAAGGCGGGGAATCCGCATTCATATTCAGAGAGTTTCTCAGCATCCGGATTGTGCGCTCCGGTCAGGCGTGAGACACCCATCGGCAGGAAAACAAACAGGACCGAAAGTCCGAGAGCTATGCCGATAAAGAGAAGTATCGGAAGATACTGACTTAGGTCGACGGATTGGCCGATCATCACTCTGTCCATGTGTTTCTATCCCAGTGGGCAAGCCCCTAGGCCGGTCGCGCGCACCGCGCAAGAGGCACAAACGCTTAAAGCAGCGCATATGTGTTGCGCTCTGCGCAATTGGCATTGACCCGATCATCGAAAGTGCGATCTTAAGCGCCTTTCATCAATTGCTGTAACCGTCAGCTCATCTCGTGAGAACAGGGACATATGACCCAAATTAAACTCTATGGATATTGCACCAGTCCCTACGTACGAAAGGTCGGTGCCTTCCTCATGTACAAGGGGCTCGACTTTGAATTTGTCGGCATCAGCCCGCTCGAAGCCGCGCAAAGACTGGCCAAATTTGGCGGCACCCAGGTCCCTGTTCTAGAGATTGACGAAGAGTGGAAACGCGACTCCACTCCGATCGGTCTCTGGTTGGATGAACTCTATCCGGAAAAACGACTTGTTCCAGAGGATGAAGCGGGCCGCAACGCGGTGCTGGAGCTCGATCGCTGGGTAAGCGATCGCTTTATGCCTTCGATCTTCCGCGGCGCTCTCGATGCGGAGCTAAATCTCGACTTTCGCCGCGTTGCATGGAGGCTCGCTGCTTTGGTCTCAAGCCATTCGCCAATGCCGGAAGAAATCCGTCACAACTGGCCCAACGTTCTAAAGACCGCCGAGTTCATCCAATCGATGAGACCGCAAATGAACATGGAAGCTGATGCGATGACAAATCGCATGCAGCTTGCGGGTGAATTGGTCGAGCGGATTGGTAGCGGACCATTTCTTGGTGGGCGGGACGAACCCGGTATCGCCGACCTGTCCATCTTTCCGCAAGTTGTCTTTGGAGTAATGGGAGGACTTGAGGAGAAACTAAGCGCTGCTGCATTGCCTCCTGTCAAGGCGTGGCTGGAGAGAGTGACAGAACATTTGCCACCCAATCCAACCCTCATTCCTGATGCATTTGTTGTAACACCATTGAAGGAAGCACTCGCCTAGGCTGGCAGCGCTGTCCCCGGCTTACTTCATCATACCGGCAATCGCCTTGCGAGTTGTCTTACCATAGGGTGGCTTGAACCCGCCAAGCTTGGCGATGTCGATCTTGGGTTGATGATAGACTGATCGTGCGTGGCTGAACTCTTTAAAGCCCTCTATCGCATGATAGCTACCCATCCCCGATGGACCGACACCACCAAAGGGCAAGTCCTCGATCGAGATATGGAAGATCACGTCGTTAGTCGTCACGCCACCTGATATTGTTCGAGTGAGCACGCGCTCTTGCTCAGACTTGTCATCGCCGAAATAATAAAGGCCAAGCGGGCGATCATTTTCGTTTACGTAGTCAACCGCCTCATCGACAGCACGGTATGTCTTAACCGGCAAGACCGGACCGAAGATCTCCTCCTGCATTGCGGTCATCTCTTCGTTGACATTCTTGAGGATCGTCAACGGCATTTTGCGCTGGTTGGCATTGCCAAAGTCTTCTCCCGCAGGATTAACCTCGATCACCTCGGCACCCTTATCGCGGGCATCTTCAACCAAGCCTTGCAAGCGCTCAAAATGTCGATCCGAAACGATCGACGCGTAGTCATCATTCTTGAGCACCGTCGGGTACATATTAGTCGCACCCTGGACGACACCCTGAACGGCATCATCCTGTTTATCCTCAGGCACATACATATAGTCGGGCGCCAAGCAGATTTGTCCGGCGTTCATCATCTTGCCGAGTGCAATACGCTCTCCCGCCTTGGCAAAGTCTGCGCTTTTCCCCATGATGACAGGCGATTTTCCGCCAAGCTCTAAGGTCACCGGCACAAGATGCTTTGAGGCTGCTTCCATAACGCGGCGACCGGTTGCGGTAGAGCCAGTGAAAACCAAATGGTCGAAAGGAAGCGAAGAGAAAGCCGCAGCAACCTCTGGTCCACCAGTCACAACGGCAAGCTCGTCCGGAGTAAAATACTCCTCTACCAGTTCAGCCATCAATAGGCTGGTACGCTCAGTAAACTCGCTCGGCTTAATCATCGCACGATTGCCCGCGGCGAAGATTTGCATAAGTGGCCCAAATGCGAGTTGAACCGGAAAGTTCCAAGGCGAGAGGATACCAATCACGCCCTTTGGTTCATAGCGTAGCTCTGCTTTTGCACCCAACAGACCGAGAGGAAATTGCGGCGAGCGTTTCTCAGCTTTGGCCCATTTGTCCATGTGTTTGAGAGCGTGTTTTCCGGCACCAACCGTTGCGGCGATGTCGGTTATCATGGACTGGTCCATCGAACGGCTGCCAAAGTCGGCCGCCATGGCTTTGCAAAGGTTCTCACCGTGATCCTTTAGCAGTGCGATCGCCCGCTTGATCCGGTCCTTGCGCATAGCCATCGTTTCGGGACGTGATGCTGTGAAAGCCTCGCGCTGCAGTTTCAGCAGCGATTCTTGTTTTTCTCGCAGGTCGTCGGCCATTGCCACCCTCTCTTTTATCACGTTTTGATTTGAGACCCACCTTGCGCGAACTCAGCCAAGCGCGCAAGGCAATTGCGAAAATGTAGCGTGCTCCCACATTGCCTTTCGGCCAAGCGATTACTAACTGCACAAGCAATCCATTGACCTCTCCCCAAAGGACCAAAAGCCATGACCCAGTTTGCTGCTTCTGACCCAATTGTCATTCTATCCTACGCCCGTACCCCGATGGGCGGAATGCAAGGCGCACTATCCGATGTATCGGCAACCGAACTTGGTGCAACCGCCGTGAAAGCTGCTGTCGAGCGTTCCGGTGTTGCCGGTGAACAGTTTGACCGCGCCTATATGGGCTGCGTCCTCCCCGCCGGTTTGGGCCAGGCCCCTGCCCGCCAGGCCGCGCTGAAAGCGGGCCTGCCTAAGTCTGTCCAGGCCACGACCGTCAACAAGGTGTGCGGAAGCGGCATGCAGACCGTCATTATGGGCGCAGAAGCACTGGCGAGCGGTACCATTGATTACGTAATTGCGGGCGGAATGGAGAGCATGACCAACGCGCCCTACCTCCTCAAAAAGCACCGTTCGGGCGCGCGGATCGGTCATGACACGACTTACGATCACATGTTCCTGGATGGGCTCGAAGACGCATATGAAGAAGGCCGCGCGATGGGCACTTTTGCTCAAGACACAGCCAATGAATACCAGCTCACCCGCGAAGAACAGGACGCTTACTCGATTGAATCGCTCTCCCGCGCCAATGCTGCGATCGAAGGTGGAGCGTTCGCTGATGAAGTGGTTCCGGTAACTTTCAAAACCCGTAAGGGCGAGGTGACTGTCGACACTGATGAGCAACCCGGCAAAGGGCGCCCCGACAAGATTCCGGCTCTGCGCCCTGCCTTTGCCAAGGACGGCACCATCACAGCGGCCACTTCAAGCTCAATCTCAGACGGTGCCGCTGCTGTTGTTCTGACCCGCGAAAGCGTTGCGAAGGAAAACGGTCAAGAACCCGTTGCCAAGATCATTTCTATGGCTGCCCATGCGCGTGAGCCTAAGGACTTCACGGTTGCACCAGTGGGCGCAATCGAGAAGGTTCTCAAGAACGCTGGTTGGTCAATCGACGACGTTGACCTTTGGGAAGTAAACGAAGCGTTCGCTTGTGTGGCCATGTTCGCCATGCGCGACATCGGCATCGATCACGCAAAGATCAACGTGAACGGCGGCGCGACGGCACTTGGTCACCCAATCGGCGCATCGGGCACCCGGATCGTCGTGACCCTGCTCAACGCTCTCAAGTCGCAGGGGAAAAAGCGCGGAGTCGCCAGTCTGTGCATTGGGGGTGGCGAGGCAACAGCTGTGGCCGTAGAATTGGTTTAAGGGATACCCAGAGCCCTCTGCCTAAACCGGAGGGCTCAATCCTACATTTCGCCGCTACCCCAAACCCTTTCGGCCAGCACCCATCCGGTGCGGCCGCCGACATCAATCTCGCAATAGTTCTGACGACAACCTAGCAAATCACCCACCACTCCCGGTTCAGCTTTCCAACGTACCAGCGAGCTTGCGGCCGGCTCCGCGCGCAATTCGGCCAAACCGTCGCCAATGATCAATGCGCCGAGATTTGGGCTCAGTTGGCTTGATGCGATCCATCCTTGTGTGCCTTCGGGATCCTGCACCAAACGCCATCCCTCACGCAAGCGCACTACCCTCACCGGCAAGCCTTTGCGCTTGTAAACCCAATCGATCGGGTAATCCTGGCTTGGCCCTTTACGCATATTGACCTGATCGAAGCGCAGAGTAGCCCAATAAGGCACCTCTCGATCCTGAGCCTGAATTGCCTCAGGCCATGAAACAACCGAGAACCCAATCGTAAAGGCAAAGATGGCAAGAAATCGCAGCGCTTTCATACTGCCGTGATAACCAAGCTCAGCGGCAAATTTCAAGCCGTAGTCCTTCAGGGCGTTTGTCCTGTGTGCCAATCCGGGATGAGCCCGCTTGACGCTTTGGTCCCAAAGCCATTAGCGCTAGGCGAACAATGTCTCAAAACCACAATCCACCGCATTTTGCCTCTGGTACACCCAAGGTCGTTGTTACTCGCCACTTGGCCCCCACCGTGGAGGCACGCATGGGCGAGCTTTATGACGTGTCGCTCAACACTTCGGATGAGCCGATGACACGCAAAGAACTCATCTCAGCAATGGCCATTTGCGATGTGCTGGTCCCAACGGTGACCGATACCATTGATGCCAAGATGATCGACGGGGCGGGAGACCACCTTCGCCTGATCGCAAATTTTGGAGCGGGCACAGAGCATATCGACCTCGAAGCCGCAGCTGCGCGCAAGATTATGGTCACCAACACGCCGGGCGTCTTCACCGATGATACGGCCGATTTGGCGATGGCAGGGATCATCGGAGTACCGCGTCGCATTCGGGAAGGAGTGGACCTTATCCGTACCGGTCGCTGGACTGGCTGGGCACCCACGGGGATGTTGGGCCGCAAGATCGGTGGCAAAGTTCTCGGCATTATTGGCATGGGGCGTATTGGACAGGCGGTGGCGCACCGGGCTCGCGCGTTTGGGATGGAGATTGCTTACACGGGCCGCAAGCCTTTGCCCGCGGCAATGGAGTCGATGCTAGGCGCGCGGTTTGTTGCAGATGTCGACGACTTGGTGGCTGAGGCCGATATCCTGACACTTCACTGCCCTCTGACCGACGCCACGCGGGGGCTCATCGACGCCCGCCGTATCGCTTTGATGAAGCCGGGTTCGAGTATAGTGAACACGGCGCGCGGAGAGATCATCGATCAGGAGGCACTGATTGAAGCGCTCCAGTCCGGGCATCTCGTCGGTGCTGGCCTTGATGTCTTTCCGGAAGAGCCCAAGGTCGATTCTCGGTTGATCAAACACCCCAATGTGATGACTCTCCCGCATATCGGCAGCGCCACGGTCGAAGGTCGGGAAGCTTCTGGCGAAAAGGTCATCGCCAACATTCGCTTCTGGGCTGATGGCCACAGGCCGCCAGATCAAGTGCTGACCGCACTGGTGGGCGGCTAGTCGTCTTCCAACGCTTAGTCGGTCACAGTACCATCACGACATTCAGCTAGCTCTAAAGCAATGATTTGAGCGATTCGTTGAGCCGCGACCCGACCGGAGCCGAAGGCCAAATGTGGGATATTCACCTGATGTTCTGCGTCACGCTCGTCACCTTTGCCTGACGCGCATCCAGGGGCAATAATGCCGTCTTTGTGAGACCAGATCGCAACCGTGTGAACCGGCGGCTTTACACTTGGATCATCAGGCAGATTGGGCTTTGTCACTGTGTGGTCATTAAGTGCATTATAAATCCTCCACGCATTGTTAGCCTGCCGGTCGCCTGAAAAAGGGGTGCCCAGCGTTACAACCATTTTCACTAGTTCTGGATGCCTCTGCGCTAATACGCGGGCGTAGATACCGCCAAGGCTCCACCCGACGATCACCACAGGTCCACCGTGGCGTTCGTGCATTTGTTCGAGTCCGATCCGCCCTCTCTCAAGCCTCTCAGCAGTGACGCCAGTCAAGAACCCAAAGCCTGAAGGATAGGTCGGAAAACCGCTCGCAGCCAAAGTACGGCGAAGCAGGCTGGTTGTGCCATCATTTGATAGCAGGCCTGGTATGACCATAACCGGAGGCGGATCGCCCTCGAGCTTGAAATCGAGTTCAACCATTTTTGCGCTTCTGAACTGGCTTGCCGCGATCACTGGAAGCCATGGCAGCTCTCTCACCAAGAGCCCAAAGGACGGAGGTTTTACCCTGCTCATCAGATGCTTAACGAATAAAGCTTGTTGAACTCACCCGGTTGATAGCCAGCAAAGGACCCGCAAGGCTCAAACCCAAAACTCTTGTAGAGCGCCACAGCAGCCTCGAAAACATCGCCCGAACCTGTTTCCAGCTTGATCTCAGATAAATCCAATTGGCGTGCGTGTTCGATCAGATGTGTCAGCATAGCCTTCCCAGCGCCATTCCCTCTGGCTTTAGGATGCGCACGCATTGACTTGATTTCGCCAAAGTCGTCGTGGGATCGAAGCGCACCGATGGAAAGCAACTGATCCCCCTCCCACGCCGCAAACACATCAATATCGGGTTGCTTCAAGCCGCTTAGATCGAGCACATGGCAAGTACCCGGCGGAGAAAACGCCTCCATCTCATCATGATGGAGCTCCAGCAGCGCAATGACTTCGGGTTCCGATAAGTCAGTCCGCCGAATCTCCATTGCCTAAATCAACCCCGGTACTTTGACATCAGCATCGAGCCATTGGTCCCACCAAATCCAAAGCTATTCGTCATAACTGTATCGAGCCCAGCGTTCTCAATGAGGCTAGTCGCGATCTCTTCGGGCTTGAGCGCTGGATCAAGAGTTTCTACGTTGATGGATGGAATGATGAAGTCATTCTCCAAAGCAAGCAGGCAATAAACCGCCTCTTGTGCTCCGGTTGCGCCCTGGCTGTGCCCGGTCATCGACTTTGTCGAGCTAACTGGTGGAGTTGAACCATCGCCAAATACGCGGCGCACAGCTTCGATCTCGCCGACAT
The DNA here is from genome assembly GCF_947502395.1 of uncultured Erythrobacter sp. Taxonomy (GTDB): domain Bacteria; phylum Pseudomonadota; class Alphaproteobacteria; order Sphingomonadales; family Sphingomonadaceae; genus Erythrobacter. The sequence goes on from NZ_CANMZM010000001.1 coordinate 493,355, forward strand.
CGCCGACTGGGGTCGAAGTGCCGTGAGCATTGATGTAGCTGACCTTGCGACCCTCTGGCAGGGTCCTGAGGGCACCGGCCATCGCACGCTCACCACCCTCGCCCGATGGAGCAACCATGTCTGCACCGTCCGATGTGGCGCAAAAGCCAGTGACTTCAGCATAAATCTTCGCTCCGCGCGCTTGAGCGTGTTCAAGGCTTTCAAGCACAACCATGGCACCGCCCCCGCCGATCACAAAGCCATCGCGGTCTGCATCGAAAGCACGGCTCGCGCGCTCGGGCGTGTCATTGTATTTGCTCGACATCGCGCCCATTGCATCAAACAGGCAGGAAAGTGTCCAATCGAGCTCTTCGCCGCCCCCGCCAAACATCACATCCTGCAAGCCCAAAGCGATCTGCTGCGCGGCCATGCCGATGCAGTGAAGTGAAGTTGAGCACGCTGACGTGATCGAGAAGTTCATTCCCTTGATATGGTACGCCGTTGCAAGGTTTGCGCTCACGGTGGAAGACATGGTCTTTGGCACTGCAAGCGGCCCGATACGCTTCGTCGCGCCTGTTTTCAAAACTGTCTGGTGTGCTGCCAGCATCGCGGAAGTAGAAGGGCCGCCAGACCCAGCGATCACCCCAGTCATCGGGTTGATCACGTCTTTTTCTTCAAGTCCCGCATCTGCGATTGCCTGACCCATCGCGATATAAGCGTAGGCCGCGCCCGGACCCATGAAGCGCAATGTGCGCTTGTCCACCTGCTCTTTGATGTCGAGATCAATTGCACCCGCAACTTGCGAGCGGAAACCGTGTTCGGCCATGTCTTCGTTGAAGGTGATGCCCGATTTCCCGGACTTGAGTGATGCCCTCACCTCTTCGGCATTATTCCCGATTGAGGAGACAATCCCCAGCCCTGTTATTACTACGCGGCGCATTATGTCCCCTTAATTTGCCAAGCGACCTGATAATACCCTTGTGGCGATCATGCCTCAGACAGCGCAACTTTCATATCTTTGACTTGATAGATGACCTCACCGTCGGCCTCGACCCGGCCATCGGCCACCCCCATTGTGAGGCGCCGAGTCTGCACAGCCTTGGTGAAATCCACAAAATATTTCAGCATCTTGCGATCAGGACGTACCATCCCGGTAAGCTTCACTTCACCCACTCCAAGAGCATATCCGCGCCCCTGCCAACCGCGCCATCCCAGATTAAATCCAGTGAGTTGCCAAAGGCCATCAAGGCCTAGGCAGCCCGGCATAATCGGGTTGCCAGGAAAATGGCAATCGAAGAACCAGAGATCAGGATTTATGTCGTATTCGGCGACAATATGGCCCTTCCCATGCTCGCCGCCATCGCCGGAAACATCGGTAATCCGGTCCATCATCAGCATTGGTGGAGCAGGCAATTGCGCATTGCCGGGGCCAAAAAGTTCCCCCCGGGCGCACTTCAACAGATCTTCGCGATCAAAATGGGTTGGAAAGTCCATCATGCCCGTCCGGGCTCCTCGATTACTGACATTAGTGTTAGGGCGGCGACTAGCACCCCGCATGGGTGATGGAAAGACCGCAAGGTTAGCTCGTTGAAAACTGTTGGGGTAAGCTAGGGCTAGGCGTTGGAGCAGGCCTCAATTTGGTCGGGTTCCAAACGTTTCTCACTACGTTCAAATCGAGTGAAATAGCTTGTGAGGTCCGGGCGCTCGACAAACTCGACCAGTTTGTAGCCCACCGCTTCAAGCTCGCAGAAAAGAAGCTTCGGGGGAATACCCCCTGCATTGGTGGGCCGGTCATACTCGACAATTATCACCTGTCCGCCCTCAGCAAGCGCAGGCCACATACGCCACATAAAGGCATAGGGCTCGGTCACCTCACTGTAGACGTGGACAAGAAAAATCCTATCAAAACTATCTGTGGGAAGTTGGGGGTCATCGGTCTCACCGAGCTTGATCGAGATATTTTCAAGCCGTTCGCGCTCTACCCTTCGGCCGAGCCGCTCCAGCGCTTCGCGATCAATATCTTGAGCAAGCACTCGGCCTGCTTCGCCGACGCGGGTGCCAAGGCGCACGGTGTAGTAGCCCTCTCCGGCCCCGATATCGGCGACGGTCATCCCATCTGTGATATTGGCCAAATCCATCACCGCCTGCGCTTCGCCCCTTTCTTCCCGGGCATCCTCATTAGGGAATGGATCCACGCCGGCAGCTGCCCCGTTGGGTACCGGACGATCAGGTGGCGGGAATTCTGCTACACTTTCCGGTCTGTCCGAAACAGGAGTATCACAACCGGCAAGCGACAAACCTGCCACCCCAATCAAACTGAACATGGCGCGACGAGAGGTCATGGGATTGGGAGCGTCCGCATTCCTGAGACAAACACATCAAACGCAAGATCGCCCTGTCGCCAAGGAGATTGTCGAGCATTTGTACGCCTATTCACGGCGACGGCCGTCTTCCGAAACACTTCGTCTAGCGACTGGCGACGATCAATTTGTTTTGCAAACTCAATTGCAAAAGGGCTGCCTTTTCCTGGTTGATCGCCATCCTCGGCCACATTTCCTGGTTCAGTCGAAAAAAATGCAACAGCAGAAAGTCCACGCAGATTGCCGAGCTGGGCAAGCCCATTTCCAGCGTCTGACATATCTTCCAAACGGATGAACCCAAGGCTGCGGCTCGCCCCGTCGATTGCAACGATATCCAGGTCCTTTTCAGGTTCCGCATCAAAATAGGGATTATCCCGGCACGCGTCGATCACGATTACCGCTCCGCGGGCACGATTGGTAATCTGAGTGATTAGGGCATCAAGCGGTATGAGTGAGACGCCGTCGGAACTCAGTAGGTAGTTCAGTCCGTCAAACTGAAACCCATGACCGGCATAGTAGAACATGCCAATGTCATCACCAGACAGCGTGTCGAGCCACGCATTAAAGCCCACCTGCCATTCTTCGGCAGTCGGCTCTTCCAGAACAGTCATATCCCTGACAGTGGTTGAACCAAGGGAGGATTGGATAAGCCGCAAATCAGCCAATGGATTGGCAAGACGCAAGTCCTCGTCCCCAGCTTCCTCATAATTCGAAGCGATCAGGAGCACTTTGACTTCCGCTTGCGCCACATCTGGCAGAGCCGCCAAAGCCAGCATCAGCACACTTAAGAAACGCATCACCACCATCAGAGTCTAAATGATAGGCCTAAGTTGAACCCATGATTGACCCGAGCGTCGGAAAAGCTCTGATCGCCAGACACGGGAAAAAAGAGAACTGCGCGATATCGCATATCAAGCGCTAGAGAATCAGAGAGAATGAACTGTGCTCCGACCGCGATATCAGGGCCAAAGCTAATCTCGTCCGGATTCTCGAAATCGGAATTCACTTCGTCAGCTGCAATGCTGAGCGGCCTCGTGATAATCCTTGCCGTGTAAGCGGGCTGATAGCTTGCGTGGAGCATACCATTGGCAAAGGCCACCGCATTCTCCGCGAAGGGCGCGAACATTGTTGCCCCGGCTCTTGCGCTGAATGTGGTGAGTTCAGCTTCGTTCGTGGTCGCGAACTCCAACACTCCGGACTCCGGCGGAACAAACATGCCCATTTCTTGGGTCAGAATTTCCGAGGGGATGTTACCGGTCTGCGCACTGCGAATATTGATCTCTGCATCGGCCTCGATCCGTTCAAAGCGAACGCCGGCAAAGATGGCAAACTGCTCATTCTGACGCCTTTGCCAAGTCGCCTCCAGGTCAATTCTCTCATAATCGACCGCCCCGGCAAGTATTTGAGTGGCGATGTCTGTGATACTCGTATCGCCCACCGTAAGAGTCGATGTTGTCGAAGAAAGAAGATCAATCGTGCCCGAGCCTTCACCATATCCTGCAGACAAAGTGAAACGATCGCGGTCATCGCCGAAATTGATCATCCCTCCAACCATTGCGAAACCAATTTGGTTTGCAGTCACACCTTCACCCTCAAAGGTCGTATCGAAGGTTACGTCATCGGTCTGAAAAACGTCGCGCAAGTTTTGCAAGAAAACTTCATCGCCCCGGCGCGCGATCAAAGCTTGATCACTTCCATCGGAGGTACGCAGATTAGAGTTATCAAAATAATAGGCAACGCGCGGCCCGACAATCACATCTGCGGCAGCGGGGTGAGCGCTTGCGGCCACGATTGCGCACAGTCCGATCTTAATCCAGTTCTTACTCGACATCCTCGACATCAACGGTCTCTCCTGTCACGCGCTGCGCCAATGCCGCAGATATGTAATCATCAATATCACCGTCTAGCACCCGGTCAGGTGAGGAGCTGGTGACGCCCGTGCGAAGGTCTTTGACCATCTGATAGGGTTGGAGGACGTAAGAGCGGATTTGGTGTCCCCAGCCAATCTCACTCTTTTCCTGATACTCACCTGAAGCCGCTGCCTCACGCGCGGCCATTTCCCGTTCGAATAGCCGTGCTTTGAGCATATTCATTGCGGTGGCGCGGTTCTTATGTTGTGAACGGTCGTTCTGACTCGCCACCACTATGCCTGTAGGCTGGTGGGTGATGCGGACAGCGGAATCTGTTGTGTTGACGTGCTGACCGCCTGCGCCTGAGGCGCGGTAAGTATCGATCTTGAGGTCCGCTGGATTGATCTCGATATCGATGTCGTCTTCGATCACAGGATAGACCCAGACCGAGGAGAAGCTGGTGTGACGCTTGGCTGCACTGTCATAGGGGCTGATCCGGACGAGGCGGTGCACACCGCTTTCTGTTTTGGAATAGCCGTAAGCATTTTCACCTTTGATCAGCAGAGTCGCCGATTTGATGCCCGCCTGATCGCCTGCCTGATACTCAACCGTTTCGACCTTAAACCCGCGCCGTTCAGCCCAACGGCTGTACATCCGGAAGAGCATTTCGGCCCAATCCTGGCTTTCCGTGCCACCCGCGCCGGCATGAATCTCCAGGTAGGTGTCATTGCCGTCAGCCTCGCCTGAAAGCAGCGCTTGCACCTTATCAGCATCGGCTCGCGCAGCGAGTTTCTCAAGGCTGCTAAGACCATCATTGACTATGCTCTCTTCGCCCTCAGCTTCCCCCATCTCGATGAACTCAACTGCATCGCCCATTTCGGCGCTGATTTCGTTTACGGTGTTGACCGCAGTCTCTAGCAGCTTTTGCTCCCGGCTGATCTTTTGTGCTTCCTTGGGATTGTCCCAAAGCGTGGGGTCCTGAACCCGCGCATTGAGTTCATCAAGACGCCGCAACGCGCTTTCCCAATCGAGCGATTGGCGAACAAGATCGAGCGCTGCTTCGATCCGGTCAATATGGGCTTGGGCCTCGGCCCGCATGGGAATTCCTTTGGTTTAAACTTGGTGGGCCCGATTAACGCGAGCGAGCCGATTGTAAAGGCACAGAGCGGCGTATTTGTCCTCAGTTAGAGAGCGCGCGCACCGCTTCAAGCGTCTTTGCTACGTGGCTACGAAAATCGCTGTCTGAATGGACAAATGCGATACTTCCATCCTGTGCGATCACATAGGAAGTTCGGCTTGCGAGACCTGAATCTCTGAGCGCGACATCGTAAGCCTCGATCAAGCGCTCGTCCGCTACCCCAACTGGAAATGCATCGCGGCATTCCTCTTTGCTGAACCGCTCGAGCGTTTCGATGTCGTCATTGGACATGCCGATCACGCTTGAGCCCTCCTGGCGAAACTCCGGCATGGCCTCAGCAAATGCATTGGCTTCCGGCGTGCAGCCCGACGTAAACGCTTTAGGATAGAAATAGAGTACGACGGGCCCACGTCGAAGAGTCGCCGCATGCGAAAAGCCCATCTCCTTCCCGGCCAAGGCGGCCCGTGTTGTAAAGGCCGGCGCATCAACGCCCACAGGCAACTGCGCTTTCGCCGGTGTGGCAAGCGCATGTCCGGCAAGAACGCCAGCGACGGCGATCAACATCTTACGCATTAGTAGATTCCGCCTTGTTCCTCGGCAAAATTGGCAGGTTCACCTTCGCGCTGGCGATAGACATTACCCTCTCGGCCCGCTGCAATAAGAGCTAGGATCTCATCGCGTTTGGCTGCAATCTCGTCTTGCCGGGTAGAGCGGTCCGGCTCAGTGTCCGGCTTAAACGCTTCCCAAATAATATCGGAACGTGGATCACCTGTTGGCCAGCCATCAAGCACGCGTTTGCCCGTCCGTCGATCAACTCGCACCATGCGTATTCCCTCTGGAGCAACCGCAGGCAAGTCGGACCAGTGGTCACGCGAATTTCTGATAAGATCCTTGATTATCGGCGCAACAATCGTCCCACCGTAGGCATAGCCGCCCATATTGCGCGGTGTGTCGAAGCCCATGTATGCGCCTGCAACAATCCGCTGTGTCCCCCCTACGAACCAAACATCCTTTGGACCACTGGTCGTACCAGTCTTACCGAAGAGAGGCAGGCCGAGATCATTAAGAACCGTGGCCGTGCCGCGTGAGACCACCCCCTCAAGCATATGCATAATCTGAAACGCGGTGCGAGCATCCATTGCTTGCTCGCCCTTAATTCCGAAGCGCGGCATAGACGAACCATCGTAGGCGGCCATATTACAGCCGTTGCACGGACGGTTGTCCGCGCGCCAGATGACCTTGCCGTAACGGTCCTGCACATAGTCGATGACCGTAGGCTGGTTGAGCCTGCCGTGGTTCGCGAGAGCACCGTACGCAGCAACAATGCGCGAGACGGTGGTTTCTTCTGAACCCAAGGACGTGGCCGCATAGGGGTCTGCATCGTCACTAATATTGAGCGCTTTGATCGTATCGACCACATTGTCCATGCCCGCTTGCATGCCAATCTGCACAGTCATGATGTTCTGTGATTGCTCAAGCCCATACCGCATGGGGAATTGCCCAGCACGCCCGCCGCGAATGCACTTTTCGCCAAGCTGGCGACCCTGATAATAGCAATACCGGGTGTTATCGACTTCGGTCGAAGGGGTCATCCCATTATCGAGCCCTGTCGCATAGACGAAGGGCTTGATAGTCGAACCCGGCTGACGCATCGCCTGCGTGGCACGGTTAAAGTCGGAAAGGCGGTGATCAAACCCGCCCTGGATCGCGAGCACCCTTCCGCTTTGAGCGTTCTGCACGACCATACCGCCTTGCGCTTCGGGAATAGTCTCAACTCTAAAGCCATTGCCCACCGGGCTCACAGCAATCACGTCACCTGATTTGAGTGCATTTGGCAAATTCGACAATGGGGATTCATCACCATTGCTAAAGCCAATTGTTGCGGAAGAACCGGTTCGTGTGGTCACAACACCAACGCGCCAATCATCATAGTTCACCGAGAGAAATGAGCTCGCGAGCTGACTGGCCCAATTGCCCTCGCCCACATTGATTGTCGCAATGGGACCTGACCAGGCTCTTCGCCCGTGATAGCGCACAAGTCCGCGGCGCAGGCTCTCACGTGCGGCGTTCTGCATGTCCACGTCAAGCGAAGTCCGTACCCAGAGTCCTCCAGCATAGACGCTGTTCTCGCCATCTTCGGCTGTCTCGCCAAAATCGGCAATCAGCTGGCGGCGAACGTCCTCGAGGAAGTAACCCGCATCCGCGCTGCGCTGGCTCCGTTGCTGTACCAGACCAAGAGGCTGACCCGCAGCGGCATCGCGCTCCGCAATGGTGATAAAACCGTTGTCTTCCATCTGTTCGAGAACGAAGTCACGCCGGGTCATGGCCGCCTCTTCCTGGCCTGAACGACCATAACGTTCAGGTGCTTTTGGAAGAATCGCAAGAAATGCCACTTCGTGAAGTTCAAGCTCACCTACATCCTTGTCAAAATAGGCCCGAGCGGCCGCTTGCACGCCAAATGAGCGCCGACCCAGCGGTATCTCATTCAGATAGAGCTCAAGGATTTCCTGTTTGCTCAGAACGCCTTCGATACGGCTTGCAAGGATCATCTCCTTGAGTTTGCGCGTGACTGAGTACTCGTCACCTAGGAGCAATATCTTCGCGAGCTGTTGGGTGATGGTGGATCCTCCCACAGCACGCTCACCGGAGCCATATTTGGTGGCGTAATCGAACACCGCGTTAGCGGTCCCGGTTACATCGACCCCGCCATGTGAGAAGAATGTTTTGTCCTCAGCAGAAAGATAGGCCTCGACAAGTCGGTCCGGAAAATCAGCATACTGCAACTGAACCCGGCGTTCTCGCGCATAAGAATGGACAATTTCGCCGTCCGCGCCACGCACCACCGTGGGAAGTGGCGTTTGGTACTCAACCAGACTTCCAGCTTCCGGCAAATCGCTGGCAAGCCAGAACCAAAGAGCAAACCACAAGGCAATCAGACCGATCATCGCAGCAGCGCCAAGCTTAAACAAAAGGCTGGCGCGCCATTTCTTGGCAAACCAAGAGGCAGCTCCTCCTAAATCCCGCGCCATGCGAAAACGCACATACGCAAAGAAGGGAAGATCGCTGCTGGTTTCAGGGGTAGTGTCGCTGGACATAGCTTTTTTGATTTACGAGGGTTCAACGAGAATTGCTAGCGCCTTGAGGTTAAGGGGTGTTCGCAATCGTCAACGATTTGACTGCCTGGCAAGGTAAACGCGGATTGCACGTTCAAGAACGTCCGCATAAGCCCGTCTCCCCTCTTGCGTCATGAGACGAGCTAAATCCTCGTCATTGGTGACAAAGCCGCTTTCAAACAGCACACCCGGAACATCAGGTGCGCGCAGAACAGCCAATGCGGCGGAGCGTTTGGCGAAGGGGTGGAAGTTAATCTGGCCCTGCCCCTCGCGAAGAATTAGGTCCGCCAGCACAACCGCGTCTTCTTGCGTGCGCTGCTGCGACAACTCGACAAGAATTTCACTCACTTGACTATTGTCAGTCTCAACCTCGATACCATTCAGCCGATCGGCGGCATTTTCACGTTCTGCGAAACGCGCAGCTGCTTCACTCGATGCCTCATTGGACAGTGTGTAAACGGTGGCCCCCGAAACCTCTTCTCTGTCACCAGCGGAATCGATGTGGACTGACACGAACAGGTCAGCCTCCAATTGCCTGGCTATCTCAGGCCGATATGCCAGGGGAATGATGCGATCATCCTCACGTGTCATGGCCACCCGCACTCCGCCGCGCTCGAGCAGTAGATCGCGAAGCTCAAGACTGAGAGCGAGGACCAGATCCTTTTCATAGACCTCACTGCCATCCGGCAAGCTCTGCACCTTGCCCGGATCGCGCCCTCCGTGGCCCGCATCAATTACCACCAAAGGGCGGGTGGTGTCGCTGGGTCCAGTAATGTCAGGAAGCTCGAGCGGAGGTACTTCCGGTGCGAAAACGAAACGCATCACGTAATCACGTCCCCATTCAGGGACCGGTATGGCCATACCCAAAGCGGTCGCTCCGCCGAGCAGTAGTGCAGGCAGAGCGACGATAATCAAAAGGAGCGTCCGGACACTCATACCGGGATTGGATTAGAATGTTGCGCATGGAGAGCGCAATAGTGTTGCGGCAAGCTACCCACGATGCTAACTGATCTTGCGGAAGCGAAAGGGTTGCCCAATTCTTGGGACAATGGATTTTCGCTTTGTTCACAAGGCCAAGCGCGAGGCACTCGCATCGCGCCCATGGCCCTACACAGGTTGATGCAGTGACGAGAAGCTCCTCCTCGCAAGGTTACGCACAGCGCTTTGGTGCTGGCCAGATCGCGAGTCGCAGCACGGAAACTATCCGCAACTCGATCACAGCAGACACGTTCATGGCGTCTTTCACTGGAAAATCAGCGGGCGCTTTTCTGACTACCGGCGCGAACAGCAACAGGCTGAAAAGAAGCGCCGTTTACCCACACAATACACGCCCCACCCTTTCCCGAGCGGCTGGCCCAATAGCTGGCCGAGCGACTGACGCGTTGGGCGTTTGGAGAATTACTAATGGCAACGCGCATGCTAATCGATGCGCGCCACTCGGAAGAAACCCGGGTGGCGGTCCTCAAAGGCAACCGGATTGAGGAATTTGATTTCGAATCTGCTGAACACAAGCAGATCAAAGGGAACATCTATTTAGCCAAAGTCACGCGGGTCGAACCCTCGTTGCAAGCAGCTTTTGTAGACTTTGGCGGCAATCGTCATGGATTCCTGGCCTTCAGCGAGATCCACCCGGACTATTACCAAATCCCGCAGAGCGACCGCGAAGCGCTGCTTGCTGAAGAGGCTGAGGCTGCTGAAGAAGAAGCTCGCCTTCGCGCTGAAGAGGAAGAAGAGGGCTTTACTCCCGGCGAAGAATACGACGCTGAGGATGAGAGCGCTGAGGCTCTGGCAGAAGATCTTGCCGAAGACGGCCTTGAAGAGATCGACACATCGGACAAAGACAAGGTCTCGACCATCGAAGACGGCGCATCTGATGATGATGGCGACGATGATGACGAAACTGAAGACGACGAAGAAACGGCCTCTGATGAAGACGACGACAAGAAACCGCGTCGTGGGCGTCGGGGCCGTGGGCGTCGCCGTCAGGGCAAAGGCAAGAAAGGCGGCCGTAGCCGTGCGAAAGAAGTCGACGAAGTGCGCGCCAAACGCATGGCACTTCGCCGCCGTTACAAAATTCAGGATGTGATCCAACGCCGCCAGGTTCTGCTGGTTCAAGTGGTCAAGGAAGAGCGCGGCAATAAGGGTGCGGCCCTCACGACCTATCTGAGCCTAGCCGGTCGTTACACCGTGCTTATGCCTAACAGCAGCCACGGTGGAGGGATCAGCCGCAAGATCAACTCAACAAGCGACCGTAAGCGATTGAAGGATGTTGTGAGCGGACTCGATCTACCCAAATCTATGGGCCTCATCGTTCGTACCGCAGGACTTTCACGCACCAAGACCGAAATTAAGCGCGACTTTGATTATTTGGCAAGGTTGTGGGACGGCATTCGCCAGAACACGCTTTCCTCGACAGCGCCTTCACTGATCCATTCCGACAGCGACCTGATCAAACGCGCGATCCGCGATATCTACAATCGTGAGATTGAGGAAGTGATCGTAGAGGGTGCCGAGGGTTATAAATCGGCAAAGGCATTTATGAAGATGCTGATGCCCAGCCACGCGCGCCGGGTGAAAGCCTATTCCGACCCCGTGCCATTGTTCCAACGCTACGGCGCAGAAGACCAGCTGCGTGCGATGTATGATCCAATGGTCCAGCTGAAATCGGGCGGCTATCTGATCATCAATCCGACAGAGGCTCTGGTATCGATTGACATCAACTCGGGTCGTTCGACCAAAGAGCATGGTATCGAACAGACCGCGCTTCACACAAACCTTGAGGCGGCACGCGAGATCGCCCGCCAGTTGCGCCTTCGCGATATGGCTGGTCTCGTCGTGATCGACTTTATCGACATGGAGTATAACTCCAACGTCCGTAAGGTCGAAAAGGCGATGAAAGAGGCATTGAAGAACGACCGCGCTCGCATTCAGGTAGGTCGCATTTCGGGCTTTGGCCTGATGGAAATGAGCCGTCAGCGTCTGCGCACTGGCGTCCTTGAAGCAACCACACGCGAATGCCCGCATTGTGACGGGACTGGCCTTGTACGCACGGCGTCTTCTGCCGGTCTTTCTGCGCTTCGCTTGATCGAAGACGAAGCGGCCAAGGGCAAAGGCACGATCATCAAACTCGCCGCCAGCACCGAAGCGGCGATCTACATGCTCAATGAGAAACGTGGCGAGTTGGTCGAGATCGAACAGCGTTACGGTGTCACCATCGAAGTCTCACCCGAAGGTGAGGATGAAGGCGCCAAAATGCACGTCTCCAGCTCCGGCCCTCGCCCTGCAGAAGCGCCCAAGTTTGAACCCATAGTCGATGAAGACGATGAGGACGATCTGCCCGCTGAGGACGATCTGGACGAAGACGATGACGATGCGCCGAAGAAAAAGAAACGCCGCCGGCGTCGCGGTGGGCGTGGCCGAAACAAGAAACGTCAGGATGAAAACGCCGCCGAAGATGAAGAAGCCTCAGAAGACGGCGATGCTCAAGAGGGCTCAGTTGAGGATACCACTTCTGAAGACGGTGCTTCAGAAGACGAGGAAAAACCAAAACGTCGCCGTCGCCGCGGTGGCCGAGGTCGTCGTCGCAAGCAGGATGGTGATGGAGAAGATTCCGCAGAGGAAGCCGCAACCGATGGTGACGCTATAGAATCCGATACTCCAGAAGCCGAAAATCCATCTGAGACTGAAGCAGCGAGCGAAGAGGCAAGCGAGGCAGAAACCGAAGCCAAGCCGGAAAAGCCCAAGCGCAAACGCGCACCACGCAAGAAGAAGGGTGATGAAAAGGCCGAGGAAGCGCCAGCTCCAGAGGCCGCCGGTGAAGAACCCGCAGCACCTGAACTTAAAGCCGAGGAAGAGCCCAAGCCAAAACGAAAACGCGCGCCCCGCAAAAAGAAGGTTGATCCAGCGCCAGACGCAGAAACTGCGAAGGTGGAGGCGCCGGTGTCAAAGGACAAAACGGCTCCCGCCGAAACTTCAGAAAGCGCGTCTAAAGATGCAGGCGAAGATGCTCCAAAAAAACGAGGCTGGTGGCAACGCACTTTCGGAGAATAGCCGTCTCGCGCAACCCCCACTTTATGGACTAGGCCTTGAAGCGGGGGTTGTGGCTCACACTTCCGCTTTTCTTGCCGCACCCCATTCGTTCCACATCACCCACTTGGGGGTTTTGGGCATATAGCCCTCCCCCAGCTCATTCACCTCAAACCCAGCCCCCCTGAAGGCTGAAAAGATCGGGCGAGTGAGATGGCAACCCCCAGCGAGCTTTTTCCAAACTGGCTCAATCCGGTCTTGCCACTTGGCGACATTGGCATCTGGCGCACGCCCATGCTCCAGAAATAGCGCTGTCCCACCCGGCTTCAGGATGCGACGCATTTCTGAAAGAACCTGCTTAGGGTCCTCGACCGTGCAAAGCGTGAATGTGCACACCACGGTATCGAATGTACGGCTGGCAAACGGGATGTCCTCTCCCACCCCTTGGCGCATATCGACCGACCAACCATTCCCGGTAGCAGCCTCCCTGGCCGTCTCCAGCATCCCTTCATGGGGATCGATCCCAGCGTAGCTCGTCACCGCATCGACATCGTAGAATTGCTGATTGATCCCGCAGCCGCAACCGAGCTCAAACACGTCTCCACGCGCAAGAGGAACAACCATTGCTCGGCGCTTCAGAACCTGGCCAGTGCTGCAAGCACAGCCGATGACACGTGGCATGATATGCGCGTCGTACCAATCTCCAAGTCCCATGAATATCCCCTCCTCTTCGGTCTGGAGGCAGATTCTGCGAAAATGACGCATTTGCCAAGCCCCTAAGGCCTGATTTCCTTTCCAGCGAAATCGAAGATCTCGCCGCTGTCTTCGCTCTTCAGATGAGACAGAACCCGTATCAAATTACCGGCAGCCTTAGCGGGACCTGTCAATTGACCTTCAGCAAGGCCCTTTTGGAACGGTGCTGATAAATCAGTATCGACGGTCCCGGGATGAAGCCCAACCACGACACTGTGCGGGTGCGTGCGCCCCACCTCAATCGCAAAATTCTTGATGAGCATGTTGAGCGCAGCCTTTGACGCGCGGTAGGAATGCCATCCACCAAGGCCATTGTCCGATATCGAACCAACGCGTGCGCTAAGCGCTGCAAAGACAAACGGCTCATTACGAGGCATCAAAGGTAGTATATGTTTCGCAATCAGCGCCGGGCCGATCGTGTTGATCGCAAAAACCTTTGCCATAACTTCGGGATTCAAGCGCTTGATAGTTCGCTCAGGGCCGGATCCCTCCTCCAGCGTCAGCACCCCGCTCGCTACGATCACCCATTGAGGTGGCTCTTCACGCATCAACCGCGCTGCTTCCGCGATGCTGGCTTCATCGGTGAGGTCAAAAGCAAAGCGGGTGACATTGCTCGAAGTCACCCCTCCCGAACGCGAACCGGCATAGATGCACTCACATCCGATTCCCTTCAACTCCTCCAATAGTGCAGCCCCGATTCCTCCGCTTGCTCCAAAGATCGCAGCACGCTTTGGTGGAATCGTGCCTTCACCCAGCATCAGACGAGTGGTTTGGTTTCCTACATTGGTCATCGCAGCTACAGCGAAATGAAAGCGATTGAGTTCCCGCGAAAACAGGCGAGTGGGAAAAGTGTTGCTTTAGGCGAATCTGGCAAAGTATTGATAAGCGACAATTTTGGGTCTCTCGGGCCGTCATTAACACAACAGTGGTGTTCCACTAACGCACTTTAGCATTGCCTCGTTGAGTGAGAAGCAAGTCCCATATCAATCCTCGCAACACCCTCTCTCTTGCCACTCTCAGCCAAGGCGCTAGAACGGCCTTAAAGCAAACAGGAATAGGCGATCATGGCGACCTTCACGTTACCGAAGAACTCGAAGATCAAAGGCAAAGGACAAGTCCATAAAGCCTCAGGAGGATCGCGGATCAAATCATTCAAGATCTATCGTTATGATCCCGACACTGGCGAGAATCCTCGCTATGACAAGTTTGAGATTGATCTTGATGAATGCGGTCCCATGGTCCTGGATGCATTGTTTAAGATCAAGAATGAGATTGACCCAACGCTGACATTTCGCCGGTCATGCCGAGAAGGGATTTGCGGGTCGTGCTCGATGAACTTGAACGGCCAAAACGGTCTCGCCTGCACCACCGCGATTGAAGACTTGAAGGGCGAAATTCGCATTACGCCTCTGCCACACATGGATGTCATCAAGGATCTTGTCCCCGATTTCACTCATTTTTACGCGCAATACGCATCGATCAAACCGTGGCTGCAAACCGTCAGCACTACTCCATCTGGCAAAGAGCGCCTGCAAAGCCCGAAAGAACGCGAGAAGCTGGATGGATTGTATGAGTGTATCTTGTGCGCCTGTTGCTCCACCTCATGCCCATCTTATTGGTGGAATTCAGACAAATTCCTGGGACCGGCTATCTTGCTTCAGGCGTACCGTTGGCTTGCCGATAGCCGCGATGAGATGACTGGCGAGCGCCTAAATGAATTGGAAGACCCGTTCCGCCTCTATCGCTGCCACACGATTATGAATTGTGCGAATGTCTGCCCGAAAGGCCTGTCGCCAGCAAAAGCGATTGCTGAAACGAAAAAGATGATGGCCGAGCGCGCCATCTAGGCAGGCTTGGGATGGTCGCGCGCGAAGAGTATTTCGAGGATGGTCCCTGCCCCGACAACCCGGGATGGCGGCAATGGAACATCAAGGATGACACAATTTTCAACGGCGTGGTGATGGGACATCTCATAACCCGAGTCGATGACGACGGTAAGTCTCGCCTGCGCATGTTTCCTGACCGCAAGCATCAGAACTTGCAGGGCATTATCCATGGCGCAGTGACTCTCGCGCTGATCGACATCTCGATGTTCACCACCATGCATATGATCGGTAGCGGAGATGCCGGTCCCTCGGTCACACTGGAGCTATCGACCCAATTTGTTGGCGGTGGCGATCCGGGAAAGCCGCTTGATGCCGTAAACGAGATTGTACGCGAAACCGGCAAACTCATGTTTATTCGCGGGCAGGTTGTGCAAGCCGATGACGTAGTTGCTTCTCATTCCGGAATCGTGCGTAAAATGAAACCACGGCCCTCTGAAGCTACACAATGAAATCCACGCTCGCCCGCTTTGAGCAACTGATTGCCCATGGCGAACTGCAAGCAGATCCTGATCAAAGGCGAGCCGCCGCGCGGCTCGACACACTGCAAAAAGAATTGGAAGCAGAGCGTCCTGGCGGCCTTCTGACGCAGCTCTTCTCTCGCAAAACCCCGCGGGCCCAAGGCGTGTACATGTGGGGCGGCGTTGGCCGGGGCAAATCCATGCTTATGGATCTCTTCCACGATAGCCTGCGCATCGAAGAAAAGCGCCGGGTCCACTTCCATGCATTTATGCAAGAAGTCCACGAGGCGATGCGCGAGGCGCGCAAGACCCACGAGGGCGACCCTATTCCTCCGGTTGCAGCCAAGTTGTCCGAGGGAGTCCGGGTGCTTGCCTTCGATGAGATGGTGGTAACCAACTCAGCTGACGCAATGATCATGAGCCGCTTGTTCACCCAGCTCATTCTGGAGCGCGATGTCACTATCGTAACCACCTCTAACAGGCCGCCCGAAGACCTCTACAAGGACGGCCTGAATCGAGAGCATTTCTTGCCCTTCATTGACCTAATTCATACCGAGCTTGATGTGGTTAGCCTCAATGGCCCAACCGATTACCGGCTCGACCGAATTGGCGACATGGAAAGCTGGTATGCCCCGATTGGTGACGAGGCGACCGCAAAGGTTCGGGAGGTGTTCTTTCGTCTCACCGACTTCGATCCAGAAGACGCGGCCAATGTGCCGGCGGGCGAGTTGGCGGTCAGTTCCAAACGAACCATGCGTGTGCCAAAATCGCTGAAAGGCGTTGCGGTATTCAGTTTTAGGCGCTTGTGCGGCGATGCACGTGGAGCCCCCGATTATCTGGCGATAGCGCGCTTCTATCACACAGTAATTATTGTCGGAATTCCGCAAATGGGACCTGAGCAGCGCAATGAAGCTGCACGCTTCGTGACATTGATTGATGCGCTTTACGAAAACCGGGTGAAGCTGTTCGTAACTGCCGCAAGCACACCAGAGGACTTGTACCAATCAGGCGACGGCAGTTTCGAATTTGAACGAACTGTTAGCCGCCTTAATGAGATGCAAAGCGATGAGTATATGGCATTGGGCCATGGTGAGGATGCGGAAGCAATCGAGGCCTGACTGGTTTAGGCACCGACAGTCAAGCGGCCGCAAGACGATCAGCGATACGGGCTTGCGCTGATACAAGACGGCTCATGACCTTCAAGTCTGTCTCAGAAAGCTGAAGCGCAGCATCAGCCCAAAGCTCTGTAATATCAGTGAGTTCTTTCAACTCAATCGGCCAGACGCGATCCGTGGCCTTGCGTGCACCGACCAAGCCTGCATGACGGCGCTCGGACTTCTTTATGAACTCGCGAACGGCACTCTCGCCTTCGCCAGGCTCAACAACCTGGTGGACAATGCCAAGTTCGAACATCTCTTCCGCAGTGTAAGTCCTGTTCGAGACAACGATGCGATCCGCCATCGCTGTCCCAAGCTTGCGTGAAAGGAATGCGTGCGCTCCCATCCCAGGGAAAAGACCGAACATAATTTCGGGGAGACCAAACGTTGCATGCCGCTCCGCAATGATATGGTCGAATGAAAGGAGAGCCTCAAACCCTCCGCCTAGCGCGGCGCCTTGCACCAACCCGATTGTTAGCATGGGTAAGTCGAGCGACTTCACATTGCGCTCAAGTATTGCGCAGCAACGATGGCCGTACTCGACAAGTCCCTTCCGATCCTTAGAACGGATCAATTGCTGAAAAAGCTCAAGATCGCCTCCAAAGCAAAAGACATCGTGCGACCGACTTCCCAGAACAAGATAGCGAAGCGGCACCTTTTTTGAACCAAAGCCGTCAGCGATCAAGTCTTGCCACCGCTCAAAGTCAGCAAGCATGGCTGGGGTAAAGCTTGGTCGGCCCGAAGGGCGCATAAACGTCCACAAAGCTGCGAAGCTATCATCATAGAGAACGTCTAGCTCATCAAGCTCGAACAATCCTCCCGGAACAGCACTGTTAAGAACGCTCTCAGCGAGTGCGTCTTCGTCTCCTGTTAGCGGGATTGCATTCCCCGCGCCGCTGTCCATAGCATAAATCTCCGGACCTGACCCTGATACGTTGGCCTTATGACCTAACGCTTTTGCACGACTTCTTAAGCGCCGTGTCGGAAAGGAAGGTAGTCCGATATTGCACAATTTTGCAAATTAATATTTTCACTTTCTAGACAGTCTAGATCATCACTGTGACAATATGGGACAGTTAGCGGCAAGAATATTACACGCCAAAAAATATTCCGTCCTCAATCAAACGTTTGCCTAACCTCCCACGCCAATTCGCGAGAGCGATTTTTCAAGCATCAGTATTTGCCAAAGCGTCCGTGAATGGTCGCGACGACCGGAGATATGCGCCTCAGCAAGAGCGGCCACGCTGCGACCGCTCATCAAACCTGACTGGACCAAAGTCGATGCCGCTGCGATAGATTGGACTTCACTCGCCAATGGTCCGCGCATCCATTCAGCAATGGGCGTCACGAATCCCTGCTTGGGTCGGTAGAGCACATCTTGGGGAAGATAGCGCTCCATGCATTTCTTCAGTAGATATTTGCCCGTAGCCCCTCTCACGCGCATGCTATCGGGCAAGCGAGCCGCAAATTCTGCCAACCGATGATCGAGCAGTGGCTCGCGCGCTTCTAAGCTCACTGCCATGCTGGTTCTGTCGACCTTGGTTAAAATATCGCCGGGCAGCCAAAAAGTGAGGTCGGCGTATTGTGCACGATCGAGCCCGCTTTGCGCAGGGGCATCTCGCATAATCTGGTTCAGTTCATCCTCTGGCCTAAAACCATCAAGCTTTCGCCTTAGCTCAGCAGAGTAAAGCGAATTCCTGATCTCTGGTGGAGTAACAGACAGTGCACGGGCGTATCCTGCCTCGCCAGTTTCAGCGAGTGAAAGCAAGGTGGTCTTTGCACGCAAGGGCCGCGGGGCCCAATCGGCTTTGGGCCAGACTCGTCCCAATGATCCAAACAGTGTCCCGCGTAATCCTGCTGGAAGCAGCGAACGCAATCGCTCTTCATTGTGATGAAACACCTGCCGACGATAGCCAGCAAAAGCCTCGTCTGCCCCATCACCCGAAAGCGCCACAGTCACTTTTTCACGAGCCAGCTGACACACCCTCCATGTCGGCAAGGCGGAAGCATCGGCGAAGGGCTCGTCAAACATGGAAGCCAGCGCACCGATCTCCCCAAATTCGTCTTGGCTGACGGTTCGCGCTTCATGTGCCGTTCCAAATTGGTGAGCAATTCTCTTGGCGTAGCTTGTCTCGTCCAGCTCTGCGACATCGAAACCGATAGAACATGTGCGGACAGGATCTGGACTTGCCTCACTCATCAAAGCAACGACACTTGAGGAATCAACACCGCCCGACAGAAACGCACCCAGTGGAACGTCGGAAACCATTCGAGATTGGACCGCTTCGCGTAAGAGATGGACCAGTTCGGCCGAGAGGTCAGCCTCTTTACCCTTGCTACGCTCGGCAAAACTGATGTCCCACCAGCGCCTTTGAGGTTGCAAAGCTCTCCCTTGTTCGAGCAAAAGGAAGTGCCCCGCCCTGAGCTTGGTCACACCTTCAAGGATGGAATGAGAGTCTGGCACATAACCCCAAGCCATATAGGCATCGAGCGCCTGCGGGTTCAGTCGCTTGCGCATGAGAGGATGCGCAAGAAGCCCCTTCAATTCTGACGCAAAGATCAAACCTCCATCAGACAATTGGCTCAAGAAAAGCGGTTTCACTCCCAATCGGTCGCGCGCCAGAAAAAGTTGTCGTTTATCCAAGTCATAAATCGCGAAGGCGAACATGCCGTCGAGCCGTGCAAGGCAGTCAGGGCCCCACCGCTGCCAAGCTGCAAGAATGACCTCTGTGTCACCTTGGGTGCGAAACTTCGCGCCTTCCCGCACTAACTCATCGCGAAGTTCTCGAAAATTGTAGATTTCGCCATTGAAGGCAATCACCGCCCTTCCGTCGGTTGAATGCATCGGTTGCGGCGACCCTTCTAGGTCGATGACTGAAAGGCGTCTATGCCCAAGCCCTATACCAAGCTCGGTCCAAACCCCGGCGCCATCCGGGCCGCGATGAACCAACGCTTCGCACATTCGCTCAACCCTAAGGGGATCGACCGGTTTTGGCGTCTCAGCATGAAATATTCCGGCGATCCCGCACATTGTGGAAAGAGCGGTTAGCTGATTGCGTTTGAAGCGGCAATCGTTGCCGCTGCACCAGCGAGGATGGAAAGCGCCAACAACCCTGCAATTACCACAATGGGCCTCGCGAAGCCGACCTCTAGCCGCTGAATCAGGCCAAAATCATCAATTTCTTGAGTGGACCAGCCGTAGTCCTCCGGATCACGGTCGAAGAAGCGCCAGGCGATACCGAGAATGAAGACTACGACGAAAGCGAAGAAGAACCAGCCATAGAAGACATGGTCGAACCCTGCGGCAAACTCCACGCCTTGACTTTGCGCAACATAGATCGTTCCCCAGGCTCGGATGCCATTGGCGATGATCGGCACAATGATCGAAATCGCCATGAAAGCGGCGCGGTGCGACCACTTGGTAAACCTTGTGAACGCAACCAGCACCGAAAGCGTTAACATTGCAATCAGAAATCTGACACCTGAACAGGCCTCTGCGACGACAAATAGACCAACCGGCGTATCGATATATATGCCGTCGAAGAACGCAGGGATACCGCTCCATTGCGTTAGCGATATGGCAATTTGGGCAGTAATAATCTGGAGAGGCCCAATGATTTCGTCGCCAAAGGGGACCAGGAACACCCCGAAGCATAGCGGTAATGCAATCATGGTGCAGACCCGCGGCCCAAAGGCTGCGATGACGACACCTTGTAGCGCTCCAACTGCGCCGGCATGGGCAATCAGGTTTACTCCGGTGACCCTGCCGATAAGCCAAAGCCCCAACCCTGCTACGACGACCAATAGACCGGGTAACCATGGACGCGGATCGACCTTGGCAAGCTCATTTGATTTCAAGGCGATCAGCCAACCGATAATGACCGGGACAAGCAGGATGTGCGAATAGGTGTCGATGTTCCACCATTGGTGCAGCATCTCGTCCCATTCGCGCATAGTGACGGCAAATGTCGCGACCACCCCGAGGACGAACAACCCCAAAGCCTCACGCCAAGCTTTGCTCATGCACGTACGCGCTGGGCTTCCACGCTCGACTTGGATGGAAGCTTCAGGCTGCATCGCGCGCCTCCTCGCCTTGAGCGTTCACAAACCCGTCCAGCGGTGCGAGCATCGCCGCCCAATCGTGATGATCGATCACGAATTGTCTTGCAGCATCCCCAAGTGTTCGAGCCTTGCCTGGATCGGTTGTCAGCGCATTGATTTTAGCAGTGAATGCTTCCGGATCAGCCATACAATGCAACCAGTGCGTACCATCAATAGCGTCGATTCCGGTCGCAGCCTCTGGTGTCAGAACGACCGGCTTCGCCATGGCCATAGCCTCTAGCACCTTGTTCTGAACACCCCGCGCTATGGCAAGCGGCACCACAATGCAGTCGGCTGCAGCGATAAATGGACACACATCGGGAACCTCGCCCCAAATGGTCACTCCAGGGACCTTCCCTCGGGCCATTAATGCCTCGGTCGGATTGCGGCCAACTATGTGGAGTTCTGCGGCGGGGTTATCCCGTTGATAGACCGGCCACCAAGATTGGATGGCCCAAAGGGCTGCTTGCTCGTTGGGCGGATAGTCCATCTGCCCGGTGAAGACAAAATGAGGGCCCGAGCGGGAAGACAGCACAGGATGTGGTTCAGTCTGGTCCGGGTCAAAGACCTCACAATCGATCCCGTTCCCAAGGATGCGAACATTAACATTCGAACTGTCATTAAGACGCGAACTGAAGAGCTGCGCCTCATTGTTGCTAATCAGGATCGTCGCATCTGCGCGGTGAGCCAGTCGTTCCTCTTCAAATGAGAGAAGTCTACCCTCACGCGAGTTGAGCCAGACACGCTGCCCTGCCGCTGCATAGCCTTCGAACTTAGCGCTATCGACATCGCATAGATCGACGATCACTTTGCCGCTGAAGTCGGCCGGGATGTATTGTCCCATTTGGCCAGAGAAGACGAAGATCGTGGTGATGGGCCGATATGCAATGGTCTTTTGGACCCAGCTCTGCAGGCGGGCGCTGTGAAAGGCTGTGAGGCTGACAGGCTTGCCCGAGAGAACAGCTTCGAGACCTGCAAGCACCAACGGCTTTGTACGATTGACGATACGATGTGAGGCGGCCAGCGCTTTAACTTCTTCGCCTCCTGCCCGATCTTCATCAGACTCCGCGAAGCAGCCAACATGGACCGGAGCCAAGCTTGCCAACTTAGTAAGTAGATGTGCAGAGCGGATTCTGTCGCCTCGGTTGGGAGGGAACGGGACCCGGTGTGCAAGGAAGAGAATCTCGCTCATAAACGTAGCCCTAGGCAAGGCCTCGGGCTATGACGGGCCCTAGTGCGTTCGCCACGGGAAGAGGGAGCTTTTTCCAAAGCTCAATCTTGCGGTTGTATGCTTCGCTTGTGGGATCGACATTTCGGGCTTTGGCACCAGGCGGTGTCCAAATAAAATAGGTCAGCGGCTTGGGTTCGAACCCCCAGTTTCTCTTGAATTTTGCCGGCCCGCTTCCCGTTTTCGAGCGTCCGAAATCGAAGCGATCCATCCCACGCGCCCTCGCATGTCGCATCAGCTCAAAATACATGAGTTCGTTGGCTCTCGCGCCTCGAGCGGCAAAACTCCCACCGCCCCAAAACGGCATGACAGCCCCATTGTGGTAGAACGAAAACACGCTTGCCAGTCGTTCGCCATCGCGTGCAATCGTAAGAATGTCGCTTGCGTCAGGAAAGGATTCGAGCATGGCGCGAAACAGCAATTTGGGAAACACGGGAGTGCCTAGGTTTCGAACACTCTCCGAATAGGCCGCATAATGCGCCGCCAAGTCCTCAACAGATCGCCCAATTCGCACCTCGAGCCCGTTTTTGACACCTTTGCGCACTTCGGCACGTGACTTGCGCGGAATGGCGAGCAGTTCAGCTTCGTCGTCGGCGGCGAGGGGACGTTCGAACCCACAATGCTTGTCAGTGACAGCCTCCCAACCCTCGGGCACCGCACCGCCACGCAGCTCAACACTGCCGAAACCAAGCTTGACCGCGTGTTTTTGTGCCACCCTTGCAAGCTCATTCGCAACCTCAGGAGTTTCGGCCACAATCCCGCCGCCTACACCAAAACCGCTTGAAACGAGCGCTTTGCCAAAAAGGAATGATCGCACCTCGGTAATGGGCAGCCAGCCCCGGATTACCCCAAGCTGTTCAACCACAAAGCCGCCAGCGCGTCGGCCCGTCCCCCACTCCACAGCCTTCAGCCATTGTGGTCGGTGAAAGAGGCTTGCGCCTTGCTCGGCCACAAAGCCATCAATCCGCTTGAGGAGTTTCGCATCCTTAAGATCAACTGGCGAAGCCTTGAGCGAAAGGCGGACGGGTGCATTCATCTTACCCCTCCACCACCAACCGGCGATACCGGGAATTCGATAGCTCGACGCGCCTCAATCTCAGCTAGCGCATCCATCCGCCCCCATTCAAACTCGCACACTAACTTTCGCAGTTTGCCCGCCATCTTTTCAAGATTGGTGTAGTGACGAAGCTTCGAGCGGAGTGATGCATTTCCCACACGAGGCTGTTCCGGGTCCACTTCCCAAGGGTGGAAATAGAACACCGCCGGACGGTCATCCTCGCGGTTCACTTGCGCGATTGCCCAACGCGAAAATGCATACGGCAGTACGCGGAAGAATCCCCCTCCCCCAGCGGCTAACCTCCTCGAACCGAACTGTGCTGTCGTCACGGGAATCTCGACCAACTCCGCGCCTTGGATAGGGCGAAATGCAAATCGCGGAGCATCGCGCCAACCATAATGGTCATGCACAATCGGGGCGACGCTTGATGAATATCGGTATCCTTGTTCGGCCAGCACATCGAATGCCCATGCCGAACGTAGGTCAATGGAGAAACTCGGTGCGCGGTAGCCCGTGACCGCCTGCCCCGATACATCTTCAAGAATTTCGCGAGTGACACGAATGTCCTCGGCGAACTGCGATGGTTCAAGAGTGAAGACTCGCGCATGGTCAAGCCCATGGCTCGCCACCTCATGGCCCGCGTCGGCGATACGGCGGATCACATGCGGGCTGTGTTTGGCGACCCATCCAAGAGTGAAAAAGGTCGCGCTGACATCCGCCTCGGCAAACAGATCAAGAATACGATCCACATTGCCCTCAACGCGGGCATCAAGACTGTCCCAATCGCTGCGGGCAATGACTTCCTCAAACGCACCCACTTGAAACCAATCCTCAACATCGACGGATAATCCGTTGACGATGGGCTCGCTTATAGCATCCGGGAAAGGGAATGGGCTTTCGGCATTCATCTATCAGGCCGCCTCGCGCGGCTTGTCGTCCTCGAGCCATTCGATCAGCATTGTAAGCACATGACGGAACGAACGTTCCTGCTCTTCAAGCCGAGCTTCGATGCGGCCAAGGGCTTCGCTCACGTCCTCGCCATCACTTGTCAAAGTCAATTTGTGCTCGGGGTCGGCACCTGCCGCTTGAAGCTCGCCAATTGCCGCTTCGAGTTCAGCAGTACGGGCATCACGCTGCGCCATAATCGCGGCCACTTCGGTTGCGGGCACGCTTTCAATCTCAGCCTGGGCTTCGGGAGTTACCGGCTCAGCAGGAACATCGAGATGCACTGTGGGCTTTGGCGCAGGATCTAAATGGCGAGTCTCTTCCGAGTGCTCTAAGATCACCTCAACGGCAGCTTCCGATGCTTTAACCCGGTTTCCTCCACGCAGTTGATCTTCCTGCATCTCGTCAAGAACAGCGTCCAGCATCTGAACGCCCACCTCACCACGCTCCTCGATCGCTCCGAGAAGGAGGATGCGGTTCATGATCTGGTTCACACGACGCGGGATTCCATCGGTCGCGGCATAGAGCCCAGGCAGTAGCCCCTCACCCAGAACCGGTTGAGCTTCCCAGCCCACATGCGTCAGACGGTGGTGGACATAGTCCTCCAGTTCCTCTTCATCGAGCGCCTCAAGATGATGCGATGCGATGACACGCTGTCGCAGTTGATCGAGGTTTGGGTGATGCGCCAATGTCTTGCGAAACTCGGGCTGACCCAGAAGCAGGCTCTGCAAAAGCGGGTGCGAGCCCAGTTGGAAGTTGGAAAGCATGCGCAGCTCTTCGAGCGCGGTGAAATCCAAATTCTGACACTCATCCACGATGAGCAAACAACGGCGGCCCGCGCGTGCTTCTTCCTGGAGGAATAACTCAATTGCACCAAGCGCGCCCGCCTTGTCGTTGCCTTCTAGCGCAATTCCAAAGGACTGAGCCACAACATGAATAAGCTCTTCGCCATCGAGCGCGGAAGTGACAATCTGAGCCACAGTCAGCGCCTCTGGATCAATGCGTTCCATTAGATGCGCAACAAGTGTTGATTTCCCTGCGCCCACTTCGCCGGTGATGACGATAAAACCTTCACCCTGATTGAGCCCGTATCCAAGATAGCTCATCGCCTTTTTGTGGCTCGCGCTCTCGAAATAGAACTCTGGATCAGGGGTCAGCTGAAACGGTCGTCCACTAAAGCCGTAATATTGATCGTACATTTTCCCTAACGCTCCATCGATCCCTTAGAAGTCATACCGGAGGCCCAGCAGAGCTGTGGCTGTGGCAAAATCTTCATCAGTGAATTCGCTGTCGAAATAATCCACTGCGACCGCTGCGCGTGCAGACAGTCGACTGGCGATTGTGCGACTAAAGGCGGCGGATGCACCAAAGGCGGTTAAATCGCCGTTTTCGTCGCCGCCGGTCTCAAACCGGTTGGCATAGGCATTGGCTGCCAACACACCGCTTCGGCCGATCTCGCGGCTCAGCGAGCCTGTAATGTAGTAGCTTTCATCACGAAGCCCATCGATGCCTGCGAGCGCGGTTCCTTCGGCTGCAATAAAAGTGCGACGGTCATAACCAATGCCAAGAGCCGCGTTCAGTCGACCGATACGCTGCTGATAGCTCGCGGCCACTCCGCGACCCCGGAAGGCAGCACTGCGAATTGAGCCAAGCGGATTGATCAGGCCAACTCCGTCCTCGCTTTGCACAAGACCCCCGAAATCGCCTGAAAGCGGGTTGCGCTGCGCTGTAAAGTCGCTCGAAAGCTGCGCCAGCGAGTTGTTGAGTACACCGCCAAAGCCGGAAACTCCGTCATAGACCTGAACCGCAAACGAGCTACGGCTGCTCGGGACATAGGTGAAGGTCCCGTAATAGGTGGTGCTGTCATAGCGTTCCCCCACACGCGCTTCGAGACTGGTGCGAGAACTTGGGCGCCAAAGGACACCGACATCCCACAAAAGGCCATCGACATCGAATGCGAGCAGGCGATCCGAAGCGCTATCGGTGATCAGTCGGCCATCATCGCCAAAGACTGGATTGCCATCGGCATCGCGGACTGCATCGCGACTTGAAATCTCTACATCTTCATAGCCAACGCCGCCTACAATCGCCAAAGTGGGCGATACCGGCACGGTCACATCGCCGCGTACATAGACATCGCGGACACGCTGATCGAGGTTGGATAGATCTTCTTGGAAGCCTCCAGCGCTGACGGCCACCCCAATTGGCAGGAGGTCGTCCGGACGGGTACCAACAGCGACACGGCCTGAATAGGTCACACTGTCATCGAAGATATCAACCTGTTCACCAGCGGAGTTGAACACCGCATCATTCGCTTCAAACCGATTGTAACCAACGCGCGCATTGCCAGCGATCTCGAAGGCGCCGGCACGGGTCCGGAAATCAGGGCCAATGTAGCCGCTGTAAATCTCGCTCGTCGCATCATCGCTTACCAGCGGGTTTGGCGACACGGCACCGCTGCCATCCACGCGAGTGCGGCTTGCAAGCCCGCCAGCCTGAAGCGTCAGGCTTTGTGGGATGACCGAAAGATAGCCGCGTGCAATGCCGCTGACGGTGTCGGTGTCTACAGAATCGTCACCATAGCCGATATTGCGCTCATATCGCACCGAGACCGAAGCCCCGCTATTGCGTCCTTGGATGGCAGTATCCACGCCGGCAGCAAGCTGCGTGAACGTAAGCGTTTCACTTCCAGGCGACAGCTCTGCCGATACGATCTGTGAAACCTCAATATAGGGCTGTAAGGTGACTGCACGGTCTCCGCCTTCTTGAGCCGCTACAGGGGTGGTTACTGCCATTGCAGCGACCATGGCGACTAGACATTTGTTCAGATAACGCATTGTCATCCCTCCCTCTCGCCGTAGTCGCCAAATCGGCGACCGGACGGGCTGAATTGTGTTGCATTGAGTAAGAGCTTGATGTCGTCACACGCGGATAGGAGCTGGACAGCATCGTCGAGCGCAGCCCGGCTTGTTTCATCTGCACGCACCACAACGAGCGCCTGACCAACGTGCGCAGCCAACTCAGCGGCAGGCGATGCAGCAAGTGCTGGTGGTGTATCGAAGATAAGGAACCGGTTTGGCGCACCGCGGGTCAAACGATCGAGGACTTGGCCTGTACGCTTGCTGGTCAGATACTCGGCATCGCGTGCGCTGCTTGCGCCAGCGGGCAGGATGTAGAGCCCCTTGATATCGGTCGGGGAAACAAGGTCTTCGGGACGCAGGCTCTTATCGGCCAGCGCATCCATCAGTCCGGAACCAGTTTCAACGCCTAGACGGCGGGTTACCGATGGATTGATCACATCGGCATCCACCAGGATGACTTCAATGTCACGTTCAGTCGCCAGCGCGATAGCCAGATTGGTGGCGCAATAGGTCTTGCCCTCACCCGCATGCGGCGAACACACCAATACACGGCGCGCAAGGTCATCGCCAGAATGACGCGCATCGGCGAGAAGCTCGCGCTTCACGATGCGAAATTCTTCTAGAAGCCCGGTCACAGGCGCTTCTGGCGAGATTAGTCCCTCTGCCTCAAGCACATCACGATCAATCTGGACACGTGGGCCCCGAAGAGCGACAGCGCGCTCTACCTTGGGTTCGGCCTGCCTAGGCGCAATTTCACTCGCGTCGTCTGAAGGCACCTCAAACTGCTGATTCCCTTTGACCGCCGCGCGCTTGTTTGGTGGTATAATGGCCCGCGGCGTGGCGGGTAAGTTAGCGGGCACTGGTTTCGCACCAAACCCGTCCAGTCCAAATACCGCATCAGCCCGCTCCAGGAGCGATGCTTTGCGCGCAGTCTTGCGAGAGAAGTTTGAATGCTCAGTCATCAGGGTCTCCTCACGCGATCGTCCCTACCGAGACGACCTCGATGACCAGAAGAAGGGCGAGCACACCAACAAGGGCCGCGCTAGCTCCGGCGAACTGCTTGAAGCGCCGTCTGCGCAAGGCTTCAGCTGTGTCCGAGAGGTTCAGCGAGACCGATCCAATCACTGGCAGGCCCATCAATTTTTCAAGCCTTTGCGTGGTCGCAAAGCCCGAACGCAATTGACCCATGATCCAGGCCACGCCTGCTCCAGCGCCAATGCCTGCGATCAGCACACCCAGCAGAAGAAGAGGACGGTTCGGTGCCGCGGGTTGCTGCGGAACGACTGGCGGATCGATCAAATCGAATTTGTATTGACTGGTCTCATCGACCACATCACCGCGCGTGCGCAGTTTCTCGCGGTCTTCGAGGAGTCGCTCATAATTATCGCGCAAAACTTCATAATCGCGGCTGATACGGTTCGCTTCGGCAGCCACAGCAGGTTCGGTCGCTTGGCTTGCAGCCAGTGATGCCAGCTGTGATTGCAGCGCAGCCCTTCGCGATTGAAGCGACTCAATCGAGGCCTGACGGTCAGCTCTAAGGGCCAAAAGCTGTGTGTAAGCGGGATTGGGAGTGCCAGTCACGTCGTTAGGGCCCGCCGCCGCCACTTGGCGAGTGAGCAAATCAACCTGGCGGCTCGTTGCAACCACATCAGGATGTTCATCGGTCAAGCCACGCGCACGCAATCCAGCCAATTGTGTCTGCGCCTGCAGCAAAGCTGCCTGTGGACCTGAGGCTCCTGCGCCGCTCACAATGGTGCGAGGCGTGCTCGAAATCTGATTGTTCATGGCTGCAAGCGCGCTTTGCGCAGCAGCCAAATCAGCATCGATATCACGCAGCTCAGTGCGCGATTGCTGAACCCGGGTCGAAAGCGTTGCGGTGCCTCCAATCAGGTCAGGATATTGTGCTTCGAAAGCGAGACGTCTTTGTTCCGCCTGCTCAAGCTCAAGTTTGCGCTCTTCAAGTTGATCATTGAGATCGTTGATCGCGCCGCTGATTTCGGCTCGATTTCCCGAGATGTGCTCTTCGCGGAAGATATCGAGCAGCTTCTGCACGATATCACGAGCAAGAACGGCATTCTGAGAATCGCTCAAACCACCCTCACCAACCGATGCGGTGATCGAGAAAAGGTTATCCTCCTCGCTCTCAATCTTCACATCTTCGGAAAGTGACGCGATCGCGCGCTCGAGACCAGGACGATCAGAAATCCCGTCGCCTAGCCTTGATGTGGTGATGACCTTTTCGAGGTTTACCGAGCTCAACAGCGTCTGACGAACGCGCGTGATTTCTTCTTTGCCGTCCCCCGCAATGCCAAGTTGTTCGGACAGCACATCATCGACATCGACAAATATCCGTGCCTTGGATTCGTAGGAATTCGGAATAAGGGCGACGGCAAGCCAGCCCAACAGGCAAACGCCCCAAGCAACAGCAAGCGCGATCCAGCGGCGGTGCCAGACCGAATAAAGCGCCGCGCGCAATTCTTCGAAGAGCTCGTTCATCCTCCCGGCGACGCCCCCTAGAACCGGCTCTCAGGGATGATTATCGTATCACCTGGCTTGAGCATGACGTTGGCGCTACTGTCCCCGCGCTTAAGAAGGTCAGCGAGGCGCAGACGATATTCCTTTTGGGTGCCCGCATTACGGTCGATGCGCAGCAACTTTGCTCGATTGCCCGCAGCGAACTCTCCGAGACCGCCAACGGCGATCATGGCATCTAGCACGGTCATATTGGCGCGATATGGCAAGCTTGAGGGTTGCTCTGTCGAGCCAACCACACGGATCTGCTGATCGAAAGTCGAATTGAACTCATTCACGATCACCGAGACGATCGGCTGCTCGATATATTGCACAAGCACATCACGGATATCATCTTGAAGCTGTGTAGCAGTCTTGCCGACAGCAGGCATATCACGCACCAGCGGAATGGTGATCCGCCCGTCGGGACGAACCTGGATGTCCTCGGCGCTCAGTTCAGGGTTACGCCACACGTGGATCGTGATCTGATCCAGCGGGCCAATGATGTACTCTTCGGTGGGCTCGGACTGCGATTCTGCATAGCTTGCAGAAGGTAATTCGGGTCCAGTTCCTGCGCACGCGGCGAGCGTCGTCGTCGCAAAAAGAGCGCCGGCCAGGCGTGCAAAAGAGGGCGAAATGGGCATCGATGCAATTCCTCAGGTCAGTTGCTGCGGAAACCGATGCAAATTTGCAGGAGCGACCTGCACAATCGGCTTTATCCGCGAATGACCCGGAGTTTCTCGCCCATAATGGTGAATATAATGTTAGTGATAATGGGACTAATCGAGGGCAATCCCATTACGGGACAGCGGCATTAACGAAGCTTAAACAAGGAACTCAGCTGCTGGACCATGCCCAAGGAAGTTCGCTGGAGAGGCGCTTGCTCCGTAGGCACCGGCGCAAAACACCGCGACCAGATCGCCAACGTGTGCACGTGGCATTTCCGCTAAGTCTGCAAGTCGATCAAGAGGGGTGCACAGGCACCCAACCACGTTAACCACCTCATCCGGTTGAGCGTCAAAGCGTGAAGCTATGGCGACCGGATAATTGCGGCGCACCACGGTGCCGAAATTGCCCGAGGCCGCGAGTTGGTGATGCAGTCCGCCATCTGTGACAAGGTAGGTCTGCCCATGGCTAACCTTGCGATCGACCACCCGGCACAGATAGACCCCCGCCTCGCCAACCAGAAAACGCCCTAGCTCAATGCAAAGGTCCGTGTCTTTAAGTGCCTCCGCTCGGGCCTCGACTAGATTATGGAGAACCTCACCGACAGCTGCCAGATCGAGAGGAGTGTCTCCCGGAAAATAAGGGATGCCAAACCCGCCACCCATATTGAGTTTGGGCAGCACCTCTCCAATGGATTCGGATAACTTTTGCGCCAAATTCAGCACGTTGCTTTGCGCTTCTATGATTGCATCAGCATCAAGCGTCTGGCTGCCCGTAAAGATGTGCAGCCCGCGCCACTCTGCCCCTTCCGCAATCAGCGACTTGGCTAGCGCTGGCACCCGCTCAGCATCAACGCCAAAGGGCTTTGCGCCTCCACCCATCTTCATGCCCGAACCTTTGAGCTCAAAGTCGGGATTGACCCTAATAGCAATGCGCGGGGCTTTTCCAACGCTTTGCCCAATAGCAAGCGAGCGCTGCGCCTCACTTTCGGACTCGCAGTTTAACGTGACGCCTGCCGTGATCGCCGCTTCAAGTTCGTCATCGCGCTTCCCAGGCCCGGCGAAACTTACACGCGAGTGGTCTATTCCAGCGCGCTCGATCATCGAAAGCTCACCCGATGACGCGATGTCAAAACCGTCAACCAGATCAGCCATATGCGAGATCACATCTTGGTGTGGATTGGCTTTGACCGCGTAGTTAATCCCAATGCGCCCAGGCAATACATCGCGCAATTGCGCCACACGAGCATCAATGAGCGATTTGGAGTAGACGAAGAGCGGCGTACGTCCAGCTGTCTCGACCAGATCGCTCACCTTATGGCCGCTAATCGCCAATTCTCCATCGAGCGCGCTGTATCCTACGGGAATTGGCCCAAGAGGTTTGATCTTCATTGGGCAGCGCCCTGGCTCAACTCACGATAGAGCGCTGTGCGATCAATTTTTCCATTGGGATTGAGAGGCATTTTTTTCCGCCAATGGATCACTTGTGGTTGCATGAAGTTTGGAAGTTCCTTGAGTAACGCCTTGGGAAGATTGGCTTGCTCTTGATCATCCCCGCTGCCCCTTACCACCAGATGGACGGCATGACCAAGCCGATCATCTGGAATGCCAAGCGCGACAGCCTCGGCCACCAAGCCAGCGGCAACAGCGGCCTCTTCGATCTCCTGTGGGCTTATGCGATTGCCCGCGCTCTTGATCATCGCATCCCGCCGTCCGACGAAATAGAGCAGCCCATTTTCGTCTCGTTTGACTCGATCTCCTGACCAAACAGAAGTGCCGCCATGGGCAGAGAACTCAGGCGCAGACTTAAACCGTTCGGAAGTGCGCTTCTCGTCCTTCCAGTAGCCCTGTGCGACCAGCGGCCCGCAATGGACAAGCTCGCCTTCTTCATCCGAACCAGCGACCGTGCCCCCATCATTGATAACCAAAATCTCGGCAAAAGGGATCGCGGTGCCCATGCTTGTGGGGTGGATGTCCACGAGTTCGGGCTCAAGATAAGTCGAGCGAAACGCCTCAGTGAGGCCATACATCGGATAGAGATCTGCCTGCGGGAAAGTTCCACGTAAATCTTCCACCAAATCCGTGGTTAGCGCACCGCCGCTATTGGTTAGCCTTCGCAAGGGAGTGCTAGCTTCCTCAGCCCAATCGATTTCCGTCAACTGCACCCAAAGCGGCGGGACGGCCGCCAATGTGGTCACACCATGCTTTGCGCAGGCCTTCGATACATCACGCGGGAAGAGGAAATCGAGCGGAACCACGCTACCGCCCGCATACCAGGTGGAAAGCAACTGATTCTGTCCATAGTCAAACGACAACGGCAGGACCGCGAGCGTCACATCATCACTGGCAAGCTTGAGATAATGTGCGACGCTCACCGCGCCGAGCCACAGATTGGCATGGCTCAACATCACGCCCTTGGGACGACCGGTGGAACCACTCGTGTAGAGGATTGCGCAAAGCTCGTTCGCATCAGCCTCTGACGGACCAATTTTGAGCTCAGTCTCATCCGCTTTTGCAAGCGCAGAGCCTTCGTCCAGCGCTAAGCAGGCGTTCGGCACGTCGCCTCCTTCAAGCGATTTCAGGCGCGAAGGCGTTGCGATCAACATTCCTGCGCCGCTATCGGCAAGGATATGCGCAACCTGCGCGCGCTTCAGGAGTGGATTGATGGGCACATGCACCAACCCCGCCCTCGCTGCAGCCAATGGCAAAAGACAAGTAAGCTCGCCTTTAGCAGCCCAAGAGGCAATCCGCGCTCCTTTTTCCGGCACTTCTCGCGCCAACCATCCGGCTAGAGAAGCCACACGCTCTCTTAACGCCTTGTGGTTAAGGACCTTATCCCGAAGCACCAATGCAGGTCGCTCGCCCATACCGTTCTCACACGCTCTTTCAACGAGGTGATCAAGCGGAAACGGCGTGGGATCGGGGCTTTCAGTCATTGGGATCCTTTTGAAGGGCACATTGCGAGTGATCGAAGCGCGGTATCACGACAGGGTTAACGTCTTGCAAGAGCTGATTGCCAACGGCTCGGCAGGTGAAGCGCGTGCCCCGTTCGACCGCGCCGAGTGGTATGAGCTTCTCGCCGAGACCGGGCTCACCCCTCTTATTGCCATTGCAAGCGATGCCGAGAACACCGCAGCGCTCGCTCTCCACGAGGTAAACGGCCACATAACACCTTTAAGAAATTGGTACAGTTTTACCTGGCGCCACTTGGCGTCGGATGGCGAGCAAGGGGACCGATTGCTTGAACAGATCGCTCGGCAGCTCAAAGCACGATCGCATCGCGTCACACTATCGCCAGTACCCGAAGAGGACAGTTCAGCCACACGCCTTTCTCGCGCCTTCGCCAAGGCCGGTTGGCGTGTGGAAGTCACCCAATGCGACACCAACCACGTTCTCCATGTTCAAGAGCGCAGTTTCGATGAGTATTGGGCATCGCGCCCCGGCAGACTTCGGACAACTCTGAAGCGTAAGGCAAGAAAGGTCGAGACCCTGATTGTTTCGCACTTCGACCCAGCTTTGTGGGACGCTTTTGAGGCAACCTACCAAGCGAGTTGGAAACCCGACGAAGATCAGCCCGAAATGCTGCGTAAATTCGCTCGTGAAGAAGGCCATGCCGGACGACTTCGCCTTGGGTTGGCATTCTGCGATGAAGATCCCGTCGCCGCCCAATTCTGGACAGTGGAAGCAGGGACAGCTTACATCCACAAACTCGCGCATCTCGAAAGCGCGCGAAAAATCTCGGCTGGTACGACGCTGTCAGCCGCTCTCTTCCAGCATGTGATAGACATAGATCACGTGGAGGTGGTCGACTTTGGGACGGGCACGCAAAGTTATAAGTCGGACTGGATGGAGAGCACTCGGCCACGCTACCAGATTGATTGTCTTGACCTTTCCTCGCCAAGAGCGTGGCTTGATCTTGCGCGCCTAACCGCAAAAAGGCTGACACTCCCGAACCCGCCCGCGCTTGCACCTTGTCCTCCACGTGGTAAAGGGCCCGACGCTGAAGTGTAATTGCGAGATTTGAGGGTTAAATGCCTTTAGAACAGGACAGTCAGGCGACGAGCTCGGAACCGGCCGAAACCAGCGCCGCGATGAGTAAAGAGACGCTGGATAGCGAGCTCAAGTCGATTATTGCCGACGTGTTGGGTATTGATGCAGAGCAAGCCGAAGCCCTGAATGAAGAAAGCGGTCTGTTTGGGCATTTGCCCGAGCTCGACTCTATGGCTGTCGCTGGCCTCCTCACCGAGATCGAAGATCGTCTCGAGATAATCGTCGAGGATGAAGACGTCGACGCGGAAATGCTCGAGACTTACGGCGGCCTTCTCGCCTTTGCCGAGACCAAGTTGAGCGAGGCCTAACCCAAGTGTCCGGGTCCGGGGCGCGCACGATCGCGACTTGGCAAGCCCCACTTGCGTGCGGTGGTAGCTCTGATGAACTCTTGTTCACGTTTAATCGCGCGAGAGAGCGGCGTGTTCTGGTCCTGCCTGCGCTGTTTGACGAAGCCAACAAGATGCGCCGGTTCACAGTCCAGATGATGCATGCGCTCAAAGAGAGGGGCGTGGACTCTTTCCTACCCGATCTGCCCGGATGCAATGAGAGTCTCGAGCCGCTTGAACTCCAAACGCTTGAGAGCTGGCGCACCGTTGTTGAGGCCGCAATGGAGGCCTTCGACATCACCGATGTGCTGACGATCCGAGCCGGCACCCTCCTCTCCCCACCATCCTTGCCTACTTGGCACTTTGCACCGCTTTCAGGGCCCAAATTGCTTAGAGCCATGATCCGAGCCCGGACAATCGCCGCGCGCGAGGCTGGACGCGAGGAAAGCTCAGAAGGACTGATCGAGTTAGGACGCAAGGAAGGATTGATGCTGGCGGGCTGGCATATCGGCTCGAAAATGTTCAGGGAATTGGAGACAGCTGAGCCGGTTCAAACCGACTTTCAGACAGTTGTTACGCAAAAGGACCTTGGTGGCAGAGGCCTCTGGCTCCGTGCCGAACCAGATGATGATTACAAAGCATCCAAGGCGCTCGCGGCCATTATAGCTGGCGAATTGGAGGATGCCGGATGAGCCGCCTGCAGTTCGAATTTGGCTGCCGAGGGCTTACGCTTGCGGGCTCGCTCGACACAGCCCCAGGGGTCACAGGTCTGCTGATAGTAAACGGCGGCAATGAAATTCGTTCTGGGGCGTTTTCGGGTCAATCCCAGCTCGCAGCTCGGGTGGCAAAGAAGGGTTTTCCCGTGTTTCGCTTTGACCGTCGCGGTACAGGTGACAGCGAGGGTGAAAATCGCGGCTTTCGCAAAACGACGGATGATATCAGAGCCGCGCATGAGTCCTTTCGTGCGGTCGCACCACAGCTCGACAGAGTCTTCGCCTTTGGCAATTGCGATGCCGCATCTGCTCTGATGCTCCAAAGCGGTGCCGGGTTTGATGGGCTTATCCTATCCAACCCTTGGACGATCGAGGAAGGCAGTTCGGAGATCGTCCCTCAACATAGCGCCAAAGCAATCCGGTCACGCTATGCCGCCAAGCTCAAAGACCCGAAGGAGATTTTGCGACTGCTCAAGGGCGGCGTGAATTTCCGCAAGCTCACAAGAGGAGTCGTCGCATCCCTGCGATCCACGCCCGAGCCCAGTGGCCTTGCAGAGGATATGCGAAGAGGGCTCGAGGGCTTCGCCGGAAAGGTCCACTTCGTTCTGGCAGGAAATGACAGAACTGCGCAGCTTTTTGAAAGCACTTGGGACAAAAACGATCCACGAATTAGGCGCTGCGAAGGTGCCGGACATTCCTACGTTGAACCCGAGCATCGAGAGTGGTTGGAGAACCAAATCCTCGCCGCGTTGCGGAGCTAACGGCGCTTAGCGCTCAAACAAGCTCGCCAGCTCGACATGGGTGGACCACCGAAACTGGCCAACGGGTCGCAGGCGTTTGAGCTTAAAGCCCGCCTCAGCCAAAACTGCTCCATCGCGCGCCCAACTTGAGGGGTTACAGCTGACATAGACCACACGGGAAAGGGAGCTTGCGGCGATCTGGGCGATTTGTGCTTTCGCGCCGGCACGCGGCGGATCCAGCAGCGCAGCATCAAAGCGGCCGAGTTCTGAGGCTTGCAACGGATTGCGAAAGAGGTCGCGGTGCAACGCAATCACACTCCCACCAGTACGCGCTGTCGCCGCCTTGCACGCCAAATGAGCGGCTTGGTCAGCCTCCGCAGCCAAAACCTTGCGATCGCCCTTCCCGGCTCTTGCCAAAGCAAATGCGAAGGTCCCTAGCCCCGAAAACAGATCCGCGACTATACGTGCACCGCCAAGCCACTCAGCTGCATCAGCAATCATCCGCGCCTCGGCATCTGGGGTCGCTTGCAAGAAGGCACCGGGTGGTAGCGACACCGGCAGTGCGGACAGGGTCACCGTAGCGGGCTCAGGTTCCCATTGGGTTTCAGGACCATAGCCTTGATCAACGGTGAGTCTTGCAAGGCCATGCGTCTGCGCGAAATCCAACACCGCTTCGATCGCAGATAAACCATCAAGCGGGAAATGAGTGAGGCCAAGGTCAATCCCCTGATCGCACTGCGTTAGCGCCAGATCGACATTGCCCTTGGGTCCATGGTTCGCGACAAATTCGCGCAATGGATCGATCAAATCAACCAGTTGAGGAGCAAGCACAGGGCATTCGGAGAGATTGACCAAGCGGTGCGCGCCAGCCTCCTTAAAGCCGAGAACCGCTCCGTCTTTCACTCGAAGGGCATGAAGCCCTGCCCTGCGGCGCGAATGCGTGGGCGAAAGGTGCTCGTCCAGCAGCTCGCCAATCTTCAGGCCTTGTCCTTCGGCCGCGTTGACTACCCGCTCGCGCACGAAACGTCTGAGTACGGTGTCATCCCCATGCTGCAACTGGCATCCGCCGCAGATGCCGAAATGGCGACACACTGGGTCGATATGATGTGGGCCACGGGAGAGAGTCGCGTCGGTTTCGATCAGGTCACCGGGTACGGCGCGCGCGAAATGTTCACCGTTTTCGGTAACCCCATCGCCCTTCGCAGCAATTCTCACAATCTCGCGGGCGCTGCTCACAAGCGTTTTGCCAAAGCATTGCGCACGGCTTTGGCGAGCTCAAGCGGAGTGAAGGCTGGCCCGCACATCCTTGCTGCCTCACCGTGCAACCACACGGCCTCGCAGGCTGCGCTGAAGGCATCGGTACCCGTCGCCATGCGGCTAAGCGCAATCCCGGCGAGCACATCACCGGTTCCCGCAACCGAAAGCCAAGCGGGCGCAGCCGGTGCGAGCGTCACACGGCCATCAACGCCAGCAATCACGGTGTCGGGGCCCTTCGCGAGCACAACTATATTGGCGGCGCATGCAAGCGCTTGAGCGCGCCCTCGTCGAGTATCCGCTACAACCGAGAACTGGCGACACAGGGCCTGCAACTCTCCATCGTGCGGAGTGGCGAGCACGGGTACACCGTCGTCCAACATCTCTGGAGAAATGAGATGGAGAGCATCCGCATCGAGCACGATCGGTTTCTTCATTGCGAGGGCCAGTTCAAGCCGCTCCCGTGCGCGATCATCGCGTCCAAGGCCGGGACCCACAAGCAGGGCGGCGATGCGTTCATCCGATAAGACAGAATCGAGCGGCCCGCTCTCTTGCACGAGGCCGGAATTTGGCGCCTGATCGGCTGCTTGCGACGCAAGTTTGATATATCCCGCTCCCGCTCTCATGGCCGCTTCGGCCGCTAACTGACCCGCCCCTGGCATGGCACCACCCACTACAATTCCAAGACCGCGCAGATACTTGTGAGAGTCGCTAGACGGCGCGAGGATATGGGGTTTGCAAAGCGGCTCCATCGCCCCTTCCACCAGGTCAATCCCAATCGGGACTAGCCTCTCTTCGCCCATCCAATCGCGGGCTGGAAGCGTGAAATGTGCAATTTTCCACGCACCCAATGCAAGAGTCACGTCAAAACGCGGTAGGCTCTCATTCAGAAGCTCGCCCGTGTCGCTTGCGATCCCGCTGGGCACGTCGAGTGCTATCAAGGTCTGGTGACGCTCGGCCAAGTCCCTCAGCAGCAGGGCAAGCGCACCACTTAGAGGCCGTGTGAGTCCTGAACCAAACAGGCAATCGACCAAGACTTCGCCATGTGCGCCTCCGCCCGATGTCAGAGCTTCGCCTCCCCAAAGTGCGCGTGCCTGCTTCGCTGCAGATGTCTTGGGAGGCTCGGGCGCGATCACTTGGACCACCAACCCTGCCTTTTGCAGACAATGGGCGATCACATAGCCATCGCCGCCATTGTTCCCGAAGCCACACAATACAGTAACGTTTCGTCCTGCGGCAATGCGACGGATCCATTCTGCCGCTCGGCTAGCGGCAAGCTTCATCAGGTCAAACACGGGAGTGCCAGCATCGAATATACGCTGCTCGGCATCGCGCATTTGCTGTGTTGTGAGTATTTGCTCTGGACCCATCACACTTGCGATGGCGGTGGTGTAGGCATCAAATAGCGGTCCCCATTGACGGAGAATTGCCACAAGCCTTTCGGAGATGGGTCAACCATTTCAACATCTTCTGCGCCGTCCTTGACGATTACGCCGCTGACATCTTCCTTTATCAAAAACCGGCGAAAACCGCCTCCGGGATGGTGTATTAGAAACTCCTGCCCCCACTCTTCGTCAATCCATTCGAGCGTGCAGACTGCGTCAAATTCCGCGCCCGAGCCAATTGCGCAATCGAGCGTTGTACCCTGCGGTTCCGGCGATTGAGTCGCCTCGCAAGCGGTTAAGGCTCCGATTACAAGAAGGCTGCTAAATATCCGCAAATACATGAGTTTCTGCCTTTGCTCCGGGATGGGTAAGCGCACCGTTGCGCGCTGGCCCCACATTTTGAGCATAGCGCCAAAGCGCGCCGGATTGGTAGTCATTCGTGCGCGGTTGCCACGCCTCTTTTCGTTTAGCGAGGGTCGCCTCCTCAACCTCGAGGTCAATCGTGCCCGCTTCGGCGTCGATAGAGATGGTGTCGCCATCTTGGACCAGAGCAATCGGGCCGCAGTCCGCTGCCTCTGGACCAACATGTCCGATGCAGAAGCCACGCGTTGCCCCTGAGAAACGGCCATCGGTGATAAGCGCGACCTTTTCGCCCATGCCCTGTCCGTAGAGGGCTGCCGTGGTCGAGAGCATCTCGCGCATTCCCGGGCCGCCCTTAGGGCCTTCGTAGCGGATGATGATAACGGAACCTTCTGTGATATCTCGCTTTTCAACGGCGGCGAAAGCATCTTCCTCGCAGTCGAACACACGCGCGGTGCCAGTGAATTGCAGGCGTTCCATACCAGCGACTTTCACAATGGCGCCTTCTGGTGCAAGCGAACCTATCAGCCCTACCACGCCGCCGGTTGGAGTGATCGGTGTCTTCACATCGTAGAAGACCTTTTGATCGGGCTTCCAAGTGATCTCTTCGATGTTTTCACCTAAGCTTTTGCCCGTGACAGTGATCGGATTGGGATCAAGGAAACCGCCTTCGAGGAGCGTCTTCATCCCCATGTAGATTCCGCCTGCCTCGTGCATATCCTTCGCCACATACTTCCCGCCGGGTTTGAGATCAGCGATGTAAGGTGTTGATTTGAATATCTCGGCGACATCGAACAGGTCAAAATCGATCCCCGCCTCGCTCGCCATGGCTGGCAAGTGCAGCGCGGCGTTGGTGGAACCGCCGGTTGCCGCGACCACGCGCGCAGCGTTTTCGAACGCTTCGCGGGTGCAGATATCACGGGGGCGCAGGTTGATCTTCAAGAGCTCCATCACCTGAGCCCCGGCCCCTCGCGCGATTTCTTCGCGTGATCTGAAAGGAGCAGGCGCCATATTGCTGTTTGGCAAAGAAAGTCCGATGGCCTCTCCCACACAAGCCATGGTGTTCGCGGTAAACTGACCACCGCACGCGCCGTGGCCCGGACATGCGACTTTTTCGAGCGCTATCAGCTCTTGCAGAGGACAATTCCCCGCAGCGTGCTGACCAACGGCCTCAAACACATCGACAACCGTGACATCCTCGCCCTTGTGCGTGCCGGGAAGGATCGAACCGCCGTAAACGAAGATCGACGGTACATTGAGTCTCAGCATCGACATCATCATGCCGGGCAGGCTTTTGTCACAGCCCGCAAAGCCCACCAGCGCATCATAGCAGTGCCCGCGCACCGACACCTCAACGCTGTCCGCAATCACTTCGCGGCTGATAAGCGAGCTTTTCATGCCCTGGTGGCCCATGGCGATGCCGTCGGTCACGGTGATCGTGTTGAAGCGGCGCGGTGTGCCTCCGTTCGCAATCACACCTTCGCGACAGATATCGGCCTGCGCGTTCAAAGTCGTATTGCACGGCGCGCTGTCATTGCCGGCGCTCGCTACAGCCACGAACGGCTGCGCAATCTCTTCCTCGGTCATACCCATCGCATAGTAGTACGAGCGGTGTGGCGCGCGTTCAGGGCCGACAGAGACATGACGGCTTGGCAGTTTGGATTTGTCGAAAGACATAATGTTACTCGAAAGGTTTAGCGTGAGACACGGGCACTGCCTTTAGTCGAGCGTGAGCGCAACCCTTGTACTCACTTTGGCAAGCAATGCTGCCCAGTGGTTCTGGTCCTCTGTGGTCGAAATCAAGTCCTGACGGATCTCAATCGCACAATAGGGACGACCAAAGGGTTCCGCGTGGCGGTTCATCGTCGCGTTCAACTGCTTGCCGGAATATGGCTCATTATCACCAACATTGAGTCCTTCCTCGACAAAGAGCTGAATTGCATGGCGTGCTGCGCGATCATCCTCATTGTAAAGCAGTGCGACTTCCCAAGGGCGTGGCTCATCGCTTGTGGCGAGTTTTGGCGTGAAGCTGTGAAGCGAGATGATGAGGCTAGGTGCGCGCTCATCCAGCCACTTGGACATTGCCTCGTGATAGGGTCGGTAGATGCTGCTGAGACGCTCCTCAACATCCGCGCCTACATTGCCATGGATGACATGACCGTCGCTTGTCTGAGGGACCACTCCGGGGTGCTCTTCCTCACGGTGGAGATCGACGACGAGGCGGCTGACGGTGGCTAGGTGGGCTGGAACTCCATGGTTGGCGGCCATTTCTTCGGCGATACCCTCAACCCCAATGTCCACGCCGATGTGTTCGTTCACCAAGGCGGGGTCGATCCGCAAGTCTATGCCTTCGGGCACTTGGTTTGAGGCGTGGTCGGAGACACAGACGATACCGCCGCATGTGGCCTCTCCGATCTGTCGGTAAGGCAGGGTCACCGCAGCTTCCCGCTAAGCGTCCACCAATCGGGGTGCACTGTGTTCAAACGCTCCCGCGCCGCATCGCGGGCCTCAAGCGTGTCGTAAAGCGCAAAGCAAGTCGCACCAGAGCCCGACATCCGGGCGAGCCAAGGGTTGTCCGCTTTGCAAGGGTTGTCCGCTTTGAGAGCGTCCAAGACTTGCACAATGGCTGGGCACAGCTTGAACGCAGGCGCTTCAAGGTCATTGCGGCCCGCAAGCGCGATTTCCTTGGCGGATTCTTGCGGCAGGGCCCCTCGATCATGTCCGTCCCACGCTTTGAATACAGGGCCCGTTGAAAGCGGCACGCGAGGGTTCACCAGCAGCACGGGTGTTCCGACAAGGTCGCTGTCCAGCGGCTCCAATTCTGTTCCAGTGCCCCGCCCGATTACCGTTTCGCTGCGCACACAACATGGCACATCTGCGCCAAGTTTGGCTGCACGCTCATGCCAATCATCGGGAAGGCCGTGGAGTGCCTCCACCAGCCGGAACACGGCGCCCACATCCGCAGACCCTCCCCCAAGGCCAGCCGCCACGGGGAGCACTTTTTCAAGCGTGATATCGAGCCCGCCAGTGCGCGGGAGCCCGGACAAGGCCTTTGCCACAAGGTTGTCGAAGGGATTGTCGATACCCCCTGCAAATTCGCCAAGGGTGGTCACCCGGTCTGAATCAGCGGGCTTAGCGCTCAGCGTGTCGCCGCCATCCACAAAGGCAAACAGCGTCTCAAGCTCGTGATAGCCATCCTCACGCCGCCTGCGAACATGCAGCGCAAGGTTGATCTTGGCGTAGGCGGTTTCTTGCATCACTCTTCACCAGTGGTTTCAGGGGGTGCCCAAAACTCAAGGTCGTGAATCCAACGCAAGGTAGACCCCAAACCAACAATAAAACCAGCTACCAAAATAAACCGATCCAAGTCTGTAAGAGTCACTTTGACCAGCTCGCTGGAATAGCCTGCAAACATCAAACCGACGAGGAAGATTAATAAGCAAACAATCACTCTAGATATGATCAAAAAGCGTCTCATGCTTGGCTCAATCACTGGTCATCGCGAGCGAAGCGAAGCGATCCAGGGCGTCTCGCGTGCAACTCTGGATTGCTTCGACACTACGCTTCTCGCAATGACGAAGCAGCCGAACCACTACATATTCGGATAGTTAGGCCCGCCCATCCCTTCTGGTGTCACCCAGTTGATGTTTTGATTGGGGTCTTTGATGTCGCAAGTCTTACAGTGGACGCAGTTTTGCGAGTTGATTTGGAAGCGCGGCTCTTTGCCCTCTTCCTCTACCCACTCATACACGCCCGCCGGGCAGTACCGTGAGGATGGCCCGCCAAAGATGTCGTATTCGCTCGACTTTTGAAGGTCTGCATCACCCAATTGCAAGTGAACAGGTTGGTCCTCTGCGTGGTTGGTGAAGGAATACGCCACATTGGTCAGGCGATCGAAGCTGATCTCGCCATCGGGCTTGGGATAGTCGATCTTCGGATAAAGGTCAGCCCGGCCCGTTTGGGTATAATCGGCGTGGTGCTTCATACTGATGGGCAGACCGATCTTCAGAGTGCGCATCCACATATCGGCACCAGCGAGGATAGTACCAATGTCCTCGCCATATTTGGCGACAGCAGGCTCTGCATTCTGAACCAGCTTCAGCTCATCCGCGATCCAGCTTGAACGAACGCTTGGCTCATAACCTTGCAGCTCTGGCTGATTTCCGTGGTTTGCGATCTCCGCCACGATGGCTTCGGCGCACAGCATACCGCTCTTCATCGCCGTGTGGCTGCCTTTGATGCGCGGTACGTTTACGAAACCAGCCGCACAGCCGATCAGTGCGCCGCCCGGGAAGGCAAGCTTTGGCACAGACTGCCAGCCGCCCTCGTTGATGACACGCGCGCCGTAAGCGACACGGGTGCCCCCTTCGAGATATTCGCGGATCGCCGGGTGCTGTTTCCAGCGTTGGAATTCCTGATAGGGCGAGACCCATGGGTTCTTGTAATCC
Organism: uncultured Erythrobacter sp.; assembly: GCF_947502395.1. Lineage (GTDB taxonomy): Bacteria > Pseudomonadota > Alphaproteobacteria > Sphingomonadales > Sphingomonadaceae > Erythrobacter. The sequence goes on from NZ_CANMZM010000001.1 coordinate 536,719, forward strand.
AGTGCTGTCACGAAGCCGATCGCCACTTGGTTGTTTGCCTGGTGGTAGAAGAAGCCCCCGCCCCATGTGCCGCTCTCGCTAAGCGGCCAGCCTTGGGTGTGGATCACGCGACCGGGCACGTGCTTGGATGGATCAACGTCCCACAGCTCTTTGATGCCAAGGCCGTAAACCTGTGGCTCGCAATTGGCCTCTAGGTCGTATTTCGCTTTGATGCCCTTGGTAAGGCTCCCACGCGCGCCCTCTGCAAACAGAGTGTATTTCGCCTCGATTTCCATGCCCGGCTGATAGTCGGGCTTTTGGCTGCCATCTTCGGCGATGCCCATGTCTTGGGTGACAACGCCTTTGACCGCGCCATTGTCGTCATACATCACGCCAGAGGCTGGGAAGCCGGGGAACACCATGACGCCAAGAGCCTCAGCCTGCTCACCAAGCCAACGCGTCATATTGCCAAGAGAGCCAGTGTAGCACCCACTGTTGCTCATCAAAGGCGGCATGATGATGTGCGGGATCGAAGTCTTGCCGGTTTTGCTGAGCGACCAATGCCAGTTGTCGGTCACTGGGGTCTCAGCCATCGGGCAATCCATATCGCGCCAATCGGGGAAAAGTTCACCCAGAGCCTTGGGATCTACCACTGCGCCCGAAAGAATATGTGCCCCGATCTCTGAGCCTTTCTCAAGGACAACGACTTCGAGTTCTTCATTCAGCTGCTTCAAACGGATCGCAGCGGAAAGGCCGGCTGGCCCACCACCCACAATCACGACGTCGCATGGCATTGATTCGCGTTCGCTCATGAGCTTTTGTATCCCAATCATCTTGTTGCGAGTGATCTCGCATCTTTTGTGCCTGACTGCACTTGCTAAGCAGGCCGCTCACAGTCAAGGGGGAGCGTTGAATCGTATGACCATTGATACACCCTCTTTGACTGACGAAATGCGTGCCGCGCTTGGGTGGTGGCAGTTGGCGGGAGTCGACAGTGACTTTGCCGATGAAGCTACGGACTGGCTCAAAAGTGCTGGAAGCTCTCAGGCTGCGAATTCCGTTAGTGGTGCTCCGGTCATCCGAGAAGTTCAGCATGGTCTGTCTTCGCCGCAAGACGCGCAGCCAGAGCCAATTGCGCCGAAGCGCGTAGATCTCTTAGGTCCAAATCCTCCAACAACCCTCAGCGAGTTTCAAGAGTGGTGGCTTTCTGCCCCCGGCCTGGACGCGATTGGACCGCGGGGGCGGGTTGCACCGAGGGGCCCACAAGGCGCCGAACTTATGGTGCTCGTGATTGATCCTGAGCAGGGCGATAAAGAAAGACTGCTGAGCGGACCGCAAGGACGACTCCTATCTCGAATCATTTCGGCGATGGGACTAGCCGAGGATTCGATCTATTTGGCTTCGGCTTTGCCACGTCACACGCCAATGGCCGACACCGCGACCCTAAGTGCAACAGGAATGGATGAGGTAACGCAGTTTCATGTTAACCATGTGAATCCGCAGAGGCTCTTGGCCTTTGGCGCAGGCATCCCACCGCTTTTGGGCCACACATTAACGAATGACCTCTCGCATTTACGCGAAATCAACCGAAAACCTTCATCAATACCGTTGTTCGTGACCGAGGGGCTCGACGCCATGATGGCGATGCCCCGTTTGAAAGCACGATTCTGGCGGAGATGGATCGAATGGTCGGCCAAGGAATAACGTTGAATTCTATGCGTGCTTTAATTGCTGGTCTTGGTTTGCTTTCCGCATTGGCTTTTGCCCCTGCCGCTTCGGCGCAGACTGACGGGCTAGTCGCGCGGTATGATCGCGATGGCCCTCACCAGAGTTCGATTCCGGCTCAACTCAATGCAGATGAGCGCGCGCACTATGCCCAAGTCTTTGCAGCGATTGATGCTGAGCGCTGGGATCAAGCCACTTCGCTTCTCAACCAGCGTACCGACAGCGTGCTTCACCAAGTTGCGGTGGCGGAATTCTATACTCACGCCAAAAGCCCCAAGGTCTCTGCCGAACAAATCTCTAATTGGTTTCGCGACGGTGTCCATCTGCCTCAGTCAGAGCAACTTGGTCGAATCGGGGCCAATCGTGGGCTAGAGTGGCTTCCGACCTTCCCGCGCACGCTCAATCTGGCCCGGCAGCCCGGCATCACAAAACGCACACGCCCTCGCACGGTGGACGATGGAACACTGTTTGCCGAGAGCCGCTCAGCGATCCTCGACGCGATCAAGAATGACGACCCCATCAGCGCGTATAATGTGCTTCTCGAAGCAGATCCCTATCTCAGCCCCGAATCCCGTGCCGAATGGCGTCAGCGCGTTGCCTGGAGCTTCTACATTGAGAATGACGACCAGAATGCTCTGGCTCTGGCTCAAACCGTTGCCGAAGGATCGGGCGCTTGGGTGGCCGAGGGCGAATGGGTCGCCGGGCTGGCCGCTTGGCGGTTGGGCTCTTGCCAAGTCGCTGCCGAAGCCTTCTCAAGGGCCGCTGACCGATCGACCAATGTCGAACTTACGTCGGCCGCGCATTATTGGGCACATCGTTCCTATATCCGCTGCCGTGAACCGGGCGCAGCGCAAGCGCACCTGGAGAATGCAGCACGGTTTGACGAGAGCCTCTACGGCCTACTCGCGGTAGATCAGCTGGGTATTGAGCTGCCTTCTGCCGCTCCTGTTCAACGACTCTCCAGCGGGGAATGGAGCGCCATTTCCGATCGACCCAATATCCGCATCGCCAAGGCACTTGTCGAGATTGGTCGCCCTGCGCTGGCCGACGAAGTTCTCCGCCACGAGGCGCGCATCGGCCGGGCGCAAGACTATTACGCTATTGCCAGATTGGCGCGCGATCTTGGCCTACCTTCGACCCAGCTCTTCATGGCGAATTACGCGCCGCGCGGAATGCGCGCAGACAGTTCGCTTCGCTTCCCAGTTGCGCATTGGCAGCCTAGCACTGGATGGAGAGTTGACCCTTCGCTCGCCTTCGCTCATGCGCTGCAAGAGAGCAATTTCCGGGCAAGCGCCGTGAGCCCCGCCAACGCGCGCGGCCTAATGCAGATCATGCCCGGCACCGCGCGCGATCACAATCGCCGGTTGAACCTCGGCGCGAGCTACGCCGACCTTAACAAGCCAGAGGTAAACCTTGCCTACGGTCAGCAGCACCTTGAGATGCTGCGCGATTCGGGCGCGACGCAGGGGCTCCTTCCGAAGATTATGGCGGCCTACAACGCTGGGCTAACTCCGGTCAGCCGCTGGAATTATGAGATCAACGATCAAGGCGATCCGCTGCTCTGGATGGAATCGATCCCCTATTGGGAAACGCGCGGCTACGTCGCCATCGTCATGCGCAATTACTGGATGTATGAACGTGCCGCCGGTGCGCCTTCACCAAGCCGCCGCGCGCTTGCACAAGGGCAGTGGCCTACTTTTCCCCTTCCCGCTAGGACGAGGTCTGCAAACCTCAACCGATAGGAAAACGACACGTGGCGATTGACCGAGCCCGCATTTTCACGCCCATCAACATCGCCATACTTACCGTTTCTGATACGCGCAGCCCGGAGACCGACACCTCGGGCGACATCCTCGCAGATCGGGTCGCCGGTGCAGGGCATGCACTGGTCACTCGTACCATCGTCAAAGATGACGCCGCCCTTCTTGCCAAGCAGTTTGAGGATTGGATCGACGACCCTCAGATTGACGCTGTGATCTCGACAGGAGGCACTGGGCTAACAGGCCGCGATGTCACCCCCGAAGCGTTCACACTCATCGGTGGCGCACGCGATATTCCCGGCTTTGGCGAGCTGTTTCGCTGGCTCAGCTACAAGACCATCGGCACCAGCACAGTCCAATCACGCGCCTGCGCCATCGTCGCCCGCGGAACCTATCTATTCGCCCTTCCCGGCTCCAACGGAGCGGTCAAAGATGGTTGGGATGGTATCCTTGCTGAACAACTCGACAGCCGCAATCGCCCCTGCAACTTTGTTGAATTGATGCCTAGATTGCTAGAGACATAAACACTCTTATGTTCTATATATGTTCTGATTATGCAATCCAAGGTGAGAACGCCCCATCATCCCGAAGCCGCTCATGGACGCGGCGCGCCTTCTGCCAACGTGTCAACCCGCTTTGGCCTTCCAGTGCGCAAGGTGGATGGCGACTGGCGCGATCATATGGAAAGCCTCGATGGCCCTCCCGTGAAGCTGCGGACCCATGTGACAGAAGAGCACCCCAAGACAATCCTGTCGTTTAACAACTCGCCAGACGTGCCCTTTGACCGTTCGATCAACGCCTATCGTGGGTGCGAACACGGCTGTGTCTATTGTTATGCCCGCCCTACCCATGCTTATCACGACTTGTCGCCGGGTCTCGATTTTGAAGCGCAGCTCTTTGCCAAACCCGGTGCTGCGGACCTTCTCCGTAAGACCCTGAGCAAGAGCGGCTATAGACCAGCACCTATTGCGCTGGGCACCAACACCGATCCCTATCAACCGATTGAGAAACGCTACGAGATAACAAAACAGATCCTGGAAGTATGTTTGGACGCTCGCCATCCGGTGACGATCACAACCAAATCAAACCGTCTTCTGCGCGACGCAGACCTCCTCAAAGAGATGGCGCGGCGCAAGCTGGTGGCAGTCGCAATTTCGGTGACGACCCTCGACGCAAAACTGTCCGGCAAGCTTGAGCCTCGCTGCACTTCGCCAGCCAAACGGATCGAGGCGCTGGGCAAATTGGTGGAATTGGGTGTTCCCGTGCATTGCTCGATCTCCCCCATCATCCCGGCGATCACCGATGAGTTTATGGAAGGCATTATCGAGGCGGCTGCAGCGGTTGGCGTCAAGAGCGCAAACTGGATCCCCTTGCGTCTGCCCCACGAAGTCGCCCCACTGTTCCGCGAATGGCTCGCCGTCCATTATCCCGACCGTGCAAGCAAGGTGATGAGCATTGTTCGCTCCATTAGAGGCGGCAAAGACAACGATCCAGATTTCTTCACCCGTATGAAGCCCCAAGGCGTGTGGGCAGACATGTTCCGAGCAAGATTTAGGATCGCGTGCAAGCGTGCAGGTGTTGGTCACGGCAGAACCGCGCCAAGCTTTGAACTCAATTGTGCAAAATTCCGGCCACCGGAGATAGGTGGTCAGATGCGCCTATTTTGATCCACACAGCTATGGATATTCCGATGAGATCGCAGATCATTCTGAACATGCACCGTTCATTGGCGGGCACTTACTCAGACTACACACGCTTTGGAGGACAAAACTTGAGACCCTTTCTCTTGCTATTCTGCTTGGCTACCGCCTTGTCCACGAGCCAAGCCTTCGCGCAGTCCAGTGCATCTCTGGAACTGTATGACTACCTCGTGCAAGATGTTTGCGTCGGCCCTTCTGGTGATGTCATCAAGGGCGATCCGGCCACTTGTCAAACTCATCGGAATATCGAGATTGGCGAGCCTTCGCCTTATCTCCTTACCGATTGGGATACGGTGCAAGGTGTTAGCTACGCCGCCTGGAACTCAATTCCAGTTCGAGGCGAAGATAGCCAAGTGCGGGTGATGGTATCGAAAAGCTTGTTGGGCGAATACAATGCCGACTTCACATTCTCTTACTCAGAAGAAAAGGACGGCTACGATCTTATCGATTTGAGCCACAGTGATTACGCGTCAATCATTCGGACATCGGACGGTGGATGCCTCGATCAACTTTTTGCCCCGCGCCTTGCCCGGAATATCAAGCGTGGAACGCGCTTCAATCGAAGGCGATCGTATTCGAGGTCCGCGCTTTATGCTCCCAGAGCCCGAGCCGGGGGCTGGATCTTATTTCCTTTTGAACTCGCGCCCAGCCAATGGCCTCAATCAAGCTCGCACACACATCGCAACACGCGGACACCATTGCAAAGGATCAGCGGCTGCAATGCAGGTGGAAGCACCGGTGTGACATACTGGAATGCGCCCGCCCCCTATTCCTACGAAGGCAATGAGGACGGCGTTCGCAAAACCCTCCTCACCATTCGCTCAGACCATTTTGGGTCACGAAATCTCTCATCGCGCAGCAATGCGCTTGAGAGTTTCTATTTTACTCGCGAATACGGAATGACGCGGTGGGAAGCATGGATTCCACGCAGACGATGCATCGCGGAGGCTGAACGCGTGCCCCAAGGGCAACTGCGATCACAATGCTTCCCCGAGGTCGCTGATAAACAGTCAGCGCCTGGGCCTGAGCTTAATCTGCGTGCAAGGTGCAAGGACATGAATGTCACTGGCACCGGCCACCCGGATGTCGCGCGCTGGGGCGCACAAGACTGGGTTCGCGTCGATTGCCGCGATTTGACGCGCTATGTTGCGCTGAAAGAGCCTGTTCTCATGCTGGACAAACGTATGGCCCAGATTAACGGGGTAGACGATATCGATTTCTAGCGCGAACGCAGACGAGGATACGTGGGTAGCGTCGGAGAAACTTAGGCTGCACGTCGAACCAGCGATCAGAGCTGGGCTCATCGCAACGCAGCCAAGATTTCTCGGGCTTTGCGCCCATGTACGGATATATGAGCGCTCGTCCGCGGAGTGCACCGTTTAGAGTCGCCGCGATCTCAAAGTGACGCACGCAAGTCCCACCTTAACCCAGAATAAACCTCAATTAAGGACTCTCTCACTAAATTCGTCTATTAAAACTCCGTAATTGGGGAGTAGGGCATGGCGAATACTCAAGAGAACGAGGCTGGTGGTCAAATTGATCGCCGCAAAGGCGATCGCAGAATTACCGCACGCGACAAAGAAGATCGTCGCAAGGGCGAACGTCGCCAGAGCGATGTGCCCTACACCGGGCCAGAGCGACGGAAGCATCCGCGCACCTGATCCTTTGCTCCGCCCGAATTAGGCGCAATTGTCTGGGCCTCTTTTTTGCCAGATTTGGGAGGCCAGATGCTCTTAATCTGGTCAATTACAAATCGTTGATCAAAAAGTCTGGTCCATTCTTCTGGACTTTGTACTTTGCGTGACCCGCAAGAAGACGAGAATCGAGATATCGAATTTCAATGCTGAATTCGGTGTCGACCTTTGGGTCCATAAGGGCATTAAATTCAAAATTCTCGCCCGTATCTAATGAAGGTCTAGCCGTCATTTCCGTGCCATCGCGAAGCAAGCGAACGTCAGTACAAAGCTTCCCATGATTCCAAACTCGAAAACGATAAGTCAGCCCCCCAGGTGCACCACCTATTGTGCCAGCAGGTACTACTCTGAGTATTGGCTGAGCGTTTCGTTTCATCTCGTCCCGCTGTTGTGACAGAAGCTCATTCTCAAAAGCTAGTTGTTCGCGTGTCACAGTCACGAGATCACGTTGCTGCTCAACAGAGTTTCTAAGCTCTTCTCCTTGAAGCCAGAGCGCTTCTGAGCTGTTGCGAAGCTCCCGTCCTTGCTGGAAAAATCCCAAGACGAGCCAAAAGAAAGCCAACGGCGCAAATACGCCAGCTAAGAAATCACCAAACTCGTTTGGCTTCATTTCCAATAGGTTGGATAGCTGATCGAATGCATATCAAACCATTACAGCGATGTACGCTACAGTAACGAGCCCACCCGACCGAACTAAAGAGTGTCCGTCACTAGCTGGTTTTTTGAGGCTCTTCTCGCTCACCCAAAACTCCCGCCAACCTCGCCAGGCTTGAACCGCATCAACCGACTATCCAGCAGCGCGGCCGTCCGATTTTGCACTGCGATCTGGTATTCCGGGTTCTTGATCATCGCGAAGAAGGCGCCCGAGTTGGGATACTCCACAACAAATCCATCGTGCCAGACCTTGTCATCGGGCTCTGGCCCTGTGACCATGGTCTGGAACCCGCCGCGCCAGACGACCTTGCCTCCTACGCTTGAAAAGATTGGTCCGGAAGTTGTGCCATACTCCTGATAAGCGCGCCGCCCACTCCAGCCATTGCCGTGGTGCTGATGCCCCTCCGGGTACTCGGCCAACTCCCGGTAGCGCAACAGGTTGAGCATATGGATCGGCTCATCACGCGGCAGGTCTTTGAACGCCTGAAAATTTGAAGGCGATGGATCAATATAGGCTTTGGCCATGGCTTATGCCTCCAGCTTGTAGTCAGAGAAGCGCTCGCGCAGGTCTTTCTTCGAGATCTTGCCAGTCGCCGTGTGCGGAATGTCATCCACAAACTCCACTGCATCGGGGAGCCACCATTTGGCGATCAACGGCTTTAAGTGGTCGACAATTTGCTCGCCAGTAACCTCAGAACCTTCATTCTTGACGACGAAGAGAACAGGACGCTCATCCCACTTGGAGTGGTACATGCCGACACAGGCCGCCTCTGCGACTTCGGGGTGGCCCACAGCCGCATTCTCGAGCTCGACTGAGCTGATCCACTCTCCGCCCGACTTGATTACATCTTTGGTGCGATCGGTCAGTTGCAGGGTGCCATCGGGATGGATGATGCCCACGTCACCGGTGTCAAACCAGCCATCGTTGTTTGTCGCATCAGTCTCCGCTTTAAAATAGCGTCGGATGATCCAAGGCCCACGAATCTGGAGCGCGCCAGAAGCAACACCATCGCGCGGAAGCTCGGTTGTCATATCGTCGAGCTCAACGATGCGCAGTTCGACGCCAAAGATCGGGCGACCTTGCATGGCAGTCTTGTCGACCTTTTCTTCGAAGGTGAGCTCATCCCAATCCCAAGTTGGACCGCCGACCGTACCGATGGGCGATGTCTCGGTCATGCCCCAAGCGTGCTGAACCCGCGTGCCGTTCTTCATCAGCCGCTCGATCATAAAACGCGGACAAGCAGAGCCGCCTATGGTGGCGGATTTTAGCGGCGGAAGATCGAGACCTTCCTTGTCGCAATATTGGAAGTGGGCGAGCCAAACCGTGGGCACGCCAGCGCTGTCGGTCACGCCCTCGCGCAGCATCAAATCATGCAAGACAGCCGGATCATTGACGGCGGAGAACACGAACTTGATCCCCGCCATCGCGCCAGCATAGGGAAGGCCCCAGGATGCCGCGTGGAACATCGGCACAACGGGGAGCATGCAAGATGCACTCGAGAAATTGAACGCGGCGGGCTGAAGTCCAGCGACCGCGTGCATAAGGGTTGAACGATGTTCGTACTGAACGCCTTTGGGATTGCCGGTCGTCCCAGAGGTGTAGCAGATCATGCAGGGGTCACGCTCATCGCCCCGGTACCAGTCGTACTCACCATCCTGTTCGCCGATCCAATCCTCGAAAGCCGTCGTGTGATCGGCGGAATCGAAGCAAATGTAATGCTCGACCGTTGGCCATCGATCTTTCATCTTGTCGACAATCGGCTGAAACGCCGCATCGTAGAGTAGCACGCGGTCTTCAGCGTGGGTGACGATGTATTCAAGCTGATCATCGAATAGACGCGGGTTAACGGTGTGCAGCACACCGCCCATGCCAGCGACACCGTACCAACTCACCAGGTGGCGCGAGTGGTTCATCGCCAGGCTTGCGACACGCTCGCCTGGCTTGAGACCCAGCGCTTCGAGAGCCTGTGCCATTTTGAGCGCATCACGGCGAATCCCGGCCCAATCGGTGCGAGTCTCCTTGCCATCGGCCCAGCGCGTGACAATCTCCCGGCCGCTGGCTTCGCGCGCGGCATGATCAATTACGTTGGTGATGCGCATCGACTGATCTTGCATGGCACCAAGAGTTTGTGTCGGCATGATAAATCGCTCTCCTCAGATGTAGACGGCCCCTCTCCAAGGCCCATATGTGGCGAAGACCATGCCGTGCGCAAAGATGGTTGGCAATCGCGATATTACCAATTGGAGCAAGCAGTGGCGGGAGACGAAGCCGCCAAAGATTCAACTAGTCGGCTAGCGAATCCCGCCTGAGGCGCGGCATGAAGCCTTTTCGTATCGTCTTTCGACCAAAATCCAGAGACACACGCCGAAGAGATCGGCATTTTGTCCAGTTACAACTCGATTTTTCGTAATTTTTCACCGCTTCGTCTCATTTCATTGCAAATGCCAGCGCCGAAAATTATTCTCCCTAAAGAAACCTAAGAGAGGGCTATTGTGAATAGAAAACTACTTTTGTTGGCAGGCACCGCAGCAGTTATTGCTGCTCCTGCACAAGCACGCGAAGGCCAGCCATACATTGGCGTCGACGCTGGTTTTGCCTTTGATAGCGATATCGACATTGATCTGGAAAGCCCGGTTGAAGAAGACAGGGCCGCCCGTATTGATCGCGATAGCGGGTTCGATTTTGGCGTATTGGCCGGATATGACTTTGGTTTCTTCCGACTTGAAGCTGATGTGAGCTACCGCGAACAGGACGCAACACAACTTGAGGCGATCACACCCAACTTTGTGGCTGCCACCGGTATCCCTGGCGGGATAAACACGCTCGATTCTGATGAAGCCAGTGTACTTGCCGGAATAGTCAATGGCCTCGTTGAATTTGGTGATGATGACGGAATCACCGTGTTCGCAGGTGGCGGAATCGGCATCGCACGGATTGACGTTGAGGCCGGTAACGCCGCGATTGGCACGCCTGTCGACGACACTGACACCGGTTTTGCCTACCAAGGCATCGCCGGAGCACGCGTTGCTGTAAATAAGAACGTCGATTTTGGCTTAAAGTATCGGTACTTCCGGGCTGATAGTGTCAATCTTGAGACGAGCACTGGCGCTGGGCTTGATCCTGATTTTGAAACACACTCAATCCTCGCAAGCATCATCTACAACTTCGGCGCTGAAGCACCACCACCGCCTCCTCCTCCGCCTCCTCCTCCGCCACCTCCACCGCCGCCTCCTCCTCCGCCACCTCCGCCGCCGCCTCCACCGCCACCGTGCAACACGGGGCCGTACATTGTGTTCTTTGATTTTGATGAATCAGTGATCACGTCGGATGCAGCAACCATCCTGGACAATGCGGTAACCGCCTATGCAAATTGTGGAACGGCTGCGGTCATGCTGGCCGGTCACACCGATCGCTCGGGTAGTGCGACTTATAACGAGGCACTTGCAGAGCGCCGCAATGTGAGCGTCACCCAATATCTGGCTGGTAAGGGCGTCCCGATGGGTCGGATATCAAGTCAGGCCTTCGGCGAAACACAAAATCGTGTCCCCACCGAAGATGGCGTGCGCGAATTGCAGAACCGCCGTGTGGAAGTCACTTACGGTCCGGGCTCGGGCATGTAAGACCTTGCACGCAGAGAAATGAGGAAGGGGCCGGAGAAATCCGGCCCCTTTTTTTGGGCTTGCGTGTCACGATGAAGCTTCAGGCAATGAAATAGCCCGTCACTTCCCATCCATTCGGCCCCTTCATCATTACTACGGTCTCGATCGAACGGCCTCGCTCATTTTCGAACATGGTGTTGAACTGAAGGACCTGAAACTCGCCTCCCGGCGCACCCGGTAGGCTGCTTTGACGTTCCACTGAAGCAAGTGACCGGCTTCGGACTTTGCCAAGCGGTTCACGGACTGGCGCCACCTGTGTCGCCCATTGGCTTGCCGAGACATCCGATTGGAAAAGACCTCCGGAAACGTCCCAACTGCCTTGCCAATCAAACGCGTCAGTGCGATCCAAAAAGGCGTTGGCGCGGTTGAGTGCGGCCACATCGGCTTCGTGACTCGTGGTCTCCTGTGCAGCACCCGAAGCTCTGGTTGTGGTGCTCTCAGATACTCCTGCAGTAAGAAAAACAACGGCGGCAGCAATTGCGATAGACATGATTAGCATTCCTCCAGTCAGCCAGGCGGCCCGCGATAGGCCGCTTCGGCGTATTTCATTGAGGATTGCATTGTCATCGGCACTGCTTCCGTCTTCCATCCCGAAAGATGTGTGCGCATGATTTTGGGGTAATTGCTCCTCGGCAGCCCCCAAAATTCTTGCGGCCTCCCGGCTGTTCGACACACCCAATTTGCGTCGGGCATTGCGAAGTCGATCATTGATGGTGTGGACCGATATTCCAAGCGATGATGCACTGGACTTCGCATCGTGACCATCGAGCAAAAGGCGCAACGCCTCTTTCTCTTTATCAGTGAGTGTTTCCAATGCGTCGGTCACGAGGCAGCCAATTCGAGATTGCCTTGCCCATTTGCTTTGCGAGCCACCTGATTAAAAGCAAGGGCGATGTGGATCGGCCCAACCTGCACAGCATCAAAAGGTTGAGCCGGCAAAATCGTTCTGTCTCCCCTAGATCATGCAGCCATTTGTAAAGGCATCATTCGCGATGGCGATCATGGCCTTTGCGCAGTTTCTTGGCAATCTTGATCTTGATTTTCACGGTGCACAGCTACTGCGCAACTTTCCCCTTTCGGATGTCGCCTTCCCTCGAAATGGACATCGATGGATCAATTGAAGCAAGAAACAGAGGGGCCGGAACAGTCCGGCCCCATTCTCGATAGCAAGTCTTCGGGGACGAGGCCTCAATTTGCAGCGCCGCTAGCCCCAACAATTTCATAGTCCACGACTTCCCAGCCTTCGGGACCCCGCCGCAGAACAATGCGCTCAGTCATTCGATTGTTTTTCTCGAAGAGCGAGTTGAATTCCACGATCTCAAACCGACCGCTTTCTCGCCCTGCATACTCACTGGTTTGCTTGAGTCTTGCGAGTTCCCTGGACTGGATTTTTCCATTGGTCATGCGCAGAGTAAGCCCGAATTTCCATTTGTTGGGGGCATACTCATCACGCAGGGCCTGCCCGGCTTCCGCATAGCTCTCATCGAACAGACCTGCGTCAATCAGTCCTACAAACCGGCGAGCCTTCAGCTCAGAATCTGCTGGGCGTGAGGGTGTAGAAACGGTGTTGCCGCTGTCGACGGAGTCGGTCAGGGCAGTAGGAGTAATGCCCACCAACACGGCTGCGACAAGTGCGATAGAAATTGACATAATCAAGATACCTTTCCGCCGCGTCATGAGAGGGAACAGCCCCACCTCACTTCGATCCGCGGCAGAAACACTTTCTAGAATTTCCTCGGATTCTCTTATCCCTAATCCCTTGTGCACAAGAGGTTTGGGAGAGGTTTGAATGGCATTACCCTTGGCCTGGGCCACAATGCGTGCAGCCTCCTTGCTGGTGGTGACGCCCAATTTCCGTCGTGCGCTCCGCAACCGATGGTTCAGTGTGTGGACCGAAACATCAAGTTCATGTGCGCTCGATTTGGCATCATAGCCTGCAAGAAGAAGCCGCGGGGTCTCTTTTTCCTTCTCGGTGAGCGCAACAATGTCGTCAGGCATCACGCCACCAGTTTAAGACTGGCCCGCCCGCGAGCAGGGGTCAGTGTGACATTGGAAAGGCCTTCCATGTCGGACAATCGCTCGGCAAGATCGCCATTGAGGACGTAATTCGCGCCAAGACGAACATGCGCCTCCTCTTCGTCGCTCAGGATGAGTTTCAACAGCACCTCACCTTGCGCGCCTTGCGAGGTGGCCAGCTCAAGCTTGAGCTGTGCGATTGCATCAAGGCTGTGCACGTCGGCTTTGAGCAGCATGGGGATTGAGCCAGAGACGGCCGCCAATGGCCGCGCGCCGCGAACAGTAAGCCTTGGGGGTTCGCCCGGATTGGGGCTGTCGAGCTCTACGGTCAGCAACACGCATTCGCCAGACGCGGCCCATTCGGGGAATTTTTCGACCAGCGATTCTTCAAAGCAAGCGCTGGAGAATTGGCCGGATGCGTCAGAGAAATCGGCGCGGATGAATTCAGCCCCGCGCTTGGTGCGTCCTTTGCTCGCACCCTCGACCATAGCGGCGATCATAGCGGTGGAGCGGCCTCCTGCTGGCGCGCCGCCTTCCATCAGGCTTTGATAGGTGCGCGCACCATGGGCATTGGCGGCCTCTCGGAATTGTTGGACCGGGTGGGCTGAGAAATAGAAACCGAAGTTCTCACGCTCTTTCGCCATTTGCTCGATACGGGGCCATGGCTCGCTAGTTTGAAGGCGCAGATCGTCTTGCGGAGCATTGTCTCCTCCGAACAGGCCGCCCTGCCCGCTGGAGCGTTCACGCGCGGCAGCATCGGCGGTTGCAAGCAGCAGGTCAGCATTGGCAAACAGTTCCCCGCGATTCGGGTGGAGGCCGTCCAACGCGCCTGCGCAAATCAGCCCCTCCAACTGACGCCGGTTCATTGAACCTTGCGGGATACGTTCGAAAAAGTCTTTGAGGCTTTCGAATTTCCCATTGGCCTCGCGCTCGGCAACGACGGCGTCCATCGCCTTTTCGCCGACATTGCGGATACCGGCGAGTGCGTATCGCACCGCGTATCCATGGTCGGTTTGCTCGGTCGTGTATTTCGCCTGAGAATAGTTCACGTCGGGCGGGAGGACTTCGACACCTGCCCCCCCTTCCCGCTCTGCCGGATATCGCCGCGCGTCATCGACAAAGATCGAAAGCTTGTCGGATTGATGTATGTCGAAGCACATGGAAGCGGCGTAGAATTCTTCTGGATAATGCGCTTTGAGCCAAGCGGTCTGGAAGGCGAGCAGCGCATAGGCGGCGGCGTGCGATTTGTTGAAGCCGTAGCCTGCGAACTTGTCGATCAAATCGAACAATTCGTTGGCTTGTTTCGCCTCAATATCAGAAACTTCCTTGCAACCCTCGACAAAGCGTCCACGCTGCTTGTCCATTTCAGCCTGGACCTTCTTACCCATCGCACGACGAAGAAGGTCAGCATCACCCAGCGAGTATCCTGCCAAGATTTGGGCGGCCTGCATCACCTGTTCCTGATAGACGAAGATGCCATAGGTTTCGGCCAGGATGCCTTCAAGTTTCGGGTGCGGATATTCGATCGGCACCTCCCCCGCCTTACGCTGACCAAACAGAGGGATGTTATCCATTGGCCCTGGACGATAGAGCGAGACAAGCGCGATAATGTCACCGAAATTGGATGGCTTCACCGCTTTCAGAGTTCGGCGCATGCCTTCCGATTCCAGCTGGAACACGCCGACCGTGTTACCTGACTGCATAAGGTCATAAACGCCCGTATCGTCCAATGGCAGCGCGCCCAGATCAATCTCGATCCCTCGCTCCGCAAGCAGGTCCACTGCCTTGCGCAAAACGGACAGCGTTTTGAGGCCCAAGAAGTCGAACTTTACCAAACCGCTGCTCTCGACATTTTTCATGTCGTATTGCGTCACTGGCATATCCGAGCGCGGGTCGCGGTAGAGCGGCACGAGCTGCGCCAATGGCCTGTCGCCGATCACAACGCCGGCGGCGTGGGTGGAGCTGTTTCTTGGAAGCCCTTCGAGCTGCAAAGCCAGATCAACGAGGCGTTTCACCTCATTGTCGTTGTCATATTCCTTCTTGAAATCCGCAGCACCATTCAGAGCGCGCGGCAGCGTCCATGGGTCAGTCGGATGGTTGGGCACCATTTTGCACAACCGGTCCACCTGACCATAGCTCATCTGTAGAATCCGCCCGCAATCACGCAGCACAGCGCGCGCTTTCATCTTACCAAAAGTGATGATCTGCGCGACGTGATCGGAACCGTATTTCTCTTGCACATAGCGGATTACTTCCCCGCGCCGCGTTTCGCAGAAGTCGATATCGAAGTCGGGCATGGACACGCGTTCGGGGTTCAGAAAACGCTCAAACAGCAGGCCCAACTGAATGGGGTCCAAATCGGTGATAGTCAACGCCCAAGCCACAATCGAGCCCGCACCAGACCCACGACCTGGCCCCACCGGAATACCCTGATCCTTGGCCCACTGAATAAAGTCGGCAACGATCAGAAAGTAACCCGGAAAACCCATATTGACGATGATACCGATCTCATAATCGAGCCGTTCAAAATAGGTCGCGCGATCCTCATCCGAGAGGTCTTCGTAAGATGCCAGACGGTCTTCGAGACCAGACTTAGAGAGGTCGGCGAGCATCTTGGCCTCGCCTTCCAAATCGCCAGCAAGGCTGGGCAAAATTGGATCGCGATAAGGCGGCGCATAGGCACAACGCTGTGCAATGACGAGAGTGTTGGAAATCGCCTCTGGCAAATCAATAAACAGGTCGCGCATCATGTGCGCTGACTTCACATAGGCTTCTTGGTTGGTGCGCGGGCGGTCTTCGTTCTCAACATAGGTCGAGTTCGCAATGCACAACATGGCGTCATGCGCCTTGTGCATATGAGGCTCGGCAAAGTTGGAAGGGTTGGTGGCCACAAGCGGAAGATTTCTCGCATAGGCCATCTCAAGAAGCGACTCTTCAGCCCGCGCGCATGCTGGATCGCCATGGCGGGCAAGCTCAATGTAGAGCCGGTTCGGAAAAAGATGCTCAAGACGTTCGATCAACTCACGCGCTGCATCCCTCTGCCCTTCAGCCAACAGCCGGGTCAGCGCACCCTCGCCTGCCCCGGTCAGGGCGATAAGCCCATCTGAGTGACCATCAAGGTCAGCCATCTGCACATGGGGTTCCAGCTCCAGCGGTCGATCGAGGTGTGCGGCCGACACCAGATGACAGAGGTTGTCATACCCTGTCTCGTCTTTGGCAAAGAGCGGGAAGTAATCGACAAGCTTGCCGTCCGACCCCTCGCGCGCGACACCCAAAAGTGTGCCGATAATCGGCTGCACGCCCTCACTCTTACAAGCACCAGCAAACATGACCGCGCCATAAAGGCCGTTGCGGTCGCAAATGGACACCGCAGGATATCTGCGTTCCTTCGCGAGTTTGGCAATCGCCTTGGGATCAATTGCCCCTTCAAGCATTGAATAGGACGAGAGCACGCGCAATGGGACAAATGGAGCGTATGGCATGATTTGAAAGTACGCTTCGCCGACCAGCATTCAAGCTTGCACCACGCCCTCTTGGGGATAAGCTGGGGGCAAGCTATTCAGGATTGAATGGAGGGAAGCCATGGCCGACATGATCGAGATCGAAAACGTAAACACGCCGGGCAAGACCACTAGGGTCAACGCTACAAAATATGCAGATATGCGTGCCGCACTTGAAAAGGCTGTGCCGAGGGATTCTCCCGGTCTCAATCAGAACGAAATACGGGAAGCTGCCAAGCTTCTTCTGAGCGAAGACCTGTTCCCACAAGGCAAGACCTGTGGCTGGTGGGCCAAGACTGTCCAGCTCGACCTCGAAGCAAAGGGACTTCTTATTCGCGAGGCAACGAAGCCGCTTCGCTGGCACTGGAAGTAAAATAGCCTAGAGCAGCTTCTCGATATCCTTGATGATAGCCTTGGGCGCGTCTTGTGGGCCATAGCGTTTCACCACATTACCTTCCCGGTCGATCAGGAACTTGGTGAAGTTCCATTTGATCGAGGTCGATCCCATCAGGCCTTTCTTCTCCGATTTCATCCAATCGAACAAAGGTGAGGCGTCCGCGCCATTCACATCAATCTTCGCCATCAATGGAAAGGTAACGCCAAAGTTCACTTTGCAAAACTCGGCGATCTCGTCGGCATTGCCCGGCTCCTGTGCGCCGAATTGGTTGCAGGGAAACCCAAGAACCTCGAAGTCCTGATCCTTGAATTGCTGATACAACGCTTCAAGCCCATCATATTGCGGAGTAAAACCGCACTTGGACGCCGTGTTGACCACCAGCAGGACCTTACCTTTCTTGGTCGCAAGGTCGAGCGTTTCTCCCCGATTGGTGGTGACGGTGAAATCGGCGACGGTGGTCATGGTGTATCATTTTCCTTTGGTCGATAAATCAGATCAAAGCTCGTTTGCCATGAAAGACCATGGTCCGTCGAGGCTTCACCGTGTTGGCGCACGCTGCCATCCTCTTCGCGCGAGTAGGTCATCCGGACAAGCGCATCGACACCAGGTCCACCGATATCATCCCAATACCCCATGAGGACCATCTTGCCATCGACTACGCCGCCTTCGAAATCAACACGCTTGCCGTCGCTGCCGACCCAGGTCTGTTCCCAGCGTCCGCTGTTATGATTGACCGCCGATAGGCTGATCCCGCCAGCGCCTTGGAACGGCATCCATTGTTCACGGATAGTGCAGCCACCAGAGAGTTTTTCGATGCCACTGTTCGCAACCTGAGCGTCGCTTCCATTAGGGAAGACATTCCATTCGCCCACCCACAGATCAAAGCCGGCATGGGCTTCGCTTTCGCATGGTGGGGGTGGAGCCGGTGGCGGAGTTGCCGCCGTTTCAGCTGGCGTAGCGGTAGCCTGTAGCAGCGCAATTGGGTAGAAAAATGTGAGCATGGTTAGGTCCCTCCCTCAGGCCTAAACAATGCCTTGAGTTTAAGCCAAACGCGAGTGGCAATCTGCAAATTGGCGATATGGAGCGGCTAAACCTTCACTCAAGCACCCCGTCGTGAAGCCGAACCACTCGGTCCATTCGTGCCGCCAATCGCTCGTTGTGGGTTGCGACCAGTGCTGCGCTCCCTTCGCCTCGCACAAGTTCAAGGAATTGTCCGAGCACTGTATCAGAGGTGGCCTCATCAAGGTTGCCCGTGGGTTCGTCTGCAAGAACCAATGTCGGCCGATTAGCAAGCGCTCTTGCCACCGCAACGCGTTGTTGCTCGCCGCCCGAAAGCTGGCTGGGTCGATGGGTCAGGCGATGACCAAGACCGAGCTTGTCGAGCAAGCTTTCGGCGCGCGCCTTTGCCTCGGTCTCAGACGTGCCCGCCACCATTTGTGGCATCACGACATTCTCGGTCGCGTTAAAATCGGGGAGCAGGTGGTGGAATTGATAGACAAAGCCTAGGTGCTCACGGCGCACACGAGTGCGGCCATCGGACGGCAGACTTTCCGCCGCCTCACCAGCAATATGGATCGAACCTTCGAACCCGCCCTCTAGCAGCCCCACCGCTTGAAGCATGGTTGACTTCCCCGAACCTGACGGCCCTAGCAGCGCAACGATTTCCCCCGGCATAATGTCGAGATTGACCCCGCGAAGAACGTCTATCCGCGTTTCCCCCTGTTCGAAGGAACGGCGCAGATCGCGAAGCGCAACAATTGGCTCACTCATAGCGCAGCACCTGCACAGGATCCGTGTTGGATGCTTTTAGCGCAGGGTAAAGCGTCGCCAAGAAGCTGAGACCAATACCCAAGGCCGTAATGCCAATAATCTCCCACGGATCAACACGCACTGGGAGCGATGTCAGGAACCGCACCTGAGGGTCCCAAATCTCGACGCCGGTCACGGCCGCAATGCCGTTTACGATGGGGTTGCGGAAATAGAGCAGCACAAAGCCGACGATTAGTCCTGTGACCGTCCCTAGTGTGCCGATCGTTGTTCCGGTGGTCACAAAGATCTTGAGCAAAGACCGCCGTGTCGCCCCCATCGTACGCATGATTGCGATATCGCGCGTCTTGGCTCGCACCAGCATCACCAGGCTGGACAGGATGTTAAATGAGGCGACCAGCACCATAAAGCTGAGCACAAAAAACATTGCTACACGTTCAACCTCAAGTGCCTCGAAAAGGGTCGAGTTGATGGTCTTCCAATCAGCGATCACCGCTCGGCCCGTAAGCGATTGCTCTATCCCGCCGAGGATATCGCCGACATTGTCCGGATCGGTCACCGTAACTTCTATCAAACCGATTTTGTCGCCCAGCAGCAGCAATGTCTGCGCATCGGACATGGGCATGATCACGAAAGTTTCATCGAAATCATAAAGGCCAATCTCGAAGATCGCGCCGACCTCATATCCCACTTGTCGAATCGATGTTCCAAAGGGGGTCGCCCGCCCTTGGGGGTTGATGATGGTGATCGTGTCGCCGACTCGAATGCCCAGATTTGTCGCGAGCTGCACGCCCAGGGCCACTCTACCACTGCCAGCGGTGACGTTGGCCATATCGCCCATGATTACCTTGTCGCTCATCGAGGCGATGTCTTCTGCGGTGTTGCCGCGCACAAAGATCGCGTTGTTGCGACCATTATAGCCGGCGATGAGCGGCTGCTCGATCAAGGGCGAGGCGCTTACAACCCCTTCGGTTGCGCGAACTTCCGTGAGCACACCCTCCCAACCGTCAAGCTCGCCGCCATACGCCTGTATGATGGCATGGCCATTGAGGCCGGAAAACTTGTCCAGCATCTCTGCCCGAAATCCACCCATGACGCTCATCACAAGTACCAACATGGCAACCGAGAGCATCACAACGCCCACTGAAATCCCAGCGACCAGCGCAATAAAGGCCTCGCCTTTGCCCGGCCACAAATAGCGCTTGGCAATCATTCTTTCGAAAGGAGTGAGCATGGGTGAGAGCGCTCTTGAACAGTGCTAGGTGAACGCAGGCTTTAAGCAGCAAGGCTCATCCGCACAATGTGCAGATCGGTGCTATCTGTGTGTAATCGCAAGGCATCACTCAGCACGTGATGCACCTAGGGAACGCAGAATCTCGGGGAGCCTCCCGTAACAATGCTTGTAATTGAGCCGTAACACAGCCATTGACCGCGCAATCGGCGGGGCAGCGCAGCGGGCGAATAAGCGATGGCACTTACCGGATCGGGTCAATTGGTAGGCAATCTCACTCATCCTTTCCTTGATGAGGACGGCGACAAGCTGCGCGAAGAGTGCGGCGTTTTTGGCGCAATAAATGCGGAGAAAGCATCCGCTGCGACAGCGCTGGGTCTTCACGCCCTCCAGCACAGAGGACAGGAAGCCGCAGGTATAACCAGCTTCGACGGGAAAGACTTCATCTCTCGTCGCGGTCTTGGCCATGTGGCTGAGAATTTCTCTTCACAAGAAGCGATTGATGAGCTCCCCGGTAACATGGCGGCGGGCCATGTGCGTTATTCGACCACTGGCGGCGCGGGCCTTCGCAATGTGCAGCCGCTCTATGCAGAGCTTGCCAGTGGCGGTTTCGCGATTGCCCATAACGGCAATATCTCTAACGCGCTTGCGCTGAGGAAGGACCTGGTTGGCAAGGGGTCGATCTTTCAGTCGACTTCTGACACCGAGGTAATCATCCACCTTGTGGCTACATCGCGCTATCCCACGGTCGCAGATCGTTTGATCGATGCGCTCCGACTGGTTGAGGGTGCCTATGCATTGATCGTCATGACCCCTGAGGGCATGATTGCCTGCCGCGATCCGCTGGGCATTCGCCCCCTCGTGATGGGAACGATGGAAAACAGCGATGGCTCTGAGTCGGTTCTGTTCGCCAGCGAAAGTGTCGCCTTCGACGTTGTTGGAGCCAAAATGGTCCGCGAAGTTGAGCCGGGTGAAATGCTTCAAGTCGGCTTTGACGGCGAGATCGATAGCATGCGCCCATTCGGCAGCCCTGCGCCACGTCCGTGCATCTTTGAGCACGTCTATTTCAGCCGTCCTGACAGCATTTTCGCAGGCCACAGCGTATACGAGGCCCGCAAAGCCATCGGACGCGAACTGGCTATCGAAGCGCCATGCGATGTCGACCTGATTGTACCCGTGCCAGATAGCGGTGTGCCTGCCGCAATTGGCTATGCGCAGGAATCGGGTGTGCCATTTGAGCTTGGCATTATCCGATCACACTATGTCGGCCGGACCTTTATTCAACCGAGCGATGGCGCGCGCGATTCGAGCGTGAAGCGCAAGCACAACGCCAATCGCGGACTTGTTGAAGGCAAACGCATAGTGCTGATCGACGATTCGATTGTGCGCGGGACAACCAGCCTGAAAATCGTCCAGATGATGCGTGATGCAGGCGCGGCCGAGGTCCACTTTCGCGTCGCCAGCCCGCCAACCGCACATTCCTGTTTCTACGGCGTGGACACACCTGAACGCTCCAAATTGCTGGCGGCCCGTATGGATATTGAACCCATGCGCGAATTCATCAAAGCAGACAGCCTCGCCTTTATCTCAATCGACGGACTTTACCGGGCCGTGGGCGCCAAGGGCCGCGACAGTTCCTGCCCACAATTTTGCGATGCCTGCTTCACCGGTGACTACCCAACTTCACTCACCGATCTTGCAAGAAATCAGGAAGGCAGCGATGAGCTCCCTTTCGCTGATCCAAAAGCGGCATAAATCTCGGAATATATGGCAGACACAAAACCTCTCGCGGGACAGACCGCCCTCGTCACTGGCGCGAGCCGAGGCATCGGTGCAGCAACCGCAATCGCGCTCGCCGATGCAGGCGCACATGTTATCGTCTCCGCTCGTAAGGTCAAAGAGCTCGAGGCGGTCGAAGACAAGATCCACGAGGCTGGCGGGACATCCACTATCGCGCCGGTCGATCTGACCGAACCAGACGCGATCAGCCGCTTGGCCTCGGCCATTGCTGGACGTTGGGACACACTGGATATCATGGTGATTTCAGCGGCCTATTTGCCCGAGCTCACACCGCTTAGTCAGATCGAACCAAAGCAGTTCAACACCGCGATCCTCACCAATGTGGTCGCGACGCAGGCTCTTTTGGCTTCCTTCGATCCGCTTTTGCGCCGTGCCAACGCGGGCAAAGTGATTGGCCTGACGAGCAGTGTTGGTGCTGACCCTCGTGCATTCTGGGGTGCCTATGGATCAACTAAGGCAGCCTTCGACAATTTGCTCGAGACTTACGGCGCGGAAGTCGAAAAGCTGAGCGAGCTGCGCGTTGCTATCGTCGATCCCGGCGCAACCCGAACAGCCATGCGTGCTCGTGCCTATCCTGGTGAGAATCCCGAAACACTCAAAGTTCCCGAAGTCGTTGCCGAGCGCATTGTCACACTCGCGAGCGAAGGGTTCGAAACCGGCCACCGTGAGCGGTTCGACTGACTAATCGGGGGCTCTCTTCGTCCCCGCGATCATTCCTTATCGACCGATTAACCAAGACCTGAAACCTTCGATAAGGGAGATTCGGGCATCCCTTCTTCAATCATAGAAGCCCCCGCTGATTGGAAGAAGGTTGTACGGCTATGCCGATCGGAGATAACCGCTATCACACCGCCGCTCAGGAAGATCGTTGTTCACCGCGCACGCGACTGACGATCCCTGCGACCCTACGGGCATCAGGCGGTCGCGCATTCCAAACCAATGTGCAGGATCTTTCTATCTCGGGTTTCTCCGCGAGCTCAATCAACCGCATGCACGAAGGTCAGATGTGCTGGCTCACCCTGCCCGGGCTCGAATCGCTTCAGGCACAGGTTGTTTGGTGGGAGAACTGCATCGTTGGTTGTGCGTTCGAAGAGCTTCTCAGCCCAATCGTCCACGACAACATTCTGCAGCGTTACACCAGCACCGGTGTTAGTCGCCCAATGATCTGAATTGAGGGGCGCGAGGCGTCGAGACCTCCTGCCTTAATCTAAAGCCGCAATCCGATATGTAATATCAAGCCATGTGGCGCGGTGCGCAAAACTGGTTGCGGTCGACCAATTGCCGACTACTGTAACAACCAATTCCTTTTCCGGAACAATCGTAATCGATTGCCCAAAAATCCCCTGCGCTCCAAAGCCTTGGGGATAGGTCCACCATTGGTAGCCATAGCCAAAACCGGGATTGTTATCGAAGTCTACCAGACTGTCGCCCGCTTCGGCAAACCAGCCCTCAGGTACTGAGCCACCGCCGCCTTCGAGTGCGAAGACACCCATACGAGTATAGTCGCCCAAGGACAGCGACAGGCAGCAACCACCAATGCTTCCGCCCCGGGCATCGGCCATCCAGAAAAGGCCATCTGCCAGACCGGCAGGCTCGACAATCTTCTCCTGCGCATATTCGGCCAGGGAAAGACCAACCGCGTTCTCAATCACCAGTCCGATGAGATTGGTCTCACCGGTCTTGTAGAGCCATTTCTCACCGGCGGGAGCCTCGCGAGAGAGCCCGCGCATCTGGGCGACCGTAGCCTCCGCGCCAAATTCGAGGATGAACTGATTCATCTGGGCAACATCGCTTTTGGGATCGGTGTAATCCTCATTCCACGCGACACCGCTGGTCATGGTTGCAATTTGACGAACGGTGACACCTTCGTAGGCCGATCCTGCCAGACCGGGCACATAGAGCGTGACTGGATCGTCGAGATTA
The DNA here is from genome assembly GCF_947502395.1 of uncultured Erythrobacter sp. Classification (GTDB taxonomy): domain Bacteria; phylum Pseudomonadota; class Alphaproteobacteria; order Sphingomonadales; family Sphingomonadaceae; genus Erythrobacter. The sequence continues at coordinate 560,525 of NZ_CANMZM010000001.1, forward strand.
GCGATAAAGCCATCTTGGATCGCTGCCCCCAGAAGGGTCGAAGTGAAGCTCTTGGCGACCGAGAAACTGGTCCAGCGCTGATCGCGCCCGAAGCCAAGTCCGTATTCTTCAAACCGCACAGCGCCCTTATGGTGCACCATGACGCCCGCCGCATTGGTATCTGCGATTACCTTGCGAATGGCGTGAGCAAGTTCATCTGGGAGCGGCTCTCCCGTGCTTAGCGCACGCGGGTTGGTTGAGGCTGGCACCTCCTTACCGGCAAACCAGTTTTCCATTTCGCGGAACCGTGTAGAGCGCTTTTCATCGCTCCAAAACAGCACCTGAAGTTCAGACGGTGCGCGCTCCGGTGGCGTGACATCGGTAACGGCGGCAAGCGGTTCAGAGACGCCTTCAAATCCTTCGGCGGCACCAAAACTGCAAGCACTCAGGGCGAGCGTTGCAACACTCGCTAACATAGTTGGTATCCGCTTCATTCTACCCGCTCCCCTATCCGTGCAGCTTACGCCGCAGCTTCGGTGTTTTCCTGCTCTTCCGTGTCTTCATTCAAAGCGTCCACCGCGCTTTGCACTGCGCGATAGAATTCAAGCCGCTGAGCATCCTGTTCGGTTGGCACCGCGCTGGGCCAATTGGCGTTGGACGCAATGATGAGGTCGCGAGCCTCATCTATGAAGATACCCTGCCCAAAGATTCCTTGAGCCGCATAGGCACCATCATCATAAGTCCACCATTGGTAACCGTAGCCTTCGCCAGGAGTGCCAATCTCCGCTTGTTTCGTGGTTGCTGCCGCAATCCAGTTCTCTGGCAAGATCGCCTTTCCGTTAACGCGCCCACCGCCGAGCATAAAGAGGCCAAATCGCGCCATGTCCCGCGTCGCGGCCTGGATGCAGCAACCACTGATCTCATTGCCCGCATTGTTGAGCAGCCAGGTCGCGTCCTGCTGCATACCGAAAGGTGCCCAAATTTTCTCGGAGAGATAATCCGCGAGTGACTTGCCCGTTGCCTCGCTCACCAGAATGCCAATCAGGTTCGTCTCGCCAGTCTTGTAGACCCATTTCTCACCCGATGGAGCCTCACGTGGGAGGCTGCGCATATAGCTAACGGTGGTGTCCATGCCCTCTTCGGGTTGGTGATTGTTGAACTGGGCGACATCGGAATTTGGGTCACCGTAATCCTCGTTCCAAGCCACTCCGCTGGTCATGGTAAGCAATTGGGCAACCGATACATCGTCATACGCAGAGCCCTTGAGATCGACGATATAGTCGGTGACCGGATCATCAACCGACCGAATGGCACCATCGGCGATGGCCGCTCCGACTAGGGTCGAGGTAAGGCTCTTGGCGACCGAGAAGCTGGTCCATTTGGCGTCAGCAGTGAAATCCAGACCGTATTCTTCAAGCACCACATTGCCTTTGTGAACAATCACCAATGCCGCTGAACGCTGGTTTGCCATATAGTCCGTAACATCAATATCGAGAGGGAGCGGATCGCCTTTAGGCAGCTCTAGCCTCTCATCCCCGGCCGCAATTGTGTGTGCGCCCGCGAGCACCGGAAAACCGTCGAGCACTCGGAAACCCGCATCACGCTCCTCGATCGACCAGAACAGGACGTTGGGATCTGTCTGTCCCTTTGCGAGAAACGCGCGCGCGTCCTCATCAAGGGAGAACCAAGCCCCACCAAGCCCTATTGCGACGAGTCCCACAATCACCAAAACTGCTTTCTTCATGGGTAGACCCCTGCCCCCGTTTCTATGCCTTGATCAGCGTTACCTGATGCACATCGATATTGCCTGCGCGAAATCCCGCCTCGCAATAGGTGAGGTAAAACTTCCAAAGCCGGACAAATCGGTGATCAAACCCTGCTGGCAAGCGTTTCTCATGTACTGCTGCATCAAAGTTCGCATGCCAAAGGCGCAGTGTTTCAGCGTAATCGAGACCGAAATCGACCTGATCACGCCATTCCAGACCACGCTCTTCCGCCAACGCACGAAACTCGCTTGTGCGGATCAGCATGCCCCCGGGGAAGATATAGGCCTGAATAAAATCAACGGTTTGCGCGTAAGCATCATAAAGGTCGTCCGCGATGGAGATATATTGGATCGCGGCGCGTCCACCAGGTTTCAGACTGCGCGCAACGCAATCCATAAAGTCAGGCCAATACTCGCGGCCCAAAGCCTCGACCATCTCACACGAGACAATAGCGTCATACTGGCTGGTGACATCGCGGTAATCGAGCTTGAGGAAGTCGACATTTTCGCTGGCAGATGCGCGTGCATATCCAAGCTGCTCATCGGAAAGGCTGATCGCAGTAACGTGTGCTCCACCCTTCGCCAAATGATCCGCCAAAGAGCCCCAACCGCACCCAATTTCGAGGGCGGAATCAGGGTCCGCTAGCCTCTCGGACAATGCCGAAAATTTGCGGCGTTGAGCAGCTTCGAGCCCATCAGACCCAATCGAAAAGGCACTCGAATAGGCCATCGTTGGATCAAGCCATGCACGGTAGAAATCATTCCCGATATCGTAATGCGCAGCGATGTTGCGAAGCGAACCGACCTTACTGTTGCGGTTGAGCCTATGTGCCAATTTGGCCGCCCATTTGAACGGACCGGTGCTGCGCGCCGCGTCACCTAAGGTACGCACATTGGCGGACATCAGCGCGAGCAAGGCCACCATATCAGGTGTCTCCCACTCGCCCGCTTCATAGCCTTGGTAAAACCCAATTACCCCGCTTGCCGCAAGCCGCAAAAGCGCGCGCCAATCCTTCAGCCAAATCTCTGCATCGAACCCGGGTGAACGCCCGCCCAGCATCTCGGTCGTGCCATCAGGGAGATGCGCCAGCAACGAACCCCGTTCGAGACCGGTGTCAATTCGACGCACGATAGTCCGAAAACCGGGAGAGATCAGGCGTGTTAGGAGGCTTGGGGCAGAGGCAAAACGCTCGCCTGCATGGAGAAGCGCACTGCCCCTTACCTCTTCATGTGTCGCGCCCTGCACCGTCATGTCTCACCCATAGGCCCGGGAGAAAGGCCTGAGCAAGAGAGGCTTAGCGGTTTTACCGCCAGCGTGGGCTCAATCGCCTTTCATCGCCCGGTATGCTGCCAAAGCACGCTCGCGGGCGGCTTTATGGGCGATCATCTTGGAAGGATAGGACTTGGGCAAGCAGCCGTGGTCTTCCGGATCATGGATATAAGGCTCATCAAGGCTGGCGAGCTCGGGAACGAATTTGCGGATATAGGCAGCCGCGTCGAATTTCTCCGACTGCGAGAGCGGTGCCATTATGCGCACAAACATATTCGAATCGACTCCAGTCCCAGCGGTCCATTGCCAATTGGTGGCGTTCGACGCGTAATCGGCATCGACTAGTGTGTCCCAGAACCATTGTTCCCCGTGTCGCCAGTCAATCAACAGGTGCTTGATAAGGAAACTCGCCGTGATCATTCGGATACGGTTGTGCATCCACCCGGTCTGCCAAAGCTCGCGCATGCCAGCATCCACAATCGGGTAACCGGTGCGACCTTGCTGCCATTTCTTAAGATCGCGTGCAGCTTGCGGATCGGTCTCAGGATTGCGCCACTGAATTTGGTCGAAGTCCTCGCGGTAGTTACTCCGCGCGTAAAGCGGGAACTGCGCCACGGTGTTCTGGGCATAGTCTCGCCAGATCAGTTCGCCCTCGTAAGTGTCCCACCCTTTTGAGCGTTTGTGCTTCAACTTATGCCAAATCTGCAACGGGGTGATCTCACCAAAATGAAGGTGAGGTGACAGGCGAGATGTCTTCTCGACCGAAGGGTGATTGCGCTTGTCGTCATAATCATCGACGTGGGTCTCCCACCAATCGAGCCGCTCGTGAGCCGCGGCCTCACCCACATTCCAGAAATCGCGCATACCACCTGCCCAATCAGGCTTGGTTGGAAGCAGGTTCAAGTCCTCTAGCGCATCGCTTACCGGGAGGCTCTCGGGCGACGACAAACTCTCAGGTTCCGGCAATATATCGCGTGGTGGAAACTGTGAGCGCACAGCGCGGCTGAATGGAGTGTAGATTTTGTATTGCCCGCCCGAACCCGTTTTGATTGATCCCATGACGGTCAGAAAGTTCGCATCGTCATATCGCTGCAAGTCAATCTTCTCGCCCAGCGCTTTTTCCGCATTGCGCCACCAAGGTTCGAAATGGCGGTTCGCGTGGATGGTGATCGCGCCGGTCTCCGCAGCAATCTGCAGCAATTGTTCCACCGCATCACCGCACCGAAGCACGATCTTTGCATGGCGCTGGGCAAAGCTGCGTTGAAGGCTCTCCAGCGAATGGTGCAACCACCAGCGTGAAGCGCCGCCATAGGCATGGGTACTGGCTCGGTCATCATCGAGTACATAAACTGCGATCACCGGGCCGCGTTTGGCGGCTTCATACAGGGCAGGATTGTCCGCCATGCGCAGGTCGCGCCTCAGCCAGACGATTTGTGTGTCACTCATGCGAGGTGAAGCGCTTTAGTCGCTCCCAAGTTCCTCACATTGCAAATCAGGGACGGGTACGGTGAACCGGTCCCGCGTGAGAGGGTCATAGAAACGCGCATCAAACAAGTTCAATGATCCGTCATCAGCGCGCATTGCCATGGGCGCTCTCGACCAGAAGAGGAATGCTTCGAGCTGGGCATTGTGATGATACCCATCACCAAAGTCCGGAAGCACACACTGCGTAGCGGCGGAATGGCGATAACCATACCCTGCGTCATCCCCGTCCCACCGGTTGGAAACCCATCGACCATCTTCGAGTTTAGCAATCCGTTCCCGGCTGAGTGATGTAATGGGCTCAGGCGAGGCAATAAACTCAGTCGGATAAGGTTCTGCGAGAACACCCTTCGTCTGATAAGTTATCCATGTAATGGCCCAATTCATAGCGATGTAGGCAAGCATTATTGCGATCGCGCCACGCGCAATTGGTCGCTGATTACCGCCAGACTTCTCTCGGGCGCAACCCCACCAGACAGAGACTAAGAGAAGCGCCCATAGCCACACGTCGATAATAAACAGCGTATCGCCATAGGCCCAAGTGGGCGCAAACGGCTCCCAAAATCGAACGCCATAAACGTTCAACCAATCGAGCAAGGGATGGCTCAAGGCTCCCAGAAAACTCAAACCATAAAGCCAGCCAAAATGGACCGGCAAACGCCCCTCTGGTCGTTTACCCCGCTTGGTTTGCCAACGGTCATAATACCAAAGGATGCCCGCCAAGATCAGCGGTAAGATGACCAACGCAGGCGGTCCGTGGGTGATCCCACGCCGAAACCCCAAATGCTCGGTCCCCTCGAGCCAGAAGAAACACGCCGCATCAACATCGGGCAGATTCGCCCCGATGATGAGCGCAGGCATTCCAAGCCCGGTCTTCTTCTTAAGGCCCGCCTGTCCCATAACTGCGCCGACGAGGCTATGCGTCAAATTATCCATTTGTGATTTCCATTTGCTGGCGATTAGCGATGGTGCATAGGTCCGTCAAAGACCAAGCGGGAGAACCCCAAGTAATGACCGAAAGCCCCTATACGCGCCCGGATATGAAGGCCTTTCTAGACGCACTTGCAGCAGTGGGTGGTCCAGCACTGGCTGATATGACGCTCGAAGAGGCACGCCAGTCTTATGTCGCGCTGCACGCAATGGCCGACCGCCCGGCCCGCGACCTTGCGGTTATTCGCGATCTGACGTGCCCCGGACCTGCGGGCGATATCCCCTTACGCCTCTACGATGCGCGCGAGAGCCGTGATCCCGGGCCGCTCATCACGTTTTATCACGGCGGTGGCTTTGTGATTGGCGATCTGGAAACCCATCACAATCTTTGCACAGAGATCGCTGCGCTGATGGACCTACCCTTGATCGCGGTCGATTACCGCCGCGCGCCCGAACACCCTTTCCCCGCAGCGATTGAAGACTGTGAGGCAGCCACGCGCTGGGTCGCGTCCTCACCGGCAGAACTGGACCGCAAAGCAACCGGGATCATCTCCATGGGCGACAGCGCAGGCGGGAATGCAACGATTGTGGTCGGGCAAGTGTTGGGTGCCTCGCCCGCCGATGTGCCGATTGTGTTGCAAGTTCCCATCTTCCCGCTCGCCAGCAATGCCATCGGCTCTGATAGTCTTGAAACTTTCGCCGAAGGCCATGTGCTTACCAAGGCTGCAATCGAGTTCTTCGATGCAGCCTATCAGGCTGACCGCACCGATCCGCGCGGCTTTCCGATCCTTGGCGATCATTCCAACGCTCCGCCAACGGTTGTCGCAACCGCCAGCCTTGATCCCATCCGCGATTCGGGTCGCGACTACGCCAAGGCCTTGGTCGAGGCGAGGCGCGATGTGGTCTATTTGGAGATGCAAGGTGTGACTCATTCCTTCACCAATATCCGCGCCGCTGTGCCAAGCACACAATCAGACCTTGAGCGGATAATCGGCGCGATGACGCTGATGCTGGGGAGCGTCTAAGTGAGCGACCTTCCTTACCGTCCTTGTGCTGGGTTCATGCTCGTAAACCAAGAAAACCACGTTTTCGTGGGCGAGCGCATCGACAAGCGCGCACATGGCTTTTGGCAAATGCCCCAGGGCGGCATTGATCCGGGCGAACAGCCTAGGGCTGCGGCAATTAGAGAGCTTCAGGAGGAAACTGGGGTTGGCGCAGATTTGGTGGAGATCATTGCTGGCGGGGACAGGACCTTCAAATATGACCTTCCGCCAGAGCTCTTGGGTCGCATTTGGAAGGGCAAATATCGCGGTCAGGAACAGCATTGGTATCTTGGTCGCTTTACCGGAAGCGATGCCGACATCGACCTCAACGCCCATCATGAAGCCGAGTTTCAGTCCTTCCGCTGGGTAAACGTTCACGATCTACCCAAGCTTATCATCCCGTTCAAACGCGCAGTTTACGAAGAACTGGTCGCGGAATTCGCGCCCCTGATCTAAGCTTGCTCAGAAACGGAACGCGATGTGCGGGCGGTCATCTTTGGCACGCGCGGCTTTGAAGCTGTCGATTGCTTCGATCCGGTCAAACCATGCCGCGACATTGGGAAAACCGTCCTCGAAGAGCCCTTTGTCGCGCGCGGCATACATTGGGTAGACCAGCGTGATATCTGCGCTCGTCAGCTGGTCGCCGCCAAAGAAGGGTTGCGTGCCAAGGTCGTGTTCCATCAGCTTCAACATCGCAGTCAAACGCGGGTTGAGGAAGAGCTTGCGCACCTGACCAAATACCGACTTCAGCAAGGAACTGATCGGCCACGGGCTGCGCGCCTCAAGCAGACCCAAGATCATCGCAATGCTCTGCAAATTCATCAACGATCCGGGCGATGAGTGATACCAGAACAGATGCCGTGCGCGATCTTTATGACCCGCAACCGGATTGAGCGGGCTTTCGGGATAGCTATCGAGAATATAGTCGATGATCGCATTGCTTTCGGCGAGCACCAGATCGCCATCGGTCACAACCGGCGCGGTGCCCAAAGGCGAAAGCGCCTTGTAATCATCAGGCGCAAGATTGCTTTCCGGATCGCGATTATAGCTCTTAAGCTCATACTCAGCGCCTAAGGCTTCAAGCAGCCAGAGGATGCGAAAGCTTTGCGAATACTCGAGATGATGAAGTGTCAGCATGCGCGCCAGAATAGCGCGCTAACTCAATTGGAAACAGCACCGTCGTCGGCGGTGTCCACCATTGTTTCTACCGCTAAGCGCGCAGGTGGACCTGCGGCAATCGTCTGTTGCAACGCCATTGTTTCAGGACACGAAGATCCGCAAAGGCTCTCTAACCGCGAAAGATTGCGCTGAGCCTTTTCGACTGCGCCTTTCTCAACCAAAGCCTCACCCTCACCTGAGATCGCGGCAAAATTGTCCGGGTCACGTTGCAAAGCTTCGCGGTAATAACCGATTGCCTTACCTTGCAGACCGTCTTGGCGAGCCGCTTCAGCCAATTGCAAGAAAATCGGCGTGTAAGCCGGATCCACCGCAAAGGCAGCTTCGAACGCGTCAATCGCCCCTTGAGTGTCGCCATTGGCAAGCGCTGCCTCACCGAGTGCAATCAATTGCACCGCGCGCGGTTCGGGCACCTTATCACCGGCGCTCGTCACACTTGCTGTGGTTGCAAGAAACAGTGAGAGGGCAGCGGCAATCGGCGCGAAACGCATGAACAGCTCCTTGAAGTTTGTTTTCCCTAAGTCAGATGGGCCTAGAGGTGAAGGCTTAGCCATAACACCAACGACTAACACCCGGAAACGAGATTGGCGACAAAAAAGCCATCCGTATCGTCATGGAACGGAGTGAGGCGCAATCCTTTGCCGCGTGAGCGTCCCAGGGGAATCGTTGGTTTGGTTACCGACCATCCTTCATGGCGGGCGAGAAAAGCGTCAATCCGGTTTGCGCCCTCGTCATCGAGAACGGAACAGGTGACGAAGGTGAGTGTGCCGCCGGGCTTTATCAATTCCGCGCCAATGTCCAGCACGTGATCTTGCAGCTTGGTGAGGCGCTTAAGTTCGGCAGGATCAAGCCGCCAGCGCCCTTCAGGGCTGCGCCGCCAGGTGCCGCTTCCTGAACATGGCGCATCGACCAGCACACGGTCCGAATTGCCCAACCATGGTGCCAGCGCCTCGCGCTCACGTCCCGGATCGAGCAGGACTGTGTGATCGATCTGTGCACCAGCCCGCGCAGCACGCGGTGCGAGATTACCAAGGCGCCGCTTGTCAGTATCGCACGCTACGAGGCTCGCCGCATTGCCAAGCTTGGCCGCCAGAGCGAGGGCTTTACCGCCAGCGCCAGCACAAAGGTCGATGATCGTTTCACCCGGTTGCGCTTCAAAACTCTCGCACACCCACTGGCTGGCGTGGTCTTGGATTTCGATCTGGCCTTCGCGATATTGCGACCATTGCTCAACTTGCGTCCCACTTGGAAACCGCAGTGCATTGGGAGCCGATAGAGGCTCGCCATTTTCTGGCAGTTCAATGCTCTCACGGTTCGCCTTTAGAGCATTCACCCGAATATCGAGTGCTGCGCGTCGAAGCAGAGCTTCCGCCTCCTTGCCGTAGATCCCTGCCGCTGCGAGCTTCTTGTCAAGCCACTCAGGAGCCGTCCCGATGAAAGCAGCCATCTCGCCGCCGCCAATCTTTGCAGGCCCATGGGCAGAGCCGTCGAACAAAGGCACCAATGCCTCTTCTTGCGTTGCCACCGCCAACATGGCTGAGCGCCCATCGTAAGGCACTTCTCCACACAATCGGATCGCTTGATACACCAAGTCGCGCACCGCCCTCCGATCTTTTGAGCCTGCATAGCGACGTGTTTTGAAATAGGCCGAAATTAGCCGGTCTGCGGGCGCGCCCTTGTTGCGCGCACCTTCGATGATCTGATCGAGCAGCTCTATCGCGGCTTGGACACGGGCTGATGGGGTCATTTGGGATGAGGGGCTTTAGTCAGCTGGTTTTGCCAACGCTCAACAGCTGCATTGAAGGACGCGCGATCAGGCATGGGCGCACACAAATAACGATATTGATACCTGTCAGACAAACGGTCGCTCCCTTCGCCTTCCCCAAGATAGCGCGCACCAATGGCCTCGCATTCTTCTTGATCGACCGCCACTTCGATTTTGACCACGGATTGATTGTCTGGCGTGTCTTGATGCCAGCCCACTAGAATCAAAAGCCAAGGAATCCACTCAACCACAATAAGACCTCCTAGCGCGTCGGATAGTTCGGGGCTTCGCGGGTGATCGCAACATCGTGCACATGGCTTTCGGAAAGTCCTGCATTGGTGATGCGAACGAACTGTGCGCGTTCTTGAAGGTCAGCGATGGTTTCAGAGCCCGTGTAGCCCATCGCCGCCTTAACACCGCCCACAAGTTGATGAACCACATCGGCCGCAGGGCCCTTGAACGGCACCTGTCCTTCAATCCCCTCTGGCACCAATTTAAGCGCTGAGACATCTTGTTGGAAGTATCGATCAGCCGAACCTCGCGCCATTGCGCCAACGCTGCCCATGCCGCGATAGGCTTTGTAAGATCGCCCTTGGTAAAGGAATACCTCGCCCGGACTCTCTGTTGTACCTGCGAGCATCGAGCCAACCATAATGGATGACGCGCCTGCAGCGAGCGCTTTAGCAGCATCACCGGAGGTGCGAAGGCCGCCGTCTGCAATCACGGGTACGCCAGACTTGGCCGCTTCCTCAGCGCTTTCCATCACGGCGGTCAGCTGCGGGACGCCAACACCGGCAACAACGCGCGTAGTGCAGATTGAGCCGGGGCCAATGCCGACCTTCACTGCATCTGCGCCTGCATCAATCAGCGCGCGAGTGGCTTCGGCTGTCGCAACATTGCCAGCAATCACCTGAACCGAATTGGAGAGGGCCTTCACCCGCTCGACCGCGCGGCTGACATCTTGATTGTGGCCATGTGCGGTGTCGATCACGACCACATCGACTTCTGCGTCAACCAGAGCTTCGGTGCGCTCAAAGCCCTTGTCACCAACCGTACTCGCTGCTGCTACGCGAAGTCGGCCTGCGCTGTCTTTGGTGGCATCTGGGTAGGTTACGGCCTTCTCAATGTCTTTCACTGTGATCAGGCCGATGCATTTGTAATCATCATCCACCACCAGAAGCTTCTCGATTCTGCGTTGATGCAGAAGACGCCGCGCATCCTCCTGGCTGGTGCCAAGGGGGACGGTGGCTAGGTCTTCAGTGGTCATCAACTCGCGAACGGGCTGAGCAGGATTTTCGGCAAAACGCACGTCGCGGTTTGTGACGATGCCAACGAGCTTGCCTGCGTCATCTGTCACAGGAATACCGCTAATCCTATGCTGATCCATAAGCGCCTGTGCATCGCCCAGCACAGCATCAGGGCCGATTGTGATCGGGTTCACCACCATGCCGCTTTCAAAGCGTTTGACCACGCGCACAGCGGCCACTTGCTCGTCGACTGTCAGATTGCGGTGAAGGACACCGATGCCGCCAAGCTGCGCCATAACAATGCCCATATCGGCCTCTGTCACAGTATCCATCGCAGAGGACAGAACGGGAATATTGAGTGCAATATCGCGAGTCAGCCGCGTTGCCGTATTTGCCATACTCGGCAGAACATTGCTCTCCGCGGGTCGGAGAAGGACATCATCAAATGTAAGGCCGAGGGGGATTTCCATATGCACGTGCATCTTTCATTGAGGTGAGCGAATCGTGCACGCCCCTGTAGGACGGGATTGCTCGCCGCGCTAGAGTAGGAGCGCAGGTAATCGCCGACTATTGTGACGGGAGCGTTGCGGACGCGGGATAGCTTTGGGTGTTCGCGATCCGTTTCACCAACGTTTCGTGCAGCAAAAGGTCATCGATAGCGCCGCCCAATTCGAGGCCCTCGATTTGATCAGTCGGGCGGTGATAGTTCGTCGCCAAATAAGGCCCAAGAACTATTTCCGAAGCAAATGCGGTCGAGACCAAAACGGATGGCACACCCTCTTGGAGCAACGTCCAGCCATCATGGCGGCGCAGAAAGCTCTGTGCATATTCACGGCTGCCCAGTTCTGCGCCCTGTTCTCGCAAAGCCTCTCGCACCACGTCATCAAGCGGCGTTTGTCCCTCTCCGATGAAACCAAACGGGCCGCCTGCGGGTGCGACGGCAACCGTGTCGAAGTTAAAGGCCGCGACAATACTCTCAAGCGGGATTGGCGGCGCATCCACAAAGGACTTCGCACCCAGCAGACCGGATTCTTCGGCGCTGGTCGCAAGCAGATAGATGTCACGGTCATGGGGGCCGTTCAGCTGAAGTTTGGCAGCCAGCTCAAGCATCAGCGCAATTCCAGAAGCATTGTCGACAGCGCCATTGCAGATTGGGTCAGGCGTACCTGGCGCGCATTCCCCAAAATGATCCCAATGCGCCATCAACAAAACAGCGCCAGAACCCGGCAGTTGACCGGGAATCATTCCGATTACGTTCGAACTCGTGAACTCGCGTCGGGTCGAATGAACGTCGATCGCAATCGTAGCTGCGAGCATTTCGTGGCTGAAATTCTCGCGGGATGCCTTCTCCAAGAGCCTGTTCCATTCACCATCCGGTAGTGTGTTCGAAAAAGCTTCGTTTGTAACAAAGGCAGAGAGATTGTTTGAATCCTCACTTGTCAGAAGCAATCGCTCGCGTTGAAACTGGCCCCGCTCTCGTTCCAATGCGACCGAATCGGCAACGACAGTCAGAACGGCCGCGGGCCTTGCTGCGAAGAGCGTTTCGCGCACGTCCGGATCACTGTTCGATTGGGTCACAACGACGATCCGGCCAACAAGTTCGGTGTCCACGAGTTGGCCTTTGCCGTCACCCACGAAGACTACTTCGACCCCGTCAATAAGGACCCGGCTGCTGAGCGAGAACGCTGCACTGCTGGCAATTGGGAGAACGCTGGCCCCTTTGGCCGTGCGCACCGTGATTTCATGGTTGAGCGGCTTTGTGCTCACCAGTTCGACTGGCGCACGCCATGCGCTGCCAGGATCATTGGTGCCCGATTGAAGGCCGATCTGCTGCATCCGGTCGACAATATACGCAATCGTCTTCTCACCGCCCGGTGTGCCAGGCTTTCGTCCGCCGAATTCGTCGCTTGCTAACACCTCGATATCGCGCATCATCCGTGCGGCGATGGCGTCGCGTACAGCTTGCGGATCGGGCCCACGTGGCACGGTTGCGCAGGCCGCAAGGCATACGCAAATCACACCAACAAGAAATATACGCCCCCGCGCAATCATTCGGCTGTCCAGCCTCCATCAATGCTCCAATTCGCGCCCGTCACATTCCCCGCCTCTTCGCGGCACAAGAACAGCGCAAGCGCACCGACCTCATCCGGTTGCACGAACTTCTTGGTTGGTTGTTTCGCGAGCAACACATCATTGATCACGGCTTCTCGCGAGAGGCCTCGCGCTGCCATTGTATCCGGTATCTGCCCTTCAATCAGCGGTGTCCAGACGTAGCCAGGCGATATGCAATTCGCTGTCACGCCGGTCTGAGCAAGTTCAAGCGCGATAGTCTTGGTAAAGCCATCAACCGCGTGTTTGCTCGCATTATAAGCGCTCTTGAATGGCGACGCCGTTTTTGAGTGAGCGCTCGCCGTGTTGATGATGCGCCCCCAGCCCTTCTCTTTCATCTGCGGAACGGCGAGCCGTGTGGTGTGAAAGACTGCGTTGATGTTAAGCCCGATAATCTGATCCCATTTCTGTACCGGAAAGTCCTCTACAGGCGAAACATGCTGCATCCCCGCATTGTTAACGAGGATATCGATCGGTCCGACCTCCGCCATCATCGTTTCAATAGCGGCCGGGTCAAGCAGGTTTGCTCCTTGATGACTTGCGCCAAGCTCTTCACACAGGCGCGCAATCTCAGCCTCTTCGCCAAATCCGTTGAGGATCACTTCAGCCCCTTCCGCTCGCAATGCGCGCGCAATCGCGAGGCCAATCCCGGAAGTTGATCCAGTGATCAATGCAGTCTTACCTTCAAGCATTACTGTTTTTCCCAACGTTCATAGGCATTGCGAGCCACTCCAAGACGTGTACCATGCGGAGATGCTTTCGCGTCGCAAAGCGGCTGTGTCCAGTGAATTGCGAAGCGACTATGGACAGAAGCGAGGATTGCACATGTGACCTGCGCCTGTTTTCTAGGTCTCTAGGGGGAATTTCAGTGCGGCTGGGCCGGTACGATACATCAAAGATCAAAGTTCGTTCAGGCGGAGGCCGGGGGCGTGTCCGTGCAGGTAAAGCTGGCGGAATTGGGTGCGGCACCTTAGTCATCGCGATTATTGCCGCGCTCGTCTTCGGAGTCGATCCGACCCAGACAATTGGTGTGTTGCAAGACATCCAAGGCCCCGCGCCTCAAGTCAATCAGCAGCAAGGTGCAGCGACCGAGGATCAACTCTGCTCAAGCGGCCCCTACGCGGACGAAGCATGCCGCGCGATGCAGAGCCTTAATGAGACATGGGAACCGATCCTGCTAAATTCGCGCATCAGGTTTGAGCAACCCGAACTCGTGCTCTATCCGCCAGGTCCCGTTGCCACGCAGGGCTGTGGCAACACTTCATCGGCAGCGGGCCCGTTCTACTGCCCGGCGGATTACGGTATCTACATCGAAACAGGATTCTTCGACCAGCTCGCCCAAATGGCGGGGACCAATGGCGATTTTGCGCGGCTTTATGTGATGGCGCATGAATATGGGCATCATATTCAGAACCTGACGGGCATCTCAGGCCAAGTGCGCAGTCTCCAACAACAAAACCCTCGAGAGGCCAATCGGTTGTTGGTGCGTCTTGAACTGCAAGCCGATTGCTACGCTGGCGTTTGGGCTGGGCAAAACAAAGCGCTGATTGAACGAGGTGATCTGGAAGAAGGGCTAAGAGCTGCGAGCGCTGTTGGTGATGACACCATTCAGCGCCGCGCGGGCCAGAGGATCAACCCTGAAGGCTTTACCCACGGGACCAGTGATCAACGCATGGAAGCGTTGAGACGCGGACTAAACAGCAGCGATGCAGGAGCATGCGATGTCTATTTCAATGCCGGTTAAAGCGGTCACTCTCGGCGCGGCCCTGGCGCTCATGGCGCCGGTAGAAGCTGCATACGCGCAGATGCGTCAGGAAGAACCGGACGCGATGGATGTGGCGCGCACTCCGCTTGAGGATTTTAACATCGATGCCGAGGACCTCCCCGAGGTTTTGGAGATAGCCGCACAGGACCCATACGACGTGGCCGGGGTCAACAGCTGCAACGATATTGTCGAACGAATAGCCGAGCTCGACAACGTGCTAGGTGCAGATTTTGATCTGCCACAGCAAGACGAAGACGGAATCAGCAGAGGACGGGTTGCGAAGAGCGTTGTGGGATCATTCATCCCATTCCGCGGAATTGTGCGCGAGGTTTCTGGCGCCAACAAACGACGCAATGCGACGCGCTTCGCCTACACGGCAGGCATTGCAAGGCGCTCCTACCTCAAAGGCTTAGGAGAGGGGCGCGGATGTTCTTACCCGGCGCGCCCAAGACGCGGACTTGTTGAGGCGAGCGCAGACACCTCTTCCAACGTCCCACCCAACATTCCGCGCGGTGCGCCCTCAGATATGAACCAGGACTTAGCACCCGTTCCGCAATGACATCACATGAAAGCAAAAAAGAGACCGGCGCGAGGGGCTGACCCTCACTCCGGTCTCTTTTTGAACGTGGATGGCGGGGAATAGAGACTGTCGTCCCCTACTCCCCTACAACCCTACCTAGCTTCGCGCTCCCAGCGCGAAATCACACGGTCAATCTCGCGAATAGCACGGGTGCGATCTGCGCCACTCAACTCGTCTGAAGACTTGAGAGAATTGCGCGCTTCGCGCAGTCCGTTCAGCGCCTGTACCATCACGCCTTTCTGGCAAATGCTTATCACCTGCACACCGTTGGCATCCTCGGTTTCCGTAACAATTTCGCTGGAGCCGCCCTTGCAGCTTCGCTCGACCCGAACGACTCTGCGACCTTCATTGCTGCGCGCTTCTTCGGCCTCGGCTTGCGCTTTTTCGATGATCTCTGGGAGTTCCTCAAGCACCTTATTGGCCTCTTCAAGGCCTTCGCGGACCTCATCCAAGATCTCTTCGATCTGCTCTTCGCTTAGTTGACCTTCCCCGTCGATTTCTGATCGATCAAAGAAGCGAACTGAATTGCCGCGATTGCGCAAAATGATCTTGGAATTCTCCGAACGCTCAAGGAAGCGCTGCAATTCCTCTTTGTTCATGCCTTTGCCGCGAGGAAAATCGGAATGTTCGTTGCTGCGGAGTATCACACGGGCACTATTCTCGCCCTCATCGCCGTTCCAGACAAAGACGTTTTCACTATTCGTTTCGACGTTCGAAACCTCTCCATCAGGGTCGATCACGATGATCTGATCATCGACGAGCGGAGCTTTGGGAGCCTCTGGCGCGGTGGGGGCCTGGGGTGCCACTAGCGCAGAAAGGGCCGAAGGAAGAGTTGGAGCGTTAGCAGTTTTCGGTGCTTGCGGCAGCTCGCTAGCAGCGTAGCTTATCGAAGCGGTCATGGGCAGTGCAACCACCGCTGCCCCCAACAACGCCTTACCTGCAAGGCGTCGCTTTGTGTTTGTGTTATCCATCTTCAAGCTCCTCAAACGGTGGATTATCGATTTCTCTCCCAGCACCGGGCAGGCCATTGGCGCGGCAAGTGCGACGTTGGGACCGGCGGCAAAGCTGACGATTAAATTGGCATAGACTTCGCGCTCTTCGCGCTGTGCGCTTGCCATGACACGAGCATCGCACGCGGCCTCTTGATCGCGGCGCAGCGCGAGCCACCCATACCGCCCCAAGGGGTTCCACCAGTGGATCGCAAAAAGTGGTTGGACAAGGACGTTGGCAAGAAGGTCGCCACCTCTGTGATGCTGGAGCTCATGCGCCAGAGCCAGATCACGCGACTGGCGATCAGGGTGCGCCAGAAAGCCTTCTGGCAATGCGACGACTTTGTCGGTCACGCCAAAAGCGAGTGGGGCCTGTGTGCCAGGCGTCTCTACGAAGCGAACCGAACCCTCGCGTCCGACTTCGCGACCATCTCTCAATAGCTCGTCCCGTAGGCGGAAATAG
The DNA here is from genome assembly GCF_947502395.1 of uncultured Erythrobacter sp. Taxonomy (GTDB): domain Bacteria; phylum Pseudomonadota; class Alphaproteobacteria; order Sphingomonadales; family Sphingomonadaceae; genus Erythrobacter. The sequence continues at coordinate 577,088 of NZ_CANMZM010000001.1, forward strand.
GCGGAAAACCGCATCACAAGAAAAATGGCGGCGCCGATAAGCCATACAGCGACTCCCAATTCGATCAGCATTCCGGTGTCAAGAAAGCTAAAGTCGAAAGCGGTCGTCTGGGTAAGCGGGGCTGTGGTATCGGTCGCCGCCGGGTGCGCCACAACTGCGTTCTCAGAATGCATCGTGGAAAGATCGAAAGCAGTAACGAGCGGTTCATCGGCAACCGCTATCGGTGCCACTGCTAACTCAGGTTCGGTGAGACGCATCCATGCAGGAAGCTCAATCGGAGGCAGCACCAATCGAAGCGCTGGCAAAGCCCATAAAGCGTATGCGATTTGCGGGCCAAAGGCGCGCGAAATCGGTCGACGGACCAGAAGGACCAAGGCAATCAGCACAGCTGTCCAAAGAAGCGTTTCCATCATCCAATCAGTCATGACTTCAACTCCTTGAGCAAAGCCTCGATCGCGCTGAGATCATCTTCGGTCAGCGCCTCAGTCTCAGCCAGGTGGGCAACAAGTGATGCAGCCTTTCCGCCAAAAAGCCGGTCAACCAGACGCCGCGATTCTCCTCCGACATAATCTGAGCGAGCTATCAGGGGACTGTAGATATAGCGCCTACCATCGGGCCGAGTCTCAATCGCGCCTTTCTGGACGAGCCGTGAAAGGAGCGTCTTGACCGTGGCCAAGCTCCACCCTCGTTTCTCGCACACCGCTTTGCACACATCCGATGCAGTTGCTGTCCCTTGATCCCAAAGGGCCTCCATAACAGCGTGCTCAGCTTCACTGATACGCTCCGGACTTGATTGATCTGACTTACTCAAATTGGCCTCCTCTAACCCCGAAGAAGGAAACGTGATTACGTGTGTAGTCATATCGACTACGCCTGTAAACATTGCTACTAGATGAACATGTACCCTCCCCACTTGTTTCTCTGCCAGAGGCCGATATTGCAGGACGAATGACATGGAAAACGTTCTTGGCCGCTGCCCTTGCTGTGGGGTTATCCATATCAGCCCATGCGCAAGACGAGATTTTCGTCGAAACCCATCCAGTGGCGATGAGTGTAGAAGAGCCAGCGGCTGACGAAGTCGGCGAGCTGATTTATCGCGGCGGACTGGAGATTGCACCTGGTGAAGAAGACCTCGGTGGGGTTTCCGGTCTGACCTGGGTCCAAGACCGACTATTCGCGGTAAGTGATGACGGCCACTGGCTGTCAATTGAGCTAGACGAGATCAATGGGCAATTGGTTGACCTGCTTTCTGTCAACCGAGGGCGGCTGCTCGATGAACGCGGGCGACGGCTTAAAGGCAATGACAATGTGGACGCAGAAGCGATTGAGCACGTCGCCCTTGGTGGGTGGATTGTGACCTTTGAACGGAACCACCGCGCTCTCTTTTACGGCCGCCTTGATGGCCCCGGTGAGCCCATGAATAGCCCTGATCATGATCTTTCTGCCGCACTCGCGCTGGTAAACAACGCGGATCCTAATGCCGGTCTTGAGACCTTGGCAGCGAGCATCGAAGCCATGATTGCCTGCGGCGAATGGGCCCGCTCTGGCGAGGTCAATTGCGTGCATTCATCATTGGGAGGCGCGGGCGGGTTCGAGCTGCCTGCACCGCCTGAAATCGCGGAGCACCAAGGGGCTCCCACCGATGCCGCCTGCCAGAGTGATGGCACCTGCTATATCCTCTTCCGCAGCTACCGCGAAGGTGAAGGCAATCGGACCGCCATCGTCAAATTACCATTGGAAGGACAGCCAGAAACGCTGGCCGTACTCATCCCGCCCTTAACCCTCGACAATTTCGAGGGGCTCGCCGTGCGTGAGCAGTTTGGGAAAACGTTTCTCTATTTGGTTTCCGACAATAACTTCTCGAAAGGTCAACGCACCCTGCTCATGAAGTTTGAGATCAAAGACGACGAGCCACTCATCGCCGCAACACCGGAGCCGGAGGTCAATTACGAGACGCAAGATGTGGTACTCGAGACCACGAAAGGTGAGATCACAATCCGTCTGGAGATCGAGCGAGCACCAATCACCGCCGTCAATTTCCTGCGCTATGTTGATGAGGGGCGGTTTGATGGCACCGTCTTTTACCGCGCGATGAAACTTCAGCGCGAGCCTATGCCCAATGGCCTTATCCAAGGGGGCACGCAGTTCGATCCCAAGCGTATTCTACCCGGCATCCCGCACGAGCCCACAACAGTAACAGGGCTGAGCCACACCAATGGTGCGGTTTCCATGGCTATGCTTGAACCTGGAACAGCCAATGGCGACTTCTCAATCATGCTTGCAGATCAGATTGGTCTGGATGCCCAACCCGATTCTGACGATCCCATTTGGCAAAACGGCTATGCTGTTTTCGGCTATGTGATCGATGGGATGGATATTGTCTCTGCAATTCACGCTGGAGAAGCTGACCCCAACAAAGGTGTTGGCCCAATGATGGGCCAGATCCTGGCAGAACCGGTAGAGATCACCAAAGCGCGGCGCGCGGAGGCTCCTGAAAAACCGGCAGCCGCCGAATAGTTACTCGGCCGTCATCGCCGGTCTGCCAACAGGTGCACTCGCGATCTGTGGCATTCTTGCTTCCAGCATGGGCAGCCACTGGCTTACTCCCGCCCCAAAGGCGCTCTGCGGCAGCGAGGCAAGCAGGCGCGCCTGTGTTTCCCAACCGGCAATCTGAAGGGCCGCCGCACGCGCCGCGTCAGACAGGCTCTGAGGCTTGCGCAACTCCCGATTGATCAAAGCATCACCAAAGAAGGTCCAATCATTCTCAGGTTGGCAGCCAAAGGAATTGCGTTCCGCCGCTGAGGCAGTGAGGATCGCTGTATCGCGGCTCGCCAGGGTAGGCACGAAAACGCCCGAATGGCACGCGCTGATAATAAGGATACGCCGTTCGATCCCCAGCTCTTCGAACACCGATTTGAGCCGCGTAGGCGAAAGAATGCCGTAACCCGTGTCGCCATAATGATAGGCAAGGCCCAGCTTGTTGCCATGGCTGGTGGTGTAGAGGACAAGAACGTCCTCGTCTGTGTCCATAAGGTCGGCGATGCGTGCGAGAGCCACAAACAGGCTCTCTATCGAGCCCTTGGGCAAATCATTCTGCGTGCCATCAGGCCCCGCCAGCGTCAGCGTGCGGCCTTGCCCACCATAGCGGCTTGAGAGCACCTGAGCGGTTTCGCGAGCCTCTCTGGCAAAAACTGGATCGCTGTCGAGCGCGATGGAAATCACATAGGCATCGACTTCGCCGGCGCGTTGAGGTTGAAGCGCCGCCAGCTTGGCATCGAGCCTGCGGCGTTGTTCAACAATCTCGCGCACCGGGACACCGCGGTTCAGCTCGGGCGCGCCCGTCATGCTTTGCGCAAGTTCCTCAGGAGACTGGCCAGCAGCAATGTTGGGCCAAGGCAGAGTGTGCTCGGGCGGCTGATTGGGGTTTTCTTGCGCGCTCGCAGATTCGGAGATCGAAAGTGACGCACAACACAGTGCCGTCAGACATACGGTGCTAAGCCCTTTGAACATAGACAACCAATCACGAAGCGCGAACCACACGTCAAGGCCCGACATCTTGGACTGGTGAACGCAATTGTACCGATGCGACATTCTTGAATTGTGTCGTCGCCGTGCAATCAGGCCAACCAAAGAAGAGCTAAGAACATGCATGTTCAACTGAGACAGCACATTTTCCGCTACCATTTGGGGGAATGATCATGAGCCGCGACAGTAAGACAAAGAAGCCAGCAACGGGCACACAATCTCCCGTACAGAATCTCACCTACGGCCTTTTCGGTCGCAAGGTTGCCAGTCCGGCTGAGCCAACGAAAAAAGGTAAAAACACCACTCCCAACTTCGGCTTCGCAGCCTAGCTTTTTCGCCGGAATTTGGCCAAATCGACTGCCATCTGGGCGCGCGCAAAACCGCGGCCCGACATCAGCCGCTTAAAGTCTGCAGGATGGTCGAAATGCTGCAATTGGCGATGGTAATAATTGATGTACTCAAGCCCAGCTAGGACGGCAGCCACGGTGATGCAAACTGTGTCGCCAGTCGATGCACCCAAATCTAACAACCACGCGCCAGCTGCAACGGCCACGGCCAAAGCTGATAAAGCGGCCAAGGGAACCTGCCATTTGTCCGCCATTGGCAAAAAGGATTTCAAGGTTTCGGACTGTCCGCCAAGTTGATGCAGCTTGGCGCGCCAATAAAGCCCGCCCAGCACCAACAACCCGCACATAGGAAGGCACGCAAACGCCAGCCACCAGCTCATGGGTTGATCAAGCGAACTGCACGCAAAGACCATGAAAGCTGGCAGTAACAACGCGTTGCCCACCTCCATTTTCCAATAGGAGGATAGGCGTTTTCGCAGGCGTTCTTTAATCAGCTTCCACCACCATTCAATCTGCGATCCAATTCCTGAAGGAAGGAAGGCCATTTCTTTGCTTCGCGAAAATTGGCCGAGCTCACTTTGATCTTTCTGCCATCGCGCCCTGTGATCACCAAATACTGATCATCGCTTTGGCTTCTTAACTCCACATTGTTGACGGCGCTAAAAGCGATCCGAACTGTGTGAGTACCGCTGTATTTTGTAGGCCCGGTAATGGCATGTTGATCAAGCGTCATCCACAATTGCCCACCGAAACTTCGGACGAATCCGCGCATCACTTGCACCAAATAAGCAAGGCAAACCAGCGCCATGAACACATAGAAAATTTGCGCTGCCGTCGGACCAAGCGGAATAACGACGAGGATTAAACCTCGTCCTTCCACCGCGAAAGCCAATAGTATCAGAACACAGAAAACGCACGCAAAAGCAGTGAACAGCAACTTCCACGGGTTAGGCGTTACATCAAAGCGTATCGCCCCCTTTGGCGATTTAGGCCGAGGTAGTTGCTGAGCTTGCATTGCCGCCTGCCCCTTTCGACCAAAACCGCCCATTACTCACCCTTCCGCTTGCTCAACGCTATGTTGCCAATCGTCAACGCTGATTATTTCGGAGAATCTAAGTAACGGTTAAGAGTTTTCAGAAAACAAGGCAGTCATTCATCATCCAATTAATAAACACGCGCCTTAGGCTCGATGTAGGTCACATCTTCGGTAAGCGTGTATTCGTGCACTGGACGGTAATCGATTTGGATGTTGGAGCCTTGACCGCCCCAGCCTTCAAACCATGCAACCGTGTGCTTCATCCACTCAGCATCGTTGCGATCCGGGAAATCTTCGTGAGCGTGCGCGCCGCGGCTTTCTTTGCGGTTGGCGGCCGATGCCATTGTGACATTTGCCTGGCTCATGAGATTATCAAGCTCCAGCGTCTCAATCAGGTCGCTGTTCCAGATCAGAGATTGATCGGTCACGTGGATGTCTTCCATGCGCTTGTTCTGCTCGGCGAGCAGCTTGACGCCTTCGTCCATCAATTCACTGTCGCGGAACACGGCGCAGTGTTTCTGCATCGCTTTTTGCATATCCGAACGGATCTCAGCAGTCGGCGACCCACCCTTAGCGTAGCGGAAGTGGTCAAGACGGGTGAGAGCGAAGTCAGCGCTGTCGGTCGGAAGTTCGGGCTGTGCTGCACCCGGGGTGAGCGTTTCTTTCAGATGCAGACCTGTCGCACGGCCAAACACCACAAGGTCGATCAGCGAATTCGAACCCAGACGGTTCGCGCCGTGTACCGATACACAAGCCGCTTCGCCTACGGCATAGAGACCCGGCACAACCTCGTCCGGATTGCCGTCCTTGCCGATGGTCACGACTTGGCCGTGATAGTTACACTGAATACCGCCCATATTGTAGTGAACGGTCGGCGTCACTGGCAGAGCTTCACGCGTCAGATCAACGCCTGCGAAAATCTTACCGCTTTCCGTAATACCAGGAAGGCGCTGAGCCAATACGTCAGGCGCAATATGATCGAGGTGCAAGTGGATATGGTCGCCATCGGCGCCAACACCACGTCCCTCGCGCATTTCGAGAGCCATCGAACGGCTGACAACATCGCGTGATGCGAGGTCTTTCGCCGACGGAGCATAGCGCTCCATAAAGCGCTCGCCTTCCGAGTTGGTCAGATAACCGCCCTCACCGCGCGCGCCTTCGGTGATGAGGACGCCTGCGCCGTAAATGCCGGTTGGGTGGAATTGCACGAATTCCATGTCCTGCAACGGGAGACCAGCGCGCAGCACCATGCCGCCGCCGTCGCCTGTGCAGGTGTGCGCAGATGTCGCGGTGTAATAGCAACGGCCATAACCGCCTGTCGCCAGCACAACGGATTGCGCGCGGAAGCGGTGGATGGTGCCATCGTCAAGACACTGAGCCATAACGCCAACGCACTTACGCACGCCATCCACGTCATCCATGATCAGGTCGAGCGCAAAATACTCGATAAAGAAGTCAGCATCATACTTCAGGCTCTGTTGATAGAGCGCGTGAAGCATCGCGTGGCCAGTACGGTCAGCGGCTGCGCAGGTGCGCTGCACCGGAGGGCCATCGCCCATGTTCTGCATGTGGCCGCCGAAAGGACGCTGATAAATCGTACCATCTTCGTTACGGGAAAACGGTACGCCCGCGTGCTCAAGCTCGTAAACCGCCTGAGGCGCTTCGCGCACGAGATATTCAATCGCGTCTTGGTCGCCCAGCCAATCTGAACCCTTCACGGTGTCATACATGTGCCAGGTCCAGTGGTCCGGCGTGTTGTTGCCAAGCGATGCCGCAATACCGCCTTGTGCCGCCACGGTGTGCGAGCGGGTTGGGAACACTTTGGAGATGTTAGCGGTGCGAAGGCCAGCTTCTGCAGCGCCTGTCGTTGCACGAAGGCCAGAGCCCCCTGCCCCAACCACGACCACGTCATATACGTGATCAATGATTTTATAAGCGTCGTTTGCGGGTGCAGTTGCCATCAGGCAGCTCCTGTAAGTGCGAGGCGCGCAATGCTGAACAAAGCGAATGCGCCGCCGCCAAATGCGGCAAGGTTGAGGGCAGTCAGAGTAGCGAACTTAAGGCCCGCTTCATGGACGTAATCTTCGATCAAAACCTGAAGGCCAAGCTTCGCGTGATAGAAAACGCTGATGATCAAAAGCATCATCGGAACCGCAGCGATCGGCTGCGAAATCCAGCCTGAAACCGTTTCGTACGTGTAATTGGGAAGCAGAACAAAGCTTACGATCAGCCATGTCATCAAGATGAGGTTGCTAACCGCGGTGGTGCGAGCCACGAGCCAGTGATGCGCGCCTTCGTGCGCTGAGCCAAGTCCGCGAACGCGGCCGATGGAAGTGCCATTACCCATGGTTCAAGCTCCCTTGCCGAAGAGAATGTAAGCCCACAGGCACGCTGTCAGCAAAACCGCGATTATCGGCGATGCGATGGACCAGAAACGGTTCGTATCAAGCTCATAGCCCGCGCCCACATCGAGAACGAAGTGCCTCAGCCCGCTCATCATATGGGTGAAGAAAGCCCATGAAAGGCCAACCAATACAACATAGCCAAGCGGTGAACTGGCCGCCCAAAGGAAAGTCTCATACGCAGCCGGACCGCTCGCAAGCGCTCCAAGCCACCAGACCAAAACACCCAGACCAACCAAGGCCATGCCGTCGCCGGTTGCGCGGTGAAGGATCGACACCAGCATATGCGGTCCCCACCGCCATATCTGGAGATGCGGCGAAAGCGGTCTTTGGCTCATAGTGGTCTCATGTTGCTTGCATATTCCCCATCCCACTTAGCGAAGTGGGCCCCGTGCGCAAGCCTACACGCGCTCGACTTTACTTGCAATTTTCTGGATAGAGAGTTGCATGAGTTACATTCTTGTCACCGGATCGAGCCGAGGCATAGGCGCGGCGGCCCGAAAAGCGCTCGAAGAACGGGGCCTGAAAGTGATCGGTCACCGCTCACGCGAAGGAAACGAGAGCACGATTGCCGCCGACTTTGCGGACCCGCTTTCCGCACAAATGCTTTGGAATGAAGCACTTGAGCGCAGCGGAGGAGACATAGCCGCTGTCGTGAACAATGCCGGGTTGTTCGAACACAACTCGCTTGATTGCTCCGATATCGAGTGGCTGGACCGCTGGGAAGATACGCTCCGGATCAATCTGACGGCTGCTGCTCAACTGAGTCGCTTTGCGGTGCGCCACTGGAAACGGCACCTCGCTGGAAAGAGCGGGGAGCGCGGGCGACTCGTACATGTGGCCAGCCGAGCGGCTTACCGCGGCGACTCACCTGCGCATTGGCATTATGCCGCAGCCAAAGGTGGGTTGATCGCCATGCACAAAACCATTGCACGCGCTTATGCGGCGGAGGGCATTTTGAGCTTTGCGATCACGCCGGGGTTCACTGACACATCGATGGCAGGTGATTATCTGCAAAGCCGAGGCGGCGCGGGCTTGCTTGCTGACATCCCGCTTGGCCGAGTCGCAACACCCGAAGAGATCGCTTCGATCATCACCTACTGCACAATAGATGCACCAGCGAGCATGACGGGCGCGGTGATCGATGCAAATGGAGCAAGCTTTGTTCGGTGAACTCACCCGCGTATGCGCCGCGACGCTCATCGCCTTCTCAATCCCCGCCACAGCGCACGGCCCAAAGGCAGATATCCCCGCCGATCAACAGGCGTTCCTCGACACCTGCAAGCCGTGGGATGAATGGGATAAGCCTGCTCCGCCATTCGAAATATACCGCGACACTTACTATGTCGGCACATGTGGAATTGGTGCGATCCTTATCACTGACGATGAAGGCCATGTCCTAATCGACAGCGGTACTGCGGCGGGCGCAGAGATCGTGATGGCCAATGTCACCGCCCTTGGCTTTAACCTCAGCGATGTTCGCTATCTTTTGTACAGTCATGAGCATTTCGACCACGTTGGCGGGATGGCCAAACTTCAAAGAGCAACGAACGCAGTGGTTGTTGCATCCTCAACCGCTGAACCTGTGCTCACATCGGGGAAGGATTCTCCGCAAGATCCTCAACACGGGATGCACGATCCTTTTGAGGGCGTGGCGGTCGGCAGGATCATGGCCTCTGGCGATGTCCTCCAATTGGGAGACACCACCATCCGCGCGATAGAAACACCAGGTCACTCGCCCGGCGCGATGAGTTGGCGGTGGCAAGAATGCAAAGAGCGCTGTGAGACTATTGTCTATGCTGACAGCCTCTCTCCCATCAGCCGCGACGATTACCGATTTAGCGACCATCCCGACTATGTTGCCGCTTTCCGCGCGGGGCTGGTCGCGCTGGGCCGGGAGGAGTGCACAATCGTTCTCACCCCCCACCCTTCCCACAGTCGCATGATACGCAGGATGCAGGCAGGTCAACTGATCGAAAACGCGCCAGGAGCCCGGCCATGCGCAAGCTATGCGGGGCGCAAATTGCTCAACCTTGAAACCCGCCTTGCTGATGAAGCACTAAACCCATGAAAAGCTGGAAGCTGATCGCTCACGCACCCAAAAAGGTCGTGCAAGCCGCGCTTTTGGCTCACGACGAGATCGAGGAGTGGGACTATAACCTCGTCATTGCGGGACGCGAATTGAGTGAGGACCGGCCGCAAGACTGGGTTCTTGAAGGTTGGTTGCCGTCCGAACCTGCAGAGGCAGAGAAGCATGCCATAGCCTCCCTTTTCGCTGGCACTCCGCCTGCAATCGACGTGGAAGAACTTCCTGAAACCGATTGGGTCGCGCAAAGCCAGCAAGGCACCCCGCCCATTCGCGCAGGCCAGTTCTTCGTCCACACGCCCGATTACGCACCTGACCCTGACCTCATGAATTTCGCCATTCCGGCGTCTCAAGCCTTCGGCACGGGTCAGCACGAAACCACGGCCGGGTGTCTAGAAATGCTGAGCGCAATGAAGGCGAGCGGAATGCGCGCGAGGCGGATTGCTGATATCGGCACCGGAACCGGCCTTCTTGCCTTTGCTGGAGCGAAGTTGTGGCCAGCAGCACAAGTGACGGCTTCTGATATTGATCCAATCTGTGCCGAGGTCGTGCACTCCAATGCCGAGCTCAACTCCGTCACAATCGGTCCGTCGCCAAACGAGATCACCATGGTGGTTGCTGACGGCATGGATGACCAGTTGTTGTCGCTTCGCGGACCCTATGATCTGCTGATTGCGAACATACTGGCAGGGCCTTTAGTCGATTTGTCTCATGATTTTAGCGCTGCCGTGGCTCCAAGAGGAAGTCTACTGCTCGCTGGGCTTCTCAAAGGTAAGCAAGAGAGCGCCGTGCGGCGGGCGTATCGTAAGGCGGGCTTCCGTCTGGCCAGGCGATTGGAGCGAGGCGACTGGGCAATCCTATGGTTCCGCCGCCGAAATGTCATTTAACGTGGGCCGAGTGAGGCTCGCTTTCGCTCCAGAAAAAGGCGTTCGGCCCGGGGCGGATTGAGCTCGAGCGCTTGCGAATAGGCGGCGATTGCCTCGTCCAAGCGGCCAAGCTGGGTCAGGAGATCCGCTTGCGCGACAAGGTAGGGACGCGACTTAGCGAGCTTGGATGAGTCTATCGCTTGCAATGCAAACAACCCCGTTTCGGCACCCTTTGCCTTGGACAATGCAACGGCGCGATTAAGCGCTACAATCGGTCCCGGACGAAGGTGCAAAAGCCCGTCGTAAAGCCGAAGGATTGATGGCCAATCGGTCAATACCCCAAAGCCCATGCGAGCATGCGTGAGCTGGATGGAGGCCATGACTTGGTAAGGGCCCGTTTGTCCTAAAGCCGCAGCTTCCTCAAGCCAACGTCGCGCCTTCTCAATCGCATCGTAATCCCACAGCGTCGTATCTTGCTCAGACAACGGCACCATTGCTCCCTCTTTATCAAGTCGGGCAGGCAACCTTGATTTTGCGAGATAGATCAGCGCAGCCAATCCCAAAGCTTCGGGCTCTTGCGGCATCAATTGAGCGACAAGCGCAGCTAGCCTTGCAACCTCTTCTCCCGCGTTTGCTCCATCGATCTGGGCACGCTCAGCACCTGCATCCTGATAGGCGACCGTGTAGCCAAGCTCGAGCGTCAGAAGCACCGCGTCAAGCCGCTCACCCCATGCTTTTCGCGGTGGAAGCTCAAAGGGAATGCCAGCCTCGGCGACCTTGCGTTTTGCGCGGGTAATGCGTTGAAACATAGTCGCTTCACTGGTGAGGAAGACCCGCGCGATCTCTGCCACTGGCAAACCGCAAATGACCTTCAACGCCAATGCAACACGCGTTTCGGTTGCGATAGAAGGATGGCAGCAGATAAAGATTAGCCGCAATCGCTCGTCTTCAATCGCTTCTGGAAACTCAAGGACTTCAGCGCTCATATCAGCCGTCCTTTCTACATCCTCGATCGCGCGGGCCTCGGTTTGCTGGCGTCGGATGGTATCGACAATCCACCGCTTTGAAGCGGTCATCAGCCAAGCGGCCACATTATCAGGCGCCACCATCTGGCTCAGGCATTTGGCGGCGCTTTCAGCGTACGCCTCTTCGGCCAAGTCGAGGTTGCGGCAATGCACAGCCAAGGCGGCAATTACCTTTGGCCGTGCATTGTGAATGGAATGGGCGAGATCGCTCACTCCCCTTACATTTCCTCTTCAGGCCAGACAGGGCGAATTTCGACTGCGCCTTTGCCCGGAATGGGGATCATCCGCGCCCACTCAATGGCAGCATCCAAATCGGCGGCCTCGACGATATAATAACCGCCCAATTCCTCATGCGTTTCCGCAAAAGGGCCATCACGCAGAGCCGGTTTGTCGCCTCCTTCGTAGCGCAATGTGGTCGCTGTATGCGCCTCACGAAGCCGGTTGCCCGAAAACTCAACACCATCCGCCTCAAGCTTTTCAATCAGCTTCATATGTCCGGCAAGCGTTGCCTCCATGACGGCTGCGCCATCTTCGCCAGAATAAGCGTCTTCACTCTCGTGGATCATCAACATGTATTGCATTTGTCTTGTCTCCGTCACTGACCTCGCGCCGATCGTGGCGAGGCTCTGACAGGATGACGAACGAGACAAGGCGGATTCGACAACTCGCTGAAGAAAATTTCTAAGCCACCGTCTTTTCGAGGAAATTTAGCGCATTGAGAGTGAAAGCGTACATGTTCGCGATGCGATCATCACTCTCAGTTTCCAATGCAGTGTACGCTTCAAACCCATCAGGCCCAGCAATGGCCACAACACTCAGGCCGGAAGGTGCGCCTCCTGGGTGCTTTGATCCACCGACCGATCCGCTTTCGGCAAGCCCCCAATCGGCCTGCATATTGTCGCGGATCGAGCGTGCTTGAATCAACGCATACTCAGGGCAAGGACCGCGAATGCCCTTGTACACCTCTCGCGGTTGGGCAAACAGGACATCGCGCACCCGGAAGGAATAGACCACGCCTCCACCGACAAAGAAATTGAGCGCGCCAGGCACCGTTAGGAGGCTCGCCATGATCAGGCCCCCAGTCGCTCCATCGGCGACCGCCACTTTCTCGCCACGAGCACGTAAGCTTTCCGCGATCCGCGCAGCTTGCGGGTGAAACTCGCGAAGGACGTCCATCACCCCTCAGCCTCGGCAACAATGGCGGCCCAGCCAGCTTCATCCATTGTCTCGATGCCAAGATCTTGAGCCTTTTTGAGCTTGGACCCCGCGCCAGGACCCGCAACCAGAAGATCGGTCTTTGCACTTACCGATCCTGCCGCCTTTGCCCCCAAACGCTCTGCCTGCGCTTTCGCTTCATCGCGACTCATCGTTTCAAGCTTGCCGGTAAAGACAATGGTTTTACCAGCCACCCGGCTTTCGACCGTTTCGACTTCGTATCGCGGCGGGGCAACTTGTGAGAGCAAATCTTCCCACACTTCAACATTGTGTGGTTCGTGGAAGAAGTCGCCCAATGCCCCGATCACGCTTGGGCCGATGCCGTCAATTGCGGTGAGCTCACCGGCCGCATCTTCGTCCCCTGCGCGCGCTCTTTCAGCGATGGTCCTTAGAGTCGGCAACTGGTGAACGTATTTGAGCAAGTCTCGCGCCGTCACCTCGCCGACGTGGCGAATGCCAAGGCCAAACAGCAGCCGCGCCGCATCCGGCGCGCGACGGTTCTCCACAGCTTCCAACAGGTTATCGACAGACTTATCCTGCCACCCCTCAAGCGCCAGAATCTCCTCGCGCCTCTCCTTCAGGCGAAAGATATCCGCCGGGCTTTCCAGCCAGCCTTTGTCAAAGAATTGCGCGATGGTCTTGGACCCAAACCCATCAATGTCGAGAGCCTTGCGGCTGACAAAGTGCTCAAGCCTTTGGGTACGCTGCGCCGGACAGATAAGGCCGCCGGTGCAACGGACATCGACTTCGCCTTCTTCGGCGACCGCCTCACTCTGGCACTCCGGGCAGACGTTGGGAAAATCGAAAGCTTCGCGGTCCATTTCACGGGTTAGGTTCTCGACCACCTGCGGGATGACATCACCGGCGCGCTGGATCATCACTCGGTCTCCCGGACGAACGCCAAGCCGCTCAATCTCATCGCGGTTATGCAAGGTCACATTGGTGACTGTGACACCACCAACCAAGACGGGGGCAAGCCTGCCAACAGGAGTGAGCTTGCCGGTACGACCCACTTGAGTATCTATGGCTTCGAGTGTGGTTTCCGCACGCTCCGCCGGGAACTTGTGCGCCAGCGCCCAGCGCGGAGCCTTCGCCACAAAGCCGAGCCGTTGTTGATAATCGAGCCGGTCGACCTTGTAGACCACGCCGTCGATCTCATAGCCGAGGTCAGGCCGCTGCCCCCCGATCTTCTCGTAATGCGCGATCATCTTATCGACCGTTTCAGTGCGCGTCAGGAATGGCGAAAGCGGGAAGCCCCAGCTTTCGATCATCCGCATCATCTCGCTTTGGGTATCACACGGCAATTCCGAAGCCGCACCCCAGCCATACGCCCAGAATTTAAGCGGGCGCTTAGCGGTGACTGAGGCATCCTTCTGTCGAAAGGACCCCGCCGCCGCATTGCGCGGGTTGGCGAAAAGCTTGCCCCCCGCCTCTTCTTGCGCAGCGTTAAGAGCCGCAAAGTCGGCGCGCGACATATAGACCTCGCCGCGCACTTCGAAGATATCCGGCACGCCTACTGGCAATTCTTGCGGAATGTCAGAAATATGCCGGGCATTGGGCGTCACATCCTCGCCTACCTGGCCATCCCCGCGCGTGGCGGCCCGCACAAGCCTGCCCTTTTCATAGCGTAGCGAACAGGAGAGGCCGTCAATCTTATCCTCAGCCGTAATCGCGACAGGAACGCTCTCGCCCAGGTTAAGATAACGTCTCACCCGCGCGACCCAGTCTTCGACTTCTTCTCGATTAAAGCCATTGTCGAGGCTCATCATGCGAACTTCATGGGTAACCTTGGACAGAGGCGACGCTGCAATCTGATGCCCGACCTTTTTGGAAGGACTGTCGTCACGGATTAGATGGGGAAATGCCTCCTCCAGCTCGCGATTGCGGCGAACAAGAGCGTCGTACTCCGGATCAGTAATCTCGGGCGAATCTTCGGCGTGATAGAGCTTGTCATGATGCGCGATCTGGCGCGCCAAGCGCATAAGCTCATTGGCGGCATCAGCTTCAGTCATTTCTTTGAGATCAAGAGACATTTGTAGCATTCAGAAAGATAATGGCAGCAATCACGCTCACCATGGACTGGATCATCCAACGCTTCCACCCGCCAGCGAGAAATTCCCGGGCACGAACGACGATAAGGATGTTGAGCACGCCGAGCACGGTAATCGTCGCCATCAGGCCAAGGTTCAAAAGCGTTGCGTAGGGAAACAGCGAGGTAAGCCAGTCAGAAGTCATGCGGGCATTGGGAAGCATGACTTCCGCTGCACGAAAGCTCCACATAAGAAGGCCCGCAAAGCCGAACATGGTGCCACCGAAGGACAGGACGACAGCGGCGGCAATCCAAAGTTTGGCGGAAAGGCCATATTCAATCTGTGGTCGATCAGTCCCCATAGAAGCCCCTACTAAGGCCTATTGCTCAGATCCGTTTTGCGCCTCGACGGGTTCCGGCAATTCGAGCGGCACACCCGTGTCCGAAGCGTTGGCATCTGGATCGGCGGCATCTGGATCGGCGGCATCTTCGTCCTCACTATCGCCGTTTCCACCGATCACGACGCCATCGCCGTTTATGTCGATGCCGATTTGAAGATCTTCAAACTCTCCAAGAATCTCGCGGACACGCGCCTCAGCTTCGTCTTCGGATAGCTCTCCGCGTTCACTTGCCTCTCCGATTTCGCGCAGCTTCGGCAGTGCCTCTGCCCATCTCTCGCCTGCGTCTTCGGGCAATTGAATGAATTCGCCCATCTCGCTGCGCAGATCACGTTCAAGCGACCCGTCTGCGATGGCTCCGGAAATTGCCAAGCCGAGAAAGATCGGCGCAAGCAGTCCAATGCCGGACGAGATAAGAAAGACTTTGCGAAAACTCATCTCAGTCAGGAAATGAAGCGCAACCATAAAGGCCAGAGCGACCAGCGCCGCGATGCCAACACCTGCCAAAAGCGCCATGAGCACCAGACCAGCGAGAATTCCGCCAAGTATTTCCATTATACGTCCTCCAGCAGTCGATCCGCCTGCGCGCGTGCTTCTGACGTAATCTCAGCACCAGAGAGCATGCGGGCGATCTCTTCTTGCCTGCCTGCAATGTCCAACTCAACAACCCCGGTCTTGGTGACTGTGCCATTGGACGATTTGGCGATGAGGTAATGCTGCGATCCTCGGGCGGCGACTTGCGGCGAATGCGTGACGGCAAGCAGTTGTCCCTCTTCTGCAGCAAGACGCGCCAGACGCTCACCGATTGCGCTAGCAACCGCTCCGCCCACGCCACGATCGATCTCATCAAAGATAATTGTGGCCGCCCCGCCCCTTTCTGCGAGCGCCACTTTGAGCGCCAGAATAAAGCGTGAGAGCTCGCCGCCCGAAGCGATTTTGGTGAGCGACGCGAAGTCCGATCCCGGATTGGTGGAGATCAGAAACTCGACCCCATCCATTCCGCTGGCACCCCAGCGATCCTCGGGCAATGTGCTGATTGCAGTCTTGAACCGTGCCGCATCGAGCTTAAGCGGAGCCAATTCGCCAGCCACCGCCTTGTCGAGCTTCTTCGCAGCTTTAACCCGCTGTTCATGCACCTTCTCGGCTGTCTTTACATAGGCTTCACGCGCTTCGACCGCACCCGCCTCAAGCGCGTCCAATTGTGCTTCACCGCCTTCAATCGCATCGAGCCGCGCCCGCATCTCACGCATGAGTTCGGGCAATGCATCCACTTCGCAACGGTGCTTACGAGCCAAAGCGCGCAGTTCAAACAGGCGCGTTTCCGCCGCATCGAGCGCCTGCGGATCATGGACAAGCGCGAGTGCCGCCGATTCCAGCTTCTCCTCCGCTTCTCCCGCTTCAATAACGGCGCGATCAAGCGACGCCAGCGCCTCAGTCAAAAGGGGATGCTGGTCCGCAATCCTATCGAGCTTACGCGCGGCCACACGCAAATTCGCAAGCGGTGAGTCCGAGCCCTCCCAAAGGTGCCGCAACTCCTCAAGGTCACCTGAAAGCTTCTCGCCTTTCTGCATATCAGAACGCGCCTCCGCGAGGCGACTCTCCTCTCCCGCTTGTGGTTCGAGCGTGGTGAGTTCAGCCAAATGCGCTATCAAGAGGTCTTGGTCTGCGCGCACTTGTTCGACTGCGTCTCGCGCTTCGGACAATTGGGCCTCGGCCTTGGTCCAGGCTTTCCAACGGCGATCCAGCACATCCAGATCAACACCTGTGAACCGATCAAGCAGAGCCAAGTGACCTCGCGGGTTCACGAGGCCCCGATCATCATGTTGACCATGCAGCTCGACCAAGGACGCAGCAAGATCGCGCAGCAAGCTAACGCTCGTCGGTTGGTCATTGATAAAGGCCTTGGAGCCTCCATCAGCTTTCACCTGTCGGCGAATTATCAGAGGCTCGCCAGGCTCAATCTCGATGTCCGCATCATCCAAAGCAGCCACAATTGCGCGGGGCATCTGCGCAAATTCAAAGCTGGCTGACACGCTGGCTTTTGGCTCTCCGCCGCGCACGAGCGCCGTTTCTGCCCGGTCACCCAGCACAAGGCCAAGCGCATCGAGCAGGATCGACTTACCCGCGCCGGTCTCCCCAGTGAGAACGCCAAGCCCGCGCCGAAAATCGAGATCAAGCGCTTCGATGAGAACAATATTGCGGATGGAAAGCCGGGTTAGCATTGCGAAAGCGGTCTAACGCAATCCGCACGCCTCGTCACGCAGGGTTCACCCGAAAACGAACAGCTTTGGTTGGTTATTCGAAGAGTCCGCTGTCAACGCTGCAGAGCTTAGCGTGAGAGTCCACTTCTGCGGGTGACAGCGGACACGACGCATTAGAGATTCAAGCCGTGGAGTGAGTGGCGTTGGCACCCAGGAATTCGGTCAGCTCACTCCGCCACTTCACCTCATCGCCTGAGGTCACCGGTGTCGCCTAGGCGGAGAACTCCAAAGTCCATTTGTTGCCAATCGGCGACACGGCTTGATGCTCCAGCGTACCCCCGATCTGCAACGCAAGCTCGTTGACGATATCAAGTCCACCTCCACTCTTGAAATTGGTGCCGACAGAGAAATGCTCTCCTTGGTCGATTACCGTGAGGACGAACTGATCCTCATCCATTGCCTTGAGCGACAGGTCGAAGCTACCCTGTGTGTGCTTGAATACGTTGGCGGTCAATTCGGCAACAAGTAAGCCAAGCGGCGAAGCAGTTGCTTTGTCGAACTGAACATCCTCGATCGCTATCAAACCGACCCGGTCCGCTGCGCCATAGGTGTCTGCAATCTGGCCAATTAGTTCTGTGAGCATGCTCTGAGCGCTCACGGTTGCCTCGACGTCGGTTTCTCCATCCGCGTAGAGATTGTTATACACCGCGGCCATTGAAAGAACGCGGTTCTTCATGCTCTTCATAACGGTTGCGCTTTCGCTAGGAGCGCTTCGCGACTGCAAGTTCAGCAAAGATAAGAGCAACTGCAAGTTGTTTTTCACGCGATGCTGAATATCCGCATTCAGCAAGCGCTGCCTGTCGAGCGATAGATGCAAGGCTGCATTAAGCCTTCGCTCTGCGCGATCACTTCGGAACAGGACCCATGCCAATAGTGCCAGCAAGACAGCCAGTGCCAAGGCACCAAAGATGAGTTGCTGCTGCTGCGCATTGCGTGATTGCAATGCCTCTGCCTCTGTCTTCAAGAGTTGCATGTTTAGTGTATCGAGCTCTTGGCGATAACGGAAGGTATCGAGCGCACTCCCTGCCTTTGCGGCGATACCATCCAGTGTTTCGTCATAAGCGATACGTAATCTGAAGTTTTCCAGAGCGTCGCTAAGCCGCCCTTCGCGGACTGCGATGTCCGATGCAAGTCGATTGGCCTGTAAACGTCTCTCAAGAATCGAGGGTGTCGCGTCGTCGCCGGAAGATAACGCGCTTTCCGCTTTATCCAAAGCTGACATAGCCAGCGCGAGATTGGCTTTTGCTTTTTCAATATCGCCCGTGAACTCGGCTGCTATTCCAAGCACCGTTAGTGCATCGACCTCGGGCAAAAGCAGGTTCGAGTTCTGGGCCACTCTAAGGCATCTTTGGGCCGCAGAACGCGCTTGCATAGGTTTCTCTGTTACCAATGAAAGCTGAGCTTCTTCACAGTGTAATGTAGCTGTAAGCTCTGCGCTCTCCTCGAGATCGAGAAAGCCGCGGATCTCCTCAAGCAAAGATTCGGCTTCGCTGAATCGACCGACCTTTCGATATGCCCGAGCGAGTGGCAAAAAGCCGCTCGCCCTATCCGTGGTCCTTTCGTCAGCCAAAAGAACGGGGCGCGCCTCTTCCAGTAACTCAATCGCTTCGCTAGGCCGCCCGAACTCGAGCAGCAAGCTACCGAAGCTGGTCAAAGTGTGATCGTGAGCGACAGCCTCCTTATCAGCCTGTTTGGATAACTCCACGGCATACCCATAGGCCTCAACCGCCGCCGCCAACTCGCCCCGCGCCTGTTCCATTGCCCCGATATTGGTCCAGCCCCGCGACGCAGAAAGAAAATCATCTTGCTCAACCGCCATATCCAGAGCCTGATGCGCGTAGACAAGCGCTTCATCCATTCGGCCCTGCATAGCAAAGCTCACACCTATGATGTTGAGCGCACGTCTTCTGTTATCTAGTGACAACGGAGGGTCGTTCGCTTCAAGAAAAGCCATCGCCTTCGAGCGGCCCAAAGCCGGATCGGCATTGATGGCATCCCACATTTCATCTTGATCGAAGGCTTCACCAGCTATCAGCGATGATTGCGAGGCGCTCGACTGCTGCGCTGCTAAGGGCGCATTTGGCATCGTGATGATTAGAAATAGCACAATTGCGATACGCATGCCGATCATCGTCAAGCAATCCTCCTGTGACAATGCGACGCCCCGTCCGATCAATACTCGACGCGGATACGTTGTCGTTGAACTTTCTCGAAGCTCGGCATTGAGGCATTAACGCCCAGGGCCACAATTTAGTTCCATCGAAAAGTGGCAAGACGATCTGGCAATTCTGGGTTGTCGCGGCTGTTCGAACTTACGCTTGGTGGAGCATCTAGACTGGATTTTTTGAAGATTATTGACGAGACACGCTACGTTTTGCGGGGAATTGCTCGTGAAAAATTGATGTGCTCGACAACCAGGCTAAATCAAAAAGAGGTAGGAAGCAAAGTCCGGTTTCGCCGGTTACTCGGAAGTACTTCCTTTGCTGAGATTCCGACTGCGTTTGGGTCGTCACCTGCCGGTCCGTTTTTGCTTGCCGGTCAATTTGATCCTGACAGTCCGCACCCGGCCCGTAGCAGACATTCGGTCGCGCAGGGACGTTGCATGCGATCAAATCATTCTTCCACCGTTATCGAATTTCAGGTATGGGCAATCTCGTCTGCAAAAGTTCCGGGCGCGAGAGTGCGAAGTCTTATTCGTATGGAGGGGATGAGAACTGATGAAGAAAGCGTTGATCTCTGCCACATTGTTGGCGTTGCTTGCCAGTTCTACTACGGCTTTTGGTTCTGGTACACGGCCTCGCGGTGGCACTGACTTCGGATGGGGCAAGGAAACCATGCGAGGCACCAACAGCAACATCTCAAATGAGCGTCGCTTGATCACTCGGGGCCGCACACAAGTGCGCCGACACATCACCTGCAAGAGCTGCGAATACCATAACAACCTCAATCGTGAAACAGCGCGAGAAGTCGCTCGAGCCGTGCGCGCTGGTCGCTTTGATATCAAAGACAATCGCCGTAACGCTGTGCTTGCCTATTTGATTGAGCGCTACGGTATCTAATTAAGATCAGCAGGAGACTGGGTTTCCTCAGCTGGGTGTCACGTCGCTCGCGTGTTCGCCCACCAGTTCGAAGGCCTTCTCATACCATTCGGTGCCGGGATAGTTCGCTCCTAGGACCGCCGTGTATTTCACCGCTTCGTCGCGGATACCAAGCGCGAGGCTGCTTTCCGTCAAACGGTAGAGTGCTTCGGGCGTATGGCTCGTTGTTTGGAAATCGTCGACCACATTGCGGAACCGCAATTGCGCAGCGAGCCAGCGGCCAGAGCGCTGATAAAAGCGACCGATCTCCATTTCTTTGCCGGCCAAGTGATCGGCCACAAGGTCAAGCTTCAAGCGCGCGTCAGCAGCGTATTCCGTTTGTGGGAAGCGGCGATTGACTTCGCGCAGCGCGGTTTGCGCTTGCTCGGTAATCGACTGGTCACGGTTCACGTCCGAGATCTGCTCGTAATAGCAAAGCGCGATCAGATAATAGGCGTAAGGCGCATCCTTGTTACCCGGGTGGATAGACAGGAAGCGCTGCGCGTTCGAGATCGACTTATTGTAATCGCGCGCGATGTAATAGCTGAAAGCGCTCATCAACTGCGCGCGGCGTGCCCATGGCGAATAGGGGTGCTGACGCTCAACCTCGTCGAAAAGGGCCGCTGCAACCTGCGTGTTGCCAGTGTCAAGACGCCTCGCCGCCTCTGCATAAAGCGTCTCCACATCGCGTGCGACATAGGCGACGTCTTCATTGGCCGAGCCTCCCCCACATGCTGCGGTGGTGGCGATCACAGCACCAAGAAGGCCTGCGCGGGTGATTTTCGAGCTAATGGAGCGTTTCATAGGCGCGCGATATAACCAGCGACAAAGTGAACGCCAAGTGAAGTTATTGGGCTTTTGCGCCGCTTGGTGACGCTTTTCTGAAATATGTGCTGCTTGAGACCACGGCTATTGCCCGATCAGCTTTCAAGTTCAGCGATTTTTCGCATGATCTCGGGCACTTCACCAGCCTCGCGAACAAACCGGCGATAATTGTCCAGGGCAAGCCGATTGTTGCCCAAGGCTGCCTCAATTTCGGCGGACAGCAGAATGAACTCTGGGTTGTCTGCGAATTGGCGCTCAGCCTGATCCTTGGCCGCCCGCGCAGCTTGCGCATCACCAACCGCCAGCCTGTGACGCGCGACTTGCCATTGCAGGAACGGATAGCCGCCGTGGTTCTGCTGAGCGATTGTGAGCACCCTGCCCGCTTCCTCAACCTGCCCCAGATCCAGATGGAGCCCCGCGACATTGGCGAGCGGCAATGGGTTCGCGGGGTTGATCTCATTGGCCTTGGTGTAGTGCTCGATCGCTTTTTCCAACTGGCCATCAAAGATCGCTCTGCGGCCCGCCACAAGACGCGCCTCCACCGTGTCCGGTCCATTGACGAGTGCGGCTTGCGCAAAGCTGTCCGCCTCGCGCGGTCGCCCCAAATCATAGAGCTGGTCAGCCGCCAGAGCGTTGAGATAGGGGCTGTCAGGAAAGCGTGAGAGCGCAAACCCCATCCGCGCCTCAAACGCGGTGTCCTCACCCAGTTCCGCAAGTGCCCACAAGAGCATCCGCAAATCCTGCTCGGAGAGGCCCTCGGGCGCCAACCGGTCATACAATTCCGCCGTCCTGCGAGGATTACCCTGCAATATCTGCGCATGAGCCAGTGCAACCCTGCGCTCCGCCCCGCCCAAAGCCTCCTCAGGCAATTGATTGAGTGCAGCCATCGCCCGGTTGCCATCGCCCAGCTTGAGCATCAACTCGAGCTGCAATCGCCGCACCCGCTCATCGGCATCCCCGCGCGAGAGAACATCCGCCAAATGCGCATTGGCAATCCGGTACTGCCCCGCATCAAACGCCCTCTGCGCATCCTCATAGGTCGAGGACGTGCTCAGCATCTCACACGCCCCAAGCGAGACCGCGAGTGCCGCCGCAAATGCGCCTGAGAGCAAGGGAGAACGCAGCTTTTCCATGCTCGGCCCATAGCGCACAGCCCCCTAAGGTTTTGCTAAAAGCTCTCCCGCTTCACCCCCCCTCCCCCGCACACCAGTTTTCCTACTGATTTTCTGACTAGTTTTCCTACTAGTTTTCCTACTGGGGCCTTTTGTGCTTGGACCGCCCGCATGACCCGCCGCGCCGATCCCCGCACCTCGCGCCAGCTTGTCCCACGCGGCCAGCTCCCCTCCTTCACGCCCGTCCCGCGTGAGTGCAAACGCCACGATGGCTGGACCGATGAGCGCCAGCAGGCCTTTATCGAAGCGCTCGCCGACACCGGCTCGGTCGCCGCCGCGTGCAAAGTCGTCGATATGAGCACGGTCGGCGCCTATTACCTGCGCCGCCAAAAGGGTGCTGAGAGCTTTCGCGAGGCGTGGCGCAAGGCGCTCGACCTTGGGGTTCAGAGGCTGGAGGACGTTGCCATGGACCGCGCGCTCAATGGCGTGGACGAGCCGGTCTATTCCTATGGCGAGCTTGTTGGCGTGCGCAAAAAGGTCAACGACCGATTGCTCATGTTCATGCTCCGCAACCGCGCGCCAGAGCGCTTTGGCAATGCTGTCACCAAAGGCGGCGGAGACCTAAAAGGCCTGAATGCGGTCGGCAAAATGGAAAAGCGCCGCCTTAAAAAGAAATGGCGCAAGAAGTGGGAGGCCCAAGAAAAGGCAAAGCTGGCGGCATCCCGCGATCAAGTCTCTATTCAAGCGATCCGCGACAGCATCGACGCGAAGGTCGCGGGCATTCGGGAAGAGGTCGAGCGCAGGCGGATGCGCGAATGGGAGCAATTCTCCGAAGAAACCCGCAAGGCTTGGAAGGCGTTCGAGACCTTACGCAACCGCGACTTCGAGCGCTTGGAGGCCGATGAAGCCATGCGCCGCCGCCACTACGAAGGCCCGCGCGAGACGGTGAATTACGAAGGACCGGTGGAGTTTGTGAAGCCCCCAACGCCAAGCCCGAGGAAGACGGTGCATGGGCTTAAGGATGATGGGTGGAATGAGCGGGAAACCGACTGATCCCCAAGCGCTTGCGGGGAGTCGAAGACGGCCCGAAGGGCCAGCGTCAGCAAGGACTTCGGCGCCCAAGGCCAAAAAACACTCTCAAAGCACCCAGCTCCATAGCCAGAGCAACGCCGGCGCATATACCGCCACGCCGATCAGCCACGCCTCCAGTTCCAACCAAACGGTCGATCCCCTTTGCTCTTCCTTTTCGCTGGATCTGTCCATTGACCTCGCCTCCTTGTTTCAAGAGGCTGGACCGGGCCGAAAAGCCGGGTGTTCGTAACCCCGCACGTACGTCGGAGCGCCGCCACCTTTAGGCGGACCTTGGACATACGTGACGGCCACCCGGCCGAAGCTGGTTCGACCGGCGTACGTGATACGAGGTTACGACGCCTCACAGTGGGAGTTTGCCCGCTGCACGACAAGCGATAGCGCACAGTCACAGCTTGAGCAATTGAGTTGTGGAGTAGGGCTAGCTGAGCGGAATCGGGCTTGAAGTGAACCGCCGCACAAGAAGGGTGAGTGGCCGAAGGATGTGGTGCAATTAGGCGTTCGAGCGAAACTTGGGCCGAAAGTGGAATGTCAGGTTAGAGGGCAAGCGAGGCTGACAAACAGACAAAAAAATTCTGTCTCTTCGACGGCTCTATAGCACTCTATCTTGAACTTCCTTTGCTCCAAGTGGCGAGATCGTTACACAGTCCGCGCTCTGGTCATACTCGATAAGCCGATCTTTATGGAGTTCTAATAGGACCTTCTTTTTGAACACGGAAAAGTTCGAGTACTCAACCCAATCGAACAGATCCTCGCTCAAGATTGTCGAATTGGGGGCTTGATAGCAAAGTAAGAGCACTTGGTCTTTGAACGGCAAGCCCTTCTTCAAAATCCGTTTCTTACCTCCGACTTCCCAAACCTCGGGGACGCTTCGAATAGTGAGTCCGTCTACCAAATCCTGAGCTTCTTCGAGAGAGAGGCCGTGAAAGCAACGGATCAACTCACAGATAACCCAATCGCAGGATTGAGCGATAGTAACCGCGTCAATTCGATTGGCGTCAACATCTCCGCCTACATGACCGATCCCCCGTTTGTTGCGCATCGTGTAAACGTAAATGAGCGCGCGGGGGATCACTAAGCGCAGTGATTCATTCACCGCGCCATTGTTGCTGGTCACAAGACGACGGCACTCGTCGCCAAAGTTGCCAACTTTCTTGCCAAAACCTGTATGATTACCGTGTACCTCCTGCTGCAACAGTCTCAGCACTGTCTCACAAACATGGCCGGCCTCTATCCCAACAGCTTTATCGTTCCCGGCAGCCAGAGCCGTCTTCAGCGCCAAAAACTGCTTGATGATCCGACCACGAAAAGTGCTATCGACGTTGGCTAGAGCCGCATCGAGCGGCGACTTAAGTTTGGGTGTACTCATACTGTCCGTCGCCATTCTTCGTGCGATCTAGGATACCCTCACGAGTTAGGCGCCCCAGCTTCCCCGAAAACTCATTTGATTTAAACCGACGAGCTAGCTTTTCCTCGCAATGCGACACTATGTCGTTGATGGTTTTTGGCTTTTCGAAGAAGCCGTTATCAACCAATTCGGAAACTGTCGCTACTGCGCCCTTGCCGCTGCTTCGTGTGTTCTTACTGGTTTTTGCTTCTGCGCTATCAACTTTGGCCTTGAGCGTGGCCTTGCTCCGCGTAGCTTTTCGACGACCAGGTTTGGGTGCCGGTTTGCTTGCATCGTTTTGGGCGTCATCAGCCGAGCCGTGTTCAGCCCCATCGCCCAGAACGATCTCCACAATCCGTAACTGGACTGCCTCAGACTTGAACTTGTTGATGACCTCAGAAAGCTCTGAAAGTTGCTTCTTCACCTCGTCGAAGTTACTTATCATAAAGATTGTCCCATGAGTTGATATAGCGCCCTGCTTCGGAGTCCGTGTATTGCTCCATTATTTTCCGATGACAAGAACTTACTAGATTCTCTTAACAATACTGATTTTTTCCATTCGACATGCTGTCCTCGATCTCATCCTCCAGCTCGAACAGCAAACCTGTTCCGATTGAGCCATCGCTTTACCCCACAAATCTCTGTCAAAGATCTACAGGTTTCGCTTCTCGTCGTCGGCGGCGCAACATCAATAAACAATGTCCGCTTTGGGGTGCCGAATTCGCGGGTACCCGCGTCTTGGATGAGGGCGCAAAACCGCCACCCGCAGTTCCACGATTGCTGGCGCAAGCGCTCCGTGCGCCGCGCTGGGAGCATCCTTCGACAAGCTCAGGATGAACGGGTTTGCGCTCAATTGGTCCCCCTCCCGCTAGCGGGAGGGGTTAAGGGTGGGTCTGCAAGGTAGTGGCATACGCGCCCACCCCGCTGCGACTAGAGCCCGCTGGTGCGGGCTAAGTCTCGCTGCCCCTCCCGCAAGCGGGAGGGGAGAAGGTTACTCCTCCCCCATCCTCAGCGCCGCAATAAACGCTTCCTGCGGAATGCTCACATTCCTCCCCGCCTTCGCGGGGACAGGCCGCCTTCGGCGCTCGCGCATCAAAATGAGAGCTACTCTTCACCCATACGTAGTGCAGCGATGAAAGCTTCCTGAGGGATCGAAACGTTTCCGTATTCTCTCATTTTGGCCTTGCCCTTTTTCTGCTTTTCCAAGAGCTTCTTCTTACGGCTGATGTCACCGCCGTAGCACTTGGCGGTCACGTCTTTGCGCATTGCCGCAATCGTCTCGCGGGCGATGATTTTGCCGCCTATGGCTGCTTGCACGGGGATCTTGAACAAATGGCGCGGGATCAGGTCTTTTAGACGCTCGCACATGCCGCGGCCGCGCTCTTCTGCGACGCCGGAGTGAACGATCAATGACAGCGCATCCACGGGCTCTGCGTTCACCAGAATGTTCATCTTCACAAGGTCGCCTTCGCGAAGGCCGATTTGCTCGTAATCAAAACTGGCATAGCCACGGCTGATAGACTTGAGCCGGTCGTAGAAATCAAACACCACCTCGTTCAAAGGCAGCTCATATGTGACCTGCGCGCGCCCGCCCACGTATGTGAGATCGGTCTGGATACCGCGCCGGTCCTGACACAGCTTGAGGATAGAGCCGAGATATTCGTCGGGGGTGTAAATCACCGCCTTGATCCACGGCTCCTCAATCATGGCGATGCGGTTCACATCGGGCCAATCGGCCGGGTTGTGGAGCATGATCTCCTTCGCATCCTCGGTCTTCGACTTGCTGAGTTGCAGGCGGTAAACCACGGATGGCGCGGTGGTGATAAGGTCGAGGTCGTATTCGCGGCTGAGGCGTTCCTGGATGATCTCCAAATGCAGGAGGCCCAAGAACCCGCAGCGGAAGCCAAAGCCCAAGGCGGCGCTCGATTCCATCTCAAACGAGAAGGAGGCGTCATTAAGGCGCAGTTTGGCGATGCTTTCGCGCAGTTTTTCAAAGTCGGCGGCGTCCACGGGGAAGAGGCCGCAGAAGACCACGGGCTGCACGTCTTTGTATCCGGGAAGCGCTTCGGTCGCGCCGTTTTTGACGGTGGTGATGGTGTCACCCACGCGGGCCTGTTCGACCTCTTTGATCTGCGCGGTGATAAAGCCGATTTCGCCGGGGCCGAGTTCAGGCAATTGCTCGATTTTCGGACGCATACAACCGACGCGGTCGACAAGGTGCTGTGTGCCGCCTTGCATGAATTTGATCTGTTGGCCCTTGGTCAGGACGCCTTCGATGACTCGCACGAGGATGACGACGCCGAGGTAGGGGTCATACCAACTGTCGACGAGGCTGGCTTTGAGGGCTGCGTCGCGTTCCCCTTGTGGAGGCGGGATTTTGGCAACGACTGCCTCGAGCACGTCTTCGATGCCGATGCCGGTCTTCGCTGACGTCATGACAGCGTCCGATGCGTCGAGGCCGATGACCTCTTCGATCTCCTCCTGCACGCGCTCTGGTTCGGCTGCGGGAAGGTCAACCTTGTTGATGACAGAGACGATTTCGTGGTCGTGCTCGATCGATTGGTAGACATTGGCAAGGGTTTGCGCCTCGACCCCTTGGGCGGCGTCTACGACCAGCAGCGCGCCTTCGCATGCGGCAAGGCTGCGTGAAACTTCGTAAGCGAAGTCGACGTGGCCGGGGGTGTCCATCAGGTTAAGCTGATAGGTTTCGCCGTCTTTGGCGGTGTAGTTGAGGCGCACGGTCTGCGCCTTGATGGTGATGCCGCGTTCTTTCTCAATGTCCATGTTATCAAGGACTTGCTCGGACATTTCCCGCGCGCTTAGGCCGCCGGTGAATTGGATCAACCGATCAGCCAGCGTGGACTTGCCGTGGTCGATATGTGCAATGATCGAGAAGTTGCGAATTTTGGAGAGATCAGTCATTTGCCCGCCATTTAGCGAGCCTCGCGCCTTATGTCATTCGCGAATATCGCAAGCCACAACTGCCCAACGTGATCTACCAGGAACGAGCAGAATCAGGCAGCTTCAAATCGAGCTTGAGGAGCGTAGCTAAACTGGGGAACGCTTCCCAGCCCCAGGCCGCCACCTTGCATCTTGTGATAACTGCCAGGTGAAAGCGCCGCGAGCGGTGCACCTGCCGACGCCAACGCATAGGGAGAGACCCGATTGCGGGTGCAGAGACCACCGGAGCCATCATCTATCAATGACTGCTCGAACTCGAGGCCTTGCGTGTCGCCGTTCGAACGACTGACAGTGGCGACCGCCAATTGCCCACCGCCAAGATCAACCACGAATTGCGTGCCCTTGGGAACCTCATCAAGGCCTTGGATAAGTGCCCCGGTCTTCGAAAGATTGCGCAACACCACTTCATAGGAATGGTCATGATGGATGACATTGATACGGCGATAGACTGTGCGACGCTTGGAGCGTTTGATGCGGTCACCGCTTGGCGCGATCTTCCAGTTATCTCCGACAAGTTCAGCTTCGACCACATCCCGCGCGACAGGGTCGGAATAGATCGGACCTTCCATGCGTTTAACGCCGCACTCCTTGAGACGTCTAAAGAGCTCTGTGCTCTCAATCCCATTGGCGATCGTGTCCATCTCCAGCGCACCAGCCAGTGCGACGATAGCCCGGATAAGTCCAAGCTCGCGGCTATCATGCTTTTCAGCCTCAGCAACAAGGTTTTCATCGATCTTAATCGAGTCAAACGGGGCTCGGCGCAGGTAGGCAAGTGAGGAGTAACCGCTGCCAAATTCATCAAGGGTAAGCCGAACGCCCAGCTTGAATAGCTGCCCAAGAGTGCGGTCTACAGCATCAGTGTCGCCAAAGAACACCGCTTCGCTCACTTCAAGCTCAAGCCGGCGCGCAGGCAATTCTGCCGCAGTGAGCGCATTGGACACCGCCTCGACAAAACCGTCTGATGCGAAGAGAGCAACGGGTACATTCACTGCCACCCGAATGGAATCGGGCCACGCAGCCGCATGGGCACAAGCCTGCTCAATCGCCCAACTGCCTACGTCAATGATCTGGCTTGATCCTTCGAGAATCGATGCGAACTCTTCCTCGTCGATCTCGCCTCGTTGATCATGCATCCAACAAATATGTGCCTCAAGCACACGCACCTCTTCGCTGCTCGCGTCAACGATGGGCTCATACTTGAGGAACAACTGCTTGCTCCGCACGGCTTCACCAAGATTCTCTTCAAGCCGGCGGCGGAAGATCGCTTCGTTCTCGAGTTCGCCAGAGAAGAAGCGGTATTGGCCACGACCACCGTTCTTGGCCGCATACAGCGCAAGGTCGGCAGAGCGCACAACCTCGTCCATCGTTACACCGTCATGCGGCGCAACAGCGATGCCAACCGAGCATCCAATCACACAGCGACCTTCTTCAAGTGTGTAAGGCTGCTTGAGCATAGTGATGATTTTGAGAGCGATTTCGCCCAATTCGCCGCGATCATCGAGATCAGGGACGAGGACCTGAAACTCGTCTCCTCCAAGACGACCAATCTCGCATTCAACCTCGATTGACCGCTTAAGGCGATCTGAGACTTGCTTCAGTAACTCATCGCCTGCCGCATGACCTAAGGTGTCATTGACATGCTTAAACTTATCAAGATCAAGCATCATCAACGCGCAGTTCCGTTTGGCCGCCTTGAAAGCGGTCAGAGTTGATTCGATCATGCTCTTCATCCGATGGCGGTTGGAGAGACCCGTTAGCGAGTCATACTTCGCAAGACGCGCCGTTTCTTCCTCGCGATAGTATTCGTCAGTTATATCCCAGCCGGTCCCGCGAAAGCCTTCAAACGTGCTGCCCTTGAAACTCGGCTGACCGGAAAGTCTAAGAACCGCACCGTCCGGACGCTTCTCCGCACGAACCGCAAAGCCTGAAAAGGACTTATGCGCACCCAGCATAAGGGCAAGCGACTTGGTCCGCCCGTCATGATCAGCAGATACGAACACGCTAGAAAGCGGTTGGCCAATCAAATCCTCAAGAGGGATATCAAGACGCTCCGCAATGGTGGCGCTTAAGTAGGTAAGGTTGCCCTTAGGATCGCACGCCCAAAACCAACCAAGTCCTGAGCTCTCAAGCTCATGCAACATGTCTAGCTTCTGTCCGTCAGAGAGCTTGCTTTCCGCAGAACGCGAGTTTGCGCCGCCAATAGATGACAAGAATCCCTTTAGGGGCACCCGCGAACTTCCTTTCCCTGCTGCGAATATCTGAAAATCCAGATCGCTATGTTCACGGGGAGTAAACTGCAGTGGTTATTTTTTCCCTAAAATGGGGGGTGAGCGCACCATCAGTCCCCTCCTTGTCCTGCACGAGAAACCAGTTCTCGGCATTGGATTTCAGCATTCTTTGGAGATTTGACCATGCATTGGTCGTCTGCGCGAAACGCAGGCCCAAGCGAAAGCCGGGGCTTAATGCCTGATCTGAGCGCCAATATCGATCTGGACAAATGCCTTGGGAGCAGATTGCTTTGCTCCGGTGTAAGCAGCCACAGCTGAATTGGTGAGCGCTCCGAGCGGCCTGCCAGCAGCTTCAATCTGATAAGGTGAAACACGGTGTCGAGTGCACAGACCACTATCGCCGTCACTGACAAGATGTGTTTCGAATTCAACACCCTGGCTGAAACCGTCGGATCGACGGACCGTTGCGACGGCCAATTGCCCATCGCCTAAATCAAGCACCACTTCAGTGCCAACAGGAACTTCGAGCAGGCCTTCGATACGGGCACCGGTTTTCGAGATGTTGCGGAGGACCACATTGTAGCGGCTGTCGCCGTGGATCAGACCAATCTTGCGGAATTCCGTTCGCCTTTCAGCGCGATACTTTTCTGGGCCACGCGGCTTGAACTCGAGCTGCTTCTTGTCAAACCGTGCAAGTAGATCCTGAAATGAGATTGGGCTCGAAAACAAATAGCCTTGCAGATGGGTCGCACCATGGGTGGTGACCAATCCGAGCTCATCGTGTGTCTCGACACCCTCGGCAACCGTCTCCATTTTTAGG
The DNA here is from genome assembly GCF_947502395.1 of uncultured Erythrobacter sp. GTDB lineage: Bacteria > Pseudomonadota > Alphaproteobacteria > Sphingomonadales > Sphingomonadaceae > Erythrobacter. Next base: position 607,777 of record NZ_CANMZM010000001.1, read on the forward strand.
GCTTTAGCCATACTGATAATGGCTGAAACAAGCGCGCTATTGTTGTTGTCTTTGGCCGAACAGCCACGCACAAAGCTCTGATCGATTTTGAGTTTGTCGAACGGCGCATCCCGGAGATAGCTGAGCGAAGAATAGCCGGTTCCAAAGTCGTCGAGCGAAAGACGGACCCCGCGACGCTTCAGCTTCTTGAAGAGCTTTATTGTACACTCGAGATCACCGACGAATACGCTCTCCGTAATCTCAAGCTCCACTCGTGCAGGATCAACCTCAGTCTTTGTCAGAATGCGGTCGACGACCGAGTAAAAGTCGTCGGAGGCAAATTGAATTGGCGAAACGTTGATTGCTGCGCGAATTTCCGGTGGGCAGCTTTTGAGCTGAGTGCACACCTCTTCAAGCACCCATTGGCCAATCTCGTTGATAATGCCCAATTCCTCAGCCACGGGAACAAATTCGGCCGGGGACACGCGCCCTCGTTCAGGGTGCTGCCAACGAAGCAATGCTTCAAGCGAGGCGACCTTGTGGGTTTTGGCATCAACTATGGGCTGATATTGGATGAGGAATTCATCCCGTGCCAGCGCATCTCGCAGATCGTCCTCAATGCGCTGGCGAAAATTGGCGTTGTGGGCCAACTCACTAGAGTAGAATCTGTAGGTCCCCCGCCCGGCATCTTTTGCGGCATATAATGCAAGGTCGGCCGCCTTCACCAATTCATCTGCGTCGATCCCGTCATATGGCGCAACCGCGACACCAATCGAACACCCGATGATAGCGCGAGATCCATCAATTGAGTACGGCTGAGAGATCATTTGTACGAGGCGTTTTCCGAGATCACCTAGCTCACCGCGGTCATCAATGTCGGGGAGCAGGATCTGGAACTCATCCCCGCCAAGACGACCAATCTCACCGCGGTCACCAACCAGTTTCTTGATCCTGCTTGCAACTTGCTTGAGCAGTTCGTCTCCGGCCGGGTGGCCAAGTGTATCGTTCACTTTCTTGAAGTGATCGAGGTCGAAAAGCATGATCGCGCAGGAGCGCTTCAATTGTTTGAATGATGTTAGCGTCTGTTCAAGCTGGCGCGTGACTCGCAATCGATTGGCAAGCCCGGTTAGAGAATCGTACTGCGCTGCGCGTTCAGAATCGCGCGAATGTGCACGACTGCGCGTGATGTCACGAGCGGTGCCGTAATAGCCCTCAAACTTGCCTTCTGAATCGAAACGCGGAGTGGCAGAGATCTCCCACCAAGTCTCCAACTCTGCAGTCTTAAGGACTTTGACATTGAGCCGGGAGATGGGGCTACGCGATGTTAGTCGAAACTTGAGTGATCGAGAGGTTGAATCGAATTCGTCAGATTCGCCGGTTGCGAAGACTTCTGTAAGATCACAGCCGATTAGGTCGTCGCCCTCGAGACCAACTGATGAAACCGCCGATCCGGTAAGATAGGTCAGTCGGCGATTGGCATCGCATTCCCAAAACCATCCAAGATCCGCAGCCTCAAGACCAGCAAGCAAGTCGGCACTGCGCCTTGAGTCAAATGGCATAGCACTGCCTTGCTCTGGCGCAGATGCGAGCGCTTGCCCTCCGGAGAATTTCGACAGAAGCCGACTCATTTACTTACCTGATCCTTGTTCGGTCGACACCGACATAGCTAAAATGGATGAAAGAAGACTAAATTGGCCTCATCAAATCGGTTCAATTCTCGGGAGTTTGGTCAGGAAAAGAATTGGCACCGCTTTTCAGGTCTATCTTGCAATGCCGATGCGCTCGGGTCATCAAGAGCAGATATGCATGGTCGGAAATTCCGGCCTATCATGAGGGGATATTTGAATGCCTGAGCCAAAGGTAACGCTCGAAAACGAAGCTGCTCAATCCACCAATGCGCTGGGGCCACTGGTCGGCCTCGCGCGAGAGGATTTTGTCGGTGCCGTCGCGGTGCTCTTGCGGGAAACTGCATCGGATCCGAAGCGCCTGATGAAACATGCACAGACCATGGGCGAAGACATGGTCAAAATCGTAACCGGCAAGAGCGATCTCGCACCTCATCCAAAGGATAAAAGGTTCCAGGATCCGGCATGGCAGTTCAACCCATTCTTCCGGGCCGGCGCGCAGTACTACCTCGCAATCCAAAAGGGCATGAACAATTGGCTTGAGGATCTTGAGCTGGATGAGCTCGAGCGTAACCGCGCCAACTTCATCTCCAACATCATCATCGATAGCCTCGCGCCGACCAACACTCTGGTCGGCAATCCGATTGCACAAAAGCAGGTTATCAATTCTGGCGGACTCAGCCTGATCAAGGGTTTGCAAAACGCCTATAACGACATCGTCCACAACAAGGGCATGGTAAGCCAGGTCGACAAGCGGCCCTTCAAGCTTGGTGAGAACATCGCGACTTCAAAAGGCAATGTGATCCATCGAACCGAGATGTACGAACTGGTCCATTATGCACCCACAACCGACAAGGTGTATGAGGTTCCACAGCTCACAATTCCGCCGCAAATCAACAAGATGTATATCAACGACCTCTCGCCTGAGAAGTCGATCATCAAGTGGCAGGTCGACAACGGGATGCAGACCTTTGTGATCTCTTGGCGCAACCCGTCCAAGGATCAGGGCCATTGGGACATGGCCGATTACATCTCCTCTTGCGAAGAGGCATTGGCGGTGGTTTCCGAGATCTCCGGATCTAAGAAAGTCAACGTCTCGGCTGGGTGCTCGGGAGGCCAAACAGCGTCTGTGCTGGCATCCAAACTGGCCGCAACAAATAATCCGGTGCTGGGAACGCTGACTTTGATGGTTTGCGTTCTTCACCCGAAACCCACTGATATCGAAGCCGGCTCCCTTGTCAGCGAAAACGGCATCGAAATCGCCAAGAAGCGGGCATCGAAGGCAGGTATCATCAAGGCGGACGATCTGGCGCGCGGTTTTGCGTGGCTAAGGCCCAATGATCTCATCTGGAACTATGTGATCAACAATTACCTGCTTGGCATGGATCCGCCCGCATTCGATGTCCTTTACTGGAACTCGGATGCGACCAACCTCTCGGCAAGCCTTATGGGTGATTTCCTGACACTCTATGAGACGCTTGCATTCTCAACCCCGGGTGAGACCGAGATGGCCGGCCACAAGGTCGATCTTAGCAATGTGACCGCCGACCTTTTCATTTTGGGCGGTGTCACCGATCACATCACTCCTTGGAAAGCGACCTACCGTTCGACCCAGCTGTTTGGCTCAAAAGACGTGACCTATGTCCTTTCTCAGTCAGGCCATATGCAGGCGATCCTCAACCCGCCGACCAATCCAAAAGCCAAATACTTCGTCCAGAAGAAGAGGGGCAGATTGCCTGATACCGCGGATGAGTGGCTGCAAGGCACCGAAGAGGTTAAAGGCAGCTGGTGGCCGTACTGGATTGAGTGGATCCAGAAGCGCTCAGGCAAGAAAGTCGCAGCACCTGAAACGGTGGGAAGCGAAGCCTATCCACCGATGGAAAGTGCGCCGGGACTCTACGTCGTCGAAGAAGTTTGATAGACCCGTCCAGTAACGCGCGCCGGATTTTGTGCGAACAGGCTTATGGGAGACACAGCCCGCAAGGGATCTGCGAGCCGTGTCTCCCACCCTAGTTTGCCAATCTTCGGGGTGTGAAAGGACGGAATTATCGTGAGTAAAATGATGAATGACGCAGTGGTCACCATGGAAGATGTGGCTGGGCGGACGCTACGGGTTGCGACGTGGAGGCTGGACCAGCCAAGCGAGCACCTCCCGGTTCTGTTCTTCAACGGCATCGGTGCCAATATCGAAGCGGTTGCTCCTCTGGCAGACAGCTTGAGCGAACGCCCGTTCATTATGTTTGATATGCCCGGTGTAGGCGAATCGCCTGATCCTGTGCTTCCCTACAATCCCTTCACCATCAGCTGGACCGCGGCGCAGCTGCTGGACAAGCTTGGTGTCGATGAAGTCGATGTCATGGGGATCAGCTGGGGCGGCGGCATTGCGCAGCATTTCGCCATGCAGCACGCCGGTCGTAGCCGCCGGGTTATTCTAATCGCGACGAGCGCTGGTATGCTTATGATGCCAGGAAGCCCAAAAGCGCTTACCAAAATGGCCAATCCGCGCCGCTATGTTGATGCGGATTACATGATCAAGAATTTCGAAACTCTTTACGGTGATGGGCTCGGAAAGAGCAAGGGCAAGGGCGGGCATATGTCCCGCCTGAAACCACCGTCTCCCCGTGGTTATATGTACCAACTATTGTGCATGCTCGGATGGACCAGCGCGCCGGCCCTGCCCTTCCTGCTCAAGCAGGAGACGCTGATCCTCATGGGCGATGACGATGCGATTGTGCCTCTTGCCAATGGCAAATTCCTTAACATGCTCATCCCCAATAGTGAGCTTGTGGTGATGGAAGGCGGCGGACATTTATTCCTCCTAAGCCACGAAGAGGAATGCGTTTCGTCGATTAGAGACTTCCTCGATTGTCCGCCAACCGAAGAGGAAGAAAGCCAAGCAGCTTAAGTATTTGGCAACCACTCTTCCAAGATGGTATTGACTTGCTCTGGCGCATCCTGCTGTACCCAGTGGGAGACACCGGGCAATTGCTTGAGCGTAAGATCGCTCACCCATTCCTCTGTGCCGTGAGTGCAATGGATATCGATCGCAATGTCTTCTTCGCCCCATACCATCAGTGTTGGAATGTCGATTGTGAAGTCACCGGGATCGACGGTGTCGTCATGCCGGAGAAGCGCGCGATAATAATTGATCATCGCACGACGTGCACCGGGGCACTTGCTCGCCTCACTGTAGATGGCCCGGACATCCGGCCCAAACCGTTTCTTGTTGCAAGAGGTGTTCGCGATCAACTCGCCAACCACATCGCCGCCTTTACGGGCGAGGAATAGCTCGGGTAGCCAGGGAAGCTGAAAAAAGAAGATGTACCAGCTCTTTTTCAGCTGACGCCATTTGCGCAGTTCCCTGCGTGCGGGCATCGGATGCGGCACATTCATGATGATCAGCCGTTGGAGTGGTCGCTTCTTCGTGATCGCAAAGAGCCAAGCGATAATAGCTCCCCAGTCATGCGCAATCAAAGTGACTTGCTTGGCCCCGCTTGCGTCGATCAAATCGGCTACATCCTGGGTCAAATGGTCGAGTGCATAATCGCGCACCTCGCTCGGACGATCTGTCGCACCATACCCACGCAGGTTGGGAGCCCAAACCCGGTACCCTTTCTCCGCCAGTAAAGGCATTTGGTGCCGCCACGAATAATGCAATTCGGGAAAACCGTGGAGCATGAGCGCCAAGTGATCGCCTTCCCCGGCTTCCGCGACCTCGAAAGTCAGGCCCTTGGTCTCGACAAAGCGGATCGCAGTGCCGCTTCCCTCGGGCGGGTTCCAGCTGGGCGTTCGCTCCATCAGTTTCCGCCGCGATTGATTCCGCAGGTGCCTGACTTCGGCAGCCTCTCAGCCGCCGCAAGAGCAGCAGCCGCGGCGCGCGGACGGTCGGTGGCGATGATATCCACCCCGCCCTCACCCAGCTCAGCATAGCGTTCATCAGTGCCAAACCGCGCGAAGATTCCATCCAGAGACCGGTCCGGACGACCCAGCGTGCCGAAAATCACTTCGACATCTTGAGCATCCAATGCCTCGTAAAGATCAGGTCGAACTGTGCGCGTCCCAGTGAATGCCACAATGCTCTCAGCCGGGATGCCAGCTGCAACAATCTCATCGAGTCCCTCTGGCGCATTCACCGAATAGGATATCAGCATTTCGGGCGCGAGTTCATGCAGTCGCAGCGCTTGAGCCTGCGTGTAAGCGATCAAAATCACGCCTGAAGCCATCTCGGCTTCGCGGATCTCCGAAATGACGGTGGCAAAATCGGCGGTACGTTTAAAGTCGACCTGGAGCACAGTCTTGCCCTTTGCCCATGCAAGTGTGTCGGCGAACGTCGGTACTTTGTAAGGTGTGAGCCATCCCGCTTCGTCTACTAAGCGTAGCTGAGACACTTCCTCCCAAGGCACATCGCTCACCGTGCCTTCCCCTGTTGTGGTGCGATTCAATGTACGGTCGTGCATCAAATAATGGACCCCATCGGGGCTGGCCGCGACATCGATCTCCATCATCGCAGGGGCTGCATGGAGCACGGCGTCCATGGTCGGGATAGCGTTCTCAGGCAGGCCCGGTGACGGACCACCACGGTGTGCAGAAATGATGGTAAGACCTTCCGCTTCGAGACAATCCAGAGTGGTCGACAGATCGCCATCTGTGGGCATTTCCCAAGGCCCACCCCCGAACTGTGCAATAGCAGGGGCAGCAACCAAGACCGCCGCAGCGCTCGCGGCCATCATTAACGCCTTCGATTTCATGGAATCACTCTCCTTCTTTGAGCCAGACTAGCGGCCTCATCCATCTGGACAAGCCGGTTGCATTGTGAGACTTTCTCTATCGAGAGAGACAGGAGAGAAATCATGCCCGCATTCGACCTTATCATCAGGGGCGGAACCATTGTCGATGGCACCGGAGCGGAGCGCTTCACCGGTGATATCGCCGTCAAAGACGGGTTGATCGCGCAGGTCGGTGAAGTGCGCGGCGATGCAGCGCGCGAAATCGATGCGAGCGGCAAGATCGTGGCCCCCGGCTTTGTCGATATTCACACCCATTACGATGGCCAAGCGACTTGGGACCAAGAAATGGCCCCATCCAGCTGGCACGGCGTGACTACAGTCGTCATGGGCAATTGCGGCGTAGGATTTGCGCCCGCCAAACCTGACCGCCATGAATGGCTAATTAGCCTGATGGAAGGGGTTGAGGACATCCCCGGCACCGCGTTGGCAGAAGGCATCACCTGGGATTGGGAGACCTTCCCCGAATATCTCGACGCTCTCGAAAAGCTCCCGCGCACGGTCGATGTCGGCACGCATGTGCCCCACGGCGCGGTGCGCGCCTATGTACTGGGTGACCGTGAGCAGCCCGGCGCTGTGCCGACGGACGAGGACATCAAGGCGATGTCCGATATTGTCGAAGAAGGCGTGCGCGCCGGGGCTTTAGGCTTCTCGACCTCGCGCACTGTCTTGCACAAATCGGTCGATGGGGAGCTTGTCCCCGGCACCACCGCAACCGCTGAAGAGCTAGTAGCCATCGGCCATGCGATGGGACGCGGGCAAAAGGCGGGCGGACATGCTGTCTTCGAAATGGCAAGCGACCTGAAACGTGATTGGAACGAGTTTGAGTGGATGGGTAAATTGAGCCGCGAGGCAGGTGTTCCCGTCACATTCGCTGCGCTGCAATCCATCGCCAAGGAGCTCCCTCTCGACGAGCAAATCGACAAAATGCGCGCCGAGAACGACAACGGTGCCAATATCGTTGCGCAAATCGCGCTTCGCGGAAATGGGATCATCATGGCGTGGCAAGGTACGGTCCATCCCTTCGTCTATCGCCCCAGTTGGATGGCTATCGCAGACCTTCCGTGGGAGCAGCAAAGGGCTAAGCTCCTTGATCCAGCATTTAAAGCGCAGCTCCTCTCGGAGACCAGCGACTACTCGGATGCCCCGCAAGACATTATGGAAGTGGTCGCTGTCATCACTATGGGCTGGGCCTTACAGTACGAGATGGATGACGATTTCGACTACGAACCGGAAGCATCAGCCAGCATTAACGCACGCGGCCAAGCTGCGGGTGTCGATCCGCAGGAATACGCCTATGATCTTCTGTGCCGCGATGACGCCTCTGGCTTCATCTACCTGCCGATCCTCAACTATGCGGACGGAAATTTGGATTTCCTCCATCCGCTGCAGCATTCTGATGACACGGTAAACTCGCTCTCAGACGGCGGCGCACACTGCGGGACAATCTGCGATGCCGCCTCGCCCACCTTCATGCTTGATCATTGGGTGAAGAACCGCACGCGCGGCGACCGGATCACCTTAGAGAATGCGATCAAACGCCAGTGCCGCGACACCGCTGTTCTTTATGGACTTGAAGATCGCGGGGTGATTGCGCCCGGGTATATGGCCGACCTCAATGTGATCGATCTTGATCGGCTCACCTTGGGCAAGCCCTGGCTCGCCTTTGACCTCCCAGCAGGTGGCAAGCGCTTGCTGCAGAAGGCTCAAGGCTATGATTACACCATCAAAAACGGTGCGGTGACTTTCGAAGACGGCAAATGGACCGGCGAAGCGCCCGGAGGCCTTATCCGAGGCCCACAGCGCGCCGAACTCGCCGAAGCGGCTGAGTGACCGCTTACACACCAAAGCCCGGCGACTGGGCCGTTATCACCGGCGCAGGGCGCGGGATTGGTCGTTGGCTGGCGCAACACTTTGCGGCCAAGGGAATGCGCATCTGTGCGCTTGATATCGATGCCTATGAAGCCGAAGAAACCGCGCGGTTGTGCGGTAACGATGCGCGCGCGCATGGCTGCGACGTGTCTGATCGCAGAGAAACCGAGCGTGTCGCTGAGAAGTTGATCGCTCAGGGAATCGAACCATCGCTCCTCTGGATCAATGCGGGGGTCGGATCTGCCGACACGCTCAGCGGGGCAAAAGCGAAGTCAATCGACTGGCTTATGGGCGTAAATGTCATGGGCCCGATGCACACTGCGCGGGCATGGCTCCCCGTGCTCAAGGCAAGAAAAGGAGCGCGACATGTCGGCATTACAGCAAGCTCTGCCTCTGTGACACCAGTACGCGGCCCCTTCACACTCTACGCCACAACCAAACAGATGACCGCGGCCATAGGCGAAGCGCTGATGGCAGAGCTTGCCGAAGACGACATTGGAGTCACAATCCTGTGTCCGGGCATTCTCAACACGCAAATCTGGAACGCTGCGCAAGCTCGTCCGGAGCGCTTTGGCGGTGCTCGCAACGCGCCCGATGAACTTGGCGATCACTGGCGTGCGCAGCCTGGCCCCGAGGTGCTCGAGCGCGGAGTGGATGAAACTCTCGCCAATGGCGGCGGTTGGTGCATCATTCCAACCGAAACCGACACTGCCGACAAGATGGCTGCACGCCATGAAGCGCAGCAAGATGGATTTTTCGATTACGCGACCAAAGGCAGCGACTAAGCGCGCCTAAGGTTCGACTACAATCCCTTTAGCGGGATCTATCGTGCCGTTGAGCATATCAAGAAAGGTTGAACGCGCAGCATCAAGACCTTTGCGCGTTTCAATCGAGACCGTCCCATCGACCGCATTCAGAAACGCGTGCCAGGTTTTGGCAATCATCATACCGCCGTCCACGGGACCGTGTTCCTTGAAGAAAGCAACAAAATGATCGGGCGCGAAGAGCAGAGTTGGCTTGGGCCCTGGAAGGTCGCCTGCCCCTCCCCCCATGGAGCTGCGCGCCTCAATGTGAGTCGCGCCGACGAGACACGAATATTTGAGATTGTCGGTGAAATGGCGATGGAGCCTGCCCAGCACCTCGGCATTGCCTGCAAAATCGACACTGACGGTCGGGCGGATCGGCAGTGTGCCAATCGTCTCATAGGTGTGGACTTCATCATAAAGCCCTGTGCTGTCGGCGAAATCCACATTGCCTGAAGATGTCAAACCAATGCGCTTCACACCCGGCGAGTTTTGCCTGGCAACGCTAGCGAGGCCCATCGCAGTCTTAGACGAGGCACTCGTTAGGACAACCTGTTCGGCTCCGAACCAGCCCTCTGAGCGCATGAAATAGTCGATGATAAAGCCGGTTTTGAACAGCGGGCCGTAGATCATCCGCTCATTCTCACGCGCAGGGTCATGCTCGGGATCAGCGGCAAGGCGCGAGTAGTTATTGTAGACCGGGCTCATCGGTTGGCGATAATCGGTCATGTCGGAGAAGCTCGCCGCAGTGACATTGCCCGGCACGACATCGAACTGCGTTCCCATCGGCAAGTAGCCATAAACGCGCTCTCCGACTTCGAAAGCTTCATTATTGCTCTCGGTTACCACGGCGTGACCCCACATTGGGACGATGCCGAGATCTTCTTCATCGGTCTTGGGCGGGAAGAAGTTCCAATAACCAAATCCATCACCCACCACCGCGTAGGTGATATTGTTGGCTGTGACTGAAAAACTCTCAACTTTCAGGCGGATAGAACCCTCAGCAAGCTCCCCTGCATCAACCTCGGCGAGGACAGCATGGGTGAGTTCATTCTTGCGCACATGGACTTGGGCTAGGGACATGGGTTGTGGATCCTCCTCGTTTGCAAGGAGACTAGCCCATCAGTTTTCAATTTCCCAGCGTGTTGCGGTGATTGATGATCGATTTCCAAGAGCATCAAGCCATGCCTTGAGATGGTCGCATTGAGCAATCCCGACCTCCCCTTGCGGTGTCAGTTCAAGCGAGCGAACGATTGGATAGAGAAAGACATCCGCCAAAGTGAAGCCACCCTCACCGTCAGCACGTGTCCAAGCACCATCACTCTGCAATTCCGCCTCAAGAAAACCTAGGGCTCGGCTAATCTGCGGAAGCGCGTGGTTGATCTTTTCAGGGTCAATCGGGAAGCCAGCCACTCGGTGCATGATCCACGGCATCACCAGACCCCCTTCAAACAAAGGGAAGAGGTAATTGTTGGCAATCGCAATCCACTTGTCCAACACTGCGCGTTTTGCAGGGTCAGAAGGTTGGAGAGCGCCGCCATTGTGTGCGTTGTCGAGATATTGCGCGATCGCCACGCTTTCGATCAACTCAAGTGCGTCCACCTCAACCACCGGCACCTTTCCGAACGGATGGCGGTTTTGTGGTGAGTTGGCCGCCGTCGCTGTCGTTTGGTGGCTTAGACCTGCTTCCTCACAGGTAATCTGAACGATCCGAGTGTAGGTTGAGATAACGGTCCCGAAAATGCGAACCTGCGCCTTGTCTGACATGGCGCGAGCCTAGGGGCTGTCCTCGGCTCCGTCGCCCCGCCGTTGCTCAGTCTGAACCTCGGCAATGACGCGGCTTGCATTTTCCATACGTGAGGCAAAACCCCTGGTCCGCAACCCGCAGGTTTGCTCGAGCTGCGCTGGGTCCTGATCGAGGAACTCGGAATACCGCTCTGCCAGAGCGACATTGATCGGCGTTCCCCGTTGCGCCTCATAGCGCCCGATAAAATAGGTCATGGAGCTAAGATAGGCAGCCACAACATCCGGGGTTAGAAGACCCTCGTTCTCGCCCATGAGCGAGCCGACATAGAGCGCGCAATCAAGATCATCCTCGGGTGAGAAACCCTGGCCACTTTGTTGGGTGTTCTCTTGCGCGGAAGCAGCAAACCCGCTCAGCAGCAACGCACCGGCAATGATCCCCCCAAATGCTCGCATCACACGCGCATCGGCATCAGCACATAAAGTGCCGGGCTTTTATCATCTTCGCGGATCAAGGTTGGAGCGCCCGCATCGGCGAGGTGCAATTCGACTTCGTCTGAATCGAACTGGCCAAGAATGTCCTTCAAATAGTTGGCGTTAAAGCCAATCTCGAAGCCATCACTGCTGTAGCTTGCCGCAAGCTCTTCGGCAGCATTGCCGTTGTCAGGTGAAGTCACAGAAAGTGTCACTCTGTCATTGTCGAGCCCCATCTTCACCGCCCGCGTCTTCTCTGTGGCGATGGTCGCCACACGGTCAACGCCTTGGAAGAAGAGCTTGGGATCGACTTTCAACAGCTTGTCATTCCCGGTTGGGATAACGCGACTGTAGTCAGGGAATGTCCCGTCGATCAGCTTGCTGGTGAGCACAACACCGCCCTCACCCGAGAGCGTGAAGCGGATCTTTGAAGCTGAAAGATCAACCATTACAGCACCATCAAGCGCTTCTTCGAGAAGCTTTCTTAGCTCTGCAACCGCTTTGCGCGGTACGATAACGTCGGGCATTCCGTCAGCGCCATCAGGCTGCGCAATCGTGAAGCGAGCCAGGCGGTGTCCATCGGTGGCGGCGGCCTTGAGAACCGGCCCATCGTCATCGCTCGCATGCAGGAAAATGCCGTTGAGGTAGTAACGCGTTTCCTCAGTAGAGATCGCGAAACGCGTCGCGTCGATCATCTGAGCGAGCGTGCGCGCAGGGATTTCAAAAGAGGTTGGAAGGTCGCCTTCAACGATCACAGGAAAGTCATCGCGCGGCAGGGTCGGCAGCTTGAACCGGCTGCGACCTGCCTTGACCACCATTTGGTTGTCGGCAGCGTCAAGGCTTACCTGAGAACCTTCTGGCAACTTGCGAGCAATGTCGAACAAAAGGTGCGCCGACACGGTAATCGCGCCGGGTGTGTCAACCGACGCCGCACTCATTGTCTCAACCACTTGCAGATCAAGGTCAGTCGCCATGACTTTGACACTGCCCCCGTCAGAGGCTTCGATCAGAACATTGGAAAGGATCGGAATGGTGTTGCGGCGCTCAACCACCGATTGAACATGGGAGAGACAACGCAGGAGCGTCGCGCGTTCGATCGTAGCCTTCATCAGCGTAACCTATCGTCTTCGTGTTTCATGGCTTCACCGAGGCATGGAATCGCCCCTGAAAAAGCCTCTGGTTCGCAAAAACCTTAGCGCGGCTGTCGCAGTGGGCAAGCGTGTAGCCTTCCTAGGGAAGATTCCATTGGGGATAAGGCACCTTGATCTGTCGCTTAAGGCGTTTCTGAAAGCTCGGCGACTACCCGCCGTGATGCTTCGACGCCTACCAATCCAGTGGTATATGCGATCAAAAGCGAAGTGACCTCTTCTTTGCTCTTGCCGCTTTGCTCAATGATCTCATCACGCAATGCGAAAGCGGGTTCGCGCAATTCATCAGGCGGTCGGAACGTGAGCAGGTTGAGCGCATCCAGAGGCATATCGCGCAGGGCCGGAAGAAAGAGATCATCAAATCGGCTCGAGTCGAATTTCAATTCTCTCAGCCGCTGGCGGCCTTCGATCAGCATTTGATCGCCAACGATGCCGAGCGCGAGAATGGCGAGTTGTTCTTGCTCGTCGGTCAGGTGCTCCGCACATTTCCCGACGATCGGAACCAAGTTGGCCATCATTTCCTTGTCTTCCAGAAATCTTACAGAAGGGTCTGAAAGAGACGTGAGGAATTGCTCGAACAGCACCGCTCTGTATTCGGGTTGCTTTTCAATTTGAGCGCGTCCGCATTCGACTGGGTCATCGATTGGCTGAGCCCATGCAATCGAAGGCAGCGATATCGCAAACGCGACGGACAAAACTGTTCTCAATCGAATGATCTGCACCGTAGCTACCCCACCATCGCCATACCTCCGTTCACATGCATCGTCTCACCCGTGATGTAGCCGGCCTCGCGGCTCGCAAGGAATGCACAGGCAGCCCCGATATCACCCCCATCACCCATTTTGCCCATGGGGATCTTGGCGTTGATGGTTTCGGTCTGCTTTTCATCAAGCGCGGTTGTCATCGCCGTGCGGATAAAACCAGGGGCGACGCAGTTTGCGGTGATCCCGCGTGAAGCGACTTCCTGCGCGAAGCTTTTGGTCATGCCGGTGAGCCCCGCTTTCGCCGCGCAATAGTTCATCTGACCCGGATTGCCGGTGTGTCCTACCACGCTGGTAATGTTGATGATCCGGCCAAACCGGCCCTTCATCATCGGCCGAGCAGAGGCGCGCATCAGGCGGAACGCCGCCTCAAGATTTACGCCAACGACAGCGTCCCAATCCTCATCCTTCATTCGCATTGCAAGACCATCGCGAGTGATGCCAGCGTTGTTCACAAGGATGTCGATCCCGCCAAGAGTATCGAGTGTTGCAGGGATCAATTCCTCGACTTGCACCTTGTCAGAAAGGTTGCAGGTAATCTCGACATGATCGCCCGCCTCTGGCGAGCCAACTTCCGAAATCAGCTGTTCGCGGAAGGCGCGCAGCTTATCTCCGTTGGAACCCGAAAGCGCAACACGCGCCCCTTGCTTAGCAAGCGCAATCGCAATTGCCGAACCGATCCCACCGCTCGCGCCCGTTACAAGCGCATTCATTCCATCCAATCGAAACATTATCGGCTCCTCACCAATCGAAATAATATATCACAGCGTCTTCGCGCTCGTGCTTGAAACCTTGATAGAGGCCATTGGCCGCATCGTTGTCCGGCTCGGTCCCCAGCCAAATCTCATCGATCCCCTCGGCATCTGCGCGTTCGAATACCTTTTGCATAAGGCTCCGCGCAATGCCTTTGCGTCGCCAATCGTCTCCTGTGCCGATCTCGTCAAGGAAGAGCTCGGTTGGTTTGTCTGGATGCGTGTGGATGACGGCCATCACCATGCCCACGACAATATTGTTATGGATCGCCACGCCCATCCAATTGGCTGGGTTAGCCAGATAGCGCTTGAGTCTTGCCGGATCGATCGCGTGATCAAATGTTCCCGGCGCAATGCTCTTCAGCAGATGTGTGTTCGCCGCGTCAATCCAATGGGTCGAGAGAGTGAGCGTACTCAAAGCGTGCTCGCGAAACCTTCCAAATCCTCCATTGAGAGAAGGCTGGTGGCCTCCGCTTCGCCTGCGATCTTGCGGATCATCGGGGAAAGCACTTTGCCACCCAGCTCGACGAAATGCTCAACGCCCTCGGCATGCATTGCTGCGACACTCTCACGCCAGCGAACACGCCCAGTGACTTGCTGAACAAGCAGGCTTTGTTCCTCGGCCGGATCGGTGACTTTGGCTGCGGTCACATTGGCATAAAGGGGCAGAGCGAGCGTGCCCGGTGGCGTTTCAGCCAGGGCCTCGGCCATGCGATCGGCAGCAAGCCGCATTAACGAGCAGTGGAAGGGCGCAGAAACTGGCAGCAGCACGCCGCGCTTGATCCCATAATCTTTCACGAGAGCAACGGCGCGTTCAATAGCGCCTTTGTGGCCAGAGATCACAACCTGGCCGGGATCATTGTCATTGGCGACTTCGCACACTTCACCTTCTGCGGCGGCTTCGGCAAGCGCAGTTGCCTTGGTTATGTCGGCACCTAAAAGAGCCGCCATCGCTCCCTCTCCTACGGGTACCGCTGCTTGCATCGCTTGCCCGCGCAGCTTCAGAAGGCGCGCCGTGGTGGCGAGATCAAATGCTCCCACAGCGCAAAGAGCTGTGTATTCACCCAGAGAGTGACCAGCGACACATGAGCCTGTTTCCGCAAGCTTCACACCGAAGTCGTTCTCCAAAACTCGCAAAGTCGCGATCGCATTCGCCATAATCGCAGGCTGCGCATTTTCGGTGAGGGTCAGCTGATCCTCTGGCCCTTCGGCCATGATCACCGAAAGATTGAGATCCAGCGCCTCATCGACCTCTTCAAACACTTCACGCGCGGCGCTGCTGGCGGCGGCGAGCTGTGTGCCCATGCCGACTTTTTGACTTCCCTGACCGGGGAAAACAAAAGCTCTCATTGAAATTCCTCCTGTTGAGGCGCGCCGTTACGAAGCTGCAGCCGGGCCTGCAAGCCCGAATGGCACAACCCTGTTGGAAGCTGTGTGTCCAATTTCTGCGCGCCCGAGATAGGGTATTCCTGCTCTCGCACACCAAAACTTGGCGACCTCTTCCTCGTCTTGCCCAAATGGAATGTCGTTTTCCGGGATGTCGGTCACTGCACCCAGCCTGAGACCCGCAAGTCGCGGCAGACTGCCCGCTAGCGCGAAGAACACCCGGTCAATCGCGTACAATTGTTCACTCACCTCCTCGACCATCACGATATGACCAGTCAGGTCTGGCATCATCGGTGTCTTCGCGAGCATCGCGAGGGTGATAAGATTGAAAGCAGCCGTGGGCGTTGTTCCATCAAGGCTGGGCTCTAGCCCTGAATTGTCACCACTAAGCCATCTGAGAACTCGGCGAACCGCCTCTGCCCCACGCTCTGATCTGGCGCTAGTCGGCATTGAACCATGGGCGCATTGGCCAATCCCGGCACGATAGAGCGCACCTAGCAGATAGCCACAATCCGAAAAGCCAACATATGTTTTGGACTTCGCCGAAGCGTTCAAGCGCGAGATCGCCGCCTCCGCAATGCGATTAGAGCCATAGCCGCCGCGCGCAAACCAAACTGCATCAAAAGCAGGATCATTGGCGCAATCGAGAAAGCCCGTCAGCCGTGTCAGATCATCGCCAGCAAAATGGCCCATTCGCTCAAAGCACTGATCGTGGAATGTCACCAAGTGATCAGGGAATTCTGCGGCAACCAATTCCTGAAGCGCGGTCGCATGATCGCGGGTGATGGCCCTTGCCGGTGCACAAATGGCGATATTTGTCATGAAGCCAGCCTAGGGCGCTTGTAACTGACTGTGCAAGCCCATAACCATACGGCCTATGGATGAACCAATGGGTCAGGTGCGGGAACAACACCCTTTCTTTTTTTGCGGTATCGGTGGTTCGGGCATGCTCCCGCTGGCGCAGCTTGCGCAGGGATTTGGCTATAAAGTGGCCGGGTCTGACCGCTCCTATGACCAAGGGCGCACGCCGGAGAAGTTCGCTTGGCTCTCCGAAAATGGCTTCACGCTCTTTCCGCAAGACGGAAGCGGGATCACTTCCGAAAAACAGGTTCTGATTGCCTCAGCGGCTGTCGAAAACACCGTTCCAGAGGTCGCCCGCGCAAAGGAACTTGGCTGCGAACGGATGACCCGCGCCGAACTTCTGGCGCAGTTGTTTAACGATGCTGGCTATTCCGTCGCGGTTGGCGGCACATCGGGCAAAAGCACCGTCACCGGCATGATCGCATGGGTATTGGCGGATTCCAGCCATGACCCTACCGTGATGAACGGCGCGGTGATGAAGAACTTCGTCGATGAGGCCAATCCATTTGCAAGCGCTCGCGTCGGTTCACCGCGCATCTTTGTCAGCGAGGTGGACGAAAGCGACGGATCAATCGCCTTGTTCAAACCCACCATCGGCGTGCTTCTAAATGTCAGCCTCGATCACAAATCGATTGAAGAACTGCGCCAGCTCTTTGGTGATTTCATATTCGAAGCAGGCTGCGCAATCATCAATCTCGACGACGACGAATCACGCAGACTTGCGGGGCGGGCTTCGCAAAAGGTCACCTTTGGCATTCACGATCAATCTGCCGACATCACGGTTGAGCCGGACTCAATAGAACACGGCCCTTTAAGCATTCGCGCAGTCCTGATCGACAATCGCTCAAAAGAGGTGTTTCCACTGGAATTGCCGATGCCGGGTATGCACAACCTTTCCAACGCCTTGGCCGCCATTGCGGCCATGAGCGCGGCGGGCATTGAAGTTTCAAAGTCCATCTATGCGCTCAGCCGCTTTGAGGGACTTGCACGCCGCTTTGACGTTGTGGGGACAAGCTCCAGCGGCATTAGCGTGATCGATGACTTTGGCCACAACCCGGAAAAGTGCGCCGCCACATTACGCACTTTGAAAGCAACCAAGGGACGTGTCATCGCCTTCTTCCAGCCGCACGGTTACGGTCCCTTGCGGCAAATGGGCGATGAGCTTGCGCAGACCTTCGCACGCGAGTTTGGCGAAGGCGACATCACCATCATGTGTGATCCGGTCTATTACGGTGGCACGGTCGACCGCAGCGAGGGCACCGAGCGGATTATTGGCCTAATTGAGCAGCATGGCGGCTCGGCAGAGCACATTCCCTCACGCGATGCATCCGGCGATAGGATCGTGGAGTTAGCTCAGCCCGGTGACAGGATTGTCATTATGGGTGCGCGCGATGACACCTTGAGCAGCTTTGCACGCGGAATATTGGAGCGGCTGACGTGACGATTTATCGCCTCGCGCTGCGGCACATGCAATTGATGCTGTTCGCAACGCTCGCGGCGTTTATGTTCGTCATCACGATTGACAAATGGATGGGGCATTCGACCTGGGCGTTTGCGGTCGCGGTGTTGATGCTCATCGCATTTAACGCCCGGATTCGTCTGTTTAATTGCCCAAACTGCGGCAAGAACCTGTTTTTCCGAGGCTCTATCATTGTCCCATGGCCCAATAAGACCTGCGGGAATTGCGGGGCAGACTTGGACGCAGGGGGCTAAGACCTAATCGTCATTGCGAGGAGCCGCAGGCGACGTGGCAATCCAGAGCGGTTTCGCACAGCGCCCTGGATTTCTTCGCTGCGCTCGCAATGACGGTAGGGGGTTAGGGCGCGCCCGCTTTTTCCTTAGCCACTGCGATCTTGTAAGCCTCACGCGAAGTTAGGCGGTCGCGGTACGTTTTAATCGGCTCAGGAATCCGTCCATCAAGGCCTACGGATTTAGCCAATATCAACGCATAGCCAACGCAAATATCGGCGACGGTGAAGCGATCTGCGCACAGAAACTCACGGCGTTCCAGACGCTGCTCAATCTTCACAAGGCGCTTTTCAAACCAATTGGCATAGGCGTGGCCTGCATCCTCCCAACCCTTGTGCTTCTCGAACAGAGCAAAACGCATATAGACTGTCTGCGGAAAGGTAATCGTGGCGTCGGCGTGGTAAGTGTAATCGAGATACTCGCCGTAATCCTTCTGACCTGGAGCAACGATCAGCTGATCCGCGCCGCCCATCACCGCAAGATAATGCGCAATCGCGCAGCTCTCGGTCATTTGAGTTTCGCCATCGACGAGCATGGGTATCGTGCCTAGCGGATTGGTTTCCAGGTACTCAGGCGCCTTGTGCCTGGGTGGAAAGGGCAGCATCCGAAGATCAAGCTTAATGCCCGCCTCCTCTGCCGCCCATGTTGCGCGAAGCCCGCGCGAACCTGCGCAGGTGTAGAGGATGGGCGCGGTATATTGTCCCTCTGGCATCAATGGGAGCCCTCATAACCAATCACATTGTGCAATAGGAAGGCAATGGCTGCGCCCAGCGCCAAGCCAATCACTCCTGAAATCGCAGCATAGGTGATCCAACCGGCAATACCGGATAATGCTCCAGCAACCCCCGCGACCGCATATTCAGCGCCATGCGCAATGTCGTACAGCAGGTGGAAGCCGACCTCATGCGTGCCGTGGAGAATAATCCCGCCGCCGACCCAGAGCATCGCAATGGTGCCGATGAAAGACAGGGCGATGAGCAGCTTCGGCATGGCTCGCAACAGGAAGACTCCGAACCGGCGAACGTTCGTGATCTCGCTCTCGCGGAGCATCCTGAGGCCAACGTCGTCCATCTTCACGATCAACGCCACCGTTCCATAGACCACAATCGTCACTACAAATGCTACCAATGCCAGCGCTAGGCCGCGCTCCCACCAAGTCGGCAGATCCAGCTCGCTCAAAGTGATAGCCATGATCTCTGCTGACAGGATCAAATCGGTTCGCACTGCTCCTGCGATGCGCTGTTTCTCGAATGTTGCGGGATCGGTAATTTCATCATCGACGGTTTTGCCGTGTTTGGCCCCGCCCAACTTCTCCATCACCTTTTCAGCGCCCTCATAACAAAGGAAAGCGCCGCCGAGCATCAGTATCCAGATGATCGCTTGCGGCAGAAATTCGGATAGAAGTATGGCACCGGGCAGCAGGATGATAAGCTTGTTGGACAAGCTCCCCTTGGTGATCGCCCAGATAATGGGGAGCTCACGTGCCGGAGACAGCCCCGTCACATAACTTGGCGTCACCGCTGCATCGTCAATGACTACGCCTGCGGTCTTTGATCCAGCTCGCCCGGCGGCCATAGCGATGTCATCAACAGAGGCCGCAGCCGTGCGAGCGATTACAGCGACATCATCAAGCAGTGCGACTAAGCCTGAAGGCATTTCAATACTCCTGTTCGATTATTGCAATCTCTCTTGCAAGCCAATCGCGTCAAGCTTTCTGGCCATGTAGCTTGGGGAAATCCTCTCAGCATGCTAATGATCGGCTGCAATGAAGAGTGGATTCAAATTCGTGCTTATCCCGTTTGCGATTGTTGCTGTGGGGTTGTTTTTGATTGCGAGCCCCGGGCTCGAAACTGAGGGTTGTGCGTGCTTACCGCCTCCTGATGACAAAGAGATTCGGCGTCTCATAGAAATAGCGGAAAAGGGCGACACCAGCGAGAGCATCAGGGCGACTGGCATGGTCGCTTCAGCTTACGTTGAACGGTCTGATGAGCGTAACGCGCAGGTCTGGCGCAAGAAAGCAATGGAGGTGGGCGATCCGCATACTCTATACTGGCTGGCTGACAGAATTGGTTGGAAGGCGAAAGACGAGCCCGATACAAATCGAAAGATCGAAATGTTGCGAGAGCAACTGTCGCTATTGAAGCAGGCTTTTCCTAACAGGCGAATGTTCGACCCGATTGGCCGAAGCGTCTACGCAAGTTCCCTCAGAAGCACGCAGGCGACATTAACCGTATTATTGGATGGCGAACAGGTCTGGCTCAAACGAGCGGAGGCCGGCGATCCTATCGCAGCCTACCATATGGCCCGGTTCTACTTTTATGCAGAACTGGATCAGGACAAGCGAAGTAGATGGGAAGAAATCGCGGGAAAGGCTGGCGATCCAGAATTGGCTCATGAGATGGCATGTTGCTGGCGCAAGAGTCAGAAAGACCTTTTGGACGGGGATGCCATCATCGAGAATGCCCGTTCTCGCGAAGACTTGTTGGCAAGTGTCAGCGATCCTTGGGTGCGATCGGTATTCATGTCCGACCTGGATGCCGCGCAGTTCCAGATAAGGCGAAGGCTGAAAGAACTCAAAGAGTCCG
The DNA here is from genome assembly GCF_947502395.1 of uncultured Erythrobacter sp. GTDB lineage: Bacteria > Pseudomonadota > Alphaproteobacteria > Sphingomonadales > Sphingomonadaceae > Erythrobacter. The sequence continues at coordinate 628,299 of NZ_CANMZM010000001.1, forward strand.
AAGCCCAACGATAGATTGGCTCATTTCACGCTATGTAGCTTGCATTCCCCATCAAACTCGTTATGTGCGCGCAACCCTTCTTTCTTAGGAGGGTAGAAGAAAGCCGGAGGGGCCCTGCAATCCCGCAGACAAGCCAGCGATCGGCATTACAGTGTAAGGACGTGAAGCATGGCTCTGTATGAGCACATCTTCCTCGCGCGTCAGGACCTGAGCCAAGCTCAAGTCGACGCGCTGGCGGCCTCGGCGACCGAAATCGTCGAAGCGAACGAAGGTAAGGTCACAAAGACCGAAACTTGGGGCCTTAAGTCCCTCGCCTACAAAATCGACCGCAATCGCAAGGCGCACTTCGTCATGCTCAACATCGACGCCCCAGGCTCGGTTGTTGAAGAGCTCGAGCGCCAAACCCGTATCAATGAAGACGTTATTCGTTACATGACCATCCGTGTTGAAGAGCACGAAGATGGTCCTTCGGTAATGATGCGCAAAAACGAGCGCGATCGTAAGCGCCGTTCAGACCGTGAGGAGCGCGACTGATGGCCCGCCCGTTTTTCCGCCGCCGCAAGTCTTGCCCATTCTCAGGCAAGGAAGCCCCAAAGATCGACTACAAAGACGTGCGTTTGCTGCAGGGCTTTATGTCCGAGCGTGGCAAGATCGTGCCTTCGCGCATCACTGCCGTCTCAGCCAAGAAGCAGCGTGAACTGGCCAAAGCCATCAAGCGCGCACGCCACATCGGCCTGCTTCCCTACATCGTGAAATAGGAGACTGACACATGGATATCATTCTCCTTGAACGCGTCGAGAAGCTCGGCTCTATTGGCGATGTCGTCACCGTAAAGGATGGATATGCTCGCAACTTCCTTCTTCCACAGAAGAAGGCACTGCGTGCTAACGAAGCCAACAAGGCCGTGTTTGAAGCCAACCGTGAGCGTCTTGAAAAAGAGAACGCTGAAAAGCGGACCGTGGCAGAAGCCTCTGGCGAGAAAGTTGCAGGCGCTGAGGTTATCCTCATCCGTGCCGCATCGAACACCGGTCAGCTTTATGGTTCGGTCAATGTTCGCGACATGGTCGCTGGCTTAACGGAACAAGGTCACGATGTTGACAAGAAGCAAGTCATCATGGGCGCACCAATCAAGACGATCGGTATGCACGATGTGACCGTTGCTCTGCACCCTGAGGTGCACGTAACCGTGAAAGCCAACGTTGCACGTTCTGACGATGAAGCTGAGCTTCAGACCCAAGGCGTCGACGTTCTTGCGCAAATGTTCGAAGATGAACAGCGCGAGATCGAAGAAGCGGCGGCTGACACCAAGATCGACAATGCTGGTCTTGAGCCTGGCGAAATCCCCGAAGAGCTGTTCGAAGAAGGCGCTGCGCCTGAAGCTGAGGAAGCTGCCGACGAAGGCGAAGCGGAAGCCGGTGAGGAGAGCGAGGGCTGATTGGCCTGCTCCCCATAAGAGCCATTCAAAAGGGCGCGAGAGTCACAAGACTTTCGCGCCCTTTTTGTAAAAGACCCTCAAACGGCCTAGATGAAACCAAAACAACAACAGGAAAAACTATATGACCCCAATCCCCGCTATCCTTGAACAATTGCAGCAGCACTACAACGACGCCATCCAAGCTCTGCGCGATGATGTCATCGCCTTTGGCAAGACAGGCGCCATTCCGCCCGAGCGTAAGCGCCATGACGGGAGCTACGCCTATCCTCAGCTGACATTGCATTATTCAGGAGTGGGTGATCCCCAAGACCGCAGCCGTGCTTTCGGCCGGCTGGAAATCCAGGGAACATATACAACGACCATCACACGGCCTGATCTGTTTGCGGCCTATCTTGAAGAGCAACTTGGGTTGATCGCCGCAGAATATGAAATCGACGTAACCGTAAGCCGGTCGCGCCAAGAAATCCCGTTCCCTTATGTGTTGGATGGTGAAGCAGGCGCGGCGATGCAAGGCATTGCCCCGCAGGATATCGCACAATTTTTCCCTTCGACCGACCTGTCCTTGATTGGCGATGAGCTGGCTGATGGGATCGAATTTGACGAGAATGCCGATATGCCGCTGTCGCTATTCGACGGCCTGCGCACTGATTACTCGCTTGCTCGGCTTGCGCACTACACCGGGACCAATGTTGAAGACTTTCAGGACTTTATCCTGTTCACCAACTATCACCGCTATGTCGATGAATTCGTCAATTGGGGAGCGCAGCAGATTGGCGAAAACAAATATGTCGCGCTGAAAGGCGCCGCCGGTCTCCATATCGAAGAAAGCACCGACAACGCGCAGGCCCAATTGAATGATACCGCTTGGCGAAAGCACCAAATGCCAGCGTATCACCTCATCCGCGAAGACGGCAAAGGTATCACCCTCGTCAACATTGGCGTCGGCCCGTCGAACGCCAAGACTATTTGCGACCACCTAGCGGTCCTTAGGCCTCATGCATGGATGATGATCGGTCACTGCGGAGGCGTTCGTTCAAGCCAGAAGATTGGCGATTTTGTGCTCGCCCACGCTTACTTGCGCGATGACCATGTGCTCGACGGCGTGCTTCCTCCCGAAGTGCCAATCCCGCCCATCGCCGAGGTTCAACTTGCTCTAGCGGGTGCCGCAGAATCGGTCTCAGGGGTGCAAGGCGCGAATATCAAGCAACGTATGCGCACAGGCACTGTGGTCACCACCGATGACCGCAATTGGGAGCTGCACTACTCAAGCTCTGCCAAGCGTTTCTCACAGAGCCGCGCGATTGCCGTTGAGATGGAAAGCGCCACGATTGCCGCACAAGGATATCGCTTCCGCGTACCTTATGGAACGCTTCTGTGTGTGTCTGACAAGCCGCTACACGGTGAGATCAAACTGCCGGGGCAAGCGAACAAGTTCTACGAAGAGGCGATTGCGGCCCACCTCCAGATCGGCCTTGAGGCGTGTAAGCATCTTCGCGATGAAGGTGACCGTTTGCACTCACGCAAATTGAGGGCATTTAACGAGCCGCCTTTCCGGTAAGTCGGCGCCTTCTAGCCGCTTGGGGTAGATCGCCCAACAAAGCGATCCATCACAACCGCTATAATCACCCCAAAGAATGCCACCAAAAAGGCTGTGACTTTGATCGGCTGCATGAAGGCTGCGATACCGGCGAGAGTGTCGCTTCCAGTGTCTTGCAGCAATTGGATGAATTGCGAGATCGTCTCGGTGTAATCGGTGATGCCAAACACAACACCGGCAACGCATATGAAGAGGCCAATCACGCGGAGCACTCCTTCGCGCTTGGTCGCAAACTCACGACCAGCCAGAAAACTGCCAAAAGCGTAAATCCATATCCATGCAAGATCGCCAATCATGGCCACGATCGCAGAATTCTGCACTCCGGCCTCGCGCCATTGGGTCTGAATCTCGTTAACCCGATCGGCTGTGCCTGCCGCTTGGTGCGCCAAAATATCGAAAGTCACATCGCCTTGGGTTATTCTTGAGGACAAGAAAATCACAAATACGAAGACGGCAAGGCTGATAAGCCATGTCCTGATGCTGATCTTTTCGTGCATTCCCTCACCCCTCTTGCCGTAATCTAGTCAGCGAAAAACTCGACCAATGCATTTCCAAATGCGCCATCTGCAACGCTACTCATATGGGTCCCGGGTATCTCGCGGTATCGACCATCGGGAAGCGCCATTGCCAGATCCTTGGCCGAGCCGTTGTCTTGGTCTTTATTGCCGCAAATCAGCGCTGTGGGCATTGTGATCTTTGCCAGATCAGCATTCGCGACGTCATCCACTGCTCCCAGCAGGAGTCTCGCCGCCTCGCGATCAATGCCCATGGTTTTCATGAATGACTTAGCCATGAAGGCCCGGTCGCCGCGCTTAATTTCATCAAAGCGGTCGATTGCATCGATGAAAAAGGATGAGCGGTTCTTCCATCCCGATAGCCCCTGCAATCCCATCCCGCAAAGCGCCAAACGCCGCGGGGTGAGACCGTCGATCACGCCCTTCGCAGAGGTGCGCGCACCGAGCGAAAACCCGCCAAGGTCATAGTCGCTGAGGTCAAAATGCTCGACCAGCGCCGCAAGATCCTTGGTTAATACTCCAACTGGGTAATCGCCCGCATGGTGAGACTTAGTACTTGCCCCATGCGCGCGCAGGTGCGGCATTATGACTTGAAATCCTGCCTCCACGAGTTTCGCGGTATGGCCAAACTTGATCCAATTCATCTCCGCTGATGAAAAAAGCCCATGGACCAGCACCAACGGCCTACCTTCGCCCACCACGGTGACCGCCAAGTTTGCGCCGTCAAAGCTGGCAAAACGAGAGCTGTTTAATTCGACCATGAAAGCAATTTCATCCATTCCTCTTGAGTGGCCGGCTGTGTATCCCATTGCGGCACATCCTCGGGCAACAAGACCCAGTCCTGTTTGCTCTTGGTCCAGATATGCGCAATCGGATCAAGCGTTTGCGATTCATCGAGCGAGCCACCTTTGATCGTCACCATGAACGGCCGATTGTCGCCAGCGTGGTAGAGACGACTGCCACAGCGAGGACAAAAATGGCAGTTGGTATGCGAGCCGCTATCGGTCGGCCGCCGCCAGACCGCGGTCTCGCCTTCAATCTCAAGGTTTGTCTTCATCACCGGCACCGAGATGCCAAAAGCACTGGCTGCTTGCATCTGACACTCACGGCAATGGCAAGCATAAGAGGTCAATCGCTCCGCAGTGATGCGGTAGCGCACAGCGCCGCACTGACAGCCGCCGACAAAACTCACCGCTTGGCCAATCCCTTTTGCTCCATCCGCCATTTGGCCATGTCTACGCGGTCTTGGCCAAAGAAAGGCTCGCCATCGACCACAAGCGTCGGCACGCCCCAATGACCCGCTTCATGAAGCGCATTGGTGTTGCCTTCGATTTCTACATCAAGCGCGTCTAAATCGTTTGCGGCTTCCGCCTCAAGCTCTCCAAAATCGAGCCCAGCGCGTGCTGCGGCCTGCGCCAGATGATCGCCTTCGTGCCAGTTCTCGGTCGAACCGTCCCAGATGATCGGCGCCACTTCAGCGGCAAACTCAAGGCCTTTGCCTCGGCGTGTTGCCGCCTGTCCCAATCGACAAATCCGGAAAATATAGGGCTGATCCTTGGCAATCTCACGCGTGCTTAGGTCTTGCACAATTGGATCGGGGCGCGGCCAGCTCAAAGGGATATTCAGGAACTGCGCAGCCCGCATGCAATCCATCACGATATAGCGCGGTGCTGCGGGATTGCCGGTGAAGAGGATATCGGGATCACGCACCGCAATCGGCAAAACCGTGCGCAAAGTGATATCGAGATCATAGTCACGCGCCATATCCGCATACCGGCCAATAGCCAGATAGGAATAGGGCGAGCGGAAGCTGAAATAGAGGTCTGCTTTTATTGTCATTCCGACAGCTTAACGCGCTTCACCGGAAAAAACACCGCTATCGGAAAAAACACTGGGTTCCGGCATAGAGCATGGAGACAGTGCCTTTATCGACAAAGCCGCCCATCGCGTTGCTAAGAGCAAACTCCTCACCCAAAGTGCTGCCTTCAATCGGTGAGTATCCAGCTGTGTCCGCCAGCTTCGCTGCCGGCATCCCAATGGCAACATCGGCGTCGATTTGAATGTTGCTCGCTTCATCTTCGGGCGCGGTTCCGATGTTCCATCCGACCAAAGAACCACCTTGGAAATTGACCGTAAGCTCGCTTGAATAGCTGGTCATCGCCATGGCCCCTGCCCCGCATTCGTCAATTTCGTTACGGCTAACCGGTTCGCCAAGAACACTGGCAAGCGCGGCTTCAACCTCATTGCGGCCCGCAGCGAAATAGAAGCTTTCAGCGCCCGCAACGAGCCCCTCGCCATGAAGCGCAACTAGGCCTTCATCAACGATATCAACGGGCACATCGCCTGCCATGCGGTCCGCAGGCGAAGGCACTTGGCCGCTATCGCAAGACACTAGTGCAACTGAGAGCAGGCAAACCGAGAGAGAACGCATGATCATCAGCCCTTCTTAAGGTGACGCCGTCCGAGAAGCTCTGCGATCTGGACAGCGTTCAGAGCCGCACCTTTGCGAAGGTTGTCAGAAACACACCATAGCGCAAGGCCATTCTCGACCGTTGCATCTTCGCGCACACGACTGATGTAGGTCGCGCTGTCGCCGGCGCTTTCTACGGGCGTCACATAGCCCTCGTCTTCGCGCTTATCGATCAGCATAATTCCGGGTGCCTCGCGCAGAATCTCTTGGGCCTGCTCGGCTGAGAGCTCCTTCTCGAACTCGATGTTCACGGCCTCGGAGTGGCCGACGAACACAGGGACCCGCACGCAGGTCGCTGTAAGCTTGATTTTCGGGTCGAGGATCTTCTTGGTCTCAACCGTCATCTTCCATTCTTCTTTGGTGAAACCATCGTCGAGAAAAACATCAATGTGGGGGATGACGTTAAAAGCGATTTGCTTGGTGAACTTCGCAGGCTCAACAGGGTCGCCGACAAAGATCGCGCGGGATTGTTCGAAGAGCTCATCCATGCCCGCTTTGCCTGCGCCTGAGACAGACTGATAGGTCGAGACCACAACGCGCTTAATCGTCGCTGCATCGTGAAGCGGCTTCAGTGCCACCACAAGCTGTGCGGTCGAACAATTGGGGTTCGCGATGATGTTTTTCTTGGAATATTCGTCAATCGCGTCCGGGTTCACCTCAGGCACAATCAGAGGCACATCCGGGTCCATGCGGTAAAGCGAGGAATTGTCGATCACCACGCAGCCAGCTGCCGCTGCCTTTGGCGCATATTCCTTTGCTGGGCCAGAGCCAGCAGCGAACAGCGCAATATCCCAGCCTGACCAATCAAAATGCTCAATATTCCGACATTTAAGCATCTTGCCCGTGTCGCCATACTCGACCTCGGTCCCGTGGCTGCGGCTGCTTGCAACAGCGGCGATTTCATCAGCAGGAAATTCGCGCTCGGCCATGATTTGCATGACTTCGCGGCCTACATTTCCGGTCGCACCGACGACTGCTACACGGTAGCCCATTCTCGCATTCCTTCACGTCAATTTGGGTTGCGCCGAACGTCTCGCCGGCTAGCTTGGCCCCAATAGGGAGACTTCATGCAGGTCGATACACAAAACTGGCACCATAAGGCACGATATTTCGACTTTCAGGGGCACCAGATTGCCTATTGGACAGGAGAGAATACGTCTGCGCGTCCTTTATTGCTGGTGCATGGCTACCCAACCTGTGCGTGGGACTGGACCAGCGTGTGGGATCAGCTAGGCGCAGATCATTATTTGATCGCGTGCGATATGCTCGGCTTTGGGCTCTCTGATAAGCCCAAGAGCGGTTATTCGATCCATCGGCAAGTAGATTTGCAAGAAGCGTTGTTGACCCATCTTGGCGTCAGCGAGTTTGACGCATTTGTTCATGACTACGGGGTCTCGGTGGGTCAAGAATTGCTTGCGCGCCAACAGGACGGATCAGGGGCGCAAGGCCTTGGAAAAATGGTGTTTCTGAATGGCGGCATCTTCCCCAATCAGCACCGCCCCGTGACCATGCAGAAGATCGGCGTATCACCCATTGGCTTTGTGCTGGGTCTGCTGATGAACCGAGAGCGGTTTGGGAGCAGTTTCTCTCAAGTTTTCGGCCCAGACACCAAGCCGCCCGCACAGGAGCTTGATCAGTTCTGGGAGTTTATCGCGTACAATTCGGGCAACCGCATCATGCACAAGCTGCTGCACTACATCGCGGATCGACGCACGCATAAGGATCGCTGGGAAGCGGCTCTGGTGGGCGCTGAGAGCAAAATCGGTCTGATCAACGGCGCGGTCGACCCGGTCTCAGGTAAGCACGCCTATGACAAATGGCGCGAAGTGGTGCCTAGTGCGCGGCACCATCTGTTGCCAACGATAGGCCACTATCCCCAGGTCGAAGCGCCAGATGAGGTGGCGGCTAAGGTGCTGGAGTGGCTCAACACACCCTAACCGTCATCCTGAACTCGTTTCAGGATAACAGCGGCATAGCACCAAGGTTAGAGGGTTATCCCGAAACGAGTTCGGGATGACGCTTTCTACTCCGGCGGCGTCACGCCATGCGCCTCAAGGAAGCGGAAGATTGAATTCCACATATGCGGGCTGATCTGCTCACCAGACACACGGTGCGTGTAGCCGGGATAAAGCATCATCTCGAAGGGCACATTGTTCTCTTGCAGAACGCTGATGAGCTCGGATGAGTTTTCAAACACCACATTGTCATCCGCCATGCCGTGGATGAGGAGCAGCGGATCGCTGATCTTAGTCGCATCTGGGATAGCGCTCGCTTTCTCATAGGCCTCAGGCACTTCGCGTGGGTCGCCCATAAAGCGCTCGGTATAGTGGGTGTCGTAAAGTTCCCACTTGGTAACTGGCGCGCCAGAAATGCCCGCGGCGTAGAGCCCTGGATCGGCCTGAAGCTGTTTTAACGTCATATAGCCGCCGTAAGACCAGCCATAGAGCGCGATCTTGTCGCCATCGACATAGTCGAGGGTCTTCAAGAAGTCAGCGCCGGTCTTTTGATCAACCACTTCAACCCCGCCCATTGCGCGGTATATAGGCTGCTCAAACTCAACGCCGCGGTTGGCGGTGCCGCGATTGTCGAGCGCAAAATAGATATAGCCTTTATCGACCACAGCCTGTGCGAGCGCCCCGCCCCAGCCCTTGTCCACGATCTGCGGACCCGGACCTGAGTAGTGATAGTAGAACACCGGATACTTCTTGCCCGGCTCCATATCGGGCTTGAGCATCATGTAGTGGAGCTCAGTGCCGTCTTCAGCAGGGATCGTGCCGTATTCAGGCATGGTGTGGCTCAGAAGGAACGGCGTATAAGGGTGATCCTCGCCAAGCGCGTTCTCTTCAACCCAGGTGAGGCGCTGTCCCAGATCACCTGCAAGATAGCTTTGCGTCGGCTGATCGGGTGCAGAACGGCTTATCAGCATAAGCGAACCGGTCGGGTCCATGCTGGCGGTGTTGGTGTAATCCAAATCAGTGAGCAACACGGGATCGCCTGATCCATCCAGCTTGGCACGATATATTTGCTGCGTCAGCACGTCTGTGGTCGCTTGATAGAAGAACTCGCCCTTTGCTTCGTTTACGCCGACCAACGATGTTGTTGGTGAGGAACCAGAGGTCAGCTGGATCGCAGAATTGCTTTTCCCCTGTCCGTCAAAACCGATGCGATAGAAGTGGCCATAACCGTCACTTTCGGACCACCACAAGAGGCTACCGTCTTTCAGGAAGCGATAGTTGTCAGACAAGTTTATCCAATAGTCTTCTTGTGCTGCCTTCTCGGTAATTGCGATCGAACTTTCGCCGGTCGCCGGGTCGACACGTAAGACATCAAGCACAGTCTGCTCGCGGTTCTGACGTTGGACATAGAGCATGCCATCGGGGCCCCAATTGACCCGCGCGATGTAAATGTCAGTCTCTGCGCCCAGATCGACCTTCACGCGGTTCCCGCCATCGGGATCCATCACAAAAAGCTCAACAATCGCGTTGTCAGAGCCTGCCACAGGATAGCGCTGATCGAAAACCTTAGTGCCCGTTGCGCCAATTGCTGCCCTGGTAACGATACCCACGGGGCTTTCATCAGTGCGCTGGACTGCGAGCCGCGTATCGTTGCCGTTCCACCAGTAACCGGTGAGGCGGCTCATCTCTTCTTGCGCGACAAATTCAGCCTCGCCCCAACGGATGGTGTCATCCTCCTTAGGGGTTATCGGCGAAGCATCGGCACCAACCGCGCCCACCCACAGCTGACGGTCACGAATGAAGGAGACGAAGCCGGCCTTTGGTGACAGCTTCGGATTGAGTTCGCTCTCTTCGGTATCGGTGAGGCGGGTCACATCGCCATCAAGCCGGGCGAAATAGAGATCGCCATCGATCGGCACCAGCACGCCAGAGGCATCGCTCGCCCACTGGTAGGTGATGATGCCCTTTAGGCTCCCCACACGCTCACGCTCGCGCTGCATCTTTTCGTCTTCGGAAAGCTCGCGCCCCGAACCCACTTCCTCGCTATCGACAAGCATCCGCCATTCACGGGTCTCAAGGTCAAAGCCCCACAAATCATAGCGCGACGCGTCTTCGGCCCGGTTCCGCAGAAGCGTCAGGTAACGCCCGTCAGGCGAAAACTTAACTGCACGCGGGGATGATCCATTCAGCGAAGGCGAGGCGAAAACGCGCTCAAAAGTGAGCTCGGGAGTATCGGTCATTTCGGTCTGGGCCATAACTGTTGTCGAGAGAAGTGCGGCGGTGGCAGCGGCAAGAAATAGGCGCATTCAGAAGTTTCCTCGTCATTGCGAGCGAAGCGAAGCAATCCAGCATCGGACCCTGGATTGCCGCGCAACCTGTTGGTTGCTCGCAATGACGAAAAATCGATTGAATTGCAAAGGCACAAACGAAAAAGGGCAGCCCATGACAGGCCGCCCTTCCTAAAACTCGTTGGAGTAACGCTCTTACTTCTTAGGAGCATTTTCCCGGCGTTCCGCGATACGCGCACGCTTACCGGTGCGGCCACGCAGATAATAAAGCTTCGCACGGCGCACAACGCCGCGGCGCACAACAGTGATGCTGTCGAGGATTGGTGAGTAGAGCGGGAACACACGCTCCACGCCTTCGCCAAAGCTCATTTTGCGCACGGTGAAGTTTGAACCCATGCCGCGGTTTGAACGCGCAATCACAACGCCTTCAAAGTTCTGCACACGCTCACGGTTGCCTTCTTTAACCTTCACGCCGACACGAACGGTGTCGCCTGCGCGGAAGTTTGGAATTTCTTTTTCAACCTTGCCGATTTCTTCGGCTTCGATTTGCTGGATCAGGTTCACTGGTCCGTATCCTTATCTTTTCGCCGCGCGCCAGAGGCAGACTGGTCCCGAGCGTCCTCATAACGCTCCCAAAGGTCCGGCCTGCGTAACCTAGTATCAGCCTCGGCCTGAGCTTTACGCCAAGCATCCACCTTCGCATGATCCCCAGATCGCAGCACTTCGGGGATCATGCGCCCTTCCCATGTTTGGGGTCGGGTGTATTGCGGGTACTCAAGCAAGCCGTCCTCAAACGACTCTTCAGCCCCACTAGAAGCCGCGCCCATTACGCCGGGAAGCAGCCGAATGCAAGCATCAAGTATGGTGATCGCTGCTGTCTCTCCGCCTGAGAGGACGATGTCGGCGAGGCACACTTCTTCGATTTGCGGTCGAGCCTCGAACAGGCGTTCGTCAAACCCTTCAAAACGTCCACACAGGATAGTGACGCCAGGACCGCCCGCGATCTCCCGAATACGCTCCTGCGTGATCGGTTTGCCGCGCGGGGTCATGGCGAGGATGGGCGCAGTTCCGAGAACCGCTCGTCCTGAGCTTGTCGAACGACCGCTCTTCCCTTCTGCACCGTCAGAGGAAGTAAAGGACGATGCTTCGACAAGCTCAGCATGAGCGGATTTGGGTGGATGAATGGAATCCAAAGCCGCCGCCATCACATCGGCCTTGAGCACCATCCCCGCCCCGCCCCCTGCAGGCGTGTCATCGACGGTGCGATGCTTGTCGGTGGCAAAGTCACGCGGATTGACAGTTGCGCAAGACCAATCCCCCCGCTCAAGCGCCTTGCCCGCAAGCGAGGTGCCGAGCGGTCCGGGGAACATCTCCGGATAGAGCGTAAGAATAGTGGCGGCGAAGGTCATCTAGCTTTGCCAGTCCTCAGGAAACCAGCCCAATCGTTCGCACCGTTGCTTTCCGCCCGTCGGGCCGCGCACTCGAAATCATAGTCTACGGAGAGCAACTCGATCTCGCCTTTATCCAGAATCAAATAGCGAGCTTTCGGGCTACCTGTTTCGACAACATGCTCAAATGGCCGATTATCGTCGTAAGCTGGCAGACCGACACTGCCAGGGTTAGCAAGGACGCGGCCATCAGACAGCCTACGCACCTTCGGCAAATGAGAATGGCCGTGAAGCACAAGCTCATGATCTACACCTTTTAGACGTTCTTTCACCTCTTGATCGGTAGCATCGCGAAGGCCTTCAGTATCGACAGATTCAAGAAGATACTCATGATCGTTTCCGGGCCTTGCATGCGTACACAAGAAATTTCCGATCGCTAGCTCCGAAGGTAGCGCAGCCAACCAAGCCAGCTGATAAGATGAACAGGCGCTGCGGGTAAATTTGTCAGAAAGACCAATCCTATCATCGGGATCGGTCAAAACCTGCCTCTCATGATTTCCCGCAATAGTCGGCCAATTCAAAGGCATTAGTAGATTGGCAGTCTCTGATGGCCAAAGCGGCCCAGACAGTATGTCGCCCAAGTTCACAAACTCAATGCATCCCCGTTGCTCCGCATCGGCGATCACCGCTTCAAGTGCACTCAGATTGCCATGAATATCCGAAAGAACAGCCGTTCTGGTCACCCCCAATTCACTCCATCCTTCGCCCGCGTATCGACGCTGAGTTCGAAAACGTCAGGCCGCGAGTAGTGGCCATCGGTGTCGAGGCTTGCCAGGTTCTGCCCGATCTCTGAAAGGTCTAACTCCGCGCGAAGGATTTCCTCACCCTCGCCCGCTTGCGCGACCACCCGCGCATCCGGTGCTACGATCATTGAGCCTCCGCGGTTGAGCACATCGCTCTCGATGGCGTCAAATAGCTCCTTGGCCTCGGCCGAGCCGCCGACATTCTCCAGCCCCTCGAACAAGTCCGCCTTTGTCTGCACCAGCCCCGCCGCAAGCACAAAGCAGCGCCCCTCCATCGCATAGTGCCGTGAGGCCAGCGCATATTCCTCGCGCACGGTCGGCCATGATGCGCAGTGCACGCTTTCACCCAGATTGTGCATCGCCGCGCGGGCGAGCGGCATCCAGTGCTCCCAACAGATGAGGTTCCCCACCCGGCCCCATTCGGCCTCGTGCACGCCGAGCGTCGAGCCATCGCCCCGCATCCAGATCAGCCGCTCGCCATGCGTGGGCACCAGCTTGCGGTGATCGAGTGGCGGCAATCCGGGACGGAAGAGCAATTGGTTGTTGTAAAGGCTCGAGCGAACCCGCTCATGCGCACCGATTGAGATACAAGCGCCGCTTTCGTCGCACAGCTCCTGCAATGGCAGCAGACGCTCATCACCGGGCACAATAGCATTATCAAGCATGATTTGGTGGCAAGCTCGAGTGCCTGGATGGTCCCAAAGCGCCGCACCCGGAGCCTCATCCAGCCACAACGGATAGCCTCCTAGAAACGTCTCTCCAAAGGCCACAAAGCGCGCCCCGCCCCCAATCGCCTCACGCGAAAGATGGGTGGCTTTCTCAATCCCTCCGTTGAAGTCCAACGGAATCGGCGCGGCTTGGCAAATGGCGACAGGCAATTGGGTCATGAAAAAATCTCTGAATCAAATTTGGTCATACGATCCAGTCGCTTAGTGGCAAAGTGCGATACGGGCCAGCAGATCAGAACACTCAAGAACAGACCGCCAAGTCCAGCGCCCAAACCAAGTTCTGTTATGGTGCCCCCTTCCGCGAGCCCCATAAGCACGACTGGTACAAGCAGAGCTAGCACCGCGCAGGCACTCGCCGAGACAACGCGGACCCCACGTGATGAATTGGGAGCTACAAATTTTGCCAGCAACACCGATCCCAAGGACATAAAGCCCAATAGGGTAACGATAAAAGCGATACTTATTGAACCGGTCAGCATTTGTGCCCCTTAGGGCGCGAATTCAGCCTCCGCAACCACCACAACCACCGCCGCCGCAGCCGCTCCCGCCACCGTCACTGGATCCCTCGTCTCCTCCGCAGCCACCACCCCCATCTGATCCAGAGTTACGAGCAGCATGAACAGCCTCCCATGGCGTGCCAACCAACACTCCAGTACCAAATATGGCAACCGCATAGCCCACTTCGTTCTCCTGCGGCGCACGCTTCAAGCGACTGCCATTTTCCTCCAGCGTCCTTATGATTTCCTGGCCAGCAATGGTGCGCGAATTGCCGGTGGCAAAGCGGATCAGGCCAAAAACGAGAGTTATGACCAACATCATAATCAGAATGCCGGTCGGCTCGCCCAGTGCATCGCCCGCCTGTTGGCGATAGAGCCCGATCAGGAACAACAAGGCGTATGGTAAAGTCGCAAGGAACCGCAACCGCATGCGCTCCGACTTGTCCATCATCAGCCCTTGCCGGATCAGCCGAGCCTCAACCCGCTCAGCCTGATCGCTCAACGCTTTCTTGGCTTCCCAAGATGAGAATTGGCCCACTTTGCGCAAGACGGTAAGCTCGGCATCGCCCTCTCCAGCTTCACTGCGGGTGACAAAAAGTTTGCGCTTGTCTCCAGAATTTAGTGCCCTTTTTGCGAAAAGCGTCGCAAGCACGGCGACATTCAACCTGTCTAAGCCACCCGCAAGGACGGCAACTTCTTCCACATCTTCAACATCGCTGCGCTTGCCCAACGGACGGAGATTGGCGGGGATCCAAAGGCCCGCAGCGACACAAGTTGCCAACATTACTGCGTAGAAAATCAGAAAATCCGGGCCAGAGTAGGAAGAGAAAATTTCCATCAGAAGATAACTCCAATCAAAACTGCGATTGCAATGCCTAGCGCAATCCAGCCCGCTGCACCCATGATGGCTACCCGCCGATCGAGGATCATAACATCATTTGGATTTACGCGAAGTCCCTGTGGATCAACACCAAATCGCCGCTTTGCTCCCGGCCAGATGTCGGCTGGTGGTGGTTCGCCAAAGGCCTCCTCATACGATCTGAAGGTCTCAGCATATTGTTCATAGTAGCGGGTGCGCTCAACCTGACCGCCTGCTGTCGGCCCGTGGTGGAGATCTGCACCGAGCACATTCGGGCAAAATTCCCCCCAATAATCGCGGCTATAGGTGAGATGCAGGTGCCACACCTGATCCACCGCGTCTGATGGGGTGACTTCGTGTCCCGCCGTGCAAGCGAGGTAGCAAAAGCGCTTGTATTCTTGGATCACGCGCTCGGTGAATGGCGAGGACCAGCGGTTTTCGCGCGCGAGTCGCGCCTCAAAGGGCAGTGAGGCACCTCCTGGGCCAATGGTGTAGTCAGAAAGGCGGTCCCAAAGCTCAGTCGTGGTCGCAGATCGCGGAGGAAGTTTCCGGGCGCTCATGCGCTATTGGTCGGCGAAATCCTGAGAAATGACAAGTCTCACGCTGTCCCATTCAATCACCGCCTGCTTGGTCATGGGGACCATAATGGTCTTCATGCCTTTAGGCGGGACCGGCTCTAGCGTGATTTCAATGATATCCGTGGCACCAAAATTCTGGACCCCGGTGACGCTGCCAACGGGTCGTCCTGTGTCCGTTTGCGCAGCCAAGCCAATGAGATCGGCGTGATAATACTCGTCGCCGTCAAGCTCAGGAAGCTCCTCGCGCGGGACGCTGAGCGTGGTTCCGCGCAACTTTTCAGCCTGGCCGCGCCCCTGAACTTCGGCGAAACGCGCAATCGCCCCGCCCTTATTGTCAGAGCGCACCTTTTTGAGGGTGAGCGCTCCTTGGTTAAAGGTCTTGTGCGCCTTGAGCGCCTCGAGCCCATCACCAAGGAGCTTCAGACGCACCTCACCCGCTACGCCGTGTGCGCCGGTGACGGCTGCGAGGATAATGGGTTCATCGCTCATGAACAAAGGTCCGTTCGCCCTGAGCCTGTCGAAGGGCGGTACTTCCTTTTTGGATAAAAGGACGATCCTTCAACAAGCTCAGGATGAGCGGGTTTGGCCAGCAAGAGATTAGCCTTCGCTCTTCTCTTCCGTTGCTTCTTCAGCAGGAGTTTCTTCCGCAGCAGCTTCCTCGGCAGGAGCCTCTTCGACAGGAGCTTCCTCAGTAGCTGCCTCTTCTGCTGGCGCTTCGGCTGCAGCTTCTTCGGCCTCCTTCGCTGCTTCTTCCGCTTCCTTCAGCTTTTCGGCTTTCTCTTCAGCACGCTCCTTGGCTTTCTCGCCAGGTTCAGCTTTGTTCGGGTTGTTGCGTGCCTCACGCTCGAGGATGCCAGCGGCATCGAAGAAGCGGTGCACACGGTCCGAAGGCTTCGCGCCCACAGAAAGCCAGTGACGCGCACGGTCTTCGTCGAACTTTACGCGTTCAGGATTGTCCTTGGCGAGGAGCGGGTTGTAGGTGCCGATCTGCTCAAGATACTTACCATCGCGTGGTGAGCGCGAGTCAGAGACGACGATACGATAGTAAGGACGCTTTTTCGCACCACCGCGCGAAAGCCGGATTGCAACTGCCATTGTAGATTACCTTTCGAGTGTAACTGTTTGTGTTTGTATCAATTCGTTGAGTTATTTCTGCGCTATTTCTTCTTAGGACCGCCAAGGCCAGGGAGCCCGGGTGGAAGTCCACCCATTCCACCTGCGGGGCCACCAAGGCCGGGCATTCCACCGGGCATCCCACCACCGGGTCCACCCATGCCAGGAGGCATGCCCCCGCCGCCCCCACCAAACATGGCGGCAAGGCTCTTGAGGCCGCCCATTTTCTTCAATTGCTTCATCGCGCGGCCCATCTCCTGATGCATCTTCAGGAGCTTGTTCACAGTCTGAACGTCCGTGCCTGAGCCCGCGGCAACACGCTTCTTGCGTTTGGCGTTCATCAGGTTGGGATTGGAGCGTTCCTTAGCCGTCATAGAACCGATGATGGCATCCATATGGACCAGCACTTTGTCGTCCATGTTGGACGCCGCCATCGCCTGCTTGGCCTTTTTCATGCCCGGCATCATGCCAGCGAGCATGCCAAGGCCACCCATATTCTGCATCTGCTTCAATTGCATACGCAGATCGTTGAGATCGAACTTGCCCTTCTCGAAATTCTCAGCGAGCTTGGCCGCTTCCTCCTCCTTGATGGTCGCCGCCGCCTTTTCGACGAGGCTGACAACATCGCCCATGCCAAGGATACGATCGGCCACCGATGCCGGGCGGAAGGTCTCGATCGCGTCGAGTTTTTCGCCAGTTCCCGCAAACTTGATCGGCTTGCCTGTGACAGCCCGCATAGAAAGCGCAGCACCACCGCGCGCATCGCCGTCCATCCGGGTCAGCACCACTCCGGTAAGCGGGACTTCGCCGCTAAAGCTCTGCGCGACATTTACCGCGTCTTGGCCAGTGAGCGAGTCGACCACAAGCAAGACTTCGGTTGGGGCGGAGACTTGGCTCACTGCCTTCATCTCAGCCATCAGGGCTTCATCGACGTGCAGGCGACCGGCGGTATCGAGCAGGAGAACGTCGAAGTTCTGCAACTTCGCCGATTCCATCGCCCGGCGAGCAATATCGACCGGCTGTTGACCCTCGACAATCGGCAGGGTCGCCACATCCACTTGTTCGCCAAGAACCTTTAGCTGTTCTTGCGCAGCCGGGCGGTTCACGTCGAGCGAGGCCATCATGGCCTTCTTGCCGTGGCGTTCACGGATGAGCTTGCCGAGCTTGGCCGTGGTGGTCGTTTTGCCAGATCCCTGAAGACCGACCATCATGATTACAACCGGCGGGGTTGCGTTGAAGTTCAGCTCTTCGCCAACACCGACTTCGTCATCTTCGCCAGA
The DNA here is from genome assembly GCF_947502395.1 of uncultured Erythrobacter sp. Classification (GTDB taxonomy): domain Bacteria; phylum Pseudomonadota; class Alphaproteobacteria; order Sphingomonadales; family Sphingomonadaceae; genus Erythrobacter. The sequence continues at coordinate 645,805 of NZ_CANMZM010000001.1, forward strand.
GAGCATGGAGATCAGCTCATCATGGACGATCTTGATAACTTGTTGGCCCGGAGTGACCGATTTGAGAACGTCTTGGCCAATCGCCTTTTCAGTGACCGCATCGATAAACCGACGCGCTACGGGGAGCGCAACATCGGCCTCAAGCAGCGCCACACGCACTTCGCGCATCGCATCGCGCACGTCTTGTTCTTTAAGCGCGCCGCGGCCTTTGAGCTTGTCAAAGACGCCGCCTAAGCGATCGGACAGATTGTCAAACATCGTCTTTAACTCCTCTCAAGACTGTTCAGGTCCTGATAAACGCGAAAAACGCCGGCGGACGAAACCTCGTCGGCCAGCGTGCGGAAATCCTCGACAGATAACCGGCTTTTTAAGTCTAATGCCATTGGCTTGTATTTTTCGTCTGGGCGGAGGCGAAAATTTTGGGTTTCGTGACCCCGAACGCAGCGATCATAAGGATCGTGAGCACCGGAAGCGCGAAAACCCGCAATTTGCAGCCCGCCTAGGCGAAAAAGACAAATCAATGGTGGAGCCTAGCGGGATCGAACCGCTGACCTCAACACTGCCAGTGTTGCGCTCTCCCAGCTGAGCTAAGGCCCCATTCATCGTGTCTCGCAGCCCTACCAAAATAAGGCCGCACCCCCGCATTCGCAAGGGAGCGCTCCATTAAGACCGCCCCTTGCGAAACGCAAGAATTATTTAAGGTGCGGATCAGCTATCCGGCTGATCCTTGGGGCGCGGGCGGCCACGGCTGCGAGCTTCAGCGAGCTCGAACCAATTCAGCTATCGTCGCCCACGCCGTCGTCGTCTTTGGCAGCAGTCACACCCAGATCATCGTCGCCGCCAAGATCGACGTCGTTATCAGCCGATGCTTCAGCTTCATCGATGTTCTCGATGTCTTTGAGCTCATCATCTTCCTGATCGGCAAGATCAGTATCCGCTTCTCCCGCTTTTGCCTTTTCAGGATCATCGATTGGAATTGGCTGCTTCGATTTCAGCACGGGCTCGGGATACCATTGGTGGCCATTTGGGCTGGTCACTGGGTTATCATTGCCGAGGTCGTAAAAGCGCTCGCCGGTTTGCGGGCATGTGCGCTTGGTTCCCCATTCGGGTTTAGGCATTGGTGAAGTGTCCTTACTTGTCCTGCGAGTGGCCGCAGGGGTGTTGTGCGCAAATATTCTGGTGGCAGGGAACGGATGAATCAAGTCATGTCCCCTGCGAAAGCGCGCGCGCCTTGCCATAGCTCCATGGCGCTGTCAAAGACGCGGGCCTCTATGCCTGCACATACATTCAACTCCTCCGCTCCCTTGACCGGTCGCATTCGCGTGCCGGGAGACAAGTCGATCAGTCACCGCGCCCTGATGTTTGCAGGGCTTGCCGTGGGCGAAAGCCGCATCACCGGCCTGCTCGAAGGCGAGGATGTCCTCGCGACCGCTGCTGCGATGCGGCAGCTGGGCGCGCAGATTGAGCGTCTGGATGATGGCACATGGGTCGTGCACGGCGTTGGCCTTGGGAGCTTGGTTGAGCCTGCCCAAGCGCTCGATATGGGAAATTCGGGTACGTCGACCCGGTTGATGATGGGACTTCTGGCCAGTCACCAGCTGAAAGCCACCTTCGTGGGTGACGCCAGCCTCTCCGGTCGCCCTATGAACCGAGTGATCACCCCGCTCAGCCAAATGGGCGCGAGTTTTGAGGCCTCGTCTGTGGGCACCCTGCCCTTGATGCTTCATGGGGCCTTTCCAGCGGTGCCCATCACTTACCGCCTTCCAGTTGCGAGCGCTCAGGTAAAAAGCGCAGTGCTGTTGGCAGGACTCAACACCCCCGGAATCACCCGTGTGATTGAGCCAGTTGCAACACGTGACCACACGGAGCGGATGCTGACCGGGTTCGGGGCAAAACTTGAGGTAGGTGAAGAGAATGGCGAACGCGTCATCTCCATCCATGGCGAGGCTGACCTCAAGCCCATGGACGTAGTGGTCCCTGGAGACCCCTCCTCCGCCGCCTTCTTCCTGGTTGCCGCCAGCATTGTTCCCGGCAGCGACCTCTTGATCGAAAACGTTGGCCTCAACCCAACCCGCGCGGGGATCCTGACGGTGCTCAAACAAATGGGCGCCGAAATAGACGAGCTTGATCCGCGTGAGGTCGGCGGAGAACCAGTTGCGGATTTAAGGGTTCGTCACGCACCGCTTTCCGGGATCGACGTTGACCCAGCGATTGTGCCCAGCATGGTCGATGAGTTCCCCGTGCTCTTTGTCGCCGCTGCCTTTGCGGACGGGACCACAAAATGCTCCGGGCTCGAAGAACTGCGCGTCAAGGAAAGCGACCGCATCTCTGTCATGGCCGCAGCGCTAACCGCAGCCGGAGCCAGCGTCGAAGAGCAAGAGGATGGCCTCACCATCCATGGCACCGGGGGAGAGCCATTGCGCGGCACCTCGAACTCCCGCGTCAAAACCCACCTCGACCACCGTATCGCGATGAGCATGGCTATCGCCGGCCTCGCCAGCAAAGACGGCGTAGACATCGACGATACAGCACCAATATCGACCAGTTTTCCAACATTCATTGATTTGTTGGACGGAGCGGCGAGATGACCACTCCGCTCGATATATATTCCCTGATCGGCTTCGTCGGCACCGCGTGCATCATCGCGGCCTATGCCTATCTGACGTGGGTTGATGAGCCCAACCCCTTTATCCTTCACGGCACCAACCTTACCGGAGCAGCCCTGCTCACAATCAGCCTGCTCGTGCACACCAATTGGCCAAGCCTCGTGCTCGAAGGGTTCTGGGCGGCGATTGCGGTGTTCGGGATCGCGAAAGCCTTGCGAGGAAGAACGAGAATAGACACAAAGGTGCAATGATCCGCACGATCTTGAGCCTTGGCAGAACCCCTCTAATCCGTCGCATCATTGCTGCTCTAATCCTTCTCTCGACTGCAATCGGTGTTTCGCTCTTTCGCAACAATGGCGCAGTGCTCGCAATTGACTTGGGTTCCAGCATCTTGGTCGCTATTGCCGCGTTCGGGCTGCTCCACCTTCGTTGGCGCAAGCAGGAAGCGCGCGGGCGTGAGCGTCAGAAAATCAAGGACACCTTTTTATGATCATCGCTGTCGACGGTCCCACAGCCTCAGGCAAAGGCACAATCGCCAAGCGTTTGGCAGCACATTTGGACGTGCCGTGCCTTGATACTGGGCTCCTTTATCGCGCTGTTGGTCGGCAAGTGGCGATCAATGATGGTGATCCCGACAGCTCAGACGATGCAGTTGCAGCCTGCGATTTCCCTGACGCTCTTCTAGAGGATGACATTCTGCGCACCGAAGAGGTGGGCGGTCTTGCAAGCCGAGTCTCGGTGCACCCAGAGGTCCGCAAGGCCTTGTTCAAACGCCAACGCGCCTTTGCCGAGCAACCCGGCGGCGCGGTGCTCGACGGGCGTGATATCGGGACGGTTATTGCTCCCGATGCCGATGTGAAGCTGTTCATCACTGCGAGCGTTCAGTCGCGGGCAAAGCGGCGCTGGCTTGAGATGATCGAGAAAAAACTTGAACATGAGGAGGAAATCCCGCGGTTCGAGATCGAAAAAGATGTGGTCGCCAGAGATGCCCGCGATATCAATCGCAAGGATGCGCCTTTGAAGGCTGCTCCCGATGCATTGGTGATCGACACAACTGCCTTCGACCGCGAGCAAGCCTTTGAAACCGTGTTGGAAGCGGTGAAGCAGGCGCTCGAAGGGCGTTAGAGCTTTCCTACTGGGCTTGAGGTGACGCATGATCGCGCGATCATGGACAAGGCTCCTATTTACCCGGAAGGCGAGGAACAGCTGAAAGTTGACACCCAATTCGCGCAACTTTGCCACAATCGCTTGAATCTAAAGAGTTAAGGCGCCCGGCTGATTTCATCCAAGACACGCGGTTCAGTGTGTCAAACCGGCAGTCCTCCCCCTCGCAAATCGCTTGCATTCCTCATCCTTTGCCGGTAAGCGCGCGCCCGTTCCGAACATCTTTTTTTGGTGGAAAGAACCTGTGCGGTATGCATCCGGCTCCGCGCAGATGTCGGCCTCTTGCCCGCAAGGCCAGCGCAATGGTGCGTCAGGCGGCGGTAAAGACCTCCGGAAAAACCGGTGGCCGGTAGCAAACACAATCGAAGGATTAGCCAAAACCTATGGCAACCTCACCTAACCCAACGCGCGACGATTTCGAAGCGCTCCTTAACGAACAACTCGGCGGTGCCGGCGAAGAGGGCTTTGAAGGCCGCGTCGTCATGGGCACGATCACTGCAATCGAGGCAGGTCACGCCGTAATCGACGTAGGTCTCAAAAGCGAAGGCCGCGTCAATCTCAAAGAATTTGCACGCGGTGACGATGACCACGGCCTCGAAGTAGGCGGTGAAGTCGAAGTTTACGTTGACCGCGTAGAGAACGCTGACGGCGAAGCCATGCTCAGCCGCGACCGCGCCCGCCGCGAAGCAGCTTGGGACAAGCTCGAAAACGAGTTTGGCGAAGGTAAGCGTGTCGAAGGCCGTATCTTTGGCCGCGTCAAAGGCGGCTTCACAGTCGACCTCGACGGCGCTGTTGCGTTCCTTCCTGGCTCACAAGTCGACATCCGCCCTGTGCGCGACGTCACTCCGCTTATGGAAGTGCCTCAACCGTTCCAAATCCTCAAAATGGACCGTCGGCGTGGCAACATCGTTGTTTCGCGCCGTGCTGTGCTTGAAGAGACCCGCGCCGAACAGCGCAGCGAGCTTATCAACGATCTGGCTGAAGGCCAGGTCATCGAAGGCGTGGTCAAGAACATCACCGATTACGGTGCATTCGTTGACCTTGGCGGCATCGACGGCCTCCTGCACGTCACCGACATGAGCTACAAGCGCGTCAACCACCCAAGCGAAGTGATCGCCATCGGCGACACCGTGAAGGTTCAGATTGTACGTATCAATGCCGACACTCAGCGTATCAGCCTTGGTATGAAGCAGCTCGAAAGCGATCCATGGGATGGCGTTGCAGCCAAGTACCCAATCGGCATGAAGCTGTCTGGCCACGTCACCAACATCACCGAATATGGTGCTTTTGTTGAGCTCGAAGCCGGTATCGAAGGTCTTGTCCACGTCTCTGAAATGAGCTGGACCAAGAAGAACGTGCACCCGGGCAAGATTGTCAGCACTTCTCAGGAAGTCGATGTGATGATCCTCGAAGTCGACAGCGACAAGCGTCGTATCTCGCTTGGCCTTAAGCAAGCCCAGCGCAACCCTTGGGAAGAGTTCGCCGAGAAGCACCCGATCGGCAGCGAAGTTGCTGGCGAAGTCAAGAACGCCACCGAGTTTGGCCTGTTCATCGGTCTCGATGGCGACGTCGACGGCATGGTCCACATGTCAGATATCGCATGGGGCATCTCGGGCGAAGATGCACTGGCGCTTCACCGCAAGGGCGAAGAAGTCAAAGCTGTCGTTCTCGACGTTGACGTTGAGAAAGAACGCATCAGCCTTGGTATGAAGCAGCTTGAAAAAGGCGCACCGACCGAAGCAGGCGCTGCAGCAGCTGGTTCGCTTCGCAAGGGCCAAACCGTCACAGTCAGCGTTCTCGAAGTTCGCGATGGCGGCCTCGAGGTGCAAGTGGGCGACGATGGCGCAACCGGCTTCATCAAGCGCAGCGACCTTGGTCGTGACCGTGACGAGCAACGTCCGGACCGCTTCCAGGTTGGCAGCAAGGTAGACGCGATGGTCACCGGATTTGACCGTTCCAAGAAGCCAAACTTCTCGATCAAGGCACGTCAAATCGCCGAAGAGAAAGAAGCAGTGCAACAGTTCGGTTCATCCGACTCAGGTGCATCGCTTGGCGACATCCTTGGCGAAGCGCTCAAGGGCAAAGACGACTAAGTCGTACGTCTCACTGGCAAATCAGGAAGGCCCGCTTGCAGCGATGCAGGCGGGCCTTTCCTATTCTAGGTTGCACGATTAGAATGCGGCCTGAGAGAAGGATCCCCAAACCATGCTTCACGTCCATCAATTCCCCTGCCTTTCCGACAATTACGGTTTTTTGCTGCACAATTCGGTCACCGATGAAACGGCAGCAATTGATACGCCCGATGCGAAAGAATACCTCGCACAGGCCAAGGCTAAGGGCTGGAAGATCACGCATATCTGGAACACCCATTGGCATCCCGATCATGCGGGAGGAAATGTCGAAATTGTTGAGGCCACTGGTGCGCGGGTTCTTGCCCCTAAGGAGGTGGAGAAGCTCTCCCCCATCGACCGCGTGGTCAAGCATGGCGACATGGTGAATCTTGGCGAACACCGCGCGGAAGTGATCGACGTATCTGGCCACACTAATGGCCATATTGCGTTCCATGTTGTCGAAGATGGCATCGCATTCGTCGGTGACAGCGTTTTTGCGCTTGGCTGCGGTCGAATGTTTGAAGGCGAGCCTGAGCAATTCTGGCGGAGCCTTGAGAGGATCAAGCGGCTATCGACCGCCACCGTCCTTTATTGTGCGCACGAATATACGCAGGCCAATGCGAAGTTTGCGCTCCATGCCGATCCTGACAACACCGAGCTTCAGGAATACGTCGCCGAGATCGATGCAAAACGCGAGCGCGGCGAATGGACCGTGCCTACGGTCCTCAAACGCGAGCTTGCCACCAATCCGTTCTTGCGGGCTGATAATCCGGCGATGCAAGCGCGCTGGGGCGGCAATGCGCCGCACGAGACCTTTGCAGCGCTGAGAGCGGCCAAGGACAACTACTGAGCGCCATGCAGGCTCTGCGCGTTGAAACGCTGTCAGGGGATCTCTCTGGCGTACACCTGGTCGATTGGCCCGCACCGGATCGCGCGCCCGGGGAAGTGTTGGTGCGCGTCAAGGCCGCATCGCTCAACTTCCCCGATCTGCTGATGACCAAGGGCACATATCAGTTCAAACCGCTCGTCCCCTTCACTTGCGGGCTAGAATTAGCCGGAGAGGTGATCGAGGCTGAACCGGAAAGCGGCTTTATTCCCGGCGACATGGTTATTGGCGGAAACAAAACCGGAGCTTTTGCGGAGATCGCCAGCATTCCTGCGAGGGGACTCTCTGCTCTCCCTGATGGACTTACCTTTGCCCAGGGTGCAGCAATGGGGGCTGCCTATCAGACGGCCTATACCGGGCTGATCGAGCTCTGCGATTTACAGCCAGGTCAATGGGTGCTCGTTCATGGCGCAAGCGGCGGTGTGGGGCTCGCTGCATGCGATCTCGCCAAAGCGAAGGGCGCACGCGTCATCGCGGCAACGGGGGTTCAGGCAAAACGGGAAGCTATCGCTGCTGCGGTCTCGCCTGAGGCAGTCATCACCGCTAGGGGTCGGTTTCGCGAACAAGTGGCGAACCTAACCGACGGTAAGTTGTGCGAGATCGTGTTCGATCCCGTCGGAGGCGATGTGTTCGACGAATCGACCCGCTGCGTGAGCTTTGCGGGCAAGCTTGTTGTTGTCGGCTTCACCAGCGGCCGGATTGCGGAGATTGCCACCAACATTCCGCTCATAAAGGGTTTCAGTGTCGTGGGATTAAGAGCTGGCGAGTACGCCCGCCGTTTCCCCAAGCGGGGCAAGTCTATCAACGAGGCTATCGCCAAGTTGGCCGAATCCGGACACATCACGCCGGTCATCGACCGAACACTATCTCTATCAGATTGGCGTGAAGGATTCGAAGCGATGGCTGCGCGAGAGCTGGTGGGCAAAGTGGTGTTTGAGCCCGGCAGTTAGCCAAAGAAAAAGGCGGCCCGAGTGGACCGCCTATTCTGTGCCAGCGGACGCCAACCTCAAAGTGAGGAGATGACCTCATCGGCCAAGGCCTTGTCTGCATCAGCGCCATGCTTGTCAGCGATAAGAGAACGCGACGCGATAGAAGCCGCATCCACCGCTGCCGCGCGGACACCTGCAACAGCATCACGCTCAGCCGCTGCAATTTTGTCTTCAGCCATACGCTTGCGGCGAGCGACCATGGCTTCGCTGTCGGCCTGCGCTTTTTCAAGGATGGCATCGGCTTCACGCTGAGCGCCTTCCATCATCGCTTCGGCGTCTTTTGCAGCACCAGCGATCTTGGCCGCATATTCATCGCGTAACTTCTCAGCTTCGGCGCGAAGGTCTTTGGCTTCATCGAGCTGGCTCTTAATCTCAGCGATTTTGTTGTCGAGCCCGCCGGTGATCAGACCAGGAACCTTCTTCCACACGAAGACACCGATCAGGACAAGCATCGCAATCGATACCCACTGATAAGAATCCACGCCAAGCGCAGAAGGGCCATCGGCCACGAGAAGGAGAGGTAGATTAGCCATTGGCTAGAGCCTTCTTCACGGCCGAACGCGCTGAACGTTTGTCGACCTTTGTACCAGCAAGGCGAGACACAATGTCCTGCGTTGCCTCAAGAGCCACGTCTTCAATCTCAGCCATCGCGCTGGTGCGCGCCGCTTCGATATCTGCCTCGGCTTTGGCAAGTTTGGTGTCGAGCCGCTTTTGAGCTGCCGCAAGCTTCTTCTCAGAAGCAGCCGCCGCACTCGCTTTGGCTTCGGCAATCAAGCCTTGCGCCTTGGCCCGGTTCGCGTTTTCACGCTCACGCCATGCCTCTTCTTGGGCGTCCGCCGCATCACGAGCGGCTTGCGCAGCAGCAAGATCATCTGAAATCTGCTTGTCACGCATGCCGACGGTTTCCATGACTTTGGGGACCATGCCCCTGCCGATCACGAAAAAGGTGATGCCGAAGAACACCAAGGTCCAGAAGACCTGGCTCGACCAGATTTCGGCTAGTTGATCTATCTGAGGCATTTAGCGAGCCTTCGCCAACGTTAGTTGATGAAATACGTGCGGAGCGGGCGATTCAACAAAATGCCGAACCGACCCACTCCACCATGTAGGATTAGGCGACGAAGATCAGGATCATCGCAACGACGAACGCCAGCAGGCCGAGAAGTTCGGCAGCGGCGAAGCCGATGAACAAACGACCTTGTTGGCCGTCTGCAGCGCCTGGGTTGCGAAGTGCGCTCTCAAGGAACGAACCGAACACGTTACCCACACCGGTAGCGGCAAGGCCGGCACCGATTGCTGCAAGACCTGCGCCGATGAGCTTGGCTGCTTCAGGTTCCATTTGAAAAACTCCTTAAAAATCAGATTAGTTAGAACGGAAAAATCAGAAAATCAGTGAAGGTGCTCTGCATCGTTGATGTAGAGCGAGGTCAGCAGGGCAAAGACGTATGCCTGAATGCCTGCGACCAGAATTTCGAGAGCGCTGATGGCGACCATCAGAATGAGGCTTGGGACGCCAATGAACGCGCCAAAGACCGCTCCGCCGTTGATGCTGTCGATTACAAAGCTCGAGAGCACCTTGAGAAGAACGTGGCCTGCCATCATCGCAACGAAGAGACGCAGCGCGAGGCTGAATGGGCGGACCATGAACGAAATCAGTTCGATCACTGGGATCAGCCACAAGAGCCAAATGGGCGTGCCGTGCGGCACGAACAGCGAGAAGAATTTGAAGCCGTGCTTCCAGAAGCCAACGATGAGCACAATTGAAAAGCTCAGAATCGCTAGCACACCGGTGACGGTGAAGTGACTGGTGAAGGTGAACGCGTGAACGCCAGGGATAATCCCAACGGGTACCAAACCAAGAAGGTTTGCGAACAGAATGAACATGAACAGGCTGAAGATGTAAGGGAGGTACTTGCGCCCTTCCTTACCGACATTCGCCTCAAGCATATCGTCGATAAAGCCGGTGAAGGTCTCAACCGCCATCTGCCAACGGCCGGGCACCAGTTCGCGCTTCATACCGCCGAACACGAATGCCCAAAGCAGGGCGACGGTGATTGCCATCCAAACCGCTGAATTGGTGAATGCGATGCCATAACCAGCAATCTCCCAGGATTCAGAGCCAAAAAGCGGCTCAACCTGGAATTGCTTCATCGGATCGACTTTGCCTGCGTCGGCTGCCACGATCGATTGTGTCCCTAATACCTATAAAAACGCGGCCTCTGTTGAAGTGAGCCCTATTCGGGGTCACCAGAGGCCTTGTTTGCCGCGACGATAATGTTCCTGAAGGCAACGCCTATCCCAAGGAAAAGCCCAACCAACAGACCCCATGGCGTCGTGTCGAAAAGGGCGTCAACCGCCCACCCGATCACAAAACCTCCAAGGATCCCACCGATCAGATCCGCCAGCACTCGGTTGCCGCTGCGATAGTTCGCATCAGCCCCTTTGACTTTCGGTTCAGTGCGTTCCTCTTCGCGCTCTTTCGCGGCCTTAAGCCGCGCCTCGAGCGCATCAATTCGCGCATCTTCAACGATGGGTTCTTGGGCGGGTTTTTCGTCGCTCATGCCAGCTTCCTTAAGGGCCTCCTTAAAGGGGGGCAAAGCGCTAAGCAAACAAAGGTCCCCGCCAAGGGCGCCTGCCCCCTAGAAGAGGGCGATTCTGGAGTCAATGGTGCACTGCGATGCTTTCCGCATTCAATGCCGAAATGCGCGCCAATTCAGGGGCAGATTGAAAGGCGCTCAGGCGGTGCAGACGTCCGCGTCTTCCACGTGCCGTCGGGCGCTTGGTATCTCTCACCTGGAACTGTGCGCATAATCGCCTGACAGCCAGCCGTGGTGGCGTAGGCCTCAAGCGTTGCCTGATTTGTTTGCGCGCGCTGCGTGTACACGGCGCGTCGCTTGATATTGATATCGTTGACCATATCGCGCAGCGCCGGTGTCGCTTCGCCCACGATGCCGAGATAGCCATCGATCTGCTCACCAACAGTGCCATTGGCCCGCGCTGCCGCATAAGCAGGATCGCGCTGAGCGCTTGCCGGAGACGTCAGCAGGGCCGCGGTGGCGGTAGCCGTCAAAGCGCCAAGGGCCAGCTTTCGCCCAAGCCCTCGCTTTTTCAAAGTGTTCATCGTTGTTTCCTCCCGGCGTTCGTCGCCCGAAAAGATTGCCAATCAAAAGATATCGGCATTCTCATCAATAGTGTTGCTCGCATCCTCGGCCAGTTCGACCAGAAGGCGCGCTTCGATATTCACATTGAGCTCTATCACAATCGGCTCTTCCGGGGCGGCGACATTTATGCAGCCGCTCGTCCCCAAGAAAGCCATGCTGCCGAGCAAAGCCCAAAGTCTATTCCAATCCATTTTGCGCCCCTCGCCTAGGTGGTTTTTGTATCTGGCAGCGGCGCAATGCTGGGTCAAATTCAGCTCTCTCATGGCATGTTTTCGCTTTCTGGAGGTTGAACGGGTGGTTCATTGCGACGCTGCAATTCGTCAGAATTTGTAACAGGTGCAGGAGCAGGCTCAGAGACAGTGTCTGCCCCTTCTTCGTTTGTGCGTCTTGCTTCGAGCGCACCGATATTCTCGCCCACAAATCTTTCCACTTCTGCAGCCGAGGCAAATACGGTTGGATCGAAGATGCCCCGTACAATGGTTGCCAGCGTGTAGAAGTTTTCGGAGCGCACATTAACCTTGAACCGGATCGGGAGTTTAGCCAGTTGGCGCGTCAACAGATTCTGGCTGGCACCCTCACCCTGCCGCACGCCGTCAATGTTGAAGTTTGTGACGATCTCACCGGCAAGATTACCGTTCAATCCAATGCTCATCTGATTGTAATCGAGCGAACGCAGCGTCTGGAAAGCGAAGTTGCCCATGGCTCCCAAATCCTCATAGGTGAGTTCCCCGACGTAAGAGACATTGCCGCCGGGCGGACGAGAGATGAGAAGACCGCCTTGGATCGTTCCATTCCCCTGCGCATCAAAGACGATGGGTATCGTTCCATCGAACTCACCCGTCGCGCCGATATTGGCGAGTTCCGTTTGTGCCACAAAAGTGGCTGCGTCCAAGGCAACAATCTCAAAAATATAGCTCTGCCCCTGCCCGCTGCCATAGTCGAGCTCTACGGGTCTCAAGATCAACTCTCCGCCCATAAATGGCCAGCGTGCGTCATTGAGAGAAATCAAAGTACCGTTGGTGATGGAGTAAACCACCCTGCCCTCCAGCGCCTCAACCCCCGGATTGACCGACGCGATGCTGGCAACTTGTGCAGGCGCGGTAGTGAGGCTCAAGAGATCGGTAAACTCAATTGTTCCCTTAACTCCGCGTACCGGGCCGAAAGCTGCAGCAAAGTCAAAACCTTCGGTCGAAAAGCTGCCCTGGCTTGTGATTTCATCACCTTGCCATTCAACTCTCCCTCGCCCCTTAATCTCACCATCAGCAAAAGCGATCAGACCTACTGTAAGGGGGGTTAGATCATCAGGCTGAAGCCCTTCATCAAAACGGATACCGGGCACGCCAATGCCCGCGCGGCCTCTACCTGACGCAAGATCGTGCCGGATCACGATGTTTGTAACCCTTCGACCAGACATCGGATTATACAAAGCTGCCCTGGCTCGAATGGATCCATCTCTCAAACTGAGGGAGATCCCGCGACCTTCGAGCGGCTCGAAACGCGCCTCCGCACCCTCGTTTGCAGCAACGCGATCGGTCAGGGTGAGTGTTCCATCGCTCACCTCGAGCACATCGTCTGCAAAGCTCCACCCACCCGCAAGGTCAGACAGATCAAGCGGCACAGCATCGAGCGCTGCGTTCCCGCCCGTGAAGCGCCCACTTAGGCCATCCATAAATGTACCCTCAAGCGTTTCTGTCGCAATCCGGAGAGCGCTGTCTTGAGCACCCACCATCGCCTCCAACCCTTGTATGCTGAAATTGCTCGGATACCGCAGCGTGGCACCTGAGAGAGAGACGCGGACGGGGTTCTCACCCTGCATGGCATCAACAGACATATCGCCCAGTTGTGCCGAAACACTGAGACTGTCGCGGTAGCTCACAAGCGAAGTGCCGCGGATAGGGCACAACACAATAGTTTCCGGGCCTAACGAGAAGTTGTAGGCATTCAGACCCTCAATCTTTGCGTTGAGACAGCGGGTGCCAAATGCAAGGCCCGACGCCGGTGACCATCGCCCTTCGAGTGGCAATTCAAGCCCGCGCACAGTACCGCCTGGTATCGCCCCTTCGGCTTGAACAATGCCAGTAAAGCGAATGCGGCCGCCCGCGTCTCGCCGGCCCTCCAATCTCGGCAACGTGATCATATCGTTACCCAATCGATACTCCGCCATTGTCATTCGCATGGCTACCTCACCGGACCCACCTCCCTGAAACCGCGCATTGATCCGTGGAAGACCCTCGCCACCAGTGAGGATGTTGCCAGCGAGCCGCTCGGGTTGGTCTTCACCTGCGTTGTTATAACTCAGCCGGGACAAAGCGATAAGCGTTTCGCCGCCGCTGCTTCGTAGCCGAGCCTCTGGGACAACAAGTCGGACGCTTTTGCCGTTGGCTCGCACCGATATGTCGCCAGCGAAGCTGCTGTTATTGATGCCGCTCTCTAACCCGGTCTGCAACTTGCCGAGCAATGATGCGAGGAATGTTCCCTCACTCTCAGACCGCGCGTCGAGAATCGCTTCGGCTGTCATCAATCGGCTTCCATCGATGCCTTCGCCGGACACCCTTGCTGCCCACTCATTGCGGGCAAATCCCTCACGGCTTCTTAGCGTGCCGTCAGCACCAACTCGGGCAGCTCCCACAAGATCGTTTGACAGTCCTTCACCTTCAAGGTCGTGGCGCAGGCTTAGTTCGCCATCAAAGCTCCAGGCGAAGTCTGCGGTTCCACCAAGCTTGGCGAGTGTCGCCTGTGGATTGGCGATATCCGAGGAGGTCAGAGCAAGGTCGCCCTCTACCGAGCCAAAATCGTCTGCTAGAGTTAGGAGAGCTCCGATGTCAGCTAGAGCGATCCGATTGCCTTCACAGTCGACCTCTCGGAGACGCACAGGGCCATCTAAGCTGAGCCGACCACTCGAACTGGTCAGATCGCCATATACCGTCGCGGACTGCGCCCGGCATCCCTCCACGCCAATTCCCGGAGCGGTCGCGGCAATCGTGCCTGCAAAACCATCGTCGAGCCTGCCTTCGCCATCTATTTTTGCACCGACCACACCATAGTCGCTAGCGATCCGCGCTCTGCCATCGACCACCTTTACATTCAGCGAAGGCAAACCGGCGGGTTCTTCGCTTTCAGAAAACAACAAGGAATCCAGGCTTCCGAAAGTGATCACTCCATCGGCAAATTTGCCAAACAGTCTGGGTCGCACCAGTTCTACTTTGCTAATCTCCGGCGGCCCGTAGGTATAGGTGATATCGAGCGTCACCCGCTCAGCAGTTAAATCTGGCAGGGAGGGATCGCCAATCTCAAGGTTGGTGATCACTTGCTGCCGGGTGCCAATCGACTCTATCTCATAGGAGGCTTCAAGGCCGCTCTGGGTCAGCGCATCATCTATAAGACTGCCAGCGATACGTTCTCTGGTCGTCCAGGCAACAGTCGCGGTCAGAACTATCAGGAGGGCCAGTACGATGCTGATCCGCCAGCGCCAACGCTCGGGCCACAGCCTAAGTCGCCTTTTCCCTTCCAAATCGGGCAGATCCTGTTCGGGCTTTACCTGAGACATCAATGACATCACTTGCGCGTCTTGTCCGCAAAGGCAATGATGCACCCAGGTAAAACAGCGGCGAGGCGTTAGATTGCCCCGGTTTAATGACGCATTTGACTTTGGCGAAGGCGCAGAAGGCAGTTCAGCGCCTCCTAAAGATCCGCCCTTTTCCGATTCTGGCAAACACGCCGGTGCAGGTCATCGCGAACGGCTGCGCGAGCGGCTCCTTAAAGGCGGAGCGGAGGCGCTCGCTGACTATGAAGTGCTTGAGTACTTGCTCTTTGCCGCCATCAAACAGGGCGACACAAAGCCCATTGCCAAAGCACTGCTCGCCCAGTTCGGATCGCTTTCAGCCGTGCTCAACGCGGACCCCGCCGCGCTCCAGCGAACGAAGGGCGTTGGCAAGACGAGTGCAGCGGCACTCAAAAGCGTTGCGCTTGCGGCGAGACGCATGGCTAGAAGCGAGGTTATCGAGAAACCAATTCTGAGCAGCTGGCAGGCACTGATCGACTATCTTGCAATCGATATGGCCCATTTAACCGTAGAACGAGTCCGGGTGCTCTATCTCGACACCAAGAACCGACTGATTGACGATCATCATGTTGGAGACGGCTCGATCGACGAAGCGGCTATCCATCCTCGCGAGGTGATCCGGCGAGCGATGGACGTGGGCGCGTCAGCGCTCATTCTCGTCCACAATCACCCATCGGGAAGCCCGGAGCCAAGCCGCGCCGATATTCAGATCACTCAGAAAATCGCCGAGGCAGGGAGGCTTCTAGGCGTAACTCTGCACTATCACGTAATTGTCGGGCGAGAAGGCCATGTTAGCTTGCGTGCCAAGGGCTTAATCTAAGAGAATAGCCCTATGAGCCTTCTTTCTCCGTAATCAGCCTCACTCCAGAATGCTTGGCGAAGAAGCTCCACGCCCAGTTTACCACAACCGTCACTCGGTTGCGTGCGCCAGTGAGGAAGCCAACATGGACGAGGCCCCAGAGCCACCACGCAAGCGCACCAGACATCTTGAACATGCCAAAATCGGCGACAGCTGATTTGCGACCAATCGTCGCCAAGCTTCCCTGGTGCTTGTAAGCAAAGGGACCGGGGCATTCCTTGTTTAAAAGCTCAGCCTCTATCACCCGGCTGACGTAAGCACCTGCCTGCTTGGCCGCAGGAGCCAGACCGGGTACCGGATTGCCTTCCCAAGCATTGCTTCCCGCTGTGTCGCCAATGGCGAAGATATTCTGGAACGCCCCACCATCGCTGCCAATGACACGCATAAAATCGTTGACCTGCGCGCGTCCTGCTTGGTCGGCCTTGGCATTGAGCCACTTGGCAGCAGGGGAAGCAGCCACACCGGCCGCCCAAAGCACAGTCTCGGTCTCGAGCTTTGTCTCTTCTCCGATCTGCACGTGCGTTTCGGCGATTTCGGTGACACGGCTATCCGTGCGAATCTCAACGCCCAGCTTCTCAAGCGAGTTGGCGGCCTCCTGTGAAAGTTTTTCAGGAAACGCTGGGAGAATTCGGTCACCTGATTGAACAAGAATCACCCGAGCGGACGCAGGATCAATGGTTCGAAACTCACGCTCAACACTAACCTTAGCAAGTTCAGCGATAGCACCAGCGAGCTCCACCCCTGTCGGCCCTGCACCAACAATCACAAAGGTAAGCAATCGCTTAATCCGGGCTTCGTCACCCGATGCCTCGGCCTCCTCAAAGGCGTTGAGGATCGATGCGCGTACCGCAACGCCGTCTTCAATGGTTTTGAGGCCAGGCGCATAGGGACCCCATTCATCACGCCCGAAATAGCTGTGCGTTGCACCAGTTGCGAGGACGAGCCGATCGTAACTGAGCTGCTCACCATTTCCATAGGTCAGCGTATTCGCATCGGGATCAATACCAGTCACTTCACTCTTCAGCACACGCACATTGCCATCGCCTCTGAAAAGCGAACGGATGGGAGCAGCGATGTCCGCCGGATTCAGTGTTGCGGTCGCAATTTGATAAAGCAGTGGCTGGAACAGGTGATAATTGCGCTTGTCGATCAGGGTGATACGCACCGGCAGGCGCTTGAGCCTCGCCACTGCTGCAAGCCCGCCAAACCCTGCCCCCACCACCACAACATGCGGCCAACGTTCGGGGATTTCGGAATAGTCTCGGTCGAACAAGATGTTCTTCTCCAACCAAGCAAGGATGCCGCGATCTGCTGAGAAGACACCTGCACCTTTAGCCTCGTAGATCGCGAGGAAAAGGAAGGGGAAAAATGTCACATTGGGATGCACGCCAGCAAACATGAAGGCCGCTATCAAGAAGAACAGGCCATAGGAGACAATTACCGCGCCGAACCCGGTGAAAAAAAATCCGGCAGAAACGAGAGCCAGCCATCCGGGAAAGCCCGAAAAGATTGTGACGGGCAACCATGTCATGACCGCAACAGGCGGCTCAATCACCTCAGCATAGGTGAGCAACGTCACACCCATCCAAATGCGCAATACTGCCATGACAATCGGCGCCAGATACTCGCGCGACCAATCCCAAGCGATGACCGTAGGGCGTGCCAAAGGAAGAGCAGAGGCCTTGAACCCGGAGGACAGAATCCGATCCAATGAGAACGCGGCCGGCCCATGGAACACATACCAGATCAGCATCGCGCTAACGATCAAATTGGTAGTCGTGGGGATATAGACCGCCTGGCTAACAATAGTGAGGGTTGCCATGGCGAGCGCCGCGGGGCGTGTCATAAGCCCTGCAATCAAGAGAACAGGCCCGATCAGCTCGATCGCAAGCCCGGTCGCGGCCGCATTGACTGGGCTCATCCAGCTAACAGGGTACTCCACCGTCGCTAGCAGCACGGCTGTGTCCCAGTCGGCTGCCTTTACGAGGCCAGAGCGCAGGAACCACATACCGATAAAAAAGCGAATGACGAGATCACTGAAGGGCCAGAACGACTCTGTTCCCTCGAGATACCATTTGGTCCATCGCCTGAACGTTACCCGCAGAAAGGGTGGGTAGCGCTCTTCCTGAAGCCGCTCGCCGGGCCCAAGACCGGAACTGGGCGAACCGCTTAGGCTGCTTTCGCTCGTCATCAATAAATGTCCTCCTGCCCTTGCTTTCGCGGATTTAGGTTCTCCGGTTACAAGAACGCAGTAAGGTGATAGCGCCGCATTCGCTCTTGCCAAGCCGCGTGTGTCCGCATAGCCGCGCGGTGCACATATTCCTGACACGCAAAGGACACCTTTTCCAATGGTCCCCCGTTACGCCCGACCTGCCATGACCGCTCTTTGGGAGCCCGAAGCCAAGTTTCGCATCTGGTTCGAAATCGAAGCACATGCGACTCAAAAGCTGGGTGAAATGGGAGTCGTACCTGAAAGCGCTGGTAAGGCCTTATGGGACTGGTGGGCGACCAATCCAGTGATCGATGTTGAAGCGATCGACGCGATTGAGGCAGTGACCAAGCACGACGTGATCGCATTCCTCACTTGGGTGGCTGAGCAGGTCGATGCGGCAGGCTACACCGGTGAAGCGCGCTTCATGCACCAAGGCATGACCTCTTCGGACGTGCTCGACACTACGCTTGCGGTGCAATTGGCACGCGCAACCGACATTCTGCTGGAAGACCTCGACGCGCTCCTCGCCGCGATCAAGACCCGCGCCGAGGAGCACAAATTCACTCCCACCATTGGCCGCAGCCACGGTATTCACGCCGAGCCTGTGACCTTTGGTTTGAAGCTTGCACAAGCCTATGCCGAATTTGACCGCTGCAAAGATCGCCTGATCGCAGCACGAGCGGAAATCGCGACCTGTGCGGTGTCGGGTGCGGTAGGGACCTTCGCCAACATCGACCCTGAAGTTGAAGCCTATGTCGCTGAGAAACTCGGCCTCACCCCCGAGCCGATCAGCACACAGGTGATCCCGCGTGACCGGCACGCAATGTATTTCTCTACGCTCGCCGTAATCGCAGGATCAATTGAACGTCTTGCGGTGGAAGTTCGCCATTTGCAGCGCACAGAAGTGCTTGAGGCTGAAGAATACTTCTCGCCGGGCCAAAAAGGCTCCAGCGCAATGCCGCATAAGCGCAACCCAATCCTCACCGAGAATTTGACCGGTCAGGCGCGCATGATCCGCTCCTACGCCCTTCCCGCATTGGAGAATGTGGCGCTGTGGCATGAGCGGGATATCTCGCACTCATCCGTTGAGCGTTTCATTGGGCCCGATGCGACTATCACACTGGACTTTGCTCTCGCCCGCCTAACCGGCGTTGTCGACAAGCTGCTAGTCTACCCGGAGCGGATGCAAGCCAACATGGATAGTATGGGCGGCCTTGTGCATTCACAGCGTGTCTTGCTCGCACTAACGCAAGCGGGCGTGAGCCGCGAAGACGCCTATCGCCTTGTTCAACGCAATGCGATGAAGGTGTGGGAGTCGAACGGAACCGTCTCCTTGCTTGAACTGCTCAAAGGCGATGAAGAAGTCACCGCCGCGCTGTCTGACAAGCAGCTCGAAGAGAAATTCGACCTCGAATACCACTTCAAGCATGTCGATACGATCTTTGCACGGGTCTTTGGGTAAATTGCGCAAGCTGGACTTGAGCGCCAAAACCCCTAGATTTGCGGCTTGGCAAACAGGAACGATCAGAAGGGATCACAAGAACCCATGCAGATAGTGCGAACCATATTGTGGGTCATGCTCGCCTGCGCGATCATGCTTTTTTCATTCCTTAATTGGACGCCGGTTGAAATCACCCTGTGGGATGGCTTCCTGGTGGAGACAAAAGTACCTGCGCTGGTGATCCTCGCTTTTCTCTTGGGCCTTGTACCGATGTGGCTGTACCATCGCAGCGTCAAATGGGGCCAAGATCGCCGCATTCGCAGCCTTGAAAACTCTATCAAATCCGCCGCGATGGCCCGCCAAAGTGACATGCCTGCCGTTCAATCAGGTGTGGAGAAGCTTGAGGATAAGAGTGGGGAAAAGTCTGAGGCTAAGCCGAATGACCGACTTGGACCAGTGGACGATGCTGCGCCAGGTAATGCTGCATGAGCAATCCCGTATTTCTAGCACTCGACGTTCCTCAGATCGAGCCTGCCAAAGCTCTCATCAACAAAGTCAAAGCACATATTGGCGGCGTAAAGCTGGGCCTTGAGTTCTTCTGCGCCCACGGTGGGCACGGCGTCCACGAGATTGCGCATTTGGGTCTGCCGATCTTCCTCGATCTTAAGTTTCACGACATACCCAACACTGTCGCATCCGCCATGATGGCGATCCACGTTTACGAACCAAAGATCGTGACGATCCATGCAAGTGGCGGGCAAGCGATGATGGAGGATGCGAAGGCCGCCGCCGCAGAAGGCTGCAAGGTCGTGGCAGTCACCACACTGACCAGCATGGATGCATCCGATCTCGCCTCAACTGGCGTTGGCAGAAGCGCAGAGGATCAGGTAATGAGGCTCGCAGAGCTGGCCCATGCCTCGGGCCTCGATGGCATTGTTTGCTCTGGCCAAGAAGTAGGTAAAGTGCGCAAGCAATGGAAAGACGGCTATTTCGTCGTTCCAGGCCTTCGCCCCCCAGGCTCCGGTGCAGGCGATCAGAAACGCGTCGTTACCCCGCGCAAGGCCCGCGATGACGGCGCTAGTGTCCTCGTGATCGGCCGCCCGATCAGCCGCGCAGATGAC
This sequence comes from uncultured Erythrobacter sp., assembly GCF_947502395.1. GTDB lineage: Bacteria > Pseudomonadota > Alphaproteobacteria > Sphingomonadales > Sphingomonadaceae > Erythrobacter. The sequence goes on from NZ_CANMZM010000001.1 coordinate 665,917, forward strand.
CCAGTTGCAGCCGCCCGCGCAATTGAGGCGACGCTTTAGGTCCACGGAATGGCGGTACAGATCAAGATTTGCGGGATTCGCGAAGACCGCGCTCTGGAAGCGGTGATCGAAGCAAAGGCCGATTTCGGCGGCTTCATCTTTCACCAATCCAGCCCGCGCAACCTCACTATATCCGAAGCTTCGCGCCTCACTGCGTTGGCAGAGGATCGGATCCAGCGAGTTGGCCTGATGGTGAATCCGAACGATGACTTTCTTTGTGAACTGGCGGCTCACGCTTCCCTCGATGCGGTGCAGCTCCAAGGCTCTGAAAGCCCGGAGCGTGTCGGTCAAATCCGTGAATTGCTCGGGGTGCGGGCGTGGAAAGCAATAGCGGTGGCAAGCCGCGAGGACATCCTTCGTGCAGAAGCTTATGCCGACACGGCTGATTTCATCCTGTTCGATGCCAAGACACCGCCCGGCGCTCTGCCAGGTGGAATGGGCCTACGATTCGACTGGAATCTGCTCAAGGGCCTCGACGTCGGTCTCCCGTGGGGTCTTGCAGGCGGATTGAATGCGGACAATGTCGCAGAAGCGATCCGCCTGACCCGGACACCATTGGTCGATGTGTGTTCGGGAACGGAAGCAGCACCCGGCATCAAGGACGTGGACAAGATTGCGGCGTTCTGTAAAGCGGCTCGCGAAGCTTGATCCCCCCTCATGTAAAGCACGCTCAAATGAACGAGACCTCTCCTAACTCCTTCCGCAACCAGCCTGACGACCGGGGCCATTTCGGCGATTTTGGCGGGCGCTATGTCGCCGAAACGCTGATGCCGCTGATCTTAGACCTGGAGCGCGAATATCGCGCGGCGCAGGAAGATCCCGCATTTCAGGCTGAGTTCGACGATCTGCTCGAGCATTATGTCGGGCGCCCCTCACCACTCTATCATGCAGAGCGGCTGACCGAGGAATTGCGCAAGGACGCGAAGCCCGGAATGGGTGCGCAAGTGTGGTTCAAGCGCGACGAGCTCAACCACACCGGCGCGCACAAGATCAACAATTGCATCGGGCAGATCCTGCTCGCCAAACGCATGGGCAAGACCCGCATTATCGCGGAAACCGGCGCGGGCCAGCACGGGGTTGCCACTGCGACCGTTTGCGCGCGTTTTGGTCTGCCCTGTGTAGTCTATATGGGCGCTGAGGATGTTGCGCGGCAATCGCCCAACGTGTTCCGGATGAAACTGCTCGGTGCCGAAGTCGTCCCGGTTACAAGCGGACGCGGGACGCTTAAGGATGCGATGAACGACGCGCTGCGCGATTGGGTCGCCAATGTGCACGACACATTCTACATCATCGGCACCGCTGCAGGCCCGCACCCCTACCCTGAACTGGTGCGCGATTTTCAATGCGTGATCGGTAAGGAAGCGCGTGCTCAAATGCTGGCACGGGCTGGCAAGCTCCCCGACCTGCTGATCGCATGCATTGGCGGGGGCTCCAATGCGCTCGGCCTGTTCCACCCGTTCTTGGACGATGCAGACGTGAGAATGCTCGGCGTTGAGGCTGCCGGAAAGGGCCTTGAAGGTTCGGAGCACAATGCCAGCCTTCTGGGAGGCAGTCCGGGAATCCTGCATGGCAACAAGACTTATCTGTTGCAGGACGAAGATGGGCAAATAAGCGAAGGCTATTCGATCTCAGCTGGCCTGGACTACCCCGGCATTGGTCCCGAACACGCGTGGCTCAAAGAGACAGGCCGCGTGGAATACACCGCCGTCACCGATGATGAGGCTTTGGAAGGCTTCCAACTGCTCTGCCGCACCGAAGGGATTATCCCAGCGCTGGAGCCGTCCCACGCCCTCACCGCCGTCTCCAAACGCGCGCCAATGATGCGCGAGGATGAGATCATCTGCATGAACCTGTGTGGTAGGGGCGATAAGGACATTTTCACCGTGGCTGAAAAGCTTGGGGTGGAGATGTGATTGAGCCCTCTCACCTTCAGGGGAGAGGGTTGGGAGAGGGGTAATGCGCGACCTTCGCCTCACGGCCCACGCCAAAGCAATGCGCAAGGTCATGCCGGAACCGGAGAAGCGGATGTGGCATCAGTTGAGAGCAGAGCGGTTTCAAGGCATCAAATTTCGCAGGCAAAAGGTGATCGGGAAGTATATCGCAGACTTTGCCTCAAACACTCCCAAGTTGGTGATTGAAATTGATGGCGAGACACATGCGGGCCCAGATGACTATGACGCGGCACGAACACAATATCTGGAAGATCAGGGATACACGGTGATCAGATTTTCGAACCTTGAGGTGATGGACAATATAGAGGGCGTTTTGACCCGGCTTTCTGGAGCTGTGGCTGAATTGCGAGCCTCGCCCCCTCCCCCAACCCCCTCCCCTAAAGGTGAGGGGGCTTTGTCATGACCCGCCTCCAAAACGCTTTTAGCAAACCCCATGCCGCTTTCGTCGCCTTCATCACTGCTGGTGATGGCGACACCGCTGCCAATCTTGACGCGCTCGTCGAAGGTGGCGCTGATGTGATTGAGTTGGGGATGCCCTTCACCGATCCGATGGCCGATGGGCCTGCTATTCAAGCTGCGAACCTGCGCTCGCTTGGCAAAGGCACCACCACCGCCGATGTCCTGCAATATGCCTATGAGTTCCGTGAAAGGCACCCTGATGTGCCGCTGGTCCTTATGGGATATGCCAACCCGATGATCCGACGGGGGCCTGAATGGTTCGCCAATGCCGCCAAAGGCGCAGGTGTGGACGGTGTCATCTGCGTCGATATTCCGCCTGAAGAGGACGATGCGTTGGGTCCAGCCCTTCGCGATGCAGGCATTTCGCCCATTCGCCTCGCCACCCCGACCACCGATGCAAAGCGCCTGCCGCAAGTGCTCGAAGGATCGAGCGGCTTTCTCTATTACGTCTCCGTCGCCGGGGTCACCGGTCTACAACAAGCCGCAGCTGGCTCCATCGAAGAGGCTGTCGCAGCGCTCAAAGCGGCCACCGATATTCCCGTCGCTGTCGGCTTTGGCGTGCGCGAACCGGCGCAAGCCGCCGCCATTGCCGCCCATGCAGACGGCGTTGTCGTAGGGTCAGCCTTTGTTGACTTGGTAGGCGAACATGGCGCAAAGGCTCCGGCAAAGCTACAAGAGCTTACCGCTGCCATGGTTGAAGCCATTAAAGCGGCGTAAGGGGTCAAGAAAATGAGCTGGTTAAACCGCGTTCGCAATTCTTTGGGCTTTGGCGCCGAGAAATCGAGCACCGAAAAAGACCTTTGGATCAAATGCCCCAATTGTCAGGAAATGCTGTTTGTTTCCGACTATGAGGAAAACCTCCACGTCTGCCCAAAATGCGGGCACCATGGGCGGATCAATGCCGATACGCGCCTTAGCTTGCTGCTCGACGAAGGGTTTGAGCTGCTTCCTATTCCGGAAGTGACCGAAGACCCGCTGAAATTCAAAGATTCGAAGAAATACACCGACCGTTTGAAAGCCGCGCGCGCAAAAAGCCCGCATGCCGATGCGTTCGTGACAGGATCGGGCACGATTAACGGTAAGGCAGCCGTTGTGGGTGTGCAGGATTTCTCCTTTATGGGCGGCTCGATGGGCATGGCCGTGGGCGAAGCATTTTGCCAAGGCGCACAAAAAGCGCTCGACCGGAAATGCGCCTTCATCGTGGTGACTGCTTCTGGAGGTGCGCGGATGCAAGAGGGCATTTTGGGCCTTATGCAGATGCCAAGAGCGACCATTATGACCCGGCGACTCAAAGCTGCTGGCCTTCCTTACATTGTACTCCTGACAGACCCGACATCGGGCGGGGTGATGGCTGCCTACGCTATGCTAGGCGATATCCATATTGCCGAACCAGGAGCGACACTCGCTTTCACGGGCCGCCGGGTTATCGAAGAAACCATTCGTCAAAAGCTGCCCGACGATTTCCAGACGAGCGAGTATTACAGCAAGCACGGCATGGTCGATATGATCGTACCGCGCAAAGAGCTGAAAGAGCGTTTGGCGACTGTCCTCGACTTCCTTCAGCCGGCAGATGAAGCTGCCTAAACACGATGATTGATTTCGGGCGGTCGGATGATCCGCGAGTGACTGCGCAGCTCGACCGCATGGCGAAATTGAGCGTGCCGCAAGGCCGCTTGGGGTTGCAGACCATCCGAGCTTTAATGGAGCGGCTTGGCAATCCGCACCGCAAACTGCCGCCGGTGTTCCATGTCGCAGGCACCAATGGCAAAGGCTCTGTGTGCGCTTTTCTGCGCGCCATGCTGGAGGCCGATGGCAACCGTGTGCATGTCACCACCTCACCCCACCTCGTGCGCTATAATGAGCGGATACGGCTGGCGGGTAAGCTGATCGATGATGAGCCTCTGGCTGAGCTTCTCAAAGAGGTTCTGGATGCCAGTGAACAGGGTGGCGAGGACTTAGCCCCCAGCTTCTTCGAAGTCACCATCGCCGCCGCGTTTCTGGCCTTTAGCCGCTCACCTGCAGACGCCTGCGTTGTTGAAGTGGGCGTAGGCGGGCGTCTCGATGCAACCAATGTGCTGGAACCAGAGGCGCTCGCGGCCTGCGGGATTGCTGCGCTGGGAATTGATCATGAACAGTTCCTGCTGGCGCCTGAAGAAGGCGTGCCAACAGAGCCAATGGCAAGGATTGCGTTTGAGAAGGCGGGGATTGCGAAAAAGGGCGTGCCGCTGGTGACGATGGGAAGCGCCTATTCAATTGCAGAGCGCGCTGCCATCCGCGAGGTGTCAGAGCGAAGGAAAGCACTCCTGCAAGAGATGGGAGAAGGGTGGGATTGTAGCCCGACAGATAACAACTTCTACTATAGAGACGAGAGCCAAGCTGACGGCCCATGGTGGCTCCCCCAGCCGCAGATGCCGGGCATTCACCAACTTACGAATGCAGGGCTAGCAATCGCAATGCTGCGTTCGCAGAGAGACATTGGCGTGTCCTATGCAGATATCAAGGAGGGGCTTGGGAGCGCATCATGGCCCGCTCGGATGCAGAAGCTGTCGGACGGCCTCCTTACTTCACTCGCACCTGAGCACACAATTTGGCTCGATGGTGGGCATAACCTCAGCGCTGGCGAAGCGATTGCAAGGCTGTTCGAAGAGCGCCAATTGCACCTGATCTTAGGCATGTTGGACAACAAGAACCCGAGGGCGCTGCTCAACCCCTTAGGGGAAAAGGTGCGCACGCTTCAGGTGGTGCCCGTGCCAGGCCACGACAGCCACCCGGCGAGCGCATTTGGCGAAGATGCCATTGCGCGCGATGACCTTGAAGACGCGCTCTTGAATGTGCCTTCGGATGGCTCGCCCATCCTGATCGCAGGCTCGCTCTATCTCGCGGGTGAAGCGCTGCGGTTGAATGACGAGATCCCCGATTGAAAACCACCTTTCGTCCTGAGCCGGTGGCCTTTGGCCGTCTTCGACTCCGAAGGATAAACCGCGTGAACGCGTGCTTCGACAAGCTCAGCACGAACGGGCCTCAGTTTTGAGTGCCTGCACTCCCCATCGCTTCGTCGACTAGGCCACTGCGGCTCATCCACCAGAACAGCGCTATTCCTGGTAGGGCAAGCACGGTGGTGAGCAGGTAGAAGTTCACATAGCCAATCCCCTCGATTAGTCCGCCTGCCGTGGTGCCTGTGAGCAAGCGGCCCATCACACTCGCTCCGGCTGAAATCAGAGCATATTGCGCGGCGGTGAAACGCAGATCACACAGTGCTGAGAAATAGGCGACGACCACCACGCCACCATACCCGCTGGCAAAGTTTTCAAACCCAATCGCGCCTGCCATGGCCCAATTGGAATCCCCGACCACGGCAAGCCCCGCAAAGCTCACATTGGACACCGCCATCAGGATCAGCGCGATCATCACCGAGCGTTTTAGGCCCAATTTTGAGTACAAAACCCCGCCGAGGAATATTCCGATCATATAGGCCCAAAAGCCCAGCCCCACATCGTAAAGCGCGATCTCGTCATTGGTGAAACCAAGGTCGTCGAACAGAAGGCGGAAGGTAAGGTTTGCGAGCGTGTCGCCGATCTTGTGAACAAGGATAAAGGCGAGCACCAACCATGCGCCGTGCCTCCCCAGAAACTCAGCGAATGGCCCCGCGATGGATTGCCACACGTCGGAAACGCCACTCTTCGCAATGGTGACGGTGCGTCTTGCGGGCTCCCCCATGATGAGCGCGGTGAGCATGGCGGGAAGCGCGAACAGAGCGCAGGCCATATAGCCCGCTGACCAGCCGTAACGCGCCGCCACAACCAGCGCGAGCGCCCCCGCCCCTGCCGCGCCAATTCGCCAGCCGTACTGGCTCATCCCCGAACCGGTGCCAAGTTGATCGGGGCGCAAGGTCTCAATCCGGTAGGCGTCGATCACAATGTCAAAGGTCGCGCCCGCCACGCCCACAAGCACGGCGGCGATGATGGTTGCGGTGAGGCTCTGCTGAGGCTCAACCAGCGCGAGGTTCACAACGCTCGCAATGACCAACACGCCAGAAAGAAGCATCCACGAGACGCGCTGTCCCATTCGGCCAAGGATGGGCAGGCGAACGCCGTCGACCACCCATGCCCAGAACACTTTGAAATTGTAGACAAGGAAGGCGAGCGTGAAGGCTGTGACGGTTGCTTTGTCGATCCCGTCTTGGGCAAGCCTTGTGGTCAGCGTCGCCCCGATCATCGCATAGGGGAAGCCCGAGGAGACCCCGACAAAGAACGCAGCAAGCGCCTCTTTCTCAAGGTAGGGTTTTACGCCGCTCCACACTTTCGCTTTTCCCCGTTCGTCCTGAGCCTGTCGAAGGATGAACCGCGAACGCGCGCCCTTCGACAGGCTCAGTGCGAACGGAGCTTGGGCTGTTATTATTCAGCTGGCTGTGCCTTAGCTTCAACATCATCGGTCCCCATGCGCGACTGCCTGTACCATTCAGCGAGACACAGAACCACCGCGACCAGCCCGATCAATGTCGTAAGCACGAAGACATCAAAGTAGCCCTGCTCTTCGATCATTTCACCCAAGGCTCCGCGTCCCAGAGTGCCAACAAGCAGAGTGAGCGAGGAGAGTAGAGCATATTGCACGGCGGCATATTTCTTTGACACAATGGAAGAGAGCCACGCGATATAGGCTGCACCCGCGATACCGATCGCCAAGTTCTCAAACATGATGGTGAAGGTCAGGCGCGGCAGAGCGTCGGAGCCAAATGGTGCAAATGTGCTGATCAGCCAAGTGAAGCCCACAATGTCGCTAGCCACCTGCATATTCGCCCCGCCCACGGCCATATCAGCGTAGAGCAGATTGGTGAGCGCTGCGAGAAGCGCACCCAAAGTCAGCGTCAGCATCCGCCCCAAGACGGTGAGCATATAACCGCCCAAGGCGAGCCCTGCGATAATTGCGCCAACGCCAAAGAATTTGGAGGCGAAAGCCACCTCATCATTGGTGTAATTGAGCTCGCCCAGATAGAACGGATAGGCAAAGGTCCCCCAGATCGCATCGCAAATCCGGTAGGTGAGAACGAGCGCTAAGATCAAAACAAGCGACCAACCGATCCGCCCGACAAACTCCACCAACGGCGCCAGCAATGCGCGGTAAAGGTGGTCGACGGCTCCGGACGCGCGTTGAGCAACTTCGCCGGGGGCAATCAAGTCCCTACCGTTTGTCTTGCGGCCATGGAGCATTCCCGCAATCGCTGCTGGCAGGATGATAGTTGCCGCGATGATCAACGGGCCCATCTTGGCAGTGAACTCGGTCGGATCAGGTCGCCCGCTTTCATTTAAGGAAAACATGCCGAGCAGGTAATTGGGATCGAGCACAAACAGTCCCAGGTCGAAAACCCCCATCATCGGCACATAGCCGCCAAGCGCGCGGACCATGAAGATGCCGAGGATCGTCAGCGCCCAGACCCAAAGGCCGACCACTACCCAAAGGTAATGCCTACGCACACCCGGGCGCACCTCGCCAACGGCATAAAGCTCCTCGATTTCCTCCTCGCTGGTGCTTGCAGTTTTGACCCTATCGCGGTCGCTGTCCGGTGCGAACAGCCCTGCAAAGCCGATCAACAGCACGCTCGCGCCAAAGATCATATAGGTTTCTGGCCACCCAATGCGCGCGGCGATTATCAGGCCCAATGCCCCGCCAAACAGTGAGGCCAACCGAAAGCCCATCTGATAGATAGTCGAGAGCATATCGAGGGTCGCTTCCTCGTCCGCGACATCAATCCGCCAGGCGTTGATTGCAATGTCCTGTGTCGCGCTGGCGAGCGCGCCGATCCCGGCAAGCAGCGAGAACCAGCCGAGCTGCGTCTTGGGCTCAAGCAGACTGAGCGTCACAAGGATAATGCCGAGGCTCAGCTGCATCGGCGCAATCCATTGTTTGCGCTTGCCCAGTTTGCGAAGACCAGGAATGTTCACCTTATCCACCAATGGCGACCAGATGAATTGGAAGGCGTATGCAAGGCCAATCAACGAGAAGACGCCCATTGTCTCCAAATCGACTTCTGCCTCGGACAGCCACGCGTAAAGCGTACCCAGAAACAGCGCGAAAGGCAGACCGCTCGTAAAGCCGAACAGCGCCATATAGGCCGACTTCTTATTCCTCAGCGCGCGGATAACCTCGCCAATGCCGGGTTTCTTAGGCTTTGCGCTTTCGTCGGCGGTCGCTTCGGCGGTGGTCACGGGTAAGCACATCCTTTGTAATTTGGGCGCGAGTGTGGGACAAAAGCTGGACAAGTGAAATAGGGATAACGTGATGAACCGGGCCACAACGCAAGATTTGCCCAGAGAATTTCCAAGTTTAGAGCCAACCGCTGGCCAGCTCGCGCTTGCTGAGAGCATTCGCGATGGTGAAGCGCAGCGCCCGGTGGACACGATTGGAACTGTCCCTGCAGGCCGCTACACCTCCCCCGATCACTTTGCGAAAGAGAAAGCGGCGCTGTTCGACAAGCTTCCGCAGGTGCTCGCGCCGTCCGCCTTGCTCCCCGAACCCGGCATGGTGGTGCCGCATGATGACACGGGCCGCCCGCTGCTCATCACCCGCGACAGCGAGGGTGTCGCGCACGTCTTCCTTAACGTGTGCCGACACCGCGGCACTCGGCTGGTTGAGGGCAAGGATGTGCAATGCGCCAAGCGCATGGTGTGCCCCTATCACGCTTGGACTTACAAGCTTGACGGAAAGCTCCTTGCCCTGCCACGCCCAGAAACCTTTCCCGGTTTGGACAAGAGCGAACATAGCCTTGTCGAGCTGCCCTCACTTGAAACCGGCGGCATGATTTGGTTCGCGTCAGTAGAGGGCGCCGACTTCTCCCATGCCAAAGCGATCAGCACCGACTTCGATGCCTTTGGAATGGGCGATCTCCACCTCTTCCGCCGCAAGACCCATCAGGTAAAGGGCAATTGGAAGCTCATCATGGATGCGTTCCTTGAGAGCTATCATGTCACCCGCCTCCACGCGAACACCATCGGCCCCTTCTTCAAAGACGGCATAACCAGCGGCGATATGGTCGGCCCGCACCTTCGTTCAGCAGTGGGACGCCTCGAGGAAATGGAGAATGTGGACCTCAACGATATGGCCGCAATGCGTAGGGTGATTACCTTTGCCTATCAGCTGTTCCCGGGCACCATCGTCGTACCGAGCCCCGATTACGTGAACATCATGGTTCTGATGCCGCAGGCTCACAATCACACCATTGTTGAGGATTTCATGCTCATTCCTGAGGAGCCCAAAACCGAGAAGGCACTGGACCACTGGGAACGCAGTTGGAAGCTTCTCGACGGTGGTGTTTTCGCCAATGAAGATTTCCGCGCAGCAGAGCTTGGCCAGCAAGGTCTGGAAAGCGGAGCAATCACCGAGCTTACCATGGGCACACTCGAAAGCGGCATTGCGCGCTTTGATGCGATTGTGCAGGAGCACTTGAGCGCCTAAAGGGCACCCCATGCCCACCAACCCAAAGAAATCTGATGATCGCCCCGAGGGCGACCGTATCGCCAAACTTCTCGCGCGCGCAGGGGTTGCCTCGCGCCGCGAGATTGAGCGTATGATTGCTGATAAGCGCATCACGCTGGATGGAAAGTCGGTTGAAACACCTGCAACCTTCCTCACGTCCCTTAGAGGGGTGAGCGTTGACGGAAAACCAGTCGGCCCGCCCGAGCCCTCTCAACTTTATGCCTTTCACAAACCCTCAGGTCTGATCACCGCCGAAAGAGACCCAGCAGGCCGCGCGACGATCTATTCGGCGCTCATCAATGCCCTTCCCAAAGGCACGCCGCGGGTCATGCCCGTCGGAAGGCTGGATTTTAACACTGAAGGGTTGTTGTTGCTCACAAACGATGGTGGCCTCAAGCGCACCATGGAGCTCCCTTCAAGCGAGATTCCGCGCACTTACCGCGCGCGCGCCTTTGGCGAAATTCATCAAGATCAGCTTGAGGCCTTGAGCGAAGGTGTCGAGATCGAAGGCATGCGTTATGGCTCAATCGACGCCAATCTTGAACGTGGGTCCGGTGGAAAGGGCCACAAGAACCACTGGATCGAAATGACCATCACCGAAGGCAAAAACCGCGAGGTGCGCCGGGTGCTCGAATATCTCGGGCTTGAAGTAAACCGATTGATCCGGGTGGGTTATGGGCCTTTTGCTCTGGGCGATCTCCCGCGAGGACAAGCAGCCCGCATTAAGAAAGGCGACCTTGATCGCTTTGTAAGCTCCCTCAAAGGTGGTTCAAAGAGGAAGCAAGACTAATGCGGATTATCGCTGGCGAATGGCGCGGGCGAAAGCTCACTGCACCCAAGGGCGATTCCACAAGGCCCACTGCAGATCGCATGCGCGAGACGCTGTTTTCGATGCTCACCAGTCGCCTCGGCAGCTTTGATGACCTGCGCGTCGCGGATCTCTTCGCGGGCTCAGGTGCATTGGGATTGGAAGCACTCTCAAGGGGCGCTGCGCATTGCCTTTTCGTGGAACAGGAACGTCCCGCCCTCGATGCGATCCGCGCCAACATATCTGCGCTCGATGCCCGAGCATCAAGCACTGTGGAAGCAGGCTCGGTCATGGGTCTCAGGGTCGCGCGCGAAACTTACGATCTAATCATGCTCGACCCGCCTTACCGCACGGGCGCTGGCGAAGTGGCCCTTGACCGACTTCTGCGCCTTGACTGGATTGATGATGCGACGTGGATCGCGCTCGAAACGGCTTTTGACGAAGAACCTGACATCAAGGGCCTCCAGATTGAAGCCTCGAGAAAGGTTGGCAAGGGCAGGCTCACGCTGCTTGTACGCGAGCCCGCCCCCACCCCGGCGCCGGACTGATAGGGCGCCGTTCCCGCCCTTTGCTAGCCAGCCTTGGGTAAGCTGGTCTCGTGCCTAGCGGGGAGAGGAAGCAGCACGGCTTTCAAGCTGTTGCCAGGCAGCGTCGCGTTCCGGGCCAGTCATTGCCGTCAAGGCAATCTTGTCCTCGTCCGGCAACTGCCAAAACAGGGACTGACGCGGTTTTGATAGCTCCCAGTAATAGGCTTGGGTCTCTGCAGGCCAAAGTTCGTACTGAGCCTGTTGCTCTGAGGGCCAGCCAGAGACTTCGGCCTGCTGCTTTTCTGAAAGCTGCGGCGCCGTTGGCGGCGATGCAGACGGTGCATCTTGCGTGCTTGCCGCTATGGGGGCAGCCGCCACCATTCCTAAAGTCGCGACCGCGACACCGAATAGATAGAGATGAGATACTCGCATGGGTTACTCCATTATTGAACAAACCCAAGCGATGACGAACATTGCAATGTGCGTCCGGAGCGCCTGTTCCCTCCACACCGAACAAGCGTGAGATGGCAGGGAATTGCGGCTTTGCGAAGGGGCCTGCGCCTCCCAGATCGCGCCGATGACACGGAACAACGAAAGCTGTTCTACAAACCGGACAGAGCGAATAATCGGGGACGGAAGCCTACGAAGAGGTGCACTCGAGAGCCTGATATGCGACCTTGCACCCTTCGAATTTGTTCTGTAATTGTTCCAGCCGAGTTCATGAGCCACGATCTGCCTTCAATCGCACCCTCAGGTCCGCCTGAAGCCGATATTCCACCTTATGCTGCCATGCTTAACGCGCCGCAGCGTGAGGCTGTGTTGGCGACGGAAGGCCCCGTTTTGATGCTCGCTGGTGCGGGCACGGGAAAGACGGCCGCGCTTACGGCAAGGATGGCGCATTTGGTAGCGACACGCCGCGCTTGGCCAAGCCAGATCTTGTGCGTGACATTCACCAACAAAGCCGCGCGTGAAATGCGTGAGCGGGTGGCCACCCATCTGGGCGCTCCGGGAGAAGGCCTACCTTGGCTGGGCACCTTCCACTCAATCTGCGCCAAGATGTTGCGCCGTCACGCGGAATTGGCCGGGCTTCAAAGCAACTATACCATCATCGACACCGATGATCAGCTGCGACTGTTGAAGCAACTCATCAACGATCACGAGCTGGATGAGAAACGCTGGCCTGCGCGGCAATTGGCGGGTTGTATCGACCGTTGGAAGAACCGAGGGCTTAATCCGGCTGACCTCGATGCAGGCGAAAATGAAGCTTATGCCAATGGCAAAGGCGCGCAGATGTATGGCGCCTATCAAGATCGCCTCAAGGCGTTGAACGCCTGTGATTTTGGCGATTTGATGCTGCATATGCTGAATATTTTCCGGAAGCACACCGATGTGCTTGCCGAATATCAGAGCCGTTTCAGATATATCATGGTCGATGAGTATCAAGACACCAACGCGGTTCAGTATCTCTGGCTCCGATTGCTGGCGCAGGCGCACAAGAACATCTGCGTTGTCGGCGATGATGACCAATCGATATACTCTTGGCGCGGGGCAGAAGTTGCCAATATCCTGCGGTTTGAAAAAGACTTTCCGGGCACACATGTGGTGCGGTTGGAGCAGAATTATCGCTCGACGCCACAGATCTTGGGCGCAGCGTCGGGCCTGATCCGCGCCAATTCTGAAAGGCACGACAAGACCCTTTGGACACAGGCAAATGGCGGCGACAAGGTCAAAGTGATCGGCGTGTGGGACGCGCCAGAAGAAGCGCGGCGGGTCTCAGAGGAGATTGAACGTTTAGAACGCGAGGGCGCACCGCTTGACCAAGTCGCCATATTGGTGCGCGCGCAATACCAGACCCGCGAATTTGAAGACCGCTTTATCCAAGTGGGTATCAATTACCGGATTATTGGCGGTTTTCGCTTCTATGAGCGGGCGGAAATCCGCGATGCCCTCGCCTATTTGCGCGTGATTGCACAGCCACAAGATGATCTCGCGTTTGAGCGGATTTACAACCAACCCAAACGCGGGCTTGGCTCAAAGACGCTTGAAAAGATGCACTTGCACGCGCGTCGAGTGGGTCTGCCGCTTGCTGCGGCATCGTTGCAACTGGCAGATAGCGATGAGTTACCGAAACGCGCAGCGAACACTATCGGCTCACTCATGCGGCAATTCTTGGCATGGCGTGAGGCGGCGGAAGTCATGTCACCTGCTGACCTCCTGCGCCTTGTCCTAGACGAGAGCAGCTATAACGACATGCTTTCCAAGGACCGCTCGGCAGAGAGCGCAGCACGTGCCGAAAACCTCTCCGAATTGGCGCGCGCGATGGAGGAGTATGAAACGCTCGGCGACTTCCTTGAACATGTCAGCCTCGTCATGGACAATGATCGTAGCGACGAGGAAGAGACCGTCACCATTATGACCATCCACGCCGCCAAAGGTCTGGAGTTTGATCACGTATTCTGCGTCGGCTGGGAAGAAGGTGTCTTCCCCTCACAGCGAGCGATCGACGAAGGGGGCCTTGCAAGCCTCGAAGAAGAACGCCGCCTCGCATACGTCGCGATTACCAGAGCGCGCCGCAAATGCATTATCATGCACGCCGCCAACCGCCGTATTTACGGGCAATGGATCAGCTCGATCCCGTCGCGTTTCATCGAGGAACTGCCCCAGGAATTCACTGAGCAAGAGACTACGATGAGCGGCGGCGCTTCATTGTGGCGTGCGAACTGGAGCGAGAGTGAGGACCCCTTCGCCCATGTCGCTCAGCAAAACCCGGCCCGCGCTCAGAACCGGGGCCCCGGGTGGCAGCGCGCAGTCTCAACCGGATACGAAACCAAGCCGCAGCGCCTCGCAGAACCTGGCCGTTCATCAGCCAGCTTTGCCGCCCAGCCGCGCTCCGATATCGCGATCGGAGCCATGGTCGAGCACAAGAAATTCGGGATCGGCTGCGTTATCGATCAAGAGGGCAACAAGCTCACCATCCAGTTCGAAGACGCTGGTGAAAAGCGGGTGATCGACAGTTTTGTGAGCGTGGTTGGCTAAACACGCCTTCTTCCCCACCAGTGAGACTCCTGCAATACTGTAGCAAAGAGAGGTCAATACACATGCGCAAAACAATCGGATTGGCACTAGCATTGTCACTGGCCACAACAGCATTTGCGCAGGACGCGTCGGCAATTACGCTTGGTAATGGTGAAAAAAACTGGATCATGGTTGAGGGGCTTACCCGCTCAGTCGACTCGACATATACCGAACAGCGCATCACATCGGGCGGCACCGCGGTCAGGCGCGGCGATGGCGCAAAGATCACCTTTAACGAAGTGCATATCGAGGACGATGGCTGGCTGGTCTTGCACCCCTTCATCGATGGAAAGCCCAATGGCGATTGGGTTGCGGGCTATAGCTTTGTCGAAAGCGGCACGAACAAAGATGTCTCAATCACCCTCAACCCCGCGCCAGAGCCGGGCACCATGTTCCTCGTGATGCTCCATTCAGACAGCAACAAGGATGGTGTGTTTGATTTTGTGTTCGTGGAAGACGGTATCAACATCGAAGACCGCGCGGTATTCGAAGGCAACCGCATGGTCGCCCACGTGTTTGCAGTGCCATAAGCTCGGAAGCTAGGCTCCCACCGCAACCCAGATTGTGGCAAAAAAGCACAATCCTCCGCAAGTCCCAAATGTGTGCCAGATAGGATAACGGTAGGCCATTTCCTTGCGTCGATAAAACAGCGTTCCAATGGTGTAGAAGACGCCCCCTGCCCCCAATAGCGCCACACACACGCCAGGCAGCCCAGCCCAAAAATCGGGCAGTGCGAACAGGCCAAACCAGCCCATCCCTAGATAAGAGACGAGCGACCATGGCGAATCCGGATTGGCTCCCGAAAGCTTAAAACCCAGGCCGACAATCGCAAAGAACCACAGAAGGCCTAGGATCCCAAATGCAGTCGGCGTACCGCACACCACGAGCAGCGGCCCGAATACGCCAGCGATGACAATATAGATTGCGGCATGATCCCATCGGCGTAGCACTGCTCTCAAATCGTGTCGTGGCAGCAAGTGATAGGCGAATGAGACACCGAGCGAAAACAATGCCGCCAAGGCATAGCCAATGACCGCCGTCAGAAGCAGTGGATCGCTCTGCTGCATGGCCTTGTGCACAAGAAGGGCACTAGCGGGAACGAGGAAAGCAAATCCAGCCGTGTGAACCCAGCCATCGGCTTTGCGTTCCAGGGCTGTTTTGCTGGGAAACATCGCCGAGAACCAATCAGTCTAAGGTCTATTCGCCAAACCCTACATCAAGGAAACCAGGCTTGGGGCCATTCCACTCGCCGGCAGGTACCGGCTCACTGTCTTCTTGGCGCTCGCGAGCTTTGCGGGGTTTTCGTTTCTTTTCATCCGCAGCCTCATCGGGCGGTCTTTTTTCCTCGCGAGGCTTGCGCGATGCCTTCTTGGCCTCTTTTTTGGGCCGTTCTTCGCGCTCCTCGGCTTCTGGCTCGGCGTCGCGCGCGGCAAGCTCAACGCGCACATCTTCCTTGCCAAAGACCTTCACCGGATTGCCGGTTAGCTTCTCAACATTTTCGATGGCTTCGGCGTCTTCATCGGACACCAGCGTAAAGGCGCGGCCCTTCGCCCCTGCCCGCCCGGTGCGGCCAATGCGGTGAACGTAGTCATCCGGATGCCAAGGTGTGTCGAAATTGAAGACGTGGGAGACACCCTTTATGTCAAGCCCACGTGCAGCAACGTCGCTAGCAACCAGAATATTCACATCGCCCGACTTAAACCGCTCAAGCTCTTTGAGTCGCGAGTTTTGGTCCATGTCGCCGTGGATCTCACCCGATGCAAAACCGTGTCTCTGAAGGCTCTTGTTGAGCTCTCGAACGGTTGTCTTGCGGTTGGCAAAGATAATTGCGGTCTCAACATGGTCGTTCTGCAAAAGCCAGCGCAGCGTTTCGCGTTTCTTGCGTGCATGCACTGGAACTTTGAACGTAGTGATATCCTTGTTTGTGGTCGCCGCGCGCGCCGTCTCGATTCGCTTAGGGCTGCTCAGAAACTTCTTCGCAAGCTTCTCGATCGGGGCTGGCATTGTTGCTGAAAACAGCATGGTTTGGCGCGTTTCAGGTAGCTTGTCGCAAATAAACTCAATGTCTGGGATAAAGCCCATATCGAGCATTCGGTCCGCTTCGTCGATCACCAGAAGCTCACAGCCCGAAAGCAGGATTTTGCCCCGCTCAAACAGGTCCATCATCCGGCCCGGTGTCGCAATCAATACGTCAACGCCTTCGTCAAGCGCCTTGATCTGATCGCCCATCTGCACGCCGCCGATGAGCAGCGCCATCTTCAGATCATGATTTTTGCCGTACTTCTCAAAATTCTCCGCAACCTGCGCGGCGAGCTCCCGCGTTGGCTCAAGGATCAACGAGCGCGGCATCAAGGCACGCCTGCGCCCGGCAGCCATCACATCGATCATCGGCAACACGAAACTCGCGGTTTTGCCCGTTCCCGTTTGCGCAATCCCGATGAGGTCTTTCA
The DNA here is from genome assembly GCF_947502395.1 of uncultured Erythrobacter sp. Lineage (GTDB taxonomy): Bacteria > Pseudomonadota > Alphaproteobacteria > Sphingomonadales > Sphingomonadaceae > Erythrobacter. The sequence goes on from NZ_CANMZM010000001.1 coordinate 682,697, forward strand.
TCATCAATACGGCAGGGATCGCCTCGGCTTGAATAGCGGTAGGCTCGGTGTAGCCAGCGGTTTCAACCGCTTGAAGCAATTCAGGAGAGAGGCCGAGATCGGCAAATGTCATAAGGTTGCGATTGTCCGGATAAGAGTAAGCGAGAAAACTCAATTCATGTAAGGCAAACTGCACGATGTGCGTTAGCCTCTCATAAAGATGCGGCTCGCTTGGCCAAAATGGCGCTCAGAGTCAAGAAATTGCCCGCTTACGGGATTGTGCTGTTGAGTGTGCAGGCGCCCCAAACACGCCGAACCAAGAGGTCAGTCGTCCACCTGTACGAGACGGCGCATCCGCTCAACTTCACACTTTGCGCCACTGCGAGATTGTAAAAGATCGCGCTTGACACAGAGCCGCCCGTCCTCATTGCGCTCGACATAAAAGCCCGAATAGAAATCGCGTGCCTCACAGCCGCGCTCCAGATTTAGGCTGATGATGCGCTGATCTCGCAAGAATAGGAGTAAGCGATTGCCCGTGCCGGTTTGAACCCCCGCAATCCCTGCGACAGGCACGCAACTGTTCATTGGGCGTTCTTCAAAAGTCTGACTAACACCACGGCGAGGAAGTTGAGCCAGAAGACTATTCCGGTTGCTCTGTCGGTAGGGCGTAATGCGAATGGTTACGCGCTGCTCAATGCGGACCTGATTGGCGGTACTTGACCGGTAAAAAGCGTCCAAGGCGTTGGTGGCGCCCAGTTGAGAGGGAATTTGTGCTTTGGGAGTCTCGCCCTTGCGTGGTGCCTCAACATGCGGAGTTGATGTGAGATCAGGCGATGTGCATTGAGCAACGGGCGCAGGCACCTCACGCTCACCATCCTCCGACGCCAAGAATGGCAAGAACAGCGTCAACGACGCAGCAAATGCATACAGGCTAGCCATGGATGCCCTTTATCCCTCCAAACGGCATTTCTCACGCGAGCCCCACCCGGCCCTTCGCGATAGAAGGGTTTGGCCTAGCACTGGTGATTGAACGCTGGCTTAACCTCCCTGCCTGGAGCTGGCAAAGCACTAGTGCTTTCGCGGCAGATTGTGGCATAGGCGCAACAATGACAGAGCTCACAACTCAATCAAAGACTTTCGCGTCAGAAGCTGCCGAACTGCTAGGCCCCAAAGGCTGGACCACCATTGCCGATGATCTGGAGCCGTGGCTAACCGACTGGCGTGGGCGTTATTCAGGCGCAGCGCTTGGCCTTGCATCTCCAAGTTCAACCCAGGAAGTTGCCGAACTCGTCAAACTTTGCGCGAAGCGCTCTGTTCCCATTGTTCCCCAGGGCGGGAACAGCGGAATGGCCGGTGGCGCAACTCCTGATGCGAGCGGCTCATCAATCCTGCTGTCTCTGCGACGAATGAACGCAATTCGCGAACTTGATGCAGGTGCTGGACAGGCGGTTTGCGAAGCAGGTGTCATTCTCCAGACTTTCCATGACGCTGCCGCAGCTGCGGACTTGCGTTTTCCCCTCACCCTCGGTGGAAAGGGTTCGGCGACGGTCGGAGGGCTGATTTCGACCAATGCGGGTGGAACCCAGGTACTGCGCCATGGGACGATGCGTGCGCAAGTTTTGGGAATTGAGGCGGTGCTCGCCGATGGAAGCATCTTCAGCGCGCTCACTGCTTTGAAGAAAGACAATCGCGGGTTCGATCTCAAGCAGCTCTTGATCGGTTCTGAAGGAACTTTGGGCATCGTGACAGCTGCCACGTTGCGTCTACTACCAGCTCCGCGCGCCCGTGCCACAGCGTGGGTGGGCCTTGGATCGATCATCGATGCCCGGTCGCTGTTGCACCGAATGGACAGCGCGCTTGGAGACACGTTGGAAGGCTTTGAAGTGATGCCCGACCACTGCCTCGCCAGTGTTTTATCCCACCTACCTCACGCGCGCTCACCGTTGGGAGGCCAGCACTCGTGGAATGCGCTAATCGAATGCGTCGCTATCGATAGCGACGATGCGGCTTTGTGTGAAAAGCTTGAACTGGCGCTTGGCGAAGCGGCGGAGGATGGCCTGTTGAGCGATGCAGTGATTGCCTCAAATGAAAGACAGGCCGAAGATTTCTGGACCCTGCGCGATTCTATTTCAGCCGCCGAACGTGCGCTGGGTCCCGCCATGCAGCACGACATTTCTGTTCCGGTCGAAAAAATGCCAGAATTTATCCTCGCAGCTTCGCCGGCTATCGAGGCGCAGTTCGCCGGCACACGGGCAGTAGCTTTTGGCCATCTCGGCGATGGCAATGTGCACTTTCATATCTTGGCTCCAAAGGGAGCGGTGCCGGGTGAATGGGAAGAGGCTCAAGGCAAAGACGTTAGCGCGCGGGTCTATGATCTGGTCACCGAATGGGGAGGATCGATCAGCGCCGAACACGGTATTGGCCAAATGAAAGTCGACGAATTGGGGCGACTTGCCGACCCTACAGCTCTTCTAATTATGAGAAGCATCAAACAGGCACTCGATCCGCAAAGTTTGCTAAATCCGGGCAAGCTTGTGCCTAACCACAAGTGTTAGACTCTACACCGCTTGCACCTGAGTGCACGAGCGCCTAAAGGGCCATGCAATTCATGGGCGGAGACTGCGCGAAATCCATGCAGGTCGCCTTGGGACAACTTTCAATTCGGTTCTAGGAGAACTTCCATGGCCACCGCGCCGCAGCCACAACTTCCGCTTTTCTACAAAGACTTGATGCCTCTAAACAGCCGTGATCATGCGGATTGGAAAGTGGCCAATTTCGAAGACGCGTCATTCCTCGCAAACACCCATGCCATCCCTCTGACAGTGGACGAGTTTGTCGATGCACAACGCAACTACCCGATCGTCTTTACCGCGAACGACACGCCGCTGCCGATCGCTCTGATGGGTCTTAACGAAGGCGTGAATACCTTCATTGACGATAATGGTAAGTTGGAAGCGGGCGTTTATGTCCCAGCTTACATTCGTCGCTACCCCTTCATCCTCGCTAAGCTTCAGGCAAACAGCGAAGAGATGTCACTATGCTTCGATCCCGAGGCTGGTGTGGTTGGTAAAGACAAAGAAGGTCAGACCTTGTTTGTCGTTGCTGCCGATAACGATGTTACTGCTCGCGAAGCAAAGCGTACAGAATTGCAGAATGCGGGCCAAGCTGACGCAGCTGCCGCACTTCCAACAATCAAGGCAGGTGATGTTGTCCCAACGCAGTACACTGACGATGTGCTCGAGTTCTGTCGTCGGTTTGAAACTTCAGGTCAACGTACCAAAGCATTCCTTGATCAGCTCAACGAACTGGACCTGATGATGGATGGCGAGATCGCCATCACCCGCAACGATATGCCAGACAAGCCTTTCGTGTATCGCGGCTTCCGCATGGTCGATGAAAAAAAACTGCGCGAACTCCCCACAGAGAAAGTGGAAGAGCTCAACAAGAGCGGAATGCTAATGTTGATCCACGCACACTTGTTCTCAATGAACCTGATGCGCATGGTATTTGAGCGTCAGAGCGCACAGGGAAAGGTGCCAATGCCTGAGGCTGCCTCCTGAGGTTACGCCTTGGCTTGCGAGAGCCAAAACATACGAAAAACCTCTTAGGGGGCGGCTAGGTAGTCGCCCCCTAACTGTTTCAATCTATGTGAGAATTGCTTCCAGATTCGATGCGATTAAGACGGCTCGTATCTTGAAAGCAGAAGCACCAGTGATTATTTAGAGGTTCGAAGCGGTTACCCCCTCATGAGCCGCTTCGGAGCGCGCTTTGCTTTAGCGCGATCCTCCCTGAACCTGGCCACCTCGTGCTTCCCCCTTTCGTGCGAGGTGGCTTCTTTTTGTCATTATGTTCGGAAGGCAGCCCTGCCCTTCGATTCGATACATCTGCAAACAGATCGCTGCTCTACTCAGCGGCTTGACGTATCTGTCCGCCCGAGCCTAGGCCTGCGGTTTCGGCCCCGAGGACGCGGACAAGACCCGCCAGCAGATTGGCAAGCACGGTCGCATTCTTCGTCGTCTCGGAAAAAGCGGTGTCAAGATAAGTCGTCCTGCACACCTCAATTTGAATACCATGAATGCCTTTGCTTCGTCGTGCATGACGGTCGAGCACGTAACCCCCTGAATAAGGGCGGTTATGGGCCGTCGCGCAGCCATTACTCTCAAGGTAACGAAACGCATTGCTTGCTAGCACATTGTCGCAAGACACACCGTAGCGATCGCCCAACACAATGCGCGGAGCCTTTTCTTCGCCAGCACGTCGACGCAGCGGAGGCATCGAATGCAAATCGATAAGGAGTGCTGCGCCCCAAGCATCCCGAATCCGCTCAAGCTCACGCTCCAAAAACTCGTGATAAGGACGATGAATCTGCTCAACTCGCCGTTCAACCTCGCCAAAGGAGATCTTTGAACGCCAAATCTCTCCGAATCCTGGCAACCTGCGGGGCACAAGCCCTAGACCGCTGCGAGCGCGGGCATTGCCAGACCCAGATGCAGAGACTGGTCCCGAAAAACCTCCCAAAAAGGCATCCTTGTCAAACCCTTTGGGCTTCGCAATCATGCCCCAGTCAATATCGTCCGCTGACCGATTGAGATCAAGAATAGCCCGCGGCGCATGCGCGACCAATAGTCCTGTTCCCGTGGCCCGAGCGACCTCCACTCCAACGACATCAATGCACCTATCTTCCAAACGCAGTTGGCTGTGGCGCGGGTCCCGCATGTGCGCGAGGGTTTCAGAAGGATAGGCACGCCCGGCGTGAGGTACAGCAATGAGGACGGGAAGTGGCATATGGCGCGGTGCAACATGAACAAATGCCGCGCCCGTACCATCGGCTTCCTCCTCCCCGGCAATCGAACCGCCCTTGGTGGTGACCAAGTCCCCTTGCACACGGCCTGGTTGGCCGCGCGAAGGCAGCACAGCATTGGAATATCGCATGGCAGGCGAGTGTTCAGGCATGAAGTACCTTTGCTGCCCGCTTTGATGTTGCAAGTCAAAGGCAGAATCGTCCAATGCGAGGACTGAACGACAAACGACGTACACATGCCCGAACGAATTCGGCGTTCTTCACCAAAGTTCGCAGCAAGAGTCACCTTCAAATCTCTGATCTCCTTCGTAAATCTTCTTACAATCCCGTTCCAGCGCATTTTAGTGCTTCACAAGGCAAAAGATTTCTTAAGCGATTGCCTGTATGACAACACCCATGACTACACCGCCCTCCCCGCGAATCCTTCTCGCCGAAGATGAAGAAGCAATGCGTGCCTATCTTGAGCGCGCGCTCACCAAAGCTGGCTTTGATGTGACCAGCGTTGATCGTGGGACAGAGGCTGTCCCTTTGCTCGAAAAGGAGCAGTTTGATCTGCTGCTGTCGGACATTGTTATGCCCGAAATGGACGGAATTGAGCTTGCACAGCGTTGCGCTGAATTGAGCCCGAGGACAAAGGTCATGTTCATCACCGGGTTTGCTGCGGTAAGCCTGCGCGCTAGTCGTGAACAACCCCATGCAAAGGTTCTGTCCAAGCCGTTCCACCTGCGTGATCTCGTTCTCGAAGTTGAACGGGTGTTTGAAGAACAGCGCGAAGCACAAATCTAGCAAAAAACTTGGTGTGCGCCCCTGCGAATCGCTTGCACTCGCTAGTCAGCTTCGCTAACGCGCCGCTTCCTGTACAGCAAAGCGTGCGGGCATGATGATGGTGCGGGCGTATAGCTCAGGGGTAGAGCACTATGTTGACATCGTAGGGGTCCCAAGTTCAAATCTTGGTACGCCCACCATCACCATTCAAAAGGCGTCGCAAATGCGGCGCCTTTTTGCGTATTGAAGCCCTGTGAACTAGACATTTTGCATGACAATTTCTCGATATCGCGACTGGTCCGAGCGGGTCTTGAACTTCTGGTTTAATGAACTGGAGGCGAAAGATTGGTTTGCTAAGAACGAGGCGCTCGATGCCGATATTGAGCAACGCTTTGGCCCATTGCGTCAACAACTCGCACATCAACGTTTTGACAAATTCCTCGGTTCGCCCAGACAGTCGCTTGCCGCGGTCATCTTGTTCGACCAGATGTCTCGCAACTTGTTCAGGGGCGACCCACGCAGTTTTGCAACGGACGAACTCGCCCTCGCGATTGCGCACGCGATGGTCGAAAGAGGCTGGGATAAAGAGATCGGCCGAGAGTACCGGGTCTTTGTTTACCTACCATTCGAGCACAGTGAAAACCTAGATGATCAGAACACAGCGGTGGAACTGATTGACACACTGGGTAATGAGGAATTCAGCCGATACGCGCACGCTCACCGCGATGTAATCGCCCGTTTTGGTCGGTTCCCTCACAGGAATGCGATTCTGAAACGGGGCTCCACACCACAAGAAGATGCCTATCTGAGCAAGCCTGGAAGCGGTTTTTAGCACTATATCGCGTCGGGTTTACCGACCGACTTGCGCAACGCCACTCCTCTGCTAAAGCCCGGGACAATGGATGGGATCACGCATCCTAACACTCACGTTTTATGACTTTCCTCTGAACGGAAGGAGCAGGCGCTCGCCATGCAAAAAATTAAGGTTCTAAACCCGGTCGTCGAACTCGACGGCGATGAAATGACCAAAATCATCTGGCAATGGATCCGCGAACGGCTGATCCTGCCTTATCTCGATGTCGATTTGAAGTATTACGACCTCTCCATCGAGAAACGCGACGAAACCGACGATCAGATCACCGTCGATGCTGCCAATGCGATCAAGGAGCACGGCGTTGGCGTCAAATGCGCGACTATCACGCCTGACGAGGCGCGCGTTGAAGAGTTCGACCTTAAAAAGATGTGGCGTTCACCCAACGGCACGATCCGCAACATCCTTGGTGGTGTTGTCTTCCGTGAACCGATCGTAATCGATAACGTGCCTCGTCTGGTGCCAGGTTGGACAAATCCGATTGTGGTTGGCCGCCACGCCTTTGGTGACCAGTATCGCGCGACAGACACGCTGATCCCAGGCCCGGGCAAACTGCGCCTCGTTTACGAAGGCGAAGACGGCACGAATCTCGATCTTGAGGTGTTCGAGTTTGAAAGCTCAGGCATTGCGATGGCGATGTACAATCTCGACGACTCTATCCGCGCCTTTGCGCGTGCTTCGATGAACTACGGTCTAGACCGCAAATGGCCAGTGTACCTCTCGACCAAGAACACGATCATGAAAGCCTATGACGGCCGCTTCAAAGACCTGTTCGAAGAAGTGTTTGAGAACGAGTTCAAAGAGAAGTTCGCGGAAGCCGGCATCACGTATGAACACCGTCTCATCGACGACATGGTCGCATCGGCTCTGAAATGGTCAGGCAAGTTCGTTTGGGCTTGTAAGAACTATGACGGCGACGTTCAGTCAGACACCGTCGCACAAGGCTTTGGCTCGCTTGGCCTGATGACGTCAGTCCTGATGACCCCTGATGGCAAGACAATCGAAGCAGAAGCTGCACACGGCACCGTTACCCGCCACTTCCGTCAACACGAGCAAGGCAAAGCGACATCGACAAACCCGATCGCTTCGATTTTCGCTTGGACCCGCGGCCTTATGTATCGCGGCAAGTTCGACGAGACACCTGATGTGGTCAAGTTTGCCGAAACGCTTGAGCGTGTCTGTATTGAGACTGTCGAGAAAGGTCAGATGACCAAAGACTTGGCGCTGCTCATTGGCCCATCGCAAAACTGGCTCACCACTGAGCAGTTCTTCGAAGCGATCGTGCAGAACCTCGAAACAGAGATGAAGAACTGGGCCTGATCTGGAAATTGGGCGGTGGCAAGTGGGGCATGGCGCTCGGCGCCGTGCTCCTGCTTTTGGCATCGCCCCTTCTTGCCCCACAGCTGCTTGCATTTCCGCACAAGACTGAGACGCCAATCGGCACTGTTTGGTCTGAAGAAGAGCTCGACCCGGATATGCTCTCCTTGACGGTAGAGCATACTCAGGAACGCCTCAGAACTTCCCCTCTTGCGGAAGCCAATGAGCAGCGCTGGGTTTTCATTACAGACGGCGGCTGGCGCTGGAAATATGTCGCGAACATCTCCAGCAGCGCTTTCGCAATCACGCGCCCACTTTCTCCAGCGGTCATTGTCAATCGCACCGATCCTAACTCCGGCGTGATCCGCAATGGTCGAGAGCTTGGAGGCGAGCGCGAGCTTGGCGGGTTGCTGGCACATGAGTTCGCACATGAATTGATCCGCCGGAACTACGGGCGATTGGCCTCGACACGTTTTCCCACTTGGAAAGTCGAAGGCTACTGCGACTATGTTGCGGGTGAGAGCACTCTGACCGAAGCGCAGGTTGCTCGGCTGAAAGACGACAATGAAGACCACCCAGCACTAATCTACTTCGAAGGGCGCAAGCGTGTGGAAGCGATTCTGAAGGCCAATGGTGGATCGGTCGATGCGCTGTTTGAAGAAGGTTAGGTTCACCCCTACACTCTTTCGATCAGGCGAGGAATTTGAACGAACGCGAACGATTCCCAGCATAGGCTATTTTTGCCAAGTGACTTGTTCCTAGGCGCAGGATAGAGACCGGGAATGGCAGGCGAACTCACCCTCTCTCCAGTGATGCAAGATGCCCTGGTAATCCTTGGATCAGCCGGCATCGTCATTCCCGTGTTCGCGCGATTCAGGATTACGCCCATCATCGGGTTTATCCTGATCGGGGTGCTTGTTGGGCCATTTGGCCTTGGCACGATGGTCGATAAAGTCCCTTGGCTTCAATATATAACCATATCCGAGCCGGAACGATTAACGCCCTTTGCCGACTTTGGAATAATTCTCTTGCTCTTTGCGATCGGGTTGGAATTGTCCTTCAACCGGTTGTGGCAGCTGAGAAAGCTTGTCTTTGGCCTCGGCAGCCTAGAGCTTCTGATCATCGGAAGCATTTCCGCAGCCTTCTTTGGCCAGTATTCGGGCATGGATTCAACCGCTGCGCTTGCCCTTGGCTTCGCACTTGCTTTCTCGTCCACCGCCATTGTGCTGCCGATTTCAGGCACAAGAAGCCCCGTCGGGCGCGCGGCACTCTCCATGCTCTTGTTCGAAGACATCATGATTGTGCCGATCATCTTTATCCTAGGTGCTCTCGCCCCCAATGCCGCCGCCGACGGCGTTGAGGGGATGACGAATACGCTGATCTATGGCGGCCTCGTCATCCTAGCATTGCTGGTGGTCGGACGATTTGCTTTGCCCCGCTTATTCAGTCAGGCTGCCCGCACCAAAAGCCCTGAGCTCTTTCTCGCCGCCACCATGCTCGTGGTGATTGGAGCCAGCCTAGCGACTTCTGCAACTGGCCTATCGCCGATCGTCGGCGCATTGATTGCTGGGCTTCTGATTGCAGAGACCGAGTATCACGGCGAGGTCGAAACGATCATGGAACCCTTTAAGGGCCTCGCTCTGGGCGTATTCCTGATCACCATTGGCATGTCGGTCAACGTGATGGAAATCTGGTCCAATGTCTGGGAAATCCTCGTCGCCGTGATCGGTGTTCTCGTCTTCAAAGCAATAATCACGAGCACACTTTTGCGCATGATGGGAGCAAGGCGCAGCACGGCCGCCGAAACCGGCGTCCTCATGGCGAGCCCTTCCGAAACCACTCTTATCGTCCTCGCAGCAGCGACCAGCGCTCTAGTGATCGACACTGAGACCGCCCAATTCTGGCAGATCGTAACAGCTCTTGGACTCACCATTACGCCGCTTCTTGCCCGACTTGGGCGCGTCATCGCCCGACGAATTGAAGTTACGCCTGAACTACCCGATGATGACAAAGATGAGCCGCGCACCATCATCATTGGCGGAGGTCGGGTCGGGCGGTTGATAGCAGACATGCTCTGCACCCATGATCAGCACTACGTGATCCTCGATTCCGATCCAGACCTCATCGCTGATGCGAAGCGAAACGGATACCGCGCGACATTTGGCGATGCGGCACGCGGCGATTCGCTTTCCCGGCTAGGGATAGAGACCGCTCCTTCAATTGTGCTCACCATGGATGAACCGGTTCTTGCCAAAAGGCTGGTCAGCAAACTGCGCCGCGAATATCCAAAGCTACTGATAGTTTCGCGCGCTCGCGATACCGATCACGCGGCACAGCTTTACCGAGCAGGAGCCAGCCACGCCGTGCCCGAAACGCTGGAAAGCTCGCTACAATTGTCTGAGGCCGTGTTGGTAGACATCGGAGTTGCGATGGGCCCAGTAATCGCCTCAATCCATGAGAAACGCGATGAGTACCGAGAAAAGCTCGAGATCGATGGCGGATTAAAGTCACCTCCAAAGCTGCGCCCATCGACTTTAGATGGGTGAGCGTTCGCTCGCACTCTCGCTAGAGGTAACCTGGAACGATGTGGGAACAGCGAAGCAAAGCTCTTTCTTGATTGCGAATCCCCTCACTTAAGAGAGTATTCAAGAGAGTTATTGGCTCAATATTCCCTTGACTGCCTCAATCGCGGCACTCGCTTTCGATCCATCCGGCCCGCCGCCCTGCGCCATATCGGGCCGACCACCGCCGCCTTTGCCGCCAAGCGTTGCAACGCCCGTTCGCACAAGATCGACCGCGCTAAACCGGTCCGTGAGATCATCAGTGACGGCCGCGGCAATGCTTGCTTTACCTTCATTCACCGCAACAATTGCGGCAACGCCGCTCCCCAGACGCTTCTTGGTCTCGTCCAACAAGGGGCGAAGCTCTTTAGGGTTAAGGCCTTCGAGTACTTGGCCGCTAAAGGCGACACCACCGATATCTTCATCGGTTGAGCCGGACGCTTCGCCGCTTGCGCCGCCACCGCCAAGCGCAAGAGCTTTCTTGGCCTCAGAGAGCTCTTTCTCAAGCCGCTTGCGCTCTTCCATAAGAGCAGTAATCCGGCCCGGCACATCCTCAGGGGTTGACCGGATGACGTTTGCCGCGGATTTCAAGGCTTCTTCGCGTGCCACCAACCAATTGCGTGCCGCATCACCCGTCAGGGCTTCGATCCGCCTAACTCCAGAGGAAACGGCGCTTTCGGAAATGATCCGGAAAAGGCCAATGTCGCCGGTCGCTTTCACATGGGTACCGCCGCACAGTTCGACCGAGTAGCTGCGCCCAGAACCGCCTTTGCGCCCCATAGACAAAACGCGGACTTCGTCACCGTACTTCTCACCAAACAGTGCCAATGCGCCCGCTTGGACAGCATCGTCGGGGCTCATCAACCGTGTGCCAACTTCCTCATTGGCAAGGATCTCGGCGTTCACTTCAGTCTCGATTGCAGCGATGTCCTCACTCGAAAGCGCTTTCGGATGAGAGAAGTCGAACCGCAGACGATCATCAGCGACCAGTGAGCCTTTTTGCGTCACATGATCGCCAAGCTGACCTCGCAACGCAGCATGAACGAGGTGCGTTGCGGAGTGGTTCGCGCGCACCTGATTGCGACGGGTCACATCCACATCCAACTGCACATTGTCACCGATCTTTACCTCTCCGGCGCTCACCGAAGCATGGTGGGCATGAAGGCGACCAAGTGGCTTGCTGGTGTCTTTGACCTTAGCAGCAAATCCTGCAGGCGTGCCGATTGTCCCGGTGTCGCCCGTCTGGCCACCGCTTTCGCCATAAAAGGGGGTTTGATTGGTAAGGATCACCACATCGTCACCAGCAGAGGCGTTTCGCACTTCTGCTCCGTCTTTTACGATGGCGACCACGCTGCCCTCGCCCGATGTGGCGGTGTAGCCAGTGAATTCGCTAGCGCCTTCGCGCTCCGCAATATCATACCAGATTTCCTCTGAAGCCGCCTCGCCTGAGCCTTTCCACGCCGCACGCGCAGCTTCTTTCTGACGCGCCATCGCTTGATCAAATCCACTACGGTCAACCGCAATTCCGCGAGCCCGCAGCGCGTCCTCAGTAAGGTCATAGGGGAAGCCATAAGTGTCGTAGAGCTTGAAGGCCGTCTCACCATCGAGTTCGCCGCCCTCACTCATATCACCTGTTGCTTCGTCAAGGAGCTTGAGCCCCTTATCCAGCGTTTTGCGGAACTGGGTTTCCTCGCGAAGCAGCACTTCTTCGATCAAAGCCTGCCCACGGGAGAGCTCAGGGTACGCTTGCCCCATTTCTGTGACGAGGGATGGCACAAGCCGATGCATCAAAGGCTCGCTAGCACCGAGCAAATGGGCATGGCGCATCGCGCGGCGCATAATCCGCCGCAGAACATAGCCGCGCCCTTCATTAGAAGGCAGCACACCATCGGCCATCAGGAAGGAAGTTGAGCGCAAATGGTCTGCGATCACGCGGTGGGAGGCGGTGCTGTCACCCGTTGCAGCCACTCCGGTCAGACCTTCCGAAGCAGCAATCAGGGCTTTGAAGGTATCGGTGTCGTAATTGTCATGGACACCCTGCATAACGGCAGCGATCCGCTCGAGACCCATACCGGTATCGATGGAGGGGCTTGGGAGATTGATCCTTGTGCCGTCCGCTTGTTGGTCGAACTGCATGAAAACAAGGTTCCAGATTTCAATAAACCGGTCGCCATCTTCGTCTGGGCTTCCGGGGGGACCGCCAGGGATATGTGCTCCATGGTCGTAGAAAATCTCCGAACACGGCCCACATGGCCCAGTCTCACCCATCGACCAGAAATTGTCGTTGGTAGCGATGCGAATGATGCGATCTTCTGCAAGACCGGCGATCTTGCGCCAAAGATCGAAAGCTTCATCGTCTGTGTGATAGACCGTCACAAGCAGTTTTTCAGCCGGAATACCCCATTCGCGGGTCAACAAATTCCAGGCGTTATGAATTGCCTGTTCCTTGAAGTAGTCGCCGAACGAAAAGTTGCCGAGCATCTCGAAGAATGTGTGGTGGCGTGCAGTATAGCCAACATTATCGAGATCATTGTGCTTGCCGCCAGCGCGCACACATTTCTGCGAGGAGGTGGCGCATGGCCCTGGGGGCGTTTCGAGCCCGGTAAAGACGTTTTTGAATGGCACCATGCCGGCGTTGACGAACATCAGTGTGGGATCGTTGTAAGGGACCAACGGCGCGCTGGGCACAGCGACATGTCCTTCAGCGGTGAAGAAATCGAGGAAGGAACGCCGGATATCGTTTGTCGAAGTCATGCCTATTGCCAAGCCATTTGATTGTTACGGCGTGCAGTTAAGCCATGCTCTTTGCAGCGACAAGCGAAAGCTATAACAGGCTTTTCGATCAGGCTAACCATGTTGCACCATGGCACACTCAAAAGTTGCTATGAGGGCGGTTGCGAAGGGCATCGATACGAAAAACCGGCGCAAAGTTCACTTCCCTCGATTGAGCGGAAGTGACTTTGTGCCGGTGTTCCGTTTCTCCGGGCGGCAAGAGGCCAAACTCTCGCGCTTGGTTTGCCCCATTCACTCAGGGACGCCCGCTTAAGGAGTTGATTGGTCAGTCCGCGTCCGGACCGGCCATCATCTCCTCGGCGACCTCATCGGTTTTACCGCGAATGGCGGCTTCCAATTTGTCGCAAACTTCTGGGTTCTCTTTGAGATAGACCTTGGCATTCTCACGGCCTTGGCCGATCCGCACGCTGTCATACGAATACCAGCTGCCTGACTTCTCAACGATACCGGCCTTAACACCAAGATCGAGTATCTCGCCGATTTTAGAGATGCCCTCCCCATACATAATGTCAAACTCAACCTGCTTGAACGGCGGGGCAACCTTATTCTTCACCACTTTGACGCGGGTCGAGTTACCAATCACTTCGTCGCGATCCTTGATCTGGCCGGTGCGACGAATGTCAAGACGGACCGAGGCGTAGAACTTGAGCGCGTTACCGCCCGTCGTTGTCTCTGGGTTGCCGTACATAACACCGATCTTCATGCGCAGCTGGTTGATGAAGATCACCATACACTTCGAGCGGTTGATTGAACCGGTCAGCTTACGCAGCGATTGCGACATAAGGCGCGCCTGAAGGCCAACGTGGCTGTCGCCCATCTCCCCTTCAATCTCTGCGCGCGGCACAAGCGCGGCAACTGAGTCAACAACCAAAATATCAATCGCGTTTGAACGAACAAGCGTATCGGTAATCTCAAGCGCTTGCTCACCCGTGTCAGGCTGTGAAACAATCAGCTCGTCGATGTCCACGCCCAAAGCTTTGGCGTAGACGGGATCCAGGGCATGCTCAGCATCAACAAACGCCGCTGTGCCGCCTGCCTTTTGCGCTTCTGCAATGGCATGCAAAGCGAGCGTCGTCTTACCAGAGCTTTCCGGGCCATAAACCTCGATCACGCGGCCTTTGGGAAGCCCCCCAATACCAAGCGCAATATCAAGCCCGAGCGAGCCAGTTGAAATCGACTCAACCTGCATCGCCTCTTTAGAGCCCAGCTTCATCGCCGAGCCCTTACCAAAGGCACGATCAATCTGTTGAAGAGCAGCGTCGAGCGCTTTTTGACGGTCCACGTCTTTTTCCTTGTTTACCAGCTTAAGTTGCGTAGCCATCGCATGCACTCCTTCGCTTGCATAGGTCCGATTAAGCACTTTTAACCGGCCTTCTGGGAAAGCCTGATTGCCACCCTCTGTTGGAGAGTATGTATCCTATTTGTTCTCATGGAACAAGGGGGGAACAAAAATTTCTTGAAGTTCGCTCTTTAAGCGTCCTGCGCGGCCTTCGCCTCTTGCATCACCATAGCCACTTTGTCGCTGATTGCCGCGACACTGAAAGGCTTGGGAAGGAAGTGCATGTTGGGTATGTCGATGTCCTTGCGCAAAGCCTCCTCGGCATAGCCCGACATAAACAGAACGGGAATGTGCGGATGCATCTCCCGGATTGCACGGACCATGGCGGGTCCGTCCATACCTGGCATCACAACGTCACTGACAACGATATCGAAATCGCTGTCCTTGCTGATCGCCTCAAGGCCGTCTTCCCCATCACTACAAGCCGTGATTTGATATCCAGCGCGTGCCAATGCCCGTTCTGCCACCGCGCGCACCATATCCTCATCTTCGACCAACAACACTTTGCCACCGGCGGACCAGTCAGATGAGGCCTCAGGCACTGCCACCTTGCGGCGCTGCGGTGTTTCGCCCGCATGGACAGGGAGATAGATGGTAAAACGCGCGCCCATTGGGCGGCCTGAGGCATTCATCACATTGTCAGCGAAGATGAAGCCGCCCGATTGCTTTATGATCCCATAGACAGTTGAAAGGCCCAGTCCCGTACCCTTGCCCTGTTCCTTCGTCGTGAAGAAAGGCTCAAACAGCTTGGGTAGGACTTTAGCAGGAATACCGCCGCCGTTATCTTGCACAATCAGCACGGTGTAATCGGCAGCTGGTAAAATCTCTGAACCAAACTTCACCACCTCGTGCGATTTGACGCTACGAGTAAGAAGAGAGATGCGGCCCTGCGCGGATTCTTTGCGCATGCGCCCATGCGCGCCATTCATATTGATCGCGTCGCGGGCATTCACCGCGAGATTCATGATGACCTGCTCAAGCTGCTGCGGATCAGCGCGCACTGGGCCAAGATTACGGTCGTGCTGGATAAGGTAATCGATCTTCTCGCCCAGCAGACGTTTGATCAGGGGGCCCACTTCGCTGATCACGTCGGGCAATTGCAAAATCTCGGGCCGAAGGGTTTGTTGGCGTGAAAAGGCCAGCAATTGGCGGGTCAAAGACGCAGCGCGGTTCGAGTTTGCGCGGATTTGCTGGATGTCGTCGTAATCACTGTCACCCGGCGTGTGCCGTAGCAACATGAGATCACATGTGCCGATGATCGCGGTGAGAACATTGTTGAAGTCATGCGCAACCCCGCCAGCCAACTGGCCGACGGCCTGCATCTTGGTCGCTTGGGCAACCTGGCGTTTAAGCTGGGTTTCTTCAGAACTGTCCGCGAGGCTGAGAAGAACTGCTGCTTCACCAAGCCCCCTGACCCCTGCAAGCCCCATTGAGACAGGCTCTTCGGGCTGCGAACTCAGGCGAACCGCCATATCGCCCCGAGAAGCAGGACCACGCCCATGACGACGCACCGCATCAGAAAGCGCCCCCTTGTCTTCGCGGACTACAAGATCGGTTGGAAATGCAGGAAGCTCTCCCTCTCTCTTGCCAACCGAGCGCAGAAAAGCCTCATTGCCAAACAGGAAACGGCCATCGCGGTCCGTCATCGCAAGCCCAAGCGGCAATTGCGCAAGCAGAGCCTCGAGCTGAGCAACGCCAGCCTGTGCAGAACCATCCCAACCGCTGCCAATGCCGACGCCGCTATCGACCAACAGCATAAGAGTGGCGCCGTCTTCTGGCGAAGGTGGAGCGCCAGCAAGGCCGGGCTCCGACAGTGGCACGTCGATCAATGTTTGCGGTGTCCCGCCGCGCCCCTCTCGCGCAAAAAAGATGCGTTCACGCTCATCGGCACGCAGAAAAGAGACAAGCGGTTGCCCGACCAATGTTGCTGCCCTGTCGCCGACTGCCCTTTCGGCAAAACCCGCACCAACGCTTCGGATGGTTCCATCGGGGCCGGTAATCACCGCTTCGATGCCAGCTCGGCTCAGAACGCCCCCGAAAGCGCCCGTCAGATCCACCTGAGCTGCATCGCTGGGCGAAGCGACAATCTTGCGCTCAAAGCGCCAAATCAGATGGTCATCTCCGCGCCCGGCCCGCGTGGCGCGAACGCCCCATTGGCGCAGATCGCTGTCGTCCATCTCATCGATCTCGCCTTCGCCATCGCGCCACGCGCTGCGAGCTACCTTGTTTAGAGCAGCTAAGGCTGGCCGCTCAACATCGAGCAATGGAGGCGGGCTTTCGGTACCAAAGGCCTGGATGAAGGCTTGGTTGGCGCAGACCAAGCGATTGGCACGATCAGTAATGGCAATCGCTTCACCGGCGCCTTCGTCGCTCGTCTCGATTGCCGCCACAGTAACTGACCAATCATGCGAGGCGACTTCGGTGGTCGCGGGTTTGGAACTGAATCGTTCAGCCGCGAGTGCGCCCATCAGGAGCACCACGAGCCCGCCCGCATAGACACCGGTGATCAGGCCATCAGAGGTGGCCGCAAACAATAGCACCGCGCTCAGCACCAAAGCTGCAGCGACACCGACGAGCAGCAATGAGCCCGGCTTCGCCGCAGGTATATTGGTAGACAGTTCGATGTCACCGCCAGTTTCTGCTGAATTACCGATCACGCTTTTCCCGATCAAGATTGTATTCGCCTTAGCGCGCACGATCACATGACTCAGGCGAGTCATCTTTCACGCACAAGGCCTGCGAATACTAAATCGGCAATCGGTCAGGGTCGAGGGTTCACCCCTACTGATTCGAGCGTTTTGCCCGCTTGCGTGCAACCTTTCGTCCCACAATGAAGCGCCAGATCCAGCTGGCCGCGAGATAGCCTACTGCGGAGGTCATCACGGCAAGCACAAAAAAGCCGACAACCGTGACTCCTGCCACCTGAAAGGCATCGACGATATACACCCACCAAGTGTTGTTGGCCTGAGACATCACCATGTCAGCGGCGGCTTGATCGATGCGCAGAATAAAGTTGCCGACCCGGTTTGCGACGACCGCCCAAAAGGCGATCGTGAATGGATTGGTTACAAAAGTCACGGCAGCAGCAAGCGGGACATTGGCACGCGCGGGCAATGCCAAAAATGCAGCAAGAAAGATTTGTCCGACAGGAATAATGAATGCCGCAAATAGGCCCAGTGCTACTCCCCGAGGGACTGAACGCCGAGTAAAGCGCCATAGCTCTGGATTGAGAAAACGGTGTGCGATGGGAGCGAGATATTTATTCTTAGCCATCTCCTCACGGCTAGGCATCGATCGGCCAAGACGGTGCGTAACCCATGCCCATGGGTTCGGCAGGAAACCAGGAGAAGATTGCGGATGCGAGCCCACTAAACAGCCTGCCTTTCTTGTGCGCCCAATGGCACGTCGAAACTCAAACTGCAAAGAGGAAAGCACACCATCATCGTTGGCATATGGGTAGCACCCATTGTCTGACCAATGGGTGAACTGGATTAATGATAAAATTACCGCGTTTTTGGGAATCAGCCGATCACGTTTGGGCTAGGATCCCTCTCGCATAAGGCGCGCTTTGTCGCGCTTCCAATCGCGATCCTTGATGCTAGCCCTCTTGTCATGGGCCTGTTTGCCTTTTGCCAGCGCCAGCTCCACCTTCGCTCGTCCCGTGCGGTTGAAATAGATGGACAACGGAACCAGCGTCATGCCTTTCCGCTCGACCGCACCGAACAGCTTATTGATCTCACGCCCATTGAGCAGCAGCTTGCGAGGCCGTTTGGGTTCATGGTTGAGGCGGTTGCCATGGCTGTATTCGGGGATATTGGCGTTCACCAACCAGACCTCCCCATCCCGGACCTCGGCATAGCTTTCTGCGATCGTTGCCTGCCCTGCGCGCAGTGCCTTCACCTCGGTCCCTTGCAGAGCAAGGCCGGCCTCAAATTTGTCCTCAATGTGATAATCGTACCGCGCGCGGCGATTTTCCGCGACAGTTTTCACTTTATCGAAAGTCTCAGGTTTGGGCCGTGCCATGACTATCTCTTACACCAAACCCGCATGTTCGAGTGCGGCATCGACTGCCTTGCGCGATTCCGCTGATGCTTCGACGATCGGCAAACGAACGCTGGGCGAAAACCACTCCTGCACCCGGCTCAGCGCGTACTTTACCGGCGCAGGAGAAGCATCAGAGAACATCGCATAGTGCAGCGGGAACAGCCGATCATTGAGTTCACGCGCGCGCTTCAACTCATTGTTGTTGATCGCCTCTTGAAACTCCGCACACAAGGCCGGTGCGACATTGGCAGTGACTGATATCGCGCCTCTTCCCCCGGCGGCATTGTGTGGGAGCCAAAGCTCATCATTGCCTGACAACTGACAAAACTCACGGCCAATGCCCATCCGGTGATCCGCAACTCGGCTAAGGTCTCCACTCGCATCTTTGATCGCGACGATTTGGTCTGGATACTTATTGACGAGCGCCACAACCGTCTCATCCTCAAGGTCAGTAACCGTGCGCGAAGGTACATTGTAGAGCACAATTGGCAGATCGCAGGTTTCCGCGAGATAGCCGAAATGCGCCATCAGTCCCCCCTGACCTGGCCGGTTGTAATACGGGGCGACACAAAGCCCGGCCGCTGCGCCTGCCTTTTTGGCAAAATTCATATGCAAGGCTGCGTTGCGCGTATCATTTGATCCACAACCGGCAATCACGGGCACCCGCCCCGCAGCCTGTTCGATGCAAACCTCAATAACCCGATGGTGTTCTGCATTTGAGAGAGTGGATGCCTCACCCGTCGTCCCGCACGGGACCAATGCAGAGCTCCCGTTTTCGATTTGCCAATCAACAAGTTTGCGAAAGGCGCTTTCGTCAAACGATCCGTCGCGAAAAGGAGTCGCTAGAGCGGGAATGGAGCCGCTGAACATTGTAATCTTCCTGTATTGAACAATAAATGTGAAATTGGTTGAAGGGGCGTCAACCACCTTCTCGTTCAGCGCCTACTAAGGAGCCCATCGGCATTATGTCCAGCATGGTCAGAAATTTGCTTACATTACCCCCTGCTATAGTCGGTGCCTTGGCAGCTGTTGCCGCTTGCTCGATTGGAGCGCTTTCGACACCGTCTTCCGCCCAGATGAGCGCCGCCAATCAACGCGGAAATATGGTCGCAGGCCAACCGCAATTTGCGGGCGCAGCCATTACCCGATGGGAACGCTTGCAAGGCGATGGCGAATACACTTTCTCAAACTACGCAGGCTTCGCGCTCGCCTATCCTGACTTTCCGAGGATGGAGGTTATTCGCATCAAGGCTGAGGAACGTCTTGATGAAGAGGCTCCATCACGCTCCGATATTCTGAGTTTCTTTGATGCCCACCCACCGCTGACCAATGCTGGTCGCGCACGCTATGCCCTCACGCTTGCCGGAGCACAGCGTGCCGATGCATTCAATGTTGCGCGCGAAGCTTGGCGCGGCGGGACTATGTCCGGACCAACTGAAGCCTATTTGATTGGCCTCTTTGGTTCCCGCTTCACAGCTGAGGATCACGCGGCACGGATGGACGCGTTGCTTTGGCAAGGCGATGCCGAAGCTGCAGAGCGGCAAATGGTCAACGTTTCTTCAAGCAAGCGCGAAATGGCTTTAGCACGCCTTGCCTTGATCCGGGGATCGACACCGCAGGCAGCCGGGCTTGCGACACCAACTAATGCACTGAGCGATGCAGGGTATACGTACAACCTCGCGCGATATTTCCTGGCACGCAGTGAGACCGGAAGCGCTATCAATCTGCTGGAAAGCCGCCCGAAATTTGGATCGCCCGCTTTCGATCCCGAGGGACTTGTCGGCGTCATGTTGACGGCCGCCAAAGCGGCGAACGCCTCTGACACTGTTCGCATCGCGAGCAAGATTGACGATCTTTTCGAGCCGGGAACCGACATTTCCAAAGGCTCCTTTCGTCTGCGTGATCGGTATACCGATTTGATGTGGATGGGAGGAACAAATGCACTTTGGCGTCTTCGTGATGGCGCATCCGCAGCTCCGCTGTTTCTGCGATATGGCGATGCCGCGCGCACGCCTCTGACCAAATCTAAAGGCTATTTCTGGGCAGGCCGAGCTGCACGCCAAGCCGGGCTCACCGAGGATGCTCAGCGTTACTTTGAGAAAGCGGCGCAATATCCGCACTATTATTATGGCCAATTGGCAATCGGTGCGCTGGGCCGCGCCATGCCCAATTTCGCGGAAATCCCTCAAGTCCAGATTGATCCGAATGCCCGCGCTGAATTTGAAGAGCGCCCGCTTGTAAAAGCAATTCGGTCCATAGCCAGCAATCGCGTCAGATGGCAGACCGAGCGGCGTTTCTTCCAGGCCATCGGTGCCAGCGCTCAAACTCCGGAAGACGTCGCCATGCTTAGCCAGCTTGCAGCGCAAGTAGGCCTTCCGGAAATGGCCGTCGTTCTCGGCATGGAAGCGGGCGCAAGCGGCATTCAAGGTGTCGAGCGGGCAGGTTTCCCGGTTGTGCCGACGCCACGCGTCAACGATTGGACCATGGTCCACGCCATCGCCCGGCAGGAGAGCGAGTTTGACCGAACTCGGCGCAGCCATGCCAACGCGATCGGCATGATGCAGCTTTTGCGCAGCACAGCACGCGAGGAAGCGGGTATCCTTGGTATCCAGTATTTGAGCGCGAACCTTACTGAAGACCCGCTCTACAATATTACTCTGGGTGATGCGCACTTCGCCCGTCGCATGGACCTTTATGGCGGAGCCTATCCGCTTGCGATTGCCTCTTACAACGCCGGCCCAGGGCGGGTGAGACAGTGGATCCGACTCAACGGAGACCCACGCAATGGCTCAATCGATTGGGTTGAGTGGATCGAGAAAATCCCCGCCAATTTCGAGACACGCTATTATGTGATGCGCGTGATCGGCAATGCGGTGAGCTATTCGCATATGTATCCGCAGCAAGCCGGGCGACTTCGCACGGTCGACACCTTCCTTCCCTAATGTCTGCGCCGCAGGGTCCACCGATCACCCCGCAAGGGATGGCGGCGCTCAAAGCGCGTTATGATCATTTGCTTGGGAAAGAGCGCCCAGAGATCGTTGAGATCGTCAGCTGGGCGGCTGGCAATGGCGACCGCAGCGAGAATGGTGACTATCTCTATGGTCGCAAGCGCATGCGTGAGATTGACCGAGAGCTTGGCTATCTCTCGCGTCGAATGAAGAGATGCCGCGTAGTCAATCCTGCTGACCAACCGGATAAGACACGCGTCTTTTTCGGGGCGACGGTTGAGCTCGCCGATGAGAACGATGAGCGAATGGCGGTCCAAGTCGTCGGTGATGACGAACAGAATGCAAGCGAAGGGCGTATAGGCTGGTCCTCCCCCATCGCGAAGGCTCTCAAAGGTGCTTCAATTGGGGATTGCCGTATCGTGAAGCTTCCCGGGGGCCTAAAAGAATGGGAAGTGATGGCGGTTAGATATGACTAATCGCGCGCTTCTTATCTTGGGGTTGCTGGCCCTTTCCGCCCCTGCATCAGCGCGTGACAGCCTTGGAGTTTATTCCGATTGGGCGGCATTTCGTGATGACAATCCATCGCGCTGCTATGCGATTGCCAAACCAACGCGAAGCTCTGACACAGACCCCTTTGCGAGTGTTGCCACATGGCCAGACACGGGGGTTCGAGGACAACTCCACATCCACCTCTCGCGTGATGTTGGGGAGGAAGTCTCTGCCACACTCAATATCGGCGATCAGAGATTTGATCTGGTGATCAATGGCCGCAATGCCTGGGCAGCGGACAACACTATGGATGCTGCCATTGTCGCGGCCATGCGTTCAGCGACCAGAATGACCGTAAGTGCACGCGGCAGCAATGGCGCTCGCTTTTCAGATCGCTATAGCCTGTCTGGAGCTGCCACCGCCATGGATGCAGCAGTTGTAGGATGCGCAAGTAGAGGCTGACAAACCACGCGTGCAGTCCTATATGCCCGACCGACCATGGCAGATACGACCCTCATGACGATACCCGGGCAAGTAGACCCGGTTCCCGTTGCGCGTGACATCACGCCGCGCGAGGATGGTCGTATTGACCTAATTGGTCTGCCCCGCCCTCGCATCCGCGAGCTCTTTGCTGAGGCAGGCCTCGACGCGCGCCAGGCCAAGCTGCGGTCCAAGCAAGTGTTTCACTGGCTCTATCACCGCGGTGTTACCGACTTTGAGGCGATGACCGATATCGCCAAGACCATGCGGCCGTGGCTCGCGGAACGCTTTGTGATTGGTCGGCCCAACGTGGTTGAGGCGCAGCACAGCTCCGACGGCACGCGCAAATGGCTGCTCCAAACCGATGACGGCCACGATTTTGAGATGGTCTTTATTCCTGATGCAGACCGGGGAACTTTGTGCGTCTCGAGCCAAGTGGGTTGTACGCTCAACTGCACATTCTGCCACACGGGCACCATGCGTCTGGTGCGCAACCTTACTCCGGGTGAGATTGTGAGTCAGGTGATGCTGGCTCGCGATGCTCTGGCTGAATGGCCCAAGGGGGTAATGGACGGGCTCGACGATGCCGAGGATGCAGGCCACTACACCGCTGATGGTCGCCTTCTCACCAATATTGTGATGATGGGCATGGGCGAACCGCTCTACAATTTTGACCATGTGCGCGATGCATTGAAGCTGGTGATGGACGGCGATGGGCTTGCGCTGTCAAAGCGGCGCATCACGCTTTCCACCAGCGGCGTTATTCCGGCGATGGAGCGCTGTGGTGAAGAGATCGGGGTCAATCTCGCGGTCTCGCTGCACGCTGTGACCAAGGATGTGCGCGACGAGATTGTACCGCTCAATAAGAAATACGGGATTGAGGATCTGCTTCAGGCGTGCGCCGATTATCCTGGAGCCTCCAACGCGCGGCGCATCACGTTTGAATATGTGATGCTCAAGGACAAGAATGATAGTGATGAGGACGCGCGCGAACTGGTCCGTCTACTCAAAGAGTTCAATCTACCCGCGAAAGTCAATCTCATCCCGTTTAATCCGTGGCCGGGCGCCGAGTATGAGTGTTCAACTCCCGAACGGATTAAAGCGTTTTCGGACATCGTGTTCGAAGGCGGCATTAGCGCGCCGGTGAGGACACCACGGGGACGCGATATTGATGCAGCGTGCGGTCAATTGAAAACGGCGGCTGAAAAGAAGAGCCGCGCCGAAAGGGACCGGGAAGCCGCAGCCGCTCAGCAAGCATAGCTCATCCAATCAAGGCCTCGCCGCATAGTTTCACTGAGCGGGACTGATTTGGAGAGATTGCCATGACTGCCAATTGTCCTCAGTCTCACATGTCTCGCACCTGTGGCCGCGGAGGAAACCGACACTCCGGTAATTGCTGAAATCGCGGTCGGCAAAGATCTGCGAGGTGCCTTTTTCATGAAGCCAGAGGGCGATGGCCCTTTCCCTGCCATCATCGTTCTGGGTGGCAGTGAAGGCGGAGACAGCAGCGCGCGCCGAAAAGCACCGCAATTCCTTGCCGAGGGATACGCGGTACTTGGCCTACCCTACTACTCACCCGCTTGGGGCGATCAGCCGCCGCAACTCCCCGGCCTCCCCCGGGCGGTTGCAGAAATTCCCGTAGATTCGGCCGAGGTCGCAAAGGTCTGGCTCTCTGCGCGCGGCGACATCCGCGCCGACAGTATCGGCATTTATGGCATCTCTAAAGGGGCCGAGTACGCGCTGCTTGCCGGCTCGAAGATCGAAGGCTTCGCTGCCATTGCCGCCATCGTTCCCACCGATGTGGTGTGGGAAGGATGGGGGACAGCTGACGGATCACGCCCAAGCTCTTTCAGCTGGAGAGGTGAGGCTCTTCCCTTCGTGCAATATCAAGGCATGACTGAAGAGTTTACCAACCCGACGGGCCCCAATGGCCGTCCACGCCTTCGCCTGCCGCATGACAAGGGGCGCACTACCAATCCTGAGCAGGCGGTCGCTGCGCGGATCGCAGTAGAGGCCATAGATGAACCAGTGCTGGTCGCGGGCGGTGATGCCGATCTGGCTTGGAATTCAGGTGAGATGGCGCAAAATATTGCCGAGCGTCGGGCGGAAGCTGGCCTTCCCACAGTAAGTCTTGTCTTCACTGATGCGGGTCACGCGCTTTCCGGAACTGGTGCTCCGAGCGACCAACGCGCGGCTGCTGATACCGCTGCGCAGCGTGTTATCTGGCCTGCGACGCTCGCCTTTTTTGCTGAGAATTTGAAGCAATGAAACCGGCCCGCTACCGGCCAAACTCTTGTGAATGCCGAGGTTTAGCGAGAATTCTGCACCTCAGAGCGTGGCAAACGAACACTCATTGCGTTTTTTGCAACTCACTTTTGTAACACTCTCCATCCTCTTGGCGAACTCCTCATCGTGACGTTAATGAAGAAACCAACACAAGAGGATTTGTCATGAAAAAAACTTTACTACTTATCGCCGCTTCTGCAGCCGTAGTATTTGGAACTCCAGCTATAGCCGCAGTAGATGCTACACCAGCACCACAATCATATTCAGCTTCTACCAATGTATTCGTCGATAGTTCAACTCCAATTGTTGAAAATGCCGAAAACTTCCGTGGTCGGCGCGGCTTCCGTCGTGGTTTTCGTGGTAGCAGACGCGGCGGGTTCGGCAGACATCGCGGATTTTCGCGCCACCGTGGTTTCATCGGAAGCAAAAAACACTTTAAGCACGATGTGAAACGCTTCCACCACCATGACAAATTCCACCATGATGATCGCGTGCATCACAATCGCCACTCCCTTCACCGGGACAAGTTCCATCATGATAAGAAACTCCACCACGATGATCATGCCAAGCATGGCCACCACGATCATCACGATGGCAAAGGCAAGCTTGTCGAAAAGAAGAAGGATAAAGCCTTCCACCTGGACGGCTAAAGACCCTGCCATCGCAACGAAGCCCGGCGCTGCAAAGCGCCGGGCTTTTACTTTGTGCAATTCGCATTGGGCAGATAAACGCAGAGCTCTTTCGAATGGAGAGAGAAGCGTGAGCCGCACAATCGATCCTGCCACTTATGACTTCTACCAGTCCGGAGCGCCTTTCTTTTCGCTCAATTCAGCAGCCGGACCAAGCCGTCATTTGGACGGCTTTCTGGACCAGCTCGATACCGGTGGACGCATATTGGAGTTGGGATGCGGGCCTGGCCGCGATTCCGCCCGCATCCTAGAGCGCGGCTTTGACCTTGATGCGACCGACGGGATTCCGGCGATGGTAAAAAAAGCCAACGAGCGTCACGGCGTGGGCGCTAGACTTATGCAATTCGATGAGCTGGAAACTGAGGCCGAATATGATGCGGTTTGGGCCCACGCCTGCCTTTTGCATTGCCCCCGCGCTCAACTTCCGGATGTCCTTAACCGCATTCACCGTGCACTTAAGCCGGGGGGCTATCACTACGCGAGCTTCAAACTGGGCGATAGGGAAGGCCGCGACTTGTTGGGCCGATTGCACAATTTTCCCTCGCCCGATTGGTTGCTGGAAACCTATAGCGCAGCAGGGTTTGCATGCGTTGATAAGAACATCTTCGCTGGCAAAGGCAGCGATGGAACACAGCGCGATTGGATCGCGCTCACGGTTAGGAAGGCTTGATTTTCCGAATGAAACGCACACTCGAAGCGATCTGCACAGGGACAACCCGCCCGTTCAACGGCGCAGAGCTCAGCGCCTTTGTGAAACGTCCTCGAAAAGGCTTGGTGCAGTTCCTCGAAGATGGACTTGCACCCGATGAACAAGCTGACCGGAAAAACCACGGCGGTCCGGATATGGCTGTGCACCTCTATCCTTTGGCTCATCATCACTTCTGGCGTGAGCAGATCGGCGATATTGGCCTGCTCAACGAACCCGGCGCGTTTGGATCAAACCTTGCCGTTAATGATCTGACCGAGAATGATGTCCATATTGGGGATCGATTCCAGATAGGCACTGCCCTCTTGGAAGTAAGCCAGCCGCGCAAACCCTGTTGGAAGATCGAGCATCGATTTTCCCAGCACTGCAACTCTAAGGGCATGGTCGCGAAAATCGTCAAGACCGCGCGTTGTGGCTGGTATTTCCGCGTGCTGGAGGTTGGCGAGGCCACAGCAGGCGATGTTCTGGAGCGGGTCGAAACGGGCCATGAAACTTGGACCATTGCGCGCACGTCATTCGCCCTCCACGCCGGAAAGGGCACATCCGAAGACTATTTCGAGCTTGCCGCCCTGGAAGGCCTTTCCGTCAAAGAGCGCGCCCGCGCCGCATCGAGGCTTGACTGAGCAGACCTCCGGACACGTCCCTTACAATCAACACATCCCTCCAATCCATCACTTCGTCTCTCTGACACAAAGTCCAACGAGCTGTTCACCTGAGGTTGCTTCAAACTGAACGAATTCTGTTTCCACGCCCATGAGGGGGCTAGGAAAGGAATTGCCCATGAAGACCGTTGCTTTGATTGCCGCCACCGGATCACTTGCAGCATTGAGCGCCCCTGCGCAGGCTGCCGAGTTTGCGCCGATCTCCGATATCGCAGGCCCGATCGCGCCCTCCCCGATGTTAGATATGAACATGCTTGTACAATTCGACGACGATGATGATCGCCATTATCGACGCGGGCGTGGTCATTATGACGACCGCATCTATGACCGCCGCGGACGTTATCGGGAGCCGCGCCGCATTCGTCATCGTAATCAGATCTGGAGAGGTCGCGATGGCCGCTATTATTGCAAGCGCGACAATGGCACCACCGGCCTGGTGATTGGAGCAGGTGTAGGCGCTCTCCTGGGCCGCACGATTGACACGCGGGGAGATCGGACAGTGGGTACCCTTCTTGGCGGAGCGTTGGGCGCCGTGATTGGCCGGGAACTTGATCGCGGCGACGTTCGCTGCCGTTGATCCGGCCACATCAGACTAGGTAGGCAATTCAGGGGGCGCTCGCTCAATCGAGTGCCCCCTGCTTACTTACGATCTTACTTTTGCCGCCAATCCAGACAGCGCCGCTTTCGTCCTGCGCGCACATGACCAAGCCATTTGCTCCGATCTTGCGGCCTTGTCCGGCCACATAGAAACCTTTCACCAATCCTTGTTTGAACAAATGGATGGCAACACCGGCATTGAAGCTGCCAGTCACAGGGTCTTCAGAGAAGCGCTCGTGGGAATCGGCAAAGAAAGCACGCAATTCCCAGTCACGCTCAAACCCAGTTTCATATGGTCCAGCAAGCCCAATATCGGTGCCGAGTGGTGCCTTGGAGGTCGGCTGTGCCGCCAGGACATCCCCAGCGGTCTTGAGCCGAAGCAATTGCCACTTGGGACCATTAACAACATGGACCGCCTCAACCAGCGCGCCTTCATCAATCCCTGTAAATGCAATCGCAGCGGCACGTTCCTGATCGGTGAGAGGTTCATACGTGAGAAGTTCGGGTGCTCTAAATGCGAGCGTGTCGCCATCCTGACGAATCTCAACCAGCCCAATGCCGCATTCCTGCACCACTTTGTCCTCGCTCGCCGGCATTCCGCCAGCGGCAAGCCATGAATGGCACGAACCCAAGGTCGGATGACCCGCAAAGGGCAATTCGCCACCAGGATAAAAGATCCGCACTCGGTAATCTGCATCCGGATCGCTGGGTGGAAACAGGAAAGTCGTCTCGGAAAAGCCAAGCCAGTTTGTGAGCGCCTGCATCTCCTCGGTCGTCAGATTATCGCCGCCATGGACCACTCCCAGTGGATTGCCCGAAAGTGGACCGTCACAAAATACATCGACAAGATCGCAGGTTGGCATCTTCGCTGTCCTATTCCACATTAGCTGAATTCATCTGTGCAAGTCGCCACCGCTAGGCAAGATGGGAAAATTCTGCTCCATGGAAGAAATGATTAAGCCAGCCGTCCTGATCACTGGAAGCGCAACGCGCATTGGTGCCGAGATCGCTAAGGGCTTTGCTGGTGCAGGTTGGCATGTGGTGATCCACCACCTCACCTCACATGAAGAGGCAGATGCACTCGCTCACTCGCTTCCGTCTGCTGAGGTAGTTTCTTGCGATTTGAGCGATAATCAAGCAGCCAAGCGATTGATCGAGGATCTGACCAAGCGCTTGCCAAGCTTTCGCTGCCTAGTGAATTCAGCCTCGGTTTTTCAGTATGACAATGCTGCGCAAATCGACCCGGGGAAAAACAGGCAGGCTATGCAGGTCAATGCGCTGACACCGGCATTGATGGCTCAGGCCTTTCTCGCTCACGCCATAGGAGAGGAGCCCCTGTGTGCGATCCAAGTCACCGATATGAAGGTCGAGAACCCCAATCCCGACTTCTTTAGCTACACTATGTCGAAACACGCGCTCGCCGCGACAATTGATATGTTCGCGATGGAAGCAGGCGAAAAGGCCCGCATCTACGGCATCGCACCGGGCGCCATTTTGGCAAGCCACGACCAGACTGAGGGTGAGACCGAAACTTCGCACCGCATGAACTTGCTTGGGCGCAAGACAAGGGTGGAAGAGATTGTTGACGCTGCCCTGTTCCTTAGCACGGGAGCGCTCAAAAGCGGTTCAACCCTCTTCATCGATAGCGGTCAGCATCTGCTCTCCCAACCGCGCGATGTGATCTATCTGGCGCGAGAAGGTGAATAAGGAAGACCGCCGCCCTCAATCTATTCGGGATAGATCCGGTTCATGGTCTCCCAATCGGTCGCGATCATCTCCTCCAGCACCTGAAGGTCAATATCGGCGAGCTTGTTAACGTAAAGGCACGATGCACCCGTCTTATGCTTGCCAAGCCGCTTTAAGAATGCCTCACGCTTTTTGGCGGTGATGTCGTCGCAATATCCACCCATCAAATAGAGCGAATGTTTGGCCTTGCGGGGAGAAAAACCCGAACGACACATATCACCCTCACGCCCGCTTTCATATTTGTAGTGATAGCTGCCATAGCCGATAATCGACGGACCCCACATCTGCGGTTCTTCACCTGTCACTTTGCGAAAAAGGGCGTCGAGCACTTTGGCATCTTCACGCTTGGCGGCGGGTTCCACAGCCTCAATAAAATCCTCGACTGACACCTGTGTTGGCTTGGTCTTGTTTTCCGACATCGCATTCCCTCCCCATGCATCTCAGGATCTATGATTGACACGCTATCACATGGCACGCCAAACGGTCATCTCGAAACCTCAGAAGGGACGCACTTAAAATATGTGGCTGCTCGACAAATTTCTTGGCAAAGTCATCCGCGAAGGCCGGCTGAGCGTTACCGATCACAACGGAAAGACCTATGACTACGGCAATGAGGCGAGCGGTGAGGCCCCGCTCAAAATCCGCCTGACGCATAAGAAAGCCGCCAATCACATTGCGCGCTATCCACAAATGGGCGCTGGCGAAGCGTTCATGTGGGGCTGGCTTGTGGTCGAAGAGCCGCACGATATTCGCGATCTGCTGCTATTTGTGACGGCCAATTCCAAGCGCATCGGTGACAGTGCTATTCAAGAGCAAGGTCTGCTCAAGAAGGCCGCCGAAAAGGTCGCCTCAGCTGTCGATGGGATCAATCTGAAGGCGTCTGCCCGCAAGAACGCCGAGCACACCTACAATCTGACGCGCGAGCTGTACGAGCGCTTCCTCGATGAAGATCGCCAATACACCATGGCCTATTACCGAGAGGAGGACCCGACGCAGACCTCGCTCGAGCAGGCGCAGATGGACAAAAAGGCGCACCTGGCTTCCAAGCTTTATCTCGAGCCCGGCAAGGCCGAGGGTATGCGCGTGCTCGACATCGGGTGTGGCTGGGGCGGATTTGGTCTCTACCTGCACGAGATGTACGGTGTTGAAGTGCTCGGCGTTGCTCTTGCGCCCGATCAGATCAAGTTCTGTAACGAGCGCGCTGAGGCGGCAGGCGTTGCTGACAAGGTCAAGTTTGAGCTGCTCGATTACCGCGATGTCGAAGGTCAGTTTGATCGTATTTCGAGCGTGGGTTTGCTCGAGCATGTGGGCGCGATTCACTACCCGCAGTTTTTTGAACACACGAACAAGCTTCTCAAAGATGACGGCGTGATGATCTCGCATTGCTGCGGGCGCGCAGGTCCTCCGGGCCGGACTGACGCGTGGACGCGCAAATACATCTTCCCCGGCGGATATATCCCCGCCCTGTCCGAGCTTGTCACGCAGAGTGAGAAGTTTGGCTGGCAGGTGATGGATGTCGAAGCCATGCGTTTCCATTACAGCCATACGCTTGAGGAATGGTACAACCGCACCGTCATGCATCGTGAGGAGATCACAGAGATGTATGACGAGGTCTTCTATCGCATGTGGTTATTCTATCTTGCCGGGGCTGAGCAGTCTTTCCGCAATGGCGGGATGGTCAATTGGCAGTTGCAATATGTGAAGGACCGCAACGCGATCCCCATGACGCGCGACTATATGATGCATGAAAGCGCGCGCCTTCGCGAAATTGCAGACATTCCAAGCTGGCGGTTTGATCCCGCTCTTAAAGAGGCGGCCGAATGACGCACCCGTCGCAGGCTGCGGGTCACTGATCCGACACGGCTTGCGCCCCAATTCACATCGTTGCACGACAATCGAGGCTCTTTGGCAGCCGAAAGAGGACGCATGAGCAAGAAACTACTGAATACCTTCCTGCAAAAGGGTGTGAAGAAAGGCCGTCTTGGCGTGGTCTTCGCCGATGGCAGTTCAAGCGTTTACGGCCAGGAGGAAGAAGCGTTTCCAGAGATCGTCGTGCGTCTCGCTGACAGCAAGGTTCCGCGCGACATCATTATGGACCCGCGACTTGGGGCTGCAGAAGCATTTATGGATGGCCGGCTAATCATCGAAGAAGGCGATGTGATGGGGCTGGTCACGCTGCTTCGCGCCAACAACAAATGGGAAAAGGGGGGGAATATCTCCCCTCCGAAATTCACCAGGAAGCTCGTCAATCGAGCAACTTTTGCCTTTGAGCAGGTCAACAATGCGATTGGTTCTAAGGACAATGTCGCCCATCACTATGACATTGGTAACGACCTCTATGCGCTGATGCTGGATGAAGAGCATTGGCAGTATTCTTGTGCATACTGGCCCAAGGATCAGGGGGGCGATGACATGACCTTGGGTGAAGCGCAGACCGCCAAGCTGGCACACATTGCAGCAAAGCTGGCGCTTCGGCCGGGCAACACAGTGCTTGATATCGGCTGTGGCTGGGGCGGCATGGCGATCTTCCTTGCGAAGCACCATGATATCCATGTGACCGGCATTACGCTTTCAGAAGAACAGGCAGCCTTGGCACGCGAGCGAGTGGAGAAAGCTGGTGTCGCCGATAAGGTCTCGATCGAACTCGTCGACTATCGTGACTTTGCAGAAGCAGGTCGCAAGTTCGACCGCATCGTATCGGTCGGTATGTTCGAACATGTCGGCAAGGCCCAGTTTGAGACCTTCTTCCTCTCCTGCGCCAATCTGCTTACCGATGATGGTACCATGCTGCTCCACACCATCGGCCGCATGGGGTCACCTGGCATGACCGATGCCTTCACCCGTAAATACATCTTCCCCGGTGGCTATATACCCGCGCTTTCGGAGACGATGGCGGCGAGCGAAAAGTATCGTTTAATGGCCACCGATATTGAGATCCTGCGGGTTCACTATGCCAAGACCATTCGGCAGTGGTACGCGAACTGTATGAAGCACCGCGACGCGATCATCGAGATGTATGATCAGCGGTTTTTCAACATGTGGACCTTCTATCTCTCTGGCGCAGCAACGGTGTTTGAGTACGGAGGCATGTGCAACTTTCAGATTCAGTATTCACGCGACCGCCACGCGCTCCCGCTGACGCGCGACTACATTGGCGAGACGGAAAAGCGGCTGCTGAGCAAGTAGTCGCCCTCAGGCTGCCTTCTCCCGTCTGCGCGCGATGAATTCATAGACCGGTCCAAAGCCGAGCAGCGCCGCGCCGACAAACGGTGCGGCCACGACCCATATGCGAAGGCCCGTTATCCCCTCTGGGCTCGCAATGGTGATGCCAGCGGTGCAGCCAAGGCCAATGCAAATCAGGACCACACCCGCCACCGCGCGCGCCTTGGGCACAGTGCGCCCACCTCGGATCGGTCCAAAGCTGCGCTCATGTTTCGCGAACACTCCGATCATAGGCAGGAGCGCGAGGACATAGATCGCGAGCCATAGAGGCCGCGTCGCCCACCATTCTCCCGTGCCGGGGACGCTGTCGAGCCCCACTCCACCAAGCGCGATCCAAACAAAAGTCATAACCAACACAAAAGCCGTGAGATGCCACAGGAATACGGTCATGATCATACCGTTCATCAGCACTGTCACGGTCCAGATGCGGACATTGTCGAGCATCCTCCGGCCCAATGGCTCCAACGCGAGCACAATTCCAACCTGCACAATTCCAAGGGCCAACAGCGCAAAGGTCGGTGGGAGCGAGTTTGAAAACCCGTCGGGCGCGGAGACCATTGAAACTGGGTAAAAGCCATAGACAGTAACTGAGAGCAGCACGCCAAGACCAATCACAAACCACCCAAGCGCGAACACTCGATTGTCGAACTTCCCATCACGCCAAGCAAAGCCCAGTTGGTGGATCGCAAGGAACACCCACAGGAAGTTGGTGAAGCTGATGTAGGGCACAGCGTGCTCAAACCTGAGCCAGTCCACCAAAGCGGTTAGTGGGATGAAGAACGCAAAACTTGCCCAACCCCATCGGGTCCCCGCGTTCCGCATAAGCGGCGTGCAAGCCGTCACCAACAGATAGACCGCGAGAAACCAGACTGGGATCAGAGCCGCTTCGGTCGCCATACGAATCTGCGCTCGGTCAAAGCCAACTTGGGTGAGAACAACCGCGATCACCGCCCAGACGAGCAAGACGGGGAAAGTCGGAGCGATCAGCCGCTGCACCCGGCTCGCCAGCCAGTCTCGGTAGACACCGGTCTGTCCGGGCTGAGCCTTCCGCAACGTCCCATCCCAGCTCACCGCATTGGAATAACCGCCGACCAAGAAGAACACTGGCATGACTTGGAAGGCCCAAGTGAGCCAATGCGTCCATTGCGAGGTTTCAATCAAATCGCCGCGTTGGAGAGCTCCAGCCTCATCGACATAGAGCCCGGCCATCAGCCAGTGGCCGAACACAACGGCCATGATCGAGATCGCCCGTAGAAAGTCGACCCAACGATTGCGCTCAGGCGGCGTTTTCTCGGCGAGCTCCCGCGCTTTGTTCCACATGGCGAACACTAACGTCTCTCCTATCCCTCTTGGCAGAAAATATTGGTGGCCTGACGCACCCTTACAAGTTTAAGGGGCATCGCAACTGTGAATTGAGTGCCTGGCATGCCTAGGCGCGTCCTCTTGAAATTGCATGAATAAGGGCCTGCCTCATGTCGGATATTAAACGCGTTATTCTTGCCTATTCTGGCGGTCTCGACACCTCCGTCATCGCAAAGTGGTTGAGCGTGGAACGAGGCCTTGAGGTCGTGACCTTCACCGCGGACCTTGGCCAAGGCGAAGAAATCGAGCCTGCGCGCGATAAGGCTCGCGCTATGGGTATTCCGGACGAGCACATCTTTATCGAAGACCTGCGCGAGGAATTCGTGCGCGATTTTGTCTTCCCCATGATGCGCGCAAATGCGCGGTATGAAGGCGATTATCTGCTCGGCACCTCGATTGCGCGTCCGCTGATTTCCAAGCGTCTGGTCGAAATCGCGCATGAAACCGGCGCCGATGCGATTGCTCACGGAGCGACGGGCAAAGGAAATGACCAAGTGCGTTTTGAGCTCTCGGCCTATGCGCTTGACCCAAGCATCCAAGTGATCGCCCCGTGGCGCGAATGGGATCTGACTAGCCGCTCAGCTCTTATCGCATGGGCAGAAGCACATCAGATTGCCGTGCCCAAAGACAAGCGCGGCGAAGCGCCCTTCTCCACCGATGCGAACCTCCTGCACACCTCGTCCGAGGGCAAGGTTTTGGAGGATCCGTGGGAAGAGACACCGGACTATGTCTATTCGCGCACCGATCACCCGGAGAATGCGCCCGATAAACCAGAGTATATCGAGATCGGTTTTGAACGCGGCGACGGCGTGTCGCTGAATGATGAGACGATGAGCCCAGCCACACTCCTGACTTCTCTCAATGAGCTTGGTCGTAAGCATGGCATTGGTCGCCTGGATTTGGTCGAAAACCGCTTTGTGGGCATGAAATCGCGCGGCATGTACGAAACCCCCGGCGGTGAGATTTACGCGGTCGCGCACCGAGGGATTGAGCAGATCACCCTCGATCGGGGGGCAGCCCATCTCAAGGATGAGCTGATGCCAAAGTATGCCGAGCTTATCTACAATGGTTTCTGGTTTGCACCCGAGCGGGAGATGCTTCAGGCGGCGATCGACCTCTCGCAAGAAAAAGTGACCGGCACAGTGCGTCTCAGGCTCTACAAGGGCCTCGCAAGCGTTGTCGGACGCAAGAGCCCTCATTCGCTCTATTCTGAAGCACATGTGACCTTTGAAGACGATGCAGGCGCTTATGATCAGCACGATGCGGAAGGCTTCATCAAGCTCAACGCACTGCGTTTGAAGCTGCTCGCCCAGCGCGACCGGTAAGGTAGGCGATTCGCTGAGCACCGACTCGGAAAAGCTGGATCGAGTCGGCACTAGCGTATTTCTCAGACAGGTAATATTGCAAAAGGCGGAATTTGCGAAAAGATCAGGTCGCACTTTGCGCCAGGACCAATGGTACCTAGCGATAGTGTCCAAATGCGATGAAACGTTGAGTTGTCCACCGCCCTCCACAAGTGATCTGGGGGAAAGTGGATAAGTCGCACTTGTCAGCCTTGCGAAAATGCGGATCGGGGCGCAATTTCTACTTGTCTTCGGGACGAGAAAAACTTCGAAAGAAGAACCGCAAGGGACTGATTTCAAAAGAGTGTTTCTCAAAACAAAGATACGGTGGCTGCTGTCCACGCGCTACTCGAGAGACGGAATGTACAAGACTCAGGTCGAAGGCAAGACGGATCGTTTGAGAGAAGTGCGAAGCAAAGCAACCGTTCAAGGCCGCAGTAATGGCTGGTAATAGCTGATGGGAACGAGCCCTCGGGCAAATGCTCAGCAGTGTTCGACTTGCCAACCCCAGAATTGCGGTCTCGGCTATGCCAAGCAGCCGGACGAGTGGAATGAGGGTTTTGGCCCGAATGAAGCAAAGCCAGCGACGCGAGGCAAAGTTGGATGCCGGCGCGAGCACCGGTGACGAACCGCGAAGCAAAGCGGCGACGGACAAGGAAAGCCTGCAAGGGTGGACCCTGAATGAAGCAGCTGGACGCGGGTTAGACACCGGTTGCCAAGTGCGCAGCGAAGAAGGCAGATGGAAAGGTTCGTCCGGACCAATTGCTAGGAACGAAGCGCCCACGCGCAGGTGAGAGTGGGGTCGGCAGCAATGCCGGCCCCATTTGCATTTTGGGACGTGAGACTCGAGGGACCCGAGTTTCAACACGTCGCTTCTTTTCACCCATGCTTTCCAACCTCCCGAATTCAATTTGCGCCAGATCGGAGCTTCCAAAAGATGAGCGGTTACCGCTGCAATTGGCCAGCGGGCGCGGATACGTGTATGTCTACGAACGTAATGGGAGCGCAAGCTAAACTCATGCGAGTACCAACTCGCAATCGAACCGCTGGGCGATATGCTCAACGCGTCGCGCTCATGAGCGGCCTTTTCGCGATCCCTCTCGCCGCATCTCATGCTCAAACTACGGACCTCGCCGCACAATTCAGAGAAGCGCCAACCACCTCGCCTGCCCAAGGTGAGACCACAGCATTTGCATCCCAGTTTGCCGGGGTTGTCACTCCACTGGACTCTCGCATCGCCGATATCGACCTTGCCCTTCCGGATACCGCAGTGGATCTCGGCAGTTTTGAGCCACCGCGCGAGCAGGAGACAATCGAACGCGGCCTCGGCACCGGCATTGCCTCTTACTACGGTCGACGCTTCCACGGCCGTCGAACCGCCAATGGTGAGCGGTTTGACATGAATGCCATGACAGCCGCCCACAAGACGCTGCCTTTTGGAACACGCGTCCGGGTCACCAATCCCCGCAATGGTCGCTCTGTCACGGTTCGCATCAACGACCGTGGTCCTTTTATCAGAGGGCGCACCATTGACCTGTCACGCGCGGCTGCGGAGCGGATCGGCATGGTCGCGAGCGGCCATGCCACGGTGAAGCTCGACGTCGTCGCCCGCTAGGCAAGAGCGCTGATCGAGCTCCTCTCCATCAATAGTTCCAGTCTGACGAACCTCCGGCGTCGCCTCCCCATCCACCATCGGTTGAGGATGACGCGTCGCTTGCCTCCGCGTTCCAGGCGGCTTCCGCTTCCATTCTTGCGACCACCGGGGCGAGACACTTGTCATAGTAGAGGTCTGCCTCCTTGTCGGTCATTTCGCTGTCCCCCCGCGCTTCGACCACAGGAAGCGCATTACGATAGACGCATTTGCAGCCCGCGATCGCCTCTGAGCGTGGCACCGCGTTGGAGATGCCTGTCGTGCACTGCGCGACATATTCGCCTTCGCTCTTGTAGACCGCTGAGGGACCGGACGAGGCCATCACCCCAACCACGCCCAACACAACCAGCCCAATCGCGCCCCAATACCCGTTCATAATCCGTCCCCTCGGTCAGAAGTGCGCCAGCGTGCCTCTAAAGCCCTGAATTTCAGTTAATTGCTCCAATGGGCCCACGATTGGTGGAGAGCCCATCGCCCCTTACGAACCCATTGGGCGAAAAAAGTTTGAGACACTTGAGACACTGTCCAAGAGCAAAAAACCCCTCCTCCCGAAATGCGTGCCTATTCCGCCTGGATCAGCCCGTTTTCCGGCGCTTTTTCAAGCTCTTCCAGCTGCAAGTCAAAGCCATAGGTCGCCTCAACCGTTGGGCGATGGGTCGAAAGCTTATCGAGCCTCCCCAAATGCGCCAGCAACAGGCGGCTGTCATAGCGCGTGCGGGTCGCAACTTCCTCTCCGTGGTAGAACACCACCTCCTGCGTCCCGTTGAGCGCGCGGTCGGCCAACACCTCCTCCACCTGCGGCTTGGCGCAAAGGAGCGCCGCGTCCCACAGCTCGGCGAACAGCAGGCATTCACGCCGCAAGCGATAGGCAGTCGCACGGGAAACCCCCACCGCCTTTGCCGCCGCCCGAACATTGCCCCACTGCGCCAGCACTCTCAAGAATTCGGCCTGACGCGCGCGGGGGAAGGCGCGGGTTGAGGGTTTTTGCGAAACAATTTGTGAGGAGTTGGACATGCGGCGGCTCCGGTTTCGGGAATAGAGAACGGGGAGCCCTCCCAGTTACGCGGAAAACGCGGAGTAGGAAAATGGTAGGAAACTAATGCATTGCCTCGCCCACCCCCAACTCCACCCGCTTGACATCAGCCCATGCATCATATTAGGTTGCAAAAAACAATCTTATTGGAGAAACCTAAATGCGTCGCGCCCTTCAAGTCGTCATGGCTGTGCTCAGCCTAGCCCCGTTGATCTTCGGATTGACCAATATGATCATCGGCGCCGAGCGTTTTATGCCAGTCGAGGATATCACCATCGCGATCGACAGCCAGTTCCGCTTTCAAAGCGGTGTGTACTTCTCGCTCGCCCTGCTCTTGTGGTGGATGATCCCCCGGATCGAGCAAGTCACCTGGCCCTTCCGCGCGGTGGCCTTGGGCCTGTTCCTCGGAGGCGTGGGCCGGGTCATTTCCGCCCAGCAATTCGGCATGCCCGAGGGCAATATGTACTACGGCATGATCCTAGAGCTGTGCATGCCGGTGTTCGTGGTGTGGCAGTGGCTGGTGGCGCGCAAGTATGCCCAAACGGCAGGGTGAGGACGCACCAAATAGCTAGCCCTAACCGTCATCCCAGACTTGATCTGGGATCTGGAGTCGCGAGCGCAGTTCCCAGCCGCCCTAGACCCCAGCCCCAAACCGTCACCCCGGCGAAGGCCGGGGTCCAGAGCCACAAAGCACTGAACGAGAAAGAAGCTGGATCCCGGCCCCAAAGATCACTGGCGCCGGGATGACGAGGTCTATTTTGATTGACCCGAGGCCCCAACCCGTTCGTCCTGAGCCGGTGGCCTTTGGCCGTCTTCGACTCCGAAGGACGCGCGCGAGCCCGAAGGACGCCCACGAAGCCAAGCCCACCCCCACCCCCGATACCTGCCCCTGCGAAAGCAGGGGGCCTGCGGGAGGGGAGCGAGACTTCGCGAGCCGCTAGGCGAGCGTTATTCGCAGCGGGGTGGGCGCCGGCTCTAGACAAAGCCAAAGCTTCTCTTGAAGTATTTCAGACAGCTTTTACTAATTGTGTCACTCAATTTCGCATGTCTTATTAGGGGATCACATGGCAAGCGTTCATATCCAATCGAAAAACCTAGACCAAATTGACGCTGGATTTTTAGATGAGAAGTGGAGCGCGAGAGGTGACCGTATCCTTCGATACTCCATCGACTTCAGGCATAAATCGTTGAATCTCCATAAAGTTGTCAGTGCGCCAGACTTGTTCGTATTACAAAACAAGATTGATGCTTTGATGGACACATGGGACGCGAAGTACGCAGCACTTTTGCTTAAACAAGAGGCTCAGGCAGGTGCTGAAACGGCCAGCGATCTTGAGATTGAAGAGCATGAAAAACGCCGGAAATTTGCGACTTTCTTGGAACATACTTTGGATGTTGACGACCGAGTTGATTGGGAAGCACTCAAGAGCACTGCCACTTTTGTCAAAGACAAATATAATGAGCCAATGCCAAGGCTGTCCATGACACCTGAACCAG
The DNA here is from genome assembly GCF_947502395.1 of uncultured Erythrobacter sp. GTDB lineage: Bacteria > Pseudomonadota > Alphaproteobacteria > Sphingomonadales > Sphingomonadaceae > Erythrobacter. The sequence goes on from NZ_CANMZM010000001.1 coordinate 721,878, forward strand.
TCTTCGAGGAGCCGAAGATTACGTTCTTTCAGAGGATTCTCGGGAAAGCGTCAGCAATCCAGGAGCAAGCCGAGGATCAGCATGCTCAATCGCTGGCGCAGTGGCAAACCTACAAGGAAAAGAGAGAAGACGAACATAAATCTCAAACATCACGATGGAACGAGAGGCGCGAGAATTTCGAAGCCGAACAAGATCGGCTTGAGCTCGAATTCCAACGTGAACAAGCAGCAGGCAATTCAGCGGTCGATGCATTGAAAGCAGGTGTCGAAGAAGGACGCGAGGAATCTGTTCTGGAGCACGCAAGCATGGTGCTGGATTCTTCAAACTACTTCGACTTGATCGAGAAGTATTATGAGCTTGATTATAAGACGGAAAAGAAAACTCTTCTTATCGAATTCAAGCTACCGACAATCGATGCAGTGCCCAACGTGAAGACGGTTCGATTTGTTAAATCTACTGGAGAACTCAAAGAGACCTCTATCTCTCAAAGGGAATGTAAAACCATATACGATGATGCTTGCTACCAGATCGCACTTCGTACCCTTCATGAACTGTTCGAAGCCGACGAAGCCAAGAATTTGGACAGCATTCTGTTCAATGGAACAGTCGAGTTTGTGGATCCAGCGACAGGTCAGCAATCAGAAAGCTGCATAATGTCTGTATTGGTGAAGCGTGAGGACTTTTTGCCTCTCAACCTTGGTAGCGTTGACCCAAAGGCATGTTTCAAAAGCCTAAAAGGCGTGTCTGCAGCAACAATGGCCTCGTACGCAGCGGTTCCACCTATCATGAAGCTAGACAAATCCGACAAACGCTTTGTGGAAGGTAAGGACGTGATCGAAATGCTTCCCGAAGACGAGAACCTCGCGGCGATGTCGTGGGAGGATTTTGAACATCTGATCCGTGAACTATTCGAGAAGGAGTTTGCCCGACGTGGGGGCGAGGTGAAGGTTACCAAAGCAAGCAGAGACGGCGGGGTGGACGCAATTGCATTCGATCCTGACCCAATTAGCGGCGGCAAAATTGTGATCCAAGCAAAGCGGTACACTCGAACAGTCGGGGTTTCAGCCATCAGAGACTTGTACGGCACAGTCATGAACGAGGGCGCGAACAAAGGGATAATAGTCACGACAGCTGATTACGGGCCGGATGCATACCAGTTTGCCAGTGATAAACCGCTCTCACTACTTAGTGGCAGTAATCTCCTCCACATGCTCCAGCAACACGGATACAAAGCGAAGATAGACCTCGAAGAAGCTCGCCGCTTGGCCGTGTAAAGGGTCCAAAGGCCTTGATACTGCGGAAGGCTCTACTCCGCAGCCTCCCGCGCTCTCTCCAACATCGGCCGCAAATACGCGCCCGTAAAGCTCCGCTCGACCTCAGCCACCACTTCCGGCGCGCCAGCGGCCACAAGCTCACCGCCGCGCACGCCGCCATCCGGCCCCAAGTCCAGAATATGGTCCGCCGTCTTGATGACGTCCAAGTTGTGCTCGATCACCACCACCGAATTGCCCTGCTCGACCAAGCGGTGGAGGACCTCTAGGAGCTTGCGCACGTCCTCGAAGTGAAGGCCCGTGGTGGGCTCGTCTAGGATATAGAGCGTCTGACCCGTCGAACGCTTCGCGAGTTCCTTGGCGAGTTTTACCCGCTGCGCCTCTCCGCCTGATAGCGTGGTCGCCTGTTGGCCGACCTTTACGTAGCCCAGCCCCACCTCGCACAGCATCGCCATCTTGTCGCGGATGGGGGGGACGGCTTTGAAGAATTCGGCCGCATCCTCAACCGTCATATCGAGCACATCGGCGATGGAGAGGCCTTTGAAATTCACCTCCAAAGTCTCACGATTGTAACGCTTTCCGCCGCATTCCTCGCAGGTGACGTAAACGTCGGGGAGGAAGTGCATTTCGATCTTGCGCACGCCGTCGCCCTGGCACGCCTCGCAGCGGCCGCCCTTCACGTTGAAGGAGAAACGGCCCGGTTTGTACCCGCGCGCTTGGCTTTCGGGCAGGCCTGCGAACCAGTCGCGGATCTGGGTGAAGGCGCCGGTGTAGGTCGCGGGGTTGGAGCGCGGGGTGCGGCCGATGGGCGATTGGTCGATCTCGATCACCTTGTCGCAGTTCTCAAGACCCTCCACCTTCTCGTGCTTGCCAGCAATAATGCGCGCGCCGTTAAGGGTCCGCGCAGCCGCTGCGTAGAGCGTATCGATGGTGAAGGACGACTTGCCCGAGCCCGACACACCGGTGATGCAGGTAAACGTGCCAAGCGGGATGCTGGCGGTGACATTGCGAAGGTTGTTTGCCTCTGCCCCGTGGACGGTGATCGACAACCCATTGCCCTTGCGCCGCTCTGCCGGAACCGCGATCTCACGCCGCCCAGTCAGATAATCCGCGGTGAGCGACTTCTTCGACTTCATGATCTGCTTAAGCGTGCCCTGCGCCACCACTTCGCCGCCGCGCACGCCCGCGCCGGGGCCAAGGTCGACGATATGGTCAGCTTGGCGGATGGCGTCCTCGTCATGTTCTACCACAATCACCGTATTGCCCAGATCACGCAGGCGCTTGAGCGTTTCCAAGAGCCGGTCATTGTCGCGTTGGTGGAGGCCGATGGAGGGTTCATCCAGCACATAGAGCACGCCCGAAAGCCCGCTGCCGATTTGCGAGGCGAGGCGAATGCGCTGGCTCTCGCCCCCGGACAGAGTCCCGCTGGTGCGGTCCAAGTTCAGATAATCGAGCCCGACATTGTCGAGGAAGCCCAGCCGCTCGTTGATCTCTTTGAGGATCGGCGTCGCGATCTGGCGCTGCTGGTCGGTGAGGTGGTTGTCGAGGTCGAGGAACCACGCCTTGGCATCAGACACGCTCATCTTCACAGGCTCTGCGATATCTGTGGGGCCGTCCCCCTCTTTTTTGGCGCCGGACGGGATCTTCACCGCGAGCGACTTTTCATTGAGGCGCTTGCCACCGCATGCCTCGCAAGGCTGAGAGGTCTGGAACTTGGACAGCTCCTCCTGCATCCACGCGCTCTCGGTCTGCACCAGGCGGCGGTTAAGGTTACCCACCACGCCCTCAAACGCCTTGTTGACGGTGTATTCCTTGCGCCCATCCTTAAACGTCAGCGCCACCGGCATGCCGCCGGTTCCGTGCAGAATGATAAGCTGCTGATCGGGCTCGAGGTCACGCCAAGGCGTGTTGATGTCGAAGTCATAGGCTTTCGCAAGGCTGGTTAGAACCTGCATATAATAAGGCGATGGCGGGTTCGACTTCGCCCATGGAGCCACCGCCCCTTGTTTTAGGGTCAGCCCTTCGTTCGGGATGACGAGCTGCGGATCGAACAGCTGCTTTTCGCCGATGCCGTCGCAAGTCGGGCACGCGCCCTGGGGTGAGTTGAACGAGAACAGCCGCGGTTCGATCTCTTCAATGGTGAAACCGCTGACGGGGCAGGCGAATTTCTCCGAGAAGACGATGCGGTTGGCAGGGATCCCCACCCCCTTCATCGCGCCGCCCGATGTATCCTCATCCTCGCGCCCCGGCACAACGCCATCAGCAAGGTCGAAATACGCCAGCCCCTCGGCCAGTTTCAGAGCCGTCTCAAACGAGTCCGCAAGCCGCGTTTGAAGTCCGTCCTTCACCGCGATCCGATCGACCACAACCTCAATGTCGTGCTTGAATTTCTTGTCGAGCGCAGGCGCTTCTTCGATCGGGTAAAGCTCGCCATCGATCCGAACACGGGTAAAGCCCGCCTTCTGCCACTCGGCCATTTCCTTGCGATATTCGCCCTTGCGGCCCCGCACCACGGGCGCGAGCAGGTAGGCGCGTGTCCCCTCGGGCAATTCCATCACCCGGTCGACCATTTGCGAGACAGATTGCGCCGAAATCGGCTTACCCGTCGCAGGCGAGTAAGGCACGCCCACCCTCGCCCACAAAAGCCGCATGTAGTCGTAAATTTCAGTCACCGTCGCAACGGTTGAGCGCGGATTGCGGCTGGTCGTCTTTTGCTCAATCGAGATCGCTGGCGAGAGCCCGTCGATATGCTCGACATCGGGCTTTTGCATCATCTCCAGGAACTGGCGCGCATAGGCAGAAAGGCTCTCGACATAGCGCCGTTGCCCCTCGGCATAGATAGTATCAAATGCGAGACTGGATTTGCCCGAGCCCGACAGCCCTGTGACCACGATCAGCGCATCGCGCGGCAGATCAATATCGACGCCTTTAAGATTGTGCTCGCGCGCACCACGGACTGAAATTTTCGTTAGAGACATGGGCGCGTTTGTTCCGGAAATGTTCGCATTGGTCAAGGGCGACTGAAATGGTGCTCCACATACAGATGAAGCGTGATGATCAAATGGAGCATCTGGTGCTGGGTTTCAACGGGCGGGTGGCTTGCAAGGTTCCGAGTTCGAGTGAGGTCTTCGGAGAATTTTACAACGCGTGACGTGGGTCACGGGTGGTGAGTGAGAGACTGAGCTAGCCGGGTCTAGTAACTTCAACAGGGGATGTAAGATGAGAAAGTCGCTTGGATTGGCTCTTGAAGGTGAGCCGAATGTGCAATTGTCGATTAAGACCGACGCGCCGATACTATACTGGCTTATTTTTGACTCAAATTTTGATGTTGTCGAGAAAGGCGATGCGGCAAACCCAAAACCATTTAGGCTCCCTGTAGGCGACTACCTGTGTGAGATGAAATTCGGCCCGGCTGCACGCGACATGACGGCAAGCATGACAATCGTAACCAACTGTCCGTCATCACCCTATGAGGTGCATGGGGAGATCTCAAACAAGCCGACTGCAACGATAGATCGCAGTTTCTCGGTGTGCTGAGGGGAAATCAGATGACTCACACAACGACACTGTCCGCTTGCGTAATTGGCTCGCTAGTCTTCCTCTCTCCTGTCGCCGCGGTGGCGCAAGATGTCGAGGCTCAAGGCCCATCTGTTTCGCGATCTGACCGCTTGGCTGTGACTAACGGTGGACCCATTTCACGTCCCACTGCAAATGATGCGGACGAAAGCGAAATAGGGACATCATTTCAGATATCTTCTATCGATGACACAGTCGCAGGCGAGTTCGCGCTCACATTGGGTACGGGGGATGTTGATTATGAGCGTACGAGTGCCGACAAAGGCACGGTGTCATTCAGTCGTACGGACATCTCGCTCAAGGCAACCATCCCGTTCAACGCCAACAATGGCGATAACCCCTTCATCAATTTCACCAACATCGGGAATGATGCCCAAGTCACACTGGATTTGGTGCATCGATCCGGAAAAGACATTACTGGCAGACAGCGATATGATTATCTTGCAAGGTTCGTGGGACAATGCCTGGTCGAAGTTTCACAAGAATGGCTGGACAACCGGAGGCCGATCGCATCACTGGCAGATCAGGATGCCGTTGCAACAATCAAGCGTATCTTTCGCGCCGAACTGGCAGATATACAAACCAATCGTCGTCTGGCGGGAACCAATGATCTCTCTGAGCATGTTGATAGCCAATTGGGTGACAACGAAAATGCGTTCTGGGCCGACAGCAAGAATGCTTGCAGAATCACTGCAGATGGTCCGATCCGAAACCAAGGTGACCTTATAGATCGATATGCACAGGGGGCTCTTAGCAAGCAGGAGTTCGCGAGCTTCTACACAAGCAAGTCTATCAGGCTATTCGGGGTTTCGGCTTCGTCTGGTTTTGAGGAGTTCGAACTTCTTGACCGGCCAGGGTTTCAACTTGACTCTGTTGATCGCGTCGGATTCGAACTGGAGGGCTATGCAGGAATCATCTCTGGTAGTGGGAATGTTTCGGGACGGCTTTCCGCTGCTTTTGTGAGATCTTTTGAAGCTCAGGATGATGTCGAGTTTTGTCGCTCGACGTCACCTACCGATCAAGAATGCCTCACAGGTCCTGACATGCTTCCAGTTCGCAGCGATAGTCTAGTTCTCAAAGGCGAAGCGAGGCTCGTTCTCCTCCGCGACAGGATTGGGCGGCCACAGCTCGCGATGGCACCCGAAGTGAGTTACAACGTTGACGATAACGAATGGCTATTTGACACACCAATCTACTTTCAGCGGAGCGACGACGGTGGCTTGGATGCCGGACTTCGCCTTCTGTATGGGACCAAGGACGATGACTTTTCAGTCGGACTTTTTATAGGAGTTCCATTCACAGGTCTATTCTTGAACTGATCGCTTGGCAAACAGGGAGGCCCCACAACTGCGGGCCTCCGATTTTCTCAAGTGTGACCGCAATCACAGGACTTCTCTACTCAATTTGATAGTCTGCTCCTCACATCACGGAGGTGAGAAACCATGAGTGACAATCCCGAAAGCGAAATGCTCGCGCAATGCGCGCAGTTTCTCAAGAACCGTGTTGAGTTCTTCGATCATCTAGATTCACTGGGCGCGATTGCTATCGCCATCGCTGTCGGGTTGTTGCTGATTCAGGGCCTAGCCGCGATCTGGGCGATTGCAACCACCAGTAAGACCCGGGCCATGCTCGAATCTAGGCCGCGCACTCACTCTCTGCCCGGTGTGGGTGAGATTGTGAAAGCGCTCCCGGGCGTGGTCAATTCTCTTGCGAAGGCTCCTGCAACGGTGATCTTAATCATCCTCGGCTTGCTGGTTGTTTGGCTGCCAGACTTCGCCCCATCTCAGGCATGCCTGGACCTGACAAAGGAGGAACAGGCGGAGCAAAGTTCAACGCCCGAAGCAATTACGACTGAGACCCCAAGCTCAACGGTGACGGAGACCACTACGAAAACCACGACCAACTGGAAGCAGGCTTCCTGAGGGATCGGTGAAGTGGTCTAAAAACCTATAGCCCCACCATCTCGTAGAATTTCTCGACGAGCTCCTCTGCAACCGCGAGCAACTTCTGTCCCTCAGGCGAAGATCGGATCGAAGCAATGGAGCCCAAGACTGTGAGCGTCTTGATAGCAAATCCCCCGACATATCGGAGGAAACGTTTGCGCGCTGTGTCCGGCCTATCCTCAGCATCCAGCGCACCCGCTTCAAACACAAAGTCGCGCCCTTGCCTGATCAGGTTTTGGGCCTGACGGTCATACTCTTGAGTGCTTTCGTCTTGCGCATAAGCCGTCTCTCTTAGGTCCTTGAGGCTATCAATAAACTCGTCAATCGCTTCCGACGTAGCATGGGTGAGCGGGACATGGGAAAGCTCGCGCTCACGATAAGGAGCCTGCTTGCGCGCATCGAGGCACTTCTTGTGAGCGGCGATAAACTGCTCGATCGCCTTCTTCTCCTCGCGAAGTTCGGCCCCAGACATGGACAGTGAGCCTTCGGCCAGAACCGCGACATAGCGATCAAGCCCATCCCAGCTTGGCTGATCGCCGCCCTCATCCAGGTAAAACAGATAGAGCTCCAATGCCCCCTGCATCATGACGCTCATGTTTCGCTGAGAATGCTTCACCAGCGCCAACATCATGCGCAAGCTGGCCATCGCGTTCGCGAGCTGTGCCGGGATCTCAGGAGTATTGCGTTCAACCGCCGGTGAGCTGTGGAGTTTGTCGCCCTTGGTTTTCTCCACACCGGGGTCGAGGATGGTGGTGGTCGTCTTCGCAACATTCGCTCTGGTGAGATTGAGTGGCTCCCAATCCACCCATTTTCGGATGACTTCGGGCCAATCATCCCGCGGGGTTCCGGCAAGTCTTTCATAGACAAACTGATCCATAAGCGGCGTGAGATCCGCTCCATCCAGCTTGAACCCGACGATGCGGCGTTCAGCGCCAGATGGATCGATTTTGAAGTAGTGGTTCCATTCTGCCTTGCAAAAGTCAGAAGCAACGTAGCTGCGCGAATACACCGGGATCAGCCGATCAGCGCGTTCCATCGCTTCGTTCATCATGTTGACGAAATTGCTCTGCGGAAAATCGCGATACTGAACGAGGTAGCTCTTGCCGAGATCATCAAGCACAGCAGCAATATCGCGCGCGGCGGCTTCGTCTTCGCCAGCATAGCTGATGAAAAAATCGACCCGGGTGTCAGAGGAGTCTTTGGGTTTACGAAGGGTATCGACGAACGCCTTGATTTCCGCATTCACTTCGGCGGGTTCGCGAGACCACCATTCGTCGTCTTGCTCGACGATCCAGCGGTAGAATGCTTCGTCAGCAGCATCATCGAAATCAGCAAAAGCGTGGGACAGACCTTCAAGGCGACCGTAGTACCACTCACGCCAGATTTCGAAGCCTTCGTTCGAGCTAGAAAGCCAACGACGTGCAGCGTCCCACAAATCATTCCACCATGCCGGACAATCAGCCCATAAATGAGCCTCTGCCAATTCATCGGTTGAAGTACCCAAGTCCAGCGCCTTACAATCCGCTTCGGCCGTATGCCAAGAGGCTGGATCTAACCCTGAAGCAGCAGCAACAGCATGAGCAGACGCTTGCACCACACTCGTCCCGGATGTTATTCCGGCACTCCCTGCGGAAGCGATTTTGTTCGAAAGATCATAGTTATGTGAGCTGGAGGGGAAAAAGGCGTACACAGCGTACGCAGCAGCGAAAGAGGCTTGAGCAGCAGCGTTGCCGCCAAAGAGGACACCCAGACTAGCTGAGTAAGCAGCTCCCGCGATTTCCTTGTTGGGTCCAAATTTAGCAGCGGCAGAGGTCGTTGCTAGTGCCCGCAGGATAGCAAGGACCTTCTTCTTATAATCCGCCCTATCGTGGTTATCGTCAGCAAAAAACAAAGGGAAAATACGAAGACTTGCTCGCTCAGCAATCGCCAAAGACCATTCTCTCGGCCTAGTTTCCAACCAGTCCTCTACGTCGGCTTGTGATGCAAGTTTGACTGCCATGGCGTTCCTATCGTCAGCGTGTCAGTTGATGGCAAGTCCATAAATTGAGCGTGATTCCATCTGTGTTACGCACCGCACTGTGATGTGGCTGCCCTAGCCCGGCTTTGCCCACATAGCGCTTTTGAATAGCTTCATACCCTGAGCTCTTTTAGAGGCTCGACTCAACTCTCCAAAACCCTCTCTAACACCCAATTACAGCCCTTTAACTGGCCTATCGGGGCCCTGCGTGGCACCTAATCCTCACTATAGTTAACACGGCAAAAATCACTTAAAGCACTGAAAAAAAATTGTTTTTCTACCTTTAGAGGGCCTACAGAAAATATGAAGTGTCGGCTTTATACAAAATGGTGAATGTAAAGGGCCTCTTTAGCACTCTCTTGCCAGGCGCCCTTCGGGTCGCAACGTCGAGGCGCAGAGCAGATAAAGGTTATTGAGATGCGGCGCTCCTAACCCGCCGCTCCGGGCTGGTGTGTCATCGCTCGTAAGAAGGTTCGTCGCTGCACCCGGCGCCCTTATCTTACCTTCAAAGCGTGATTCACCGGCCCGGCATTTTCCACATCCCTCAAACCACTCCGGCTGCTTAGTACCGGCATTCTCTATATGCTCTGCGCCTCGCCCCCCAATCACTTCGCGACTGCTATCCGTCGACCCACTTCACCGTTAAGGGTCTTCCCCAAGATGTGCGCATTCGGGACACAGCCCCGCTAGCCGCTCGTCATCCAACCCTTGTCCCGATACGCGCAGACGCGCGCCATGACACGCAATCGCTTCTCTTTCGGCCACAGGCCCCTTTTCAAGTCACCCCCTAAGGTGATCTATCTTGGCGACGCTAGCGCTGGGGCCAAGCTCCGCGATAGGACGCAAACGACAGAGACGGTCAATGCGACCAGCACACAGCCGAGCGTTAAGGGCTGGTCGCTCAAGCGCCGCATAGCTGCACTTTTGGCAGTCATAGCCGTGCCAGCGATGGCTGCGCCTTCTGATTTTGGGCAATTGCCGGGCGGTGCGCCGACCGAGGCGGAAATGGTGCGCGAACGGCTCAAAGCTGAGCTTGAGCGCAACCCCGCTATGCCGTTTGAGCGTCCAGGGATGAGTTTTCCCGGTTCCGCATTCTTCTTCCTCGCTGAGCCGCCTTCAAATGCTCTGATCGCGCTGCCCACCGCAGATGCTCTTACGCCAGGAATTGGCGAGGCAGGACGCGAAGTGGGTGCTCTGATCGATGCAGGGCCCGGCGCGAGCCCCTTCTTCAGCATGGCGGGAACCAGTCATTCGCGCGCACAAAGCTGTTTGGCTCAGGCCATTTGGTACGAGGCGGCCAGCGAAAGCGAAGCGGGGCAACGCGCGGTTGCGCAGGTGGTTTTGAACCGGGTCGCCCACGCCAATTGGCCAAACAGCGTGTGCGGCGTTGTCTATCAGGGATCGAACCGCAGCACCGGGTGTCAGTTCACCTTCACGTGCGACGGCAGCCTAAGACGCACTGCAAGCGGTGGCACATGGCAAAAAGCGCAAAATCTTGCGAGTGAGGCGCTCGCTGGCAGTGTGTATGAGCCGATTGGCCATGCCACGCATTATCACACGCTCTGGGTGAACCCATACTGGGCCTCGAGCCTCGATCATGTCGGCACGATTGGCGCGCATCGATTCTATCGCAATCGCGGCGCAGGCGGACGAAAGGATGCGTTCACGCAAAGCTATGCCGGGGTAGAACCCGGCGTGCGCGAGCGTGTATTAGCAGCTCCACTATTCGAGACTCAGATCGACACGGCCAGCACCCCCAACGCGCAAGGCGCCATTGCAGGATTGCCACCGACCACAAATCGTGATGCGATTGGGCCGATGACTCCCGGACAAGCTGGGACTCCCTCTGCATCTCTCACTGGACCCGGTTCAGTCCTTGTCGATCAGAGCACAATCGGTGCCGGGCAAGTCCGCGAAGATTATGCGCGGGCAGGCCAATGGAAAAGCGATGCCGCTCGCGAGGCTCTGCAAGAAGACGAGCAGCGCCGCGCAAAAGACGTTTCTGAGCAGTCGGTCGAGCAAGGCAGCGAACCGCGCTGACCCGTTCGCGCGCAATCATGTCGAGTGCGGGCCTCAAGGTTAATGCTCTCTCAACCTTAGCTCCAAACTAAGCCTTAGGTGCATTGCCACTAATGGGATCGGAATAAACAGTCCCCCACCCTATCCGGTTCGCGCAGCCCACGTGGCATTGCGGGATCTGCGACGGGGCAAGACGAGATTGGACAAAGTCGCTCTATGTCAATCCATTTTGCCGCTGCAAAACCCTCAAACCTCACGTCGGTTTGCTCACTTGGTGCCAAAAGACTTCTCTCACGAGCGAGAGCCCAGGTCGCCAATGATAATGCGGACTTCACCGAGCGTTCTCAGCAGAATGAGCAAGTTCTGCGCGCGGCGCTTCGCCACTTTGCAACTCACGGACTTGGCGCAGCCCAAGTGGCCAGAGCCCAGGCTGAGAAGGCATTCTTTGACGGCGACCGACCAACCTATGACTGGTGGGTTGACATCACCCGGACGCTGGATCGGCGTTTGGCTGCAAGTGTTTCGGGCCAGAATAGCCAGGCATTATAGCAATTAATGCATTGATTTTAATGAATTTTAAATCCCGTGATTGCAAATGGGATATATAGTTTACAAATGGTTAATGCCGGTTGACAATTTCTTAACCCTGTCCCAGCATCTGGGGTATGGCTCAGAGTGTAAAAGCGGAGAAGTTGGGCGCTCGCGAGGCGCTACGAGACGTAGGTTCGTCATCTTTCCTGTTGCGCGATGCCGGCGGGGACGAAGGCGGAACCTTGGGGCCGGATACGATTGCCCGGCAAACCAGCGAGGGCGTCGAACTCCTTCCGATAATTCATCCTGACCGCCGCCGCCCCAAATTCGACTTCCCCAAAGCGTGGAAGCATCTGAAGATACTTGTGAAAGATAAGGACAGAACCGACGAGCTGTTTGGCGTGCTTGATGCATTGCCGTGGCGCGGCGTCGGGGAACAAGCGGCTGCGTTTCTCGCCACTGATCGGGGCCGAGATATCTATCAGTCAGAGCCTTATCTGCCAGACATTCTCGACGATCATGCCACTTTGAGGCAGATGCCGAGAGGCAGCTTCGCAGATGTCTATTGCAATTTCATGGAAACCGAAGGGCTGACGGCTGCTGGTCTTATCGAAGAGGCCAATGTCTACAGAAAAGATCTCGTGAAGCTTGAAGATGGCGTGGAGTGGTACAACAACCGTCTGCGCGACACTCATGATATCCTTCACGTGCTGACTGGCTACGGACGCGACACTCTAGGTGAACAGTGTCTCCTGGCATTTCTGTTCGATCAACGCCCAAGCCCAGGACACTTGTTCCTTGGTTGGCTAGGCACGCTGCTAATGATGGCGAAGCTTAAGACGAAAGCCCCGGTGCTTCGTGCGTTTCTACAAGCGCGACGCGACGGACGTTTGACTCAGCGTATCGTGGAACATTCCATTCGCGAATTGCTGCCACTCCCGATCGAAGACGTGCGGCGCAAACTAAGCATCCCAGAACCCAAGATTTATCTGCAAGCACTTGAAACCTGGCGTTCCGAAGGGATCGACCCACATGCGCTTCTTGGAAAACAAGGCGCTTAGGCATGGGCTTTTTGGCCGCACTTCCTAGTAATGGCTTTCTTCAATCGCTGAAAACTCGCTTAGAAGTGTACCTACGCCGCGACGCTGAGGTGTCGCGTTAACCCTTCTGTGATTTCTTTTCCTTATGGCACCGTGTTGGTAGCAGCAGGACAAAGTTCATTTTTAAGCCGAGACATCTTCTGCCGGGCCGTAGTATGGAGGACGCGGTTGACCAAAGGGTTCGCCGAACCCTAGTCCACACATTGTACTCCAGTCCGGCGAGCCTTGTGACTGGCGCGGTTGCAACCGTCGGCGCGGCAAGCGTGGCGGCGTGGATTGCGGATTTGTCCGGGCTGTGGATCGCTGCCGCAGTGCTCGCAATCATCGCGACGATAAGAGTTGTTGCTGCACTGAGACTTTCGGCTGACTCTGATGGCAATTCGACTGCCATGCTCGAGTTGGCGTATGAAATCGGTGCCTTCAGTTTTGCTCTGGCACTTGGCACGATGGCTGCCTACACAATCCTCATCGACAGCTCTTCGCAGGTCCAGGTTCTGATGGTCGCCAATGCGCTCGGATACGGTATCGGCGTTTCAGCGCGTAACGCCGGACGGCCTACCATTGCGATCGGTCAACTGGCGTTTTCTTGCCTGCCAATTGCCCTCGTTAGTTTCCTGACAATGAAAGTTGGGCTCGTCGCGCTGAGCATCACGATCCTATTGTTGATCCCTGCGCAATCGATGATCACGCGCAAGATTTTCAGTGTGCTTCGAGACTCAATCGCGTCGGCCAACGCCAATGCTGATCTCGCTGACGAGATGCAAACCCTTGCTCGCACCGACGTTGTCACGGGACTCGCCAACCGCGCTGGTCTCAACCATGCCGTGTCAGAAGAGTTGGCCTCGGCGGAGGAGGATGCCCGCCTTGCTCTGATCTGGATCGACCTTGATCGCTTTAAGGAAGTGAATGACCTTTTGGGCCACCCAGTTGGTGACAAGGTTCTCAAGGGTGTGGCCGAACGATTGGTTGAGGTATCTCCTGATGGCAGCACTGTCGCGCGCTTCGGCGGCGACGAATTTATCGTGTTTTGCCCGGTCGATGATGTCAAACACGCAGAGCTGATCGCCAGCGAGATCCACTGCGAGATCATGTGCCCAATGCGCGTCGATGGAGAGCTCCTGGAGATACGCGCGTCTCTGGGTGTCGCGCTTATTCCTGATAGCGCCATTGACGCTGATCAGCTTATGCAGCGCGCTGATCTGGCGCTTTATCACGCCAAAGTTGGCGGGCGTTCACAAACGTGCTTCTACGATCCCTCGATGAGCCGCGACCTTGTTCGTCGGCGTGAGATTGAAGCGGAGCTCCGCACCGCGATCCAGCGCGACGAGCTTTCAATATTCTTCCAACCCATCGTCGATCTCGAGACCAGTCGGATCAAGACTTTTGAGGCGCTGGTACGCTGGTTCCATCCGGAAAAAGGTGAGCTTCGGCCAAACGAATTTATACCAGTCGCAGAAGAAACGGGCGTTATCGTGACACTCGGCAATTGGATCACGGTGCAAGCGGCACGGATCGCGGCGACGTGGCCTGACGATGTCACTGTTGCGGTAAACCTTTCACCGTTGCAGATCCGTGCGCCGGGGGCCGCGCTTGGTATCAAGAACGCGCTGCGCGAGGCCGGCCTTCCACCGCATCGGCTTGAGTTGGAGGTGACTGAGAGCCTCTTTATCGAAGACAATCACTCAACTTCCGCCTTCATCGAAGAGCTGTCTGAGCTTGGCGTGCGATTTGCGCTCGATGATTTTGGCACGGGCTATTCTTCGCTCGGATACATTAACAAATTTCCCTTCTCAAAGATCAAGGTCGACCGCAGCTTTGTTTCCGGTGCCGAGGTTGGCAAGAAGAGCGAGGCGATCATCCAGGCGGTTGCCAAAATGGGCACCACACTGGGTATGGACATTGTCGCAGAAGGGCTTGAGACTGCCGAGCAAGTCACTGCCGTGCGCAATGCCGGGTGCAATCTGGGCCAGGGCTATCACTTCAGCCGTGCCGTGCCCGACTATTTGGCAGCCATGCTGATTGCGCAAGAGCGCGACAACACTCCTCGCCGCGCCTCGGCCTAACCTCTCAACTGTCAAATCAGATTGACGCTGGGTAAACCTTACCCTTAGTCTACTTATTGCACTTGCAAACTATTTGCAAAGATAGTTGCCAGTTGGGCGTCTTTCGCGGTTGCATTCGGTTAATGCGAGGCTTAGGCCGCTGTGAATGCGGGCACTGGCGCATTGGGACGAACGCGCCAGGTCAAGGCCTGCAAGCCTCTCCTCGTCCCGAAATCTCAAGGGAAGGATCACCCCCTCTATGGCCCGCAAGAAGATCGCACTCATTGGCTCTGGTATGATTGGCGGCACGCTCGCCCACCTCGCTGCAAAGAAAGAACTTGGCGATATCGTCCTGTTCGATATCGCGGAAGGCATGCCTCAGGGTAAGGCGCTCGACCTGTCACAATGCGGCCCGGTTGAGGGGTTTGATGCCAAAATCACTGGCACCAATGATTACGCTGATATCGCTGGAGCAGACGTAGTGATCGTTACCGCTGGCGTTCCCCGTAAGCCCGGCATGAGCCGCGATGACCTTCTGGGCATCAACCTCTCTGTGATGAAGGCCGTTGGCGAAGGCATTAAGAACAACTGCCCCGACGCCTTCGTCATCTGCATCACCAACCCGCTGGACGCGATGGTTTGGGCTTTGCGTGAGTTCTCTGGCCTTCCGCACAACAAGGTTGTCGGCATGGCAGGCGTTCTCGACAGCGCGCGCTTCGCGACCTTCCTTGCTTGGGAGTTCGATTGCAGCGTCAAAGACGTCAACGCCTTCGTTCTTGGCGGCCACGGCGACACCATGGTTCCGGTGAAGAGTTACACCACGATCAACGGCATTCCGGTGGACGATTACGCAAAGATCAAAGGCGTCTCCGAGACCCGCATCGACGAAATCGTAGACCGCACCCGCAAAGGCGGCGGCGAGATCGTTGGCCTCCTTGGCAACGGTTCGGCTTACTACGCACCGGCTACATCAGCGATTGCGATGGCCGAAGCATACATCGGCGACCAAAAACGCATCCTGCCCTGTGCAAGCTTTGTTGAAGGCAAATACGGCGTGGACGGCATGTATGTCGGCGTTCCAACAGTGATCGGCGCAGGCGGCACCGAGGAAGTGGTCGAAATCGAGCTTAGCGACGAAGAGAAAGCCAACCTCAAAGTCTCAACCGACGCAGTCGAAGAGCTGCTTGAGGCGTGTAAGGGTCTGGATAGCTCGCTGGCGTGAGCGTGACCTGGCCTGCTTTCCGGAATATCTCCGTATGCATTACCGCTCTATGCTTTGGCTTTGCGGTTGGGGCTTTGGGATGGGCTGGGCTTCTTGTTTTCTTCTTTTTGGCGGTGTTCATCGGGGGTCTCGTCTTGCTCTACAGCGCGTTTTCAACAAAAAAACTCAGTCGTTGGGAGAGGCTTAAGATTCTTGCCGTCTTCGCAGTCGCTGTGGTTGGCTGGGCTGCAGGTGCGTATGTGATAGTTGGTCCTGAAGGGATGCCTCTTGTTTAACGAAGACACCCGTCACCCCGGCGAAGGCGGGGGTCCAGTTGCGAGCTTAGGACTGGGTTCCGGCCTTCGCCGGAATGACGATTGAGATGGAAAGAGGCGGCTTTGTCTACATCATGGCAAGCCGCAGGAATGGGACGATTTACATTGGTGTAACCAGCGACTTACCAAAACGCGCTTGGGAACACCGCGAAGGAAAGGTTGAAGGCTTCACGAAGAAATATGGCTGTAAGATGCTTGTCTGGTTTGAACAACACGACACCATTGAAGCGGCAATCACTCGCGAGAAGCAAATGAAGGAATGGAAGCGCGCTTGGAAGTTGCGCGTGATTGAAGAGAAGAACCCCAATTGGGACGATTTGTTCGAATTGGTTTGTAGTTGAATTGGTTCCGTCACCCCGGCGCAGGCCGGGGTCCAGTATGGCAAGGACGGTGCCCTGTTTCACTGGATACCGGCCTTCGCCGGTATGACGTATGAGGATAGCGAATGAGCATTCTGATTAACAAAGACACCAAGGTCATCACCCAAGGGATGACCGGCAACACCGGCACCTTCCACACCCAGCAGGCGCTCGATTACGGCACCCAAATGGTTGCAGGTGTTACTCCCGGTAAAGGGGGCTCGACACATATCGGCGTGCCGCAGTTTAACACCGTGCGCGAAGCGAAAGCTGCGACCGGTGCGACTGCTTCTTGCATCTACGTCCCCCCTCCCTTTGCAGCCGACGCGATTTGCGAGGCGATTGAGGCGGAAGTTGAGCTGATCATCTGCATCACTGAAGGCATTCCTGTGCTCGACATGGTGCGCGCCAAGGCTGCTCTCACCGGCTCCAAATCGCGCCTCATCGGCCCGAACTGCCCTGGCGTTCTGACCCCTGATGAGTGCAAGATCGGCATTATGCCGGGCTCCATCTTTAAGAAGGGCAGCGTTGGCGTGGTCTCACGCTCTGGCACGCTAACCTATGAAGCCGTGCACCAGACAACGGCCGTGGGCCTTGGCCAGACGACGGCTGTTGGTATTGGCGGTGACCCTGTAAACGGCACCAACTTTATTGATGTGCTCGACCTTTACCTCGATGACCCTGAAACCAAGTCGATGATCATGATCGGCGAAATTGGCGGGTCTGCCGAAGAAGAAGCCGCTGAATTCTTGAAGCAAGAAGCGGCCAAGGGTCGTTCCAAGCCCACCGTTGGCTTTATCGCAGGCCGCACAGCGCCTCCGGGCCGCCGCATGGGTCACGCTGGCGCGATTGTGTCCGGCGGCAAAGGCGGTGCGGACGACAAGATCGCAGCCATGGAAGATGCGGGCATCCGCGTCAGCCCATCACCATCAGAGCTGGGCACGACGCTCGACGCCATGCTCAAGGAAATGGCCTGATCGATCTGGTGTGTCCTAGCGAAGGCTGGGACCTCCATCGGCCATGAGCCAAGTTTAGAGAGGTCCCAGCCTTCGCTGGGACGCACAAAGAGGGCCAGAAGGATTGGGAGAAGGCTTCGTTTACATCCTGACCAACAGGAAAGACGGGGTCCTCTATATCGGCGTCACAAACGACCTTTCACGGCGCCTCGAACAGCATCGCTCCGGAGCCGTTTCGGGGTTTGCGAAGACATACAATTGCCAGACATTGGTCTGGTTTGAGCGACATGATGATGTCCACGCGGCAAGGATCGCTGAGAGAAGAATGAAAGCTTGGAAGCGCGCATGGAAAGTAAAGCGGATCGAAGAGAAAAACCCCGGCTGGGGCGATCTTTCCAGTTCTCTCTTTTGACGATGCGCCAAATCGAGGGAGGTCCCAGCCTTCGCTGGGACTCAGAGATATGAACAAAGAAACCGCCAGCTTCATCCCTGACATGACCGATCAGGAAGGCCCGCAACCGGGTCCATCCTGGGGCAATCCCAAGTGGATGGCCGAAGTCGCCGATGCAGGCGCTGACCTCAATGCCGCCATGGACCCCACGCAAATGCGTGTGGAGGTTGAAAAGGCGGTGAAATCTGCGTCCAAAGCGGCTGGCAAGCCATTGGACGAAGAAGCACTGCGCCACGCATCCGATCTTTCCAACAAGGCAATGACCCTTGTGCGACTGTACCGTGTGCGCGGGCATCGGGCTGCTGATCTTGATCCGCTGGGCATTTCAAAGAAACAGGGGCCCCCGGCTGACCTCACCCTTGCCTTTCACGAGCTTGAAGGAAAGGAAAACGAGGAAGTCTATGTTGGCGGCGTTCTGGGCATGGAATGGACGACTGTGGGCGCGCTCTATCGCCGCCTGCGCGAGGTTTATTGCGGCAATGTTGGCCTGGAATATATGCATATCGCCGACACCGAAGAACGGCGCTTTCTGCAAGACAAGTTCGAAAGCCCCGGCGACACCATCCAGTTTACACCCGAGGGTAAGAAAGCAATCCTGGCCGCCGTCCTTCGCGGCGAAGGCTATGAGGAATTCCTCGGCAAGAAATATGTTGGAACCAAGCGCTTTGGCCTAGACGGCGGTGAATCGATGATCCCGGCGCTTGAGGCCGTTATCAAACATGGCGGCAGCGCTGGCGTGCGTGAGATCATCTATGGGATGGCGCACAGGGGCCGCTTGAACGTGCTCGCCAATGTGATGGCTAAGCCCTACAAGGTCATCTTCCACGAATTCTCCGGCGGAACAGCAAACCCCGAAGACGTGGGCGGTTCGGGCGATGTGAAATATCACCTCGGCACCAGCACCGACCGCGAATTTGACGGGATCAGCGTGCACATGTCGCTCACCCCCAACCCCTCACACCTTGAGACGGTAAACCCGGTTGTTCTTGGGAAAAGTCGCGCACAGCAAGCGATCCGCGATAACCTTGCGACCAAAGATCAGGTGCTTCCCGTGCTGATCCACGGCGATGCAGCCTTCGCTGGCCAAGGCGTCGTGTGGGAGAGCCTCAGCCTGTCGGGCGTCAACGGCTACGACACTGGCGGTTGCATTCACTTTATCATCAACAATCAGATTGGTTTTACCACAAGTCCCCGCTTCGCACGCAACTCGCCTTATCCAAGCGACGTTGCAAAGGGCGTGATGGCACCGATCCTCCACGTAAACGGCGATGATCCCGAAGCGGTGACCTTCGCTTGTAAGCTGGCGATTGAATACCGTCAGAAATTCCACCGCGATGTGGTTATCGACATGTGGTGCTACCGCCGCTTTGGCCACAATGAAGGTGATGAGCCTAAGTTCACTCAGCCGCTGATGTATGACGTGATCAAAACCCACCCCAAGGTGAGCCGAGTGTACGAAGAGCGCCTGATTGCCGAAGGTGTGATCGACGAAGGTCACCGCGAAAAGGTTGCAGGTGAGTTCACCGCTCTTCTCGAGGAAGAATTCGAGGCAGCCAAAAGCTATTCCGCAAATGAGGCGGACTGGTTTGGTGGGCGCTGGGCTGGCCTTAACAAGCCGGTCGATGACGAAACGGCGCGCCGCAATGTTGATACTGCGATTGAACCCAAAGCGTTCGAAGCGCTTGGCCGCACGCTAACCGAGGTTCCCGAAGATGTGAATATTCACAAAACCTTGGGCCGCGTGCTTAAGGCAAAATCAGAGATGTTTGAAAGCGGGGATGGTTTCGATTGGGCCACCGCAGAGGCGCTCGCCTTCGGTAGCCTCTTGATGGAAGGCTACAACGTCCGCCTGTCTGGTCAAGACTCCGGACGCGGCACATTCTCACAGCGTCATGCGGTGTGGGTCGATCAAAAAACCGAAGACAAATACATCCCGCTGACCACCCTGCCCCACGGCAAGTTTGAGGTCTATGACAGCACGCTTTCCGAATACGGCGTGCTTGGGTTTGAATACGGGTTCGCGATGGCTGACCCCAAGAGCCTTGTGCTTTGGGAAGCGCAATTTGGCGACTTTGCCAATGGCGCGCAGATCATGATCGACCAATACATTGCTGCTGGCGAAGCCAAATGGCTGCGCGCCAACGGTCTCGTGATGCTTTTGCCTCACGGCTATGAGGGTCAGGGTCCGGAGCACTCTTCTGCGCGACTGGAGCGTTTCCTTCAGCTGTGCGCGTCGGACAACATCCAGGTCTGTAACATCACCACGCCGGCGAACTACTTCCACGTCCTACGCCGCCAGATGCTGCGTTCCTTCCGCAAGCCATTGGTCATCATGACGCCCAAATCGCTTCTGCGTCACCCCATGGCAAAATCTCCGCGCGAGGAATTCCAAGGCGATTGGCAGTTCAAGCGGATCAAATCTGACCCCGCGATGGAAACGAACACGCCAGCCGATGAGAAGATCAAGCGCGTTGTCCTGTGTTCGGGCAAGGTCGCCTATGACTTGATTGAAAAGCGCGATGCAGAAGGCATTGACGACATTTCGATCATCCGTATCGAACAGCTTTACCCCTTCCCCGGCGATCCTTTGGGTCTGCGCTTTAGCCGCATGAAGAACCTCAAAGAGGTCATCTGGTGTCAGGAAGAGCCCAAGAACAACGGCGCGTGGTTCTTTGTCGAAAGTCACATTGAAAAATCGCTCGAACTGGGCGGCCACTTTGGCATGCGGCCCTTCTACGTCGGACGCGATGCCTCCGCCTCGCCTGCGACGGGTCTTGCCAAACGCCACGCCGAACAACAAGCGCAGCTCGTCGCCGAAGCGCTTGGTCTTACTGAATAATTTTGCACATTTGCATTTAGGGAATACGAACAATGGCCACTGAAATCACAGTCCCGGTCCTTGGTGAATCGGTCACGGAAGGCTCCATCGGTGAATGGCTCAAACAGCCCGGCGACGCGGTTGCCGTGGATGAACCAATCTGTTCGCTTGAGACCGACAAAGTCGCGGTTGATGTGCCCTCAACCGTTGCCGGCATTCTGAGCGAGCACCGCGCCGCCGAAGGCGACACCGTTGAAGTGGGCGCGGTTATTGCGGTTATTGAAGAAGGCGCGAGCGCTAGTACTCCTGCCTCGGCTGCGAAGGCAGAGAGCCCAGCAGCCAGCGCGCCAGCCGATACGGGTGCCGCACAGACGCTTTCACCAGCCGTGCGCCGCGCCGTACTGGAACACGGGGTTGACCCCAGCACAATCAAGGGCACTGGCAAAGACGGTCGCCTGACCAAAGAGGACGTGATCGCCGCAGCGAAGGCCAAAAGCGATCCGCCCCCGGCACCAGTTGCGTCACCCGCACCTGCTCCAGCCAGCACGGGCGAACGCCGCGAAGAGCGCGTCAAAATGACCCGCATGCGCCAGACCATCGCCAAGCGCCTCAAAGGCGCTCAGGAAGAGGCAGCGCTTCTCACCACCTTCAACGATGTGGACATGAGCGCGGTGATCGAAGCGCGCACCAAATACAAAGACCTCTTCGCTAAAAAGCACGACATTCGCCTCGGCTTCATGGGCTTTTTCGCAAAAGCTGCCTGTCTTGCATTGAAAGACGTGCCGAGCGTCAACGCCTATATCGAGGGCGATGAAATCGTCTATCACGACTATGTCGATATCTCGGTTGCTGTCTCGGCTCCCAATGGCCTTGTGGTCCCGGTGATCCGCGATTGTCAGGACAAAGGCTTTGCCCGGATCGAGAAAGACATCGCCGACTTTGGCAAGCGCGCAAAAGACGGCACACTTACCATGGCGGATATGACCGGCGGCACCTTCACCATCTCCAACGGCGGTGTGTTCGGCTCACTGATGTCGACCCCAATTATCAACCCACCGCAGTCGGCAGTGCTGGGCCTTCACCGCATTGAGGACCGCCCGGTTGCGATCAACGGTCAGGTGGAAATACGCCCGATGATGTACATCGCCCTTAGCTACGATCACCGTCTGATCGACGGCCGCGAGGCTGTGACCGCGCTCAAGATCATCAAGGAAGCGATCGAAGACCCGACCCGGATGCTGATTGATCTTTGATCGGCAAGCGCCCGAATTGAAATAAGGAATGCAGATCCTACTTTTTGACCAGGGATCACGGAGCTGAGAATGGCTGAATACGATTACGACTGTCTTGTTATTGGCGCCGGCCCCGGTGGCTATGTCGCCGCCATTCGCGCCGCGCAATTGGGCCTTAAAACGGCCTGTGTGGAAAGCCGCGAAACACTGGGCGGCACATGCCTCAATGTCGGCTGTATACCTTCCAAAGCTCTGCTTCACGCTTCCGAACTCTTCGAAGAAGCAGAGGGTGGTCACTTCGCGACGTGGGGCATTGATGCCAAGGCAACCTTCGACCTGTCGAAAATGATGGGCGAAAAGACCAAAGCCGTAGGCGAGCTCACCGGCGGCATCGAGTTTCTGTTCAAGAAGAACAAGGTGACGTGGCTCAAGGGCCTTGGCTCTTTCGAAGACGCGCATACGGTCAAAGTGGGCGACGAAACCGTCACCGCAAAAGACATCGTGATCGCTACCGGCTCTTCGGTCACTCCCCTCCCCGGTGTCGAAGTCGACAACGCAGGTGGACGCATCGTTGACAGCACAGGCGCGCTCGAGCTTTCCGAAGTGCCAGAACACCTAGTCGTCATCGGCGGCGGCGTGATTGGCCTTGAGCTTGGCAGCGTATGGCGTCGTCTTGGCGCGAAGGTCACCGTGGTGGAATTCCTGCCGCAGATCCTCCCCGGCATGGATGAGGAAGTGCGCAAGGAATCGAACAAGATCTTCAAGAAGCAGGGCATGGAAATGATGCTCGGCCATAAGGTCACTGGGGCCACTGTAAAAGGCAAGAAGGTCGCTCTCACTGTCGAGAAATCCGAAGGGGGTGATGAGCAGACAATCGATGCCAGCCATGTTCTGGTTGCGATTGGTCGCCGTCCTAACACCGAAGGGCTCGCGCTCGACAAGGCAGGGCTAAAGGTCAACAATCGCGGTCAGATAGAGATCAACCACGATTTCCGCACCGGCGTCGACAGCGTATGGGCAATCGGTGACGTAGCCCCCGGCCCGATGCTTGCCCACAAGGCCGAGGATGAAGGCGTAGCAGTCGCTGAAAACATCGCTGGCGAAACCGGCATTGTGAACCACGATGTGATCCCAAGCGTCGTCTACACCACACCGGAAATCGCGGGCGTCGGCCTTAGCCAAGAGCAAGCTATCGAAGCAGCTGGCGGCGACAAAAAGGCCGTCAAGGTCGGCAAGTTCCCGATGATGGCGAACAGTCGCGCCAAGGCAAACCGCGACACCGATGGTTTTGTGAAGGTTATTGCTGATGCAGAGACCGACCGCGTTCTGGGCGTATGGATGATCAACAGCCTTGCTGGCACCATGATCGCACAGGCAGCCCAAGCGATGGAATTTGGCGCAACGTCGGAAGACATCGCCTACACCTGTCACGCGCACCCCACCCACGCCGAAGCCTTCAAGGAAGCGGCCATGGCAGTTCAGGGCAAGCCGATCCATATGTAAGCTGGAGACGTTGAATTGGCCCGTTCAGTCGCAATCATCGGAGCGGGCCAGATCGGCTATGCTGCTGGCTATGAATTTGCGTTCCATGATTGGGACGTAAGTATCTGCTCACGATCCAAGCCAGCTTGGCAGCTTCGGCCGGGTGAGCGCTTCATCGAGTACACTACCGGCCAAGATCGAGCACCGAAGGCCGATCTCGTTATCGACACGATCGCATTCGATGAAGATGATATTGTGCGTTACGATCCTGACGCGGTCGGGCGATTGATTACGATCTCATCGGCGAGCGTATATTGTGACGATCAAGGCCGAACGCTCGATGAGGCAGCCGTAAATGGCTTTCCGGAATTCGACGCCCCCGTTGATGAGGAGCAATCGACCGTTCCCCCTGGCCCCCAAACATATTCAACGCGCAAAGTTCGAATGGAGAACAGAGCGCTCGATCTGTTTGGAGACCGAGCCACGGTGATCCGTCCGTGCGCAATTTATGGTCCTCATGGGAAACACCCGCGCGAGTGGTGGTTTGTGAAACGGATTTTGGATGGCCGCACGAAAATTCCTCTCGCGTTTGCAGGCCGAAGTCAGTTTGACACTACAGACACTCAGGACATCGCCAAATTCTGCATCGAAGCAGACAATTTTGCGTGGGGCGGCGTGTATAACCTTGCCAGTGACGCACACGAAAGCGTCGCCCAAATCGGTCGTGAAATTGCCGAACTATGCGAGGCTCAAGTGGAACTCAAACTGTTCGAAGGCGCTCCAATAGGCTCTGTGGGCAGAACGCCGTGGTCCGTTCCGAGGTCGTTCAGAATCTCAAGCAACAAAAGCTGCGCGCTCGAGAATGGACAGGGTGATGCGTCTGGGTTTGGAGCGAGGTATGGTGGCCATTCGCTGAGCGCTCAGATCAAATGGTTCCGCCGAAATCCCCCCGCTGACTGGCGCGCCGCCTTCCCACAGCTCGCGGCCTATCCATGGGACCTGTTCGACTACGCAGCAGAAGATCGGTTTCTGTCATCGCTTTGACGCTCCTCTAAAAACATCTTGCGCAAAGTTCGTCTCGGTGTATTTGTGTATTATATATCCAACACACTATAAGGCCAACATCATGCTTCGATCTCGCCAACTTGCACTCGCTTTCTCACCGCTTGCCCTAATGGTAAGCCAATTCCCGGCTCACGCTCAAGATACCGCTAGCATGGAACAGATCGTCGAAGCGGAGGCGGATTCCGGCGCGTTTATGGGGGCCGTGCTGGTTGCCAAGGATGGAGAGATTCTCGTCGACAAGGCATGGGGCTCGGCGGATCTCGAATGGAACATAGCAAACACATCCTCAACCAAGTTCAGAATTGGGTCTGTGACCAAGCAATTCACGGCGGTCGCGATCCTTCTGCTGCAAGAGCGAGGTAAGCTGACGCTCGACGATCCCGTTGGCCAGCATCTCGAAAACGCACCAGCCGCATGGGAGGGCGTGACGCTGCGTCACTTGCTGCAACACACGTCTGGCGTACCCAGTGTGACCTCACTCGACGACTTCGGTACATTCAAGTTCCTTCCCACCACTCAGGATGAGTTGATTGCGCGCTTCACTGGCTTGCCACTAGAGTTTGAGCCCGGATCGCAGTGGAAATACTCCAATTCGGGATACGTTCTGCTGTCGCGCGTTGTCGAAAAGGTGAGCGGCAAGGATTACAACGCGTTCGTCCAAGCGAACCTGTTCAGCCCGCTGGGTATGGAGGATACCGGAATTGACCGGAGCCATGCTATTTTGCCCAATCGGGCCGCAGGATACTCGCCATCTAGCAACGGCGTGATCAACGCCGAATATGTGAATATGGCGATCCCGGCGGGCGCTGGTGCGCTCTATTCAACCACAGGTGACCTGCTCAAATGGCAGCGCGGCGTGTTCGGTGGAGCGGTGCTATCGGCTGAGAGTCTTGCGCAATATGTCACGCCTACACCGTTTCCTGCGCGCGGCACCGATACCTATGGCCTCGGCATCCTGATCGAGGACGATGAGGACGGCAAAGCCTATTGGCACGGCGGGGGAATCGAAGGGTTCAATGCGTTTCTCGGCTACGACCCTGACGAGAATGCAACGGTCGTGGTTTTGGCAAACCTCAATGGCGGGTCTGCCTTTAAGCTTGGTGAGCAATTGATGACTCTCGCGCGCGGCGAAGAAATCGGTTCGCAGGAGTAGTCCTCCGCGGTGGATTGCTCTTGTCCCGAGCCTCGCATAGGAGTGAAGGCCTAGGGGAGCGAGACAAATGGCCTATCCGCGACTGACCAACAAACCCGGCGCTCTGGAAACGGCGGTAGCGATCCGCGAAGGGCGGCTATCAGTTGCTGAGGCAGTGGACGCTGCGATCGCGCGGATCGAGCATCTCGATGCTGAGATTGACGCGCTTGCTGTTCCGGATTTTGAGCGCGCAGCAGAAACCGCCAAGGCCATGGATGCAAGTGGCCCTTCCGCTGACCAGCCGCTTTTCGGTGTGCCGATGACGGTCAAAGAGAGCTTTGACGTCGCAGGACTGCAAAGCTGTTGGGGACACAAGCGGCTCACCAGCTATGTGGCCACCAGCGACAGCGAACTGGTTCGCCGGCTCAAAGCGGCGGGCGCGGTGATCCTGGGCAAGACTAATGTGCCGGTCGACCTCACCGATTGGCAGAGCTTCAATCCAGTCTATGGACGGACCAACAATCCTCACAACACAGACCGATCACCCGGCGGCTCCTCTGGTGGAAGCGCGGCGGCGGTCGCCTCTGGAATGGTGCCGATTGAGTTTGGTACCGATATTGGCGGATCGGTCCGCGTGCCCGCCCATTTCTGCGGGGTTTGGGCGCATAAGCCGACCTGGGGCCTCATCTCCAAGCGTGGCCATGTGCATCCTCAAATGGCGCGCCGAAAGGACTTTGTCGCGGCCTATGATGGCGTTCTTTCGGTGGCAGGGCCGTTTGCGCGAAATGCAGATGATCTCGGCATAATGATGCAAGTGGCAGGACAGTACCCTCTCGCCAGCTCGGGTAAACCGCTGAGGGATTGCCGCATCCTGGCGATCACGGAGTATCCCGGAGCGCCGGTTGATGCTTCTGTGGCCGAACCAACCCAGGCGGCGATTGAGGCGCTGATCAAGGCCGGCGTATCAGTCGACAGGACAAGTGATCTCATCCCAGATCTCGCGAAGCAGCAGGCAGACTATATGCTCATGCTCAATGTGGCGATGGCGCGCGGGGCACCTTCGCCCAATGGATCACAAGCAAGCGCGACCGACTGGTTCGACCTGCTCGATGCGCAGGCCGCCAATCAAGCGCAATGGGCGGCACTGTTCGAGACCTATGACTTTGTCCTTGCGCCCCCTGCCCCTGTGTCGGCGATCCCTCATAGCGACAAGCGCGCCTTCGATCAGCCGATGCGTATCAATGGCGCGGATGTGCCGGGTGCCAATGGTCTTGCCTGGTCGGGCATCGCGACCTTCCCGTGCTTGCCCTCGACGGTCCTCCCGATTGGTTCGGGAACCTATGAAGGCGCGGAGCTTCCGTGCGGGATGCAGGTCATGGGGCCGCTTATGAGCGATCTCGATTGCATTGAGGCTGCCCGTGCGATTGGGAATATCTTGCACAGTTGATCGGCCTTCGCCATGGGCGCTGCCTATGGCTCAACAAAATGCAATGCAGCTCCTTGTCAAATGGCACATCTGGCTAGGCTGGCTGGTCGGCGTGCCTATCGTTATGTGGCTCGCAAGCGGGCTGTTCATGGTGATCAAACCTATCGAAGAAGTGCGCGGCGAGCATTTGCGCATATCTGTTGCCGAAGCTCCGCTGGTAATCGAAGACAGCGCTCTCGCGACCGAGGATGCCCAGCTCAAGGATATGCGACTGACGATGCAAGAAGGGCGCGCAATTGCTATTCTTACGACGACCGATGGAGTTACCACGCGGGTTGACTATGCGACCGGGGAGGCCATCCCACCAGTCGATGCCGAAGGTGCGCGCGCAATTGCGGCGCAGCGAATTTTAGGCGGCAATGACGTGACATCGGTACGTTTCTTTGAAGCCGAAGAAGTGCCCTTCGATTTCCGCCGCCCCCGCCCCGTTTGGCAAGTCTCTCTGGAAGACGGCACCAATGTCTACATCGGGCGCGATACAGGCGAGGTCGAAGCGGTGCGCACGCGATGGTGGCGCTGGTTCGATTTTATGTGGGGTTTGCACATCATGGACCTCTCAGAGCGCGAGGACACCAGTCACCCGATCCTGATTGGTTTTGCAGCGCTGTCGCTCCTCGGAGCAATTATGGGCTGCATTCTGATGTTCCGCCGCCGCAAGACACGCGCGAAAACAGCCTCGTCATGAACGAGACAGTTCTCACCCCAATCCTCGACTGGCTGGACATAGCCGGGATTGCGGTGTTCGCGCTTTCAGGCGCGCTTGTTGCTGCGCGTGAGCGGCAGACCTTTGTCACCATGGGCTTCTTCGCATTGGTCACGGGCGTTGGTGGGGGAACTGTGCGCGATCTGCTGATCGATGCGCCGGTTTTTTGGATGCAAGACCCCTGGGCCTCAACCGTGTGCCTTATGACCGCGTTGATCGTGTGGTTTACCCCGGTACGTTGGTGGGATGGGAAATTGCTCGACTATGCGGATGCTCTGGGATTAGCCGCCTATGCTGTGCTTGGAAGCGCCAAGGCGCTCGCCTATGGCATTCCGCCCCTTCCAGCCGCGCTGATGGGAGTGATTACGGGCTGTGTTGGTGGGGTGATCCGCGATGTAGTCGCCGGACGGCCGTCGATCATTATTCGCCCAGAGCTTTATGTCACAGCAGCAGCCTTAAGCGCCGCGATCACCGTCATCGCAATGCAATTCGCAGGCGCTCTGGCCATCAACAATTGGGTGATCTGGATAGCGGCCTTCCTCGCAGGCTTTGCCATGCGCGCCGCCGCCATCCATTTTGAATTGGGCCTACCTAGCTATGGGGGGTCAAGCTATGGGAGAAAGCAAGAGCCCTCTCTCATAGCTGACACCAAGGATCACTCAGGCGATTCCTCGCCAGGTAGCGGGCCGCCCGGATAGGCAGGCAGCCGCTCATCATTCGGATCAATCACAAGATCAGGCCGGGTGCCACCACCAACATCAGCACGCGCGTTGGCATAACGGTCATCCGACCATTGGCCCTCGGCACGAGCAAATGTTTGAGTGCTATCAAGCGATGACGTGCCGCCGCCGCGACCATAGTCAACTCCAGAGATCTGACCCGAATTGTCGATCTGGCATGAGAAGCCTGATCCATCGAAGAGCGATCCAGTCACGATCCACCCACTGCCGACGCGGCTTGCGCCATCGACGCTGTCGACACGGATGTCTTGCTCAATCTCATTGAGGCACATCGAAACAGCATTGTCGATGCCAGAGCCGCCGGTCGTTGAACGACGCGTGTTGCGGCGGTTCTCTGGGCGGTAATCATAGTCGCGGTCGCGCACGCGGCGATCAACCACAACGACTTCGCGATCACGGCGACGGTTATTGTTGGCGGCGCTTGCGATGGCAGCAATGCCACCGATCACCAGTGCCCCGGCAAGAATGTCACCACCACGAATGCCCCGGCGACCGCGGTAACGGCGGCCACGCCAGCCTCGGCGCCAACCACGCCGCCATTCTTGAACGTTGTCAGAGCCCGGCAAGGCAATGGGAAAAGCGGAACCGTTCGGTGAGTTCAATGCGGTGCTTTGCGCCAAGAAGCCAGTCGCGTAACCGGCCGTACCGTGAGGTGCGGTTTCGGCAGCTTGAGCTTGTGCCGGGGTAAACGCGAGAGACGCCGCGGCAATAATGCCAGCGTAGCCTGCGATCCGTGATTGGTGAGCCATATGCTCCCTCCTGTTTTTGTCATTCGGAAAGGGCACCCACCAAACGCCCCATATGGCCATAATAGGTAGGCGGCCCAGGCTTACGCAAGCCTGAACCGCCCGGTGGGGAAGAGTTTTGTGCTAATTCAGAGCCGGATCAAAGACCGCGGATGCCGCGGAAGTCGATCTGTGGGCGGTTGCCCCGCTCAAAATAGCAGGTGAAGCGGCCTCGATCGAAACCTTGGTTACCATAGCCTCGGCCTTGAAGGCCCTCGACCTGGATGCGGCCCTTCACGCGGAAGCCATAGCGTGTGCGTTCAACGTCGCGAATTTGCGTCACATCAGCAAAGCGATAGCCTCCAAAACGGCGAGCCTGGCGTTCAGCCACGCGGATGCAGCGCTCAATGGCTCGCTGGCCTCCGCCTCGGTTATAGGCGCGTCCGTTGTTGTAGTGGCGGTTGTTGTTGTAATTGGTGCCGTGATAGCGCCGATCATTGTAATGCCCATCGCGGTAACGACGATCTTTCTTGCCATCAAAGGCTCCGGCAAGTGCGGCGATACCGCCAATAATAACAGCCCCTGCGATTACGTCGCCGGCGTCAACACCGCGGTCACGGTGGCGATCACCCGCCATAGCTGGAGTTGCGGACGCCAGGGCCATCGCGCCAGCCGCGACAGTCCCGAGCGTGCCCTTAGTGATCTTTTGGGTCAGTTTGGTCATTGGGGTTCATCCTCGGGTTTTCAGTGGTGGGGACCATTCCCGTTCACTGTTCAGCCCTTTTAGATGAACAAATCTGAGATGATTCTGAGCAACCCTTGCAGGCGTTGTTCAGATAAACACCGACTTATATGAACAACGGTATCCTTTGCCGAAGTCTACTCGTCCAGCGCCGCCAGCACATCGCGAGTAAAGGCAGCGATGTCGAAACGCGTTCCAACCATGTCTTCACCCCTGCGCACAATCACGACATTGCGAGAGGGGACAACTACGACGTATTGCCCTCGGTTACCGCGTGCAGCGAAGGCATCGTCAGGGATACCCTCAAAGGCGTTCCCTTCAGGACGCCGGAAGGTCCACCATCCCGCGCCATAACCCCACTGCGTGCCAGCAGGCTGCGGGCCGCTTGGGTCGGAGACGTACTTTGCCCAACCCTCTGGCAGCACGCGAGTTCCATCTGGCAGTACGCCATCATTCAGATAAAGCTGGCCAAGCTTGGCCAAATCACGCGAAGTGGTCCACGCTTGGCTCGACAGGACGTAATTGCCTTGCCAGTCACTCTCGGCCACGGTGTGCCGCATTCCAACCAATTCGAAGAATTGCTGCGGAGGGTTTTCCTCAAGCCAGTCACGAAATGCCCAGATCGCCATCAGCGTATCATTGTTTGAATAGCGATATACTGTCCCGGGTTTGTGGACGATCGGCCAATTGGCAGCTCGCTCTGCTACAGTTGTCCCTCCCCAATAAAGCGGGTCGGTGCGATTGCCGGCTGTGTCCGAGTAACGTCCGGAGGCCATGCGCAAGAAATGGTCAACCGTAATTTCGCGACGGGGCTCAACGGCGGACGGTGTCCATGGCAGAACTAACCCTCTGTCCAACTGTGGCCAGCCCTGCTCTGCCAACTGCTCCTGGTCAGAAGAAATTGTCGTGATTGCCCCCGGTTCGTTTGCGCATTCAGGACACTGACGCAACACATAGCCAACAAGCGTGGCAGCCAAGCTTTTGGCAACCGACCACGTGCGCTGAGGCGTGCTTGGCCCGAACCCGTCAGCGTAGCGCTCAAACATGGATTGGTTTTCGTGCATGACCAATACAGCGGTTGTGCGAGAACCTTCCCCGTAGGTCTTGCCATCAAATGCAGCCGATCCAGCCTCAAGGCTTGGCATGGACGGTTCTTCGATTGGACTAAGCGGTTGCACATAGGGTTGTGTGGGAGGGACATCCATTCCGGGATCCATCGTCGCAACCTTCCAGCCGATTGGCATCAACACACAGCCATTGCCCCAGTGATGGTTAGCTATGCGCGGTTCCATATCTTCGGCCCATTCAACTTTGACATAGCGTAGCCTGCTTGCATCAGTTGCAATGAACGCCGGGTCGAATTCCGCCAACTTCTCTTCAACCGACACTCCATCCCGCGCAGCAATGCGCGCTACGATGGTGCGCAAACGTTCTGGATTGGAACGCACGATCTCATAGGGCAAATCTCGGATGATTTCGTTGAGCGGCTCCTGAATGCCGCTCAGTTCCCACTGATGGATGCCTTCGGGAGTGCGCGTCGCACCGTTCAACTCTGCATTGGCCGTGGCACTGCAGAGAAACAGCGCCTTATACCCTGCTGCAAGCGCGCGGTCATAGCGCGCGTCGAGGCGTTCTTGGGCGCTTTGAGCAGAAACGCTCGTGGTGGCCGATATGGAGAGGGTGAGCGCAGCTGTGGCGAAGATGATTTTCATGCGTATCATACGTCGCTGTGTGCCACGCTCAGCTTTATAGTCAAACTCAAGCTAATGAGTCTGGCTTCTTGTTCACTCGCGAATTTCAATTTCCGCTCTCTCGGATCGGTCGGCTTTCAAAGCGTTATTCTGAGCTTGAGCAGTATTGATGTTTCTCTGGAGTACGATCCCAACATCTAACATCTGGTCCTGACTTGCGGGAGCGGTGAAGAGGCTAAGCCCTACCGGCATTCCATCTGCCATTCCCATTGGAATTGTCATATGGGGATATCCCGCCAATGAGGGAAGCCAGCCAGCTCCAATGGGGCGACCACGGGGCCTTTGGTTCCTTTCGGGATCTCGAAATCGTGGAGGGGGGCCAGATGGCATGACAATCAGCTCCACGGAGTTTGAGCTCAACAACGCGTCTATACCATCTTCACGTGCAGCTTTGAAAAGAGCATCGCGCATTGCAGCAGTTTCGCGATCGGAGGCGTCCGGTCGTTCTAACGCCGACAAGAATATCTCCTGACCGAATATGCTGAGTTCAATGTCAGCATTAGCGAGATTGAACTCAATAAGCTCCGCCAGGGTCTTTGGCCCGCCGCTCAATCGAGCCCCTTCCAAATACGAAGTGATTGATGACTTAAACTCCCATTCCATAACCGGCATACCGTCGCGCCAAAGGTTTGGAGACGGGTCAAATTCTTCAATTTCGACCATCGACGCGCCAGCAGCCTTCAGCGCTTCCAAAAACCTGTTGAAATTGCTGGATATTTCAACATCATCACCTTCGGCCCAACGGAAAGCTCCAATCCTAAGTCCTTCAAGGCGTGCACGTGGTGGGGGCACATTGAGTTGATCACCACTGTCATCACCAATCACTGCGAGCACCAGACGCACATCGGAAGCGCGCCTTCCAATTGCCCCAACTGCATCGAAACTAGGCGCGAGCGGTACAACTCCCTCTGTCGGCACCGATCCGACCGCAGGCTTTGCACCTACCACGCCGTTTGCCGCAGCAGGACAAATGATCGATCCATTGGTTTCTGTGCCAATCGCAATCGGAACAATCCCGGTTGCGACAGCCACTGCCGACCCAGAAGATGAGCCGCAGGGGCTCCGCTCCTCGTCAATTGCATTGAGGGTTTGCCCGCCTACGGCGCTCCACCCGGCTGGCGCACGTCTCCCACGGAAGTTGGCCCACTCGCTCATGTTGGCTTTGCCAATTATCAACGCCCCTGCGGCTCTGAGCCGGGCAACAACGGGAGAATCCTCGATTCTCATGTTACGAGCCAGAGCAAGCGATCCGGCTGTCGTCGGCATGCCCCGGACATCGATATTGTCCTTGATCAGCACAGGAACTCCGAGCAGCAGACCAGTTTTTGATCCAGCCTTGATCTGCTCATCCAGCAAACGTGCCTCGGCCATAAGGTTTGGATTGATTGCAAGGACTGCACGGTAAGACGGGCCGGATCTGTCGAGCTCTTGGATTCTTCGCACGACCTGAGTTGCCATGGCCTCCGCACTGATCTCGCCTGTGCTGACCGAGCGGGCAATCGCTATTGCTGATCCATCCGCCAAGAGCTCAGCGGCAGACGTCGCCATGGATCGCTCGAAGTTAGTCGGGCTCTGCTGCGAGTCTTCCGAAAGTGTGGGCGCACAGGCAGCGATCGCGCCAGCCAATACTGCCAAAAGTGTCTTCTTGCCTAGTTGCATCAATCGCCTCCCGATCCGACATAGATACAGACCAGACGATCGACTACAAGTGTAATCTTTGCAAAACTAGGGAAGTAATCCAACCAAATGAAAAAGGGCCGGTGGATCGATCCACCGGCCCCCACCTATCTGATCTACGAAGCGCTTAAGCAGCAGCTTCGGAATTGGCGTATTCATCAACCTGGCTCATATCGGGACCAGAATCCACGCCGCGGGCGTCTTCGTCGCGGTCGACGAATTCGATCACCGCCATTTCAGCCGCGTCACTGGCGCGCGGACCTGCTTTGATAACGCGGGTGTAGCCGCCATCGCGGTCTTTGTAGCGCTCAGCCAAAACGTCGAAGAGTTTTTTCAATTGCGTTTCGTCCTGAAGGCGGCTCATCGCAAGGCGACGGTTTGAAAGGCCGCCGTGCTTTGCAAGTGTGATGAGCTTTTCAATGTAAGGACGAAGCTCCTTCGCCTTGGCGCGGGTCGTAACAATCTGCTCATGCTTGATGAGGTTTGCCGACATATTGCGGAAAAGAGCCTTACGGTGGCCCGACTTACGCGAAAGCTTACGCTGTGAAATTCCGTGACGCATTGTATTTCCTTTGTTCGTTAAGGGCCCGTATCAGGTAGCCCAAAGCAGGCGGCGCTTTTCCAAGTTGGAAGGCGCGCCGCCGATACCTGGATTAGCCCAAAGACTAGCCAAGAAGCTCTTGCTCGAGCTTCTTAGCCATTTCTTCGATGTTTTCCGGCGGCCATCCGGGGATGTCCATGCCCAGACGCAGACCCATGCTTGAAAGCACTTCTTTGATCTCGTTCAAAGATTTGCGGCCAAAGTTCGGGGTGCGGAGCATTTCGGCTTCGGTCTTTTGAACCAGATCGCCGATGTAGATGATGTTGTCGTTCTTGAGACAGTTTGCCGAACGCACTGAAAGCTCGAGCTCGTCGACTTTCTTGAGCAGGTAACGGTTGAGTTGGTTCGCGTCGTCCTCTTGCGGGGTCGCTGCTTGGCCAATCATCGCTGACTGTGGTTGCGGAATGCCATCCTCGAAGTGAACGAACAGAGTCAGTTGGTCCTGAAGAATGCGCGCGGCATAAGCCACGGCGTCTTCTGGTGTCACTGTGCCGTCAGTTTCAACGGTAAGGCTCAGCTTATCGTAGTCGAGCTCTTGGCCAACACGAGCGTTCTCAACTTTGTAGCTCACCTGACGAACAGGCGAGTACAACGAGTCCACAGGTATAAGGCCAATCGGCGCGTCTGCTGGGCGGTTTGCAACAGCCGGCGCATAGCCTTTGCCTACGTCAGCGGTGAGCTCCATGTTGAGAGTCGCGCCTTCGTCGAGGTGACACAGAACGAGGTCCTTGTTCATCACTTCAATGTCGCCAGTGACAGCAATATCGCCGGCTTTCACTTCGGCAGGGCCCGTTACAGAAAGCTGCAGACGCTTTGGTCCCTCGCCTTCCATCTTGAGAGCAATCTGCTTCACGTTGAGAACGATATCGGTGATATCTTCACGCACACCTGCGAGCGACGAGAATTCGTGCAGTACGTTCTCAATCTTGATCGAGGTGATCGCCGCCCCTTGGAGCGACGAAAGAAGGACACGGCGCAGTGCATTGCCCAATGTCAGACCAAAGCCGCGCTCAAGCGGTTCGGCGACGAAAGTGGTTTTGCGCTGCTTATCGCCACCTTCTTTGATTTCGAGAGCGTTGGGTTTCTTCAGTTCCTGCCAGTTCTTCATATTGACGGACATGGATTTCCCCTAATTCGCTTACGTTAGCGGGTTCGATTTTAAAGTTCGGGCCCAAAGCGCTCGTCAGCATCGTTGGACCCGTTGGTGAGGCTAGGTCGCGTTTGGCACAGCCCAACCTCCACAAACGGATCAGCGTCGGATTAGACCCGGCGCCGTTTCGAAGGACGCACACCGTTGTGCGGGATCGGCGTCACATCGCGGATGGAAGTGATGTTGAAGCCAACCGCAGCGAGACCGCGCAGAGCGCTCTCACGGCCAGAGCCTGGGCCCTTAACTTCAACTTCCAGCGTGCGCACGCCGTGTTCAGCAGCCTTCTTGCCTGCATCATCCGCTGCAACCTGGGCCGCATATGGAGTTGACTTACGGCTGCCTTTGAAGCCCATCATGCCAGCAGAGGACCAGCTTATAGCATTGCCCTGTGCATCGGTGATGGTGATCATGGTGTTGTTGAAGCTCGCGTTGATGTGAGCAACACCACTGGTGATGTTCTTTCTGTCGCGCTTCCTGACTTTTCCGGGTTCGCGTGCCATTTCGTATATTCCTTTAACTCGTCAGAAGATGCTTTGGACGCCAAGCGCCCAAAAGGCTTACTTCTTCTTGCCTGCAATCGGCTTCGCCTTACCCTTGCGGGTGCGGGCATTGGTGTGAGTGCGCTGTCCGCGAACGGGAAGCCCATTACGATGGCGAAGGCCACGGTAAGAACGCAGGTCCATTAGACGCTTGATGTTCATCGCGGTGTTGCGACGAAGGTCGCCTTCCACCGTATGATCAGCATCAATCGCCTCACGAATGCGAAGAACTTCCTCATCAGTGAGGTCTTGCACGCGAGCTGAGTGCGGAATGCCAAGCTTGTCAGCGATTTGGACGGCCGTTGTGCGGCCAATCCCGTGAATATAGGTCAGCGCGATGATTACACGCTTGTTTGTGGGGATGTTTACCCCGGCAATACGAGCCACTTAATTCTCCATGCTCCACAGGGGTTTGGGTGATAAGACACCGCCCCTATCTCGACGCTAAAACACTCTGACAAACTCCAACCCAGCCTCAAACGGGAAAAGCCCGGATTAGAGCGCCACACGAGACGGGCTCCTTGCCGGACTGGATTCGACTCTATCGAGTGAGTGGCGCGATTAGGGTGATTCCAAGCCTACGTCAACTGACAAAAGCAATGAACTGATTGTGCGGCCGTTTGTTGAAATGATGGAGAGATTTGACCGAGAGCAAAAATTACAACAACATACTTTGGAGATGTGGACAAATTTTACTGAGAGAATGTCATTTTCTCATATTTTTCATTAAATTACAAAACACTCCGGAGTTGTGGCTGATTTTCATTTGAATTATTGAAACGAGTTTAGACTATATCGGCCTTATGAACGAATTCGTTCCATACACCGCTCTGCAAAAGATAGTTCGATGCGCAGCATTGATGCTTCCTTTGTTTGCGTCACTTTTCTGCTTAACACTTCCTGCTCAAGCAGGACGCGTTGAAGCTGGAACTTTTGTAGCGCATGATACTTTTGGTTCAAATATCACGCCTGATTTCGTCGCGTTCCAAGAACCCTTCGATCAAGTCCCCATTGTCATCGCCATTGCCAATTCAGCCGGCAACAATTCCGCCTCGATCCGGATCACCAATGTGACCACGACCGGCTTTGATGAGCTTATCCTTGAGCCTGACAATTGGGACGGGCGGCACGTTGTACAGGATACGCAATATATCGCGGTGGAGCCTGGCCGCCATTTGCTTACGGATGGGACGATCATCGAAGCCGGTTTTGTGGACTTGAACAATGTTCAGTTTGGAAGCGGATTTTCTGGCGGGGTTGCCAGTTGGCGCAGTGTCAACTTTGCTGCCCCCATGCTGGGCACGCCAATCGTTCTCCACCAACTCCAGACCGCCAACAGCGAAACCAGGAATGTCGCCAGTCAAAGTTCACGCCCGCACATCACATCCATTGTTCAAAACCCTTCAATCGGAGGTTTTGAGCTCGCAATTGAGCGTAGCCAAGCAAATAGCGGCCCCTTTCCGACAATCGAGCGTGTCGGATGGATTGTCATTCAAAGCGGGCTCAATGGCAGTTTCCCGAATCTTGCTGGTACAAACATCAATTGGAGCACTTGCACAAGCGGGTTGAATATCCGAGGCTGGGACAATGGATGCGTCAATGCTGGCCATGGCCTCACAGCCGCGGTCAATCCGGTGGTGATTGCTAAGAAGGTCACCCGCAGAAACAATGATGGTGGCTGGTTGCGATATTGTTCCATCAATTCAGTCAATATCGGCTTGCGGGTGGATGAAGACCGTGACCAAGACACCGAACGTTCAATTGCGGCCGGAGATGCAGAAAGCGCAGCGGTCATAGCCTTTTCTCAAAGCTTTCACGCCAACTTAAGGGCTGACTTGGAAGTCACAAAGGTCAACACCGGCGCAATCGACGCGGATGGAACGGATTTCTACATACCGGGCGCTACGGTCACATATCTCATCACAGTGCTCAATTCGGGCAATGCCCCTCCCGCCGAAGGAACGGTGTTCGTAACAGAGGAATTGCCAGGCCGTATGGCGCTTGTCCTGGCCGATTTTGGTAGTGCAGGATCTGGCCCGATTGAGTTTAGCGATGGCTCACCTGCAACCAACGTCACCTGCGTTTTTGCGAGCTTTAGCGCCACCGATGACTGTTACTCATTCTCGACCGATGGAAGCAATTTCACCTACGTGCCAAGCGATAGCGGCGATGGCACTGATCCCAATGTTAGATTTATCCGTATCCGCCCGACCGGCGTGATGAGCGCGGAAACGGGAGTGGGGTCACCCAATTTCGAGTTGCGACTGAGCGCCAGGATCCGGTAGGCAATCCATCGAAGCTTACGAACCGTTCAAGTCCTCAAAAACTTCGTCGATGCTTTGCCTCGCCTCGTTTTCGATGACCTCGGCCGGTTGATCAGTCCCACCCTCCGCCTCGGCACTCAACGCTTCATCTTCGGTGCCTTCAGCTGACTCATCTGAGCTTTCATCACCAGCAGCAATTGGTTCGACGATCCCAAGAAGCTCCGCAAGCCGCGTCAGCTGCAACGTCATCACGCCATCGACCGCTCTCGAGATGTCTGGGATCGGATAACGCATCTTCCCACCAACATTATACTCCCACACAATCCGTGTGCGTGCAGAGCCATCTTCGCCTTCCTCCGCGTCGCTCAGAGCAATGGTAAGAACGCCAGACACCGGCTCGCTTTGAAGCGGCCCCAAAGCGCCGGACATACGAAGCGCAACTTCCGGATAGGCCTGGATCACCCGCATATGCTCAACGCTGCCTTCAAGCGTGATGCGGCCAGGTTCGTCGACCTCGGGAATGGTCTCGCAGAAACATCCGCCTGCTTGCGGGGTGAGTTTCAAGTTGGCAGAATCCGCAGACCATGTGTGTTCACTCGACCACCAACCCGCAGGGCTAATCAACGCGAGCCAAGTCTCCTTGGCGTTCGCTTCGACCACTGCTTCACTTCTAGTGATGAAATGATCTTCGTTTGCCTCGGCGACTTCGGCCAAGGCTGGCGATGCGCTCGCAGCCATAGCTGCGCCCGCTGTCGCCATGACAAATCGGTTGATACGGTGCAATTCCAATCTCCTCCCGAAGTGCCTAGGGTTAAGAGATCGCAGCCGCGCTGAAAACCCCACTTGCGGGATATGCTGGGATTTACACGGCAAGGATCGCGTCAATGTCCTTAGCCACGGCATTGATATCGGCCATGCCGTCAACCCGCTTGACGATACCACGAGCTTCATAACCCGGAAGGATCGGCGCAGTTTTCTCTGCGTATTCTTTGTTTCGGGTGCGCACGGTCTCTTCATTGTCGTCCGGACGACGCTTGAATTCGGTCGATCCGCAATTGTCGCACACGCCCTCTTTCGATGGCGGATTCGCCGTATCGTGGTAAAGCGCGCCGCAATTGGCGCAGGAGAACCGACCGGTGATCCGCTCAACCAGAGCATCAATATCAACGCCCAGCTCGATCACGTGGTCAAGCTTGCGACCATGCTTGGCGAGAAGCGCATCAAGTTGCTCACCTTGAGCGGCTGTGCGTGGATAGCCATCGAAGATAGCCCCCTGCTCAACCGGCATGGTAGCGAGATTTTCGTCAATCAGGTTGGAGACGATTTCGTCCGAAACCAGCTCACCGCGGTCCATTACAGCCTTCGCCTCCAGTCCGACGGGGGTCTGCGCCTTGACCGCTGCGCGAAGCATATCGCCGGTGGACAACTGCTTCATGCCATGGCGTTCAACAAGTCCCGCACTCTGCGTGCCTTTTCCTGCACCTGGAGGACCAAGAAGAATGATGTTCACAAACCGTCCCTTGCTCTCGCGCCCGCTACTAACGGAAGCGCTGTGATGTAACGTCGCAAGACCGCATTGCTCTAACGCATGCGGCCTTTCAACTTAGCCTTTTTGATGAGGTCACCATATTGGTGCGCCAAGAGATGCGATTGGACCTGACTGATCGTATCGACCGTCACATTGACCACAATCAGCAGGCTCGTCCCGCCGAGGAACAGCGGAATGCCTGTTTGCGCAATCATATACTCCGGCACCACGCAGACGAAAGTCAGATAGGCTGCACCCACAACCGTGATACGGGTGAGAACATATTCAAGATATTCTGCCGTGCGCTTGCCCGGACGGATACCTGGGATAAAGCCGCCATTCTTCTTGAGGTTCTCAGCATGCTCTTCCGGGTCGAAGACCACGGCAGTGTAGAAGAAGCAGAAGAAGATGATCCCAATCGCATACAGCGTCATGTAGAGCGGCTGTCCATGTTGAAGATACTGGAGCGTCGACTGTATCAGACTGCCTGACGTAGATGTGGTGTCTAGCGACTGTCCTGCAAACGAGCTGATGGTCAGCGGAAGCAATAGCAGCGAACTTGCGAAGATCGGCGGGATAACGCCGGCCGTATTGAGCTTCAATGGCATGTGAGAGCGATCTGCTTGCATCATGCCGCGCTGGGTTGCACGTTTTGGATATTGAATGAGGAGACGGCGCTGAGCCCGCTCAACCCATGAGATGAGTAAGATGAGGCCAATGACCATCACGATAAACGCGATGATGATGCCTGGCGCAATCGAGCCTGTACGGCCGCCCTCAAACATGTTCATGGCGAACACAGGGAACTGCGCCACAATGCCCGCCATAATGATCAGGGAAACGCCGTTACCAATTCCGCGCGAGGTGATCTGCTCACCCAGCCACAAAAGGAACATGGTGCCGCCGACAAGGCTGATCACGGCGCCAATGCGGAACATATAACCCGGCTCAACCACCGCTTGGATGCCCTGTTGGCCCGCATAGCTTTCAAGGCCCGTCGCCAAAAAATACCCTTGGATCGCGCACAGGAAGACCGTGCCGTAACGGGTATACTGATTCAGCTTCTGTCGCCCGGTCGCGCCCTCTTTCTTCAATGCCGCCAAGGTCGGGTGAAGCGCCGATGCCATCTGCACCACGATCGAGGCCGTAATGTAAGGCATCACACCGAGTGCAATCAGGCTCATATTGGCCAATGCGCCGCCGGTGAACATGTTGAACATGTCGAGGATCGT
Organism: uncultured Erythrobacter sp.; assembly: GCF_947502395.1. GTDB lineage: Bacteria > Pseudomonadota > Alphaproteobacteria > Sphingomonadales > Sphingomonadaceae > Erythrobacter. The sequence goes on from NZ_CANMZM010000001.1 coordinate 762,546, forward strand.
GCCCTGGTTCTGTTGAGCAAGCTGATCGAGCGCAAGCGGGTTGATCCCGGGCAGAGGTACAAAGCTCAAGAAACGGAACACAATCAGCGCACCGATGGTGAACCAGATGCGTTGGCGCAATTCGGTCGCCTGAGCAAAATTGCCGAGGTTCAAATTGCTGGCGATATTATCGGCGCGTGAAGCCATTTTTGGTGTCGATCCTATGGATGTCCCTCGGACATATCCGAGTGTGAGGGCCTAGATAGGAACCACTGGGCGACTTGTCGAACCCTGCGGTGTACTTTTCGTCATCCCAAGGCTTTTAGGTGCGGCCTTAGGACGACGAATAGCAATTATTCTGCGTCGGCTTTCGCCTTGGCAGGAGCGGTTACTTCGACGCTGCCGCCAGCTTTTTCGACCGCTGCAATCGCGCCTTTTGTGGCGCCAGTCACGACGAACTTGGCTTTCGCTTTGATTTCGCCCTTGCCGAGGAGACGCACACCGTCTTTGCCACCGCGGGCAAGACCGGTTTCACGAAGGACTTCTTCGGTGATGTCTTTTTTGGCGTCGATTTTCTTGGCATCGATCCATTTCTGAACCATGCCAATGTTCACTTCTGCGTGATCTTTGCCAAACGGGTTGTTGAAGCCACGCTTTGGCAGACGCATGTGAAGCGGCATCTGACCACCGCCAAAGCCTTTGATCGCCACACCAGAACGGGATTTTTGACCCTTTTGACCGCGTGCAGCAGTTTTGCCTTTGCCAGAACCGATACCACGGCCCACACGCATACGTCCCTTGCGGGCACCATCATTGTCACGGATGTCGTTGAGTTTCATCGTTGCACTCGCTTTCGCTTTCAGTACGGCCCCACCATGGGGCAACGCGCTATTTGGAAGGCGGGCCATTAGCGGAGTGTGAGAGCGGGTGCAAGGGGGAATGGGGTGGGCGTACGCAATTCTTAGTTGTGATTGGCTACCTTGCTGCCAAGGGCCATAATCATTCTATTCATCAAGCCGACCATTTCCATCCTACAATCTAGTCCAGCATGTGATTGGCTAAGGTCAATACTCTGTGAAGTATAGACTACGTCCGCGATCGGCTTGCTGCTTTGCATGGTCGCTTCAAACTCATCTGAATAACGGACTGCTCTTGCCAAATGCACACCATGCGCGGCAGAATTTCGTATATGCCTAAAGGCGTTGAGACGCATCCGATCAGGTTTCTCTATAAGTTCGTTTACTGTATTCCAATCGACATGATGCTCCCATATCGCGAAAAGGTGTACCACCATAAGTCCCTGAACTGTGTGATCTAATTCACTTTGAACAGCTTCTCTAACTTCCTGGTCAGCATGACTAATGCAATTGCGAGTCCTAGAGTAGATTTGCCCATAAGTCCTTTGCAAGCCACCATCCACAGTAGCTTGAAACGGTATCATTTTTTGAAGCTTGTCTTGATTTGACTGCATGAAAGTGCGCCCCGGCTGGAGTTTTTATTCTTCATTGCCTTACTCTGCAATTCGGTTGGATCACACAGCGAACTGTCTCAATTCAGTGCTTATGATCACCACCTCAGAGCCCAGCTTCAAATCAAGCGACAGGCCAGTTAGCGTCGATAGAGTTCACAAAAAAACAGGTCACATAACCACTGCTCCAGCGCTTACTGCCGATAAACCCCCACCACATATCGGCGCGGCTCGATATCAAACTGAGCCATCTCGAAGCAAGAGATCGCCGCCGCGTGCTACTTGGCCCTCAACCCTCGCCAGCTTCGGCCTGCGCTTCAGCCTCGCGGCGGGCGGCTTTCTCGCGCTCTAGTTTTTCGCGGTCATGCGCAGCTTTGCGCGACTGGTTGGCAAGCGCTCGCCACGTCTTTTCGGCGCGAAGGTTACGCTCCCTCACATTGTCGAGCGTGGCCTCTTTGGCCGCGGCTGCAGCTTCATTGGCTCTTGCATCATAAAACTCAAATGTCGCGGCCATGACATGCCTCGCAATCTTGGTTTGGGTAGGAGGGGTTGGTAATTCTCCCGCGCCGCAGTTCAAATGGGGCACGGGAGAATTTCGTATCGTAGCTTAGTCAGCAGCCGACAGGTTCACGGCGCTTTCTTTGCCGTTTTTGCCGGTTTCAACTTCATAGTTGAGGCGTTGCTCTTTATCGAGCGTCTGCATGCCAGCGGCTTGTACAGCGCTAATGTGCACGAAGCTGTCGTTTGAACCGTCGTCAGGCTGGATAAAGCCATAGCCTTTGTCGGTGTTGAAGAACTTTACGGTTCCAGTCTTGCTCATATCGGTTCCTTTCAAGAACACTTGAGAGTTGCCGCAAGGCGACATGCCCTGCGGTCGTGCGTCAAATCGTTAGATGAAAGGAAGTCGTCGTCTTCTGCGCCGGGGCTCCTAAAAACCATCGGCGGTCGTCAAAAATTCGAAGTCCGTCGCAAATTTCGACGTCAGCGAAAGTGCGGTACCACCAAATGAGCAAATCACCGAGCCAAAAATTGCGAGCCACAGGCCATGGAAAGAAAATGTGTGCAGTCCACTCGGAAGAAGCCACAATGCGGCGGTCCAGAAACCACCGCTCGCCTGCCTACTCCCCGTAAACCCCCACACCATACCGGCACGGTTGCAAATCACAGCGGATCATCTTGAGGCGAAAGATAGCGATGCCATCTTTCTCGGGATTAAGCTCGGTAATCGGGATCGCATCTTCCATCGTGTCGCTACCAATCTCGAAGCCATCCTTGTCGAACACGCCAAGGTCAATGTCCTTGCACTGCTCATCGCACAAACCAATGGCAATATAGCGCTCGCTGCCCTTGAGGGTGAAGCGAAGTGTGCCGGTCTCGCGTTCCGCGAGCGAGCCGCCATTGAAAACCTGCGAGCCGTCATAGCCCCGCCCCATCGCGATGGCCCTTGCCTCGCGCTGAAGGTCCTCCACCACCTGAGCCGAAGTCTTGGGCGCGCCTGTGCTCACACAGCCCACAAGGCTAATGCTCAATGGCGCACAGGCAAGCGTCCCCAAGACCCTAGAAAGCTTCAAATTTTCAGTCCCTCAGTCGCTCAAACAGCGACCACCTGAGACTAGCGCCCTGCCCTCTAAACGCAAGCGGGCCCGCCATGCGGCAATCGCATGACGGGCCCGTCTTGAATGTCAGTGTAGACTAAAACTTAGTCGACAACAGTCACCAGATGCGGGATCTTGGCGATCGCGCCGCGAACTTCAGGGGTGTCCTGACGTGTCACGACTTTGTGCATCTTGTTGAGGCCAAGACCGATAAGGATCTTGCGCTGGCTCTCTGGGCGACGGATCGGCGAACCGATCTGCTTGATTTTGATGGTAGCCATTATGGATTACTCCGCAATTGCAGCAGCTTCGACAGCTGCTTCTGCTTCGCTGGCACCGCCACGACCCAAAAGGTCGGCAACTTTCTTACCGCGACGCTGAGCAACTGACTTCGGCGAAGTCTGGTCGCTAAGCGCTGCGAAAGTTGCGCGGATCATGTTGTATGGGTTCGACGTACCGACCGATTTGGTCACAACGTCAGCAACGCCAAGGCTCTCAAACACAGCACGCATCGGACCACCGGCGATGATACCGGTACCCGGAGGCGCTGTACGAACGGTGACCTTGCCAGCGCCGAAACGGCCATTGCCGTCGTGGTGCAGCGTGCGACCTTCTTTCAAAGGAACGCGGATCATCTTCTTGCGAGCAGCGGCCGTTGCCTTTGTGATCGCCTCTGGCACTTCGCGGGCTTTGCCGTGACCAAAGCCGACACGGCCCTGACCATCGCCAACCACTACGAGAGCTGCAAAACCAAAGCGCTTACCACCTTTAACCGTCTTAGAGACACGGTTGATGTGGACGAGCTTCTCGATGATGCCATCATCTTCTTCTTCGCGCTTGTTGTCGCGACCACGGCCACGACCACGGCCACGACCGCCGCCATCACGGTTTCCACCGCGACCACGACCACCACGGCCGCGTTGTTCTTGGGGCTGCCCTTCAGCAGGAGCCGCCGGGGCTGCCTCAGCTGTAGATGCCTCTGCCACAGGCGCCGCTTCAGCAGCAGGAGCTGCTTCTGCAGGTGCCGCTTCTGGAGCCGCAGTTGCTTCGGCCGGAGCGCCTTCAGTTTCTGGTGTCTTGTTTTCGTCAGCCATCGTTAGAACTCCAGCCCGCCTTCACGAGCGGCATCGGCCAGCGCTTTCACGCGGCCATGAAACAGGAACCCGCCGCGATCGAACACGACAGTGGTAATGCCAGCCTTCTTGGCTGCTGCTGCGATATCCTTACCCACTTGGGTAGCGGCATCGACATTGGCGCCTGATGTCTTCGCACCAAGGGTCGAAGCGGCTGCAACGGTTTTACCCGCGGCATCATCGATAACCTGTGCGTAGATGTGGCGACCTGTGCGGTGCACGGAGAGACGCGGCTTGCCACCAGAGCGAGCCCGCAGAGCGGTACGCACACGGCGACGACGACGTTCAAAGAGAGATAGTTTTGCCATCTTACTTCTTCTTCCCTTCCTTGCGGAAGACATACTCGCCGCGATACTTGATACCCTTACCCTTGTAAGGCTCAGGCTTGCGCCACTTGCGGATTTCAGCAGCAAACTGACCAACGGCCTGTTTGTCGATGCCGGAAACCTCGACAGTGGTCTGATCGGGCGTCTTGACTTCAAGACCTTCTGGGACAGCAAGGTCGACATCGTGGCTGAAACCAAGTTCAAGCTTCAATGTCTTACCTTGTGCCTTCGCACGGTAACCAACACCGGAAATCTCCAGAGTTTTGGAGAAACCGTCGGTTACGCCTTCAACCAGGTTCGAGACCAGCGTGCGTTGCATGCCCCAGAAGGCGCGTGCTTGCTTGCTGTCGTTCGCCGGATTTACAGCGATCTCACCGTCTTCAACTTTATAGCTGATCAGGTCAGACATACCCATCGAAAGCGACCCCTTCGGGCCCTTCACGGTGAGTGTGCCATTATCGATTGTGGCCGTAACCCCGCCAGGGATTGCTACAGCCTTTTTACCAATGCGGCTCATCAGAAGACCTCCGCAAGCACTTCGCCGCCGACCTTGTTTTCGCGGGCTTCGTTGTCCGAAAGGACACCGCGCGGGGTCGAGACGATGGTGATGCCAAGGCCATTGCGAACAGTCGGAAGTTCCTGCGAACCCGAATAGACGCGACGGCCCGGCTTGGATACGCGAGCAACGTGCTTAATCGCAGGCTCGCCTTCGAAATACTTCAGCTCAATGCGCAGCTGTGGGTGCTTGCCCGAAGCATCATCGGAATAGCCACGGATGTAGCCTTCACGGGTAAGCACTTCGAGAACGTTCGCACGCAGCTTGGAAGCAGGAGAGACAACGCTGTCCTTCTTCGCACGCTGGCCGTTGCGGATGCGGGTGAGCATATCACCCAGTGGATCGGTCATAGCCATCTGTTAATTCCTCACCAGCTCGACTTGGTCAGACCCGGGATCATGCCCCGGTTGCCGAGATTACGAAGCTCAATACGGTTGATACCGAACTTGCGATAATAGCCGCGTGGACGGCCGGTGGTGGCGCAGCGATTGCGCACGCGAGTTGGATTCCCGTTGCGGGGAATCTCAGCCATTTTCAGGCGAGCCATAAGGCGCTCACCTTCATCAAGGCTCTCGTCATTCGCAATAGCCTTCAGCTTCTCGTACTTCGCTGCATACTTCTTGACGAGTGCCTTACGCTTCTCGTTCTTATTGATCGAACTCAGTTTCGCCATTGGACTTAAGCTCTCTTTCTAAAGTGTCTTTGTCATGAGGAGCGCTTACGCAGCCTCTTGCTGTTCCTCGGCTTGGCCCTCAAACGGGAAGCCGAAGAGACGCAGAAGCTCGCGAGCTTCTTCGTCGGTCTTAGCGGTGGTGGTCACGATGATGTCCATGCCCCGGACCTTGTCGATCTTATCGTATGAGATCTCTGGAAAGATGATCTGCTCTTTGATGCCCATGGCGTAGTTGCCACGGCCGTCAAACGACTTGGGGTTGAGACCACGAAAGTCACGAATACGAGGCATCGCGATGGTCACGAGACGATCGAGGAATTCATACATGCGGGCACGGCGAAGGTTTACCTTACAACCGATTGGCATGCCGTCGCGCAGCTTGAACTGAGCGATAGACTTCTTCGCGCGGGTGATAACCGGCTTTTGACCAGCGATCAGAGCCATTTCTTCAGCAGCCGTCTGGATCTTTTTCTTATCCTGGCTTGCCTCGCCAACACCCATATTGAGCGTGATTTTCTCGATTGACGGGACCTGAAGACGGTTGGTGTACCCGAACTTCTCGGTCATCGCCTTGACGATTTCGTCCTCATATTTGGACTTAAGGCGTGGTGTGTACTCAGCCATCGATGGCCTCCCCACTCTTCACGGCAACACGCACCTTCTTGCCGTCCTTCTCTTCGAAACGGACGCGGGTGGGTGAGCCATCCTTTGGATCAGCCACAGCAACCTTCGAGATGTCCATCGGTGCCGGGAAACGGTCGATACCACCTTGCGGGTTCACTTGGCTTGGCTTGCGGTGGCGGGTAGCCACGTTCACACCTTCAACGACAACTTTGCCATCTTTTGGTGAGACTGACTGGACAGTGCCTTTGCGGCCCTTGTCCTTGCCCGACAGTACGACGACTTCGTCGCCCTTTTTGATCTTTGCAGCACCCATTTTAGAGCACCTCCGGAGCAAGTGAAATGATCTTCATAAAGCCGCGGCCACGAAGTTCACGAACCACTGGGCCAAAGATACGAGTGCCAATAGGCTCTTCGCTCTTGTTGACCAGAACAGCAGCGTTGCTGTCGAAGCGGATCACGCTGCCGTCTTTGCGACGAACGTCTTTGCGGGTGCGCACGATGACGGCGCGATGTACGTCGCCCTTTTTCACCTTTGCGCGCGGCTGGGCCTCTTTAACCGAGACCACGATCACGTCGCCAACGGAGGCAAACCGGCGCTTAGAGCCGCCCAGTACTTTAATGCACTGGACGCGCTTAGCGCCGCTATTGTCCGCGACGTCGAGATTGGATTGCATCTGGATCATGGATCCGTTTCCTTCTCTTGGCTTGCCAAGTCACCCGATACCAACCGGGGCCTGGCAGTTCCTACGTCAAATTACTGTCCAGCTGCCTCGACATCGAGATCAGCTTCAACCGCTTGAACTCCGCCGGCCACAACACGGTCTTTCACAACCCATGTCTTGGTTTTGGAGATCGGCTTGGTCTCTTCAATCCGCACGATGTCACCAATGGTGTACTCATTGGTTTCGTCATGCGCGTGATACTTCTTTGAGCGACGGATGATCTTCCCATAGAGGGGGTGCTTCACCTTACGCTCAACCAGAACGGTCACGGTCTTGTCGGTTTTGTCAGAGCTGACAGTACCGGTAAGAATACGCTTTGGCATTGTCTTTTGCTCCTATGCTTTCGCGGCCACTGCACGCTCACCTTGGAGCGTTTTGATCTGAGCGATCGTGCGGCGCACTTCTTTGATGCGAGAAGGCTTCTCAAGCTGGTTAGTAGCCGCTTGGAAACGCAGGTTATACTGCTCACGCTTAAGCTCAGTCAGTTCAGCCGAAAGCTGATCATCGGTCTTGGCGCGGAGATCTTCTGTGGAAGCCATTACTTGTCACCTCCCAGGTGCGAGGTGTCACCCAGACGGGCAACAACCTTCGTCTTGATCGGCAGTTTCATCGCAGCACGCTCGAAAGCGAGCGCAGCAACGGGGCCTGGCACGCCATCAAGTTCGAACATGATGCGGCCTGGTTTCACGCGGGCTGCCCAGTATTCAACTGAGCCCTTACCCTTACCCTGACGAACTTCAGCAGGTTTCTTCGAAACCGGAACATCTGGGAATACGCGGATCCAGAGGCGACCTTGACGCTTCATCGCACGGGTGATCGCACGGCGAGCCGCTTCGATCTGACGCGCAGTGATCCGCTCAGGCTCCAAAGCCTTCAAGCCATACGAACCGAAGTTCAAAGTCGTTCCGCCCTTGGCGTCGCCTTTGATCTTGCCTTTGAAGGCCTTGCGGTATTTGGTTTTCTTTGGTTGCAGCATTTTCAGTTACCTCAACGAGCCGGACGCACGCCGGAAGTTTGCGCTTCCATCATGAGACGATCCTGCGCGGTTGGATCATGACCAAGAATTTCTCCTTTGAAGACCCAAACCTTGATGCCAATGATGCCGTAGGCGGTAAGCGCCTCGGTTTCAGCATAGTCAATGTTCGCACGCAGAGTGTGGAGCGGTACTCGGCCTTCGCGATACTGCTCAACGCGGGCGATTTCAGCACCGCCAAGACGGCCACCGCAAACGATCTTGATACCTTCAGCACCCAAACGCATCGCGGATTGCATCGCACGTTTCATCGCACGGCGGAAAGCCACACGACGAATAAGCTGGTCCGCAATGCCTTGAGCGACAAGCTTAGCGTCGATTTCCGGCTTGCGGATCTCAACAATGTTCAGCTTCACTTCGCTCGAAGTCATCGAGGACAACTTAGCGCGCAGCTTTTCGATATCTGCGCCCTTCTTGCCGATGATCACACCGGGACGAGCCGCATAGATTGAAACGCGGCAAAGCTTCGCTGGACGCTCAATCACAACTTTGGAGATCGCTGCCTGAGGCAGGTTCTTCATGATGTACTTACGGATCGTGATGTCTTCTTTGAGAAGCCCAGCATAGTCACGCCCTTCGGCGTACCAGCGGCTATCCCAAGTGCGGTTGATCTGAAGACGCAGACCAATTGGATTACTCTTCTGACCCATGGTTTATGCCTCTTCCTGTTCGCGAACAACGATGCGCAGCTTGCTGAATGGCTTGAGAATGCGGGTAGACTTACCACGACCGCGCGTATGGAAACGCTTCATCGTGATCGATTTACCAACACTAGCCTCAGCAACGACAAGCGCGTCGACGTCGAGATCGTGGTTGTTTTCAGCATTGGCAACAGCCGAAGCGAGCACTTTGCTAGCGTCGCGTGCCATTGCCTTCTTCGAAAAGCTGAGGATGTTCAGAGCTTCCTCAACCTTCTTGCCGCGAATGAGCTCTGCAACGAGGTTTAGCTTTTGCGCAGACCCGCGAATTTGCGTGCCTACTGCGAGCGCCTCATTGTCAGCTACGCGCCGGGGAGACTTTGCCTTACCCATTATCGCTTGCCCTTCTTGTCAGCCGCGTGACCGGGGAAGCTGCGCGTAGGCGCAAATTCACCGAGCTTGTGACCAACCATTTCTTCCGAAACGGCCACAGGAATAAACTTGTGACCGTTATAGACGTTGAATGTGAGCCCAACGAACTGCGGGAGAATTGTCGAACGACGCGACCAGGTTTTGATCGGCTTCGAGTTTCCAGCGTCCTGTGCTGTTTCTGCTTTTTTCAGCAGGCTGAGCTCGACAAACGGACCTTTCCAGACGGAACGTGCCATCGTGTCTTACCTCTTCTTCTTGGCGTGACGCGAACGGATAATCATCTTGTCCGTCTGCTTATTCTTACGAGTGCGTGCACCCTTGGTCGGCTTGCCCCATGGTGTCACTGGGTGACGACCACCGGATGTCCGGCCTTCACCACCACCGTGGGGGTGATCAACAGGGTTCTTCGCAACACCACGTGTGAGAGGGCGACGGCCCTTCCAACGGGTGCGGCCAGCTTTGCCGAAGTTCTGGTTCTGGTTGTCAGGGTTCGAAACCGCGCCAACCGTGCCCATGCAATCGCTGCGAAGGTAACGCTGCTCACCTGAGTTCAGGCGAACGATTACCATGCCGCGGTCACGACCAACGATCTGGACATAAGCACCGGCAGAGCGAGCAATTTGACCACCCTTGCCTGGCTTCATCTCCACATTGTGGCAGATGGTACCAACTGGCATTTGGCCCAGAAGCATGGCGTTGCCAGGCTTAGTGTCGACCTTTTCGCCAGCAATTACGCTATCACCAACGGCGAGGCGTTGTGGAGCGATGATGTAAGCGAGCGTGCCGTCTTCGTACTTCAGAAGCGCGATGAAGGCGGTGCGGTTAGGATCGTATTCGATACGCTCCACAGTTGCTGCCATATCCCACTTGCGACGCTTGAAGTCGATGATGCGATACTTCTGCTTGTGACCACCAGCGATACCGCGTGATGTCACATGGCCTTTGTTGTTGCGGCCACCGGTCTTGCGCTTGCCTTCGCTGAGAGACTTAACTGGACCACCTTTGTGGAGACCAGTTTTGTCAACCAGAATAAGACCACGGCGCGCCGGGCTGGTTGGGTTGTAATTCTTAAGTGCCATTAGCCGACCTGCTCAGTGATATCGATCATTTCACCTTCGGCGAGACGAACCACTGCTTTCTTGAAATCGGAACGCTTGTAGGGCTTGCCCTTCCAGCGCTTGGTTTTGCCTTTGGTCAGGATGGTGTTCACCGATACGACTTTCGTCGAATAGATGGCTTCCACCGCCTCCTTGATCTGCGGCTTGGTCGCGTCATTCGCCACCTTAAACACCACGGCATTCGCCTCAGAAGCCATTGTCGACTTCTCAGTGATGTGAGGAGCAACGATCACGCCATAGTGCCGCGCGTCAATTGCGTCTTTCTTAGCCATTGAAACGCGCCTCCAGCTTAGCGACAGCGTCCTTGGTCAGGACCAGCGTGTCGTGGTTGAGAATGTCGTAGACGTTCGCGCCAGCGGCAGGCATCACATTGACACCCTTGAGATTGCCAGCAGCCTGAGCAAAACCAGCATCCACTGCCTCACCGTCAATCACGAGGACCTTGCCAGCAAAGCCGTGCTTGTCGAGGTGACCCTTGAGGGCCTGTGTCTTGGCGTCCTTCAGAGCCAGACTGTCAACGACAACGAGACCGTCTTTGGCTTTGGTTGAAAGAGCCATCTTCAGACCAAGCGCGCGAACTTTCTTGTTGAGCGACTGATTGAAGTCACGCTTGCGTGCACCGTGAGCCTTACCACCACCGATAAAGATCGGAGCACCACGGTCACCGTGACGAGCGCCGCCCGAGCCTTTTTGGCGGCCGAACTTGGCGCCAGTGCGAGCCACATCCGAACGCTCACGCGTTGGACGCGCTGTGCCACGGCGATTTTCGAGCTGCCAGGTGACAACGCGGTGCAGAATGTCAGCGCGGGGCTCTACACCGAACACATCATCATTGAGTTCGATATCGCCCGAGGCTTTCCCGTCGATTTTTTGGACCTTCACCTTCATGGCTTAGCCCTCCTTGTTTTCGTCAGCTGCAGGAGCATCGGCGACAGGCGCCTCAGCTTCTGGAGCAGGTGCGACTTCTTCGACAACCGGAGCAGCCGCCTCGACAACAGCGCCCGGGAACGGGAGGTCGTCAGAGTGCTTCAGCTTCACAGCATCACGAACGAGCAGCCAGCCATTCTTAGAACCAGGGACCGAACCCTTGATGAAGAGAAGGCCACGATCAGCGTCGGTGCGAACCACTTCGAGGTTCTGCTGCGTGCGCTGACGGTCACCCATGTGACCAGCCATCTTCTTACCCTTAAACACACGGCCCGGATCCTGACGGTTACCGGTTGAACCGTGTGAACGGTGAGAGATCGAAACACCGTGGGTTGCGCGAAGACCGCCGAAACCCCAGCGCTTCATCGCACCTGCAAAACCCTTACCTTGGGTGTGCCCGGTGATGTCGACCTTTTGGCCGCTCACAAAGTGCTCTGCACTGATAAGCGCGCCGACAGGTACGAGACCGTCTTCGCCTTCCACGCGGAACTCAGCCATGCGGGCTTTGAGACCAACGCCGGCTTTCGCGAAATGCTCGCGCTGCGGCTTGTTTACGTTCTTTTGTTTTGCTTCGCCTGCACCAAGCTGAACTGCATAATAGCCGTCCGTGTCTTGAGTGCGGTGGGAAACGACCTGACAATCTTCCAGCGAAAGCACAGTCACGGGTACGTGCTGTCCATCCTCCTGGAAGAGGCGGGTCATCCCAACCTTTTTCGCGATCACGCCAGTGCGCATCGTCTTTACTCCTTACAGAGGCACCCAGAGGACCATCCCCAAGGTGCATGCCAACCCAATTTTGTATCTGAGCCCCGTCTGGGCTGATGCCGCCCCTCCCCTATTGGAGTGGTTTGGCGAGACGGAGGACTCAGCCCGGTAACAACCGGCGGTATCCATATGTCTTGCCGAAGTTTCCTTCAGCAGGCCCAATGGAGGGCCAAATTCTCGGTCACTTTAACGCCTTACCGATGGGCGGTGAGATCGCCTCTTAAGCGAGTTTGATCTCAACATTCACGCCAGCAGCAAGGTCGAGCTTCATCAGCGCGTCAACTGTCTGGGCGTTCGGCTGCACGATATCGAGCAGACGTTTGTATGTGCGAACTTCGAACTGCTCACGCGACTTTTTGTCGATGTGCGGTCCGCGGTTCACAGTGAATTTCTCAATGCGCGTTGGCATAGGAATGGGGCCGCGAATAAGAGCACCGGTACGACGAGCTGTGTCTGCGATTTCGCCAGTTGCCTGGTCGAGAACGCGGTGGTCGAACGCCTTAAGGCGAATACGGATATTCTGTGCTTCCATTACCTACTACCAATGCGAAAGAGCCAAGGAACGCGCTCCGGGGGAAACCCGCTCCCAAAAAGTAAAAGGCCCGCCCTGCCCCGCTCCATCAGAAGTCTGGATGGTCCGGAATGGGAGGCCCCATGAATTTCGTTTCAACGGCAACGAGTCACCGTTGGAGATGGCGCGCATATATCGGGGGAGTAGGATTCTGGCAACCCCGAACCGACAGGAATTTTGTTCGCCCTAGTTCTAGCTCGAAGAGCGCTCGTTACTAGAGGTCTGATTGATTCCGAATTCCGTTGCCATCAATCCGGCAACACCACTTCACATGCTCTGCCCAACCTTTCGCGAGATTTCGTTCAACGACGCCCGAGGCAATCAGATCATCAGGCTGTCCTCGTTCGTCTAGGTCATCCATGTAGATCGAAATTTCCATGCCTTCGCGAAGCGGGGTGTCCACCTCATCGCGAGTGGCCTTGGAATCTGTTGCTGACAAAAGAACCAAATCAGCCTCAAGCATCTCGTTGAAGTCGACATAGAACGTAGGACGCAAAACAAATCCCCGAAAAGAATGGGGCTGCCTCTCTTTTGAGAGACAGGCCCGAATTCCTTAACATAGATCGCCGAATTAGGCGGTGATCTTCGCCACAACGCCTGAACCAACGGTACGGCCACCTTCACGGATAGCGAAGCGGAGACCTTCGTCCATAGCGATCGGTGCGATCAGCTTAACGCCGATGGTCACGTTGTCGCCAGGCATAACCATCTCGGTGCCCTCTGGGAGGATCACTTCGCCGGTTACATCGGTGGTGCGGAAGTAGAACTGCGGACGATAGTTCGCGAAGAATGGCGTGTGACGGCCACCCTCGTCCTTCGAAAGGACGTAAACTTCTGCAGAGAACTCGGTGTGCGGGCTAACCGAACCAGGCTTACAAAGAACCTGGCCACGTTCAACGTCTTCACGGCCAACGCCACGGATGAGAGCGCCGATGTTATCGCCAGCTTCACCGCTGTCGAGAAGCTTACGGAACATTTCAACGCCGGTAACGGTCGTCTTGGTGGTGTCCTTGATGCCAACGATTTCAACTTCGTCGCCAACGTTCACAACGCCGGTCTCAACACGGCCGGTAACAACCGTACCGCGACCAGAAATCGAGAACACGTCTTCGATCGGCATGAGGAAGTCTTTGTCAACCGGACGGTCGGGCTGTGGAATGTAGGTGTCTACTGCTTCCATCAGTTCCTTGATCGAGTTTTCGCCGATTTCAGGATCACGACCCTCAAGAGCAGCAAGAGCTGAACCTTTGACGATTGGAATATCGTCGCCGTCAAAGCCGTACTCGCTGAGGAGTTCACGAACTTCGAGCTCAACCAGCTCGAGGATTTCTTCGTCATCGACCTGATCGACCTTGTTCATGTACACAACAAGCTGTGGAACGCCGACCTGACGCGCAAGCAGGATGTGCTCACGAGTTTGTGGCATAGGTCCGTCAGCTGCGTTCACAACGAGGATAGCGCCGTCCATCTGAGCAGCACCGGTGATCATGTTTTTCACATAGTCAGCGTGCCCAGGGCAGTCGACGTGCGCGTAGTGACGTGCGTCAGTTTCATACTCAACGTGTGCGGTTGAGATGGTGATGCCGCGCTCGCGCTCTTCAGGAGCCTTGTCGATGTTACCGAAGTCAACAGCAGCGCCCTGAACCTTGGTGATTGCCGCGGTCAGAGTGGTTTTACCGTGGTCAACGTGACCGATGGTGCCGACGTTTACGTGCGGCTTATTACGCTCAAACTTTTCCTTCGCCATGTCTCTTATAACCTTCTTACTGAATTTGAATTTAGCGGGGAGAAAGCGGCGCCCGCATCAATGTGGCGCCGCCCATAGATTGTGTTGCTCGCTTAAGCAAGCTTCTCCTTAACGTCCTGAGCAACGCTCGCAGGCACTTCGTCGTAGTGCGAGAACTGCATGGAGTATTGTGCACGGCCCTGTGTGAATGAGCGAAGCTCGTTCACGTAACCAAACATGTTGGCCAGTGGGACCATAGCTTCAACAGCTTGGGCGTTACCTCGGCTGTCTGTGCCTTGGATTTGACCACGACGGCTGTTGAGATCGCCGATTACATCGCCGAGGTAGTCCTCAGGAGTGACAACTTCAACCTTCATGACAGGCTCAAGCAGCTTGATACCGCCACGTTCAGCCGCTTCGCGCATTGCACCCTTACCGCAGATTTCAAACGCCACGGTGGACGAGTCGACGTCGTGGAAGGCACCATCCGTGAGGTGGATTGTGAAGTCGATGATCGGGAAGCCGATGAGATAACCGCTATCAGCTTGCTCACGGATACCTTTTTCGAGGCTCGGGATGTATTCCTTCGGAATGTTACCGCCTTTGATGGAGTCTTCAAAGACGATGCCCTGACCGCGCTCACCCGGTGTGAAGGTCGCTTTGGCGCGGGCAAACTGACCCGTACCACCCGATTGCTTCTTGTGAGTGTAGTCAACGTTGATCTCACGGCCCAGCGATTCGCGGTATGCCACCTGAGGCGCACCAACGTTTGCTTCAACCTTGAACTCACGCTTCATCCGGTCGACGAGAATGTCGAGGTGAAGCTCGCCCATGCCTTTGATGATAGTCTGACCGCTTTCGTGGTCAGTCGTCACGCGGAATGAGGGATCTTCAGCAGCCAAGCGGTTGAGGGCAACACCCATCTTCTCTTGGTCAGCTTTCGTCTTAGGTTCAACCGACAGTTCGATCACGGGATCTGGGAATTCCATCCGCTCAAGAATGATCGGATTGGCTGGATCACAAAGCGTGTCACCGGTGGTGGTCGCCTTCATACCTGCCAATGCCACGATATCGCCAGCAAACGCCTCTTCAATGTCCTTACGGTCATTAGAGTGCATTTCGAGGATGCGGCCGATCTTTTCCTTCTTGCCCTTCACAGAGTTCAAGACGGTGCCCTTGGTGAGTTCACCAGAGTAGATGCGAGTAAAGGTAAGCGAGCCCACGAACGGATCGTTCATGACCTTAAATGCGAGAGCCGCGAATGGCACTGCATCGTCAGAAGCACGTGAATCTTCTTCATCGCTGTCAGGCTTAACACCTTTAATCGCGTCCACGTCGAGCGGGCTCGGCATGTAGTCGACAACCGCGTCAAGCAGCGGCTGAACGCCTTTGTTCTTAAACGCAGAACCGCAAAGCACAGGAACGAAGCTTTGGTTGAGCGTACCCTTACGGATAAGACCCTTAAGCGTCGCCGCATCAGGCTCTTCACCTTCAAGGTATGCTTCCATCACATCGTCGTCTTGCTCAACAGCAAGCTCGATCAGCTTCTCACGGTATTCAGCCGCTTCGCCAGCCATATCCGCAGGGATATCGCCGTAAACGTACTCAGCGCCCAGGTCTTCGTTCTTCCAGGTGATCGAACGCTGGTTCACGAGGTCAACAAGACCGGTGAGACTGCTTTCGATGCCGATTGGGAGATAGAGAACCGCAGGAGTTGCACCAAGGCGCTCGATGATTGAGTTCACGCAGTACTTAAAGTCTGCGCCTGTGCGATCTAACTTATTGATAAAGCACATTCTTGGCACTTTATACTTGTCCGCCTGACGCCATACGGTTTCTGACTGAGGTTCAACGCCAGCAACGCCGTCAAAACATGCAACCGCGCCGTCGAGCACGCGAAGCGAACGCTCAACTTCAATTGTGAAATCAACGTGGCCTGGAGTGTCGATGATGTTGATGCGGTGCTCTGGCGTTTGACGCAGCGCTTTTGGATCACCTTTTGGATCCATGCTTGGATCTTCTGGATTCCAGAAACAGGTTGTAGCCGCGGAAGTGATTGTAATTCCACGCTCTTGCTCCTGCTCCATCCAGTCCATCGTCGCTGCACCATCGTGCACTTCGCCGATTTTGTAGGATTTCCCGGTGTAATACAGAATACGCTCAGTCGTGGTGGTTTTACCAGCATCGATGTGCGCCATGATGCCGATGTTGCGATAGCGCTCCAGCGGATATTCGCGGGCCATTTGCAAATTCCTTAAATAATGTGGGAGCCGCCGTTTATGCGGTCAGCGCCCCATATAGTTACGAATGTGACAACCCCAAGACGGACCCCAGAGCTGTCCACATACATCTTACCAGCGGTAGTGCGAGAATGCGCGGTTGGCGTCTGCCATGCGGTGCGTGTCTTCACGCTTCTTCACAGCATTACCGCGGTTGTTCGCTGCATCCATCAGCTCGCCTGAAAGACGTGCGCTCATGGTGGTCTCTGGACGCGAACGCGCCGCACCAATCAACCAACGAATGGCAAGTGCCTGTGCACGCTCATCACGAACCTCAACAGGAACCTGATAGGTAGCACCACCCACACGGCGTGAGCGAACTTCAACCTGTGGCTTCACATTGCCCAATGCATCATGGAACAGCTGAACCGGATCGGTCTTGGCCTTCGCCTCAACCGCATCAAGAGCCGAATACACAATGCCTTCTGCAACGGCTTTCTTACCGTCGAGCATAAGGTTGTTCATGAACTTCGACAGAACCTGATCACCAAACTTGGGATCGGGAAGAATAACCCGCTTTTCGGGCCTACGACGACGTGACATGTTTAAAACTCCTTTGGAGTGGCCGCTCACATCCGTGAACGTCCTTGCTGCGCCGGCCCTCTCCCCCGCCCTTCCACCCGGAATTGTACCGGTATGGTAGAAGGGCGAGGGAGAGGCCCGTCACAGCGCCTCAATTATTTCGGACGCTTGGCGCCGTACTTCGAGCGGGATTGCTTGCGGTCCTTGACCCCTTGCGTATCGAGAACGCCGCGAAGGACGTGGTAACGAACGCCGGGAAGGTCGCGAACACGGCCACCGCGGATCAGCACAACAGAGTGCTCTTGCAGGTTGTGGCCTTCGCCCGGAATGTAAGAGATGACCTCACGGCTGTTGGTGAGGCGAACCTTGGCCACTTTACGCAAAGCGGAGTTCGGCTTTTTAGGGGTCGTCGTATAGACGCGTGTGCAAACGCCGCGCTTCTGCGGGTTCTGCTCCATAGCAGGGACCTTAGACTTGGCCTTCTGCGGAGTGCGGCCCTTGCGGACCAGCTGGTTGATAGTTGGCATATGTACTCTTCACCTAAATTGGCGCTGTTGGAATTCGATGAAGAGAAAAAGGACTGTGCAAGAGAACCGTTCGTCCTGAGCTTGTCAAAGGATGAACCTTCAGCCAGGGAATGGTCTTGCCACAAGCCTGAAACACTCCACCCAAAAGCCAAAAGCCCCGGATTACTTTGCCAGCCGCATTACCCATTCAGGTAATTTGGGCTGCCAATGTTCAGCTCTGTAAAGGGCGCGGACTCGAGACGAGCCTCACCCGAACGAGCGCGCCATTAGCGGGGGGCTAACAAAGGGTCAAGGCAATTCACACACCAGTGATGAAAGTTCGCTGGCACCTAGCCAATTTCCACACCATACCATTGGACGCATTGCGCTGAGACCGACAATCAAAATGCAAGCCCGGCCCCGAGTTATTGAAAACCAGAAATATTAAATAGAAGCAAAGTCGGCGCTTCCCACACTAACTATCGCCTGTTGGTAAAAATGCTCAGAGCTGTTATAAATTACAAGCGACAATTACTTGGGGGAAGAAATAATGAATTTTGAGGGACCGGGCGAAGGCCAATGGAAAGTACTTCCAGGTGGCGGATCAAGCATCGCGATCAATGATGAAGACGCAATCTGGATTGTCGGCGGCGAAGGAAAACCGCATTACTGGGAGAATCTTCCTGATGGCAGCGGCGATTGGCCGGTGCCGCCCGAAACCAGTCTCGTCAATCTTATCAGCATCGCTGTAGAGCCAAATGGTCTCGCTTGGGCCATCAATACTGAAGGGACGATCTTCCGCCGCACGGGCGACGGCATTCCGGGAGAAAGCTGGGAGACGATGCCCGGTGGTGGCACCGATATTGCAATTGGCGCAGGCGGGCATGTTTGGACAATTGGTGGTGACGGGGTCCCGCATTACTGGGAGAATCTTCCGGGTGGAAGCGGCGATTGGCCGGTCCCTCCTGGCATCGAAATCACCGGTGCGAAAAAGATTGCTGTAGGAGAAGATGGCCTCCCTTGGATCATAACCAGTTCCAACACCATTATGCGCAGGGAAGGCACATCATTTCCTGGCTCCAGTTGGGTTACTGTGGAGGGAACCGCCTCTGACATTGCGATCGGCGCAAACGGTGCAGTCTGGATACTCGACGCCGCAGGACACCCCCAATATTGGAACGGCACCTCATGGATCACGCTGGACGAGATCGTTCTCGTCAGCATCGCTGTTGACGCAAAGGGCTCACCAATTGG
This sequence comes from uncultured Erythrobacter sp., assembly GCF_947502395.1. Classification (GTDB taxonomy): domain Bacteria; phylum Pseudomonadota; class Alphaproteobacteria; order Sphingomonadales; family Sphingomonadaceae; genus Erythrobacter. Next base: position 781,393 of record NZ_CANMZM010000001.1, read on the forward strand.
CGTGAGAGATACGACAGAGATTTTGCGATGGAGCCGTTCTGACGAGCACAAGAAAGGTATGACGGGTATCACCCAAGCTTGGTGGCCTTCTGCGGATGCTTCGTCACTTGCTGTGTTCGCAGGTGGGTTGGTGTTCCAGTGCTCATCGCTCACGCAATTGTCTAAAGGTGCGCCACCTTGGTTCGTAAGCGACCTTCTCGCGCGATCCGGCACGCCAAATATGCTCGGAGACATGACCGCAATCAGTGACCTGCCCGATGGCCGCGTCATTGCTTTCTTCTCCGATCAATTTGTGATCTTCACGCCTAACCCTAGCGGTGACACCAATCTGCAGTTCGCGGAAAAAGGCAATCTTTCAGACATTACCCAGAGCATCAACGGCGTAGATTTCGCCTTCTTGGAAAATGGCCGAACCTGCTTCGTTCAAGGCAGTTTATCTGTGACGATCGAATGGAGCGGCAGTGGCTGGAGTGTTTCTGCTGTCACCCCTGCCCCATTTACGGGCAAAGCACCTGCGAGTTGGGCAAAGGTAGATGCCATGTGGCTCGACCAGCCTGGTACGCCAAACGCGACCTACTACGCGTTTTCTGATGACCAGTTTGTATCCTGGCCCGCCAGCGGATCTGGACCAGTTTCCACGCCCGAACATATCGTTGCCCTGTTCGATTGGATACCGAACGGGCGTAAGCGGAGCGCGCCGCCAGGCTTTAACCAAACGGAGTTCGAAGAAGAGTACAAAGCGTCTTTGCGCTCTGCCCACTCGTTGGCGACACAAGCCGATGCCGAATTGCGCAGCTCTATAGACGATCTGGGATGGTATTCTGGGCCATCAACAGCCTTACAACACCGTCTCAGTCATGTGGTGCGTACCAACACGGAAATCGCCACAGGTATGGAAAGCGCCAATAATTTCGGCTGCAGTTATCTTTATGTCGGCAATTCCTATTCGGTGTCTTTCATCGGTGCCATCACTTGGGGAGTAGGGCTCTTCATTTCTACCGACGGAAACCACTCGATGGCATCCGCATCCTTGGGTGGAGGCGCGGGGCTGACAATCGGAGGCGGGGCAAGTCTAACATTCGGGTACTTCTGGCGCCCTGTGGAGGCTCTTGTTGGCGCCAACTTTGTCATGGACATTCAGATGGAGATTATCGCTGGGTTCGGTGCACAGCTCTATTTCGATTCTCAAGGCTTAGCAGGCTTTACGGTCTCGGGCAGCAAAGGGGCAGGTGTTTCGTTCCTGACCCTTGAGGGCGCGCACACTTGGGACATGGCGCAGTGGGACAATCCGCCAGATGCTTGATTAGCGCAAAAACAACGCATGCCAGCCAAGGCGGTGCTCGCGCATTTCAGCGCGCAGGGGTGGATGATGAATGTCCCGGGGGACTAGCATCTCTATGGCTGCAATTGCGGACAAGATGCCTCTCAGGTCGAGACGATGGATTAGGTTGTTTTCCTACACACCAATAATCTGCAATATCCCCCAGTCCTTAGTTTGTTTTCGCCCTCAAGCGCCGGGCGCGTCGCATCCGCGCCTCTTGGCTACGCCGCATAAGCGGCGACGCGCAGTCGCGCTTGCGGTCGGCTAACGCCGACCGAGCTTACGCTAACCTCCCGGGAAGCGCTGATCTCCCCTCCCGCTTGCGGGAGGGGCAGTGAGACTTGCAAGCTTGCTTGCTAGTCGCAGCGGGGTGGGCCTTCTCAAGGTCGATGTGGTTCTTAAACGCGCGCGCCGGGTTTGCCTCACCCACCCCTAACCGCTGGCTTGCAAGCAAGCCCTCTTCGAGTCCCCGCAGGCGGTAGGGAAACTAAGTAGCACTCTAACGGCGCGCGGCGCCGCGAGGGCGGAGTCGTAGCCAAAGGCGCAGACGGCCGTAGGCCACCTGCAAGGCCGCCCGCAGCGGGGCCGGAGCGTAGCGCAGGCCGTCTAGCGAGGGAGTCGAAGACGGGCGAAGCCCACCCTCGCCCGGATGGGCAAGCATGAAACAAGGACTCACTCCCCGTTTTCCTACACACCAATAATCTGCAATATCCCCCAGTCCTTGCTCACCGCCAAAGGACCGCCGCATCTCCGACCTTATCAACCTTCGCGCCACTGCTCGCCAAGCGACCAGCGCGGTTGCTTATGAAGGGCCTCCGCCCGATGAGGACGACCCGCTGCTGCAATTCAAGCCCGTCCCCCACAAGCAACTGCGCCGCAACTCCATCACGCCCGATCTTCAGCGCGAATTTATTGCGCATCTTGCCGCAACTGGCATCGTGACCGCCGCTGCAAAACACATCGGCAAAAGCATGGAGGCGATCTACAAATTGCGGCAGCGTCCCGGTGCCGAAGAATTCAACGCAGCGTGGGAGGAGGCCCTGCAATGGGGCGTCGAAAGGCTGGAGCACTGCGCGATTGAGCGGGTGCTCGCACAAGGGCTTTATGACCTGCGGGCAAACTCCCTGCTCGCCTATGTCCTAAGCTATCGCCGCGCCGAATGGGTCGATGTCAGCAACCTTGAGCCGGGGCATCCCGTTTATGACGCTATACGGCGTGAGGTTTTGGAAGAGTTAGGGCGAGAGCCTGATCCGGCATCCGGGGATTAGAGCGCAGGATTAGAACGCGCGTCAGCTTTGCGCATCATCCTCAAACACCGCCAATTCGTGCGGCTGGAGGTTGCCCATAATGCCATAGGGACCGGTCTTGATATTGCTCTTGAGCACCTTGGCCGGGTTGCCACCGACGACGCTGCGCGAGGGCACGTCGGCTGTGACCACGCTACCTGCGGCGATCACGCAGTGGTCTCCAATAGTCACTCCGGGCAGGATGATGGAGCCCGCTCCCAGAAAGCAGTTGGAGCCGATATATGTGCTGACATGGACGCGTCTTACAAAGTCGTGGGTGAAGATGTGCACGCCGGGGGTTACGATGGTGTATTCGCCAATGTGCACGCCCTTGGGGTGGGTGTAATCGAGATTGGCCTTGCGAGAGATGCGCACGCCCTCGCCAATCGTCATCCCCCACACACGCCTCAGCCATGTGCGGTAAAACACCTGCCGTGCCACGTACAATTGGGTCCGGATTCTCGCGAGCATGGCTTTGTGTGATCCCCTAACCCAAGCCGACTCCGGCCTTATTCAGAGCGCAATTTGCCGTACCAGTAAACATCACACATACCGATATGGGTCGCGTCATGTTCGCGGAAATGCGCCTCTCTGGTGAAGCCGAGGCTTTCGAGAAGGCGGACGGAGGGCGTGTTGCGAGTGTCGACTTCGGCGGTGATTTTGCGTGCGCCCTCGGTCCAGAGGTGAGCGATAAGGGCTTCGGAGCATTCCCGTGCGATGCCCTCTCCCTGGCGGTGCATCACCACGATATAGCCGATCTCGAACACCGGACCGTGGGTGTCATCGCCGCCATGCCCTGGCCCTGCGACGAAACGGCCCGCGACCTCCCCACTTGCATCCATCGCGATCCATGTGCGGCCCGGCCAATCGGGCGCCGCGAACCAGCCCCAAAGCTCCTCTTCGCTCTCAAACTTGGGGCGGGTGAGATACAAGCTCTGCTGCTCATCCGCCATGGTGGGGAACATTGCCGTCTCGTCCCCGCGCCTGAGCGAACGCATGGTGAAACGCTCCGTTGTCAGCGTGGGAACCTCAACCATCGGTCAGGAACTTGACCAGCGCCTTGACCTTCTTGCTCCGCCATTGCGGCACCGGGGCGACCAACCAATATGCACGCTTGGCTTCGACCGGCTCGTCAAGCTTTTCCAACCGTCCATCCGCCAGCGCACGCTCAACCAAAGCAAGCGGAAGGACCGTTCGTCCCATGCCGGCCAGCGCAGAGCTCATCGCCTGACCAGCGCTCGCCGTCTTGACGCAGGCTTTGACACCTTCGGGCAGACCCGCCTCAGGCCAATCGATCCAGGCATCGCGCGCACCGGGCGCAGCAACAGCCACTTGCAATGCAGGCGCGAGCTGCACGCCTTCGAGCTCTCCCGGCCCGGCAATAAAGCGGATCGCAATGTCGAGATTGGCCTCGGTAAAGTCGGACGCTTCATCGGGCGCAAGGATATATTGCACCCCCGGTGTCTGCGCCTGAAACGGAGCAATCCGCGGAGCAAGCCAGGAGGCGTAAAATTCGCGCGGAGCGGCAATTGTATAACGGTCACTCGATTGACCAGCCTGCATCGCCGCGACGCTTTCCTCGAACTGCAAGAAACCCTCACGTAAGGGATCTAGCCCGGCCTCACCCTCAGGCGTCAGCTCCAAGCCTTTGGAAGTACGACGAAAAAGCACGACCCCAAGGTGATCCTCTAGGGCACGAATCTGCTGACCCACCGCTGCCGGTGTAACCGCAAGCTCATCGGCTGCCCGTGTGAAAGACAAATGCCTTGCGGCGGCGTCGTAAACGCGCAGGGCGTTTAGGGGGAGATGCGTGCGTTTCACAAAAAGCGACTTAGGTCGCCAATCGGCTCACTGCAAGATCACAGATGCGTACGCGCCACAAAGCCGCGCCCATCCAGAGCCTTAGTAGTCAGGCGCTTAACGCCCGTCAGCCGTCTCAGGCGCGGCGAGTGGGAAGAATGGGATGCGCACTTCCATCGACGCGCCATCGGGCTTTGCGAAAGTGTAAAAGCCTTCCATCGAGCCATGCATCGTCGTCAGCGGACAGCCGGAAACGTAATCATGGCTTTCGCCCGGCGAGAGAAGCGGCTGCTCCCCTACAACACCTTCTCCATCGACATGGTTCACCATACCACGTGCATCGGTGATGCGCCAATGGCGGGTGAGAAGCTTCACCTCTTCGTGCGAGCCGTTTTCGATGCGGATATGATAGACCCAAAACCACTTACCCGCCTCAGGATGAGACTGTTCAGGCAAGAAATTGACCGCGACCCGCACGGTGATGCCGTCAGTGGTTGCAGCGTGTTGGAAGAGTTCTTTCATATTGTCCCTAAGGTAACGATTTGATGATTGCTCGCAAGAGCCCAGTTTTGGGTAACTAACGATGAACTGCCCTACTTGTTTCACACGATTTTTCGCGCAGTTTCATGCAGGATGAAATTGTCATGCAAATCAGGATTATAAGAGCTGAACCCTGGACCTACTTGACCGCCTATATTTCTCCAGATACCAACGACTACACTCGTAGTTGAAAGGCCCACTTTGAAGATTTTCCACTCGCACATCGTTGTCTTTGGGTTGGCTCTCGCTGCCTTGTTTCTCAGTCCCGCCTTCGCCCAACCTTCGCAAGAAGAGCTTCGCGCCGTTGTCGAGCAATATGTCGAGAAGCGAGATTTCAGCGGGACTGTCCTTATAGCGCGGCAGGGCGAGGTTATCTTGGAGGAGGCCTACGGTGAGGCTGACCTCGAGTGGGGGGTCAAGAATACTGTCGATGCGCGCTATCGCATCGGATCACTGAGCAAACCCTTCCTTGCGACTTTGGTAATGAAATTGGTTGAGCAAGGCGCGGTGTCGCTTGACGGAACGCTCGGTCTGTATCTTCCTGAACTCTACGCAGACACCGGCGCGGCCCGGGTTACAGTCGCACAATTGCTAAGCCACACATCCGGGCTCAAAGATGTGCCAAATAACTTCAATGACCCGTGGTATCACACAACCGCGCGCCTGACATTTGAGCCGGCACAATTTGCATCCGAATGGATCAAGCCCGAACTCATCGAAGAACCGGGTTCGAAGTGGCGGTACAACAATGCGGGATTCATCCTGCTTGGCCTGATTGTGGAAGCAGCGACAGGTCAATCCTATGCCGCCAACCTAAAAGAGCATTTGTTTGCGCCAGCCAATATGAGATACAGCGGTGTGTATTCGGAAGACTCCGTGCTTCCACGCCTCGCGCAAGGCTATGCCAGAGGGCCAGACGGGAGCCTAATCCAGCCGTTAAAGGTTGATGCGAGCGTCTTCTTCTCCGCGGCAGGCATCTACTCCAACGCTCACGATATTTTCCGGTTCGACAGCGCTCTCTACAATCCCAGCTTCCTTTCTGCTGATGCTCGCGCGTTGATGCACACAAAGAAAACCGGCTTTCCTTATGGTTTTGGCTGGGGCGTTGAGGAATGGCCGCTTGGCAATGATCGCACATTGAGCGTTGCACACCACACAGGGAGTATTCCCGGCTATCAAAGCTTCTACATCCGATCCGAGGAAAACCGCGATGCGGTGATTGTCTTGAACAACACCAACAACGGTTCCGCCGTGATCGAAATGGGCCGCAATTTGATGATCATGCTGAACAATGGTGGTGTGCCACAGGTCAAGCGCCAGCTCGATGAATACCTGTCTCCTATTGCTTTCTCCGGTGGATTGGAGGCGCTCGAGAAGGCCATTGACAGCTTCGGTGAAGAGCTATCCGAATATGATACACGTGAGAGGACCCTCAATCGCCTTGGATATAAGTACCTGCGGCAAGAAAAAGCTGATGATGCCGTTGTGATCTTCAAGTGGGCAGTGCAGCTCTACCCAGAATCGGCGAACCTTCATGATAGCCTAGGCGAAGGATACCGCGCCGCTGGAAATACGCAGGCTTCGATCGAAAGCTATGAACGTGCTCTGGCCTTGGACCCAACGGCAGAATCCGCCAGGCAAGCTTTGAAAGAACTTGGCGGCGACTAGATCCCCTCGATCTCCAAAGGCGTGTAAGGCCCAAGGATCAGCTGCTCGAACACACCAACACCCTTGGCAGTACCGCCTGTATTCTCGATGCGGCAGATCATCTGGACATGGCGGTTGTCGAGTTGCACCGGGTCGATAGCGCTTAAGTCAAAATCCTCGCGCTCGACCTTAAGCGGGCCGTGATGAAGGCCATGCCCCCACACCGGATGAGTGTAGCCCAGGCCCTTCATTTGAAAACGTTCGATTGCGACTAGGCTCAGCTCTTGCGGTGCGCCTAGAGCGGTTATCCCGGATAGCGTACCGCTAGCTGGCCAGCGGCTGCCTTCCTGAGTCTCGCTGGAGAGCGTCGCTCCGCCTTCGAAAATGCCGCTCGCGCCCACGCCATCGGGCGCAAAAGCCGCCCGCGTGTTCCACGCATTGCCATGCGCATCCGCGTTGATGTGGAAAAAGAGCGACGCATCTTCGAGGTTGATCGGCGTCCATTGCCAGAAAAATTGTAGCGCCTCCTGCCCCGGGTTGGGCTGCATATCGCGGGCACCTACGGGGCGAATACCCCAGCTGCGGTCGCGTGTTCCCATGGTGCCTTGCGCCATCTCCTCGCGTACACCATCGCAGGAAATCCAACCGGTGTAGTGCCCATTCTGAGTCATTCGCGTGTAGTCCATGAAGGCTCGCGGGCCGATGCGGCGGACAAAGCGCGGCTCTTCGATCGGAAAAGAGCGGCCTGTGAATTCGAACTCACCTGAAATGCCATCAGTCTCCGCAATGCAAACACGCAGGCGCTGGAGCGGTTCGATCACCTCAATGCTGATCGGGCCGACCTCAAGCGACATACGCTCCATACCAAGTTCGCATGAGGCATGGAGGCAATACTGCTTGCCGTCGCGGATAAAGCTGAAATGCGCATCGGCCACATCGAGATGCGGATACACGCCGAAGGCGAGCGCAAAAAAGCCGCCACCATCGGGTGCATAGCCATTGAAGAAATAGCGATCATAGAAATTGCGATCCGTGCCCGCAAAGGCGATGGGGTCCGGCGTTTGGTGGATCGGAAAGTCATCACCATGAGAAAGTGTCATTGGCCGCTGGCCTCCCTAAGAGCTTCAACCGAGCCATGATCCAGCGCGAGCCCGCAAGCTCCTCGTACCATGGACAGAAAATTAGCATCGCCTCGATCGGTGCGTTCGACAAATGCAGCGCTAAAAACACTGGTCGCAAGACCGCTCAGCGCACCGATCCGATAGTCGTCCCAGATGTCATCGCGGGTCAGTAACACACCGCGTGCAGCCATGGCGCTGAGATACAGCTCAAGAAGCTCGTCCTCGTGTGCTCGGCGAAGATCATTTCCGATACCGGTGCCAAGGAAATAGCCGATATCCGTCATCGCCTTGCCGCTGGTCACTGTTTGCCAGTCAAGAATGGCGATGGGCTCTGCCCCGCCCTTTACATCAAACAACATATTGTCGAGCCGAAAGTCGCCATGAACAAGACATTGGGGCGGCTTTGAATGCGCGCTCAAGGCATCGAAATGAGGAGCAAACTGTTCGCACAAATCCATATATCCGGGCTCAAGCACATCAGCGTAGCGTTCAGCAAAGATGGTCTGCGCGTGGGCGTACATCCCTCCAATTTGCGCGGCGATCGCTTCGGGGGTTTTGAGCCAGTCCTTGCCGATCAGCTCTTCTCGCTGCCAGCTGGGCGCGTGGACCGAAGCGGCCTGAAGAATGGCATGCCGCGCATCCGCAATGTCGCAGCCCGCAATCTGGTTTCCGCCGCGCGCAGGGCCTAGATCTTCGAACAACAGGAGGCAAGTCGCCCCACCTTCGCCGACCTCGCTGGCGAAAGTTCGTGGCAAGCGACAGGCCAGATCAGGGGCAATTTCATTGTAAAAACGCACCTCTTTTTCATAGAGGCGCATCATCTGGGCGGTGCCACGGCTGGTCGAATCCTCAGCGGCAAACTTGGCCGCAAGAGTGGAGGTTTCTCCACTCTCGTGGGTCAGCTCGAAACGAACACTGTCACCAACTTGGCCAGTCCCAATCGGCCGCCAAGCGACCGAGGTTACCGCACCCGCGTCGAGCGCATTTGTACCTTCCAGCACATCACACAGCCATTCGGGCGTGACATGATCTGGGTGCGTTGGAAATTCGCTCATGGCCAAAGGGTTTAACCCTTCGCCAATTCCTCTTCAATCTGCGCTAGACGCTCTTTGCCAAAGAACATCTCGCCCTTCTCGCCTTTGGGTCCGACATACATGGTCGGAATGCCAAAGGCCCCGCGTTCAACCGCATCGGCGGTGTTCGCCACTAGAGCATCTTTGACTTCTTGCGTTTGGCTACGCTCGAACAGGTCTCTTGCATCGAAGCCTGCCGCCTGAACCGCTGCGCCGAGCGCTTCGGGATCAGTAACATCCAAGCCGTCTTCCCAGATATTGCTGGTCATGGCTTCGACAAATTGAACCGCACGCCCGTCTTGCTCAGCAGCCAAGAGCATCCGCTGCAAGGTGATGGAATTGAACGGGAACTTGGGGTGCATTTTGAATTTTGAGAGGCTGTGCTTGGCGATAAAACGCTGCATTTCGATCATCGAATACTCGAGCTTGCCCTTCACATCTGCGTCACGGATCATTGGTGGAGCATTGCCAGTGAGCTTGTGCATGCCGCCCAGAAACACCGGCGTCACGTCAAGTTCAGCTCCGGTTCGAGCAACAACCTCTCGCAATGGCCACCAGATCAGGTAGGCGTTGGGGCTAACAAAATCGAAAATAAGCTCAACGCGGTTGGCCATAACTGTTCTCTCCCGGGGTTCATTGCATCAACGCTCGCATGAGAGAGCCAACTTGGCAAGTCTGGAACACAGACGAAATGAGAATCATCGCGTCGGCTTTGACCAACGTGGTGAAATTCGCGTTAAGTCCGTTTCTACCAGTTTCCTTAGAAACCAATTGCAAAATGGCGTGCGTGCCGCCGATGGGGGTACAGGCTGTAAGGCCACAATTGGTCGTTCCAAACGCCCTTCAGTTGCTGTCAATGAGGGCGGATGTGCTTGGGAGCCGGGACACTGTGCGAAAGCACGGCGTTTCGGCTCTTGGCGTTTGCGTTCACTCAATTAGTGAGGCGCAAGACCCAGTTCGAGCCCGGTGCGATCCTCCAGTGCAAATCTGTCAAACAGATCGGCGCTCGCAGCGTTCAGGCCGACCACGCGCGTGTGTCGACCATTGCGCCGCATGCGCTCGACCACTTTTTCCAACGCGCCAATCGCTGAAATATCCCAGAAATGCGCTTTGGAGACATCGATCACCACATTGTGAGCCGCGTCCTCATATTGACTTTCGGGCCCAAGCAAATCCTGAAACTTCTCGACGCTGGCAAAGAATATCTCACCGGTGACGACATAAACCGCACTATGAGGGCGACGCACACGCTCGACAGTGAACAGACCTTTGACCTTATTGGCGAAGAAAATGCCGGAGAGCAGCACGCCAACGAGCACGCCCATGGCAAGATCATGGGTCCAAACCACCACCACAACAGTAGCGAGCATGACGATCGAGCTGCTTGACGGATGGCGGCGAAGGTTAGGGATTGAGTTCCAGCTGAAGGTTCCGATGCTCACCATGATCATCACCGCGACCAGCGCAGGCATGGGCACCTGCCCGACATACGGCCCGAGCACAGTCAACAAGAAGAGCAGAAACGCGCCAGCGGTGAAGGTCGACAAGCGCCCTCGCCCGCCTGAGGCCACGTTTATGACCGACTGTCCGATCATCGCGCAACCACCCATGCCGCCGAAGAATGCCGCAACAATATTGGCGATGCCTTGCCCTGCCCCCTCACGCTGCTTGTCGCTGTCGGTGTGGGTCATGTCGTCGACGATCTGTGCTGTGAGGAAGCTCTCAAGCAAGCCCACAGCTGCCATGGTTGCCGAATACGGCGCGATGATCCGCAAAGTCTCCCAGGTGAGCGGGACATCCGGCAATGCAAATGTCGGCAGGCCGCTCGGAAGCTCGCCTTCGCCCGCGACATTGTTGACCGGTAGACCCCAGTACATTGTCGCGGCTGTGAGCAAGACAATCGCCACCAACGGGCTTGGTACAACCTTGGTGATGCGAGGAAAGCCGTAAATGACGGCAAGGCCAACAAGCACCATTGCCCAAGTCCAAGGTCCGACGCCTTCATTGCCCGGCATAAGTTGAGGCACCTGTGCCATGAATATCAAGATCGCGAGCGCGTTGACGAACCCCGTGATTACACTTCGCGAGACGAACTGCATCAGGAGATTGAGTCGCAAGAGCGCCGCAATCCCCTGGAAAACGCCCATCAAAATGGTGGCCGCAAACAGGTATTCGACGCCGTAGTCCCGCACCAAGGGGATCACGACGACCGCCACAGCAGCCGTGGCCGCCGAGATCATGCCGGGACGTCCGCCTGTAAAGGCGATCACCATCGCTATCGCAACACTTGCATAGAGACCAACGCTGGGATCGACCCCTGCGATCAAAGCGAAACCAATCGCCTCCGGGATCAACGCCAGTGCGACGACAATACCAGCGAGGATGTCTGCACGCGGTTGCGCCAACCAGTCATGGCGAAGCGTTTCCGCGAACGAGCGGGTGGTGGTCATGGGATGAAGTGTCCTGAATTCATATCGCGGGATTGAGCGCGACATCACTTGGAGAGTGAAGAAGCGCCTAGTCGCTTATGCTGCAATGCACAAGGCGGGGATTCAACGGAGACTACCGCGAGCTGGCGAGGATTCTCCTCGTCAAAGCCATTTGGGAGAGTGACCTCTGCCATTTTCTCGCAATGACAGCTCCCTAATCTTTGAGACCAGCCTGCTTCGTTGCTTTACCCGCTCTATCCTGAGCCAAGTGTATCCAGAACAGACTGTGCTGCCGCCTCCGAAGAGGCTGGATTCTGTCCGGTAATCAGATTGCCATCCCGTGTTGCATAGGGTTCGAAATCGCCCTTCTTCGTGTATTTTCCGCCCCTCGCAATGAGCGTATCTTCCACCAGGACGGGAACGACATCGGTAAGCTGAACCGCATCTTCTTCGGAATTGGTGAACCCGGTCACATTGCGGCCCTTCACAATGTACTCGCCATCTTTGTCGCGCGCGTTGGCAAAGGCAATCGACGCATGGCAAACGGCGCTTATGACCTTGTCCTGTGCCCAAAAGTCCTCGACCAATTTGATCGAGTTCTCATTCTCAAACAGGTCCCATAGCGGGCCGTGGCCTCCCGGATAGAAAACCGCGTCAAAGTCGTTTGCATTGACCTCAGAAAGGCGCTTGGTTTCAGCCAGCTGGGCTTTGGCGTCATCATCAGCTTCAAACCGATGCGTTGCTGCGGTTTGAAAGTCTGGCTCGTTCGATTTGGGATCAAGCGGCGGTTGCCCGCCCAGCGGCGACGCGAGTGTGATTTGCGCGCCGGCATCCTTGAACACGTAATATGGCGCCGCAAACTCCTCCAGCCAGAATCCTGTCTTCTCGCCCGTCTCACCAAGCTGATCATGCGATGTCAGAACTATCAGCACTCTATTACTCATCGATGCAATTCTCCTTCATCGCGAACTCAGTCATCAAGATCGGTCTTGCCGAGCTGGCGATACCATTGTGCGTTGTCCCAAAAGCAGGTGAGATGTCTAATCTTTCCTTCGGGATTAATCTCGAAGATGAAAAAGTGCCTCACCTTGTATGACCTCCCGAGACTGGGCACCCCGAACGCTTCCTGCTCTTGCGTGCCGGAGATGTCGACATCGACGAAGGCAAACTGACCTCCTTCTCGGATCGACCGCACAGAATTGCTCAGGTCTGGAAAGGAGGCAATCAAAACGCCCCAACTGCCCGGACCGACTTCCTCAACCGGTCCTTTCAGATCGAACGGGACATATTCGACCGTGCCTTCCTGCTCGAACATCGCCACCATAGCTGGGACGTCCTGCGCATTGTATTTGTCAAAGAAAGTTTGAGCGATTTCAGTTTGCGACATCAGATTCTCCATCGGAACGTTGGCATCTGGGGAGAGCGTGGCGTGCCTGCGGGCGAGTGCAATTCTCCCGCAAGGCGACTTCGGTCTGAACAGTGAGTGTGGCGATCCCGAACGTACAGAAGTCACTATCACGATTGTCTCGTCGCTTTTAGCCGGGTGCGCTGAAGCAAGTCTTCCGAATAAAAGTGCAAAGTATCGAATTCCGCTCCCGGAGGTTTGGTCGCATCCCCTAGCGTCATCGCGGGCATGTGGCAAGTGAGGTTTGGGCTGGAGAGATGTCGAGCCCGTTGCTGCGCCGTTCGGTGAGCGGTCCTCGATGGTCCAACAGCCGGTGGTACACCGGGCACAAGCGGTTTGCCGCAAACGGAGGGTGAGTTGAAGGGACTCCCATTTCGAGCGGTCAAGCCGATAAGAGAGCTCGACACTCGGTGATCGCTTCACGCAATTGGCCGAGACTAAAGGGCTTTGCCAGGAACTTGGCAGCCCCAAAGTCAACTGCGGCCTTTGCAAAATAGCTGTTCGAGACGTCTCGCTCACCTCCCAGGGTTTTCCCTCCTCCGGACATAGCGAGGATGGGAACGTCTCTGAACGCGCTATTTTGTACCATCCGAATGATGCTCAGACCTTCGACCTTAGGCATGAACACGTCGGTCATTATTACATCGGGTTTGCTACCAGCCCGTATCATGGCTTCCATTTGCGTGCTTTCAACGCAGACAGCTTCATGGCCAAGGCACGATATCATCTTGACCAGCGTGTCGACTATCCGATCGTCGTCATCAATCACGAGAATGATCAGCGGTCTTGCCATCAGATCGCACCCGCAAGCTGGAACATCCGGACAATGTTAGGAAGGTCATTCACGCCAAGTTTTTTGATCGCGCTGTAACGGTGGGCATCGATCGTTCTTGGGCTCAGAGCAAGCCGATTTGCAATCTGCTTGCTGCGGAAGCCTTCGCAAACGAGCATCATCACCTCATTTTCCCGCGCAGACAGGGTCTTCACCAGCGATCTCGCGCCGCCAGCCATATCTGCATTACGGCTCCTAACGGACGATGACACGGTAAACCCTTCGATTGTTTTTGCTATCTCGGCAATTGAAGCAGGCTTCTCGATAAAGTCTCGCGCGCCTAACTTCATGGCATCCACTGCGATCGATACATCGGCATATGAAGTGAAGAAAATGACTGGAATGTAGCGCTTTTGAGACGGAATTCGCCTCAAGGTTTGCATTCCGTCCAGATCCGGCATTCGCAGATCAAGCAATACGCAATCAAACGACAGGTATGACAGGCCCTCAAGAAAATCCTCGCCGCACGCAAAGGGATGGCACCGCATCCCATGCTTGGTCAGACCGCGACAAATCGAAGTTCGGATCTGCCTGTTGTCGTCTACCAAAGCGACAGCGGGGCCAACATTGAACGCGATTGTCATAATTCGTTACTCGCACTCCTTTGCATTGGTAGAGCGTATCAAGCGCCCTCAATTCGTCCGTGGCAGATAAAGGCTGATCGTTGTGCCCGTTCCAACTTGCGAATTCGCACGGACAAATCCGCCGCTCGCTTCAACAAACTTGGCGACTGAAAACAATCCCAGCCCGATGCCCTCGCCGAATGGCTTTGTGGTAAAGTAAGGATCGAAGATTTTCGCGATGTCCGTCCCTTCAATCCCATCACCATGGTCCACTACATCGAGTTGGACGAACGCTCCCGGTTCAATGTATTTAGGCAGCAATGCGGATGCTCCTCTCATAACAACGTTGCGAGAGACAAAAGACAGCTTACCGCCCGACGACATCGCATCTTGCGCATTCACCACAAGGTTTAGTAGCGCGTCGACCAATTGGCTTTCATCGACTCTAATCGACCACAATTCAGCATCCGATTCCCACTCTATCTCGGTTCGTTGATCAACGATCAGACGAAAGCGTTCCGCCAATTCGGGAATCAGATCTGTCAGATTCAAGGTCTTTGCCGTCGCCTCGATCTTATCTGTCGGCGCAAGCAAACGTCGGGTTAGTTTCTTGCTTTGATCCACCGCATTCAAGATCGCTTCGACGGTTTCATCCCGGCAATCCTCACCTGCGGCAATTAACTCAATCGATCCGCTAATAATCATCAGCTGATTATTGAGATCGTGCGCCGCGCTTGATATCTTGATTTCATTGTTTTGAAGCTCGCTCCTGGGGTGTGCTGGCAGCTTTCGAGACGTACCCTGCGGTTTCTTCTGACAGTCGCAAGAAGGCTCAAAAGGCTTGCTCAGATACTTGAATTCCGCAATCCCCCGCAGTGGCTTGCCGGTATCAATCTCCAATAATTCGCGGCGCATTACTCGAGAATCAAGACCAGGCAACAATTTCACTGCACCAATAGGCTGAATAACCATCGAACACCCCAAATATCATCACGCCAAATTGCAAATAATCTCAAAACTTGCGCAATCTTCGCAATGTAAGTATCATCCATATATTGGTTATATTACCTCATTATGCCTAATAATAAACGTATATTTGTATCAGAATGCGTGGATTTTTTTCAAAATATGCTGCCCCAAAATCTGCATCGATCAAAAAGCGAAAGTTCTCAGCTTATGCATCCAATGCCCGAACACTGGTTTAGATCGCATCGGCTTTCCAGGAGCGAAGCAGTATTTTCCTTAGTGTTTTATAACACTGTTGCATCACGCCAACCCGATGACTGTCCGACATGCAAGAGTAGTGTTGGCTTACGAACCCAATATTCGCCGCCGTCATGAAGAGAAGTTGAGGACGGTTAGACCCCAGCGTTCGTCAGCGCCTGATCAATATCTTCAGTAAGGTCCTGGATATCCTCCAGCCCCACATTGATCCGTAAAAGTCCCTCGGTAACGCCCATCTCAGCGCGTCCATCCTCGCTCATATTGGCGTGAGTGGTGCTGGCCGGGTGGCACATCAAACTGCGCGCATCACCGATATTGTTGGAGATATCGATCAATTCGAGCGCGTTGAGGATTTGGAACGCCCTCTCCCGTGTGCCCACATCGAAAGCGAAGATCGGACCGGTTGCATCCATCTGCTCCATCGCCAGCTCATGGCGCGGGTGGCTGGCAAGCCCCGGGTGCCGCATATGTCCGCCCGCCGCCACAATGCGCGGCTCCAGAAACGCGCCAAGGGTCACCGCGCTAAGACTTTGCTGATGCGCGCGGAGCGACAGCGTCTCAAGACCCTTGTGCACAACCCAGGCGTTGAAAGGCGAAATGTTGGGTCCGGTGTTGCGCTGGAAGGGGAGCAACGTCTCGTTGATCCATTCCTCGCTGCCACAGACCGCACCTGCCAGCACCCTGCCCTGCCCGTCCATCAGTTTGGTCGCGCTGTAGGCGACGACATCCGCACCAAATTCCATCGGGCGCTGGAGCACCGGCGATGCAAAGGCATTGTCGACAACGGTGATGATGCCGTGCGCCCTCGCGAGGTCACACACATATTGCAGATCCACCACATCGAGCGTCGGATTCGCGGGACTCTCGAAGAAAAACACCTTGGTATTTGGCCGGATCGCCGCTTCCCATTGCGCATTGTCGGCGCTGTCGATGACGCTTGTTTCAACCCCAAATCGCGGAAGCAGATGATCGACCAGCCAACGGCATGATCCAAAGGCTGCACGCGCCGCCACCACATGATCACCTGCCGAGACTTGGCACAAAAGCGCTGCCGTCATCGCCGCCATGCCGCTGGCCTGTGCGCGGCACGCTTCGGCCCCTTCCATCAGTGCAATCCGCTCCTCCAGCATCGACACAGTCGGATTCTGTAGGCGGGAATAGGTCATGCCGTCGGCGTCGCCTGCAAAGCGATCCGCAACCGTCTGCGCATCATCATAGGTGTAGCCCGAGGTAAGGAACAAAGCCTCGCTCGTCTCTCCATGCTCGCTG
Organism: uncultured Erythrobacter sp.; assembly: GCF_947502395.1. Taxonomy (GTDB): domain Bacteria; phylum Pseudomonadota; class Alphaproteobacteria; order Sphingomonadales; family Sphingomonadaceae; genus Erythrobacter. The sequence continues at coordinate 797,903 of NZ_CANMZM010000001.1, forward strand.
CGCCAGGTGCCGCCACGAACCGCTTGTGTCTGTGGTCGCCATTTGCGCGTCGCCGCGCGGTCCATTCCAGTGGTCTTTTTCATATCAAGCGCCGCTTAGTCCTCAGCCATGTTGCTCGCAAGCAGTCCTTCACGCGCTGTGTCCGCGTGACCGATTACGCCAAGCATCAGAGTGCCTTCGAGCAGCGTCAGCAAATAGCGCGCACCTCCTGCCGGGTCAGGATCGTCTTCAGGCATTTGGGATTGCAGCCAATCAAGCTGTTTTGTGATCATCTCTTCTGCGGCTTCCGCATAACCAGGCAGCCCACGCGCGGAGCCTGCGACAATCTCCCACCATAAGACCATAAATGGCTGCATCATCGGCTGTTTGCCTTGCGCCAGAACGCGGTCGAAGCATTCCTGCCGGGTCAAAGGCCGCGTATCGCGAAGCGCCATATCAAGCGCGGCCGAATAGACCCCGGCAATATAAGCGAGCAATTCGCGGATCAGCGTCTCCTTGTTGCCGAAATGGTAAAGGAGCATCCGATCGCTTGTCTGCGCCGCCTTGGCCAAAGGACGAAGGCTTGCCCCACCTAACCCATGTTCAAGCACATGGGCGGCCAGCTTGGGCAGCAGCGTTTCCTTGGACATTTGAGTTTTGGTCTCGGGCATAACTTTCGACTTGTAGCATTCGCTACATTAGAATAAAGAGTCATGTAGCAACCGCTACATATACGGAGTATGATCAATGGACTATCTGCAAATCCTGTTCTTCCTCGTTTTTGCCGCAACCGCTCTTGCAGGCGTTTACCTCCTCATCGCCAAGCCCACAAATGGCAACCCTTTGCTGGCTGCCTGTCTTTGCGGATTGTTCTTCGGCTACACCGTAGTCCAGCTCTGGCAAGAAGGCGCGATGATGTTCTTCACCAACCATTCCGCCAATCTCACTGGAATTCAAGTGTGGTGGGATCTGGTCATGTCAGTTTTGATCGCGCTATTCTTCATCCTTCCGCGTGCTCGAAAAGTGGGTATGAATGTTGTGCCTTGGGCGCTGTTTGTGGGAACAACCGCCAGCATCGGCCTGCTTGCGATGATCGCACGCCTGTTCTGGCTTGAGAACACCGCCAGGCGCGCTGACACCCCAAGCACGAAGGCACACGCCGTAGCATAACGACCAACAACCCTCTTGCCCGTCGCCGGGGGCTTCCCCTAAGTCTCCGGCTGCAATGGTTGAGGCATTTCCCCCTGAAAATCTGAGCCCTGAGGAAGGTGTCTTGGCGGGTGCTCCTGCGCATCCGAACGACCCTTGGGGTTGGTGCTTGCTTGTGTCTGCCTTGTTCACAGCTCTCGCAAGTATCCGCCTAACCACCCCTGGCATCCCTTACTTCGATGAAATTCACTACCTTCCAGCCGCGCGCGATTTGCTGAGCGTCTGGGAGGGTGGCGAGGCCGCTTATCGCAACCGCGAGCATCCGCTACTCGGAAAGACCCTGATTGCGTTCGGCATCCACGTGTTCGGGGACAATCCGCTTGGTTGGCGGATCATGTCACTCTTGGCAGGTACGTTGGCTATCGGTGCCTCAATGCGCGCGATGTGGCATGCAAGCTGTGACCGCTTCGCGACGGTTGCATTCGGCGGGCTGCTTGTTACCGGGTTCCACCTCCTCGTCCATACCCGCATTGCGATGCTCGACATCTTCATGGTGAGCTTTCTCAGCATGGCAGCCTGGCAATTCGCCGCTGCAATTCGCGAGCCAGAGACTGGGCGCTGGCGACTAGCGCTCACGGGCATTGCGATCGGCTTGTCCTTGGGTTCCAAGTGGAATGCCGTGCCGCTGGCGATGGTGTTTGGGCTCACCTTTCTTGCCGCGCGTCTCTCAGCAGGAAGACGACGCTTGGTGCTCAGCCGCCGTGGCGCGCCGGTACCAGGGGTCAGCCTTTTGGAAGCCTTCCTTTGGCTGGGGGCACTACCATTAGCGGTCTATGCGTTGACCTTTGCACCGGGATATTGGCTGGGTACTGAGTTGCAGCCTTCGCCGCTGGTCCAGCAAGGAATTGTCGCCTTCCATGCAGAGATACTTGAACTGCAAAGCCAAGTTCTGAGCCCGCACACCTATCAAAGCACTTGGCAACAATGGACGCTCAACCTGCGCGGCATCTGGTATCTTTACGAAGAGGTCGATGGAGCGCAGCGCGGGGTTCTTTTGATCGGCAATCCCCTCACCATGCTATTGGGTTTGCCAGCGCTGGTGTGGTGCCTTGTAGTCGGGCTCTTCCGCAATGATTGGGCGCGGCTGGCGATGGTGGTGGGGTACGGTGTGAGCCTTGGGTTTTGGTTGATCGCACCCAAGCCGGTGCAATTCTATTACCACTATGTGATCCCCAGCGTTTTTTTGCTGGGAGCCTTGGCACTATCGCTCAGCGATCTGCGTGAGGCCGGATGGGCCAAACTGAGCTACGGCGTGCTGGCAGGAAGCGGAGTGTTGTTTGCGGTGTTTTTCCCGATCCTGACCGCCGCTGCATTGGCTGACCCGGTGAGCTTCAGCAATTGGACCTGGATCGATGGATGGCGGTGAGTGGCCAGTCGCGAAAACAGCCGCAATGACGACTGCCTAAAATCTCCCCCAAACAAATCGGCTGGATAGCGCGTAGTTCCACACCGATCCAACGAGGATACCAGCCAGCGCAGCGGCGATCCAGAACACGCCCTGCTGCTCCAACAATGCCGCCACCGCCACATTGGCCAGCGCGCCGACCGCGCAAGTCGCGCAAAAACCGATCCAGCCGCGCACAAACTCCGCCCAACCCTTGAGACGCCGATCCCGGTAAGTCAGCCAGTTGTTGAGCCAGAAGTTGAAACTCATTGCAGTAAGCACCGCGATGGCATGTGAGAATGCGAACCCCTCCCCGACAGCGAGGTATAGCGCGGCAAGCACCGCGACATGAACCACTACGCCGAGCGCGCCGACAGTACCAAAAAGGGCAAAGCGCGTGGGAATCACTCGCCCTAAAGTCTTGTCATAGAGCCCTGCCAAAAAGTCGAACAGAACCGCTCGATCGAGCTTGCTCGCGCCTTCGCGGCGCGCGACAAATGACAGGGGGAACTCTTTAACCTCTAACAGTCGATCAGAGGTCGCCAGTAGATCGAGCAGGATCTTGAAACCAATCCCAGACAGCTTGGGAGCCAAAGCTCGAGCGGTCGCGGTGGGGAGCATGAAATAGCCGCTCATCGGGTCCGTCAGCTGCACGCCAGTGATCCACCGCGCTACCTTATTGGCAAAGCCGGACAGCCGCTCACGCTCGGGATCTTTCCAGCCCGCCGTGCTCGCGCCTTCCAAAAAACGGCTCGCGACACACAAATGCGCTTCACCCGCTTTAAGAACCTCGAGCATCTGTGCAAGCAGCGCCGGATCATGCTGATGATCTGCGTCCATTACAGCCACAAAAGGCGCTGCGGTGGCGCACATGCCCTCAATCGCAGCGCTCGCAAGCCCGCGCCTGCCAATCCTTTGGATCACGCGAACGCGCGCGTCGTTCAGCGCCAGTTTGCGCGCTTCGTCAGCAGTCCCATCATCGCTATCATCATCGACGATTACGACTTCCCAGCCGCCTTCTCCCAGTGCCGTTTCAATCCGCTCAATCAGCGGAACCAGATTGCCACTCTCATTGAGCGTGGGGAGTATGATCGCAAGCTCTAGGGGCATCGCCGCCGAACCTATCTACAGCCGCTCGCGCACGGCCTCGCCAATCGCCTGAGTGCCGTAGTCCCCACCCAGATCTCCACCATGAACTCCATCGGCAAGAGCGTCAGCGACTGCCTTCTCAATCCGCGCCGCTTCCCCTTCAAGGCCGAACGAGTGGCGCAGCATCATGGCTGCGGAGAGGATTGTTGCCATGGGGTTGGCTTTGCCCTCGCCCGCGATGTCGGGAGCACTGCCATGGATCGGCTCATACAGGCCAAACAGGCCATGCTCGGTCTCGCGTTCTCCCATGGAGGCGCTGGCCAGTAATCCGATCGAGCCTACCGCGGCACTTGCCAGATCGGAAAGGATGTCACCAAAGAGATTACCGGTCAGGATCACGCCAAAAGCACCCGGATTGCTGATGATCTGCATGGCAGCATTGTCGACATACATGTGGCTGAGTTCGATATCTGGATGCGATCCCGCCGCTGCGATCACCGTATCGCGCCAGACTTGGCTGGTCTCGAGCACATTGGCCTTGTCGACGCTCGTCACCCGGTTCTTGTCAGCCCCGCCGCGGGCTGTGCGGAATGCGACCTGCGCAATTCGGGTCACCTCTTTTTCGGAATAGGACATCATATCCCATCCTTCGCGCAAGCCATCATTGCGCATGCGCGTGCCCTTCTCACCGAAATAGACATCACCTGTTAGTTCACGCACAAACATCATGTCGATCTGGGAGGCAATCTCAGAATTCAGCGGTGAGAGATGCTCAAGACCGGGAAAGACCTTCGCCGGGCGCAGGTTTGCAAACAACTCTAGTTCTTTGCGCAGACCAAGGATGGCTTGCTCAGGACGCAGCGACCGCTCAAGCCCATCGCATTCTGGATCACCTACCGCTCCGAATAGCACCGCATCGCATTCGCGCGCCATCGTCAGCGTTTCAGGCGGAAGCGGATGCCCGTGCCGCTTACAAGCCACACCACCCACATCGCCTTCAAACAGGATCAGCCCCGGTAGCGCCAGCGCTTCGAGCACTTTGACCGCTTCAGCGGTGACCTCCGGTCCAATCCCATCTCCGGGCAAAACGGCTATCTTCATAGGAGCTACCCCTTCATTCGATCATGCGCTTCAACCGCTCACCCAAAGCGGTGCGCGCAGCCATAACATCGCGATCCGACCCTGCAAGAAGGTAGTCCCGAATAGGGCGGTGAAGCCCACGGAAAGCTTCGAATTGTTTACTGAGTTGCGCAGTTAGGTCAGGTTTGACCCCGCCATAACCAAGCTCGCGCAACAGCACTGCTTCATAGGCCACCATCGCCGCGAGCCAACCGCGCGCGCTGGGAGCCGAACAAATCGCTTCAAGCAGAGCGTCAAGCGCTGTGTAAAGCGAGGGATAGGGATTGCGCTCTGGCAGAGTGCTCGCGGTGAGCGCGCAAGCCCAGGCAATCGCTGCTGCTGGAAGCGGCTCGGTCATCCACGGCGCGCGGCTCTTGGCGAGCTCAAGCCGCGCGAAAGGCAATTGTGTGTCCGATTTAGAGCGCAGTTCGACCGCGACCGCATTGCCCGGAATCATCACCGGCCCCATGCGTTTGCCCCGCCCGCCCGGCACATAGCCCGCAACAAGGCCATGATCCTCAGTCAAAAGCCTGCCGATGCTCGCATTCTCACCATGCGGGCGGCTGGCGATAAGGATGGCCGGGGCACTTAAGTTCATTCGGGCTCGGCCAGACCCAACTGTGCTTCCAAAAACTCTGCCTGTTTGCGGAAATAGAACAGCTGGTTGGAAAGTTTGCGCCAGCCATGTCCTTCATCGGGGATGCGTACGAAAGGCGCCTCTACGCCGTTGGAGCGCAAGGTCTTCACCATCACTTCGGTTTCGTAAATGTCGATGCGTGGGTCCTTCACGCCGTGCGAATAGAGCACCGGCACAGTGATCTGGTCGGCTTTGCGAATGGGTGAATTGACTTGGTAGAAATCGCGCCAGCGCTGCTCAGTGATGTCGCCATACTCGATCCTGTCCGCGGCCTTCAAAGCCGGTGAAGCAATCTCAAGTGCTGTGATCCAATCGGCGACGCCGAAGAGTGAGACACCGGCAACAAACTCTCCCGGATACTCGGCCAGCACAGCATTGACGGCATAGCCGCCATAAGAGCCGCCCATAACCGCTGCGCGCTCCCCATCGATCAGGCCATCGGTCGCAAGCGCTTGTTTCAAGTCGACAAGGTCGCGCACGGAATCGAGGCGCTTTTCCCGATCATCGAGGGTCGAATAGGTGCGTCCAAGCCCAGTAGAACCACGGACATTGGGCTCAAACACCGCGACCCCGCGCGCGACGTGATACTGTGCCACCGCATCAAAAGTCGCCTGAGACTGGGCAGATGGTCCACCATGGACCGAGAATACGACCGGTGGCGCATTTTCCCCTTTTTCAGCACCTACTGGAAGGTAAAGCAGACCCTGCAACTCCACGCCATCGCGCGCGGTGTAACGCACAACTTGCGGGCGGATCAGACGGCTTGCATCAAGCCCCGCAAGGTTTGCCGCGAAGATCTTTTCACCGGTGCCAGCAATCGGATCGACCATCCACAACTCGCCGGGCGTTTGCCAGCCATTGACCCGAACCAAAAGCTTGGGTTCGGTGCTCCCTTCACAATCAAGTGAATAGTTGCCTTCCGGAAGCTGTGGCACAATGCGGTCGCTCCCGTCCCTTGCGGTGCGGATGCGCAAAGTATCAAAGCCGTCGCGGTTCTCCGTGTAGATGACGACCTCACTCTGACCCTCGCCGCACACTTCGAGATTCTCGATATCGGCATCGGTCGCCTCAACCGTACGCCACTCGCCGCGCGCAACAGAATAACTGGCGAGTGCACCATATTCGCGGTTCACATTGGTTGAAAAACCGAAGCTGTCTGAATCAGGGCGCCATTCGAACCCTGCAAGAGTGTGGCTTGCACGCCGCTCTACCGGAGGTTCGGAAATCTCTTTCATTTCGCGCGTCATCAGGTCGAGGAGAAAGAGATTATTGCCATCCTCACCCACCGTCTCGGTCACGACGGCATATTTGCCATCAGGTGAGATCGACCGCGCTGAAAGTCCGAGCTCGGACTCAATGATCATCTCGGACTGCCCGCCCATTGTCCCGCGGTAGATATCAAATACGCCGGCACCGCGAGCGGTCGAAGCGTAGATGTAACTTCCGTCTTGGGCAAAACCACCAAAGATGCGGAAGTCGCCGCGTTTGGCTGGCAATATCTCAGTCTCAGTCATGCCATCGGGGGAGAGCATGAAATAGCCTGGTTGCTCATTTCCGTCGCGATCGGCGGAATAAAACAATCCCTTGCTATCGGGCGTCCAGATCGGAGAACGCACCCCGGTTTGATAAGTGATTTGCTTGGGAACGCCGCCACTTGCTGGCATTACCCAAAGCTCAGGCTGGCCCGTGACATCCCACGAGAATGCGATGGTCTCGCCGTCAGGGGATAGGTTCGCATTTCCGGGTCCGTTGGCGAGCAAATAGCGCGCAATGTCCGCTGGATACTCCCCTGCGCGGCCCGAGCTCACATCCGATCCGTCGGGTTCCATCGCTTCGATTGAAAGGTCAGCGCCCTTGGCTCCACCAAAGGTTTCTTGTGCCTGCAAAGGAACGGCAACAGCCGTAATGGCGACTGCGCTTGCGAGTAATGTTGAGCGGATCATCGGAGTTCTTTCTAGCCTGCGGTTCGATCAGCAGACTAGAGGATCGCCCCCTTCGCGCAATGTCAAATTGCGGTCGAATTACTTCCCTGAAAGCTTCGCTTCGAGTTCTGCCACTTTGGCTTCGAGAGCATCGGCTTGCTCGCGTGCCTTTTGCGCCATCGCCTTGACCGTATCAAACTCTTCCCTGCTGACAAAATCCATTCCGCCCAGTGTTTCGCGCAAACGTTCGCGCGCGTTCTCTCGCGCCTCCCGCGACATGCCAGCGACGGTGCCAGCGGCACCGTTTGCGAGTTTCACAAGATCGGCGAGCAATGGGTTTTGGCTTTGCATAAGGACCATTTGGCGACGCTACACTCAAAGGGCAAGAGGTTTGCCCAATGCTTGCCTAGAACTCCACCCGTTCCACGGCGCCCGCTTCACCTCCAGTCGCACCGCCATTCGGATTCTCGACGAGAAACTGCCAATTCAGCACGCTCGCAAATGCCACCCATGCCAAATACGGCAGAAGGACAATCGCGGCGAGGCGCCGAACCCGCCAGAATAGCCAAAGCACCACCAGCAGCGTCAACGTCGTAAAGATCAAGATGCCCAACCCTGCTGTCATATTTTGCATCCCGAAGAAGGCGAAGGTCCAAGCCAGATTGCCTACAAAATGGATCGCAAAGGCAATGATTGCGATACCTCGTCCATGCGCACCCCATGCGCTCGCCACCAGCGCAACCGACAGGCCGATCATTACATAGAGAATGGTCCACACGATGCCGAACGCTGCGGGAGGCGGGAAAATCGCGGGCTTAGCAAGGCTTTGAAACCACACCGTGTCAGGGCTGCCCAACTGCCCACCCAAAAAGCCGAGCAGGACTATAAGCGGAACCATAAAGAGCGACCAGCGTGCAAAACTTGCCCGCAATTGCGCTTTGGAAGCCAGAAAGTTCATCGCGTCTCCTGAGGACTTGGTCGCTGTGCGATTCGCCCTGTTTTCCCGTTGTTGACCGCGATACACGAGCCGCATTCTCGTGCAAATCGCTAGGCACACCTGCCGTGCAAGTGTCTCGCTTGGCCGAACTTTTGTGACGTTTTTGAGAAAGACCGTTCGCGCTTTCGCCACATTGTGTTAGCGTTGCCACATTCTTGCCGTGATTCGGGGCGCTGCGGCCGGAATTATCCTCGCGCTCCAGGTACCAACTGGGACAGACCACCTAGGGGTCCCACGTCCCATTTGAGGGGAACATTTGATGAAAAAGACCAACTTTGCTTCAATGCTCGCTGTTTCTGGCGGTCTTGCGCTCGCAACTGCCGCTTGCTCAGCTCCTGCTGAAGAAGCAGATACTGCAGCTGACGAAACTTCGGTTGAAGCTGTAGCTTGCTGTGCTGCTGGCTGCTGTGCTGCTGGCTGCTGTGCTGCTGCATGCGAAGGTGGCTGCTGTGCTGCTGGTTGCTGTGCTGCTGGCTGCTGTGCTGCTGCATGCGAAGGCGGCTGCTGTGGCGCTGCTTGCTGCGCCGCTGCGTAAGCTCAAGCAACGCGAACCACGCGTTACAATTCGACCGGTGGCAACGAAGGTTGCCGCCGGTCGTTTTGCATCTGGATTTGACGCCGCTCAAATCCACGAATGCCGCGATATTGTAGCTGTAACTTTCCAATCGGATCGTTAGAAAGACAGACTATGACGACAGAAGCCGCGACCAAACAGCCGATGACCCAGATTGAAGCTGCCCATACGGTGATTGAGACAATCACTGAGATGGCGCAGGAGCAAAAACCACTGATGCTGAGGGTTGTCCCCGAAGATGGCGCTACCTTCTGGACCCACTACCCAAAGAACGACGCGCGCGACAAATTCTGCAAGTCTCGCTGGTATTATCACGTTCATGCACCCGGCAGCCGCGACACGGACGAGCACGGGCACTTTCACCTTTTCCTTCACCGCACGCAGCTGCCCGAGGGACTGGAGCCCAAAGTGTGGCCGCCGCAAGGCGAGGATGCCCGTGCGCATGTTACCCACCTGATCACGCTGTCGATTGACACAAATGGCATTCCACGCAGCTGGTTCACGGTGAACCGGTTTGTGACCAATGAGTTCCTCTATCCGGCCGACGTGATGATTGAGCACCTGCCAGACTTTAACGTCGATCACACCAACCAGGACGACCTCGTCAACCGCTTTGTTACCGCGATGGTTGCGCTATATCGGGATGAGATTGCGGTGCTCTTGAAAGAGCGCGACATGCGTCACGCGGAACTTGAAGCCGAGTTCGGCGAAGATGCTTACAACAAGAAAAGCGGTGTCGAGGTTTTAAGCCAGATTCCCATCGATCTCGACACCAAGCTGAGCTCACTTGATCTAGAGTAGGCGTCAACCGCGCACCGCTGAAATCAAGAACTCCACATTGCCCTGCGGGCCAGTGATAGGACTTTGCACAACCCCTTCAATGTGCCAGCCAAGCTCTTCTAACCACGCGCGAAATTCATCACAAACGCGTTCGTGCAGAGCCGCGTCGCGCACCACACCACCTTTTCCAACTTCGTGCTTTTCCACTTCGAATTGAGGTTTGATCAGAGCGACCAGACGACATTTGCCAGCCGCCAGTTCGAGCGGTCGCTCAAGCACCTTGGCAAGCCCGATAAAGCTCGCGTCGCACACTACAAGATTGCAGTCCTGTGTAATGTGATCGCGAGTGAGAATGCGCGCACTCGTTTGCTCAAGCACCGTCACACGTTCGTCCTGACGAAGTTTCCATGCGAGCTGGTTGGTGCCTGAATCCACCGCAAAAACATGCGCCGCCCCGCCCTGCAGCATCACATCCGTAAAACCGCCGGTGGAACTGCCGATATCCATCGCCACAGCACCGCTCACATCGAGACCAAAGTGCTCAATCGCGTGTGCGAGCTTGATCCCACCCCGGCTCACCCAAGGGTGGTCGCGCCCACGCACCTCAAGCGGGGCATCCGAAACCAACTGCTGGCCAGCTTTGGCCACCTTGGTCTCACCCGCAAACACAACGCCTGCCATGATGAGCGCCTGAGCGCGAGTACGGCTTTCAGCGAGGCCGCGTTCTACCAATAATTGATCCACGCGAGATTTGGGTGATTTTGTCGCTTTAGTCATAGACGCGCAATGCGTTAGCGCGCATTGAAGCGGCATGAAAGCAACTTACTTTTACACTGTCGGTGCACTTGCAATGTCCTTTGGGATTGCTGCTTGTGTGGCTCTCCCGGACGTTCCTGCACCGATCGCCAATCCAGCACCGGCGCCTGTATCAGAGCCTGTATCACAGCCAGCACCACCGCCGCCGCCCGTACAATCTCCTGCGCCAATGCCAACTCCGGCACCAGCGCCGCCACCCGTATTGTCCGCGGACTGGATTGAGCAATCACAGACACCTGGGTCGTGGGAATATGTTGCAGAACCAAACGAAACCTTTGCGCTATTTTCAGCTTCCAGCACCCGCCCCCTTGCGATTGTCAGGTGTGATCTGGAAGAACGGCTGGTAGGCATTGGACGCTATGGCAACCCGTCGACCGAACCCGTTGAGATGCTGATCGGAACCGAAACCAGACGTCAGCGCATCGCTGCAACGCAGCGCCTGCCAGATGTGGGCATAGTTGCTGCCGATCTTTCTCCAAGTGATCCGCTGCTTGATGCAATCGCACTGTCACGCGGACGTTTTGCGATCGCATTATCTGGTCAAAGCACGCTCTACCCGCCAGCCTGGGCAGAGATCACACGCGTGATCGAGGATTGTCGCTGAAGGGCTGCAGCGCAGGCGCAAGGGCGACCGCCTGCCCGCGATGAGCCCAAAGCGCCGCAAAAGACATCTAGCGAGTGCAGTGGCGACACTTTTTCCCGATTCTATACATTAATATCCACAGGCTTGTGCACTTGGTGTCCACAGCCTCCCTCCCCTCAGGGTTGGAATCAAAAAGCGCCCTCGGAAATCCCTGGGCGCTCACTGGTCGCGCTACTGAGCAACGGGCGAAGAGTATGACGTGGGAAAAGTATATTTCAAGTCTTGCGAACACCTTTGGAGTGATTCACAAATGCTGTTGAGGCCAGCGGCACACGCGGCTCTCGGCTCCCCCGGTGATCGGTAGGGGTCTTGGCTTACTAGCGCGAAAGGAGGTGATCCGATGTCTCATGGTTCAGTAGAGAGGTCGGCAAGTTTCCGCACGGAGCATATTCGGTAATTCATTACCTGAGTAAGGCTTCGTGAGCGGCGCTTACCGCCGCTGACCATGAAAGGGCGTTTCCAACCACGGGCTTGGAAGCGCCCTTTTCAATTGGAGATTGTTTGTCTCGTCCAGCCGCATCCGCGGGCGCGTCCTCGCTAGACGGGAAGGCAAGTTGCCCCTGCGAAGTTTGTCCTTTGCGGCTGACTTGTCAGCCAGCCGAAGGGGGCGCAAGATTGCTCTTGCGGCCCTTCGGACCGGCCAACCCAACCGGCCCAATATCCTTGCCCTAATCCGCGCTCGCTATTATCGGCAGTTGCATGAAATTCACTCACATTCCCCACTCTGCGCCTACGTCTGACGATGCCCGCGGAGCCGCGATTGCCGATCCCGGCTTTGGCACTGTGTTCACCGATCACATGGTCACAGTCGACTATGACGAAGCGAAAGGCGGCTGGCATTCGGCGCAGATCGGTCCGCGTGAAGCCATCCCGCTCGATCCAGCTGCAAGCGTGCTGCACTACGCACAGGAGATCTTCGAAGGGATGAAGGCATTCCGGCATGTAGATGGTGGCCTTGCCCTTTTTCGCCCTGAAGAAAATGCGCGTCGTTTCAACGCCAGTGCCCGCCGCATGGCAATGCCGGAAATCCCTGAGGACCTGTTCCTTGATGCGGTGAAGCTTGCGGTAGAGACAGATGCCAAGTGGATGCCGCCGGTTGAGGGTGGCTCGCTCTACATACGCCCCTTCATGTTTGCATCCGAGGCTTTCCTCGGAGTGCGACCGGCCAAGCAATACAAGTTCGTCGTGATCCTCGTGTCTTCGGGAAATTACTTCAAAGGCGGCGTGAACCCGGTGAAAATCTGGGTGAGCCAAGATTACGTGCGCGCAGCCCCTGGTGGGACAGGTGCAGCAAAAACCGGCGGCAATTACGCAGCCTCTCTTGTCCCTCAAGCGGAAGCAATCGAGCATGGCTGTGATCAGGTCGTCTTTCTTGATGCGGTCGAGAAGCAATGGGTCGAAGAGCTCGGCGGTATGAACCTGTTCTTCATCCGCCGCGATGGCAGCGTCATCACTCCGCCTCTAACCGGCACAATCCTTCCGGGCATCACCCGCGATAGCCTCATCGCGATGCTGCGCGAGGAAGGCCTTGAGGTGCGCGAAGAGCCCTACTCCATCACGCAATGGCGCGAGGAAGCGGAGAGCGGTGAATTGCTAGAGACGCTTGCTTGCGGGACCGCTGCTGTGGTGACGCCTGTGGGCACGGTCGCCTCGGCTTCGGGTGAGTTCACCATCGGCACCGGCGGCATCGGCCAAATGGCCCAGAAAATGCGCGAGAAGCTGGTGGGCGTACAAAATGGCCGCGTTGAAGATCAACACGGCTGGGTGACGCGGGTTTGAGTGATGATGGACCCGCTCGCTCCAACTTTTCAGGAGAGACTCCAGCGAAGCCGTAGTCTCATTGTCTGGATGGGCGGAATTGCGCTCATTTGTAGCGCAGGTCTCTATCTGATTGCAGAATCCCAAAGCGCCGATCCCAAGTTGGAACATGCGACAGTAATCTCTTTTGGAGAGCGACCATTTGAAGATGGCCCCCGTCCATTGATGAATGTCCGTTTGAACGATGGGTCGCAAAGGACCGTTCAAATTTCTACTCACGTTCTGAATTCGTGCCGAAAGGACGATCAAGTATTGCTTGAAAGGCGAGGTATTAGCCTGCGCGTCGCGCCATCGGCCTGCCAGTCATCCGGGAATAGGGCATGAGTGGTCAATACACCGTCGCAGCCCTCTACTGCTTCACGCCGTTTGAAGACCCAGCGGCGATCCGCGAGCCCCTGCTGGCGATCTGCGAGGAGGCGGGGACCAAGGGCACGCTTTTGCTCGCAAACGAGGGCATCAACGGCACCATCGCAGGAAGCGACAATGCGATTGGCGCGGTGGTCGATCATATTCGCTCGCTCCCCGGCTGCGCGGGCACCGACGTCAAATTCTCATACGCCTCCGAAGCGCCCTTTGCGCGCATGAAAGTGCGCCTCAAGCGCGAAATCGTCACCATGGGGGAGCCCGGCGTTGACCCGCGCCAGAGCGTTGGCCGCTATGTCGCGCCCGAGGATTGGAACGCCCTTATTTCTGATCCCGACACCATCGTGATCGACACGCGCAATGACTATGAAGTCGCCGTGGGCACGTTCGAGGGAGCGGTGGACCCGGAGACCACTTCATTCCGTGAATTTCCCAAATGGTTCCGCGACAACCGCGAAGAACTGCTTGAGGGTAAGAAGAAGATCGCGATGTTCTGCACCGGCGGTATTCGCTGCGAGAAATCGACCAGTTTCTTGCGCGGTGAAGGTGTCGAGGATGTCTACCACCTAAAAGGCGGCATCTTAAAATATCTCGAAACCGTGCCTGAGGCCGAAAGCAAGTGGCATGGCGACTGCTTTGTCTTTGATGAGCGGGTGACGGTCAAACACGGCCTTGAAGAAGGTGATTATCACCTGTGCCGTGCATGCCGCCGCCCGATCACTGATGAAGACATGGCGCACGACCACTACGCCGAAGGGGTCTCGTGCCCCTATTGCTATGACGAAAAGAGCGAGGCGCAGCGCGCCCGCTATGCCGAACGCCAACGTCAGCGCGAGCTTGAGAAAGAGCGAGCCGCCAAAGCGAAATGACCGATCTTCCCATCCTCTACAGCTTTCGCCGCTGCCCCTATGCGATGAGGGCGCGGATGGCGCTCTGGATTGCGGGGATTGCGGTGGAGCTTCGCGAGGTAAAGCTTGCGAGCAAGCCACAAGAGTTGCTCAAAGCCAGCCCTAAGGCAACCGTTCCGGTGCTCGAATTTGGCGATGGCTCCGTCGTCGAAGAGAGCATCGCAATCATGCGTTGGGCACTCAATCAAAACGATCCAGAAGATTGGCTCGCTGGTGATAATACGGAATTGATCGCCGAAGCCGATGGCCCGTTCAAACACCACCTTGACCGCTACAAATACCCCAACCGTTATGAGGATGAGCCCAGCTTCGGCGAGGTCGACCATCAGGCTGCGGGTCTCGCGATCCTCAAGAAATGGGATGCGAAGATTGGCGAGAACGGTTCACTTGCTCGCGATAGCCGCAGCCTTGCCGATATCGCGCTATTCCCCTTCGTCCGCCAATTTGCGAACCACAAGCGCGATTGGTTTGATGCGCAGGACCTGCCGCATATCCACCCATGGCTCGACAATCACCTCACATCTGACCTCTTCGCCAAAATCATGCCGAAGTTCACGCCGTGGCAACCAGACGACGAGCCGATAGTCTTTACCCCGGCAACAGATCGCTCGATTTAGCAGATTTTTTACCAGTCCATGCCTATTGCAAAGGCATGCAATCGCTCGCACCATCATTCTCAATGACTGCCGACCTGGTCAGGAAAGAATTCCACTTCACCGCATCTGGTATGTGGACTGAGGCTACTCTTGCCGACTTTTCACGCGCTCTGCTTGCCGAGGCGAAACCGTTCTATTCGGAAGGGATCAAGATGCGAGTTTTGGGCGATCTGACCGGGTTTGTAACTCAGACACGCGAAATCGCAGAGGGCATTCGAGTGGTTGTCCAAGAATCGGCCCGTCTTGGGGTCGTGCGCACAGCGATCATCAGCGACTCTCAACTCGCCACCATGCAGTACAAGCGCATCAACGACGGAATAAATCTCAAAGTGTTCGACGACAAAGCTCAAGCACTTGCCTGGCTCAGAAACGATTAAGCGCTGAGCGCCTCCTTAAATGTATCGATTAGCCAGCTCGTGGCTGGACCCAATCGCGAGTCGCGCATCCAAAGAGCATAAAGCGTGTAATGATCGCCCGGCTTTTCTGGCAAATCCAACTCTACAAGTCGTCCATCCGCGAGATCTCCCGCTACCATCTCGCGTGGCATATTGCCCCAACCAAGGCCCTGCTTAAGCAGCGAGTGCTTCGCGCCTAAATCGCCTAGCCGCCAAGTGAGCGGGCTAAGAACCGAGAACTCGCGCCCTTCCGTGCGGGTTGATCGATCGGACAGAACAAGCTGTAAGTGTTTGCGGCTCTCCCCCGGGGCGATATTTGAAGCCGCGAGCGGATGGTCAGGAGCCGCCACGGGAATAAGTTGCACTTCGCCAATCGCCTGGCGCTCCAATGTGGGATCAGAGCCTACAATTGGTCCGCCAATGGCAAGCTGCGCCCCTTCGTCAATAAGACAGGTCGCCACCGCGCCTAGCCCCTCGACCCTTAGCCGCAGCGCAACCGTGGGGTAGCGCTCCCGAAACAGGCTGAGCACCGTCGCGGTGGCTTCGCCTGGCACCATGACGTCGATGACCAAACCAACCTCGCTTTCGAGTCCCGCGTGAAGCGAGCGGGTTTTTGCGAGAAGGTGATCGACGCCGTCAGCCACATGCCGCGCTTCG
This sequence comes from uncultured Erythrobacter sp., assembly GCF_947502395.1. GTDB lineage: Bacteria > Pseudomonadota > Alphaproteobacteria > Sphingomonadales > Sphingomonadaceae > Erythrobacter. Next base: position 813,849 of record NZ_CANMZM010000001.1, read on the forward strand.
GCGAGCAATCCTTCGCCCGCTTTGGTCAACACTGGCTTGCGCGAACCCTCGCGTTCAAACAGGGAAACCGCCAACTGCGCCTCCAATTGGGCAATGCCATAGCTTACTGCCGAGACGGCGCGGTTCATACGCCGCGCCGCGCCGCCAAAGCTGCCCTCTTCCACCACGGCCAGAAATATACGCAGGTGATCCAGACTTGGGTCGCCCAATCTCATCGAAATCTCCTCATTCGAAAATGTTCGAATAATTTGAACATTTTGGCAAGTTTTATCTCACTTATCTGTTGGCAGATGCATGGCTATCTCTCTTTTCAACGAAGCAAAGGCCTCACTCAGAACCCTCAGGCCGACGCTTACAAAAGGAGCAAAGACCATGACCAATCCAATTATCGAACTCCGCCCATTTGAAGGCCTTGGCAGCGCCAATCACGGCTGGCTTGATGCCCATCACCACTTCTCCTTTGGCGGCTATCACGATCCGGCCCGGGTCAATTGGGGCTCTCTGCGGGTCTGGAATGATGACACCATTCTGCCGGGCCAGGGTTTCCCAACTCACCCTCACTCCGACATGGAAATCGTCACCTACGTCCGTAAAGGCGCGATTACGCACCGCGACAATCAAGGCAATGAAGGCCGCACCGAATCCGGTGATGTCCAAGTGATGAGCGCTGGCACAGGAATTGAACATTCTGAGTATAATTTGGAAGACAACGACACTCAGATCTTCCAGATCTGGATCGTTCCCGATGAGCGCGGAGGCGAGCCGAGCTGGGGAGCACGTCCATTCCCGAAGAATGATCGTGCTGGAACTTTCGTGCCCCTCGCCAGCGGAACCGCTAATGACAATGACGCCCTTCCCATTCGCAGCAACGCACGGGTCTTGGGTGCCACAATCAAGGCTGGTGAAAGCGTGACCTACGATGTCGCCGATGCTTCGCGGCACCTCTACCTCGTACCGGCCCAAGGCCGAATTCAGGTCGAACATGTCGAGGCAAAAGCACGCGACGGCGTGGCAATCACCGGCACACAGACCGTGACGGTCACCGCGCTCGAAGATAGCGAAGTCGTCCTCGTCGACGCCGCTTAACCTTGTCCCTCGGGGCCGATCCCCTCCCCCCTCTCCCCCAAGATCGGCCCCACCCCTTTTTCAATCGTTCAGTATCAGGAGAACTTCCATGTCCAACATCCTCCACATCACAGCCAGCATCCGCGGCGATGAAAGCGTGTCAAACGCACTTGGTAATGCGCTTGTCGATGGCCTATCGGCAAAGAACGATGCAAGCGTCATTCACCGTGACCTCGCAGCTAATGACCTCCCATTTCAAAGCTGGGACCGTTTCAACGCCGGTCTTACCGACTCTGGGGAACGCACGGTTGAGCAAGGCGCACTTGCTGCGATTGCCGACAAGTTGATCGCTGAACTTCAAGCCGCCGACACGATCGTTATCAGCTCCCCAATCTACAATTTCGGTGTTCCAGCCAGCGTAAAGGCCTGGGCCGACCTGGTAGCGCGTGCCGGAACGACCTTCCAATACACACCTGATGGCCCCAAAGGCCTGCTCGAAGGCAAAAAAGCCTACATCACCGTTGTCTCAGGCGGCACACCAGTGGGCGCAGACTTCGACTTCATGTCGCCATGGCTCAAATTCTTCCTCGGCTTCCTTGGAATCCACGACGTTGAGCTCATTGTCGCTGACGGAACCATGGGCGACGATGGCGAGGCCAAGATCGCTGCTGCACACGCAAAAATCGCGGAAATCACAGGAACCGACTAAATCGCGGCCTGACAGACACCGCATCATTTCAACCTAGGAGAGACATCATGAACACGATCGCACAAACTCTAGACTCGGGCTCGACAATCGCCTCCGGTAAGCAGGACACACTGACCCTGATCGGCAGGGTTCTTCTTGCCAGCCTATTCGTCCTCGCTGGCGTGGACAAGCTGGGCGCGGCCGAAGGAACCATCGGCTACATCGCGAGTGCAGGCCTTCCCCTGGCAGGGCCTATCTTTTACGCGACCGTTGCGCTCGAAATCATCGGTGGTCTGATGTTGGCGGTGGGCTTCAAAGCGCGCACGGCAGCGACCGCTCTCGGCCTTTTCAGCATTGCAGCAGCGGTCTTTTTCCACGCTGACTTTGCCGATCAAAACCAGGTGACAGCCTTTCTCAAGAACTTGGCTATCGCTGGCGGAATGTTCTTTGTGGCTGCCTTTGGCCCAGGCCGCCTGTCGCTCGACCGCGGATAAGCCGATCCTCATCCCCCCTTTTTGAGGGTCGCACGGACACCGGGAGGCATTCTCGCTTCCCGGTGTTTGCTATTTCTCGATTGTGCCCGCTGGCAGGGCTTCCCGCAATTCTGCAAGCCACACATCGGCTACCGCATCGCTTGGCGCACGCCAGTCGCCACGTGGGGACAGCGCACCTTGCGAGCTGACCTTAGGCCCATTCGGCATTGCGCTGCGCTTGAATTGTGAGAAAGCAAAAAAGCGTTTCAGAAAGTACTCGAGCCATTTGGCAATCTCGCCAAGGTCGTACTCACGCTTGCGATGTTCGGGAAAACCAGCTGGCCACTCACCCGCCGACGCATCGCGCCACGCATGCCAGGCAAGGAAAGCGATCTTGCCGGGTCGCTGGCCAAACCGGATGCAATGATGGAGGAAGAAGTCATGAAGCTCATATGGTCCGATATGCGCTTCAGTGTCTTGGATCGCTCCATCCACTCCGGCTGGCACCAATTCGGGCGAGATCACTGTCTCATAGACGCTCATCAGCACCTCACCACATTCGGTGCTGAATTGCTGAGTCTCGGCTGTCCAGCGGATGAGGTAACGAACTAGAGTTTTGGGTATGCCTGAATTGACGCCATAGTGACTCATATGGTCACCAACGCCATAGGTGCACCAACCAAGCGCGAGCTCCGATAAGTCACCGGTTCCCACGACAAAACCCGAATGCTGCCCCGCGAGGCGGAAGAGATAATCGGTACGCAGCCCCGCCTGCACATTCTCGAATGTCACATCATACTGCAGTTCGCCGCTCGCAAAGGGGTGCCCCATATCTTCGAGCATTCTTGTGGCGGCAGGTTTGATGTCGATCTCTTCGGCCGTGATGCCGAAGGCTTCCATCAACTTCCACGCATTGGACTTGGTATCGTCTGACGTACCAAAGCCGGGCATTGTGTACCCCCTCACCGTGCTGCGCGGCAGCCCGAGCCGGTCACACGCTTTGCAGGCAACAATCAGCGCATGCGTGGAATCGAGCCCGCCCGAAATGCCGATGATAAGGTTCTTCGCCTGCGTCGCCTGGATCCTGCGCATGAGCGCATCCACTTGGATGTTGAACGCCTCGTAGCAATCTTCATCGAGCGATTTCACGTTGTTGGGCACGAAGGGGAAGCGGCGCACCGGGCGCTGCAACCCGATGTCGCCTTCCGCATAGGCGTGTTCAAACACCACTCGGCGGAATGAGTCTTCTGGGCGGTCATGCGCTTCGGCCGCGTCAGAAAAAGTCTGATTACGTATTCTCTCACCGGAGATACGGTCAGTATCGATATCCGCCACGCACAGCTCAGGATCGAGATCGAAGCGGACACTCTCCGCCATCAATTGACCCATCTCATAGATCACCCCCTGCCCATCCCAGGCGAGATCAGTGGTGCTCTCCCCGTGACCGCTGGCCGAATAGACGTAGGCGCAGATCGAACGCGACGAGCTGGAGCGGCAATGCATGTGCCGATCTTCCGCGCGTCCAATGGTGATCGGTGAAGCGGAGAGGTTGCACAGGATCAAAGCGCCGGCGAGAGCCGCCAAAGTCCCCGGCGGGTTGGGAGACCAGAAGTCTTCGCAGATCTCAACGCCAAAGGTGAAGCCGCGCAGGTTCGATGCAGAGAAAACGAGGTCCGTTCCAAACGGCACTTCCTCGTCGTTCACATTGATCCAGAGATCCTGGCAATTGCGGCCATGGGTGAAATAGCGCTTCTCATAAAATTCGCGGTAGTTGGGAAGATAAGACTTGGGGATCACACCAAGCACCTCACCGCCGGCGATCACAATCGCACAATTGTAAAGCTTGGAATTGCGACGCAAGGGCGCTCCGACAACCAACACCGGCGACAGTTCGGCGCTTGCTTCTGCTAAAGTCGCGATCGCTTCCTCGCTCGCATCCAGCACGGCATTTTGCAGCAGCAGATCGTCGATCGCATAGGAAGAAATGCAAAGTTCGGGATAGACTACCAGATCCACATTCTGCTCGGCGGCCTTCCTCGCCTCAGACAAAATTCCTTCGACATTGAAGGCCACATCGGCTGTGCGATGGCATGGTGTTGCGGTTGCAACACGCACGAGACCGTGAGTGTGCATGTCGTAAAAGGGGTGCGTGTTTTCAGCCATATGGGCCTCCTGGGGACTATCGAGTCCTTGCTCCATGCATCGTCCATGCGCAAGCCCAAGATTGGCTTTCTTGGCTGACAGCGAAAGCATTGGCCAACCCGCTTGCATCAAGTGATCGAAAACGCCACGTCATACCTCGCAAGAAAGGTCCGAGGAACGCCTCTCTTCTTACATGGAAGGAACACGAATTTATGGCCGACCCAACGTATACTCCGCCCACAGTCTGGAGCGCCGACACGGAAAGTGGCGGGCGCTTTGCCAGCATCAACCGCCCGACCGCGGGCGCACGCGAAGAGAAAGCACTGCCGCGCGGTGACAATCCGTTCCAGCTTTACTCACTCGCGACACCCAATGGGGTGAAGGTCACGATTATGCTCGAAGAGCTGATCGAAAAGGGCCATGCGGGCGCAGAATACGACGCCTACACCATCAACATTGGTGAAGGCGTGCAGTTCACAAGTGGGTTTGTGGACATCAATCCAAACTCGAAAATCCCTGCACTGGTTGACGCAAGCGGTGACACCGACGTCCGCGTTTTCGAAAGCGGCGCGATCCTGGTGCATTTAGCCGAGAAATTTGGTGAGTTCCTTCCCACCGACCCAGCAGCACGCGCGGAGACCTTATCCTGGCTGTTTTGGCAAGTTGGCACAGGTCCCTTCATCGGTGGCGGATTTGGTCACTTCTACGCCTATGCGCCCGAGAAGTACGAATATCCGATCAACCGCTACGCGATGGAAACCAAGCGGATTTTCGATGTCGCCAACCAGCAGCTCGGCAAAACCCGCTACCTGGCAGGTGACGATTACTCGATCGCTGATATGGCGAACTTCCCATGGCTAGCGCCCTTCTTTGCAGGCACAATCTACAACGACGCGAAGACCTTCCTCTCGATCGACGAATACGAAAACGTCGGCCGCTGGGCGCGTGAGATTGCCAAGCGTCCGGGCGTTCAACGCGGGCGGCTTGTGAACAAGGTTTGGGGTGATGAAGACCAGCAACTGCTTGAGCGCCACTCACCAGCAGACTTCGAAGGCAAGAATCTCGACTTCACATTCTGACCAACACCCTCTTTATTCGGACTAATGGGCTGGAAGTTCGTCTGCTTTCGGCCCATTAGCGTACGTGGAATGAGGAGGAGCTGACTTGGCCGACGCGGCGCAAGACCCAAAGAACGAGCGCATCGGTCTGGTTGAAAAGCTGGGTTATGGGATCGGGGATCTGCCCTCGGGCCTCTACCTTAATTTCTTCGGCGCTTACCTTCTATATTTCTTCGTAGATCTGGGCGGAGTCGCGCCCGCCGCTATGGCGCTAATGCTGCTGCTCTCACGCGTTTTCGATGCGATCACTGATCCGGTGATGGGCGTTATCTCAGATCGCACCCGAACAAGGTGGGGCCGATATCGCCCCTACATTCTGTTTGGCGCCCTGCCCTTTGGGCTAACCGGCTTCGCGATCTTTGCCGCGCCTGACATGTCGCCCGGATGGCTGCTGGTCTGGGCCTATGTGACCTACGGCCTCACCATGCTCGCCTTTACCGGTGTCAACGTCCCTTACTCCGGGCTTCTCGGCGTGATCTCACCTTCGACCAAGCAGCGCGCCAATGTGACCGCTTATCGGATGTTTTTCTCCGGTTTTGCCGGAATTATGGTGGGCGTTCTGGCCACTACGCTGATCCGCGAGCTTGGCGGTGACGACGAAGCGCGCGGCATAATGATGACCATGGCCGTGTTTGCTGCGCTGTCAGTGGTCATCTACATTATCACATTCGCCACAACCAAAGAGCGCATTCCAGCCGTAACTACGAACACAGCTGTTAAGCGTGATCTCACGACACTCCTTCGGACCACCGCGTGGATCGCAGTTGTCATTGCGGCGATTTTTGGGGTCCTCTCAATCGCCAGCCGCGCATCATCGGCGCGCTTCTTTTTCAAATATGTTGCGGGCGACGATGGAGCACCGGTTTTCCTCTTCCTTGACCGCTTTGGATTGTTCCTAACCGCGCTCGCAATCGGACAAATCAGCGGGGTGATCCTCGGCTTACGCCTCCAGCGCCGGGTTGAGAAATCGCATTTGATTATCGCGGGCGGCATAATGAAGATGCTGGGCATAATTGCATTTTCGTTCGTGCCGCTTGATGCGGTTTGGCCGCAAACCTTGGCACAATACGTGGTCGGTGTCGGGTTTGGGTTCCTTATGGTCCTTTCCTTCTCAATGTTCACAGACATTGCCGAATATATAGAATGGAAGTCAGGTCAGCAGATGACAGGTCTGACCGTCTCCGCGTCGATCTTTGGGGTGAAGGTGGGCACGGGCCTTGGCGCTTTTGCTCCTGGGATCGCATTGGAGCTGACTGGCTTTGATCCCGGGGTGGAGCAGACTGCACAGTCTCTTGCAGGCATCAACTTCGCCTTTGCAATTCTGCCAGCACTTGCACTTTTGCCTGCGGCGGGTGCCATGATCTTCTATCGCCTGACCCATGCCACGATGGAAAGAGTGGAGCACGATATGGCTGCCCGACGCTTGGATGAAGCCAGAAGTTTGCAATAAGCGATCAAACCCTCTTCACATCCTTGAAAGACCCGCTATATCGCCCCCTCCTGCTGGGGTGTAGCCAAGTGGTAAGGCACCGGTTTTTGGTACCGGCATTCGCAGGTTCGATCCCTGCCACCCCAGCCACTTTATCTTACATCTCAGATCATGCGTAGCAACGGATACTCGTTGCGCGTCAGCTGCGTGCGGCCAGCACTAACTCTGCCAGAGCTCTGCCAGACACGAACGCGCCCTCAACGCGCGGGCTGTGCAGATAATCCCCGGCGATCCCAATGCCCAACTCGGCATCGAAATAGGCCGGCTCGCCCTTCAGTGACACAGGCATGGCAAAGAGCCACCGGTGCGCGGCCATATGGATGGGTTCCCTTGGAGCTACACCTATTTGCTCGAAGAAATCTGCTAAAAGGACCGTGCCTGCCTCTTCCTTTGACAAGTCGATAATCTCACGGCTGCGATCAGGGCTGGCGTGAAGCACCCAGCATTCCTTTCCGGTCCTTCCCGGCTTTGCCGAATTGCGCGCGGCCCAGGTGATGGCGGCTTCGGGTGTTCGCAGACAGACAGCATCGATATCCAGCTTCTCCGCAAAGGCTGCCATCACTGCCCAGCACGGTTCCGAGCGCACAGCAGCGGGATAGATCGCAAGCTTGGGTGCAACATCGCTCAGCAATTCCGCAGCCTGTTCAGCAGGAACCGCGACAAGAACATGCTCGGCAGTAAAGCTCTCCTCGCCAGCGTTCACGTTCCACCCTTCTTCCGAGCGCGAAAGCGCAAGCGCACGCGTCGCCCAGCGTACGTCGGTTTCCAAGCCCATGGCGCGAATGGGGCCGTTCATCCCGGGAACGCCGATCCAGGCGTCTTCGCCTGCAGCAAGCCAGCGGGCGACAACCCCTTGCTCTTCCCAATACGCAACGACCCGCCGAAAGCCTGCATCGCGCGCGGTGAAGTATTGTGCGCCGTGGTCAAATGAGACCGTCTCACCCGCGATCTCCGCTCGCCGCGCAGCCATCCGCCCTCCCGGCCCGCGGCCTTTATCAAGTACACATACTTTCAGCCCCTTCTGGGTGAGTAAGCTTGCGCAGGAAAGGCCCGCCATTCCGGCGCCGATGATAAGAATGTCGCTGTTATTTGTTGTCATCACCGCTCAATGCGCAGGCGACCAATTGGTTTCAACTGACAATGGCAATCAAGGCGCGCTGCGGTTGGGCTTTGCTTCGGCAAGAATAAGCGAGAATTGCTCATCGCTGTCGAGCCAGCGCACTTGCGGTTCCCATCCGCCAGCAAGGAGCATCATGCTCGACGTGCGGCGATTGAACTTGTGACTATTTTCGGTGTGAATGCTCGCTCCTTTGGCAAGGGAGAAGCGCTTGCCTGCAACCGTGAACTGCAAATCAACCTGCGCCACCAAATGCATCTCTACCCGCGCATACTCATCGTTCCAACGCGCCTCGTGAGTGAGATTTTCAAGGCTGATATCACCTTCAAGCTCGCGGTTGATCCGGCGTACAAGGTTATAGTTGAACTCGGCCGTCACCCCCGCTGCATCGTCATAGGCAGCCTCAAGCACTGCCTCATCCTTGATAAGGTCCATGCCGATAAGGAGTTTTGCGCCATCGCCCAATGTCTCACGCATCGAACGAAGGAGGTCGACCGCTGTGCGCGGGACCATATTGCCGATAGTGGAGCCGGGGAAGAACCCAAGCTTGGGCAGGTTCGTCACCGCGCTTGGCAATTCAACCTGGCGCATAAAGTCAGCCTCGACCGGATAGACAGGCACATTCGGAAACTTTCCCGCCAAATCCTGTGCCGAGGCACGCAGGAAATCCCCGGAGATATCGAGCGGCACATAGGCCGCCGGGTCAGTCGCTGAGAGCAGCAGTGGGGTTTTTACGGATGAGCCAGAGCCAAACTCCACCACTGCGCAGCCCGGCTCAATACGCTCGGCGAAACTCGCCGATTGCGCTTTCAGGATCTCAGTTTCAGCGCGAGTGGGGTAGTATTCAGGAAGCTGAGTAATATCCTCAAACAACTGCGATCCGGCATCATCATAGAGCCAGCGCGCCGGGACCGCCTTTTGCTCTTGCGACAAACCCTTCAGCACATCCTCGCGAAATGCGGTGTCCACTCCGCTTTCATCCCGGTCGACCAGCTGAAGCCCTTCTTGGGTGTTCATTTTCTCAAAGGTCCTTTGCAAGTCGCAGCCCGGTGAATTGCCAGCGCTGATGGGGGTAAAAGAAGTTGCGGTAAGAGGCACGCGAATGGCCGCGCACTGTGGCGCAGCTTGCGCCTTTGAGGACAAACTGCCCACTCATGAACTTGCCATTGTATTCGCCTACCGCGCCCTTGGCTGGCGCAAATCGCGGATAAGGCAAATACGCAGAGCGAGTGAATTGCCAGCAGTCTCCAAAAAGGCCTTGGTTGCCCGTTGGCAAGAGCGCGCCGACGCCTTCCAACTGATTGCCTGCACCCGGGTCATGTGCCGTATCGCTGCCCTCACAATCCTGACCACGCGCGATGGCTTCCCATTCGAATTCGGTTGGAAGCCGTGCGCCTGCCCATGTCGCAAAAGCATCGGCCTCATAATAGGAGATATGAGTGACCGGTGCATTCGGGTCACGGCTTTGCCAACCACTATGGGTGAAATGCTCGTCATCTTTCCAATAGAGCGGCGCGTTGATCGCGTTTTCGCGGACCCAGGTAAGCCCATCTGAAAGCCACAGAGACGGCGTCTCATACCCGCTATCGGTGATAAACTCGGCCCATTGCCCATTGGTGATCAGGCGATCTGCAAGCCCGAAGGGTTCGAGCATCACACGGTGTCGCGGGCCTTCATTGTCAAACGCAAAACCGTTTCCATCGTGCCCGATCAGGGCGATCCCGCCTGGGTGCTGGTGCCAGCTTCGTTGACTGGCGGCATTACCGACCGGAGCTGATGGTCTTTCATCCCACATTGCCGGGCCGAGCGGATTCTGAAACAGCGCGTGTTTGATATCGGTCAGGAGCAATTCGATGTGCTGCTGCTCATGCGCAATGCCAAGAGCGATCAAATCGCCTAACGCTGGATCTTCCAAGAGCGGCTCCATCGCCGCGTCGACTGCTCTTCTCCAATCGAGCACTTCGTCGAGACCGGGACGCGCGAGCATTCCGCGCGAAAACCGCGAGATGCGCGCACCTTCCACCTCGTAATAAGAGTTAAACAGGAAAGGCCACTGTCCATTGTACAGTCGATATCCCCTCGCATGGTCCCGCAGCAGAAAGGTCTCCCAAAACCATGTCGTGTGCGCGAGATGCCATTTGGCCGGGCTCGCATCTTCCATCGATTGAACCGTAGCATCCGCATCAGAGAGAGGCTCTATTAAGGACTGCATTAACGCCCGCGTCGCCAAATAGCGTCCGCGAAGGTCTTGGCCATCGGAGGCATCCTGCATTGAGGGTTTGGTAGTGGGCATCTGTCCTCCCCCGCGATCACATTACAAGTGACACTTTCGGGCGCTGTTTGCTGGATAACTAGAGCGAACCATATGCCAGCAATTGTGCGAAGTCATAAGCTTATTACACAACATGCAGTTGCAAAAATGGGACAGATTATCGCTTTGCAGGGTCGCCGGAAGCGTCATCTGGCGCTTCGCTGATCACGGCGACCATGCGCTGCACCACACCTTCACCATTGCGCAGATTGCAGGATTTGAGAACCATTGGCCGCAGCTCAGTATCGCCTTTCTTGAGCGAGAATAGAATTTCATAAGGTTCGGTTTCTTCAACGTGGTCTCGCGCCAGGGTAACAAGGTCGATACCCGCTCTTTCCAGCATTGCTTCCACCTCAAAGAATGGTGGAATCTCGCCCTCCACTCCGCTCACCAGCCGCTTGAAGTCATCCGAATATTGCTGCGCGCCGCTTGTGAAGTCGTAGTGCCATACGCCTTGTTCACCAGTGGCGTTCTGGACGCGGACCCTAGTGAGGAAGTCGTGCAGCGAGCGCGATTGAATGCGAATGGTGCGACTAACTTTGCGCTCTTCGCGACGCCGCAAAAACACTCTGCTCACCGTGAAGAGAGCCATTAGTGCGAAGGCGAGACATCCCCAAAGCAGCGAGTCCGAGCTCAGGAATGTTGTAAGAAGTTCACCGCCCGCCTGTGCGGAACCAGTCCCTAACTCCAGCCCAGCCGCATGGGCCAAGCGGGTTTGCGCGAAGAAGGCAGCTGCGGGCATGACCCCGAAGCTTTAGCTGAGACGCGCAACACAGCCCATCAGGTATGCTGCGAGTTGGGATGAATACTTAGCCGCGCTTAAGCGGCGTCGGCGGCGCGTGAAACGCTCGCCTCAGTATTCAACATCTCGGCCAAGGCGAAGGCCAGCTCAAGCGATTGCTCAGCATTGAGGCGCGGGTCACAGTGCGTGTGATAACGATCGCCCAGCGCATCATCAGTGATAGCAACGGCACCGCCCACACACTCGGTCACGTCCTGACCGGTCATCTCAATATGGATACCGCCCGGATGCGTGCCTTCAGCACGGTGCACATCGAAGAAGCCCTTCACCTCTGTAAGGATACGATCAAAGGGCCGCGTTTTGTAGCCGCTGTCCGATTTGATAACATTGCCGTGCATCGGATCGCACGACCACACCACCGTATGACCTTCGGCCTTCACCGCACGAACCAGCTTGGGCAGGCCGTCAAGCACCTTGTCGTGACCATAGCGCGAAATCAGCGTGATCCGTCCCGCTTCATGCGCTGGGTTCAGCTCGTCGAGCAATTTTATCAGCGCATCAGGTTCAAGCGACGGTCCGCATTTCATGCCCAGCGGGTTTTGAATACCGCGTGCAAATTCGACGTGAGCGCTGCCCGGGAAGCGGGTACGGTCGCCGATCCACAGCATATGTGCTGAGGTCGCGTACCAATCGCCGGTCAGGGAATCGCGTCGAGTCAGAGCTTGCTCGTATGGGAGCAGGAGCCCTTCGTGGCTGGTGTAGAAGCTCGTGCCCTGCAATTGCGGGACGGTGTTGGGATCAACCCCGCACGCTTCCATAAAGTCGAGCGCTTCGCCGATCCGATCAGCGGTCTCAGCAAATTTTTCGGTCCACGGCGTGCGGCCCATGAAATCAAGAGTCCACTGGTGAACTTGGCGCAGGTTTGCATACCCACCGCCCGCAAAGGCGCGCAGCAGGTTGAGCGTTGAGGCAGCTTGCGAATAAGCGCGCACCATACGACCGGGATCATTGCGGCGCTGTTCTGGGTCAAACTCAATCCCGTTGATGTTATCGCCAAGGTAGCTTGGCAGAGTCACATCACCCTTGGTCTCGGTAGGCGAAGACCGCGGCTTGGCAAACTGCCCTGCCATTCGCCCAACTTTGACCACCGGGCACTTGCTGCCGAAGGTCATGACAATCGCCATCTGTAGCAGTACGCGGAAGGTGTCACGGATGTTGTTGGGGTGAAACTCGGCAAAGCTCTCTGCGCAATCACCGCCTTGCAACAGGAAGGCATTGCCATTGGCAACGTCTGCAAGATCTGATTTCAGCGCACGCGCTTCACCGGCAAAGACGAGCGGTGGATAGTCAGCCAAAGTCGCTTCAGCCTGAGCCAATTCACCAGCATCCTCATAATGAGGCAAATGCCGCGCTTCGAAGGTCTTCCAGCTTTCCGGTTGCCAGTTCTGGGCCACAATCCAACTCGTTTCTTTTGAGACTATAATTCGTCTGTTCAATATGTTGCGGGCGCGCGCCTAAGCGCGTGTGATCGATATGTAAAGCGTGTCGGTCGTCGCGGACACCTTTATTTCGCGAGTACTCTGATCTGCATGCTCGATAATGCGCCTATCGTCCAACTGCCGGGGCTGCTCGAACGGCGGGAATGCTCGCGACCGGAACACCTTGCACATCAGGCACTTCGGCGAGCTCCTGCCCTTCAGGGATGACGGCAAGCTGAAGCGGATTTGCGTTTCCAAAGTAGCGACCTGCGAGGAACTTCATGATCTCGGGCGTTGTTTGCGAATAATCCGCCAGGAGCGACCGCAGGAATTCGATCCGTAGGGGATCGCTACTCGCGCCTTCGAGATTGAAGAGCCAGAACTGATTGCCGGTCGAAGCCCGGCGTACCCTTTGGCTAAGCGGCTCAGTTACGCGATTGATCTCATCCGCGCTGGGCGGATTGGCCGCAAGATCAGCACCAATCTTCCGCGCCTCAGCAAAAAATATGGGCACGAACTCAGGCTCTAGCTGAGCAATGGCGACAATCTTGCCACCGCCATTGATGTCCGAAGGCCAATCGGAAAAGGCTTGGGGTGCATAGCTTGCCCCTGCCTGCTCCCGCAAAGCTTCGAGTAAGCGGTTGCTGAAAATTTGCACGAGGATTTCGACCTGACGGGATTCGCGAATACGGGCGATGCCAGCCCCACTTGGCCAAACGACAGCGGCGGCCGCTTGGTTCGCATCGCCACGGTGAGTGAGCACGGTTGGCGCTGCTTCTGCAGTGGGGAAAGAGGGTACACGCTCGGCCACTTCGGGAGCAATCGGTGCCCGCGGTGGCAACGCGCCAAACGTCAGGCGCAGCTTTTCGACGATCGCAGCTTGGTCGAACTCACCGAACACCAGCACTTCTATCGGCCCTTGGGCCAAAAGCGGTTCCCAAACCTCCCGGAAACCCTCCGGTGTCACATTGCTAAGCATCTCCGGCGTGGGAGTTGCAAAGCGCGGGTCTTGATCGGAAGTGAAGAACTCCAAATCGCGGTTGAGCACTGGTCCCGGTCCGGTTGAGAAAGTGTTGTAAGCAAGTTCAGAAGCCGCCTTGGCCCTGATCACCGGATCAGCATCCCAGCGTGGGTCTCCAAGCTTTGCGGCGAAGAGATACAGTTGATCCTCAACATCGCTCGATCGGGTCTGAGCGGTGAATGTGAACACCGCATCGTCGATCCCGAAATTGAAACCCAACTTCCGGCCCGTCGCCAAACGATCAAGCTCGTTTTGACCAAGCTCGCCAAGCCCCGATCCGACCAGCGCACCTTGGCCAAGCGCAGCGTAGACCGCACTATTCTCATCAAATGCGCGGTAGCCAGCGCCAAAACGCACCTTCACTGTCACCCGACCCGGCTCCGCATTGTTCGACCACAACAGCGCCTTCACGCCATTGGCAAATTCGACCTTCTCGACATCAAGAATTCCCAGAGGTCCTTGCTCAGTGATCGTCCCAGGTTCGCCGATAGGAGGCAGTTCATCGAAAGAGATGCTTTTCGCCGCGAGTCTTGCGGTGTCATCCACAGTGACTTCGCTCGCAAGCGCCAATTGCAGCTTTGCTTGATCCGCTTCGCCAATCGAAGGTGTGACATAGACTGATCGAACCACATCGCCTTTAAACAGGGCTTTGGTGCGTGCGTGAATCTGTTCCGGATTCATTCGGGCAGTCATGCCGCGAAAGACATTGAGCACCACTTGTGGGCTTGCGACAGTTTCGCGGATATCGACCGCATTGACTATGTTGTCGGCGAGGTTGCGTCCCGCTTGAACGGCTTCTTGTTCGACCGAATTGACAAAGGCCACATCGAATTCAGCCGCCTCGCGGTCGATCTCTTCTTGGGTCGGTGGGGTGGCAATTGCATCGGCAATCACGCCGCGTACATCAGCAAGGGCAGCTTCCCAGTCCTCGCTTAACGGAGCAAACGCCACGAAAGTCGCATCGGTTGAGCGTGAAACGTCATCCTGACTGACCTGCGCATAGAGATAAGAGCCACCGCCACGGGCGCGCGCCTCTAAGCGACGATTGATAATCGCTTGAGCTAAGGCATCGAGCAGCAAACCTTCATTGTACACAATCGTGTCCTGAACCTGGCGCCACGGCCGCATGATGGCATAGGTGAGGTTGCGCGGAAGATCGGGTTCAACCGCCACGCCAAGCTCGCCGATGGGCAGATTCGTGCCGTTTGCAATGGCCGCACCTTGCGGGGCCACAGGGTCGCCGAAATCGGGCGCAACGCCGGCTTCACCGGTTCCCTGCCAATCGCCAAACCATTGCTCGACAAGCCCTGCCAGAACCATAGGATCGGCGTCACCTGCAACCACGATCACGGTTTTCTCAGGTCGATACCACCGGTCATAAAACGCTTGAACCTTCGTGCCATTGGCTGCGATCAGCGTTTCATCGATGCCAATCGGGTTGCGGGTGGAGAGGCGTTGTCCCGCAAAGAAGGTGCGGCGCGTCAAATCGCTTACGCGCAACGCCGCCCCACCCCGCTCGCGCTTTTCTGCCAACACAATTGGAAGCTCAGTAGCGACGTTCTCATCGCTCAAAACCGGCGCTTTGATCATGCCGGAAAGGAGCTTGAAACTCTCGTTCAGCTTCTCCGGACCGATATCGGGAATGTCGAGCTTGTAAGCAGTGTGCGTTGGGCTCGTCTCCGCATTGGCATCCGCGCCAAAGGTTGCGCCCAAACGCTGCCATGCGGCAATCGCCTCAGCCTTTCCCAGATACTGGCTCTCGCGGAACAGCAGGTGCTCAAGAAGGTGAGCATAGCCCTGCTCTTCGTCGGTTTCGTGCAAGGAACCTGCGTCCACACGCACCCGGATCGAGACCTGACGCGGAGGCACACCATTGCGACGCACCGCATAGCGAAGGCCGTTGGCCATCTCGCCGAACACCCATTCGCGGTCGACTGGTACGTTGCTGTCCTTATAGAGCCAGGGGGTCTGATCCTCACCCTGCACAGCTTGCGGCGCGGGGACATCATAGGACGAGGCCGGAGGTGTCAGAGGGTCCTGCGCGCTCGCGGGAACAGAAACGGCGAATGCGGCAAAGGCGACGGAGAGGGCGGCGCTCGCCCGGATCAAGAAGTTCATGAATAACACTATAGGTATGCAAGGCATGAAGGACCAGTGAATGGTGGGATAGAATGCATATGGTTGCCGCCGGGCTGCATCACTCCTATCTAGCCCACATGTTTATCGAGACGGAAACCACACCGAACCCCTCTAGCCTCAAATTTCTTCCGGGCCGCACGGTTATGCCTGCCGGAACGCGCGAATTTGCATCCCCTGAAGCTGCAGAAGCCAGCCCGCTTGCTGAGGCGGTTTTCAACACTGGCGAGGTGGTGAATGTCTTTTTCGGGTCAGATTTTGTGACGGTGACCGCAGCACCCGGGGCAAGTTGGAGCGCGCTCAAGCCTGAAGTGGTGACTATCTTGCTTGATCACTTCGTCTCTGAAGCACCGCTCTTCGTTGGTGGCAGCGCTGATGGTATTTCGGTTCCTGGCGAAGAAATAGGTCTGTTGGTCGAAGACCGTGAGGAAGACGCCGAAGTCATCGCCTCGATCCACGAGCTTCTCGAAACGCGGGTTCGGCCTGCGGTTGCCGGTGACGGAGGCGACATCGCCTATCGCGGATTTTCGGAGGGCGTTGTTTATCTCACTCTACAAGGAGCTTGTGCCGGTTGCCCATCAAGCACCATGACCTTGAAGCAAGGGATCGAAAGCCTTTTGAAGCACTACGTGCCCGAAGTGACAGAGGTTCGCGCCGCCTAGGTCTTTACGGCACTTGCGAATGGTAATTCCCTGAGGCAGGGCGCTGGCATGCAAAGCAGCGGACGCACTCTCGTTATAGAAACAGCCAGTGAGGCGTGCTCCATCGCTCTTTTCGATGGTGCCCAGCTCGTCGCGCAGGACCACCGGGAACTTGGCAGAGGCCATGCTGAACGCCTTGTCCCAATGATCGAGGCGTTTCCCGGTAAAGGGCGTGCAGATCAAATCATGACATCGCTTGGTCCAGGGAGCTTTACTGGAGTGCGGATCGGCATTGCTGCTGCGCGTGCGCTTGGGGTTGCTTGGGGGGCCAAAGTACTCGGGTATCCAACACTTGCTCTGATCGCCGCAATGGCGCGCAAAGATGCCAAGACCGACACAGCACCCACCACTATTTGTGTGAATGGCGGACATGGTGAGTGGTTTGTGCAAAGCTTTGATTCTCCGGGGACTCCACAGGGACCAGCCGCCTCGCTTACACCCGAAGCTGCAGCGCGGCGGGATTGTCACCGCCTAATTGCCGGAAATCGAGCGCGTCAGTTTGCCGAAATGCGCAAAGAAGCAGACTTCATCACGCTTGACATTCTTCCCGATGCGTCTCGTGCAAACCTTCTTCCACAAGCCTGCCTGGCTCGAGATTTGTCACCCATTTATGGTCGCGCGCCCGATGCTGTGCCGCAATCCCAACGCGTGCGCCCGGCATGACCCCTAGCTCCGCTCATGTCGCTCGGATCATGGCAGTGATGGAAGAGGCCTTCGATCCGGCTTATGGAGAGGCCTGGAGCCGGCGCCAAATCACGGATGCCTTGGCGATGCCCAGCACCAACGGGCTTGTTGTCGACGCATCGGGCGAGCCAATTCCGGACAATTCGCCTCGCAATGGAACGCTTGAGTCTGCCGGCTTTGTTCTGACCCGCAAGGCCGCTGATGAAGAAGAACTGCTCCTGATTGCAGTTTCTCCTCAGTTCCGCCGACGGGGACTTGGCGAAAGTCTCCTGCACAGCCTTTTCGAACGGGCTCAAGAAGTCGGAACCACACGCATCTTCCTCGAAATGCGAAGAGGCAACCCTGCGATCCATCTGTATGAAAAAGTTGGATTCAAGCCCATCGGCCAACGCCCTAACTACTACCGGCTTGCAAGCGGGGAGCGAGTTGACGCCATTACTTTTGGGCGGGACGTATAAACAAATAGCGTTTCCAATTATTGGACAGGTTGCCCGATCTTTGTCGAAGTATAAGTGCGCCTACTTGCCAATTCAATAAGAGTAAGCCATGCGTGAGAAATCGGAAAAATCCGAGACAAAAAAAGAGGAACTCATGCAAGACTTGGAAATAGAGATGAAAGAGACGTTGATAACGCTCACAAGCGATATCGTGGCAGCCCACCTCAGCAATAACAACGTAGATGTTGATGCTGTACCCGGGCTTATCACAAACGTTTACGGTGCACTTTCTGTGTTAGGGGACGAGCCTGAAGCTGTTGAAGAAAGGCCGGAACCAGCGGTGTCAATCCGTGCTTCGATCAAGCCGGATTACATTGTTTGTCTGGAAGACGGCAAGAAGCTGAAGATGCTGAAACGGTATCTGCGCACAAATTACGATATGACCCCTGAGGAATATCGTCAGCGCTGGAATCTACCTTCGGACTATCCGATGGTGGCGCCAAACTATGCGGAAAAACGCCGCGATCTCGCTAAGAAAATCGGCCTCGGCCGTAAGCCAGGGGCTTCGCGGGGCCGCCGCAAATCATCTTAATCTAGAAAGACGGGTCGCTCTACGGAGCATTGTCTGCCGCCTTGGGGGCAGACAATGCCCATTTCCCACTCATCTGTGGACACGATTCAATAGGCACCTAACTTGAGCATTTGATCAAGCATCGGTAAGGAAAGACGTGTTCAACGCCGGACTTGCCCGGCACCGAGAAACTCAAGGAAGTATTGGCTTGAGCCAGAAAATCGATCTCGAACAGTTGTGCGCCGAAAAAGGTCTGCGCATCACGGAGCAACGACGCGTTATCGCCCGGGTCCTTTCAGAAAGTGAGGACCATCCCGACGTAGAGCTTTTGCACGAGCGGGCATCCGCCATCGATAGCAAGATTTCGATCGCGACAGTCTATCGAACCGTCAGGCTCTTCGAGGAAGCGGGCATTCTTGATCGCCATGATTTCGGCGACGGACGCTCGCGCTATGAACCAGTGCCCGAGGCGCATCACGATCACCTGATCGATGTTGAGACCGGCAAAGTGGTGGAATTCGTCGATCCGGAAATCGAAGCTTTGCAAAAGCAGATCGCTGAGAAGCTGGGCTATCGCTTGGTCGATCACCGGATGGAGCTTTACGGCGTTCGCCTTTCGCGCGACAGCTAGAGCACCACGATATGACTGAATATCCGGCCGCCAGCCCCGCTTCTGACGCGCTTGCGCAAACTCGCGGGGATGAGCGCGCATGGGGCGTTCGCGTAGCGGCTGCTCGTGGCGAGTCGACCGCGATTTCGCTACGAGGGTGGTTCAGAATCATCGTCCGTACGCTTATGCTTGCCACTTTGATCATTTTGATGGTGCCCCTGCACTATCTCTACCGTATCTTCGCGTACGGCTCCCCCTTTCCAATGTGGTTCCTCCGATTCGCTGCAAGGATTTCGGGCGCGAAGGTTAAGGTCCACGGCACGCATCTCAAGCGCGATGTCTTTTACATGGCCAACCATGTCTCGTGGCTTGATATCCTGAGCCTTGCGGGCGCTTGCGGAACTGCATTTGTCGCCAAGGCAGAGCTTGATCGCGCGCCAGTCGTCGGTTGGCTGGCGAGAATGAACCGCACCGTCTTCGTCAAGCGTGAGGCACGCATGAGCGTGGCGGACCAGATCAATGCGCTCAAAGAGGCATTGGCTGACAATTGGTCGGTCACTGTTTTTCCCGAAGGCACAACTACAGATGGGCAATCGCTCCTGCCCTTCAAGACCAGCATGCTCTCTGTGCTCGAGCCCCCTCCCCCTGGTGTTATGGTGCAACCCGTGCTGATCGATTACGGCCAAGTGGCCGAATGGATCGGATGGATCGGTGAAGAAGGTGGGCTGAACAACGCCAAACGAGTCCTTTCACGCAAGGGTACTTTCCCTTTGAACATCCACTTTCTCGAACCGTTTAGCCCAGCTGATTATCGCGGCCGCAAAGCTATCAGCGTTGAAGCGCGTCGTCGGATCGAGGAGGCGCTTTGTGAAGCGCTGGGAAAGCCGCTGCGTAGCTTCGCGCACGATGTGCCACCGATCCGGTATTCGGCGAGCCAGGGCAGAACCGTCCACGACGTGGACTCCCTCCACGGTTAAGGCCGAGTTGCCGCCTCGCTACAGGCGCGATTAATCAGACTAAAGGTCAGCCCGAACCAGCCAATCGTGAAACAGCCTGACAGGGCGCGATTCGAGCGCGGTGGGCTTGCACACAAACCAATAGCTGTAAGGGCTATGAACCTCTGGCCCCGGCAAATTGGTCAAGCGATTGTCAGCCGCGCGCCGCAAGTGGTCATCGTGCATAATCGCAATGCCGAGCCCTTGAGCTGCCGCCTCGAGCATCAGCGCGCCGGAATCATAGTGATCAATTGCTGCCGGTTCGAGGTCTTCAAGATTGTTGGCCTTCTTCCAGGCAACAAAACTCTCCGGCAGTTCATTGTGAATGAGGAAGGTCTGCTTGCCCAAGATCTCTTCATTCATCACTTCGCCAATCACGCCCGCTGCGGAGCGCGAACAGATAGCGTGGACGAGATTGTGATCGAGCCTCACTGCGTGCAGACCACTGGCCGGCCCGCGAGACAGAATGATCGCAGCGTCAAGCGTGTCGCCAACCCGGTCTTCGAGATGTGGGGCGGTATCAATATCAATATGCAGCAGTGGGTGACGCTTGCGCAGCTCGCCAAGGCGCGGAAACAGGCGTTGGCTGCCAAACATGGGCAAAACTCCCAAACGCAGGCGCAGCAAAGCGATATTGTCGGACTGGCTTTCCACCGCACGGGCAAGCGCTTCCATATGCGGGTTTACCGCCTCGTAGAAAGCCTGTCCCTCATCGGTGAGCTGCATCGATTGACGCGCGCGTGTGAAAAGCTTTTTCCCGACAAATTCTTCCAGATTGGTGATCCTGCGCGACAGCGCGGAAGGGCTCAAACCAATCTCTTCCGCGGCTGCACGCGCCGATCCCAAACGGACCGTGCGCATAAAGGCTTCAAGCGCTCGAAGCGGGGGAAGACGACGTGACGGCATGGAATTCAGCTCCTTTGCAAGGAGCTACGAGCGGCTACGCAAGCGGGATGCAAAAAAGCGAAGCGAATTTCGGAAGACCCATATTTGGGTGACATTACTGCAAGTCACTTTCGGTTGGCTTCGGCTCAGGAGCATGGAGCCGGAGGCGTTTCACATGGGTTTCATCACCCGCTGTGACTTCAATGCGCCAACCGCTGGGATGTTCCAGCATGGATCCCACAGAGGGCACGGCTTCCGCCAAAACGAAGGCCAAACCGCCCAATGTGTCTACCGCTTCCTCAACTTCTGCAAGACGCGGATCGACCGCACTTGCGACATCCTCAAGCTCTGCGCGGGCATCGCAATCCCACATGCCCTGCCCAATTGGAACGATCAGCTCCTCGGGCGTTTCGTCGTGCTCATCCTCAATTTCACCAACGATTTCTTCGACTAAGTCTTCGATAGTGATAAGGCCATCGGTCCCCGAAAACTCATCGAGCACTACAGCCAAGTGCACCCTGCGCGCGCGCATGTCCGCAAGCACATCCAAGGCACCACGCGTTTGCGGGACATAGAGGGGCTGACGCATCAGCACCGTCCAATCACTTGGCGGGGCCTTGCCGGTGGCGACATAGGCAAACACGTCTTTGATGTGAATCATGCCAATCACATCATCCAAAGTGTGGCGGTAGACCGGCATGCGCGAATGGCCATGTTCGGCAAATTGCGCGACCAATTCGTCCCAACCAAGGCTTGCGTCAACCGCAACAATTTCGCCGCGCGGGACGGCTACATCGTCGGCATCGTGCTCCGAGAAGTGCAGCAGGTTACGCAGCATCTGGCGCTCGACCGTTGAAAGGTCGCCATTGCCGGTTCCGTCTTCGCTGCTGTGATCGGAGCGATCGCCATTTTCGCCTTCGTGCTCGTCGATTGTCTCTTCGAGTTGCTTACGCAAGGACCGCGTGCCGTCACCGGCACCAACCATTTTCTTAATGAGGGGCCACAACCCCTTGCTACTCTCCGCGTCTCCCGCGGCGGCGCTACTGCTATCGGGCATGGCCCTTACGACGTTTCCTCCGTTTAAAGTCTGTCACCATATGGGTCCGCAATACCCATTTTTGCAAGAGCGGTTATCTCCAAAGCCTCCATCGCCTGCGCTTCTTCGTCAGAATGAACGTGATCAAAGCCGGCAAGATGCAGCAATCCATGGATAATGAGATGTGCAGCATGGTGTTCTAAGGCGACGCCCTTTTCGTCCGCTTCGCGGGTACAGGTCTCGTAAGCGAGCGCAATGTCACCGAGCATTTGCGGCGGGCCTTCTGGTGTCAGTTCGAGCAGTTCGTCCCGGGCTAACATCGGAAAGCTCAGCACATTGGTTGGATTGTCGCGCTGGCGCCATTCGCGGTTGAGCGTGTGGACTTCGGCATCTGAAGTGAAAAGCAGACTGGTCAAAAGGCGCGCGTTAGCAAGTTCAGGAGCCACCTTGCCCGCAGCTTCGGCCGCTCTCCTCGCCAGCGCCTCCCAGCCCCCTTCTGGCCAGTCTTCGATATCGATCTCAAGTTCCACGACGTTTCTCGTAATTACAACGCGTTGGGGAAAAGTTTGAGACACATGAGACACTGTACAAGAGCGAAAAACCCATCTGCCCATTCGCAGCCCGTTTCGACATCGCTTTGAGGAAGGATTGAGGAGGCCATTGAACCGACATTAGTACAGCAATGCTGCATTAGGAAAGCACGATCAATCTGACGCAAGCGTGCGGTAAGCTCGCGGAGCGACCATAAGCCCTCAAAAAGGACAAATATTCCTCTGCATCATTAATTATTCCTGCATATTCACCTTCAAGTTTTAACTCGACTTCGCGAGACTAGTCGCTGTCGCATATGAAACTTGCGCTGCTTGAGGAGGGGTTCGAAATGAGGTTTGGCGAGTATTTGAGGGAAACACGAGACAGGAGAGGATGGTCTCAGCCTGTCGCCGCTCAGCAAGTGGGTATTGAGCAGTCTTACCTTTCCAAACTCGAAACGGGAAAATCTTACCCAAGCGAAGAGATATTTGACAAACTGCAGAGCACATATGGTTTTGATGCAGGTGAAGTCGCCGGTCTGATCGATGGCGACGAGCTTCAGAAACTGAAAGAAGTGAGGTCCGTTCGCATCGCAATACTAGATCAAAACCAGACAGCTCAGGACAGCAATCGCAACTGGATGCTTGCTGGGCTGACCGGGCTGATGATTGGTGGTGCGCTTCTTGGAGGTGCAATAGTCCCAGATACTGCGGAGCGGCAATATATGTACCGTTCGGAAGGGTTCCTCCAGCCAGATGAATCCTTGACCGCTTATCATGCCATTCTCTCGCCGGACGATGGTCGCCATGCAGAAATGCTGTCACGGATCAATCAGGACAACCTTCATTTGGACCAATACCGCGGAGAGAGTTTTGTCGAAACGAGCTCGCAAGGAAGGCGTTTTTACGAACTCATAGCGCACCCTGAAACCAATAGTCACTCACCTCTGCGGTTCCTAATTATCCCGGCTTTTATGCTCCTTTTCGGAAGTGTGGGCTGCTTCTTCATTGCGCTACAAGGGAGGCAGAAGTCATGACCTACGCAAACCGCCATCCCTCCTGCATATGTGTAATGGCAAGGTATGTGTTTGGCGCCGCAAGTGCATTCACACTCGCTCTATGTACGACGCAATCGGTAGCCTCAGAGTCAAATCCAGCAGAGCGAATAGACAAGTTTCTTGCAGAAGGCGCGGATAATGGCTTCTCGGGAGCCATTCTGGTGTCCGTGAATGGGAATGTCGTTCTGAACGAGGGTTACGGCCTTGCCAATAAGGAGGAAGAGTTACCCTTTACACCCGATACGGTCATCTCAATCGGCTCAGTTACGAAGCAATTCACGGCCACAGCGATACTGCTTCTTGTCGAACGATCGCAGCTCAGCGTGGACGACCCGGTCAGTCACTATTTCCCGGACTTACCGGACAACAAGAAGAACATCACGATACATCAACTGCTTACACACTCATCGGGCCTCCCGCATTCAATAGGTGATGGTGATTTTGATCACATTCCCACGCATGAGTTTTTTAGTGAATTGTTCAACGGGGACCTGATGTTTGAGCCCGGCGAAAGGTACGGCTATTCAAACGCTGGTTACAGCGTCTTGGCACGGATCATCGAATTGCAGTCCGGCATGGACTATGAAAGCTTCATTGCGCACAATCTGTTCGGGCCTGCCGGGATGAAACGCACAGGCTACACATTGCCTCACTGGGACGACCTTGTGCTGGCGCACGCATACCAACGAAACATCATTGATCGCGGGACTATGATTGAGCGATTCAAAAGCGATGGCGCTGTTTCCTGGAACTTGAAGGGCAATGGTGGCATCCATTCGACACAGAATGACATGTATCTTTGGTACCTCGCACTTGAAAACAACACAGTTTTATCAAGCGAACTTACCAAGCAACTGACAACATCCTATATCGCCGAACAGGAAAGCGGCGACAGCCATTATGGATATGGCTGGGCAATATTCACGTCAGACCGCGACACCCAAATCATCACCCATAATGGTGGAAATGGCGCCTTTTTTCATGAGTTTCTTTGGTTGCCAGACGACAAAGCGGTCATCATCTTCTCAACCAATGCAACAAGCCAACAGGTTGAACGGACGTGGGCGATTGAGAAAATGCTCTTCAACGCATCATTCCAGCCAGAGCCAATCATCGAGAATGTTTATCAGCTCGTATTCGATTTCATGGCACAGCAGCCACCCGCGGAGATCACCAAGCTCAAATCAATATTGCGCTCACATTACGAGTCCGAGATTTCCTCGCCAACTGTGCTCAATCGGTTGGGGTACCTGAGTTTGCAGTTTCGTGAGGACAAACAATGGGCCGTGGAAATCTTCAGTTTCAATTCTCAGCTTTTTCCTGATGATCCCAATGTTTGGGACTCGCTCGGAGATGGCTATCGGGCGAATGGTCAGAAGGCGAAGGCAATAGATGCTTACCGATCGGCAGTCAGGCTTGGATCGCGGGAAAGCCAGACCAAAATCAATGAGCTTACAGATGCCGGCGTACGGTGAAACTTTAGCGAGTTGCCGCAACGTCTTACAACCTAAAGATCCGACCAGAAACATACGCTCACAGATCCACGGCGGAATGTCCGCTCACACCCCCAATGAAAGACCCTTGGGTTCCAAGTCGCGAGGCGAAATCCAGACATGCCCCAGAAAAACTGACCTAGCCCACTCCCTCATAGGCCTCGACAATCCGGCCAACGATGGGGTGGCGAACCACATCGGCGGCGCTGAAGCGGATGGTGCCGAAGCCCTCGACATTCTCAAGCTTGTCGACCGCATCGGCAAGGCCGGACATGCGGTCACCGCCCGGAATGTCGACCTGTTTGGGGTCTCCACAAATTACCATGCGGCTGTTCTGGCCAAAGCGCGTCAGGAACATCTTCATCTGTTCGCGCGTGGTGTTTTGCGCCTCGTCTAAGATCACAAAAGCATCGGCAAGTGTGCGTCCGCGCATAAAGGCAATCGGCGCAATCTCTATCTCGCCGCTCTCGATCCGCCGCTCGACCTGTTCGGGCGGCATGCAATCGTACAGCGCGTCGTAGAGCGGGCGCAGATAGGGATCGACCTTGTCCTTCATATCGCCAGGAAGGAACCCAAGCTTCTCGCCCGCCTCAACCGCTGGGCGGGAAAGGATCAGGCGCTGAACGCTGCCGGTCATCAATTGCGAGACAGCTTGCGCAACTGCGAGATAGGTCTTTCCCGTACCAGCTGGACCCAATGCAAAGATTATGTCGTCACGCGAGAGGCTGCGCATATAGGTGATCTGGGTCGCAGAGCGTGGCACAATGGTCTTGCGCCGCGTGCGGATCATGATCGGCGGCTCTTCCTTCTCACCGCTAATGATGCCTTCCAAAGTCGGCTCGTTCGACATGGCGATAAGCGATTCAATCGCGCCCGCATCAAGATCCTGCCCCTGAGCCAGCCGGTCATACATGGTCGTCAGGGTTTCGCGCGCACGCGCCACCGCATCCTCGGCTCCCTCGATCAAGACCTTGTCACCGCGCGCGTGGATATAGACGTTCAGGCGGTTTTCGACCTGCACCAAATTGGCATCGAATTGACCGAAGAGAGCGCCCAGCAGCGACTGATTTTCGAAAGAAAGTTCGGCCCTTGCCCGCCCGCCGGCACCCTGACTCTCGTTAGAGTTGATCGCAGCCGGAACGACTGTCGGATCGATTGAACTCGTGGGTTTGCGTCCCATAAGGTCCTTTGCACTTGAGCCATGCCTGCTGCGAGGAGAGGCCTTCATGAGTCGCAATGGTAGGCTCCCTTGCTCCTTTGGCAAGTTCAGGTGGTGGCTATGGCTGGGGAAACCCACCGCCCATTCGCAATGCGCACGCCGGTATGATATGAGAAAGTGCCCATCCGGAAGCAGAACTAATGCTGGCCCGCGACAGCCAACGCTGGGCCTTCGCCGGTGCAAGACAATCGGTCATCAATCGCATTGCAAGTCGAAGTGAAGGAGCAATCGGTTGGTCGCTGGTAGAATGTCGCAGGCCTAATGGCAGGCCGACCGGTCAAATCAATCTGAATGCAAAACCAGAACCGCGAACCCAATACGATATCTGCGGGCATGCACGCGACTCGGGCAAGCTGCCACCGAAGTATCGCAATCACATAATTTTGTCGGTTACTTTGCTCGATAGGCGGGCTGTTGAAGGTATGACAGCAAAACAGGTCGCCGACTATGCGACCATGCAACACTTTTACTGATCGATCCGCAGTTCGAATCCCGTGAGACGACCATTCCGTCAATTTTGACGTTATTCAGTCGCACAGACACGGCCATGGAAGGATTGACGCAGCTCGATATGTCTCTTTTGACAGCGACCTATCAAGGCAAGCCTGCGGACCTTACTTATGCGACAAGCCGAGAGACAGCCCGGCGTCTGATCAAGGGTGAACAGGTGAGTATAGACGAGAGTTTCGAACAATGGTAAGTGACATGCAAAGTTAGGTGCGTTGCTCTTTCGGACGATGGTCTATGGCCTCGGACGGAGAAAGGAGAAGCCGTGAAGACCTTTATCCCTGCCTTGATGTTTGCCCTGTTCAGTGCTGCGGGTTCCCTCGCGCAGACCAATTCTGACACCGGTTCGCAGCCCATCGGTTCGAACCAAAGCTCCGAAGGCGAAATCATTGTGGAAGGTGAAGTTCCCGTTTCACCGACCGAACGGCGCATTCAACTGCGTAAGATGGTGACCGATCTTATCACCAAACCGCGCGACGGGCGCACCGTCGCCACCTATTTTGAGGCAATCTGTCCGCAGGTTGTTGGTCTTCCAGAGGCCGAAACGCGCGTTATCGAAGAGCGGATCTCGGAAAATGCCGAAGCGCTGGGAGCCAATCGTCGCAATCCCACTAAGAACTGCAAGCCCAACCTGACAGTAATTTTTGTTCCGCCGAGCGCAGGGCCTCCTGATACGTGGCTGACCGACGACAACGACATGCTCCGCCACCTTCTGAGCTTTCAGCGCCAAGATGTCCTAAGCGAAGCCGATCCAGTGCGCACATGGACTATCAATGAAGTGCGAAATGTTGATGGTGCACCACTACAGAGCAATGCTGGAAGGATGACCTTTGATATAAAGGACGTAGACGATCCGACGAACGTAAATAATCCGGTTCGATTGGCTTCTCGTCTCAGAAGCAATTCAACGAGCGAAATAACCGGCTCTGTTGTACTGTTCGAACTCACCGCTGCCGCAGGCAAGACCCTTACGCAGCTGGCCGACTATGCCTCGATGCGCACATTCGGCAATTCGCGCGGTCTTGCGGCTGATGCCAATCCTGCCGCGGACACGATCCTCACTCTTTTCCGTGATGACGATCCACCAATGGCACTCACGACATTTGATCGCGCCTTGATTTCAAAGCTCTACGACACGTCGCGCAATTCATTGGCACGCCGATATTACAGCAATATCGCGGGTCGCGCTTTTGAAATGGAGCAAGCGGAAAAAGAGCAAACGCCTTAAGTGGCGTTGGCAGTCTGAGGAATGCGCCCGGCAATCGAATTGGGGCCCGCATCGACGAGCTCCACTTCGATGAGGTCGCCAATTTCGGCCGCACCTTCAAACCACACGCTGGTGAGCCAGGGAGATTTACCGAGCCATTGGCCGGGAAGCTTACCCTTTCGCTCAACTAGGATGGAACAGGTCTTGCCCACTAGCGCGTCGTTAAAGGCACGCTGATCGCGGTTGAGGCGTTCTTGAAGGCGCGCAAGACGATCATCCATCACGTCGCGCGGGATCTGATTATCCATCGTGGCCGCAGGTGTACCGGGGCGCGGTGAATACTTGAAACTGAACGCTTGAGAATAACGGACCTCGTCGATCACGGCGAGCGTGTCCTGAAATTCCTCTTCGGTCTCTCCGGGAAAGCCGACGATAAAGTCACCCGACAATGCGATGTCAGGACGTGCCTCGCGAAAGCGCTCAAGAAGGCGCAAATAGCTTTCCGCCGTATGCGCGCGGTTCATCGCTTTCAGCACACGGTCATTGCCGGACTGCACGGGCAAGTGCAGATACGGCATCAGTTTTGCGACCTCACCATGCGCGGCGATCAAATCGTCTTCCATGTCATTGGGGTGCGATGTTGTGTAACGAAGACGCTCTACCCCATCGAGCTTTGCAATCGCGCGGATGAGGCCCGCGAGCCCCACTGGCCTCCCTGCATCATCTTCGCCTGCCCATGCGTTGACGTTCTGGCCAAGCAGAGTGATCTCGCGAGCGCCAGCTTCAATAAGCCTGCGCGCTTCGTCAATCAAATCACTGAATGGACGGGAAATTTCTGCACCGCGCGTGTAAGGCACCACACAATAGGTGCAGAATTTATCGCACCCTTCTTGCACGGTAAGAAACGCGGTTGGTGAGCGCCTTTTGCGCGCAGGAAGCGCACCGAACTTTGCAATCGCTGGCATGTCGGTGTCGGTCGCCCGCTCACCCGCGACCGCTGAATCCAGCATATCGGGCAGGCGGTGATAGGCCTGCGGTCCCACGACCATCGAGACAGCGGGCGCGCGCGTCATGATCTCTTCGCCCTCAGCCTGAGCGACGCAGCCAGCCACCGCAATCATCGGCGCTTTCTTCTGCGTCTTTCCTTTGGTCAGACGGCCAATGTCAGAATAAATCTTCTCTGCCGCCTTCTCACGAATATGGCAGGTGTTGAGCACAACCAGGTCCGCATCCTCGCCCTCCGGTGCAGGTGACAGGCCTTTTTCGTCCAGAAGCTCGCCCATACGCTCGCCATCATAGACGTTCATCTGACAGCCAAAGCTTTTGACGCGGTAGGTCTTTGGGCTCTCGTTAGGAGCCACACGGGGGTCTGTGGTTGGTTTCATGGTCGCGCGCGTTTAGCCTCAACCACGCGCCAGTTCAATCATGGCTTCAATCGTCAGCTTCGTCAGGCGAAGTCTCTTTGTCAGGTCGCGATTGGTGAACGCAAGGCGTAATCTCGCGATGCCCCACCCCCGGATGGCCGGACTGCGCACGCCTACACTCCACTTTTGGCCGCTCAATGCCTTGAGTTCTCACTATTTGGAGAGCGTCCTTATCCGCATACGCTGCGATCCATGTCAGGCAATCGGCGAGCCGCCGCATCGAGTGCTTCTTGATCGAACTTGCCCCCGGCCTGCAATTAATCGTGTAGACCTCGGCCGCAGGGGCTGATTTGAACTTGGCGAAGCGCCGCAGAATCTCCCCCCGCTCATTAAGGACGGTGCGCCGCACATTGTTCGACATGGCATCGCCCCCGTAGAAGGGCGAGGTGTTGAACATAAAGGCGCGCACTTCCGGATTGGCCATCGAGACTTCCGTTGCCAGTGCCCCGCCAAGCGAATGCCCCGTCACAATCCATGGCACATCGTCATCAAACCGCCCGCTTTCCGAAGCGAATGCCTCCACTGCAAGGTCGATCTGGTCATTGCGCAGTGTGCCGTAGAAGATGTCCGTGAACCCGTCGAAGTCGGTCCCTCGAAAGGCGAGGATACGCGCGACAACTTGCGGGTCTTCTTGGTCAGGCACATCATTCTGAGCGATCTGCTCAAATATGGCGTAGCCAAAGCCTTTATCCATATCGTCTTTTGAGATGGGCAAGCGCTTGACGCGCTGCAGGATCGGAGCCGTGTCAGTGTAGAGATCACTATCTCCATCATAGGCTTGCAGCGAAGCGATGGCATACGGATAGGCTTCGACTGCAGCCTCGCGCACAAAGGAGCACCACCCACCCGGCTCCATCCGACAGGGTGAGCGCGATTGGGAGATATCGGGTATTGTGGCGCAGGCCGAGAGGGTGATGAGCAATAGGCTCAGCCACCACGCCCGCAACCCGGTTCGTCCTGAGCTTGTCGAAGGACGCGTTTTGAGGCAGCTGGGCCTCGACAGGCTCAGCACGAACGGCCTTCGGTTTACGGCTAGAGCTAGGATCAATGCAGCAAAACGCATTTGTGCGCTCCGCATCACGTCGCCATTCCAAAGAGGCACAGAGACGAGTCTCACCGTAGGACTCCACAAAACCAACGACGCGACGCTTGCCACCGCAAACAACAATCTAACTGCCGAAGGTCTTTTGCCCGATAGATCCCGAAAAGGAATTGCGATTTCATGGTTATGGGGCGTTCAGAAGGATGCTTGGCGTTTCCTAATTAGGACACGCCAAACCCACTCCAAGAGATAACCGGCCCAATATGGAAGAGCATTCAAGAAGACCGCGATCATCAAAAAACCGCTTGCCGCCCAAACCAGCGGATCAGTGAAATCTTCGCCGCAAAACCAGTAGAGGAAGTAGCTGGCAATAGCGATCCATGGTAAACCAGCAACAATCACGAAGCGGGTCACTTTCCGATCCGGCAGCATCGTTCTTGCTAAAGCCCTTAGGCCAAAACCCAAAGCTCCAATCAGGAGCAAGCTGGCTACCTCAATCGCTAGAGCCAAGATCAACCCACGGTCGCCTTCACAATCTTGCCGGGGCTTGCGGGTGGCTCACCCTTGGGCAGGGCGTGGACGTGCTCCATGCCACTCTCGACCTTGCCCCAGACGGTGTATTGGCCATCGAGGAAACCTGCATCGTCAATGCAGATGAAGAATTGTGAGTTAGCGCTGTCGGGCATTTGTGAACGCGCCATCGAACAAACCCCTTCGACGTGGGGCTCTGAGTTGAACTCCGCCTTGAGGTCGGGCTTTTCACTGCCACCCATGCCGGTGCCGGTAGGGTCTCCACCTTGCGCCATAAAGCCGTCGATCACGCGGTGGAACACCACTCCATCGTAAAAGCCTTCGCTGGCAAGCTCAGTGATGCGCTCGACATGGCCGGGTGCCAAGTCCGGACGCAGCTTGATAACAACGTCCTTGCCTTCGCCATCGCCAGTGTCGAGCGTGAAAGTGAGTGTGTCGGCCATAATCCAATATCTCCTGAATGTTTGGCCGGTGATATAATGACTTCCGCGCGCCTGTCACCCACTAGCTGTCACCCACTACTCGCAACGGTTTGCTTGCTTTTGGAGGCGCGGACCCTAGACCCTCAAACCCATGGTAGATCAACGCGCTCTTGATGACGAAGCCCTGCCAATCGAGGCAGAAGACGTCGTGCGCCCCGATGACCGGATCGATGATGAGCGCCACGATGAAGAAAACCGGCTAAAGCGGTCTTTTGTGAGTTCGGTCCGCGATGCGTTGGAGCGCAGTGACTCCAATGCAGTCTACGACCTGGTCGAACCGCTTCACCCCGCCGACATCGCCGACCTTGTCGAACTCATCGATGAAGGCGACCGTGAGACATTTGCTGCTGCCATCACCGATTTGATGACACCGGAAGTGGTCGCAGAGCTTAACGATCACGTCCGCGAACTCATGATGGAAGCTCTCGCGCCAGAAGACGTTGCCACCATCACAGAGCAGCTCGAAACCGATGATGCGGTCCAGTTGCTCGAAGACCTTGACGAGGATGATCAAAAAGCGATCATCGCCGAACTGGAGCCTGAAACGCAGGCCGCGGTTGAAAGCGCGCTGTCCTATCCGGAGGAAACCGCCGGGCGCCTGATGAACCGCCACTTTATGGCGGTGCCCGAGCATATGACGGTCGGTGACCTGATTGATTACTTACGCGAGGAAGGTGATCTGGAGCACGATTTCTGGGAAGTTTTCGTGGTCGATGCCTCTCACCATCCAGTCGGCACGTGTGCACTCAACTGGATTTTGACGACACCGCGCAGCATCGCGCTGACTGACGTGATGAAGCGCGACCAGACGCTCATTCCGGTGACGACTGATCAGGAAGAGGTCGCACTAATGTTCCAGAAATACGCGCTGATCTCCGCCGCCGTGACCGACGAAAGCGGACGTTTAGTGGGCCAGATCACCGTCGATGACATCGTGCACATCATATCTGAAGAGGCAGGCGAAGACGCGCTCTTGCTTTCTGGTGCTGGCGATGGCGACATCAACGAGCCAATCAAGGAGGCTTATTCCAGCCGCGTACGCTGGTTGGTCGCCAATTTGGGGACGGCTGTGGTGGCCTCGGCCATCATCGCTTTCTTTGGTGCAGCAATTGAGAAGCTGGTGGCGCTCGCGGTGCTGATGCCGATTGTCGCGAGTATTGGCGGAAACGCGGGCACGCAAACCATGGCAGTGGCCGTGCGCGCGATTGCCACCAATCAGCTGACCCGTGCCAATACATGGCGCATTGTCTGGCGAGAATTGCGCGTTGCGCTCCTCAACGGAGGGACGGTCGCCGTATTGATCGGCATTGCCGCTGGCATATTATTCGGCCCGGAAATGGGCGTGGTGATTGCGCTTGCCATGGTTATCAATATCGCGGTTTCCGGCCTGGCGGGCGTGCTGGTTCCAGTGGGTTTCGAACGTATGGGGCAAGACCCGGCGGTCGCATCATCCGTCTTTGTCACCATGATTACTGATTCGATGGGTTTTTTCGCCTTCCTCGGGCTGGCAGTCGCAGCCGGGCTTGCGCCGTTGTAAACGCTGAGATGGAACACAAGAAAGTATCGTGGATTGCTTAGGGTGGCTGCTCGCAATCGACCGAAAACCTCTTAAATTGGTCCCATGCCCCTACACCTGACGAAAATCGCTTACGGCGCGCAAAGCTATGCCGAGTTGGAAAGCTGGTATCGAGGCGGCACGCGTGCGCCCTACCTCACAACCAAATACCGCCCAACCAAATGGGAACAGTGTATTGGCGGCTCGCTGTATTGGATCCACCAGCATTCCATCGTTGCGCGCTCTGAAATCATCGGCTTTTCGCAAACCGATGATGGGCGCTGGCTGATCGAAATGAAGCCAGAGCTGGTTCGCGTAGAGCCCCGCCCCAAACGCGCCCACCAAGGTTGGCGTTATCTGAAGGGCGATCCCCCGCGCGACCTGGATGAGGGCGAGGATATTGGCGATGCGCTGCCGGGGAAACTGGCGGGTAAGCTTGAACGCTTGGGGTTGATTTGATGCGCTGCATTGGGCCGATGGCTTTACTTGCAGTCCTCGTGCTTGTGAGCCCGGCTCAGGCCGAAGTTTCAGATAAAATGCTGATTGTTGATCATCGGGTTGATCCTTGGATTTGGCCCGCTGCTCTTTGCATTGCTGCGCTTGCACTCGAAATCAAGTGGCCCCGGTTTGGCCTTGCGACGCTTCCGTTTTCGGCTCTTTTGGCCTTCGGAATCTATTCAGAGTTCAATGATCCGTATGTCGGCCCAGCGATCCTGCATGAGCTCGGGGAAGCTTATGTCAGAAACTCATGGATCGCTATTGGATTTGCACTTTTGTTTCCCGTCGCTCTGACCTTTAGTTTGAACATTAGAAGGAGGCGTATGGGGGCCTAAATTGGCCTCGGCACCCCCAAATACACCCAGAACGCCAATCCCGCCGACACCGCCAGCGCACCAAGCGCCCTGCTCCACGGCGCAGGCGAGTTGTCTGCAACGCTCAGTGCCTTCTCGCCCGTACCGCCAACCATTGGCCCGATCAGGTTCTGTGCTTGAAACGCCCCGTATAACCCGACTGCGGTGATGTGCAGGCCGACCATGCCGAAGACGACCCAATAGAACCATTCATGCGTGTCGGTGAGGAAATCGGCTGTTCCCACGCCCACAAGCGAGTTCAATGGTCCGGTCGCGCCGTCAAAGGGATCGCCTGCAAAAAGGCCCATGCTCACTTGGGCAAGCGTCAGGCCCAAAAGCGCTAGCACTGCCAACGCGCCCAAAGGGGTGTGACCCTTGTGCTGTTTATGCGGATACCCTCCGCGCAAATATTTAAGGAGAGCACCCGGCCCCTTAACGAAGCTCGAAAAGCGTGCGGTATCAGTGCCAATGAGCCCCCACAAAATGCGGAAGATGATGAGTGCCAACAGCACATGGCCAAGCCGCATGTGCCAGCCCCATTGCGAGCTATCCGCAGTCACCCACATGGCAGGCAAAAGCAGAGCGAATGACCAATGCGTTAGGCGCACCGGCCAATCCCAGATCCTGACCGAATGCGTCTTTGCGATAGGCTCTTGGACCAGGCTTGGTTCTACCTGATCACTCGTCATCGACGCGATATTTTTCGTGACAGGCCTTACAGCCATTAAGGCCCAGATTGCCAACCTGCCCGCCAACTGCTTCGGGATCACCAGTGGCGGCCGCTGCCATCATGTCAGCGCTTGCCGCGACACCGTTTTCAATCGCCTCTGCAAAGCCCTCCGGGTCTTCCCAAATCGTCGCGAGAGCTTCTGTGTCGTATCCCGCTTCCACGCTGGTGCCGTCAGGGAAGAGGTCGGGCAGGCGTTGCAGCCGCTCATTGATGTCGGCAGCTGCCGGAGTGATCACCGCAAAGTCGGGCGCATCCGTTTCAAGCTGCTCGCGGATCGCCTTAAAGCTGTCACCAATCGCTTTGAAGTTATCTTGACGCTGCTCAATTTCAGCAGGCGTGTCTGCCGCTGAGTCTTCGGCACCGTTTTCCGCTCCGCCACTGCAGGCAGCAAGCAATGCAAAGGCAGAAGCAGCGGCGAAGAAAGAGGGAACTGACATGCGGGCCATAAGGCTCTCCTTGATTAAACTCGATCCCCTTTGCAGGGGTGTATCGCAGTGCTTTGTTTTGTCAAAGTGTCTAATGTGCGAGGCATCGTCGCGCACCTCTTTGGCCTATCCCCTTGATGGCGGCTTTGGGAACAGGGCCGGTGTGGCCTTGCGATAGGCCTGGTACTCAGGATCATCGCCCCAGCGCTCTTTTGCCTGTGCATCTTGCAGATTGATCCCGCTGATCCGTGTGAGCAGGAGGAAGACAAAGATCGGCGAGATGACGACTAACCACGAGAGGCCTGACAAGATTGGCACCGCAATTACGAGAATGCCGAACCACAGCGTGATTTCACCAAAATAATTGGGATGGCGACACCAGCGCCACAGGCCCACATTGATGAACTTGCCCTTGTTGGCTGGGTCACTGCGATAGGCCTGTTTCTGTGCATCAGCCACGCTTTCAAACACAAAGCCAAGCAGCCAGATCGCGCTGCCCGCAAAGAAGAAGAGTCCGATCGGCGCGCGGGCATCAGCGGTGATAATCGCGATTGCAGCGGAGGCCGTCAGGATCACCCACAGCCCTTGCAGCGTCCACGCGACAAGAAAACGCGGTGGGTTCACGCGGATCTTTTCAAACCGGCTGTCCGCCCCACCCGCAGCATGAATACGGCGATAAAGGAAGGTGCCAAGGCGAAGGCACCAGATCGCCACCATGCCGGCAACAACCATGGAGCGAATGTCGAGCCCTCCGTGGGCCTGGACCGCGGCATAGATAGCCAGCGCGGTCACTGTCAGATAGGTCAGCGCGCCGACGCTATCGTAGAATTTGTCGCTCTGCGCGGCAGCGGATGGGATAAAGGCAAGCCAGTTAAGGCCAAGCGCCCAAAGCCCCGTTACAAACATGGCTGAGAGCCCGAAGAGCGGCACGCTACCCGACCCAGCAAACCACGAAAACGCCAAAGCAACGGCAGTGACAACCACCACCACAATCAGACTTTTCCCCATAGCAAACCCCTGTTTTTCTTATCCGGCCTAACCCTGCATCATCTTAGCGATGGTCAGGCGCACATCGTATTTCGCATCTTCCTCAGGCGGAAGGGCGTGTTTGGAATAACTAGCGCTTAGCTCGTCCGTTCGTTCCGCAATCCGAACCTCATTGTAGCCGTGGCTTACCACAAAGCGGCGGCGCGCCATGATCTGGGGCAGGATGATGTCGATATAGTCTTCGACCGGCATTCCGTGGCGCATCAGCTTTTCGGAGCCTATCCCGGTGAACACCCAGCCGGGAATGATCGTGCCTGCACGAACGTGCTCAGGCAGATCTTCGCGAAAGCTCTCTGTGAGGCCGAGAACGCTGTGCTTTGCGCTGATATACGCCGCTGTCTGAGGAACCGCGCAAAAGAAGCTGTTCTCGCTTCCCGTGTTGTAGATTGCGCTCGGGCTCCCTTGTTCGATCATGCGCGGTGCAAAGGCGCGGCAACCGTTCCACACGCCCCAATAGTTGATGTCGAAATGCGCACGCGCTTCAGTAGGATCGACTTCCCAAAGCCTTCCTCTTGGCCCGTTTACACCGGCATTGTTGAAGAGAAGATCAACAGTCCCGAAGGTTGAGAAAGCCGTATCGGCCAGAGCCTCAACCTGCGTAAGATCAGAAACGTCGCAGGGCTGGGTCGCGAAATCTTCCGCGCTCAGCGCATCGAGCTTTTCGCCGGGCAAGTCCGCGATCAGCACCTTGAGCCCGCTGGCCACCAATCCGCGCGCAAGCCCGAGCCCGATGCCGCTGGCTCCGCCAGTGATCACCGCCGTTTTCGGGTTGAATTCGCTCATGCGCCCCTTGCCTAGAGCCCGTCAGGCCCTGCTCTTTTCGACCACTCGCCTTAGCACATTAACATAGGTCTCTGGCCCCTGCGCGCCGGGCACCATGAATTTCTGATTGATGATCATGGCGGGCACGCCGGAGATATTGTGGTCCCAGGCTTGGCGCTCTTCAGCGATAACGCGGGCCTCTAAATCTGTGTCATCCAGCGCGGCTTTAGCAGCTTCGCGGTGCACGCCAACACTAGCCGCAATATCGAGCAGCACCTCGTAGTCCGACAGATCTTTGCGCTCATTGAAATGCGCCTTGAATAGGGCAAGCTTAAGCTGCGTCTGCACCTCAGGCCCCATCTGTTCTAGAGCCAACCCCAAAAGCTTGTGACAATCGCGGGTGTTCCACATCATCGCAGGCGGTGCAGGGTCTTCATCACCTTCGTAAGTGAGCGTTACCCCGGCTCCTTCTGCAATCGACTTCATCTGCCCGCGCACCTTCGCGCCTTCTTCGGCAGATCGGCCATATTTACGCTGGAGATGCGCTTCTTGCTCTTCGCCCTCATGCGGCATGTCGGGGTTTAATTCGAACGGACGCCAACGGATTTCGGCTTCGACCTCGCCCTCAAGCTGCCCCAAGGCCTGCTGCAATTGCCCGTAGCCAATCGCGCACCATGGGCACATCACATCTGAGTAGATATCGATCGTCAACCGCTCTGCACTCATGCCTCTTTCTCCAGCCACCATTGCATTAAATTATTCGCAATCGCATGCGGTGGAGGCGCAACGAAAGGACCTTCGCCTTTAAGCGCGCTGGCTACCTCTTCTCTTGTGTACCAGTTGATCTCGGCCATTTCGGTCTCGTCGATCACCAGCGCATCGTCATCGGCGTAAGAATGACAAGCGATCATCAGCTGACTTGGGAAAGGCCACGGCTGGCTGGCGACATACTCAACATCGCGCACCCGCACGCCCGATTCCTCAAAGACTTCTCGTGCTACGGCCTCTTCGATTGTCTCTCCCGGCTCGACAAAGCCCGCCAGAGCGGAAAAGCGCCCCTCGGGCCATCCAAGACCACGTCCGAGCATGAGCTTGCCCTCAAATTCGGCGAGCATGATCGTGACAGGATCAGTGCGAGGGAAATGCTGGGCCCCGCAACTGTCGCAGTTTCTCTGCCAGCCGCCCTTAGCGATCTTCGTGGGCGCGCCGCACTGTGCACAATGTCGGTGACGCGCGTGCCAATCGATAAGGCTCCTCGCTCCGCCGTAAAGCGCGAGATCCCCCGGATCGAGGTTCGACATGAGAGCCCAAAGCCGAGGGTTCGCCATGCGCGGCGCAGCATCGCCTTCAGCAGGGACAGCAGCAAAGCACGCCTTTTCCCCACCATCGCTGCGATCAAGCCCGAGGAACACCAGCTCAGCGTCTTCTGGTGCATCGGCCAAAGTACCCCAAGAGAGGCGCCCCGCATCATCGAGCAGCGGCATCAACTGGTCGAGCAGAAGGAATTTTGCCTTCCAATTCATCAGCGCGCCAAGCGCATCGCGGTCAGCGCGAATGTTGTCCGCTCGGTCGAGCGGCGAGCCCGAAAAGGCGATCGGCAATGATCCAGCCATTAAGCGGCCTTCTTGGCGCGCATCGCTGCTGTGTCAGCCTCAAGCGCGGCAAGGTACTCGTCTCGAATGGGATAAGCATCGGTGGGCATATATTGCGTGAACAGGCACGCTCGCAATCCCAGATTGTAGTCGACTGCTGCCAGCGTGCCGGCTGCCCCGCCCCAACCAAATGTGCCGTTAACAGAACGTCCACCAGCGCCGTGTCCCTGACCTTCCATCCAGGTGCCGGCAAGATCGGTGCCTTCGGGGAAGAGGTTCGAGACGCCCTTGCGCACGGCTGCATCGCTCATCACACGGGTTTCGCCCAGCTTTCCGTAGCCAAGCAGCATGCGAAGGAAGCGATCATAGTCCTTGGGCGAAGAAACCAGCCCTGCCCCTCCGGTTGGGAAGGGAGCCTCATCGAGATAGATCGATGTTGCCGCTGGATCGATTGGGAACGCATTGCCGTTCAAAATGCCGTAATTGTCTGTCAGTCGACCCACATCGGCGGACGGCACTTGGAAGTAGGTGCTGTCCATGCCGCAAGGATCGAAGATGCGCTCTTTCAGGAACTGATCAAACGGCTGACCCGCTGCCACTTCGATAACCCGGCCAAGTAGATCGAGGCTCATTGAATAGCTAAATTTGGTGCCCGGCTGAAGCACCAGTGGGAACTGAGCCAAGCCATCGGCAAAGGCTTCGAGGCTACCAACCGGTGCACCTTGGAAGATGCCGGGAATGGGCAGGCGCGAGACGCGTCCGGCGATGATTCCTGCCTCATTATACGCTTGGACGATTGGCCCTTGCTGGATGATTCCATAACCGATCCCCGCTGTATGCGTCAGCAGGTGCCGCACGGTGATATGCGACTTGGCCGGCTCAAGATTGTCTTCGGTGATCGCGCCATCATACTCGACCTGCACCATCATATCTTTATATGCTGGCAAGAACTCATGGATCGGCTGGTCAAGGCCCATCACGCCTTCGTCGATCAGGATCATCGCCGCCATGCCGGTCACCGGCTTGGTCATGGAATAGATGCGGTAGAGCGAGTTCTCATCAACCTCTACGTCAGAGTTCAACGCCAGAGTGCCCCCGCCCACGTGGTGCGCATGATCCTCTTGGCCCCAACCAAAGGTGAGATACATCTGAGCGACTTTGCGCTCATCGATGTACTTCTTCGCCAATGCCGCGACATTAGGCCAGCTTTCATCAACACTGTGAGCAAGCAATTCGCGCCCAAAAGGCAAGGTCGCAAGCGTTGCACCAGCGGCGGCATAGGCACCGCCACGAAACAGGGAGCGGCGGGAAAGTTCAGGATTTGCGAAATTGCGATAGGCCAAAGGTGTCTCTCCGGAATGATAACGGCTTGCGTTTGCACATCTCTTGGGGGAGCAAAACTGAACCGTCAATTACGTTGTTAAGTGAGACTGGGTGAAGTGGGGCTTGACTAAATTAAGTGTAGTACCCACATAACACACATGGGAAACTTACTCGCTTATGTCTTCGGGCTGATCAGCCTCGTCATCGTTATCCCTGCGACCATTCCGTTTCTGGGATGGGGCAATTGGCTTGCGATGCCTTTGATCGTGGTCGGGATCATATTCGGCGCTCTGTCATCAAGCGATGGGGGTCGCAATTTCTGTATCGTCGTCTTTCTGATCGCCGCAGTGCGACTGATGCTGGGCGGCGGCTTTATCTAATCTCGCGCCAGCGCCAGCCGCGCGGCCTTGGCGAATAGGGTCGGAAGCCCCGCTTCTTCGAGCGTGTCGAGAGGCCACCATTCACCCTCACCCTGCGGAGGGGCCGCTCCTTCAATCGCATGCAATTCCAGCGTCAGATGCGCATGAGTGAAAGTGTGCCGCACTGCTCCCAGACTTGTTGCATCGCCTTGTAGCGGTGCTTCCCCCGATCCATCGCTGCGCGCGCTCCAGCCATCATCAGGCAGACCGCGCATCCCGCCCAGCATGCCTGTGCCAGGGCGTTTGACGAGCCAAACTGATCCCTCACGCTCGATCCAAAAAGCGGCTCCTCGGCGTTCGGGTTTTGCCTTCTTCGGCGGTTTGACGGGTAGGCGCTCGGGCTCGCCAGTTGACCGCCCCTCACAAACATTCGACACAGGACACAGCAAGCAGCGGGGCACTTTGCTGGTGCAAATTTGCGAGCCCAGATCCATCATGCTCTGCGCAAAGTCACCGGCCCGAGACTGGGGCGTGATTGTTTCAGCCTGCGCACGAATGGCTTTGCGAGCACCGGGGAGAGGTTCATCAATGTTGAACAAACGGGAGACCACTCGTTCGACATTGGCATCGACCACGACGGCCCTGTGGCCAAAGGCGATGCTGGAAATGGCAGCGGCCGTGTAGGCCCCCAGCCCCGGCAGCTTGAGCAGATCGGCTTCGGTTTCTGGAAAACCGCCGCGTTCCGCAACCACCCGCGCACACTTCACCAGATTGCGCGCCCGCGAGTAATATCCAAGTCCAGCCCATGCCGCCATGACATCATCATCGCTCGCCTTGGCAAGATCGAAGACTGTCGGCCAAACCCTCGTGAATTTCTCGAAGTAAGGCTTCACCGCTGCCACGGTTGTTTGCTGCAGCATCACTTCAGAAAGCCACACGCGGTAAGGCCACGCGTCATCGCTGGGCCGCGCGGCTCCGGGCGGATTGCGCCACGGCAGCGTGCGTGCGTTCTTGTCATACCAGTTGAGGAGCGTGTCAGAGATGGTGGCGGTCACGCGCTGCCTATGGCATGGACGCTGTCGAGATGGGAAGCGACAGCAACAACAAGACCCCCAAAAAGCCGCGCAGGAAAGCTGGAAAGCACTTCACTCGCCCACGCGGCCAAGGGGCCAAGGCGATCGGCGACCTGATGCCAGAAATCGGTCGCACTGCATTCAGGCGGTTTGGCTTTGTGCAGAGCTCGGTCGTCACTCGTTGGCCCGAAATCGTCGGTCCTACCCACGCGCTGGTCTGTTCTCCCGAAGCAATACGCTTTCCGCCAGGAGAGAAATCCGAGGGAATCCTCCAATTGGTGGTGAAGCCCGCGCATGCTCCACTGATCCAGCAAGTTCTCCCAGAAATCATCGAACGGGTGAACCGCTTCTTTGGCTACAAAGCGGTGGCACGCGCGAAAATCCGGCAAGGCGAGGTTAAGCCTCCGTCTGCTGAAGAACGACCCAAACCGCCGCCGTCGCTAAAGCCCATTCCAATGGAGTTAGGGGACAGTCTGCGCGATATTGGGGACCCAGAGCTGCGCACCGTGCTTGAATCGCTCGCGCGAAGCCTGGGTGATGAAGGGAAAGACGAGAAGAAATGAAACATTTGAAACGCGCAGCCCTTGTAGCGGTAAGCGCTCTTGGATTGGCGATGGCCGGCGGCGCAACGGCGCAGGAAACCGGCACTAGCGAGAACCAGCTCGCAGACCCGCCCAGCGCATTTATGGTCGATAAGCGCCGCTCTGCCTGGCAGGCCGAAGTGGTCGAGACCGATCGCGGCTTTATGATTGGCAATCCGAAAGCGGAAGC
Source organism: uncultured Erythrobacter sp. (assembly GCF_947502395.1). Taxonomy (GTDB): domain Bacteria; phylum Pseudomonadota; class Alphaproteobacteria; order Sphingomonadales; family Sphingomonadaceae; genus Erythrobacter. The sequence continues at coordinate 855,529 of NZ_CANMZM010000001.1, forward strand.
CTCGCTTATTGAATGGATCAGCTACACCTGTGGACACTGCGCCGATTTTGCGCGCGAGGGCGAAGCGGCGCTTGATTTGGCCCTATTGGCGCCCGGTCATATGAGTGTCGAAGTGCGACCCGTTATTCGCAATGCGATTGACCTGACCGTATCGCTACTCGTTCAGTGCGGCGGCGCAGAAGGCTTCAAAGATCGTCACCGTATGTATCTGTTGCAGCAGGACAAATGGCTCGAAAAAGCGCGAACTGCTCCGCAAAGCCAGATGGCGAGCTGGGCAAGCGGCAGCAAGGCTTCACGCATCAGCATGGCGGCCGCTCTCGACCTGGACGATATGCTCGCCAATCGCGGCGCGTCACGGATGGACATCAACACATGCCTTGGCGACGACCAAGCAGCGCTTGCCTTGGTGCAAAACGGCGCAGCTGACCGTGAAGAATTTGCTGTTGCGGCAACACCAAGCTTCGCGCTCGATGGCGAATTGTTAAGCGAAGTGCACACGTGGGGAACACTCTATCCGGTGATCGAAGAGCGCTTCAAACCTCAGAATTCGTCTCAACAGCGGTAAGATTAACGCTTTTTCTCAAAGAAATCCGGGTGAAATCTCATATAGATTCACATATTCCCCCAATTTGTGCACAAGCGCATGGCCCACAGCTCTTTCCGCCTCCGGGGCCATACGTATAGTCTTTTTGCTTAGATCAGAGGATTCTTACTCATCATGACCGCGTTTCGCAGATCATTGAAACTAGCTTTCTCCGCCCCTCTCGCTCTTGCCCTTGTGGCATGCGGTGGCGAGGCCGATGGCGACACTCTCGAGGGCGATGTTATTGCGCCGATTGAGGCACCTGCTGGCACCAATTGGGGTGAAACGGTCACCGTCAGTGAAAGCGATGGGTACATCCTCGGCAATCCTGATGCGCCACTGAAGCTGGTCGAATACGCCTCGCACACCTGCGGTGGCTGCGCGAGTTTCGCGGCACAGGCCAAGCCGGGCATCAAAGAATATGTGGCAACCGGCGTGGTCAGCTTTGAACAACGAAATCTGGTGCGCGATCCGATCGATCTGACGATTGCCACTCTCGTACGCTGCGGCCCCAAAGAGAACATGCAAACTCTCTCAGACATGGCATGGGAGGATTATGCAGCACCGATCGTCGCTGCACAAAACAACCCGCAAGCGATGGATGCGGCGAACAGACTTCCTGTTGAGGAGAAGTTCCTAGCCTTCGCCGATATCACCGGACTCGATGATTTCTTCGCGGCACGGGGCATCTCTGCCGACCAGCAGCGCGCGTGTCTCACGGACGCTGAAAAAATCCAGAGCATCGCTGACAACTCCACAGCGCAAGGTGCAGAGCTTGAGATCAACCAGACCCCAACTTTCATCCTGAATGATCGAAAGCTTGATGCGCTGGGCTGGGAAGACCTTGAAGCGACCCTGCAACGCGCAGGGGCCCGTCAGGAATAGAGGCGAAGAGTACCCAGTCACCTATGCAGATCAGTCGGCTCAAACTCTCAGGCTTTAAAAGCTTTGTTGAACCGGCTGAATTGCGCATTGAACCCGGCCTGACCGGGGTTGTCGGGCCCAATGGCTGCGGCAAATCCAACCTTTTGGAGGCAATCCGTTGGGTCATGGGCGAGAACTCGCCCAAGTCGATGCGCTCGGGCGGAATGGAAGATGTGATCTTCGCAGGCACAGATTCGCGTCCGGCACGTGCCTTTGCCGAAGTGGTCCTCCATGCCTCAGACGATCAGAATGAAGAGCTAGTTGTCACCCGCCGGATCGAGCGCGGGGCGGGCTCTGCCTATCGGGTGAATGGCCGCGATGTGCGGGCCAAGGATGTCGCGCTGACCTTTGCTGATGCCGCGACAGGCGCGCATTCGCCTGCATTGGTGAGCCAGGGCAAAATCGCTCAAGTGATCGCGGCCAAGCCTGCTGAACGGCGCATGATGCTTGAAGAGGCAGCCGGGATCGCGGGGCTTCACGTTCGGCGTAAGGATGCTGAAAGCAAGCTGCGCTCGACTGAGAAGAACTTGGAGCGTCTCGAAGACCTGATGGCAGGTCTCGACTCGCAAATGGCATCCTTGAAGCGTCAGGCGAAACAGGCCGAGCGCTACACCAAGCTTACCGAGCAGATTCAGCATGCCGAAGCGCGCGTCGTTTTTGCGAGGTGGCGCGACGCTGCCTATGCGGCAAAAGAGGCACGCGCGGCCGCGCAAGGGGCAGAGGACAAGGTTACTCTTGCTCAGGCAACCGCTGCCGAAGCGCAGAAGCAACAGGCAGAAGCGGCGGCGACTTTGGCAGACGCGCGCGAAGAACTCGCCGACCGACGCGACGATGCGAGCGCCCATGGCCACCGCATGGCTGCTCTGTCTGAGAAGCTTGAGGCGGCTGAGGCGCGACTCAAAGATCTGGAACGACAACGAACGCGGCTCGAAGAAGACCGTCAGGATGCCGACCGACTCACGAAGGATGCAGCAGAAGCCCTAACCCGGCTCGAACGCGAGGTTGAGGCATCGCGCGATACTCTGGCGAAGGCGGAGGCCGGGCGCCCATCCCTTGCAAACCGCAGCGAAGATGCTGAACGCGCCAGCCGTACCGCCGAGCTCTCGCTTGCCAAGGCGACCGCGGACCATGCCGGGGTTGAGGCCGAATGGCGCGTGGCTGAGGCGGCGATTGAGCAGGCGCAGACACGGCTTAACCGGCTGGAGCGAGAGGGTGAGCGAATCGCGGCGATGCGCGCAGAGCTTGCCGATGGCTCAGATGTTGAGGCCGATGTTGTGGCAGCGCGCCAAGCGGCGGATGATGCGGCAAGCAAAGTTGCTCGTCTTCGCACCCATCTCGAAGAGCAGCAGTCTCGCAAGGGCGAGCTACAGACCGCACGCGATGATGCAGCAACAGCTCTTGCCAGTGCCAAGGCAGAACTGGCCGGGATTGAGCGCGAATACACCGCTTTGGTCCGCGACCGCGATGCACGGGCCAAGCGCGAAAAGGGCCGCCAGGGCTTGCCAGCAGCGCTCGATAAAGTGCGGATCGCCAAAGGCTATGAGCGTGCAATTGCCGCAGTGCTGGGGCGCGATGCGAAGTCGCCTTTGGGCTTGCCTGAGAACAATCCTGATGGCCGGTTCTGGACCGGCGGCATTGGCGGGCCTTCGCCGGTGGCAGACAGTCTCCTTGACCACATCACCGATTGCCCGAAAGAATTGCGCGCGCGTCTGGCCCTCGTCCATGTGGCGGACAGCGACGATGGACGCACGCTCAATCCGGGTGAATGGTTGGTCACAAAAGCGGGTCACTTGCGCCGTTGGGACGGCTTTATTGCGCGCGGCGAAGGCTCAGCTGAAGCCGCACGATTAGAAGCAGCAAACCGCCTTGCCGAGCTAGAAACCCAGCTTCCGCCTTTGCGTAAAGCGGTAGAGCGAGCAAGCGCGCAAGAAACATCCGCCCGCGACGAACTGTCCGCATTGCAGACCGGTCTGGTGGCGCAGGAGCGCGAACTTGCTGGTGCAATTGAAGCGGAACGCTCCGCCCTGCGTTCACTCGACCAGGCAGAGGCTGCGCGCGAACGCAACGCTGAACGGCTTGAGGAACTCGCAGCATCGAGTGCAGACCTCGATGAGCAACTCGCTTCGGCTACGGAGGAAGTCGCTGCGGCTGAAGACGCACGTTCGGCACTCCCCTCACCCGACACTGGGCGTGCAGCGCTGGACGCTGCACAAGCCAAGCACGAAGCCGCGAAATCCGGTGTCCAGGCCGCGATGGCTGAATTGGCAGCACACGACCAAGGTCTCGCTGTGGCGCGCGAACGGCTCGCTGCGCAGGAAGCCGACAAGAACAATTGGCAAGCCCGCTCTGGTGAAGCGACCAAGCGCGTGGCAGAGGCCAACTATCGCCTCGAAGAGATTGAGCAAGAGCACAATGTAGTCGCGGCAAAGCCCGCCTCCCTGATGGCCGAGATCGAACAGGGCGATGTCATCGCCAAGCGACTGACCGAAGAGCTGAAAAAGGCTCAGGGGGAGATGGACGACTGCCAAGCCGCCATTGCCGAAGTCGACCGCCAACTTGCGAGCGCACAAGAAGCTCTGACCGTAGCACGCGAAGGTAGGGCAACACTGGCCGCGCGCGCGGAGAATGAAGAGGCTCGCCAGGCTGAAATGGCGCGCATTTCGGGCGAGAAATTCCAATGCCCTCCCCCGCTTTTGACCGAGCGCTTTGAATTCGATGAGAAGGACGTGAAGCCCGCTTCAACCGAGAGCGAGGAAATGGAGCGGCTTACTGCCAGCCGTGAGCGGATTGGCCCGGTCAATCTTGTCGCTTCCGACGAACTGGCACGGATAGAGGAAGAGCACGGCACAAGCGCCTCGGAGCAGGCTGAACTCGTCGAGGCGGTGGGCCGCCTGCGAGCGTCTATCGGCAATCTCAATCGCGAGGGTCGTCAACGTCTGCGGGCCGCTTTCGAAGAGGTGGATGGCCACTTCCGGGTCCTGTTCACTCGTCTTTTCCAGGGCGGAAAGGCGCATCTTGCGCTGGTCGATAGCGACGATCCTCTTGAAGCAGGTCTTGAGATTTATGCTCAGCCTCCAGGCAAAAAGCTGCAAAGCCTCTCGCTTCTTTCTGGTGGTGAACAGGCTTTGACCGCGACCGCACTGATCTTCGGATTGTTTCTTACGAACCCCGCGCCAATCTGTGTGCTTGATGAGGTCGATGCGCCGCTTGATGATGCCAATGTCGAACGCTTCTGCGACCTGCTTGATTCCATGGTAAACACCACCAAGACACGCTATCTCATCGTCACCCACAATGCGGTGACGATGAGCCGAATGCACCGCTTGTTCGGGGTAACCATGGCCGAAAAAGGCGTCTCGCGCCTTGTGAGCGTGGATCTGGGTGAAGCCGAATTGATGGCAGCGGAGTAACTGCCACATTTGGCAGTTGGCTGGATTCTAAGCTTCGATAGCCTGCGCCAGCCGAGCTCTGATCTCTTTCAACTTGGCGATACTCTCTTCCATGGCGGGCGACTCGCTTAACCCCGCTGACATGGCTGGTTTTTCCTCTCCCGGGGTAAAATCCGAACCATCGCGTCGGTCATACTCGCGACGTTCGCTCTTGCGGCGTTCCCCGCCGGGCACGCCTTGCGAGCGCAAGACAGCTTCGGCGCCTTTGAGCGTATAGCCCTCCTGGTTGACCAGCCGGTCAATTGCCTCAACCATTTCAATGTCCGTTGGACGGTAAAGCCGTCTCCCGCCGCTGCGCTTCATCGGCTTGAGCAGAGAGAATTGCTGCTCCCAATAGCGCAGGACATGTGGCTTGATATTCAGCGCCTCGCTGACCTCGCCAATAGTGCGAAAGGCGCTCTTCGCCTTGCCGTCTGCAAAATCAACCATGGTTCGCGCTTTCTATCTCTGGAAAAACGCCCCCGCGTTATGACGCGTCGGCGATCTTCTCTTTCAAGAGCTGGCTCGCCCGGAAGGTGAGCACACGGCGCGGGGTAATGGGAACTTCGACCCCGGTTTTGGGGTTGCGGCCCACGCGCTCATTTTTGTCGCGAAGGACAAAACTGCCAAATCCAGAGATTTTGACATTCTCGCCTTCAGCAAGCGCATCAGACATTTTGTTGAGAATAGCCTCAACCATGTCGAGCGATTCCGCCCGGCTAAAGCCCATCTTGCGATTGATAGTTTCGGCCAAATCAGCCCGGGTCAATGTGCCAACCGAACGCATCATATGGAGGTCTCCTTAACCGGCGCGATCCCATTAAACCATGGCAGTATAAGGCTTTTCTCGAGCGCGCGCAAATTAACTTTTGTTACGATGCAAATGTGGCAGTTTCATGCTGTCTTCGATCACATTCGGATAAGACTTGCCCCCCAGGTGAAGCCACCGCCCATGGCCTCCATCATCACCAGATCACCCGGTTTGATCCGCCCATCCTTGCGAGCTGTATCGAATGCAAGCGGCACGGAAGCAGCAGACGTATTCGCATGCTGGTCAACAGTCACCACCACGCGTTCTGGCCCGATCTTGAGTTTGCGCGCGGTGGCATCAAGGATGCGTTTATTCGCTTGATGCGGAACGATCCAGTCAATCTGATCAGAAGAAATGCCAGCATCTTCAATGACCTCATGGAGGACACTGGCGAGATTCACCACCGCATGTTTGAACACTTCAGGCCCACGCATCCGCAGATGTCCAACGGTCTGCGTGGTCGAAGGTCCGCCATCAACATAGAGCAAATCATGCTGTGCACCGTCGGCATGAAGACGGCTCGCCAAAACGCCCGGACCGCCTTCTTGAGCTGGATTGGATACATCCGGCGATTCCAGCACAATAGCCCCCGCGCCGTCGCCGAAAAGAACGCATGTGGTGCGGTCTTCCCAATCGAGGATGCGGCTAAATGTCTCTGCGCCGATAACTAATGCGCGCTTCGCCATACCTGTGGTCAGCAACGAGTCGGCCGTAGTCAACGCATAGAGAAAGCCCGAGCACACCGCCGCTACATCAAAGGCGATTCCGCCATGGCATCCCAAAGCATGCTGAACCTTTGTGGCTGTCGCGGGGAAGGTGTTGTCAGGAGTCGCGGTTGCAAGCACGATCAAATCGATGTCGGCCGATGTCAGTCCCGCATCATCCAGCGCATTGCGCGCCGCTTCAATCGCCAGGGTAGACGTGGTTTCGCCTTCGCCTGCGATGTAACGCTGACGAATGCCGGTCCGCTCGACAATCCACTCATCTGAGGTGTCAACCATCGTGGCCATTTCGGCATTGGTGACGACGCGCTTCGGCAGGGCCGAGCCCGAGCCCGTGATTCGGGAACTGGGCACTCTTGATCCTGTCACACAGCCCTCTCCGCTGGTTTACATCACGTTTCGTTGGGAGCTGCTTTCGGCCCGTTTCCGTTACGTTTCAAGGCTTCTTCGCCCAATCTGCCAAGATCATCCGCAATCCTGTTGATCAGGCGATCCTCCAAAAGGCGCGCCGCTACATTCACCGCCTGAGCAACGCCCTTCGCAGTCGCGCTGCCATGGCTTTTTACAACAACCCCGTTGAGGCCGAGGAAAACCGCCCCATTGTGATTGTTAGGATCGAGATGGTGGCGCAGCAATTCGGTTGCGGGGCGCGACACCAGAAAGCCGATCTTGGAGCGCAACGAGCTAGTGAAGGCCTGTCGCAAAAGATCGGTCACGAAGCGCGCCGAGCCCTCAATCGCTTTAAGTGCAATATTGCCGGAGAAGCCATCGGTGACGACCACATGAGTCTCGCCGCGGTTGATCTTGTCGCTTTCAACAAAACCATCAAACTGGAGAGCAAGGCCACCATCATCGCGCGCGGTGGCTTCGGTCAACTGGGCCGCAGCATCGCGCAAGGCATCGGTGCCCTTGATCTCTTCGGTGCCGATGTTGAGAAGGCGCACACTCGGGCGTTCGAACCCGTTGACAATGCGCGAATATGCTGCACCCATCACGGCGAACTGCACAAGGTTGCGCGCATCTGCCTCGGTGTTGGCACCAAGGTCGAGCATAACCACATCATGCGGCTCTAGCGTCGGCATCAGCGCAGCCAAAGCTGGGCGATCAATCCCAGGAAGCGTGCGAAGCGCGATCTTGCTCATCGCCATAAGGGCGCCGGTGTTGCCTGCGCTAACCGCAGCGCCAGCCGCGCCCTCTTTCACCGCGTTAACGGCAAGGCCCATGCTGGTGGTCTTGGCCCGGCGAATGGCACGCGATGGCTGCTCATCGCCGCTGATCACATCATCGCAGTGAAGGATTTCCGAAGCACCCGCCATGCCCGGGTGGCTTTGCAACGCGCGCTCTATCCGAGTCTGATCGCCGACGAGCAGGAAGTTGAAACCTTCATGCTCGCGGCGTGCGAGAGCAGCGCCTTCGATCATCACGCGCACGCCTTCATCGCCGCCCATCGCATCAATGGCGATACGCGGGAGGGTCATGCGCAATGTCCTTTTTTAATGACGGCTCAAATGCCCTTAGGGGCAAGCACCAGACGGCCGTTGTAATAACCACAGTGGTGGCACATTGTGTGCGGACGCTTGAGTTCGCCACAGTTTGAACATTCTGTGAAAGCTTCAACTTTCAGCGAATCGTGTGCGCGCCGGTTGCCACGGCGATGCGGGGATACTTTTCTCTTAGGGACAGCCATGGCTCAGCCATTTCCTCAAATAATAATCGCGAGAAAGCGCCAAAATCTGCGCTTCCCAAGTGTTTCGGTGACGCCCTTACGGCAAGGCCGCCATGCGCACAAGGTCAATTACACCTACGCGGGCGGGTCCTGGCCAGAAGCGGCGGGAAGGCGCGCGCTATAGCGGAAATTTCTCAGCTTGCAAGCACAAGCCTCGCGAAACGCGCGCAAGTCTAGAGTGCCAAGAAACGTTGTCAGCAACGCTCTTCCGCTCTAGTTTGGTTGCGGATCAAAACTAAACAAGAACACGATAGAAAACGAGGGGATCGCTTCGATGGAACTTCTTCCGGTTACGCTGACGACGGCTGCTGCGGCAGCAATACTTAACATCTGGCTGATGCTGCGCATTGGCGCTGTACGTCAGGCGGAGAAAATTTCGGTAGGAGACGAGGACAACGAAAATCTCATCCGCCGGATGCGCGCTCAGGCCAATTTTGTTGAGAACGCTCCGTTTGTGCTGATCCTTGTCGCTGCAATCGAGCTATCAGGGCGCGGCGAACCCTGGCTCGCGTGGGTCGCGGGGCTCTTCATCATTGGACGCATCGCACATGGTTTCGGCATGGACGGCGGTTCGCTGCAGGTCGGGCGCATGATTGGTACACTTGTGTCGATGCTGACCCTGTTAGGCCTGGCCGTTGTCGCAACGCTAATTGCTGCTGGAGTAATGTAAGACGAGATGCACGCGCCATCCGCTGCGCGCAGGCTCAACTCAGCGCGTAGTCAGAGACAAACGCGTTGGTCTTACGCTCCCGGCCAAAAGTGCTGGTAGGGCCGTGGCCCGGGATAAAGGTAATGTCTTCTCCCAAAGGCCACAGGCGCTGCGTGATCGAATCGATCAGGTCCTGATGATTGCCGCGCGGGAAGTCGGTGCGCCCTATCGAGCCCTGGAAAAGTACGTCACCGACAATCGCAAACTTGCTCGGTCCGTGAACGAAAACCACGTGGCCAGGCGTATGGCCGGGGCAGTGGATCACATCGAGGGTGAGTTCGCCAACCGTCACCGTATCGCCCTGCTCCAACCAGCGATCAGGGGTAAAGCTCTTGGCTTCCATGCCATAGCGCGCGCCGTCGCTGTCCAGCTGCTCAATCCAGAACAAATCATCCTTGTGCGGGCCTTCGATAGGCACACCTAATTCCTCAGCCAGCATCCCCGCCTGACCGCAATGGTCGAGATGCCCGTGAGTGACGAGGATTTTCTCAAGCGTCACGCCCGCTTTGGCGATGCCGTCTTTTAGCTTGTGCAAGTCCCCACCCGGATCGGTCAGCGCCGCCTTCATCGTCTTGGTGCACCAGATGAGCGAGCAGTTCTGTTGCAAAGGTGTCACCGGAATAATCGCGGCTTTCATTGGAGGTGTTTTTTGGGGAGGCTGTTTTGGCGTGTCAGTCATGGGTCAAGCAGATGGCGCGGCGCTTATGCAAATGCAAGCTCAGGTGCTGCGTCTGGAGAAATTTGGGTTTCACAACGAAACGCACGCGTTATGGTACGCACAAACTGGGAGACCCTTAAGACATGACCTTGGCGAGCACCCTTACACTACCTTGCGGCGCGGTTTTGCCCAATCGGCTTTCCAAAGCCGCGATGACCGAAGGGCTGGCCGACCCGCAAGGTTTGCCAACCCCGGAGCTCATGCGGCTTTATCGCATTTGGTCTGAAGGCGGTCCCGGAATGCTGCTCTCGGGCAATATCCAGATCGATGCCGACCACTTGGAACGCCCCGGCAATGTCATTATCGACCGCGAACTGAACGATGAAGAGCGCGCCAAGTTTCACGAATGGACTGCGGCAGGCACCGCAAACGGCAATCACTTCTGGGCGCAGATTAGCCATGCCGGACGCCAGTGTTTCAAAATCGTGAACCCGCATCCCAAGGCTCCTTCAGCCGTCAAACTCGGAATTCCGGGCGGACAGTTCGGAGAACCTGTCGCGCTTGAGGCCCAAGAGATCGAGGACATCATTGGAGGCTTTGTTCGCGCGGCTCGGATCTGCAAGGAGGTCGGCTTCAGTGGCGTTCAAATCCACGGCGCGCATGGCTATCTCATATCGCAGTTCCTTAGCCCACGCACCAATATCCGCACAGACGAATGGGGCGGGAGCCTCGAGAACCGCGCTCGTCTCCTTACCGAAGTCATCCGCCAATCGCGCGAGGCCGTGGGGCCTGACTTCCCGATCACGGTCAAGCTCAACAGCGCCGACTTCCAAAAGGGTGGCTTTGCGTTTGAGGACAGCGTGACCGTCGTCGGCTGGCTCGAAGAACTCGGCGTCGACCTCATCGAGGTATCGGGCGGGACCTATGAACAACCCAAGCTCCTCGGCATTGAAGGCATGGAGCCAGCCGAAGATCAGAATGTGAAAGCCTCAACGGCTGCGCGTGAGGCCTATTTCGTCGACTTCGCCAAGGCGATGAAAGAGGCGTGCAACGTGCCTTTGATGGTCACCGGCGGCTTTCGCAGCAAGGCGGCAATGGAGCAGGCTTTGGAAAGCGGCGCGGCGGATTTGATCGGCTTGGGTAGGCCCCTGTGCGCCGACCCCGATGGGCCAAAGCGCCTGCTGGAAGGAGATGAGAGCCTCTACCGCTACGAGGACGAACTCTCGCTTTTCCCGGCCCCCCTGCGGTTCCTCACTGGCATCAAAGCCCTGCGCGCAGCGGCGAGTTTTGCGGTCCAATTCTGGTTCTACGGCCAGATTTACGCGCTCGGACGTACGGGCAAACCGGATAAGGATCTATCCGTGTTCGCCGCTTGGCGACAAACCGAGGCAACGCACAAGGATTGGCTCAAACGGCGGCGGGGGTAAAATCCGTGAAGTCATAACCACCTTTGGGGAATCTCAAGCCACTTCAACAGACCGGCACAAATGGGAACACCGACCCAGGCAACGAAAATCTGTGCGATCAATGTCCAGCCGAAAACTTCTTGGTTTACGTTCCCAAAACCTAGGCCAAGGAATGTGATCGCCCAGAAAAGCGGAAAGGCCAAAAGCACCTGCACCAAAGTGGCTCCAACCACAAACTTTGCGATAATGAATGGCAAACCCACCATTAGCCCAAGCATAAATGCAGCGTCACCATACGGTGCATCGCTCATATCCGCCCCCCTTTCCAAACCACGCGGCCAATTACTTCCATCTCGTCAGCTGCAACATCTACCGGCGGGTATGCCAAATTCTGACTAAGAAGCGAAAACCGCCCTGCCCCGGCTTGCGCCACACGCTTGACCATAAGCGTATCGCCCAGGCGCACAACATGCACGCCATCGCGGAAAGGCCGAGCCGCGGTGTCGATCAATATCTCATCGCCATCATTAAGAAGCGGCTCCATCGAGTCACCTTCGACCGTGATGGCGGAGAGTTTTGAGCCTTCCAGTCCCTGTTCGCGCAGCCACTTGCGGGAGAAATGAAAGGCATCAAAGGGCTCCTCGCTATCCGGCAATGCGCCAGGGCCAGCCGATGCGCCGATATTGAGCCTGGGCACGTCGATATAGCCCGCTTCAGGCACCGAGCTGCGGGTCATGTAGGATTTTTCCTTCGCCACACCCTCCAGCCCACCAAGCTCCGATTCATTCACACCAAAGAACTCAGCCAGGGTCTTGCGATCCCCCTCTTCAAGCTTTCGCGGGCTCCCCTTTTTAATAAATTGCTGCAGATATGAGGGGTTTCTGCCGAGCAACTCCGACAGCCTCGCCAGGCTCGCCCCACGCTCTTTTGACAATTCCACCAAGCGCTTACGCGCATCTGACCGACTCATATCGAGGCCCCTTTCACTCGAATCCAAAGGAATATCCTTCACAAATCCTTCCTATACGAAGGATTTTTCCTAGACAAGTAGGAATTGCAGTGGAACATTTGCAGAACATTGAGCGATTCGCGGTGCAGGCCTTCGCCTCGATCGATTTGAAAACAAGCGCAAAGGGGGCACCCATGTTGATTCGAAAAGTTGAGAACTTCCTGCGAGCACACAAAATGGCGGCCACTAAGTTTGGCCGTCTCGCTGCTCACGATCCGCGTTTTGTGCTGGACCTGCGAATGGGCCGAATCCCGCGCAAAAAGACCGAAGAACGCACCCTTCAATGGATGGCAGAATTTGAAGCAGGCAGTCGGACCGAAGCGCGTCCGCTCTCCTTCCGCCCCAAGACAAACGGACACTCGGATCGTCGTCATGCTCTCGAGGTGAAAGGGTTTCGCCATGCTGCTTGATCCGCAAATGCTGGGACGTGCATCGTTTGGAAATACACTTGGCTCGCTGTTTGCGCGCCATCGCCTCGAGACCAAATCCGCCGATCATGCGGCCAGTCATTCGGCTCTCAACCGGCCCCACCCCATGCGAGCTCGCCGCACCACCGGAGACCGTCTGCGCGAAGCTCTCATAAAGCTCTCTGGACAGTGTGCCACATGTGTCAAACATGAAGAGAAAGCGTGGAGTTCGATCACTTTTTCCGGCACGCGGCACGAGATTACGCTGCGCTTTGAGGGATCGGAAGCGGTGGCGCATGGTGAAGAGTTAATCGAGCAACTGCCGGAGCATGAGTTTACCATCCCCGGCCAGCTGGTCGCCGATGCGACAATCCGCGAAGTCGATCACCGTTTCGGCATGCAAGAGCGATTGGTGATTACGGCGGTGTTGCTATTGTTGGAGGAGAGTTAAGGTGCGCCCGAACGAGCCGCAGGCTTGCAAGCGTGACCACGCGCCCGCAGCGGGTCCGCAGCGCAAGCGGAGGACGTCTAGCGAGGATGCGGCCCCGGATGGGGCCGCGCAAAACTGACTACGCCTTAATCACAATCATCTTCTCGATGGTCATCTCATGACAGGTGTAGGGGATGCCCCCTACGCCATGACCAGATTGCTTAAGCCCTGCAAAAGGCATCCAATCGGTCCGGAAGGCGGAGTGATCGTTCACCATCACCGCCGAGGCATTGATATGGCGATAGGTGTGCATCGCGCCTGCGAGATCGTTGGTGTAGATCGCCGCTTGGAACGACACGTCGAGAGAGTTGGCCTGCGCAATCGCAGTATCCACATCGTCGTATGAATAGAGGCAAACCACCGGCCCAAACACCTCGTTTTGCGAGATTGTGACATCGGCCGGTGGATTGAGCAGCAATGTCGGTGCGTAGGTCGTATCCGACAGCTTTTCACCGCCACACAATAAGGTGGCACCGGCTGCCACAGCCTCATCCACCCACTCGGCCACACGGTCGCATTCCTTGGGTCGAATCAACGGTCCGCACTCGGTGTCCTCCGCCGTTGCATTGCCAACTTTGAGAGCCTCGACTTCAGGAACCATTTTTGCAGCCAGTTCATCGATGATCGAAGAGTGCGCAAAGATCCGCTGAACCGAAACACACACCTGGCCTGAGTGGTAGAAACCGCCTTTCACAAGGCTAGGCACGGCAGCTTCGAGGTCAGCAGAGGCATCGACAATAACGGGGGCCACTCCGCCATGCTCCAGCGCACACCGCGCTCCCGGAGCCAATTGCGAGCGCAGCGACCAGCCGACGCCGGCCGAGCCGATAAAGCTGAAGAAGGCGACACGAGGGTCCGCCACCATTTTGGATGACACATCGCGCGGGGTCACCACAGCCTTTGCCCATTCCTTGGGAAGCCCCGCCTCGTGCAGAATATCAATAAACTCGAACGCCGAAAGCGGCGTGTCGCCCGCTGGCTTCACGATTACAGGGCAACCTGTTGCAACCGCTGGCGCGACCTGGTGCACGATAAGATTGAGCGGGTGGTTGAAGGCAGAAACCGCCACCACTGGCCCAATCGGCTCGCGCGAGGTCCAAGCAAGCCGTCCATCACCGGCGGAGGTAATGCCCATCGGAATCTCGGTGCCCTTAAGCGCGCCGATCTCGTGGATGCACAGCTCTATCCCATTGATGGCGCGGGCGACTTCCACCCGCGCATCTATCAACGGTTTGCCGCCTTCCGCTGCCACTTGCATGGCCAAATGCTCGAACCGCTCCTGCATGATCTCCGCCGCGCGGTGCAGGATGGCTGCACGCTCATGCGGCTTCATCCAGGCGTTACGGTCCTCGGCAAGCTCCTTCGCCCGCGCTAGGAAAGCATCCACCGCCTCCCAATCATGCGTCGGAACGCTCCCGATGACGGAGAGGTCGAACGGGTTCACCACTTCATGCATGGTCTTATGTCCTTCTCGTCAGGAGCGATCAGAGCTTTGCGCTCAGTTCCTTAATGTCGATGTTCAGGATCTGATCGTTCTCAGTGTAATCCACTGGGCAATCGATCAGGTGAACACCCGGCGTATCACGGCAATGCGCAAGCAGCTCAGTCAAATGCTCAGAGCTTTCCACACGGTGCCCCTTAGCGCCATAGCTTTCCGCATAGGCGACAAAGTCCGGATTGCCATAGGTCAAGCCAAAGTCGTCAAAGCCCATATTCGCTTGCTTCCAACGGATCATGCCATAAGCATCATCGCGCAGAATAAGCACGGTGAGGTTGAGACCGAGGCGCACCGCGGTTTCCATCTCCTGGCTGTTCATCATGAAGCCGCCATCGCCGCAAATCGCCATTACATTGCGCTCTGGGTAAAGCATTGCGCTCATCATGGCCGATGGCAGGCCAGCGCCCATGGTCGCCAGCGCATTGTCGAGCAGAACGGTGTTGGGAAGGTACGCAGTGAAGCCGCGCGCAAACCAGATCTTATACACCCCGTTGTCGAGGCAGATGATGCCATCGCGCGGCATGCTGTCGCGGACTTGCTGCACCAGATGCGGCGGGAAGATTGGAAAGCGAGTATCCCCGGCCAGAGCATTGGTGTGGTCAAGCTCTGCCTGATGATAGGCAAGCATGTGATCAAAATCCCAATCGCGATTGGGCGAGATGTCTTCCTTGATCTGCCAGATAGCGTTGGCGATATCGCCGATGACTTCAACCTGCGGGAAGTAGACAGGGTCCACCTCTGCCGTCCGGGTCGATACGTGGATCACCGTGACGCCATTGTCTTTCATGAAAAATGGCGGTTTTTCAATCACATCGTGACCAACATTGATGATGCAATCCGAGGCCTCAACCGCGCGGTGTACGAAGTCGCCTGCTGACAATGCAGCGCAGCCCAGGAATTTGGGATGGCGTTCATCAATAACGCCCTTGCCCATCTGTGTGGTCAGGAAGGGAATGCCGGTCTTTTCGACAAACTGTTCCAGCATTCGCCCGCACAGCTTGCGGTTGGCGCCAGCGCCGATCACCAGAACGGGGTTCTTGGCCCCCTCGATTGCCTTGACCGCAGCACGAACGGCCTTGGGTTCCGCCGAAGGACGGCGCGCGACGCTCTTGGGAAGCGGCTTCCAATCTTCGGTTGGCTCCTCAGCGATATCTTCGGGCAGTTCGATCAGGGTCGCACCGGGCTTTTCCTCTTCGGCGAGGCGGTACGCTTCGCGCACACGGCTCGGGATGTTGTCGCCTGCCGCAATCTGGATCGAATATTTGGTCACCGGCTCCATCAACGAGACGATATCGACGATCTGGAACCGGCCTTGCTTCGACTTCTTGATCGGCTTCTGCCCGGTAATCATCAGAACCGGCATACCGCCGAGTTGAGCATATGCGGCCGATGTCACAAAGTTCGTCGCGCCGGGGCCAAGCGTGGCAACACAAACGCCGGTCTTGCCGGTGTGGCGGCCATAGGTCGCAGCCATAAAGCCAGCGCCCTGTTCGTGGCGGGTAAGGATCAGCTTAATCTTGTCCGACCGGCCCAGCGAATCAAGAAAATCGAGGTTCTCTTCGCCCGGCACACCAAAGATGTACTCGCAGCCTTCTGCCTCCAGACATTCGATAAAAACGTCGGATGCTTTCTTGGTATCAGTCATGCTTGCAATTCCCCCCATTTTGCGCGCAGGTCCATTGCTCCTGCGCGCGTATGTGTTCGGTCATAGAGACCGCGTACTCCCGATGTATTGCAGGAATCTATCAGATTCCAAGTGCAAGTTGCACATTTCGAAATATCAATAGCCCAACTTTGGATCAAAGATCGGGGCAACAGGCTCGCCGGCGAGGTATCTCTGCAAGTTCTCCAAGAACCGCTCAGCGCTGCGGATAAACATCATATTCTGCGCGCGGCCCGAGAGGTGCATCGAGATATGCGCGTTGTCCAACGTCCAAAGTTCGTGGTCAGCCGGAAGCGGCTCGGGAGTGGTCACATCGAGGAAAGCCCCACCGATTTTTCGAGCTTTGAGCGCTTCAATCAACGCCGGCTGATCCACCACTTCCCCGCGCGCGATGTTCACTAGGATCGCGTCAGACTTCATTGATGCAAGCTCATTCGCAGCAATCATGTTCTCGGTCTCAGGGGTTGATGGCACCGCCAGGATGATCCAGTCGAATTCGCCCAATTGCTCGCGCCATTGATCGGGAGTTAGCACACCGGCCCCGCCTGATCGGCGCACAACGGTCACATCGACATCAAAGGCTTCGAGGCGTGGTTTGATAAGTTTGCCGATCGCGCCATAGCCCAAGAGCAACGCCTTTGAGCCCGCCAATTCGCGCTTGCCCGGGCTATCCATCAACCACTCGCGGCGGTCCTGCGCGCGCACCACATCGCGATACCCCTTAGCGATATTGAGCATGCCCATGACGGTGTACTCCGCAATGGTGATCGCGTTGATCCCAACGCCATTGGTCACAGTGATCCCGCGATCAATCAAAACATCCATCGGCAGAAAATCGAGACCAGCGTAAATCGAGTTGAGCCATTTTAGGTCAGTCGCGGCGTGTAATGCAGCGGCCATCGCCTCTTTCTCATTCATATCGAACCAGCCGATCTCCGCCCCTTTGACCGCTTCGAGAGCTTCCTCATGAGTCATAAACCAGCGCACATCCAAGCCAGAGGGCAACTGGGATTCGAGCAGCGGGCGGATAAGGCCTGAGATTGCGAGTGTGGTCATTGAAGTCTTCTCCCCTCCCGCTTGCGGGAGGGGCCGGGGGTGGGCCTTCCCAGCGGGTGTTTGCTTTTGCCTAGCCCACCCCTAACCCCTCCCGCAAGCGGGAGGGGAACGCTAGACTTCACGCAAGCTTCCATTCCCAGCCCAGCGGATCGCCGTCCATTACGTCGACACCCTTTGCCGCCAATTCGTCTCGAATTGTGTCAGATCGCGCAAAGTCCTTTTCCGCACGTGCAGCCTTACGGGCAGCCAATGCCTCTTCGATTTCGCTTTCGGTGATATCCGCCGACTTGGGCCGAATGCGCAAGTCTTCGCGGGTCAGCCCAAACAGATTTAGGCCAAGAACTTCATCCATCCATTGAGCAACATTGACCCTCTCAATAGGATCAATTTTTTTGGTCGCTAGCACAGCCTCCAGGATTGGTAATGCTTCTGGGGTGTTCAGGTCATTGTTTATTGCCTCGTTGAATTGCTCCATCAAGGGAACCAGTTTTGGAGATGTATTGAGAGACAGTTTGCGCTGTTCCTCAGCTGGTCGCTCGTACCACCCCGATTGAGCCTCGCTGGCTTTTCTCGCCGCCATCACCATCCGCTTTAACCGTGTAAGAGCCGCCTCCAGCCCTTCCCAGCTGAACTCAAGCTCAGAGCGATAATGCGCTTGCAAACACATCATGCGGTAGGCGAGCGGGTGATAGCCTTTGTCGAGCAGCAATTGGAGCCGCAGGAATTCACCAGACGACTTCGACATTTTGCCGGACCGCTCAACCAGAAAGTTGTTGTGCATCCAGATGTTCGCGCCTGAATTGCGCGCTTCGGACAGCCCTCCACATCCACAAAACGCCTGATTCTGCGCAATTTCATTGGGGTGGTGAATCTCGCGGTGGTCGATCCCGCCGGTATGGATGTCGAAAGGGAAGCCCAGCAGCTTCTCGCCCATGACCGAGCATTCCAAGTGCCAGCCAGGCGCGCCTTTGCCCCATGGGCTGTCCCATTCCATCTGGCGCGTTTCGCCCTCTGGGGTCTTGCGCCAAATCGCAAAGTCGCCCGCGTTGCGCTTGCCTTCAAGCTTCTTGATCCGCCCCCAAGAATCTTCGGCACCTTCCTCGGTGACAGCGCGCGCGAGTTTGCCGTAGTCGGCGACGGTGGAGATGTCGAAATAGAGGCCGCTGTCGAGCTCATAGCAGTGTTCATCTGCCATGCTCTTGCCCCAAGCGATCATCTCTTCGACATATTCGGTGGCACGCGGGTGCTGCTTTTGCTGCACGTTAAGGCGCGCCAGATCGGCTTCAAAATCGGCCTGATAAAAGGCGGCGATATCCCAGGCAGACTTGCCTTGGGTGGCCGCCATTTTTTCCATTTTGTCTTCACCCTCATCCGCATCAGACGTCAGGTGACCTACGTCCGTGATGTTGATCACATGGGTGAGCTTTAACCCCCTGTGTTGCAGCGTGCGTCCAAGCGTATCGGCAAACACATAAGCGCGCATATTACCGATATGCTGATAGTTATAGACCGTCGGCCCGCACGAATAAACCCGCGCCTCACCTTCATGGACGGGGGTAAAAGGCTCGATCTCGCGGGTCAGCGAGTTGAAGAGTTTAAGGCCAAAAGCTGAGGACATCATAGTGGCGCTGCTTTTATGCGAGGGCTCGCCCGGGTCAACCGTCCCAATCGCGCGATGCGAATGTTTCTTTGGCAAAGTTCAGCGGCTCTTCCTCAAGCTCGCTGCCTATGGTGTCATTGTAGCGATTGAGGAAACCAAACAGCGAGATCACCGAAACGATCTCAACGATCTGCTTGTTGGAGTAGTGCTTTTTGAGCTCATCGAAATGCGCTTGCGTCGCTGCATTAGGCACTTGTCCACCTGCAAACGCCAGATCCAACGCAGCGCGTTCAGCATCGGTGAAAAGATCGCTGGTCTGATACTCCCAAACCTTCGCAATCTTCTCAGCCTCGCCGCCGGCACGGTGCGCCTGATGGGTCGTGTGCGCCATACAATAGCGACAGCCGGCCGCGCTACTCGCAACGGCCGCGATCATGTTTTTGAGCGAAGTGGGAAGCTCACCGCCTGCCAAGATGTTGGCAGCAAACGGCCCGAAAGTCGCGCTCAACTCTGGCCAATGCGCCATCGTGACAGAGGAATTGGGCAGAAATCCCATAAAGGCCTCGGCCATGGCAAAGCCCTGTTTCTGCTCTGGGGTCAGTTGATCATCATTGGGAGGATCTATGCGGGCCATTGTTGCCTACTCAAACCCGTGGAACGTCACATGTTCGTCCAGCGGTACACGCTCGCGCTCAAAACTGTTCACCGGAGCATCGGCATCGCGATGGCCAATCGCCATGCCGCAAAACAGCATGTAGCGATCGTGATCGAGGCCAAGATGATCGCGGATGACATTGGCGTAATACGCCATGAATTCCTGGAAACAGCTGTCGAGCCCTTCTTCGCGCAGGAGCAACGCCACGGTTTGCAACCACATACCAGTGTCGGACCACTGCGGCTCTTTCATAAATCGCGGGAAATAGGTGAACATGACGCAAGGGGCATCGAAGCTGGTTGCATTGCGGCCCATGGCCTTCATCCGCGCTTCGCCATCATCGCGTGCAATGCCAAGCGCTTCAAACATGCCCTTGGAAATCCCGTGCAGCCGGTCTTTGTAATGGTCTTCGGCAAGGGGTGCATTCCAATCGTATTCGAGCGTCTGCGGCGGGGTTGAAGTGATCTTCTCCTGAAGCGCCTTGAGCGAATCTCCTGTCACAACGGCGGCTTCCCAAGGTTGATAATTACAACCCGATGCGGCCCACCTCGCTGTGTCGAGCACCCGGCGGATGGTTTCCAATTCGACCGGCTGGTCGGTGAATTCGCGCACCGAGCGGCGCGACGTGACAGCTTCAGTTACATTCATGAACGCGGTGCTAACCGGGCCCGCGACCAAGAGCAAGGCGCTTGCATCAGCTTGGTATCCAAGCGTATCATCGGTGCCGCAGTGCTCTTGGGGGGAAACCGGTGCCCGACGTATTCATCTCCTATTCGCGCCACGATCAAGAGGCGGTGGCTCGTCTTGCCAAGAAGGTCGAGGCCGAGGGGTATGACGTGTGGTGGGACGCCGAGCTGCCTCCGCACAAAAGCTATGGCGATGTGATCACCGAGAAGATTGGCGCGGCCAAGGCGGCGATTGTTGTTTGGTCTGAAACGGCAGCCGCAAGTGAGTGGGTCCGTGCCGAGGCTGATGTGGCGCGAAATCAGAAAAAGCTTATTCAAACGGCGCTGGGCGATCTGATCCCGCCGCTTCCCTTCAATCAGATCCAGTTTGCCGACATTGGTGACTGGCAGGGAGAGGATGACCATTCCGGCTGGCGCAAGGTCATGGCGAGCCTTACCGAGCTTTGTGGGGAGCGCGAGTGGGGCGGCGCGGCCGCTGCCGCCTCTACGACCGCCGCGCCCGCACCTTCGCCAGCACCTCCTCCGCCTCCACCCCCGCCTCCACCAGCGCCGGTTGCGCAAGCCTCAGCTCCGTCAAAATGGCCGCTGTTTGCAGGGATTGGAATTGCGGCTCTGGCTATCTTAGCAGTTGGTGCCTTTATGCTGGGCTCCTTGGGCTCAGAGTTTGACGAGGATTTTGAGCCCGACTTTGCAGAAGTGGAAATGCCCGAACCCGGTCCAGATACAGTTCCAGAAATCGAGGACTTTGCCGCTCCCCCCGAACCCGAGCCAGCACCGACACAAGACCTCTCCGCGGCACCCCGCAGTGGCCAGTCAGGCGGACGAAGGGTCGCGTGTTATTTCAGCACGCCGTTGGGCGAATATGATGGGGCTTGTGCCTTCCGTGCAGGTTCTGGCGGAGACTTTATGACGACCAGCCTGAGCGGCCCCTACGCTGAGGGAGTGACGCAGATCGGCCTCGATGTGGTCGGCAATGGCGTCGGCGTTTTAGAGGTTTACAGCGAGTCCTATGGCATCGAGCGCTTCGATGTGCGCCGAAGCCAAGAAGACCGCGCCTGTTGGCAGGGTGAATATGTGATCTTCTGTGCAAGGTGAGTAAAGCTAGCGTCGGCTGGTGACGGCTTAAGTTACGTTCATTCTATGACCACCTCTACTCCGATGTCATCGCCCCATTCTGGGTCGTCAATCCTGTCCTGACGATAGGCTGCGATTAAAGACACAAACTCCTGCGCATAACCTGATTGCAAGCGACTCAAGTTACGAATGATCAATCGATACGGAGGCCGAATTTTGTTCATCTCAGTGTAGAAAATCATCGACTCCGCAAATGCCTCGGAGCCTCTGCCATGCCAAGGGACACTCCCAAGAGCCTCGGCTAATCCATTATAGAAATCATTCTCGCTGGACCACCGTGACGCATCGACTTCTATTGTCTTCGCAGCGTCGCTCACCGACGTCCGCCCTTTTCATCTTCAAAGAGCTCCGCAAGCTGCTCCATGATCGTGCCACCGAGTTGTTCCACGTCCATGATCGTCACGGCGCGGCGGTAGTAGCGGGTCACATCGTGGCCGATGCCGATGGCGACGAGTTGCACGGGGGAGACGTTCTCGATCCAATCAATCACACCGCGAAGGTGCGCTTCCAAGTATCCGGCTGAGTTCACCGAAAGCGTCGAATCATCCACCGGCGCGCCGTCGGAGATCACCATCAGAATGCGGCGTTCTTCGGGGCGATAGATGAGCCTTGAGTGCGCCCACAGGAGCGCTTCGCCGTCGATGTTTTCCTTGAGCAGACCCTCGCGCATCATTAGGCCGAGATTCCGGCGCGCGCGGCGCCATGGCTCGTCGGCTTGCTTGTAGATGATGTGGCGCAGATCGTTGAGACGCCCCGGTTGCTGCGGTTTGCCATCCGCCAGCCATGCCTCACGCGACTGGCCGCCCTTCCACGCGCGGGTGGTAAAGCCCAAAATCTCGGTCTTCACCCCGCAGCGCTCCAAAGTGCGCGCAAGGATATCGGCGCTGATCGCGGCAATGCTGATCGGACGCCCACGCATCGAGCCTGAATTGTCGATCAGCAAGGTCACAATCGTGTCCTTGAACTCAATATCGCGCTCAACCTTGTAGGATAGCGCCGTCCCCGGCGAGACGATCACGCGGGACAGGCGCGCTGCGTCCAGAACGCCCTCTTCCTGATCAAAATCCCAGCTGCGGTTTTGCTGCGCCATCAGGCGGCGTTGCAGGCGGTTAGCGAGCCGTGTCACCACGCCTTGAAGTCCGGTCAGCTGGCTATCGAGATAGGCTCGCAGCCGGTCGAGTTCCTCTGCATCGCAAAGCTCGGGCGCTTCGATTTCCTCGTCGAACCGCTCAGTAAAGGCCTTGTAGTCGAGGCCTTCTGGAATGTCGGCTTGCGGGCGATTGGGGCGCGTGGGGGCGTTGGAGGCATCGCCGTCTTCACCCGGTTCGCCTTCTTCGAAATCCTCATCGCCTTGCATCTCGGCTTCGGTCTCGCCGTCAGCCTCGCCTTCCTGCATTTCGCCGGCTGCTTCGGCGGCATCGGGATCGGCTTCGCCTTCTTGCTGCTCATCGCCTTGGTCCTCTTCGTCCTGACCATCGTCTTCGTCAGAATCGTCCTCATCGGTTTGATCCTGATCCTCCGTTGGACGGGTAAGATCGAGGTCGCGCAGCATATCGAGCGCGAGCTTCTGAAAAACCTCTTGGTCGCCAAGGCTGTCTGCAAGAGCGGAAAGGTCATCGCCCACCGCTTTCTCGATCGCCTCGCGCACAAGGCTGAGACCTGTGACAGCGCGCTCTGGGATAGGCTCTCCGGTCAATTCCTCGCGCACCATCAATGCAAGCGCGGTCTGCAGCGGCACTTCGGAAGCGTTTTGCGCGCGGGTGATGCCGTCTGAGTTCAGGCGCGTCTCGGTCGCGTCGTCGAGGTTGGCCTTGATCCCGTCGAACCGGTTCGCGCCAAGCGCCTCGTAACGAACCTGCTCAATCGCATCGAAACACGCGCGCGCAACAGGTTCAGGCGGTGCGTTCACGGCGTGCAAGCCAGCATCGTGGTGGCGCAGTTTGAGCGCAAAGCTGTCCGCAAAGCCCCGCGCTTCACTTACCTGATCGGCTGGCAAATCGCGGCCCGGCAGTGGCACACGGAAGCGATTGCCGGATGCGCCCGGTACATCGGCGCTCCACGCAACTTCGACTTCAGCGTCTCGCGAAATCGCACGGGCAGCTCCGGTTAGAGCTTGTTTGAACTGATCGAGGGGGGTTTCTTCAGACATTGCGGGTCGCCGTTAGCAACTCATCCGCCCCGGCGGAAGGCGTATCTGATCAAACGATGCTTTGCCCGGTCGCTTCCCAATCCTTCAAGAATCCTTCGATGCCCTTGTCAGTGAGGATATGGTTGAACAGTGCGTGGATGACCTTGGGCGGAGCCGTCATGACGTCGGCGCCAATCTTCGCGCTTTCAAGCACGTGGGTGACATGACGAACAGAGGCGACGAGAATCTCAGTGCTGAAGTTGTAGTTATCGTAGATCAGGCGGATGTCTTCGATGAGATCCATGCCATCGAAACCGTTATCGTCATGACGACCGACAAATGGCGAGATAAAGGTCGCGCCCGCTTTGGCTGCGAGAAGCGCTTGGTTCGCGGAGAAGCACAGCGTCACATTGACCATCGTACCCTCACCCGTAAGCGCCTTACAGGTTTTGAGGCCGTCCACCGTCAGCGGCACTTTGATGCAGACATTGTCCGCGATTTTGCGCAGCAACTCTGCCTCTTTCATCATGGTTTCATGATCGAGCGCGACGACTTCGGCGCTGACCGGGCCATCGACGATCCCGCAGATCTCCTTTGTCACTTCCATAAAGTCGCGACCCGACTTGTGGATGAGCGACGGGTTGGTCGTAACTCCATCCAAAAGGCCTGTTGCAGCAAGGTCTTTGATCGCATCAATCTCAGCGGTGTCGGCGAAGAATTTCATGGGTGTGCCTCTTGGGAAGAATGATTGCGGAGGTGATTGCCTATCTCAACACAGATTCGCAACCAACGGGCCTAGATGGACGGTGGGAATTCGTGGAATTCTAGTATCAGAGCGCCCCACCCAGACCGAACACTCCGATCAAAAGCGGATCGTTGGTGCCACGCGGATTGGAGCGGATTAGCGCCTCCTCTTTGCCTATCTCATTCCAGATTGCATCGTCAATATTGCCCGCAAAGCCTTGAGCAATCGCACCAATATCGCGGCCGCTCACCGACCGGAGCAGCTCGCTCACCACCGGATCTGAGGTGATGCGGATGGCCTGGCCGAGTTCGGGCACAAGCTGATCGACCAAACGCCCGCCCAGTTCTCCGCGTAGGAATCCGGTTGCCGCGTTGGGGCCGCCGCGCACAAGTTCGGCTGCATTGGCAAACCCGATAGTGCGCACTGCCTCGGTAACAATGGGGGCGGCTTTGAACGAGGCATCGACAGCCAGATCGGCGAAGGCATCTTCCAGCTGGTCTTTTACCAACGTGGACGTCAAGAGCCGCGTCAACACGTTACCGCGCGAGCCGAGCATATCACCAAGGCCAAGCTTAGCGACTTCCTGATCCCAAAAGCCATCTGGCGCAGTGAGGCGCGCAAAGGCGTTCTCGCTCGACACCAAGAGCAATCGGCGCACCGCTTCGGTTAGGCTGAAACCGGGAACACCAGCACAGGCTGGCAGAGTGAGCACCGCAGACAGTGCTAGTCCTCCCCCAAGGATTCGGCGGCGTGCTAACGGGGTTTGCGTTTCTTTGTGCATATCTGCCTCTCCACTGGCTGGCATATCATTGGCGCGCAGCATAGTTATCGCATGTGATGAACCGCGTTCGCCTTCTCGTCCTTAATGCAGCACTGGGGCCGCTTGATTACAAGCTTGCTGAGGGAATGGCTGTGGAAGCGGGCAGCGTCGTTGTGGCGCCATTGGGCCCGCGGACTGTTACCGGGATCGTTTGGGATGAAGGCCGTTTGCCTGGAGCCGAGGTGGATGCAAGCAAGCTCCGCGCGCTTCGCGAAGTGGTGGCTGTTCCTCCGGTTTCGACCGCTCTTCGCCGCCTTATCGAGTGGACCGCCGAGTATTACTGTGCCCCCCTGGCAAGCGTCGCGCGTATGGTGCTGTCCAGCGGAGGCGCACTGGGTGGGCCGACCACGACAATCGAATATCGGCTGGTCGAAGGGGCCGCGCCAGAACGCATGACGCCGCAACGTGAGACCGCGATTGACCTTCTCAAAGGTGAGCAAGGAATTTTGCGTGAATTGGCAGAAATTTCAGGAGTTTCCACCGGAGTCCTGCGCGGCCTTGTTAACCAAGGTGTGATCGAGCCGGTTACGGTGGTGATTGATCGACCCTACCCCCAAGGCGATGCGGATTTCCATCAACCCGCCCTTTCCGATGATCAGATGCGCGTTGCCAAGACATTGGTGAAAGCGGTTGAAAAACGCGAGTTTGAACCCTTCTTGCTCGACGGTGTGACCGGCTCGGGCAAGACCGAGACCTATTTCGAGCCCGTCGCGGAAGCCTTGAGGATGGGCAGGCAGGTGCTCGTCCTGCTTCCCGAGATTGCGCTCACCGAAAACTTCCTCAGTCGGTTTGAACAACGCTTTGGTGCAGCGCCCGTCCAATGGCACTCATCCCTCAAATCAACCGAGCGACGGCGCGCATGGCGGGCAATCAGTGAGGGGAGCGCGCAGGTGATCGTTGGAGCACGTTCGGCGCTGTTCTTACCCTATGCGAAGCTTGGCCTAATCATCGTCGACGAAGCGCATGAGATCAGCTTCAAACAGGATGACGGCGTGCGCTACAATGCCCGCGACGTCTCCGTAATGCGTGCCCGATTTGAGAAGATACCAGTGGTGCTGGCCAGCGCGACACCTGCACTCGAAAGCCTCCACATGGCGAACAGCGGGACTTATACCAAGCTCGAACTTCCCAGCCGATTTGGTGGCGCACAACTCCCTGAAATCAAACTGATAGACCTCACCCTTCATAAGCCGGGTGCAGGTCGCTGGCTCGCGCAGCCATTGATCGAAGGTTTGGAAGCGCGGCTCGACGCAGGCGAGCAAGCGCTGCTCTTCCTGAACCGTCGGGGCTACGCTCCGCTAACGCTGTGCCGCAATTGCGGCCACCGATTCCAATGTCCCAATTGCAGCGCTTGGCTGGTCGAACATAGGCTGTCTCGCCGCTTGTCCTGCCACCACTGCGGGCTCGAGGGACCCGTCCCTGAAAGCTGCCCCGAATGCGGTGAGGCGGATTGCTTGGTTGCATGTGGTCCGGGCGTAGAGCGCATTGCCGATGAGGTTGCGGAACTCTTCCCCGACGCACGGGTCGCAGTCGCGACCTCGGACACGCTTGGCTCGCTCGAGCGCGCCGCAGAATTCATTGCCAAGGCAGAGGCGAAGGCAATTGACGTGATCGTCGGCACGCAGTTGGTGACTAAAGGTTTCCACTTTCCAGAGCTCACATTGGTCGGCGTGGTTGATGCAGACTTGGGGTTGGAGGGCGGAGACCTGCGAGCAGCAGAACGCACCTACCAACAAGTCGCACAGGTCGCAGGACGCGCTGGGCGCGGATCAAAACCGGGCGAAGTCCTGATCCAAACCCGCCACCCCGAGGCGACGGTGATTGCTGCGCTTGCCGATGGCGATCGCGATGGCTTTTATGAGGCCGAAACCGAGGCACGTCGCGAAGCAGGTGCGCCGCCCTTTGGTCGCTGGGCAGCAATCATCCTGTCGAGCGAGGACGAACGCGAAGTGCGCGACAGCGCAACGCGTATGGGGCACGCACGCCCGCACTTGGAAGACGTGATGATTCTTGGCCCTGCCCCCGCCCCCATGGCCTTGCTCAGAAACCGCTACCGCTATCGCTTCCTCATTAACGCTCGGCGAAGCGCCAATCTCCAAGGTGCACTACGCGATTGGCTGGGGACCCAGGAGTTTCCCCCTGGAGTACGCGTGGGAGTCGATGTGGACCCATACAGTTTTGTGTGACCCCAAACGTGCTGTAGCCTCAAGTTGAACGGATTAAGCCATTCCTTACTCTATCGTGCCACAGATAACGACGATCTAACCCGAGGATTGCTAGAGTTACGCCATGTCGAAGCTTACCACTCTTTCAAATTGTGCATGTGCGATTGCCCTCGCGGCATCGCCCTCACCTGCATCTGCGCAGGATAATCGAAGCGAAGAGCAATCAAATTGGACATGGGATCAATCGGATAGCCAGACCCCCAAGACTTGGTACGTGATGATCGCGGTCCATCAGGCCGTCGGTCCGGCTGGATGCGATACCTACCGCTACAAAGTTTCAACAATTGACCCTATTGAGGTTACCGGCCCGCCGGAAGTACGCTCAGCCCATGGGAACGAAGTCGCAGCATGGTGGATGATGTTTGTGCGCGAGCGCGCGCCCATTCCCTATCGCTGGCTCACCACCCCGGCCGGGCATGAGCCCCCAGAGGTCTATTTCCGCCAGAGCGCCGAAGAAGCCATGGAAGCCTTTCGGGCAGATGGCCACCTTCGCCAAAGCCGGAGCTGCTCGGGTTCGAAATTGGTTGGTCTGCGTACTCAGAGCTTTCAATTCACGCCCCCTCCCGGCTTTACCGACGTGGACTTCGGGCTTGAGCCGGCCCCTCAAGGGGTAACAGTCGCACGCGATCTCGCGCCGGTTCCAGGTACGCTGTAAAACCACGGCACCATTGCGCGGCTGGCGCGTTACCCGGGCATGACCTCTTGCCAAATGCTCATTCCTATCCTCGGCGACCAGCTGACCCGCACGCTTGCAAGCCTGCGTGGCCAGCCAAAGGAGGGCCGCGTCATCCTTATGATGGAGGTCTGGGACGAGGCAACTTATGTCAAACACCATAAGCAAAAGATCACGCTGATCTTTTCAGCTATGCGTCACTTCGCGCAGGAGTTGGGCGATGCGGGGTGGAGCGTTGATTATGTCAAACTCGACGACGCAAACAATTCCGGGAATTTCACCGGCGAAGTCGCCCGGGCGATAGAGCGCCACGATCCCGACTGCATCCGCGTGGTCGAAGCAGGCGAGTGGCGGGTGCAACAGCAGCTTGAGGAATGGCCCGACAAATTCGCCTGCGAGGTCGAAATCTTGCCCGATGATCGCTTTGTGTGCTCGCATCAGGAGTTTCGAGACTGGGCGGAAGGCCGCAAGCACCTGACGATGGAGCATTTCTACCGCGAAATGCGGCGCAAGACCGGATTACTCATCACCGAGGACGCAAAACCCAAGGGCGGTGACTGGAATTACGACAAGGACAACCGCGAGGCACCAGACGATGACATGGACCCGCCGCCGGTCCCCAGGTTTGAGCCTGATACCATAACACGAGAGGTCATGGAGCTGGTCGAAACACGGTTTGGCGACCATTTTGGTAATCTCGAGACGTTCAATTGGCCAGTAACCTCAGCGGAGGCGGAGAAGGCCGCAGATGCCTTCTTTGCCCAACGGATTGAGAGGTTTGGCCCCTATCAGGATGCTATGGTCCATGGCTCAGATGACCTCTATCACTCCATGCTTTCCTCCAGCATCAATTGCGGCCTGCTCGACCCGCTTGAGCTGTGTAAGCGAGCGGAGGAGGCATATGAGGAGGGCCGCGCGCCGATAAACTCGGTCGAAGGCTTCATTCGTCAGATCATTGGTTGGCGTGAATATATTCGCGGCTTCTATTGGCTGCATATGCCTGACCTTCAAAGCGACAATGAGTTGAATGCCCAGCGAGCGCTCCCTGAATTTTTCTGGACCGGTAAGACCGATATGCGGTGCGTCTCAGACTGCATCAGATCGACCCATGACAACGCGCACGCCCACCACATTCAGCGCTTGATGGTGCTGGGAAATTTCTGCCTGCTCGCAGGGATCAATCCAAAGGATGTACAGGATTGGTATTTGGCGGTTTATGCCGATGCCTATGAGTGGGTGGAGCTTCCCAATGTCTCGGGCATGATCCTTTATGCCGATGGAGGCAGGCTCGCGACAAAGCCTTATGCCGCGAGCGGGAACTACATCAACAAGATGTCCGACTACTGCAAGAAATGCTCCTACAGCGTCAGCAAGAAAACTGGCGAAGGCGCATGCCCCTTCAACCCGCTTTACTGGCATTTCATGGATCGTCACCGCGAGCGGCTGGAAAGCAATCACCGCATCGGGCGCATCTATTCAAACTGGGATCGCATGGACGAGGTCAAGCGGCAGGAATACCTCGATAGCGCTGAGAGCTTTCTCGCAAGCCTGGAGCCAGCGAAACCAGGTTGGGCACGCGATTAGGAGGGCTGCAAAGCCTTCAGCAGGCCAGCCGCCGCGCCGGTATCAACATATTCGCGCAAAGTGGTGATCTTGCCATCCTCGACCTCAGCAACAACGCAAACGGTCAGCTTGAACGTGCTCTTATCGGGAAGCGTGCCGCACACATTGTGTTCTTCGACAAAGCCACCATCAGTCTGCCAGCGGATGGCATCCTCATAGCGGAAATCGGGCACTACGGCATGCACAGCCGTAGTGAATTGCATCAATGTGTCGACATCCATCGCTGGCCCGCCATTCTGGCTACCGCGAAATGTGTCTGCACACAGGGCCCGCGCACTCTCAAGATCGGCCACTTCCAGTGCGGTGAAAAAGCGCCTTGCAATTGTGATCATATCCATGTGGACCAAGGCTAATGCGCCCTGCCCACGATGGAAAGGATGGATTACTGAATCGGCACTTCCTGCTCGTCAGCGTCCTCGCGCTTCACCACTTTATGCTGCGTTTCAGTGAGGCCAAGCTTCCAATAGCTTGAAATGTAGAGATTGGGAGATGCCAAGCCCAGCTCATCGCGCAAATAAGCACGCAGAAGCTTCATTCCTTCAAATTCGCAGGCCGCCCAGCCTGCTATCTCGCAATCGGGCAGTTCAATCTCGCGCAGGGCATTGGCCAGAAGCTCTGGGTGATGGCCTGGCTCTGGATTTACGATCCAGCGCAGTTCAATGCCATCAGGCGCATCGATCGCAATCGCGTCCTCTTCGTTCTGGATCTCAAGCGCGGCCACGCCCTTCGCATCGCGGTGCATCGCCTCCAGATTGGCCGTAACTGCTGGGAGCGCGGACATATCACCAGCGATCAAATAGAAACCGCAATTCTCAGGCGGAGGCTTGGCAGGGCCAGGACCGCGAATGGTCATAGAATCACCCAAATCAGCCTCGAGCGCCCAACCCGTCGCAGGACCAGCCGCCTGACCTCCGTGGAGCGCGAACAGAACATCAAGCTCCGTCTCGCGCTGACGCCGGATGGTGTAGGTGCGCATCAGCGCCTTTTTCCCTTCGCTTCCCGGCTCCAAGATCAGTTTGAAGTAACCGCCCTCCTGCCCCTGAGGGAAATCACGAAGTGCTTCACCGGCAAGTGTAATCTGGTGCATCGAAGGCGAAACCCGCTTCGATGAGGCAACTTTGAGATTGTAGAAAGCTTGGACCATTGCCTCCACTTAATGAGAATAGTTCGCAAATCAATGGGCTTGAGGGCATTACCTAGTGAATTCTCTCGACACCCATTGCCTGATCGCGCAATCAGGGTCGCAAACTGGAACAGGAAACCAACCCAATGCTCACCATCCATCACCTTCGGATCTCTCAATCGGAACGCATTGTCTGGCTGTGTGAGGAGCTGGGGATTGAATACGATCTGAAGCTCTACAACCGCGATCCTGAAACGCGGCTGGCCCCGCCTGAATTGAAATCACTCCACCCGATGGAGATTGCGCCCGTGATTACTGATGGCAATCTGGTGCTGGGAGAAAGTGGCGCGATCATGGACTACATCGTGGGCAAGTATGCGTCCGAGACCAATCTGGTCCCCAGCGCAGACGATCCCGATTTTGCGCGGCACCTTTATTGGTATCACTTTGCCAATGCGACGCTGATGACCAATGGCATGATGAGCATTGCGGTGAATGCGGTGGGTGCGCAGATGCCTCCCCCTCTAGCCAAACGCATCACCAACGCCTGGGCTCATATTGAGAAGGCTTTGGGTGAAGCCGATTATTTCGGTGGTGCGAACTTCACGACCGCCGACATCATGCTCGGCTTCTCCCTCACCACAGCGCGAGCATTCAACGACATGAGCATTGAGGGCATGCCCAATTTGCAAGCCTACCTCAAACGCTTCGGCGCACGCGACGCATACCAACGCGCCATGGCGAAAGCGGAGCCCGGTTTCCCACCGAAGCTCGATTGAAGGACAGCCATGCAATCCTACCACCCCCTCAGCCGCTCCATCGCAGGTCACAGAGCCATCATCACAGGTGCCGCAAGCGGTATGGGCCGCGCGACAGCACATCTGTTTGCTTCCGAAGGCGCGCATGTGGCTGTGACCGATCTGGATCAGGCCAAATGTGAGGCGGTCGCCAAAGAGATTGCGGAAGCAGGTTATTCGGGCAGCGCCCTGCCGCTGTCGCTTGATGTTACCGATGAAACCGCGATTGAGGCACGTATCAAGGAGGTCACGGAGAGTTTTGGTGGGCTTGATATCATCGTCAATAATGCGGGTTTTGCGATCCATTCAACGATTGAAGATGAGAGCTATCCAGGGGTCTGGGACAAGAGCGTGGCCGCCATGCTGACCGCTCATCAGCGTATTATTCGTGCCGCCATCCCGCATCTTCGAAAAAGCTCAGCTGCGCGCATCGTCAACATCGCCTCAACCGAAGGGCTTGGCGCAACGCCGGGCAATTCGCCCTATGTCGCCGCCAAGCACGGGGTAATCGGCCTTACCCGCGGTCTCGCCGTAGATCTTGGCCGCGATGGGATCACGGTAAATTGCATTTGTCCGGGGCCGATCCGCACCGGCATTACCGAAGCAATCCCGGACGAGCACAAGGAAATCTACGCCAAGCGCCGCGTGCCCCTACGCCGTTATGGCATCCCTGAGGAAGTCGCGCATATGACGCTATCGCTCGTACTGCCAGCCGCGCAGTTCGTGACCGGAGTTGCGATACCGGTTGATGGCGGGCTCACGATCAAGAACGCCTAGTAGAACGCCAGCTGGTTCGAAATCGCTAAAAGCTTGCGATCCTGAGACCATATCCGCGTTGTCTGTGAGAAACGCCCGCTGAACACCCGGTCGCTGGTGGCCTCGACAAGCACGAAGCCGCCTGCAAGCGCATCGAGATCGGCCTGAGTGCAGAAGAGGTGCATGTCATACTGCACCGTCGCTCCGAAACGCGGGGTCGGATCGAGGAAGAAGGTGCGCGGCATAGGCGTGTCTGAGACTGCCAAAAGCGCCTTTGCATCCCACGGCCGATCCTCCGCATCGCGCACCCAAAAGGCCGAATGCGGGCGTTCTTGTGCGGAAAATGGCTTACCCCGCGCCACTCGCTGTTCATAGCGGCTCAAGAATTTGGGGCCCGGCGCGTCGGGTAGTCGGGGAGAGGTCTCGGGAGATTTCACATCCGGAAATTCGCAAGCGTAGTCGAGCGCCTTCTCTTTCATGTCAGAAAAGACGTAGTTGGCGGTGAAGATAGGGTCGCTTGGCGCGTCTTCACCTGTGAATTCAGTGCGTAGAAAAGAAGTGCGCCGACCCTTCCGCAGGACACGCATGTCGATATCAATACCTGACTTCGGCAAAGGCTTGAGGAAGGATGCTGTAATGCTTGCAAGCATCGCGGTTTGCGGCTCGGCTTGTTGGATTGCCGAATACCCCAAAGCGAGAGCCCAGCCACCAAATGCTGATTGGAAATTCCAATACATCTCCCCGCCCGTCGAGCGCAGGTGGCGATCAGAAACGCTTTCAAGCTGGGTTGCGGAATCGAGGGCGAATTCGGTCATCGATGCGGTTCACTAGTTTGCTGCACAGCCGCGTCAATGCAAATAGTGAACGCACCGGTTTAATATTGTCCCCGACAATGCCTTAATCAGCCCGAGATAGCCGCTTTTGCCGCTTCGGTCACCCCAGCCATCGCCGAATGCCACGGTGCGCCGCCATAGCTGATCCGCGCCACACCAAGCTGCGCAAGTTCGGCATTGCTCACCATCTGCGGAAGCCGCATCACATTCACCGGAAGCGTAACCTTGTCGCAAACCTGGGCGATGAGATCAGGATCGCTTAACCCTGGGATGAAGAAGCTTCCCGCCCCTGCCCTGGCATACGCTTTCGCGCGTTCAATCGCGGCATAAACGAGCTCCGTCTGATTCGGGTCTTGCCCTTCCATGAGCGGTCCGAGGAATACGTCGGTGCGCGCATTAACAAACAAACCCGCTCGATCGAACACCTCGATCCGCTCAGATTGTTCATCGATTGAACGCAAACCGCCTGCGCGGATCAACCTGTCTTCAAGATTGCACCCGATCACTCCCGCGTGAGCAAGAGCATCAGCATTGTCCGACAGATCGGCCAGATTGGTTGCGTAGCCTGCCTCGACATCAACGGTAATCGGCAACTCGACAGAATCAGAGATTTGCTGAGCAGTTTCAACCAATCTGCGGAATGGAATGTGTTCTCCATCCTCATAGCCCTGCGACCCGGCGACGGAATGACTGCCGGTTCCAATCGCCTTCGCGCCGGCTTCGGCGACGGCCCGTGCGCTCCCTGCGTCCCAGACATTGAACAAAACAAGCGGATCGCCCGCTTTATGCATCTGCGCAAAATCGCCCTTGGTCATAGCAATCCTCCACCTTCCCGTTTCAAAAGCTCCGCCTTGATCTCCGGACCATAGGCATAGCCGCCCACCCCGCCACTGGCCGGCACAACGCGGTGGCAGGGGATGAGGACAGCGATATTGTTTGCGCCATTGGCGCTGCCCACTGCGCGGCTTGCCTTGGGATTGCCGAGCATGGCCGCTTGCTCGCCGTAGCTGCGCGTCTCGCCCGCCGGGATTTCGCGTAACGCGTTCCAACAACGTTGTTGGAACGCGGTGCCTTTGACATCGAGAGGGATGTGCGAACTGTCACTAGAAGGTTCTTCGACAGCCGCGACAACTTGATCAAACAGCGCCTTGAAGTCCCCTCCTGCTTCAATAATATCCGCCTTGGGAAAACGCGCTCGCAATTCTGCCTCGCCTTCTTCAAAGGATAGACAGCACACACCTTTCTCCGTCGCGGCAACCAGCATGGACCCGAGACTGGTATCAATCACACTCCAATGCACCCGTCGCCCCTCGCCTCCATTGGCCCAATCGCTTGCTTGCATGCCCAGCCTTCCTTTTATGTCCGCGTAAAAGCGCGAGGGCGCGGAATAGCCCGCCTCGTATAGCGCCTCGGTAACACTTGCTCCGGTCTTCAGCGCGTCCTTCACCCGTTCCTCGCGGAGAGCCCGCGCAAATGAGGCGGGGGAAAGACCCACGGTGCGCTTGAAGAGGCGCTGAAAATGGGTTGGTGAGTAGCCCGTGAGGTCGGCCAGCTGATCCAGCGTCATAGCGCCCTGACTTTGGATGGCAGCAATTGCAGCCAAGACACAAGCTTCTTCTGCGCTTTGGGTGTTGGGGGAGCATCTTTTGCACGCCCTCAGGCCAGCCTCCTCGGCATCTGCAGGTTTCGCATAGAACTTCACATTCTTACGCAAAGGAAGCCGCGCCGGGCAGGATGGACGGCAATAGATGCCGGTTGAATGGACGCCGGTCACAAAGCTGCCATCATACCGACGGTCTTTGGCCTGAACTGCCAGCCAGCGTGCCTCGTCGTCGATCTCGTGAATATGTATCATGCCAACCATTTTGAAATCATATTACCATAAGCGCATCCCGAAGCTTGCGGTCAATGTCGCAGCCCTTGTACAGACCCACCTAATGACAGTTTTTTCCCGCCTCTTCGTTGTCCTGATCGCGTTTGCGTTGGTGCCAGCCCCCGCCAGCGCCGATCCCGCCGATATTGACGCGGCGGCGCGCGGCGTTGTGCGCGTGGTTTTGATTGACAACAGCAGCGATGATCCTTCGCCCATTACCCATGGCAGTGGTTTTGCAGTGGGGCCGCGCATGATCGTAACCAACGCCCATGTGATCCGCGAGGCGCTGGTCGACGACACGCTGAAAATTGGAATCGTGCCAAGCGAGGGCGACTCTGGGACCTTCGCAACCCCGGTTGCCGTTTCCCCGCGCAACGATCTGGCATTGCTTGAGATCACCGACGGTGCGCTGCGCTTGCCCCCGTTGACACTTTCGGGCGGCGGAACCACCAATATGGGAGAGGTTTCGGCCGTGGGCTACCCCATGAATGTGGACTTGGCCCAGGGGCTGGAAATCCGCGATATCTTCCGCGCGCAGCCGCCGGTGAAAAGTCGGGGTTTCCTCTCGGGCGAGCGACCCAGTCGCCAATTTGACACCATCCTCCACACCGCTCCCATTGCGCGGGGCAATTCGGGCGGGCCCTTGCTCGATGGCTGCGGCCGGGTGCTTGGGGTCAACAGCTTCGGGGCAGATTCGAACGGGTCGGATGCCGAGTTCTATTTCGCCGTGTCATTACGCGAGCTTCTTCCCTTCCTTCGGGAGAATGGGCTTGAGCCATCCGTGAATGCCCTACCCTGTACGTCCATCGACGAGTTGAACGCCGCCGAACGTGCTCGCTTCGATCAGCAACGCGCTCAAGCGCAAGCACGAGTTGAAGCGCGTGCAGAGGAAATGCGCGAGAAACGAGCAGCGGCGCAATTGCAGGCTCAAATCGAAATCCTTGATGCGCGTGACAACGCCATGGCGCTGGCCATGGTTCTGTTGTTGGTCGGAATTGGCGCAGGCTACACCGCCGGGCAGCTGCGAAGCTCGCAAGCTCAGAACCCACAAAATCAAAGCCGCGCGATGATCGCAGCCGGTGTCGCGGGGGCCGCCTTGATTGGCGCAGTGCTCGTGTGGATCACGCGCCCAAGCTATGGGGATATTGAGGAACGCGTTGCTGTTTTGATGGGTGACAGCGAAGATCCCGACTCAGGCACTCCCAATCCCGATGGCGATCTTGCTGGTGACGGGACGCTCATCTGCACGCTCGTTCCCGAACGCAGCCGGATCACAGGCGCTCGGACAGACGATGTCGAGTTTGATTGGGCCGCCAATGGCTGTGTTAATGAGCGCACTCAATATGGCATGGTGAGTGGCGAATGGACCCGTGTGCTAGTGCCATCGAGCGAGGCCGCGGTTTCGGTTAGCAGCTACGACCCCGAAACCCGCACCTATCGCACTGACCGTTATCTATTGGGACGCGAGGCCATGGAGGCTGCCCGTGCAGCACGCGCGGAGTACTCGCCTCCAGCCTGCGGCGTCACCGATGCGGCGCGGCTCTTGGGCGAGCAGCAATCAGCGCTGATCGCAATGCTGCCCGACCGCCCGAACGAGCGGCTCGTTTATTCGTGCGAACGCAAGCGCAAAGGCGTTGGCGGCACTCTGGGCGCAGCTTTCGATGAAGAGTTTGGGGTTGGCGAGTAAGACTGCTCAAAGAAAGTGGTCTGCCGAAGCGGTCGGCAAGCGCGGCTGCGCGTAGCGGCTTTTGCCGCGCCCACTTGGAGCATGCGGCAATAGCCGCAGTAGCGTGAGAGCAAACTAAGCCGCCAGAGCTTCTCCACTCAACGTAATCCGATGCATCTCGCGGTAATGGCCTTGGTAGTCATTCATAGCATTGTGCCAGCTGGTCCGGTTATCCCAGATCGCTACTGTACCGGGCTTCCATTGCAGGCGGCATTGATTGGTCTCGGTCAATGCGGCGTTGGTAAGTTCGGTCAGTAAAGGGAGGCTTTCCTCGCGCGTCTGGCCGACAAAGTTGATCGTAAAAGCAGTGTTCACATAGAGCAGCTTGCGCCCAGTATGGGGGTGACGGATCACCACCGGATGCACAGCGCCGGTCTTCAAGTTCTGACCACGAAGGCTCTTGCCCATGTCGGTCTGAGCGTAAAGACCGTCCTCTTTGTAGACGTGGTCCGCAGTGTGGAAAGCCTCCAACTCATCAATACGGGCCTTCATGTCATCTGGCAGCGCATCATATGCAGCCCCCATATGCGCCCACATAGTATCGCCACCTTGCGGAGGCAGGTGGCGTGCGACCAAAACCGAACCCATCGCTGGGATTTGGTCATAGGAATGGTCGGTGTGCCACGCCCCGCCAATATTGGTCTGTTGATCGGGGTCCTTCTTCACAACTGCAATTTCGTTGAAGTCGTCCTGCAACGGGAAGTAATTGTTCACATCAATCCCGCCCCAGCGGCGGCCGAATTTGATGTGGTCTTCAGGCGAGAATTCCTGCTCGCGAAAAACCGCCACACCGTGCTCGTAAATGGCTTGTTTGATGGACTCCATCTCGCTGTCGCTGCAATTGGCAAGCGACACGCCCGAGACCTCAACCCCGCATTCAGGTGCCATTCGTGTGAATTCCATCTTGTCTCTCCCGACCGGCGTTTTTGCCTTTGTTGGTATCAGTCTGACTCAAGCCTTGGCCCCTGTCCAGAGAATCCGTCTTACTGTGCTTGCATCCAAGAGACCCCTTTGCTAGGCGCGCGCCAACTTCGGCAGGAGGGATTCTGATGCGCGCCATCACCCACCTTGCCGGTGCATTTTTTCTCACTCCTCAAAGAGGACACTCAACGCGTGGAAACTTCCGCCGGTATTCAGGCTAGCCTTCAAGGGCGTTACGCCTCGGCTCTCTTCGATCTCGCCAGCGAGAACGGCACCGTGACTGCGGTCGAAACCGATCTCGAGACACTCAGTGCCGCACTGAGCGAATCGGACGATCTCGCAGCCACCATCACCAACCCTCAGCTCACCCGCGCCGAACAAGGCGCAGCGGTCGGAGCGGTTGCGAAGAAGCTGAAGCTTTCTGACCTCACCACCAATTTCCTCGGCGTTCTGGCTGGC
Source organism: uncultured Erythrobacter sp. (assembly GCF_947502395.1). Classification (GTDB taxonomy): domain Bacteria; phylum Pseudomonadota; class Alphaproteobacteria; order Sphingomonadales; family Sphingomonadaceae; genus Erythrobacter. The sequence continues at coordinate 893,396 of NZ_CANMZM010000001.1, forward strand.
AATCGTCGCCTGTCAAAACTGCCAGAGATGATTGCAGCCTTTAAAACTATCGCGGCGAACCAACGCGGTGAAGTTTCGGCCAATGTCACATCGGCGCACCCATTGAGCGATGATCAAATCAAAACGCTCAAAGACAAGCTCACCGCACGTGTGGGCCGCACCGTTATGCTTACAACCGACACAGATGCCGACCTGCTCGGCGGTCTGGTCGTCACCATTGGATCAGAGCGCATTGATGCTTCGATCCGCACCCGTTTGAATTCACTATCGCAAGCCATGAAGGCTTAAAGGACTACTGAACATGGAAATCCGCGCAGCAGAAATTTCAAAGGTCATCAAAGACCAGATCGCCAATTTCGGCACTGAAGCTGAAGTCAGCGAAGTTGGCACCGTGCTTAGCGTTGGTGACGGCATCGCCCGTATCCACGGCCTCGACAAAGTTCAGGCTGGTGAGATGGTCGAGTTCGCTAACGGCGTTCAGGGCATGGCTCTGAACCTTGAAAGTGACAACGTCGGTGTCGTGATCTTCGGCTCTGACGCTGAGATTAAAGAAGGCGACACGGTTAAGCGGACCGAGACGATTGTGGACGTTCCGGTTGGCAAAGGCCTTCTTGGCCGCGTTGTCGACGCGCTCGGCAACCCCATCGACGGCAAAGGCCCGATCACTGACGTGACCCGTCAGCGTGTTGAAGTGAAAGCGCCGGGAATTATCCCGCGCGAATCTGTGTCAGAGCCCGTGCAAACCGGCCTCAAAGCTGTTGACGCTCTGGTCCCTGTTGGCCGTGGTCAGCGCGAACTTATCATTGGTGACCGTCAAACCGGTAAAACCGCTGTCGCGATCGACACCTTCATCAACCAGAAGGGCGTCAACGCAGGCGATGATGAGAGCAAGAAGCTCTACTGTGTATATGTAGCCGTCGGCCAAAAGCGTTCGACCGTTGCGCAAATCGTGAAGCAACTCGAAGAGAACGGCGCGATGGAATACTCCATCGTTATCGCCGCAACCGCTTCCGAGCCTGCGCCACTGCAATATCTCGCACCGTACACCGGCTGTGCGATGGGTGAATTCTTCCGCGACAACGGCATGCACGCCGTCATCGTGTATGACGATCTTTCCAAGCAAGCTGTTGCTTACCGTCAGATGTCGCTTCTGCTTCGTCGTCCTCCGGGCCGTGAAGCGTATCCGGGTGACGTTTTCTATCTCCACTCACGTCTTCTTGAGCGTGCAGCGAAGATGAGTGAAAGCGAAGGCCACGGCTCATTGACCGCTCTGCCGATCATTGAAACGCAGGCTGGCGACGTGTCCGCCTACATTCCAACCAACGTGATTTCGATCACCGATGGTCAAATCTTCCTTGAAACCGACCTCTTCTACCAAGGCATCCGTCCTGCGATTAACGTGGGTCTGTCGGTGTCTCGTGTGGGCGGTGCCGCGCAAACCAAAGCGATGAAGAAGGTTTCGGGCTCGATGAAGCTCGACCTTGCGCAATATCGCGAGATGGCAGCGTTTGCTCAGTTCGGGTCGGACCTTGACGCGTCCACGCAAAAACTCCTCAACCGCGGCGCGCGTTTGACCGAGCTGCTTAAGCAAAAGCAATTCGCGCCAATGCCGTTTGAAGAGCAAACCGTTTCGATCTTCGCTGGCACCAACGGCTATATCGACGATGTCGCTGTTGAGCGTGTGGGCGAATATGAAGAGCAAATGCTCGCCTACTTCCGCAGCGAGCACGCTGACGTTCTGAAAACGATCCGTGACAGCGGCAAGTTCGACGGCGCGAAGGATGCGACGGTTGCGGCATTGCAAGCGTTTGCGAAGCAGTTTGCGTAATTGATTAACCCGTCACCCCGGCGCAGGCCGGGGTCCAGTTACAACCGTTGCAATGGATCCCGGCCTTCGCCGGGATGACGAATTGGAGAAGATTGAGGCACAATGCCAAGTCTTAAGGAACTAAAAGATCGGATCGGGTCGGTTAAGTCGACCCAGAAGATCACCAAGGCCAAGCAGATGGTCGCAGCGGCTAAGCTGCGCCGTGCTCAGGCCTCTGCTGAAGCCGGACGGCCTTATGCTGTGCGTTTGAGCGCCGTTATGGCCTCGCTCGCTGGCAAAGTGTCCGGCGACAGCGCGCCAAAGCTTCTCGCAGGTTCCGGTAGCGACCAGCGCAACCTTCTGGTTGTGGTCAACACCGACAAAGGCCTGTGCGGCGGTTTGAACTCAAACATCGTCAAGGCTGCCAAAGCCAAGGCGCAGGAGCTTCAAGCCCAAGGCAAGCAGGTCGAGTTTTACCTCGTCGGCAAGAAGGGCCGTGCGCCTCTCAAGCGCGAGTTTGAAAAAGCGATCACTGGCGGCTTTGACACCAGCGCGGTGAAAACGCCGGGCTTTGAAGAGGCCGACGCGATTTCTGCTGAACTCATCCAAATGTTTGAAGACGGCAAATTTGACGTTGCTCACCTGATCTACCCGACTTTCCAGTCGGCTCTGGTGCAAAACCCAACGGTCAATCAGTTGATCCCTGTCCCCTCACCTGAGGTTTCGGATGACGGCGGCGCCGTGGTTGAATATGAGCCGGGCGAAGAGGAAATCCTCGAAGCTCTCCTGCCGCGTTATGTGAAGACGCAAGTTTTCGGCGCGCTGCTTGAGCGTGAGGCATCAGAGCAAGGCGCTTCGATGACCGCGATGGACAATGCGACCCGCAACGCAGGCGACCTCATCAACAAGCTGACCATCCAGTACAACCGCAGCCGTCAGGCCGCGATTACGACTGAACTTATTGAAATTATTGCTGGCGCAGAAGCGCTGTAAACGAAGGCTAAGGAAACACCATGGCTACCGCACCCGCACTTAACCAAACGACCAATGGCACGATCAGTCAGATTATTGGCGCTGTTGTTGACGTGCAGTTCCCCGGCGAACTGCCCGCAATTCTCACCGCGCTTGAAACCAAGAACGACGGAAAAACGCTCGTTCTCGAAGTTGCACAGCACCTTGGTGAGAACACCGTTCGCACCATCGCTATGGACGCAACCGAAGGTCTCGTTCGCGGCGCTGAAGTGATCAACACCGGCGCGCAGATTTCTGTGCCTGTTGGCCCGAAAACACTCGGCCGCATCATGAACGTCGTTGGTGAGCCAATTGACGAGCTTGGCCCGGTTGGCGCTGACAAAGCCATGCCTATCCACGCAGAAGCACCTGCCTTTGTGGACCAGTCCACCGAAGCGGCTATTCTTGTGACCGGCATTAAAGTGATCGACCTTCTCGCGCCTTACGCAAAAGGCGGTAAGATTGGTCTGTTCGGCGGTGCCGGCGTTGGTAAAACGGTTCTAATTCAGGAACTCATCAACAACATCGCAAAAGGCCACGGCGGTGTGTCTGTGTTTGCCGGCGTTGGTGAGCGTACGCGCGAAGGTAACGATCTCTACCACGAATTCCTCGACGCAGAGGTGATCAAGAAAGACGATAACGGCGTTGCAACGCCAGAGGGTTCAAAAGTGGCCCTCGTCTTTGGTCAAATGAACGAGCCTCCCGGCGCGCGTGCCCGTGTGGCGCTTTCCGGCCTCACCATGGCGGAATATTTCCGCGATGTGGAAGGTCAGGACGTTCTGTTCTTCGTCGACAACATCTTCCGCTTTACGCAAGCAGGGTCCGAAGTGTCCGCGCTTCTTGGCCGTATTCCTTCGGCGGTGGGCTATCAGCCAACTCTGTCGACCGACATGGGTAACCTGCAAGAGCGTATTACCTCGACCAACAAAGGTTCGATCACTTCGGTGCAAGCCATCTACGTCCCCGCAGATGACTTGACCGACCCTGCGCCTGCAACATCGTTTGCTCACTTGGATGCGACCACCACGCTGAACCGCGCGATCTCTGAGCTTGGTATTTACCCAGCTGTTGACCCGCTCGATTCAACCAGCCGCGTTCTTGAACCATCGGTTGTTGGCCAAGAGCACTATGACACTGCTCGCCGCGTTCAAGAGACGCTGCAGAAGTACAAGTCGCTGCAAGACATCATCGCCATTCTGGGCATGGACGAGCTTTCAGAAGAAGATAAGCTCACCGTTGCGCGCGCTCGTAAGATCCAGAAGTTCTTGAGCCAGCCATTCCACGTGGCAGAGGTCTTCACCAACATCCCAGGTCTGTTCGTACAGGTCGAAGACACGGTGGCCTCGTTCAAGGCGGTTGTGGACGGTGAATACGATCACCTTCCAGAAGCAGCCTTCTACATGGTTGGCGGCATCGACATGGTGGTTGAGAAAGCCGCCAAGCTCGCTGAGGAAGGCTAAACGCGGATGACTGGTACGCTCGACATCAAGGACTGCGTCAATGAGACCTGTCCTTGGTCGGGCGATCCGGTCTCGGCAGACAGCCTAACGGTGTATCACGGCAAAGTTGTGGGGTTTTGCAATCCCGGCTGCCGTGACAAATTTGAAAAAGCTACGCGTCACTTTGACGCCAGCGTTGATGGATAAGAGCAAATGGCACTCCATTTTGAACTCGTAACCCCTGCCAAACAGGTCCGCTCTGAGGAAGTCCACATGGTTGTGGTTCCCGGATCAGAGGGCGAATTCGGCGTTCTCGAAGGCCACGCGCCTTTCATGAGCACAATCGACGATGGCGCGGTTCAAGTATTCAAGTCAGCGGGCGGTGAGCCTGAGCTGATCAACGTCAAAGGCGGTTTTGCCGAGGTAAGCGAGAACGGCATCACTGTCCTTGCGGAGCATGTTGAGGCTTAAATTGCTTAACCACTCGACAAAGATTAAGAGGGCGGCCTTACGGGTCGCCCTTTTTCGTTTTAGCTCACCTGCTTTTGCACCCATTGGGCGACTTCCATAAAGTGCTCTGGTGATCCATTTGCGGCGGCCTCTGCGTTGATTACGGCAATGGTCTTGGCGCGCAGGGCTTCACGGTAAACTTCTTCTGCCTCGGCAAAGGCGCTGGCGATTTCGCAGGGGTTTTTGCAGTCCTTGCGCTTTAACCCACATGGCCCGTTTTGACGGATTTCCGTGCAACGGAAGGCTGGACTAGGGCCTTCAATTGCTTGCACTATGTCGAGCAAGGTGATCGCATCCACACTGAGCGCGAGCCGATAGCCGCCCCCCTTCCCCCGGACACTTTCCACGATTCCAGCACGGCGCATCAACTGCATTTGCTTGGCAAGGTAAGCCGAAGGCACCTCGAAGAAGTCCGCCAAGGCGTCGGTACTCAGCCCCTTGCCTTCAGGCACAAGCGCAAGCATCCCGCAAATATGCGTGCACCACTCCACCCCTTTGCCCAATTTCATGCTTGACTCCTTAATCGGATATATTTTATCCGGATATCAAATATCCGATTTGAGAGCAGTGACATGAGCCTCAGCGCAAGGCAAGCCAAGCAAGCACACGGGCGGGTGGCGATCTTTCTGTTGATCTTTATCGCGGTGCATTTCACGATGCATTTCTCCTCGCTTGGCGGAGTGGAGGTGCACACCGAGGCTTTGGGCTGGGCTCGCCTGCTTTATCAGTTTCCTCTGATTGAGATGGCTTTGGTGGCCGGCCTTGCCCTGCAAATTGTACTCGGCTTCAGACTCCTCGCCGCGATCCGGAACCGCAAAATCAAAGACCGCTGGCATTGGGTGCAGTTTGTGAGCGCGTGCTACCTTGCCTACTTCATCGTCCAGCATACCGCTGCGGCGCTGATCACCCGCCTGTATGTAGGCCTTGATACCAATTTCTATTGGGCAGGCGGCACACTCATCATTGATCCGATCAGATACGGTTTCGCCGTATATTACACGCTTGCGGTGATAGCCTTGGTGAGCCACATTCTGGCAGCGCTACACTTTCGCAGGCCGCAGCGCTGGCATGGTCCTGCATTCGCACTTGGTCCGATTGTGGGTGTGATATTTGTGCTCGGCTACGGAGGCGCGTTTGCGGCTTACGCCCTACCTCAGGAATACCGCGACTATTACACCTTCTTCCCCGGTGTCGAAAGCTGCTTTTCCCCCTTCACAAGGTCGTGACAACACGGCACACCGTCCTTCTGAAATCCCTCAAGGAGAGAAGGTTTGAAACTTGTATCAACTCTCGCAATGGCCGCTGTTATGACAATCGGCGCAGTGACATCAGCAAATGCTCAAGGCCAATCCTCCGATGGTGTGCCCGGCCCCGACGAAGATCCCTATATTTGGCTCGAAGAGGCCCGTAGCGATGAAGCGCTCGCTTGGGTCACTGCCGAGAACGAACGCACGCTCGGGGAACTGGAAGAAGACCCTCGGTTCGAAACACTCAAGGCCGAAGCGCTCGCCATTTTTGACAGCGAAGACCGCATTCCCTTCGTAAGCTTCCGCCCGGACGGACTCTACAACTTCTGGCAGGACAAAGAGAACCCCAAGGGTCTCCTGCGCCGTACCTCCGTTGAAAGCTATCAGAGCGAAAACCCTGAATGGGAAACCGTGCTCGACGTGGATGCTTTGGCCGCAGCGGAAGGTAAGGAATGGGTCTACAAAGGCTCAACATGCCTCCCGCCCAAGATGGAAATGTGCATGATTGCACTCAGCGATGGTGGTGAAGACGCCACCATCATGCGCGAGTTCAACATGACGACCAAAGAGTTCGTTGAAGGCGGCTTTGAGCTTTCCGAAAAAAGCCAGGGCGGCGTGCAATGGCTCGATGAAGACACACTTTTTGTCGGCCGCGATTTTGGCGAAGGCACGCTGACTGACAGTGAATATCCCTTCACCACCCGCGTATGGAAGCGTGGGACAGACATTGCCGATGCTAATGAGCTTTACCGCGGCGAAGCGAGCGATGTGTGGGCCGGTGCCAACCTCGTGCGCGACGCAAGCGGCGAAATCCACGCAACCACGGCTTTCCGCGGCGTAAGCTTCCATGAGAGCGAGTATTACTGGCTCAATCCAGCGTTCGACTGGGTCAAGCTCGATATTCCCAAGAAAGCCTCGCCCTATGGCATTGTCGATGGGCACATGCTGTTCTCGACCGATGTTGATTGGGAAGTCGACGGTCAAACCTTTCCTGCGGACAGCCTGATCGCGGTTGATCTTGAAGAGTTCAAGGTTGACCCCAACGCGGCGACCAAGACGCTTGTCTGGGCCCCTGGTGAGCGCCAGACCAAGCGTGGCGGCGCGATTACAGCAGGCGCACTCTATGTTGGTCTCCTCGATAACGTGATCGGCAAGGTGCTGAAGTTCAACTTCGAGGACGGCGCCTGGGTCAGCGAAGAGGTGGCGCTGCCCGACAACGCAACGGTGGGCATTGCGGCAAGCTCGAATGAGAGCGAGCAGATCATGTTCACCGTCACCGACTTCCTCAATCCGACGACGCTCTACTACACCGATGGTTCTGGCGCTCCTCAGCCGCTCAAGACTTCGCCGGCACGCTTCGACCCGACGGGTATGGAAGTTGAGCAATTCTCGGCCACGAGCGCCGATGGCACCAAGATCCCCTATTTCATCGTCAAGCCTGCCGGAATGGAGTTGAATGGCGAGACAGCCGTTTTAATGACGGGCTATGGAGGCTTCCAGATTCCGCGCCTGCCCGCCTATCTTGGCTCTACCGGCAAGATGTGGCTCGAGCGCGGCGGCGCTTATGTGCTCGCAAACCTCCGCGGCGGCGGCGAATTTGGTCCAGGTTGGCACCAGACTGCTATCCGTGAGAACAAGCAGCGCACCTGGGATGACTTTATCGCCGTAGGTCAGGATTTGGTGGACCGTGGCTTCACCGCTCCCGAGCACCTTGGCATCCAAGGTGGTTCACAAGGTGGCCTGCTTGTCGGCACGGCGTTCACCCAGCGCCCAGACCTGTTTGGGGCAGCGATTGTACAAATCCCGCTGTTCGACATGCTACGCTATCACGTCATCGGGCGCGGTGCGTCATGGATCGGCGAATATGGCGACCCGCGCATTCCAGAGCAACGCGCATGGATCGAAGGCTATTCGCCTTATCAGATGATCAAAGAGGGCGTGGACTACCCCACCCCCTTCCTTTGGGCATCAACGGCGGATGACCGCACCCATCCGGCGCATGCCCGCAAAGGGGCCGCGCGCCTTAAGGAACAGGGTCACCCCTACTACTACTTTGAAGATATGACCGGTGGCCACTCCGGCGGTGTCGACAACGAACAGCGCGCCAAGCTTCAAGCGCTGCAATACATCTATCTGATGCAGCAGTTAATGGACGAATAAGTATCAGCGAAAGCTTGAGATTCGAAAATGGAAACGGGCGGCTTTCTTCATGGGAAGTCGCCCTTTTTCTTGCTGTTGTAAATAAAGCCGACACTTTGGGCTCCGTTCGTCCCACGGAAGCAACGGGGCGCTTCATCAACGCCAAATTAACCTTGTTTGGTAGGTCGTGGTTAAAGCCAAACTCCAATTCTAGTCTCATCAGGGGCGACACAAAGGAGTTAATGAAATGGCATACCCCAGCGACATGTCTATCGCCCAAGCGATCAAGCAATATGGCCTGCCCAAAAATCACCGCGCGCATTGGTCCCGCGCTCGCAAGGCCGGCGTGGTCCGTGCTGTGCATGAGCAAGCGATCAGCTTTCACGAAGCTCGCGAACGGTATCTTTTGAGCCGCAGCGAGTTTGAAGAATGGGAGCGCGATTTCTCCCGCGGAAGTTCCGATATGCGGACATCCGAACTGGAAAGCGTTTGAGCACCAGAGGTCGTCGCCTGCACGCGTCTTCGGTACCCCAGCTATACCCCCCCGCTGGTGTGCTATTGGGCGGCGACCTCGACCATCACTTCGTTGCGCCTCAGTGGTCCTGGAACCATTGGCGCATCGTAAAAGGCATATTCTATCGAACCCACGGGCGTTAGCCCTTGATCCTCGACCCAGTTGTTTAGCTGGGCTTCCATCTCGGCAAGGTCACCTTCGGGCGCATTGCCACTGAACTGCACTGCCGCCATGCGCCGACCAGGCACTTCGGTGAGCGTAACGGCTGAAGGTGGTGTGGGCAGCGTTTCCATGGTGTACTTCGACGGCATCACAAATCGCATGCGCCACTCACCATCCCCCAGCTCTTCGGACATGACCGGAGAGGTCATTGCGATAGCCTCATTCTGATTTACACGCTCTGAGATTACTGGCGATGTCATGGCAATTGGCTCGCCTCCGTCGGGACGATCATCACCAAAGATGTATGCGGCAAGGCGGCGAAAGCTTTTGCCACTCGTGCCTCGGCGCGACCCGGTGTGGGTCACTTCGGCAACGATCATGGTGCCGTATTGGCGAAGTTCAAAGGCTTCATCAGCCATGACGACTTCGTAGGCGGGTTTCTCAATATCGCGGTATTGCGCATAGGCGACTGCACCTCCAGCGGCGACCAAGCCAGCCCCTGCTGCAACCCATTTTCCTATACCCATGACGCTTTCCTTTGATAGCACTATTGCTATCAGCAGTTACGCGTCAGTTTGGTTCCCGGATTGCCCACATTCACCGCCGTGTCGGCGCGTAGAAATCGGGCTCTTTTCGCTGCACCCATTTGACGAATTTGGCGATCGCTGGCTTTCCCCGGATCGCGTCTGGATCATCACCGATACGGGCGAGCTCAGCATTGGTGAAATTGGCATGGATCGTCTTATGACAGATCGGGTGGACCGGAACCGTCGCGCGGCCCTTCTTCGATTTGGGAACAGGGTGGTGCCACTCAATCAGAGTCTCGAAAGGGCGCCCGCACAGCCAGCACCTGCCGGGATCGTCGCTCAAGCCGGCCACTCGGTTAGAGAAAGCGTGTTCCCATCCGGGTCCTTGAACCAGCACACCTTTGCACCGTCAGGAGCCTTCCAGATATCGCGTTCATCCTGCTCCATGAATTCAAAGCTTAAAGATGTCGCGCCTCTCGAAGCAAGGCGGTCGCGCTCGGCTGCAATATCGTCGACCTTCCAGCCGATTGCTGTGAAGGGATGCGGGTGCAACTCCTGAACCTTTTGGACGCGCAGCATTGTACCTGCGGCATCGAATTCGAGCGAGAAAGGGCTGTCGTCGATGAGAGTAAAACCCATGACCTCGGTATAGAATTGCCGGGCCTTATCCGGCTGGGTGGTGGCAGTGAACAGGATTGGTGTCATCCTCACTTCCTCTTCTTTGCCCTATCTTTCTTGGCCGCTGCCTTCTTCTTTTTCATCGTGTCGTGGAAGCGGTCAGCCCAGCCTTGTTTCACCAGCTGTTCAGCGCGCACCATGCGCAGGTCGCCCGCGCCCACATCGCGACTAACTGCACTTCCAGCGGCCACGATTGCATCATCGCCAATGGTGACGGGAGCGATGAGTGCGGAGTTCGACCCGATAAATGCACGCTCCCCGATCACGGTCTGATATTTGAAATAACCGTCGTAATTGCAGGTGATGGTTCCTGCACCGATATTGGCATCTTTGCCGACGGTTGCATCGCCGATGTAGGATAGGTGGCTGGCCTTTGCGCCTGTGCCAAGGGTTGCCTTCTTCATCTCGACGAAATTGCCGACAAAGCTGTTCTCTTCCATCACGGCGCCCGGGCGCAGGCGCGCAAATGGGCCCGCTTGAGCGCCAGTTGCGAGGGTCGCGCCTTCAAGGTGCGTGTAGGCCTTGATATGAACGTCGTCCGCAACGGTGACACCGGGGCCAAAGACCACATGCGGATCAATGGTCACGTCACGTCCAAGCTTGGTGTCGTGGCTGAAAAACACGGAGTCAGGCGCCTTCAACGTCGCACCATCAGCCATCGCCTGCAAACGCCGAGCCGCCTGCCAGCGCTGTTCAGCTTCTGCCAGCTCAGCGCGGCTGTTGATCCCGGCGACTTCATCGGGCTCGCATTCAATCACCACAACCTTGTCACCGAGTGCAATCGCTCCGGTGGCGACATCAGGGAGGTAATACTCGCCTTGCGCATTGTCGTTATCAACCGCCTCCAGCAACGGCCACATATCGTCCGAATGCGCTACGATCAGGCCCGAATTGCAAAGGCGTGTCTTCTTTTCGCGCTCAGTCGCGTCTTTGAACTCGACCATCTTGCGCACAGTGCCGTTATCATCGGCGATAATCCGACCATAAGCGAGCGCATCGGCAGGTCTAAAGCCGAGCACCGCGACTTTGGCACCCTCCGCCAACGCGTCATTGAGGTGTTGGACGGTCTCACTCCGAACCATCGGAACATCGCCGAAGCAGACCATGATATTGCCGGAAAAGCCTTCTAGAGCCTCCTTCGCCTGAAGCGCAGCGTGCGCCGTGCCCAGCTGCGGGTCCTGCAAGGCTGTCGCAATGTCTCGTCCTTCAAGCGCCTTGTCCAATTGCTCACGCCGATCACCGGAAACCACTACAATTCGATTGATGCCCAATAGAACAAACGTGTCGAGCAAGTGCATCAGCATGGGCTTACCCGCAATCGGGTGGAGCACCTTGTGCAGATCGCTCTTCATACGTGTACCCTTGCCCGCGGCAAGGACGATGGCGGCAAAGTCTTTCATTACGTAAACCTTATAGCACGTTGTGCGGCACTTGGGGGACCGCTTGCCAGCAATTGCTTGCAGATTGAAGTCAGTTCCTTCACGCGGGGGGCTCTATGACCGATTTTCCTTTCAAAGCCGTGGGTTTTGACCTCGATGGCACACTTCTCGATACGCACCGCGATCTGGGCGAGGCGGTCAATCACGCGCTCACACTGGGCGGGTTTGAGACGGTCGCGGTTAATAGCTCCAAGGACCTCATCGGTGGCGGGGCCAAGCTCATGCTGGCGCGTGCGGTTGAGTTGCAGGGCGACCTTCCCGAAGATGAGTTCAGAGTGCTCTACAAGAAGATGCTAGCCTATTATTCGGAGCACAATGCAGTCTACTCCCACCCCTACCCACATGCACGTGACGTGATCGCCGAACTGAAGGAACGCGGCGTGCGCGTGGCTGTGGTCACCAACAAGTTTGAAGAGTTTGCCCGGTCTATCCTGACCCAGCTCGACTTCATCGAACCGTTCGAGGCCATCATCGGCGGTAATACGATGGGCAAGGGGCCCGATGGACAATTCCTCGCCAAGCCGCATCCCGAACCCCTCTTTGAAGCCCGCGAAAGGTGCGGCGGCGGTGCCTTCGCCTTCGTCGGCGACTCGACCTATGACGTCAAGGCAGCAAAAGCTGCGAGAATGCCAGTGGTGGGCGCGGCCTATGGCTATTGCGACAGACCTCCGCATGAGTTGGGCGCTGATGCGGTCATTGATTCGCTGGATCAGCTCATTCAGGCGCTTGAAACGCGCTAATCTGCCCTTCTGACGCTACGACAGCTTGCCCAGGCCAAACGTCCTGTTGCAACGCAGCGAGAATCCTGCCACGCAGCGCTCACTTTTGAGTTTACGCGGGCGTAAAGCCGCCTCGCACTCGTAAAAGCGATAACAAGACCCCCCAAGGAAAGGACAACTCCCCATGAGCATCGACTTCAAAGACAAAATAGCCATCGTCACCGGTGCCGGGGGCGGTCTGGGCCGCGAATACGCGCTTGAGCTTGCACGCCGTGGCGCAAAGGTTGTTGTCAACGATCTCGGCGGTTCGCGCGACGGCACTGGCCACTCTGACATGGCTCTTAAAGTCGTCGAAGAGATCGAAGCCATGGGCGGCGAAGCCATGTCCAATGGCGGCTCGGTCACCGAGTATGACCAGATGGAAAAGATGGTCGCGGATACCAAAGCAAAATGGGGCCGTGTCGACATCCTCATCAACAATGCAGGCGTTCTTCGCGACAAGACTTTCGCGAAAATGACCCCGGACGATTTCGAGTTCGTCCTCAAAGTTCACCTTACAGGTTCGGCTTTCGTCACCAAGGCATGCTGGGAAACCTTCCGTGAGCAAGGTTATGGTCGCATCCTGATGACCGCATCATCAACCGGCCTCTTCGGCAACTTTGGTCAAGCCAACTACGGCGCGGCCAAGCTCGGCCTTGCTGGCCTGACGAAGACGCTTCAGCTGGAAGGCGCGAAGTACAACATCCGCGTGAACTCGCTTTCACCTGTTGCTGGTACGCGAATGACCGAAGACCTCTTCCCAGAAGAAGCCTTCAAACTGTTCGATCCGGTGAACGTTGTTCCTGCCGCTCTTTTCCTCGTCAGCGAAGACGCCCCAACCAACGCCATCGTCGGCGCTGGCGCAGGTGGCTTCCACTCTTCATGGGTTGTGATGAACGATGCCGTTTGGCTGCCCGATGGTGAGCGCACTGTCGAAGGTTTCGCAGACCGCTGGAGCGATATCAGCGACTTCTCAAACCTCATCGCACCACAATCGGGCTCTGAGCAGTCAGGCGCGATCCTCAAAGCGATGCAAAAGGTTACCGGCACCGGCCCGAGCAGCGCCCGCGGCTGATCCTGCTGTCAAACTTATAAAGTGGGCCCTCGTACAGAAACGTGCGGGGGGCCCTTTTCCCATGAGAAGTGGGCTGGTCGGCCTAATCCTCGACCACCTTCACAAGCCGCCGTTCCATCGGCGCAAGGACATTCGACAGCTCGCTACCCCGCTTTAACACTTGGTCGTGCTCACCGAACAGCGTGTACATGCCTTGCTTATTGCGAAGAGTCGGGCGTTTCTCAATCCGCGCATTGGGCCGTTCAGCAGCGCGACGAAAGGCCGAAAAGGTCGCGGCATGGCGGTCAAAATCCATCGCATAATCGCGCCATTGTCCGCCTGCGACCATGCGGCCATAAAGGTCGAGAATGCGCGTTAGCTCCTCGCGATCAAAGCCAACCGGGCTGGCCGCGGTCTTGCCGGGAAAGGCGACAATCTCTCCCGTGCCACCGGGTCCCAAACCTGCCGACATCAATCAGCGGTCCCGCTTCTCTTGCCAAGGTCAAAGCTGGCTTGGATCGTGTCTGGTTCTGCCGGGACACTGGCCGCTTTCAGAGAGGCAATTTCTTGCTTCATTTCGGCAAGCTCACCCTGAAGCTTCTCAATGCAGTCGACCTTATTGCCCTCTTCATCTTCGCATTGCATCGCCAAAGGCGTGCCATAAGGGATAAACTCCTTCATCCATTCTTCTGCGGGGACAAGAGTTGAGCGCGCCTTGATCGCCACCATTGTGGCACCCGCAGGCACTTCCTCCATCACCACCGCATTGGCACCGATCCGCGCACGCTCCCCCACTGTGATGGGACCAATAACCTGCGCGCCTGAACCAATAATCACATTGTCGCAGACAGTGGGATGACGCTTCCCTCCCTTGCCATTGGTGGGATTGGTCCCGCCCAAGGTTACACATTGGTAGATCGTGACATTGTCGCCGATCTCTGCGGTTTCACCGATGACGGTAAAGCCATGGTCGATAAAGAAATTCTTCCCGATCTTAGCACCGGGGTGAATATCAATCGCAGTCAGCAAACGACTGAAATGATTTACAAAGCGCGCCAAGAAAAACAGCTTTGCGTTGAACAACCAATGCGCCACTCGGTGCAGCCCAAGTGCCAAAACACCGGGATAAAGCATGACCTCCCAGCGCGAGCGCGGCGCGGGATCGCGGGCTTTCACTGAGTCCAAATAGGCTTTGAGCTTTGTGAACATGAGCAGATTCTCCCACCAAACGGGCGCAATTGCAAATTTGCCTAAAGCAGTTTTGCTTGGGGCGGACCATGCATAGCTTCTAGCGCAGCGCGCCAGACAGACATGGTGGCTGGGGCAGCGCGTTCAAGACTGATACGATCGATCGTCGCAACAAGTGTCTCAATATCCACAAAACTCCGCCTTGTACGCGTAACAAGATACTCAGCTGCGCCATCCGCCAAGGAGAGAGCACGCGCCTCTGCATGAGCTTCGATCAATTGGGCTGCCATATCGTCGTCAGGTTCACCGATCGCCAGTTGCAACGATCCGCCAAGCCGCGACTTCAAGTCTGGCAGGGAAACCTCCCAAGGCGTTTTATCCGCGATCAGCAAAAGGGGAGTGCCCGCATTGGAGCCACCGTCCTGTACCGAATTCCACCGGTGGAACACTTCCGCCTCATCCATGGCATCTGCACCATCGATCACTTCGATCCCCTGTGAATGTGCCCAGCGGCCTAAGAGCGACTTTCCTGAACGCGCAGGACCGGTCAGCACAGCGGTGCGAAATGGCCAGGCCTCAGGCGCACGCAGCGCATCGATAACGCTGGCATTCGCATTCCCAACCACAATGCGCTGAGACTGACCACTTCCCGAAATCGAGAGCGGGAGGGCAATTTGAGAAGGAAGCTCTTTTGTCTCTGGCATACGCGCCCACAGCCTCTAACGGCTGATTGCGAGCGCATTCGCGCCTTCGCGTACGGTAAAGCCACGTCCGCGAAGCTCCGCAGCAAGCGCAGAAAGCTCGCCCGCATAGCCCACTTGCATCACCGACGTGCCACCCATTGCCGTGCTGGTCACGGAAACACCGCGGACGCCCGCGACCTGGCGAACTGTCGAGAGACTCGCGTCGAAAGTTGCCGGATCAGGTGTTGCGAACTGAATGACATAGCTATTTACGGCCACAGGCGCCGGCGTTTCAGTGCCCGGCAAGGCCGCATCTGGAGCGGCGGTGGTCGCAGCGGCGTTAGCCTCCGCCCGGTTGCGCGCTTCGATCGCTCGCCCAATCTGGATAAGCCTTGCAATCGCCGGGTCCACCTGTCCCGAACCGCCGACCCGCAAGGTGGGATCGGGCATTAGTTTCCCATCGACCAGCGCTTGTTCATAGATACGATCGATTCGATCAACCGCTTCGCTCAGCATTTCGGGCAATTGCCCGGGTCCTTCAGCGTCCAAACTAAAGCTGTCGAGGAAAACACTGTCTGGGCCATAGCGCGCCGTAAAGGTGCCCTTGATAGGACCGCCGGGGAATTGATGCTCTAGCTTGGCGATAGGAACAAGTGCGTCGGCCGCGCCATATTGGTCGAGCGCCAATCGCCACCATGCCCGGCTGCGCCGCCCGGCTTGGCCGTAATTGAGGAGCAGCGAGTCGCCTCCTGCTCCCGATGGCCGGACGTAGTCGATCCGGCTGGTGCCTGGATTGAACTCTGCCCAAGCGCGCTGCCACGGGTTGCGCACTTCAAATGCAGTGTAGCTTCCGCCGCTCACAGTTACGGGGATGAGCAGCATCGGGGCGGACGACCGACCGGAGCGCCCGCCGCCCAGATAGCGCCCTGCTCGCTGGCGATCGAAGCTCACCCCTAGAGTCGCGACGTAGCGCTTCGGCCCTACTCGCTCGCGCTGAATCACGATGGCTGAGACAAGACCGTTTAGCTGGCCATCAGAAACTGCCGGACCGCCCGCTTGGCTCCACGCTTTGCGGGCCGCCTCGCGCCAGGCCTTGCTGCGTGCATCAGCCGGGTCGTCGCCGGTGACATCCACCTCAACCCCGCGAACTTCGATATCCGAGCTCGACGCCGTCGGAGCAATTCCGCGATCACCCGAAACTTGCGCCAGCACCAACGCATATCCACCCGCGAGCATAGCCAATGCCACAAGGATTGCCAGCACCCAGCGGGCACGAATGGGGGCTCTCAAAACTGGGCCAGAAAGGTTTGCTATTGCCGCCATCGGGGAAATCTCATGGGTCTTTGCCCAAACCAGCGTGGAATTCCAAGCCCAAAGGGGTAAAGCGCAAAAAATGGAAGGCAAAAACTCACCCTACACCTACGCCGACGCAGGCGTATCGATTGAAGCGGGCAATGCTCTGGTGAAGGCCATCGCGCCACTCGCCAAGGCCACCGCACGTCCGGGAGCCACCAGCGAACTTGGCGGGTTCGGCGGCTTCTTCGACCCCAAAGCGGCGGGGTACACTGACCCGCTTTTGGTCGCAGCCAACGATGGCGTTGGCACCAAGCTCAAACTGGCGATCGAGCACGATAAGCATGACACAGTTGGCATCGACCTAGTTGCAATGTGCGTCAACGATTTGATCGTTCAGGGCGCTGAACCGCTGTTTTTCCTCGACTATTTTGCCACAGGCAAGCTGGAGAACGGCATTGCCGAGCGGGTGGTTGCAGGCATCGCCGATGGCTGCAAGCAAGCTGGATGTGCGCTGATCGGCGGTGAGACCGCTGAGATGCCGGGCATGTATGCAGACGGTGATTACGACCTTGCCGGCTTTTGCGTGGGCGCGGTTGAACGCGGCGAGCAATTGACCGGGGAGCAAGTCGCGGCGGGTGATGTGCTGATCGGTCTCGCAAGCTCTGGCGTGCACTCCAATGGCTACTCGCTGGTACGGCGACTCGCTGAGGATAAAGAGTGGAAACTTGAACGCCCTGCGTTGTTTGATGCTGAGCGCTTGCTGATTGACGCTTTGATTGAACCGACACGGATTTATGTTGCGAGCCTTCTGCCTCTCATCCGCGAAGGGCTGATCCATGGGCTTGCGCATATTACTGGCGGCGGTCTGCTTGAGAATATCCCACGCATTCTGCCCAAGGGGGCCCATGCACAGGTCGATGCCGATCTATGGGAGCAGCCGCGCCTGATGGCTTTCCTCCAAGCTCAAGGCGCGATTGAGCCAGTAGAAATGGCACGTACGTTCAATTGCGGGGTCGGCATGGCGCTGGCGGTCGCGGAAGATCGCGTCGCCGCGGTCTCAACACGCCTTGAGGAAGCGGGCGAAACCGTCGTCCAAGTGGGCCGGATAGAGGCTGGCGAGCAAGGCTGCACCGTGCGCGGCTCACAAGGCACCTGGGGCGGGCGCGAGGATTGGAGTGCAACGCACAATGCCTGAAGGCTCGCAGTCGAAGGCCAGAATCGCCATTTTCATATCCGGCACAGGCACCAATATGGCGGCGCTTCTCTACGCCAGCCGTCTTCAGGAAGCCGCGTTTGAGATCGTTCTGGTGGCGAGCAATGTTGAAAGCGCTACTGGATTAGAGCTCGCCAAGCTCGAAGGGCTCGCAACCTTCACCCATTCGCACAAAGGGGTAACCCGCGAAGAGCAGGATGCAGCGATGGAGCGCGCTGTAATGGAGGCAGGCGCGGACTTCATCGTGCTCGCGGGATATATGCGGATTTTGTCGGATGAATTTGTCGAACGCTGGGAAGGTCGTTTGCTCAACATTCACCCGTCGCTTCTTCCCAAATACAAAGGTCTCGACACCTTTCATCGCGCGATTAATGCGGGCGACAGCCATGCGGGCTCTAGCGTGCATATCGTCACGGCGGAGCTCGACGCAGGAGAGGTGCTTGCGCAGGTTCGCGTCGCTATCGCGCCTGAGGATTCTGCAGAGAGCCTGGCGCAAAGGGTGAAACTGGCCGAGCACCAGCTCTATCCGCGTGCAATTGCCGAGTACGTTTCGCGCGGGAGCGATCCGGATTTCCTGTTTGCGAAACTGCGTGAATTGGCTCTGGCGCTTCCCGAAACACATGAGAAAGACAGTCATGGCTCGCCCGGTTTTCGGGTCGGCACCGAGAAATCGGGCAAGTTTTTCGCCCATTTCAGCCAGCAGCACCACGGATCTGAACACATTGCAGTGCTGGTGAAGACCAGCAGCATGGACGAACTGATGGGCCTCGTCGAGAACCAACCAGGGACCTACTACAAGCCCGCCTATTACGGCGCGAGCGGATGGGTAGGAGTGATCCTCAATCGGCCGAATGTCGATTGGGAACACGTCGCCGACTGGCTAGAGCGAAGCTGGCGGCAGTGCGCTCCTTCGAGGCTTACCAAGCTGCTCGACGCGGCCGATCAGTTCTAATGCCCACCCCAGAGCGCGAACACCTCCTGTCGCGTGGCAAACTGGCAGACCGCGCCAATTTGTTTTTGGGTCGCGCATGGGAGCGCGGCTGGCTCCCGCCGCCCAGCCTTGAGCCCGATGCGCTGTGGGCTATTGCTGCCAAGGGCATCAACGATTCAGTACACGCCGAGATTAGCGGGCGGAGCGATGAAGATGTTGCCGATTTCCGTTTGCGGCTTGAGAAGCTGTGCTCGGCAATGGCTGGAGAGGCGCAACTCAATGCGTTGGGTCATGCGATGGCGCATGGCCAATTGGTCAGGGTGATCCGCAACCGGCTGGCCTTCGGGGAGCTCTGGCGAGTGCAACCGAGCCTTCTCGATACCAAGTTCGCCCCGCCGATTATCGTGATAGGCCACATGCGCAGCGGCACCACGCGCATTCACAAGCTGCTCGCGAGCGACCCGGCGCATTCACACACACGCTATGAGGATGCCTATCATCCGGTACCGGCGCGCTCTGGCATGAACCGGATCAAATCAGCCTTGGATCTCGCCATGCTGGGCGCGCTCAATCCGTGGCTGCAATCGATTCACCCGATGGGCGTTGGAGAGGTAGAGGAAGAGCTCGCCTGGATTTCCGCCGCGCTTCACCATTCGATCTACGAATCGCAGTGGCATATCCCGAGCTACAGTGCCTTTAGCGAGGCTCGCGACCCCACGCCAATCTACCATGAATTCGCGCGGATTCTGCGCACCGATGCAGCGACCCGGGGAATTGCGGATAAGCCACGTGTGATAAAAGTCCCAGCCTTTGCCGAGGACCTGCCCGCCCTGCTTGCCCAGCTCCCCGATGCCCGGCTTGTCATCGCGACCCGCGACCATGATGCGGTGCACCGCAGCGCCGTCTCCTTGTGCGCAAACCAGATGGCGATCCAGTCCGACCATTGCGATCTCGCTCAGATCGAGGCGCTGTGGGAGCACAAGATCACCATGCGTGAGGAGCGGATGGCCGACGCACTCGAAGGCTGGACGGGACCCATCGCCAAGCTTCATTTTGATGAACTCAATGACGATTGGGAGAGCGCGATGAGACGCTGCTACGAAGCGCTAGGCCTGGAGCTCAACGGGCAGGCGCTAACCGCCATGCGCGCGCAGATGGCAGAAAGCGCCAAGGGGACCCACGTTGCGCATTCAGAGCAACTCAAACGCTTCGCCGAGGGAAGCTGACACGAAAAAGGCCGCCCCTAAGGACGGCCTCTTCCAAAAGCCTGTGGGGTAGATACGGCTTAGCCAACGATTTCGTCGTCGTTGAAGAAGAAGGCGATTTCAATCGCTGCGTTCTCTTCGCTGTCTGAACCGTGGACCGAGTTCTCACCGATTGAGAGCGCGAATTCCTTACGAATTGTCCCTTCATCAGCGTCTGCTGGGTTGGTTGCGCCCATCACGTCGCGGTTGCGCTTCACAGCGTCTTCGCCTTCGAGGACTTGCACAACCACTGGCTCGCTCATCATGAACTCGACGAGTTCACCAAAGAAGGGACGCTCTTTGTGTACGGCGTAGAAGCCCTCGGCTTGTTCACGGCTCATGTGGATGCGCTTGGAAGCGACGACGCGAAGGCCAGCTTCTTCAAGCTTGGCAGTGACGGCACCGGTGAGATTGCGCTTGGTCGCATCGGGCTTGATGATCGAAAAGGTGCGGGTAACCGCCATTGGACTGTTCCTTGTTTTGAGAGAGGGACGTGCGGAAACCACACGTCAAAAATTTCTCGCGCGCCCCTAGCGGTGAGCGCGGCCAAGTTCAAGTTTTGTGTTTGGTGTGTGGCGGCGTTCTAGCCAGGCTCTTCGCTAATTGTCAGCTGGCCAGTCACAATACCGTCATCGTCGGGAAATGCGCTGACTGAGAACGTTGTGCCAGTTTGCTCATTCTCTCCGCCAATCATTTTACCACCGTTCATGCTGGTTTCGATCTGGATCGTGATCCCGGCATCCTCGGCCTCCTCCCGGTAGTGCGCGACGATTTCGTCAGGCGTTTCGTCGGTTCGGAAGGTCGTAAGGCTTCCCTTGGTGTCACCTTGGTCTATGATGGTGTTGCTGAGCACTTCGGCCCCACTGAATAGAGTGAAACCCGCCGGCAAGCTATCCGGCGTCTCGGTGTTGGTTCGCATGCTGACCGTCCCGTCTTCGGTCTCAACCGTCATAGAGCTTTCACCGCTTGTCTGGTCGATGGTGTATTCGCCGGTTTCGCCATCATCTGTGGTGAATTCACCCGATGTCTCTGACCCGCACCCTATCAGAAGCAGCGCGCCTGCAGCTGACAATGCAATCGCTGATTTACACATTAGATATCTCCCCATACCCTCGCGCACTATCATGCCAGCCCATCGGCTGAGCGCAAGAGTTCAGGCAACCTTGATCCATTTGCCGCCGTCCTGACGGAAGAAGGCGCGTTCGAGATCGTCGATGCCGTCGAGACTGCGCCAAGTCGCGCGGGCTGCGTCGAGGGTATCATCGTCGAACAGCAGAAAGACCCGCTGAAAGCCCGATTGTTCGCGATATTCACCGTCAGCAAAGATCACGTGGCTGGCCGAATTGGGCGCATCGGTCGCGTCGGATAACAAGATTGGCTGCTTCGCTGCGCCTGCCCCGCTTGCCTCCCCATTGGCCAAAAAACTCTCCGATCCCGCCTTCCAAAGTTCGCGCGATACGGTTTGACGTTGATCGGGTGATTTGCTCACCACAAGCAAACGCTCGCCGCTGTCCATGACTCGCTGCGCGATCAGAGAGACGACCTTTTCAACCGGGTCGCTAGAGAGCTGCCAGAAATCGACTTTCATGAGGTACCGTTAGACCAAGCCACCCGCTCCCTCCACCCTTCCACCCGGATTTTCGCACCGGAGTATGATCAGGGTGTAGGGAGCGGGTGGTCGAGGCGCTATTGTTTGGACCGCTTACACCGCTCAGAACAATAGCGGACATTCTCCCACTCCCGCGCCCATTTCTTGCGCCAGCTAAACGGGAGCCCGCAGGTCTCACAGATTTTGGACGGAAGATCTGATTTCTTCCGCATTCTGGGCATCTTTGTTGTCCTACCGCTTCGCTACTTGAGGACGGCGAGATTACTCAGCGTAATCGGCGACAAACTGGTCGATCAGCCGCGCACCGTACCCGGTTGCGCCCTTCTCGTGGGTTGCGCCCGGCTTGTCCGACCACACCATGCCCGCAATATCGCAGTGCGCCCAAGGGGTGCCCTTTTTGATGAAGCGGTGGAGGAATTGCGCCGCGGTGATCGAACCCGCCCAGCGTCCACCGATGTTCTTCATATCGGCGATGGGTGAGTTGATGAGCTTGTCGTATGCTGGCCCGATCGGCATGCGCCACAGCTTGTCATCGGTGGTCTTGCCCGCCGCCAGAAGCTTGTCCGCCAGCGCGTCATCATTGGCGAAGAGACCGCCGTGCTCATTGCCGAGCGCTACAATCATCGCACCGGTCAGGGTCGCGAAGTCAACCACTTGAGCCGGGTCAAACGTCTCCTGCGCCCAATGCAGCGCATCACAGAGAACAAGGCGACCTTCCGCATCGGTGTTAAGCACTTCGACCGTCTGGCCGCTCATCGTGGTGAGGACATCGCCGGGGCGGATCGCATTGCCATCGGGCATGTTCTCAACAAGGCCCATAACGCCAATGACGTTCGCTTTCGCCTTGCGCGATACGACTGCGAGCATTCCGCCAGCCACTGCGCCAGCGCCGCCCATGTCCCACTTCATGTCTTCCATACCCGGTGCTGGCTTGATCGAAATGCCGCCGGTATCGAAGGTCACGCCCTTGCCGACGAATACCGAAGGTTTATCACCTTCCTTGCCGCCGTTCCAGCGGATGGCGAGCAATTGCGATTCGCGTCGAGAGCCTTGTCCAACGCCAAGCAGCGCGCCCATGCCTAGCTCAGTCATCTCTGCTTCGCCGAGCACAACCAGCTCCGCGCCGGTTCCCGCAAACGCTTCTTGACAAAGCGCGACGAAGCTTTCCGGGTAAACGATATTTGCAGGCTCAGTGACAAGCTTCTTGGTGAACTCCACCCCGCGCGCGATGGCGGCATTGCGCTCCCAATCGGACTCGGTGCCCTCTGGTGCGCCGACCACATGGACGGTCTTCAACGAGATTTTTTTGTCAGCAGAAAGCTTGGTGCGGTATTCGTCATGCGCCCAGCTGCGCAGCTTCGCTCCTAAAAGCACGGCGCCCGCATCCTCTGCCGACAACCCTGTCTTGCCAAGGTCCAACACCAATTCTCCTTCACCCGACCGCAGATATTTCGCGACCGCTGCGCCGCCTGCACGTTCCAGTTTGAGACGGCGATCGTCCGCACCTTTCTCTCCAGCGCCGACGAGAGCGATCCGCTTGGTCGCACCATCCACGCTTGCAAAGCCCTCAAACACTTGCCCCGCATTGCCCTTAAATCGCGAAGCCTCAGCACCCTCGATGAGGACCGGATCGAGACCTTCTGGCGTATCGCCCTGGTTGACGATGGTCGCTCTTACACGCGTTTGAGCAGGAGATGTGTCTGTGAAAAGGATTTGCATGACTGTTCCAAAGAGTTGGCCCAACGCGCGGGCGCAAAATTGAGAGTGCTTTGACCGACGCCCAAGAACGCCTGACCGTGGGCAAGAGTTCCAATGCCCGGAAACGCGATTGCGATTAGGCGTGAGCGGTGCAATAGGCAAGCCATGTCGGGAACTTACGGGGTCAGCGTGAAGGGATTTCAGCGCAGCTGCGCGCGGAAGGCTAGCGGCAAGGCCGCGCTCGCAAGCGCGATGATGCTCGGTAGCGTCGCTCTTGCCCCCGTTGCCATTGCGCAAGAAGCGCCTGAGCAAATCCCTTTGCCTACATCCAGTGATCAAGTTTCGCCGGATTCCCAAGGCCAGCGATCAGAGGGCGAGATTGGCCAGAAGATATCCTTCGAAGCCAATGAGGTCGCCTACGATTCCGAAGGCGAGACCATCATCGCGCGCGGCGATGTGATACTACGAAATGAACAAGCCTCCGTACGTGCCGATGAAGTGGTCTGGGACCGGAAAACTGGCGCGATCAAGGCGAGTGGCTCGGTTCGCTTTGTCGATCGGGCCGGCAATCAGGTCTTCACAGAGACTGTTGAACTCAACGATGCTTTTGAAGCGGGTGCCATGGATGAGCTCTTGCTCGCGCTTCGCACTGGAGGGCGGCTTGCGGCCCGCTCTGCCGATCGCGGCGAAGATGGCATAGTAAGCCTTAACCACGCTGCCTATTCGGCGTGCCCTGTCACCGATGAAAAAGGCTGCGCGCGAAACCCAAGCTGGCGCATAACCGCTGACCGGGTGATGTTTGATCCGGCTGAAAATCGCATCCGATTCGAAGGGGCGACGCTAGAAATTTTCGGCACGCGACTTTTACCCCTGCCGGGCCTTGCCCTGCGCACAGATGGAAGCGCAGAAAGCGGGTTTCTAGTTCCTGACTTCCGCATCGATCAGGTGAACGGGATTGAGCTATCGGGTGAGTACTACGCCCGAATCGCTGACAACAAAGACCTTACATTAGGTGCCCGTGTCTTTACCGAGGCTCCCCCTTTGGTCAGTGCAGAGTGGCGGCATTTTACGGAAAAGGGTGCTTACCAGATCACCGGCTATGCGACCAACAGTCGGCGGGTGGCCAATTTTGGCGTCGCACCTACCACCACAAACGAGCCGCGCGGGCACCTTTTTGCCAATGGCAGCTTCATTCTTTCGCCGAATTGGACCCTCACGGGATCGGTCCGCGTCGCCTCAGACCGTACCTTTCTTCGCCGCTATGACATCAGCCGCGATGATCGGCTGCGCTCGACCATCAATCTCGAGCGGATTGATGACAATTCCTACCTGAGTATCGCTGGATGGGCGACGCAAACACTGCGGATTGCGGCGGATCAAGGCCAAATCCCTGTGGCGATCCCGGCGATCGATTATCGGCGGAATTTCGATGAAGACCTGCTCGGCGGCCAATTCCAATTGCAAGCCAACACGCTGAGCCTGCTTCGAACCGAGGGGCAGGACACGCAGCGTGCATTTGCGGGCGCGCGTTGGGACAAGAAGACCCTCACACCACTAGGTCAACTGGTGACATTCACCGGACTCCTACGCGGTGACGTCTACAACACCAATGACACGCTCTCCACTGTCACGGAAGCGTTTCGCGGCAATGAGGGCTTTACCGCGCGCGGAGTGGCTACGGCTGCGGTCGATATTGAATGGCCGCTCGTGGGTGAAGCTTTCGGCGGAACACAGGTTTTCACCCCGCGCGTTCAATTCGTCGCCAGCCCGCCAACCCGTAACCTTGATATTCCAAACGAGGACGCGCGGGCGATCGATTTGGAAGATTCAAACCTGTTCGCGCTCAACCGTTTCTCTGGCTATGACCGGGTCGAAGACGGCGCACGCGTGACCTACGGCATGGATTGGGAAGTCAACCGTCCAGGATGGCGGGTAAAGACCAATATCGGTCAATCCTATCGCCTCTCAAACGAGGAAGAGATTTTTCCGGACGGTACCGGTCTGTCAGATCGTTTCTCCGATTTTGTCGGACGGACAGAGGTGCGCTTTCGCAACTTTGTCTCCTTCACCCATCGCTTCCGCCTGGACAAAGATAACGTGGCCGTGCGCCGCAATGAAATCGATGCGACGGTTGGGTCACAGCGAAACTACGTTGAGTTGGGCTATTTGCGGCTCGACCGCGACATTCAGACGGTCGAAGATTTGCCTGACCGCGAAGAATTGCGCGCCGCCGCACGCATCACAATAGGACGAAATTGGTCGGTATTCGGGTCAGGGGTCTTTAACCTCACCAATGAAGATGAAGACCCGGTCTTTGCCCCGGATGGCTTTGAACCGATCCGGACACGGTTCGGCATTGCCTACCGCGACGACTGCATCGAATTCGGCGCCACCTGGAGGCGCGACTTCATCACCTTTGGGGATGCGGAAGAGGGCAACAGCTTTCAGGTCTTTTTCGCTCTGCGAAATCTGGGCTTCCGTTGATCTAGAACGCGCATTCGCGTTTGCAGCGGTGCAAAAAGGGGTTAAGGCGCCTCACTAACGACACTCAGCCTCTGTTAAGCTGGGGCCGAATAGTTGGGGATGGACTTTGGCAGAAACGGGATCGCCAATTGGCACGCGTCAAGTGTGCCCAAGTCCTGCCCTCAGCTCCGAATAGAACAAATCATATGATGCGTAAAACCGGGATCAACATCGTGACCATCAAGGCATTTTCAAAACTCCGCACACCTCTCATGGCCCTTGGCGCCGTCACTCTTGCAGCCTCGACAGTGCCTTTCGTGCCGGCTGTAGCTCAGAACGGTGCTCCCAATGCGGCTGCTCCCGGCAATCCACTTGGTTTGCCGGACAATGTAACGCTTCTGGGCGATGTCAGCCCTAATGAGCGAAGCGCGACCGCCGTGGTCAATGGCTACGTGATCACTGGCACGGACATTGAGCAGCGTGTGAAGCTCGTGACCAACGCTAGTGAAGCCGAGGTTTCTGATGAGGAATTGCAGCGTTTGCGTTCTCAGGTGCTCCGCAATCTGATTGATGAAACAATCAAGATTCAAGCCGCCCAAGCGCAAGAGATCGGAGTGGAACAAGCTCAGATCGAACAGACCTACAGCCAGTTGGCAGCGCAGAATTTCGGCCAGGAAGCCAATGCGATGGACGAGTATCTCGAGTCCATCGGCTCCTCGTCCAACGCTCTGAAGCGACAAATCGAAGGCGAGCTTGCTTGGGAAAACCTCATTCGCCGCAACATCAGCCCATTCGTTAATGTCGCGGCTGAAGAAGTGACCGGTGTGCTTGAACGGCTTGAAGCCTCGCGCGGAACAGAAGAATACCGTCTTGGCGAAATCTACCTGAGCGCTAATGACGAGAACCGCGAGGCGGTGCTCCAAAACATGCAACGCATCGTTGAACAGCTTCAGCAAGGTGGAAGCTTTGTCGCCTATGCGCGCCAGTTTTCGGAGGCCTCAACCGCGATCCAAGGGGGCGACACAGGCTTTCTGCGGCTCGCAACTCTGCCGCAAGCGATGGCGGATGCTGCCCTACAGATGCAACCGGGGCAATTGGTGGGGCCGATCGCCATCCCAGGTGGCTATACCATCATGTATCTCATTGATAAGCGGCGTATCTTGACGGCTGATCCGCGCGATTCCGTGCTAAGCCTGAAGCAAATCTCGCTTGATCTTCCTCAAGGTATTTCTGAGGCAGATGCGAACACCAAGGTCGCGGAATTCGGCACCTATGTTCAATCGCTTCGTGGTTGTTCCGACGCCGAGAATGCAACGGCAGCGATTGGAGCATCGGTGGTGTCAAACCCGCAGATTCAAGTTCGTCAACTGCCTGAGCAACTTCAGACGATCCTGCTCAACATGCAGGTAGGGCAGGCGACACCGCCCTTCGGCACAGCACAAGACGGTGTTCGCGTGCTGGTTCTGTGCGGTCGCGACGATCCGGAAGATGACGGTGCGCCGACCTTCCAGTCAGTGATGAACTCAATCGAAGAGGAGCGCATCAACAAGCGCGCCCAGCGTTACCTGCGCGACCTGCGCAATGACGCCTATATCGAGTACAATTAGGGTGCGCATGCGGTGACAGGTTTACCGCTTGCGATTTCGCTTGGTGATCCGGCGGGTATCGGTCCCGAGATCATTCTCCGCGCCTATCAACAGCGCAAAAATGGCGGTCAACCCTTCTTTGTGGTTGGCGGGTTCGATGTGCTGCACGCTTGCGCAAACACGTGCGGCGTTGACTGCGACATCATTGCAATTGCGGATGCCCGCGAAGCAGTAGGTGCGTTTGATGAAGGCCTGCCAGTCCTTGTCGGCAGTGATGCCGCGTACACTCCCGGAAGCCCGAGCGAAGAAGGCGCTGCGCTCGCGCTGCATTCGTTGGCCGAAACAGTACGTTCAGTCCTGCTGGGACAGGCGAGCGGGGTTGTAACTGCTCCAGTCAGCAAATCACAGCTCGGCAAAGTGGGCTTTGACTATCCCGGCCAAACCGAATTTCTCGCCGCCGTTTGCGGATTAGCGCCTGAGGACGCGGTGATGATGCTTGCAGGGCCGACATTGCGCACCGTGCCAATTACCGTGCATGTCGCTTTGACAGAAGTGCCGGTGCTCCTATCTCAAGAGCTAATCGAGCATAAGGCGATGATCGTCGACGCAGCTCTCAAACGCGACTTCGGCATTTCTGCCCCGCGCCTCGCGATCTCCGGGCTTAATCCTCATTCGGGCGAGGACGGTCAGTTTGGCGACGAGGAAGCGCGCATCATCAAACCGGCGATCAAGGCGTTGAAGGCCAAGGATGTGAACGTATTCGGGCCCGTCCCTGGAGACGCAATGTTCACCCCGCTCTTGCGACCCAGCTACGATGCGGCGCTGTGTATGTATCACGATCAGGCGCTTATCCCGATCAAGGCACTCGAGTTTGACCAAGGCGTCAACGTAACTTTGGGCCTGCCAATCATCCGCACATCGCCCGATCATGGGACGGCCTTTGACATCGCGGGAACAGGTAAGGCTGATGCTTGTGCCATGATCGCTGCGATCCGTATGGCGGGCGAATGCGCTGCTTCACGGGCGCATCCCTAGGTGACTGACCTTCCGCCCATCAGAGAGACCATCGCAAAGCACGGACTCTCCGCGAGCAAGGCGCTGGGTCAGAACTTCCTTCTCGACGAACAATTGCTCGACCGTATCGCCGCGCTACCCGGCGATCTGTCGGGCGCGAATGTGCTCGAAGTCGGGCCCGGCCCCGGCGGCCTTACCCGCGCACTTTTGCGAGCCGGAGCCAATGTCACCGCCATCGAGATGGACAGTCGATGTCTGCCGGCACTGAAGGAATTGAGCGAAGCCTTTCCTGACCAGCTGACTGTGATCCAGGGCGATGCGATGAAGCTCGACCACGCAGAGATTATGGGCGGCGCGCCGTTTCACGTGCTCTCGAACCTGCCCTACAACGTTGGCACAGCCCTTTTTGTGCGGTGGTTGTCGGGCGAGAATTGGCCGCCGCTTTGGCAATCGCTCACCCTCATGTTCCAGCGCGAGGTGGCCGAGCGGATTGTCGCGAAGCCGGGCAGATCTGCCTACGGACGCTTGGCAGTGCTCGCTCAATGGCGCGGGCAAGCCAAGCTCGCCATGAAAGTCCACCGCAGCGCCTTTACCCCGCCCCCCAAGGTGATGAGCGCTATTGTGCATGTGACGCCCGAAGAAGCTCCGGCAAGTGTATCCGCCAAGACGCTCGAACGCCTGACCGAGGCCGCCTTTGGCCAACGTCGCAAGATGCTTCGGCAGAGCCTCAAAGGCGTGAGCGGCGCTCTGGATGCGCTGGAGATTGTGGGTATCGATCCCACGCGCAGGGCTGAAACGGTGAGCGTTGAGGAGTTTGTCGCGTTGGCTTTTGCTTTGAGCAAAGAGCGTTAAGGCTTTTCGCGTAATCGGACAACCATCGCGAAGGTGTGATGGAGATAGCTGTGTTTGAATCAAAGCAAATGATCGAAGGCCCAATCGAATTCACCGCTGAGGTAGAAGTCGACTGTGCGGCCTCAGACGTTTTCTCGCTGATTAATGTTGCCGATCCGAAATTTCGTCACGCCCAAACAGGTGCAAGTGTGCGAGCCGTTGAGGGGACAGATAACGAGTTCGAAATGATCATGGAGGGTCTCGATACGGTCTTTCAGTTCCGCGTAATCGATCAGGTCGCAAGCAAGAGATATTCGCTTGAGGCAGCCATGGAGCCGCAACTGTTCGCACTGGTAAAGTCGGTTGAAACCTATGAAATCAAATCGCTAAACGATCATGCTTGTCGCGTAAAGCTTACCACTCTTGCGACGTTCGATGATGATCTGTCACTTGAAGAAGTGGCAAGCGAAGTCGCCATGATGAGCATGGCCGTCACCGGTGACCTAGAGAAACTTGCGACCCTCGCCGAAGGGGGCGTAGAGGCGCTACAAGCAATGGAAGATGCCGAGACCGGCCTCGATATCGAATTCGACTTGGGCGAGCTCGATATCGATTGGGACGATATCGAGCCCAAGCAATAGGCTGGCATTAGCCCGCTTTTTTCACCTGCCTCCAACTGTGAAGCAATGGCTCGGTGTAGCCTGAGGGTTGCTCTACCCCTTTAAAGATCAAGTCCTTGGCAGCGCTAAAGGCGGGCGCATCCTCATTGCCGATCAGCGGTTGGTAGTCTGGATCGCCAGCGTTTTGCGCGTCAACCTTTGCCGCCATGCGGGTAAGGCTGTCCATGATCTGCTCTTCGCTCACGACACCGTGTAGCAGCCAGTTTGCAAGATGCTGTGAGGAAATGCGCAAGGTTGCGCGGTCTTCCATCAGGCCCACATCGTTGATGTCAGGGACCTTGGAGCATCCAACACCCGCATCGACCCAGCGCACCACATAACCGAGCAGGCCTTGGCAGTTGTTGTCGAGCTCCTCGCGCAGCTCTTCGTCGGACCAATTGGTGCCCTCAGCGAGCGGGATCGAGAGCAGCGCTTCGAGCCCAGCAGGTTCTGGCAAATCCTTCTGAATGTCGAACACGTTTTCGGCGTGATAATGCAGCGCGTGCAAGGTTGCAGCTGTGGGCGATGGCACCCATGCAGTGTTGGCCCCTGCGCGAAGGTGACCGATTTTCTCGACCATCATCTGACCCATAAGATCGGGCGCGGCCCACATGCCTTTGCCGATTTGCGCGACGCCAGAGAGGCCGTGCTTAAGGCCAATCGCGACATTGCGCGCTTCGTAGGCCCCCAGCCAATCGCTCCCCTTCATCGCGCCTTTGCGCATCATCGGGCCAGCGCGCATGGATGTATGGATCTCATCACCCGTGCGATCAAGGAAGCCCGTATTGATGAAGACAATCCGGTCCTTCACCGCCTCAATACACGCGGCGAGGTTGGCAGAGGTGCGGCGTTCTTCGTCCATCACGCCGACCTTGATCGTGTAGCGCTCGAGACCCAGCAGATCCTCCACCGCGTTGAACAAATCATTGGTGAAGGCGCATTCTTCTGGCCCGTGCATCTTGGGCTTCACGATGTAGATGCTGCCGTGCTTGGAGTTACCGTATCTAGCGTGACCTTCGACATCCAAAGTGCTGATCGCCGAAGTGAAGACCGCATCCATGATCCCTTCCGGAATCTCGCTCCCATCGGGCAGCAGGATCGCCGGATTGGTCATCAGGTGCCCGACATTGCGCACAAACATCATCGAACGGCCAGACACAGCATGGGTCTGACCCGCGCTGCCTTTGTAGGTTTTATCGCCGTTGAGAGTGCGGGTCAGCGTGCGACCGCCCTTATTGAAGCTCTCTTCCAGATCGCCCCGGATTACGCCGAGCCAATTGGTGTAAGCGAGATGTTTGTCCTCGCCGTCGACCGCCGCAACCGAATCCTCGCAATCGGCAATAGTGGAAAGCGCCGCTTCGAGGTTGATATCGGCGATGCCCGCTTTATCGGTCTTTCCGATCGGGCTTTCGCGGTCGAAAACAACTTCGATATGGAGACCGTTGTTCTGGAATAATAAGCCCTTTTCGGTGAAGCCCACCCATTGGCTTTCGTCCAGAAGCTTGCCGTCGTTTTCATCTTTCAGGTCGGCCCAGCTCTGGTCCACCAGAGGCAGGGTCTCATCAAGGAATTGCCGCCCGCGAGCGATCACCGCAGCGCCGCGTTCTTCGTCATAACCACTGGGTCTAGCAGCCGGTGCGTCGAGCGCATCGGTGCCGTAGAAAGCGTCGTAGAGGCTGCCCCAGCGCGCATTGGCTGCGTTCAACAGGAAGCGCGCATTGAGGATCGGAACCACGAGCTGCGGTCCTGCCATCGTGGCAATCTCTGCATCCACGTTCTGCGTGCCAATCTGGAAGTCGCCGGGCTCTGGCACCAAATAGCCGATCTCACGCAGGAAGGCTTCGTATTCGGCCGCGTCATGCGGCTTACCAGCGCGCCCGATGTGATAAGCGTCAATCTTCGCTTGCAGAGCTTCGCGCTTGGCCAAAAGTTCCGCATTGCGCGGCGCGTATGAAGCAAGCAAGTCCGCAAAACCTTGCCAGAAGGCACCGACATCCCGGCCCAGCGGAGCCAGAACATGGGTCTCCAACAGATCGGCCAATCGGCTATCGACAGAAAGGCCAGCTCGGGCGGTGTAATCGTGCATAAACGTCCTCAGATACCATAAAGATGGATCCCGGGGAGGAGGACGATGGCTCCTATGGCCAAAGACATAAGACAATGCAATCGTGACCTAACGTCACCACCTCGATTGACGACCGGCTTGATAGTTTCCGCCGCTCCGCTAGAAATCGTTTCTGATGAAACCAACCAGCCAAATCGCCACTTCCGATATCGATGCAGACACCATGCTGGAGCAGGTGTTTGCTTGGTGCGCGATCAACACAGGCACGGCGAACCTCGATGGGCTCGCGCGGCAAGCGGACATTCTGGCTAAAGCGTTTTCGGCACTTCCAGGAGAGGTCGAGTTTGTAGATCCGGCTCCCGTCACGGCGGTAGCAGCCGACGGCACTGAATTCGAAAAGCCTCACGGCAAGCACATGGTGCTGCGCGTGCGACCCACCGCCAACCGCCGCATCTTGCTAACTGGCCATATGGATACCGTATTCCCAAAAGGTCACTCGTTTCAGGGGCTGACCTGGCTTGAAGAGGGCGTTCTTGGCGGTCCTGGCGTGGCCGATATGAAGGGCGGCATCGCAGTAATGCTCCACGCGCTGATGGCGTTTGAGCAGAACACAGGCGCAGGGTCACTTGGCTATGATGTGCTTCTCAATTCCGATGAGGAAACAGGATCGCTCGCCAGCGCGGACCTGATCGCAGAGACGGCGCGTGGCAAGCTGGCGGCCCTCACTTACGAGCCAGCCGCGCTTCCTGATGGCACGCTTGCTCATGCTCGCGGAGGAAGCGGGAATTATTCCGTAATCATAACCGGCAAATCCGCCCATGCCGGCCGCAACCCTGATGACGGACGCAACGCCATCGTAGCCGCGGCCGATTTAGCGGTGAAGTTGAAAGCGTTACATTGCCCCGATATCTCCGTGAATCCCGCAAAAATCGAGGGAGGCTCTGCCAATAATGTGGTGCCGGATCACGCGGTCCTGCGTTTCAACATTCGCCCGCAATCAACCGGAGTGGGTGAGCAATTTGAACGTGATCTCAAAGGTCTACTGAGCACACTTGAAACCATTCATGAGATATCGACCCACACCCATGGCGGGGTCACTCGTCCACCCAAGCCGGTCGATGAGAAGGCCCAGAAGCTATTCGATCTGGTGCGCCAATGCGGTGCAGAACTTGGTCAGGATATCAAATGGAAGTCGACAGGCGGCGTGTGTGATGGCAACAATATCGCCGCTTGCGGTATCCCGGTGGTGGACACCATGGGCGTGCGAGGGGGATCGATCCACTCCCCGCAAGAGTTTGTGATCACCGAAAGCTTGGCCGAACGGGCGGCTCTTTCTGCGAGGGTGATACAGCGTCTTGATGAGGGGGCACTTTCTTGAGTTTTCGCCTGCGCGCCGCGCGCCTTTCCGATCTGGAACATCTGTATGAGATGGCAAAGCTCACCGGGGGCGGCTTCACCAATCTGCCTGCCGATCGCAAGGCGCTGACCGCCAAGCTGGAACGCGCGGCTGCTGCGTTTGAGAACACGGGCCATGAGCTTTGCGATGAGCAATTCGTGCTTGTGCTGGAAGACCCCAAGACTGGCGCTGTGCGCGGCACTTGCCAGTTGATGACAATGGTAGGCCAGCAATGGCCGTTCTACTCCTACCGGCTCAACACACTCACCCAATACAGCCAAGAGCTTGACCGTACGGTGCGCACCGAGATGCTCAATCTCGTGACCGATCTGGAAGCATCGAGCGAGGTTGGTGGACTCTTCCTTCACCCCAATGAGCGCGCTGGCGGGCACGGTCTTTTGCTCGCGCGCAGTCGCTATCTCTTCATCGCCATGCACCGCGAGCGTTTTGCCGACCGCATTCTGGCTGAGCTGCGCGGCATCATCGATGAGCGCGGCGATAGTCCCTTCTGGGACAATGTCGCGGGGCGTTTCTTCGGAATGACCTTCAACGAGGCGGACTATTTCAACGCGATCAATGGTAATCAATTTATCGCCGACCTGATGCCCAAGCACCCCGTCTATGTCGCGATGCTCGACGAAGATGCTCGTAAAGTGATCGGCGTGCCCCACCTCTCTGGCAGAGCGGCGATGCGCATGCTTGAGAACGAGGGTTTTGCCTATGAGGGCTATGTCGACATTTTTGATGGCGGGCCCAGCATGACCGCGCGCACGGACAACGTCGAAAGCGTCAAGAACAGCGTGAAGGCGAGTGTCACTGCGATGGATATAGAAGAAGGCGAGCGCGCCATCCTCGCAACTGGCCGGCTATCTGATTTTCGTGCCTGTTATGGCGCACGGATCCTTGATCAAGACGGTGGGATTGCTATCGATTCAGCTGCCGCAGACGCGCTCGATATCTCAGAGGGTGACACGGTATGGAGTGTTGCCCGCTAATGCTCAAAGAGATCAATTTCGACGGAATCGTTGGCCCCAGCCACAATTACGCGGGGTTGAGCCTGGGTAATATTGCGAGTGCGAGCCACAAGGGCGATCCGTCTTACCCACGGGCCGCTGCGCTTCAGGGTCTGGCCAAGATGCGAGGCAATCTGGCGCGGCTTGGGGTGCAAGGTTTCCTTCTCCCCCTCCCCCGCCCCAATGGCGCATTGCAATCTGCGCTTGCCTATGACGGAAGCGAAGCGGCAGCCTTGCGTGCAGCACCTTGGTCGGCATCAAGCATGTGGACCGCCAATGCGGCGACTGTCTCGCCAGCGCCGGACACTGCGGACGGAAAATGCCACCTGACACCGGCCAATCTCATCACAATGCTTCACCGCGCGCAAGAATGGCAAGACACCAAAGCTCAACTCGACATCGCGTTTGGCGACAAAGAACACTTTGCCGTGCACGATGCCGTCCCACCCACCTTTGGCGATGAAGGCGCTGCCAATCACGGACGCTTTTGTGAAGGCCATGGATCTGCGGGTGTCGAGCTCTTCGTCTACGGCAAGCCTGGCGGTCGTTTCCCCGCCCGCCAGCACGAACAGGCCAGCCGCCTTGTTGCAAGGCTGCACGGCCTCGACACGACCAAATGCGTTTTCATTGAACAGAACCCCGCAACCATCGAAGCAGGCGCGTTCCACAATGACGTGGTGAGCGTTGTAAACGAGCGCGTGCTCTTCACCCACCAAGAAGCCTTCACCGATCAACAAGGTGCCTATGAGGCAATCCGCACTAAATTCCCCGCGCTCGAAGTGGTCGAGGTGCCCTCATCAGCGGTGAGCATGGCAGAGGCGATCCGGACCTATCTGTTCAACGCTCAGCTGGTCACCCTGCCCGATGGGAGCATGAATCTCATCGTCCCCGAGGAATGCCGCGAGAGCCCCACTGTTTGGACCTATTGCGAAGAGATGATGGCCTCCAACGGCCCCATCCGCGAAGTGGTCCCGGTCGATGTGCGCCAAAGCATGGCCAATGGCGGCGGTCCTGCTTGCCTGCGCCTGCGCGTAGTGTGCGATCCGGCCACGGTCGATCCGCGCTTCCTGCTCGATGAGACCAAGGCCAACCAAATGGAGCGTGTCATTGCAAAGGCTTGGCCTGAGCAAATCGATCCAGCCGATATCGGCAGCGAAGCTCTGGCCAAAAGCGTGATAGCGGCCCGCTTGGCTCTGCTAGAAATGCTGGATCTTCAGAAGCTTGCGTGAGGCTTGAACAGGTCAAGGTTAACGCGTTTGCAACCGAGAGTCGGTCGGGTTTACACTTATCTTCCCGTTAACCCTTAAGAGCCGCAGTAATCCGTTCTTGGCACGCGGCTTGCTCTAGGAAAAACGAGCAAGGAGTAAGAATGCTGCGCAAGATTGGGCGTCTTTTCGTGATCAAGAACCGCTTTGAAGCGTTCGCGATTATCTATGCCTTGGCGCTCGGTGCAACCAATCGCGGGCTTGTCTACCTTGAGACCTTCCCACCCTATTGGGGCGAGGCACTGTTTCTGGCAGCTTGCGTTGCAGTGCTGATGGGTGGCGCGGCGATCTTGGACTCATTGAAGGCGAAGAAAGAGCTGGAAGAGTTAAAGGCGGAGTTGGCTGACGCTCAAAAAGCCGGAGCGCAGCCCAAACCGCGCCCTGACCATTCATAATCACAGCTCCTTGCGGAAGATGACCTTGTCGTCACCTCGGCCGTAGTATTCTCGGATGCGTGCTTCTCGCTCGTATCCAAGCATGTCATAAAAGCCTCTGGTCCGCTTGAAATCGGGCATGCCCGAGGTTTCGACCAGCAGGACGCGCACGCCCTCGTTAGCCAGTTCCCGTTCTACGAAGCGCATCAATTGTTCGCCGATACCACGACCATGTTCGGCCGGGTCGATTGCAATCATAAGAACGTTCCAAGTGCCGTCCGTAAGAGGCTCAGGCACGTAGTACGCTGCGGCATTGACCGTGCCGTCGTCGAATACGATCCAGCGATGTGAATCAGCTTCTCCGGCGAAATGCCCCGAAGTCATCTCAGGCAGCATTTCGGAAGGAAACATCTCATTGACGTCGACAAGAAAAGCGACGCGTTCGAGATCGGCCCGCTTTAGCGGGCGAATTGGATTGTTTTGCAATGTTTGAGCTTTCTTTGAATCGGATATGCAAAATGCCGCTAAGAGACACATCTCTCGCGGCGCAGAATCTCATGCTGACCTCATGTAGGATCAGCGTCAGCTAGCAATCGTGTTCAAAAAATCTCCGTATCAAGGTGGGGGGTTCTGTTGCTAGGCCCCCCCGGGCCCCCGGAATCCGCTTCTGTTGCCCGGTGGGCCCAACCGCGCATAGGCTTTGTAAATTCAGGCCGTTAGGCCGTCACATTACGCAGCGATTGCGAGTGCTTCGTTATCGTTTGCACTTATAAAGATGAACAGTTTTACGGGGTTTTCAGCCCGGGCAAAAACTACGCTTTTCAGTCCACGTCGATCCTAGTTCGGCCCCATCATAAGCCCTCGAAAAGAGCCAAAAACCTCGCAAATACCGAGGGTTATGGTGGAGCCGCCGGGTACTGCCCCCGGGTCCGTTGTACCTATTGCACGCAGCAATTTATCGCCATAGCCCGCAAAAAACGGGCAGAACCTATATAGGCTCTGCCCGCTTAATGTGAAGTGTATGTACGAGAGCTGCGCCTGAATGCGCTCTCGCCCTA
Source organism: uncultured Erythrobacter sp. (assembly GCF_947502395.1). Lineage (GTDB taxonomy): Bacteria > Pseudomonadota > Alphaproteobacteria > Sphingomonadales > Sphingomonadaceae > Erythrobacter. Next base: position 930,267 of record NZ_CANMZM010000001.1, read on the forward strand.
CTTCTTCAACGAGTCTCTGATCTCGATCAGAAGATCGATTTCGCTTGGACCGGCCGGCTCTTCAGCCGCCGCTTCCTCTTTCTTTTCGGTCGCTTCCTTCACCTTGTTGGCATAGCGCACCAGCAGGAAGATGATGAAAGCCAGGATGATAAAGTTGATGATCGTGGTGATCAGCGCGCCGTAACCGATCATCGCGGCACCAGCCTCTTTCAGAGCGGCGTAGTCTGTCATCGATCCTTCATAGCCTTCGGGAGCGGAAAGCAGGATAAACTGCGAAGAGAAATCCGCACCGCCAAACAAGTATCCAACGATTGGCATAATCACATCGCCAGTAAGCGAGGCGACGATCGTGCCAAACGCGCCTGCGATAATAACCGCAACCGCCAACTCCATAACATTGCCCTTGGCGATGAATTCCTTGAACTCGTTAAGCATTGTGATCCCCAATCTTTATCTTTCTTGGAGGCTCTCTTGCAGGTAATTTACTGGATGCCAAGCGCAGGTTACAACACTTTGCACGGCTTGAATCAGGTACTTCGGTGCCCTATATCAGCAATACACGTGAGTTTCGCTGCGAGATGCCTAGGCGCACTTGATGCAGCACAAAGGAGGGATTTCATGAATTTTCGCAATTTCGGGCGCGGCATTGTCGTCGCTGCCGTTTCATTGACGCTGGCCGCTTGCGGGATCAACTCAGTCCCGGCCGCTGAGGAAGAGGCAAAGGCCAAATGGGCCGATGTCGAAGCGCAGTTCCAGCGCCGTGCAAACCTCATCCCAAACCTTGCCGAAGTTGCTCAGGGTGCAGCAGAGAATGAACAGGCCATCCTTTTGGGTGTGACCGAAGCACGCGCCAAAGCAACCAGTGTCCAGATTTCTGCTGATGACCTTGGCGACGCGGCCAAGATGGAAGAGTTTGCCGCTGCGCAAGGCCAATTGGGACAAGGCATCGGCCGTCTGCTTGCAAGCTTTGAAGCCTACCCTCAGATCCAGTCGAACCAGAACTTTCTCGCGCTGCAAAGCCAGTTGGAAGGCACGGAAAACCGCATCGCGGTGGCGCTGCGTGATTATAACGAAGCGGTGCGCAAGTATAACACCACGATCCGCACCTTCCCCGATACGATCGGTGCAAACATCATCCACGGCGCGGAGCCTCTGGCACCGTACAGCGCAGTGACCGAGGGCGCAGAAGAAGCTCCTTCGCTTGATCTGACGTCGGACTAAGTTTGAGCAAAAGCGTTCTTTTGACCGGTTTGGCGGCGCTCCTCCTTTCGGGGTGCGCCGCCGAAACTTCTGCTGATATCAGTGCTGATACTGCAAACTCTGGCTCTCCGGCATTCAAACTGTCGGGGCGCGTGGTCGATACAGCTGACATCATCAGCGAACCTGTAGAACGCGAATTGACTGAGGCTCTTGCAGCGTTTGAGAACGAGATTGGACCTCAGTTGGTGGTCGCCACCACTCCCTCGCTCGATGGATATGACATTTCCACTTACTCGTTCGACCTAGCAAACGCATGGGGCCTCGGCAGTGCAGAACGCAATGACGGCTTACTGGTATTAGTCGCCCCCAACGAACGCCAAGTACGCATAGAAGTCGGCCTTGGCCTCGAAACGAGTGTAAAAGACGAAGAGGCCTCCCGGATAATCCAAGAGGACATGTTGCCTCACTTTCGCAATGGCAATTACGAGAGCGGAATAGTGGCCGGGGTCGATAGCCTGATTGACGAAGCGACAACCTATGAATTGAAGGAAGCTGCATGAGACGCCTTGCGCTCATCATCACTGCATTTTTCGCATTTCTCGCGTCCCCCGCCTACGCTCAGCCTGAGTTCCCGGCGCTCACAGGGCGCGTGGTCGATACCGCTGACATCATCCCCGCTGATGTTGAAGCACAGTTGACCGCCAAATTGGAAGCTCTCGAGACCCAATCGCAGCGTCAGCTGGTGGTCACCACGGTGCCCGATCTTCAGGGTTATGATATCTCCGATTATGGTTATCAGCTGGGCCGCGAATGGGGCCTGGGTGATGCGGAGAGGAATGACGGCGCGCTTCTGATCGTTGCGCCCAATGACCGCAAAGTGCGGATCGAGGTGGGCTATGGCCTTGAAGGCTACCTCACCGATGCACTTTCCTCGCTGATCATTCAGAATGACATCCTCCCGCGCTTTCGTGATGGCGATATGCCGGGGGGGATTGTGGCTGGCACGGACGCGATCATTACCCAATTGGTTTTGCCCCCCGATATAGCTGGGCCAATAGCGATAGACGCGACCGAGACACGGCAAAGCGACGGCGGCTTTCCTTTCGGCGTGCTGATCTGGCTTGGCTTTATGTTCTTTTTCTTCGTGCTCCCGATCATGCGGGGCGCGCGAAGGCGGCGGCGTTACCGCTCCAAAGGAAAAGGCCCCTGGGGCAAGCGTGACAAATATGACGACGATGACGATGACGACTTCGGAAGTGCCGTGGGCAATATCATCCTCTGGGAAATCGGCACGGCCATTGCGCGCGGCGCCATGTCAGGCGGAGGCAGCAGCGGCGGCTCAAGCTGGGGCGGCGGTGGAGGATTTGGCGGCGGCTTCTCCGGTGGTGGCGGCTCGTTTGGAGGCGGCGGCGCCTCTGGGGGTTGGTGAGGCATGAGCTATCTTAATGAAGAACAGCACAAGATCGTCTCCAGCGCAGTAGCCGAAGCGGAGCTGACGACATCGGGCGAAATAGTGACCGTTCTGGCCGACCGGTCAGACGACTACAACGACGTGGCCTTGTGGTGGGCAGCCGGCCTGGGCTTTACTGCCATGAGCCTGTTTGCCGCCTTGCCCGAGCCGTTTCTAAACTTCTGGGACATGCTGATTGGTGGGTGGAGCCATGAATGGACCACCGGAGAGCTGGCCAGCATGACCATCGGTCTTGGCCTCCTCACCTTTGTGATCATGCTGGGCCTTCAACAGTGGCAACCCCTTAAATTCTTCATTATCCCCAACCCGGTCAAGACCTCGCGTGCACACGAACAGGCGATCAAGCACTTTAAAGTGGGTGCAGAGCGCCGCACGGTTGGCGCAACGGGCGTCCTCATTTACCTCTCAATGCGCGAGCACCGGGCAGAAATCGTCGCGGATGATAGCATTGCAGAGAAAGTCGAGCCCGAGGTTTGGGGCGAAGCGATGGGCGACATGCTGGTCCGCATCCGCAAGGGGCAGATCGCGGAAGGTATGGCCGCTGGGGTGCGCGATGTGGGCTTTGTCCTCTCTCAGCACTTCCCACGCGGCGAAGAGGACGAAAACGAGTTGCCCGACCGCTTGATTGAGGTTTGATCACTTCCCTCTTGACCCGTTCGCCCTGAGCCTGTCGAAGGGCTGTACTTCACTTTTTGACCTTGGGCCGCGAAAGAAGGGCGATCCCCTTCACTGACTGACCAGTCAGTCGCTCAGGACAGGCTTCAACAGGCTCAGGATGAGCGGATTTTATGTCGGGCGACAATTTCATCAAAGACTCTTTCGAAAAAGACGGAGACGCTGACCTTCCGGAGGAAACTCGGTGGGAGGGCAAATTCATCGCCGCCAAGACACGCGGGCGATGGGAATATGTTGGGCGCACCAGAGGCATCCGTGCTGCCGCCATCATCGCGGTAGATCAGGACGCGGACGGAACCCGTCACGTTATTCTGGTGAGCCAGTACCGCGTGCCATTGGGCCGCTTCTGCCTTGAGATACCCGCAGGGCTGGTTGGCGACGATGATGGGGCCGAAGGCGAACTCGCCTCCGATGCAGCCTCGCGCGAACTTGAGGAAGAGACCGGCTACAAAGCTACCAAAATGGAAGTGTTGGGAGAATTCTACTCTTCCCCCGGCATGGTCTCTGAATGCTTCACCCTGCTGCGCGCGACTGGCCTCACCAAGGTCAGCGAAGGCGGCGGACTTCCAGATGAAAACATCACTGTACACCGCGTCGCTCTTGCCGAACTGTCTGACTTTGTTGCCAAGTGGCGCGAGGCAGGTCACGGCGTCGATGTGCGGATCGGAATGCTGCTTACGCCGGAATATCTGGCACCTGAAAATCTCGGAGAGGAATTGAAATGAGCACTGGCAAACGCTGCGAAGGCAAATTGGCCCTGGTCACCGGCGCGGCTCAGGGACTTGGTGCGGCTCACGCGACGCTGTTGGCACGCGAAGGTGCGCGCGTGCTGTGCACCGATATCAATGGCCAGGGTGCTGAGGACACAGCAGCGCGGATCAATTCGGAATGCGGTGCCGGCCACGCGCACGGCATCGCTCACGACGTGACAGACCCCGATCAATGGGAGAAGGCGGTCGATGCCGCACGCGAGGAAATCGGCGGGCTCAACGTGCTGGTCAACAACGCAGGAATTGGCGTGCCTGGCAACATTGAGGACTGCGATTTTGGCGACTGGCAGCGCTGCTTCTCAATCAATGTCGATTCCATCTTTCACGGCTGTCAAAAGGCCCTACCCTTGATGCGCGAGCACGCACCCGGGTCGATCATCAACATTTCCAGCATCGCCGGACTTATCGCGAGCGACACCATGCCCGCTTACAACGCCTCCAAAGCGGCGGTGTGGATGCTGTCCAAATCGATCGCCCTACACTGCGCGAAGAAGAACATGCAGATCCGCTGCAACTCGATCCACCCGACCTTTGTTGATACGCCAATCCTCGACGGCACCGCCAAAGCGGCGCGGCTCGACAAGGATGTGCTGCTCGACAAACTGGCGCGGCAGATTCCGCTGAAGTTCGTCGGCGAACCCAATGATATCGCCAACGCCGTGGTCTACCTCGCGAGCGATGAAAGCCGATTTATGACCGGCGCAGAGATCAAGCTCGATGGTGGGATCAGCGCGATGTAGCTGGCGCACCAGCTATGTGGAACAAGTACAAAAGGAAGACAGACTTTCCGCTTTAGACACTACGCGTATAGCACCTGTATGCCGTAAATTGGGGGTGAGAGCTGACGCTCAAGCAGCCTTGGGAATAGATCCCAAGGGGCGTTTGGCTGTAAACTACCAGGCCCGCTTCAGTGTCGTTCTTAGATTATCCAAAGCCCATCGTTGCCGTCTTTAGCTGAAGCGTTTCTGGGTGTTGGCTTAATTCGGAGCTATTTGACAAAGAACCCCCTTGTCGGATGCTACGAATGTCACCGAAGATCCTAGACCGGCGGCCAGATCTGCAACGATCGAAAGTCCCTTGTCCGTGTCACTTTTTTGCGGCGTTCCCTTCATGCCACATCCATCGTCCGCGACCTCCATAATAAATCCCCTGCGATGAGCCTCATCGCGAATGGTAATCGCAACGTTTCCGTGGTCGTCGACTTTATAGCCGTGACGCAGAGCATTTGTGACGAGCTCACAAACAATCAACCCTGCCGACTGGATGTGCTCTGAGCCGACGTCCGTCGATGTCACCTCCACCCGGATCATAACATTGGGGCGCTCGTGGATTATCTTAAGGTGATCGACCAAGCTTAGCAAAAATTCCGTTAGTGATGCTTGAGTAACTTGGCCCGCTTTGCCCATTGCCTGATCTTCGCAATAGAGCATGTTTTGTACGAATGAGATGGTCGCTATGCGAGTGCCAATTACGGCCAGAATATCGGCGCATGCGTGCGTTTCTTGAGTCGGGTCAGCGTCCTTGCGCATCTGGCGCTCAGCCCTGCGTATAAGGCTCGTCGTGGTCTGCAGGCTGTTGCCGACCCGGTGGCAAATCTCGGCAATTACCAAGTTTGGCGGAATCTTCGTACCACCAGACTTCTCGGCATCCGCAACCAGAGAAGGTTCGTCTACCTCCAAATCGTCGTACTTGTCAGGATTAGTGGCCGGAGTAGACTGTTCTTCCTCCAGGCCGCGACGAACGGTTGATCTGGTGCGCATCATTGCAATCGCGACCATCGAGATAATCAAGGTCGGCGGTGTGGCTGCCACCAGCAGAAGATACCAATACTCCGGCAGCCAAAACCAGAGAGCATAGCCCAGCAACAAAGCGTTGCTGATGCTCAAAGCAACCAGCATCTTAATCCTGACACCAGCGAAGGCATCTAAGTCAGGAGCCTTCCTCCTATCCTTGTTGCCTGTCGTGGCAAAAGAGTTGGTAATCTGATCCATGCTGTAGGTTATGGCTCAATTCTTCACCCGGCTCTTCCATGGCTCAGCGCCATTACGTTATCTTGCGCTTAGGTGCCGGTTCCACCGCAGTGATGCGCTTATATGCGGCGGAAGACCGTGTTTCTTTGCGCTGGCAGCAAGATGCTGTAAGTCGGCGCAAGATTTGATAAAAGCCGTAACGGGAGGGAAAACCGGTGCCCATGGGGACCGCACAAAATGTCCGAAAATAGCGAGCCCAAAGACGTAGTCCTTTCGGATCCGGGCGATTTCTGGCCCGGCTTCCAGGCTGATGCTGCCACCAACGAAGCGCAGACTGCAATTCGACTTCGTGAGACCATGGAAGCGGATGTTTTCGCCGTTACAACGCTGGCCGGTTTTACCGGGGAGCGGCTGCGCAGTCAGCGTATGCTTCAGGATTTCTCGCAGGGTGTTGATGTTCCTCCGGCAATTGATCACACGATTGTGCTCCACCTTGGCGGAGCAACAGACGTGCACCGTCAGTATCTGGGTGAGCAGGCGACGCCGGTCGGTGGCATCGGCACGACAACGATCGTCGCGGCCCACCGTGCCTGCCGTTGGATGGCTTCCGGCGAAGTCGAAGTGCTGCATTTCTACATGGACGACGCGGTCCTACGCGAAATTGCAACGGCAGAGACCGGGCATGACGCCGCCGATCTGACGATCATCGACCGACATAGTATTGATGACCCTTTCATTCGCGGGATCGCGCCAGCAATTATGGAGCAGATGGCAGCAGGCGATCCGCCTTCGCAACTTCTGCTCGACAGTTTCGACCGGGTGATCGCGGCCCATCTGCTTAGCCACTATTCGAACCATAGTTATCGCATGCAGTCTGCACTCGCGCAACAGGCCCAGCGCGGGGAACGGGTCAAGGTCGTCCGCGCGCGCGCTTATCTGGACGAGCGGCTGGAGGCGAACGTCGCGTTGCAAGAAGTGGCCGATCATGTTGGCATGTCACCATTCCATTTCCAGCGCGTGTTCAAGGCCGAAACAGGCCTGACACCGCACCAGCATGTCCTTCAAGCGCGTCTGCGCCGCGCGCGCGAAATGTTGCAAGGAACACAGAGCATCGCTGATATTGCTTTTGCCTGTGGGTTTGCCAGTCAGCAGCATATGACGACCGTGTTCGGAAAACATCTCGGCGTTACGCCCGGCAAGTATCGCAGGAAATTCAGAGTTTGAGAGCCGCTGCAAGCTTGCGTACCGCAGTGTGGCTCTCGTGGACCGCTCAATAGCACGAAAATGACACTCTAAATGCAATTGTCGCATGCAAGGTCAAATCCCCGCAATTGGGTCGCATGCGGAATGTCGGCTTTTCTAATTGTCCACGAAAAAGGGGCCCAAAAAGACCCCTTCCCGGTTTTCAGTAATGTGCGTCGGAGACCAGTGGCAGTGACTGAACGGGCCGAAAACCGGGTCAGCCGTGCCTCAGTCGGCAATCAGTGCGATGGCGAGATAGATGAGGATCGGGAAACCGACACCCAGAATTACCGCGCCTACAAATCCGATGCGCCAGATCAGGGCGTCAACACCGGACCAATTGGCAAGGCCTGAGCAGACACCGAACAGCTTGCCGCTCTGCTTGTCGAGGCGGAATCCGCGGCTTGGCGGACGGCTGTTGTTTTGGGTCAAATTGCTCATGCGAGAACTCCAGTGGTCAAAAGTACAGTGTTGGGCCCAGTTCCTTCTTGGGCGGGGATGATGGCACCGGCCATCAGTATCACGGTAATAATCAACGCTCCAGTGGCTGCCATAACACGGGCCGCCTTGGTGCTTGAAAGATCGAAGAAAGAGTACATTATCCTATCCTGTTGCTGGGAAGTGCGAAGTGTGATGCGGATCAATTCAGGCGATAGCTGGGCTGCCAGGAATGATTGCATAAGCGAATACGCCCGTGGTCACGACAACTGAGAAAGCAGCGGCGAAGAGGCGGTTGGCAGTTTCATTGGCGAACATGGTTTTGATCCTTTCGAACGGGTTGATTAAGCGCCTGAAATCAAGCGAGGGTTGGGCTTGCAGGAACGATTGCGTAAGCGAACATGGCAGCTGAAACGACGAGGCTGAAAGCTGCGGCTGCGAAACGGTTTGCGGTGTTTGATACGTACATTGTTGGTCTCCTAATTGGTCTTTATTGCTTTTCCCGAGGCCATCCCCGGGGACACAAATGACACTGCAGGAGACGTGCCAAACTCGAAAAACGGCAGAATTCTGGGGTTTACACGGATTTACAATCTTTACGCGCTGTTCAGCAAACCGAAAGGTTGGTATTTTTCGCCAACTGTTAGTATCGGGGATTCTGCACTGAGCTCTGCTGCACTTTCGCTTCACCCCTGCTAACCGCTTCTACGGCCATGGCATTAACGAAGATCACCCTTCAGAACTTTCGAAATCACGCGAGCTCGCAGCTCGCGGAGCCTAAGCATTTCAATCTGCTGGTGGGTGAGAATGGCGCTGGCAAGACTAATGTGCTGGAGGCGATATCGCTGCTCTCTCCCGGTCGTGGCCTAAGGCGCGCGCCGCTAGCGGATCTTGCTCGTAAGGTTGCGGCGGGTGGTGCTCAGCAAGCCTTTGCCATTGGCGCAACGCTGATCGAACAGGGCCAGACCAGTGCACGGCTTGGCACCTATACTGAGGCCGAGCGTCCCACGCGCCGTCTCGTGCGGATCAACGGTGCGGATGCGAGCGCGTCTGCCTTGAGTGAATGGCACGCGGTGGCTTGGCTCACCCCGTCAATGGATGGCCTCTTCACCGATAGCGCTGGGGCAAGAAGGCGCTTTGTCGACCGGATGGCTCTGGCAATAGAGCCGGGTCATGCGAAAGCTGTGAACCAGCTTGAAACGGCCCTGCGCGAACGCAACCGACTGCTTGAGGAACGCGGCGACGCGCGCTGGCTCGATGCGATAGAAGCACAGGCTGCACAGAATGGTAGTATCGTCGCCGAGACGCGCGCGCGGCTGGTATCACGGCTCTCCGATGAGTTATCCGCACTTCCGGCAGAACCCTTTGCGCGGCCGATCCTGACCTATCGCCCGGGAGGCCCCACCACTCCCGAAGAGCTGCTCGCCGAGTTTGCTCGGAACCGTCCCCGCGACCGCGCGGCAGGACGCGCATTGACCGGCCCTCACCGCGATGAACTGGAAGTGGTGATGGCGATGGCGGACCGCTCTCCCGGACCCCCGGCGGCATCATGTTCGACAGGCGAGCAAAAGGCGATGTTGATCGCGATCACTTTGGCGCACGGCGTTCTGGCCGCTTCTGGAAGGCCCAGCGTGCTCTTGCTCGATGAAGTCGCCGCTCACCTCGATCCGGTGCGCAGGAAGGCCCTGTTCGAGCGTCTGCGCGCTGGCAAAGCGCAAATCTGGATGACCGGGACCGAGCTAGCTCCCTTCGCCGAAATCGAGGAGGAAGCCGCGGTCTGGCGGGTTAGTGGCGGCGAGTTGGAGCGGCTCTAGCCCTCGCCCTCCGACGGGAGCGCCGCCGCGATCTCGTCAATTGTCGAAGTCACCAGAGCCTCAATCCCCTCGGCAGTGGGATGAATACGGTCGGACTGGAACAATTGCGGCTGCTCGTAAATGTCCTCCAGCCAAAAGCCAATCAGCTCGGTATCGTACTTCTCTGCCATATCGGCATAAATCGCATCAAATGCGGCGGTGTACTCGGGGCCATAATTCGGCGGGCTGCGCATTCCCATGATGAGCACCGGAATCTCGGCCTCGGTCAGAGTTGTCAGCATCGTCTCAAAATTGGCGCGGGTTTCTTCGGGTGATAGGCCGCGCAAAAGATCGTTCCCGCCCAGTTCCAGAATGAATAGGTCCGGCTTCTCAGACTGCCCCGCAAGAACGAAGTCCAGCCGATCACGGCCCGCGGCGCTGGTGTCTCCAGAAACGCCTGCGTCAAACACCCGTGCATTGGTTCCACGCGCCCGTAACGCGGCCTCAAGCTTCTCGGGATAGCCATCCGCATCAGGCAAGTTGTATCCGGCGAACAGGCTGTCGCCAAAAGCGAGGATTCGCACCTCCTCGCCCATGACGGGAATAGCCTGCTCTCCGGCTTCAAATGCCCCTTCGGCAGTGCCAGCGACTGCTTCTTCAACCGGTGCCTCAGCCCCGCATGCCGCGAGTGAAACCGCCAGGGCGGAACTGATTAGGACTTTCATACGTATCTGGTTTATCTGCAAGCGGCGCATAGCTTTCTGCAAACCTCACAATTGGTACTTGTTTGAAACCGTTCTCTATCCCATCTGGAGCCCCATGACAAAAGTCGTGACAAAGCCCTCTCTCACATCTGTGCCCGCCACCCTTTCCGCTGACCTCGCAATTAGCGCGCGCGGCCTTACTCTTACACTCGGCAGCACCAGTGCACCGGTCGAGATCCTGAAAGGGATCGACCTCGACATTGCGGAGGGCGAAGTGGTTGCCCTGCTTGGACCTTCTGGCTCGGGAAAGAGCTCGCTTATGGCGGTGCTTTCGGGCCTCGAACGCGCGACCGGTGGATCGCTGAATGTTGCAGGTCAGGACTTCGCGGCGCTTGATGAGGACGGCCTCGCTGCTGCGCGCCGGGGGCGGATCGGAATTGTGCTTCAAGCCTTCCACCTTCTCCCCACCATGACGGCAACCGAAAATGTTGCCACCCCGATGGAGCTGGCAGGCAGCAAGGATGCATCTCCACGCGCGGAAGCCGAATTGAGCGCCGTGGGTCTTGGCCACAGGATCGACCACTACCCCACTCAGCTTTCCGGAGGTGAGCAGCAGCGCGTCGCCATTGCCCGCGCGATTGCACCGCGTCCGACGCTGATCTTCGCCGATGAGCCTACCGGCAATCTCGATGCATCGACGGGCGAAGAGATCGTCGATCTGCTGTTTGCCCGTCGTGCCGAAACGGGTGCGACACTTCTCATCATCACCCACGATGCCTTGCTCGCCGAAAAGTGTGAGCGCGTACTTACAATGGCCGACGGGGTGATCGTTTCGGATCGCAAAACCGGTGTTACCAGTTCTGTGGAAGCCGCCGAATGAGCGCCGACACGGCTAAAGGCTCCACTCATGGCCTGAGTTGGGGTGCCGCTTGGCAAATTGCCCGGCGTGATCTCAATGCTCGGTTTAAGGGGCTCCGCCTCCTTCTGGTATGCATTTTCCTTGGCACTGCTGCACTCGCAGCAATTGGCACGCTGACCGCGTCAATTGAGCGCGAATTGCAAAGTTCGGGTCGAGAGCTTTTGGGCGGCGACCTTGAAGTCGAAGTTTGGCAGCGCGACCTCAGCCCAGAAGAGCAAACGGCAATAGGTGAATACGGTGAACTATCAGGCGGCTATCGTCTCCAAGCGATGGCGAGCACTGATGATGCCGCAGCGCCGGTTGAGCTCAAGGCTGTCGAAGGCAATTGGCCGCTGTTTGGCAATTTCACCCTCTCGGATGGCAGCGAGCCCGGTGCCCCGAGCGGAAATGATGCCTATCTAGCGCAAGGCGCGCTCGACCGTCTTGACATTCAGGTAGGCGAGACATTCCGTCTTGGCACCATCACCGTGCGCGCCGCTGGCATTATCGAGAACGAGCCTGATAGGCTATCTGAAGGCTTTCAACTCGGTCCAACGGTCCTTGTTGCCAAGCAAGTGCCTGTTGATGCAGGCCTGCTCCAGCCAGGATCGCTCTATCAGAGCAAGTATAGGGTTGCGTTCGACAATGCCGGCCGCGATCCGGAGGGAGTCGAAGAAGCACTCACCGAGGCCTATCCCAACGCTGGCTTTGACTTCCGCACCCGCGATCGCGCCTCACCCGGCGCAGACCGCTTTGTTACTCGCATGAGCGACTTTCTCACACTTGTCGGCCTTGCCGCTCTGGTAATCGCAGGAATCGGGATCGCTGGCGGAGTTTCCTCCTATCTCGATCAACGCCGCGCGAGCATCGCCACGCTTAAAGTGTTGGGAGCCTCTTCGCGTGACATAGTTCGCATTTACGCACTTCAGATCGCGGTTGCCGCATTCTTAGGCAGCGCACTTGGTCTTGCCACAGGGGTTCTCGTGACTCCGCTTTTGGGCATGGCCTTGCAAGGGCTTTTGCCAGTGGAAGGCGGCTTCGTGATTGAACCAGCGCCCTTGCTTCTAGCTGGTACATACGGCGTGCTCGTGGCGTTTGCATTCGCCGCTGCCCCACTTCTGCGCGCGCGCGCGTACCCTGCGATGGCCTTGATGCGCAGCCGGATCGTACCACTCGCCAAGGACCGGCGCGCTCTGATGGCGACAGCAGCCGGTCTTGTGGCGATTTGCGCGCTTGCTTTGTTCACCACCGGTCAGGCCTGGCTCACGGCAGGGTTCCTTGCAGGTGCTGGGCTTGCTCTGATCGCACTCGCCGGGCTTGGGCTTGGCATTCAATATGCTGCGCGAAAACTGCCGCGTCCTTCGAACCCGCTTCTGCGTTCGGCTTTGGCCAATATCCACCGGCCGGGCGCGCCCACCAGCGCGCTTGTGACCGCGCTTGGCTTTGGGCTTGCAGCCTTTGTCTTGCTTGCCGCAATCCAGAGCGCGATCGACGGCAACATCCAGAGCCGCGTGCCGCAAGAGGCGCCCGACTATTTCGTGATCGACGTGCCGCCCGAAGGCAAAGACCGGTTCGAAGAGCTGATCACCACGCCCTTCCCCCAGGCGACCGTTCGCGCCGTGCCCACTTTGCGCGGATCGGTGCTGGCCTTTGGTCCCGAAGGCAACATGCAGCGCACCGCTGACCTCGAAGAAATCCCGGAAGGCGCTTGGGCGCTGCGCGGCGAGCGCGGGATCACCTATGCAGACGAAGCCCCTATGGGTAGCCGGGTTGTTGAGGGAGAATGGTGGAGCGAAGAGCAAGCCAGCGAAGCGCTCGTCTCGATCGATAAGGAATTTGCCGATGCCGCAGGCCTTGGCGTCGGTGATATGCTGACCATCGGCATTCTTGGGCAGGAACGCGACGCACGCATTGCCAATCTGCGCGAGATCGACTGGGAGACCATGGGCTTCAACTTCACCATGGTGTTCTCTTCGGGTGCTATTGCCGACGCGCCGCACAAGCTGTCCGCCACAATCGAGCTCCCTGATGACGCTGACACCGCTGCTCGTGCACAATTGCTGCGCGCGATGGTGCAGGAGTATCCCTCAAGCTCTGTCGTGGAAGTGGGTGAGGTTCTGGTGCAGGCTCGCACTCTCTTGGAACAGGTCGGCCTGGCAACGCTTGCCGCGGCCGCTGTGGCGGTTCTGGCTGGCCTTGCGGTACTTATGGGAGCAATCGCAGCGGCCCGTGCTGCGCGGACCTACGATACTGTGGTCCTTAGGGTAATGGGTGCGAGCCGCCGTCAGATCCTAGGGTTGCAACTCGCAGAATATGGCCTGATCGCGAGTGCCCTGGCACTTGTGGCGCTGGCGCTTGGCTCTGGCCTTGGCTGGGTCATTATAACCCAACTGTTCGAGTTTGACTGGCTGCCCGATTGGGGCGCAGTACTCGCGGTTCTTGGTATGGGTCTTGCAATCGTGCTCGCCTTTGCACTGGGCGGCTCGCTGCCCCTTCTCAGAGCAAAACCCGCCCAAGCTCTCAGAGAGCTTTAGGGCAGGTGCACTCAAAACTTTTTCCTAGGCCTTAGGAGAACACATCCGGGTCAACGCCGGTTTCACCCGGCTTGGCATGCACAACGAGGGTGCTGCAGATCATATCGTGCAACCCCTGTTTGCGCGCCGTAAAAGCAACCATGATGTAGCCAATGAGCAAGATCATGCTTGAAAGGATCTTGGAAAAATAGCGTCCAAGCGCGCGCAGCACAGAAATCCTGCGCCCATCTTCGCCGGTCACAACAAGGCCCATCGCGCGCTTACCCGGCGTCGCCTGCATCGAAGAACTTTCAAAGCCGACAAAATAGGCCGCACCGATCAGACCAAATACCAGATTCAGCAAAGGCGAATCCGATTGCGCACTGCTGCTAAAACTGGTGGCAGTGGTCTCAACCGTCGAAGTACCGAAGACAAAGATCAACGGGAAAAACACTATCATTAGAAAAACAATATCAATGATATATGCCCCGACCCGAACCCAAAATCCGCCATACGTCATAGAATTCCCCCTCATCTGCTACGAGGCAAAGCACCACAGCACCTTGCTCAAGGCAAGCGTGTCGTCCGAATTGTCCCAACAAAAAGGCCTCGTGCGATCACTCGCACGAGGCCTTTTGCAAGAAGCGCCTAAGCGCTCGCTTGATTAGAAGCGGAAGCGAACCACCCCGCCGTAAGTGCGTGGTGCATTCGGATAGGCCGAGACTGATCCTGCCTGCGCCACCCCATCGAAGATGGTCAGGATGTCATCAGTATCGAGCAGGTTACGCGCGAAGGCACCAATCTCGAGTCCGTTATTGAGCGCCAGCGTTACCGAGGCGTTGACCAGATTGACATCGCGGCGGAACAATGGCTCGTTGCCAAGCGCGAAGTTGAAGGTGGGCAGAATGACGATATCGACCTCACTTTCGTGATTGTAGTCGATCCGGCTGATTAGCCGCGTACCGCTGTCCCATTCATGCGTGTAGGTTGCGCTGGTGGCGATCGACCACTCAGAAATGCCAGACGGGCGGGTTCCGCTCAGGTCGCCGACAACGCTGCCGGGGAAGTCATCGAAGACTGGGTCGAGATAGGTCGCAGCGAACGTGAACACCAATCCGTCTGTTGGATTGATTGTCGCATCAAGCTCGAACCCTTGCACCGACTGTTGACCGGCGTTCTGAAGCGCGAAGCCAAGCCCGGTAAAGGCGAAACTCTGGAAACCTTCGATTGTCTGATCGAAAAGTGCGAGATTGATGCCGATGCCGTCCCACTGCGCTTTCAGGCCGATTTCATAGACTTCCGCCTCTTCCGGTCCGGCAAAGCGCGTGCCGGTGGTAAGGTTTGGGGTCGCCAGCCCAGCGTCGAGGATCGGTGAAGACGGTGCCAGGATCGTGGAATTGAGCGGCCCCGGAGTGAAGTCCGAAAGCAAGGGCCGGCTATCGCGCGACAGGTTGACCGAGCTGGCCTTGAAGCCCGTGGCGTAGCTCGCATAGATGTTGACCTCGTTCGAGACCTGATACGACGCGCGCAGCAGGTAAGAGAAATCATCATCGCGTGTTTGCCCGTCCTCGATCGGGTTGGGAACCGACGGGAATGGTGGCTGGAACTGCAGCGCCCCAAGACCAAGCAGTGGGTTTTGCGCCGGATCCTGAGCCGCGGCTGCGATTCCTGCGAAGAATGGTGCCGTCGCCGGATCAGCGGCGAAGCCGGCGATCACATCAGGCGTCACCTGCCCTGGCGGGATCATCAGCGCCTGCGCGATCCCACCAACGATGAAGGCATCGACCAGGTTGATATTCGCCAGCGGATCTCCGGCAACGAAATCAACCCCGAAATCCTTGCTGTCGTCGGTATAGTTGAACCCAGCGGTGAAGACGAGGCCGTCAACCGGCTCGAAATCGACCGTCCCGAAGATCGAATAGGATTCGTTATCGAGGAAGAAGCTTTCGATCGACAGCACATCACCGCCGAAGATCGCTCCCGGTGGCAGGCCAAGCCCGGCTTCAGCGCCAAGCAGAACCTGGTTGCCCGTGGCGACCTGGACCGCGGCTGGCGTGCCTGCAGGCACGAGCGGTGCGGCCGCCTGGAATGCGGCAAAATCACGGAAATCCGCGCCCACGGTCAGACCACTTTCCTGCCCGATCTGCTCGTCGAAATAATACCCACCAACCAGGAAGTTGATCGGGCCTTCGAAATCAGAACTGATGCGGAGTTCTTGCGTGAAGGTATCGACCGCTTGGTCCCGGTTTTCCACCGTGAGGTCCGCGCTGGTGAAATCCACATCCTGGAAAAATGAATTACGAAGTTCGCGATAAGCAGTGATCGAAGTGATCGAGATCGCCCCTAGCTGGTAATCGATCTGTCCCGAAATCCCGTAATTTTCATTTTTGTTCTCTGGGACGACGTTGAGGAAATTCTCGCGTGAGAACACATCAGTGGGGAACTGCCCGCCCACCGCAGCGATCGCGCCCGAAGTGACGGGTCCGACCACGAGATTGCCGGTCTGACAGCAAACTTCGTCGATATCGGCATAGTCACCGATGATGCGGACGCTCAGATCGGGTGTTGGCTCGATAAGCAGCTGGCCACGTACCGCCCAGCGGTTCCGGTCATTGATGTCCTCGTCCAGATTGACGATTTCGCCAAAGCCGTCACGGCGCTGATAACTGCCGTCAACCGAGAATGCGATATTCTCTGTGATCGGTCCAGTGACATCGCCTTTGAGGAAAAACGTATCAAAATTGCCGTAAACTGCTTCGACACTCCCACCCCAGTCAAACTGCGGCGGACGGGTGATAACCGAAATCACACCGGCAGAGGCATTCTTGCCGAACAGGGTCGATTGCGGGCCATTGAGCACCTCAATCCGCTGAACATTGGTAAGGTCATTTAGTGCAGAGGCTGAGCGTGAACGGAACACGCCGTCGATGAACACACCAACCGATGGCTCAATGCCAAAGTTGTTGTCTCCGTTACCAAAGCCGCGAACAATAAAAGTCGATGCCGACGAAGTCTGCAACTGGCTAACACGGAGCGATGGCGTGACCGTTTGCAGATCGAGAACGTCGCGTATCTGAGCGTTTTCTAGCGTCTCACCTGTGGTCACAGAAACGGAGATAGGAGTTTCTTGGAGTGTCTGTTCACGCTTCGACGCGGTCACGATGATGACATTGCTGCTCTCTTCATTGCCAAGTTCAGAAGCAAGAGCATCCTCATCGGCGTCTTGCGCCAATGCAACGCCAGGGGCTGTAAGTGCAAAACCGGCAGCACCTGCAAGCAGTGCAAACCTAAACGACCCGGCAGTGCCGGTATTGATTGAACGCATGGGCATCCTTCTCCTCATATCCCGTCGCAAGCGGTCGATCATTTAGTATTGCATCCCCAGATGCGTGACCGTCCCGCGCGACTTGTATCCCGATTAGGCGAGTGATTCCGGGTCGACAAGCGCAGAACCGCTCGCCATCAAAGGGTAATGGGCTTGCTGTTGCGAAGGAGTCACACCTCGGGATTCGCCTATTTGCAGTGCACAATGGCTTCAAAAAAAGTACGATTTAGAGACTTACGCCGCGTCAAGCTGAACTGAAGAGCGCGTGTTGCACAATTGGCTCGCCATAGCAGGAGGGTGAATTACGCCCTTGTTGCGTCGCAGCACAGCGTCTAGAGGGGCGGCCAAATCCCCCGTTTCTTTTCCAAAAATGAGAACTCAATATGTCTCGCGACCTACGCAACATCGCGATTATCGCTCACGTTGACCATGGTAAGACCACTCTGGTTGACCAGCTTTTCCGCCAGTCAGGCACCTTCCGTGACAATCAGCGGGTTGAAGAGCGGGCGATGGATTCCGGCGATCTGGAGAAAGAGCGCGGGATCACCATCCTTGCCAAATGCACCAGCGTTGAGTGGGAGCATGAAGGCGCCAACACGCGTATCAACATCGTTGATACCCCCGGCCACGCCGACTTTGGGGCCGAAGTTGAGCGTATTCTTAGCATGGTCGACGGCGTCATCCTTCTGGTGGACAGCGCCGAAGGGGCCATGCCTCAGACTAAATTTGTGACCGGCAAAGCGCTTGCCCTTGGTCTTCGCCCTATCGTGGTGGTCAACAAGATCGATCGCCCCGATGGTCGACCGCAAGAAGTGCTGGACGAGGTGTTCGACCTCTTCGCATCGCTTGATGCAACTGATGAGCAATTGGACTTCCCATCGCTCTTCGCCTCCGGCCGCGATGGTTATGCCAGCGACGATGAAGATGCGCGCGAAGGAACACTTGATCCGTTGTTCAAGCTGATCACCGAGCACGTGCCCTCCCCCGGCCTCGACGTGAGCGGCAAATTCAGCTTCCTTGCAACCCTGCTTGACCGCGACAACTTCATGGGCCGAGTGCTCACGGGCCGCGTCCAGTCGGGGACGCTCAAGATCAACGATCCGATCCACGCCATCGACATGGACGGGAATGTCGTCGAAGCTGGACGCGCGACCAAACTGATGAGCTTTGACGGTCTTGAGCGCGTTCCGGTTGAATGCGCGCAGGCGGGCGACATCATCGCACTTGCGGGACTTGAAAAGGCAACGGTTGCCAACACCATTTGCGACCCATCGGTGAGCGAGCCTATCGAAGCCCAGCCGATTGATCCGCCAACGCTCGCTATGCGCTTTGCCGTGAACGACAGCCCGCTTGCAGGGCGCGAAGGCGACAAGGTTACGAGCCGCATGATCCGTGACCGTCTCCTGCGCGAAGCAGAGACAAATGTCGCGATCCGCATCACAGAAAGTGCCGACAAAGACAGCTTCGAAGTGGCTGGCCGCGGCGAACTCCAGCTGGGCGTTCTCATCGAAACGATGCGCCGCGAAGGTTTTGAGCTCGGCATCAGCCGTCCCAAAGTGCTGCTTCGCGAAGAAGACGGCAAGAAAATGGAGCCATACGAAACCGTCGTCATCGACGTGGATGATGAACACTCCGGTACCGTGGTTGAGAAGATGCAGCGCCGTAAGGCCGATCTCACCGAGATGAAGCCTTCTGGCCAAGGCAAGACCCGCATCACCTTCTCGGCGCCATCGCGCGGCCTTATCGGCTATCACGGCGAATTCCTGTCCGACACACGCGGCACCGGCATTATGAACCGTCTGTTCGAGAAATACGGACCTTACAAAGGCCCGATCGAAGGCCGCAACAACGGCGTGCTCATCTCCAACGGTGACGGCGAATCCAACGCCTATGCGCTCAACATGCTTGAGGAACGCGGCGAGTTGTTCGTGGGCGCTTCGATGAAGCTGTATGAAGGCATGATCATTGGCGAGAACGCGAAGCCTGACGACCTTGAGGTCAACCCGATGAAGGCCAAGCAGCTCACCAACATCCGTTCCTCGGGAAAGGACGACAGCATCCGCCTGACCCCGCCGCGCCGTATGACGCTGGAACAGTCGATTGCCTATATCGACGACGATGAAATGGTCGAAGTGACGCCCCAGAGCATTCGTCTACGCAAGACCTTGCTTTGCCCACACGAGCGTAAGAAGGCGAAACGGGCTAAGGCGAGTTAATCCTCGCTCGACACCACATAATCATCAGCTCGCGGTGTCTGCTGTTCGGCTTGATTCCGAAGAATCTCGTTCTGATGCATAAGAACTTCGATCTGCTTCTGCATTTGTTCGAGATTTTCATGAGCAAGTCGCTCGGCTCTCTGCTGACTCGACATCCACATCATGGACATGCCCAGCAATACGCCGACAATCGAGATAACGAAGAATTCAAACATCATCTGCTCCTTGATCGGCGTTGGGAACCTCTTCAGGCACAGCATTGTCGAACAAAGCCTCCGAAGCCGTCTCATCAAATATAGAGCAATTCTCAGAATTTTGCACTATCATCTCATCGACGGCGGTTTGAGCCACCTCACTCAACGCCGTGTTTGGCGTTTCATCGCCAAGGTAATCAAAGAACTTACCGCAAAGCGAGGTGCGCTCTTCACTTTCAGCTTCCATTTGAGCAGTTTGAGCCTCGGAATCGGCCTTATATATCTCCGTTTCAGCAGATTGACCGCCACCGATAAAGGTGAAGTAACCCGTAATGCCAGTGGCAATTAGGCCTATTGTTGTGACAGCGACTCCACCGCTTTGAAGAATTGTCTCCCAAGTGCTCTTGTTACTTTCTCGCACAAGCTACCCCCATTGATACTTGGCAAGTCTAATTATTATACAACGGGGGGTCAATACTTAGGAAGATAGCGAGTGCTTGCGGCACCTCTTGCAATACTCCAGCGCATCGGCAGCTAAGCTTTGAATTGATCGCAACGGAACTTTCGCTCTTCACTAGCGCATATTTGGAGCCTTATTGGTCAGAAACTCCAACGCCTCGGAAAGAGCATCCTCTGAGGGGACCGCAATATCAGGGACAATACCGCCACCTTCCCAATTGGACTGAGACATGCTGTTCAATGGGCGAGCTTCGGGAATTCCAACGACCCATCCTCCTGAAACGCGGACACCTTCGCCCACCATATGCGCGCCTCCGCCGCTACCGTCACCGATAACAGTAGCCCTCCCTTCCGCTTGCAATCCGTATGCGACCGCCTCTGCCGCGGAGAAAGAGCGCTTGTTGATCAGGATGACCAGGGGCTTCTCACTGCCATATCGGGGCCAATCAAAATCGGCCTCTTTCAATGGCTGCTCCTCACAAACGCGGCAATCGATCCGACGCGCGATGGCAGCGCCAGCGTCGCGGAACGTCCACTCGATCGGCCATGCAGTTTCGGGGGAACCTCCACCGTTATCACGCAGATCAAGGATCATGGCGTCGCTGGTCGAAAGCAGAGTAAACGCACCTTTGAGCGCCTCTTTGGCTGGCTCGTACTCATAGAAGCTCGAGAGCGCCAGATAGCCTATATTCCCGGACATCCGCTCGACACGCGCAATCCCATAGGCGTTTGCGGCCGCTCCCTTGCGCCACTCTTCTATCCAGTCATCGCCGTCATCATTGCCGGACGGAAAATCGACAAAGAAGTGTTTGTCGCCGGTGATGTCCCGCAAATAACGGGTCAGATGCTCCGCAAACTCTGGACCGTCACCACAGTTCACATCCAAAGCCCCAGCCGCAATGTCGCGGCGAATGATTTCAGCGCTTCGAGTGGCGACATTTTCAATCACGTAGCGTTCTTCAATCGCATCCGCGATTTCGAAGGCCGCCGCGCGCTCCTGTACACAAGCCGCCGCGCTAAGGAGCGCTGCCGGTATCAACATCATCAATCAAACTCCCGTCAAATGCATCCGCGATCCTAGAAGCGAAGTCGCGCCGTTCGAGCGCGTCATCCAGCGCATCAATCATTTGGATGAATTCTGGCGCAGCCTCGTCGATCAACGCCTGTGCGGCCGCTTCAACCCGCAGGGAAATGGCTTCGACCCGCTCCAGCGTGGTCTTGCCGGTGCTCGTCAGGACAAGAACCTTGCGCCGCCGATCTTCATCATCCGGTCTGCGTTCAAGCAAAGCGGCATTCTCCATCGCATTGGCCACCTGAGTGATCGCCACATGGCTTTGCCCCAGCATTCCAGCCGCAGTACCCACGTCCAATGGACCGCGCTTGAACAAGAGCATCCCTAGGGCGAACCAACGTTGCTCAAAACCAAGCCGGTCGCGGTAAAGATCTGTGACATTACCGTTCAATCGCTCCAGCAACCGCCGAAGTCGCGTGCCAAAGGTTTGGACACCTGAATCGCGAAGGAAATCACCTGACATAAATATGTAAGTACTTACATAAATGAAATTGGTCAAGTCCTCTGGCAGAGCGCTGCAAACCTTGGAGGTCTCTACCCTATCGCTGCTGACGAGCGGGCGAAACGTGACTACATCATAAAGTTGGGCTGGCCATTGCTGGCACTTACCCCGCCATCGACCGGCAGATTGACACCCGTAATGAAGCTTGCATCATCGCTGGCAAGAAAGGCTGTTGCAGCGGCGATGTCTTCCGGCTCGCCCACGCGCTTGATCGCCATACGGTTGAGGACCATCTTCATCGCCATCTCATTGCCGGTAATCTCCTCCACCATATCCGAGCGCGTAATCGACGGGTTGATCGCATTGACTCGCACACCCTTGGCTCCCAGCTGCAAGGCAAGCCCGCGCGTCAGATTGGTCACCGCACCTTTGGAGGCGTTGTAGACCGGCAGCATCGAATCCCCGCCCGTGCCAGAGACGCTGGAGATGTTCACGATGGACCCCTTGCTTTCGATAAGATGCGGGATCGCCGCTCGGCTGAGATAGATTACGCCCTTGACGTTGATGTCGATGATACGGTCAATCTCTGCATCATCCGTTTTGTGCAAGATGCCGCCACCGCCAACGCCTGCGTTGTTGACAAGGCAGTGTAGGCCACCAAAGCGCTCCACCGTCTTGGCGACAATCTCATTTGCAAACTCTGATTTCGATACATCGCCAGCGACCACAAGAGTGCGGTCCGGATCAAGGCTCTCGGCCACGCCCGCGCACTTTTCGGCATTGCGCGCATTGATGACCACATTGGCGCCCTCATCGTGAAAGCGCCGAGCAATCCCTTCGCCGATCCCGGTGGATGAGCCGGTTATGATGACAGACTTACCTGCAAAGCGTTGGGATTGGGCCATGAGATACTCCTCCTGATCTTGAGCCTTTCGACGGCCTTATCCCACGCCCAAAATTCCGCAAGTGAGAAGCGCGTCAGCCCAGAATCAAGTCGTCGAAACTGTCGATACGCCCAGCCTTCTCAAGTGCGCCGCCAGAATATGCTGACATGCTCTCATGGGCTCCAAGTCCGCCACGATGTCTGCGTCGTTTCCACGCCGGCAAGCGTTCTTCAAGCGCGTAACTGTCAATCTCTGACAGTTTTTTCCCACCGTCGCCAAAAGGAAAGTCGAGCGATGTTTCCTCTTCGATTTCCTCGATCTTGGTTTGATAAGCTTGGAAGGAACCAATCTGGGTGCTTTCCTTTGCCCAGCGCGGTTTAGTGATTGTGTCCATGTCGAGCACATCGTCTTGGCTTAGGATGTAACCGGTGGCGTAGAGCTGATCCTGCTCCCCAACGGCAACCACAACTTTCCAATAACGGATTGGGATCCTGGTATCCTTAAACTCGGGATCACCATCATCAAAGATAGGTCCCGTAAACACCTGAACCCGGTAATTGTGGGCGCGTGCGGACTGCTCGAGAATGTACTTCTCTAGGCCAAGCCAAAGCCGAACCGTGTCGTTGGGATGCTTATCCTGATTGAAGAGATAGTGCTGCGGCGCGACATTGGTCCAAGGGCAGGTGCCATTGGCTCGTCTGGTTGCCTCGTATTTGTCGAGACCCCATTCCATATCCTCTCGACGGGTCAAATGCCCTCGGTCGAAGCGAGTGCCCTTGTAAAACGTGTTCTCAAGCTGGTGCTCCTTGGAAATCCGCCTCTCCGTCAGCCAGTCATTGCCAGTGCCGGAAATATTGAAATCCACCCCGCCATTCACATTAGCAGCCGAAAAGAACGCGATTTTGCGCTCCCTGTTCATAACAACGGAATAGCCGTCGTAGTTGAGGACTCCTTTCTTGGCGACCGCAGCGCTTGGAGCAGGCTGGTCATAAACACGCTCGCGCAGAAGGGGCGCGATCTTTTGGTCCATCTTTTTACGCGAACTCACTTGCGGAAGGTGTACGGGTCCATCCTTATGGCGCAGGAACTTGGGATCATAACCATCGACCCAGTCTTCCTCTTTCACCACGGGTGCATAGATCTTCTCTGATTTTCGGCGCTCCAACAGATCGTCACTGCTCATTTCCGATACGCCTGCTCCAGACGCATCCTGATCAACCACTTCAACGTGGCCGTCCTCAACCGCCAGCGTCACTTGGATCAATTGCCGTCCCATATTGTCTTCCTTTCCGCTAGCGACTTGGACAGTGTCTTTCATCATATCTGATTTTGGCCTTGATGACGGCCGTGTAGTGGCGGTGTCATCGAACCGCATATAGTCTGCAGCTGACACAGATCGTACGATTTGAGCCAAGCTCTCCGGCAGCTTTCCGCCTCTAAACATGACCGGTAGGCGTGCCGAGATATCGCGCACGCCCACATTGAGCATTGGTGCAATCAAAGGGTGGGTTGCGATCTTGGGATCGGTGCGCAAGCGTTCGATTATCTTCGAAATGCGGATGCCTTCATTGGCGACCCAATCGATGTCTGCATCGGAATGAATGTCAGGATCATAGTCCTGTCCATTCACTGTCTTCCAGACCCCATCAACTTTGCGCGGCACACCCGAGTGGTGAAGCGCCACGACAAGCCAGTCATTGGTGAAAACGGGGGAGCCGGAAGAGCCGCCCAAGGTGTCTGTCGAATACCACAGAACATCTGTGCTGCGCGCCAGGAACTGATTGTCGCGCGCGCAGACTTGTTTACGCTCGCCATTGGGGTGCTGGATGATGGTCAGCCATTCCCCTTCCATGACTTTGCCAAGCTCAGCAATCAGCGGAAGCCAGCCTACTTCTTCAAGTGTTGCTTGCCCGCCATTCGACACTTCCTCAACCGCCACGATGGTAAAATCAAGCGGCTCGCTCGTGTAGAACAGGCGATCAGGATCAAGCCGAAAGCGCAGCGGGGTACGATCCTGCCCCAACACGTCTCGCTCGTAGAACATCTGAACTTCAGAGGCGCGCGCAAGCTCTTCATTCTTGAGCACGTGGTTGTTGGTCATCAGCACGCCGTCGCCGACGAAAAACCCCGAACCAAAGCCGAGGCGTCGCCCTCGCCCATTTATGATCTCAACCCGAACCACCGCGCGCGCGACCAAGGTGCCTCGCGGTAGGTAGTTGGCGTCTTGAAGCTCATTCCCGCCGATGATGCGTTCGAACGCCTGCTGAGCCTCGCGCTTTTCTGAATAGAGATTCTCCAGCATTTGTCGGCGTTGCTGTTTTTGCTGTTCAGAAGCGATCTTGTCAGGCGAACCCATGCGGACTTCGCGCACAAGACGCTCAATATCCGTGCCGCTGGCCTCAATGCGGGCGGCAGCCTTATTGGCAGCCTCATGAAAATTTGGAGTTGAAATCGCCATCCTGTCCCCCCGAACAAGTCTGCGCTGAATATCAATTAAATGATTACGAGTCCAATACTTGATTTCGTCTTGTGCAATTGATCCGGCACGCGAGATTTCAATTCGATGCTTTTTTGAGCTCAGATTCACGGGCGCCAGGGGTGCAGTCGCGAGACCTCTTCCATTTTCCTACAGGTATCGGCCAGCGCTACGGTCGGAGGAGTTTGACGTATGCGCCACCACTCACACGGATTGAAAGTTGACACATGCCACCATTTAAAGTCGCATTTTCATTCAAATTATCAGTCATTTAGAGGATCAGAATATTTCACCCCAAACAGGGGGTTCACTGTGTCAATTTCAACGTTGCCCCGCCCGGCTCGTCGAAACTGTCCAGTTTTATTTATCCTCGCCTGTGTAACCCTGCTCAGGTCTCGCTCGAAGTCTAGGCAACGCTGGCGCGACGCGTCAGGATATATGTTTGGAGTTTTTGTTAAGTGACCCGCATCTTTCTCATCATCGCCGCTCTTGGCGCAGCCATGATCGCCGCAACGCAGATCACCGCTCAGGTAAATGCGGCGGAGTGGAGCTCCTACAACGCGGCAGAATTCACGATTGCCCAGAAGAAAGGCAAGACCATCGTTGTCGATGTCTACTCCGATGGGTGCCTGACATGCCGCACTCAGGCCCCAATCCTCAACGAATTGCGCGCAGAGCGGCAGAGCAACGATGTCCTCTTCGTGAAGGTCAATTTCGACGATGAGAAAGACTTCCTACGTGAGAAACAAATCCCGCGCCATTCAACCGTCCTCGTGTTCAAGGGTACAGACGAAGTCGCTCGATCCATCGCTGAGACCAATCGTGGCCGTCTGCGCGGCACTGTGCTGAACGCTCTTTAGAGCGATTTCAGAGATAAGAAGCCTGCGATATCGTAGTCGCGCGCTCGATGTATTTTGAGGGCGTCGCGATCGTGGCGATCGGTCTTTACCAAGGCACGACATCTGAATCTCTAATTCTGATAGGGCTTGAGCATGTTTTGCCACTGCAGGACTCGTCTTTGCCAGCCCTACCCCTTTAAGGCATAAGCCGCTGTTGGATCGAAATGGGAGGAGCAGTGAAATGAACGAGAGCACTGGACCGCGGGTCACCGGTTTAGGCGGGATATTCTATGTCGCCAAAGACACCGAGGCAACGCGCACATGGTATCGCGAAAAACTTGGTGTGGATGGCGAGTATGGGCCGCAGTTTGCTTGGTCAGAGGAACCCAAAGAAAACCCCTACTCTCTGATCAGCCACTTCAAGGACGATGAGTATATCAAGCCTGGCAAAGGCGGTTTCATGATCAACCTACGCGTGACCGATCTTGATGGCTTTGTCGAAATCCTCAAATCGCGGGATGTCGAAGTGCTCGACACTGCTGATGAAGGGTATGGCAAGTTTGCCTGGATACTCGATCCCGACGGAGTGAAGATCGAGCTGTGGGAACAGGTCGCTGACGAGACACCCTAGACGCTCGACCCATTGCGGAGAGTGCCTAGAGCCAAACACGACCCCGACATCAGGGGGGAAGATATCGAGGTCGTGCGGGTACCAAGGGCGGGATGGCCTTGCGCGTATCGTAAGGGCGCCCTTCGCAGGATGGAGGCCGGAAGTAGACCAGCACTTCTTAAGCGGGATTAATGGTTCACTTGGGGTTCAATCTGAGGTTCCAATTTCGCCTCAAGTTTGAGACGGACGGCTTCGGCAGCATGGCGTGCGCCAAGCTTGTGCATCATGTTGGCACGGTGGATTTCAACGGTGCGCGGGCTGATCTCCAGTTCCCGAGCGATGACTTTGTTGCTGCTTCCTTGGGCGAGCCATTCCAGGACTTCCCGTTCACGGCCCGACAGACTGGCAATACGGTCGCGAGCTTCGATCATTCGACGACGAGCCGCGCCAAACACTTCGGCTTCCTTCTCAATCCGGGTGAGACACCTTTCGAACCGACCCGGATCAAGTGGAAGTGAAAGGTAATCAAGCGCCCCCGCTTTGATCGCCTCCACAATCCTGCCCGGACGAGGGTCAGTTTCGATTGCGATAAGGGGCAACCAGATGCCCAAGCGACTTAGTCGATCCAAGATCATCGATACTCCGCCCTGATCAGGCAGATCTCGAGCAACGATGATCCCTTCGCGTGGAGGATGAGAGGATAATTCCGAAATGTCGCCATACACTTCCGAATGGTGGCCGAGTGAAAACCCGACACGAGCCAATTCGGCGCGATGGCGACTGCTGGAATCGATGAAATGGAGGGTGGCTTTGCGTGACATGCTTAGTGTCGTGCGCTCACCCAAATTTTAATTCACGCGGCACTAACTCCATTGTCGAGCATTAGCGCCCAGATTTTACCCAAAATAGTGAATCTCTGACAATAAATTCATCCGGAACGGATCATTTGTTTGCAACTCATCCAAAGTTATTCACGGATTAGTCTCTTATTCTACTGCGAATCGAGGCTGTAACCGGGTAAAGACTGAAAAGCTGACCGCAATGCATCGCCCCAATTCGAAGAGATTGTCTCGAAATAGACATCCCCTTGATTGACACGGCGCTTGTGGGTCGGGGCAAAATCATCTTTGCCGATCACCATCAGATCTAGCGGTAAACCGACCGACAAGTTCGCCTTCAGAGTGGAGTCGAAGGAAACCATGAGCAGCTTCACTGCGTCTTCAATACTCATATCGGCATCGTAACCCCGGATCAGGATCGGGCGACCATACTTTGTTTCGCCAATCTGGAAGAAGGGTGTGTCAGAGCTTGCCTCGATAAAGTTGCCTTCCGGATAGATCATGAAGAGGCGCGGTTCCATTCCCGCGATCTGACCAGCAAGGATGATTGAAGCGGTAAATCGGTTGGTCGTGCTGTTCGCATCTTGAACTTCGCTGATAGTCTGGCGCAGCAGCTTGCCGATTTCGGTCGCGACCGTGAACATGGTGGGTCCGTTGAGCAAAGTCGTGTCGCGTTCACCGGGCTGTTTGGTACGCTCTTCAAGCTTGCTGACAACTGCTTGCGTCGTGGCCAGATTTCCCGCCGTCATGACCGATATCATCCGTTCGCCCGGGACCTGCCAAGAGAACATCTTGCGAAAGACAGATATGTTGTCGACACCCGAATTGGTCCGTGTGTCGCTCATCAAGACTAGGCCCTTGCTGAGCACCATGCCAACGCAATATGTCATTGTGATTTCTTCCTTACTGGCCCGTCTACTGGCTCTGCTGCTCAACTTCGAGATCGACACTGAGTACTTGTTCGTTCGCACCGAAGCTGATGCCGGTTACGGGGGCTGCATCACGGTAATCACGCCCCGTAGCAACCCGAACATAGCGCGGGTCGGGACTAATTCCGTTTGAAACGTCAAAGCCAACCCATCCAAGTCCATCAATGTGCGCCTCGGCCCAGGCGTGGCTCGCTTCTTGGGTGACCCGGTCGTTCATCATGAGATAGCCAGAAACATATCGCGCCGGAATATCGAGCATGCGCGCGGCACCGATAAATATATGCGTATGATCCTGACAAACACCTTCCCCTGCCGCAACGGCCTCCTCTGCCTTGGTAGCAACACCAGTTGCCCCCTTCGCATAGGGCACTCGTTCAGCAATATGGGTGGAAAGCTCGTGCAGGAAATTGACACCGGCATCCTTGGCTGGTCCAACCTCACGCAGCAGGGCGCGCATCTGAGGCCCAGGTTTGGTTAGCTCTGTCTGGTCCAGGAAGCTCCACAATGGGAGGTGTCCGGAATGCCGACCGATCACTCCGGCATAATCGCGCGTTTCGACCTTGCCCTGGCACGTAACCGTAACATCGCAGGCGCCAGGGTCGACTGCGATCAGTGTCACCGTGTTGTGGTTCTGATCCTCATATTGGAGCTCAGGGTGAGCATTCTCATACAGCATATCCCATTCGAGGATCTGCTGGCCTTGGGTCTCCTTCGGCATCTTTCGCAGGCGTTGGAGCGCATGAATCACCGGCTCTTTAAAAGCGTATCGGGTGGAATGGCGGATCGCGAGTTTCATGTCCTGTTCCTCACGCGAGAAATCTGTAGTCTTCGGTTATTGCTTCACCAATCGCCGTATTATGGGCCATGAACTCGATCAGAAACTCATGGAGGCCCTGGTCGAAGATCGCATCGACTGTGTGTCCGGAAATATCGCTCTCCCTGGCAGCCAGTAAGGCCGAGCACTTCCCCTCACGCTCATGCAGTCGCGCAAGCCCGGTGAGATGAACGCGCACCGCGTTGCGGCAGAATGCAAGACTCCGCGGGAAACGATCATCGAGCACCAGAAACTCAACTATGGACGGCGCATCGATATTGCCGTGGTTGATCCAGCTGTAGCTGCTCACCCCGGCGACCGAGCGCAGAACCTGCTCCCACTGACCGGTATCAAGACTGGAACCCACATAGGAAAGGGAGGGAAGCAACAGATAATATTTCATATCGAGAATGCGCGCGGTGCTTTCTGCGCGTTCAAGATAGGTGCCAGCGCGCGCAAAATGGTGACCTTCATCGCGCAAGATCGTCCCATCCATCGCACCGTGGATCTCCATCCCTGTGCGCCTTAACCGGGTGACAACATCGCCCAGTGCCGATTGACTGATCGGTCGGCTCAACTGGTTGTCGAGCTTCATCCAATTTTCATTGACCGCTTCCCACACCTGGCTTGAAATATGGGTGCGCGCGGTGCGAGCATTGCTTCGCACGGCCCCCATCATTTCCCGAACATTTGCAGGGTTCGCGCGGTCGCGAAGAACGAAATTCCAAACAGTTGCGCCGTCATAGGTGTCAGAAGCAGCTTCGAATGAGGACTTAAGTCCAAGGGTCGAAATAACCGACCGCCATTCCTCCTCAGCACTCTGGACATCGCGAGTGAGTGCCATGCGCAGGCCAGCTTCAAGTAATCGAGCGGTGTTCTCAGCCCGCTCCAGATAGCGAAACATCCAGAAGAGACCATTGGCGGTGCGGCCTAGCATATGCGTGCGTCCCCCCATCAGTCTTTCAGCACCCAAGTATCTTTTGTGCCGCCCCCTTGTGAGGAGTTGACCACGAGCGAACCCGGTTTGAGAGCGACACGGCTAAGCCCACCCGGAGTGATGTCGACGCCATCTGGTGAGACCAGCACATAGGGTCGCAAGTCGACATGGCGCGGGGCCAGGCCTGCGCGGGTGTAAATCGGGCAGGTCGACAATGAGAGAGTTGGCTGGGCAATGTAGTTTTCCGGCTTAGCCTCAAGCTTTGCGCGGAAAGCTTTGATTTCCTTCTTGGTCGCGGTTGGCCCGATCAGCATACCGTATCCGCCAGACCCGTGGACTTC
Organism: uncultured Erythrobacter sp.; assembly: GCF_947502395.1. GTDB lineage: Bacteria > Pseudomonadota > Alphaproteobacteria > Sphingomonadales > Sphingomonadaceae > Erythrobacter. The sequence goes on from NZ_CANMZM010000001.1 coordinate 960,318, forward strand.
TTTCACTACCAACTCATCGAGATTGTCGAGCACATAGGCGAGGCTATCGCTGTCCGCACAACGCCACGTCTTTACATTAGGCAAAAGTGGTTTCTCACCGGTGTAGAACTCGACGATCTCCGGCATGAAAGAATAGATCGCCTTATCGTCAGAAATACCCGTTCCCGGCGCATTGGCGATAGTTACCCCGCCCGCGCGATAGACATCCATTATGCCGGGCACTCCGAGTACGCTATCCGGATGGAATGTCAGCGGGTCGAGATATTCATCGTCCACCCGGCGGTAGATCACATCCACCGGCTCAAACCCGCGCGTTGTGCGCATCTGCACCTTGCCGTCGATCACTCGAAGGTCGCTGCCTTCGACCAGCTCGGCCCCCATTTGGTCGGCAAGGAAGGCATGCTCATAATAAGCGGAATTGTAGATACCCGGGGTCAGGACAGCGACAGTGGGTTCGCGCCCTCCGCTCGCGTCAAATTGCGGCGGAGCACAAGCCGCGAGAGAGCGAGCCAGACGGCGTGGGTAATTCGAGACCGGTTCGACCCCGACCTGACTGAACAGGTCCGGGAACATCGCCATCATCGTCTCGCGATTTTCGAGCATGTAAGACACGCCCGAAGGTGTGCGGGCATTGTCCTCAAGAACAAACCACTCATCGGGTCCTGTGCGGACCAAATCGATGCCGACAATATGGGTGTAGATGCCTCCCGGTGGCGTATGACCAACCATATTCGGGAGCCATGCGGCATTGTCTCGAAGCAGACGCTCCGGAAGTCGGCCAGAGCGCACGATCTCCTGCCGATGATAGAGGTCGTAGAGGAAGGCATTGAGCGCACGCACCCGCTGTTCGATCCCACGAGCGAGCCTGCGCCATTCGCCCGCTGTGATAATGCGCGGCACCATGTCGAAAGGGATCAGGCGTTCCTCGGCCTCATCTTCGCCATAGACATTGAAAGTGATGCCCGTTCGGCGAAAGCTCTCGTCTGCTTCGGAGTTTTTGCGCTTTAGGTAGGAGGCTTCTTGTCCTTCATACCATTGGCCATAGGCGGCGTAAGCGGGACGCACATCTCCCGCTCCATCGGTCATCTCATCAAAATTGCCCGATCCATCGGGCGAAGCGCCACCAGCCATCTGTCCCCACACGCTTATCACAAGTGCAGAATGGCAATGTAACGCTCGAACTCTAAAAGAAAAGCGCGTCTTTCGGTATTCGCAAAAAGAGGTGCAAATCAGTCATTTTGCCGGTCGAGTTCAGCCAGAACCGCAAGGATTGCGTTGGGATCATAAGTAAAGCCGGAATGCGTGCAGCGCAGGGCAATCGCGTGGTCCCGTTCACCCGGCTTACCCGCAGCGCTACGAGGGCCAATCGCGCCATCATTCGGACTCCAGAAAGCGATGGTTTCAACATCGGGCTTTTCCGAAGCATCGGTTTCAATCGGCGGCTCATCCACACTATGACCCGCAATCACAGAATAGAGCCGCCAGATGTTATTGTTGCGCGGGCTCCCCGAAAAAGGGGAGCCCATGGTGATGACTTTGGTGATAAGGTCGGGATGCAATTTGGCAAGCTCACGCGCGTAAAGCCCGCCAAGGCTCCACCCAACCAGCGCGACAGAGCCTCCATTCTTCTCGCAAACCTCGGCAAGGCGACCTTCAAGAGCTCCCAGAGTTTCCTCCGCGACCCCCCAATTGCGGCCCTGCCCCCAGTCTTTGACCGTGTGACCAGCCTCCTCCAAACGCTCGGCCATATATTGCATCCGCGACGGGCCATGACCAAAGCCGGGGAAGAGGATCACAGTTTGTGGGTTTTCTGCGAGCGGTACTTCAAACTTTCGGATCAATCGTCGTGCCGGCTCGATCAGCAAATCCGCCTCAGCCATAAGTTTGAACAGGCTGGGCTTGCCCTTTTCCTCTTCCGAATAATCGCCGGTTGCCAATGCAATGCGACGCGCAAGTTCGGTCTCATTGAGAGCCGCTTTGGAAGAAGCGAGAAAATGTTCAACCGGGGACATCGGCTCTCATATACACACTGAGCCAATGAACGCATAGTGAAGGCTTCGTGAGGTACCCGTTCACTCCAACGGCTCGACGAAAAAGCGGCCAGGTCGCCCCAGCCGCTTTTCAAATGCAGTCAATGCACCAGTTTACCCGGTGCAGTCACCCACGCGCTTGCCGTTGCTCTTTGCACTGATGCTCATCGCACCCATCTCAGAGCCTTCCATGGAGATGTCCATTTCCATAGCGTAGCTTGTTTCATCATAGGTGCCGGTGTTGGTGATCTTGGCCACGCCCGAGTTCGGATCAGTGCAGGTCATCGCCATATCGATGGTACCACCAGCAAACTGGAACTTTGAGTATTCGCAGTCCGCGGCATCGCTGCCTGAGAACATTTCAGCCGCAGGTTCTTTCGCCTCTTCCTCAGTCACACAGGATTTGGTCGTGTTCTTCTGCCCGCGCATCGCATCAAGCATCGGCCCAACCATGCCGCGGGCCTCTTCTGGCAACTGGCTTTCGTCAAATTTGATGTCAACAAACTCGACCGTGTTTTCCCACTCGCCGGGGGAGATGGTCAGGTCAGAATTGGCGAGGACAGCTTCGGCCTCTGCCTGAGTGATTGTGCCGTCACCGTCTGCGTCGGCTTCCGGCGCGCCGCCACAAGCGGCAAGAGCCAAGGCCGAAGCGAGAGCGCCTGCGCCCATGAATTTGGCTGTAGTCATTTCTAAAGTTCCTCCCTCATTGCGAAAGGGTGAATAGAGACCAAGCCACCGCTTCACAACAGCCATCTGATGTACCATATATGTTCGCATGTCAGAATTGGTGATTAGACGCGGGCTGGAAGAGCCCGAAACCGGGGAGGAATTCACTCCGCACCGTCCCGCGAGGCCGGAAAAGTCGATGCCGGGCAAGCCGTTTAAGCTTGTCTCCGAATATGAGCCCGCTGGCGATCAACCCACTGCGATTGCAGAGCTTGTGGCGGGCACGCGCGAGGGGGAACAGACGCAAACCCTGCTGGGTGTGACCGGGTCAGGCAAGACCTTCACCATGGCCAGCGTCATCAATGAACTGCAACGTCCTGCCCTGATCCTTGCGCCCAACAAGATCCTTGCCGCTCAATTGTATGGCGAGATGAAAAGCTTCTTTCCAGAGAATGCGGTCGAGTATTTCGTCTCCTACTACGACTATTACCAACCCGAAGCCTACGTCCCACGCTCCGACACTTACATTGAGAAAGAGTCCTCGGTGAACGAGGCGATCGACCGAATGAGGCACTCGGCCACGCGTGCACTGCTTGAGCGCGACGATGTGGTGATCGTTGCCTCGGTTTCGTGCCTTTACGGTATTGGATCTGTCGAAACCTATTCGGCGATGATCTTTGACATCAAGAAAGACGAGAGCGTCGATCAACGCGAGCTGATCCGAAAGCTCGTTGCACTCCAGTACAAGCGCAATGATGCTGCCTTCACACGCGGATGTTTCCGGGTGCGCGGCGACAATCTGGAGCTCTTCCCCAGCCACTATGAAGACATGGCATGGCGCATCAGCTTTTTTGGCGATGATATTGAAGAGATTGCCGAATTTGACCCGCTAACCGGCAAGACCGGAGCGAAGCTGGATACAGTACGGGTGTATGCTAACTCGCACTATGTAACGCCCGGCCCAACCATGAAGCAGGCAACCGAAGCGATCAAATTCGAACTGGCCGAGCGGTTGAAGGAACTGGAAGCAGAGGGTCAGCTCCTGGAGCATCAACGCCTCGAACAACGCACTCATTTTGACCTCGAAATGATCGGTGCGACGGGGTCATGCAATGGGATCGAGAACTATTCGCGCTTCCTGACCGGTCGCCTTCCCGGCGAACCGCCGCCAACGCTGTTCGAGTACTTGCCTGAAAACGCTCTGCTCTTCGTTGATGAAAGCCACCAGACCGTGCCGCAAATCGGCGCGATGGCGCGGGGAGACCATCGCCGCAAGATTACGCTCGCGGAGTATGGTTTCCGCCTGCCCTCGTGCATTGACAATCGCCCGCTTCGTTTCAACGAATGGGACGCGATGCGCCCGCAAACCGTGGCTGTCTCAGCAACACCTGGTCCATGGGAGATGGAGCAAACAGGCGGTGTGTTCGCCGAACAGGTTATCCGTCCCACCGGCCTGATTGACCCGCCGGTCGAAATCCGTCCAGTTGAAGATCAGGTCCAAGATTGCATTCAGGAATGCCTTGCCACCGCCAAGAAAGGCTATCGCACACTCGTCACCACTCTGACCAAACGCATGGCAGAGGACCTCACTGAGTTTATGCACGAAGCAGGCGTGAAGGTCCGCTACATGCACTCCGATGTCGAGACGTTGGAGCGTATCGAGCTTATCCGCGACCTGCGCATGGGCGTGTATGATGTGTTGATCGGCATCAACTTGCTGCGCGAGGGACTTGATATCCCCGAATGCGGCTTGGTTGCGATCTTGGATGCGGACAAGGAAGGCTTCCTGCGTTCAGAGACTTCGCTTGTTCAAACCATCGGGCGCGCGGCGCGCAACGTCGACGGGCGCGTCATCCTCTACGCCGATCGCGTCACCGGCAGCATGGAACGCGCGATGGCCGAGACCGACCGTCGCCGCGAGAAGCAGCGCGCCTTCAACGAAGAGCATGGCATCACCCCACAAACGATCAAGCGTGACATTGCCGATATCGTTGCGCACACCGCGTCGCAGGATGGGGTGACGGTCGATACCGGCGATGATGAGGTCAATAACCTCGTCGGCCATAATCTGCGCAGCTACATTGAAGACCTTGAGAAACGCATGCGCGATGCCGCCGCTAATCTTGAGTTCGAAGAAGCAGGCCGCCTGCGCGACGAAATCCGCAGGCTTGAGAATGACGAGTTGGGCCTGCCCGACGAACAGAAGAAAGCCCCACGCGTGGGGCGCTCAAACGAGGGCAAGCCAGGCACGAGGAAGACACGGTTCGGCAAGACACGAGCCAAGCGGATGGGTGGGAAACCGTGAGGACACTCGCGCTACTCTCACTGCTTCCCCTCGCAGCCTGTAAACCGCCTCCCACGGATGCGGATATGATGCGCGATATGCCTGAGGCTGCAGAGACTTTCGCTTCCGATCCCCTGCCCTCGCCTGATACCGAAGATGCGATGTGGGCGCTTAGCCAGCGGACCGATGGACGACTAATCTATGGTGTTCCGGGAGAAACGGCCGTGCTGTCGATCGATTGCGATATTTCGGCCATCCCGACCCTCCGGATCACCCGCAATTCACCCGCTGACGAAGGCGCTGGAGCGCTGCTGGCGATGGTTGGCAACGGTCATATCGGGCGGATAAAGGTCGATGCGACCGAAGTAGGGAATGATAGCTTTTGGGTGGGGGAATCGCCGGCATTGAATGAGGTTTGGGAGCCTCTTGCCGGGCCCCGTGAACTGACACTGACCGTGCCCGGCGCAGGTATGGTCTCGATCGGTCCAAGCCCAATGCCCGGACTGATGATCGAAGCGTGCCGCGCGGGTGAATTGTTAGATGGGGCGGCATTGCTGGAGGCCCAAGAAGGCGAAGATGATGGTGCCGATCTGGACGCGTCACCGGTCTCGTAAAGCGCGCTCGCTAAGCATTTCGGGGGTAAGCACTTGGGGCAATTGCTCCGGCTCGCCTGATCCCGGCTCGTACCAGAGGTAGAGCGGCACGCCAGCCACACCTTGCTCTGTGAGGAACTGCGTGATTGCCTCATCGCGAACCGTCCAATCGCCTACGATTGCCACAACGCCAGCTTCTTTGAATGCTTCGGCAGTGGACTCGCGTTCAATGGCGACGCTTTCATTCACTTTGCAGGTGACGCACCAATCGGCGGTGAACCATACGAAGACCGGCTGACCCGATGCGCGCGCCTCGGCTAAGACCTCTTGGCTAAAGGCTTGCGGTTCGAGCAGCGATGCAGTGAGATCGCGCGATGGCGGAGCATAACTTGAAGGAAGCGCGAAAGCTCCAAAGATCAGGAAGGGTGCAGCGACCAGCCCGAATGCTGGCCAAGCCATCTTGCCCGCCTTCTGCAAACGACCAACGACATAAAGCGCAAGCACAATCCCGAACAATGCCACCAGCGCGAACAGCGCGAACCCTCGTCCACCAAGTTGCGCGGTGAGCCAGATCAACGCCAGAGCGGTCAGCCCCATAGGGATCGCCATGGCCTTGCGGAAAGTGTCCATCCAAGCGCCGGGTTTAGGAAGTCGCTTCCGCAGCGCGGGGACAAAGCCAATGGCGAGGAACGGCAGCGCAAGCCCCAGCCCAAGCATCGCAAACAGCAGCAGTGCCAGCGGTGTCGGCAGTAAGAGCGCCGCGCCCAATGCCGCCGCCATAAAGGGTCCGGTGCACGGTGTCGCAGCGATCGCTGCGACTAGCCCGGTGCCAAAAGCGCTGCGTCCCTGCCCATTGCCCGTGTCGATGCTCGGCAGCTCAAAAATGCCGCCGAAGTTCAAGGTAATGACGGTCGCGAGCACGAGAAGCGTGATCACAACGCTCGGGCTCTGCAATTGGAATGCCCAGCCGACTTGCTCACCAGCAGCGCGCAAGGCCAGCATGATCCCGCCCAACGCCACGCAGGCGAGAACCACACCGGCGGTGTAGGCCAGTCCCTCAGAACGGGCCTCCGCTTCGCTCTCCCCGGCCCGCGCAAGGCTCAACGCCTTTAGGCTAAGGATCGGGAAGACGCAGGGCATGATGTTGAGAATCAAGCCCCCCACCAGCGCTCCCAAAATGAGCGTCCAAAGCGGCGGAGTGAGCGCCTCGGCACTGTTCATAGTGACAAGGGGATCGCCGACAATCGCGACCTCACCTGGTGCTGCTGCGAAACGGACGCCCGCTTCTCCGCCAAAAGAGAGGATGCCCTCGATGGTTTCTGCCTCGCCAGAGCCGAAATCGCTTAAGGGAACTTCGACCAACAATAGGTCTCCATCGCGCCAAAAGCTTTGGAATGGCGCGTAATCGACGAGCCTCGTGTTCGCGATGAAGACATGCGGGTCCGACAATTCGACGCTTTCAGGAAGCGGGATTGCGAGCCGCAGAGTTTGGTCGGTGATGGTGAACGTCGCGGCCGCATCGAGCATAGGAGCGATTTCCGCCCGCCAGCGCGCAAAATCTCTGCCCAGTGTGCTCCCCTGCCCCGCGCTCAAAACGGCGCCCTGAGGTACACAGATCTCATCCGTACAGGCGAGATATTCGACCATGCCTGTGACTTCGGGAATGCCATCGATCACCGCGTCTGCGGGCACCGCAACAGGGACCAGCAATGCGTACTCGCCCTCGTAAATGTGGTTCATAAGATCGGCGATGAGCAGCCTCTTGGGCACAGGATAGAGATGTTCGCCTGCTTCCCAGCCCTCTGGCAGATCGAGCGCCAATTGCATGCCCAATCCGGCATCACCCGGATTGGCCCAATAACCGTGCCATTCGGGCGCGCTTGGGGTGAAACGCAGCGCTAGCATCCACGTCTCTCCAGCTCGCGGCGCACCATCAGCGTAAAGATCAACCGCAATGCGATCATCACCCGTGCGCTCAATCCGCTGGAGTGCAAGCGCGCGCTCGTCGTCGGCCTCTTGTGCCGCCAACCCTTGAGGAAGCACCAAGAGCGCCGCAAACGCGAGCAACAGTGCCTGAAACCATGCGTTACGCGCAAAAGGAGGTGCAGCGATTGTCACGGTCTTTGGCTTGCCTCACTAAAGTTGGTGTATCAATTGGATTCCCTAGCGAGCTAAATAGTCTTCGCAAGGCCCACTTGAAGAGTTAGACGGAGCCCGATGAGCGATTCAACAGACACTTCACCTTCTGGGGAGACCCGCGACCTCCTCATTTTAGGGGGCGGCCTAGTCGGTATGGCGCTGGCCTTGGCAGCGGCCCGTCAGGGTATCTCCAGCCATGTGATTGACCGCGCAGACCCGGCTGAGCTCACCAAGGAAGGCTTTGACGACCGCGCTACCGCGATCTCAACCGCCAGTTGGCATATGTTCACCAATATCGGCATTGCGGACTACCTTGAGCCGTTTGCTTGCGACATCGCCAGCATTGCGGTGACCGATCAGAACAAGCCTGGACGTCTCGACTTCACGCCGGAGCCACACGAAGGCACACTGGGTCGCATGTTCCCAAACCGACGATTGCGGCTTGCTCTGTTTGAGGCCGCAGCCGATGAGCCTCTCATCCATTGGGCATCCAAGGCGGAGATAGTGGAGCGCCAACGCAGCGAATTTGGCGTGGCTGCGGTGCTGGACGATGGGCGAAAGCTCAAAGGCCGTTTGATGATTGCAGCCGAAGGGCGGCAATCCCCCACGCGCGATCAGGCAGGCATCACCATCGCCAAATGGGATTACAAACATCGCGCGATTATCGCAGGGCTCACCCATTCCAAGCCACACAACAATGTTGCTTGGGAAATCTTCTACCCCGCAGGGCCCTTCGCGCTGCTGCCGATGAAGACGCAGGATGATGGCTTGTACCGTTCCTCCTTGGTTTGGACCGTGTCCGAAGAAGACGGCAAGGGTGTTGTCAAACTGGGTGACCGGGCCTTTATGGCCGAAGTCCAGAAGCGCATGGGCGATGTTCTGGGCGACATCACCAGCGTGGGAGCACGCTCAAGCTACCCTCTGGGTTTCCACCACACCGCCAAAATCACCGGCGAGCGTCTCGCGCTGATAGGCGATGCGGCGCATGGAATTCACCCGATCGCTGGCCAAGGGCTGAACCTTGGTCTGCGCGATGTCGGCGCATTGGTCCAGGTTCTGGTCGAAGGCGCAAGGCTCGGTCTTGATCCAGGCGATACCGAGAATCTGAAGCGTTATGAGACGTGGCGCGGGCTCGACAGCTTTATGGTCGCGCTTGCCACCGACGGTCTCACGCGCCTCTTTGGTGTACCGACGGGCGCGGCAAGCGCAGTGAGGCGCCTGGGCATGGCAGCGGTCCAACGCACGCCTTTACTCAAGACCTTCTTTATGGACGAAGCACGCGGCGTGTCGGGCGATTTGCCTGAATTGTTGAAGGCTTAGTCTTCGCCATCGCGATCAATCGGGCTGGGCTGTGTGACCACATTGCCTGCACCATCGCGAAGCCCACTTTGGTCAAGTACGGCAGCGGTCTCAATCACTTCGAGCGCCTCCATCACCGCTTTGAAGCGTTCCGCATCGGCAATCCATGCTTCGGCTTGGGCCGCACCTGGCATGCCTTTAATCTCATCGATCGCGTTCTGATAACGGCCTTGTTCAAGGGCACTGCGAGCGCGATCCAATCGCAATTGAGGCTGGGGTGACGGAGTGCTCTCGCGGCGAACCACGAATAGCTCGCCAAGCTCGCGCCGGATCCGCGCCCAGCTTATGCCTTCTTCGCGCTCAACCAATTGAGGGCCGAGGCCATCAAGGCGCGCGGTAAGGTTATCAATGCGCAAGGGATTGCGCGAAAAGCCGATGATGGTAGCAACAGCATTAGGCCATTGGTCTGAGAACCGCAGGCGCAGCTGGTCGGCGAGATAACCCAGTTCTGCCCCACGCTCGACCGCACGACGCGTAGCAAATGCGATAAGCAGGCCTTCAGCGCGGGCAGCATTGCCTGCGGCAGCTTGCGCTTGAAGATCGAGCCGCGCGAGGCGCTGTTCAGCTGCGGCCAATCGCTGATCGATGCCGCCTTGCTGATCGACAACACGGGTAACGACTTCCGCCGCTCCTTCCGCATCGCCTTCTTCCAGCGCGGCAACTGCTTCGGCCAAAGGTGTGGGGGACGCGGTAACAGTGGTGGTAGGGCTTGAGCCAGCAGCAGGCGAAGCTTCGCCCTCTACTGGTTCGGCTGACGGAAGTTCTGGAGTGCCTTCTGCCGATGCCACAACGGGATCATCGGGCTGATAATTGTACCAAACGACATAGCCGACCAAAGCGCCGCCAACGCCGAAAGAAGCTGCGGCAGCAAGCAAGAAACGCCCCATCGAGGTCGGTTTTCTGCGGCTGCCAAATTTTGAGTCCATCGAAAATCTGCCTTGCGATCCCGTTCTTGTGATCCCTCCAACCCGAAAGGAAGGAACGCGGGTTTACATCTATATGGACGCAGAACGCGCTAATTCCAACATCGCGCGGTCATTTGGGGCGTCAGAGACGTGGATATCGGCCCAGCCCTTGCCCGCAGCGGAGGCCACTCGCGGCCCTATGGTGACAAGGCTGATCCTCTGGCGATGGAGGGCCATACGGCGCGCTTCATTATCAAATTGGCGAGCGGCGGCGGCGGAATGAAGAAGCACCGTCAGGCCTAAATCCTGCAAGGCGCGCAAAGGTTCAGGCAATTCAAGCGACACTGCTTTGTACACGATGCGGGTTTCGAGATTGACCCCGGAAGGCGGCTCCAAGGGTACATGCTCAGCACCTGCGAGCCGTAAGAGCGTAGTTTCAGAGCGCACCGTGTCGAGAACATTCTGCAATCCGCCTGTCCCAATCGAAGCAATAGCGAAACCCGCTTCACGAGCCGCTTCTGCGGTTGCCTCTCCCACGGCGTAGACCGGCTTGTCAGTCAAACGGGTCAAAGCCTCACCCCCATGGCGAATGGCATTGGCGCTTCCAATAAGCAGCGCGTCTACTGTCACGGGATCAGGGCAGTCCCACTCCCACGGGCGTATCTCAAACAACGGATAGCCCACTGTATTCAGCCCCATATCTTTGGCAGCGGCGAGCGTTGTCCCAAGGCCCGGCTCTGGCCGCACGACAAGGATAATGCCGCTCATCAGATGCCCTTAACCCGCGCCGCCAAAATGCGGCCGGATACCGGGTGTCGCACGGGTCAGCAGGTCTTTGGCAAGGGCTTTGACAGGCGCAAGATCAAGCGCATCGAACATTGTCTCGCCCTCAATCCGTTCGCTTCCGTCTGGACTGAACAGCGCTGCACGCATTGTGAGCCCCTCACCTCCGGGCTGACACAAAACCGCAACCGGTGAATGGCATGTCCCCCCAAGCTCAGCAAGAAGCGCACGTTCAGCCTCGAGCTCTGCACGGGTGCCGTGATCATCGATTGAAGCAAGCACGGCCTTGGTTGCTCCATCATTAGCGCGGCATTCGAGCACAATTGCGCCTTGAGCCGCCGCCGGAATCCATTGGTCAACCTCCAGAGGTGCGCCAACCTCACTCTCGCCCAAGCGTTCAAGGCCAGCCGCTGCAAGAAAAGTCACATCTGCCTCTCCCGCCTCAAGCTTGCCGATACGGGTTGCGACATTGCCTCTGAAAGTCACGACTTGGCAGTCTGGCCTGAGGTTCAAAAGCTGCGCAGCCCGGCGCGGAGCCGATGTGCCAACGACTGCGCCTTGCGGAATGTCGGCGATGCTTGCCGCGCCTACAAGGCTGTCGCGCCGATCAGCTCGCGGCAAAACCGCTCCAAAGCCAAATTCAACGGGGCGGATCGTCTCCACATCCTTTGCTGAGTGTACCGAGACATCGATGCGTCCCTCAGCCAGCCAGACGTCCAACTCTTTGGTCCACAAGGCCTTGCCACCAATCTCCGCAAGTGGCCGATCGAGAACCTTGTCTCCGCTCGCAAGAACCGGAACCAGTACGACTTCGTCTTCAGACCATCCATGTGCTGCGCAAAGACGTTCGCGTGTTTCGATGGCCTGCGCCATTGCAAGCGGTGAATTGCGCGTTCCCAGACGCAGTTTTACCGCGCCATCTGCCCCATGTGTCAGCAAGAGTGTCTCCCGTCGCGCTTGCTCTAGCTCGCACAAGGACTAGATGGAAGCTCGATGGGATCAAAAGCTCACATAGTTTTGGGGATCGAATCCAGCTGCGACGAGACCGCAGTGGCGCTTGTCACGTCTGACCGGCGCATCCTGGCTGAGCGGATTGCGAGCCAGGAAAAAGAGCACGCTCCCTATGGCGGAGTGGTCCCGGAAATCGCCGCCCGCGCACACGCAGAACGGCTCGCGCCCATGCTGGAAGCGGTGATGGAAGACGCTGGGCTTTCGTTGGCTCAGGTCGATGCGGTGGCCGCCACAGCAGGTCCTGGCCTTATCGGCGGCGTTATGGTGGGCCTTGTCAGTGGCAAGGCTCTGGCGATGGCTTCGGGCAAACCCCTGATCGCGGTGAACCATTTGGAAGGCCACGCGCTCTCGCCAAGGCTTGCCGATGAGGCGCTGGGCTTTCCCTATCTCCTGCTCCTGGTTTCCGGCGGGCATTGTCAGATTTTGAGCGTTGAAGGCGTGAGGCAATACCGCCGCCTTGCCACCACTATTGATGACGCATTGGGCGAAGCCTTTGACAAGACCGCAAAGATTCTAGGTCTGGGCTATCCCGGAGGGCCGGCGGTCGAGAAACTAGCCCTGGAAGGCGATCCCGAAGCGGTTCCCCTTCCCCGCCCTCTCAAAGGCTCCAAGGAGCCACATTTTTCCTTTGCCGGGCTCAAGAGCGCTGTTTTGCGCGCCTATGAGAGCGGCGAGCATAAGGCCGCCGATATTGCGGCAAGTTTTCAGCAAGCAGCGGTCGATTGTTTGATAGACCGGCTCAAAGAGGCGCTTGGGAATGCCGGCCCGCATCCGGCACTTGTGGTCGCGGGTGGAGTGGCCGCGAACAAGGCCGTGCGCGGCGCGCTGGAATCACTTGCCAGCCAACACCAGATGCAATTCGTTGCGCCGCCCTTTAAACTGTGCACCGATAACGCGGCGATGATCGCCTGGGCTGGGTGCGAGAGGCTTATGATTGATCCAGATTTCGCGGGTGACCCGCTCAACCTGAAAGCAAGGCCGCGTTGGCCGCTTGACCCGGATGCAGAAGCCGTGCGCGGAGCGGGAGTAAAGGCATGACACTTCGACAGGCTGAGGGTGATCGGGAGATCGTCGGCGTAATTGGCGCAGGCGCATGGGGCACTGCGCTTGCCCAAATGCTCAGCAGTGATGGACGCGAAGTCCTGCTCTGGGCTTTCGAGCCAGAAGTCGTCGACGCAATCAACAGTGAGCACCGCAATTCGCAATATCTGCCAAGCGCCAAGCTCGCTGACAACATCCGAGCCACCGGCGATTTAAGCGATTTCGCCGCAATCGATACCGTTCTCGCGGTTACGCCCGCGCAGGTCTTGGGAAAGGTCCTCGAAGGTCTCACCCGACCTCCGCGTGATCTGGTGCTGTGCTCCAAAGGCATTGAAGCGGGCACTGGACGGCTGATGAATGACGTTGCTCGTGCGGCTTCTCCGGGCAGCGAAATCGCTGTCCTGTCCGGCCCAACCTTTGCGCATGAAGTCGCCGCGGGTCTGCCTACGGCCATCACTTTGGCCTGCGAAGGTGGTCGCGAGCAATGGGAAAGACTTTCTCCTGCCGTCGCGCGGCTCGCGTTTCGGCCCTATTACTCGGACGATGTGACCGGCGCTGAAATCGGTGGATCGATCAAGAATGTCCTCGCGATTGCCTGCGGCGTGATAGATGGTCTTGGCCTCGGTCAAAACGCGCGCGCATCAGTTATTGCGCGGGGCTATGCTGAAATGCTGCGTTTTGGTGAAGAATTGGGCGCGCAGACCGAAACGCTCGCTGGCCTGTGCGGGCTTGGTGATTTGGTGCTGACCTGTTCCTCCACCTCCAGCCGCAATTTCTCGCTCGGCAAGGCGCTTGGCGAAGGCCAGTCGGCTGCAGACCTCATGGCCGATCGCACAACCGTTGCTGAGGGCGCGCACACTGCGCCCGTATTGGCAGAGCTCGCCAAGGATCGCGGTATCTCCATGCCAATCGTGGTAGCGGTCAACGCAATCCTCAAAGGCGAAGCCCCGAGCGATGTCGTCGCAATGCTGCTTGCTCGCCCCCTGACCGCTGAGACCATTGGCGACCAAGCGGATATTGCGTGAGCCTTACGCCCCCGCCTTCACCCGAAACGCTTCCGCACGATAAGGGCGGGGACGATATGGCAACGCTCGCCAAAGGGGGGCGCACCAACACGTTAGGCTTTATCCTGCGATTGCTTGGCGGCTTGCCTTTCCTGTTTGTGGGTTTCCGTTTCTACGGTGTCGATGAAATGGGCCGATTTGCCGCGGCCTTTGTAGTTATTGAGATCTTTGCGCTCATTTGCTCCCTCGGCGAAAAGCGCGGCCTCGCTCAGCGGCTCACCGAAGGGGTTGAAGATCAGGAAGACACGCCCGCCAACCTTGTGTTCGATGCGTTGCTGGTCTCGCTCCTTTTCTCAGGACTTGCTTGCCTGTTGTTGATCACCTTCCCGGTAATCATCTTCCCGAGTGGCACCAATAGCGAGTTTGACATGTGGATGATCGCAGCGATCCCCGCATTTGCGCTCACCGAAATTCTACTCGCAGCCCAAGCCTATAAATACGACATCGCCACGACCGTGAGAGCGCGCGCCGTGGTCGAGCCATGGACCAAGTCGATCCTCGTTGCGGGGTTGTTCTTTGTCCCTGCGCTCGCAAGCGGCGGTATTGCATTGGCATTCCTTACCGCAATTTACGCCGCCCTCGTCACCGCGCTCTATTCCTTCCTCAAGACTTATGGCCTGCCGAAGGGGTGGCGGCCGCGCCCTCGATATCTCACCAAGATGACCTCGCGAGCCGTGCCTCTGATTGGCGCAGATGTGATCGAGCGGGGCACTCGCCTTTTGGACGTATTCCTGCTTGGCCAGTTCACCTCCGCTGGTACGGTCGGGATCTATTGGTTCGCCAAGGAGGTGGTGAGCTTGCCGCAAAAGCTCAAAACAAGTTTCGAACCGATCCTTGCACCGGTCATCACCAAGAACCTCAAAACCGGCAATATGGAAGCCATCGCTTTTCAAGTGCAACAGGTGGGCTTTTGGATCATCGCGCTCCAGTTCGGCATCGCTCTAACGCTCGCCATTCCCGGTGAGGCAGTAATGGGCCTCGGTGGTCCGGATATTGTTGGCGGGACGGGTGCGCTTGCCATTCTGCTTTCCGCAGAGGTGATCGCGTCTATGGCGGTCGTGTCAGAAAGCGTGCTGGTTTATATTGCCAGGAAACGCAATCTCGCAATCTCAGTGGGCATCATTACCCTTCAGGGTGCGCTCACCGTGGGCTTTATCTTGCTGGTTCAGCATCTGGGCTATCCAGAGGGCTTTCAGGCTGCGGGCGCAGCGGCGGCGCTGTTCGTTGCACTGGCAGTTGCAAGCCTCGTCAAATCCTTGGTGCTCAAGACGCTGCTCAAAGCGCCTGTTTCCAATTGGCGCTGGGCATTGGTCTGGGCGGCGGCTCCGGCCGTCATCGTTGGCTTCATCTTCACTGAGTTTACGCCTGAGTGGGTAGAGATCATTATCGGCGGCCCAGCGATCTTTGCGGCTTACTTCTGGGTCATATGGAAGCTGGGCTTTGACGAGTCGGACAAGGTCCTGTTCCGTAAAAATGTGGTGCCGGTTGAAGCCGAAGACGCATCGACACCAGAGGCGCGATAGGCCGGATTTCGTCGGACTCTCGCTGTTGCATTTGCCGTTGCTGGGCGCAACTCATGCACGGTTCATCTTCGAAGTGAGACTCCTGAGTACGGGGCTAACAGGGATTTGACCTCTTGGAGGAGGTGGTCGAATGCTGGAGGAATATTCGCAAGGTTACAAAGCCTTGTGGCTTGCAACTAGCATTGGATCCGCATTCTCCTTGGTGGGAACGGAGGACTGAAAAATGCCATTAGAAGGTGTCGGAACACGATTCACGCAGAATAAGTCTCAAGGACGAAAAGCCGCCATTTTGGGCGGCGTGGCCATCGGCCATATCGCATTGCTAGCTGCATGCAGTACGGGCACTGAAACGCGCGAGATTTCAAGTGCGGAGGCCACCACCGATATAGCAGTTATGGAGGCCCCCTCGCCCGCACCGCCTCCACCCCAGTCCATTGCTGTCACTGCCTCCAGAGTTGCCAGCGATGCCTATTTCACTCCGCCTGTCGTCGTGCCAAACGATCCCAGCCGCGAGCGGTATGACGGTGAGGAAGTCTCCCCAGTCAAGCTCACCAGCGCCGAGCCGGTCAGCACCTTCAGCGTGGATGTCGACACAGGCGCCTATGCCAACACACGCAGATTCTTGCGCCAAGGCAATCTCCCGCCGCGCGACGCGGTGCGAACCGAGGAGATGATCAACTATTTCCGCTACGATTATGATCGCCCGAGCAGCCGACAAACGCCATTCACAACCAACATCGATGTCGCCACTACCCCGTGGAATGAGGACACCTACCTCATGCGCATCGGTCTTCGCGGCTATGATATCGCTCGCGAGGAGCGCCCGGCCTCCAACCTGGTTTTCCTGATGGATGTGTCTGGATCGATGGGGAGCCCTGACAAGCTTCCGCTGGTCAAGACCGCTTTGGCCGGCCTTGCAAGCGAGCTTGGTGAACAAGACCGTGTCTCCATCGTCGTTTATGCGGGCGCTGCTGGCCTCGTGCTGGAGCCCACGAACAGCACCGCCAAGATCCGCCGGGCATTGAACCAACTCAATGCTGGGGGTTCAACGGCCGGTGGAGCGGGTATCGAGCTTGCGTACAACATTGCCGAGGACAATTTCATCAAAGGCGGTGTCAACCGCGTCATCCTTGCCACCGATGGTGACTTCAACGTCGGCCTGTCCGACCGCGATGCGCTGGTAGAAATGATCGAGAAGAACCGCGACCGCGGGATCACTCTCACTACGCTTGGTTTTGGCACGGGCAATTACAACGAAGCCCTGATGGAGCAGATCGCCAATCACGGTAACGGCAATTACGCCTATATCGACAGCGCTTTGGAAGCCAAGAAAGTGCTGGGCGATGAGATGAGCTCCACCCTCTTCACCATCGCCAAAGACGTGAAGATCCAGGTTGAGTTCAACCCAGCAGTCATCAGCCAATACCGCCTTGTCGGATATGAAAACCGCGCGCTTCGCGAGGAAGACTTCAACAATGATGCGGTCGATGCTGGCGATATCGGAGCCGGTCACCAGGTGACGGCCATTTACGAGGTCGTTCCCACCGGCACTAAGGGATGGATCACCCCGCGCCGTTACGAGGACCAACCCGCTCGTGCCGCCACCAACCGCATCACCGAGGCCGCGCATGTGAAGCTGCGCTACAAGCTTCCCAATGGTAGCAGCTCTCGCCTGATCGACAGCGTTGTCACGAGCGATGTCTTTGCCAGAGCTCGTGCACCACGCGGCGACTTTGCCTTTGCCGCAGCTGTTGCCGCCTATGGCCAATTGCTCCGAGGCGACGACATGATGATGGACTTCACCCATGACGATGTCGGCACACTCGCCGGGCGGCAAAGCAATTTCTGGCGGCAGGAGTTCCTCGAACTCAACGCGCTTGCAGGTGCTGCTAACCCCGTCAGGCGCGGCGGTGGTTGAACACTTGGCCTAGCGCATCAACCAAGGGGAAATGGCCATGGGCGGCCGGACCTCGATTGCTTACCCGAGGTTCGGCTCCAATCGACTTGAGCCCTTAGTTGCCCTCCCCCAGTTGAGAGCGAAAAGCCTTGCTGCTAAACGCTGAGCGCACATTCAAACCGATTGAAAGATACGCATGACCATGCCCGCCAATTTTCAGGAAGCTCTTCCCCTTATTTTGCTCGGACTAGCGCTGCTTGTGGCGCTTTGGGTGATCGTCAGAGCTTCGCGCAAAACCAAAGTGATCGGTGAGGAAAAAGGCGATGTGCTGGATGAAGGTGCCGCTCCTGCCGGCCGCAATCAGGCGCTGATCGATTCCAGCCCATCTGCCTCTCAGGATACGGGCATTCCATTGGAAACCGCCACCGCAGAAAAACCTGTCAACGTTGAGCCTGTGGCAGCTGCGAGCCCTCCACCGGCGGCTACGTCTGCAAGTGCGACCGATGATCTCAAACGGATCAAAGGCCTAGGTCCCAAACTGGTGACCTTGTTGGCGGAACAAGGCATCACGAGCTTCGAACAAATCGCTTCCTGGACGGACGCGGATATCGAGCGCGTCGATGCGACTCTGGGACGTTTCAGCGGCCGTATCACGCGCGATCAATGGGTCGAACAGGCAAAACTCCTGAGCGCTGGCGATGACAGTAGCTTCAGCAAAGCCTTTGGAAACAATAGTTAAAGAGGCATTCCTAATTTTGACTTAGGTCAAGCGTCAAGTTTATGTTACACCACTTCATCGTCGGGATCAGGATTGAAGGAGGTGGCATTGTGAGCCGCAGAATTTTGATTGCCGAAGACGAAATGATCGTCGCCTATGATCTTTGCGAAACCGTCGAAGAAGCTGGATTTGAAGTGGAAGGGCCGCATCCCGGCATCTCCTCTGCCATGCTCGCTTTTGAAAAGGATAAACCCGACGCAGCGATCCTTGATGTAGAACTGACGGACGGCAATGTTTTTTCCTTCGCTCGTACGCTCAAAGCAGAGAATATTCCCGTGATTTTCTATACTGGTAGCCTTTCTAAGAGCGAGATCGAGGACAAGTTTCCGGAGGCGATCGTACGGAAAAAACCTTGTCCACCGACCAGCATGCTCAATGCTGTTGGCACGGCGTTTATGGAATCGGTTGAAGGCTAAAACCCACTCACGCTGTTTTGTAGACCCTTGGCTCTAGCAAGCCCCTTGCTCGGGCCCGCTACTCCTGCCAAAGCCAGATTAACAAGTTTCAATGGAAACTAATGTTCAGGCGCGCGCTGTCCTACAGTGCGCGAAAGGTATAGGGGTAAGCACATGGCATCTCTCAACTCGATCCGGGTCGTATTTAGGCACGCCCGTATGGGGAGAGAGGTTTTTTGCTCTTGTACAGTGTCTCAAGTGTCTCAAACTTTTTTCTTTAAGGGGGCTGGATTGTGAAACTTTACGGTTATTTTCGCAGCTCCACCTCCTATCGCTTGCGGATCGCGCTTGAGCTGAAGAGGCTCGAATACGAGAATATTGGGGTCAATCTGCTCAATTCTGAACAGAAGGATGATGCCTTCACTTCGCGCAATCCATTTGGAAGCGTACCCCTTCTTGAAGCAAATGGTCGCGCACGCGCCCAATCGATGGCACTGATTGAATGGCTGGACGAGGCCTATCCCGAACGACCCCTTCTCCCCGCCGAGATTGAAGATCGCTACACCGCGCGTGAGCTAACCTATGCCATTGCGACCGAATTGCACGCACCGCTGAACCTGCCTGTTCTCAACTATTTGAAAAACGAATATGGCAAGTCGCAAGATGAAATCGAGACATGGTATCGCCATTGGCTTGCGCGCACGCTTGAGCCGTTGGAAGTTAGGCTGGCACAACTAAACACGGCCGATTTCCTGTTCGATGCGCCGGGAATATTTGAAGTGGTCTTGTTGCCGCAAATCTACAACGCGCGCCGCTTTCACTACGATTTTTCAAACGCACCGCATATGACCCGGATCGAGGCCTCGTGCCTTGCTATGCCCGAGTTTCAGCGCGCCCATCCTGACGGCCAGCACGATAATCCCGAAAGGCAAAATCCATGAAGTTAGCAACCCTCAACGACGGCACCCGCGATGGCAAATTGGTGGTGGTCTCAAAGGACCTGACGCGTTGCTGTGCTGCAGGCTATATCGCGCCAACCATGCAGGCAGCCCTCGACAATTGGGAGCGGGTTGCTCCTGAGCTTGAGGTGCTTGCCCGCGATGTGGAGCATGAAGCGGTGCCATGCGAACGTTTCCACGAACGCCAAGCCCACTCGCCTCTGCCCCGCGCCTACCAATGGGCCGATGGTAGCGCTTACATCAACCACGTGGAGCTGGTGCGTAAAGCGCGCAACGCGGAGGTTCCAGAGAGTTTCTACCACGATCCGCTGATGTATCAGGGCGGCTCTGACAGCTTCCTGCCGCCGCGCGCCGATATCCCGCTGGGTGACACGGCATGGGGCTGCGATATGGAAGGCGAGATTGCGGTTGTGGTCGATGATGTCCCGATGGGCGTGTCGGTTGAGGATGCGGCGGATCACATCAAGCTCATTATGCTGGTCAACGATGTGAGCCTTCGCGGACTCATCCCCGGTGAGCTTGCCAAGGGCTTCGGCTTCTTCCAATCCAAGCCATCGAGTGCGTTCAGCCCCGTTGCGGTGACACCGGATGAGCTTGGCGATGCTTGGAAAGACAGTCTGATCCATCTGCCGCTCATGGTCGACTATAAGGGTGAGCCCTTTGGCCGCGCTGAAGTGGGCGTGGACGCGACCTTCAACATGGCGCAGCTTGTGGCGCACGCGGCCAAGACGCGGCCTTTGTGTGGAGGATCGGTCATCGGATCGGGCACAATTTCGAACAAAGGCAGCGATGGCGGTCCGGGCAAGCCCGTCTCCGAAGGCGGCCTTGGCTATTCCTGCATCGCCGAAATCCGCATGATCGAAACCATCGCCGACGGCGCGCCCAAAACGCCGTTCATGGCACCCGGTGACACGGTGAAGATTGAGATGCGCGATGGCGACAACCACTCAATCTTTGGTGCGATTGAGCAGACGGTGGTGCAGGGCTAGGGCTGAGGAAAGCTCGCCGCTTCGGGATGATGGCCCAAGCGGCGGGATTGGCTCACACCTCGATTGGCGTGAACGCCGTCACTTCGTCCCCTGTATTGGGAGTGCCGTCTGCATCCATCACCAACAGCTTGACCTCACCCTTGCGCGCGCAGGGCCGGTGCTCGGTGCCTTTGGGCACAACGATCAGATCGCCTTGGGCGAGCACCTCCGTCCGGTCGCGAAACTCCATATCAAGCTCGCCCTCGACCACCAGGAACAGTTCGTCGGTGTCGGGATGGGAGTGCCAGTGAAACTCGCCCTCCACCTTGGCAAGGCGCACTTCATTGCCATTGTAGCGTGCGGCCAAACGCGGAGCCCAATGCTCGTCAAAAGTGGCGAACTTGTCAGATAGGTTGACCTTGCCAGGAGCTGTGAGGCCCATCAGAACACCACGACACTGCGAATGCTCTCGCCTGCATGCATCAGGTCGAAACCCTTGTTGATCTCCTCCAACGTCAACCGGTGCGTGATCATCGGATCAATCTCAATCGTGCCGTTCATATACCAATCGACAATCTTGGGAACATCCGTGCGCCCCTTCGCCCCGCCAAAGGCCGTGCCGCGCCAGTTACGGCCCGTCACCAGCTGGAATGGGCGCGTCGCGATTTCCTTACCCGCTTCGGCAACGCCAATTATGATCGAAGTGCCCCAGCCCTTGTGACAGCACTCAAGCGCATCACGCATCACATCGGTATTGCCGGTGCAGTCGAAGGAATAATCCGCACCGCCATCGAGCATCTCCACAAGGTGCGCGACCACATCGGTCGTCTCTTTGGGGTTTACGAAGTCGGTCATGCCAAACTTCTCGCCCCATTCGCGCTTGGAAGAGTTGATATCGACACCGACAATGCGGTTGGCACCCGCCATCTTCGCACCTTGAATGACGTTGAGACCAATCCCGCCGAGGCCAAATACCACCACATTGTCGCCTGGTTTGACATCAGCGGTGTTTACCACCGCCCCCACTCCAGTGGTGACCCCACACCCGACATAGCAGGTGGTGTCAAAAGGCGCGTCTTCGCGGATCTTGGCAACGGCGATCTCTGGCAGGACGATGAAGTTCGAGAAGGTCGAACACCCCATATAATGGTAGATCGTCTCTCCCTTATAGCTCATCCGCGAGGTCCCATCGGGCATAAGACCTTGGCCTTGCGTAACGCGGATGGCCTGGCACAGATTGGTCTTTCCGGAGAGGCAGAACTT
Organism: uncultured Erythrobacter sp.; assembly: GCF_947502395.1. Lineage (GTDB taxonomy): Bacteria > Pseudomonadota > Alphaproteobacteria > Sphingomonadales > Sphingomonadaceae > Erythrobacter. The sequence goes on from NZ_CANMZM010000001.1 coordinate 981,976, forward strand.
ACACTCGCCGCATTCAGGCGTGTAGAGGGGGATCACATGGTCATCAGGCGCAACCGAAGTAACTCCGGGGCCAATCTCGCGCACCACGCCGCAGCCTTCATGGCCCAGAACGCTGGGAAAGATGCCTTCACTGTCGAGCCCGTCAAGCGTGTAGGCATCAGTGTGGCAAATGCCGGTCGCCATCAATTCAACCAGAACTTCGCCCGCCTTGGGGCCTTCAAGATCAAGCTCGACGATTTCGAGTGGTCTCTTCGCTTCAAAAGCGACGGCGGCTCTGGTCTTCATTTTGGGTTCTCTCCTGCTTGGGACTCACTCTGACAGCAGGAGAGAAAATTGGTCAAGCGGTGAGATCAGGCTCGTTCCGCATCAAGTGCGTCTACGAAACCGTGGTTGACATCGCGGTGTTCGGCTTCGTCGGCACGAACAGCGATGATAACGTCGCGAAGGCGCGCGTCTTGCGCCAGTTGCCAATAGTCAATCGCAAGCTGCGGTGCAGGCACGTTCTCGTGGCGACCAGCATCCACTTCGGCGAGATAGGCGGTGTAGCTGATGACCGCCTCCTCTTCGAAATAGGCCACGACGCGGTGCGCAGTGCGAGGGGCAAAGAGATAGAGAAAGAAATAGAAGTTGTAGAATACCAACTGCACCGCAACGATCAACGCGCGCTCAAATCGGTTGGGCTGAGCGATCTCGATGAATGTCATGAGATGCATCCGCTCGTTCTCGGCCTCGTCCAGCAGAGTGCGGATCCATCCTTCATCGTCGCGCATGTAGCGTAGGGCTTTGAGATGCTGCCACAAGCCACCAACCATGCCGGGAACAGCGGCCACGGTCTCAAGCACCACAGCGCGGTGGCCGTATCTCTTGGCGAAGAACGTATCTGCGAAGAAACGCAGAAGCTTGACGAAGGCAAAAGCAATACGGTCGCTCATACTAGTGGGAGCAACGTGACTTTCGATCACGGCATCATGATTGACTTGGCGGACAATTGGCTGGGGATCGATGTGTTTCATAGCCCTCACTCATGAGCGTTTCACTACGGTAGAAATAGTGTGGAAAGCGCAGAATTGCTCTCGAAACCCATGCAATATATGTTGCGCTATACGCATCTAAGGGCGGAGTTTGGTGGGCTATATCGCAAAATTCGCAAGTTTTTGACTCAGCAAGGTGCAAAGTCGGCAACAGCGACAAAGATTGAAATGCCGGCATCATCTGCTAGCTCGTTTCCATTGAAACTAAACGCATGCCAAGGAGCCGCCATGAGCGCCTATCCCACAGTCAGAATGCTGATCGGAAGCGAGTGGATCGAAACAGGTGGTGAAGGCGCAATGCCGATCATCAACCCGGCGAGCGAAAAAGAGATCGGCCGCGCGCCCAAAGCTTCAAAAGAGCAATTGGATGCCGCACTCGCGGCGGCTGGTGAGGCTTTCCCCAAGTGGTCGGGCACACCTGCCATTGAGCGCTTCCGTATTATTCGAAAGGCTGCTGACCTCCTTCGCGAACGCGCAAAGACCATTGCCCGCGTGATGACGCTTGAGATGGGTAAGCCTCACGCGCAAGCCTTGGCCGAAACACGAGGCTCGGCCGATCTTATCGATTTCCTTGCAGAAGAAGCGAAGCGTCAGGGAGGGCGGCTGGTTCCGGTACGTAGTCACAATCTGCTCGAGCAGCGTGTCACGCAGGAACCGGTTGGTCCCGCCATCCTGTTCACGCCTTGGAACTTTCCTATCAACCTCCCCGCGAAGAAAATCGCTGGTGCACTATCCGCTGGATGCAGCACAATTCTGAAGCCGGCCGAAACAACACCCGCGACAACACAAATGCTGGCAGAGTGCTTTGTCGATGCCGGGCTACCCGAAGGCGTGCTCAATATCGTCTATGGCGATCCGGCGATGATCTCGGAGCATTTGATTGCCTCAGACATCACTCGCAAGGTGAGCTTCACGGGTTCCACTGCAGTTGGCCGGCAACTGGGGGCACTCGCTGCTCAAGGGCTAAAGCGATACACTTCGGAGCTCGGCGGACATGCTCCTGTAGTGATCGGCGAGAGCGCCGATTTTGACCGTACAGTTGCCGCTTGTGCCGCGACCAAGTTTCGCAATGCTGGTCAAGTGTGCGTGTCGCCCACACGTTTCCTTGTCGCGCGCGGAGTCTATGACAAGTTCGTCACGGAGTTCGCCGCGCGGTCGCAGAAACTCAAGATTGGCGATGCCAGCGTCGATGACAGCGTCGAGATGGGACCGCTTGCCCACGGTGGGCGGATCTCGGCGATGCAGGACCTGATGGCATCGTTGGGCGGTCCGGAAGGTGAAATCGTGAGCGGGGGTGCGGCGCTTGACGGGCCCGGTCACTTCTTCCCACCGACTGTGGTCGCATCGCCCTCCCCCTCAAGCCGTTTGATGACCGAAGAGCCATTTGGCCCGGTTGCCGGTATTGTTCCCTATGACACCATCGAGGAAGCGGTCGAGATCGCAAATTCCTTACGATATGGTCTAGCTGCTTATGCGTTCACGGGATCGCTGGATGAAAGCCACTATCTAGGGAATTCGCTGCGCGCAGGCATGATCGCGATCAACCACTTCGCAGTTGGCTCTCCTGAAACACCTTTTGGAGGAATCGGAGACAGTGGCTTTGGTTCGGAAAGCGGTGTCGAAGGATACCTCGGTTACACTGAAACCAAGTTGGTTACCGTTGCCAAATCGGCACCTTGACAGCAATCTGAGCGAAGGGCTGAGTCTGAATTCAGCTGACGGCTAGCCGTTTGGTCTTGCCCACCAACAGCGTGTTTTTACACACAATCATCGGCGAGTTGGTCGATCAACGGCGACCGAAGACACCTGAAAATAGACGAGAAAGTGGATTTTGGCGAGGCATGGAGCGTATACGCCCGTACCGCGCTCGCCGAGAGCTTTCATCGCCGAAGCAGACTGTCCGGCCCATGGCATCTGGGCCCGATGAGATGATCGTTGGTCGTTCCATTTTGACCGCGTCCCCGATTCGCTTTTTGTTATTAGGCTAGAAGCTAACACCTTTACTGTGGAAAACTGAGTCGAAATTTGACGTGGAAAGTAAATTTTTATGGTTAATTTTGAGTTCCCCCGGCCTTGGGATTACGATCTAGGTGCTCTTGCGTGATGGAAGAGCCGCGTCATTAACGATCTGTACGCTGTGCTCCTGCTTCGCGAACGGCAGCCAAATCGGGGTAACCATTCACCGCCATGAGCAGATCGGCCTCGGCGAGCATACTGCGAAGAACCCAGGCCGCCCCCTTCGCTCCGCCGATTGCAAGACCATAGGTGTATGGGCGTCCAACCCCAACTGCTGTCGCCCCGAGCGCGAGCGCCTTCACCGCATCGCTTCCCGAGCGAACGCCGCTGTCGAAAAGTACTGGCGTATCGCCCGACGCTGCAACCACGTCAGCAAGAAGATCGATTGTCGCAATGCCGCCATTCGCCTGACGGCCCCCGTGGTTCGAACAGTAGACTGCATCTGCGCCGTGATCGACGGCCTTTCTCGCGTCTTCGGGATGACAAATGCCCTTGAGTACAATCGGCAAGTCGGTGACTGATTTGAACCAGGCGATGTCCTCCCAAGTCAGCACTTGGCCAAAGATCGCAGCGAACAGCATGATGGCAGCGCGCGGATCTTCTTCAGGAGTTTTCTCCAACATCCCTCTAAACACAGGATCGGAGAAATAGTTCTGCATCACCTTGCCACGTAGCTGCGGGAAGTTGGAGGCGTTTAGATCGCGCGGCCGCCACCCGGTGAGCCATGTATCGAGCGTAACAACAATGGCTTTCGCACCGGAGGCTTCGGCGCGTTTAATCAAGCTTTCAGCAAGCTCGCGATTGCGCGGCGTGTAGAGTTGGAAGAAGGCGGGCGTATTCCCGCAAGCTTCAAACACATCCTCCATTGGATCGTTAGAAAGCGTTGAGACGCAGAATGGCACGCCCACTTCTGCGGAGGCACGCGCCGCCGCCATATCGCCGTGGCGGTCCTGCGTAGCCTCTCCGTTTAAGCCAATCGGCGCCATAAAGAGCGGGCTTTTCAGCTTCAACCCAAACAGGTCGATAGACAAATCGCGTTCGGTACAATCCACCATCATGCGCGGGATCATACCCCAATGATGGAACGCGCCTGAATTGCTGTTTTGCGTGTGCTCATCCCCGCAGCCGCCTGCGACATAGTTGGTAAGCATCTCGCCAAGCGCTTGCTGCCCGCGCTTTTCCAGAGTCGCAAAATCGACCGGGTAATCAGGCAAAACCCCCTGAAGCCCAGCGTTGTAGATCTCGTTTTGCATACCACCAAAATTTTCCATGGGGCCTCCAGCCTTCCTCTCTATGTCATTGCATGGGAGATTGGCCCCAAGCAGGCCAGCGCAGCAAGTCTTTTTGATCGGAAAATCAGCGCAGTCGCTTTTGAATGTAGGGCCGTACTCGCAGAAACAAGCGGTAGAGGCGTTCCAGAACCGCCAAGACTACGCGGTTTCTTGCAAGAACCCCGATAGGGCGAAGCAAGGGAATAGCTCGCCACATGGCCGCAAAAGCCGCTGCACCGCTTAAGACTCTGCCATTCTCCTCGGCGTGGAAGCGTGAAAGCAGCTCGGTTTGGTCAATAGGGCAAGTCGGATCGCCATCAGTCGACACATCGACAAAGTCGATCGCCCCTTTGCGATCCAGCCGCTTCATCAATGCGATTTCGCGAATGCACATCGGGCACGCGCCGTCGAACCAGACTTTGACACGAGGAGCGGCAGTGGCATGCATATCCGTACAAATGTGGCCTTGAGACATGCGTTGCAAGGGCGCAACCAAAATGAAGCACCGCGCGGCAGAGAGCCAATCTTTAGCTAAAAAAAACGCCGAGCGATCATCGCCCGGCGCTCCTTATTCGATGTGATCGCTTTTCAGGAAGCTTCTGCTTCCGCGATGTCGCCCAAGACAGCGAGCTGGCCCATGCAGCCTTTTTCAGCAAGAGCTGCTGCCAACAAGTCTGGCTGACGATAAGTCTCCGACATCGCAACAATCCTGACGTTGACAGCCGCACCGGGAGCTTCCTCCACCGCGGGAGCCGTGATCGTGTATGTGCCACCGTCGGTAAGCTTAAGGCCTTCGGGGTCGAGCGCACGCATACTCTCTGTCTCGACGAAATTGACATCGAGAGCCGTTTCGCTGCCTTGCGGTGCAATGGTGTAGGTTTCCCCCTCACCAGCGCTTGGACGCCACAAACGAACGTTTTCAAGATCGTAGAGGCAGGTTGTGCCAGATGCGGCAACGTTTACCAGCCACAGATTGGGCATGGTTGGCGATCCCTTGCCAGTGCCTCGCACAGCCCCTGTGCGGGCCCTGTTTGATGCACCCTGACGGGTCAGGCGGGCAAACCGTGCGCGAGTGCGGGTTGCCCCCTCGCCTACGCGGAAGGTACCGGGACCTTGTAAGACTTTGGTCCCACCATTCGTCAGCACGGTAATCTTGTCACCAGCGCGAAGCGTGATTGTTGACGCATCGGCGACTTTCGTTCCAACAGGGTAAGTCCCTGCCGAAGGTCCAGCCGATTTCACGACTACCCCAGCAGCCGCTGCACCGGGCACTGACATAACTGCGCCTGCAAGCGCGAGGCCCAGAAGGCGGGCCTTAACCTTATCCGAGAACATATGCTCCCCCATCATTCAAATTGCGAATTCGATTGCCGTAGTTTTCTAGCGCCGAATCCTCGGGATGACCAGCGACCACTTGATCAATTAACTGCACTGCTAGTTCATGATTGCTATCTGAAACCTGAACAGCTTCTTCAAGTTTGCGTCGGTCTTCCTCAGGGAAGTCCGGCTTTGGCTGATAGATGTCAACCGGTTGCGCCCTTCCACGAAGAACAATCCGGCCCATAGGAACCCACCAATCAGGATTCGATTTTTCGATGAATTCACGGCTGGCCGAAACGCTGGACTGGAGCGGTTTGTTCGCAGCCTCTAGCCGCGCAGCGGTATTCATCGAATCGCCCAAGGCCGTGTATTGGATGCGGGTCTCTCCGCCAAAGTTTCCAACGACTGCTTCGCCATAGTGCAAACCAACCCGTGTCTTGCCGATTTTTGGCAAATTGGGGTCCGTCGCCGCGACCTCTGCGCGGAAATCCTCACCCGCCTGCCAGATCGCATAACCCGCATTGAGTGCGCGCTCCGCATCATCCTCACGCGCGATGGGAGCGCCCCAAAAAGCGACCACCGCATCACCCACATATTTGTCGATCACTCCGCCATGGTCGAGCACGACCTTACTCAGCATCTCGAGATAACGATTGAGCAGCTTGGCGACCATTTCCGGCTCGATAGCGTGGCTCATCTTGGTGAAGCCTTCGAGATCGCTGAACAGGACGAAGATCTCGCGCTTTTGGCCCCCAAGAGAAAGCAGGTCAGGCTCATCGATAATCGCCTCGGCGATGTCGCGTGGGATGTATTTGCCCAGTGCCCCTTGTGCAAAAGAGCGCTGCGCCGCCCCAGCAGATCGCGCGGCGGAGGTTACAACTGTAAAGGTGATTATCCACCCCACAAGCCAGCCCACTGCGGGAAGTCCGTAAGTGTCTACACCATTAAAATGGAGCGCGAAGGGGATGCCAATGTACAATGCTGCGAGCACAAGCATTAGGGGGACCAATTTCGGCGCAGACCATTCAAGCAAGGCGACCACCACCGCGCTTCCGACAACCACAAACGCCATCACCCACAGCCCGAGTGTCGGAATTTGTGGCATGCGCTTGCCATCGAGCATCTGGGCAATGAGCTCGCCATGGACGGACAGCCCTGAGGGCTCAAACCCAGTCCAGGACGTAAACGGCGTCGCCACCCGGTCATAATCGAGGATATCTCCGCCGATGAGTACATATTTGCCCGCTATCTCCTGAGCGACAAATTCAGCAACCGCTGGGTCGAGATTTAGGAAGAGCTCGATGGAAAGCGTTTGGAACAAAGGCTCCTCTACCGCACCTTCCACGGGCGCATCGGGATCAGCTTCGTCGGCGAAATCTGCCCTGAGCGCTCGTCGATATTCAATCGCGCCCTCATAACCTTCAAATGCCTCGACCGGTCCTCCGGCATCCTCAAGCATTGCTCTGCCCAAGAGCGGCGGGAGACCAGATATTATATCTGGCCAAACACGGGTCGCACCGAATTCGTCATCCAGACGGATACTGGCGCGCCTTGAATTGGTGCCGCCTTCCTCGATTGCATCCATAAACTCGTCGAGGAACAACTGTTGCTGATAGACAATGTCGGCTTGATTGGTGGCAACGGTCGCATAGGCGACGGACGTCGGTGTTTGCATAGACCGCAGAGTTTCCACCAGCTCAGGGTCTTCGGACTGGGGCTGATCGAAAAGAATATCGATCCCGATTGCCTTTGCGCCCATGGTATCAAGATTGCTCAGCGCCTCGGCCAGAGCATCACGTGGCAAAGGCGATCGCTTTTCTAAGTTGATCAACGCCTGATCGTCATAAACCACAAGAACAATACGGTCATCTTGCTCAACAAGATCAGCAGCGAGATAGGCGCGGGTATCGTAAAGCGCGCGTTCTGCATCATTGGTGATTGCAGTTGGTTCCTCGCCTCCGGGCAAGGCCCAACTGTACCGCGCGATAAAGATCGAAAACAGCACGAAAACAACCATGGCGACGATTTGAAGGGTCCCCGCTTCGCGAAGCCCACGAACGTTTCGCGCAAACGCACCGATACGCTTTTTATTGCCGGTCTCACCAGCCATGACGGATCCCCCTTGCCCCGGACAGCGCTATCCTGCCTCTTACGGGTGAGAAAGCAGGTTTGCCCCGGGCGAGCAAGCGCAAAGGTGCCCCTTTACCCATCGTGCTTTCTATGTCCGTAAATCACCGTTCAAGCTTAGCGCGTAACCTTGACCGATCCATCGCCGACAATCGCAAATGCTGACCAATAGAAGGGGTGCGAGGTTTCCAGATCATCCATCAGTTCAAGCTGTGAGCGACGAAGGGCGGCAGCGGTTTCGCTATCGTCTTCTTCGAACAGGCCAGAGATCAGACGCTTTGTGGCATCAAAGTCATCAGGAACGGGCCAGTGGCTTGCCAGAACCGTGCGACCGCCAGCCCCCACAAAGGCACGCACCAGACCATCAAGCGCAAAGTCACCGCCCGAGGTGATGCCCGCTTCCAGTGTTGCTCCAACGGTTGCACTGCCGGCAGTGTCGCAGGCTGAGAGAATGACAAGGTCAGCATCGATGCGCAGGCCGAAAATCTCGGCAAAGCTAAGAAGTCCATCGGAATCCTCATCGCCAAAAGACGTCAGAAGCGCCGGACGCGGTGGGCATTCTGGCTGAGGTGCAGTCACCAGACCGTGAGTAGCAAAGTGGAGAATGCGATATTCGCTAAGGTCTTTGCGCTCCTTGATCTCAGTATCTGTGAAAACATCCTTGGTCAGCACTGTCGCAGTTTCTGATTGCTCGCCGCCAAAACGGGTTGCCGCATCATACAACTCATCAGAAGCGATTGGGTTTGACCAAATGCTGCTAGACCACAGGCAATTGTCGCCTCCTGCGAGGGCCGAACGGGTGCCAGTTGAGCCGATTGGCCCGTCATCGACAGGAGTGTTCTCACCAAGGCCCAAATAGGATTTCGCAGCGCGGCTAGGCGGCGCAGCGCGCACATCGCGAAACGCCGTTGGCGCGACGGCGGTACTGACTTGTGAGCTGCGGCCAAGCCAGGCGACACCGCGGAAATCATACTCATCCGCCTCAGCACCAGCGAGCCTCTCATTGTAAAGCTCGAGGCTTGCGTCGTCGGTCACCAACAGATTGATTGGCAGCTTCAGCATCGCCCCATCAGGTTCAAAGACAATATGACGATGGCCGGGAAGTCGGTCAGCTACAGGTTCGAACAGGCGCACATAGAGATCGCGCGAAGTCGCCAGATCAAAGGGGAATGTCAGAACCTCTCCGCCATCTGCAATGGCGATGCTTTCGCGCAATGTTAGGACAATCTCCTCAAGCTGATCCGGAGTGGCATCAGCCTTGTATGCCAACGCGTCGTCTGCGGTGATGTAGATCATGTAGACCTCACCATTGAGCGCGACCATCTTCACATAGGCCTCGTCCTCCTTGAGGATCGCTTGCATGTCGGCCAATTCCATCGCGCCGCCCGATACCGCGCGAAAACGAGGATATTCAGACAGTTTTTGAAGCACTTCCGCCTGTTGAACCGTCAGGGCTTCCAACCGAGATTGCCTTTCGTTGAGCAGGACTTCGGCTTGCGGGTTAACCTGCGCCTCTCCTTCCACTTCGAGGATCGACGCCCGAAGACGCTCGATTGAGCGGGCGAGATTGACGCTGCGACGGAAGAGCAGCGAAGCTTCGTCACTGCCGCCCGACAGTTCGCGAGCGAGAACCGCCTGTGTTTGTGCGAGCCCTGGCCGCAACAAGAGTTGACTTGCCGAGAATACATCATTGGCAGCCGAGGTGCTTGCTCCGTCCGCCAGCAGGAGACTGAAGTAATTCGCCATATACGCCCGCAAGGATGGTGCGGGACGTCCCTCCGCCTCTGTCACAATCTCACGGTAAAGATCAATCGCGTCGGCCTCACGGTTTGTCCGCGAATAGAAGCCGGCGAGCTGTGCCTTGGCGCTATAGAGTGCTGGCGTATCCGGGTAACTGTTCTCAAGCAGCGCGATCCCCTGCGTGTGCAGGCCTTCGGCTTCCGCTAAGTTGGATGAAGCCTCAGCAAGCTCTGCCAACTCGCTAAGCACCTGGGCCCGCAACCAGATTATCGACAAAACCCTCCCGTCGCGCACTTCGCCCAGAGTGTTGTTTGCGCGGACCAAATTGCTTTGCGCTTCAGCATTGGATCCCAGCAGGCGTAGCGCTGTGGCGCGCAGGTAATCTCCCTGACCATCTAGCAATTGCGCGCGCTCAAGACCTGTCAGCGCACGCGAAATGGAAGGGTCCGCAGCGCTCTCGCCTTCTGCTGCGAGCAGCCGAGCCAGAGATGAGCCGATTCTAAGCTGTCGAATTTGATCATTATCGCTGAAATCCGACGCAATCGGCGTGCTCAGGATTTCGCGAGCGCGTTCTGGTTTGCTTTGATTGAGCGCATCGATCGCCTCGTAATTGCGCTGAAGGCGCGCCAGCACAGGGCTTGCAGCCGCTACATCTCGGGTCTGGTCGAACCGGCGTTCGGCTTCGGCGAAATTACCCAGATTTGATTGGAGCAAACCTTCATTGAGCCGCGCTTCTGTCTCGCTTGAACCGCTTGCGGATTCCGCACTTGCGCCGAAGAACTCAGCCGCCTCAGCATACTCGCCAGCGTTCGCCCGCCGATAGGCTTCTGCCAAAGCCTGATCAACCGTGATTGAGGCCGCTTGCTGGCGAACAAATGCCAGAGAATCCGTGGTTTGGGTCAATGGAATGTCGACCGTCCCAGCCACCAACTGATCGGTCGCAAGTGAAGCGACACCGATCTCAAGTGCTTTGCGATAGGCTGAAAGACCGGTCGCCGCATAGGTCCGATTGCCACTCTCACCCACCAACAATTCGGTCCGGATAATGCTACCTGGACGGCTGCAGACCAATCGCTTGGCGCTTGGCAACTCAGCAGGAAGATCGTCGCCATCGCTCTCAGAACAGGTCGCGCCATCGCCAATAAAGCGCGACGCAGCCTCATCCGCCAGACGACCACGAACGACCCACATAGTCCCAATTGCAGCCGCAGCGTCGCGACACAGAATCGAATATTTTCGGTCGAAAAGCCCTGCACCTTGTTCAGGCGTCTGGATCTGAGCTTCGCACAATCCGTTGGAACCCACCGGGAAAGTGTCACGCAGGCTGATTGATCGCTGTATCGGGCTTTGCGTAGTGCCCGGTGTTGCCCATAAAGCAACGACACCGACGGCAGCGGCCGCCACGAATGAAAACAGCGATTTTGCTGGCCTACTATTCATCGATAGAGCCCCCTAGCTCGACATTGCCACTGATGTTTTGGCCGTAAAGCGATGCGTCCCCACCGCTGGCAACCGGGTCATCAACGTCGCCTTCGTCCTCCACATCTTCAGCTTCAACAAAGCTTGGGAAATCCATCCCAAAGTCCTCATTGCTTTCCTCTTCGCTGGCAACGACTTCGATGGCGGCTTGCACCGCCGCTTCGACTGACGTTGCGTTGATCGCTTGGGCAGCCTCTTGTTCAACTATTTCTTCCTCTTCAGTAGGCCCTTCCGGTTCTGGTTCAGACGCACGCACAATACATTCACCAGTGTTGATCAGACAGTCGTTGAATGAAGCTTCGTCATTGAAGCTCGAAGAGCCCGTGCTGCCGCTGAAGAATTCGACTTCGTTGAAGAACTCCTCTCCTGTAATGAGGTCCCCCGTGGCTGAATCGAAGCGGGCACCATAGGCAAACACGTCGCTATCAGCGCCCAATTCATTGGAAATGAAGAGGCCACCGTCTCCAACAAGAATCCCACCTTGCTCCTCATTGGTGCCAGTGTTCCGTACCAGAAGAGATTCACTGAATATGATGCTGACCTCGCCACCGCGAATATAACCAAGCGGATCATCACTTCCAGTTGCCGGAGAGGCGAGCAGATCATTGCGCCCGGCGAAATTGGGATCATTCTGCAATTGCGTTATCGTCTCGGCATCGGCGGCCCAGATATTGGCGGACTCGAGAAGCAGGGCACCAATCGGATTGCCGTCGACATCAACGATGCCAACACCGCCAGGGGTCACGATTTCAATCCGCTCTGCGGCCGTGAGGAAAATTGAGTCGGCAGCGGTGGCATCTTCGAGACCCGTCACACCTTCGATCCGCAAAACACCTCCTGCACCATTGACGTTCAGCGAAATATTGGAAGTGCCATCGCCAGCAGAACCAGATGCGACATAGTCACGAATGATCAAAGAGGGATCGTTAGGTCCAATGGCTTGACCTGCTTGAAAGCCGGGATTGGGCGCATTGTTGATCGGATCAATCGGGAGCGCTTCCTGATTAAAGGTAAAGAAGCCGACTTCGATCCGCTCCAACTCCTCGCCGATGAGCGTATAGCCTTCGCCATCCACAAAGCCTCCAGGAGTGCCACCGCCACCCAATACCGCCGGATCTTCAAGATTAAGTGAATTGAGAATGATCTCAGGCGCGCCGATACGTGCTCCATCGTTGATGATAATGTCATTCGAAGACAGGTTGAGAACAGCACCACGGAAGCTGATCGATAAGTCGTCGTTCCCGTTGAATTGAAGCGTATTTTGCGTGGTGATATCGATCAGAGCACTTGGAGCCCCTGGGTCCGCATCGCCGATCGTTCCTCCATCAAAGGTTCTCACAATCACATCGGCAAAGGCATCAACAGTAAGTTGATCGACCACCTCAATCGTTCCACCATTGGCGTTAACAACAGAGGGGCCAGTCTCACCACCTGCAAGCGTGTCACCTGCGGCAGAAGCATCGATCACCCGGGTTGTAAGCTGGCTATCAATCACATCGAGCGTGAAGGCTCCATGCCGGTTGTTAGAACCATTGGGCGTACCGCCAATACCGTCGGCCGCAAGCCGCAAAGTGTCGACATCAACCTGTGGGCCGGGTTGGCCCGAAAGCCCTGAAACAAGTAAGTCAGCAAACCCGCCTTCGGCCTGACCTGTCAGAGAGGTTGTGCCTGTCGCGCTGACATTCAATTCACTGAGTGTGACCGTTGCGTCACCAAACAGAGCAAGACCAGCCGACCCTGCAATGGCGACACCCAGAACGGCATCGGGCTGAATCGCGGCACTGGCGGCATCTGACCGGACGGACAAGATGTCTCCGAAGATATCTGTTCCAGTGAAAAACGCATCAACAGTCCCGCTTGTAGCGATGCCCAATTGGTCGGTGCCGTCTCCAGCGGTAGCGGTGGAAACGATCTCAAACAATCCATCAGCAGTGCTGCTTTGATTGATTGCTACTGATCCGCCAAAGAATGTTGCATCGACACGACCAGAGTTCGCATCGCCTGCGTTCAGGCCCGCGCCTCCTTGCGCAACCGAAATAATCTGGCTCGCGTCACCAGGGAATATTTCTCCAGGGAGGTTCATCCCTGTGTTGGGATCGAACATGAACCCTTGTGTATCTTCGCCGTTCTGCACCTCCAATACGGAGTTCAAAACATTCAGATTGATCGCGCCCGAGTTCGCCGTCCCACCGGTGCCGGTTGCTAGGTCGGCTGCGCCACCCTGCGCAAGATTGCTGATCGTAAATGTGCCGCCAGTGATAGTACTGTTCGAAATCAAGACATCGATAGTGCCGCCTGTGGCGTTGCCGCCCTGTGATACTCCGCCTCCCGCAAGATTCTGGTTGAAAATCACAAGAGACGGCGTGTCAGGCAGCCCAGCTGGGTTCGAGCTGTTGCCATTGGAGATCAGGTTGATGGTCGAGTTAGAAATAGTGACGCTGTTGTCTCCGCCACTGCCGTTTCCGCCAATCTCTCCTTCGCCGCCGCTACCACCGCCGCCGCCCAAGATATTTCTGCCGACGGCGTTGAACGTTGCATCTTCGAAAATATAAATGCCTCGCCCGCCCGTACCTGAACCGCCGATACCGGTGCCTGATGCATTGCCGCCTGATCCGCCAGCAGTTCCGCCGAAGAACTCCCCAGTCAGTACCGCGCCATTGCGCACAATGATGCTGCGTTCTCCGCCTTCAGCATCGCCACCATCAACATTGATCGTAGCATTGTCGTCGAAAGCCTGGGAGCTAAAGCCTCCAAATGCAAAGACTGAGAACAGCGTTGGGCCTGTTGTGATTTCACCGCCGGTATCAGCCTCAAACAAGCCAGTGCCGGCTGAAGCAAATCCCCCGCTACCGCCATCGACCGAGGATTGCCCGCCAGCGCCCCGACCAAGAATACGATTGCTGCCAGAGCTTGGATCAAGTGGAAGTGTGATCGATCCCTGATCCGTCGCGATTACGCTGACGGTTCCACCAATTCCATCTCCGCCAATGCCAGTGCCGCCAGTCGCAGTGCCGCCCAAACCATTTGCTGAGAGCAGTCCTCCCTGTGCAGATTGACCGATATTATTGATAAAATCCAAGCCATTGGTGATCGTCACATCGCTGCCCGCGTCGCGGCTGGCAATGAGTGCTGTCCCTCCGATGCCTGTGCCACCAGCAGCCGCAATTCCAGTGCCGCCAACTCCGCCAGCGGCAATTTGGGCAGAATCGAGCAAGAGTGTGCCGCCAACTGCGACATTAATTCGGGCAAGACCGCCCGTACCGTCACCGCCCGTAAAGCCACCTCCACCGTCGCCGCCAATGCCCTCAGCCAAAAGGCTGCCAAAGCCGCCAATTGTCAATTCGCCCTGGAGAGCGGGATCAGCGCCAAATCCAGTGTTTTGGAAAGTCGCGAAGCCGCCGATACCGGTACCGCCATCGCCGCCTGTCGATGATCCGCCGAAGCCATTGGCACTAAAGCCAGCATCCCCAGTTATGATGACGGAGCCATTTCGGAAACCGATACCCGTACCGCCATTCACTACGCCGGGATCGGCGGCACCACCACCAAGCCCATCTCCCCCGATGCGTCCGGAACCGCCATTACCTATCGCTTCGGCATTGATGAAGGCGATCGTCAATTCGCCATTTGAGACTGCAGAAACCGAGGCAACGCCACCAAAGCCATTGCCCGCTATGTCTCCTGCGCCGCCAAAGCCGTTAGAAAGGGCATCCAAATTGCCGATGGTCAACGTCACGCCAGCTGCAGTAACAGATGCCTGATCGAGACTGACATCGAACTCGGTAACACCTGCTGATCCGTCCCCGCCATTGCCCATTGGGTCAAAAGTTGACCCGCCAAAGCCGCCGTCGCCGCCAAGGCCACTGTTTTCCAGCACGAGGTCAGTGATCGTCGCAACGCTGGTGCCATCGTTCAGATCGTCCGCAGCATCGATGTCGACGCTGCTATTGCCGAACGAGGCTAGGCCACCAAAGCCGTTGCCGCCGTCGCCGCCAGCCTGATCGAGACCTCCATTGCCGCCTGTGCCGCCGGTTCCGAGGGCCGTTGCGGAGGAAAAGCCAGTAACGTCAAGATTGCTGTTCACATCACTTACGAAGATGAAAGCCCCATTCGTTTGCGTAGGAAATGAAATGTTTAACGTCCTGCTGGAACCGCCAAAGCCGTCACCGCCATTTCCTGCGTTGATCGTGGAACCATCGCCCTGCCCGCCATTGCCGCCGATCGCGCTCGCAGAAACAGAAACGGTGTCCGCCGATACGCTGGCGGTTCGTCCGTCAGCTCCGAACGCGCCTACAATCGCAAAACCGCCAGTCCCTACTCCTCCATCACCGCCGAAACCGACAGGCGCAGTCGAAGAGCCGCCCGTTGCGTTTGCATTGGCAATCAGGCCACCCAAAGCATCCAGAGTTCCCGATTGAACCTGAACGATGGCAGCGCCTGCGGTTGCATCGCCGCCGCCGATACCACTTCCACCGAAAGCATCGGAGTTGGCACTCACATTGACCTGCGAAAAGACACTACCGACACTTCCATTGAACTGGCCCACCAGGACATTGCTCTCTCCGCCCGTCGCATTGCCACCGGCGCCGCCGCCTGTCGCAGTTCCGCCGTTTGCCGTTGCAGCGAGGCTGAGATCATCATCTGATGTTGTGATCGAACCATTGTCAGAAGTCAGCGCAAGTACCGTGCCACCAGTTGCATCGCCGCCGGCACCGGTTCCAAGGTTGGAACCTCCTGTCGCATTCGCATTCGCAAAGATTGAGAATGCCGATACACTCCCGCCTGAATCTGCAAAGATATTGACGGTTCCAGCTGTCGCGGAGGCGCCCACTCCTGTCGATACGCCCTGGCCAGCATTGGCGTTCGCGTTAAGGAGTACAATGTCTGTCGCTTGAAAGCTGCTGTTGGGAGAATTGGTGTCAAGCTCGGTCGTCCCGCCGGTTGCATTGCCACCCACGCCGGCCCCGCCCTGTCCACCAACACCCGGGGCCGAAAGATCGACGACCCCATTGGAAGAAGCCGTCGCATCGCCAATTCGCCATTCGGCCAGGCCAGCGATGGCATTGCCGCCTACGCCGTTTTCGCCAAGACCGCCAAATGCACCGGCTCGCGCAAAGATTGATTCGATGGTTACGTCGGAACCATCATTGGTGAAGACTGAAGCTACGCCACCAAAGCCATCGCCGCCATTCCCACCAAACTGGCCGTTGCCATCGGCAAACTGGGAAACGGCACCTGCTGTCAAGATGCCGCCATTTGTCACCAACTGAGCTATACCACCGGTTCCATCACCACCATCACCGCGTTGTGCACCGCCGGCGCCGGTTAAGCCGCCCGACCCACCAAATGCGTCGCCACGTTGGATAAGCCCAGCAATGTTGGCAAAACCCAGATTGACGGAACCGTCGCCTCCACCATGCAAAACCAACCCTGCCTGGCTAAACCCGCCGACGCCGTTTCCGCCTGCGCCTCCGTCTTGCCCGGTTCCTCCTCCACCACCAGTGCCGCCAGTCCCAAACGCTTCGACATTTGAGTTGCCGAAGATGGTTAGCCGCCCGTTGTCCACTCCTGCGGTCAGGAACGCTCCGCCTGTTTGCGTTGGATCAACTTCGACAACGGTGCTGTTAGACCCACCGATGCCATCACCACCCGCTCCAGCTGCAATGGCGGAACCATCGCCAACGCCGCCTTCACCTCCTAAACCGTTCGCACTAAGGAATGCGGTCCCGTTGATTGTGATCTCTCCGATCTCAGTGAGCGTTCCCTCGGCTGCAATTTGTGACCTGCCTCCGGTTCCAATACCCCCAGAACCCCCAAAGGTTGGCACGCTTGCGTTGCCACCGTTTCCGATTGAAGAAAGGATTGCGTTCCCACCGATAGATATCCCGCCGACATTGGACACAATTGCCGTAACCCCGCCGAAACCATCACCTCCGGTCTCGCCTTCGCCACCAGTCCCGTCTGCCGAGAGTTGGGTTTCGCCTGCAAGGTCGATGGTTGATCCGCCATTGGCCACAATATCAGCAATCCCGCCGATGCCATTGCCGCCCGTTGTCAGGCCCTCACCCCCCCTTGCTGACGCGCTGCTCTGAACCGAATCCAAGCCGGTGAAGCTGCCGCCGCTAAGAACCGAGATACCGACCGAGCCGCCAATCGCGTCGCCACCGGCACCTCCGGTATTTTGTCCGCCAAAACCGTCTGCCGTCGCGAAGAGTTGACCGTTCACCTGAACGGAACCCGTTCCATTGATAATTACCCGCGCATCGCCAGCGTCAGCCAGTGAAGCCGCCGAATTGGAGTTGCTGCTCCCGCCAAAGGCGTTTGCATTCAGGAACGCCTCCGCAGCAATTTCGACAATGCCCCCGTTGGTCGACTCAAACAGAGCATTTCCGCCGATTGCATCGCCACCGACCGTTCCCGCTAATGTGGCGTTACGACCACCAGCCTCAGCAGCCACGTCGCCAATACCGCCGATCATGACAACGCCCGCGTCTCTCGCAAATATTGCCGCGGTTCCGCCGATCGAATCCCGAGAAGAGTTAAGCTCAGCATCCAATGCAAAGCCATCGCCAAGAGCGGTGACAATCGCATCACCGCCGACATTCAAGAAACCACCGGTTGACCCAAGCTGCGCGCTTCCTCCCTGACCAAGGCCACCCTCATTGCTCAGCAGATCATAACCGCCACCGCCTCGCGCAGTGACACGTGCATCTCCAGTGATGTTGAGCGTTCCGCCGCCGAAAGCATCGATGAATGCAACACCGCCGATCCCATCAATAACGGAAGGGTCAAACACATCGGCACTTACTTCCCCGAAATCGTTGGCGCTGACCAATACACTTCCGGTTATATCGAACGTCTGCCCATTGCTTGAGGTGAGCTCCGAAAAGCCACGCCCAACCATGATAAGATCGCCATCAATGAAGCTGGATTCGTTTTGAGCAGAAACCTGTACTTCATTGGTGGCCGCGGCCAGAACGGTGCTCGTTGACGTAAAATCCGTCAGGAAGACATCGGCCTGAGTGGGATTTTGCGGTGTATTATCGATAAAGTCCTGGAAAATTCCGCCGTCCACCGTGCCACCGGAAACGGCCCGACCAGTCACATCGTAATTGGCCGAGATAATGATCTCACCATTGACGATCCCAGCGCTTGCTGCCGGCTGAAAACCGAGATTGCCGGAAAAGAGCAAGCTGATCGGATCATTCTGAGCGGCGGCCACGGCATAGATGAGATGGTTGTCACCAATCCCAGTGCTCGACGGGCCACCCACATCACCATCAAACACAATGGGGTTTGCTGCGGAAGTACCGACAAGGACCTGAATGTCAAAAAGGCCGTTGTCGAGCGTAAGCAAGACCTCATCGCCAGCAACAAACGCCTGACTGCCGTTCACATCGCTCGTGCCAAACATCTGAATTTCGGCAGCAGTCACCACGAAATAGGAATTCTCAGCGCTCGCAGTGATCGAAGCGCCCGGGTTGATCGTGATCGCTTGCGGACCAAGGATTGGATCGACCGACAATGACAGCGAGCCACCACCTTGAGTGAAGGCATCAAAGCTACCGATGTCGATGTCCAGCGTCGTAAGGATCAGATTGCCGACATCAAAAACGGCATTGTCCCCGATGAAGAGGCCGGTCGGTGAATAAAACGCCACCGTTCCGCCTGGTGTTGTGCCTCCCAAACCGTCCTGCAGTTGAGACACAACCGTTCCATCGATCACGACCACATTGTTGTTGGTTGCAGGCAGAATCCGATTCAGAACCGCAAAATCAGTACCCTGGATCGTATTCTCAAAGGTGACGTCATTGCCGGTAGGCAAGAAGTCCAGCGCGTTGCCCGCGCCATCTTCAATAGGGACCCAATCAATAACAGCTGTGGGTGTGTCAATCTGAATGACTTCGGATCCGAGCGTAACTGCCTCCCGGTTCCCGGCGCCCTGAACGAAGGTTTCCGTGGCATTGATCGCCTGCGCCTCGGCACGCTCGGCCGATACCAACATGGCCATCGCAAGCGCCGCACATCCCGTGCCGATAAGCAACTGGGAACGGTTTTGTTTCTTACGAACAGGGATATAGTTCAGAGTGTGGGTCAACTTAAAATCTCCACGGGAAGAGGCGAGCAGTAATCGAGAACATAAAGCGCACGTCAGGGCGCTCCGCTGCGAATTCGGGTCTCTCCAACGGCACAGCGACGAAGGCATCGGCCTGCAACTTGGAACCCCATGCGGCGCGCAAGCCCCCACCAACAGACCATAACCCGTCAGGATTGGTGCCATCGCGGCTGGGATCCTGATTGTGAACACGCATCACGTCAGTAAAAACATAGGGTTGATAGGCGATTTCCTCGGGTCCTTGCGGAGCAAGTGAACCATATCGCGCCTCAACGCTGACTCCGATACCGTCATCACCAAGCACGGCACCTGGGTCATAACCACGCCCGATGGAGAAGCTGCCACCAGCGAACTCCTCGAATGCTGGAAGCGCGTCATTTGCGACTTGGGCGCGCGCATCAATTGAGAATGTCCACCACGGATCAGGCCGATATTCAAATGAGCCTTCTGCTCTCAAGACAAATGGTGTCGGATCTGCCTCGATGCGACTTGGTGGTACGACACCCGCAGCGGTGCAGATTTGCAGATCTGAGCGGCAGTCAGGGCTAGTCGAAAAGACGTCTAATCCCTGCCGAACTTCGAAACCTAAAGCCGCACGCCATTTCGGTTCGAAGGGGGTGTAGCCATCGAGCCTTTGAATGCTTCTCTCATCAACCCATTGGGTATCCATCCGTGCGAAAACGGTGCGGACGCGATCTTCTGATAAGGGAAAATCATTCAGTTCGACATCCTGATCAACAAGGTCAAATCCTCCAGAAAGAAATGCCGATACGGTTCGCGAGCGGCGAAGCGGATAGGCCGCATAAATGCTCGCCAGAACGGTCTCCGATTCCAGATCGAAGCCGGCCAGGTCGAGGTCTGGATTGCCCTCGCTATATGTCAGCTGCGCTCCAATGCGCAGCCCATCATTCGCCACTGCGAAATCATGCCCCAATTGATACGTTTGCTGCTCGGCCAGCTCCAGCGTGCTGAAGACAGACAGCGTGGTGCGGTCGCCAAGCCCGGTGATATCGTAAACCTCACCTCGGAACAGACCGCCAAATCGCCCAAGCGATTCTGAGCCAAAATTTTGCACGTTAAAGTCGAGGCTGCCACGCCGGCGCACAACCGCGATCTCTCCCAGAAGATCGCCAGGATTGCCCCCTGCGACCGGGCGCAGTGACAATCGCACGTCCACCCCAGGCAAATCGTCGGCGAGCAGCAAATAGCGCTCAGCGTCATTTGTGTTAAAAACGTCCTGGGAAGTCAGCTGCTCCAGATATCCCGCAACGACTGCCTCTGATGGACCTGCTTCACCGCGCACGCGCACGCTTGTAAGGCGGCCAAAGACAACACCAAAGTCAGCCACACCATCACTCAGGTTCTGCTCCGGTATTTCAACGGTTGCCAGAAAACCTTGACTGCGGAGAATCGAATTGGCCTTCGCGCGGATGTCGCACATCACAGACAAAGGCAACTCGCGACCTATGTATCCTTCATAGGCTTCATCGAGCATCAAGCCCGGCACCCGGTCTAGACCTCGGAAATCCACTCCGCTCAATGTCAGCTTGATGTCCGCGTAGTCAGCACGATCCAAAACGCACGGCGTGCGCTCGAGATCACCATCAATCGTAAGCGTAACGCCGCGGTCCCGGCGTTCAATCTGAGGCGGCACCAGTTGATCTCTGGCAGGAGGCGCTAACTGTGGGGTGGCCTGCGGCACGGCCTGCGCTAGGGCCGCATCACTTGGGAAGGCGAGCCCTATTGTGACTGCAAACAATGAAGCCGAACCAATGGCTCTTGCATTCAGCTCGGTGTTGATGCGGAGCGGTTCTAAATGCTCTGCACCCGTCGACGAAGTATGGTTGGCTGACAATGTTCCCCCCAAAGATACCCAAAATAGGAGCGCCCGAAAGCACTCTGTCCGCAAAAATGGGATTGGCCCAGTTACGCATTGTGAAACCGCCGGTATGTGATCTTTGTCACGCCGAGCGGTTAACCCCGAGATTTAGCCCCTGAGCGGGTGATACGCTCTTTTCTGCACTAGGCAAGGTTTACAAACCAGATCGCGTGGAATTCGAATTAGGTCGTCCTATTTTCAAAAACTTACTGCTGCCCGAAAATATAAGACGAAAATCCTATTGGCCTCAATTCGGCGGAGATAGGGAAAAATTCATGTTTCCGTGGTTTCTTGCAACGCACAACTAACCAATCAGGTCGTTTATGGAACACCTCGCTCAAATCGCCCCTATATTGGGCGCGTACACAGATACTGCTGGGCCGTCTCGCTCGTGGCAATCAGCAAATGCACGCGGATCATTTGGCAATCGCGTTAACCCGCGCTATGCAACCGGAATGTCTGGTGACGTATTGCAATGGTCCAGCGAAACACGGGGAAGCGCGGTTGTGCTGTCACCTCAGGGTCGTGTTGATGAAACAAGCGCCGATGCCTTCAAAGATCATTTGGTGGACGCTGTGGAAGCCAATCCGCCGACAGCGATTATTGATCTTTCAGGGATCGAGTACATGTCATCGCGCGGTTTGCGCGGGCTGACCCTCGCGCAACGCGCCGCCAATGAAAGCGGTACGACTATTGTTTTAGCCTGTCCGAATGATACCATGCGTGAGATTCTTGCAATCAGCCGTTATGATATGGTCTTTAGAGTGGCAGACACGATTGAGGACGCAATCGGGAATTAGCGCATAGTTCAGGGGGGAAATATGCAGGTCCGGTTTTGGGGTACTCGCGGCTCGCTGCCAGTGGCGCCGCACGCATCAACCATTGCCGACAAGGTTGCCGATGCGCTCCTTCACGCTCAAGGAAAGAGCTTTCCCGATAAGCAGGCCGCATTGGACTTCGCAAATAGCGAGCTCGAATTTGCGGTCGGTCAAGGATATGGCGGTGCAACCAGCTGCGTTGAGATAGACATCGGCAAAGGCGCTTTCGTCATTTGCGATATGGGTTCGGGCCTACGCGAACTTGGGCTTAACACGCTCAAGCGTCTATCGGACGGCGACCGCCCAAAAGAATGGCACTTCTTTCTTTCGCATCTGCATTGGGACCACATCATGGGGTTCCCATTCTTTGTGCCCGCTTTCGTCGATGGAGCGAAGGTCATCATTCATGCCGGACACAGCGATGCCGAGACAGCTTTGAGGCGCCAACAGGAGGAAATATCCTTCCCCGTCCCGTTTGATTGGCTGAAGGCTGACATCGAATTCCGCACGCTTGAGACTGGTCAGGAATACCAGATCGGCGAATTGACTGTGTCCCTGATTAAGCAAGAGCACAGTCATGCTAGCTATGGCTATCGCTTCACCGATGCACAGGGTAAAGTGGCAATCTACTCGACCGATGCCGAGTACAAAAGCGATCAAATGGATTCCGAAGATGACATGGCCAGTTTCATGTCGAACGCAGATCTCGTAGTGGCCGATACGATGTATTCGCTCGCTGACAGCGTCACGATGAAAGAGGATTGGGGGCACTCCTCCAATCTTGTCGCAGTGGATTTATGCCATCAGGCAAAGGCCAAACGGCTCGCCCTGTTCCACCATGAACCGACCTACAGCGATGCGGATATTCAGCGGATGCACGCGGAAACCATTCGCTACGAACAGATTATCCGCGAAGGCGAGCCGCTGGAAGTTTTGTGCTCCTATGACGGACTGAGTGTCGAGCTTTAGTCGGCGCGGTAATAGGCAACATGCGACCCAAAGCCAAGCGAACGATCATCGCCGCAGTGCTTGCCGGTGCTCTGGTCGGTGTTTTACTGAGCATATTCGGCGGGGAGTTTCAGAGGCGGTTGGTCTTCGACAGCTGGCAAAACTGGGCACCCCGAAGCGACACTAGCGACCAGGTAGTGGTGGTGATGATCGACGATGCGAGCGTCGAAGCGAAAGGCCAATGGCCATGGCGACGCACCGATGTCGCCGCGTTGCTTGAGAATATTGCGATCGCTGAGCCAGCAGTGATCGGCATCGACATCTACTTCACCGAACCCGATCGCCTCCGCCCTCAGAATTTTGCAGAGCTCTACACTGAGGATGCGCTGGATGAGGCAACGCGTGCGAAAATCCTCACGCTCCCTTATGGCGATCAGTATCTGGCCAGTGTCATCGAAACAGCCCCAACGGTCATGCCCTGGGTTACCACCAATTCTGGCGGGCGATCTCTAAGTGAATTGACCTTTGAAGCAGTCGAGGGTGAGCCTCCTGTAGGCATTGCAAGGGCAGAACGGATGCTCACCAGCATTCCACTGCTCGACGATGTTGCCCTTGCAAAAGGGGTCGTGGTGGGTCCGCCCGATTCAGACGGCATTGTTAGGCGGGTTCCACTGTCAGTTATGGCGGGCGACACGGTCACGCCTGGATTTGCTGTGCAGCTTGCCAATATAGCGTCTGGAGGAGGTTCGCTTCGTTGGACAGAGGAAGGCCTCATTGGTGCTGGAAAAATTGTCCCATCCGACCCTACCGCCAATCTCGAATTCAAAATGAGCACAGGCTGGGAAGAGGATGTTATCACCGCGCTTGACGTTTTGAATGGCAATGTTGATGTCGAGGAAATGCACGGCAAGGTTGTGCTTCTGGGCTTTGGGGCGACCGGCACGACCGATATTGTCGCAACCCCCGTGTCGAGCGAGACGCAGGGCACTCTGGTACAAGCCCAAGCCGTCGATGCGATATTGAACGGGCATTGGCTCGCAAGACCAAGCTGGGCTCAGTGGCTTGAGATTGCATTTGCCCTGGCACTTGTGGCGATGCTGATTGTTGCTGGTATTGGCTTTGCCAAATGGCTCGTGTTCGCAGCGATTGGCGTGGGCGCTCTGCTGCCAATCGGCTCTTTCATCGCCTATGACAGTGCAGGGCTCCTGATTGATCCTGCTCGACCGATCGTGATTGCACTGTGCGCAGGGATTGCTCTCGTGCTGGTGCGCTATGCCCTCACCTTTGCCGAACTGGTTGAGAAACGCATCGTCACCGCCGAGCAAGAGAAAGAGAACGAAAGCGCGCGCAAGCTCCAACTCACCATGGTGCCAAGTGCGGCGCGGCTTGCCAAACTGGGCACAAGAACAGAAATCGGGGCAGTGCTTGAACCGGCCAAATCGGTCGGCGGCGATTTCTATGACGCTATGGAGCTTGAGGGCAATCGGCTCGCTTTTCTCGTTGGAGATGTCAGCGGCAAAGGGCTTCGTGCGGCGCTTTTTATGGCGCTCTCCAAATCGGTCTCGAAGAACAATCTCCTGCGCTCGGGCGATGATCTCGGAGCGGCAGTCCGGCAGGTCAATACAGAGCTTATGGCTGAAGAGGATGAGGAGATGGACCTCACCTTATTGGTCGGGATCATCGACTGTTCAACCGGCATGATCGAGATGGTCAATGCTGGCCACGAAGACCCCATGCTTGTCCGTCCCGACGGAAGCATTGAGGTGGTCAAAATGACCGGAGGCCTTCGCCTTCGCACATTGGATGAATTCCCATACGAAGTGGAAAAACTTCAAATGAAACCTGGCGAAAGTCTGGTTATCGTCACCGACGGCGCAACCGATGCGATGAATGTGAAAGGGGACCGCTTTGGCCTTGATCGCGTGTTAGAGGCACTGAAGGACAGCGCCCAATCCAGCGCACCAGAACGCGTCCGACATATTGCGGGCAAAGTTCGTGCGTTTGAACGCGGTATGGACCCCGCCGACGACCTTACGATATTGGTGCTGCGCTACCTTGGGAAAGACGCTGCTGCGTCCAAATCCAATTAGGACAAGCTCACGCCCTCAGCGTACGGTCACAACCACCACTCGGTAAGCGCTGTTGGACTGCCCAGCCTCACCCGGCTGCAATCCAGAGCGCGCCCAATGCCAAGAGCTTGCCACGACATCAATGTCATCAGTTCCGACAGGAATCTGAGCGGCTTCAACGCGCTGGAGCACCTGACCTAGAACTGTTTGTGCCCGCTCTCTTGAAACGCGATCATTAACAGTTTCGGTCCCTGTAGCGTCGGTATGCGCCGCAATCTCAACAGCGAGTCCCGGTCGATCCTGGATGCTGTTGGCCAAGAAGAGCTGAAGCCGGTCTAACTCCTTCTCACTGAGAGTGCCTTCGCCGGTCGCGAAGTAGAAGAAGTCCCGCGCGAGCATCTTGGGCAATTCGCCCATCAACTCTGTATAGCCCGGATCAGCCTCCTCAAGCTGTTTGAAACGGGGGGCCTTCTCGCCCCTCAGCGCAGCCTGCTGATTCGGTTGATTGAGGTACGCTTCGCCATCCTCGTATTCGACAACAACTCCACCGACATCTTTCCCAGCCTGTGCTGGTGAAAGCAGCGTAACGCGCTCTTTGGAGGTTGCACATCCAGCCAACGCAAGAGCGCCCCCCAAAACCACGATTTTCTGCGCGATCATTCCAAGAGCTCTACCCATCATTCATCCACCTCGATCACAAAAGTGGTTCCCCGAACCCCGAGCGTCGATGTTGGTGTCTTGAACTTCATCCGGCCTGAACGCGCCAGTTCGCCGGAGTCAACTCCGACGGCTCCGCGCTCAATCCGCATCTGCGATTCACCAGTCCTTCGCGCCCGGTCAAAACGATAACGAGAGATGATCATCCGGCTGCGAGGAGCCACGACCAATCGTGTGTTGTCGACAAATGTGATGCCAGCCCTCTGACCTGCGGTGGTGACCACAATGTCGCCCTCTTGCAGTCGAAATCCAGAAGTCCCGCGCAGCTTGCCACCATCGCGGACAACCTCGATACCACCTTGTGTCACGTTCTTGATCCGGCCGATTGTCTGCGCCAAGACTGGTTGCGCAGCCATGGCAAAGACAGCCCCGGCAATAATGAATGATTTTCGCATGTATCCTCCCCAGTTGAAGGTGTGTTAGCATAGAAGCATGGGACACAGGAGACGATTTTCAGCTTTTGTTACAAAAGATAGCAATCCTGCGCCCGCAATCCGTCATTCATTGCAGTTCGCACGCGAGTTTATTGCCCAGTACGATTTAGAGCCTCGACTTCAGGTCAAGCTCGCTATTCTGGTAGAAGAACTGGTCAGCAACTCGCTGCGGCACGGAGGCAGGTTTCAGGACCTTGGGCTCTTGCTCGCTCTTCAGGAAATTGAAGGATCGGTTCGCCTTACGATTGAGGACGATGGCCCCCCATTTGACCCTATCTCTATCCCGCCGATCACAGGTCCAGACCCCGCTACGGGTGGCGGGATTGGCTTGGCAATTGTCCATGCGTGGGGAGAGGACCCCGCATATGTGCGCAGTGAAGACACTAACGCTTTAGAGCTGACCCTTCGATGACCGCCGAGCGTTGAAGCCAAACTTAGTCATTCTTTCTTTTGAGCAGACCATCGCACTCGTCGACCGGTACAAAGCCGTTCAGCGCCCGCGCTTTCTGAGCGTGGATTTCGCTTCGGACCAAGACGTAGTCGACCTGCCAAGTCTCTAGAAAGGCAGCCTTGCCGCTTTCTTCCAATCGACCTTCCGCCATATTGCGTGGCTCCATCATAGTGCTCAGGGAAGCTAGGGCCCCCGCCCGAGCGGCAAAGTTGTCATCACCCATCACCAAGATACGTGCATCGGAGTTATCTCCCAAACACTGCAGCAACATTGCGATGTCATCAGGTGCGTCAAACTGGCCCCATTGGTCCGCGGCGAAGCGGTTCGAATTGGCCGCGCTGGCGAACTGGATCATAGCAAATCCGATCAGCCACACTCCAATCGTCCCGGCAAAGAGCGTGGCAAAAGTCTGGCGCTGGCGCGCAGTGACTCCGCGCGAAATCTGCCAGGCGGCAATGGTGAGCAGCCCCACCCAAAACATCGCCGAGTAATAGCGGTACTCAAGGTAGCCCGTCAGAATCTGTGGCAGCATTAAACCCACTAGTAAGAAGGCGAAGATCACCAACAACCACAATTGGGTCCGTGGTTTGTCCTTCGGGTCAACTGTGTCCGGGGTTTTGGCGCAAAGGTATTGCAGCCCCCCAACCAAGACTGAACCTAGCGCAAATGCGAAGCCCAGAGGCGAAAGAACCAAGGAAAGACCGGTTAAGACCCATTGCCTCAAATTGCTCAGCACTTTGATTGCCCACACAGCAGGATCTTCGAATGCGGTCGCTTGAGGCTTTGGCCACCAATCGGTAACGAAAGCCCGCGAGTCCAGCGCGGTCACAATGCCCGAATTGTCGGTCGCAAAAACAGTACCGAAAGTGCTGAGCGAATAGGCGACCCATGGTGAAATAGCGAGAAGAGACCCGGCGAGAGCAGCCGCTGAGCGCGAAGGACTGCGGGTGAGCAAGGCAATCATCAGCGTCACAAAGAAGGGCAACAAAGCCGCATCGAAGCGGTTCATGACCGTAAGACCCGAGACAAACCCAATCATCGCCGCGCTTTGCAGGGATATCGCTCGCCCCGCCAAAAGCCACCGAAACAACAGCGCATAGAGCAGCAATTGCAATGGGATCGTTCGCCCCGCGCTGAGCTCATCCCACACCATGCTTGGCCCCAATAGCAGGAGCAAAGCAGTTCCGAGCCCGATCCATCGTGCACCCGTGATCTGCTGCCCGATCCGTTCGGACATCAGGGCAAAGGCGAAAAAGCTCAGGAAAGCGAGGTAGAGCCCGGTGCGTGCCCCCGTTCCAAGCACCCCATCCGTGACCGCAATTAGCGTTGGCCAGAGGGGGGCAAAGGCGCTCGAATACTCCGACGCACTCGCAAAGCTGCGGAAATGGGAGAAGCGGTAGAAGTCGTCAAAGACAGTCTTGCTGAGTTCATAAAGCGCCCAACTGTCTGGCGAGTAATTGGGTGCCACAATCACGCTCAGAAAAAGCGGCAAAAGTACGAGGGCAGCTACCACTGCTGGCCAGTCCAGCGGAGCCTGTTTTGCTCGCACATCATCGGGCGTGTAGCCGCCAGTCGCAACCCTCACCGTTTCCCCCAATAGGGCGAGTTTAGATGCCAGACCTCCGATTTTTGTCGGCACCTGGCCGCTGTCGGGATAGCGCCGAACAACCGGGACATGATCGACCTTAAGACCCAATTGCCCAGCCCGCACCGTCAGGTAGAAGAGCAGGCTATAGACCTCAAACTCGGAACGGAACGGGCGAACCTCAGGGTGCGTAAGATAGCGTGCGGAATAGGCTCTGAACCCGTTGGTGGTGTCTGTGAAGAGGTTTCGACCTGCGATACTCAGGATCGGCGCATGGATTAGGCGATTGGCAATCGTGCGCTCAAGCGGCGTGTTCTCCGCTTTCCCTCCGGACAGATAACGCGAACCTTGCACATAATCGCAACCCGCCTCGAGCTTTGCGACGAAACTGGCCACTGCCTCGACCCCATCTTTGCCATTGCCGTCCACGGTGACGATGCCCGCATAGCCTTCTCGCAAACACCAGGCATAGGCCATGCGCAATTGCGCACTGAGCTTTCCCGGCCCGATTTTGGTCAGCACCGCGCGGACGCCAATGGGCTTCACAAAACCCTCATCAAGCGAACCATCAGTAGAGCCGCCATCGGCAACGATGACGTCAACCAGTGGCGCAGCGTCCTTGATCCGTGACAGTTGGCCCCGGATGCGTTCACCCTCATTAATGACCGGAATGACCAGCGCATATTTGTGCGCCTTATTCGCGTAAACCGAAACCTTATGTGGGGGCACTTCCCAATCGGTGTCCTGCAGTGGGATGGCAGCGAGCGCATTCATGATGCGCGCTCCTGAGAAAGAGCGTCATCGAAGACAAAGAGTTTGCTCAAAGTGAAGTTGACGAAGAAGGAGACCCCTGCCCCGCAGATCAGGATTAGCAGTGCGTATTGACCCGCAAGATACTCAGCGAGAACGGCAACGACGGAAACACGCGCCAATAGGGTCAGGCCTGCCACAAGGCCGTACTTAGAAGCGCGGTTGAGTGAGAGGCTACGCGAACCCGATTGGAAGCTC
The DNA here is from genome assembly GCF_947502395.1 of uncultured Erythrobacter sp. Taxonomy (GTDB): domain Bacteria; phylum Pseudomonadota; class Alphaproteobacteria; order Sphingomonadales; family Sphingomonadaceae; genus Erythrobacter. Next base: position 1,010,985 of record NZ_CANMZM010000001.1, read on the forward strand.
CACAACTGATGCAAGACATAGTTAAAGGATGCGGCGCACACAAAGCCCATCACTGCTGCCAATGCCAAGGACACACCGGCAATCTCGTGCAAGCCGTACGCAATGCCAATATCGAGCACAACGCCAAGCACGGTGACGGTGAAGAAGCGTAACATCTCGCTCATGCTCCGGTCTCTGCCTCTGCAATCAACTGATCAACGCCTTCGGAAAGGCTTGGCAAAGCGTCAAATTCTATCGGCTCGTAAACCCGCGCAAAGCACTCGGCCCAACCGATGGCTGAACCGTCCATCACGTTAAATGTTAGCCTGGTTGCTTCGCCCGCTTCGACCGGAGCCGACACCTCAACAATGCGTGAATTCGCGATGCCATAGCGCGGGAAATCGCTCCAATGCGGCTCGGTAGCGGAGCGGGTGAAGGGTGAATCTTCAGTGACCGTGAGGAGCGCGGATCGGGAGCTGGCATCAAACCCCTCTCGATCAAAGAACAGCGATGCAACGCCGGTCTTGGGACTCTTGATGACAACGTCAAATCCGTCGAACCGCCAATCGGCCACCTGGCATTCTACATCTTGCGCGCGTGGATTTCCGCCAGATCGGATCCAGAGGATGTGCTGGTCGCTGCGCGCAACAGGGCGATAGAGGTCGCGAACGTTCCTGAAAAAGGACCAATTGGCTCGCGTGTTCCACTCTGCCCAGCCCGAGTATTCTGGGGCAATGGTGGTGACAGCCACGGCTTTGCTGAAGAGCAATTCGTTGAACGCCATACGATTCTGCTCACCCAATGCATGGATCAAAGATCCTACAGGTGATGGACTTTCCACGTCCGCAGCTATGTCCAATGCCGACGTATAGACTGAGAGCAGGCGCTGATCTTCTGGGAAACCGCGTTCTTCCAATTCACTTGAAAACCGCTTGATTGCGGCAAGGTCTTCAGCCGCTTTCGGTGTGACGTAGAAGCCTAGCTTCTCGTGAAACACTGTGCGATCGGTACCCTGCGCGTTGGACACAAGGCTACCTGCATCGATAGCGATCATAGCCAAAGCGGCGATGGCGGCTGCAGCAGTCAGAGCAAGCTTTGGAAGCCTTCGCATAAGCGGCTTGGCCCGCGAAAACAGCGCTTTCTGAAAGACGATGATCGGAGCACAGAAGCCCAGCACAAAGGTAATCGCGTTGTACTCTGAACCGATGTGCCCGCCGATTTGCGGGAGGACGGCGGTGCCCACTATGCTCGCCCCGACAAAGACGAAGGCACTCCCCCGCACGTGAGAGCCTCTCCCCTTCAGTCGCCTGAAGACTGAGCAAATGACACAGGTTGTCAGCACGATCAGGCTCAGAGTTGAGAGCAGCTGCCCGCCCAAAAAGATCTGTGGCAGATCGGTTATCCCAAGCACGCGGGACTCGCGGCTCCACGGTCCAAAGTACCAGAACTGGTCACCTGCAACGTCAGTGAAATTGTACTGCCACCAGCCCGACGGATCGCTGTGGGTGACCGCCATGACAAGCGCAAAAGCCGACACTGCGACGCCAGCGATAAACGTTAGAATTGCTTTGATCAGCAAACCCCATTGCCGATAGAATGCCAGGAAGAAACTGGCCAAGCTGGCAATCACCAAGGGTATCCCAGCATCATTCGACCACAGGAGTCCAAGACCAGCCACAACGCCCAACCAGAACGTCGGGACCGGGCTTCCCGTTACCAACACGCGCCTAATTGACCAGACGAAGGCGGGAAGCATGAAAAACGGTAAGGCTCCGCGCAAGGGCCGTAGTGAAACACCGGGTTCGAAGGTCGCTGGGTAGGGGTGATTGAGAAGCTCCGCTGCCAGAGAGGCCGCGTAGTAGAACCCACAGATCAGCAGGATTGCCCACATCCAACGCTGCGATTTGGGCACGGGTCGCACCATCCAGACTATCCCATAGGCACCCGCGAAACTGCCCGCGATCACCATGGAATATGCCGCGAAAGTCGAAGCCCAGAGGGTCTCACCTAAGACAACAAACCCGGGCAACAATGACAGTATCATCGTGATGCCGAGATAGGATTGGAATTCGTCTCCCAGCTTTGCGCCATCGGCGAAATTGTCCAGCGCAAACCATGTCTGCATCGCACCGTCGATCGAGTGGAGGCTGTGGTCGAACAGCAGCGTGGCACCGCGTAGACCCGCAAGAACCACGCCTAGCGCGACCAACCAAAGCCATCCACGCCGCCGTTCTTGTGAAACAGCTACTGGGTCAGAGTACGCCACGGTCTCAGGCATATTGCGCTCCGAGCACAAATCCGGGGTGCAGCTTCGAAAACTCGGGTGCGGTGCTTTTCACCGCCTCGAACAGGTCGTAAATGTTATCGATCTTCCCACCGAGGATGGAGATTACCCGCGAGCCTTCCGGCGCTTGGTGATACAGGATCGGGCGGCCATCATCCTGCTCATTCTTGACCAGAACCGTCTTCACATCGAACAGCGAACGGTGATAGGTCGAGCCCTCGAGGCAGGGCAGATACCGCTGCGCATCCCGCAGCATAAAGGCGTATCGTGTCTCATAATGGCGGGCAGCAAAATGGCGATAGGCATCGCAGACCGCGCCCTCATCGCTCCAGCTTTCATGCGGTGTGTAACGCACATGGGTAAGCGAATAAAGCCCCGCCGATGGATAGGGCATGGTTGAGAAGAAGGGACCATCCATGACCGTGATACCGCGCCCTCGAAGCTCGGCAGGCGGTTCTATCAAAGCAAGCTCAGCGACCTCATATTTGAGCCGCGCTTTAGGAAGTTTGGCTTTTTCCAACACGCTGTTGATCTGAGCATAGGTGATATTGAAGGCATATCGCGCGGTGACTTCAGAGCCATCCCCAAGACCTACGACCACGCCATCATATTTCGCTTCAAGCGTCTGAACTTCGGTCGAAAGGCGCAGCTCGATGCCGGCGTCGTCCAACCGCTCTGCCATCTGCGTGGCCAGCACGGAGTAGTCAAATGCGGTTTCAAAACAAGCAAACACCTCTTCCACCGCATCAGAGTCAAACAGCGCGCGATCATTGGGCGGAGCCACTTCGATCGGCGCGTCCATATCGCTGAACATTCGGTGGAATTTCTTCGCAGTGACTTTGGAGCGACGCTTGGCAATCGCGTAGAGCATCTGAAACTCATCGATGATTGCTTCGGGGAAATCCTCCAGGAATTTGCGGTGCAGCAACATGGACTTGACCGCGGTCACGGCCGATCGCGGGTAATGAAATCCGGTGTGCACACGCGCCTGATTCACGCGGCTGGCACGCGTCATCAAACTGTCTGCGGCCTCTACCAACAACACCTTGTTGGAAATTGAGCGCAAATAGAGCGCGAGACAGCAGCCGTAAAAGCCGCCGCCGATCACGACATAGTCATACCGCGTTGAATGGATCCTCGCCATCAGTCACCTTCACGGTTCTGATCGGTGGCACTTGTTCGCGACCAAATCTCGCTCTCAAGCTCAACATTGAGATCGTCCGCGACCTTTCCAAACAGGTCGATCCGGTTAACCTCTTCGCAGACACGCTCTCCCCTGTCGCGGGCCTGTTGCCGCAAGAGATGCTGGAGGCCGAGGCTCAGGCCGAGCGTCGAAACCCCCATGAAAATCGCGCTGACAGCAAGCATTGTGTTGGTGGTGAACCAACCGGGTGCGAGGCTCTCAACAACCAGCACAGCGCCCACGATCCAGGCGGCGTAAGCGAGCCCGACAAGTGTGAGGAGGCTCGAGGAGATCGCTACAATCGAAAGGATGATTGGAGTGAGATAGACAAGCAGCGTCTGTAGCAATTGCATTCGACGCCCCACGTCCTTGAAAGCGCTGCGAGAGGAAACACCTTTGGCCGCTTTGAACGGGGCGATGGGGAGTCTCGGATCGCGCGGCGGATATCGCAAGGCAAGGCGCGGCTCGTCATGCGAAAGGATATGGTTGAGCAGAGTTCGTGGCAGAGCAATCGACTGAAAGTCGCTGGGGTTAACAGTGAATCCGGCAAGCCGCCCAAGCGCAATGAATGGCCAGCTCATGAGCGCCTTCAATGGCCGCCTAGCACCGCGATTGGCCAGAGCAATGGCAGTGGACTTTTCCGCATGATCGAGAAAAGCGAGCACATCCAAATGCGCCGCCTCATCCTCTTGCGCAATAAGAACGAGATCACCAATTGCTTCCTCTGCAGCGATGACGCGGCGCTCGTAATATTCGGTGCCTTTGCGGACTAAGAACAGGCGAACATCCGCGACTTCTTCGACGAGTGGTAGGAAGACATCTTTTTGATGGTCTTCGACTACCAGAATGACCTCGCGGAAACGGTAGACTTCATCAAGCCTGCCTGCGATCTCACGAATGGTCTTGAATGTCTCATCATTATCTGGAGGCGTTGCAAAACAAACGGATACGACACAATCTTCGCGCTGCTTGGTAAAGCTTTTGGGTGATGGTTCATGCATGGGCCATCCCCCAGCCTATTCCGGCCGTCTTCGCCGCCGTTGCGAGAGCTACAATCGAGCTCTTTATTCCCTGGATGCCATTCTCGGGCCTGCGCATTTCGATCGAGACCGCTTTGTCGTAGCTATGCTTATCGAGAGCTGAAAGCACTGGAGCTAGCAGCGTCGGATCTGCTGGCGCAGGTGCGAGTTCCGGCTCGCTCACATGCACATGGTTGAGCGTCTGGCTGATGGTTCTGAGCCGTTCTGGGACCGTATCAAACTCGCCATTCATATGCATAGCGCCAAGGTCCAAGATCACAGCGATAGCTGGGTGATTGACCTCAGCGACGAAGGCCTCAACCTCATCCAAGGTGTTGAGGAAATTCGTGCCATATGCAGCTGGATTGGCCTCAATTGTGATGCGGGTTCCCGCAGACTTTGCGCGATCACCCAGCGCGCGAAACACCTCCGTAGCTTTTCCAAGAGCTCGCTCCATCGACATTCCATCGGGTACGCGACGCTGCGCCGGGGAGCCGAAGACGAGGTTGGGAATGCCGAACCGACCCGCCAGATCAATGGCGCGATGCATGCCTTTAACAAGAGCGGCTCTTGCGTCATCTCCCTCAAAGAGCCCCGTACCTTGGACACCGAAAAGAAGCGACTGCATCGAAACAAGTTCAAGCCCGTAGCCAGCCATCTCGCTGAGAGCTTCTCCTGCCCTCACATCACAGGGCACAAGGGGGTCATCGCTCTGATGGAAGAACAGCCCTGGTGCAATTTCAAGGCCAGTGAATCCGATTTCCGCCATGGCTTGGTAAGCAGCAAGCCGCTCCTCGGGTGCCCAGGCAATGTTCGACATAGCGAGCTTCATGCGAGAGCCCTCTGGTCAGCGCAAAAGACTGCAAGCCGGTCCAGAGTTGCCTCAGCATCAAAAAGATACGGCCCGTCTGCTCCCCACAAGGTAGCGTGAGCCGAATGCATGTCTTCAGTATGCACTCTCGCCTGCGTATCTGGCATCTCATGCCCAGTGAGCCGATTATGGATTGCCTTGGCTCTGAGCGGCTCAGCGGCAAGGTGCAGGTGTGTGAGCCCCGCATCCAATGCCACGCCGATATCGCGCCAGAGGCGGTCAATCTCGTAATATTGATAGGTCGTCTCACGATTGTGAAATTGGGTCGCGGAGAGACCCAAATCGCTTACAGCTTCATCCAATCCGCGCCGCTTCGGGCTGCTGTTCAATGCTGAGCGGTCGAGCTTGAAAAGACCTGTAGCAGGATGCTCACCGTAGAGTTGTTCGACCCAGTCGGAAAGGTCTGCGCTCAGCCCAGTTTTCAGCGTCGCAAGCTTCTCCGCCGAGAGCATCGAGGGGACAGGGTTGAGAAGATCAAAGATGAAGTTCTTTCGCAATCCCCGGCCGAACAACGCAGGCAAGCGTACGATCAGGCTGTTGACGAAGTGATCTTCAACGAAAGCCTCAAGCTCACGCCGATGACGGCCATAAGCGAGAGTTTTTTGGAATTTTTCTGTGCTTTCAACATGCTGTCCAGCAAAGTCTGACAGAACCGCGATCGAGGAAATGAGGACAAATTTCTCCGCGCGTACTTTAGACAGGCGCTTGATCAATCCCGTTATTTGGGCACGGTCTCGCTCAGGAGCGGTGTTGGCCTCGACCATGGAACCGGGAGCAGCAGCGCACACAACCATGCCAAAACTCTGCCCTTCGATCTCATGAACATTTTTGCTTTGAAAACGGGCACCAAAATCGGTTTGGCGCAGCAGCGCTCCTCCGACAAAGCCGGTTGCACCAATTAGGCAAACACTATCAGAAGTCTTGCTTGACCCTGCCATTCAAAAACCCGCGCTTTCAGCTCCAATCTGGTGAACCTAATATTCACCAAGCGACCTAACTGAGATTGCTATCAATTCTGTTAATTTGACGGGCAAGCGCACCGGCGGCGTTAACCAAGTATCATCAGGCGTTTGCAAACCTAAACAGCGGTATAAGTGCGTGATTGAATACGAATTCGACCAAGCCAATTTCTCTCGCTCAATTTCAAAGCGCCTTCTATACCGTTCCCAGAACAGCGCCGAGCGACCTGCCAAATGCGCCATGGAAGGCAATTGAATGAGCGACACCCAGACCTTTGACCCAAGCGAGATCGAGCGGGTGATGAAAACCGCGCCCGTCATACCTGTGTTGGTTGTCAAAGATGTCGGCAAAGCGCGCGAACAAGCAGAAGCACTGGTGGATGGCGGCCTCAAAGTGCTTGAAGTGACTTTGCGCACGACGGACGCATTGGAAGCGATTAAGCGTATGAACCTTGTGCCTGGCGCGATCGTGGGCGCTGGCACCGTGATTAACGCACGTCAGCTGGATGAAGCGCGCGGCGCTGGATCGGAATTTATCGTTTCACCTGGTCTGACCCAAGACCTGGGAGCCGCGGCGGTCGCAAGCGGGCTTCCCTTCCTTCCCGGCATAGCGAATGCGGGCGATATCATGCGCGGGCTGGACCTGGGACTCAACCATTTCAAGTTCTTCCCTGCCATGGCAGCGGGCGGCATTCCGGCGCTCAAAGCCTTATCGGGACCCTTTGGCCAATGTCTATTTTGCCCCACTGGCGGGATTACCGCTGAAACTGCGCCCGAATGGCTGGCTATGAGAAATGTCCTATGCCTTGGCGGAAGCTGGATCGTCCCCGATGGTGCCAGCCTAGAAGAAATCAACGCTCGAGCCCGCGAAGCCGCAGCGCTCTCGAATTAGTAGGCAGCGTTGGATGTGCGGAGCCGTTCATAGAGAAGCCCCGTTTCAAGCAGGTTTGAAATTCTCAAACCGACTTCGATCACATCAAAGGGCTTTGCGACGAAGTCCTTGGCCCCAAGCGACAAGGCCTTGCGCCGCGCTTGGATCGTAGTGTCTGCCGTTAGTACGAGAACAGGGCGGAATTCATCCGCTGCATCGTGACGAGAAAAAGCTTCGAGAAGCTGGAAGCCATCGACTTCGGGCATCATCAGATCAAGCAACACAAGGTGGGGCTGTAGATCGATATAGGACTGAAGCGCCTTGCTCGATTGGGTCAGGCAATGCACGTCCGTATAACCTTCGCGTTGCAAAATATTGCGCAAAAGCAGGACGTTGGCCTCTTCATCGTCGATCACCAGGATCCGGCGCTCGAGAATTTCCTGAGGGTCGATCAACTGTGCTGACATCGTGTGGACCTATTCCGCTGCTTGCTCGACATTGCGCGATGCAGATGTACGTGAAAGAGTGAATGAAAAGCGTGCACCCGGGCTAAGTGGAGCATAGCCAAGATCGCCCCCCATTGATTCCACCAGGCTTTTCGAAAGAGCAAGGCCAAGACCCGTCCCTTCGTTCTGCGAGTGTTTTTGTTGCCCCAAACGATCGAAAGCAGTGAACAATCGTGGGCGGTTGGCGGGATCAACACCAGGACCATCATCCTCGACAAAGATCGTGACATTCTCACCCGAATCCTGGGCTCCCAAACGTACAAAGGAGCCGGTGCTGTTGTATTTTGCGGCGTTGCTGACGAGATTGAGAATGACTTGTGTCGTCCGGCGTTTGTCAGCCTGAGCGATCGTGCCTGAAGGCGGCAGATCGATCTCAAAACTCAGTCTAGCGGCGCGCACAACCGGATCAACCAGATCGCGGACTTCTTCCAGCAGGTCGGCGATGTTCACCGCTTCGATATCAACCTCTTCCGCGCCTGCCTCAATGCTAGAAATATTGAGTAGGTCGTTAATCAGGGCAAGCAGATGGCGACCCGCTTTGGCAATTTGATGGATCGCGTCACGGTGAGGCTGTGTGAAGTCCTCCTCGTCAATCTCGAGCAATTGGCCGAACCCTAGAATGGCGTTTAGGGGTGTACGAAGCTCGTGACTGGTGCGCGAGAGGAACTCGCTCTTGGCAAGGTTTGCAGCCACCGCTTCTTCGCGCGCCAGCCGCAAGTCTTCTTCGCTTCGCCGCCGCTCTGACATATCGCGCGTCACCTTGGCAAACCCTTGAAGCTCGCCATTCTCCGCGCGCAATGCGGTGATCACAACATTGGCCCAGAAGCGCGTCCCATCCTTGCGCTCGCGCCATCCTTCGTCCTCTGCTGTGCCCTCAACGCGGGCACGTTCCAACATTTCTTCCGGCAAAAAGTCGCGCGTATCGGCTGGGTAGAACTTGCTAAAGTGCTCGCCCAGGATCTCCTCCGTGCGCCACCCCTTGATCCGCTCAGCGCCCAAGTTCCAACTGGTCACAATGCCCTGCGGATCGAGCGCAAAGATGCCGTAATCGCGCACCTGCTCGATGACGAGGCGGAAGCGCTCCTCACTTGCGCGCAGATCATCTTCGCGCTTGCGCAAAAGAGCGCTTGCGCGAGCTAGACCCTGTGCCAACCGGCCGAGTTCATCGGCTTCCTCAGGCGGTGTTTCAAGCCGTTCGCCACGAGCCAATAGCTCAGCATCACCTTCGAGTTTGCTGACGCGGCGCACAATACCGGTGGAGAAGAGATAGACGGCAGCAAAACTGCCCAAGAGGCCAATAAGCGCACTCACCGCAGTGAGAGTGAGGAACCGGGTGCGCACATCGTCCACCAGTGCCCGCCGTCGATCGAGAACAATGCCCTCGAGCTCTTGGATATTCTCGATTTCCTGACGCACAGCATCAAGCGCCAATCGATTTGTGGTAAGTGCAGTTTCTATCCTGTTTTGACCAAAACTGTCCGAAGCCTGAACCAATGCAATTGTCGCTTCAAGGCCATCACGCTTGGCCTGAGTAACCTGCAAAAGCTCGACAAAACGGGGGCGCACGGTTTCGTCTTCGATGGCCTCATCAAGACGTGCTAGCGTTGCAGGCAAATCCTCCTCGGCAGTGTGATAGGGCGCAAGAAAGCGATCCTCACGTGTCAAAGCGTATCCGCGAACGCCGGCTTCTGCTTCGGCGAGCAAAGCCTGGATCTGATAGACATCACGCTGGATTGCAAAGGCGCGTCGCACGTCGTCTTCTGCGCGGGTTTCAGCGCTTGACGCGAGGTAGAGCGAAACAAGTGCGCCCAGCAACACCGCAAGTGGCAGAGCCACTACGACCAAACCCTTGAATGCAAGGGGCCGATCCGTCCAAAACCGGGTTGAGCCCTTGCTCATACGCCTCCCGTGCTGGCGGCTTTGAGTTTGGTTGCGAGCACGGCAGCCTGGGTTCGGTCAACCACGCCCAACTTAGCGATCAGGCGCTCGACATGGACCTTCACAGTCGCCGGACTAATATCAAGCTCTCTTGCGATCTCTTTATTGGTGAGGCCCTCTGCGACAAGCTCGACCACTTCTTGTTCCCGGCACGTCAGTATGGTGCTGAGATCGCCTAAAGCTGTGGCTTGAGAATCGCTGTTCATGGCAGCACTGACCAGGTCCAGCGGCACAGCAGATCGGCCATCCATCACTTGTTCGATGGCGCTCCGCAAATCACCAATCTCGGTATCTTTCAGGACATAGCCTGCTGCTCCTGCCGCAAGCGCGGTGCGCACATAGCCCGGCATATCGTGGAGCGTGAGCATGATCACTTTGCTCGGCAATCCAAGCGCAGCGATGCGCCGGGTCGCTTCAAGACCGTCGATCCCCTCGCCTAAGCGCACATCCATTAGAACGATATCAGGAACAAGCTCACTTACCTTTTCGATCGCTTCTTCACCGGTGCTGGCGAGATGAATCTCGCCAAAGTCACCGCCCGAAAGGACCGCGCGCAACCCTTCGCGGGCCAATTGGTGGTCATCCACGATGAGGATGCTGGGAGAGGTATCGGACGAAGACATGGATGGCACCACCAGATCAGAACTGTGCAGGAAAACTCGCTTTGACGAAGACGCCGCTCTCGTCGCCTGCGCCCCAATCAAGAGAACCACCGATGGAGGCCATACGTTCCTTCATGACCTCAATCCCAACACTATTGCCAGAAAGCATCCCGGTTATTTTGGTTTCGTCAGAGGGCCCGACCCCTTCATCTTCGATCATGAGCAGCAATGGATCGGTGTCTAACCGCGCGACCAATGTGACATTGCAGGGGCCGCCCGCATGTTTGCGAATATTGGCAACCGCTTCTTGTGCCACACGAAAGATAGCCGTTTCCACTACTGGCGCAAGGCGTTGATCACCTTGGGAAAACTCCTGCGTCACCGAATACCCTTCGGCAGCAAGGTTTTCAGCCAGCGCCTGGAGTGCTGAGATCAGTCCAAGATCATCAAGCAGCGTTGGGCGCAAACCAGCAATTACGCGCCGCAGTTCGGCAACGAGAGACCGGGCGACCTCGGCTGGGTTCACTCCGCCATCCACTTGCCCGGCAACAACCGCTGGACTTTCAAGAATACGTACGAGTGCCGTCGCTGTTTGTGCGACACCGTCGTGCAATTCGTGGCTAACCCTTCGACGCTCTTCTTCTTGTGCCGTGAAGATCTGATCGAGGAGCATTCCGAGAGTTTGTTCGCGCTCTTGCAGCTTGGACAGCAATTCTCCGCGCTCGCGATCTTTTGTGATCCGGTCAATGGTCAGACCAAGCTGATCGAGCTCCATTCGAAAAGCATCACGGTCTTCTTCATCAGGAATGGCATCAATCCCGGAAAGACCATCGACCACAAGCCACGCAATTGCCTTGCAGTCATCACCTGCCGCTGTGATCGGGATCGCATTTTCATTTGAAGCCTGAGCCTCGACTTGCAACACTACAGCGCTGCGACAGCCGACAAAGAATGCAAGCCTTTGCGCGCACCTCTCTATCACTTCATCCAGAGTCAGGCTGTTGGCTTCTGCCAGTTCGCGCGCCGATACTGACAAAAGCCGCAAACGTGCGGCACGCGATTCCGCCGCGCGATAGAGCTCGCGCAGTTCCGCAATGGTTTCGCCATCTGAAGGCAGCAAAGGCAGGGTGTCGCGCATAAGCCTATAATAGAGCGCTCATCGAAAACTGCATAGGCCATGTGGCTTACGCCGGAACGTCCACCACACGGCTGATTTATCCGGCAACCCTTGAAGGTATCGAGACCGTGTCAGCGCGACCCGTGCGTTCTGGTGCTTTGCCAAGCGGTGTTCCCAACCCCTCCCCTTCCCGTGGGCGCATCGCGAGCAAGAGGAAATGCGATCTCGGTCGCGTTTCCTCTTTTGCAAGGTCAGAGCACCGCAAGGGTCACATAAGGCCTTGCTCATTTTTCTTCTTGATGTCTGCTTCATCCCAGCCAAGAAGCTCGCTCATAACCTCAAGATTGTGTTGACCCGGCGTGACGGGCGCAGTCCTGCGAACTCCACTTTGGGTCTTTGAGAACCGCGGGAAAGCGTTCTGCATCTTGAGAGCACCGTGCCCTTCGGTATCCACCTCGATGATCGCCTCGCGAGACTTGAAATGCGGGTCTTCGAGCATGTCTTTCGCTGTGTAGACGCGGCCTGCCGGGATGGAGTGCTTGATCATCAAGTTGTCGAGCTGCTCTACCGTGAGCGTCGCGGTCCATTCGTTGATGAGATCATCTAACTCTGTTTGATTTTTTCCGCGCGCCAGATGGGTGGCGTAGCGTTCGTCATTCGCTAATTCAGGGTCACCCATTGCCTCACACAGCCGCGCAAAAATCGCGTCATTGTTGGCACCGATCATAAAGGGACCGTCATTGCACGAATAGACATTGCTGGGCGCAATTCCGGGCAGGATTGAGCCGGAACGCTCGCGGATAAAGCCATTGTGATCATATTCGGGAACGAGCCCTTCCATGACCTGCAAGACCGCCTCGTAAAGGGCAGTGTCGATCACCTGTCCCTCGCCCGTTTTTTCACGGTGGTGAAGCGCGGCGAGCACGCCCATCGTGCCGTAAGTCGCGCAAAGCGTATCGCCGATGGACACCCCCATGCGCGCAGGCGGGCGGTCAGGGTCTCCAACGATGTAGCGCCAACCGCCCATCGCTTCGCCAATGCCGCCAAATCCGGCCCTCGTGGAATACGGCCCGGTCTGACCATAGCCAGACATCCGTGCGATGATGAGGCCGGGATTGAGCGCATGGAGCTTTTCGGGACCAAGTCCCCATTTCTCGAGCGTTCCCGGCTTGAAATTCTCGATCAGAATATCGGCCTTGGCGATCAATTGGCGGGCAATATCTTGGCCTTCGGGTACGCGAAGGTTGCAAGTGACGGAGCGCTTATTGCGCGCGATCACTTCCCATTGCACCTTCTCTTCGCCCTGACCCCACACACGCATGGGGTCGCCTTTGCCGGGCGCCTCGATCTTGATGACATCTGCGCCCATATCGCCGAGCAATTGGCCACAGAATGGGCCGGCCAGAAGCTGGCCCATTTCGACCACGCGCAAGCCTTTGAGGGCTCCTGTATTGCTAGGATCACCCATGGCGCTGCTCATCCCATGAAGGTTGGATGGGAGCTTTGAGCCCAGTTTCTTCCTTGCAATTGGCGCGCAAGGTTTCGATCCCGGGGCCGTAATCGAATAGTGACAATTCGCCGCGCCCGTCCTTCATCTCAGCCCGCAGAGCATCGGTTGCGGCTGCATCGACTGTCTCATCGCCAGCCATAACCACGCCGTATTCGCGTGCACCCTCAATGGTGACGAGGCCTTGGCGCACTTCCAATACCACCAGCTCAGGATCGCGTTCCAGCGGGTCGCCCCAGCCGCCGCCGCCCCATGTGATGAAGTGGAGTTGCTCGCCTGCCTTCACCTCAACATCTTCGACCTTATTGCCAACGATTTCGGTGGTCCCATCGACGCGTTCGAGCAGCTTGGTCGCGCGCTTACCCGGGTGGCCGCCATTCACGCCCCATGGGGGGACGAACCAGCGATCATCGTGGATCCCAATCGCGCCGTCCGCGAGGAAGCGATAGGTCATATGAATGCCATTGCCGCCCCGGTGAAGACCAGCGCCGCCGGAGTCCTTTTCAGTCTCGTAGCGTTCGATGCGCAGCGGGAAGTAACGCTCCAAAAATTCGTTCGGAACATTGGTGAAGCCCGGCCACAACGAGTGCCCATCCGGGCCATCACCCAGCGGACGCCCCGGAATGCCGCCAAAACCGATTTGGAACAGTTGGAACCAATCCGCCTTCTTACCCTCCCTGTTATCCCAACCCGAGTAGAACAGGTGAGGCGATGACGAGAAGCCAGCCGCGTTGAGAAACTCCGGCGTACCCTGACCGAGCAATCCGCCCAAGATATCGAAAATCCGGCCCAATGCATGGGTACGGCCTGACAGCGCAGCAGGGAACTTCGGCTTAAGCAACGACCCTTCGGGAATGCGGACCTCAATAAGGTCGTAGAACCCATCGTTGAACAAGATCTGTGGGTCGAAGACCATGATCATGTAAATTCCGAAGAACATTTTGAACATGTTCTCATTCAGGAAGAAGTTGATCGAGGCTGCTGACTGCGGATCAGTCCCATCGAAGTCGAGGATGACCTTATCGCCCTCGCGCCACATGGTGCATTTGATCTTATACGGGCCATAGCCCTTACCATCGTCGCAGATGAAATCTTCGAAGCTCGCCTTAGCCTCTGGGATGGCTTGCCCGATCAGCGCCTTCATCGCGCGGTGGTTGCGTGCGAGCAGCTCTTGGGTCGCGGAGTAATACACGTCATCACCAAACCGCTCTGCCATTTCAATGAGGCGGTTGGAGGCCACGCGGCAGCTGGCGATAAGCGCGTTCAAATCGGCCTGACACCAATCGGGCTTGCGCGTTTGGTGCATGACGAGCTTCATCAAATCGTCATTATATTCGCCTTTTTTCCAGATCTTAACGGGCGGAATGCGCACGCCTTCTTGGAAAATTGAGGTCGCCTCAATCGGCATGGAGCCAGGCACCATGCCGCCAATATCGGACTGGTGCCCGAACATAGCAGTGTAAGCGATGAGGCGTCCGTCTTTGAACACCGGCAGCATCACAAGCCAATCGTTCGAGTGACTGATAGCCCCTTCGCAAGAGTATGGATCGGAGAGGAAGATCATATCTCCGTCTTCGATGGTGCCCTCAAAACTTTTTAGAAAACCGCCGATGAAGCTGCCGAACTGGCCCACGATCATCTTGCCCGATGGGTCTGCGATCAGCGGGAAGGCATCGCCTTGTTCGCGAATGCCGGGCGACATGGCAGTGCGCACTAGCGTCGCGTCCATTTCAATCCGAGCATTGCGTAGCGCGTTCTCGATGATGTCCAAAGTGACCGGATCAAGGTCGAGTTTCTTGAAAGGCGTTGTGTTGGTTTCGATGATTTGTGCTGGCATTATTGCGCTCCAAAATTCTCTATTTCTTCATTCCGGCACAGGCCGGAATCCAGGGAGCGGCACTGGTGACTCCGCACTGGCCCCCGGCCTGCGCCGGGGTGACGGGAAAGGTGAAGTTTCTGCATCACGATGCAGCCGTTGGATTGATCAAAATATTGCCGACCGCGTCGATGGTTGCAGTGCAATCGTGTTCGACAAGCGTTGTGGAATCCATCTCGGTGATGATGGCTGGTCCGGGGATCGTGTCGCCTTGAAGCAGTTTTGCACGGTCATAGATGACAGCCGCGCGTTCCTCCCCGTCCATCCAAAGTGTGTGGTCTTTGATCTTGGCAGCGGAAGGATCGCCATTGCCTTTGGCAAGCTCCTGCGCCTCCAATTCCAGCGACTCTCCCAATGCCACAGCCCGCAGGTTCACGATCTCATGCGGGGTATCCATGTTGAAGGTGAAGAGGCGGTGATGCTCTTCATCAAAGCGAGCCAGCAGTCCGTCAATTCCAAGCTCACGCAAAGTGTTTTGATCGACTGTGAGAGGAACCTCAAAGGCCTGCCCTGCATAGCGCACATCAATCTCAAACTCGCTAGTGATGCTATCCGGCTGAATACCATCTTGCTCCAACTCACCTCGAGTTTGCTCAGCCATTTCGTCCAGAACCTCGATCAACTCGGCGACGTCTGTATTCATCGCAAGCTTGCTGAAAGAGCGCGCCGTCTCAGTCCGCATCCGCGTCGTCGCATCACCAAGCGCGCACAGCACGCCGGGAGAAACGGGCGAAACCGCTGGCCAAGAACCCATCAGTTTGGCGACAGCGTTGACATGCAAAGGCCCCGCTCCGCCAAAGCCCATCAGGGCAAAGTGGCGCGGGTCATAGCCTTGCTGAACGCTGATCATTCTGAGAGCGCCGAACATGTTCTCATTGACGATATCAATGATCCCGCGCGCTGCATCCATCAGGGAGACCCCAAGCGCATCGGCGATGGTCTGTACCGCCTTTTTCGCGCCTTCGCGGTCAAGCTTGAACGAGCCGCCGAGGAGGTCTTCGGGCAGATAGCCCAGCACCACATTGGCATCGGTCACGGTCGGCAATTCGCCGCCTTTGGAATAAGCCACTGGCCCCGGCACTGCGCCTGCGCTTTCAGGACCCACCCGAAGCGCTCCGGTCAATTCCGGCACGTGCGCGATAGAGCCGCCCCCAGCCCCAACCGTCTTCACATCAAGAGCCGATGCGCGCACGGAAAGGTGCCCCACTTCGGTCGTGCGCACCCGGCGAGGCTCAAGGTTTTCGATGAGAGCAACGTCGGTCGACGTCCCGCCCACATCAAGGGTGAGAATGTTCTTAAGCCCAGCGTTCTTCGCCACCCAAACAGCGCCCGTCACACCGCCAGCAGGCCCCGACATAAGGATGTTGACGGGATGCTCCTGCGCTTTCTCACTGCTCATCAAGCCGCCGTCTGAGCGCAGCAGTGAAAGTTTACCCTTCACGCCTGCCTCAACCAGCTTGTCGCGCAGGTTCGCAATGTAATTGCCCACCACCGGACGCACCGCAGCGTTGGCAACCGTGGAGAGCGTGCGCTCATATTCCTGCATTTCGGGAAGCACTTCGTGGCTAAGCGAAATCGGTACATCGGGGCCAAATACCTCCGCTGCGATCGCGCCGATCTGCACCTCATGCGCGCCGTTCACATAGGCGTTGATGAGGCTGACCGTGATCGCCTCAACGCCTTGCGCTTTCAGCTTCTCAAGCGCGGCGCGGGCGCCCGCTTCGTCCACGGGGCGCACTTCATTGCCGTCGGCATCCATCCGGCCACCCACGGTGAGTGTATCTTCGAGCGCTGCCAGAGGTTGTGGCTTGGGCCATACGATCCACGCAGCAAGCCCCCCTGGCACAAAGCTCCGCGCGATCTGCATAATGTCGCGATAACCCTCGGTCGTGATCAAGCCGACGCGCGCACCCTTGCCTTGAAGCACCGCATTGGTGGCCACGGTCGTTCCGTGGAGGAAGAACTCGATATCGCCCGGATCAACGCCGGCTTCCTCCGTAATCGCGATCACACCGTTCAGGATGCCCTCGGAACTGTCATGCGGTGTGGAAGGCGTCTTGTGCCGCCAAAACGCGCCGGTATCGTTGTCGAACAACAGCAGGTCGGTGAAGGTTCCACCAACGTCCACACCCAGGCGGTAGCGCATCAGGCGATTTCCTTTTCTTGTGATTGGGCTGCCGGAAAGCCGCCGGATTTGGCGACCATCGCGGGTAATTGCTTGCCCATGATTGGCGATAGCCAGTGGTTGGTCTCAATGAGTTTTGTGAGATTGAGGCCCGTTTCGATCCCTGCCCGTTGAAGCATGTATTGCACGTCCTCAGTCGCGACATTTCCCGCCGCTCCGGGCGCAAAGGGACATCCGCCCAACCCGCCGATAGATGCGTCAATCGTGGCCGCACCCGCTTCGATAGCGGCCCAGACATTGGCAAGACCCGTCCCGCGCGTGTTGTGCAAATGCACACGGATTGGAATGTCGCCGATCGCAGCCTTCACGCCTGTCATAAGCCGAGCTACATGCGCAGGATTGCCTACTCCGATAGTGTCCGCGAGAGCGATTTCGACAGGCTCAACCTCGGCAAGTGAGCGCGCCATCGCGATGACGCGTGCCTCTTGGACTTCGCCTTCGAAAGGACAGCCAAAGCTCGCAGCGATTGTCGCTTGCGCGGTTTTGCCCGCCGCCTTCGCCGAAGCGATGATGGCCTTTGCCGCATCGACCGATCCATCAGAGGTCTGCCCCTGATTGCGCATAGCAAAGGTATCGGTCGCGACACACACGGCACCCAACTGATCAATCCGGCCCGTGGCAAGCGCACGGTCCGCACCGCGCTGGTTCATGACGAGGCCGATGTAGGTCACATGATCGTGCTCAGGCAGCGCAGCGCAGACATCATCCGCGTCCGCCATCTGCGGAACTGCACGCGGATTTACAAAGCTGGCAACCTCAATCCGCCTCACGCCTGAATCGATTGCACGGGAGATAAGGCCAATCTTGTCCCGCGTTAGAACCTCAATCTTCTCATTCTGAAGACCATCGCGAGGACTCACCTCAACGACTTCAACCGTTTTTGTATACACTGTTGCCACTATGCCGCACCCTTTTCGAGCTTACCCAGGCCCTTGTGAGCATCGGAATAGGCATGCAAGGCGCGGCGGATGTGGCTTTCCATAATGCTCTGCGCCCACGCGCCATCGCGCCGCTCAAACGCCGCCAAAAGATCGGCATGCTCACCATGCGAGCGCTCGAACGCCTCGGGGTCATAATGCTGTGCTGTACGCCATACGACTGGCTGCTCAATCAGCGCGGTGAGCAGGTTTGTCAGCCGGCGTGAACCAGCAGTTTCGAGCACCAAGGCATGGAACTCCCGGTTGCGATCAAGGAAAGTCGTTACATCAGGCTTCACCCGAGAAACCGCAGAATAAATTGCTTTATTACATGATTTTAACTGATCAACGATGTCATCGGTAATGCGCTCGGCGGCGCGGCGAGCAGCATACCCCTCAAGCATTGCTCGCAGTTCAAACGCATCGGCAACATCATCCAGCGACCAGTCAGAAACATAGCTGCGCTGGGACTCAGTGCGCCGCACCATGAGATCGGCTTCGAGCTGGCGAAGGGCCTCTCGAATTGGCGTGCGTGATACGCCGCAGCGCTCAGCCAAAGCCTCCTCCCGCAAAGGATCGCCCGACGACAATTCGCCCGAAAGGATCATGCCGCGGATCGCTTCATAGGCACGGTCAGACGCTTTGGTCATGGGTGAATTCTCAGCTCGTCAATTGGAAGGTCAGGAAGCTTGACTTTTATCAATTGTATACAATAAAGCTCACCACATGCAAGACGGTGTCGGGCACCATCTTTCAAAGGGACGGGAACCAAGCGGGTCGGGTCCGCATAGCTGGGTGCTTAGAAAACCAATTACTCAGGGGATTGTTCCTCGCACCAGGAACGATTGAATTAGGAGAGAAACGTGCGTCACCGTCATTTACTAGTAGCAAGCTCAATATTCGGACTGGCGATTACGGCGCCTGCCCATGCGCAGGACAACAACGCCGAACAGGATGGCGCAAGTGAAGATGACGGCGCGATCATTGTGACGGCACGGCGTCAGAACGAGCGTCTGCAGGATGTCCCAGCGTCTGTTTCGGTTCTAACGGCAGATGCGCTCGAGAAGACAGGCGCTCAGAATGCCGCTGACTTTTCCCAGCTCACCCCTGGCGTAACAATCGTGACCGGCACCGCCGAGGCTGGCGATACTCAGATCAACATTCGGGGTATCAACGGCGCACGCGATGCGGAGAGCTCTGTGGCGCTCGTCGTTGACGGAATCCTCAAAACCAGTACGGCACAACTCAACCAGAACCAGGGCACGCTGCGCCAGGTCGAAATTCTCAAGGGTCCACAAGGCGCGCTTTACGGTCGCAACGCTGCGGCCGGTGCAATTGTCCTGCAAACCATCAAGCCAAGTGATTTTGTCGAAGGGGGCGTTCGCGGTTCATACGCCAATGACAACACGTTCGAAGGCACGGCCTATATCTCCAGCCCTCTGACAGAGAACATCGGAGTGGTAGCCTCTGGTTACTACCGCACAACTGATGGCTTCTTCTTCAACGACTTTCTCAATGACGATGTGGTCGATGATCAAGAGGTCTGGTCAGTGGATGGGCGGCTTGTTGCTAACCTTGGCCCGGCGACCGAACTCGATGTCAAAGCCCGCTATTCTGAGCTGCGCGGCGCGTCGATCAACTTCAACTCCTCATTCCACATTCCCGCATTCGGGGCCACCAACCCGGCGTTCTTCGAAGACGTGAACGAGCATCCTTTCGTCTACAACGGCAATATCCGGCCTACGAACGAACAAGACAGTTTCGACATCTCCGCCAAGATTGAGCATGATTTTGGTGATGTAGCATTGACTGCATGGGCGCTTTATTCCGACGTGGATCAGCTTTTGACAGCGGATGGTACGTCTGCTGACTTTGCTCGCTTTATTGCTGCGGCAGATCCTGCAGCCCAGGGTGTGGTCGATAGCTGCTTTGCAACGACTGCCCAACTTACCGGTTTCCCAATTGCCCAGCCCGGCTTCATCGGGGAAATCCCGGTTCCCTTCATTTTCGCCCCCGCGAATGGGTCAACCTTCGGTGCCTACAGCCCGACCACTTGCGATGGCACGCAGTTGCAAATCCGCGAGCAATCAGACTTCAGCGCCGAGATTCGCCTTGCCTCTTCAGGGGGCGATGCTCTCAGTTGGGAAATCGGCGGCTACTTCCTCAACATCGATCGCGAAACCGGCGTCAGTATCGGCGGTGACACTGGTGCTGGAGTGAGTGAGACGTTGTTAAACCCGGCTGGAAGCGCAAACCCGACCAGCCTGCTGTTGAACGATGAGTTTGACACCACTGTCTACGCTGTCTTCGGCAATGCTGAGTACGCTTGGGACGATCTGACGATTGGCCTTGCGCTGCGGTATGACATCGAAGACCGGTCTTCAGAAAGTCTTGTCCCCGCTGACGCACTGGACCCTTTCACCGGCGGACCGATTAACCCTGGCCTTGCCTTTGGTGCGTTCACGCCCGTCGATGAGACGTTCAGACAGCTTCAGCCCAAGGTGAGCATCAGTTATCAGCCCACCCCCGACCTCAACCTCTACGCCAATTGGGGCATTGGGTTTAAGTCTGGCGGCTTCAACAACCAAGGCTCATCGGCGATTATCGATGCAAACTTCGTCCAGTTCATTGGTGCGGACGTGAGCATTCAGGATGTCTACGACAAAGAAACCTCTTCCGCCTTTGAAGCTGGCATAAAGGGGCAGCTGGCGAATGGCCGGATCACATTCGATCTCGCGGGCTACTACACCGATATTGACGATATGCAGTTCTTCGAATTCTTCGTGGGCTCGTTCGGACTCTTGCGTGTGGTGTCGAACATCGACGAGGTTGAGGTCTACGGCTTTGAGTTCAATTCAACTGTAGAGGTCATCGAGGGTTGGAAGTTCTTCGGATCGATCAACGTGAATGAGAGCGAGATCAAAGAGAACAGCTCACGCCCTTCGACGGTTGGCAATGAATCGCCCTATACGGCGGACTATACAATCAATCTTGGCACAGAAATCGACACGCCGATGAGTGATACTGTCGATCTGATCGTGCGTGCAGATTACCGGATCACTGGGCCAACATGGTTCCACTCTTTCCAAGATCAAACATCACCAACGCTCTTCTCCGGACTGTTGCCGGGATCTGCCCTCGCTCTGCCAAGCTTTGTCGGTGACGCCGACTTCAGCGTTGCGGAACGCGAGGCCTTTGGCGTTCTCAATCTTCGTGCCGGTTTTGAGATTGGCGACTTCACGGCAACCGTTTTCGCCGAGAACCTGCTCAATCGCGAATACTTGAACGAGGTCATTCCCGCCATCGAGTTTGGCGGCTCATTTATCTCCCCCGGTGCACGCCGCCTTATAGGCGTGGAAGTCGGCTACAGCTTTTAGGTCCAACGCGATCAAAAAGCGCTTCGGATGTCGCGATAAGGGCAGGACGGGCAAAAGCCCGCCTGCCCTTCTTTCGTTTCTCTACTGCTGTACCGCGACAGGCTCTTGCGATAATGCGCCGTCAAATTGAAATACGGTGCGTTTAGTGGCTTAAGGTCGACGCACACAGCCAAAGCTGAAGGACGACAATCTCATGAATGACCCGCGAGGCCCCCGACTTGAATTGAGCAGGCGGCTGGCTCTGAAAACCTTCGGCACGTCGGCTATTGCAGGGCTTTCGCTGATTTCGGCGACCCGCGCGATCGCTCAGCCGATTTTTCGGCAATACCCGTTTCAGCTTGGGATCGCTTCAGGGGAGCCAGAACCTGACGGCTTTGTTATTTGGACACGGCTTGCGCCCGAACCGTTTGAGATCGGCTATGGCATGCTCCCAGCTCCGGTGGAGGTGCGCTGGGAGGTCGCAAGCGATGAGCGGATGCGCAACACGGTGGCGGAAGGCACAGCGGTTGCGCGCCCGGAACTTGGTCACGCGGTCCATGTCGAAGTCGCAGGGCTGGAACCCAATCGCCCCTATTTCTACCGTTTCTATTCGGGCCGAGAGCGCAGCGGGATAGGCCGCGCAAAGACCACGCCAGCGTTGGGTCAGCCGATTGAGAAGCTTCGTTTTGGCGTCGCTGGCTGCCAGAACTACGAGGAAGGCTACTATACTGCACACCGCCACTTGGCGGGCGAAGAGGCCGACTTCATCTACTGCTATGGCGACTACATTTACGAGTATCGCGGCGACCGGATGCAGGCCAAATGGCACGGCGGTGTTGAAGAAAGCGTTCGCCCGCATTTTGGCCAAGAGATCCACACGATCGAAGATTACCGCCGTCGCTATGCGCAGTATAAGATGGACACCGACCTCCAGGCAGCACACGCCTCTGCCCCTTGGTTTGTGACGTGGGATGATCATGAGATCGACAACAATTGGGTCTCGGACATTGATCAAGACGGAACGCCAGCAAGCATCTTTGCTCTGCGTCAACAGATGGCGATGCAGGCGTATTATGAGCACATGCCGCTGCGTGCGTCTTCGCTTCCGGTCGGCAATCAGATGCAGATATATCGGCAAGCGCGGTTTGGAGATTTGCTCGATCTTAATCTCCTCGACACGCGGCAATACCGCACCGATCAGCCATGCGATGACCGCTGGGCGCAATATTGCGACGGCGTTGATGATCGTGCCGCGCAAGTGCTTGGCAAGCAACAGGAGGACTGGCTGTTTGAAAAGCTGGGGTCTTCCAAGGCGCAGTGGCAGGTGCTCGCACAGCAAATCATGATGATGGACCTCGACCGCCGCTTTGGCGATGGTGAGGGCCGCAATCTCGACAGTTGGGGCGGATATGAGACGCCGCGTGACCGTGTGCTTGCGCAGGTGAAAGAGCTTGGGCGTGACAGCGTGATCGTGCTGACGGGTGATGAGCATCAGAACTATGCCGGTGAGCTTCACCTTGATGGACAGCGCCCGGGTGCAAAACCGATTGCGACCGAGTTTGTATCCACCTCCATCACGTCAAGCGGCGATGGCGAAGACAAGCGCGGCGATACGATCCAAATCCAGAAGGAGAACGAGTGCCTTAAGTGGCATAATGCGCAGCGCGGCTATGTCATGTGCGATGTGACGCGCGACCAATGGACGACTGAGTTCAAGACGATGGACTATGTCTCAAAACGTGGCGGGACGATCAAAACGCGCAAACGTATGGCTGTGGCGAATAGGCAACCGGGGTCATTGGCCGAAGCCTGAGCCCACCCACCAGACAAACAAAAGGGGC
This sequence comes from uncultured Erythrobacter sp., assembly GCF_947502395.1. Lineage (GTDB taxonomy): Bacteria > Pseudomonadota > Alphaproteobacteria > Sphingomonadales > Sphingomonadaceae > Erythrobacter. The sequence goes on from NZ_CANMZM010000001.1 coordinate 1,033,996, forward strand.
GGATGAGAGAAACTCACCCACCCCTTTTTTGTATCGTGAAGCCCAACCTATTGCGGGTAGCTCGGAACTCCGCTTCCCGGAGTATATGGCGCGCCAAGGCTGGCAAGCTCAGCTTCGAGCGCATCGACCCGAAGCTCCACATCGCGAAGCTGACCCAGCACACCGGCAAAGTCACTCTTAGCAATCACCAGAGCGCTCTTATCAGAACCCGTGACAGGAGATTGATGGTTCCAACCCCAACCTTCGATCTGGCCCACACGCTGTGCGATTGAGAACGGCACAGGCTCGTTCCGGCTCGCGACAGAGCGATCTCCGAAGAGCGCCATATCGCTTTGATCGAGGATGGTCTCAATCTGCTGGATCGTGGTGCGCTGTGTTTCATTGGGCTGGGTTAGAGCCTCTACAGCGACCTTCAGGTGAGCAACGCGGTTGCGCAGTTCACGTGAGGCTGCTCCCGCACCAGAGACAGCGCGCGAAAGATCAGCGGTCTCTTGCTGGAAGGCAAGGACAGCGGCGCGGTCTGTCGCCAACTCTGGGCTGTTCTCAAGCGGCTTGACGGTGAAGGTCTGAGGCGCCCCCAAAGGTGTGAGCACCCCATTGATACGCTTGCCCATGCTTACTGTGTATTCGCCTGGGAGTACCAGCGGCCCCGTTGGAGGACTGCCAAAGATGCTGACTTCGGCTGCCGACACGCGGGCGGGATCAGGCGCAGGGTAGCGCAGGTCCCATGCCACACGGTGAAGGCCTTTAGACTTCGGCCCGGTCATGCGGCGCACGACCTGGCCTTGCGCGTCAGAGATCGTGAAGATTATAGCTGGCTCATCCTCGCGGTCTTCTTGGCGAAGGGTCTCCCATGATGGGTACGGCGTATCCCCGCCCGTCTTCTCAATCTCACGCTCAGCCTTGCGGCGGGATTGAGCGCGTGTCTCAAGACCATCGCGAAGCGTGTAGGTGAAGACCGCGCCAAACGGCGGGTTTTCGGCAAACCAGAAGTTGTCGCCATTCGACGCCTGAGCGCTGCCATAAGTCCCCCAAAGGTCGCCTTCGATATACATCCAAGGGTCGCGAACAGGGAACAGCGTGGCTTCATTTGAGGCAACGGTCGATGCGTTGGTGCGCAGGGCCGAATAGTCATCAAGCACATAGATACCGCGTCCAAACGTGCCGACGACTAGGTCGTTTTCACGCTGCTGAATCTCGATATCGCGAACGTCGATAGTCGGGAATCCGGCCTTCAACTGTTGCCAGTTTCCACCGCCATTTTGCGAATAGAAAAGACCAAATTCGGTTCCCACAAACAGCAGGTTGGGATCAACGTGATCCTCAGCAATCGTGTGGACCGAACCCCAATTGGGCAGGTTTCCAGCAATCGAGGCCCAAGTGCGGCCACGGTCGCTGGAGCGGTAAACATATGGATTGTGATCCCCGCGTTTGTGGTTGTCGAACACAGCATAGGCAACATCACTGCTGTGGTTGGAGGTGATGATATCCTCCACCAAAGTCATGTCCGGCACCCCGCGAACACTTTCCAATCGCCGCCAGCTTGCGCCGTTGTTTTCGGTGACGGAGATCACTCCATCATCGGTGCCAACATAGATCAAGCCTTCGACCAGCGGGCTTTCAGATAGAGCAATCGCTGCGCCATAGATCGAGGTGCTGTCGTTTTTAGCAATCGCATCGACGCTCCACACACGACCCATGACTTCCAGCGCATTCCGGTCAATCTGGCGGGTCAGATCGGGACTGATCTTCTCCCATGAATTGCCTTGGTCGTTGGACGCAAAGAGATACTCCGCCGCATAGTAAATCCGGTCAGGGTTATGCGGGCTGATAAGTAGAGGCGTGTTCCAGTTCCACTTGTAAGCAGGCTCGCCGGGTTCAGGTTGCGGGGTGAGGAACACCCGTTCCTGAGTGCGGCGGTCATAACGGGCAAGCCCGCCATATTGGTACTGCGTATAAACAAGGTTGTGATCGCGCGGGTCGATTTGCGGCTTATATCCGTCGCCGCCCAGCACGATGTGCCAATCGGAATTGGTGATGCCGTGAACGACCGTGGTGCGCGATGGTCCACACAGCGAGTTGTTGTCCTGCGTCCCCCCACACACGTTGTAGAACGGCGCAGCGTTATCAGGCTGAATTCGGTAGAACTGCACAATCGGCAGGTTCTGGAAGTGACGCCATTTCTGACCGCCATCCCAGCTCTCGTACACGCCGCCATCGCCGCCCATAATCATGTGGCTTGTATTGTTTTCATCAATCCAAAGCGCGTGATCGTCAACGTGACGCGTAGCATTGCTGAGGTCTGAGAACGTCTTGCCTCCATCGGTTGAACGCTTCGAGAATGTATCGAGCGAATAGAGGACGTTAGGGTCTTTGGGATCAACCACAATCTCATTGTAGTATTGCGGACTTGTCGTCATGTGGCTCGACCGCTTGGTCCAATTCTGACCAAAGTCGGTGGAGCGATAAACGCCTTTCTCATCGTCCTGCGCCTCGATAATCGCATAGAGCGTGTTCGGGGCAGAAGGTGCCATCGCAAGACCGATCCGACCCACATCGTCTTTGCCAGGAAGTCCTGCGGATACCTTGCTCCAAGTGTCCCCGCCATCGCTTGAACGGTGAATGCCAGAGCCTGGCCCACCGTTGATCAAGACCCAAACGTGGCGACGACGCTGATAAGAACTGGCTGTGATCATGTCTGGGTTGTCAGGGTGCACGACGAATTCGTTGATGCCAGTATGCTCATCCACTTCAAGGATCAGCTCCCAGCTCTCCCCACCATCGGTTGTCTTATAAAGCCCGCGATCGCCGCCCTCGGACCACAGCGGACCTTGAGCAGCGACCAGAACGTGGCTGGCATCCTCAGGATTGATCCAGATCTGACCGATGTGGCCTGAATCTTTGAGCCCCATGTTGGTCCAGGTCTTGCCGCCATCGGTGGACTTATAAACGCCGTCACCAAAAGCGACTGAGCGCTGAGCGTTGTTTTCGCCGCTGCCCACCCAGATGGTATTTTCATCAGATGGGGCGATTTCAACCACACCGATGGAATAGGTGCCTTCGCGGTCGAAGATCGGGGTCCAAGTCGTGCCCGCATCCTTCGTCACCCAAAGCCCGCCTGAGGCTGTTGCAACGATATAATGGTGCGAACCGCCTTTGAAGAAGGCAAAGTCAGAGATGCGTCCTGAGACGTAGGAAGGCCCGATAAGCCGCAAGGGGAGCGATGACAGCGCGCTTTTCTCATCATCTTGCGCAGCAACCGGTACGCTCAATCCAAAGCTCAAAAGCAGTGCGACCACGGCCAAAGCGCGCGTTGCGGAATGGAAAAGATGTCTCATGGCTTGATGCGTTCCCCTGTAACGACTCATTGACAGTTGAACCTTAGCCGAGAAATGAAACTTCGCAACGCGTTACAATTTGTGCGTGAGGGTTTTCAATTGCGCCTTAGGATTGGGCCACCGCGATCAAGTCTTTGAGGCACGCCAGCCCCTCCGGTGAGGTGTAATGCTCCGGGCTTCCAATGCGAAAGATGCCAACGCGCATTCCAAAACGCAGTCGCTCTGCATTGATCGGCCAGCCAGTCTCAAAATCAACTATCGTGATTAGATCGGGCAGGCACGCGATCAGCGCCTCGCCCTGTCGGACAGAGAGATACTCATTCTTGACCGAGACTTTCATAGGAAGCTCGCCCGCGACGCTGCTTTCGATGACCGCCTGGCCCACATCATAGCCGCCCACAACGGTGCTCGTGTAATCGGTGACAAGTCCGCTCGCGATGAGCTCCAACTGGCCGTAAATCGAGCCTTCAAAGAGCTTAGCGAGGCTTAGCTCTCGATCCTCCGCGTTGCCTTCACCGCTGCGCAGATACGCCCCCAGACGCTGCGAAAGCGAGACCGTTTCAGGCACAATGCAAGCCTTAAGCTCAGCACCGCTCATGCCAAACTCCGCGCTTACTGCCATGCCACCACGCTCCATGGCGAACCGACGGATGACGGGTTCGTAAGCTTGCACATCGGGCACGTCGAAACGTTCAACATTGCCCGCATAATCCAGGCCTACTGCGGGGGTCGGCGCGATGCCTGCAATGGCGTAGGTCATCATGGTCGCCTCAGGAAGCGCACGACCCATTCCGTCTCCATCGACAAGCGGAATATCGAGCGCAGCGGCAGCCACCATGGGTATCAGCGAATTTGCCCCGCCGATTTCGAAGGAGACCAGTGCGTCAGGCCTCCGGCCAACATGCTCTGCATAGGCCTCAACCACCCGCGCGGCTTCATCAACCGATGGAAGGAGTTCAAGGCTGGTCGTCGGCGCTCCCACACCCCCAATGGCTATGACAAATGCATCGTCCGCAAGCGCATCGGGCGCGATAACCGTCGCAGGGCCGTATGCCTTGAGACCTTCCTTGGCACAAAGGCAGGCAAGATAGGGATCACCGCCTCCCCCGGTTGCGAGGAATGCGGCACCCGCTGCGATATCGTCGAGCATGTCCAGAGTAATCTGATTGGTCATGCTTGCACCTCAAGCGTCGAAAGGCTCGCAAGGTCTCCCACCACCTTCACTCGGATGCGGGTCACGCCATTATCCATGTAGGGGATAGGGGTCTCTTCTATCTCAGTAACGCGGATTGTGCCTTGTGCACCGCCTGCGCTCACCGCCACGCCACGCGCTTGATCCTTGGCGCGTTCCAGAGCAACCTCGCGCGCTTCCTTGCGAAAGTCAGCGAATATCTCAGCTTCGCCGCCGACCAAAGCAATGCTGGCTCCAATGGCATTGGCAACCCCGCTGTTTTCGGGGGAGAGCAGCTGGGAGGCGCCAGACAGGTCTTTTGGCGCAAGGATAGCGCCACCGCCCACAAGGACAACGGGAAGCGGCTGTTTATCAGGTTTCATCAAGCGGATATTGTCTTCGAGCATTGCCCGCATGGTGGCGAGCGCATTGGTGACTGTCACTTCAGCAAGCTGCGCGACTTTGCTCGCATCACCCACGTCAGCCATGCCTGCGGCCACCACAATGTCTGTCGCAGTCAAAGTGCTACCGCCAAAAACGAGAGCCTCAGTGACCAGCCTGTGTCCAACCGATTGAGGGCCGATTGTGCGCCCGTCCTCGGAAACTATGCTCCCGCCGCCAAGGCCGATCGCCATAATGTCAGGCATGCGGAAATTGGTGCGCACCCCGCCTACATCAACGGCGCGGTTGCTTTCCCTCGGGAAGCCACCGCGTAGGACACCGATATCGCTGGTTGTGCCACCGATATCGACGACAATGGCGTCGTCGATACCCGTAAGCCGCGCCGCGCCCCGAAGTGAATTGGTAGGGCCGGACGAGAAGGTGAGTGCGGGAAAATCACGGACGAACTTTGCATCCATCAAAGTGCCGTCGTTCTGGCTTATGAACAGCGGCGAAGTGATACCAAATTCTTGGAGAGCACCTTCGAAAGCTTCGACAACGCGCACCGCGAAGGGCTTGAGACTGGCGTTGAGCATGGCTGCGTTCTCGCGCTCTAGCAGGCCAAGCCGTCCGACTTGGTGTGAGAGTGTGATCCGCGCCTCGGGAATGGCTTCCAATATTCTCTCAGCCAGCCTCAACTCCGGCTCAGCATTGGCTGGAGAGAAGGCAGAGGAGATGGCGATATTGGCTAAGCCCTTCGCCGCAATGTCTGCGATGCATCGTTCGGTCTCGGCGTTGTCTTCAGGCGCGAGTGGGCGTCCATCGTAGAGAAACCCACCTGGTAGGGCGTAAGCCCCCTCGCCCAATGCTTCCCGAATATCCTCGGGCCAGCCTGTTCCAGGCGGAAGACCCCGTCCTGAAGGCAGGCCAATGCGGATGGCGGCCACTTCGGCCAATTCGCGCCGCTCTACCACTGCGTTGGTGAATTGCGTTGTGCCCAGCATTACCGCGTCGACCGGCGGCAATATGCCCACTTGCTCCTGCAGGTTATGCAGCGCTGCTTTGACCCCTGACAGCACATCCGCGCTGGTCAGCTCCTTGCACGAGGCGACGATCCGTGTCCCGTCGACCAGAACCGCATCCGTGTGCGTGCCACCGACATCGATACCGATCCTCACGCTGGAAGTCCCTCCTGCTCGGGCCAAGCTTTAGAAAGCGCCAAGTAGAGCCCAAAACTCACAACAATCGCATCAATCGCGACCGTGCCCGTCAATGTGATCAGCCCCTCCATCGCGGCAAGCGCCACACCCGATCCACCTCCCCAAGCGATTAGCGCCGGCCAGCGCAAATTGGGCAAATTTTCTCGGAACTCAGGCCCGTAATACTTACGCCCAACCATGAAATAGTCCGCCAAAATAACTGCCCCAACAGGGATAAAGATCACGGTAAGATACAACAGGAACGGAATGAAACTGTCGAGGATGCCCAAAAAGGCGAAGATCGTGCCTCCGATCCCTCCGACGAGAACAACCAGCTCTCGTCGCGCTTTTGGAAGGACTGTCCCCATCGAAAGCGTCGCACTGTAGAGATTGAGCGCATTTAGGGTCGTGCTCCCACCAAAGACGATGGCGAAGGCGCCAAAGCCGAGTCCCAAAGCCAACATCAACGGCAAAAGATCAGTCTGGCCTGTTACAAGCCCAGCGAGCCCCGCGACCAAAGTGACAGCTGGCGCAGTGACGGCATACGTAATCACGGCAACCCCGACGCCTCCAGCAGTCCCGCGCACAAAGCGGCAGGTGTCTGGCATGATGACCGCGCCCACCGCGACCGCGCCGACCGTCGCAGACATGACGTCGCCAAAGGACAGGCCTTCGGCTTGCCCCAAGCCCATAATCGTGCCCACAGCCCCTCCATCAAGAACGGTGAGCAGCATCAACACCGTCACCAGCACCAGAAGCGGCGTAACAACCATCGTAAGCATATTGATTGTGCGAAGACCCAGATAGGTCAGCGTCGTCATCATCACCCCGCCCAACGCCTGAAGCGCGAACAGCGGCACTTGTCCGATGCCCAATTCCACCAGCAGCCGCGCCATCGCATCGCCAAACAGCTCAATATTGATCCCAAACCAGCCAAGCAACGAAATCGCGAAAGCAAAGTTCAACAGCTTCGAAGATTGAACGCCGAAGGCAATCCGAGCGAGCATGTAGGAACTCAGCCGCGTCTTCGTCCCGATCACCGCCATGGGCGCCGCGAGGCAGGTGAGAAACACTCCGCCAACGATTGTGCCCCAAACAAAAGTCGATGCAGATGTCACCGCCACAAGCTCGAGCCCGCCCAGAAAAATCGGCAAGGAAATGCTGAAAATCGCATTCATCAATGCGATGCGCCACCACACAATGCTGGCGTGGTCAGGAACGGGCTCGGTCTGGTATTCGTTATCCATCTGCCCCAAGGCGTAGAGATGTACGGGCGATACGAACAGCCCAGATACCAGAAAGAGGCGCAAAGTGTCTGACGGATTGGATGAAAACTATGCGAAGGCCTATGATGGCAAAGCCGGTTTTGGCAAATCGCCTGCACTTGTTCTGATCGACTTTGTCGAAGGTTATTTCGATCCAGATTGCGATCTTTACGCCGATGTCGATGACGCGCTTGCCTCGGCTTTGCGAGTGCGCGAGGCCGCGCATCGGGCGGGCATCCCGGTGATCCTGACCAATGTCGTTTATCACCTCACGGCGATCAATGGCGGACGCTTTTTCGAGAAAGCCTCGCCCCTGCGGTATTTCCTCGAAGGCAGCCCGATGGGCGATTGGCCTAAAGGACTGGAGCCGACTGAAGATGAACTCATCATCTCCAAACAGTACCCAAGCGCCTTTTTCGGAACCTCGCTCGCCTCGACCCTCACCAGCTTGGGCGTCGACAATGTGATCCTGACCGGCCTCACTACGAGCGGCTGCGTAAGAGCATCCTGCGTAGATGCGATGAGCCACGGCTTTATTACGACCGTCGTGCGAGAGGCATGTGGAGACCGACACGAAGCCCCACACGAAGCCAACCTCTTCGACATGCAAGCCAAATATGCCGATGTCGTCTCAGAGGAGGAGATTATCACTCACCTGCATGGCCTAAACCCACAGTGATGTGACTCGATCCCTACTTGCACAAACCCACCGGACAATTTGCAACAGTTTACAGGCGTTTCCCCCCTTTGCAGCTATACGCCCTTCTCGGGAACGGAGAGGAGCGAATCCGAGAGATGGAGCACAAGGTCGACGATCGAGCACCCGACCCCAGCATGCTTTGGCTTGCGATTGGGATGGGCGTGTTTTCAGTCTTCGCCTCGTTTTTTCTTGCGATTTATTCCTCGACGGACAGCACCGGTAGCGAGAGCTCGGCGACAGACCCCCATGCATTGGAAGCAGCCGCTTCTCCCGCTCGCCAGTAATCAGAGACAGTTTTCACGTTTGACGTACGGCTGGGCCCTTCGGGTTCACGAAGATCAAGCCAAGCCATGCGTTTGAGGCGGACCCCATCCTAACCCCCCGGGGTCCGCCTCACTCCACTCAGCTCAAAAGGTTTACTACCGAGCAGGTAAAAAGATGTAATTTTTGCAACTCAGGACCAGTCAAAGGCTGGCTAGAATCAATTTCAAATGTAACAGACTGTTCATGTTACAATTTGAGTGAGGGAGCACAAATGATGCGAATAGCACTCGCAGACGATGATCGTGACATCCGCGACCAAGTATCCGCGCTGGTCAGGAATGCCGGTCATATCGTTGATGAATTCACGAACGGGCCAGATGTACAAAAGGCACTACAACGCGACACGTACGATGTGGTCCTGCTCGATTGGAACATGCCGGGGCGGACTGGTTTCGAAGTCCTCCAGTGGGCAGCAGAGAATATCGAAGCCGCGCCACCTTTCATCCTGCTAACCAGTCGCCAAGAAAAGGGCGATATCGTCGCGGGCCTCGAAGCTGGAGCGGTCGACTATATTGTGAAACCCGAAAGCGAAGAGGTGATCCGTGCGCGCATCGAAGCCGCTGCTCGACGCACTGCTGTCAAAGACACACGCGATACCGCTGAGTTTGGCCCGTTCGTGGTCAACCACAGGGCGCGCAGCATCTCGCGTGATGGTGAAGCGATCACACTCACTGCAAAAGAGTATGATCTCGCTGTCCTTCTGTTCGAAAACATCGATAGACCGCTTTCGAGAAGCTATCTTTTCTCGCGCGTCTGGGGCGGCAATATCGATGTCGAAACTCGTACAATCGACATGCATATCTCACGGCTCCGCTCAAAATTGGGTCTCACTCCCGAATCTGGGCTTGTTATCAGGACCGTTTTTGGCTTTGGATACCGCATGGATCACTTTGAGGTGGAGACCCTCGCATAAGTGACACCGGAAACGGGAGTGGGAGCATATGGCAGGTTTGGGGCGAACGCACGGAATTGGCAAAGTGACGCTCGCTATTGGAGCCGTTAGTATTTCAGCTTGTACGGTCTCCACTCCCGCTACGCTTACTTCGACACAAAACTCGCCCCAAACGCTCTCAAGCGTGGAGTTGCTGAACGAAGAGGATGAAGCCGGCCTACGCGCTCAGCTTTTGGACGAGCTCACTGGGTCATTCGCGAACCGCGGCATAGGGGTCGAAAACGGGGCTGCTTTTATCGTAGATTTCTCAGTCTCACAGCGCGAAGCCAGAGTGGGGATCCAAGAGGTTTCCGAAGACGCTGGAACGGGCAAGGCAATCGAGCCCACATTCCGCTCCCGCTGGTACCACAAATGCAAGCCTTCCCGTGTGAGCGCTAGCCTTGTGATCTACGCTCGCGATAGCGGTGCGGTTCAGAATAAATCCTCTGGCGAGTTTCTCACCTGTCCCGATGACCTTTCGCAGCTTGGCGATCTGGCCCAATTGCTGGTCGATGGTGCGGTTGCCAACTGAGAGCGTTTGCACTCAACCGTAGGGCAAAGTGACCACAAATTTGGTGCCCTCGCCCTGATTGCTTTCCACCACAATCGTACCCTCGTGCCGGTCAACCACTTGCTTCACATAGGCTAGGCCCAGCCCCGAGCTTGGCCCTGCGCTGGTGTCGCGCGCGCCAAAACGGACAAAGGGCTGGGAGCGGCGTTCGGGTGAAAGGCCGGGACCTTTATCCGCAACGCTGATTGAGAAGTTCTCGTCACCGCCGGGCTCTAGACTCATGGTGACCTGCGAACCCTCTGGCGAGAATTTGACCGCATTGCTGATCAAGTTGTCGAGCATCCTTGCAATTGCAAAGGCATCAAGCCTGGCAAAGATCGGCTCATCGCTCGGCTTGTACGAGACCTTCATGTTCTTGCGACGTGCCAGCGGATAGGCGCGGTCGGACGCCTCCTGGATAACGGAGTTGAGCTCAGTCTCTTCGCGCTCCACCCCTTCATTGGTGAGACGTGCAATCTGCACAAAATCCTCTGTCAGCTTAAGGGTTCGGCGCGCCTGAACTTCTATCCGTGCAAAGCGATCATCAGGGGCAAGGCCGGCGTCGGATTGTTTTGCAAGGCTGATGATCGAGACCTGCGGGGAGCGCATGTCGTGAGACAAAAACTCGAGCGTTTCGCGCCTTTGCCGTTCAGCCTCTTTGAGCTCGGTGACCTCCCGTAAGGAAAATACCTGGCTCCCTACGTCGGGATCAAGATCCGCCGACGCCAGCCAAAAGGTGCGACCATCACCAAGATTGATCTCATTCCGGTCTTCGTTGAATTCTGCTCCGGCAGACTCGAGCAGTTGCGGCAATTCATACCCCTGAACCGTGCCCATTGGACCAAACAAGCTTTCTGCAGCCGCATTGCCCATGGTGATCGAGCCATCGCCATCGGTCACCAGCATAGCATCGGGCGAGGCGTTGATCACGTCCTGGATCAGCTTGAGATTGCCCGAAACACCTTTGGTGAGGCGCTTGAGAAGAGCAACTTGCTGCGCCACCACGTCGAAGCCTTCGGCGCTTTGTGCTCTGGGCATGTTGGCAAGCTCGCGCAATTGTGCCGCTTCACTCTCGAGAAAGCGGCTTACTGATGCAAGGCGACGCCATCCCCACAACGGATAAGCGATCACAATCGCCAGCAAAGCTCCACCCACAGGCAGCCAGAGGTTGGACACGATGAGCGAGAGAAATGCGACCGCGAAGAGCCCTGCGATAAGCGCAAGCGTAACGGCCAAAGCAGCGCGCGGCGAAAGACGCCAAAAGCTTGCAAAGAGGATGACAATTGCGAGGATTTGCAGTGCCAGCGTCGTCGCGCCACTAGCACGTTCAATCAGATTGTCGGTGAGCATCGCGCTGGTGAGGTGCCCTTGCATCTCCACCCCTGTGAGAATTCGCCCGGCATAGGCTGGCACTGAGTAACGATCCCCTAGGCCAGGCGATGTCGCCCCCACAAAAACGATGGCATCCTCAAAAAACTCTCGCGGGGCGCTGCCTGAGAGCACAGCTGCCGCTGAGATGGAGCGGATTGCTCCTTGCGAGCCATAGCGCACAATAACTGTCTCTGGCGCAGTATCGCCGCCCCAAGGCTTCTCTTCGGCCACCGATAACGTCGCGAGCGACAAATGTGGGAACACCTCACTATCAATGTTGCGTGACAACTCAAACCGCCGCGCCACGCCATCTTCGTCAGGGAACAGCGCGACATGGCCGGATGCGGCGGAATTGGCGCGAAGAAGCGCGAGTGGATAGAGCGGAACTTCACCGTTTATCGCGTTGGGCTTGGGCGCAAAACTGTGTGGCAGGATGACTTTGTTGCTGGAAGCCAAGGCGTCGGCCAATGCTGCATCGCTCTCCTCATTACTGGGCTCAACAAACAGCACATCATAAGCAATTGCGCGCGGCTCGTAAGAATTGATCCGATTGATCAGTTCAGCGTGAGTCTCGCGACTCCACGGCCATGCGCCAAGCTGATCGAGCGACGGGTCATCGATTTCAACGAGGATAATCGCAGGATCGATTTCCGGCGTGTTGAACTGCCCTTCAAGGTCAAGGAGGAAGAGATCAAACCGCTCAACCCAGTCGCGCTGCTGAGCCGCGATTAGCAGCGCCAACATTGCCACAAACAGCACCAGCCATTCGGCAATCAGGCGCGATTTGAGCAGGGCAGGATGGGGCTGCAATCTCGGCTCTATTCGCTGACGGTCAGGTCACGGGCCTCGGTCCACACCTTGATGACTTCGCCTTCATCAATCACCGAAGTCGCCACGCGCCAGCTGTAGATGCCCGGTGCAAGATCGCTGAGGTAGATCCCCGGCGCATCAAGCCCCACCTCATCCACGATCAGCGTGTCTGGCGCATCCTTGGGCCACATTTGAAACGCGGTGTAGCTTGGCCCGGCACCTTCGGGCAGCCATGCGAACTTATACGCATCAGCAAAAGGCGCAGGCTCAGCGGCGACAGAGGTCCCCACCCGCTTGCGACGGAAGGAGGCGTCTTCCCCTTGCCAGAAGCCCTCAAGCCCGCTTGCTGCAATCGCACGTGTGCGCACAGAATAGCGACCATCATCCACATCAAAGAATTCGATATTGAGCTCCGATGACACCTGCTCATCGATGACATCGGTAAAGGTCACATCGCTCGCAATCTGCGTGCGATAGGCAGTGGCACCGGTCAGCGGCGTGATCGAAAAGGCAACTGTCTCACCCGTCTGAGTGGCGCTGCGGCCTGAGATTTCGGGAGCAATCAGCAAGTCTTCAGGCTCCCCAAGACCACTCGGGTTGCTGGCAACGCCCTTCCCCGCTTCGGCGGCAACCGCCGCACCGTCTGCGGAAATCTCCACCAACCCCTCAGTCACCTCGGTCAAAGCAAGCGCGCTGGCCTCATCATAGCCAACGCGGAACTCGGTCCCGCGCACAGCGGTCACCGCAATAGGAGTGCCAGTGCGAAAGCGTTCGCCATCCCGCAGCTTGGGAGCCGTTATCTCACCGCGACCCTTAAGCACACGCAGATCCACATCAAGCGACTGGTCGATCCGATAACGTCGAGCTCGCCTGATCTGCACCCGCGAATTGGAAGGAAGAGAGACCGCTGTCCTACCCTCTCCCTGAAGCGAGATAAAGGAGCGTTCACCAGTCGAAATGATGGAATTCTGAGGGACCTGCTGAGCCCGTTGAGGAGCCTGCTCGCGGCCGTTCTGCGCAATGGTCACTTGGCCTGTAAAGAACGCCACCCGCAAAGTCACCGGATCCCATTTCAACAACGATCGGGGCACATCGATGACAGCACCCACAGGGATCGCGCGCGCATTGGAAATGCGATTGAAACGCTGCACCCGCAAGGCCGCCTCTTCCGAAACGAAATACTCCTGCGCCAGACCATAAAGCGTATCGCCCGCTTCCATAGTGTAAGCGACCGAACCATCGTCTTGAGCATGCACCGGGCTTGCCAAGGCAACCCCAGCTGCCATGCCAATGGTGATGAATGTGCCGAACTTTTTGAGCGCCATATGCTCCCCTCAGCGTATTTCTGTTCCGAACAGGTCTACCTTTAGCGCAATCCGTACGCGACACAAAAAAGCCAGACAGTGAACGATCTGAGATTTTACAAGGTTTTGCCAGTATTCAGGCAGATAGCCCAGAGATACTGAGCCCATAACTTGGCCCATCCGATGAATATCACTTGCCCGCGCCTGAACTCATCAGGCAAGGCGGTTTGCATAGAAAAAATCCGAAATCACTTATCACTGGAAAGCCAAACCCATGTTTTCACCGCCTGAAGAGAGGCAAGCGCGCGAAGGCGTTCAAGGTTACATGACCGAAGAACGCAAGATGATGCAGCGAATGGCCCGCGAGTTCGCTCGCGAGGAGGTGCTGCCCATCGCGAATGAACTTGACCCCATCCAAGGCGACATCCCCGATGAGCTGATCCAGAAGATGGGCGAGCTTGGCTTTTTCGGCATCATGATACCGGAGGAATTGGGCGGGCTTGGCCTTGGCTGTTTTGAATACTGCCTCGCCGCCGAAGAACTAGCGGGCGCATGGATGAGCGTGTCTTCGCTGCTTGCTCGGGCTAACACCTTCTACAAATCGGTCCCCGGCGCGACCGAGGAAGAGCGCAATGAGCGGATCGCTTTGATGGCCAAGGGCAAATATATGGGCGCAGTCGCTTTATCAGAACCCGGCGCAGGCTCGGACGCGGCTGCCGTTGCTCTCAAAGCGGTTCGCGAAGACGATGAGTGGGTGCTCACCGGCTCAAAATATTGGTGCACCTTCGCCGACCGTGCAGACTTCATCCAGGTTGTCGCCCGCACAGGTGCCGAAGAAGGCGCGCCGCGTCACGCTGGGATGACCCTGATCCCGGTTGAAAAGCCTCGCGGTGAATTCCTCGAAGGGCTCTCCGGATCACCCATCCCCAAGATCGGATATTTCGGTTGGAAGACCTTTGAGCTCGCCTTCGACAAGGTCCGCGTCCCGGTTTACGAGCGCGATTTGAAGAATGAAGGCCGCGGGTTCTATGGTGTCGTCTCCGGCCTGGAGATCGCCCGCGCCCACACGGCGGCCCGCTCGATCGGTCTCGCACAAATGGCGCTCGACACAGCGATTGCATACGCCAAGGAGCGCGAGCAATTCGGCCAACCCATCAGCAACTTTCAAGCGATCCGCTTCAAAGTTGCGACCATGGCGACCGAAGTCGAAGCCGCGCGCCAATTGATGTATCACGTCTGCACCGAAATCGACTCTGGCCGCCGCTGCGATCAGGAAGCCTCAATGGTCAAATATTATGCCGCTGAGATGGCCGAGCGCGTAACCAGCGAGGCGCTACAAATCTTAGGGGGCGCAGGATACACCACGCACTATCCGGTAGAGCGGTGCTGGCGCGATGCACGCCTGACCAAGATATTTGAAGGCTCTTCAGAGATCCAACAACGGATCATTTCTGACACCATCTTTGGAAAGCCGGTAACGCCCAAATTCTAAACGGTCAGCGGCAAGGCACAATTAGTCGGGAACCATTTCAAGGCTTTGGGCTATCTTTCTCATAAGCACATTGAGGAAGAGAGATTATGACCGAACATGCGGGCAAGACGGTTTTCATCACCGGCGGGACAAGCGGGATCAATCTCGGGATTGCCAAGGGGTTTGCTCGCGAAGGCGCGAATGTTGCAGTGATCGGCCGCGACCCGGACCGCGCCGCAAATGCAGAGGCCGAGATCAAGGCCGAATGCACTGATGACGGCGATGCCATGGGCTTCTCCTGCGATGTGCGCGACTACGATGCAGTCGAAGGAGCGCTCGCTAGAGTCGCCGAAGCATACGGTTCGATTGATGTCCTTGTTGCGGGTGCTGCCGGAAACTTCTACGCACCGCTCCTGGGTATGTCGCCCAATGCCTTCCGTACTGTGGTCGATATTGACCTGTTCGGCACATTCAACGCGTTCCGGGCGAGCTATCCCTACCTGACCAAGCCCGGTGCTTCGCTGATCGCGATATCTGCCGGGCAAGCGGACCGGGCAAGCGCAATGCAGGCCCATGCCTGCGCGGCCAAGGCGGGCGTCAACCAATTGACCAAAGTCTGCGCGGTCGAATGGGGTCCAGCGGGCGTGCGCGCCAACATCATCTCGCCAGGAGGAATTGCCGACACCGTGGGCGTCCAATTCCTCAGCAAAGACCCGACCAAATTTGATGAAGCGATCAACCGCATTCCGGGCAAACGCCTAGGTACCGTCGATGAAATCGCCGATGCGGCGAAGTTTCTAAGCTCAGATGCAGCGCGCTATATCAATGGCCAAGTGATCTATGTCGATGGCGGATTGTACGCAGGCGATGCCAGCACTGACTGCCTCAACCCGCCGCCACGGGAAAAATAGGCGCAGGGAAGCGGCAACATTGAACGTCCAGTTTTCCTACTTTCCCTGCCAGCGTTAGAAGAGCCCATGACCGTTTCGCGCTCAAGCCTCTATAATCGTCTTTTTCGATCAAAACATGCTCGACTGATCGAACGGTTTTAATCGCTTAGATAGTGTCTCAAGTGTCTCACGAACAGATGCGCGGTGGTGCCGGTGCTTTGTCCCTATGGGCTGATCCGGGTCAGGCCGTCCTTTTCTTGGAGTGAAGGCTGCAGTCGCTATGCACCGCAGTCTTCGCCCTCCTCGCAGGACTGGTCTTCGGCGACCCAGAAGTCTTCATTACCCGCCCCCGTAACCGGATCGTCGATGAGAGGATCATCTTCGAAATCGGCTTGCGGCGTGAGATTGATCAACCCGCCGTCAAGTGGTCCCTCGGGACGCACGTCATCCGGAGCGAGGCCTTCATCGATCAAATCGCGTGTTTCCACTTCGCCGCCGTCTCCGCTCGGCTCCTGCGGTGGCGGTGGCGGAGGTGGAGGCGGAGGTGGAGGTGGAGGTGGAGGTGAAGGGGGAGGCGGCGGTGGTGGTGGTGGTGCCACTACCAAACCACACGAAGCTGGGTCCGCAATTATGCAGCCATTGATTGTGGAGGCATCAGCAGGCGTGCTGCCAATGTCAGTCAGCGGAATTGCATCCACGCCAGTCGCCCCGGCGACAATACCGTTGATCACAATCGGCTGGTCTGTCGATCCGCCAGTTGTGATCGTGAGAGAATTGACTTCAAACCCTCGCCGATCATCGAAATCGGTCCCAGGAGCCGTGTTCTGAATGAACACATCACTTGCGGTGGTTTCAATCAGGAGGGAGTCAGCGCGGATAACACCATCAGGCCGATTCACGCCGTCGCTATCCTCAAGTCGCGTGTCGATGTCAGCGACGCTAAGCCCATCGATATCGATCAAGGCCTGGTCGGTCGCCGCGACGAAATCCGTTGCAAAAATCGCGAGATCGCCGGACAAACCGCCATTAGGATCAAGCACAAAGACCCCACCATTCGCGGTGTCGATCCTGACAAGATTGAATGCGTCGAGAGTGACTGCGGTAGTAACAAGCGCACCAGAAACGTTCACATTGCCAATCACTTCGATATCGCCGTCTGCGGTAAAGCTCAGCTCGCCGGACTGCCCAAAGTTCTGCCCAAAGCTGCTCGAACTGTCCCCGGCGGTCACATCAATTTGATCCAGTGTGATCAACGCGTCCAGAGCGCTTCCGTTGGAGAAAGCTGTAAAGCTGAGATCGCCAGCAGACCGGATCCGCGACAATTCGAAATTGTCGATCTGGTAGGGGTTATTGTCATTGCTAACCCCGCCAATAACCATGTCGCCAAAGGTTTCAAACACAATCGAGCTGGTTTGGGTGGCATCGCCGATGATGCTGTCATCGCCGAGCGCAACATCACCGGAAAGGACGTTGATCGTCTCACCCCTCGCAGAACCATTGATCGCATCGAACACGCCACCTGCATCAATTGCAAGAGCTTCGACCGCATCAGCCGAGCCCTCGATCTCAACGCGGCTTGCAGCAAACAGATTTACATTGGTCCCTTGCGCATCATTGACGAGAAGATCGCCATTGCTGCTTTCAAGAGTAACGTCCCCAGTTGCAATTGCGACCACTGCCTCAAGAGTGCCTTGCGTGGAGACAAGCACATCTCCGTCATTCGCGTTTGCATTGACTGTCAGGCTTGTACTCGAAGCGATATCGATCGCAGTGCCCTCGGCCGTCAACAGGCCATCGATCACGGCATCGGCAACAGTAACAGGGCCTCCATTGGCGAGAAGACTGGCTTCCGGGGCTGTCAGTGTCCCCAGATCAATCTCTCCGGGCAGCCCAATGGTAATGGGCCCACCCGCGCCCCCGCCAGTTCCGCCTGCGGAGCCCGCGACCATGTCGACAGCTCCATCGGCGGTGAGTGTGGTTCCTGTGATGAAAGTCTCGGAAAGCAGATCAACCGTGGACCCTGCCACCAGCGAAACGAAGTCAATCGAGAGGGCCGACACATCAACCAGGCCCCCTGCACTCGAATTGCCCAGGTCCGCTGCGTCCGCGACATCAATGACAATGTCACCGTCAGTGATGATTGAGTTGAGGCCGGTTGTTATACTTCCATCGCCCGTCGCGAAGAAACTGCCGTCCGCCTCTGCATGGTCGACGTCGATGTTACCCGGTGCAGTGATAGTGATATCGCCGCCGGCCATTGTGTCCAGTAAGGTCACCGCACCAATGGTTGCAGTGACATCCACATCACCGCCTGCATCGATCGCGTCGATTGCGACCATGCTACCGGTGATAGAGGTATCCCCGCCGCTGATTGCGCCAAGCAAAGTGGGGGCACCTGCCGCGTCGATTGTAATAAAGTCGACAGCGTTGACGATGCCAAAGGTGGCATCACCATCGCTTGCCGTGGCCGTGATAGAACCGCCAGAATTCACATCTCCGATCGCGATATCGAGCGCCTCAAGGGTCACATTGCCGTCGCTGTTGATGTCTCCTGGACCACCGTTGGAAGCAATGGAACCGCTGCTTGCATCAAGGTCGATCGCATTGGTGGAATCGAGGCCATCAAAGAAGATGTCAGAATCACTGCTGATGATGATGTCGTCGGCTACAACGAAACCAACAGCGACCGATCCGCCGCTGATAAATGCCTCACCCGATGAATCGATATCGCGAATGTCAACCAAATCGCCATCAACGCTGACAGTGCCGCCGATGATATTGCCCCCGTTGACCGCGCCAAAACCGCTGACCGAAACGTCACTTCCATCAAGGAAGCCATAGAAGATGTTGGCACCGTCAAGGCTGATAATGCCGCCAACGCTGGAGAAATCGAGGGATACGTCACCATTCGCCGACAGGATGACATCGGAGGGCGAGAATGCATCGCCAATACTGATGCTGTCTCCAGCAAACAGGTCAATGCTGCTAGCGCCCTGTCTGAAGAATCCGGCGGTGAAGCTTCCGGGAACTTCATATGAGCCCGCGCCAGCCCCAATGTTCTCGACCGTGGTCAAGTCACCCGAAGTGTCAATTCCGCCGACCGAAATGGAATCCCCGACGGTGATCCCGATATCATTGCCGCTCGTAAGAATGCCGCTGCCTAAAACACTGCCCGCAGCCAGGATCTGTATCTGATCCGCACCAATCAAGGCATCGCGGAGGTCCACATTGCCGGTGATGCTCTCTGCTGAGAAAGTCCCTGTCGCGTTGATCTCAGTGTCGATACCATCAGTGCCCATCACGATATCATTGCGCGTCGAGATGAAGATGTCGGTTGCTGAAACTACTGCCTGTTCGATGAAGAGTTGGATAGCATCGTTGTTGCTATTGATACCGATCTCGATCGACCGTTCTGCATCCATATTGCCAAGGCAGATGACCCCTTCGAGGCAGGGAGTGGTGAGGAGTCCGTCATCATCGCCCAATGCGATGCCTTGATCGGGCGCGTCGCGCACATCGGCTCTGATCGAGCCCGCGATAAGCGTGCTGTCCAGCCCTTCAATCGCGTTGCCTTCAAGGACAATCGCCGCTTCATTAGCGTTGATCGTCCCATCAATCACGAGCGATGAAATTGGGGTCGAGGGCACAGAGAGGAGGTTTTCCTCGCCGCCTGCGTTAAGCACAACATTGGGCCCGAATGCAAAAGGATTGGCTGGGGCAACCGGGTCGGTCGGATTGTTTGCGCTGGAGAGCAAAGCTCCTGCTTCGACGATGATATCATCGCCGCTATTGACGATCAGCGCGTTATCCGCAGCAGTATTGGAGCCATTTGCAAACACGACGTTTCCACCAGCAGTGATGTTGATATCGGCATAGCTTGTGACCGTACCGGTGATCGTCGCATTGGCGAGATTTTCATAGAAGAA
This sequence comes from uncultured Erythrobacter sp., assembly GCF_947502395.1. GTDB lineage: Bacteria > Pseudomonadota > Alphaproteobacteria > Sphingomonadales > Sphingomonadaceae > Erythrobacter. The sequence continues at coordinate 1,053,627 of NZ_CANMZM010000001.1, forward strand.
GAGACCGCTGCCAAAATCGATGAAGCCCGCATCAATAGTAATCCCGCGGAAGTTGCTTGTGCCTTGAGGTCCCGTGGCAGTCGCATCGTTAAGGGTTACACTGCCTTGTGCCGTGAGAGCAATCGCCGGACCCGCACGAAGGTCGTTGGCGATTATGTTGCCCCCGACATCAAAGATCTGCCCTCCCAAGGCGCTCAAGATTGAGCCTTCGTCCGATGTGAACGAGCCATCGATATCAACCCGGATGCTTTGCCCAACCTCTACAGAAGGAGTGTCCGCAGCGTTGTTTGTGTGAGTGACATTCATGTCGCCCGTGGCAATAAAGGTCGCTCCCTCAGCAACCAGAAGCTGCCCGTCGCCATCCATCGCAATATCGATATCACCCGAGACATCGGCGCTGAAGATCCCGTCAACTTCAATTGGGCCGCTGTCGGAGGTAATCAAAATCAGACCTGAATTGGTTCCAATGTCCCCGGTCGCATCAATAGTGAGATCACCCATCGTGATCAGGCCATCTGGATCGGTCGATGTGTCAATGATCGTTACCTGACCGCCACCGCTTGTGGAACCGAAGCCTCCGCCACTAATGCCGTTTGCAACGATGGAGACATTGCCCAGATTGATGACACCCGGACTGCCCTCAACGGCTTCAATTGTCGGGGTGCCCCCGGTGCCATTGCCACCTTGGCCCGGTAAGCTGTCGAGAGGTTGGTTGATATCCTGTCCGGTAGGTCCGCCAGCACCGCCCACGCCGGATGCGAGCAGACTCACATCGCCGATGTTTATCGTACCACCGACCGCACTAAGCAAGGGCGAACCACCGGTGCCAAAGCCGCCTATTCCGCCTTGCCCCCTGGTTTTGAGGCTGGTGCCATCTCCGCCAGCACCGCCCGTGCCGCCGGTGCCAGTACTGGAAAGCTCAAATGGGCCGGACCCGCCCAAAATCGTAACCTCACCGCCATTGGCTGCCGTTATTCCTACCACGCCGCCGGTCGCTGCACCGCCAGCGCCACCGCTGCCAGCATCAAGCCCTAGGAGTTGGTCTTGGCCATCGGCACCTGCGCCACCCTGACTGTCCGAATTGAGAGCAAAATCGAGACTATCGATGGTGATGAGTGCATCGTCTTCGACAGCAATCGTCGCCGAGCCACCGATCGCATTGCCTCCCATGCCGCCATTGCCGCTGCGGTCAACGTCGTTAGTGCTTGCGAAGCCTAGTCCGCCAGCAGCACCAGTGGCCCCCGCAATGATCGCGATCGTAGAGTTGGCTTGGAAATCGCCATTGGAACCTGAAACCAGCAACCGTGCATCTCCGCCCTCCGCATCACCGCCGTCGCCGCCGTCAGCGACTTGATCGCCGGTCACATCACCAGACAGGCCGCCTACCGCAGTCGCATCGATTGTAAGCGCTTCAAAGACAACAGAGACATCGTTAACCGCAAGCTCCGCAACGCCGCCAATCCCTGTTCCACCGTCGCCAGCAAATGCTCCATTACCGCCGACACCGCCAATGCCTTGCGAGATTACCGAGTAGGTTTTTGGATCAACATCGTCTTGGTTGAGTGAGACCAGCGCCAATCCGCCTTCACCATCGCCGCCGTCGCCGCCCGCAGCCTGCGCAATGCCTCCGCTGCTTAGACCGCCTTCGCCGCCCTGCCCGCTAGAGTTCACCGTGAGTGTGCCAAAAGTGAGATTGCCTGCAGTGTCATTGAACTGGGCTGTCCCGCCAACTGCATTGCCGCCGTCTCCGCCTCCCTGATCCGGGTTCCCGTTGAAGTCTCGAAAGCTGTCGCCGCCGTCCCCACCAAATGCTTGCGTAGAAACTAGGACTGTAGCGGCGTTAACCGTGGCATTGCCATCAAGGTTGAAGGCGGCCGTGCCGCCAGTGGAAACTCCACCCATTCCGCCGATGGAGCCGCTGGCAAAGCCGCCATCGCCACCAGATGTGCCAGAGCGGAAATTCCGGTTGCCGGTCGATTCAATCGTGAGTGTACCAGTAACGGTTAGATCACCGGAGACAGCGTTGAACGTCGCCGATCCGCCTGTTGCATCGCCGCCGTCGCCCGAGTTTGTGCCAGCGTTCAGACTGCCTGGCGCGCCAGCGCCTCCTACGCCGATTGATGCGATCTCAAGATTAGCAACGGTTGCGCTTCCGCCATCCAGGTTGAAGACAACTTCACCACCGGTTCCATCACCACCACGGCCGGTGTTTTGCAGTCCGTTGAGGGGATTGACCGTTCCATTGGGAAACCGGCCTCCGGGCCCGCCTTCACCATTGGATGAAACTGTTATGTCTTGTGCCGTCAAGGTCCCACCAAAAACGTTGAACTGGGTTAGCCCCCCTGCGCCGATGCTTCCGGCCCCCTCAAAGTTCGTGTTCAGCACTTCGCCATCAAAAGCGAAGGTTCCGTTTGTACCCGCGAACAGTTCATCGAAGTTCAGTTGGCCTGTCGTACCTTGCACCGTGATATCGACAGTACCGCCAATGCCTTCACCAGTTTGTGAATTCACATTCTCGCCAACAGTCGCGAACCCGTTGGCATTTAGGAAAAGCGATCCACCAAATCCAATCGAACCATCGTCGGCCAGTAGTGTTATGGAGCCGCCTTGGCCGATGCCGCTACCTGGGTCATCATCAACTGGCGTACCGGTACCATCGGCACTCAATGTACTGAAACCATTCACAAAAATCGACCCGCCATTGGTCGCAGTGATATCTATGGTGCCGCCCTGAAAATCTGTTCCTTTGCGTTCAACCGCTGAGTTAAAACGCACCCTTGAATCAGTGTCGATGAAGAAATTATCCGCAAACAACTGGCCATTATCCGAAGTTATTCGAATATTTCCACCTTGGGAAAGACTGCCAGGCGCACCATTAATTGCAGTGGCATTAATGTTGAGACTATCACCAATTGTTAGCCCCGATCCCGTACCAAAACCGGTATCAGTTATGTTCAGTGCAACCGTATCTCCTACCGGTGCAGAAACGCGGCCGTCAGTCGATGCGTCGATATCGATCGAGCTTCCGACATCAACTAGAGTGTCAGAATTGCCAATATTGATAATGGCCTGACCGCGTCCCACTACACCGACGAAGCTATCAGGCGACGAGCCATCAAAGGAGCGAGCGGCATCGGCAGAGACATCAATGTCAATCCGCCCAAGAAAGTGTGCACCGCCTGTAATGTCGAATGAGACTGCGCCAGCGGTTGCATCGTTTGATTGCGCAACGGTGCTATCGGTTCCGCCCGTCGATGTTGCATTTGCATTGATATTGAGCGCGCCAAGATCGGCTCCGCCACCGGCAAAAATGATTGCTACATCGCCAGCGGTGGCGTCCCCACCTTCGAGCCCATTGCCCCTGTCCACAGCAGTCCCCGCGTCCCGGCCTTGGGCCTGAATGGTAAGCGCACCGCCCACATCAAGAAAGCCACCACCAAGTGCGAATGACACTGATCCAGCCTGAGCCGAACCGTGGCGGACATCGCCGCGCCCACCATTGGCGGAAGTGTCAATATCGAAGGACCCGCCGACAATAAGACCCGCAGATGTACCGACGACGACGCTGATGTCACCGCCGACACCATCCCCAGCGATACCATTGCCGCCATTGTTGCGGAACGTACCAATATCATCGAGACCGCGTCCGCTGGCATCAAGCGTCAGATTGTTGCCAACGGTAAGAGTCCCGCCGTCGGGCGAACTGAAACCGTCGGCAAAATCGACATCGACAGTGATATCGCCGCCATTGCCAACGCCATCACCAGCGGTGACGTCTAGCGAACCGCTCACGTCGATGAGAGCAACCTCACTCACCGATATGTTGACGGCATTGCCACCGATAATCTCAAGATCGACTTCATTTGTCGCGCTACCCGCGATAATATCGAAATCACCATCATCGAGTGTGGAAAGTGCGGTCAAATCAACCGTATCTTCAGCGAATATCTGCGTATCGGATGTAAGCTCCAGATCTTGCAGCTCGATGCTACCCGCCGGGCCTCCGTCGATTGAGGTATCAAGCGTGTTGAAGGAAACCTCGACATTTGCGCCACCGATGCGTTCGATCCGCTCTCCGCGCTCCACCCGATTGCCCGTGGTAAGAATGACGTTGCCATTCACGATGCTCGCAGAACCAGCTTGAGCATAGCCAATATCACCACCCAAAAGCATAGTGAGCGCATCGTTCTTGGGCACAGCGACGAAGTAGATCGCCTGCTCATCCGCCAAGCCGGTTGAGGAAGGGCCTGTGGTCGTGCCGGTGTGGACGATGCCTTCTCCATCAGCGCTTCCAACGCCAACGGTAATATCGAACAGATTGTTCTGAATGGTCAAAGTCGCTTCTTCAGCCGCGACATAGGCGACCGATCCGTTGACGTTGACCGTGCCACCCTGAACGATCCGCGGAGCAACCATGGCAACATAGGAATTGTTGTTTGCTGCGTTGATAGATGCGCCATCTCGGATCTCAATTGTTGAGCTTGGATCAGAAACTCCGAGGAAATTGAATGAGGACGCACCACCAACAACATCGGCTGGGTCAATCTGACTGGTGGTTAGCAGCAAGCTGCCAATGTTGAACGCTGCATCGGAGCCGATTATCAAACCACCGGCACTGGAAAACCAGATGTTACCGCCAGAAGTCGCGCCGCTATTGGTGGTTGATGTCACATTGCCGTTGATCAGTACCGGGCTTTCGACACCGGGAGTGGTGATGCGATTAAGGACGGTGTAGTCTGAAGAGTCACTGGTAAATGTCAGATTTCGCTCAGAGCCTAGGAAGGTGACAGCCGCGCCTGTTCCCGCGTCGAAGGTCGTCCAATCGATGATTGCCGATGTGCCGAGCAACTCAACCGTGTCCCCAGCGGCAGACGGCGTAAAAAGGACTTGTGTGTCGTCAAACTCAGCAGACGCGTTGACCGAAACGCCATTGCCACTCGCTGTAGCAAATGGCGTAGGCGAGGATGGAACACTCGCAACCGTCCTTGTCGTGGCCGGCGCAGGCGTTGTGGTCATCAAGGTTGAGGAGCGAGCAGGCGCCGGATTGATCGACATTTGCGTCCGCACATTAGGCGCAACGGTGTTGTGCTTGGGTGTCGACGAATTGGGCGACGTTTGCGGAACCCGCGTGTTGAAAGTCGGAGTATTCTGTCGCGTTACGTTAGTGATGCGTACGGGAGCCTGCGTGGGCAAACGCATGTCAGCGGGCCCCTGAGATATGCGGACATGCGGTGATCCTGCGCCCGGACTTGCTAAACCGGGTCCAGCTTGCGCAAAGGCAGGCGACCCCCCAGCCACCGTGGCCGAAGCGGCTGCGATTACTGAAATGCTACGAAGCCACTTTTTGCGAAGCAGGCTGCGATGGGCTGGATTGTTTTTGTTGATCATATCTTCCCCCCACCGGTTCAATTGAACCAGGGCTCCAATTGAATTGTGAGCGTCCCCAAAATCCTTACATCGCCACGGCTGGCAGCAAGGTCAGGCCGCTCCAGAGGCACGGCTGCGAACAGGTCGAACAGGGCCTGTCTCCCGATGGCCATGCGTACTCCGCCGCCCACCGATGTTATGCTGTCGCGGTCGTCGGCCACATTGTTGACCGAAACCTCCGCGTAATCGACAAAGGCGAAGGGTTGGACGGCAACCCCGTCTGGCGTTTCCGGGATCAGCGAGCCGTAGAACGCCTCGAGCTGAAATCCATAACCTTCATCACCAATAATCGCGCCAGGGTCATATCCGCGCCCGACGGTGAAGTTTCCGCCCGAATACTGTTCATAGCTGAGGAGCGGGTCCGGCGACCATTGGAAACGCGATCTTCCCGTGAAACCGAAAATCGGGTTCGGGCGGTAGGTGACACTGGTGTCCCCGCGAAGGACGAAACCGGTTGCATCTGCATCGAGCCTGCTGGGCGGCACAAATCCGGGTGCCAAACACACAACAAAGTTAACACCGCAGGACGGCGTTGCTCCAAATATATCAACACCCTGGCGCAGTTCGAGCGCTGATTTATAGGCAAACTTGGGCTCAAACACGGTGTAGCCGCCGCGTCCATTGATGCTGCCCTTATCGGTCCCAGAGAAGTCGAGCCGGGCGAAGGCAACGCGCAATTCGTCGCGGCTAAAATCAAGGTCGGTGAAATCAACGCTTTGATTGATGTAATCGCCGCCTAGTGAAACACTTAGATTGCGAGCCTGCGATCGAATGATAGGATAGCGTGCGTAGGCCGAGATCGCGAGTGTATCGGTATCGAATACATTGGCTCCAGGCACGTCGGGCTCTGACCAGGCCCGTGTCGCTGAGAGGCCAAACGTGAGCCCTTCAGAGCCCACTTTGAATTCATGATAACCCGACACAACGAATTGTTCGTCAAAATCATGCGTGGAATAGCCGCTAATCATGGTCTCATCGCCAAGCCCAGTGAGCCCGTTGAAACGTACCCTTGCAAGGCCGCCAAAACGACCGATTGCTTGCGAGCCGAAATTTTGGAAATTCACATCGACTATGATCGGCGTGTTCACGACATCGAACACACCAATCACATCACCGGGTGCTCCGCCCTGTTCTGCGGTCAGCGGCTGAAGCGTCAGGCGTACATCAAGCCCCGGAATATCGCGCGCCAGCAGCAGATAACGTTCCGCCTTATTGGCGTTAAAGACCTCTTCAGCAGCCATTCTATCTAGGATCGGCTGCAAAGCGCCAGACTGATTGCCTGCATCCCCGCGCACTTGCACCGCTTTGATCGAAGCTAAAAGGACGTCAAATTTGACCCTGCCCTCGCCAATGGTCTGAACCGGCACTTGAACGGCAGCTAGGTAGCCTTGCGCACGCAGAATGGTCGCGGCTCTATCGCGAATGTCGCAAATGGTTGCGACGGGGATTTCCTGACCGACATATTCGGCATAGCTCGGTGTCAGAAGCGAAGGATCGACACTGCCAAGCCCCGAAAACTCAGGGGCGGTGAAGGTGAATCTGAGATCGGCGAACTCGTCCGAGGCAAGCGGGCATGGAGCTCGTTCGATTTCGCCCTCGACCGAAACCGGGTTGGCCTCACCGCGCAATTGCGCTTCGAGACCTTGCCGCTGGATTTCCTCACGCGTGGGTGCAACTTGCGCCGCGACAGCACCGGGCATGGCTGAGCCAATCGCCAAGCCAGCAATGCCGGCCAGCTTCAAGCGCGAAAGTTGCGAGGAGCGGGAAAGAAGTGAAACCATCATTCTTCTCCCTCAGGATTTTGCGCAATCGCGAGGTCAAGCGATCGGTCTGGTTTCACTCCTGAGAGCAAGGGCCGGGTTGCATCACCGATCACCGCAAATGCTGACCAATAGAAGGGGTGCGAGGTTGCTGCCTCATCCATCAGCAGCTTGCGTGACTGGCCCAAAGCATCGCCAATGGTCTGGTTTTGCCCCCGCCTAAACATTTCGGTCATTAATCGCTCAGTTGAATCGAAGTCATCTGGCACCGGCCAATGGCTCGCCATTACCGCACGTCCACCCGCTCCGATGAATGCCCTCACAAGACCTTCAAGCTCCGAACCACCGCCGGACTGGATGCCCGCGGCCAGCGTCGCTTCGACGCTCGCCGCGCCAGCCGTGTCGCAGGCAGAAAGGATCACCAGGTCAGCATCAAGATTGAGCTCGAAGATCTCTTCAAAACTCAAGAGACCATCAGAACCCTCACCTCCAAATGAGGTCACAAGCGCCGGCCTGGCCGGACAATTGGGATTAGGCGCGGTTACCAGCCCATGAGTTGCAAAGTGCAACACCCGAAACTCATCCAGATCCTCACGAGTTTTGATGCTGTTGTCCGTGAAGCCATCTTTGGTCACGACCTGCGCGAGATCTGAACCGATTAGCCCCGCAGCGGTCCGCAATTCCGATGCGCTGATCGGATCGTTCCACTGGGTGGCTGGCCAGAAGCAATCGAGCGCAAGTTGTGTTTGATCGCTGGTGAAGCTGGCAGGGTAGCTCTCCCCAATCGGTGCGTTCTCGCCAAAGCCCACATACTCACGATTAGCTTGCGAATTCTGCGCACGGCGCGATTGGACAAAGGCCTCTGCAGAAACTGCCGTGCTGATTGTACGGCTGCGAGCGAGCCAATTGACCCCACGGAAATCGTATTCATCACCTTCAGGACCAGCGAGCTGGTTTTGATACCGCGTCACCGACGCATCGTCAGTTACCAGCAGATCAATCGGCAAACGCAGCAGAGCACCATCAGGCTCGAAAATGATATGCTCTGCACCTTCAAGGTTCGCAGCAATCGGGCCGAACAAGGATTTGTATAACTCGCGAGCTGATGCGATTTCGAATGGGAAGGTGATGTTCTGCCCCCCATCGAACAGCGAGATTGACTCGCGAATAATGTCCACTTGCTGTTCCAGCTCATCCGCTGAGAGTTCGACACGGTATGCCATCGCGCTATTGCGGTCAGTAAAGAAGACATAAACATCATCGCTCACCAATGCGACGCGGGCATAAACTTCGCCCGGTTTCAGTATGTCGCGAAACTCTTGAAGGCCCAGCGAAGACTGCGCGACAACCCGATATTGCGGGTAATCGTTGAGCTGCACCTGTGTTTGGATTTGCGCGTTTTCTAGCCGGGCGATCTGTGCGGCAAGCATCTCGGCTCGGGCTCTTGTTTCCGCGGTCTGAGGTTGCGCATCCAAAGCCTCGAAACGGATACGGGAGCGTTCAATCTCCCGGCCAAGATCGGTCGACTGCCGGAACAGCCGCGATGCCTCATCTGACTTGGCGCTCAGCCGACGTGCGAGCACCGCCTGCGTCTCAGCGACGCCAGGGCGAATTAGAACCTGCGCAGCCTTGAAGAACGCATTGGCGGCCTCTGGGTCGGTCGCAACTCTGTTAGCCAGCAATTGGTAATAGGGGGTCAACTGGTTTGCGAAACCGATGATTGCGTTGCGCTTGCCCAGGGCCCGGTCGATAACTGTGCCATAGAGATCAAGGGCCTCATCTTCTCGACCTTCGCGAAGAAGGAAGGACGCAAGTCGAGCTTCAGAAGCACTAACGGCGCGGCGCTCGGGAAACTGCGCGCGCAAGAGTGCGAGACCATTCTGCAGATAAGCTTCTGCATCCGCCGAATTGCCCTGCCGTTCGGCAATCAGGGCAAGGTCTCCCAAAACCTGCGCACGGAAACGTGTGATCGATGTCACTCGACCATCGCGCACCGACAGCGCCTGCTCATAAGCGATGATTAGGTCGTCACGCGCTCCGTCGAGATCACCGCCTATGCGCTTGGCTGTGCCACGGATTTGAAGCGCCTGTGCATCGATGATTTGCGCTCGCTCTTCAGTCGTGAGGCTAAGCTCATCGACAATGCCGAACAGATAACCGCTCTGCTGCTCACGGTTCAGCCGCTCTGAGATAGGCACAGTGATGGAGAGGTCGCCGTTAGATTCGCTTGCGCCTCTTGCGCCTGCTGGGAGTTCCTCCGTCAACCGTTCGATAGCCGCATCACCAAAGCCTTGATTAAGCAGATGGATCGCCTCAAAGTTGCGCAGGAGCCGCGCCGTGATTGGGTCTTCCCCGCCAAACTGACGCGCCTGCTCAAACAGCTTGTTCGCTACGCCAAACTCGCCAAGATTACTTTTTTGAAGCGCACGATTAACGAAAAACTCGCCCGAATTGATCGCTTCATCGCCATCATCCTGAAGGCGTTTTTGCAAGGTTTCGAAATAGGCTGCGGCTTCTGCATATTCGCCCGCCAGATTCCGACGGTACCCTTCGGCTAGAGCCTGCTCTGGCTTGAGTGTATCGGCTTGAACCCTCGCAAAAGACAGCGGGTCGGAAACGCTAGTGGACGCTACATCGATGGCTCCATCGGCAACTGCATCTTGGAGAACGGATCGGAGTGCGAGAACGGTCGCGTCATCATAAGCGCTAAACCCTTCGGCATAATAGGTTAGACCATCCGACTCTGCTGTGATCTGGCTCCATTGAAGCTGCGATTCTTCGACGGTGCAGGTTTCTTTACGTGAACCCTCAACTGGGCCTGCAGAACTTTGCTCACCGGCGGCACAATTGACACCAAAGCGGCGCATGGCGCGCAAAGCCTCTCTGGCATCGGAGTTGAAGTCCTCGAAGGCAAAGACTTCGGCGATCGGACGCGGGCTATCGCGACAAACAATCGCCCACCGGCGATCAAAGATCGATTGTTTTGCAGGGTTGCTAAGGCTGCGATCCTGGACCTGGCACAATATGCCATTGCTATCGCCAATCGGGAAACTGTCCGCAGTCAAAACCGAACCCGTCTGCGCTGATGCCCCGGTCGAGCCTCCCGTTATCGAATAGGCTGTCACGCAGACAGCAAAAGTCGCGCAGACAGCCGAAATCTTTGTGGAAATTCGCCCCACATCTTCCCCCTTTTTGCGCCCTAAACCCTCTCCAGCCCTCTGCTGGCCCTCAACCGGAAAGGGAGACGCACTCACATTGCACTATCGCACCTTAGAGGCCCGAAGCGCGCCTCAATAGTATGAACCCGACAGGTTTTAGGACTCGCCGAATTTCCCTACGACACGCGTTGTAGCCTTTTTTTGGCTCGGACACGAATCTCTGCAGAACGACTGGTTCAATTCAATACAGATGTAAGCGAGCGGGAGACCCCATGCAGTGACGCATATCACTTTTTACAAATTTGGATCGACGCCGATCAGGGCAATGAGAATTCTCGCAGAGTATGAGGGGCAATCTGGGACGCAAAAAGGGCACCGACAGCGCCAAGAAGCGCCATCGGTGCCCACTTTAGTTAGCCGTGAAGCTGCTTAGAAGTTGCCGCGGAAACTTACGCCGTAAATGCGCGGCTGGTTCACAAAACCGGTGTTGTTGTTGAAGTCGATCGCGCCGACCAGGTTCTCTTCATCGGTCACGTTGCGCGCAAATGCGCCCACTTCATACTGACCATCGGCAAAGATGTACCCCACGCGAACGCCCAATTCGTGATTGCCCGAATGATTGAACTCAAGGCTCTCATACAAGAAGATGTTGGTGCTCCCTTGGACAAACCAATCCGCATTGAAGTAGATTTCGTTTGATCCGACCGGGAACGTAAGCTGCGCTTCAACATTGAAGTTGATTTCTGGCGCCTGAGGCAAAGGATTACCGTCGATCAGGGCGAGGCCAGCGGCATTCAAGTTATCTGTCACGGTGCATGCAAAGCACACAGCTACCGCCAGATCATCATCCTTGATCTCAGTATCAACATAAGCAACGCCAGCCCGCAGGAAGAAGTAGTCACTTGGGTTCCAGTCGAAGTCGAGCTCAAAACCCAAACCATCAGCATTCTCAGCATTGATGAGCGAGATGAAGTTCCCTGCTCCGCCAACCGCGGTGAGTTGAATGTCGTTCACGTCGTAATAGAAGACCGAGCCATTGAGGCGAAGCGTGTCATCTGAGGAAATGAGTTTGAAGCCGGTCTCGTAAGAAATGACGGTTTCTGACTGCGCCTGAGAAGTGGGCACTCCAAAGGCAATGCTGCGTCCTTGGATCGATGGCCCCCTAAATCCGCGAGCAATACGGCCGTAGAGATTGACGTTCTCGGATGTCTCATAGGTTGCGCTCACATCCCAACTGACCTGACCATCGTCAATAGAGGTTTCCAGTGTGCCATTGTCGAGCGTGAAAGTCGGGTTTGGGAGCACTAGAACCTCAAAGGTCCTTTCATCATCAGTGTATCGCAGGCCGCCACTAAGAGTGAGCGCATCGCTCACATCAAAGCCAACTTGGCCGAACACGGCCCAACTCTGTTGGTCGGACTGCCATGTTGTAGCAGGCGTTGGAGCGCCGCCTAGGAAGGTGGAGTCAAGTAGGCCGTTCTCAAAATAGAACGCGCCTACCTGCCAGTTGAACACGCCCGAGGTATCACTTGCGAGCCGGATTTCTTGAGTGAACTGATCACTGTCCGAGCGCCCACCGGTGTCGGATGGAAATGGAATATCGCCTGGGAAGGAGAATGTGCCGCCGGTGAAGGCGCTGGTTCCACCAGTGAACGGCGGGGGAGCCACACCGCCAAATGTCCCTGCAAAATCGATTGCCCCACCGTCGATATCACCGCGCCCAGAGCGGTTGAGATCGCTGTAGCTGGTGATCGAAGTCAGAGTGATGTTATCAGAGACGTCCACACTCAGGCGCAGGGATGAAAGGAAGATATCTCGGTCTGCCGGATTTCCGCCACCGCCATCATAGGCAACAACATCGCGGTCAAAGTTGCTGTTCAGGCTATTGCTGCCAGGGCTGAGAATATTGGCGCGGAAGAAGGTGGCCGAGGCATTTGAATCGGCATAGCTAACCATTGCGAGTGCGTTGAAACCAGGCTGGTTGAGTTCGAGCTGCAAACGCGCGGCAGCGTCAAAAAATCCACCTGAGAAGTTCTCTTCTCCCGTGAATGCATTGTCCACCCAATCATCTTGACGCTGGTACAGGCCCGACACGCGGAAATTCAGAACGTCTTCGATCAATGGGCCACCAATTGCTGCTTCAGCATTTACCGTGTTGAAGCGACCGTAATTAAGATTGAAGGATCCTTCGAGCACGTCCGAAGGCTTCCTAGTGTCAAATTTGACAATCCCGGCAGGTGTATTGCGGCCGAACAGAGTGCCTTGCGGGCCACGCAAAACCTCAACTTGCTCTACATCGAAAATTGGGAAGCCTTTGAGTATGACGTTTTCAAGAACGACATCGTCGAGGACTACAGAAACCGGCTGAGAGGCTGCGGTATCAAAGTCGGTGTTACCAAGTCCACGAATGTAGAAACGCGGAGATTGGCGCCCATTGGAGCTTTCAATAGCGAGGCCGGGAACGCGACCATTGAGGCCTAGAACATCCTCAACACCGGAAAGGGCGTTTTCCAGAGAGGAGCTGGACAGAATACCAATCGAGGCCGGAACGTCTTGCAGGTCCTGCTCTCGGCGTTGAGCGGTCACGATAATGGTGTTGTCACGCCGAGATTCTTCTGCCGCCTCTTGATCGGCACTTTGTGCAAGAGCCTGACCACTGAACATGAATGCCCCGAACGCGGCTGTGCTTAAGAATACGATCCTATTGAACACGGCTATTGAACTCCCCGTTTCGTCTGAAAACAAATGCCTAACCCAAGCTTGGGCTCGCGGAACTGGTCAACTGATGACGTTCAAACGAGCCAGCTAATCCCAACGCCAGTCTTATAGTTGTGCTTGTAGAATTTCGAGGCGCTAAGGAGAAAACTTGGGGGAGTCAAACGACCACGAATTGGTTCGTCAACTCGAGAGCTGAAGGTCGATTTTTTGCAACACTTTGGACGGCCGAATGATGCTGCGACCCACGAGGTCATGCTAAATCTCCTCTCTGGCCAAGCAAATCTGATTGGCATCATGAACCACTCATACTCACCGGCTGACCGTTTGTTGTCAGTAGTCGAGACTGAAGCAGGGTGGAATCCCGCAAAGCACAGTTAAGAGCACCACAAGCACTCAGGCGTATCCCGCATTGTAAGGAGGCTGGCACCCAATGAATGCGTTTAGTGGCGATAGTCCGATTGTTACAGCATCAGCAACCAAGGCTTTAGAGCGCAATACTCGCGAGAATGACCTTCCTGCGGATGGAGCTGCAATCCCGTCAGCTTCGCGCCAAACTTACTTCGGTGCATTCATGGCAACAGCACAGCGCGCCCTAGGTGTTCCCGCCTACGACCCCCGTTGGGAGAAACTGCAAAGAGACTATCAGACCAAGATGGTCACTCGCTATCTTGCTCAAAACGGCTGGGCGAGCGTCGTATTCATAGGGTTTGTAAACTTTGCTTCAGGCATCCACGAGCAAAGCTGGCTGATGAATGCCGGTTGCCTAATCAGTGCCCTTTCTCTGGCATTTGCATTTGTCTTCATGCCGAGCTTGTCCGCCGGATCGGATGAATTGTCGGGCCACAGACACGATACATCTGTCGCGGCTGTTTCTCTGCTTGGGCTTGCTCTGGGCTGGATGTGCTTTGGCTATGCCTCCATGGTCTATCTACCAGAGCAATGGCACGGCATTGCAGTAGGTGCGATTGTTGGAGTGATTGCTCTTGGCGGGATTGGAGGCTCACCTTACCCGCTCTTATCCCTGATCTTCATGATCATCATTGCGTCTGGTGGGGTATTGGGAGTTCTGGTGTCAGAGAATGCTCTGACCGCCTACTATGTGGGCGCATATATTTTACTGATTCTTATGCTTTATGCGCAATTCTTGCTTCGATCGTGTGAGGCGCTCAAACACGTTCGCGATACCGCCGAACTGGAGGCCAGCGAGGCCGAGAAGCGTCAAGCCATTCAATCTCAGCATGAAGCAGAACGTGCTTTGCTCAACGTGCGCGAACAAGGACGAATGCGCGATGAAGAGCGTAGAGTCCGCAAAAATGAAGCACGCAAAAGGGAGCTGCTTGAACTCGCCGCCCAATTCGAAGCCACTATCGGCGAGGTTTCTGAAACGGTGGCTTCGGCCGCCCACAGCTTCAATATCACGGCTCGCGATATGTCATGCGAAGCTACCGAAGCTCTTGATCAGATCGAGCATATCGCCAAAGCCATAGAACAGGTCGCGCAAGGTAGTACAGCAGCGGCAGCGGCCTCCGATCAATTCGCGATTTCGATCGATAGCGTCTCCGGACAGGCCGCCGACGCAGCGCAACTTGCGCGCTTCACCAACGAAACCGCAACTGCAACCGACGCGACAGTCACCCTTCTTACGGAGCGCGCGGAAGGCATTGGCGAGATCGCAGAGCTTATCAACTCAATCGCCGGGCGCACGCGTCTGCTCGCCGTAAACGCCTCAATCGAAGCGGCACGCGGTGGAGAGGCAGGTCGTGGGTTCGCAGTGGTTGCAAGCGAGGTCAAAGAACTCGCCAACCAAACGCATCACGCTACTGGAGATGTGTCGAGCAGCATCAAAGAAATGCAGCAAGGCACCAAGGCAAGTGCAATTGAGCTCGCCGAAATTCGTGAACAAATTGGCGTGCTGGAGACCGCGGCCACTTCAATTGCCTCAGCAATGAATCAACAATCATACGCTAGCAAGAGCCTAGCAGAGAGCATTGATCTCGCCGCTGCGGGGGTAGCAGGAGTTTCTGCAACCACTCAGGAGCTGCGAAAAACAGCAAACACCGTGGGAGAAGCGTGCGGACAGCTTCTCTCCGCGTCGAACGATCTTGAGGTGCAGTCCGATCTCTTAAAAGAGAAAGTGGCGAATTTCCTCGAGCAGATTAGAAGAGACTAAACCCGAACTCCGGCTCACGGTTCACCCCAGGATATATGCGACTGGTAGGTAGTCGTAGCCGAGCTCGTCCGCGACCGCTTTGTAGCACACTGCGCCGCCGTGTACGTTGAGGCCCTCCGCCAGATGCGGGTCACGGCGTAGAGCCTCTTTCCAGCCGAGGTCGGCGATGCGCAATGCGTGCGGCAAGGTCACATTATTGAGGGCATAGGTGCTGGTGCGCGCAACCGCGCCTGGCATATTGGCCACGCAATAGTGGACCACGTCGTCAACCACGTAGGTGGGTTCTGCGTGGGTGGTGGCTTTGGAAGTCTCAAAACATCCACCTTGGTCAATCGCGACATCAACCAGCACCGCGCCGGGCTGCATCTGCTTGAGCATATCGCGCGAGACCAGCTTGGGTGCCGCTGCTCCGGGGATCAGAACTGCGCCGATCACAAGGTCTGCCTCGCACACCGCTTCTTGAAGGTTCGCAAGGTTTGAAAAGCGAGTCTTGGCGCGCGATTCAAAGTGCATGGCGAGCTTTTCCAGTACCTCTGGATTGCGGTCGAGGATCGTCACATCTGCGCCAAGGCCAGCCGCCATTTGCGCCGCATTAAAGCCAACAACGCCACCACCGATCACAGTGACTTTGGCAGGAAGTACACCGGGCACACCGCCAAGCAGAACACCGCGGCCACCGTGGGCTTTTTCCAGAGCGCTCGCACCAGCCTGCACGCTCATACGACCAGCAACTTGGCTCATCGGTTTGAGCAATGGGAGCGAGCCTTCCGCTCCGGTCACGGTCTCATAGGCAATTGCGGTGACGCCCGATTTGACGAGGTCTTCGGTTTGTTCAGGATCGGGAGCAAGGTGCAGGTAAGTGTACAGCACTTGACCCTCGCGGAGCTTGGAACGCTCAACCGCCTGGGGTTCCTTGACCTTCACCACCATCTCGCATTCGGCAAAGATTGGGTCGGGCCCGTCTGTAATCTTTGCACCCGCCGCGATGAAGCTTTCGTCCGACGCACCAATGCCAAGACCAGCACCGCTTTCAATCCATACCTCGTGGCCATGGGTCGCAAGTTCACGCGCGCTCTCTGGAGTAAGGCCAACGCGGTATTCATGGTTCTTGATTTCTTTGGGACAGCCGACACGCATAGTATGTCTCCTCTTAATTCTTTACCAATAGAATATCATGAAAAGTGCGGGAAATTTCCCCTATTTCATCGGCCATCGGTGCTATAGTGGGATAAACCTCTGACTTAGGTGTAAATGGAGGGAAATCTTGCCAACCCCAGAAGACCGACTTCTTCGCGAACTGCAAAACGACTCCGGACGCTCGATCGCCGAACTTGCACAAGTTACCGGCATGTCTAGCTCCGCCGCGCATCGCAGGATGCGTGCCCTTGAGGATGATGGAACCATCCAAGGCTACGCAGCACGGCTCGACCCGCGAAAGCTGGGGCTTCGCATGCAGGCATTCGTCGAGATCACTCTTGCCAACCAAGGCCAGGAAGCGATGGACCTTTTCGAAGAGGCGGCATGCGGTTTTGATGAAATCCTCTCCTGTCACCTCCTTTCGGGCGAGGCCGATTACATGCTGCGCATCGCCGCAACGGACTTGGATCACTTCGACAGCATCCATCGCAAAGCGCTCGCCAAACTCCCTGGTGTCGCGACAATGAAGAGCTTCTTCTCGATCCGCGAAGTCAAACCTTGGTCGGGCTATCCAGTCCGCAGCGAATAGGCGACTCAAACGCCTCCACGAATGCGCACATTCTCGCCGTTGATTGCCGACGAGTCCGTTGAAAGCAGGTACGCCGCGAGTTCCGCAATCTGGCTTGGCGAGACCCAGTCGCTGAAGTCGCTATCGGACATCTCGGCCCGGTTGGTTGGCGTGTCGACAATCGTAGGCGAGATGACATTCACGCGAGCGCCGCGCCCTCGCAATTCCTCATTGAGGGCTTCGCTCAGCTTGATCACTGCCGATTTGGACGCAGCGTATGCGCCCATGCCAAGCCCCGCTTTGTCGGCTGCAGCCGCCCCGATGTTGATCACACTGGACGGATTGTTGAGCAGCGGCGCAAACGCGCGACAGGAATTGAGCGTTGTCATCACATTCATCTCAAACATGCGATGCCACGCGCCTGCCGAGCCGCTGAGCATTTCCTCCCAGACGAAGCCGCCAGCGATGTTGACGAGTCCATCGAGCGTGCGACCTTCCACCTTGAGAGTGTCAGCAAGGGATTGCACGGCCTCTTCGCTGGTCAGGTCCAACCCGCCGCGAAAATCAACGCTGGTGTTTTCAAATGGCAGGCTATCAGCCAGATCAACCCCGATGACATGATACCCCTTACGCACAAGGGTTTCCCAAACAACCGCTCCAACAATGCCGCAAGCGCCGGTGACGAGAACAGTTTTCATCAATTCAATTCCTCAAGAAAGCCCAACTGAGAGCGAGATAGAGCGGTGAGTCGCTGATTGCGACCATGGCGTGAAAAACAAAGTTTGAGACACTTGAGACACTGTCCAAGGCTTAAAATCCTATCGATTAATGACGGGTGATTTAATCGGAAAAATCGATTGATTCTGGTAGCGTTGGGTTCGCTGACATGCGGCCGTAAGTATCAAGGCAAGCGACAGTAGGAAATCAGCAGTTCCTGCCTCCTCTCATCTCAAGTGACCGCCGCGCGCGTACGATATTCCTCGCGGTCCCATTCGCGGGTTTCACAGATCGTGCGGAGCCTCTCGATCCCTTCCGCAATATCGGCGAAGCTCAAATACAGCGGCGTAATCCCAAAGCGCATGATGTTGGGCGCGCGGAAATCGCCAATGACATCGCGCGCCTTCAAAGCTTGCATCATCGCGTATGCCTCTGGGTGAGCGAAGGCAACTTGGCTGCCGCGCTCGGCGCTGTTTTTGGGGCAAACAAATTCAAAGCCATACTCGCCGCACCGTTCTTCAATCAGCTCAATAAACAGCTCTGACAATGCGATCGACTTTTGCCGAAGCGCGCTCATATCCGCTTCCAGCATCAAATCGACGCCCTCTTCCAATGCACTCATACCCAGCACCGGCGGTGTCCCGCACTGGAAACGCTCAATGCCTTGTGCTGGTTCAAATCGTCCGTCGAAGTCGAAGGGCCGCGCATGGCCGAACCAACCCGACAGCACAGGGTCAGCATGGTGGTGACGTTTGGCGGCAAACAGGAAAGCTGGCGCGCCGGGGCCACCGTTTAAAAATTTGTACCCGCACCCAACCGCGAAGTCCGCCTTCGCGTCGTTCAGATCGACTTCGATTGCACCAGCGGAATGGCTCAGATCCCAGACCACCAGAACGCCCTTTTCGTGAGCGTGGGCGGTCACTTTGGCCATGTCGCGGATGCGGGCGGTTTTGTAATGCACCTGTGTGAGGAGCAGCACGGCGACGCTCTCGTCCAGCGCATCCAGCACAGCGTCAGGTGCCACCTCGCGGCATTCCAGATCGCCAAAGCGGGCAAGCCCTTGCATCATGTAATTGTCGGTCGGAAAGTTGGTCGTCTCGGTCAGGAGCACGCGCCGCCCCTTTTGCAAGGACAATGCAGCGGTGAGCGCCTTGAAAACATTAATCGAGGTGCTTTCACCCGCGATCACTTCGCCCGACTCTGCGCCCAAAAGCTTGCCGATTTTATCGCCAATGCGTCTTGGCGAATTCACCCAATCCGCGCCCAGCCAACTGGTGATAAGCCCCTCGGCCCACTCCTCGTTCACCGCGCGGTTCATGCGGGTCACCGTCCGCTTAGGCAGGCAGCCGAGCGAATTGCCGTCGAGATAAATCAACCCCTCGCGGATCGCGAATTCATCGCGGAAATGCGCCAGAGGATCGGCGGCATCCATCTCAGCAATGAGTTCGGGCGTGATCGTCATCAGGGAAGCTCTCTCAAGATAGCGCGAACCGGGCTTGCATCTGCACCTTCCAGCGGCAGCGGCAGGGCAATCAGTTCATATTCGCCTGGCGGCACATCATCGAGAACCAAACCTTCGAGAATGCGCATATCGCCTGCGAGCACTTCATGGTGGGCGTCCATCGTTTTGGAGATTTGCGGATCAAGCGACGGGGTATCGACCCCGATGAGAACTGCGCCCCCTACCCGAAGCCGAGCAACAACTTCTGGCGCGATAGCTTTGAAATTTTCGTCCCACGCATCATGCGGGAAGCTTTCATAGGTGCGAAAGAGAACGCGCGCTGCGCCTTCGAGAGCCTGCCAATCGCAGTCTTCGACTTCCACCCGTTTGCCCGCATGACGCATGTCTATGACAAGGCATGGACCGATGTAAGCATCGAGGGCAGACCCCGCGCTATCGACGCCGTCATTGGAATAGTGCACCGGCGCGTCGGCATGGGTGCCAGCGTGCAAAGGCGCGGTGACTTGGCCGATATTGACCGGGCAATCGGGCCCAAGATCGACATTGCGCTGAACCACCAGATCGGGTTCTCCCGGCCATAGAGGTGTGCGGGCCCCGAGCTTTTGCGTGATATCCCAAATCTTAGTGACCAAGGGGACACTCCCCATCATCGGCATAATTCCCGCCTTCTTTGGGAGCCGTCATACGCGTGCGCATCGCCCAGAGTTCCGGGAAAAACGGCAAGTCCAAAGCCTTCACCAAATAATTCACACCCGACGATCCGCCTGTCCCCGTCTTGTGACCGATCACGCGGCTGACGGTCTTCATGTGCTTGAACCGCCATTCCTGGAAATAGTACTCAACCGCCGTGACTTTCTCGGCCAGCGAGTAGAGGTCCCAGTCGTCGCCCGGATTGGTATAGATCGCGAGCCATGCATCTTCGATCGCATCGGAAGGCTCATAGCTTTGTGAGAAATCGCGTTCCAATTTGTCCGCTGGGATATCGAAATCACGCCGCGCAAGCAGGCGCAGAAGCTCATCATAAAGCGATGGCGCATGAAGCACCTTTTCCAGCTGCGCCCGTTTCTCCGCATCGTCATTATGCACCAGCACAAGGTCCGCTCGCTTTAGCCCCAAGCAAAATTCTAGCGCGCGATATTGATGTGATTGAAAGCCGGAGGCCTTGCGAAGAAAGCCTCGGAAGGTGACGAAATCATGCGGAGAAAGCGTGGCGAGCACCTCCCACGAATGGATCATGTGGCGCAAGATCGTCGCTATCCGGTCGAGCGTTTTCTCCGCTCTACCAAGCTCATCCGCGCGAATGTGCTCCATCGCTTGGGTCGCCTCATGGATGGCAAGCTTGATCCACAGTTCCATAGTCTGATGCATGATGATGAAGAGCATCTCATCGGGCTTGTCCGAGACCGGTATCTGGCTGTTCAAAAGCGTTTCGGTCTGGAGGTGGCGGGCATAGGAAAGGCCACGATCCCATTGGATCGTCTCGCCATCAATCTCTGCCTCGAAGGTTTCGACCCCATCAACGATAGTCTTTTTGATGCTCATGAATTTGCGCCAGCCTTTTTGAATTCACGGTCCCCCGGCACGCTCTCGCCAATGGGGATGATCGGCAAGTCCGAAACCTGAGCATACACCTGCTTAAGGCTGGTCGTCTCCATTTCCTCGAGCAGTGCATCGAAGCTTTCAATCACAAAATAGGTCGGCTGAAATTCGTCAAACGGCCACTCTGTCCTCATAAGGCGCGGCAAATCAAAATGCAGTCGGCGCGGAGCATTGCTGGTGAGCGCATGAACTGTCTCGGCATAGCTCGACATTAGTCCGGCCCCGTATGCGCGCAAAGAGCCACCGTCTTCAATCAGCCCAAATTCAACGGTGTGAAGGTAGAGCCGGCCCAGCCAATCTGACATCCCCATATTTTCCGCCCTTATGCCTGCACGACCATAGGCAGTCATAAATTCGCCGAAAGTGGGATCGATGAACATTGGCATATGGCCAAAGACATCGTGAAACATGTCAGGCTCATCGCTGTATTCGAACGAGGGCCCCTGGCGCAGAAAGTTAGAGACTGGAAATTTGCGCTCTGCGAGCATTTTGAAGAATGGCTCGTTTGGGATCACGCCGGGCACAGCGACCACCTCCCAACCGGTGACGTCGCGAAGACGCTCATTCCAGCTGTCAAACTCGGGCACTCCCAATCGATCAAGCTCAAGCGCGCGGACCCCGTCTATAAACGTGTCGGAGGCCAGTCCTTCAAGTGTCTTGGTCTGCTTGGCCGCAAAGTTACTCCACCGCGCGTGGTCGCTGTCGGAGAATTGCTCCCAATTTTGGGGCATGCTCCAATCTTCCGCGACACCTTCAGGTCTCGTCTCGAACACATGGGTTTCGCCCATGGCTTTGCTCCTTCTTTCCCCACCTATAGGGTCCTGAATTCAGTCCTACACTGCAGCACTGCGCTTGCTCCAGCCTTGTTTCCAGACGTTTGAGTATGGTCTGAAAGCAGCAAGCGCATACGCGAGGTGGGTGGCAACACAATGGCGAAATCCCCCTCCCCCGGGCTTGAAGCATATCACCAATCATATCGACGAGACAGAACCCGTACCGCGTGAGGCCGTCGAGAATGCGGTCTGAGCAACCTCTTACTCCGGGCTGGATACTGGTGCTGGAACGCTTATCCCCGCCGAGTTCACTCGCTTCGGCGAGCATGAAAAAGGCCGCGTACTATTGGGTATGGAGGGGTGTGGCTCACAAAGCCTAGTTCGTTGTTGTCCCGACGGCCATTGACTGAACAATCGCCTGTTCAAGGGATACTCCGCCTGGCAGAACACTCGTTTGAAGCGCGCGTTCGAAGATCTGCTTTGCGGTGTTGGTATCGTCATTGGCATTGGCAAGGAGTATGCCTGCAAGGGAGGCCGAGAAGCTCTGACGGTTGAGACGCAGGGCAACCTTCGTCTTACGCTGACCTTCTTCAACATCGCCTTCCAGAATATCCATGACTGCAAGCGAACCCTGAGCCTCGCCAAAGGTGTCATCGGCATCAAAGGCCTTCTGGAAACGCTCTCTGGCCTTTTCCATATCTCCCGCAAGGAGGTATGACCAACCTGCGGCGATCCACGAGCCCAGGTGATCGCCAAATTGCTCGGCTCCCTTATCGATGGAATTCGCCGCGCCAGTGTAGTCTTGCCGCGCAAGTGCCACTAGGCCTAGTCCGATTTCGGCCCTTGGATTTTTGTGCCCTGTGGCCAGAGCTTGCTCGAATTGAGCTTGCGCTTCGTCGACCTTGAAATCTCCCAAATTGAGCGTGCCCAATGTCGTAACAGCGTCGGGATGGGAGCCCCCTTTGAGCGCAGCTTCACGTGCTAGATCGGGCCGATCCACATCCATCGCAAGCACTGATGCCGCGGCCTGAAGGGGCGGATAGTCTGGATGAAGCGCCACATAGGCATCCATCTTGGCTTCGGCGTCCTCAAATTCTCCAAGCTCATGCGCAATCTGCATATCGAGCATGGCCGCTTGAGGAAGTGCCTTGGTCACATCATCACTCAGCAACTCGGCGCTCGCGCTAAAGTCGCCGGAAAGCGCAAGGCTCCACGCCTGATTAAATCTGAGCCCGTCGTCGTCCGACATTTCTTTTGCCGCGACAGCATACCATTCGCCCGCCGTTTTCTGGTCACCCGCTCTCATGGAAGCAATTCCGGCAAGGTTGGCCAGCGCTCCCTCCAATGGCTCAATTCCGTGGAGGCGTGCAAAAACACTCACGGCAAGATCACATTCATTGGCTTCAAGCGCGGTTTCAGCAACATCGCGCAAGAGCGCAGGGTTCTCTGGATCGGTTTCCAGAAACTGGGTCAGGCTCTTGAGGCGGGCAGCGGGCAGATTGTCCATGCGTATCTTCTTTATTTGTCTTGTCAGTGTTTAGGCTGGCTCATGATCGGGTATTTTGACAATACCAAAACTGCTCAAGGCAGTGCGAAGCGGGATCTCGTCGACTGAGATGACAGATAAATGAGGGATCGTGCGCTGAGCCAGCCGTACCATCGCCCGCCTGATCGGACTTGCGCAGAGCAGCACGGGATTACGGCCCTGTCGCACCATATTGTCCACCATCGGAGCGAGCGACTGGAGCAATTGTTCCGCAAGGCGTGGATCTGCTGAGATCAGGTTTTCACCCCCACCTTCGCCGAGATTGGCAAGGATACGATTTTCAACACGAGGGTCTAGACTGAGCACTGACAGGTCTGAGTTTTGCCCACGCAATGAAGAACATATCGATACCGCCAAGTGTTCACGCAATCTTTCGCTTAGAACGGCGGGCTCTTTGGTGTGGCGACCTATATCAACAAGCGTTTCCAGAATAAGGTCGATATTGGCAATAGACACGCGCTCTTGCAGAAGGTTCTGGAGTACTCTTTGTACGTCAGACGCGGTCATGATGTTTGGCACCAATTCCTCTATCAGCCCGGGCTGCCGTGAACGAACCTGATCAAGCAATTCAACCGTCGCCGCCCTTGTCATGAGCGCAGAAATCTCCGACTTAACCACCTCGCTGATATGGGCGGTAACCACTGCTTCAGGCTCAACCACGCTGTAGCTTGAACGGCGTGCGGTATCGGCAAGCGATTGTTCGATCCAGAAGCCTTCGAGGCCGTATGCAGGGTCTTTGCCCGGGATGCCTGCAATCGGGGTTGCAGAATCATTCTGTTTCAATGCGAGAAGCCGGTCTGGATGAACCATTCCCTTGCCATAGGCATCGCCATAGACCGCAATCTCATAGTCTAGCCCCCCTAGATCGGAGCTCGCCAGGATCGATACCTTGGGATGCGAAAAGCCAAGGTTTCGCTCAATAGATTCGCGTTGCTTGCTGATCCGATCAAGCAAGATTGCTTGCTGGCTCTGCCATGCTTCCATAAGCTCAGAACCCAAACGAAGTTCGATTGAATTCGGACCATCGACCGACAGCGCACTCTCTTTCTCGTCGTCCTCACCTTCTTCCAACGCCGCGGCAGCACCACTCTTACGAATGCGCCACCAGGCCAGGAAAGCCACGGCGCCCACGATTACAATCGGCCATTTGGGCATGCCTGGCAAAAGCAGCATGAACACAAGGATCACCGCCACAATCAGGGGGATGCGTGGGACAGAAGCGAGTTGCTTGAATATCTCTGTGCTAAGCTGTTTGTCAGCAGCAGAGCGCGTCACAATGATCCCAGTCGCAACCGCGATGATCAGAGCTGGGAGCTGCGTTGCAATACCATCGCCAATTGTGAGTAGGGTAAAGCGCTGCATCGCTTCTGACCAAGACATGCCCATCTGCGCGACGCCGACGATCAGACCTGCGATAATATCGACCAACACGATGATAACGCCGGCAATCGCATCGCCTTTGACGAACTTGGACGCTCCGTCCATCGCACCGTAGAAATTGGCTTGCTTCTCAAGCTCTTCGCGCCGCGCCTTGGCTTCGTCCTGAGTTATGATGCCAAGATTCAAATCAGCATCGATACTCATCTGTTGGCCGGGCATTGAGTCGAGAGTAAAGCGCGCCGCCACCTCAGACACGCGCTGCGCACCGCTGGTAACCACGACATATTGCACCACGACGAGTATTATGAAGACGACGAGGCCAATCACGAAATTGCCCTGGACCGCGTAAGAGCCGATCGAGTCGATCACCTCACCGGCGTCAGCATCCGTCAGGATCAACCGCGTGGCCGCTACATTGAGCGACAAGCGGAATAGAGTCGCCACCAGCAAGATCGAAGGGAAGGTCGAAAACTCGACCGGTTTCTGCACATAGAAAGTGAGCAGAAGAATCGTGAACGCAAAGCCAAAATTCACGATGATGGCAAAATCAAGAAGCGCCGGTGGGATCGGCGAGAACAAGATTATGAGGATCGCCAAGGTGCCAAAAACCAAGGCCAAATCTTTGTTGTTATTTATTATATTGCCAATCATGTGACACTCTTTGGCATATTGCCCCTCATCGGTGTTTTATCGACTTGCAACTGGCGATAATGAGCCGCCACCTTGCGATAATGTGCGGGCGGGATTTCCCCACCCGGGCGGCAATCGGCATAGAGCGCGCGTGCCAACGGCGGGTTGGGAATGATCGGAACAGCGTGGAGTCCCGCCTTGCGCTTGATCAATTGAGCCAGATGATTCCTGCCCATTGCGCGGACCTTTGGTGCCGAGTCATTCTCTGGGTCATAGCTGAGCGCCACAGCGTAGTGTTCAGGGTTAACGACAACCATATCCGCCCCCGGAACAGCGCCGAGGTTTTCTGACTGCTGGCTCATTTGCTGATGCAGCTCTTTGCGCTTTTGCTTGATCCGAGGTTCGCCTTCTCGATCCTTGGTCTCACGGGTTAGCTCACGACGGCTCATGCGCATCTGTTTGCGAAATTCGCCCCGCACGATGATCTGGTCAATTGCCGCAAACACCAGCGAGAATGCGATGAAAACGTAGAGCATCCACAGCCCGGCTTCCTCCATCGTCATCGCAAGCTTGCTCGCATCGGTCAGCCGGATCCCAAACTGTTCAATCGCGGAGCTGATTACGAAATAGGCGGCCACCGTATAGGTGGAGAATTTGACGATATTCTTGATCGTTTCCTTTACCATTCGCAGGCTGAATATGCGCTTCAAACCCTTGGCAGGGTTGAGCCTTTTGAAGTCAGGCTTGAGCGGATGCGCACTGAAGATAAGTCCACGCAACTGGAGCAGATCCAGGGTGATGAGCAGGATCGCGACGATGCAGCCAAAGATGATAAGCGGCTGGAACAAATACCAGTAGATCGAGGCGATAATGCCCAAGACTTCGTTTGCATCCCCTCGCCCATCTATGCCGGTTGCGAATGTGAAGCGCATTACATCTGCGACTTGAACGACAAATCGCTGTCCCAAGAATGAAGCTGCAAATGCGAGCGCAATCAATCCCGCGGAAAACCCCAGGTCCATGCCACGGGCAACCTGTCCTTTTTCCCGCGCTTTCTTCAGCTTGAACGGGGTAGGTTCCTCGGTCTTATTCTGTTCTTCCCCCTGCTCGCTCACGGGATCACCTGCCAAAAATTTGCTGGTTCGGTCACAGCAATTCGAAGGATTCTGAGATATATTCCGAGGGCGAAAGTGAGACAGATTGGAAGCGTCACCAACATCACCATCGCCTTCACCTGAAAGCCTAAAAGAAGGACATTCATCTGAGGTAAGGTTCGACTGAGGAAGGCAATCACCAAGTCGGTCAGGAAAATCGACAGCATTGAAATGCCGACAAGGCCAACGGCCAGAAGAAAAAGTGTCGACATTATTGCGGCGATCGCGCCGATGTCTGGTGCGAACAGGTCGTATCCAATTGGCAACGCGTCGAACGATGAGGCCCAAAGTGCAATCAGATCATAATGGCCACCGATCGCGAAAAAGATCATACCAGCGCCATAAGCGAGAATAGTGCCCGCCAAAGGTATGCGCGCGTTGGTGGTGGGATCTGCAAGCATTGCAAGTCCAAATCCCGCTTGAATATCTAATGCTCTCCCTGCCCAAACAATAGCTGCAAATGTCAATTGCAGCCCCAGCGCCAAACTCACGCCGACTAGCAATTCGCCAAACAAGAGCATCGCAAACCTGTCAGTCTCACTAACCGCAGTCATCTGCTCTGGCCGAGCTGCGACAAGCCAAATGGACAGGCTTATCGACAAGAATACCCGAACCGTAATTGGGACGCGCAGCAACGTAAACGGAGGGGCAAAGGTAATGCTTGGCGCCAATCGCAAGGTCACCAGCATAATCGCAAGGACAGTATTGCTCAGATCTTCCATCGGTACAGACCTATGATCCGTCAGCGGCCTAGTTGAGGGATCAATAGATAGAGTTCAGTCGCAAAACTGGTGAGCTGCGAGACCATCCATGGACCCAGAATGATCAACATCGTCCCAGCGGTTACGATCTTTGGCACATAGGAGAGCGTGATTTCCTGTATCTGTGTTGCGACCTGGAAGATTGAGATAGTCAATCCAACAAGAAGAGTGGCGAGCATGACTGGTCCTGCGACCAATGCTGCTGACCACAACATGTTCGTTAGAAGATCTAACGCTGATTCCGATGACATTTTGCGACCCCTTGCTTCGAAAGCACTTCGTAGAAACATCAAGAGTTGAGCTCTTGGCAAACATAGCATGAGGTCAGGGCTGGATAAGTCTGTGCAAAAACCACTTGGCCAGAGTTTTTCGGTCGGCTTTTTCGGCAAACTCTCAACTCAATGGGTATGGATGTGGTGAAACAGGCAGTCTTTCAGGCCTTCGATTTCACGAGACTAATAAACCTGTCTAACCCGCCAAAACCGGGGCTTAAAGCGCATATCGAGTTCCAGATTCTGATGATTTTTGAGCTGATCGCTCATTAGTACAGATGTACTAGTGCAAAATAAATCAGCGATTTGATCGGATTTTTATCAACAGATTTTTCGTGACAACAAAATCTGACCCAACTCCCCCGTTTCTCCTAGTGTTTTGTATCTTTCGAATCGAGAAGTCGGCAGTTTAGACGCATATTTCGAAGGTCAATCTTTGTTCAAAGTGGTGAAAGATCGATCCCCGACTTGACCCGAATCAAACAAGTCCCATGCTTATGAACATTCATTTGCAAGGGGTTGCTAAGTGGGTTTGTTAGAAATTGCGTCTGCCACCATGCGTGGCGGGGAGCGACGCATTGAAATCGCAGCGCAGAACACTGTGAATGCGGAAACGCCGGGCTACAAAGCCCAGATCGCGTTTAGTGAAGTGCAGGCAGGGGAAGACGCTTCGACTTCGGAGCTGAACGTCCCACAAACGCGTTCACAACAGAAAGCCACCCAGGGTGCCATTTTTGACACTGGGGAAACGCTTGATCTTGCGGTCGATGGCACAGGTTACTTTCTCGTTCGAGATGGCGACGATTACAGCCTCACACGAGCTGGCAAGTTCGGCATCGCGGCAGATGGGGCGCTAATCGATATTCAGGGGCGAATTCTTCAGTTGGCTTCTGGCGGTGATGCCACAACATCCACCTATCGAATGGAAGTACTTCCTGACGGAACGATGCTCGATGGAACAGCAGTAATGGGGACGATAGGGCTGTTTGAGCCTTCAAACCCAATGCTCGCTCGTAGTCTTAGCGACAGTGAGATTGCGGACCTGAACGAGGCTCAGAACAGCGAAATCCGCCAGGCTATGCTTGAGCGGTCAAATGTGACCTTATCCGACGAGATGGTCGAGCTGATGAAGGCCCAAAGGCAAGTGGAAAGCGGTGCTCAGATCATCCGCGCCTACGACCAATTGCTTGACCGAGCGATAAATACATTTGGACGGAGTGGATAATGAACGGTGCCTACGAAGTCGGGGCGGTTGCCCTTCGCGCTCAGCAAAGAGCTTTGGAAACCCACGCTAACAATGTGGCAAACATCAACACTCCGGGCTTCAAACGCGCCGAAGTGGAATTTTCAGAGATTGTCTCAACTCAAACCAATCCGTTGACCGAGAATGAGAGGCTAGCGCGCCAGTCTGCCGTTCAGAATGGCGGTGTACGTATGGCTACACGGATGGCGCTTTCCGATCATGGTGAGCTTCAACCCACCGGCTCGTCATTCGACATCGCAATCGACGGGTCCGGCTTTATCGAGCTGATGGGGCCGGATGGCGAAAGCCTGCTTTGGCGTGGCGGGAAATTAGAGGTTGACCGTGACGGCCTGCTGGCGGCCCAAAGCCTATCACCGTTGCGTGCCATGATCGCGGTGCCAGACGATACCCGAGCGCTAAGCATTGCCAACGATGGCACTGTTCAGGCGGAGATTGAAGGCGGAGAACTGCTTGAGCTTGGCCAGATCATGCTGGTGCGTCAGCAGGCGGATAGCGATCTCATCCCGCTCGGATCAGGCCAGTATCGCTTGGCAGAAGGTGCCTTCACAACGGACGCTGTGCCGGGCGAAGACGGAATTGGCTTCATTCGCCAAGGCATGATGGAACAATCCAACGTCGAGATGACCGAAGCGATGGTTGAGATGCTCATCCTTCAGCGTGCCTACGCCGCCAGCGCTCAGGTCATTCAGACCGCTGATCAGGTGGCCTCCATAACCAACAGCCTCAGTCGATAGACGAGCACGGGAGGGGGCGCACACATGGTTATCGGTCTTACAAGTCTGGCTTTGATGGCGATCGCTGACGTGCCGACGGAAGTGCATTTGCAGGACCGTCACGTCCGGCTGAGTGACCTTGCTGTGGTCACAACAGGCCACAATGATCCCATCATCGCACAGGTGCCGCGCGGTTCTTCAAGGCTGGAATTGGATCAGGACGCGGCGCACCAACTGATCCGCAATCGGTTGCCCATGGCTGCGGTGACACTCGCATTTAAAAATAGCGTTGTGCTGGTTGCTCCCGCCGCTTCCACCCTGCGCCGCCCGAGCCAGTGTTTTGTAGCGTCGAACCCGATAGCGGAGGGGGAGTTTGTCACCGCTTCGCTTGTCGCCGAGGCGCCTTGCGAGAACGGAGGGGCTGCTGAGATTGTCGGCTATGATCGCCAAGCACTTGCACCCGTCGCCAGGCAAACCATCGCCTCAGGTACTTATCTCGGCCCCATCCGGCCTGCCCGCGAACAGCGCCTTGCCAAAGGCAAAGAGGTGTTACTCGTAACGGGAGCTGGCCCGGTTACCATCACGCGCACAGTCACCACGATGCAGACGGCACGCGAAGGCAGCAACGTCTTTATCCGCACTAGCGACGGCGAAGTGTTTCCTGCCCCTGTTTCTCACATTGTCGAGGTTCAAGATAAATGAAGAAGTCTCTTCTCATAACCTTAGCCAGCGTGCCCTTGTTGATGTCACAGCCGCTTATCGCAGAGCAGCTATATGACAGGGACAATTGGGCAAATATGGCCGCCGACAACCGTGCGCATGAGGTTGGCGATATTGTCACCGTAGTCATATTTGAAAGTGCCAGTGCCACCAACCGGGTCGGCACGCGGTCTGGCAAAGACACCTCGCTCAACGGGAATTTTGGAGCTGGCGGGATCGACGAAAGCCTCAGTTTTGGGATCGGCAGCACTTATCGCGGCATTGGCGAAACCGAACGCTCTGATCGATTTGCTGCGAGCATGGCGGCGCACATCGTCGAAGTTTTGCCCAATGGGGACTTCATCATTGAAGGCGCGCAATACATGCTCGTGAATGGCGAGCATCGCGACATAGAGGTTCGCGGCCAAATCCGCCCAATCGACATCTCTCCTGACAACACCGTGATCTCCACCAGGCTGGCGAATGCTGAGATCAACTACGACGGAGAAGGCTTTGCGACCCGGAGCGCAAAGCCAGGGCTCCTCAACCGCATTTTTAGCTTTCTGGGGCTTTGACGATGAAGAAGCTTTGCCTCCTTATTGCTGCGATTGCCTCAATGACAGTCTTTGTGCCGTCCGGCGCATTAGCGCAGGACGTTTCGCTTACCGGCCTCGGCCGATTTGACGGCTGGCGAGAGAATTCTCTGATCGGATATGGCCTTGTCACAGGCCTGCCCGGAACTGGAGACACTCGTCGAAGCGAGGTTACCCGGCAGGCGTTGCGCAATGTGCTGCAGCGGCTTGGTACGACTGTCAGTGAAGAGCAGATCAACAGTCGCAACGTTGCTGTCGTGATCGTCACCGCCACGCTTCCCCCTTCTGCTAATCCAGGCGACCGGATGGATGCGATTGTGTCCTCCATTGGCGATGCACGTTCGCTTGCGGGAGGGACTTTGCTTATGACACCGTTGCTGGGCCCGGATCAAAAGCCCTACGCGCTCGCGCAAGGGTCACTGACGGTTGGCGGTTATGCCTTTGAAGCTGAGCTTGAGCGTCAGCAACGCAACTTTCCGACCACCGCGGTTCTGCCCGCCGGGGCCATGATTGAATATCCCGTTGAGGCCAGCATTCTAAAGGACAACGGTCAGATTTCTTTCCTGCTTTCCGAGGCCAGCTTCACCACTGCTGAGCGGATCGCCCAAGCGATCAATCGCAGCCAGGGGTTCCAGATCGCAGAAGTAAAGAACGCCGATGAAGTGACGATCCAGTTCCCCGGCACTCAGGCCGAATTGTCGCGCTTTATCGCGCAGCTCGAAAGCCTACGGATCGTGCCGGACCGGTTGGCGCGAATTGTGATCAATGAGCGCACAGGCACAATTGTTGCGGGTTCTGACGTTCGCATTTCAAGCGTCGTCATCAGCCAAGGTGATATCAAGGTTACCGTCAAGAGCGACAACGAAGCCAGCCAGCCCGGCTTTATCGGGGGCTTTGCCAATGACATTTCGAGCTTGATCGTAACCAATGTCGACCTGATGGTCGAAGAAGGCGAAAACGACACGGTTGCGAGCTTTCCTGACACTGATGTGGGGTCTCTTGTGCAAGGCTTATCGCAAGCACGAGTAGGCACGAGACGCATCATCTCCATCATGCAAGCGATGAAGGCCGCCGGTGCTCTTCATGCAGATATCATCATTCAATAACTCAGATCTGAGGGGGTCACATGTCCGAGATTTCACAAGCACTGGCGATCAAAGCGATGGACGCTTTGGCGATGCGTCAGACGGCCATAGCGCATAACATTGCCAATGCCGGTTCTGAAGTTTTTCAGCGCCGGGAGGTCAGCTTTGAGGACGCGCTTCGTGAAGCCGCCGAAGATGGCCCAGAAGCTGTGCGTTCGCTCGTCTTCAACATGGAAACGGACGGCCCGCGCATCTCAGGAGATGACGTTCGGCTCGATCTGGAAATGCAAAGCGCGTCTTCCACTGCAGGCCGTTATGCCGCCTTGGCGGACCTCCTGGGCCGGCAGATGCAGATCGCCAGAGCAGCCGTAAGAGGGGGTCAGTAGTCATGGAAGCCACACAGATCAGTCGTTCCGCGCTGGATGTCGAATGGCAGCGCCTTCAAGTGATTGCCACAAACTTGGCGAACATGAACACAACGCGCACTGGAAATGGTGAAACCTACACTGCCCAGCGTCTTGTGTCCGGTCCGGTTGCCGATTTTGGCGCCGAACTGCGGGCACAGGGCTCCGCCGATGCCCCACCAGAGCGCGGCGTTATGGTTTATCAGATTGCCCAAACCAACTCCGGCTCACGCCAGGTGTTTAATCCGGACCACCCGCACGCCAATGAAGATGGCTTCGTGAGCTATCCGAATATCTCACAGTCGGACGAGATGTCTCTGATGATCAAGACGCAACGTGCTTATCAGGCGAACCTTGTGGCTCTTCAGGCAGCGCAACGCATGTTCTCCTCAGCCCTCCAAGTGGGGAGACAATCATGAACGGTATCGAAGCTATTTCCTCTGTGACCTCTGCGACGCAGATTACGATGGGCAATCTCGGATCAAGCCAGGCAGCACAACTGCCAAATGCGGTACAACAATCCTCGGATCTTGCGACCTCGAACTTTGGCAAGATGATGAGCGACGGGATCGCCAATGTCGACGGCAAAGTCGCTCGGGCGGATGATCTGGTCGCGCGCTTCGTCGTCGATAACACAACGCCGATCCACCACGTGACTGTAGCTCTGGAAGAAGCCCGCATGGCGGTCGAATTGGCGACCCAAGTGCGCCAGCGTCTCACCGAAGGCTACCGTCAGCTTATGAACATGCAGCTCTAATCTGGCCAATTCTCTATGCTCGCTGAACCTCGTCAATTGCGTCTATTCATCCTACTGTTTTTGGGGATTATTGCCCTATTTGCGGCACTGTGGTTCTTTGTTCTTCGAACAGATTATGTGCCGATCTATGAGAACATTCGGGAAAGCGACGCATCTCAGATCGTGGCTGAACTGGATACCGCGGGGATAGCCTACCAGCTAGCCAATGACGGTCATGATATTCTCGTTCCCGAAGACGAAGCAGCCAATGCCCGCGTCGCAGTTGCGGGAGCGAACATCTCAATGGGCGGCACCACTGGGTTTGAACTGTTCAATGAGAATGAACTCGGCCTGACGGAGTTTGCGCAAAAGATAAACCTTCAGCGAGCAATCCAAGGCGAACTTTCTCGCACCATCATGATGATGAGTGGAGTTGAATTCGCCCGAGTGCATTTGGCAATGCCAGAGCGCACCCTCTTCCGGTCTGAGCAGGACAATCCCACCGCGGCGGTCACAGTCGAGATGGAACCAACCCAGCAACTCTCATCCGACCGGGTCGATGGCATACGGCAACTCGTGGCATCGTCGGTCCCTGGGCTCCTGCTTGCGGATGTGGTGGTTCTCAATGAAGCGGGTGGACTGATGGGCGTCCCCAACACTGGCGAGTTGAACTCGGGCTCCCCTGCCTCAAGTGAACGTGAGGCGGTGGAGCAGTTGGTCGCGATCCGGGCCCGCGGCGCGATCGCGGATGTTCTCCCCCAACAGCCATTTGACCTTCAGGTCTCCGCCTTTGATCAAGTGGCGAATGAAACCGCGGCCGTTGTTGATGAGGAAGGGCAGGAAACCACAAATTCTCAAACTGATAGTCGACGGATATTTGGCCTTGAAGATCGGTCCTTGCGTATCATGGTCAGAACTCCGCAAGAGCTGAGCCCGGAAGAACGTTCGATCATTTCCGATACTTTGACCGATGCAATCGCCCTCTCTGGCGCATCAGGAGATATGCTGGATTTCACCACTGGTGCGCTTGCCGCAGCAGATCAGCCGCCTCCTCGTACAGTTACAGAACAGGCACCTCCTTCTCCGCAAGGAGACTGGACGGCCAATTCTGATCCACTCACCAACATTGCAGGTCTCTCATGGCTGTGGCTGGCGATACCTCTTGGTATCGTTGTGCTGGCCCTGTTCGCCGCCCGCCCCCGTCGCAAGCTATCAGACGAGGAAGCTGACAGTTTTGCCGAGCTGCTCCGAAGCGCCAATTTGGAACGGGAGGCCAGCTAAGATGGATGAAGCGCAAGACCAGACCACGCAACTGATTGAACGGCTTTCAGCGCTGAGCGAAAAAGACAGAGAGGCCGTGCTTGGCAGAATGTCAGCCGACGAGCGTATCGGCGCTGAGAACGCACTCGATCAGTTTATCGAAGCTGAGCGCCTCGAAGAAGAGCGCCAGAAGCGCATTGATCGACAATTCCTTGGCTACTCTCCCTGGCTCGCGTCACTCGTCGAGAAATCCCAAAACAGCGCGCCAATTGGCATGAGCCAAACCTGCTCCAATGCGCTTTGGGAAATTCATTCAGCCAAAGTCGGTTCAGGCATGAACATACCGCGCACCGGTTGGCGCGGCATGGTTGAACGGGTCAATAAATGGCTCGCCACCAATGGGGGGCAGCGCGCATGAGCATCGTGAAAGCAGCGCACTCAACAAACTCCGTAACACAGAATTACGAGTTTAGCGCACCTGTCCGCGATTTGCCGCCAGAAGCAGTCAGCAAGCCTATCGAGGCAAAGACTGCGGTGGGCGTTGCGCCATCACAGGACCAGTCATTGGCGAAAGAGGACCATTTCCTTGACCAGATTGCTGCGCTTGAAAAAGCGCTAAGTGAAAAGGAGAAGGAGATAACCGCCGCAGAGTCCGCGGCTTATAAGGAAGGATTCAAAGCCGGGGAGAAAGCCGCAGATTCAAAGTCCGAGGAGGCCATAGAACTGCTGAAAGCAAGCCTTTCGCAAAGCGAAAAGGGTCTCAAAGAGAGTCTCAACAACCAAGTCGAGGCTGGCATCGCAATAAGCCGGGCAATTCTTGGCAACATCCTTGGCAACAGGTTTGAGATGCCTGCACATGTGGTGAGTGCAGCGACACATTGGAAAAGTGAACTCGCGGCGGGCTCAGTCCTTGGGTTGCGCGTGTCAGCTGATGACTTTCCCGACAAGGGTGCGCTTGATGCCCTATCCCAAGAGTTCCCAAGCGTCGAAATAGTGTCGCAGTCGGACCTGAAATCAGGCGCTTGCTTTTTCGATTTGAAACTCGGCTCGCTCGACGCGTCCATCGATCGGCAGCTTGGAAGCGCAATCGGCTTCCTTGATCGAGCAGTGCAAAGTCCTGAGCAAAGATGATAAGAGCGAGCGCCCTCCTTGAAACTGCCAAAGCAGTGCAATTCGCCGATTTCACTGGGCAAATCATCGCGATTGGGCAGAAATCGTTCAGCGCAAATGGGCCGCTTTGTCAGGTTGGCGATGTCTGCTCGATTGGCACCAACGAGTCTCCTCCCTTGGCCGAAGTTGTTGCGGTGGAAGAAGGCCGGGTTGAGATGGTCCCGCTTGGCGATATGCAGGAAGTTCGTCCGGGCGGCACGGTCACCCTCAACCGCGACCATTCAGATTTTGCGGTGGGTGATCAATTCGAAGGCCGGGCAGTCAATGCGTTTGGCGAACCAATTGATGACAAACCGAGCATTCTTGCAAC
Source organism: uncultured Erythrobacter sp. (assembly GCF_947502395.1). Classification (GTDB taxonomy): domain Bacteria; phylum Pseudomonadota; class Alphaproteobacteria; order Sphingomonadales; family Sphingomonadaceae; genus Erythrobacter. Next base: position 1,089,093 of record NZ_CANMZM010000001.1, read on the forward strand.
TAAGACACCGCTGCGCGCCGGCCAAACAAGCATGGCCAAAACGATCGTCGCCAAGAGAGTAGAAACGGGCATCCGCGCTATCGACACGCTTTTGCCTCTTGCTGAAGGACAACGCATTGGGATCTTCGCAGCAAGCGGTGTGGGCAAGACGACTTTAGTCGAGCAGCTCTCCTCAAGAGTAGCCTGTGACAAGGTGGTCATCTGCCTCATTGGTGAACGCGGTCGCGAGGTGGAGCGCCTCTGGAATATCAACACGGAGGCCGATAGCAAGGTCCCCGTCACATTGGTCGCCGCAACGTCCGATGAAGCACCAAGTGTGCGCATTCGCGCCATGAAGCAGGCGCTGGCATTGTGCGAATACTGGCGTGAACGGGGTGAGCACGTCGTGCTTTTTGTGGACTCAGTAACGCGCCTTGCCATGGCCTTGCGCGATATTGGTCTCGCTGCAGGAGAGCCGCCGGCACTGCGATCTTACACTCCAAATGTATTTACCGCCCTTCCCGATTTCGTCGAACGGTGCGGTGCGATTGCAGGCAAGGGTGCGATAACTGCAGTCTTTACTGTGCTGAGCGAAACCGATGATGTCGATGACCCTATCGTCGAGACCATGCGTTCCTTACTCGACGGACATATTGTCCTTTCCCGAAAACTGGCAGAACGAGGACATTTCCCCGCGATAGACGTTCGCGCCTCAATCAGCCGAGTGGCCGATCAGGTTCTTGATTCTAAACAACAAGAAAGCGCGCGGAACCTAAAGGCAAATGTAGCGGTCTTTGAGGAAGCCCGTGCCATGATTGAAAGTGGCATTTACCAATCCGGTGGAAGTGAAGAAATCGACCGTGCTGTTTCCCTTTGGCCAAAGATCCAGCAATTTCTAATGCAATCGGGCGCTTCGCCGAGCTCTCTTTCTGCGAGTGACGGAGCTTTGCAGCAGTGTTTGATTGGGGGTGCCTCACTGTGACCTCTTCTCAAACATTAGCCGACCTAAGAAGGCTCCAATCCTTGCGTGAGCAACAAAGCAAAGCCGAGCATGCTCGTGCTGTTTGTGAGGAAAGAACCGCAGCTAAGGCGTCCAGCGATGCCGAAGCAGAGCTTACAGCCCAGTATCATGCGCTTGACCACTATGCGGCGCAGGGCAAATTCCAGATCGAGCAATTTCAGATCTTCTCTCAGCTGATAACCAACACCGAAACTAAGCTTCAGAAGCGACGTGAGGTGCACGCTGATGCAAAAGACAAAGAGACCACCGCAAGACAAAACCGCATCAAGGCAGAGCGACAGTCAGAACACCTCGCTGATCGCTATTGCGCGGTATTGCGCAAGGAACGCCGCAAGAAAGAGGATGGCGCAGCGCGCGAATTTCTCTCTCAAGTAGCCGCGTCAAAGGGAACTCAAGCATGAGTAATATCGGATGGCTTCCTCCAAAACATAGCCCCTTCGGAACCACGCAAGCAGCACCGCAGCCGCAGAGGGCCGAGCGAAACGGGGGCAGTGGAAGTAAATTTGCGGCGTTCTTGAATGGCGACGCGCAGGGCAAAAATCGGGCTGAACAAACTCAAGAAAGCCGAGGAACTAGCCAGAGCGTCCCTCCGAGCATCTCTCAAAGCGCCGTCAATCGCGATGAGGCTGGCGCCCAAGTTGGGCTGAATTCACCAACGATGCTTGAAGATCAGGCGAGTTACAGAGCAGCTCCAGATGTGAGTGACAATGCGATTGCCTTTAGCGCTCGCCCAATTGTGGGCCCTGCTTCCTTTAGCCATACTCCTGAAACCATTTCTGCTCCGATCAATGGGATCGATAGCCCCGAGTTCGCTGCCATGCGCGCGGAAATTGTCGGCTCATTTGGCATTATAGACGGCCATAGGGTGTTCAACCAATACTCGAACGCGACACCAGCAGGCCTCTTCGAACCAGCAGCTACTCGAACAACGCCTGTGCCTGGATATGCAATCGCGGCGACGTCAGGTCTTCAATCCGCGCAAGTTGCTGCACCTGGTCTAGCGCAAATTGGGAGTAGTTCGGCCAAAGCGAGCGCTGGGCAAGAGCAAAGCACACGTGCTGCATCCAGAACAGCTAACGCCGCGCCAATACAATCTCTACAAATGTGGTCTGCACAAAATTCAGCATTTGCCCAATTGCTCGCAAGTCCATCGGAATACCGTGTGATGATAAGGGGCGCACGCCTCAGCGAACAGCAGCGCGACCAAGTCATGCGCGCAGTGCGCAGCGGACTTTCCGAATTCGGACTGCCTTCAAAGCCTCTCGAGGTCTTCGAACAGGAAGGCCAAAGATAAAATGCAAGAAGCACCGCCCATTGGCCCCGGCTCACCCGTCAATCAACCTCAGACCCCTGCGGTCGATCCGGGGAGCGCGACTGATCAGTTTGGCCTGAGCTTCGAAAGCCTTCTCCAGATCGTGCTTACGCAGCTGACTTTCCAAGATCCGTTGGAACCAATGGACAACTTTGAATTTGTCTCTCAGCTGGCGCAGTTCTCACAGATCCAACTCAGCCAAGAGACCAACGACAATCTTGAACGTCTGGTCGCTGCACAAACTACCAGCCAAGGCTCGGCCGTGCTTGGCCAGACGGTCGACGTATCGGCGGGTGCCAGCACCATAAGCGGCGTTGTACGCGCAGTCGCGTTTGAAGACGGGACCGGAACCATCACTCTTGAAACACCAACGGGGCAGACGATCAGCGGACTGCCTCTCGCAAATATTTCACAAATCAGGGAGACCCCATAATGTTTGGAGCAATCTATATTGGGCTGTCTGGGCTTGGGTCCTATTCCGATGGCCTGCAAGCGGTCAGCAACAATGTCAGCAACCTGAATACAGTGGGATTCAAGGCCAATGACGTAACGTTTCAGAACGTCTTCGGCGCTGGTAGCCAGGGTGGGCTTGAATTTGGCAATTCACCCAAAGGAAGCGGCTACGGCGTGAGTCTGGACGAGTTATCGATTAACTTTAGTCAGGGTGAACTACGCCAGACCGGTCGCGATCTTGACCTGTCGATCGATGGTAATGGTTTCTTTGTTCTAATCGATGGCGATCAACAATTCTTCGCGCGAACCGGTAGCTTCGTCGTCGATGACGAAGGGTTCATTGTTCTCCAGAATACAGATTTCCGCCTTGGCGTGCTTGATGAGGAAGGCCGTCCAAAAGAGCTTAATATCGATGAATTTCGCACCGATCCTCCTGAAGCCACCACTCGTGTGACATTTGCCGATAACCTCTCATCTACAGCCGACGATTTCACAATTCCCGATCTCACCGTTTTTGGCCCCAATGGGGAGGAGAATAATTGGACGGTTCAATTTGAACGCGATCAGGATGAAGTGGACACCTGGACCGTCACTGTCACAAATGGATCGGGCACAGAGCTGGGCAGCGAGACGTTGATATTTGCGAATGGTGAAGTGTCTGGCGATACAACAGAACTCTCCTTCGAAGATGAAGATGAAGGCCTCAGCGTAACATTCGATTTTTCCGAGGGCGTCACAAGCTTCTCATCCGGAACGGTGTCCTCATTGCGTGCGAGCGATGTGGAAGGGCACAGCACTGGTTCATTGGCAACTCTTGCTGTCAATGAACAAGGCCAGTTGGAAATCACATATACCAACGAAGAAACGCTCGAACTTGGATCGGTCGCCCTTGCTGATTTTCGCGATCCGCAATCGTTGGAGCAACGTGGCAATGCACTTTTTGAGTTCAATGGCTTTGGCCAAGTCCAGTTCTTGGGTGCAGAAGACACACGCGTAGGATCAATCCTGTCACGAAGGCTCGAGGCTTCGAACGTTGATCTGGGCAACCAGTTCGGCGACCTTATCCTGATCCAGCGTGGCTTCCAAGCGAGCAGCCAGATCATCTCGGTCTCCAACGATATGATCCAACAGTTGTTCGGCATTCGTGGGCAGGGCTAGGGATGATGCAAGCTTGGTTACCTGATGCCTGCCTCACCACGCGCAGAGCAGCGCAGCCGATTTCAGATGTGGTGCAAGGCTGGGCTGCAGATTGGTTCAAAACTTCGCCGTGGCAAGCGCTTGGCAACTGGGACGAAGCGTCCCCGCAAATGTCACAAGACCACAAGACTTTGGGCCGAGCAAAAGGGCTTGAGCTAACGGGGAAACCGGACGCAGTAATTGCACTGGCGTTGGCCATCCTTGGTGCCGAGGAAGAGACACTGTCTACCAGCGAAGACAAGGATCTGGCCACCAAGCTCGGAAAGCGTGCCTTGAGCGATTTGGAAAAGCGGATTGCCGACTTCCTTCCTCAAGAAGCAGACGCCTCAACATCTCGGTTCTCTACCATATTTCCGCGCGTCTTCTCGCTCCTCATCGGGCCGTTAGGCAAGGCGCAAATCGCGCTTGAGTGCTCGCTCCCGCAGCTCGTTATGATTACGGGCGCAACGTATCCCACGACGCAACAACGCTGCGAATTGGAAAGCGCAACAAAAGCTATTGATGAACTCACTGTCGGCGTTTCAGCCCGGCTCGGGTCAGCAGCGATAACGCTCAAAGAGTTGGCCGGTCTCGAGAAGGGAGACTTGCTTCTCCTCGATACAAAGCCCGACGACACGGCCGAGTTGATTATTGAGGGACAGCGCTCCTCACTTGCCTTCGTGATCAGCGAAACCGGCACACAATACACTTTGGAATTTCAGGAAGAAAAATGACACAAGACTCTGAAAATACACCCGAAAAAGAGGGATCCAAGACTCCCGGAAATAACGCGAAAAGCACTGACCCGGTGGAACTTGTCGATCACGTGTCTGTCGATTGCGAAGCCCTCCTTGGCTCGGGCGAGATGACGATTGGCCAGCTTTCCAAACTGTCCAAAGGCGATGTGATCACCCTCAACCGCACTCCAGTTGACCCGGTTGATATCCGGGTCAACGGCAAGACCATTGCTCGCGGCGAAATCGTGACCGTTGATGACCGCTTCGCGATCCGGCTGACAGAGATAGGTTGAGCAAGCGGACCTAAGGTAAGAATGGGCAATTCAATCATCTCAACCGCTACTCTGATGTCCTTGGGCTCGTTCCAAGGCAGTGCACCAGACATCCCCTGGATTCGGATCGCTCTGGTGATGATCTTGTGCATATTCCTTGCCTTTGCGGCGGTGGGCTTCTTGCGCATTCGCTATGGGCTTCCGTTTTTGCCTGATCGCTTTACCAATCCGATTACAAGTGCAGGCATTGTGCCGGACCCGGCGCAAGAAAAGCTCGCGATCATAAACCGTTTGGCGACAGGCCCTTCAAGCCAGATTATTGTGCTTGCGCGCGACGAGCAGCGCTATCTGTTGCATATCTCCCAAAGCGGCGCGACGGTAATAGATCGATACACCGTTGGCACGACAGATTCTCCTGCTTCCCATGGGGATGCGAAATGATCCGGTTCGCAAGTCTTTTGGCCGTCGCACTGATGAGCCTTGCGCTGCCTTCGTCCGTGCTGGCTGCGACCTCGCCCCTCGCGGAAGCGGTAGGACCCGTGATTGCTCCCAGCACGGCTGGCGAAACCGAAGTAACACGTACCGCACTGCTGCTGGGCTTGTTGGCTGTAATCCCGGCTCTCATCGTCAGCACAACCAGCTTCATTCGCATCGTCATTGTTCTCGCCATGGTGCGTCACGCCTTCGGCATGCCTCAAACACCGCCCAATATCGTATTGGTGAGCCTTGCTCTGTTTATGAGTGCGTTCTTGATGGGGCCAACTTTTGACAGGGTGAATGATGAAGCGCTCACACCTTTTCTTGATGGCAGCGCAACGACCACCCAATCGCTTGAGAACGCATCCGAGCCGATGAAGGAATTCATGCTTCGTCATACGAGAGAGAGCGATATTGAGATGGTCTATTCGATCTCGCGTACGCCATTGCCGGAGACCGCAGACGACATCGAGATCTTAAAACTCATCCCTGCCTTTGTGATGAACGAACTGCGCGTCGCATTCACCATCGGTTTTGTGATTATGCTGCCGTTCCTTCTGATTGATCTCGTGGTGGCCTCAATTCTCTTGTCGCTTGGTATGATGATGGTTCCACCACAGACCATATCATTGCCAATCAAAGTGCTGATGTTTGTCCTGATCGATGGTTGGAGCCTCGTGCTCCAGGGCTTGATAGGGAGCTTCGTGTGACGGCACTGAGGTCGGGCGACGGCTTGCGCTTGTTGATTGATGACCAGCGCGAAGAGGCAGCCGAGTGGCGCCGCTTACGCTCAACCGCACCTGGCGACGCACGAAAAGCCCTATTTGCGCGTTACCGAGAATTCACTCGGCGCACGGCATTAAAGGAATTTGGCCGTATCGTTGGTATGGGCCTTGAAAGCTCTGACTGTGTGCACGAGGCTTATGAGGCATTACTTGCATCAATTGAGCGTTTTGACCCAGATCGCGGTATCGCATTTACGATTTATGCAAGGCCTCGCATAAGAGGCGCTATCCGCAACGCGCTTGCAAAAGCGACGGAAGCGCGCGCTTCGTTCAATGCTCGCAAACGCGCTGAGCGTGACAGGCTTACCTCATTGAAGCGCAAGAACAAGACGGGTTCAGAAGAGGAGCAGATGGAAGCGTTGCGCGAAGTAGTGGTAGGGATGGCATTGGGCTTTATCCTCGAAGACAACGCCGACGAAGAGGCCAACAACGTCGCAAGCGAAGCGCCGTCAGCATTTGATGGCGCAGCGTGGAAGCAGATGGCAAATGCGCTCAGCGAGAAGCTTGCCAATCTTCCAGACCCCGAACATAGCGTGATGGATTACCATTATAAACAAGGGCTTCGCTTTGCCGAGATCGCGTCTCTCCTGGGCCTATCACGTGGAAGGATCTCTCAGATTCACTCCAAAGCGCTCGCGCGGATGCGCAAGTCGATTGCCAAGTTTCGATAGAGGACAACAAGCCGATGGCAGAACAACTCGCACCAGATAGTGAAATGGAGAAGCTCGTCGCCGCGCTGTCCGCGAGCGATGGAGACGACATTGGTTCAATCGACATTCTGTTGAGTGAATACCCGAACGATCCACGTCTCCATTTCATGCGCGGCTCAATTCTTGCGGGCCAGGCAGATCATATCAAAGCCCATGAATCACTATCCCGGGCGGTCGAGATTGCCCCTGAATACGCCATTGCCCGATATCAATTGGGCTTCTTCGAGCTAACGAGTGGCGAAGCCGACCGTGCGCTCGCCACCTGGGGGCCGATACTAAGAGCACCCAAGGACAATTATCTTCGCGTCTTTGTTGAAGGCATGGTTCACGTCATTCGTGACGAGTTTTCAGAAGCCATCGCCAAGTTTGAGAATGGGATTTCCCTCAATCAGGAGAACCTCCCCATGAACGGGGATATCGAACTTCTGATGCGCGAACTGAAAGCCAAAATGGATGCCGGAGCGGGGGGGAACAACGCCTTGGACAAAAAGAGCAACGACGATGCCAGTGCAACCTCGGCAGCCTCCCTCTTGCTGGGCCAGCTCGGCGGCAACCCGACTAAACACTAAGAGCCAGCGCGCAATGCTCCTCATCACGCCTTCATTGTCCAGCGCTTACGGGCGGCGCATGTCATGACCCGGATCACAAATTCGGATCAGGTGATCGCCGCAATACGTGCGCAGCTCCAGCGAATGGCCAAGCGAACAAAGGCCGACGCAACCTCAAAAACGGCTAAACCCGAAGCGAAGTCCATGAGTACCCGCCAGATGGTGGATGCACTGGCAGCAATCGAGGGCCTATCTGAGGAAGATTTCACGCGCGGCTTTGTCCGCGCGCTCCTGACCGAAGAGTTTGGCGAAAGCCTGGCCAATTCACCCGGTTTTCAAAGCGTAATTGACCGCACCGCAAACAGCATCGCGAGTGACAGAGAAGTGAGAGCCATGTTGGACAACTTGCGACGAGGCAAAGCTTAGAAAAGCGCTCAATCTCCCCCAACTTCTCGAGTCCGACTTCCAATAAGGGATGATCTAAATGAGTTTTGCAGACGACCCAGCGGAGCACTTCAAGTTCGATCTCTACGCCGCGCACCACCAAAGCTCAGATGAGATACTACCGGTCCAGCTTGCGGCGGCAAAAAGGCGCTTTGCCGATCTGGTCGATCGCCTTCCACCACTTGCGGCGTTGGCAGAGCATCGCAGTGTTTCCGAAATTGGATCATTCGATGACCTAGCCAAAGTCCTGTTTCATCATTCGATGTTTAAGAGTTACCCGCAAGAGGCTCTCTTTGAAGGAGAATTTGACACTCTGATCGATTGGCTTGGCAATTTCACGACCAACGATCTCAGCATAATGCGCGGCCGTGATTTCTCTACCATTGATGCTTGGTTTGATGCTCTGAACACCGATACCGCGATGCATCTCCTACACAGCTCAGGCACCACCGGCCAGTTGTCCCTTATTCCGCGGGGGAAGCTGGAACACCAATTTTCAATCCGTCATACGCAGATGGCTCTCGCGGAAGTCGCAAAGCCCGGGCGTTTCGACCGCGCGGCACCTGATTATAAAGTCGTCTGGCCAGCTTATGCGGGAGGCTGGTCCGGAGTGCTGACGTTTGGCGACATGCTTCGCGAGGTCTTGTGCGCCAATGATACAGATTTCTTTGCGCAGATCCCCGACCGGCAAAGCGTCGATCATCAGCTTTACGTCATGCAGATCGAGAATGCGCGCGCGTCTGGTCAAGAGTTCATCGATGCCCCCAGCGATTATGTAAAAAGCATCATTGATCGATCCTTTGTCTTGCGAGATGCAAATGCAAAGCGCGTCGAAGAACTGCTCGAGCGCATCACAGGTGAATGGCGCGGGCAAAAGGTCGTCTTCGCTGGTGGTCCGGTGCTCCTCTATAACTTGGCCAAAGCGGGCCTTGCGATGGGCCTTGAGGGCGTGCTGGCGGAAGGCAGTCGCATCCTGAATTTTGGCGGCTTCAAGGGCGTATCACCGGTCGGAGACGAGGAAGCGGTGATCAAACGCTTCACTGGCGTGCCCCACATCAACGGCATCTACGGCATGAGCGAGATGACCACCGCCTTTATCGAAGCAGAAACCGGCAATTACCACGTGCCCCCGTGGATCATTCCCTTTGTCATCGATCCAGAAACAGGCGAAGCGTACCCGCAAGAAGGCGTTCAGACCGGTATTGCCGCGTTTATGGACCTTACCTCCCAGACCTATTGGGGCGGGCTTATCACGGCAGACAGGATTACGGTGAGCTGGGAGCGGAGTCCATGTGGGAGGACTACGCCGTTTATCTTGCCAAATATTGAGCGAGTTGAGGTTTGAGAGCGGTCGGCATCCCAAGCCTTGCTTTGCCGTTTGGCACACTTGAGACACTGTCTTAGGGCTAAAATCCCTTCGATTAATGGGGCGCGCTTTGATCGAGAAAAGCGATTGATTGGTCAAGCAAAAAACCTGGTTCATGGCCCAGGCGATAACAGGCATTTGGGATGTAGGAAAATGCGGCCCTAGCCCAATCCTAGTGGGGCGGAATCATCACAGCGGATCGGATTACGATAAGCTGGGAGCTGAGTGCGTGCGGCACGACGACGCCGTTTGGGTTGCCGGATACTGAGCGGGTGGAGGGGTAAAAAAACTTGCCCGCCTAGGATCACCAAACTGGCAGGCATCGACCGACATAAAGGACAGAAATGGCGCACGACCATACTATATCACAGCTCGGTTGCGTATAGGCTGACTCAGTCTTTTATAAAACCAAATGAGCTCTCGCGATCCAACTCAATACAAGCAACCAGGATGTAGGGTATTGCATCAATTATTCGCTGACCCTGCTTTAGCTTCTTTACCCAGACGAGGTAGCGGACATTTGGTTCCGAAAAGTCACACGGCTGGGCTGACCGAGTTGCTAGAGCGGAAGTCTGTGAACGCGGGTCAAGAAACGTGACCCGCCGATCAGAGCTGGCGTCCGCTTGAAGTATCGTTACTCTCCTCCAAGAAACCGCCTCACCAGCCATCAGAGTCGACTCCAGACCAACTTCTTCCGGAGTACCAACTAGAGAAAGATCATAGTCGAGGGAGTCGATGCTACGATTGCTGTTTATCGCATTGGTACAGGCACTTAATGTAAGCACCACCAACAAGAACGCGATATTACTCACTAATTTGGTCATAAAGTCTAGAACAACCCTAATGGTTTCAACACCTGCTTGGTGTACCAATTCACCGCGCCATCTTCGTAGAGGTTTTCGTTGAAATATCCGGCTGGCAAGTTGATTTTCTGCCCTGTTCCTGCCGCACCGGTGTAGGTGTGACGTGCATCATAGTGCTGCTTGGGGTTAGGATCATAATTCGTTCTTCCGGAGAGATTTCTTTTCAGATGCATTGACAGAATTTCGTGATTCATTGTCGTTGCGTGAATCAATTCGTGCACGAGAGATTCTCCGAAATTCTTATCGCTTAGCTGGAAGGATTCCTTGTACATTTCAATCTCAGACTCGCTGCTAAACCCGTATTGTCGCATAAGTATTTTACTATTCGCTGGCGACACCGAAACGTACGGTCTCAGCGTGAAATAGCCATCATTGATTGCCAAGCTCATTTGGATCGATGATGTAAGCAGACCACCGTAGTTGACTACCGCATTCATGCTACTGGATGAGAAGGCGCCCAGTCGATCATTTGCTAAAGAAGCCCTCGCTAGTCCTTCCACAAATCTTGTTCGATGGGTGTCGAATCTTTTGACATCTCGAACAGCTCTTCTGAAGTCACTCTTCTGACCCTTTGGATAGGATTGCTTATTATTATTGAGAGCAGCTTCGCGGACCATTGTGATGTTGGCGGCCGTGGGAGCGAGACCTTGTCGATCCAATGCAATTTCAATAGCACGCGTGTCGTCGCCCAGTTGTGTCATCCGGCGATCAAATCGGTCGGCGGGCGCTATACCATTGTTAGGCCTACTAAAATCATAATACGCGTCAATATCCCCATTGGCTATCGCGTTTCGAATTTCTGCTGACCTTGCGCTTATCTCCGTTGAGGTCACAGGATTGCTATCTAGATATGCCTTCAAGGCAGGATCCATCTGTATCTTGCCCGAATTCGCATCAAACACCGTTCCAGTGCCATCCGCAAACTTAAGCAACATCGCTTCGGCTTCGGCCTTAGTGAAATTACCACCGCTGGTTAGGTCAGAACGTGAGGGAATATCATAATTGTTGCCACTGATATTCGCTGCCGCATTCTGCTTAAGGATCACTCGCTCTGAAACAACCTTTCCTGCTACTAAATCACCAATGCTCTGCGCAACGACATCCGGAAGTGATGCCAACACATTATCGCCGAAACTTGTGCCATTGACGAGGCTCCTCGCGGCAGCACTTGTTATTGCGCGGGCTGCTCCTGCCATAATCCGACCGCCCGCTGTGGACGTTTCAGTGACAATGAAGTTTCCTATATCGTCTTGGGCGTAGCTTGTTTTAGCAAACTTTCCGCCAACTATATGAGCCGCAGCTGCACCAGCGCCTGCCGCTGCCACGCCTGCCCAATCGAACTTAGATTGAAGGCCGGTCGCCACGCCTACGCCTTGCGTGATTGCGTTGCTCGCGGCACCTCTGCCTGCCGCGGCCAGCCAACCACCGCCGCTAAAGACGTGATTTATTCCAGTTGATATCCCACCGCCTAGCGCTGCCAAGCCAACGGCTTTCCAACTGAACTTGTCTTGGATGCCAGTCGCAACACCGACACCTTGACTTACTATCGAGCCGACCGCCGCGGATCCCGCTCCGATTGCGATTCCACCGAGTACACCAGCCACACCTCCGCCAAGGGCTCCGATGACGCCTCCGCCAACGACCGCTCCTCCGAATACTGAGGTTCCAAGGACGGTTGAGATGCCAGAGGCCAAGCCAGTTACGCTTGGCGCAACAGCTGCCAGAGCCGCACCGGCTGTCACCACCGTCACGGCAACAGCAACAACCGCCAGCAGAATCACCCCAAAGACGCCGCACTTGTTGCCTTTCTTCGGCGGCGCAGTTGTTGTTGGCGTCAGGTCACCAATGGCTTCGCCTGGATTGTATGGCGATACGGTTCCTGAGTTATGCGCCGATTTTACAACGCCCGTCGGCAGGTTGATGCGCATGCCTTCGGCCAGCGGCACATTGCCGCTAATGCCGTTTTGCTGGGCGATCTTGTACCACAGGTTTGCATCGCCATAGACCGACTGAGCGATCGACTGCAGCGTATCGCCCTTGTTGACGGTGTAGCTGCCCCCACCTGCGCCCTGGCTGTAGCTGTTGAGCGGATCATAGCTCTGGGCAAAGTCCGCATAGGAGCTGCCGATGGTCGCGCCATTGCGGAACACACCGGGAGGCGCGCTTGATTGTGCGGCGGTGCGCTCTTGAATCGACTTCTCGGTCGAAACGTCCGCAGTGCCATTATTGCCGACATAGCCCAGCTGGCGTCCACCGAACCGATACCAGACCTCATGCGGAGCTCCGGTGGAGTTGGCGATCGAGGTTTCATCGCGGCGGATGATCTGACCGTTCTCGTCATTGGTAAACTTGACGGTCTGTGAGTAATAATCTCCGACATTCGCCTGCGTCAGGCGGCCCAATCCATCGTAGATGAAGCTTGTGGTGTAGGTCGTCGATTGCGAACTGTTGGGCTTGTGCCGAATGGTCGCCTGCACCGCGCCATCGCGCCAGTAGAAAGTGTTGTCTGTGCGCGTGTTGGGGGCCTGGCTGGAATTGTTGTTCTTATAGTTCGTGCCGATCTGATAGACGACGCTGCCCAGCGCATAGGTTGAACCAGCACCGTAATTATAGCTCGTGATCGAACGATAGGTGTCATTCCCACGTTTGGTGTTGGTCGTGTCAGAGGTCAGGCGGTTGGCGCTGTCATAGCTTGCCTGACGGCTGAAGACGATGGTTGTGCCATCGGCTGCATAATCCGTTTGGGTAAGTTGGCGGCCCATGAGGTCATAAGCAAATGTAGAGCGCCGCGTGCCGTTGACAGGTGCGGCTGGAATGGTGCCTGAAGGCGTGCCGCTACCAAAGGCTGTTTCCGTAACAGGGGCGCCGGTTGAGACCGCGATTTGGGTTAGACGACCGCCAACATCATAGGTGTAGCTCTCGCGCTGCTCGCTGAATGAGCCAGGGAAGCCCGCCCCCTTAAAGTAATACCCTGCGGTGTATTTCGTGGTGAGCACAGCCGTGCGCTCGCCCGCCTTGTTGTAGAGGATCTCCTTGCCGGTATCGATACTGCCATTGGCATAGGCTGCGCCATTACCGCGAACGATAGTGCTGCCTGAACGCACCCCACGATCAATGACCACGCGGTTCATATTGTCGTAGCGGAACCAGTAGTCCTTAGTGATATTGCCAGTGGGATTCCCATTGGCATCTAGGTTCTTGTAGGTTGCGGTGGTTCGGCGAATATTACCAACTGCATCATACTTGTACGCAGTGCTTGCGGCAGGTGAGATCGAAGACCCTGCCTCAGACCAATTGGTGACCCTGCCGAGCTGGTCGTAGGTCGCATTCGCATTCTTCAATACGACGTTGGTTACGATGTAACTGGGCGGAATAAAGTCCGGTTCATAGGGATTCCAATAAATTGTCTGGCCGGGCGTATAAGCCGCGTTCTCCTTGCGCAGATGCTCCGTCAGACGTTGGCCGAGCTGGTCATATGTGTAGCTGGCGGTCTCGCGGGTCCAATTGGTGTTTGTCTGCCCAGCAGTTGCCGAAGCAGTCACAATGCTGGAGTGCTGTCCCGTGTTGAAATAGTTGAACGTGGTCGTCAGCCCGCTCACCGAGCTTGTGCGCAAACGCCCAGCGACATCATAAGTGTAGCTCGTGGTGCGACTGCCAAGATCGTTCTTGGAGACCATTCGGCCGAAGAAATCGGTCTTCTCGGTCGAGCTACGCCCATTGGCGTAGGTCTTGACCTCGGTCCAACCACCAAAGGTGCCAGCGCTCCCTGTCGAGAGATTGCTGTCCCAAGTATATGTATGAGTGGTAACATCTCCGCCGAAGTCTTTCTGACGCACGACACGGCCTTGCGTGTCATAATCTGTGGTCTGAACCTCGGGCGTGCCCGGATTGCTGATCCCAGTGTAAGGATCATAAAATGCCCCTACGACAAGGAAATTGTTCCACTTCTTGATCTGCTGACCAAGCCCGTCATAGGCGAAATTCTCAATCAGACCATGAGCGTGATTGACCTGCGCAACCCGGCCCATCTTGTCGAAGGATTGCGTTGTTGTCCGATTGAGTTGATCAATCAGCGTGCGTGCGTCGCCATGAATGTCATATTTGGTCTGCTTGATCCCACCGTCGGCAAAAGTCTCTTTGGTGACAAGCGCTTGGCTGCCGCCATAACCCGTACCTGCAAGCAATGAGAGCTTGGTCAGCTTACCGGTGCTTGCGGTCTTCGCCCCACCATTGCTCGACGATCCGTTGGCATAAGTACCATTGGCATCGCGCGAAGCCACAAGGCGGCCAGAGGCGTCATAATAATAGTCTTCAGTCGGCTTGATCCACTGCGTTGTGCCATTCTCGTTGGTGATCTGGACAGTCGGGTTCACCGCTTTAATCAGCTTACCCATATTATTGTAGGTGTACTCGATCTTCGCGCCCTTGGCGTTGATCTCACTCGCAACCTCACCAAACGCATTGTAGGTCCGCGTCGAGGTAAGGGTCGACGTCGTGCCTCTGTTCTGACGACCTTCTTCTACAACCTTGGTTGCAAGATTTCGCTTGTCATATTGCGTGTAGGTTGCGTTGACATCGCTGCGGCCGATCTGCCCGCGGATATAGTCAAACGTGCGGTTAGCCGTGTTGAACCCGGCACTTGTGATCGCCAGCGTCTGGTTGCCGTTCTTGTCGTAGCCGATGTATTTCCAGATCCCATCGCCGCTGTTGGTGGCCCAAAGGCGGCCAGCGGCATCATATTTGTTCTGTGTCTGGGTGCGCCCGCCAACAGCCACCGAAGCAACGTCGCCATGCGCGTTGTAGGTCGTGATAGCCTTGGGACCGGAATCAACCCAAGTAGATCCATTATGTGTGACCTGAAATTTCTGAGTCACCCGGCCAAGCTTGTCGTAGTCGGTCCGAACACCATCGTAGTTGGCAGCAAAAGTCCCATCAGACTTAACACGTTTATAGTACTCATGGCTCTGTAGGCCTGATTGGTGATACCAATAGATGCGCGTGAAGCCCTCTGCATCGATCATCGTGCGCAGCTTGCCACCGTCATAGGTGTAGCGAGTGACCCGCTCAGAGACACCACTCTGGCCCCTGGCCCGCGTCCGGGCAAGATCACCTACACCGTTATAATAGTAGTCGACAATCGGAGTGACATTGCCGCTATACGAGGCAAAGGTAGCCCGCTTTTCTTGCGTCAGACGCCCGCCAGCATCGTAGACGTAATTGGTCTGCTCGCCCGTAGCCTCGGTTTTGCTAGTGACTTGGCCCAGACCGTTGTAGAGGTACGAGATGGTCGCAGTGACGGTCTTGTGTTGATTGTTGCTGGTGTTGAAAACTAGGAGACTGCGCCGCTGCTCGGTTAGGCGGTTGCCGTTGCGATCATAAGTGAAGTCCGTCATGCGATCGAGGCTGTTATTGCCACTAACCGAAGGCGGTGTGGTTGTGCTGGTTGGCGTTGCGGCCCGGTTCACATAGCGGCGCTCATGCGTGACATTTCCATTGGTGTCGTAAATGTATTTGGTGATGTAGCGTTCACCATCCACCATTGCGGTCTTGCGGCCGGCCTTGTCGTAATAATTCCAGACCGTATTCCCATTGGGGTCGGTCAGCTTCACCACATTGCCATTGGCATCGTAAGTGTACGTCGTGGTTATTGCACTGGTGGTGGTGACCCAGCTTGAGCCATTCCAATAACCGGTGCGCGCGCCCGTAATCGAGCTTGTTTTCAGACGGTTGAGATTGTCATAGGTGAAGTTGGTGACCCGCGAACCGCCAGATGGGGCTCCCGGAGCTTCGGCCAAGGCCCCGCCACCCGATGGCAGGCCAACAGCATTGTCATAGACCCGCACCTGCGTGACATTGCTGTTCTTGTCATAAGTGTAACGAGTGTAGGTGCCGACCGCATTGATCTCGACCACTTTGCGGTTCAGATCATCGTAGAAGAAGAGTGTCCGGCCACCGCCTGCATCTTTCGTCTCGGTGACATTCCCGCGCGCATCATAATAGATGTACTCGCGCGGGGTTTTGCCGAGGAAGGTTTGGCCGATCGTCTCTTTCAGACGATTTGCCTTGTCATAGACATATTGAGTCGTGCGCTGTTCGGCGAGACCAGAGGCCTCGATCATCTTCGTGCGATTGCCGCGCGCATCATACTCATAACGGTTGGTAACCGTCGAAGAGACCGCCGAACCAGCATTGTTGTACGATGGGACAGGAAGCCGCTCAGATAGCAAAAGCCCACGCTTGTCATAGGTGTAGGTGGTAGTGCCGCCTGCAACCTTGGAAGTGGTCGAAGACTTCGCCCGCGCGGTTACACGGTTGCCATAGGCATCATAAGTGTAGGTCTCGAAGTTACCCTCGGCATCAGTCGTCTTGGTGACGAGACCGCGCTTGTCATATTCAAAGCGGGTAACCGCATCTTTGGAGTGGCCCGAAACACTTGGCGGAGTCGTCGTGCTAACCGCGCTTGTCGTACGATTATATCGACGCGTAACCGTCTTAATCTCACCAAACTGGGTGTAGGTGGTCTCCGTGATATAATTCTCAGCATCACGCGTTTTCGTGACGCGGCCAAGGTTGTCGTAATACGTATAGGTCGAATGCCCGCGCGGATCGGTGGTCTTCACCACTTCGCCAAAAGCGTTGTACTCGTACCGGGTTACGCCACCTTCGGGGTTCGTTTCGGTTAGGACACGGCCAACCTCATCGTGGGTGTAATATGTATATTTGCCGTTAGCATCCCGTAGAGTTGTAAGATTTCCGAGACCATCGTAACCGTAGTGCGGTACCGCAACCTCTGAGGTGCCATGCGCCTCATATTTCCTGATGAGCTGGCCTGCACCGTCATAAACATGGTGTGTGCGGCTACGGTCAGTGGTAGCGCCGTTGGAGTCGGTGTAGCCAACATATTCGTCAGCCAATAACCCCGTGCGGTGCCACCCCCAAACGGTCCGATTGCCCTCACCATCGTACATGGAGTTGCGCCGGCCAGCAGCATCATAGGTATAGCGCACATCGGCCCAGCTGCCCGCACCGCTGGCCATGGAACTGATCTGAGAGATACTGGTGGAATCGCTGGGGGAGACCTTGTTCGACCAGCTCACCTCCCGTGTCAGGCGGTTCTCATTGTCATAATCATACCGCTTCACATAACCTTCAGCATCAACAGAGAAGCGCAGGTCTCCTTGACCGGTGTACCAGTAGCGCGTGGTCCGCGCGGTTGCACCCGTGCCCAAAACTTGCTTTTTCACCTGACCACGATTGTCATAAGTGTAAGTCGTGCGTGTGCCAGCAACGTCAGTCGCCGTCGCAACCTTACCTGCCGCATTATAAGTGAAGGACGACACACGGTCATTGGTCGCATTAGCCGCAGCAGCTGCCTTCGCTTTCAACGCGTCATAGGTGTAATCGCTGGTGGAGATGCTCGCCGCATAGGCGATGGTCTTGCGAACCAGACCAACCGAATGCCAAGTGGTCCCTTCCCAATATACATTCTCAGAAATCCGACCTGCGTTATCGACTGTGAAACGCAATTGCCCTTTGCCATCATAGGCATAGTACATTGAGCGGTTCGCAGAATTCGTCGTGCCAGCGTTGGAGCGCAACTGATTGAATGTGCCAGCAGCCCACAGAGATGAGCTGGTTTTCTTGGCGTAAACGACCTCGCGGATCTTCTGACCCGCATTGTCGTAGACCGTTTCGGTCAGATAACCCTCACCATCAAGCGCACCGACCACGCGCCCTGCCCGGTCATAAAAGACGCGGCTAACCGTGTCTTTCGAGTTTGCTGAAGGAAGCACTTGCGCGGTTGGCGCAGAAGCCTTGAAACTACTCAGCTGCGATGACGACAGCTTGTTGTAGTAATTGGTGGTTTTGACGAGGCGATCGGCTTTGTCATACTCAAACTTGGTGACGCCTCCGGCGCCGTCAATCGTCTGAAGAACGCGCCCTTTCGCATCATAAACAGTCCAAGTCCAAACGTCATAGGAGTGGCTGCCTGGCCGGATATTGGCGATCTGGAGCGTATTGTTGGGGCCAGCCAGTGTCGTAAGGTTTGCGGAACTGACGCCATAGGTCCAGTTGACCGTGGCATTAACCCTGCCAGTCTTGTCGTAACGATACTCCGCAATATGGCCGTAGTGATTAATGTCCGCGACTTTGCGACCAAGCTTGTCATAGAGATAGTATGTTTTGTAGCCGGTCTCGTCGGTGGACATCCGCAGTCGGCCCATCTTGTCGTATTTGTACGAGGACGTGCCTGTGTGGTCGTAGGATCCGCTTGTGGTCTGGCTGATCAGTTCGCCAGCCTTGTTGTATGTATTGGTGGTGACCGCGCCTGCCGCATTGGTAATGACGGTCTTGGTCGCGCTGTCCTGGAAGACGATGCTGGTGGTACCGCCATCCAGATCGGTCGAAGCAATCGTGCGCCCCATGCCATCATACACGAATGTCTCTGTACCCAGAGCAGCGGTACGGCGCGAAAGCAACTGTCCGGCTTGATCATAGGTGTAGTAGTGGTGCGCATAACCTTCATTGGTGGTCGCACCGCCAGAGTTATTGGCATAGCCGTAATCAACTTTCTGGCTCAGATTGCCGCGCGCATCATAGCGATAGTTGACCATCTGAGAGGACTGACGATTGCTCAGCCCATTGCGCCAGCTATCCATCTGGGAGAGAGAAGGACGGGTCGAACTTACGGCGTAGGCATGCTCTGGATAACGGATTTTCCACGCCATCGTGCCGTCGCTGTTATAGCGATACTCGGTCACCCCGCCATCGCCATCAATCATATAGCGAAGATGGTTCTCCCCATCATAGACGTACCGGGTGCTTTCGACCTCAGCTCCTGCTCCGACTTCTCCGCTGGTATCAACACTCATATTGCGGATTGAGATTGTTCCATTCCCGCCAAGCGAGGGGCGCCGGTAAAAATGTGGGCGAAGGAACTTGTCAGCGGCCACCGCAGTGTATGAGTATTCTACTCGGACCCAGCCATTGTCGAGAAGTTGGCCGTTCGTAAAACTCCCGCTCGGCCAGTTAGCAAGATGCGAAACACGCGCATACGCGTCGTCCATCGTTAGAAAGCCTAGTCCGAATGGCGGTCCTTGAGCCGCATCATAGGTCGCGTTGTCGATCTTGATTTCGGCGGAGATCGTATAGGTGCGCCCGGTCTGTACCGTGAGCGCGGCCCGCGAGCCTATTGCGGCCCAGACGCTGCCGTTGGTGGCCTGTGTTGCCGTCCCATCGCTGAAGTTCCACTCCCCGTTCACCGCTGCCACGCCTGATGGTGAGCCATTCGAGGAGCCCGTCAGAAACTCAACCGGCTGAGATATCAGGTCGGAGAACAGCTCCGACCTTTGCACGAGGTTGTTGTTGAGGTCATACTGATTAACGATCGTCCTCCCACCTGGATCGGTGATAGACGTTGAGTTGCCCCGATTGTCGAACGTGAAATAGGTGGTCTTGCCATTCTGGTCGCGAACCGAAGTTACATTCCCACTGGAATCATAAGTGAAGATATTGGTGGTGACGGGATCGCCCGATTGTGGGCCAACAAAGTTGATCTGCGTCAGTTGCTTCTTCGCATCGTAATACAGATTGTTTGTTGTCCCATCAGGGTGCGTGACTGTGGTCGAGCCTGAATTGTAGGCGAGCTGCGTCACCCGCGTATCACCGCCCGCAACCGTCTGCGTCAGCCGGGTGATCCTGCCGGAACCATCGTAGACAAGCGCCAAGCTCGAACCATCAGTCTGGCTGATCGTCGCAATCCGCTTCGAGTTGCCAACGTAACTGTAATTGACCTCATAACGGTCAGACCCCAGCGAGTTGTTCTTCTCCGTCAGATCCGTCGCAACCCGCGTCAGACGGTTTTGGCCATCGTAATAATAATAGGTCCGCGTCAGGGTCGAGCCGGCGCTGGTGACAATCTTAGTGATGTTGTTGCCCGACCAGTGATACTGGCTGAACTCACCATTGGCGGTTGTGACCTTGCTTAGCTTTGCACCTGAATAGGTGAAGGTCAGAGTGTTGTTATCGCTGTCCTTCTGATTGACGATGCGCCAACTGTTCGTGCCATAAGCCGAGTATGTCTCGCTGACTTGCGTAGTCCCATCGGTCCACACCCATTGCGAACCGACTTTCTTGAGCGTGTCATACGCGCCAGACCCATCGGTGGAGACGTAAGCGCCATAGGAAGAGTTCCAGCTGTAGGTAATTGACGAGCCATCGGCACCCTGACGCTTAATTGTCGAGCCGTTGGCGTTCTGGCTTCCGGTGAGACCAAAGACCTTGCGGGTTGTCGATTGCTGCCACTGGTCGCCATTGTCGCCATCGTGGAGCTCGGCGAGACTGTTGTAGGTACGCGAGACCGCAATATCGAGACCGCGCCCGGTGAGAAACTCATCACGGCGATTGATAACCAGATTGCCAGTCGCAGCATTAACAGAGACATTCTCACCTGCCCGACCAAGAGTACCGCCACCAATCTGGCCTGCGCCACCCAAAATGTTAGAAGAACCGCGCTCAAGACCTGAACCAAGGCCAGTGAAAATCGCTGTCATCTACCCCTCCGAAAACGGTTTCCAAGGGCAGTGTCTACGTTGCCCCTTTATTGAGGGTCCGACGGCTTTCAAAAATGTTTAGCGAAAGTTGGTGCAATGCCGCCAAATCCGTAGCGGCAGGAGATAATCTGATCTTCCCGCCGCACATTGGCCAAAAGAACGGGCGCAATGTGCGGCGGGAAGACGTCTCCTAAGCGGAACGGCGACTTTCATTTGTTGTGTGCCTGCATGTCTTCTGGTCGAGCTTGTTAAGCTCGTCCAGAAGCATCGGTGTCACCTCGCGGTTAGCATTGCGGCCGATGAACAGGTCCATATGACCGTAGTCCGGAATGATGCGTTGGTCATACAGCTCTTTGCTATTGTGCTGGCTCAACCACACGCGCGTACGCTTTCCGCTTTCGGGGTAGAATATCTGGTTTGTCGCCCCTGACAGGAAGGTGATCGGCAAGGCCAGACGGCGCGCTGCGTCCTCGCTGGTGTAGACGGCATCGCCATCCTTGTTCACCGCAAGGCCGGCGCGCATGATCTCCTGCAATTGCTCGAATGGGCTAAGGGAAACGCGGCTGAACATGCTGCCTAGTGCCAGGTAGGTATCATGCCCCAGTTGCCGGATATCCCAACTCGGCCCGAACACACCAAACACGCGGCGCACGGTCGGGCTCTTGCATTCCTGACCTTCGGGCATGGGAACCTGATACATGACAGCATCGATCTGATTGTCGGCATCGGTGCCTTGGCTCACAAAGTCCATATGGCCATCGAGCAAGGAGACCTCGCCCAAGGCACCAGCGATGCCGAGGTCAGATTTCATGTAGTTGAGCCAATCGGTCACCGGGTGGAGCGTCAATTGCGAGCTGATGAGCGAGCGCACGTCGCTCACCCAGCCAGCGCCAATACCCATCAAAAGGCTCATTGAACCGACGCAGTGCGCGAGCGCCTGAACGCTGTCCGCGCCCGACACACTGCGCACTTTGGCGACGGCAGCAGGCCAGTCATAGCGCGCGATATCGTCAATGCAGAACTCAGGCGGGTTCTCTCGATCATTGCCAGAATCTGCGCTTGCCCGGTAATCGAACAGCCACACGTCATACCCTTGCTCAACGAGGCTTTCGGTGAGGTTCTTCTCAACCGTGGGCGTCGCAAAGCTCGACGCTTTGACTGAGAAGCCCGGTGCCAGCATGATCGGACCACGTGTGCCCCCGCGATAACGGGTAAGGCCCACGTTGACGCCGTCTGCGGTCGGAACAACATAGCGCTCCGCCCCTGGCAAATGCAGCTCGCGCAAAACGAGGCTCTCAGCATCCTTGGTCGGGAAGTCGTTGAGCGTTGCAAGCATACCACCGTAGGCGCGGAACACATTCATCGCGAAAAAACCTGCGTATTTCGCCATGAAATAGGTCTCGATGGCTTTCTTCGCTTTTGGTATCAGATTGACCACATGGCCAACCAACGTGTCGCTGTCGTGCACGGTGATCGTGGTCAGCTGACGCATAAACTCATCAATGCCGAGTTTGAGAACACCGCGTCCAATGAGCTCGCCGTCTTCATCTCCATGTCGAATGGTGACGAAGAGTGTGGTGAGGTCGGTCCATGGATCGGAATTGCCCCGCTGCTCCAAGGTCTTGTGCCCATGGAAGTGGATCGGGCCTTTTGGGCCATCTAGCACCATGGTGTAATTCATGGTCCAGCTTTCCGCCCGGTCAGGATTGGTGACCAGTAGCTGGAATTCACCCTCGCGCACCTTCAACGGCTCAGGCGAGATCGAAGTAATCAGCACCTCGCCCGTGATGAGTGAACGGTGATATTTGTCCTCAATCATCCGGTGGAGATTGTCGGTCGCGACCGTCAGCTTAAAGCTGCAGAAGCTCTTTTCGGATTGGCCCCAAGCCGCCCCGTTCTCAAAGTCGTCACGAATGCGCTCTGCATGGCCACAGGGGCGATGATGACACCCGGTTGCGCTGATCGTGCCGGCCATGGTCTCAGTAAAGTCCATTCCTGGGCTCATTGTCTCTGGGTGGTCTTTGACGAGTTGACGAATGGCCGCTTTGCCTTCGTCAATCGCTCCGGACTTGAAGTGTTCAGCCGCCGCAACAACGCTATCAGCAACTGGGCCGATTGCGTGCCCTGCCACCCACTTGGCGATGCCAAGCTTTAGGTGCTCCTTGTGAGGAACCTCCTGCACTTCGGCATTATCCTCGTCAGCTGGCATTTCTGGTGGAAGTGGGCCTTCTGCGTCCAAAGAATAATCGATCCGCCAACCCCGACGTTGAGCGAGCTTTTCAATTGCGCGCTCAGACACAGCAGTGATGGTGAGAAGCGGGTTCACACCCACGGCGCCCGGAAGAACCGAACCGTCGCACACATAAAGACCTTCGTGCACTTCCGTACCGCTGGTCCCTGCAAACACACGGCATGTGTCATCAACTACGCCAGTCTTGGCATCATCACCCATTGCGCAGCCACCAATCGGGTGCACGGTGATAAGCTTCTGGCCCATCGGCTCTGACCACAGCGGATCTGAGAAATATTGCGCCTGGATAGCCTCTGCCGCCTCGCGCATCTTGTCGTCATCTCGGCGGAAGGTGCGCTGCTCGCCAGCGTGCTTCCACTCGATGGTGAGACGGTCGTCTTCGAGCTTAAGTTGACCGCCAGAATCGTCAACGCTCATCACAAGGTATGTGAGCGTGCGCGACATTGGGCCTTTATAGGCGAGCTCTGCGATGGAGGCAGGATCGGTCTGCACCGCCTCGCCCATGGCTTTTGCGTCCATCAAGCGTGGTTTGACTTGGTCAAAACCAAAGCGGGTGAAGCCATCTGCCAATGCTTCTCCAAAGAAGAAAGCCGGGCCAAGGCCCGCCGCGATGATGCCGGGGGCAACGCCCTCTTCGATAACGAGACCTTTGGTCACATCTTCATTATCGCGCATGTCGATGACACCCGTGATGCAGGGACCAGGATAGGCCTCTTTCGCCACATCGTTCATGCCAATGCCGATAGCGTAGAATGGCTCTGCGCGAACTTCATCCTCCTTTTTCTCGGACTTGAAATAGCTGTCATAGGCAAAGCCAAGTGCATCGCCGTTGCCCGAGAAGCTTGCGCCGAGGCGGTCAGAGACTGGAAGTCCCTTCTCACGAGAACGCAGGAGAATTTCAGTGGAACCCAAAGCGCCAGCGCCTAGCACAACGTGGTCAGCAGTGATGACGACAGGCGCATGGTCTTCACCGCCGTCATTGTGCGACACATGGACGTGCCAGACATCGCCAACGCGCTCTACGTGCGACACTTTGGCCTCGGTGAATATCTCCGCCCCGTGGTTCGCTGCATCGGGCAAGTAGTTCATAAGCGTGGTGTTTTTCGCACCCACATTGCAGCCGGAGACACAGTCACCGCAATTGGTACACGCCGGTTGAGGCACGCCAAATTTGTTGGTTTTGTCCTCGAACGTCACATTGATCGGTGTCTTGTAGAACCGCTCACCCATTTCCTTGGCTGAGTGCTCCAGAGCCTCCAACTTCCCCAGCGTGGGGTGCGTATCTGGATAAGCATTGGGCGACAGCATTTCGCGGGCACGTTCATAGTACGCGTCCACCATATGAGGATTGTCTCGAAAGACTTGAGGCCAATGAGCCTGATCAAGAAGGCGCTTGTCCAGCTCCAAGGAGACATTTGCGTTGATCAGCGAAGTCCCGCCAAGGCCGCAGCCAACGAGCGCATATTGATCATCATTTACATGCACTTCGAACAGCGCATTGGGAGCGCCAATGCGGCCGCCTTTGACGTTGAACTGCACAGCATCTTGTGCGTCGCCAATCTTATTGGGGTATTCGCCAGGAAGCATTTCCTTGCCGCGCTCCAGCACGCAAACATCTTGCCCTGCGCGCGCAAGACGTGATGCTGCAACACCTGCACCATAGCCGGAGCCGACCACCAGAACGGTGTAGTGGGACTTCGCTTCACTGAGCGGTTTGGCGATACGTTTTTGCCCGAATGGGGTTTGCTCAATGCTCATTCTGCTGCCTCCCGTGCGTATTCATTTGAGTCTTTAAGGAGTTTGACGACGCGCTTGTCGGCTTCCTCAATGATGCGTTTGTGGACGATGTCGGAGAACTCGGCCCAATGGCTTGCGGCGTGGCTCACGGCCTCGCTGGTCTCATCGACAAGTCTGCTTTGGCGTCCACTTCCTTCGACCCGCACTGGCGCCATGGTTCCATCGGTTGGATCGTTGAAAAGGCGCAAGGAGGCGACTTCGAGCTTGTCCGAAACCAGCATTGCAGCGCAGCCTTGGACCGGCATCAGTGTCGGCTCATCCAGAACCCAACCGCCAGTGTTGAACACACCTACAGGCACCTCAAAACCATCAACGAGCAGCTCATCCTGGAACGGTTTGTGCGTGTGGCCGAAGATGAAATTGACCTCACGTGGGATACCGCCAAGTTCCTTCCGCATCTCGGCAGCCACCGGAGTGGCGAGGTACCAGCCGAGATCATCCACCTCGTCTTGGCCCATTACATGGCTATGGCCATCGCGTTGTCGCTCTGCTGCACGTCCAGCGGTCAGATCGACGCCGGCACGGATAAGATTATCGAGCGTAATCCCGTATTTGAGCTGCATCTTGGGATTGATGCCAAGCTTGGAATGCAGGCCGCCCGTAATCCTGCGTGACAGGCTCTCAGCAAAGTCATGGCTAGCACCAGCGCTCAGCATGGTTTCGTAAAGTGAACCCACTTCACTGCCAACCTCGCCAGCGGAGCCAAGGTCGGACCACAGGAAGTCGATCCAAGGGCCGTTCTCCTGCTCCAGCTGCTGCATGGTCGCAGGACGCGGATCGCTGTCACCCAAGAACCCACGCATATTGGAAAGTGCGCGGTACATACCGTCGAGATAATGGCCATGGTGCATGACAACCGCACGGTTCAAGTCTTTGTCGGCGATGCCCCAATTGGGATAGGCGATGCGTACGCTGGCATCGGCCAAATGCGGACGGTGCTTCAACAGCGATTCCATCATCCGACAACGGCGCGATGGAGTGCCAAAAATACGACTTGTCGAAGCCAGATCGCTGGGAATTTCTCCCGTTTCAACCGCTTCCAAGAAGCCTTGATCCTGAGCAATGCGCCACAGATGGTGGTCGTGATTGCCCGCGACATAGATGATCTCGCGCGCGAACAGATCAGCACCATCGACCGGGAAGAACGCATCGAGCAGTTGCAGAAAGCTCTTTGACACATCGCCAAAGGGGGAGAGCCCCAGATCAAGCGCATCGCCGAGCAGCACAAGCTGAGGCTTCACCCCGCCAAGCGTCTCGCGCATACCATTGGCAAAGGCACTCAGCACCTCGGATGGACCATCAGCAATCTCATCGTGAACGGTCAAGTGCGTCATAATACTGTCGCGCGCGCCGAGGTGAATGTCGGACAGAACTACGTGGGCGATACTCATGAGCGGTTCTCCAAGCAGGTGTAAAAGGCGTCGCGCACCATCTTTTCGCGGGGGTCATCCCACTTGCCGGTGCCGAGTTGATTGGTGATCCAGGCATAGGCAACGCCATCATCAGGATCGCAAAAGGCGAGGCTGCCGCCGACCGCAAAGCTGCCAAAGGCGCTGCGGGTGCGGGCGAATTCCCACTCACTAAAGGGCTTCTCGAAACCGTAGGAGTAATACATGTCAGCCGTGAGGACCTGATCTTTCAGACCTTTGCGCGGGTAGCTGTGCCCTTGCTTGAGGGTGGCTATAACTTGTGGCGTGATGCCAAGTGGTTCGCCGCCCCTCGCAAAAGCGTTGTAGGCATGCGCAAGCCCCCTGGCCGATGCCATTCCGCCTGCAGCGCCCTGCCCGATGCGCCAGAAGTCTTCGCAATCAAGCGCGCCCGGTCCTTCAAGAACCAACGGATTGTTGAGTGTCCGGAAAGCCAAAGTGCCCGGCAAACACATCTCAAAAGTGAGCGGCCAAGGCATAGTGGTGTGGTGGATGAACAGGTCTTGGAGACCAAAACCCTTGATCCGCGCGATACGCTCGCGGTCAAAGCTCTCAGGGAGACCGACAAACACGTCGAGCCCAAGCGGACCCGCGATTTCCTCGGCAAAGAATTGTGGCAAGCGCCGGCCTTGGGGGTCGCGACGGTGAATCAGCTCGCTTGCAATCCATCCAAGAGTGTAGGCGTGGTTCCCGGAATGATCGCCCGGCGTCCAATTGGGCTTTTGCGCAGCGATGGCAGCGCAGATTGCATCTTCATCGCCAAGGTTTTCAAGCGTGAGCTTGAAATCGATCGCAGCAAGGCCAGCTTGCTCTGACAACGCTTCACCCACGGTCACACCGCCTTTGCCGTGGCTCGCGAACTCAGGCCAGATATCGGCGACCTTCTCCTCATAGGAAAACAATCCGCGCGAAACAGCGACCGCGCCTGCTATCCCGGTCAAACCCTTGGTCAGCGAATAAACAAGCGTGATGTCATCGGCGTGCCAACTTCGGCTAGCAGAGGTGTCTTGCCAACCGCCATGCAAGTCGACCAGGACCTCATCATTGTGGATGATTGTACAAGCTGCACCCAACGCCTCACCTGAGAGAATGCTGGCTGCAAAGGCATGAGCCACTGGCTCGAAACCCGGCATGACAAAGCCGTGTGCCCCTTCGCAAACTTGCGCTTCTGAAGCGCCCTCTTGCTTGGGCAAACCCGAAAATGAGTGCATAGTGAAACCCCGTTCGCGCATGAGGCAAAGCACCTCATGCTTCCCGGACTGGGCTAAAGGAGATTGGTTAATAGGAGGTTAGGGGCCGACCCTTGTCTTGCACGTGCAAGTTGTTAGCCCATCGTTACTCAAAATAATACCGAGTGAACCCCGAGCCTCAATCACAGGTACAGTAAAAGTGTCGCCCTTCTACTACTGGCTTTTTACGAGCAAAGCAGTCGCCGGGTAAATAGCGCCGCGGTAGAGGAGGTTAACCCATCACGGTCATTGGGAGGGGACAATTCAACAATATCGGCGAGTGGAATTTTGCAGTCATGCGCCTCACACATGGACAGAATCTTCGTGACGATGTGCTCGACCGTAGCGAGAGGCACACCGCGCGCGGCCGGAGCGCTTACGCCAGGTGCCTGATAGGCTGGCAAGAGATCGATATCGATTGTCAGGTAGATCAAGTCCGAACGGGAGACGATCCCCTCAATCGCTTGATCTCCGGCCTGAGGCGACGCGATAAGCGCGTGATCGCTTACGGTCCCTACGCCCCATTCCTGCGCACGCTGGAACAGTGCCTGTGTGTTGGCTTCTTCAGCAATCCCAAGACACAGATAGTCGAACGTGTCGGGCGAGAGCTCTCTGATCTGGGCAAATGGTGTGCCCGATGACGCGCCGTTTTCACCAACTAGGCGAAGGTCAAAATGCGCATCCAGATTGATGATCCCGATTTTGGCTTCGGGGTAAAATGAGGCAAGGCCTTGGTAGTCGCCAAACGCCGTTTCGTGCCCGCCACCGATCACCACAAGGCGCTCGTAGGTTGCAAGAGCATCAGTCACCCGCCCGCCTAGCTTAGCTTGGCCCTCCTCCAAGTCGTCGCCCCTCACGACAACATCGCCCAGATCAGCGAAAGGCTCCGCCCGCGCTGGAGCTGCCAAATTGGCCAACGCATTGCGCAATGCTGTTGGACCCTGTGACGCCCCTGTGCGGCCTTTGTTGCGGATCACGCCCGCCTCACAGGCAAATCCAAGGAGCGCTCTGCGCCCTGTTTCCGACACAAGGTGATGCATCCTCTTGGCATCAGGACCATCCTCTGGATCAGAGCGGCCTTGCCACTTGCGTGCGGGGGAATGGGAGACCGGCACCGCTATAATATCCCCGGTAGATCAAGGTCGTGCTCGCGTGCGCAAGCAATCGCATCTTCATAACCCGCATCGGCATGACGCATCACGCCCGTCGCAGGATCGTTCCAAAGCACATTGGCGATCCTTCGATCTGCGTCTTCGCTGCCATCACAGCAAATCACCATGCCCGAATGCTGCGAGAAGCCCATGCCAACACCGCCCCCGTGATGAAGGCTTACCCAGGTTGCGCCAGATGCCGTGTTCAGAAGCGCGTTCAAAAGCGGCCAATCCGATACCGCGTCCGAACCGTCCTTCATCGCCTCAGTCTCGCGATTGGGGGAGGCCACGGACCCACTGTCAAGGTGGTCTCGCCCGATCACAACGGGAGCGGAAAGTTCGCCGTTCCGCACCATTTTGTTGAATGCCAGACCAAGCTTGTGCCGCTGCCCCAATCCGACCCAACAGATGCGCGCGGGCAGGCCCTGGAAGGCGATGCGTTCACGAGCCATATCGAGCCAATTGTGAAGGTGCGGATCGCCCGCAATGATCTCTTTTACTTTGGCATCGGTCTTATAAATGTCCTCGGGATCACCCGACAATGCGCACCAGCGGAACGGCCCAATTCCGCGACAGAATAGCGGACGGATATAGGCAGGCACAAAGCCCGGGAAGGCAAAGGCATCGGCCAGCCCCTCCTCAAGAGCGACCTGCCGGATATTGTTGCCATAATCGACAGTGGGAACGCCCAAATGATGGTAATCGACCATCGCTGCGACATGAGTCTTCATCGCAGCCCGTGCAGCAACCTCAACCGCTTCAGGATCGCTCTCCTGCTTCGCTCGCCATTCCGCGACACCCCAACCGATGGGCAAATACCCATGCAAGGGATCATGCGCACTGGTTTGATCGGTAAGAATGTCGGGTTTAACACCGCACCTGAGAAGTTCTGGTACGATCTCCGCCGCATTACCGATAAGCGCAACCGACTTGGCTTCTCCGGCTGAGGTCCAGCGATTGATCATCGCAAGGGCCTCATCGAGATCGCGTGCTTTCTGATCGACATAGCGGGTTCGCAGACGGAAATCGGCGCGCGTTTCGTCGCACTCGATAGCCAGGCAACATGCACCCGCCATGACTGCTGCCAAAGGCTGCGCCCCGCCCATGCCCCCAAGGCCAGCGGTGAGTATCCATTTGCCTTTCAGGTCGCCACCGTAATGCTGACGACCCGCCTCGACAAAGGTTTCGTAAGTGCCTTGAACGATCCCCTGCGTGCCGATGTATATCCACGAGCCGGCGGTCATCTGACCGTACATGGCGAGCCCCTTCTTATCGAGCTCGTTGAAGTGATCCCAATTGGCCCAATTGGGCACCAGATTGGAATTCGCGATAAGGACACGAGGAGCATCTTTGTGGGTCTGGAACACCCCAACCGGCTTGCCCGATTGGACCATTAGAGTTTGATCCTCTTTGAGCGTCTTGAGGCTCGCGACAATCGCATCAAATGCCTCCCAATTGCGCGCGGCGCGCCCAATCCCACCATAAACGACGAGTTCGTCCGGGTTCTCCGCCACGTCCGGATGAAGATTGTTCATCAACATCCGCAATGGGGCTTCTGTCAGCCAGCTCTTGGTGGTGAGAGAGCTTCCCGTGGGTGGAACTATAGCACGGCGGTTGTGCGCGCGATTATGCATCGAGAAACTCCTGAATATTCAAGCCTTGCAGATTTGAGGCCGCAAGAAGCTCTGAGCTCGATGCGAGGCGGCTCGCGGCCTCAAGATCAGAGCTCAAAAAACGGTCCTGATGGAGCGGCGCAATTTCATCGAAGAACCTGCTGGCAACCTTGCTGAGTGCCGGGCTGGTTTGCAAAGGCGCACGAAACCGAATGCCCTCCGCTGCACTGAAAATCTCAATCCCTAATATGCGTAAGAGATTGTCCGCCATCCGCCCCAAACGCCGCGCACCGTGGGCGGCCATGCTGACATGGTCTTCCTGATTGGCGCTGGTGGGAGTGGAATCTGTTGAACAGGGATTGGCGAGATGCTTGTTCTCGCTCATCAGTGCAGCGCTTGTGACCTCGGCGATCATCAGGCCTGAGTTAAGGCCGGGATTTTCTGCAAGGAAAGCGGGAAGGTCGAAGCTGAGAGTGGGATCAACCAAAAGCGCGATGCGCCGCTGAGCAATTGCTCCGATTTCGGCCATAGCCAAAGCCACCATATCCGCAGCGAACGCGACCGGTTCCGCATGAAAATTCCCTCCAGAAACAATGCGATTTTCGGTCGCTAGAACGAGCGGGTTGTCGGTCGCGGCATTCGCCTCGCGCTGAAGTGTCGTGGCAGCGTACCCAAGCATATCCATCGCCGCACCGACCACTTGCGGGTGGCATCGCATGCAATAGGGGTCTTGCACTCGGGTATCATCTTCGCGGTGCGCCTCACGGATTTCGCTCCCCTCAAGGAGTGCGCGCATAGCTGAGGCGGCGAATATCTGCCCGTGCTGGCCGCGCAGATCGTGAATCTCTGCAATCAATGGCACAGTTGACGCCATGGCGGCATCAATCGAGAGCGAGCATGAGATAAGCGAGGTCCGCGCGGCATGCCATGCCTGAAACAGCCCGGCGAGCGCATAGGCGGTTGAGAACTGCGTGCCATTGATAAGAGCAAGCCCTTCCTTGGGGCTGAGAACAACTGGGGTAAGCCCTGCTTTTGCCAAGGCCACATTCCCTGAAACGATCTCGCCTTCAAACTCCGCTTCACCTTCGCCCATCATGACCGCCGCCATATGGGCCAGCGGGGCAAGATCTCCCGATGCCCCAACCGAACCTTGTACAGGCACAATCGGATGCACACGTCGGTCAAGCATGGCTTGCAAAAGCACGACCGTCTCAGATCGTATCCCCGAGGCCCCTCGCCCCAGCGAGATGAGCTTCAAGACCATCATCAGCCGCTTGATCTTAAGCGGAGCATCCTCGCCAACGCCTGCGCAGTGGGAGAGAACAAGATTGCGCTGGAGCGCTTCAGTGTCCTCCGGCGCGATCCGGACCGAAGCAAGCTTTCCGAAGCCAGTGTTGATTCCGTAGATCGCCTCGTCCCCTCCGGCAACCGCTGCGACGCGGGCAGCAGAGGCTTCGATCCGCACCATCGCCGACTGATCAAGCGCAACAGCGGCTTCTTCTCTCCAGATGCGTTCGAGCTGTTCGAGAGTAACCTCTCCGGGGACAACATTCAGCACAGTTCGCCCCGGAAAACGCGTTGCTTAAGCGGGGCATCGCCCATTCGGTAGGTTAGCTCTGCCGGGTCGGTCACATCCCAAATGGCAATGTCCGCGCGCATCCCCACTTCGAACGTCCCACGATCTCTAAGGCCCAGGGCGCGCGCAGCGTTCACAGTCACACCTTTCAGGCACTCTTGCGGGGTCAAACCAAACAACACCGCGCCCATGTTCATAATGAGCAAGAGCGATGTCGTAGGTGAGGAGCCTGGGTTGCAATCAGTTGCGAGAGCCATGGGAACGGCCGCGTCTCGCAAGGTCTGAATTGGCGGCAATTGCGTTTCGCCCAGCGCGTAGAAAGCGCCCGGCAAGAGAACTGCCACTGTGCCAGCCTCAGCCATGGCCGCGACACCATCCGCACACAGATATTCCAGGTGATCCGCTGATAGCGCCCTATGATTGGCAGCGAGCATCGCGCCCTTCTGGTCCGACATTTGTTCGGCATGAAGCTTAACCGGCAAATCGAGCGCTTTGGCCCGGTCAAACACGCGCCCGATCTGTTTGCGAGAGAAGCCGACCGTCTCACAGAAGCCATCAACTGCATCAACAAGCCCTTCGTTCGCCGCTTGATCGAGCGCGGGCAGGCAAATGTGAGTAAGGTAGTCGTCGGCTGTCATGTCTTTTGGAAAGGCATGGGCCCCAAGGAATGTAGTGCGAACTGTGACCTTGCGATGCACTTCCAATGCACGCGCAACGCGCAGCATTCTCAGCTCGGTTTCGATATCGAGCCCGTAACCGGATTTAACCTCTACCGTGGTCACTCCTCCGGCCATTAATCGGTCGAGACGTGATAGAGCGCTCTCCAGCAGCTCGTCTTCACCCGCCGCCCTTGTGGCTTCTACCGTAGAGAAAATGCCACCGCCTGCACGCATGATCTCTTCATAACTTGCACCGGTTAGCCGCATTTCGAACTCGCGGGCCCTTGAGCCTGCGTAAACGAGGTGGGTGTGACAATCGATAAGGCCCGGTGTCACCACCCTGCCCTCTACGGAACGCCTCGGCGCCTGGGCGTAATCTCGGGGTAGCGATGCCTCTTCTCCTACAAAGACGATCACCCCGCCTTCGAAAGCCAAAGTCTCTTTCTGCGCGTAGGATGCGGAGCTTGCGCTCACCGTAGGTGCAAGGCAACAATCGGTGAGAACAACAGGATCAGACACGAGGGACTCGGTGTAGCTGTAACTTAGACATAAAATTATTATGTCTATACATAATAGACAGAGTCAATCGTAGGATTAAGGATGCCCCAAGCCCGTGCACGCCTATGAAAAAGTCAGAGCCGAGATGCTGCGCCGGATCACTAGCCAGGTCTGGCCTCAAGGCATGACCCTGCCCCATGAGGAGGTGCTCGCTGACGAATTCGGCGTGGCGCGTGGCACTATGCGGCGGGCCATGGCGGACTTGACCGAGAGAGGGCTTATTGAGCGAAAGCGAAAAGCCGGGACCAAGGTTGCTGCCAGACGCGCGCATTCCTCAACGCTCAATATCCCAATTGTGCGCGTAGAGATCACGGACAGCGGCGCGCAATACAGCTACAAACTCTTGTCGCGGGTATTGGGTGGGCCAGAGCTTGATGCCACGGGACGGTTCGGGCGCTCAAAACTGCTCCACGTTCGGTCTATCCACTTGGCCGACGGACGGCCCTACCAGTTGGAGGACCGCCTGATCAGCCTTGACGCAGTGCCACAAGCAGACGCGCAGGATTTCAATGAGATCAGTCCCAACGAATGGTTGGTCGAGAAAGTGCCCTACTCTGCCGTGCGCACTATCTTAAGGGCTGAAAGCGCGGACGAAATGCAGGCAAAACACCTCAAGCTCGGCCATGGCGATCCGGTCTTTGTGATAGAACGTCAAACGCAGCTCGATGATTTGCCGGTCACACTCGTCAAGATGACGCACCCTGCGGCGAGCTTTTCGATAGCGACCCAGACCAGCCAATTTCGGTGAGGCAGATTCAGTGCAGCGTTGCCTTAAGCTTGTTCCAACATGGCCTTTGCCAGTTCGATTTCGATTGAATTCGGCAGGGGATGTAGCCCGGGGCCAAGGTCACACTCTGGAGCGATTAGCGTTGCTAGCGCATGCAACTGAGCCGCGATCTGAACATCAGCAATTTCAAGGGGAAAGCCTTTACCCAATTGGCTGTGAATAGGCATGCCATTGCAGACCAGCTTGACGTTGGTGCCAGAGCCAAGCTCGTGCTGCGTGACATGATCGCGAATGATCTTTCCCGGTACTTCGAACCCAATTTGGTCAAACAGGGAATGATGCTGACTGTGTCCTGCTGAGCAGAGAAATGCGCCACTTGGGAGGAGCTCCAGTTGTGGCAGGGTCAAACAAGTTTCATTCTCCAACGCATGGAAAACCACCGTAGCTTTTGGAAGGGCCACATCCAGGACTGCGACCTGATGCCCATCGAGTGTCGCTTTGACCGCTTTCACCGGA
Organism: uncultured Erythrobacter sp.; assembly: GCF_947502395.1. Classification (GTDB taxonomy): domain Bacteria; phylum Pseudomonadota; class Alphaproteobacteria; order Sphingomonadales; family Sphingomonadaceae; genus Erythrobacter. Next base: position 1,123,293 of record NZ_CANMZM010000001.1, read on the forward strand.
TCTTGCTCACAAACAATGACCCGCGCGCCATAGCTGCTGGCGTATTTGGCGATGCCTTGGCCAGCGGCATCATATCCGATCACCAGCACATGGCTTCCGGCGATTTGCAAATTGGTGATGTCGAGAAAGCCGGAGACGCAAGACTGGCCTTGCCCATGCTTCGAGACACATTCTTGGAGCAGCGAGGACGCGCCCAAGTGGATGATTGGGATGTCGGGTGCCGTCGCTTCATGGGCTAACAAGACGACCGCACGACTCAGACCATCAGGGAGGTCCTCCCCTTTGTCGTCGAGCGCAATATCAAACCCTGCGTTCACAAACGCATCGCGGCTGTCGCAGATATTGGCTCCCGCATCGCTCAATATGGCCAGTAATTCCGCCGCGCCTTGCGCTGTGTCATGCGCGAGAGCAACGCCAAGGACACTGACCTTGAAGCCTGCTTCGATCAGCCACAGGGCCATGCTCGCGGTCGCAGGGTCGAGTGGTACGGCAATGCCGATGTGGCTGGCTACCTCTGCCTGCAATTGCCCCGCCGCTTTGGCGCTAATCGGCATGGAGCGCCGCGCCCAATCGATACGGGCTTGTCCGTCTTCGACACCCATCACAGTTGCATGCCTTTAACCCACTCGGTCAAATCGTCCGCTTGCTCCTCTCGCCCCTCAGTAAGGCCAATGCCCAGCGAATTCAGCTTGGCCGCAGCGATGGAATCATCGACCGCTTTGGGAAGGATATGAACGCCCGGTTTCATCGGCGTATTGACCAAATGATGCGCGCCTAGCCCCTGAACCGCGAAGGTCAAATCCATGATCTCGACCGGGTGCCCGCTGCCCCCTGCGATATTGACCAGAGCGCCGCGCGACAAAACGTGGATGTCGCGTTCATCAAGGTTGAAGGTGTGGATCCCCGGCCGGGAGTCGGTCTCACGTTTAGCGATCTCTCCCAAAGCATCGACGTCGATTTCGAGATCATGATGCCCTGCGTTGGCAAGGATCACATCGTGCGAAAGGAGCGCAAACTCAGGCGCACCGATAGCGCGCATTCCGCCTGTCGCTGTGACAACAAACTCAGCATCTGGCAGCACATCATCGGCTGTGCCGACACGCATCCCGTCCATATGCGCTTCCAGAGCGCGGACCGGATCCATTTCGATCACGCTTACCTTTGCGTTCATGGCCTTGGCATATTCGGCAATACCGCGCCCGACATATCCATATCCGACCACCACAACCCGCGCGCCTGCAACCTTGCGCCCGCTCATCGCAAGCACGGCCTGCATCGTGGTTTGCCCGGTGCCATAGCGGTTGTCGAACAGATGCTTACACCGCGCGTCATTGGCGGTGAGCGCTGGGAAAGGCAGCTTACCCATCTCGTGCAGAGCATGAAGGCGCGCGGTTCCTGTCGTGGTCTCCTCAGAAACACCTTTCAGCCGTTTGTAGAGCTCCGGCCGGTGCATTCCCATCCGAATTGTGAGCTCTGCGCCATCGTCGATGATGTATTCTGGTTTTAGGTCCGCTGCGGCGAGGAGTTCTTGCTCCCAAGAGGTGTGATCACCGCCTGCATCGGACACCACTCGAATTCCCTTATCGCGCAAGGCTGCAACGACACTGGCATGGGTCGTTTGCGGATTGCTGCCAGCCGCGATGACATCTGCGCCCGCCTCTGCAAGGAGCAGCGCGAGAAAGGCCGTCTTCGCCTCTAAATGGACGACAACGGCAATGCGCTTGCCTTTGAGCGAGCCATCGCCGAGCGTTTCACGGACCATCCCGCGCATGACGGGGGAATGTGCTTCCACCCAGTCGATGCGCGCACGGCCATCATCAACGATGGCCTGATGGTCAGGCCCGTTGTGTTCTCGCACCGCTTATGCAGCGACAGGCGGCGCATACTTGGTGAGGTTGATGCCGTCCACGGCGGCTGTGTATTCCTCAATCGTTGGCGTGCGGCCAAGGATCGTTGAAAGCACCACAACCGGCGTCGATGACAGAAGGCTTTCGCCCTTCTTATCCGCAGCATCCTCAACAACGCGGCCTTGGAACAGACGGGTTGATGTCGCCATCACTGTGTCGCCCTTGGCCGCTTTCTCTTGGTTGCCCATGCACAGGTTGCAGCCTGGACGTTCAAGGTAGAGCATGTTCTCATACTCCGTGCGTGCTGCGTTCTTGGGATCGGTGTCGTCGAACTGGAAACCAGCATATTTCGCAAGCAATTCCCAGTCACCTTCGGCCTTAAGCTCATCGACAATGTTGTAAGTCGGAGGAGCCACCACCAGCGGCGCTTTGAACTCAACCTTGCCGTTTTGCTTTTCAAGGTTTTGCAGCATTTCTGACAGGATCTTCATATCGCCCTTGTGCACCATGCACGACCCGATGAAGCCCAGATCAACTGTCTTCTCGCCACCGTAGTATGAGATCGGACGGATTGTGTCATGAGTATAACGCTTTGAAATGTCGTTATTGTTCACATCCGGGTCAGCGATCATTGGTTCGGCGATAATGTCGAGATCGACAACCACTTCAGCCGCATATTTCGCATCTGCATCGGGGCGCAGAGCAGGCACTTCGCCTGAACGGATGCCCGCGATGCGCTCATCAGCTTTTGCGATCAGCCCGGCGAGCACGCCTTTGGCATTGTCCATGCCTTTATCGATCATGATCTGAATCCGCCCCTTGGCGATTTCCAGCGATTCAATCAGCGTCTCATCTTCTGAGATACAGATCGAGGCCTTCGCCTTCATTTCTGCGGTCCAGTCGGTGAAGGTGAATGCCTGATCGGACAGGAGCGTGCCAATGTGCACTTCGATGACGCGGCCTTGGAAGACGTTATCGCCAAACTGCTTGAGCATCTGCGCTTGCGTCGCATGGACCACATCACGGAAATCCATGTGGTCTTTGAGAGTGCCCTTGAAGGTCACTTTGACGCTTTCAGGGATCGGCATGGTCGCCTCGCCCGTGGCCAGAGCCAGCGCAACCGTGCCCGAGTCCGCGCCAAAGGCGACACCTTTCGACATCCGCGTATGGCTGTCACCGCCAACGATAATCGCGCGGTCATCAATCGTAAGATCGTTCAGAACCTTGTGGATCACATCGGTCATGGCGTGATATTCGCCATCCGGATCACGCGCCGTAATCAGACCAAACTTGTTCATGAATGTCATGAGTTTGGGGATGTTGGTCTGCGCCTTTTTGTCCCAAACTGATGCCGTGTGACAGCCCGACTGATACGCGCCGTCCACAGTTGGCGAGATCACGGTCGCGGCCATCGCTTCAAGCTCTTGGCTGGTCATCAGGCCGGTGGTGTCCTGCGAACCCACGATGTTCACGCCTACGCGAACGTCTGAGCCCGCGTGGAGCACTTGGCCCTCGGCAACGCCCACAGCATTGCGGTTGAAGATCTTCTCAACCGCGGTGAGACCTTGGCCCTCATGGCTGATCTCACGATTGGGCGCGTAGGAAGATTTGAGCGGCTGGCCTAAGGTCGTCTGCGCAAAGGTCTGAAGCTTCTTGCCAAAGACCACGGCGTAAGAACCGCCTGCCTTCATAAACTCAACCTTTTGCGCGGTGAAAGCGCTCGACACATCAGCGCGTTCTTCATCGCCTTCGTAGAGTTTTTTGGTCCTGGTGTTGATGGTCAGAACCTTGCCTGTTTCCACCGAATAGGCCTGCTCAAGGATTGGATCGCCATAGCCATCCTTTACAACCTCTCCATTCTCATCGACCTTCTTGACCCAGTTCTTAAGGTCGAGCCCAATGCCGCCGGTCACGCCAACGGTGGTGAGGAAGATCGGCGAAATGCCATTGGTACCGGCCACCACAGGGGCGATGTTGACGAATGGCACATAAGGGCTCGCTTGCTTGCCTGCCCAAAGCGCGACGTTGTTTACGCCCGACATACGGCTGGAGCCCACGCCCATTGTGCCCTTCTCCGCGATTAGCATGACGCGCGCATCAGGGTGCTTTTCCTTGAGCGCAGTGATTTCATCTTGCGCTTCAGGAGAGATCAGGCATTTGCCGTGAAGTTCGCGGTCAGAGCGCGAGTGCGCTTGATTGCCCGGTGACAAAAGGTCGGTCGAAATATCGCCTTCGCCAGCGACGTATGTGACGACTTTGATCTCCTCCTCAATATCGGGAAGCTTGGTGAAGAATTCCGCCTTGGCGTAGCTTTCAAGAATGTCCGTTGCGAAGGCGTTGCCACGCTCATGACCAGCTGCAAGGCGCGCCGTGTCAGCGTCATAGAGGAACACTTGCGTTTTCAGAACTTCGGCGGCTTTCGCAGCGATACCGTGATCGCCGCCAAGCGCCAGATCAAGAAGCACCTCAACCGATGGACCACCCTTCATGTGTGACAGCAGTTCAAAAGCGAACTCAGAGGTAATCTCGGCGACATCTTCTTCGCCAAGGATAATCTCTTTCAAGAACGCCGCTTTGACACCCGCTGCGCTCGTGGTGCCGGGAAGCGTGTTGTAGATGAGGTGCTGGAGCGAACACTCACGGTGCTCGTGCCCGGTATCTTTAATCTGAGCAATCAGCTCTGCCACCAGCGCGCCCTCCTCAATTGGCTTTGGCGAAAGCCCCTGGATTTTGCGGGTTTCAATCTCATCGAGGTAGGAGGCGTAGAGGCTCATAACAGGTCCCAGGTGGCTAGAGTGGAGAGGCACCCACAGGCATACGAATGGCTATGGGAGGCGGGGGATTCGATTGCGCGGGTATTAAAGACTCGTTGCCCGTGCAAGGCAATTCGCCAATGGTTGGATGAAATGCTGCTGTAACCCCGCCATTTCCTCCTGAAAAAGCAGAAACAGTGGGTCATCAAGCTCTGCAGACGAATTCACACTCGACATTAGCCAGATCACGCGTGAAGAGATTGCCGAGGGAACCGAGTGCTCGTTTTGAATTGAGCGCCGAACGATAAGAAAAAACGGGGAGAGCGCGGGTGACGCTGGAGACAATCGATATCGTGATCATTGCAGGCTATGCGATTGCATTGCTTGGTATCGCTTTGTTTGTGAGCCGCGAGCCTGCTGGTCACGAGAAGGACACCGAGGATTACTTCCTTGCTGGCCGCGCGCTTCCGTGGTGGGCCATTGGTGCCTCGCTCATCGCCTCCAACATTTCTGCAGAACAGATCATTGGCCAGTCGGGTCAGGGGTTTGCGGTGGGTGTCGCGATTGCCGCCTATGAATGGCAGGCGGCGATTGTCCTGATTATCGTCGCCAAGTTCTTCCTGCCGATCTTCCTCAAGCGAAAAATCTACACCATGCCGCAGTTCCTGGAGCAGCGGTATGGCGATGGAGTGAAGAACCTGATGAGCGTCTTCTGGGTCGCGCTCTACACCGCTGTAAACCTCACAACGGTCCTGTGGCTGGGCGGGCTTGCGGTGCAGTCACTCACCGGTTGGGGGATTATGTATTGCATGATGGCGCTCGCTGGATTTGCTGGGCTCTACTCGCTCTATGGCGGTCTTAAAGCAGTTGCTCTGACCGACATTATCCAAGTTGTGATTCTTGTTCTTGGCGGTCTTGCGATCACATGGTTTGCTTTGGATGCGCTGCCTGCTGACGGTGCAATGGCGGGCTTTGGCTATCTCATGGGAGAGATGCCGGGTCACTTTGAGATGATCCTTGAGCCAGAGCATCCTGCCTATAACGATCTGCCGGGTATCTGGACGCTGCTCGGTGGTCTTTGGGTGCTTCACTTCAGCTATTGGGGTTTCAACCAATACATCATCCAGCGTGCGCTCGGAGCTGAGAACCTTGGTGAGGCGCAAAAGGGGCTCGCCTTTGCAGCCTTGCTCAAGATCCTTGTACCCTTCATCGTTGTGGTGCCCGGCATCGCGGCGGTGATCCTGGCGCAGCAAGGCATGCTGGATGGTGCGGCTCTGGCTGAAAAGTCGGATCGCACCTATGGCGAGCTTATGGCCTTTGCACCGGCGGGCCTTCGCGGACTTGTGTTTGCGGCATTGATAGCAGCTGTTGTGTCGTCGCTTGCGTCTATGATGAACTCAATCTCGACCATCTTCACCATGGACCTCTACCGTGCAGCACGCCCCAACCGGCCCGATCAGCATTATGTGAACATCGGCAGGATTGCAGCCTTCAGTGCTATGGCCATCGCCCTTGTGCTGGCGCGTCCCTTTATCGGCGGGTTTGAGAGCGGCTTCCAGACGGTTCAGGAATACACCGGCTTTATCGCTCCGGGCATCGTGGTGGTGTTCCTCCTCGGCTTCTTCGACAAAAAGGCAAACGCTGCTGGCGCCTTCACCGCACTGATTGGCTCACTTGCGGTCAACGTCGCACTCAAGTTCGGCATGCCCGATGTACCCTTCATCATCCGCATCTGGTTCGTCTTCCTTGGCGCATTGGTGGCCGCAGCTGTGGTATCGCGCGCCACGACGGCTCCGGACGAAGAGCATACGGTAAGACTCTCAGACATCGCCTTTGCAACAAGCACCCTGTTCAACACCCTTGCCGCAATCACCGTCGCCATGCTCGTAGGACTCTACCTCTGGCTGTGGTGACGCTGGAAGAGTGATCCGATAAGGTTAGCGATATGCACACCCGACGAACTACTCTTAAGACTATCGCGGCCTCAGGGCTCTGGGCGGCCTTCCCGGCTGCGCTGAGTGCCGAGCAAACGAGTGGGCATTTGCTCGATTGCGCTGGCATTACAGCACCCCACCTCCCTGATCAGCGGATCTCGATCTGGCTTCCACCAGGCTATGACACGAGCGCTAAACGCTACCGCGTTCTGTATATGCATGATGCGCAGAATCTGTTTGACCCAGCTCTGTCGAATTTCAACAAAGTCTGGGCAGCGGACAAAGCGATGCTTGGTCATGCGGTCAGCACAGGCGAAGACCCATGGATTATCGTAGGCATTTGGTCACCGGGTGCAGATCGTTACCGCCAATACATGCCCGAACCCGCCTATTCTGCTGCGAGCCCGGAATTGCGCGAGAAGATGGATGCCTTTGGCAATGGTGATCCGATTGTCAGCAAGCAGTACATAGATTGGATCGCGGGCATTCTGAAAACCCGGATCGATCGGCATTTCCGCACTCTAACCAGTGCTCGGGACACCGCCATCATCGGGTCGAGCATGGGAGGCTTGATCAGCCTCTATGCTTTTCTCGATCACCCCAACACCTTCGGCCGCGCGGGCTGTGTCAGCACCCATTGGCCGGGTACCGCGCCTCAAGAAGTCGGGGAAGTTGATCAGGAAATGCTGGGCATTTGGCAAAGTTTCATCGACAAACGTTTGGGTCAGGCAGGCAACCGTAGATTGTGGTTCGACCACGGCGACGCAACGTTAGATGCCTTCTACCCGCCATACCAAGCCGCAATTGACGCTCAGATGGAAGCCACCGACTGGCAACGCCGCACGAATTGGGAAAGCCGATTTTACCCTGGAGCCGAGCACGAGGAAAACGCGTGGGCAGCGCGCCTTCCCGAGGTGCTCAACTGGGTCCTGTCTTAGCTCACTTCGCGATAAAGCGAACCGCAATACCGCCTGATGAGGCGAGCAAAGCGGTCATGTCATCGCCACCCGTGATTTCGATCTCTTCGATCACAATGTCATAAGGGTTGTGATCCCAATGCGCATGAGTACCGTCGCGGTAAACTTGCGCGGTGTAGCTCTTGCCTTCGTCTAGGAAACTGAGCGGGATCGAGAGCTCGCGTTCCTCCTCATCGGTGACCGCTCCCAAGAACCACTCGCCCCCTGCCCGGCCCTTACGGGCAATTGCGACATATTCGCCCACTTCACCCGAGACTGCGACGCTCTCTTCCCAATCGGCCTCAACGTCCTTGATGAACTGGAACGCATCCATGCGCGCCTCGTAGTTCTCAGGGAGGTCAGCCGCCATCTGGAGCGGGGAGTAAAGCACAACGTAAAGCGCCAATTGCTTGGCCAACGTTGTTTGCGGGCGATTATCCGCGCCGCCTCGCTGCATGTCAGGGCGAAGCGGCGGCTTCTCATTGGGACGGAGGTCAAAAATGCCGGGGGTGAAGTCCATCGGGCCTGACAGCATGCGGGTGTAGGCGAGGATAGAAATATGCTCGGGCGGATTGGGCGGCGTGCCCCAGGCGTTGAACTCCATTCCGCGCGCGCCTTCGCGGGTCATCCAATTGGGATAGGTCCGACGAAGCCCTGTGTCCTTCACCGGCTCATGCGCATTGATCGAGATGCGGTGCTTGGCTGCCTCTTCAACCACACGCAGGTGGTGGCCGACCATGAATTGGCTGTCGTGCCATTCATATTGCTTCACGCCGTTTTCGTCATAGCGAACGATGTCGCCCGCATCGGCAACATAGCCGGTCTTGACTTCACGAATACCGTTCTCCTGATAGAGCGCGAATCCATCGGCCATCTGCGCCTCATAATTGGCGACATTGCCAGAGGTCTCGTGGTGACCGATGAGGCGCACACCGCGTTCCGCCGCGTATTCGCTCAGCATCGGCAGGTCGAAGTCATCGTAAGTCTCGGTAAAGCTGAACAGTGCGCCATTGTTAAACCAATCGCCGTCCCAGCCGATGTTCCATCCTTCAACGAGCACGCCTTTGAAACCATGCTCGGCCGCAAAGTCGATATGGCGGATCACGTCAGTATTGTTTGCGCCGTGAATACCGTCATTGCCCCATGTTCGGTCGCGAATATGCATCTCCCACCAGACGCCAACATATTTGCCCGGCTCCACCCAGGACACATCACCAAGCTTGTTGGGCTCATTGAGGTTCAAGATAATGTCAGAATTGATCAGGCCAACTGCATCGCTGGCGATCTGGATCGTGCGCCATGGGCTTTTGAAAGGCGCGGTGGTATGCACCTTTACCCCGTCAGAGCCTGCGCGCAATTGCGCCTCGAAGTCGCCCGGACGTGCAGCCAATAGAGACATTGCCGAGAAGTCAACCAAAGCCGCCTCGTGAATCGAGATGTGCACGCCGTTCTGCCGACGGAACGTCACCGGCGTATGCGCATCATCGACCGTGCCAGCGAGGCCCTTGCGGTAGATATACTCGTAGCGGTTGAATTGGCGGCTCGGCGTCCACCATGTATCGGCATCTGCACCGATCGCGAACTGGGTCAGCTCGTCCGTGATCGCGATTGGCCCTTGGAAAGCAGCCTGTTCATTCAGCTCATAGCGGAAACCAACGCCGGTATCGAACACGCGGAAACGGACGGTGATCTGGCGCGCAGGACCCTCTTGGGCGGCAAAGGTCACAGCGAGCTCTTTGTGATGATCGCGTACCATGCGGCGCTCACCCCACGGTTGCTCCCAAGTCGCGTCGTGGCTAGCCGTGGTCGATCCCGCGATCGCAAGTGAGTCTTCAAACCCGTGATGATCGTTGAAAAGCATCCCAAGCCGAGAGGAGCGAATGGCCTCATTGCCATCATGGGAGATCGAGTAAGCTGCATGGCCACCCCCATCACTGACAGTCAGCACAATCCTGCCATCAGGCGAGGTGGCTGTGAGTTCCTCTGCCTTCAAAGGCATCGCCACCGCGAAGGCAAGCATCGCTAGCGCTACAAGTTTGGTCCAAATGCCCAACATATCTCTCTCCCACAGCGAGGCGTCTTGACGTCTGATGGTGCATTTATGCAAAAAAATGCAAATATCTCTCGCTCAAATGGGATTATTCCCGTTTTTGGGCTTTTCTCCAAGGGTTTTTTCTGCAATTTTTTGCACAATCCTTGGGGAGAGGGTTGAGATGAGACTCACATACAAAGTTCAGTTGGCCAGTATTACGGTCCTCGCAATGGCGCTCGCCGCTTGTGGTGAAGGCGGAGGAAGCTCCCCGTCGAGCGCCGCACCTAATACTGGAACCGCTGCGCCAACACCAACACCGACACAAACTCCTGCGAGCGTCACAATGCCGGCGGGTGAGAACTCCAGTTTCATCAATCGTGCCGATGCATTTGGTTTCACATTTAGCTTCGGATTCGGTCCGGGCCTTAACCCGATGGTGTCGCAATTTGCCGGGGGTGCAGCTTCGGGTGATATCGACAATGATGGCGATCTTGATGTGTTTGTGACGCGTGGGGACAGTGGCCCCAACCTCCTCTACATAAATCAAGGCGGAAGCTTTGTTGAGAGTGCCGCGCCTGCCGGGGTAGCCTTCACACAGGGCACCACTAACGGGCGCCATTCTGGCCCAACTTTCGGCGATCTTGACGGGGATGGCCATCTCGACCTGATCACGGGCGGACTAGAGGGTGGACCGATCAAGCTCTTCGCCAATGATGGCACGGGCAGCTTTTCTGATGTGAGCGCAGGCTCAGGTTTCGACCTTGCCAGTTCTGACCACACCATCTCCATTGCACTTGGCGATTATGATGCCGATGGCGACCTCGACGTGCTCATGGCGCATTGGGGCACGCCCCGAAATCCAGATGTGCCCGGCGAGACCGAGACCCTTTGGCGCAATGATAGCACGCCCGGCTCGATGTCCTTTGCCCCCGTCAGCAACACCAGCGGGATATCTGCCCTGCTCGCCTTCGACCTTCCTCAAGGCGTGCTTGGCGCCAATTACGATTACACTTTCGCGCCCGGCTTTGCCGATATCGATGGCGACCGCGACCTCGACATCCTGATGGTCTCAGATTTTCGTGGTTCCAGAGTTCTTATCAATAACGGCAACGGCACTTTCAGCGCCAGTTCCTTCCGCCCGGACGATGAAAACGGCATGGGCGCGGCTATTGGCGATTACGACAACGATGGCGACCTCGACTGGTTCGTCTCTTCGATCAACGGCAACCGCCTGTTTGAGAACTTAGGCAGCGGAGACTTCCAACGCAATTCTGCCTCAGGTGTCGAGCCCGGCGGGTGGGGCTGGGGATCGTGCTTTGCCGATTTCAACGCTGATGGATGGCTAGACATCTACCAAACCAATGGCTGGGAAGCAGGCAAAGACCCCTCTGCTTCCAACTACGTAAACGATGTGACCCGGCTTTGGATGAATGCAGGCGACGGCACGTTCACCGACGAAGCAGAAGACTCATCCATTGATGAAACCGATCAGGGGCGCGGAGTGATCTGCGATGACTTTGACAATGATGGCGATGTGGACGTCATCCTTCTCACCGCCGAGCCCAACGGGTCAGCCTACTTCTGGGAAAACCAGCTCGCCGATGCCAACGCGGTAAAGGTCCGCCTGCGCGGCAAAGCCCCCAACACTTTCGCTGTGGGAGCGATCATTGAGCTGACTGTAACCGACACCAAGCAGACCCGCATGGTCGCGGTGAACAGCAACTTCACCTCGCACAATTCGACCGACCAGATCTTTGGACTTGGTCCGAACACCGAAGGCGCGCTTCGCATTATCTGGCCCGACGGGACCGAGACGATTAGGCCCGGCGTCGCGGCTGGCGAAACTTTAGTGATCGAGCAGCCCTAATTGGCGGTGTAAATGTGGTAATCCCATGGTCCGAGCGAGAGCGTGCTCTCGGCGTTGATGATCGTACCCTCACCGCCCTTTGCATCGCTGAAAGCGCCGTGATGGCGGACCGATTCAAAGCTGACCTCCTGCGCACGCGGGGAGAGATTAAAGACTGCGAACACCCGCTCCTCGCCCTCACCCCGAACAAAGCTCAGCACATCGGCCTCAGCTGAATTCGGCACTCCGACCAAAGGAGCGCCATGACGGCCATTGTGCAATACAGATTCGGCAGTCTTGAGTGCGATTAGACGTTCGAATAGCGGCGCGTATTGCCCTTCTTTCCACTCGATCTCATCCTTTTCGAAGAAGGCAAGCTGGCGATCGAGATCAGACTCTTGGCCGTTGTAAATGAGCGGAATGCCCGGCCCCACAAAGCTCAACGCAATCGCCGCCTCATAGGCAGGACCGTAGATTTCGGATGCCACCCCATCCCAAGAATTCTGATCGTGATTGTCGGTATAGACCATGCGCAACGCGGCATGCGGCCAGGTGGTTTTCTGCCCTAGATAATATCCGCGCATCGCTCCCGCACCGCTGCTATCCGCGACGAGTTCCTGCATCGCTTCCTTCCAGCCCCAGCCGTAGGTTGCATCAAAGGCTTTGATATGAAGGTCGCGCTGCTCCCATTCAGCAAGCATGAAAACCGGCTTGATCGCGTCCAACTCGCCGCGTGCCGTCTCCCAGAAATCGAGCGGGACAAAGCCAGCAACATCAGCACGGTACCCGTCAATGTCGAATTCGCGCACCCAATAGGTGAGGCTACCTGTCATATATTCGCGCAAACCTGCATTCGAGTAATCGAAGTCGACCACGTCCGACCAATCGGTGCCTTCGGGTGGCATCATCTCGCCTTCAGGGGTGCGCGAGTACCAATTCGGATACTCCTCGGTCAGCGGATTGTCCCACGCCGAGTGGTTCGCAACCCAATCGAGAATGACCTTTAGGCCGAGAGAATGCGCCTCCTCGACAAAGGCGCGAAACTCCTCCTCTGTCCCCAGGTCAGGATTGACCGCCCGGTAGTCCTTGACCGCATAGGGACTGCCCATTCCGCCCTTCCGTTGCTCTTCACCAATCGGATGGATCGGCATTAGCCACACAATGTCGACACCCATATCGGCCAGCCGCGGCAACTGTGCCTGAGCCGCCGCAAAGGTTCCCTCAGCGGTGAATTGGCGCGTGTTGAGCTGATAGATGACCGCATCCGCAACCCAGTCAGGTGACTGGACCTGCACAACATCGCTCGGCTCGTAGGAAGTTGGAGCCGCGCTCTCACAGCTTGTCAAAGCAATAGCTGCTGCGAGGCCGACTAGGCCTTTGACTATTCTCATGCGACTGCCGATGCCTCTTTGCGCTCTTCAAGGGCGACGCTTGATCCGTCAGTTACAAAGAAGGTCGCAATGGCTGCGAGTGCGAAAGACACCGCTGAAATCGCCATCGCGTAGATCGGTTCACCGTCAAAGAATGTTGTGAGCAGGAAGCCCAGCAAAGTCGCAGCGATCAGCTGCGGCACCACGATAAAGATGTTGAATATCCCCATGTAAATGCCCATTTTCTTCGCCGGAACTGAGCCCGCCAGAATGGCGTAGGGAAGCGAGACGATCGAAGCCCAGGCGACACCAACCGCGACCATTGGCAACCACAGAAGATCCGGATCGCGGATCATCAACATGCTGGCAAAACCAGCCGCCCCAATGGCAAGATTGGCCGCGTGAAGACGCGTACGATCCATCTTTGCTGCGATGATGATGAAGCCGAGCGCTGCCGCCGCTGCGATACCGTTGCGAACAGAGCCCAGTAGGCTCCACCAGTCTGCCGCATCCTGATACCCTTGGGTGGTTGGGTCAGGCGACATAAAGTGAAACTCGGCGACCGCAGGCGTTCCGTAAATCCACATCGAGAACATGGCGAACCAGCTGAAGAACTGAACCACGGCAAGCTGACGCATTGTCTTTGGCATAGCGAAGAGATCATTCACGACCTCCATAAAGCCATTCTCATCGCTCCCGCTTGAACGCATCATACCAGCAATCAGCTGGATCACACCGAAGGCCGCAATAAGGCCAGCAAGCACGTAGAGCTCTTGCGCGATTTCCAACTCGCCAAGCCACTCAGGGCGCACATCGCCGCGCCCGGCGAAGACACAGGCCGCAAGGAGGAGACCAATGACAAGCCAAACCAAGCCACCCGTGTTGAATTGTGATGAAGTGCGCTGAACAGTGTCGCTGGCATCGCTTTCAATGCCGAGGGCCTCATTGCGGGCCGCCTCGAACCCGGCGATTTGTGCCGGGGAATACTCCTTGGTTTTGAACACGGTCCAAGCGACTGCGGCGAACAAGGCTGCACCGCCAATGTAGAACGCCCATTGCACCGTCTCTGGAATCTCACCTTCTGGAGCGACATTAGACAGCCCCATCCAATTGGTCATTATCCACGGCAAAGCGCCGGCAATGACAGCACCCACACCGATGAAGAAGCTCTGCATCGCATAGCCCTTGGTCCGCTGTCGGTCGGGAAGATTGTCTCCCACAAACGCGCGGAATGGTTCCATGGTGATGTTGAGCGATGCGTCCATAATCCACAGCATGCCCGCCGCCATCCAAAGCGTGGGAGAATTGGGCATGATGAACAGAGCAAGGCTTGCGAGGATTGCGCCAACTAAGAAGTACGGGCGACGGCGACCAAAGCGGCCCCAAGTGTTATCTGAAAGGTGGCCGATAATCGGCTGGACCAAGAGGCCTGTCATGGGCGCCGCAATCCACAGGATTGCGAGCTCGTTGACCTCCGCACCCAGCGTTTGGAAAATCCGACTGACGTTGCCGTTTTGCAGGTCGAAGCCAATCTGGATTCCCAAAAAGCCGAAGCTCATGTTCCAGATCTGACCTGCATTCATCGCAGGTTTGCGACCCGTTCCCGGATTCTCCACGGTTGCCATTATCCCTCTCCCTACCAGCCACACCAGATCGAACCGCGCGTGAGCTGGCCTCAATATGCGCTTCGCTACGCAGCTTCGCAGCTGAAGCGATGATCACTCTCAGTGACCAATTTGCCGTGCCTGCAAATTTTTGCAAGTTTCTTTGTGGATTCACGGATTGAGGTCGTGCCGAAATTACCCGTCTATCAATTTATTTCTTATACTTTCTGTTGCTTAAGTGATCCATGGGCAACCAAAGGCGCGTCGCACAAATATTTGCAAATTTTTTCACTTAATGGCAAATGAGGGCCGGGAGAGGATGAAATGAAACGAATCTGGATCGCCGGCTTGGCGGCATTGGCAGTCGTGAGCGGTGCAGTCGCCGCTATGCAGAGTCCGCCTGAGGCGGAAAGCGCCTTGCGAGAGCGGCCACCTGAGGACGAAGTTATCTATTTCGTGCTACCTGATCGGTTTGCCAATGGCGATACCTCAAATGACCGTGGCGGGATTGAGGGGGGTGCGCTCGATCATGGATTCGATCCGACTCACAAGGGCTTTTACCACGGCGGCGATCTGGCCGGCCTTACTCAGAAGCTCGACTACATCGAAGGCCTTGGCGTAACAGCGATCTGGTTTGCACCAATCTTTGAGAATAAGCCGGTTCAAGGAGCTTCGGGTCAGGAAAGTGCAGGCTACCATGGCTATTGGGTAACCGACTTTACCAGCATTGATCCGCACTTCGGCACCAATGAAGAATTCAAGGCCTTCGTCGATGCGGCGCACGCACGCGGGATGAAGGTCTATATGGACATCATCACCAACCACACAGCCGATGTGATCGGTTACGCCGGTGGCGAGTATTCCTATCGCAGTCTTTCAGACTTCCCCTATTCTCGACGCCAGGGTTCGGACGGGGAAGCCATTAACGAGGGATTCTTGGGTGACAGCGTTCAGACCGAAGAGAACTTCGCCAAGTTGACCTCACCTGACTTCGCCTACACACCATTCGTTCCAGAAGCAGAAGCAAGCGTAAAAGTTCCAGTCTGGCTCAACGACCCAATCTATTACCACAATCGCGGCAGCACGACGTTTAGCGGCGAAAGCAGCCGCTATGGCGATTTTGCGGGGCTTGATGATCTCTACACAGAGCATCCCCGGGTGCTCAAAGGTATGATCGATATCTACGCCAGCTGGATCACCCGCTTTGGCATTGACGGTTTCCGCATCGACACCGCCAAGCATGTAAACCCGGAATTCTGGCAGGCATTTGTCCCCGCAATGTTGGAGACAGCTGAAGAAAAGGGCATTCCCAATTTCCTCATTTTCGGTGAGGTCTATTCGGACGAGCGTAACAGTGGCTATCTTGCGCGCTTCACCCGCCGTGATGGCTTTCCAGCTGTCCTCGATTTTGCCTTTCAAGCCGCGGTGCGCGATGCCCTGGGTCGCAACATGCCAGCTGGCGTTCTGGTTGAGATGTTTGATGGCGACGTGAATTACGAAGGCGGCGAGGATGCGGCTCGGACATTGCCCACTTTCCTTGGCAATCATGATATGGGACGATTTTCGACTCTCGTTAAAGAGGACAATCCCTCGATTTCTCAGGAAGAACTGCTCGACCGGGTGCAGCTTGGGCACGTGATGCTGATGACGCTGCGAGGTAGTCCAGTGATATATTACGGTGATGAGCAGGGATTTGTCGGTGATGGAAACGATCAGGCTGCACGTGAAGACATGTTCCCGAGCCTTACCGACAGCTACAATGATAACAATCTGGTCGGCACAGATGCGACAACGGCGGGCGAGAATTTCGACACTGCGCATCCGCTGTATGACCTAATCAGCGAGCTATCGGCGATCCGGACTCGTCATGCAGCATTGCGGCGCGGTAAGCAGGTCGTGCGCAGCTACAACGATCAAGCGCCAGGCCTTGTCAGTTTTTCACGTTTTGACCCGGAAGATGGAACCGAATATTTGCTCGCTTTCAACACTGGGTCCGCGCCACTACAAACCACTTCGGCTGCAAGATACGACGTGCAAGCACTTGAAACCCTTCATGGATCATGCCCCAGTGAAGTAAGCGCTCCGGGAAGCGTCAGTCTCCAACTCCCGCCTTTTGGATGGTGTATTGCCAAAACAACCGAAGCGACAACTAGCGAGGCGGGGAAGTGAACCAGCAAGTCAATATTCTCGCCGCTTCCGACGGGCGAATGACCCGCGAATGGTGGCGTGGTGCGGTGATCTATCAGATCTATCCGCGCAGCTTTCGAGACACCAATGCAGACGGAATTGGTGACCTTAAGGGCATCCTCAAGGGGCTCGACTATGTCGCCTCGCTTGGTGTGGATGGTATCTGGATATCACCCTTTTTCACCTCACCGATGAAGGACTTTGGCTACGACGTTGCAGATTACTGCGGCATTGATCCAAGCTTCGGCGATTTTGACGATTTCGATGCCATTATCGAGCGCTCGCATGCGCTGGGCCTGAAGGTCATCATCGATCAAGTGTACTCGCACACGTCCGATGAGCATGCCTGGTTTGAGGAAAGCCGCCAGTCTCGCACGAACGCAAAAGCCGATTGGTATGTTTGGGCTGACCCCAAGCCTGACGGATCGCCGCCTTCCAACTGGCAATCGGTCTTTGGCGGATCGGCGTGGGAATGGGACGGTCCGCGCAAACAGTATTATCTACACAACTTTTTGAAGAGCCAGCCCGATCTCAATGTGCACAATCCCGATGTGCAAAACGCTCTGTTGGATGCAGCGCGCTTCTGGCTTGACCGCGGGGTCGACGGATTCCGTCTCGATGCTTTAAACTTCTCGATGCATGATCCTGAGTTGCGCGACAATCCGCCCTCTGGAGCCCCTTTAGAGACCGTCACACGGCCGTTTGACATGCAGATCAAGCGCTTCAACCAAAGTCATGATGACATTCCGGCCTTTATCGAGCGCATTCGTGGCGTAATTGACGAATATCCGGGTAGCTTCACGGTCGCCGAGGTCGGTGGCCCCGAACCATTGGCAGAAATGAAGGCATTCACGGCGGATGGAAAAAGGCTGGATTCTGCCTATAATTTCGATTTCCTGTACGCGCCAGAATTGACGGGGCCGCGCGTCAAAGCGTCGCTTGCAAATTGGAACGGTGAGCCAGGCGAAGGCTGGCCATCCTGGGCATTTTCCAACCACGATGCTCCGCGTTCGACCACGCGCTGGTCTAACGCTGATAATTTTGAGGAAGTCGCTCGGCTGAGCTTGCTACTCCTGCTTTCGCTCCGCGGGAACCCGATCATCTACCAAGGCGAAGAACTTGCACTGCCGCAGGGCGAAGTCGCTTTTGAAGATCTGCAAGACCCAGAGGCAATCGCCAATTGGCCTCACACTTTGGGCCGTGACGGCGCGCGCACACCATTTCCTTGGTCCTCGCACGAGCCGCAGGCAGGCTTTTCCAACGCCAATCAGACGTGGCTCAAAGTGGACCCAGCTCAAGCGACACGGGCAGTGGACACTCAGAGCGATGGCAAGGAATCGGCGCTCCATTACACGCGTCAACTGCTTGCTCTTCGCAGGTCACTTGCGCCGCTGTTGATCGGGTCGAGCGAGATTCTCGAGACAGATGACGATATCGTCGCATTTGTGCGCCGCGCCGGAGATGATGCCGTACTGTGTGCTTTCAATCTCGGAGATCGCACGCTTAGCTGGTCACCGCCTGTCGAATTCTGCGACGCACAGCTTGTCGCAAGCGAAGCAATCGGCGAAGAGCATGGGAGAGTTTTAAGGGAGATGGCCCCCAAAAGCGGATATTGGGCGGTCAAGAAGGGCAGTTAACTGAATGGGTGCAGCCGGAACCAAGCCAGGCAAGAATGCAAGACTGGAAGACATCGCGCGGCAAGCCGGTGTCTCAATCTCAACCGTCTCAAGAGCGCTCAACGATAGCCCCGCGGTAAACCGCCGCACCAAGCAGGAAGTCTGGCGCATTGCGCGCGCGCATGACTACGACTTTCGCTCCACCATGCCCAATGGGCCGATTGGGGCCGAAGCGACCATCGCGGTCATCGTTCCTGCCCCGCAGGCGCGTGAGACGCGGGTGGCAGATCCCTTCTTCCTCGAATTGCTCGCAGGGATCGCCGAAGCAGCTCGGGATCGCAAAGTCGATCTGGTGATCAGTCATATCTTCCCGCGCTCGATTGAAGATCTTGAATTTGCGATGACCACAAGCCGAGCGAAAGGCATGATATTTATTGGCCAAAGCTCGCTTCACGACGGCTTCAACGAGCTGGTTTCGCGCAATGACCGGTTCGTCGTCTGGGGCGCAGATTTTCCCGATGCGCGATATTGCACCGTAGGTTCAGACAATGTGGCCGGCGGGCGGCGCGCAACGTCTCACCTCTTGCGATTGGGACGCGACAAGGTCCTTTTTTTGGGCGATACCGAAGCACCCGAAGCCGATCAGCGTTTTCGCGGCTACCGTTCCGCATTGGAAGAAGCCGGGCAGGGGGTTGACGACACACGTGTCGTGCCAGCGCATTTTGATGTCCAATCCGGAGAATCTGCTACACGGTCTGCGATCGAAAGTGGTGTGAAATTTAACGCCATCTTCGCTGCGAGCGACCTTATTGCAATCGGTGCAATGAGGGCGCTCAGCATGTCAGGCAGAACCATTCCCAAGGACGTGTGCGTGGTTGGCTACGACAATATTGCGGCCTCACGCCTCGTCACACCGCGCCTCACCACAATCGACCAAGACACCAACCTCGCCGGGCGTATGCTGGTATCAAAACTCATCGACACCCAAGATGGCCAAGCCATTTCTGAGCGGCTGGAGACGAGCCTTTTAATCCGAGAGAGCTGCGGAGCCTAGAATGGCCCAAGACCCAAGACCGCTTCAGAAGATCGTCATTGTCGGCGGCGGAAGCGCGGGTTGGATGACGGCGGCGGCTCTTTCTGATGCCATGGGTCAATCTTGCGATATCACCCTCGTCGAATCCGAAGCCATTGGGACGGTTGGTGTGGGCGAGGCGACCATTCCTCCCATTCGAAATTTCAACCAACGCATCGGAATCGATGAAGCGACCTTCGTCAAGGAAACCGCGGGCTCTTACAAGCTGGGTATCCAATTCGTCGATTGGGCGCGGCTGGGACACAGCTATTTCCACCCCTTCGGGCAGTATGGTGCGGAATTCGATAAAGTCCCGTTCTACCATTATTGGATGCGAGAGAGCCTCGCAGGAAGGATCGAGGGCCCGATTGATGATTTCTCCATGTGCTGGGCCATGGCGAAGGCGGGCAAATTTGCCCATCCTCAGGCCGACCGGCGCAAGATCCAGTCGACTTTCGACTATGCGTATCATTTTGATGCTGGGCTCTACGCAGCTTTCTTGAGGCGTCTGTCCGAGGCGCGCGGTGTGACGCGTATCGAGGGCCGGGTCACCGATGTCGCTCAGCGTGCCGAGGATGGCTTCATCGAAAGCGTAACCCTCGACAATGGCGAAGTGGTCGGCGGCGAACTCTTTATTGATTGCAGCGGCTTCCGGGGGTTGCTGATCGAAGGCACTCTTGAGGCCGGCTATGAGAATTGGCAGCGCTGGCTTCCTTGCGACCGCGCGGTCGCGGTGCCATGCGCCAAGCAAGAGGATATCACGCCTTATACCCGTTCGACTGCGAAATCGGCTGGCTGGCAATGGCGCATCCCGCTCCAACACCGGACGGGCAATGGTTATGTTCACTGCAGCGAATACATAAGCGAGGACGAAGCGACTTCGGTCCTGATGGGTTCACTGGACGGCGAGCCACAAGCTGACCCCCGCACTCTGCGGTTCGTGACCGGTTGCCGCAGGAAATTCTGGGACAAGAACTGCATTGCTATTGGGCTTTCCGCAGGCTTCATGGAGCCACTTGAATCGACCAGCTTGCACTTAATCCAATACGGCATTCTGCGACTGATCGCCCTTTTGCCGGACAGCGTGATGTCGCCGCTTCTGGCGCAGGAATACAACCGTCAAACGGCTGATGAATATGAGCGTATTCGCGACTTCCTGATCCTACATTACAAAGCCACGACACGTGATGATGCTGAGCTATGGCGCTATTGCAGTGCGATGGAAATTCCGAACAGTCTGCAATACAAAATGGACCACTTCCGCGAGTATGGGATGCTCGTGTCAGACGAACGCGAGCTTTTCGCCAATCCCAGCTGGATCGCGGTTTACCTTGGACAAAACATTGTTCCGAACCGCGCGCCTGCAATCACCGAAATGCGGAAAGCGGTGAAGGTGGAAGAACGATTTGGAATGATTGCAAAGGCCATGAGGAGCGCAGTGGAAGAGATGCCCACGCACGCAGACTTCATCGCCAGACATTGCCCCTCCCCGCTTGCAATTTGAGCCAGGCCCACGGGATTATCACTCAGATCTGACATTCCTTTAGCCAATCAAAAAGGCCCGCTGTTTCCAGCGGGCCTTTGAGTTTGGGGTGCGACCCAGGGAGATTAGAAGTTTTTGCGGATCGTGAAGTTGAACGTCCGGCCATAAACCTCGTGACGGCTTGGAAATGTCCCAATCACATCGCCACTCGGACCGAGCAGATCGTTTTCTGTAACGAACGGCTCGTTGGTCAGGTTGAAGACCTCAAACAGCACGCCAAGACCTTCAAGCGGCCCACTTTCGTTCTCAAAGGTGTAGCCTATCTGCGCATCGATGATCGTCTCATCCTGAGCCTGAGCACCGCTGAGAGATCCGTCGAAATTTTGCACTTCGGACAGGAACCCGCTGCGATAACGCGCGGCGATCTTCGCGCGGAAACCATCGCGCTCATAGAAAAGATCACCTGACCACGTTGTTTCCGAATATCCCGGAATATCAAGCGGTGTCATGGTCTCATCTTCGACCTCTGCATCCGCGTAAGTCAAGCTGAAGAAACCACCAAAGCCTTCAAGGGCAGGAGTAACATCCGCAAAGTCAACGCGAACCGTTCCTTCGATACCGGTGATTGAACCGTCAGCAAAGTTCACAGGACCGCTGAACGCTCCAGTTGCCAGCTCCGGTGCAGTGGTCAGAATTGAGCCAAACCCAGCATTGGTAATCGGCTGGGTCAGATCAATCGTCTCGTTAAAGTCGATGATCCAGTCTGACAGGTCCTTATGGAAGACCGCCACGATCACAGCTGAACCAGCGGAGAAGTACTTTTCTGCCGAGAGGTCGAATGAAGTGGACTCATAAGGCTGTAGGAATGGGTTACCGCCGCTTAGGTTGAAACAAACCAGCGAAGGCGGATTGAAACCAATAACCGTATCGGGGAATTGGTCGCCATCCGTATCCGTACAGCTTAGCGGGTTGAAATTGATGTTCTGGTTCGCCGCCATTTGGTCAAGGCGTGCACGCGTTACAGTCCTAGCCGCCGCAAGGCGGATGAAAGTATCCGGTGCAACCTCGAAGCTGAGGTTAACGCTTGGCAAAAAGTCATCATAGCTTTCAGAAACGGTATTCGTGAAACCGCCACCGATCGTGCCTGTCGAAGACTGATCCGTATCGGCATACCTTAGACCAATGTTGCCCCGCACAGGTACATTGCCGAGGTCACCATCAATGTTGGCCTGAATGTAGAAGTTGTGAACTTCCTCATTCACAACCCATTCTGTGTCGAATGTCGCCGGCTCAACGACATAAGTCCCGTCGGTTAGGAACGACGATGGGTCGTATGCCAGAATGTTCTGGCCCAGATTGCCTGTGTCTGTGGAACCGACGATCGCACCGGCTGGCACCGCCAACGCTCCGTCGACAAAGGCAGGCGACGCACGCAAGAAGGCTTCGTTAGAGTCAAAGTCTTTCTGGCGATCAGTATAAAGCCAGCCGACCTGAATGTTATCAATCAGGCCACCGCCAAACTCATAATTGGCTTCAGCACGAAGCTGATGGAGTTCATCATTGATCTTCGGACGCTTGATAAATCCGACTTGGCCCCAGCCACCTGGGTCGGTCAGAAGCACATTGGCCGGATCAGTGTAGTCCAGCAGGCCATTGATCGAATATTCGCCATTCTCAGGGAAAGCAAATGCCAGCGTATCCTGTGCGCCCGAACGAGCAGGCCCTGTCCCTGCATAGCTTTCATAATCGATGTCATCACGATCAAGTGTCGAATAACCGTAATCGACCACAAAGCTAAGACTGTCGGTCACATTGAAGTCGAGATTGGTACCCAATGCAAAAATCTCGGCCTCATTGCCTTCCGTGTCGGTCCGAAGGATCGGAACAACCGCTGAATAGGTTGCCGTGTCAGCAAATGGACCGCTTCCAGTCGCTCCGTCAAACTGTGCCCCACTCCAAGACGCAATCGGAGTTTCCGTACCACGGAAAATGCCCGAGTCTTGGGTGTCAGTGTAAAAGGCGTCGATCATAAACGAGAAGTTATCGCTTGGCTCGAATTCGAGTGCACCGTTAACTGATGTACGCTCGAACTCGCGACTAACGGCACCCTGACGCGGGTTGTCCGCAGGGTAGATGATGCCATTCGCGTCAGTCGCGACTTGGAATTGGTTGGTCTTCAACTCGCGCGAAATGAAGTGGGTTGGGTTCGATTGAACCGTCACACCAAGCGACCATCCCAGAGTGCCCGCCGCATTCTGATCAACATAGGAACCGAAGAACCGATAACCATCATCAGGGAAGTCTGGATTGCGCGAACCGCTGTCGTTGTAAACATAGGTCCCCGACAGGGTGATCTTACGCTCGGTGGCATCAAGCGGACGGACCGTACGAAGGTCTACCGCGCCGGCAATCCCTATTGCCGCAAGCTGTGCGTCACCTGTTTTGTAGACCACACCTTGCGCGATCAGCTCTGATGGAAACTGGTCGAACTCAATGCCGCGGTTGTTACCGGCTGATACGACTTCACGACCGTTGAGCAGTGCAAGCGAGAAATCCGGGCCAAGACCGCGGATCGAAATCTGCTGTGAACGACCGCGCACACGCTGTGCAGTGACCCCAGGAAGACGCGCCAGCGAATCAGCAATCGACAAATCCGGGAGTTGCCCCAGATCCTCTGCTGAAATCACCTCAACGATCGATGTCGCGTCGCGTTTTGTCTGCAACGAGTTTTCAATCGCTCCACGTAGACCCGTCACAACGATTTGGTTTCCACCACTCTCGACGACTTCAGTATCTGTTGCCTCTGTGTCGTCATCCTGCGCAACAGCCGGTGATGCCATTGCTACAAGCGCAAGACCCGTTGCTGTTCCGCACAGCAGACGAGCGTTTGCTTTGAAACGCTTCAATCCCATTTTTTCCGTCCTCTCCATCGCATCACGACGTTGCGTGATTTGCAGTTTTTTTCATAGCCGAGAATTTGCATGACATAAAAGAGGAAATTTTGAGCCGTCCACTAGTCTCAGAATAGGTATTTTTAGTGTTTGTTTTCATTATCTTCCAGTTATTCCGCGATTGCATTCTGTGCAATGCGCCCCGCTCAAAGTCGCGAGTGTGGCAGCTTGGTCACACTCACGTGGATGCACGGAGGCAGATTCCCGTCTTGCTGCACTTCATGCCCCAATCAGCAATCGCACGAATGACATTTTTCTTATATTTATTAATATTTTAAGTCACCTCATTGGCTATCCGAGCAGCATTTGGTATTCTCACGATCCACACAATGGCTTGACTGAAAGGCCTTCAAATCATGGAAGATTGGGCAATTTCCCTGGAATGCGCGGAAGTTGGGCATTTTTCTCAATTAAATCACAGCTATATCCGCATAAATGAGTTCATGAACACGCCAGAAACGGCGACGAAATTCGCTTGTTTGCAAAAATTTGCAACGATTACGCCGCAATATCCTGGAGTGCGCTCACCTCTGCCGCCAAAAGTCGCGCTCGATTGGCAGGAACAACTGTCACCTCTCTTGAATAGTGTGTTCGGGAAGGCATCCAATGGCTGGGAGGTTCAGGCATGGTTTTCGCTTGTGACTGCAAGCCCTCAAGAGCTCATTCCGATGCAACGCTTCCCTCATGTTGATGGAACTGACCCAAATCAGCTGGCGATGATGCTCTATCTTCATCACACCGATCACGGGGGAACGGGTTTCTTCAGGCACCGTTCAACCGGGCTCGAGGCACTTACCGATGAGACATTTCCGGAATATCGCCGCGCGCTTCAGGAAAATGTGCAGCAAGGCGGCTTACCCAAGGCTGAATACGTTTCGGATGGCGCTCCGTATTTTGAACGGATCCACAAAAGCGAGGGGAGCTTTAATGAAGCGATCTTCTATCGCGGAAATTTGCTACATTCCGGGATCATTGACAATGATAAGCCTTTGTCAGCGGACCCGAAAGAGGGGCGATTGACGATCAACGCCTTTTTCAGGCCCAGCCCTTAGTGCAAAAAGAGAGAACAGTGAGCGAGAGCACTTTACGCAAGCTTGTGATTGTCGGTGGAGGAACCGCCGGATGGATTTGCGCGGCCGCTTTTGCTCGGCTGATGGGCAAGGCTATCGAGATTGAATTGGTGGAATCGGACGCGATCGGGACAGTCGGGGTTGGTGAAGCCACTATCCCTCAGATTATCCGTCTCAACACGATCCTCGGCCTGGATGAACGCGACTTCGTCAAGAAGACCAACGGCACCTTCAAACTCGGAATTGAGTTTGTCGACTGGGGTCAATTGGGAACCAAGTATCTTCACACATTCGGCGATGCAGGGATGAACCTCGCGAGCGTGCCTTTCCATCAGTATTGGGCCCGCGCTGCGGCTTCGGGACATGACAAAGATCTGTGGCACTATTCCTTGCACCAGGCGGCAGCGGATCAGGCAAAGTTCGGCAAGATGGACCGCGTCGGCAACACCTCCATGACCGGCCTTGCCTACGCCTATCACTTCGATGCGAGCTTATATGCTGCTTACCTGCGCGCATTCTCTGAACAGCATGGCGTGGCCCGCACTGAAGGCATTGTCAAAGAGGTTTCGCGTGACTCAGAGACAGGCAATATCGCGTCGATCACCCTAGACAGCGGTAAAGAGGTAGAAGGTGACTTCTTTGTCGACTGCACCGGCTTCCGCGCGCTTCTCTTAGGAGAAGAACTAGGCATCGGGTATCAGGATTGGTCCAAATGGCTGCCATGCAACAGCGCTCAGGCGGTGCCGAGCGAAAGGCTCGAAACGCTTGTCCCCTACACGCGGGCGACCGCAAAGAAAGCGGGCTGGCAATGGCGCATTCCCTTGCAGCATCGCACCGGCAACGGCCATGTCTATTGCAGTGACTTTATCTCTGATGGCCAAGCGGGCGAAGTGCTTATAGCTGGGCTCGATACCAAGCCATTGGCAGACCCACGCCCCATCCGCTTTACCACTGGGCGGCGTGAGCAGTTTTGGTCGCATAACTGCGCGGCGATTGGTTTGGCGAGCGGCTTTCTTGAACCGCTGGAATCGACCAGCATCCACCTCATTCAATCGCATGTCAGCCGCCTGTTGCAGCTGTTCCCGACAGGCAAGGATGCGTCGAAAGAGCGCGAGGAATACAATCGCCGGTGCGCCAGTGAGTTTGAGCAGATCCGGGATTTCCTGATCCTTCATTACCATCAGACGCAGCGAGAAGACTCAGAATTCTGGCGCTATTGCAAGAACATGGATATCCCAGACAGCCTGACCCACAAGATGGAGCTGTTCGGCTCAAGCGGCAGGGTCGGCCGCGATGCGGACGATCTCTTCCGCGAGGCAAGCTGGGTGCAGGTGATGCTGGGTCAGGGTGTGACCCCGCGTGGCTATGACCCTATGGCCAACGGTCTCACCGACGCGCAGCTCACCGAATTTCTTGGCAATGTGCGCACAGTGATTGAGCGTGCCGTTGGAAGCTTGCCCTCGCATGAGGCATTTCTGGCTCAGTAAAGGCGCTCAGCCGATAATGCGCTCAATCAGCCAAAAGCTGCCGATTGCGCCAATAGCGTAGGTGGTTGTGGTGAGCACCCGGCGTTGTACAAGGTCCGGCGAGCGCTTGAGTCCGGCGAGAATGAGAATAGTCAGCGCGACCACCAGAAGCTGACCCGCCTCAACACCGATGTTGAATGCGAAGAGCGCAGCCGCAAGTTGAGTTTGCGGCAGACCAATATCTGCCAGCGCACCGGCGAAGCCGAAGCCATGGATCAGTCCAAAGGCGAAGGCGACCGCCCAAGGGAAGCGCCGGGTTAATGTTTGCCGATCAGGATCGCGCAAAATGATCGCCACTTCGACCGCCAGAAACACGATAGACAAAGCGATCAACGCTTCAACTGGGCGTCCCGGAAGGCCCGAATACCCCAACACTGTAGCAACCAATGTGATCGAGTGCGCAATGGTGAAGGCCGTCGCCGCCTTAATTACAGGCCAAGGGCTACGCACCAACAGCACAAGTGCGATGACAAACAGCAGATGGTCCCAACCAAAGACAATGTGCTCAGCGCCGATGATAGAATAGTTGCCAAGCACGCTCAACGGAGAAGGCTCAGCCAGGATCGTGGTTGCCGTTTCATCAGCGGTCAGGCGGAAGCTCTGGGTAGGCGCATCCAATGGCACAAAGCGCGCAATGGCATCCGATTTGCCAAGGAGTTCGCTCAGGCCGAACTGACCACCAGCCGGATCACCTTCGCAATTGAGGTTCGCCCTCCCCATAAGTGCAGCGGATTGGATGCGTTTGACGGTCTCGCCCGCAATCTCACAATTGTCCGGGATCACTGGCTCCAATCTGTTGGCAAGAAGTCCCGCGCTACCCACAGAAAGGGTGACTTTCCAATCAAGCGTGTATTCGCCCGGCTCCACCTCGCGCAATTCCACGACCGAGGGTCGCAGTTCATGCGCGCCAAGCGGGAACGCCAAGAGGATGGCAAAGAGGCAGATCAGCCAACGGATCACAGCGCTCACCTGTCGATATCGATGCGGTATGCGCTGCGTAGCGTTTCATAGGCGCGCTCTTTGCGTTCCTTGATTTGAGCGCTTCGCCAATCGTTTGCGATGGAAACCTGTAGAGTTTCGAAATTGGGTTCGGGCACTTCGCGGCTTGTCAGGCGCACCAAGTGCCAACCAAAACCGGATGCAAGCGGACCCTGCCAATCAAGGCCCGGCTCAAGATCGCGCAGACCTTGTGCAAACTGCAAACCGAAGCGCGCTTCTACATCGCGCATGATGCTTTCTGTAACACTGCCCGGAAGGCTTGTCGCCTCGCCTCTTTGCGCACCGCGGCTGAGCGCAGCGTGCGCTTCGGCCTCGCTCGAAAAGAGAAGCTGATCAAAGCTCACGCTGGCATTGACCGAGGCCTCATCAGCATAAAGCTCCGGATTCTCTGCCAGAAAGGCACGCAAAACCTCTTCAGTGGGGTCCGCTGTTTCAGCGGCAAGACTTGCCGACAAATCCATCTTTGAAACCAGCCTTCTGCGAACAATCGCATCGCCCTCATCAAAGCCAAGCCGCAGAGCCTCACGGTAGAGCACCTCCTCACGCACAAAGGCATCTATCGCTTGATCAAGCTCAGCGTCAGTGGGCGAACGACCCATGGTAAGGGTCCAGCTTTCCGCGATCTTCTCTTCTTCGGCGGCGCCAACACTGATGACTCGCGAGGAGGGGTCTGGCGGCGTTCCGCCCCATGTTAGAGCGACGTATAGTACAGCGCCCATGACGGCAAAGTGGACTAACGGCTCGCGCGTCCAATTGGGAAGATTCATGGATGTCTCTTAGCTTTGCGTCTTAAGCCAGATGGGCGAGGTGTACGCACGTTCCTGAGCCACTGCATCAGCCATGGCCTCTTCAGAAAGCGTCACCCCAAATCGTACCGCATCGAACAGGGTCCAACGCGGGGTCGGAATTTCCAGCACCCGAACATAATAGAATGCTCGCTGTCCTTGCCGGTAATCGGGATCGGTCCAAGTTGTACGCAGTTCAGCTGCTCCGATATCGTTGGTGTAGGTCGCATCGTCGCGGTTCACCGTATCGCCAACAGGAGCGACGCGCCCGCCGCTTCGGCCCCGCGTATCCATATCGCTCCAAACCACGTCATAGACCTGCTCTTGCATCACGCCAGAGGCATCGAGCCAGCCCTTGATCACCTGGACCCGGTCAAGATTGGCACCATCGGGATCTTTCATCGCACTGATCAGGAAGCTGGGCGCATCACCCTGATCCTCAAGCTCACCTCCCATGGGAACGCCGCGAGTATAGCCTTCGCGAACCCAGTTACCGTCCCAGTCCGCTGCCGTGAATCCAAAACCGCCAAACACACGCACGGTCATGCGCGGACCAGTTGTCGCGTAGACTTCGCGCCGGGCAAAGGCATCGAAAATCTCTGCCCGCGTGTTGCCCTTTGCCCAAGCCGCCGCATAGCCGCCCGCGAGATAATGCCAACCAAAGCGGCCCTCACGCGTACCAAGGTTCTGCCCCTGCATTGCCCTCTCGGTATAGGACTGCTCATTCCCGGTATGCTTGCCCCAGAAGTTATCCTCATCACCGGTGGCAAGCGAGGTGTGGCTATCGGTCGATCCGATCATGCCAAAGGCGTAAGGATTGACACCCATTTGCTGCTCCAATGTCAAACCACGGAGCAGAGCCGAGCGCGCATAGGAACCTGCATACATCGAAGGATCGGTCTTCTCGCTCAAGGAGAGGTTGCCAAAGTCCCAGCCTTTTTCGCCAAAACTAGCCATCTCATCATTGGGTGAGAGGTAGGGGTGGGTCTCGCTATCCCCTTTAATCTGTGTCGCCTCAATCACCGGCTCTGCCCACGCACGAAGAGCCGCATATTCGGGCGTCATCGGCGATCCATCCTCCATGGTCATCTGAAACATCAGGCCATTGGAAAGGTTCGGGTTGTGCGGGATCGCCAATACGCGCCCACCGGTCTCCTCCTCATACCCCTTCATATACTCCCACAGCTGAGGTGCGGTGGTTTGAAGGCCCGGGAACGGCACAGTTTGACGCGTTTTGTCGGAACCATCGCGAAACATGACCACACGGTGGAGATTGTTGCCGTTGGGCATGGCTGTCCACTCGTACCCTGCAAGCGCCGTGAACACACCAGGTTCATTATAGCGATCCAGGATTGAAAGCTGCGTATTCCAGATATCCTTGGTAGCCTCGGCGGCTGATTCTGGATCAGCCATCGCTTCGGGCACACGATCCTCAGCTGCGGCCGAGATCAACTCGCCGATCGCTCGGGTCGATTGTTCGGGGCTCTCGTGCATCATGTCATACCAGCGCAGCACGGTTTCATCACCGATGACCCAGTTCACATACCAACGCGGCGCATCATACAAACGTCGTGTCGCGCCAAGCGCATCTGAGTGATCCGCGATCACAAGAAAATCGAGCGGACGGGAAAGCTGGGTCGGCGCGCCGGTTGTCGCTGTTACCTCTTCGCCTCTCGCAAAGCGTAGTGCTTCTTCAGGCCCAAGCCGTGTACCAAAGCCAAAGGCATCGACAGAGTTGTCTGTGTGGAGATGGGTGTCCCCCCAGTACGGCCTATCCGGGAATTCAGCGAGCTCTATGGTGTCCGTACCATCACCCGCCTGTTCTGCGCTCGTCTCAGATTCGCCATCCGAGCAAGCCGAAACACCAATTGCCAGAATACTCGCACATGCGATCGCAGCCCAAGCCTTGCGCATCGCCCTCTTCCCTTCATTTTGTTCCCAAGGCCGAGCATTGCCCCGGACACCCGCTCCGTCAAGCACGATGGTCAATTGCGCAGGAGAAACGGGACACACTTTTCCCCACACCGCACAGTTGCTTTCCAAGCTTCAGGTGGGCAAGACACTCACACTTCTGGGGACAGCAGCCACCAATGCGTCGGCCCTGCGCAATCCCCCTTCTTCGAATAACGGCTCGAACAACGGGTGAGCATGTTGAACCATCTCTTTTGGAAGGCCCTATCATGAGCCTCCGTCTTCAAGATGTCTCAAAGACGGTAGACGGGCTTCTGCACATCCACCCCGTCAATCTCGAGCTTGAAAAGGGGACGATGAATGTTCTCCTCGGCCCCACACTGGCAGGCAAGACCAGTCTAATGCGGCTGATGGCGGGGCTCGACAAGCCCGATACTGGCAAGATTTTCTGGGGCGAAGACGATGTTACCGGCAAGCGCGTGCAGGATCGCGATGTTGCCATGGTGTATCAGCAGTTTGTGAATTACCCTTCACTCAGCGTCTATGAAAACATTGCTTCTCCACTGAAATTACAGAAGAAATCGCGACAGGAGATCGACGCGAAGGTGCAAGAGATGGCAGAGCTTTTGAAGCTTACCGGTCTGCTCGATCGCAAACCAAGCGAGATTTCCGGAGGGCAGCAGCAAAGATGCGCAATTGCACGTGCACTCGCGAAAGACGTTGGACTTGTCTTGATGGATGAACCACTCGCCAATCTTGATTACAAGTTGCGCGAAGAGCTGCGCATCGAGATCCCGCGGCTGTTCGCCGCCTCAGGCGCAATCTTTGTTTACGCGACGACCGAGCCCGAAGAGGCCTTGCTGCTTGGCGGAAACACCGCGACTCTTTGGGAAGGACGCGTAACCCAGTTCGGCCCATCAATAGAAGTCTATCGCCAACCTGCGGACGAGACCACGGCCCGGGTTTATTCCGACCCACCAATGAATCCTGTGACGGTCCGCAAAATGGGAACAGAAGTTCATTTCCCGAACGGCCAATTGGCAATGCTCGACCAAGAAACGGCCCAATTTCCCGATGGCGAATTCCACGCCGGTTTTCGCGCTCACCATCTTGAACTGAGCGGGGATGCCGAGGGCAACATCGCGTTCGAAACGAAGCTGATTGCCACCGAGCTCACCGGGTCGGATACATTCTTTCACGTCGAAGCAGTTGGGCAACGCTGGATCGGCTTGGTCGGAGGTCCTCGGTCCTTTGTTGAGGGAGAGGCTCTGACCGTTAGTGTCGCGCCTCAGAATATCTTCCTGTTTGATAAGAGTGGCACAACGGTCGGCAAGCTTTGCGCCGACCCGGCGCGGGCAGGAGCGTAGAATTGGCTTCCATTACTCTAGAGAATCTCGCGCATAGCTACCGCCCAAACCCTCAAGGTGATTCTGATTTCGCTTTGAAAGAGGTGAACCTCAAATGGGACGACGGGCACGCCTACGCGCTGCTTGGCCCCAGCGGCTGCGGAAAGACAACTCTGCTCAACATCATGTCTGGGCTGCTCGAACCGACGCGCGGGCGCGTCCTATTTGGCGATCAGGATGTGACCGCCGCCTCGACCGCCGAGCGCAACATTGCTCAGGTTTTTCAGTTCCCGGTTGTCTATGACACGATGACGGTGCGCGACAACCTCGCTTTCCCCTTGCGCAATCGCGGGATGGAGCAAGCCTACATCGCCGAACGGGTGGATCGCATTGCGCAGATGATCGGACTGGAGGGCATACTGGGCAAGAAAGCACAGGGTATGACGGCGGACCTTAAGCAGAAGATCTCGCTGGGCCGCGGAATGGTGCGCGATGATGTGAATGCGATCCTGTTTGATGAGCCTCTCACCGTGATCGATCCGCATCTGAAGTGGGAATTGCGCACCCAATTAAAGTCACTACACCGCGAGTTCGGTCACACTATGGTCTACGTGACCCACGATCAGACCGAGGCCTTGACCTTTGCGGACAAAGTTGTCGTCATGCATGAGGGCAAGGTCCTCCAAATCGGTACTCCGCAAGAGCTGTTTGAAAAGCCCGCACACTCTTTTGTCGGCTATTTTATCGGCTCACCGGGTATGAATTTTTTGCCCGTCACCATTCAGGGATGCACCGCTTCTGTCCACGGTGAGAGCGTTGAACTTGGACAGGATTATGGCCAGCCAGATGGCGAACTTG
Organism: uncultured Erythrobacter sp.; assembly: GCF_947502395.1. GTDB lineage: Bacteria > Pseudomonadota > Alphaproteobacteria > Sphingomonadales > Sphingomonadaceae > Erythrobacter. The sequence continues at coordinate 1,155,439 of NZ_CANMZM010000001.1, forward strand.
CGCTTGGCATTCGGCCTGAGTTTGTCCGGCTAACAAAGGACAAAGGCTTGCCCATTCGCATCAACAGGATTCAGGATGCTGGTCGGCATAAGTTCGTCAACACCAGAGTCTTTGACACCGAATTCAACATCGTTGTTGATGCCAATCAGGAGATCAATGCCGATATGACCAATATCGTGCTCGACCCGGACAAAATCAGTGTCTTCCACAATGATTGGCGAGTTGAGGGACGGAGCGCGAACTGATGGAAAAGACCGCCAACCAACGTGCATGGTTCCTAGTGCTTCCAGTCCTTTTGCTGGTGGCATTCTCCTCGGTCATTCCGATGATGACCGTCGTAAACTATTCGTTTCAGGACAGTTTTGGCGGGAATGAGTTCTTTTGGGTAGGCCTTGAATGGTACCGCGAGTTGCTGCGTTCAGAGCGGTTGTGGGATGCGCTGGGTCGCCAGCTCATGTTCTCCTCCATCATCCTGCTGATTGAGATACCGCTGGGTATCCTCGTCGCCTTGTGCATGCCGAAGAAGGGCTGGCTTGCCTCTCTATGTCTGGTGTTGATGGCCTTGCCGCTGCTCATTCCGTACAATGTTGTTGGGACCATCTGGCAGGTGTTTGCCCGCTCGGACATTGGCCTTCTGGGCCGCTTCGTGACAGACCTCGGCTTCGAATACAATTACGCGCAGAACGCCGCAGATGCGTGGGTGACGGTTGTCGCCATGGATGTATGGCACTGGACCTCACTGGTGGCGCTGCTTTGTTATGCTGGCCTCCGCTCAATCCCCGACGCGTACTACCAAGCCGCAGAGATCGACCAGGCGAGCCGTTGGAGCGTATTCCGCCATATCGAACTTCCCAAGATGCGCGGTGTGCTGATTATCGCGGTGCTGCTGCGCTTTATGGACAGCTTCATGATCTATACCGAGCCATTCGTGCTCACCGGGGGCGGGCCGGGCAATGCGACGACATTCCTGTCGATTGATCTGGTGAAGATGGCGTTAGGACAGTTTGATCTGGGGCCAGCAGCAGCGTTTTCGCTGATGTATTTCCTAGTGATCCTGCTCATCTCTTACGTTTTCTACACCGTGATGATCGCAAGCGACAAAGAGGAGGCGCAGTCGTGAAGAAGCTTCGCCTCTCTCCCATCATTATGGTCGCGTATCTGCTCTTCCTGCTGGTGCCGATCTATTGGCTGGTCATCATGAGCCTGAAGCCAAACTCCGAGATTTTGGGAGCCTTCACACTCTTTCCGCAGGAGCTGACGTTTGAGAATTACCGCACGATCCTGACCGATCCATCGTGGTATATGGGCTTTGTGAACAGCTTCATCTACGTGACAATGAACACGATCATTTCGCTATGCGTTGCCCTGCCTGCCGCCTACGCCTTCAGCCGTTATCGCTTTATGGGCGACAACCATTTGTTCTTCTGGCTGCTGACTAATCGCATGGCACCGCCTGCCGTCTTCGCCCTTCCCTTTTTCCAACTCTATTCCAGCGTAAACCTGTTCGATACGCATATCGCGGTGGCGCTGGCGCATTGCCTGTTCAATGTGCCGCTCGCGGTTTGGATTTTGGAAGGCTTTATGCGCGGTGTTCCGCGCGAGATTGACGAGACGGCCTTTATCGATGGCTATGGCTTCACCCGCTTCTTCACCCGCATATTCGTGCCCATGATCGCGCCGGGGATCGGGGTGGCGGCGTTCTTCTGCTTCATGTTCAGCTGGGTGGAGCTGCTGCTGAGCCGCACGCTGACCAGCGTCGACGCCAAACCCATCACCGCGATTATGACGCGCACTGTTTCTGCCTCGGGTCTCGACTGGGGCGTGCTCGCTGCTGCCGGGGTGCTGACAATCATTCCGGGTGCAATCGTGATCTATTTTGTCCGCGGCTACATCGCCAAGGGCTTTGCCCTAGGACGGGTTTGAGATGCGGAGGGTCTGACATGGATTGGATCGCCTGGACCTTGCCCACCGCGCTGTTCTTCGCGAGCATTGCATCAGCGTTGGCCGTAATGAGCCTGCTAGCCATCAAACGCCCCAGCACGCCGCGCGTGGGCGCTTTGGGCATCGAAACAGCGCGTGGGGATCGTCTGTTTCTAACGCTGCTTGGGTCTGCCTTTATCAACCTGGCGTGGATCGGCTTCACCGATCTTCCGCAATACTTTGCCCTTGGCATCTGCGCAGTGTTTGCATTTTGCGTTTTCCGCTGGGTATGAAGCAAACCAAGACCAAATAATCGGGAAGAGATTGATGAGAATTGCGATTGTGCTGGCCGCTAGCCTTGTTGTGGCCGCTTGTTCGGATGCCGCGGATGACAACTTTGTTGTCCTGAGCGACGCGGAGCGCCAACAAGCCGCAAGCGACTTTCTAAACAATGAAATCGGCGATATGTCCGCCCTGACCCGTGAAGAGCAGCAGGCTGAAATCGACTGGTTCATGGAAGCCGCCGCGCCTTACCAAGGTATGGCCATCTCAGTGGTGTCGGAAACCATTGCCACCCACGAATATGAGAGCAAGGTACTCGCTCCTGCGTTCACCGCGATCACCGGCATCAACGTCACGCACGATCTGATCGGCGAAGGCGACGTGGTCGAAAAGCTGCAAACGCAAATGCAGTCAGATGAGAATATCTACGACGCTTACGTCAATGACAGCGACCTCATCGGCACCCACTGGCGCTATCAGCAGGTGCGCAATCTCACCGATTGGATGGCGGGCGAAGGTGGAGATGTGACCAGCCCGACGCTGGACCTTCCCGATTTCATCGGCACCGATTTTACCACCGGCCCCGATGGCAAGCTCTATCAGCTGCCAGATCAGCAATTCGCGAACCTTTATTGGTTCCGCTACGATTGGTTCACCGATCCCGCGATCAAGGCCGACTTCAAAGCCGCCTATGGCTATGACCTTGGCGTTCCGGTGAATTGGTCCGCCTATGAAGACATCGCCGAATTCTTCACTGGACGCGAGATTGCCGGGCAAACGGTCTATGGCAGTATGGATTACGGCAAGAAAGACCCCTCGCTCGGCTGGCGTTTCACCGATGCGTGGATGTCGATGGCGGGAATGGGTTCGGTTGGCGAGCCAAATGGTCTACCAGTCGATGAATGGGGCATCCGCGTGAATGACGCCTCGCAGCCGGTGGGATCATGCGTTGTAAGGGGCGGCGCGACCAATTCACCTGCGGCGGTCTACGCGCTCGCGAAATACTCCAAATGGCTAAACGAATATTCGCCACCTTCTGCGGCTGGCATGACCTTTTCGGAAGCCGGGCCAGTGCCCGCCCAAGGCGCAATCGCGCAGCAGATATTCTGGTACACTACCTTCACCGCCAACATGGTCGGCGAAGAGGCCTCAGCCGTCCTCTATGACGACGGCAGCCCGCGTTGGCGCATGGCCCCCAGTCCGCACGGCGCCTATTGGGAGGAGGGAATGAAGGTCGGCTATCAGGACGCAGGCTCCTGGACACTGATGAAATCCACTCCAACCGACCGCGCCAAGGCGGCATGGCTCTATGCCCAATTTGTCACCTCGAAGACGGTTGATGTGAAGAAAGCGCATGAGGGCCTGACCTTTATTCGCGAGTCCACGATCCAGCACGAAAGCTTTACCGAGCGTGCACCGAAACTGGGCGGACTGGTTGAATTCTACCGATCCCCCGCCCGCACCCGCTGGTCACCCACGGGCACCAATGTCCCGGACTACCCGCGCTTGGCGCAGCTGTGGTGGCAGAACATTGGCGATGCCTCGTCGGGCACCAAGTCCTCGCAAGAAGCGCTCGATGCGCTTTGTGAGCAACAAGAACGGGTTCTCGAACGGCTTGAGCGCGCAGGATTGCAAGGCGATCTTGGGCCTAAGCTCAATGAAGAGCGTTCCGCAGACTATTGGCTGAACCAACCGGGTGCTCCGAAGGCGAAGCTCGCCAATGAGGATCCTGAACCCATCACAATCGAATATGACGAGCTGCTGGAAACCTGGCGCTAAACGGTTCTGGATCGGCCAACGCTAGGCGGTGCAACTCGCTCCGCCTAGCACGCAGAACCGCGCGCAATGGGGATGATTGAGCGATACATCGCAGCTCGCTTCGGCCAGCGTCTCGCCAAGGTCAAAGCCATCTTGATAAGGCAGCAATGTGCAGGCGACGACACGCGGGGTCTCCTCACCCTTGCGTTTCACCACCATGCGGCTTGATGAACACATCATAGCGTGCGGATCGACCGAAAGAATATCCCAGCAACCGGCGGTGATTTCAGGAACATCGGCAGTCTCATCCATTTCCGGGAATAACACCAGCTGAGCCGGATCATTTGCGTCAATCGTGAGGCCTAAGTCACCGAACAACGCTCCGAAACCTACACGAGCATCGTTGTCGGTCTCATGTTCAAGATGGCGACCAGCGACCGCAATGTTGAAACCATTGCTGGCAAGCCATTGCAGGCCATCAATCGCCTTGTCCCAGCTGACACCACGTTCCGCTTCGTGGACAGTCTTGGTGTAATGATCGAGGCTCACCCTGATGGTCAGCCGCTCGCGGTGCGGCATATCGAGCAATTGCTGCTCAAACCGCCGCATCGGCCGCATTGCGTTGGAAAGAACCAGCACCTTAAACCCGCGATCCAGACACAGACGGATAATTGCGATCATATCCGGGTTCATAAACGGTTCGCCGCCGGTGAAAGCGATCTCTCGCGTGGGTAGACTTTCGCGCGCAATCTCATCGAGATAGGCCCGCATCTCGTCCAACGTAATGTAGACAAGCGCGTCGTTCTTCGGCGAGCTTTCGATATAGCAGGATTTGCACGCCAGATTGCACAGCGTGCCGGTGTTGAACCACAGCGTCTCCAACTTCTCCAAAGCGATGCTCGCGCGCTTCTCCCCCTTTGCGGTGCGGTGCGGATCGGTGAATTTGTATGGATCAATGGGTGAGACGTCACGAAGGATGAATGGAGATGCTTCAGTATCCATGTTTTTCCTACGTTCCTTCAACTGAGTCGGTTACAATTCTTGCCCACCTGTTATGTAACCGGCGTCGCAATTGACGCGAACTTACCTCGATGCCCATCATGCGATCCGGAGGACGCAAATGAACCTTCAGAACAGCCAAGAGTATTACGGACAGGTTCTTAAGCGGACAGACGATCTTCGGACCGATGCCTGCACAATGGCTGATATACCTCCGCCTCATGTCGTGGAAGCGCTCGCGAATGTCCATCCTGAAGTGAAGGCGCGCTATTACGGTTGTGGCCTGGTTGCTCCCACTGGCATTGAAGGCGCGCGTATACTCGATCTGGGCTCCGGGTCGGGACAGGATGCCTATGTTCTTGCTCAATTGGTTGGTCCCACGGGCGAAGTGGTCGGCGTGGATGTCACCCCGGAGCAGCTAGAGGTCGCTCGCGAACATCTCGAATGGCACCGCGAACGCTTCGGTTATGACTCGAGCAATGTGAGTTTCATCGAGGGCAATATTGAGGAGCTGGAAGATCTGGGTTTCGAGCCGGGAAGCTTCGACATTATTATCTCCAATTGCGTGATCAACTTGGCCTCTGACAAAGCGCGAATATTCCACGCTGCGCACAAGCTTCTAAAACTGGGCGGAGAGATGTTCTTCTCGGATGTATACGGTGATCGCCGTATTCCCGAGGCGCTCCAACAAGACCCGGTGCTGCATGGCGAGTGCCTGTCGGGCGCGCTCTATTGGGGCGATTTCATGATGTTCGCGAAGGAAGCCGGCTTCACCGATCCCCGCACGGTGATTCACCGCGCACTTTCGATCAACGATTCTGCAATCGCCGCAAAACTTGATGGCTTCCGCTTTCTTTCGGCCACCTGTCGACTGTTCAAGCTCGAAGGGCTTGAGCCTGAATGCGAAGACTATGGTCAAGCGGTGATCTATCGTGGCGGAGTTCAAGGCGAAGAGCGGGTCTTCAATCTGGATAACAAGCACCAAATCGAGAGAGGCCGCGTATTTCCGGTTTGCGGAAACACTTGGAAGATGCTCGCAGATACACGCTTCGCCCAGCATTTCGACTTTGTCGGTAATTTCGATCACCATTATGGAATATTCGAAGGATGCGGCGGAAGCCTTCCTTTTGACAGCCACGAAGAGAGCGAAGCGGTTTCCTGCTGCTAAGCCAATTGCTTGACTGATGATCATCTTTCTCACCGGCGCTGCGGGATTACTGGGTGGAGCGATTGCTCACGAGCTGGTCCGTCGAGGCCACGGTGTGATTGGGCTGGTGCATAACGCCGCTGATATCAGAGGAAATGATGGTGGAGCTTTGCAAGCGTCGAGCTTCGATGGTGATCCGCCGCAAGATGGAGAGATTCTAACGCTTCGAGGTGACATTGCGGAGCCAGGATTAGGGCTCTCAGAGAGTGAGCGCATGGCTGTCGCGCAAGGCGTAGATTGCGTCATCCATTGCGCCGCGTTGGTTCGCTTTGAAGCCCCGTCGGAAGACCTTGAATCGATCAACGTTCACGGCACCTGCAATGTTGCAAAGCAGTTTCCCAATGCCCGGCTTGTGCACGTCAGCACCGCCTATTCCTGCGGGCTTCGCAAAGGTGCTATTTCTGAAACCTCTCACGGACCGAACGACTCGTTTGGCAACGGTTACGAGCGCTCCAAGGCCCTCGCCGAACACCGCCTGCTTGAACTACGGCCCGATGCGATAATTGCTCGACCCAGTATCATAGTGGGCGAGCACAAAAGTGGTCAGATCCGCAGCTTTGACACGGTCTACACTGCTTTCAAATTCATCGCGGAAGGGCGGGTCAAATCGGTTCGCGTAGATCCTCGATCAACGCTCAATTTCGTGCCGATTGACCATGTAGTTGAAGGCATTGTCGCGCTTGCGTGCGATACCAATGCGCAGTCTGAGATTGTCCACTTGGCGGCGCGAGAGGCCATCTCTTCAGAGCTCTTCCTGAGCCTTATTGGTAGGACTCCGGGCTTGCGCGCTCCCCAGATCGCTGCGCCTTGTGTTGAAGCAAATGGCCTCGCTGGCATGACTGAGCGGCTTATACAGCCCTACCTCTCCTATTTCGAACGCTCGCCACAGTTTGAAACCAATGCGATCACCCGTTTGGTCGGACTGAAGGCACCGCAATTGGATGCACAAGACCTTCTGAAACACATATCCTTTTGTGTGGATGAGGGCTTTATCAAGCCGCGCCAGGCGACCAATTGAAAACCACCGAGTTGGCACAGCAATCAGCGTATATCGGGGTAGTGCTCTGCTAGGCCTTCGCGCACGCCGAATGACCACATCAGACCCACTTTGAGATAAACGTAGTTCGCACGCCAGCGCCCTAATTGCTCGATCCTGCGATCTGACGTGGTGACCCAGCGATAGACGATCCGCGTCCGGCCAAGCTTGGCAAAATTGATGCAGAGCCCCGCCTCTTCCATCACCGCAAGCCGTTCATCACAGCCACCGATGCGCAAGAAATCTTCCTTACGAAAGAACATGGCGTGGTCACCGAATAGGAGCCTTACCCCTCGCACAAAGAGATGAGGTCGGGTGATAAGAGGCGCGTACCAAGTCTTGATATAGTTGTGAAAAGTTGTGCCCCAGCGGGTCCCGTTCTTGCCCACGAGACGCGGTAAGAAACTTGCCAGGGCGGTGCGCTCATCCGCCATTACGTTATCGATCACCAAGACACCATCGGTTGGCAATTCGCTGTCAGCGTGAAGCACGCAAACAATCTCTCCGATAGCTTCGCGAACCCCGTAATTGATCTGCGCGCCGCGTCCTCGCCTTGGTGCATTCACCGTACGCAAGCCAGCTTCCTCAGCAATCGCGAGCGTGCGATCTTCGCTGCCTCCATCGACAATCAAAATCTCATCTGGAGCTGGATTGAGCCTCTTTAAACTAGCAATCGTCGCTGGAAGCGCCTCTTCCTCATTCAATGTGGGGACGAGGATTGTGACGGTGCTCACGACAACAACTCTGGCCAACGCGCGAGATCTTCGGGGCGATCACAATCGGAGAGCGTTTCGAGCAAAAGCGGCTCGATTCTGAGCGCTTTCAATCGACGCAAAGTCTCGGGCAGCACATGCTCGGTGCTCCACAGCATTTCGGTCAGCAATTCGGGCAAAGGACGGCTCATCGCAATCAGATAATAGCCGCCATCTTCAGCTGGTCCAATAACGACCTCGTGGGTTTTCAGCCCTGCGACCGCTGCCTCAATATGATGCGTGGCAAGGTCAGGCGTATCCGCTCCAAAAAAGACCAACGGCGCACGGCCCAAGAACGCGCAAAGCCGATCTGACAGGTCACCATCAACCTGCCGAACCAATTCGAAACCATGCCCGAGCCACGCCTCGAAATCGGCCTCCGCACCGCCAGTGTAGGCGATGATCCTGGCGCAACCGCTGTCGCGCAAAAGATGGGCAGTTCGGCTCGCCAATTGGCGATGCACTGCTGCGGCTCCTTCGGGGCCGACAGCCGGGATCAAACGCGTCTTGCATTCACCCGGCTCAGGATATCTGACAAACAGGATAAGGGTCGGCTCGCTTCGCATCGAAGCCGCCTGTTGGATGATCCCTCGCCGAAGTGCAATTCGCTATTTGCAATCAAGCGAGATTGAGGCCCCAATCATAGTCATAGCCAGAGATGATTTCAGCATTTTCGAGCAGAGCAGCAGTCGGGCCAACAGCGTACTCGCGCGCATGATCCAGCACGTCTTGTTCCGTGCCCCAGTCGCCTTGATACCAATCGTAGATGTTCGAAGCCACGATCTTGCCAGGTTCACCGCCGAAGCCGCGCGGGTGGTTTACGTAGGCGCTAGCTGCGGCCTCAAGCTGCTCTTCCAGCTTCGCACCGGTGAAGGCCTCTGTTCCCAGGTTGGGGCAGCCAATCGAGGCGCAATTCACTGCGTAGTGGACACGTACATCCTGCCAGTCCGGACGCATAATGTCGTGCTCAATATTGTTGAGTGTCAAAGTCCGACCTGAAACCGTTACGACTTCGTCATCCCATGGACCAAGGCTCAGAATGCCGATGTCACGGATCGAATCCACCGGATAGTTCTGGATGATCACATCAAGCGTTGCCGCGTTGTAGAGATTGGCCCAGAACGCAAACTGCTCATCTCGGCCAAAATCCTCGATCGCGATTTCCTGCATGGCGGTGAGGTAGGCGGTAAGTTCGTCCGCCGCTTCGGATTGGAGTTGCTCGTATCTGACCAGGTTCACGCCATTATCGCCCTCGACGACGTATTGCTTGAGCAATGCATCAAAGCGAGAGTGGTCGATTGCATCTATAGAGCCTTCCTTTGCACCAAAACTCTCATCGCCCAAGCCGCCAGCCTCTGGTGCGCATGCCGCTAGTATCGCGGTCGCAGGGATCACGGCCACAAAGGTGCGGCGGGAGAGCACCGGTCCGGGAATGGGTTGTGGTGAGGTCGGGTGGTTCATCGCACTTGGCTCCGGGTTTCAGTCAGGGTCATTGGGCTTTCGACGTTCATGCCGATATTGTTACATCTTTGGTCTTCGCTGCATCTGATGGCCGGGCTTTGCGCCTGTCCGCCGCACCGAAATCACCGAATGCCTCGCGCGCGATGACATAGAGAATTTTGGTACCGGCGGCGAGCACACCTCGGATGGTGCCAGATATCTTGGACTGCCCAATACGGCGACGATAGCTGACCGGCCTCTCAACCACGCGCATATCGAGCTTCGCGGCACGCACTTGCATCTCAATCGTCCAGCCAAAGTCACGATCCGCCATGGCAAGCGCATCAAGCGAGCTTCTACGTACGGCACGGAATGGTCCAAGATCGGTGTATCGCATGCGCCAGATCATCCGCACCAATGCGGGAGCAAGCCAATTTCCTAAGCGCTGTGGCGTGGTCATAGCGCCCTTCTCAACCTGACCAAGCGCGCGCGAGCCGATCACCATCTCTGCCTCTCCCGATATAATCGGTTCTAAGAGCGACGCTGCTTCTTCGGGCACGTCTGAAAGATCAGCATCCATAAACAGGATTATATTGGCGTCCGGTGAAACAGCGCTCAATCCGGTGAGGCAAGCGGCGCCATACCCACGTTCGGGCTCATAGACGACGCTCGCGCCTGCTTCTCGTGCGAGCTGCGCGGTGTCGTCGCTAGAACCGTTATCCGCAACTATGACTTGAGACAGCCCGGTCGGGGCAGCCTTGAGGATGCCTTGCACGGTCTTGCCAATGGAAGTTTCTTCATTGAGTGCTGGGATGATCACCGAAACCTTAGGTTCGCTAATCGGACACAGCTTTGGCTTCTGTGCGGCTGGGCTGCGCTGCCAAGCGCGGAAAATGTCATACCCAATGGCTGCGGCCAACAGCAAACGCTCAGCGACAAGCGCGTAGGGATGAACATCAAAGTCAGCCAGGTTCAAGTCATCCAGATTGAACCCTGTAAAATACGAGAGAGGCAGAACCACGCTCGCGACATAGGGCGTAACCTCGCGCCGCCCGACCGCGAAGGGGAGTATCCAAACAAGATACCAAGGATTGACAGTGGGAGCGAAGAGCAAGATCGCACCGAATACAAAGCCCAAAGGCACACGCTCAAAGTCATGCGCGATCGCGTGCGCCCAAAGGACCAGAACTCCCGCAATCCCGAGCGCTGCCAAGCGGCCAAATTCAGGCCCAAAGGCGGCATCGAGCAGCTCATAGGTCACAGCATTAAAGTACCAATCAGACGCAAACGTCGCGGTGGTCTCAAAGCCCACTCCCTGCCCTTGCACTGCGAACACGCTGTAAAGAGCAAGAAGAGCAACAATCGCCGCGATCATAGCCTTTGGTGGCAAACGCAAGAGCACGGGCCAAGCAGCCAAAGCCACGAGCTTTACTCCCGCAGCCAATCCCAATAGCGCCCCGCCCATCACCGGATGCCGTCGCCCCCAATAAAGCGCAGCGACTAGCGTCAAGCTGAGCAAGATATCAGGATGCAAATGGAGCGTGCTCTCGGCCACAACCATTGGGCTCCATGCAAACAAAGCCACCTTTTCGGGGCTGAAACGGCGGAGCAAAAGCGCTGAAATCAGCAGAGTGGCTCCACCAAAAAGGATACGGAGCCCTAAGGGGTCAGCGCCGGAGAATAGTGTGGTGATCGCAAAAAGGCCCTGAAGCACGGGACCATAGATGGTGGGCAGTTCAGGATAGTTGATCCACTCCAGCACCTGCTGCATCGCCGGAGGAACCGCAAGATTATCGTAGAAATCAAGGGGCGCTACGCCATAGGGTGTCCCCGTTTCGAGAACACGCCAGCCATCCCAGATAAAGCGATAGAAATCGTCTTCGAAGCGCGTCTCCCCGAACAGTGCAAGCCCATGCGCCGCAACAGCGACCAGCATCACCGTACGGGCAGTGATTGCTGGAGACTTCCACAAGCTCAGCGCGACCGCCGCGCTACCGATGCTCATCGCTGCGACATAAAACCCAATCGACGGGTTAGTGCTTCGCGAGAGAATGACAAGCGCGGTCACACTCGCAAGAAATGCGAAGGCTGCCAGCCACCCTCGCCAAGCCGAAGATACCATGGATTGTTGCCCGATCAGGTGCCCCAAAGAGGCACCTCCAACGGCGCTAAAGCCGGTAGCGATCGCGCAAGTAGAAAAGAACCGCAGTGCGATCTTCTTCGGCAATATTGTATTGTCCCTTAGCCACATTCTCGGCAACTTCACGGGCCGTGTCCTTGTTAAGACGCCTGTGGAATTCACAACCCTTGCAAGTGATGTGCTTGCGCACTTGGGAGCGGCCTTGTCGAAGGAGCCGCTGAATCTGACGGTCCTGTTGGGTCTGGACAGAGCCACTAAAGCCGCCGCCACCACGGCTGCTACCGCTGCTGCCCGATGCGAAGCTTGGTGATGCCAGTCCGACAAGCGCAACCGCGGCTGCTGTCAGTGCAATCATTCTCATGGAATGTTCCTTTCCAATCTCTCTCAAAATTCCGAACTCAAATCCCATTCGGAGTGAACCGCAAAAACGTTACAGTCAGACTCAATGATCTTTTTCATAGGTTTTCAAGAGCCGTCCACCGCACCATTATGAGCACGCCGAAACGGGCGCGTGAGATAGTCGCTCAAACCCGAAATCGGCTCGTAGCCGGCGATCCCTGTGGGATGAAGAGTCTCATTTGAAGGCAGATGCTGCGTCCCGAATATCCTATCGTAGAAAGAGAAGAACGAGCAGTAATTGCGTCCCCAATCTTCCACCGCAAGGGAGTGATGATAGTGGTGATACACATTGTCCGCGAGCACATGACGCAAGACTGGAGGAAATGAGACAGCCGGATTGTCGCTGTGCATGTAGTAGTTGGACACGATGTAGAATGTCGTGATGATCGCAAGATGCTGTTGCGGAGCCTCGATCACGAACACGAGCGGTATGGTAATCACAGCCAGATACAAAACATCCTGCGCCCAATGCGAGTAGCTGCGTGCGGCGTTCATATGCTCAATCTGGTGATGAACCGCATGGAACCTCCACAAGATCGGTACATCGTGCAGCGCCCGGTGCAGCCAGTACTCAAAAAAGCCAATCACCAGCATGTAGAGGATCGGGAATACGACCGCGACCGGGCCAAGGCTGTCGGTTCGTAGCAACGGAGTAAACTCGACGGCGCTCAGCCAGGAAAATGCAAAAACCTGCACCGAGGTTGCGATCAGCAAGGCTGTCGCGCCAAAAAACAGCCCTTGTGCATAGCGTTCGCGAAAATTGCGAAAGCCCATCTGACGCCATTCGAACAGGCCAAACAGGACCACGAGAGCAAGGAGCATCAGGACGGCATTAACGAGCGCCGCGGCCCATCCAGCAATCTCGAAGGAGTATCCAGCGTCAAACAGCGCCCAGCCGGTCTCATCTTGCACCCAACCAACAAACCGAAGCGCGCCTTCCGCACCCAGAAGCAAAAGGGCAAATGTCACGACAAATTGCCACAAAGAGCGCGGCGTTACGCTCTGAGTGGTTTCGGAACTCGTAGCTATTGCTGGCTCAGAGATCACTGCGTTGTCGTCTTCCCCATGATTTTTGACTCTCTATGTGCACTTCGCGACAATTGAGGCATGTGTTACACTGCGGCCCGGGATTGAGCACTCCTGCGCCTCGCCTCAATCCCTAGCCGACCAAACCTGAACCAGTCGCCGATCACGGCCACAGGCCGTACGATAGTAGTTGTAGCGCAGTCGGTTGGTCTTGTAATAGTCTTGGTGGTAATCTTCGGCTCGATAAAATGCTGCACGATCTTTGATCATGGTGACAAACGGCTGACCAAGCTTTTCTTCAAGCTGTTCCTTAGATCCATCAGCCGCCTCTTTTTCTTCGGGAGTTCCGGGAAAGACAGCGGCGCGGTAGCTGGTGCCTTTGTCACAAAACTGACCTCGATCATCGAAGGGATCGACATTCTTCCAAAAGACGGAAAGCAGCTCTTCGTAACTCACCTTGGATGTGTCATAGGTGACCAAAACCGCCTCATAGTGGCCGGTCTCGTTGTAAGTGACTTGCTCGTAAGTCGGATTTTCAAGGGTTCCACCAGTATAGCCGGAGATCACATCGACAACACCATCGACCTTTTCGAAGTCGGATTCAGCGCACCAGAAGCAACCCATGGCGAAAACTGCGGTTGCCTGGCCGGGTGCCAGATCCTCGACGCTCACCAATGTGCTTTCGCCATTGGCAGAGCCTTCGGCTGGAGACTGAAGCGCACATGCTGCCAACGCGACTGAGGCGACAGCAAACACGATTTGAGTGCGCCCTTTGGAAAGAAACGAAATCATCTGATGGATTCCTTATCTACTTTGGATGGATTGTGGAGCGTCGCTTCTGCCCAACGCCCCCGACTGGAAAATCCGTCAAGGGCAAGACCAATAGCCCAGCTAAAGGTGATTACAAAGAGCGGCCAGATTGCTGGCGCCCACACTATTGAGCAACGCTTTCATTCAGTGTTCCCGAAAACCGATATGCGCATACAGCGCAAACATATGTACGTCGAAAAGAACAAACCGGTTACGCTTCCTATCGAAAGCTCGCAGGAGTAGCGAAAACCGTCAGGTGCGATGATAACTTCTCATTGGTGATTTCAGGTTTCGAGCGGGAAGATCCGCTGAATTTCATGCTGATAAGTGTGGCTCAATACTGGCAAACGTGACGGAGGGTGACTTGGCCTTTTGCACAGACAGGATGCTATCGGGACTCGGCCCGATTTGCATTGCGATAGTTATCCATAAACACTACTGACGATGAAGTTTTCAACCAGATTCTAATTGCCAAGCGAGGCCAGATTTTGACTTATACTCTCTTTGGAATGGCCGGGTCACTCTACACCGCCCGCGCACGGTCCTACATGCGCACTAATGCGGTACCATTCACCGAAGTCAAAGCGGGGAGTGAGGAGTTTCTAGGCAAAATTGTCCCGCAAATCGGCCGCTGGATCATTCCGGTAATCAAAACACCTGAAGGATCAATCATTCAGGATGGTGCAGACATTATCGACCACCTTGATGCTGCCGGTTTCAGCAAGAAGCCGATTTATCCAGCTGATCCAAAACTGCTGGTAATTGCACACCTGTTCGAGCTGTTTGGCTCGCACGGGTTGCTGCGTCCCGCGATGCACTATCGCTGGAACTTTGATGACGTGAACCTGCCTTTCCTTAGAGAGACGTTCCGCGACGTCCTTCCATCAGGCCTACCGAAAGAAGCAGAAGACGCGGCATTTCTTCACGCCAGCGGGCGGATGAGAAAGGCTGCGGAGGTGTTTGGGGTAAACCCACAGACCTACAATCTTGTAGAGGAAAGCTACGTGCAATTTCTATCGCTGATGGAGCAGCACCTGCGGATCCATCCCTTCATCCTGGGTGGTCATCCCACGATTGCTGACTACGGATTGATAGGGGCCATGTATGCGCACCTTGGCCGTGATCCGGCCCCGCTTCATCTAATGCAAACTCGTGCGCCCAATGTGTTCCGATGGGTCGAGCGGATGAATATGGCCGAAACATTTGTCGACGGAGCTATGGCCAGTTCTGACGGTGAATTGATCGATAGTGAAACCCTGCCTGACAGCCTTTTTGATCTTATGCGGTTCATCTCCGAAGATTATCTCGCTGAGATCACAGCTCATGTGGAGCGTGCCAACAGCTGGCTTGAGCGTCATCCAGATATCGAAACCGGATCCTCAACCAACAATAAATCCATGAAAAGCGGCATGGGTCTTGCGCCTTTCGCGTGGAGAGGCGCTCAGATTGAAACGGTAGTTATCCCTTATCGCTTCTGTTTGCTCCAAAGGCTGCACGATGCCTTTGAAGCTCAATCCACTGAAAACCAAGGTGCAATTCGAACGACGCTTCAAGGTGTCGAGCTCGACAGTCTGCTTGATCTAAAAACAAACCGCAGAATTGAACGTCACGAAAATGATGAGATTTGGGGTGAGAAAGCAGACGGCTGAGGATTGTTTAAGCCCATTTGAGGAGTGAAAGAAGAAGATGCCGGAATGCTATGCGCAATCGACGCTGACAAAAGCTAGAAAATCTGCCGCAGGCTGCGCGCAGTTTCCTTGAATGCCCAAAACGCGAAGGATTGCCCGCTGGTCTTGATCTGAATTGAGCCTGGCACCGTTTGGATCTGATCGCCCTCTGCACTCGCCGCGCCTTTCTCTGCAATCAATCGAACCCGGTAAAGCGCCTCGCGCGGAGTCAACTCGTCACCGTCACGGTCAACCGCAATCGGCCCGCCATTCGTTGACGCGAGGATTGGCTGTTCGAGCCGTTGAATCGCGCTAGAGGAAGTTTCAACCAACTTGGCCTTGCGGGCGGGCCCACCGGCGTCGGCCGCTACGAAGGTGCCAAGTGCTCCATCTTCTAGCCGCCATATGTCGTCCTCCACGAGGTACGCCTGCACATCATAGTCGCTCGGTGTCACCACGTGCCCAATGACCTCAGCCCCTCCAATCCAGCGCCCCTGGTGCATATCAGGCGATAATCCCGCCACGACCCCAGCATTCGGTGCACGAAGAACCAGCTTTTCGCTACGTCGTTCTAACCCGCTCAGTTTGTTCCGCTCACGGGCCAATTCGCGTTCAAGCACAGCCCGATTGGACCGATCGCGTTGGTCTGCGACACTCCGGTCAACCTGTAACTGCAATTGGGCTATGCGAACTTTGGTTTCGGCTGCTTGCGCGGCGAGTTCGGGTGCCTGCAATTCAATAAGCGCGGTTCCCGGAGCAACCTCCTCACCATTCTCGACCAGAACGTCGACAATCATAGCTGGCTCACCCGAGACAATCGGTGCAGCTCCCACTGGGCTTAACACTGCATAGCCAGAGATATGGCGATCAAGCGGCAGGAACGCCGCGAGGGTCAATCCGCCTGAGATCCACAACCATGCACGCCCGCGTTTTGACGAGAAAATCCGGTCTTTCAACTGGGCCCAAGCGCGCAACTCACTCCACACAGGGCGGCCGATGAATACGGCGAGCTCAACCACTGCGAGGATCAGGCCTAGGGGCTGGAAGAAGAGATTGTAGACCAGCACTGCAATGCCGATGAACAGGAACAAGCGATAGATCCAGGTCGCATAGGCATAGATAATCATGCCTCGACGCAGTTTGGTTGGGACGATTTCTGGCGCAGGATCACTCAAGCCAAACAGCGCCTCTCGCAACCTCCATCTGCCAAGCGCAAAGGCGCGGGGCTGTAGGTTCGGCACATTGAGCAGGTCTGACAGCACGTAATATCCATCAAACCGCATGAACGGATTTAAGTTGATCGCAAGGCTCATGATCCAGCTGGTGGTTGCCAGGATAAATGCGACACTGCGCAACATGCCGTCGGGAAGAACCACCCACAGCATCGTGGCAACACTGGCGATCATCAGCTCGGTAGCGACTCCAGCGCAATCAATCGCAAGTCGCTGCTTGCGTGACCTCAACCGCCAGGCAGAAGTGGTGTCCGTGTACAGCACTGGCATCATCACAAGAAAACTCACGCCCATTGTTGGGACACGGCAGCCATAGCGGGTGGCGGTATAGGCATGACCCAGCTCATGAAGGATTTTGACCACGACCAATCCTAAGCCGTACGCGATCACACCTTGCCAGCTGAAAAAATAGAGGAAGGAGGCAAGGAATGCGTCCCACTGTCGCGCCACGAGAAGCAGTCCAGCGAAAGCCAGTAAGGTAAAGAAAACAACGCTTTGCCACGACCAAAGAAAACTGACTCGATCTGCTGTACGATTTAGGAAGTCTGCTGGCTTGACCAAGGGGAGGCGAATGAAAAGATAGTTGTCGAGAAGCCACTCCCAGGCGGCTTTCTTGCTGCTGGCTCGCTGTTCAAGAAAGGTCGAGACGCTATCTCGACCGACTGGGGCAACGCTGAGGCTATTGGTAGCGACAAACTCGACCACTCCATTGAAGGCCCGATTGGCAGCTTCGTCATCAAGGCCATAACGGGAAAGCTCCGCACCAATGCCACCAAGCTGGCCACTGGCCCAATGGGTGAGAATAATGAACTCAACCCGGCCAAGCTGAAAAAAGGCATGCCGGACCGGATCAAACAGCGTCCAACTGGGCGCGCCATTGACCAGCGGCGCTCCTGGTTCGATCCGCAATTCTTGCCTCAGACCCGGTAGGGGCGGCGGCGTGGGAGCCCCCGGCAGCTTTATTGGGATTGCGGTGCCCGTCATAGCCCGATGAACTGCCGCAGAGCCGAGATCGGTCTGCGGAGCAAAGAGTAAATGAGGGGGACCCAGCGGCCATAGACCTGCGCCGTTCCACGTGAACCGATGCGCGCTTCGCCCGATGTTATCCGTGCCGTTAGCGCAAACGCCAAGGTGCCTTCGGGCGTTTGACGCGCCTGATAGCTGGCAGACTCAAGCTCCGCATCGATCGCCCATAGCGGCTGAGAGTCGAGCCACATTTTGACCTTTCCCCCTTGCGCCAAGGTCATTTGCTCAGCCGCAGGCAAATCAACTCTGATCATAACTTGCTCAGGGTCGACCACTTGCATGATGGGATCGCCGACATTCACCGCGCGCCCTTCCCAATCCCTCCGGTCACTGAACAAGGCCATCCCATCGCGCTGAGCCGTGATTGCTGATTGCCCGGCGAGTTGGCTGGCATAGTCAAACTCGGCCTGAGCCACTTCAACCTCCGCCTGCATTATCGCCATGTCGGAAGTCTCATCCTCACCGCCGAAAGCTGAACTGGTCGAACGCTCCAAACGCGATCTGGCAACAGCCAAGCGTTCTTCTGCCAATTCAAGCTCATTGGCGAGACGCACATCATCAAAGCGGAGCAAAACCTCACCTTGCTTGACCGGTGCATTCGGCATGACTTCTATCGAAGCAATCCGACCAGAAAACGGGGCTGCAACAATGAAGGGTCGTTGGGCAACAATTTCGGCGGGGGCGAGCGCGGTCAAGCGTACGGGAAAGAGCAACGCCACAACAATCGCCACCGCGATCCAGCGTCTTTTTCTCGTATCGAGTATCGGCAATCGGCGCACGGGTCGGTTTGCGGTCAGCGCCAGCCAGCTATGCGCGGTGGTTTCGGCAAGGCGCTCAGCACGGTACTTTTCGCCATCGCGTAAAGTCTCGTCGCGCGCGAACAACAAGCCGCCGAAGACATCACCAGCACGGTCTAGCAACGGCTGCCAGTGCAATTCACGATAAGGATAATCTGTCAGCGCCTCGTCCTCGCGCAGGCTCCCTGCAGCAAAGCTGCGTGCCTCATCAAGACGATTATGCTCAGCTAGTAGAGATATCTCTTTTTCAAGCGCATGGATCAGAGGAGCATTGCGATCCACGGTCGCGAGCGAGGATGCACATTTAACCTTGAAGCTCTCGCCAATTGTCGCCTGGCGTAGGATAAACAGCTGGCCATAAGACAGTATACTGCGCGCCTCATTCGCAACCAGATATTGCAATTCCGGCAGGGTTGCCTGCCGCCGTATCTCAGCCTCAAACTGCAGCAGGCCAGCGAGCTTCGCCGCATCTCCGCCACGGGGAATAGCTTCGAGTGGGGAGGGAGACCCGTTGGTGCTGCTCGGCTTAGGTCGACTGGCTGCCATTGTCTTTGTCACCCGTTGCGCCGTCGCCAGCATCTTCCTCTACCGATGGCTCATTCTGGCCCAATTCAGCAGGCGGCTTCGCCTCCGCGAACGTGGCGGTGCCACTCATTCCTGGCAAGACCAGAGCTTCACCTGGATCGATGCTGGCCGCGACACGGATGGTCTTACTGACCGGATCGACAGAGGCGCCGAGCCGGGTAACTTCACCCGAAATCTTCGTCCCAGTTTCGTCGATCAGGAATTCAAATCCGGCACCGGGTCGCAACCAAGTCAACCAATTGCTGGGGACGATTAAGTCGGCCTCCAAATCGCCACCGCTCTGAATTCTCATGAGTGGCTGCCCACTGGCCGCAACCTCGCCGCGGTTCGATAGGGTTTCCACCACCGTACCGGAGAACGGCGCATACACTGCACAGTCTTTGAGTTGAGCAGCAACAGCATTGGCTTCTGCTCGTGCGCGTCCCAAATTGGCTCGTGAGACTTCAACCTCATTCTTGCCCACCGCTTCATAGCTGTCGAGCTCAACATTGGTCTCGTAGGTCTTCTGATAGGCAGTTGTCGCCGCACGCGCGGCTTCAAGCTCTGCACGGATTGCAGAGCAATCAAATCGTGCTAGCAAAGCCCCGCGACGAAAACTGCGCCCTTCGCTAAAAGGCATAGCGATGATCCGCGCAGTCATTCGCGAGGCGACCGTGGACTCGTCCTTCGCTGCAATGACCCCACGAGCATCCAATTCAGGCTCTGTTTCGGGCTCCGGCACGGCATCTTCAGCAGCGACTTGCTCTTCAACAGCACCTTCTATCGATGCGGTGTTGTCAGACCAGGTGGTTTCACCACTATTGGCATAGACAGCTGCGGCAATGATGGCGAGCAAGACCGCGACGCCCCCGCCAAGCCAGTACTTGCGCTTGTCATCGCTCACTTCCGTGGCGTCATCAGAAGGTTCGATCGCTTCATTCATAGCTTTGTCGTTCCGTCTCTATTCCAGTGCCATAGGCTACCTATTGCCCGGACAAACGTACCGCTTGCTCACGTTCTCGCCATAATTGCGAAAGCGATGCCTGCAATGTACCGACATCTTCACGCCCGGTCACGTCTGGACTGAATTCGTCAATTCCCATCGAAGCGAAAAGATTTGCATAAGCGTTCTGCGCTTCAGCGTAGGCGATGTCATACTTCACCTCCGACACGAGCGTGTTCATTTCTTCGCGGAGCAAGGTCTGACGGCTCATGACACCTGTTCTATGACCGGCCCGGATCTGATCCATGATCTTGCTTTGAACACCCATCTGTCGACCAGCAGTATCGAGTTCCTTGCTCAAATGGCCGAAGCGAGCGCGCGCTACATGAACTTGAGTGATGACGGCCATCGTCAGTGCTAACTCTCGTTGCTCGAGTAGTTCTTCTTGCGCGCGCACAGCACGTTTATGGGCGGGCAAGCGGAATAGGTTGAGCACATTCCAGCTGGCCCGTGCACCGTAATTCACCCAATTGTTGTTGAACAAGAAATCGTTCGAGTCCACGTTGACGCCCAGCACACCTCGGAAACTGGGCAAGGCGGAAAGCAGCGCAGCATCCAGCTCGCGCGCATTGATCCTTTGACGGTAGCTGACTTCGCGCAGCTCAGGACGATTGAGCAGCGCCGTCATCATCATATCTTCGCCGGGATAACTAACCGCCGGCAATTCTTGTGCTCGATCCGGAAGGACCAGCGAGAACTCGGTACCAGGGCGCAAGTTCATCAACGCGGCGAGCTGTGATTTCGCGACCACCAGTTCACGTTGGAGCTTGCGGATCTCCGACTGAATTTCCAGCAATTCGCGCTGATAAGTCAATGCTGTGAGCGGAGCAGACAGTCGGCGGTTTGCAAGCCTCTCTGAATTTTCGAGCGTGGTCGTCACTGACGATTCGAGCTCTTTGAGTTTGGTCAAAAGACGCTCTGCACTGACAGCGCGCCAGTAAGCCGAGCGTACGTCTTCGATGACACGATTAGCAACCTTGCGTCGCCGCTCTTGTGCGATCAGAATCTCGTCAGCGCCCTGCTTGGCGCGGACATAGGAGAGCCCGAAATCAAGCACATCCCAGCTCAAAGAAAGATCCGCCGTGAACAGATCGCGCTCTTGCGATGTTGACGGTTCGAGCGACTGTTGCCGCGTAATGAGCGACAACGAGCTGGCGCCTGAAAAGTTGCTTCGTCCTGCGTAACCTGCGCTCGCGACCAACTGCGGAAGCATGTCATAGCGTTGCAAGTCGAGCTCACGATCGCGCAGTGCAATCTCCATCAGCTCGACTTTGTAATCGAGGTTGTATTTGAGCGCACGAGCCATCGCCTCATACAAGTCGACCGGGGCCGTAACAGGCTCTTGGTCAACATCGACTTGCGCAAAATTGCGTTCAGCCGTCGTGCTCAGCTCAGCTGCCGTGAACGGCTCGGGAACGGTTGCGCAGGCGCCCAACATCAGCGTCGCAGCGCCCAACAGCACAATTGACTTGTTCATTTGCTTTACCCTCATCCGTCTTTCTGCACTCATGTGAATGCGGCGAGCAATTCGCCGGTTTCATTGTCTGCTTCAGCTTTAGCTTGAGCCATCATAGTGTCGAGCGTCGGAGCCCTAACCAGCGATCGGTCGAACGGGACATCAATCTGGATTTCTCCCGTTGAGCCTTGAATTATAATAGGGATTTCAATGTTTTGCCCGTTCGCGTCGATCGCTCGAACTATCACCCGCAAGGTTTCTGCATCGGCTGGTCGTTCTATGATGGCGAGCCCACGGGGGTCCATTCTCACCCAATCTGGCAGCGGCGTGCCATCGCGGGTAAGGAGCTGGAACTCAACAATGCGCGCCTGACCATCGCCGCCGATGTCGCGCATTTCGACATACAGCACTCGGTCGCGCACTATCGATTCAACCATCAAGCGATCGGAACCCGTGTCGAGCTGACGGACGGAGAAGCCCGTCAGGCTTTCAGTCAGGAAATCACCGAAGCGCGGATCAAACAAGCGATCGGCACCAAATCGGATATCGCGAATATGATCAAGGTAGTCGACCACATCACCAATTGGGTTTTCGCCAAGTCCAAATCCGCCAATTCCATTCAACGAACGGATGCCATTGATCGCTTCGAGCAGTGGCCGGCCAACGTTCAGAGTGCCTAAGCCGCCGAGGTCGCGGAAGCCGTTTACGGTATCGAGGATCACAAGCGGGGTGCTGATGAAGTCCTCCGACTGGTCCAGTACGCGGTCGACTGGCCACGGATCCGGAATACCTAGTGCGGTGCCATCATCGAGCAGTGCGTTGATATCGGCAGCAGCTTCGACAATCGTGATGGTTGCAAAGGATTCGACAAACCCGCCATTGCCATCCGATATGATGTAGCGGATCGTGGCCACACCACCGAAGCCAAGCGGCGCCTCATAGGTCAATGTGCCATCGGGATTAAGGGTGACGGTGCCCACATCGGCGCTGACGAAGATCACTTCGAGTGGATCACCGTCCGGATCGCTTGCGTTGTCGAGTACGTTGATTGTGGTAGTTGTACCGCCGATCAAACTGACAGCTTCAGACTCGTCGACCGGAACTTCGTTGGTGTTGATCACAGTCACCGTGACGGTTGCGGTTGAGGTGCCGCCATTGCCATCACTAACTGTGTAGGTGATCGTATCCATCCCGAAGAAATCGGGATTGGGGACGTATGTCACTGTCCCATCTGGATTGATGGTGACCGTTCCGTTGGTCGCACTTGCATCGGTCACCGTAAGCGGATCACCATCCGCATCGGTGTCATTTACCAGAACGGGAATCGTAACTGCGGATTCTTCGTCGACGCTGGTCACGTCATCGGCAGCGATCGGTGGATCATTGACCGGATTGACTGTGACCGTGACGGTGACGGTATCAAACCCTCCCATGCCATCGCTGACTTGGTAGGCAATCGTATCCGTTCCATTGAAGTTCGGGTTGGGGGTGTAGGTTATTGTACCGTCTGGATTAATCGTGACGGTACCATTTGGCGCATTGGCTGATACGATCGTCAGAGGGTCACCATCCAGGTCGCCATCATTGGCCAATGGAGACAAAGTAACCGGCGTGTCTTCGTCGGTCACTGCAACGTCAGTTTCGCCCACCGGCAGATCATTGACCGCTTCGACATCGACTGTAACGGTAGCCGTCGCAGTTCCGCCCATGCCATCGTCAATGACATAGGTAATCGTAGTCGGTCCATTGAAGTTGGGGTCCGGCACAAAGGTAATTGTGCCATCAGGATTGATCGTGACCGTCCCATTCGGCGATGTCGCCTCGGTCACTGTCAACGGATCGCCATCGGGATCGCTGTCGTTGGCAAGAACCGGGATGGTGACCGGCTGATCTTCCACCCCGTCCACAACATCATCAGCGGCGATCGGCAGGTCATTGATCGGCTCAACCGTGACAGTGACCGTCGCAGTGTCAGTTCCGCCCATGCCATCATCAATCACATAGGTGATGACGTCCGTTCCGTTGAAGTTGGGATCAGGGGTGTAAGTGACTGTCCCATCGGGATTAGCTGTAACCGTGCCATTGGTTGCGGTTGCGCTGGTTACCGTCAGATCATCACCGTCGATATCACTGTCGTTGTCGAGCACTGGGACGGTAACCGGCGTATCCTCATCCGTTGTTGCCGTGTCGTCTTGTGCGGCTGGAGGATCGTTAACCGGGGTGACATTGACTGTTACCGCCGCTGTTGCAGTTCCGCCCATGCCATCGTCGATTTCATAGGTAATCGTGGTCAGGCCATTGAAGTTGGGATCAGGCACGAAAGTGATGGTCCCGTCGGGATTGATCGTGACCGTGCCGTCCGGCGATGTCGCGCTTGTGACCGTAAGGTCATCACCATCGACATCGCTATCATTATCGAGGACCGAGATAGTGGTCGGAGTGTCTTCAGGAGTATCGACTGTGTCCGGCAGCGCGACTGGATCATCATTGATCGGAGCGACAACGACCGTGATCGTGGCTGTGTCTGTACCGCCATTACCGTCGGAAATCGTATAGGTGATCGTATCGGTCCCGTTGAAATCAGGATCCGGGGTGTAGGTGACCGTGCCATCAGCATTGATGGTCACTGTGCCGTTCGGCGCGCTTGCATCAGTCACCGTTAGGTCATCACCGTCCACATCGCTGTCATTACCAAGCAGCGAGATCGTCACCGGCGTGTCTTCACCGGTTGTGGCCGTATCATTGACCGCAACTGGTGGGTCATTAACGGGGTCGACTGTCACAGTGACGACCGCATTGGCCACACCACCATTACCGTCCGAGATTTGGTACGATATTATGTCGATACCATTGAAGTCGGGGGCTGGTGTGTAGTCAATCGTGCCGTCTGGCAGAATAGTGACAGTACCGTTGGCGGCAGACGCAGTTATGACAGTCAGCGGATCGCCATCAGGGTCGTTGTCGTTCGCCAGCACATCAATGTTCGTCGGCGTGTCTTCTGCAGTCGTGGCGGTATCATCGGTGGCAGTTGGCGCTGGATTGGTGATGGTCCAATTGAAGGTGGTCGAAACCGTTCCGCCATTGCCATCATCAGCAGTGACAGTGACTTCATAGATACCATTGCCAGCTGGACCGCCTTGGGAGGCCGCGGGATCGATTGTCCCGGTGATTTCACCGGAGTTTGGATCAATGTCCAAGCCTGCGGGCAAACCAGCGGCGCTGAAGGTGAGTGGGTCACCGTCCACATCCGTGAAATTGCCTGCGGTCGGTACGACTACGACCGCGCTATCAACGTTCTCACGCGGGGCAATAGGAGTGACAGTCGGGTCATCGTTTTCGGCGCTAACCGTGACAGTCACGGTCGCAGTCGACGTGCCGCCATTGCCGTCAGAGATTGCATAGCTGATCGTGTCAGTGCCGTTGAAGTCTTGATCGGGTGTATAAGTGACAGTGCCATCGGCTTCGATCACCACGCTGCCATTCCCGGCGCTCGCCTGAGTGACGGTCAGCGCGTCGCCGTCAGGGTCGTTATCATTGGCGAGTACATCGATGTTCACCGGCGTGTCTTCGGCGGTCGACGCGGTGTCATCACTTGCCAACGGAGCCGGGTTGGTCACCGTCCAGGTGAAGGTGGCGGAGACCGTGCCACCGTTTCCATCATCAGCCGTTATGGTAACCTCGTAGATCCCGTCACCGCCGGGTCCGCCTTGTGAAGCGCCCGCGTCAATTGTGCCAGTTACGTTACCGGCCGCGTCGATGGACAGACCGGTCGGAAGTCCGGTTGCAGAAAACGTCAGCGGATCGCCATCGACATCTGCAAATCCACCCGACAGGTCGAGTGCAATCACATCAGCATCCAGATTTCCGCGCGCTGGCAGTGCTGGCGCGGTTGGATCGTCATTTTCGGCCGTGACCGTTACAATCACACTTGCGGTTGATGTCCCGCCTTGGCCGTCATTGATCTGATAGGTGATCGTGTCGATGCCATTGAAATCAGGGTCCGGAGTGTAGGTAAGGGTGCCGTCGAGATTGATCACGACGCTACCATTTGGCGCGCTGGCTGAAACAACAGTCAGATCATCGCCATCGGGATCGTTGTCATTGGCTAGAATATCAATGTCGACCGGATTGTCTTCCGTCGTCGAAGCTGTGTCATCAACCGCAGTCGGCCCCGGATTTGTTACAGTCCAAACGAAGGTGACATCAGTCACCCCGCCGTTGCCATCGTCGGCTGTGATAGTGGTTTGGTAGACTCCTCCATTCACCTGACTCGCATCAGGATCAATCGTCCCGGTAATTTCGCCCGTGTCCGGATCGATGCTAAGGCCAGCGGGCAAATTGGTCGCACTGAAGGTTAGTGTATCGCCTTCGGGGTCCGAGAACAGCACTCCCGTATCGATTGCAATAGGATCGCCATCTTGATCGGCGCGGTCCGGCAGCGGGGTGCCATCTGGCGCGTCATTTACGGCCGCAATCACAATCGTCGCCACTGCGGTGGCTGGATCGCCATTGGCATCTTCAATTGTGTAGGTGACCGTTGCCGTGCCGTTGAAGTTCTGATCGGGTGTGAATGTTATCGTACCATCGGCGTTGACGACCGCGATGCCGTTGGTGGCCTCCACAGCGATGATCTGTATTGGCGTGTTCGGATCGGCATCAGGATCGATGTCATTGTCGAGCACGTTCAGCACTTGCGGCGTGTCTTCAACTCCGACGAAACTGTCATTGACGGCGGTTGGAGGCTCGTTGTTAATAGTCCAGGTGAAAGTCGTCTCGACGAACTCTCCACTCGGATCGGTTGCCCGCACCGTGACAGTATAGACACCATCGCCGCCCGGTCCGCCGGAAGACGCCGTGACCGTTGTTGTGCCGGTGACTTCTCCGGTCATCGGATCAATGGACAAGCCGTCCGGCAGTCCCGTCGCGCTGAATGTCAGCGTGTCATTTTCAGCATCGGCGAACGCCGGGGCGAGCGGCACTGTGATGACTTCATTGTTTCCATCAGTCAGGTCTGGAAGACCGACCGTGGTCGGCGCATCATTAAGCGGATTGACCGTTACCGTAACGGTCGAAGTCGCGGTCCCACCTTCGCCATCATCAATAGTATAGACGATGGTATCCGTGCCATTGAAGTCACCATCGGGCGTGTATGTGACCGTGCCGTCCGCATTGATTGTGACAGTACCATTGCCGGCGCTGGCATTGCTGACAGTCAGCGCATCCCCATCTGGATCATTGTCATTGGCAAGGACCGAGATTTGTACCGGTACGTCTTCATCGGTGGTCGCGGTGTCAGGCGCGGCAGTTGGACTAGGGTTGGTGACGGTCCATACAAAGGTGGAACTCGTGGTTCCGCCATTGCTATCATCGGCGGTCACAGTGACCGTGTATATCCCGTTGCTTGCTGGCCCGCCTTGCGAAGCGGAGGGGTCAATTGTGCCGGTGATATTGCCCGCTGCATCGATTGTGAGACCAGCCGGCAGACCAGTTGCGGTGAATGTGAGCGTATCGCCGTCCACATCATCGAAGTTGCCCGACACGTCGAGCGCAATCACATCAGCATCCTCGTCGGTCTGATTGGTTAGTTGCGGATCGGCGATCGGATCATCGTTGATCGGGCTTACTGTGACAGTGACAGTCGCGGTGCTTGTGCCGCCTTCGCCGTCACTGATCGTGTAGGTAATTGTATCAGTGCCGTTGAAGTCATCGTTGGGCGTGTAAGTGACGGTGCCGTCCGTTTCGATCACAACCGTACCATTGGTGGCCACTGCGGATACGACGCTCAGCGCATCGCCATCCTGGTCATTGTCGTTGGCCAGCACGGAAATGTTGACCGGTGTGTCCTCATTAGTCGTCGCGCTATCATCGTTAGCCACTGGTGGAGGATTGGTTATGGTCCAGGCGAAGCTGGAAGTCACCGTCCCGCCATTGCCATCATCGGCCGTGACCGTCACAGTGTATATGCCATCACTAGCCGGTCCGCCTTGTGAGGCTGATGGATCGATCGTGCCTGTTATGTTGCCGTCGGTGTCGATGCTAAGTCCGGGTGGTAGACCCGTCGCACTAAAGGTCAGGTTGTCACCATCAAGGTCACTGAAATTGACTGCAACCGGAACATTGACGGTGGCATCGTCCACATTGGCGAGGTTTGGCAGAGGCGTATCAACAGTTGGATCATCATTGACTGGATCAACTGTCACCGTGACGGTTGCTGTGGCGGTGCCGCCATTGCCGTCGCTGATAGTATATGTGATCGTGTCCGCGCCATTGAAGTTGGCATTGGGCGTGTAAGTGATGGTCCCATCCGCCTCGATAACAACCGTGCCATTGGGCGCGGTCGCGGACGTGACGGTCAACGGATCGCCATCGGGGTCATTATCGTTAGCGAGCACTGGAATGTTAACGGGCGTGTCTTCGTCGGTGGTAGCACTATCGTCCAATGCCACAGGCGGCGGGTTAATCACCGTCCAACTGAACGTGGTCGAGACTGTGCCGCCATTGCCATCATCGGCGCTTACCGTGACTTCATAGATGCCATCGCCCGCCGGGCCACCTTGCGAGGCATCAGGATCAATTGTGCCCGAGATCTCACCCGTCGCAGGATCAATCGTCAGGCCAGGAGGCAAGCCGGTGGCATCAAATGTCAGCGTATCGCCATCAATATCTGAGAAATTTCCACCGACAGGCAGGCTCACAGTGGCACTATCGAGATTGTTCTGGGCTCCGATTGGCGTTGCTTCCGGCGCATCGTTGACCGCATTGACGGTCACAGTGACTATCGCGATGGAGGTCCCACCATTGCCATCACTAATCGTATAAGTAATTGTATCCGTGCCATTAAAGTCAGCATCAGGCGTGTAGGTGACGGTGCCATCAGTCTCGATAACGACCGTGCCATTGGGCGCGTCTGCGGCGATAACTGTAAGCGGGTCGCCGTCGGGATCGTTGTCATTCGCGAGCACTGCAATGTTGACAGGCGTATCTTCATTTGTGGTCGCATTATCATTGCTCGCGACAGGTGGCGGGTTGATCACGGTCCAGGCAAAGGTTGCTGAAACTGTACCTCCATTGCCATCATCCGCCGTCACAGTGACTTCATAGACGCCGTCGCCAAGCGGTCCGCCTTGCGAGGCATCTGGGTCGAGTGTGCCGGTGATATTACCATTGGCATCAATTGAGAGGCCCGGTGGCAATCCAGTCGCACTAAAGCTGAGATCATCGCCATCGACGTCCGAGAAATTGCCCGAGACATCGAGTGAAACCGGAGTGCTATCGGGGTTTGTTTGTGGCGCAATCGGGTTTGCAACAGGCGCATCGTTGACGGGATCGACAGTCACCGTCGCGGTCGACGTTGCAAAACCGCCATTACCATCACTTATCGTGTAAGTGATGGTGTCTGTACCGTTGAAATCAGGATCAGGCGTATAAGTCACCGTCCCGTCGCCGTTTATCACGACCGTGCCATTAGGCGCATTTGCAGCGGTGATCGTTAGCGGATCACCATCAGCATCGGTGTCATTCGCGATCAGGTTGATGTCGACAGGAGTGTCTTCATCAGTGGTCGCGCTGTCCGGATTGGCGACCGGCGGATCATTGATCGGATTGACCGTGACGGTAACTGTGGCAGTGGCAGTACCGCCATTGCCATCCGAAATCTCATAAGTGATGGTTGTCGTGCCATTGAAATTCGGGTCTGGCGTAAACTCAAGCGTACCGTCAGGATTGATCGTGACGGTGCCGTCCGGTGATGTAGCCGAGGTGACAGTCAAGTCGTCACCATCAACATCGCTATCATTGCCAAGGACACCAATTGTGACCGGCGTATCTTCGTCAGTTGTGACGCTGTCATCAACGGCCACTGGCGCATCATTGACTGGGTTGACTGTGACGATCACCGCAGCCGTAGAGCTACCGCCATTGCCGTCACTAATTGTGTAGGTGATCGTGTCTTGACCATTGAAATCGGGATCAGGTGTGTAAGTCAGCGTGCCATCGGCTTCGATCACAACCGTGCCGTTAGGTGCGCTGGCAGAGACGACCGTGAGCGGATCGCCATCAGGATCGGTGTCATTGGGAAGGACTGCGATGTTGACCGCCGTATCCTCGTCCGTGGATGCCACATCGTTGACCGCCGTCGGGGCCGGATTGGTCACGGTCCAGATAAAGTCCTGTAAGACCGTACCCCCATTGCCGTCGTCAGCTGTCAGCGTGACGGGGTAAACTCCGTCGCCGCTCGGCCCGCCCTGGCTGGCGTCGATATCGAGCGTGCCGGAGATGATCCCAGTTGCCGGATCAATCGTCAGGCCCGGTGGGAGCCCCGTCGCGGTGATCGTCAGATCATCACCATCGACATCGGCAAAAAAGCTCTCGGTCGCGACCGAGACAGATTGATTGTCTTCATTCGTGACGTCCGGAATATCGACCGCCACCGGCGCATCATTCTCCGGTGTAACATCAATTGTCAGCGTCGCGGTCGCTACGCCGCCTTGGCCGTCGCTTACGGTGTAAGTGACATTGGCCTGCCCATTGAAATCGGGGTCTGGAGTGTAGGTCAGCGTGCCATCCGGATTGACCACGACGGTGCCATTATCTGCGCTGGCGCTTGTGATCGTTAGTGGATCGCCGTCGGGGTCGCTATCGTTGGCAAGAACTGCAACGGTGACCGGGGTATCTTCAGGAGTGGTCGCGCTGTCATCCTGCGCAACCGGTGGGACGTTCTGTACCGAATAGATGAAGGTCGTGCTGACTTCCTGACCCGATGGATCAGTCGCGGTAACCGTCACCACGAATGGTCCATTTTGTGATGAGTCAGACGCTAGAGTACCTGAGATTACGCCGGTGTCTGGGTCAATTATGAGCGACGGCGGAAGCCCATCGGCGCTGAAGGTCAAGTCATCACCATCGACATCACTGAATGCGCCGGCTGTTGGAATGGTGACGGTCTGACCGTCTTCGCCGCTTTGGTTTGGCAGGCCAATCGTGGTCGGTGCATCATTGACCGGGGTAACGATCACATCAACGCTAGCGGAAGACTCGCCGCCTTCACCATCGCTGATCGTGTAGACGATTGTGTCTGTGCCGTTAAAGTCCGGATTTGGCGTGTAAACGAGCGTGCCATCAGGATTGATCGTGACGGTGCCATTGCCCGCCGAAGCCTCAATCACCGCCAGGTCATCACCGTCTGGATCGACATCATTCGCGAGCACCGGAATGTTGACCGGCGTGTCTTCATCGGTGGTTGCGGTATCATTGCTGGCGATTGGTGCCGGGTTGGAAACCTCCCATGTGAAGCTTTGAGAGACTGTGCCGCCGCGGCCATCGTCCGCGATAACCGTGACCATGTAGGTCCCGCCATTCACCTGACTCGCGCTGTTATCGATGGTGCCCGAGATTATGCCAGTGTCTGGATCAATCGTCAGACCGGCTGGCAGGCCGGTAGCACTAAAGGACAATGAATCGCCATCAGGATCGCTGAATGCGCCGGCTACCGGCAGATTGATGTCTTGATTGTCGAGGTGTGTTTGATCGCCAATTGAGCCGCTTGTAACCGGCGTGTCGTTGATGTCTGCCACTGTGACAGTGACGGTCGCAATAGAGGTACCACCATTGCCGTCAGAAATCTCATAAGTAATTGTATCAGAACCGTTAAATCCAGGATTTGGGGTGTAGGTTACGGTCCCATCGGCTTCGATAACGACTGTGCCATTTTGCGCGTCAGCGGAGGTGACCGTAAGCGGATCGCCATCGGGATCGCTATCATTGGCGAGCACGTCGATGTTGACCGGGGTGTCCTCATCGGTTGCCGCGCTATCATCAACCGCTTGTGGCGGCGGATTGGAAACATTGAAAGTGATCGTCTCCGAGACGGTTCCTCCATTTCCATCGGAAACCGTAATCGTCGCAGTGTACACCCCGCCATTTGTCTGGCTCGCGTCGGGAGTGATTGTTCCTGTGATCAATCCCGTGTCTGGATCGATTGAGAGGCCAGGTGGCAGATCGGTCGCGCTGAACGACAAATCGTCGCCATCGACATCGCTAAAGGCATCAGCAACCGCGACAGCGATAGTTTCGCCATCCTCTGCATCGACTGGCGGGATAGCGGTTGCAGTGGGATCATCATTGATCGGATTAACGGTGACCGTGACGGTCGCTTCAGAGGTTCCGCCTTCGCCGTCACTAATGCGATAGGTGATAGTTGCGGTGCCGCTGAAGTTCGCGGGCGGCGTGTAGCTGATCTGATTGCCGACCAAAGTGGCCTGACCGACCGATGCAAATGCGGAAATGACGGTAAGCGCATCACCATCAGGATCGCTGTCGTTCGGCAAGACATCAATCACGACTGGCGTGTCTTCGTCAGTGGCTGCGGTATCATCAACTGCAATTGGCGCGGGATTGGTGACGGTCCAGCTAAAGGATTGGTCTGCGCTCGCCCCGGAGGCATCGGTAGCGGTAACCACAACGTCATAGACCCCGCCAGTTCCGCCTATGCTGGCAGAATTGTCAATTGTCCCGGTTATCTCCCCGGTAGCGCTATCAATCGACAGGCCTGGAGGCAGGCCGGTGGCGCTGTAAATCAGGCTTGTATCGTCAACGTCAGCAAATGCCCCGGCGGTTGGAACACTGATCCCGCCATCCGCATCAAGGTTGGTTTGCGGCGGCAATGTCCCGGTTGGAACAGGCGCATCGTTCTCGGCCGAGACGGTCACTTCAACTTCAGCAGTGCTGGTCCCACCTTCGCCATCGCTAATCGTATAAGTGATGGTGTCGGTGCCGTTGAAATCCGCATCTGGCGTGTAAGTGAGCGTGCCATCCGCTTCGATCACCACCATACCATTGGGCGCGGACGCAGACACAACGCTCAGGCTATCGCCGTCGGGATCGGTGTCGTTGCCTAGCACTGCGATGTTGACCGGCGTGTCCTCATCGGTGGCTGCAGTGTCGTCATTAGCGGTTGGCCCGGGATTGCTGACGGTCCAGCTGAATGTCTGTTCCGCTGACCCACCGGCACCATCGTTCAACGTCACGGTGACAGTGTAAACACCGCCAGTGCCGCCTTGACTTGCAGAGTTATCGATTGTGCCAGTAATTTCGCCGGTGTTGGTGTTGATGGATAGGCCTGGAGGTAGGCTGGCCGCGCTGTAGATCGTGGTCGGCCCATCAATATCGTTGAAGCCAGCCGCCGTATCGACGCTGATCCCTCCATCGGCATCCAGATTGGTTTGCGGCGGCAAGTTCCCGACTGGCATTGGCGCGTCATTCTGAGCCGTCACAAAGAGGCTCACGGTCGCCATACTGGTCCCGCCTTCGCCATCACTGATCGTGTAAGTGATCGTTTCGGGGCCGTTGAAATTGGCATTCGGGGTGTAGGTTATCGTGCCATCGGGATTGATAACGACACTGCCGTTCGGCGCGCTTGCGGCGACGACGCTAATGTCATCGCCATCCGGGTCCTGGTCATTGGCCAAAACATCGAAAGTGACCGGAGTATCCTCGAGTGTAGACCCGCCGTCATTGTTTGCTTGTGGCGGCGGATTAGTGACCGTCCAGCTGAAATCTTGCGTAGCCGATAAGCCGCCAGAATCTGTAGCAGTTATTGTGACTGTATAGATGCCCCCGTTACCCCCCTGACTGGCCGAATTGTCAATCGTGCCGGTGATGAACCCCGTGCCAGAATCGATTGACAGTCCGGCCGGCAGGTTGCTGGCGGAAAATGTGAGGTTGCTGTCTTCGACATCATCGAAGCCGCCGGAGACGTCGACGAATATGCCTTGCTGTGCATCTTGGTTCGCTTGCGGAGGCAGATTGCCATCGAGAGTTGGTCGGTCGTTGACAGCGTCAATCACAATCGGAACGATCGCGGTGGAGGTTCCGCCGCGACCATCGCTGATCGTGTAGGTGATCGTGTCGGTGCCACTGAAATTGGCATTTGGCGCGTAGTTCAGCGTGCCATCACCATTGATCGTAACAGTGCCACTGCTGGCATTGGCGCTGATCACCGTGAGCGGATCGCCATCTCCATCAGAATCATTGCCAAGCACATTTATGTTGGCAAGGGGCGTGTCTTCGTCGGTCGTCTGAGTGGGATCATCCACCGCAGTTGGTGGATCATTCACTTCGATCACGTTGATTGTCGCGGTCGCAACGTTCGAGCTCAGCGCGGAGTTCTCGAAGAAGATATCAATCGTGCGATCAACTTCACTAGGGCGTTCTCCGAGTGACTGAAAGGTGATCGCTTCCAGAGCATTTTCATAGACAGACGCTGGACGCGAACCCGTAATGATTATCTCTGTCGCCGTCCGGGTATATGTGAGCCCTCCCCCCAACGATCCGCTGGCTGCCGTCGAACCATTTACAAGCAGCTCATCGCCCGATTGCGGATTTGTGAGTGTGATCGATACCTGCTCAACCTGGCCAACAGGGTTGGTGATCTGGACATCGCTATCGACAATACCAACCGCCGCGCCATTCTCCACGAACGTTCCAGAATAAGCCGAACCGCTCGCCGTGCTGTTGTTCTGATCAAGGTCGAGCCGCGGAATGGACACTGTGGTTCCGCCGGTACCAAGATCAAAGTCAGCATCGCCATCATGCCGGAAAAAGGCTCCCGTAAACCCGTTGGCCAGATTATACTCGATCGTAAAGCTGTTGGTGTCGAGCCAGTTAAAGCGCGCTGCCGAAGGAACACCACCGGATTCATCCGCAGTTCCCGAAGCGATCACAATCCCTGGATCACTGGTGTCAAAATCCACGTTTGTGCCGTTGGCCGACTGGAATGAAGACAGCGTACCAGTGTCAATTACAAGGAACTCACGCGTCTGCGGCGCACCAGCTCCGTCAATATCGGCAACTGTGAAATTCACATCTACATTCGCTGGAGCACCGGTATTGGTAAAGAAGATATCCCACTGGATCTCGACTGTTCCAAGACCATTGACTGGCTTACGCAAAAAGATGCCAAAGTCATCACCAGGGCCGCTGAACTGAACATTTGCTCCTGCCGTGATCGAGACAATTGTCGCTCTCACGCTGATATTCTGACCATTGACAGTGGCAACATTGAACCAGACCGCCGAGGAGCCTGCCGTCGTTACGCGAGTGCCATCAGGTACTTGGGTGCCATTCTCATTGAAAACGTCAAACGCACCAGAAACCAGCGCCGTTGGCGCGAGCAAACCCTGCCAGTTCTCAGCAACTAGCGACGCAGTTTCGACCAAACCCAGACGGTTCTCAAGCGTCCAGTCCCCACCCCGCAGGATGCTACCGGTATCATCAATCGAGGCAGCAATGTCAGCCCCAGTGATCGCCGCCAAATTGTCGATCAGTTGCTGACCAACCGCATCGGCACCAACATCACAGCCATAGAGCAAAATATCGCCGCCAACGCTCAACTTCGCGCCGAGAGAAGCAAAAGATGCTGCCAACTCGCCAGTTAGAGCAGCGGAATCAATCCTGGTGTCACCCAGCCAGAACATCCCGTTCTCGCCATGACTAACAATATGGATCGCCCCAATATCACTCGCTCCGGCGAGCGCAGCCAGCATTTGGTCAACGCCATCACTTGAGCTGTCGATAAACACGATTGTGCCCCGATCCCGCCAAGTCGCAGCCAGCTCCTGATAGTTCTCAACGCTGGTATCGATGAAGATGTAGTCATTGCCGGTACTCGCCCGGTCCGCAAACGGATCGAGCAAGCCGGTATCGAGATCAAATCCGCCACCCTGAGTTTCGAGGAGTTCAAGGTTGGCCAGCAAACCACCTTCGCTGAACCAGCGATCCGCCTCGAGAGCCCAAGGCTGCACACTCAACCCGCCTAATGCTCGCTCAACTTCACGGGCCAGCGAAACCGGCTGGTCCTGCCGCAAATTGCCCAGATAACCTCGGATTGCGTCAGCAACAAAGCCGACACCTGTCGGCTCAATCTCATCCATTGGGACACGATCAAGCCCAACCGCGCCGAGAGAGAGTAGCGCGCTGTCATCGCCAACCTCACTGCGATCACCGCGAACATCACCACCGGCGTTCACCCCGTTGGCGCGTCCATCTGACCCAACAGAACCCAGCGCGTTTGGCGTAACGAATGGCAGCAGAGCCTGATCATGCCGCGAATCAAGCGCCAAAGGCGCAACAGCAACGCCGTTAAGTTGAAATTCTTGTGACAAAAAGGCCACCGAGGCCACATCAATAGCGACTGCAGTGACGGCCCCCGCCCCATCGAACATCATCCTTGGCTCGAGCGCGATCAGATGCGAATTCAGCACCGCCTTATGCGACATAAACGACCTACCCTCATTATTGGCCGATTGCGGTTAAGTTAACATGCGCTCAATCCGACCCATAGCAATCCTCGTTACCACCTTACGCGGCTATAATCACTCTACAAATCGTAAAAGTCTGTATAAAAGCACGGCAATCCAACACCATACACCTAGATTCAAGAACGATTGGCCGCATCATTTCGATTAGAAACATCAAAATTGCGGCAATACACAACTTATGAGTGGGGAATAATAAAATGCTCGAAGCGCATTAATACCAACTGAACCCCACAACGTTAGTAAAGTTGCACGCAAGTAAGTAGGTATTTAGCCAACACACAGCCCTTCTTCCGACTGCAAGAACTGGATGCAATGAAATCAGCCACCCTGCGTGGCTCGAAAGATCAAGCGATCGACCGAAATGAAATGACAGCCCATTCCTATCGCAATCGCGCTAGCTTAGGGCATGTGTTGAGGCTGGGCGGCAGCCCCCTCCGATCCCAAAAAGCTATGGACACACCCCCAGTGAGGTGACGCGCCCACCCAACCCCGCAGATACTAAAGGAAAGCCAACGGACTGCGCAGAGCGATGGATACTGAAACGCCCCAACCATTGCATCCGAGCGAGACTTTACTCGATCACGAAAGTGTCTTGGTCGCCACACCCGAGGGATGGAGGGTGACCGGCGCCTGTCCAGCCACTAGCGCACTCCCCAACGCGGCCCGACGATGAATCTGAGTCTTGTTGTAGATCCGTCGGAGGTGTGTCGCGACCGTCCAATGGCTGATCTCCAGCGCCAACGTTATCTCCTTATTCGTCATCCCTTGCGCTGTTAGTCTTGTTATCTCCATTTCCCTTGGTGTTAGCAAATCTTGACTAATTCCGTGTGGAACGACTTCATGATTTGCATTGTTGAAATCTTTTCTTGTGGCAACATTCGCGCCATTGGGTTTCATCGTATTCCCTCCACCGACCAGATGACCTAACTAGGTCAATGAGAATCAAGCATTTTTGCTTTAATCCTCTGGTTTAACGGCGAACCCTTGCTCTTAGCGGTATGACATTTGTTGGCCTATTTACGCCAGATGTTTTCTGTAACCCGAGACTTTCTGCAGATGTGAGCCAGTCATCGCATTGATCGACAATGTCTTCGAGGTAGGTCTCGAAGTCAATCCGAACTCTAGACAGAATATAGGGCTCTGCAAGCCAACGCAACACATCTCGACCCGCTTCGGCCATGCGCGAGCGTTGCGAAGCCAACGGAGCCTCGTTCAGGTAACGCTGCTGGATCTCTTCGAGCGTATCCCAAGGCGATGGCGATCCGAACAGGTTCATGATGTCGTCAGAGCCCAGGATTGCAAACGCGGATTCAAGCAATCCCATCACCTCATTGCGAAGGACCGCGATATGCCCGTAGGAGACATGTCGCAGGTTGTATCGCAGATCGAGCCCCGCGCGCCTCACGACCGCCATCGAACCGAAGCTCTCGCTGGAACCATCCTTGCGAATGACCTCGCTGACCCGTTTGTCCTGGAAGAACTGCGAGACCTGAAGGTTGAAATTCGTGAAGAGCTTATGGAAAGGCGCATTCGGCCGAGCACCCTTCGGTGGCTCTGCATCTGTGTAGCTGAAAACCTTACGATAGGCCGCATATCGATCACGCATCGTGTAGCGCAGGGTCGAGTGCCGGTCGAACCGGAAAAGTTTGATAGCCCCTTCCCCGTCAGAGAGCCTGACCGTGCCTGCACGGAAAAGCTCCTGCAATTTGAGCACCGCGCGGAATACGCTCGCCTGCTCCATCTGGAACAGATAATAGAGGTCAGCGATGGCAAGCAGCCGCTCTCGACTGACCTGATCATCATAGACAGGAACCGGCGGTACATAGCGCGCACTATCGACATGGTCTGGCGGATCGTCACTCAAACCGATCAAATCCATCAACCCGTGATCCGTTGGTGGCTCCTTTTCTGACTCGCTTTGATCTATCAACGATATCAGATCGCTGACCCGTTGGTTTATGGCCTCCGCCAGTTGAGGATCCTTGAGCAGCGCAGGCCGCGCATCCTCCACAAGATACTCCCGCAATGCGGCCAGCTGGCCGAGAGCGGCCTCAACATCTCCATTGGTCCGAAATTCATCTGTCATCGGTACCTCCTGTTCCTATTGTCCTTGGTTTAACCAGCAGGCTGCGGCTGGAAGCTCTCTTGCACGAGTGCATCATAGAGCGCGGCAAGATCCCTGAGATGACGGTTCAGTTCCGCCATCTCGCGCCTACCTGCGGCGTAGCGATTGCAGGTGATCGTCGCGAAATCGAGGTCATCAACCTTTTCGAGGGCTTGAAGCTGCGTCTTACGAGCGCTGCGCAACCTTTCCAGATCACGGCCATTGAGATCTGAGCGAAGCAATGTTGGTCGTGACGTGACCGTTTCATTCTCAATCCATGACAACAGCCTGCTCAGGCTGATGCTATTATCACCAACGCCGCTGAATGCGATTGTCCGATCGTGGATCGAGATACCTGCCCGATCAAGCGCAGATCGGACAGAAGCGACGGCCGTACCAATGGCAGCATTCACTGCACGCGCGCGACCCAGCAGCGGTCCGAGGGATTCACCGGCAACAAGCACCGAGTAGATTGTCATCAGGTGACACATGATTGCCGCGATAGCCCTGTCATTGGCCTCGGCAGTGAGAATTCCAATATCGGGATCTCGTAACATCCGATCCCTAGCAAGGTTGATCGGGATGGCTGAGAGGATGGTTTCGATCGTATCATCCCTGCGGGCCAGAAGCTTGACGAATGGTAAGATCTCTCGGGCAGTCTTGATGCCGTAGAGTGATGACAGTGACAGCAAGTCACGATATATCTGCTCAAACAGCTCGGTCACCCATACTTCGAATGCACCCAGGTCTGCACTGGCTTCGCCAGCGACGCGATCCAGGCCCAGCTCGATTGCACGGATCAGATCGCCTGCTTCATCCTGAACCGAGTAAACATTTTCGGGCTCAAGCCGATGAAGTTGTGCCATGATCGGTGGCTTAAGAGCGGAAACTGTCTCCGCCGCAACGCCTTGAGCACCTAGGACCGACCCCGTTCCTTCAATCAGCGAACCTCTTGCGCGAAGAGGATTGAAGCGGAAGGTGTTCACTCCGCCAACCGCTTCTGAAATGATTGTGCGATCCAGGCCCTCAAGCAACTTTGTCGTCAGTTCGTCGCTGTCCATCGCCAGAGCACCGTCGCTCTTTAAGTCTGGCATCCCGAGCACCGTCAGCAGTCGCTGATCCAGCATCCGGCCAAACGCGTTGTAAGAATTGCCTCCCGCGCCGCTCGCCAAGCCATGCTGGCCGTCTTGCAAACGCGAAATGGCGTCGACGACATCATCTAGCGATTCATTGCAGGCATCATCCGAATGGGACATTGGTTCTTCTCCTGTCTTTAGGCGAGCATTCGGATTGTCACGCTCAGGCTCGCGGGAAGTCTTGAAAGGCTGTGTTTGGTCTCCGCTGTCGAGGTAGACCAAGATTAGTTTGCGCGCTTCGGACAGCCGATTGTCCAGCTGAGTGTGGTACCTTTTAACCTGCGCGCACTGGCGAGCATTGAGCTTTGTCTCGCCTTGAAACGCATCGCTCAATTCGCGCTGGTGATAGCCATCCTTGACATAGAATTTTTGGAGCTCTGCGAAGATGTCGCGGGTTTGTTCAACCTGTTGCTTGGTTAGCTCGTCCATCCCCGTAAGAGCATCGAGATGTTCACATGCAATTTGCAGCGCGTCAGCCTCACGTTGAAGGTAGGCTGCGACGCGATCTATTTTGCCGCCTTTGGCAACTTCTTCCTGCTCTTGAAGGATACGACTATGATAGGTCGCATATTGCTTGAGCGGGAACCGAACGTTTTCGATCACCTTCAGGACGTCGTCTTGGTTAGTGCCTGTCATTGATCAATTCCCCGTAAGTGCCGTGTAGAAGTTCTCAGCGATGACCTTGGGTTTCGCCAATTGTCGATCGAGAGCTTCGCGGGCAGCGCAAATGAAAAACCGTGATGGAGCGATTCCGGGGTTAGTCCCGTCAGCAAGCCGCTCTGCTGCTTCCCGCACTGTTGCCATGTCCTGTTTGCGGAACCTGACGACTTGCGACAGAGATTTGCCGCCATAGGCGCGCATGGGCTTGAAGCATAAGACGTCACACACCGCCGCCGCCGAGCGCGCAAAGCCATTTCGCAAGGAACCGGGCAGCTTCTGTTCGATTGAGCGCGGGTAGATTTTGCGCCATCCTTGGTCGTACTGGCGCGCGCGATCCTCAAACCCGATCCGACGTAAAAGTGCAGTAGAGATGAATGGGCGGACGTAGGATGTTGGATGAACCGAGTTCGGGTTGAAGTTCGCCACTCTTGAGGGCGATTTGCCCACCACATCCAATAGGCTCTCTAAATAATATGGACCAAGCAGGAGAACTCCAATCAAGTCAGCGTAGATTTCCTTATGCCATCGAGCCCAGATTGCCTGCGTCGACTCAGGCAACCCTTCGCGCTTCAAACGCTGTCGAATGAGGACCGGTGTTGTCTGCCAAAGTTT
Organism: uncultured Erythrobacter sp.; assembly: GCF_947502395.1. Classification (GTDB taxonomy): domain Bacteria; phylum Pseudomonadota; class Alphaproteobacteria; order Sphingomonadales; family Sphingomonadaceae; genus Erythrobacter. Next base: position 1,195,780 of record NZ_CANMZM010000001.1, read on the forward strand.
CAAGTCTGCATGGAGGTTATGTCCAATCTCATGCGGCACGGCGCCTAGAGACCAGGGGCTCGTAATTCGGTGAAACGGCAGGCGGACCAATGGGAACGGATTGGCGCTTCTGGCCAGTTTCGGGACAGTGACTCCGCGCCGATAGGTGGCTGGCCCTGATGCAGGCTCCATAAAACTCATCGGCGGCGGAGTGGGAAGCGATTGCGCGCGCCCCAAGCCCATGAAGCAGGTCTGATAACAATCAAGCGCAATACGATCCATCGCGGCGAGCTCGTTCGCCATGGGGCCCAGCCGCTGCGCGAACAATTCGTCATAGAAATGCCAGACCTGCTCAGTCTTGCGCGTGCCGCTCACTGCACCGTCCTTGAGGCGCGCAAACCGGCTGAACGCTTCGGTCGTCCCTTGGCGTTCGGCAGCAGCAGCAGCCCGGCGCAGGCTGGCGACACGCTGCATCTGGCGATTGCGGACCTTAAGCAGTAATTTGTTGGCGGCACGCACATTCGCCTCACGTGGGCGGGCAATGCCCTCGCCGTAATTCTCGCGCTTGAAAGGTGTGAGCCGGTCCAGGTGGCGCGCCGCGTTGACCAATTGCGCACGAACCCATCGGCGAGCGATTAGATCGCCGCTCAAAACGACCTTCCCTTTACGCTTCGCGCCACGGAAGCTCTGGCGCGCGACCTCGCGTTTGCGGCGATTGTTGACGTTGATCACCACTCGATCTTGCGGCCAGGAATAGTATGGAGGCAGACTAAAAATCCGACCGTACCGAATTCTCCAACGCCGTCTTCGACGATTGCGAATTGGGATCCGTAACGCGTTTCTTCTGCGCCTCAGCAGGGCCAAACGCCGATGGCGAGCCTGCCTGATCCGCTGCTGCCTGATCCGCTGCTGCCTGATCCGCTGGCGCCGGATCTGGTTGCGGCGGATCTGGTTGCGGCGGCGCAAAGTAGCGTGCCTTGGCCTGCGAGAGATCAATGCCACTCGCCTTCGGTTTGAACTGATCGGAGCACGCACACGGCGACTAGAGCCGCGTAGCCTCCGGTTGATGGTGTTTTGAGCATTGGATCTCACCATCCTCTGGGCAATGCGTCGCCGCGTCGATGCCTTTGCGGAGACTGGCATCGCCCTTTTTACACGGCGCATTGGTCTTCTGGCGGTGACTATGCGAGCCATGGCGAAATCCCCTCGTCCCAGCGTTTCAGTAGTAGGGCCGACGAAGCGATGGGCTCCGACGAGAGGGATAGCCGCGACGATGCACCATCACGCTGCGGCCAGTGCTTGGACGGCGGCTCTGATACCGGCGAGCCCGCAGACGTGCACGTTGCAAAGCCCTGGCCCGCAATTGCTGGGACCTCACGACTGTTTGCAGAGTCTTTCTGAAAATCTGCAGCGCAAGTTGCGGGGAAACCCGCCGGCGGCCCACTGCCATTCGCGTCAGCACAACTGCTGTGCGCCGCAAAGCCAGCGGAGCAACGCGCGCGAATGTTCGAAGGCGCGGATTGCGGCGCGCTCCGGCGATCAACCGCCGCATTTCGCGATGAAGCAGGGCGAGGATCGGTCGCAGTTGTGGCGAAGTACGCATCGGGCCGAAACTGCGAGAAATGAGCTCGTCGGCGGCCAGCATGCTATCAATGCCATCGCCATCGATTGCGTCCTCGGCGGTAGCTTCCATTGAATCAATGGCATCGCTTTCATATTCCGGCTCGAAGGGATCAGTATCCATTCCGTCTTTGAGCCAACTGCTACCAGCAATCCCTTTCAGAGCGCCGAACACGCCGCGGATCGCAGCGTCCGCGCCTTTGTTCCGCCCACGCCAGGACTTGGTCAGCGGGCTGCCATAAATCGTTTGGCCCACGCTCACAATAGGAGATGCCCATTCGCGCCAGTTGAATTCATCCAACTCGTCGAGGCCATCTGCAAAGTCGTCTTCGTCGTCCCAGCTGTCCTCGAAACCCTCTTCGAGGTCAAAATCGTCATCGGTGTCGAAGCTTTCGGCTTCCAGAGTATCGAACGCGTCCACGGTCTTTCTCCTGGATTGGTATTGCTGTCATCTGGTGGAATTGGGGCGAAGAGGACCAGCAGGTCAGGGGTAGGCAAATCCCCTTCGCCAAGAGAATGCGGTCCTATCAGGCGTAGCGTTCCGCCCGCATGACTGCTTTCTTGTCGAGCGAACGACGCTTGGTCTCGTTCTTGGCCAAAGCCTTGGCGATCTGCTTGCTCGAATTGAGCACCTTCGCGGTGTGCTTCGCCATAACGCGCTTCGCTGTACCGGCATCGACCGGCTTGCCTTTGGCAGCTTTTTTGGTGAGCGTAGCGATTGTCCTCTTCTGGATCGTTGGAAGAGTTTTGGTCAGCACCTTGCTCTTGCCCGATTTGCCCATGACCCGTGCGACATTCCCGGAGGCCGCGCTCACAACTGGAACGACGGCTTTCACCTTGGCGGGGGCCTTGGAAGCAAGGGTCGCTGCGGAGGCTGCCGCGAGCGCTCCAGCTTCCGCAGACTTCTTTGACTTGGACGCGACGTGGGCCATCATTTCCGCAGCCTCTTCGTCAACGGAGTCGACATTGTAGAAGCCTTCTGCATCCATTTCATCGATGGTGTCCTCACCATCCATGCCGTCATATCCGTCTTCAAGACTGGCGGCAAAGCTGCCCAGTTTTCCGCCGATTGCGGCTCCAGCCGGACCTCCCAAGGCCATTCCGATCGCGCGGCCAGCCCACGGGGCTAGTTTTTTGGCAATCGGCGCGACCTTTTTTGCCACTTTCTTGATGCCGCGCCATGCCTTCTTGAGGAAACCAAACTCATCGATCCCGTCAAACATATCGGCATCGATGTCGTCCCCAAAACTGTCAAAGTCATCGTAGTCATCAAGACCATCAAAGCCTTCAAGCTCGTCAAAACCCGCAGCATCATAATCGTCGAATTCGTCAAACTCGTCGCCTTGAGACAGGCTATCGAACTCCTCGTCATATCCTAGCCCATCCATCGCCTCTTCTCGCTCGAGAAGGTCTAAATCGTCTATGCTGCTCATCTCGGTTTCTCCCTCAAGGGTTCGATAGTCAGCCAGACTCGGCTGTCCTTCTCTTTGAGGATCTCAAAATGTGAAGTGCACCGATAGTCGCCTGCACGCAGTGGTCCGCTTAGGCTCCCTCGAACGGGTTACCCCACACACGCTATGTCATTGAATCTGAAAGATCCGTTCAACTAAGGTTGCGGCGTCAACTCTGCATGTTTCGTACATCCAAAAGTCAGAGCATTTGACTGACCAAACAATTGAGCTGCCAGCCCCTATGGCGAGCAAGAAATAGGAACGGAGGATATGAAATACGCGACTTTCTCTTCGCTTGGAGCGCAATTTTCGACCACTCCGCGATCGCCGTTCATTTTTGCGCTTGAGTGAACATCGCGGATCATTGCAGCCGAGAATGTCCAGTGAATCAGCACTCCGACTGAATATGAAAGAGATGCGGCGATTCTGAAAATTTCGATTACCTAGCAGTTAAATGTCCACGCCTAACTCCGAAGTCGAAGGAGTTGGCAAATGAAATCGAGTTCTCTTTACCAAGAAGCGCAGGACTGGCGCACAGAAGACCAGACCAATATTCATCACCTGAACGTTGGATCGTTCGTTGAATTTCCCGAAGTCGGACCGCAAGAAGCGAGCGGAAGAACCGATGAAGATATCGTGTTGTCGATCATCAAATCTGGTCGCGTTTCACTCTCATTTCAGCCAATCTTCAAACTCACTAATGGCCGATTAGACGTCTCAAAATTTGAGTCATTCACCGTTTGGGCCGGAGAGAGCGGCCGCTTTGTCCGACCTGAGGCAGCACAGGCAATCGCTGATCGTCACGGGCTTACCGGACAACTGCTCGAAGATGTGCTGGTCAAGACCTTCCAACGCTGCGCTGATCTGCCAAACCACATCCGGGTTACCATCAACCTCACGCAGGATCAGTTGCTGCACCACACATTGGTCTCTCAGCTGGTCAAATCGTCAAATCTGACGGGCTTCGACATCGGAAGGGTGATCTTCGAGGTATCCGAGAAGATGACTGTCTCCGCAATTCCCAAAATGCGCGCGCGTTTGAAGGAATTGAAGATGCTGGGCGCTTCCATTGCCCTTGATGACTTTGGAATTTGCGCCGCTGGGATGTCCATTCTCGGTGATCTTCCACTCGACATCATTAAGTTCGACAAATCCCTACTACACGGAGCAAGGAACAATAAAGAGCAATTGCGATTGCTGAATGGACTCGCAACTTTATTTAATCAAAGATTTGAAACAGTTGTATTTGAAGGTGTTGAAACAAAAAAAGACTTCTCCTCAATAAATAAAAACCCCAGCGTTCAATACCAGGGTTTTTATTTTGGAAAGATCCTAAGGCTCCAAAATCTTCGCGACTATGTTTTTCGGCGTGATTGGTCCCTCTAAGAGTTTAATCGAAAGGTACATAAGAATGGACTCCTCATCCAAACAGGTTGGCATGTTGTCATTCCGTTTCCCCGTAATCCGCAATTCCAGGCTCCTTAACTCAAGCGCGGTGATTGCAGTCGCTGCAGCCCTTGCTCCGCTACCGGCGCACGGTCAGGTCACTCAGGGCACTTTCAACAACGCAACCGGCAGCGGTTCTGTAGCGGTCGGCAACAACAACGATTCAAATGGTACAGGCTCTGTTGCGCAGGGCGATAACAACGATGCTGATGGGAGTGGGTCGGTCGCACAAGGTTCTGGCAACACAGCTTCGCAAGATGGAACCGTTGCAGTTGGTCGTGACAATGAAGCTGAAGTTGCTGGGAACGTCGCGCTGGGCATTCGCAATAGTGCGATTGGTCTAGACGCTAGCGGGACGCAGCGTGGAACGATCGCAATCGGCTTTGAGAATGGAGCCATCGGCGAAGGCAACCTTGCAATGGGTTTTCGTAATACGGCCTCGGGTCGTGGAACCGTGAGTCTTGGCGAGGGAAACGTGGCCAACGGCAATGGGTCTGTTGCACAGGGCGGTGGTAACATCGTTACAGGCGATGGCGCAGTTGCGGTCGGGATTGACAATACAGCTTCTGGAGGCGGCGTGGCTGCGGTGGGTCAAGGTCTTGAGGCCACAGGAAATGGCACCGTCGCGTTGGGCCAAGATAGCAATGCGATTGGTGATGGCGCCATCGTCCAGGGTTTCTCCAACGTGGCAGAAGGGGAAGGTGCCATTGCTGCAGGTTATTTCAATGACGCTATAGGAGATGCTGCTCTCGCCATAGGTCGAGAGAATTTCACGGAGGGATTGGCGGCGATTACCATAGGTAACCAGAGCACCGCGACTGCCGATACAGCGATTGCCATCGGCTCGCAGGTGATCGCTGCGCAGCAAGGCGCTATTGGGATCGGAGCAAGCAGCAATGCCAGCGGAATATCGGGTGTAGCCATTGGTGAGGCCTCGAGGTCGAGCGAATTTCGATCACTCGCCATTGGCGTGGAGGCCAACAGCAGTGGGCGTAATGCAACAGCCCTCGGACCAGAGAGCCTTGCTTCTGGCCGAGATACCATCGCCATTGGTTTCGGTTCGGAAGCGACCTCGGTTTTAGATTCAGCATTTGGCGCTGGATCCACCGCTTCGGGCGGTGTATCGATCGCCGTTGGAGTTAATGCCGATGCGACCGGACTACAGTCAGCAGCTTTCGGCACGAGCGCTAAAGCAACTGGAGACACTTCTCTCGCGGTTGGCAATACGTCTGAAGCAAGCAACACTCGAACAGTGGCTGTCGGCCGGTTGGCGATAGCGACTGGTGTTGAAGCGTTGGCGCTCGGCGCGCTAAGCAACTCGACTGCCAACCGAAGTGTCTCCGTGGGCACTGGGAGCTTTGCGACCGCTGACTCCTCTGTCGCATTAGGCCCGTCGTCGAGAGTCTCCGGTGATTTCGGACTGGCTGCTGGTTTGCGTGCGGAAGCTAGAGGGGAGAATAGCACTGTGGTTGGTTCCGATGCCTTTGCATCGGGTGCCCAGGCTTCAGCGTTTGGATTTGATGCGAGTGCGCTGAATACCAGTGCTCTGGCATTGGGCGCAGGAGCCACAGCTTCAAGTGTCGGTAGTATCGCCATAGGTAGTTCGGCCGACGCGATCGAAACAGGGTCAATCGCGATAGGTGATCGTGCATCTTCAACTGGTGCTGGTGATGGCATCGCCATCGGAAGTTTCGCAGCAACAACCGCTGCGAATACGATCGCGATCGGTAGGAACACGCTCGCGTCAGTCGCGCGCAGTGTGGCCATCGGGCAGGATGCGACAGCAACAGAGTTTGGTGCGCTTGCACTTGGCACGCGAGCGTCGGCCTCAAGTCGAAACGACGTGGCACTTGGCGCAGACTCAATTGCCGAGGCGGCCAGCACCGGCGCACGTTCGATCAATGGAGGCAACATTGCGGGCGAAACGGCAGATGCGGTGCTGTCGGTCGGCTCCAACGCATTGAAGCGACAGATTTCCAACGTCGCAGCCGGCGAGGTCACGGAAAGTTCAACCGACGCAGTGAACGGCAGCCAATTGTTTGCCGTGGGCACTGCGCTGAACATAGCTGAAAGCGACATTGCTTTCCTCCTTGGTGTAAACAACACTGTAACCGGCCAGGGCGCGCTGTCGCGCGGCCAGGATAGCGATGCGAATGGCCAGGGCGCTGTCGCATTGGGCAACGAAACGCAAGCAATCGGCGAAGGTGCGGTCGCTCTGGGCGATGGATCTGGGGCCGTCGGCACAGGGACGATCGGCATCGGCAATTCCGCTCGCGGTATTACTGCCGGTTCAATTGCGTTGGGCGAAAACAGCCTTGCCAATGGGGTCCTCTCCTCCATCGCGATCGGATCTGGTGCATCTGGGTCCGGCTCGGCAAGCGTTGCGATCGGCAGAGACGTATCAGCTTTTGGAAGCTCAAGCACGGCGCTGGGCTCCGAAGCAGTATCAGGCGGCCTCGGTAGTGCTGCGGTCGGCTTTAATGCCAATGCTACCAACACCGAAAGCGCAGCATTTGGTGCCAATAGTGATGCTAGCGGGGGCGGTTCCTTGGCTCTCGGGTCTAGCGCTAGGGCTTCTGGGACGCAATCAATCGCCGCTGGGCGAGCGGCGCGTGCGACCGGTGTGGCCGCCGTCGCTCTTGGTCGAAATTCCGTGTCGTCCAACACTGAGACGGTCGCTGTCGGCCCAACCGCTATTGCAAGTGGCTTCGCCGCAGTCTCAATGGGGTCATTGAGTAACGCTACGGAAAATCGGGCGATTGCTGTCGGTCGTGAAAGCCGCGCCACAGCCGAACGAGCGATCGCAATCGGCAACCTGGCCCTTGGCGCGGGACTCGGCAGTGTCGCCATCGGCGTGTCCAGTGCCGCAAATGGTGTAGACAGTATTGCGCTTGGCGCGCGAGCTTCGGTCACAAGTCAGAACGACGTAGCGATCGGCGCAGATTCGATTGCCGAGGCGGCAAGCACTGGTCCACGTTCGATCAATGGAGGCAACATTGCCGGCGCAACGGCAGATGCGGTATTCTCGGTTGGTTCCGGTACATTCAAACGACAGATTGCCAACGTCGCGGCGGGAGAAGTGAGCGAGACTTCGACCGACGCAATCAACGGCAGTCAACTCTTTGCGATTGGCACCGCTGTAAACACCATTCAAGGCGATGTTGGAACGCTCCAAACAGACTTCGTCAATCTGGAGGGAGATGTCTCGGCACTGCGAGGGGACGTGACCTCTATACAGGGCGATATCACATCGATTGAGGGGAATGTCACCGCGCTTCAAACCGATGTTGACGGCCTCAGGAGTGCGGACTCAGCTCTCGCAGCGCGAACCACCACGCTCGAAGGCGATGTTACGGGGCTCCAGGGTGACCTTGGCGTGGCCCAGGGTAACATCGCGACACTTCAGGGCGATGTGACGTCACTACAAGGCAATATCACCTCAATTGAAGGCGATATCTCCACGCTCCAGACGGACGTTGGCGATCTCAGGAACGCGGACGCAATGCTTGCGGCGCGGACCACAACTTTGGAAAGCGACGTCGTTGATCTTCAGAATGTGGATTCTGCCTTGATGAGCCGCACATCAGCGCTCGAAGGGGATGTTTCGACACTCGAAAGCGAAGTGAGCACGATACAAACTGATTTTACGGCATTGCAAGATGATGTGGTCACCGCGAACACAAGTATCGCGGCGCTGACCAACGGCACTGCCGGTCTTGTGCAACAGGATGGTGGTTCGCCGGGGACTGGCGATATTTCGGTTGGCCGAGAAACAGGCGGAACTGTTGTAAGCTTGGCCGGCACCGATGGAGATCGCGTGCTTAGCGGTGTTGCGGATGGCGCAATTGCGGCTGATTCCAGCGAAGCTGTCAACGGTAGCCAGCTATTTGCAATCCAACAACAATCGATCAATTCAATCACCTACGATGAACCTGCCGGCCCAGACGAGCCCCCCACCTCGGTGACACTAGGGGGTGTCGGCAGCTCCACTCCGGTCCGGGTGCGCAACGTTGCTTCCGGCATAAGCGCAAGCGATGCTGTCAACGTTGCTCAATTACAGCAATCCATGTCCAGCACTCTGACGTCAGCCAATCAATATACTGATCTGCGGTTTCAGGAATTGGCGTTCAACCTCAAAAGCATTGAGGATCGTGCAAATGCTGGGATCGCTTCTGCCTTGGCATTGCAATCGCCAGCCCTCATCAAGCCTGGTGCCGTTACCGGCAGAGTTGGGGTCGGTACATATCGTGGGCAAGTTTCGTTTGGTCTCAGCTTACGCGCAACCGACGATGACAATCAGTGGAGTTTCAGTGGCGGTATTTCGGGCGGACCGAATAGCGGTGTAGCCGCGTCGGTCGGTCTCGATTTTCTTCTGGAATAACGGTCTTGGTTCCAAACCCGTGCCGTCATTAGCTGAGGCTAACTGTAGGCCGGGGCGCCCCCTAGAGGCGCCCCGGCCGCTTTTTTGTTAGGCGTCTGCGAAAAATCCGAACGGAACGATGTCATGACATCTGAAACGATCGGGCGGGAAAGCTAGCGACCATTTTTGAGCCAAAGAAGCGTTATGGATCTTCGAAGTGGATCGGAAACCTCTTCATGAGACCATCGAATAATTTCAAATTTCTCGAGGAGAGCTTTGAATAATCGAGCAAGGCACTGAAAGTGTTATACTATCTATTGATTTTATAATTTTGCAAGGCAAGGTTTGTACGCAAGGCACAAATAAATTGCGCCTTGCGAATTATAAATCATTTTTACAGCAGGAACTGTAAAAGCAAAGATCCAACACTTTCCATCATTTCATCTAATTGCAATAAGATGTCGTTAAACATAAAACTCTCCTCATGTTTACCACGAAACGTGATGACATCAATCTAAATGCACTCGAATATTTTGTAAAGAATTTTTATTTTGAATGTTTTAACAACACGATTATCATGTTCTGACCAAATTAATTCATGCGCCCGAAATGATTTCTCAAGTCTCATAATTATCCGCAAAATCAGCGATCTGCCGTTAGACGGGTATCCCTAAGAGCTACATAAAAATCAAAGGTCGAGTAGCGATGTCGCTTACGACAAATCATGTGCGCGCTCGATGCGTGCTTGATATCATGACTTGTGCTTTTGAATTGCCGCTTTCGCTTCAGCTGCATGGTTTACATTCTGCTAGAATTGAGAAGTCGCACATTTCACGTGTTCCGCCGGGAATTAAAGGCCAATCACTTATAATGACTGCGTCAATCAGGCAGAAAACACGCAGTTGGCGAGTCCAAGCTATTCATAAGCAAAATGCCAACAAAAATTCTCTTACAGAATTCTACCAATTTCTTTCAAAATGCACGAAGCGCGCACCGATTATTTCGACTAATATATTGATAAAATGGATGAATGATCACATCAGGAGTTAAAGTGGGGATTGCAAGTGTTGAAAAAAATTCAAAAATTTGCGAGTTATGTGAATCTACTTAGCCATGAAGTAGGTTCTGGCGATAGCAATGGACCAATCCAAAGGGTTGCAACAGGCCACATTAAAAGTGAGCTTCAGCTACGTAGGGAAAGGTAATTCAGTGCAAACAACAGCTGTGAGTCAATCTTCAATTCCAGATGATAACAAAACACAAGGCATTCCTCGCTGGTTTGGCTACGCTTTTTTCTTCACACCTCTTACCATTTTGCTTATTTTATTTGGATGGGATGCTCTTGATAAAGGGTATGGTCTATCTTACCCGTTTGAAGCGATCCTCGGCGTTACTCTCACCGCTCTACTCACAATCAAAGCAGCTGATAAATTCAATCGAGCGTGGCAGCGCGTCGTGGCTATGTTCGTTATCACGATACTGGTCACCACTGTCTCAACACTCGCAACGATAGCGACTGGTGTGTCGCCAGTAATTCTAGAGCAATTAGTAAGCACATCGTTGGTGGTTATTCTAACGAACGTAATTCGATTGGCATATCTTGCAATCGTAGCTAAAACTTGGGCTGACCAGGCTCGGATTGAGCAAATGGCAGTTGCAGAACGCACAATGGGTTCAAGGCTCGCTCCGACCAGCATCCTCGAGATGCTAAGTGTCATCCACACCAAGGCCACAGCTGATCCTGATACCTCGCCTGAGCTTGTCTTGTCCCTGTCGATCATGGTGAAACATCTTACGGATGCGGCTGATCGGGATTTTTGCGACGCACGAGCAGAACTTGATGCGATTGCAAGGTATAGCACATTGCTGTCTGGGGAAGAGGCCGGTGGTTTTGCGATTGAATGCAATTTCCCAGACAAACCTGACATCCAGGTCCCGCATCTCGTTTGCATGAACTTGTTTCACTACTGCATTGCAGCATGCAAGGAAGATCGGCTCAGCCGCGCGTTAACCTTAAGCTTTGAAGAAAGCCCCGAAGGGTTCAGGTTTTCAATAACCTTGCCGAAAGGATTCGACCACGGAGCGCTCGAGCAAAAAACACTTGCCTTGTCGGAAAGGCTATCATCGCTTTACCCAGAAAGTCACGAGTTCAGTTATCATCCCTCACCTAGCGGTAGCACCTTGATTATTATTGAAACATGGTAGGGGAGTCTGCCGCGATGTGGCCATGGTTCGAAATTCCTTGTTCTCTTGTTGGCGGTCGCGCCTGATGGAAGGGATTACGCATTGGATGACCGGAAAGGGGCTGCGCTTCAATCGGTTGGGAGTTACCTTCTATCTCGGCACCTTTGTTATTTGTTGCGCTTTTTACTTGCTTTTGATTCAAGCCTACCAGCCACAAACCACGGAACTTGATCGGAGCGACGTTTTCTGGAATGCAGTTCGCCACCTAACTACCGGTCTCGTGATCGGTGCGCTGGCGATATGGGTGACCATTAGACCCTCGGCATGGCGTCTGACTTTGGTGCGAGTTGCCGGAATCTACGCAGCCACCTGTCTTTGCCTTTATCTGCCTTCAGTTGTGACAGGCCGGGCAACTGACTTTGCCAAGGACATGATCACGGCGCTGATCATCATCGGGGTGATCTACGCATCGCGAGCCGCATACACCTTTGTGAAAATGAAAGAGCTCGCGCGTCAAGCGCGCAAGGACAAGGAAGAGGTTGAACAACAAGCACTTAATCGGCGGCTAAGTCCGCATGTATTGTATAATACACTAAACGCAATCTATGCCGAAAGCCTAACTGATCCCGAGGCAACACCCGAATTGATCCTGGCACTATCGACCATGCTCCGGCACATTACGGATACATCTGAAGGCGATTTTACCAATGCGTCTGATGAGTTGAATTTCATCCGGAACCTATGCCTCATAACCAGAAAGCGCGGCGACGAACGGGTCCGTATTGAGTTGGATTTTCCCGATGAAACCGACATCCAGATCCCCAGGCTGTTGTGCTCTACATTGGTCGAGAACGCCATCTCACATGGACGAGACAGAAACGGAGAATTGGACGTGTTGGCGTATTTCTCAGAGACTGAGGATGGCTTCGTTTTTGTCGTAACGAACGAGTGTGGCGCCGATCAGATTTCTGAATTGGATGGACTCGGGTCTGGAATTGAATCCATTTCGAAACGGCTGAAGTATCTGCACCCGGACCGACACCGTTTTGTTTGCAAAACGCTCGGCCACGGTCGCTTTCATGCCGAGATCGAAACATGGTAAGCCCCTTCACATTCATAATTGTCGACGACGAACCGCCAGCGTTGAGCGTTATCAAGTCCCTTATGCAGTCTCATCCGCAATTCCAGATGCTTGCAGCCTTTACTGATCCCGAAGAGGCCCTCGCATCAATTCGCGACGCTCGACCCGACTTGCTGTTGCTCGACGTGGAGATGCCCAAGATGACTGGATTGGCTATGTTGGAACGCGTCCGCGAGGAAGAGATTTCTCCCCCTGTTACGGCTTTCATAACTGGGAAGGCGGAATATGCGATCGAAGCGTTCCGGCTCGGCGTGCGAGACTATGTTCTGAAGCCAGTAGCGCCAGACCGTCTGGCACTCACTCTGGAGAATCTCACTCCCTTGCTAGAAGCAGCGCGCAGCGAAGCCGAACTTCCAGCGGTGCTTAGCTTTAAGGACGGAACCGGCCACCGGCTGATCAGTCCTCAGGACATTTTCTGGATCGAGGCTGGCGGGAATTTCTCAGAACTGGTGATGGAAGATGGCAGTAGGACATTGGTTTCCGAAAGTCTGCGCGAACTGGCGCAGAGGCTGGCGGGGTTCGGGTTCGTGAGAATCCACAAATCCATCATCGTTAATAGGATCCAAGTCCGCGAGACTTCGCCGTCAAGAGTTATCCTTTCGAACGGCGAAGTCTGCGCGGTTGGTCGTACGTTCCGAGAGAGTCTGTTATCGTTTATTGACCCGAAGTAGCTCGACATCTCTTTTATCGGAACGCACTTTATCTGTTTCGGATCGCCTTGGGCGATGCGCCAAACTGCCGCTTCACGACGGTCGACAGATGAGCGGCACTAGAGAACCCGCACTCAAACGCGATGATCGCAAACGGCCTCGCGGTTTCACAAATTAGAAGATGCGCTCGCTTGGTTCTCTGCCTCAAGACATAGGCATAAGGCGTTTCGCCCTCGTGCTCCTTGAACAGGTCCGTAAACCTCGGAGCTGAGAGACCAATCGCGGACGAAATTGACTCAACGCAAAGGTCACGATCACTGAGGTTCTGATCGATGTAAACCTTCGCCTCGGCAATGCGGTTGGTATTCACCCGTGCCGGACGCGGGGCGCTGGTTCCGGTCTGTGAAATTTGCGCCATCAAACGCGTACCAATACCCAGCATGATCGCTTGCAGTGAGAGGTCATCAAGGGCGAATGCGCGTTCTGATGCAGTGGCAATGTGATGCAACAAAATGCGGCCATAATACCCCATTATCGAGTCATTGAATGTGCCGTCCATGAGAGGAGCGTCCTCGGCGTTCAAGCCAGCGAGGCCTTGCCACTCACTCAAAGTGCGCTCGCCGACTTCAAGGATAATGGTCGGAGCGTGACTATCGAACTCGAGCGGCCCTTTCACGCCCGCGCTGAGAATTGCCGTATCGTCAGTTGTAAGGTCTTGCATTGCTGGGAATTCGCGCGAGACCCCAAGGGCCGCAGAAGATGGGCCCAGCGCAATAGCAATCGTCGACTTGGCAACGCAGATTGGTGTGCCAAACCGGCCGGGAGGTACGCATAGCAGTGTGCAATCTCTCCAACGAACACAGTTTTGAGGCGTGAGTACCGAACGGCGATTCGGCAAAAAAACAAGGCTATCGAGAAACCCGGACAGATTTTGCTGAACAATATCCCTTGTCAATACTTGCATTTCCCGCCCCTCTCATCCCAATTCGGGACATTTGATTTGATAGGCAGAGTGTTAATCGAGAAAAACTATCGGGTGGAAACTTGAAATGAGGAACTGCAATTTGAAATGATGAACGGCATGTCTAGCCGATTTATGCGAGTTCAATACTCGACAGCCACAGCGTGATTGAGCCTAGAAAGGATGCTGTCAGTCTAACTCGAACTCGTATCCGTTAGACATAGGGCACCCTACCCTAACTACTTTTCAGATCATGAGGCTTTGCCACTCGGCCAAGGCCGTCGTTCGGTTGGTTCTGTAAGTTTGCCTGTCAGTGAGGTGACGGTTGGTGTTGAAGTAATTGTGAACGTCGGCGTGGACGGAGGCGAACTTCTGTAAGCTCTTTATTCTCCGAAATCGCTGCACGACGCGTTCCCGTCACCGCAGAGGGAAGTTGGAGTTCTCCACTCGATTGTTGAGCCACCTTCCCGTCTCGCGCCGATATTCGATGCCAAGTTTCCGCATAGCTGATGGGCAGGATTTCAGACCGTCAGTCATGTATGTTTCGGCCTTGCCATGCCGCTTCAGCGCCTTTTTCAAAAACGTGAGAGCAGCCCTTTTATCTCGTTTCTTAGTGACATAGCTCTCGAGCACTTCCCCTTCATGATCGACCGCTCGCCAACGATAGCGCGTCTCGCCATTGACGGAAACCCGTCATCCGGCTGACGCTTTGCCGTTTGATATCCACTGCAAACAGCGGGCCAAAACGGTTCCACTAGGAACGCACCGTCTCATGACAAATGTCGATTCCGCGTTCGAACAGCAAGTCCTCTACCTTCCGCAAGCACAACGGAAATCGCACATACATCATCGCGACAAACCGAATGACCCGGGCGATGAATTGAACCGCTTGAATGGGCTCTCCGGTTTGCGACGTCTGGGCATCCAACCAACCTACCCTCCACGCCTCTGTCGTCAAACCGGTACAGTTAGTCTGACAAGTCCGACGTTTTGATCCAGGTTGCAATCAGAGAAAACAAGGCGGTGGCGGTGGAGGCAGTCCGGCGCGAACTTGTCTCTGTCAGACGTGGAGCGCCCTACCCTAGCCCGAGATCAGGCCATGAGGCCTTGGCACTCGGCAAGGCCAGCAGAGCGGTTGAACTTGTAAGTCTGTCTGTCGGTGAAGTGGCGTTCGGAGTTGAAATGGTTGTGGACATTGGCGTGATCAGAGGCGAATCTCTGCAAGGACCTCATCCTCCGAAATCGCTGCATCACCCGCTCTCTTTGCCGCAACGGCAAGTGCGAGTTCTCGGCTCGATTGTTGAACCACCACCCCATCTTGCGACGATCTTCGATGCCGAGTTCGCGCATCGCCGATGGGTAAGGTTTGAGCCCATCGGTGACGATCTCAAACGGACTACCATGATGCTTCAAGGCCTTTTTTGAAGAACCTCAAAGCCGCAGATTTGTCCCATTTCTTGGTGACGTAGCTCTCGAGCATCTCACCCCCGTGATCGACCGCACGCCACAGATAGTGCGTCTCTCCGTTGACCTTCACGAACAGCTCATCAAAATGCCAACGCCAGTTACGGAAACCGCGGATCCTGCGGATGCGCTGGCGCTTGAGGTCCGCTGCAAACATCGGACCGAACCTGTTCCACCAAAACCGCACCGTTTCGTGGCAAATTTCGATGCCTCGTTCGAATAGAAGGTCCTCAACGTTTCGCAAACTCAGGGGAAAACGGACATACATCATCCTCACAAGCCGTATGGCCTCGGGAGATGAGTTGAAGCGTTTGAATGGGCTATCCGACTTACGATGTCTAGGCATCTAACCGCCATAGCTTCGCCCCCAATCCGCAACCGGTATAGTTAGTCTAACAACACCCCCGCAAAAGAACGCAGTGCCTTCGGGTGGAGTTTTCGCTGATACCTAATCAAGCAAAGAACGAGCTCTTGCCGACTTTTTCTTCCACACCATTTTCGCACTCCAGTGGAAAAACAAAAAATCCAAGTTGCCTTCCCCAATTGCATGGCGGATGTAAAGCAGCTGAGGTTCGAAACTGATTCTTGTTTCAGGGTCGAGCAGAATTCAACCGCTTGATTGAGTGTTGACTTCGGAAAGGGTCGCAAATGAAGAAAATGCTCGCAGGCTTGCTTTTTGCAGCAATGTTCTCGTCGTCAGTTAGCGCGGCACCCCAGTGGTGTACTGGTGCTGCTTCACATTCATTCATCCATGTAAATGGTGATGTTATGTTCAAGCCATCGTGGAGTCCAAATTCGGTTCAAATCTGCAATGTGAAGCAGGATTGGAAAGGCGTTTCGCCAGATGTATGCTTAAGCTGGATCGCTAAACTTGATGCAGCAGTCGGGTTCAGTAAAGACCTTACAATCAGGTACGCAGATGCTCCGTCATGCAATGCAATCCCAGCGACTAATTCTGCACCGAGCCCGCTTTATGTCATGCTAAACTAGCCGTGCCTCAAGCGTCGAACGACACATATTCCAGCTCCTGATCTACAGTTCTTTGCGAAGTGCCACTCATGGAAGATCAACTGCAACGCCAAACACTCTTTGTAGCATTGACCCGCCCACAGATGTTTGCCGGTGTTACCTACACTTTCTTTATCATCAACGCGATCATTGCGGTTGAGCTGTTCCTAGTTTTTCAGGCTTGGTGGGTTTTGCTTATTGCTCTTGGAATTCATGGCGTCGGGATGATTGCGTGCTTGAGTGAGCCTCGCATCTTTGATCTTTGGCTTGCCCGCGTACGCAATTGTCCTCGCGTCAAAAACTATGGCCTTTGGAAATGCAATTCCTACCGGCCCTGACGAGAAATCCAAAGACGATTCCCAAAGAGACGCCCGCAGGCGTTCACTTGCCTTACGCTCGGCATATTGATGACGTGACCATCCAAACTCGTGACGGATTGCTTATGCAAACGATCCGGCTCGGCGGTCTGCTTTTCGAGACCGCCGATACTGATGAGTTAAACTATCGGGCAGGTTTGCGAGATGCGATGCTTAGGACGCTCGGGAGTTCGCGTTTTGCCGTCTACCATCATGTTGTCAGGCGAAGAGCGGAAGCGTCTCTCGGGCCGGTGACTTCTGATGACTTTTCTGCTCGGCTAGATAGTCAATGGCAGGGCAAACTTGCTGACAAACAGCTCTTTGTGAATGATCTTTTCATCACGATCATCCGTCGCCCTCTTCAAGGCAAAATTGGTGTGGTTGATCAGCTGCGTAGCTGGTTTGCGGGAAAGTCCGAACGCAACGCCAATTTAATAGCGTCAGAAAAGCATGCGCTAGACCGTGCCCGTGAGGCACTAATGGCGTCTCTCGGTGCATACAATCCAGCGTTGCTCAGTGCCTATGATACGCCAGAAGGCAGGCGTTCCGAACCGCTTGAGTTTCTTTCATGCTTGTTCAACGCGGATATGCGCCCAGTCGCTTTACCGCACGGCGATCTAGGCCATTTCATTCCCGCGCGCCGTGTGAGCTTTGGGCAAGACGCTGTTGAACTTGCACCGTCAGGGGATTTGCCGCGACGCTTTGTGGCAATCGTTTCGATCAAGGACTATCCCAGTGCCACATTCCCGGGGATGTTTGATGAACTTTATCGCCTGCCGTTTGAGCTCCACGTCTCCCAAAGCTTTGCAATGGTCGAACGGGGGCAAGCACTTGGCAGAATGAACTTGGCTCTGCGTCGAATGCAATCCATTGAGGATGAGGCCCTCTCTCTTCGTGATGAGCTGACAGATGCAAAAGATGAGGTTGCAGCAGGTCGTGCAGGCTTTGGTGAGCATCATACGACGATTGCGGTTCATGCTGACGGGCTTGAAGACCTTGAAAGCCATGTTGCAGAGGTGATCGCATTGCTCGCCGATTTGGGCATCAATGCGGTTCGCGAAGACATTGCTTTGGAGCCAACCTTCTGGGCCCAGTTCCCGGCAAACTTTCGCTACATTGGTAGGCGGGGATTGGTTTCTACGACGAATTTTGCAGGTCTTGCCAGCCTTCACAACTTCCCGGTTGGTAGCTCTCGTGGCAACCACTGGGGAGAAGCTGTTTCTCTTTTCGAAACGACTGCGGCAGGACCATATTTCTTCAACTTCCACCAGGCCGACTTGGGCAACTTTACCATCATTGGCCCCTCCGGCTCGGGCAAAACGGTGGTGCTCAACTTCTTGTTGGCGCAAGCCCGGCGTTTCAGTCCACGCATCATTTTCTTTGACAAGGATCGCGGAGCCGAACTCTTCATTCGCGCAATTGGTGGGCAATACGATCGTCTGCGCCCGGGATCACCATCAGGCCTCAACCCCCTCCAGATACAGGATACGCCTGCCAATCGGCAGTTCCTCTTGGACTGGATTTCTATTCTTGCCGGTGGCGCGAACACAAATGAACTCGATGCGATACGTGATGCGTTGGAAACGAGCTTTGCGCAGCCTTTAGAAAAGCGGCGGCTCAGGCACTTGGTCGAGCTCTTTCGAGGCGGAGCGCGCGCCGAAGCAGATGATTTGTATTCCCGACTAAGGCCATGGTGGGGGGACGGCGAACGCGCATGGCTTTTTGATAATGCACGCGATCTGACTGACCTTGAGGCAGAGACAGTCGGTTTTGACATGACCGCGATCCTCGATGACCCGGCCTGCCGCACGCCCGCTATGTTTTACTTCTTCCACCGCGTGGAAGAGCGCTTAAATGGCAGCCCGGCCATCATTGTAATCGATGAAGGCTGGAAGGCGCTCGATGATGAAGTTTTCGTGCGCCGGATCAAGGATTGGAAAAAGACCATCCGTAAGCGCAATGGCATTGTCGGCTTTGCAACGCAAAGCGCTTCGGATGCACTCGAAAGCCAGATCGCAAGCGCAATAATTGAGCAAGCGGCCACCCAGATATTTATGATCAATCCGAAAGCGCGCGCCGAAGACTACATCAACGGCTTTGGCCTTAGTCGCCATGAGTTTGATCTTGTCCGTACGCTCCCGGATACTTCGCGGTGTTTCCTGATAAAGCACGGGCGCGAAAGTGTCGTAGCAAGGCTTGATCTCTCTGGAGAAAGCGATCTTCTTACGATCCTCTCAGGCCGGGAAAGTACAGTGCGTCTGTTCGACGAACTCGTGCAGCAAACCGGCTCTAATCCTGCAAACTGGCTACATCGCCTGATTGAGCAGGCTGCTTAATGGCGTGCGCACCCATCATAACTGGCGACGAGTTTCTGGAGCGGACTCTCACGCATATCGACTGTCAGGCACAACTCATTGGTAGCTACGGCTATCAGGCCCTAGGTCAATCTGGATCAACTGCGTCGCTCCTTGTTGCAAGCCTGCTTACGGTTTTCGTAGCGCTTTTTGGGATCAGGCTTTTGTTCGGTCCTCATCCAGCTGCTCGCGATGTCGTGTTTGATGTTCTCAAGATTGGAGTCGTTTTGACGCTCGCCTTCTCGTGGCCTGCCTTTCGGACAGTGATCTACGATGTAACCCTCAAAAGCCCTGGTGAGATTGCGTCTGTTGTTCAAATATCTAGCGGTAATGGGAGCGCTCAGAGTTTTACCGAGAGACTTCAGAAGGCTGATAATGCAATAATCTCGCTCACGGCAATGGGGTCGGGGCGCAATGCTGGAGAGCTGATCGACAACCAAAGCTCCGGGAGCACATTCCAGGCTACAGCAATTGATGATGACACTGGGTATGGCAGCGCAAGGGTGCTGTATCTGGCCAGTGTCATCGGCACCTTGGGACTGCTCAGGATCGGCGCAGGGCTGCTACTCGCGCTTGCACCTCTTGCAGCTGCGATGCTCTTCTTCTCTCAATCACGCGGTCTTTTTGGAGGGTGGCTCAAAGGGTTAGTGTTCACAATCGTGGGCTCAATCGGCATTTCAATCGTTTTGTCCGTGAAGCTCGCAATCATTCAACCATGGCTTGCAGATGCGCTCAATGTTCGCGGTCTGGGATATGCGACACCTGCTGCGCCTACTGAGCTTATATCCATAATGCTCGCCTTCTTGTTCGTTCAGATCGCAATGCTTTGGCTACTGTCAAAAGTGGTCTTCTATCGCGGTTGGTTGACCCTTCCTAACATTCCTACCACCCATGCGATTTCTGAAAGTCAAACATCCGATTTTCGCACGCAGCAAAGCACGCAGGCGGCTCCTGTTCTTCGAGCAGAACGCATCAGCCATTCCATCGAAAGCTCGATACGCCGTGAGCGCATGATCGCTGGCCAAAGACAACTCGTCCCTTCGAATGCAACGCCTACAAACAGTCGAGCAGTTGAAGTGCACCAGGCCACTGCGCCTTGTCTAGGCAGTACGCACCGACGCTCAAGCCATAGGGTGTCTAGGGCGGCCCGTTTGAGGGACCAGCAATCATGAACGCCAAACCCGATCTAGACATCTCTGATCTGCCCGTTGCTGACAGCTGGGCAACCAGCGTAACCGATGACCTTGAGCGCTCAAACCGCCGCGCGTGGTACGTCGCGATTGTCGCTGCGTTGATTGCCTTGCTTGAAGCTCTCGCTCTTGTTTTCTTGATCCCGCTCAAGACCGTCGAACCTTACACTCTGCTGGTCGATCGTCAGACCGGCAATGTCGAAGCGCTTGCTCCGCTCAATGCGCACGTGGTTGCGCCCGACGCGGCGCTCACTCGTTCATTCATCGTGCAATATGTCATCGCGCGAGAAAGCTTTGCGCAAAACAGTCTTCAAGATGATTATCGCAAAGTCTCGCTCTGGTCAGCGCGAGGCGTAGCTGAGAATTATCAGCGAAGTATGGAGGCAAACAATCCGAACTCTCCGATAGCCTTCTTACCACGCGGGGCTAACCTGAGGACCGAGATCAGGAGCGTTTCAAACCTTGCTGACAATAGAGCGATGGTGCGATTCATGACGACACAGACCGACCTAGGCGGCAGAGCTCAATCGCCGCAATTTTGGGTTGCAATCGTCGACTATGAGTTCGTCGCCGCCGAGATGAGTGAAGCGGACCGTTACATTAATCCTCTTGGCTTCAGGGTCACGGCTTATCGCCGTGATGCTGAGACGCTGGCGGAAGAGGGAATTGTGAATGGAACCCAATTGCCAGTTCCGAACGAGGAGCAGGCTCAATGAAGAGCTCGCTGGCGATATTGCTTCTGGCATTCTCTGTCAGCGCTGCGTCGGCACAGACGTTTCCTACGCCTAACCCGGACAACCCGCGCATCCAGAGCGCGCCTTGGTCAGAAGGGCAGCCAGTGATCGTCACAGCGCTTCCGGAGAGCACGCTGACGGTCATTCTTGAACCATCAGAGCAGGTCACCCGGGCGACACTGAGCGGAAATCGGGCTTGGGACATATCAGTGCCGACAGAGCGAAACAGCATCCAAATCACGCCGCGGGCGGGTGCGTTGGCTGCGAACCTCACCGTCCAAACCGATGCGAGGACTTATGAGTTTGTGCTCGAGGTCGATGGGGGGTTGATGGGAGCCTATCTGGTCAAGCTTCACTATGAACCGGCGATGCCTTTGGAGGAGTGGATCGGTGAAGGGGCAATCGACAATCTCACATGGGGCTATCGCCTGCGCGGTGACAAAGAAGTTCGGCCCCAGTCCATTCGCGACAATGGCAGTAAAACGGTGATTACATATGCTCCCGATCAAGCATTGCCCGCTGTCTTCGCCGTCGGTCCGACGGGCGATGAAGAGGTAGTGGACGGTTACATGAGAGGCGATGTTTTTGTGATCGACCGTGTGCACAAAGAGCTCGTTTTCAGGATCAACCGCGACAAGGCGACTGCCAAACGCAATCGACGCGAGGATGGTGAAGAATGAGCACTTCTGAAGCAGCAAGCGCTGACCCGCAAGACATAAGGCCGGTCGTGCCGACTGGTTCGCAAAGTGATTGGGGCATGTGGGCGTTTGGCGCCGTACTTATTTTCGGTGGCTTTATGCTCTACAATGCTCTCAGTGCTTCTGAGCAACAGACAGAAGTGCCTAGCGTCTTTGCGCCGGGCGAAGCATCGCAAGCGCGTATCGCCTCTCCTCCGCCTTTGCGGACGCCTGATGGATATGATGCGCCGATACGGCTGGAACCACAAAGTTCCCCGCCCGCACCGCTTATTCAAAGACAGCCCGCTTTTGTGCCTCAGGTGGTGCCGCCGGTCACCTTTCCCATCCAGCCAGCTCAGCCATTGCCAACATTCGAACCACAACCCACTTCAGAACCGCCAGCGGCGATCGAGCCCCAGGTGGTGTTTCAGGCTCCTACCACTTTGCCCAGTGCAGCAAATGCGAGGAATGCAGATGACGACGCGGTTGAGCGCATAACCGCTGATCGTCTGCAAAACCCATCTTTCACTATCCCCCAAGGAACAGTGATACCAGCCGTCCTCGAGACCGCCCTCGACTCCACCCGTGCCGGAGGAGTGCGAGCCTTGGTCCAGCGTGATGTTGCTAGTTTCAACGGGACCCGCGTTCTGATCCCGCGCGGTAGTCGCCTCTATGGCGAGTATGAAGCCAACCTCCAGCGCGGGCAGAACCGGGCACTTGTTCAGTGGACAAGGCTAATTCGACCCGACGGAGTCACCATTGCATTGAATTCCCCGTCTTCAGATCCGCTGGGACGAGCTGGGGTTCGTGGCAAAGTCGATACCAAGTTCTTCCAGCGCTTCGGCGGAGCAATCCTCCAATCTGTGCTCGATATTGGCGTTGGCCTGGCAGTCAATGAGGCGAGCAATGGCGTGCTTGTGGCACTGCCCGGGAGCACTCAGAATGTGCAGATCACAGACCCTCAGGCGATCCAGCCCACTCTCAAGGTGCGCCATGGAACGAGCGTCTCTGTCTTCGTTGCGCGTGATCTCGACTTTTCGAGTGTGGACCGATGAACGTTGCCAACGTTGGGTATTATCTCGATAGCTTTCTTGCGCCTTTAGCGCCGGTGCTTGACCGCCCCGATGTGACCGACATCTGGATAAACCGTCCCGGTGAAGTATGGGTGGAGAGCCTTGGTGGCGGGATAGAGCGCATTCATAATGACGCGCTCGACCTCAAGCTCCTCGAACGCCTTGCCCGCCAGATTGCCGCACACTCCTCACAAGGCATTAGCCGAGCGCAGCCCCTTTTGGCCGCCACTTTGCCTGACGGGTCACGTGTCCAAATTGCTTCCCCACCTGCCACTCGTGAGGGGTACTCTTTCGCCATTCGCAAACATGTCTCGGCCAATCTCGCACTAGCCGATTGGGAAGAGGCAGGTGCTTTTGACGAGGCTGTGCGCGATGATGGCGAGCTTGAAGCAGAACGTCGGTTCCATTCGCTCGCTGGTCCTGAAGCCTCCGCAGCATTGCGCGAAGCGGTACGTACGCGGCGTAACATCCTTGTGGCTGGCGGCACGTCGACAGGGAAGACCACCTTCCTCAATTCGCTCCTCGCCGAGATCCCGCGTGACGAACGTCTCGTTCTGATCGAAGACACCGCTGAGCTGCATCTCGCACATGAAAACGCGGTTGGTTTGATCGCAGCACGAGGAGAATTGAGCGAAGCGCAGATAACTGCGGAGGACTTGCTGATTGCCGCGCTACGCATGCGGCCTGATCGCATCATTCTGGGCGAACTGCGTGGGCAAGAGGCCTTCACCTTCCTTCGTGCGGTCAACACAGGGCATCCCGGCTCAATGACCACTATCCACGCCGACACACCGGCCAGAGCCATTGAGCAGCTCGCACTGCTGGTTCTGCAAGCGGGCTCCAAGCTTTCCCGAGAAGACGTCCGGCACTATGTTCGACGGAGCGTCGATGTCTTCGTCCAGTTGGAACGACGTGATGGGAAGCGGCGCGTTTCCCAGGTGTTGGCGGCCCAATGAGCATGCAAGGCGCTCTCTTCAATCTGCTGGCGGTGCAAAGGAGCTTGTTTGAACCGAGTGGCACTTCTCCCTTGGAAGGCGCCGCGAATTGGATGATGGCCCTGTTAGATGGACCATTGGTGACAACCTTGTGCGTGATCGCCGTCGCACTGGTAGGGTTTGCGGCATTGAGTGGGCGGCTGCCAGTGCGGATGGGGATGCGGGCGGTGCTAGGGTGTTTCATCCTCCTTGGCGCGCCTGCAATTGCATCTGCGCTGATGTGGCGGGGACAGGATGCTTCGCCTCAAGTGGTATATGAAGCGCCAAACACTATCGCGGCTGAACCTGCACGACCCGAACTGCCGCCATCGGATTATGACCCTTATTCTGGAGCCTCCCTCAGGCGAAATTGAAAGAGCTCGCAAGATTGGAAATTTATGATCAAGGCATTATTCAAATCGCTCATCGTCACCGCGGCAGTTGTTTCAGGGATCAGCGTCTTCGCTCAGTCGACAATCGATACCTTCACTTATGACGCTTTAGGTCGATTGGTAAAGGTGGACGAGACGGGGGGCGAAAACGATGGCGAGAGACGCGAGTACCAGTACGACGCCGCTGGCAACCGAACCAAGGTCGAAGCAACTGGACAAAATGGAGGAGCTGGTGATGGCACCGGCGGTTCGGGAGGATCAACGGAACCTATCTATGCAATCACTTCGTGGAGCGATGATCGCGATGAAAATGGCGCTTACCAAGTCCATTCGCGTGGACTTTTCTCCAACGGCACCCAGGCGTTCGCGCCTACGACTGTCAACGCGGATGCAAATGGGCAGCAACAATTCTCAAGCATCGCAGCAGACTCAGACGGCAATTTTGTGGTCGTCTGGGAAGATGACACCGATAGCAATGGCTATTTTCAAATCATGATGCGCGGCTTTAGCGCTGATGGCAGTGAGCGTTTTTCTCAGCGCACAGTAAACTCAGTCGGAGCCGGCCAGCAATTGAAACCGCAGATTGCTATGGCTGACGATGGCAATTTCGTAGTCGTTTGGGAAGACGATGCCGATGGCAATGGCCATTACGAAATTGAGATGCGTGGGTTCAATGCAGATGGCTCCCAGCGTTTCTCGCAGCGCACAGTGCACAGCACCGGAGACGGTCGTGTCAGACCCCAAATTGCAATGGCAGGCAATGGGGACTTCGTGGTGGTCTGGGAAGATGATGCCGATAAGAATGGATACTATCAAATCGGCATGCGCGGTTTTTACGCTAACGCCACTCAAAAGTTTAGCCAGCGCTCGGCCAACTCCGTCGGGGCTGGTCAACAACTGAAGCCCCAAATCGGTATGGCACACAATGGCCGCTTTGTTGTCGCGTGGGAGGATGACGCCGATGGCAATGGGCACTACGAAGTGGAGATTCGTGGCTTCTATGCGAGTGGAACGGAGCGGTTTTCCCAGCGCACCGCCCACTCTGCCGGCGATGAAAGACGCAGACCCGATGTTGCAGTTGCGGATGATCAGAGCTTTGTGGTCGTTTGGGAAGATGATGCTGACAAGAATGGCTGGTCTCAAGTCGTAATGCGCGGCTTCAATGCTGACGGCAGCCAGCGGTTCTCGCAGCGCACAGTCAATTCGGTGGGCACCGGTCAGCAGTTGCGCCCTGAAATAGCCATGTTTGGGAGTGGAACCTTCATTGTGCTGTGGGACGACGATGCGAGCGGCGATGGCCTGCACGAAGTCTTTGCCCGAGGCTTCTTTGCAAGCGGCAATGAGAAATTTGCCGACATTATCGTGAACACGCATGCAGGCGGGCAACAGCGCGATGGGAAGATCGCCGTTCGACGGTGAGGGAGCCCGCTCGTACCCCGACGCCATCCATTGTGCACTCATCGCGACGACGATTTGGAACACTTGAGACACTGTCTAAGTGCAAAAACCCTTCCGATCAGTTGGACGCGTTTTAATCTGAAAAAGCAATTGCGGAGCGGAATGAAGGTGCACGGTCATGCCTCGTCAATAGCAAGCGCATTGCCAGTAGGAAAATGGGGCTCCTGATGATCCCTGCGCTTAGGGTTCCGCTTCACCCGTCTTCAAGACTAGCCGCGAGGATTCAGCTCTGACCTCACGGCATCAGCATGACATAATCGGGTCCAGGTGCGTTTGTGTTGATCGGCATCTGTTCGCAGGGTGGCGCATCATTGTATTTCAACCGGATCCTCTTGCCGAACACAATGGCCGCATCAATCTTGGCTATCCAGGTTAGGCACACGTCGGGCGGCACGCCCTTCCATTCCACACTGACATTGCACACCTGAACATATTCTCCGCCTCTCCAAGAGGGCTGGTAGATCGCATCGCCATTTGTTCTGATGTGGAAATTCGTGGCTGTTCCATCACACCACCGGGGAAATGCCGCTGCTGGAGATGCTATTAACAGTGCGAGTAGCGAACCAAGTAAAACGCGTTTCATAGTGAACCTCACAGGTAACTCATCTCTTTAGCGGAGATCTCATGGCAAGAGCATGAGATAGTATGGCGCTGGTGCGGAGCCATTTGCCGCGATCTGGTCACACCCGTTTACGCTGGCATATCTGATGCGGATTTGCTTCGTAAGGCCAATGGCCGCATCGACCTTCGCCACCCATGCCATACAGGTGGAGGTTGTGATGCCCTTCCATTCCACTTCTACGTTACAGATCTGCAAATAGACCGGGGACCATGTCGGCTTGAAGATGGCGGCCCCGGTGTGATTGACATAGAAGGCTTCCACCCCGCCCGTGCACCAATGCGTGGCGGCGTTGGCTTGGGTAGTGAGGATTCCCGCAAGTAGACTTGCCAGAACGACTTTGCGCATCGGAATTTCTCCTTAAGTATTATGAGGCTAAACCTACGGTACTGTTGGGATATCGCACAGACCCCCTCGCGCACTTATCAACATAGAGACTGTCTTAAATGCGAGTTCATTTGGGCCGGCACTATGCGCCTACGATGTGGCGTCTGCTAATGTGAACGAGTGCGTGTTTTCGTCTCTTCGACAGAGATGCAGTTGCCCCCAGCGCATCTCATTCGATCAAGTGAGGAGCAATTAAACCCGCCCCGAGCTAGGGCCGCAGTCTTAGATAAGTGGGGAGCTTTAAGGTTGGGACTTGATCACAAGCGGGCACACCATCGTACTTTACCTCGATCCGCCTAGAGAGGTTGATGGCAGTATCAATCTTGGCCTCCCACGCTGGGCACACATCAAGGGAAACACCCTTCCATTCCATTCTGACATTGCACACCTGAGGAGACTTTCCACCTCTGCAGGTGGGCGGACTTATGTGTGGACCAGTCTCACTTCATAGCCAGAACATTGGTACCGAGTGAACAAGTAGGTGTTCCCGAGACTTGATCATTTCCAAGGCATCCAAGAATGAGGTCTATGTTAGCTAGAAATGGAGTTCTAGAGATAAAGTAGCCAGGTTATTCTTGTTCATTGTCGCGTGCATTTTCCTCTAAGACTAGTTTTCCTGCAGCACTGATACCTTCGGACAGAAGGTCCAATCGCAGTTTCTGACACACTCCCTCACCATCAAACCAAACTATTGCTGGCTGCCCCTGATCAAGACCGACCAGAAATTCATGACCTGATGTAAACTCAAGCTCTGCTGCCCACGCGTCTAGGTCCAAAACAAACACTGGCTTAATTGTGAAACTCATGGACTGATCTCCGAGAAAAATTGAAACCGCCCGCTGCGAGTAAAGTTCGCGGAACCAACCCCAGGTGCGGTAACGCGAATAAGACCCGAATTCTGTGTGAGACTGACCTTCACATTCGGACTAGTTATTATTGTTCTAATGAGCTGCGCACCCTGCTGATTAAATGCAGATGGATTGCCGCCTGAAGTCGCAAGATTTCCAAATTCACCTCTTCCTTGATGCTTCTGCAAACTGCGCCCAGCCCGCGTAAAGCCACTTTGGCTTGCGGGACTCAATGCAGAAGCCTCCAGATTGTTCAACGCTCTTGTCTGCTGTGCCCGGAGAGTGTCAACTGCCTGTTGCGAAACTGGTCCAGTTGACCGAGCCTGAGCACTTCCAGGCAACAATATCTTCAAGTTTATACTTATTTGCTGGTACTCGGCATCTCGAAATGCTTGATCCAAGCTTCGCCCAGAACGGCGTCGTGACCTCCCCCCGCGGCCAAGGTTTGTTGATTCCGTTTTGTTCCCAGGATTTAAAACAGGCTCGCTTGAGAATGTAGCGCCAAACAAGGAGCCACCGCCTTCGCATAGTCGCGATGCAGCGCACGATGGGCCACCAACCATGCCCGTCGGATCAACCATATTAATCGGATCATTCCCGACATAAGCGTAAAGGTTATACTGGTCCTCATATCCAATCGGGTCGGTCTGGAGGAAGCGGCCTAGCGTTGGGGAGTAGATGCGGGCTTTGTAGTAATACATCCCCAGCTCAGGGATCCACATCTGCCCCGTATATTGAAAACGTCCCTCATTGCTCGCACTGGGGATGCCAAACTCATCATAAGTGTTGAGAGCAATTTGCGCTGAGCTGGTGGCGATATGGACGATGCTGCCGCGTGGGTCGGAATAGAGCAGCTTCGCATTGCCCGAAGATAGGTTCGTACCACTAAAGGAGACGAGTGGATCGTCCGCCTGAGGGTTGGCCCCGTGCACATGCCGCTGAGTGATCGCCCCGCTGGCGTTGTACTCCGCAACCATGGCATTGCCATCATAAAGAAAGTTGGTTTGGCCCGTCTGGCTGTCTTGGATGCGATACAGACGGCCGAGCGGATCGTAATAGAGGTCAGTGGTGTGTCCACCACCAATCGCTTTCACCAGGCGGTTTTCGATATCGTATTGGTAGGCTGTGTCGCCGTCCGAAGTCAGATTGCCATTGGCATCATAAGTGAAGTTCTTGCCGCCAACGCTCGCATATTGGTTGAGACCATTGGGCGCGTAGGCTCGATTCACATTTTTATGACCATCCCAGCTATATGCATCGTTAGACTGAACCTCAGTCCGGATTTGCGAGGCGGGATTGCGGGTGTAGGACCAGGTAACGGGATTTTCACCTGTACTCCATCCACTGGAAGCCAATCGGCCAGCTGGGTCATAGCTCATCGATTGGTTAGGTGCGGACGAGAAGCGGCTAATGCTGTTGGTCAGTCCTCGGTCATTATAGTGGGAATGGACCAGAGGTGTGCTCCACTGGTTTCTCAGAATTGTCGGCCGGTTTAACCCGTCATACTCATAGGTGAAGTACGCACTATCGGGATAGGTGACCCGTGTGCGATTGCCGTTCTTGTCATACTGATAGGAAAGCACCCGCGAAGTGCCTGCGACATTATCCGCAGTCTGGATCAGCCGGCCAAAACCGTCATACGTATTGTTCTGCGTTGGGTTTGATCCAGAATTAAAGTATGTGCTGAGCGGCAGACCTCGAAGATCGTAGGTGTAGTGAACATCGCGTGTATGAGTGCCTGACAAACCCGAACGCTCCGGCACGATTTTCCGGGTCATCCGGTTGAGCGCATCGTATTGGTAAGTCAGTACCGAGCCATCGCGTTTCCGCGAGGTCAGGCGGTTGCCGTTGTTGTCGTAAGTGTAAGCCTCGTAATCGGTCCCAGTGGGTGAGGTGCTGCCGCCAATGCTGGTCGTATTGGGGTTGAAGCTGTTTCCGCCATTCTTGTTGGGAAAGTTCCAGCGGGACATGCGATCGTGACCGTCATAATCGTAGTGGGCGCGGTTGCCATTGGCATCGACCAGGTTCTCGATTTGGCCGTTTTGTGTGTAGGTGTAAGTGACCTCAGAGATCTGCACGCTTGTGCCAACTGCGCGGCGAACTTGGAGGACTTGGCCAGCGGCATCATAGTAGGTGCGGGTAATGCGATCTTCGCCGTGCTCGCCGACAACACTGTCCTTGGTGCAGGCGCTGGCAGGAAGATTGTTAAACCGCGCCGGGTTCATGCGCACGGCGGTGCATTCGAGACGGCCCACGCTGTCATAGCTGTATTGCGTGAGGCTTATGGTAGTGACTGTGTTTCCGCTCTTTCCGCTGACTTTGTCCGTGGTCTTGCGGTTGGAGAGATCATAGGTCGTCTCAGCGATGGTGTGGACTGTGAAGCCGGTCCAGTCTTTCGGCTGAATGGCCTCGCTTCTCCAGCCCGACAGGTCGCCCGTCTCGACCATGGTGACATTGCCGCGCACATCATAGGTCGTGCGGGTGGCGAGGTGCTTTAAGATACCACCACTGCCATCAGGATCAGGCGCAATTGTGCCGACAACCCGTCCAAGCGCGTCATATCGCGTTGCTGAGGTATAAGGAGAGGCTGAGCTCTGTGCGTTCGCGATGGTAGGAGTGAGTGTCGCAAGGCCCGCGGTTGCGAGGACGGCGGCGGAAAGAAGTGTCTTCATCGGTCGCCCCCCCCTTATTGGCAGCTTGCAAGATTGGCGTTGGGCTGCGTTTCGGAGATCGGTCGCCCCTGGTCATCGTAGGTCATGCACGTCCTTAGAGTTTGCCCGCCTGCCGTTACTGCCGTCCCCAAAAGGAGGAGGTTGCTGCCCTTTGAAGAGCTGCCTTGTTCATATTCGTAAGTCGTGGTGACCTTGTCCGCAGAGCCAGCGGCGCAATTGCCGTTGCTCTGCATGGCACTTGTCCGGCAGCTGTATTGTGAAGTTACCAGCCACACAGGCGTATTCACACGGCTGAAGCTGCTGCCCGAGCTCTTAGCCCACGCATAGAACTGACCGTAAGTATAACGGGTTTCCGGCCGTATTCCGCCAACGGCTGGCGCTCGTGACCGCGTCATACCTCCGTGGGTATTGCTGAACTCGAAGTTGGTAGTGTTGCCATTGGCATCGGTCACCGATGTCGCCTGGTTGCAAGTCTTTCGTGTCGAACTTGAGCAGCTTGAGGGGAAAGACGCGGTGGTGGTCAGCGTGGGTGCGCCGCTCCCTGGCTTGCCAATCGCTCGGGAGAGCTTGAGATTCCCACGAGCATCGTATTCAAGCTCCGTGCGGTTACCCTCTGGCAGCACCGTTTCGCTAAGGAGCCCATCACCAGTGACCCCTGGGACGTTCGCCATATTTCCAGGCTTCCAATACGTCTGGGTAGTCGTACGACCTAGAGGATCGGCGATGCTTGCCGGTTTGTTATAGCTCATTGTGAGCGCGGTAGTGTTGCCCTGCGCATCGGAAAACGAACCTTGGAAGCCAAAATCATCGGCGGGATCGTCCGGACATTCCGGACTTGTCCCCCATCCCGCGTAGGTCAATGACTCACCCGTCGCGTAGACCTGGCTTAGCACAGCTTCACTTAGCCGAATATCTGGCAGCGTCGAGGGAAGTGGTGACGTATTTACCAACTCGTTCCGATAACGACAGCTATTGTACGTTAGCCGGACTTGGCATGTGGACTGGCCAGGCTGCTTGACGCAATCGACGTGCTGACCGTCGTCATATTCATAACTTGTTGTTTGGCTCAAAGCGTTTGATGCCGAGAAAAGCTGAGGAGCTTGAATAGTTCGCGCTGGGAGTTGCTGAATAGCAGGGTAGTTAACCGCCACATTTCCATAGGAGTAAGTCACTGACTGAGCAGCAGCAGGGCAGTTGCTATTTGTACTGACGTTATGGTGAGCGCGGTTCACAACGCATGCTTTGGTGACACGCTGTGCACCCAATATGGATGAATACTCGAAGAGCAAAGCGTAGCCATCGCTGGTAAAGACACTTTTGACCGCGCTGTTTTGATATGTGAAATCTGCTCGCCGACCATTTGGTGCAACAATTGCTGTGACGACGGGCCCAGGCGAGGCGTTGGCAGCGCCGAAAATGTATAGTGTGCCATCCGAGTCAGTCAGCTCGAAGTGGCCGTCAGTATGCTGATTTGAGCTTCCTGGTGCCGCCACAAACTCAAGCTCTTGATTGAGGTTCTGAGGCTCCAGCGCCTCATACACTCCAAGTATATTCTGTGCACTTGACGCTCCGGAGAGTCCATTGGTGAATTTCGCCGAGCCGTTCCCAAACGACACCACAGTGTAAAACTCGTTTGTTAGCTCGATGCAGGTCGGGTCCCCATTCGGGCAAGCCGGGTCGGTGCCGATATTATAGTAATCTCGTGGGACTGTTGATTGACGAACAGACATTGCCCAATTGTGCGACCAGCCTCTGGCGCGGTATCCTGACAGCCATCCGAATTCACCACCGCTTGAGCTGTTATAGCTGCGAACGAGCGAAAGCCCGCCTTCAGCAAAACTCCCTTTGCCGATCGAAAGATCGGTCTCCTGCAAGGAAAAAGCGCCCGTGGAAAGGTCCACGCCACCGGGGCTCGTTGTTTCGATACTAGGCGGCGGATTCACACCAACGGGCGGAGGCGCCGATGAGTTCCCGCCACCCCCACCATCGCCTGGGATAGTCTGCGCTAAGAGAGCGGATGCGTTGGCAAGCCCAAGTCCAGCCACAGCTGTGAGAACAATTGGCTTGGTAAATGTCTTCAACATATAGTCCTCAGATCAGATTTATGGTTCGCGAATTCGCGACAGGGAATGTTCGAACTCATGAAAGAAGTTTGCCTAAACCAAGACGGGCAGAGCTTTTGGTCAACTGTCATCACAAACCACTGGTATTAGTCGCCCAGAGCACCGCGCTATTTTTCGAGTAGATGACTACATTTCCATCGTTTTGGATCTGTAGTCTTGCGCAGTGATTGCGGTGAGTGCCTGTTGCCCAAACTGGCGTGTTCGAAGAGGTTCGAAGGACAAGATTGCCATCGGCCTGCATAATGGCTCTGTTGGCACCGCTGCCGACCGTGTTGCTTGCCCAGAGTGCAGCTCCGCCTTGATAGAGGACAAGGTTGCCGTCACCCTGCATCACCAATCGGAACTGCCCATTGTCAGACGTCCATTGCTGCCCAGCGGAGATACTACGGACATTGTCGCGCGAACCGGTTGCTGATCGGTTTCCTGCTTTGTCATAGGCATAATCGCGCTCTTCGGCGAATGCATTGCTGTCTGCGTGATTACAGACCTGCCTCAGTCGGCCCAGAGCATTGTAGTCGTAGACCTTTCTACTTGAACTTGCCTGAATGCTCGGCGGCAGAAAAACAGTCGCTGCCGCAGCCAAGGCAAATGCAGATCTTATCACTGAAGGGCTTCCACTCACGGCTGCGTATCTTTGAGAAGCATCACATAGTCGGGCGAGGGAGAATCATTGTATGTCGGAATGGAGCTACAAGCCGGCGCATTGCTGTAATAAATGCCGAGACGCTTTCCATAAGCGATCGCGACGTCGATCTTTGCTAACCAACTCACGCAGAGATCAGGAGTGACATCCTTCCAGACCGCTTTGACATTGCAAACCTGATACCAGGAGCCAGAGGTCCAGTTGGTCTTGATGTAAGCATCCCCGCTCTTGCTGATGTAACTTCCATCAACATAGCCGAAGCAATATTGCTGCTGAGCATTAGCCGGGACGGCGAAAGCGGTGAGCGCTGCCACTCCAATCATAATATTTCTCATGGTCAACCTTTCGATCAAGAAGTCTACGGCCAGTCCTGAGGCAACAACATCACATAGTTTGGCGCTGGGGCGTCCACATAACTCGGGATCTGGTTGCATGCCGAAATCTTGTTGCCTTGGTAGTAAAATCTGACATTTTTACCGTGCGTTACGGCCGCATCGACCTTCGCAAGCCAGCTCAAACAAATGTCTGGCGTGATGCCCTTCCAAGTGGTCTTTACATTGCAAATCTGAAACCAGGTCGGCGACCAATCTGTGTTCACAACCGCCGACCCCTCGTCATAAATGTAACTACCTGTAAGAAACCCTTGGCACGATTGCGACTGGGCGCTTGCGGGCACTGCGGCAGCGAGAATAAGTCCCCCTGCAATTGCCAAATTTCTCATCTTTCTATTCACTCCTAAAGTAAACGATCGACAGTTTGCCTTTCCCTCGAGCCTATGGGCGGTCCTCATGGCGCACCATTATGAATAAGGGTGCTGGAGCGCTGTTGTATGAGGGAAGAGTGCCGCATGAAGGTATGTCACGGTAGTCAATGCGGGTGTTCTTGCCATAGGCGATCGCCACACCAAGCTGAGCCATCCAACTCAAACACAGATCGGGAGTGATGCCTTTCCAGTCAGCTTTGACGTTACAAACCTGATGGGATGACTGCGACCATGTCGTATCCACATAGGCCGAGCCATCGTCACGGACGTACACAAAATCAACATAACCGACACAAGCTCGCGTTGCGGCATTTGCAGGTATTGCAGCCATAGCCATGAGCAGAGTGGCCCCAAGTAGATTTCTAATCATAGCCCCACCCTTTTTCCGTGATCATTGAGAAACAAAGATCGTGAAGAGGCCATTGAAGTATGGCCGCCTGCCGGTTGCTGTGTTTGAGCTCGAACCATTGTCACCACTTTGATCGCCGGAGCCATCTCCCGATGAAGAAGAGGCGCCGGCCACTCTCACGTTGGTCCGGTTGCCGGCATCGTCGTATGTGTAATCTTGCGCCACGCCGCCATTAGCGCCGCCCGTGGTCTGCACTTTAACCAGCCTACCTAAGGCATCGTAGGTATAGGTTTCGGTACTCTGCTGGGCTGACGCTGCACTTGTTGCTGCCAGAATGATAGTCGCTCCAATACAGCTTTGTAATACAATTTTCATGTAGCCACTCTTGCTCGATTTATGGCGATCTAAGCGAGTTCTCTTCCGACAATCAAGGTCATCCAAAACTGTTCATATATTGCACCCTTCGCATGAATTACACTGGGTGAATGAGTAAAAAAGTGGTCGCAGAACGAATATCAGACCGCCTAATTACTGTATTTTTCCACAACTTACTTTGATGCATTGTCCGTCGTCAGGACATTTGGCACAGACTGAGTGTTGATCGTTTGGAGGATTGTCCTCGTCTGTTGGTTTCTGTTTAGGCCGCAAGCTTTCGGTGACGCAAGCGGCGATGTTTGAGTGTTTGTCGTTTGATCCTTTCTCTTCGCTGGATGATGGCTGTGGCCCTGCCGAAGTAGGCATCGGCAGGTGTGACGTTGTCGAGGCTCTCGTGGTAGCGCTGGCTGTTGCAATGCTCGACAAA
Source organism: uncultured Erythrobacter sp. (assembly GCF_947502395.1). Taxonomy (GTDB): domain Bacteria; phylum Pseudomonadota; class Alphaproteobacteria; order Sphingomonadales; family Sphingomonadaceae; genus Erythrobacter. The sequence goes on from NZ_CANMZM010000001.1 coordinate 1,230,458, forward strand.
GGCTTCGATCTGAGCCTCAAGATCACCGGGTAGGAAGTAGTTCTCCAGCAGCACACGGTTCTTCAAGGTTTGGTGCCATCTTTTGATCTTGCCCTGGGCTTGTCTCAGTGGGACGCCAATGTCCCACAGAAACGGAGACAAGCCATGAGCAAGAAGGCCAAACTGATCCAATTGATGAAGCGGAAAGAGGGCGTGAGCCTTGCCGATGCATCGAAAGCGCTTGAATGGCAGCCGCACACTGTCCGCGCTGCCATATCGCGGCTGCGCAAAGACGGCCACGCAATCGAGCTTACGAATACTGCCAAAGGCAATCGTTACGTCCTCAAGGCTGGCGATGACGCATGAGCAATACCGCGCTGAGCGAGCTCGATGGTCTGGAAAACCTGAACTACCATCAGCTTCGCATTGGATGCGCCAAAGCCAGCCTCGAAGCGCTACCACCAAGGCTAAGTCCCGAACTGATGCGTCACCTACTTGCCGGTGCGATCCAGCGTAAGCGGCATCCCAAATTGCCAACCGACGGCAGCATCTTACGGACCCTGAGACGCAGCCTCGATACCGGATCAGAAAAACAGGCTCCGCTGGTCAATTCAGGAAGCGTGCTTTCCCGCGATTGGAAGGGTAGGCGCCATACGGTTCGAGTAAGCGAGGATGGCTACGAGTGGGAGGGCGAGACCTATCGCAGCCTCTCCAAGATAGCCTTGCTCATCACCGGCACGCGTTGGTCGGGCCCACGTTTCTTCGGCGTGCAGAGCTGATGGCACGCATTCGATGCGCCATCTACACCCGCAAATCCACCGAAGAAGGCCTCGATCAGGACTTCAACAGCCTGGATGCCCAGCGCGAGGCATGTGAAGCCTACATCAAAAGCCAGGCGCATGAGGGCTGGCAGCTCGATCCAAAACGATATGACGATGGCGGGTTCTCCGGTGGCAATATGGAGCGCCCTGCTCTCCAGCGGTTGATGGAGGCGATCCGTGCCCGTCAGGTGGATCGCATCGTCGTTTACAAGATCGATCGACTCACTCGCTCACTGGCTGACTTTGCCAAGCTGGCTGAAGACTTGGATTCGGTTGATGCGACGTTCGTTTCGGTAACGCAGAGCTTTAACACCGCCACCAGCATGGGACGGCTCACGCTCAATATGCTGCTTTCGTTCGCGCAGTTCGAGCGGGAGGTCACAGCAGAGCGCATCCGGGACAAGATTGCAGCCTCCAAAGCCAAAGGTCTCTGGATGGGCGGCAGGGTACCAACCGGCTATGATGCAGATGGGCGAAGCCTCAAAGTAAACGACGAGGAAGCCAACACGATACGTCGATTGTTCGACCTCTATCTGGAGCTTGGGCAGGTTCCCAAAGTGGTTGAGCAAGCCGCGCGCGAAGGGCTTCTCACGAAGCGCTATCAGGCCAAGACGGGTCGCATGCTGGGTGGCCGTCCATTTACACGCGGATTGATCTACCGCATCCTCAGTAACGCCCATTACATCGGCCGTATTCCGCACAAGGATACGAGCTATCCGGGGCAGCATCAGGCGATCATCGATCAGGCGACTTGGGATAAGGTGCAGGCAAAGCTGGCCGCTGCAAACTGCACCAAAGGCGGTCGCTACGTGTCGGGCACGCTATCAGGACGGCTCTACGATGCTGACGGCATCGCAATGACGCGCCATACCGCCAATCCGCGCGGAAAGGTCTACACCTACTATCTCTCTGGCGAAGTGAGCCCGCACGACTGGCGGATCCGTGCCACGGACATCGAAGGCTGCGTGACCTGGTCAACAAGGCAGATCATCAAGGGGTTACGGCCTAGCGATGTCGATGAACTAAACAGTCCTTCGCAGATCAAGGCTTTTGAAACCGCCCAGGCGGAGTTGCTTGAGCGTTCACGCGCCAAGATCCTTGATCTGGTCGAGACCATTGCCCTGGGTCCCAGTGATATCAGAATTCAGCTCTCGCGCAGTCAGTTAGAAGATGCGATCGAGACCAATCTTCATTCCAACACTCGACTGAAACGAAAGTTCGATGTCGAGCTGATCAAACGCAAGCACGAACTCAAGCTCGTCTACGATGCGACTGTCACCTATCCCGATCCCGTGCTTCAGCAAGCCCTTCTCAAGGCTATCGGATGGAAAGCCCGTCTGGTTGCTGGCGACACTATGACCGATATCGCAAAGGCCGATAGTTTGAGTGTCCAGGTAACAGCCCGAAGAATGCGGCTCGCTGTTCTCTCACCAACGATCCAGATGACGATCGCAAAAGGCACACAACCTGCATCGTTGACCCTGCAACGCATCATCTCCTCTCAGCTTCCTCTATGCTGGAAAGCCCAGGAAAAGCTCCTTCTCGAACAGGGAAATTGAATTCCCTGTTCTGCGAGCAAAATACCCTGTTCTGCAGGGGTAAATTCCCTGATATCTGAAAATGAATTCCCTGTTTTGAAACCCGAAATTTGGCAGATTCTGGCCTGTTCGCAGGAGTTTAACGGCTTCTGCCACGATGAGGGTCATGAAAAAACGCAAAATTCCCTGCTAATGGCGTCTCAGCACCGGCCAAATTTCGTTCTGAGACTATCGCGGAAAACGTCGTATTGAGACGGAAATCTGGAGTCTCAACGGTGCTGAGTGCACGCGAAAAAGCCGCCGGAACGCGGGGCTTTCAGGCAGTGGTTTTGGAAATCCCTACTCGGGCAGGACTAGGTGGCGGAGACGGTGGGATTCGAACCCACGATACGGGGTTACCGTATACACACTTTCCAGGCGTGCGCCTTCGACCACTCGGCCACGTCTCCGCATGCCCTGACTTGGGAAGCGTGCCTTTAGCCATGAACGGATCAGACCGCAACTGCTCCGTTGAACAGTCTATTGGGCCGACCGTGGAAATGTGGTATTCGAGTCTCATTGGTCGGCGCTGCGCGCATAAGGCATTCGCTGCGAACGCCGCTTACCAAGAACCCCTTTCCACCCTCAAAAACGCGTGGAAGGGGGTTTTTGTTTTGAGATGCCAATGGCACAAGGTGGCCATGAAGAAGCATGTCCTTACTGTCGCAGCCGCGATCTCCCTTTCAACTGCCGCTATCGGGCAGATCGGGACCGAGCCACCTCCCCCATTGCCTTCAGAAGCAATGAGCCCGAACGAGATCGTAGCCAATGCGTCGCCTGAGGAATGGGTGGTGATTGATGCCGAGGACTTGCTGGTGATGACCCTCGCTCCAGACCGCGATGGGAATGAACGCAGCGTTGTGATCCAGCTCTTGCCAGCGCCATTCTCTCAAGGGTGGGTGGAGAACATCCGCACTCTTGCTCGCAGCGGATGGTACGACGGCATCAGCGTCAACCGAGTACAGGACAATTACGTCGTCCAATGGGGCGATCCGGGGCATGACAATCCCGAAGGTGAAGGGATCGAAACGAAGTCTTTGCCTGATGGACTGAATGTAATGGACGAGGAAGGATACCTCGTCTCAAACGGAAATGCTGATGGGCAGAAAGTCTTTGACGAAGCAAGCAAGCGCTATCAATCCGCAGCTCTCCACACAGCCACACTACGACCAGCAGGACAAGCTGAGACATTTGATGACCTCAAAGAATTAGCAATGGCAGCAACCGCCAATGCTCTGGTTCTACTCGAACCCTATGGAAGTCTATCAATGCCATACGACGGTTGGCCGATTGGTGTTAACCGGCAAGGAAGCTGGCCAATCCACTGCTACGGGATGGTCGGCGTAGGCCGCAATTTCTCTCCAGACACTGGCTCTGGCGCAGAGCTCTACACCGTCATCGGCCATGCGCCGCGCCATCTTGATCGCAACATCGCGCTTGCTGGTCGCATTATCGATGGGATGGAGCATCTCTCCTCACTCCGTCGCGGCTCTGGTGTCTTGGGCTTCTACACTGAGGAAGAGGCTGGCTTGCGCACACCGATCGTCTCGATCCGTGTGGCGTCAGACCTCCCCGAAGGCGAGCGCCCGCAGTTCGAGTATCTGTCGACCGAAGGCGAGACTTTCGCCAAATATGCCGACGCCCGCGCTAATCGCCGCGATCCATTCTTCATCGTGCCGGCAGGCGGCGCAGATATTTGCAATATCCCTGTGCCGGTCCGGGCGATTGGCGATGGATGAAACCGTGCACCATACCGGCCCTATCTGGGTCTGGCGTGCGCAAGAAAAGGGCAGCTGGCACTTCATTACAATCGACGGTGAAGCGGGTGAAGCGCTCACGGGCATCGCCCTGATGCGAAAGCTCGAATTCGGTCGCCGCGCAGGTTTTGGTTCGCTGAAAGTGCTCGCTCGGATCGGTGAAAGCGAATGGAATACCAGCGTTTTTCCTGATAAGAAACGCGGCTGGCTACTGCCGGTCAAAGCTGCGATCCGCAGGGCCGAAAACTTGGTGCCTGGAGACGAATTCGCGCTGAGCGTGACACCGCTTTAGTTACGCGGCTTCGCAATCAGCTTCCAATTCGCGCGCGGACTTGCGAACATCGGCAATAAACCGGCCGGCTTTTTCGCGCAGATCATTAGCGTGGGTGCCAAGTGCATTGGCGCTCGCTACAACATCCCCCGCAGCCGAACCCGTTTCCTCACTCGCTTCGCGCAGCGCAACAAGACGCTCACTCACTTGGCGAGAACCCTCGGCAACCGTGTCGATGTTGCGCGCCAGTTCTTCGCCCGAGACCGATTGTTGGTCAACCGCTGTTGCGATCACGACCGCAACCTTCTCTAGTTCTCCGATCTGATCGTAGATCGAGGTGAGATCCCCTGCGCTGGAACGGGTGGAATCCTGCATTGCGGTTATTTTCTCGGCCACTGAGCTTGTCGCCGCGCTTGTCTGCATGGCGAGTTCCTTGACCTCGCTGGCCACCACCGCAAAGCCGCGGCCCGCCTCGCCCCCGCGTGCAGCTTCAATCGACGCGTTTAGCGCGAGCAGATTGGTGCGTTGAGCGATGGTTTGAATAAGCCCGGCAATCTCGCCGACTTCTTCGGCTGCGCTCGAAAGATCGTCCATACGGGTGTTGGCAGAGGCCACTAGGGCAGTCGCATCGCGCGCGAGAGTTGCCGAGGCAGTTGCCTGTTGGCTGATCTCATTAATCGAAAGTGCAAACTCGTCTGTCGCCGCTGCGGCAGCAGTGACGTTAGAAGAGGCGCTTTTCATAGCCGCGCTGGCACTATCGGCCTGCTCATTCGACCCATCGGCCACCTTAACCATTTGCGCAGATGTCGCTTTGAGCTGCTCCGAGGCTGCCGATACTGAGGTGATCAGCTCACCAACCGAGACCTCAAACCCTTTGGCGAGATCTTCGAGCAGCTGACTTTTCTGCTGTCGCAAGGCGCGCATTTCGTCTGAAGTGTACTGCTGCTGCGCAAGCTGTTCTTCAACTTCGGCTGCGCGCCTTTGTGTTAGCTCGCTCAGTTCCAAAGATGAGCGGCGGAACACTTCTAGGGCCCGCGCCATGCCGCCGATTTCATCCTGGCGATGGCGACTTGGAATTTCGATAGAGGTGTCACCTTCGACGATCTTCTCCATCGTCGAGGTCAGCTTTTTGATCTTGGCCGAAACACTGGAAGCAATGCGCCGTGCGCCAAATATTGAACCGGCTATGCAGCCAGCGCTGATGATCACCAATACGAGAAGAAATGTCGTAATCTCTCCAAACAAAGCGGCTGTGCTGGATTTCATGCGTGTGCGAAGAAAAGCGGTGAAGTCCTTAAGGTCGTTTTTGGTTTCGATAATCTCGCCACGCAATTCCGCTAATGTGGCGGTTGTGCCGCGCGCTGCATCAGCTCGACTTTGCAGCGCCTGCACATCATCGCGAAGACCGATATACGTTTGGCTATAATCCTGCGGCAGAGAAGCTGACGCTTGGGCAATAGGCTCATTAAGCAGCGCAACAGCAAGGATAAGCGCCTCATTAGATTGAAGAAGAGCCTCATCACGTCGGATCTGAGACCTTGCATCTTCAGCCGCATCAACGCTTTCAACCGCATCGTAGAGAGCGACAACGGCGTTGTTACTGCGCGCCTCAACGGCATTAGAAATCGAGTGTTCACGCCCAGTCTCAGTGAAAAACCAAGCGGCGCATAGAATCAGGCTGACCAGAAATGCCAAGACGAGCGTGTTGCCCAGAACCGCAAACCGCAGCTTTTTTTCAACCGAGAGCCGATCGAGCCATCTATTGCTCAACTCAACGGTGCGTTCCTCAGAATCACTAGAGGAAAAATCGTTCTCAAACTGATGGTTGAGCGAAGTCACTGCCCCAATTCCCTTCGATGTGTCGGTCCTTCAACGGAACCGGTAACCTGAGGAGATTTACGCAGAGAGGCTTAAGACATGGTAAACCCAAATTAACCACACACTATGCGGTATCGAAGGATCAGCTGTCAGAATGTGCCGCAATCAGATCCGGTCGGCCTGCGCCACCGCATCACTTGCGCGTAGGGCAGAAAGAATGCGCGATAGGTGCGCGACATCGTTGACCTCGGCATCAATCTCATAAGTCGCAAAAGGCAATTCCAAATGGGTCTGCCGTAGATTGGTCACATTGATCTTGTGCTGCGCAAACACTCCCGCCATCTCGGCCAGAGTACCCGGGCGATCATAAATCGTAACCGCAAACCGCCCCACAGCCCCATGCGATCGTTTCCCCCAATTGAGATCAAGCCAATCGCTGTCGACTCCATTGACAAGCTCAAGGCAATCGATCGTGTGAACGATTACCCGCTCGCCCTTCCTCCTAAGGCCAACAATCCGGTCGCCAGGAACCGGATGGCAGCATTCGGCGAGTTCAAAAGCGACACCGGGTGTCAGACCTCTGATAGAAATCTGACGCTCGCGTCCAGTCCATTCCTCATCCTCGTCGAATTCCGAGGTGCACCCTGGGACCAATGCTTCCATCACCTCTCGGTCGCTGATCTTGCCGGCGCCGATGGCGAACATGAGATCTTCCGGCTCTTCCATTCCAAGCCGTTCAATTGCGATGCGAATTGCCTTTTTGCCAATCTTAGCGGGGACGCGGGTTGCAATCTCATCGAAGAGTTTGGTCCCGATCTCGGCTACTTCATCGCGCTCTTTGAGGCGCACCGCTCTTCGAATAGAGGCGCGCGCTTTGCCAGTCACGACAAAGCCAAGCCAGGAAAGCTGCGGCTCCGCCTCGCCGCCCTTGATGATCTCCACCACATCGCCATTGGAAAGCTGGGTGCGCAGCGGCATGTGCCGCCCATTGATCTTCACGCCGACGGTTGAGAGACCCATATCGGTGTGCACGGCAAAGGCAAAATCGACCGCAGTTGACCCCTTGGGCAGCTGAAACAGGGCCCCCTTAGGGGTGAAGGCAAAGATGCGGTCTTGATAAATCGCCAGGCGCGTGTGCTCGAGCAATTCCTCCGCATCATGGCTGGCATCGACAATCTCGATAAGATCGCGCAGCCAGCCAACTTGTCCATCAGCTCGATCATGCTGCTTATACGCCCAGTGCGCGGCAAGACCGAACTCATTGCGATGATGCATCTCACGCGTACGAATCTGCACTTCGACCCGCATCGAGTTTTCATACATGAGCGAAGTGTGGATCGAGCGGTATCCGTTGGTCTTGGGTGTAGAGATATAGTCTTTGAATTTGCCAGGAAGGAACTGCCACGTGGTGTGCAGAATGCCCATGGATGCATAGCTATCGGCAACATTCTCGGTGATGACGCGGAATGCCATAATGTCTGTGACTTGCTCAAAGCTCACGTGCCGCTCTGACATCTTTTGCCAGATCGAATAGGGGTGCTTCTCGCGCCCGGTTACCTCAACCGACAGTCCCGCTTCGGCCAGCGCCTGTTTGATTTTCAGCGCAATCGCATCGACCTCGCCGCTGTCTTCGCCGCGCAAAGCTTCGAGCCGATCAGTGATGGTCGCATAGGCTTCTGGCTCCAACTCCTGGAACGCCAACGCCTGCATTTCACGCATATATTCATACATGCCCACCCGCTCAGCGAGCGGAGCGTAGATATCCATGGTCTCGCGTGCGATCCGCTGGCGTTTCTCAGGCTTCTTGATGAAGTGAAGCGTACGCATATTGTGCAATCGATCCGCCAGCTTCACCAACAGCACGCGGATGTCCTCGGACATAGCAAGCAGGAACTTTCGCAGGTTTTCCGCCGCTCGCTCATTTTCGGGCATGGCCTCAATCTTGGAGAGCTTGGTCACTCCATCGACAAGCCTTGCGACATCGGGCCCGAAATTGGCCTCGATATCTTCAATTGTCGCCAAGGTGTCTTCGACCGTGTCATGCAGGAGTGCAGTCATGATCGTCTCTTGATCGAGCTGCAAATCGGTCATCAGTCCGGCCACTTCGACGGGATGCGAGAAATAGGGATCCCCGCTCGCGCGCTTTTGCGTGCCATGCTTTTGCACGGTGTAAACATAGGCGCGGTTAAGCGCCGCCTCATCGGCACTTGGATCGTAATCAAGGACCCGTTCCACAAGTTCATATTGGCGCAGCATTGACTCAAGTTTGGTGCCCCTAACAGCGATAGGCAAGGCCAAATCGCGGGGGCAGCATGCAAAAGGGTCGATTTAGAATTTCTAAGCAGTCTTGGCTCGTTGTAACTGCGGCCGCTCTGGCGCTGACTGGGTGTGATTACCCTGTGGACCGCTCGACCCGGGAAGCCCAGAATATATAGATACGCTTACGCGCGTTGATGTTGCGACTTACTCGCAGTTGCAAGTAAGAATGCGACTTTCGCGGAACTTTCTCGCATGGTGCATTAGAATAGAGGAACTGGCCTCAGGGATCAGCTCCAAGTCGCGCGTGGAGGCAGGCTCATCAGGATCGCTTCAATATTTCCGCCGGTTTTCAGGCCGAAAATCGTGCCCCGGTCATAAACCAGATTAAATTCTGCATAACGCCCGCGATACTCGAGCTGTTGGACCACGTCTGCATCATCGAATTCGTGTCCCATCCGCTTGCGCACCAGCTTAGGATAGATGTCGAGAAAGGCCTTGCCGACATCCTGCGTGAAAGCGAAATTGCGATCAAAGCTTGGATCGTCATCGCATTCGAGATGGTCATAGAATATCCCGCCGACCCCGCGATGCACCTCACGGTGGGGGATGTAGAAATACTCATCCGCCCATTTCTTGTACCGCTCGTAATAGGTCGGATTGTGGCCCATGCAAGCCGCTCGCATCGAAGCGTGGAACTCCTCGGTGTCCTCTTCATAGGGAAGTGGCGGATTAAGATCCGCGCCGCCCCCGAACCATGCGGCCTGAGTCGTCAGAAACCGGGTGTTCATGTGTACCGCTGGCACATGCGGATTGTGCATATGCGCGACCAGACTGATGCCGGTTGCGGTGAAATTGGGATGTTCGACACTCGCCCCGTTCACCTGATCGGCAAACTGCGGTGAGAACATTCCGCGCACGGTCGAGACATTAACGCCGACCTTTTCAAACACCTTTCCCTTCATCAGACCCTGAACGCCGCCGCCAGGGTCTTCATTGCCCTCTTCCTCGCGGGTCCAAGGGGTGTACTCAAAGCTAGCCTCGGAACCCGCCTCGCGCTCGATGCTCTCAAACTCGGCGCAAATCTGGTCGCGAAGGCTTCCGAACCAGGTCTTTGCCCGCTGCGTGTGACCTGCCCAATCGCTCATAGTGATCCCCGTGACTCTCGTTAATTCTGCAAGACTGCAGATACATATCCGCTGTCCATCCGCTTTGACAAAGATCAAGTCAACCGGGCAGCTAAGCTTGCAGCCCCTTGCCAACCGCGCGTGGAAGCGGCAATTGAAGAGTATGGTTCTTGTTTCGTTCCCATCCGATTCTGGTGCGCCGCTTGGATTTGCGGGGGAGGAGTTGGTGCTTACCAAGCCAAACGCGCTTTACTGGCCGCGTGAGCGGACACTGTTGGTGGCCGACCTGCACCTCGAAAAGGGCAGCTGGTATGCGCAGACGGGGCAGATGCTCCCGCCCTATGACAGTCGCGAAACGCTCGAACGATTGGCTGATACGATCAAGGCGACAGGCGCGCGCCGGGTAATCACTCTGGGAGACAATTTCCACGATGATGCGGGGACCAGCCGGCTAGAGCCCTATGCCGCCGGAATGCTCGAAGGGCTTATCCGCACCCATGACTGGATTTGGGTCACGGGCAATCATGATGAGCAAATGCACCGGACGTTTGGCGCTGAAAGCACTGATGAGCTCGAGATTGGGGGGATCATTTTGCGCCACGAAGCCCGCACAGGTGAAACGCGGCCTGAACTTTCCGGACACTACCATCCCAAGATGCGCGTGAGGGTGAGAGACCGGCATATTGCGAGGCCCTGCGCCGTGCTCAGCCGCTCTGACAGCGGCCCAGACCGCATGATCGCACCAGCCTTTGGCGCTTACACTGGCGGCATGGATGCAGGCGCCCCAGAGATACTTGAGGCGCTGAGCCCGGCGAGCGAAGTAGACGCTGTGCTGCCCGCAAAGGGCAAATTGGTCACATTCCCGCTTTATCGAAGTGCAGCTTGACGCGCACGCCTAGTATCTTAAGGGCTTTGCGCCTATATTTGAGACTCAGCAAAAGGCTACAACAGGAGAACCCACATAGCCCGTCCACCTCGGCGTCAGATGGCCCCGCCAACGAAAAGCGGCCCTCGTTATGATCAGTTTATTCAGGTGCCCAAAGTGCGCGTCATCGACGATGAAGGCGAAAACTTGGGCGTAATGTTCACGAATGAAGCGGTTGAGCAGGCTCAGGACAAGGGCCTGAACCTGGTTGAGGTGTCTCCCAACGCAGACCCCCCCGTGTGCAAATTCCTTGATGTCGGCAAATATCGTTATGAGGCCCAGAAAAAGGCCAACGCGGCTCGTAAGACACAAAAGACGCAGGACATCAAAGAGGTGAAGATGCGTCCCAACATCGACACTCATGATTACGATGTGAAGATGCGCAATGTGAACAAATTCATCGACAATGGCGACAAGGTGAAAGTGACCTTGCGCTTCCGCGGTCGCGAAATGGCGCACCAGCATTTAGGCATGGACTTGCTCAAACGCGTGCAGGAAGATGTCGAAGAAACCGCAAAGGTCGAAGCGTTCCCACGCCTTGAAGGCCGTCAAATGCTGATGGTGTTGGCACCGAAGTAAGAACGTTCAGCGAGCCGGGTGGATCATTGTCCAGAATTGAGGACCGCCTCCCGGCACCTACCATTCTTCGAAAATCTCAAAACCCAGCCGCGTGTAAATCGTGACGTTGTCTGGTGTCGCGGTCTCTAGCATTACGCCCAGCCCCTGCGCCGCCGCTTTCGCGACCCCGGCACGCACGATCGCACCGCCCCAGCCTTTGCCCTGGGCATCCGGAGCGACACCGACATAGCGCAGGTAGGAGTAAAGCTGCGGGTTTGGGTGGCGTTTGTACATCTCTTCCGCAACAGAGAGACCTCGCGGGAGAGCAAAGCGAAACCCTGCGAGCATTCGCAGATTGTCATAAGCCGTAGCAAGGAACCCATCACTCACCTTGCCTGGCGGATACCACAAACTGGCAGCGGCCTCATCGGGTGATGCCAGGATCTCTCCATGGCGGCGTGCGTGTTCGGCCATCACTTTGAAAAAGCCCGTCAGCATCGTGCGACGCTTGGCTGCGTCTGGTTCGATCCAGCGAAGTGCCGGATCATCCTGAAAAGGGGCTGCAAGTGTGCCCGTGAAAGGCACCAATGCAACGTTCTCGGGCACAATCTCAATCGGTCGATCTTGACGCATGCCTCACTATCAACCCGCTTTCGCCCGCACATCCAATCGATCCACAGCGATGGCGTGCGCAATCTTGCGCTTGTGGCGGAAGCTGGCACGATAGGGGAAAGCGCGTAAGCAAAGGACGTTGTGCCCCTATGACAGCCCAAAGGATTGGCCTTTTTCTGGGTCCCCTCGCCTTTGCGATTTCCGTGTTCGCGCCTGCACCCGCGGGGATGGAGCCAGCCGCATGGCTCGTTGCGGGGCTGGTTGTATGGATGGCAGCATGGTGGATGACCGAGGCTGTGCCACTGCCTGTCACCGCGCTGTTGCCCTTCGTATGTTTGCCGCTTTCCGGAGTGATGACCGCGCGCGAGACGGCAAGCGCTTATTACGCGCCAATCTTGTTCCTTTTGCTTGGGGGAGCCTTCATAGCGCTCGCGATTGAGCGAACCGGACTGCACCGACGGTTGAGCCTCGCGATCCTGAAGGCAATCGGGAGCCAAGGAGGGCAGGTGCGATTGCTGTTCGCCTTTATGATCAGCGCCGCAATCCTTTCAGGCCTCATTTCGAACACATCGACCACGCTGATTATGATGCCCATGGCGCTTGCAGTTCTTGCAGGGGGCGCGTCCTTGCAAATGGTCGAAGGAGAAGCGCCTCAAACCAATGGAATATACGGCGCACTCCCTATGGGGATTGCCTTTGCCGCCACGATTGGTGGACTTGGCACGATTGTCGGTTCGCCCACCAATGGGATCGCGGTTCAGCTGCTCGACGATATGATCGGATTGCAGATTTCTTTCGCCCAGTGGATGACCTTTGGACTGCCGATAGTTCTGATCGGTGTGCCGCTCGCCTGCGTGATCATCGCACGGGTGCAGAAGGTCAATGCACATACCTTTGACGTGGCCGCTGCGCGGTCAGCAATTGACGATCACGCCGCGTGGACCCCTGCTGAGAAGCGGCTGGTGCCTATCATCGCCATCACCTTTGCTCTTTGGATGACGCGGCGCTGGGTTGCGCCGTACTTGCCGGAGGGCAGCTGGACCGATGGGACAATTGCTGTGGTTGCGGCACTCACACTGTTTCTCCTGCCAGATGGGTCCAACGACAATGGCAAGACCCGGGCGTTGCTCAAATGGCATGAAGCGGACCGCGCACCCTGGGGCGTGATCCTGATGTTTGGCGGCGGGCTGGCCTTGGCTGCAGGCATGCAAGCAAGCGGTCTTGCCGATTGGCTGGGGCAATCCTTGCTTCCCTTGGAGACCCTGCCCTTGTTTATCGTCGCGCTGGCGGTGGTTGCGATGGTGGTTCTGGTCACCGAATTCGCCAGCAATGTCGCAACAGCAAGTGCGATCATCCCCGTGGTCGCTAGCCTTGCCGCGGGGCTCGGCCTTGGTGAGGCGGCGATACTGATAGCAATGCCCGCGGCGCTTGCCGCAAGCTGGGGCTTTATCCTGCCTGCCGGTACGGGGCCCAATGCCATCGCATGGAGCACCGGGAGGTTACGGATCGAGAAATTGGTCCGTGCGGGTCTGGTGCTTGATATTCTTGGTATTTTTCTGATCGTCGCGTTGGTCTGGGGGGTGGCTTTCATCTTCTGAGCCAGGTTGATCCCTGTGGGTATTCCACAATGCATAAAAGCTGTAGTCTGAGTGCATACTTAAGATGGTCACCCAACATATGCGGCATAGGTTCCTTAGGGATTGCCACCACAAATCCGGTTGCAAATGAAACCGCATCGACATATCCAAAAGCTACAGCACGCGGTCTTTGGGGAGAGGCGCTTCTGCGGAGGTTAGAAGCGGGCGCTCCATCGGATCCAACAGCGAAAAGTCCCTGCCTTCCTAGGGACGTATATTTAGGAAGGAGATCAGCATCATGACCGATGCAATCGACGCAACTGGAAACCCAACGCCGCGCCGCAAACCCAAGCCGGAGCGCACAGAAATCGGTGGGCGCCCCCTGAAGCCATCTACCTTGATGATGGGACATGGATATGATCCAACCTTGTCTGAAGGCTCCTTGAAAGCGCCAATCTTCCTTACCTCGACATTCGCCTTCCCAAGCGCAGCCGATGGAAAACGTCACTTTGAAGGCATCACTGGTAAACGCGAAGGCGGCGCAGAAGGCCTTGTCTATTCGCGCTTCAACGGGCCCAATCAAGAGATCCTCGAAGATCGTCTTGCGATATGGGACGGAGCAGAAGATGCGCTTACCTTCTCGAGCGGAATGACGGCAATCTGTATCCTGATGATGGCCTATGTCAGCCAGGGCGACGTGATCGTCCACTCTGGCCCGCTATATGCCGCATCCGAAGGCTTCGTTGCCAAAGTCCTCTCAAAGTTTGGAGTGACTTATGTCGACTTCCCCGCGGGGGCGAGCGCTGAAGAGATTGAGGAGGTCATTTCGCGCGCGAAATGCCAAGCGGGCGAAAATGGCGGCAAGGTCGCAATGATCTACCTTGAAAGCCCGGGCAATCCGACAAATGCTTTGGTCGATGTTGAGGCTGTGAAGGCAGCCCGCGACAAGGTGCTCGGCAAGCCCTGCCCCATCGCGATCGACAACACATTCCTCGGGCCATTGTGGCAGCGCCCGCTCGACCACGGCGCGGATATTGTCGCCTACTCGCTCACTAAATATGTGGGCGGGCACTCCGATCTGGTCGCAGGAAGCATTGCAGGCGCAAAGAAGTGGATGGACCCCGTGCGCGCGCTTCGCAACACTATGGGCGGGATCGTCGATCCCAACACCGCATGGATGCTCCTTCGCAGTCTTGAAACGGTTGAATTGCGCATGGCCCGCGCTGGCGAGAATGCCGCTAAGGTCTGTGCTTTCCTAAAAGACCATCCGAAGGTCACAGGCCTCGGCTATCTCGGCATGATCGAGGAAGCGAGCCAGCAGGATATCTACGACCGTCACTGCATGGGTGCAGGTTCTACCTTCAGCGTGTTCCTGAAAGGCGGCGAGGCAGAGTGCTTCCGCTTCCTCGACAACCTGCAAATTGCCAAGCTTGCGGTAAGCCTAGGCGGTACAGAGACGCTGGCCAGCCACCCTGCCTCGATGACCCACCTTTCGGTTCCCGAGGATCGCCGCGCCGCGCTCGGCATCACAGACAGCCTTGTCCGGATCAGTATCGGGATCGAGGATCCGGATGATCTGATCGCCGACTTCGAACAGGCTCTGGACTACGTCTGATTTCCAGACTAACCTCTCTCTCATTGTCGATGGGAGAGAGGCATGAGCGATAGTCGCAAACCTGTATTTTTGGTGTTCGGAGCGGGTGCTGGCATTGGTGGCAATGTCGCTGCCCGCTTTGCGGCCGGCGGATATCACGCGGTGCTTGCACGGCGTTCTGACGAAGAGGGACTGCAACGGCTGGTCGCCCAGATTGAAAAGGCAGGTGGCAGCGCTTCTGGCGCGCTGGTCGATGCGAGCGAGGATGGTTCTATTGAGGAGTTAGTCGAGCGCACCGAACGCGATATCGGTCCGATCGACACAGCGCTCTATAATCTGGGTGCACAAATCGGAAACCGCGCACTGCTCGATACGCCCCACCGCACTTTTGAACTGGGCTGGCGGCTTGGTTGCTTTGGGCTATTCCGTCTCTCTCACGCGCTCTTCCCTTACATGGTGGAACGCGCTAGGGTCGGGCGGCACGGCACTTTGCTGGTTACCTCTGCTACAGCGGCGGTGCGCGGTAATGCAGGGCAACATAGTCACGCCGCGGCCATGGGGGGACGGCGAATGTTGTGTCAGACGTTGAATGCCGAATTTGGCCCGCAAGGTGTCCATATCGCGCACATAGTGGTCGATGGTTCAGTCAACGCGCCTGATACGCTTGGCAAGCTTCTGGGTGACAAGTTCGAGGCTTACAAAGCCTTAAAAGGCAACGAAGGCGTAGTCGAGCCGGTCGATGTTGCCGAGACTTATTGGAACCTCGCACAGCAACCGCGCAATTGCTGGACACATGAGATCGACATTCGGCCCTGGACCGATGTGCCGTGGTGGAATGACAATCCCCCATCCGCCACCAACACCAGTTTGCGCAGCCCCAAACAGGTACAGGGCTCACAAGAAGATTAACGCCCCGAAGACTGGGTGATCTTTGGCAAATCCAGCTTGGAGCGTTAACTCTGAATTGACCAAGTTTTTGTAGGTGCAGGCATTCTTTAATCCTGACTGAGCTTTCCCGTGCATGCGGATCGGGTCTCAGCCAGGAAAGCCTCTTTGGGAATGCTGGAATGCACTTTGAAACTCTTCTCGCGATAATTGCCCCCGGGCTTCTTGCGCCGCTGTTGCTTATGGCGGGCGGGTTTTTGCTTGCCGTAGGAGGCGCGACTTTCGTTTTTTGGCGGCGTAAGAAGACCGCCAATCCTGAAAGCGGGGTTGCAGAATTTGAAGTGGTCGAAGATGCCCTTCCTGATGAAACGAAATCTGCATTCTCACCTGAGAGTGCTCCAGTACAGGCTGGCCGCCGCCGTTCGCTGGTGGCCGATGCAGAGCGCCAAGAAGGCACACCTTCAGGAGAGTTTCAAACAGCAGAGCCTGAGAAAGAGCCTGTACCAGCAGCTGAGCTTGCCGAGGCAGAAGAACCAGAGGCGCATGAGGCAGAAATTGAAGAGGCCGAATTCACCGATTGTGACGAAGCCACTGTAGAGAACGTGCCTGAGCCGCACGGGATCGAGGGTAACCCTGATGAGACTTCGGAGCCCGAACTAGCGGAAGAGGTCACGCCAGTTGTCGTTGCAGCGGTCGCGACGAGCAAGAGCCCAGACGATGAGGATTCGATCGCGCCCACAATCACCGCAGCTCGGATGCGTCCGATCGTATTTCGGCAATTCTTGCCGAAATCTCCTGCGGATGACGGTCTGTCATTCTATGGAGGTAAGCCCATTGGTCCCGAAGGCTTCGAATGGCCCCGCGGGCGTGGCGCCGAAGGCGGTCAGCCGCTGACCTTTATCATGCAATGGGATTGCACTCAGCTTTCGCAACAAGACGAGACCGGGCTGCTGCCTGAGGACGGCGTGCTTTATTGCTTTCTCAATCTGGATTGGGGCAACGGCGAGGAATTCATCGAGGGCCATCGCTTTATTCATCACTCGGGCCCGACAGATGGTTGGACTGAGATCGACACCCCAGAAGATGCACCGCCTGTCTTTGGTCCCGAAGGTGCTTGGCAAATGAGCGGCTGCTCCAACCAGGTGGACAACGCCGAGGATTTTGTACCACGCCTTATGCCGCGGTTCCCGTTTGAGCCAATCGCGTTCGAATATCCGTCGCCTCAGTTTGCAGACGAAGAAAGCGAGCAGCTATTCTGGACTGAAGACCACTGCGCCGAAGCGGTATTGGCAGCTCAACAAAGCGGCATTGAGGATGACGCTGATATCCGCGATCTCGATGCGCCAAAGCCGGGCTTTGCCCGCCCATTCCCTTCATTTCCGCATGATTTCGGAGCGATCCGCGTACTTGCTGCGAAAATGATTGAGCAATTGCAGCGGACAGATCGATCCACGGTGAAGAAGGCATATCCCGACTTGAGCGATGAAGATCGTAAACAACAGTTTGAGAGCTGGCTTGAGGAAGCCAAAGAACTCTACAATCTCGGATGCCAACGCCCTCTTGGCCACTCTGTCGAACAAGAAATCTCCGACGACATCTGGCAATGGGTCGAAGCGCGCAAAACGATGATCGAGCTCGGCTTCTATCAACTTGTTGAGGAATCTATCGATCTCAGCCTTGGCGTTGGTAGCGAAGCACTCCCAGGTGTACCGCATGAGTTGATCGAAGACACAATGCGCAAACATGCTTTTGCCAGCGAATACATTACAGACGAGTACCCGGATCATTCGAAACCAGGAGGTTGGGATGAGTGGCAGGAACGCAAGAAGGCTGGAGAATTGAAGCGCGTAAGGCATGTTCATGCTCCAACGCCAGAACATATGTTTGGCCCGCCGAGCTTCGTTCAGGGCTACGTCGAAGGCATGGTCGACGACCACCTTCTGTTACTCGAACTGCCCGGCTATTCAGGCCCCGAGCATCACTTCGGCGAGGGCGTTCTCCAATATCTGATCAAACCGGAAGACCTCGCCGCCGGTCGCTTCGATCAGGTCAAATCGGTGCTGAGCGGATATTGATCGGAGGTCTGTTGGGCTAGCCGGACCTCAGAGCTTGGACTAGTCTACGCAACTCGGCATCAAGCGCTTTATCCCAGAGTTTACCTGCCCCACTGTCAAAGTTCTCGCCAAAACTGGGCACCGACAAATACCCGATCACTTTGCCACCAAACCGCGGGGCCGCTTCAACCGCGAAATCGAGCACACCTTGGGCTCCGCGCCCGCCGGGTGATGTGGCCAGGAGAACCATGGGCTTGCCCTGCCAAACTTCACGGCCCACGCGGCTACACCAGTCGAATAGGTTTTTAAAAGCGGTAGTGTAGGCCCCATTGTGCTCGGCGAAGGAAATGATCAGAGCATCAGCCGCGCCGATCCGGGCGAGGAAATCATAGGCCTTTTGGGGGATGCCCTTTTCTTCCTCGCGATCATGACGGTAAATGGGCATCTCATAATCGTGAATGTCGAGCGTCTCGATCTCAGAATCACGCGCAAGACCAGCTGCATACTCAACCAGCTGACGATTGATTGAAACGCTGGAATTGCTGGCGGCAAACGCAAGTATTCGCATCAGTGGTGTCTAACCTTTCCATTCGCGGCGCTCTTCCGCAACGCGAAGTACGTCATAGGCGATTTGCAACTTCTGAAACTCTTGTGCAGCCTTCTTGTCGCCCGGTTTTACATCGGGGTGCACGAGCTTGGCCTTCGCCCGGTAGGCCTTCTTTACCGCAGTAAAATCGGCATCCGCCTCTACTTCGAGCAGTTCCAGTGCACGCATCTCATCGGCGCTGCGCGAGCCATCGCCAGAACCCGTCCAACCATAATGCGAAGCCTCTGCATAACCTTCGGACTGTTGACGCTCAGCCTTGGTCCGTTCAGCCTTTTCAGCCTTGTCGAGCCCTTCGAAATAATCCCATCTGGAATTGTATTCGGCCGCGTGCTTTTGACAGAAGTACCAGCGATCCGGACTATTGGGTGCCTTGGGCGCAGGGCAGTCACCTGGTTCTTCGCAACCATGACGGTCACAGATGCGGACATTGGTTGCTTCACGCGAAGAGCCATAGCCCCTCCAGCGCGGAAACCCCCAGTCGTTGGAGCGCCGCGCCTTAGGCACGGATCACCAAGCTGAAGGCGAAGTCAGTCCCAAAAGCCATGTCATTCGTCGGATCAGTCACGCAGGCTATCTAGGCTGTGTGGCGCGCAAAAGAAAGATATGTGAATGGCCTGAGGAACAAGTTGCGAAATGAAATGTTGCATTGCAATAGTTCGTTCATACATGCTGCGTAGAGCACCTCGCTCAATACGACATTCCAATTAGGGATTATCAGGCCCGCTCCATGAGCCAGCAGTTGCAAATCTCCAGCCTTTTTAGCGCTCTTGCGCTCGTTTGCCTGTGCCTGTTCACGCGCGCCGATGGCGACGGAGAACTGCGGCTTGCCAAGGGCGAAGGCCCAATTGTGCAAATGCTCACTCAAGCTGCCAGTCAGTCTTGATCGCCTAAAAGCAAAGCGCCCGCCCTCCGAAAAGGAGAACAGGCGCGCCTAACTCTGTAAAACACTACTAATTGATGATGACACTGGCCGCACGGCGGTTCTGCGCCCAGGCAGTCTCATTCGACGCAAGTGCGACAGGGCGCTCTTTACCATAGCTCAAAACATTGATGCGGTCCGGTGAGACGCCAAGGCTGACGAGGTAATTCTTCGTCGAATTGGCGCGCCGTTCGCCCAAAGCCAGGTTGTATTCGCGCGTGCCTCGTTCATCGGCATGGCCTTCAATGGTGAAGGTCAACTGCGAGAATTGTGCGAAATATTGTGCCTGAGCCTGAAGTGCGGCTGCATCAGTGCTGTCGATGTTGAAACGGTCGGTGTCAAAGAAGATCGTGGTCGATGATCCAACAGCCCGTTCAAAGTGTGCCTGAGTACCAACCGTCGGGCCAGTAGGCGCAGGGGTTGTGACCGGTGGCGGCGTCGGTGCCGGGGTTGCAGCTGGTGGAGGAGGAAGCTCTTCGGGTGCTTTCTTCGAACAGGCCCCCAGAGCCAATGCAGAAGTCATCAGAACGATGGTGGCGGTGCTGCGTGCAGAGAAGGTCATAATTTTACTCTCCGTTTTTTGCCGGGCAATCATGCGCGGGGGTCTCAAGGGGGTCAACAACTAATGCTGCGCTCATGTTTAGGGCCGAATGGGGCCCCATGCGGGATCTGAAGCGTCCACCGGGGTTGGCAGTCGCCTCTCATTTCGGCCGGTCAAATCGACCTGCCAAAGAGACGAACGTCCCGAATTGCGCGTTGTCCGGAAGAATTGGACAATGCGACCATTGGGTGCCCAAGTGGGGGCTTCATCTTGCCATCCGTTAGTAAGCACCCGAAGGTTACCGCCAGAAGGTGTCATAACCGCAACATTAAAGTCTCCGGCAATACGCGTGAAGGCAATCTGGTCACCGCGAGGGCTCCACTCCGGTGTTGCACAGCGTCCGCCGAAGAATGTGATGCGCCTCTGGTTCGAGCCGTCAGCATTCATTATATAGCATTGCTGTGAACCCGAACGGTCGCTTTCGAATACGATCCGACGGCCATCGGGAGAGTAAGACCCGCCGATATCAATTCCGGGCGTATCAGTCAGACGGGTGCTGCGCCCGCCGTTTACGGAAACACGGTAGATATCAGTGTTACCACCCACCGCCATCGAATAGAGGATCGACTGCCCATCCGGCGACCAGCGCGGCGCGAGAGTGGGATTGCGATTTTCAGTGACCAGCGTCTGTTTGCCCGAGCCAATGTCATAGACATAAATGCGCGGGTTCCCATCAACATAGGACAGATACATGATCTTCGAATAATCGGGCGAATAACGCGGGGTGAGCGCGGTGGCGCTGCCCAAGGTCAGGAAGCGGTGGTTCGCGCCATCTGAATCCATGACCGCAAGGCGCTTCACTCGATTATCTTTTGGACCAGTCTCAGCGATATAGGCGATCCGACTGTCGAAGAACGGGTCCTCCCCGGTGAGCCGCGCGTAGATCAGGTCAGAGCATTTGTGTGCCGCCCTGCGCCAATCGGCCGGACGCACAACCCAACCCTCACGGATCAGCTCATCCTTCAGGATCACGTCATAGAGATAGCAGCCTACAACCAGCCGATTATCGGCGCGCGCGCGAACATAACCGTGCACCAGCATCTCAGCCCCGCGCCCAGTCCAGCTTGACCAGCTGGGATCGGTGATTTGTGGGAAGTCTGGACTCGGTAGGCTATCGGGCCCGGTAGGCTCGAAGAGGCCGTTATTACGCAGGTTTGCGGTGATCACCCGAGCAATCTCGCGACCCAAGGCACCCGTGCCATTGGCGTTTGCAGGGGTCGAGACATCATTATCAGTGGCAAAAGCAGGAATGGCAATGCCGAGATCCTCCCAGTCGCTTTCGTCGGTGGTGGAGCCTGTGAGCCCTCCACCATCTTCTTGCTCGGCAGTCTCTTCAAACGCTGTCTCCACTGCGCCACCATCGGAGAGGGGGTCACCCAAATCCTCGTTCTGCGCAGCCAACGGCGCGACTCCCAAGGTCAACGCCAAACCGATACCAAGTGAAATTCTCATACTCACAGCCTTCTATCAAACCTCCACTCGGTAATGTTCTTCCAAGCGTTGTAGTACTCATCCGGCAAATCGAAAGGGGCCGCGCGTTGAACCGCACGAATGGCCCGTTCAGCGTGCAGCGGAGCTTGTGGCCGGTTGCTGTCGGTAACGCCCGACTGCCTCACCACTCGCGGACGACCATTGAGTGAACCGTCCTCATTGAGGCGAAAGGCGAGCACGGTCACCAACTGCTCGGCATCGAGCCCCGAAGGCGCATCCCAGTAAGGGCGCAATTGCCGGTTAATCGCCTGTTGGAGCGATGCCCGTGCGCTCCGGCCGATTTCATTTGCAGGAATGCGGGTTTCATCAGTGTTTGTTGCCGCACCCTCACCAGGCAAAAAGTTGTTCCCAATCCTACTTCCACCGGGGCGCTCCGATGGCCGTTCTCGAGGGGGCTGGCGCTCGGCTTCGGGACGTCGACGTGGGCTTGCGTTTGGAGGCGCGGTTCGTGACTGGGGTCGAGGTGCGGGCTGAGTTTGTGGACGCGGAGGCGGGGTCGTTTCAGTACGCTCGGGCTCTAAGGGTGCCTCTTCCGCCGGCGGTGCAGGTTCCTCGGTCAAGGTTGGACCAATGGATGCGCGGCTTTCGACAACCGGATCTGGTGCGGTCGACTCAAGGCTGACTTCAGTCGCAAGACTCACCGTCATGCGCTCAGGTATATCGGGTTCGTTAGACATAAACAGCACTTGTGCTGCCAAAACCGCAACGAGCAGGACGTGCAGGCCCACAGCGGCAATCAAGCCGATGCGGTCTTCTTTGTGAAAATGCCTGAGCTCCATACCTGACACTGGCTATGGCGCGCTAACTGAACCGTCGGTGACCAGCGAGATAGAGGTAAAACCCGCACGGCCGAGTTCCCCCATCACTGCCATCACTCGGCCGTAATCAAGAGTCCGATCGCCGCGAAGCACGATAGTCGGCAATTCGCCGCCCGCATTTCGGTCAATCGCAGCGAGTGCATCGGGAAGGCCGCCAACGGCCACAACCTCATTCTCGAGATAAACGCGGCCAGCATCATCGATACTGATTGTTATCTGTGTAGGCGTTTCCTCAACAGGGTTTGCGCGACTTTCTGGAAGCTCAATTGGAACTCCCACAGCTGGCAATGTCACCGTCACCATGAAGATGATGAGCAGCACCAGCATCACATCGACCAGAGGCGTGACGTTGATTTCAGCCATCGCCGCGCGCCGAGTGCGCTTGCCCCGCCGACGACCGGATGAGGCAACACCCATCCCCATTACGCTTTATCCAGTTCGCGGCTCAGCCCAGCATGAACTTTGTCGGCAAACCGTTGGAGCTTCGCCTCATACTGGTTCACAGTATTGCTGAACCGATTGTAGAAAATCACCGCAGGGATCGCAGCAAACAGGCCAATTGCGGTTGCAAAAAGCGCCTCAGCAATACCGGGAGCCACCACGGCAAGCGAAGCCGATTGCTGCGCGCCGATTTGGAAAAAGCTGTTCATGATGCCCCAAACGGTCCCGAAAAGTCCGACAAATGGCGCGACCGAACCGGTGGTGGCAAGGAAAGTCAGCTTTCCCGCAAGCTCATCGGCTTCCTCGGCGACTTGGCTTTCCATCGCTTGCCCAATCCGCTCGCGGGTCGCTGCACGGTCTGGGCTGCCATTCTTCGTCGAGCGCCTCCATTCGTCGAGCCCTGCTCCTGCGACACGCGCCGAGGGAATGGCCTGACGCTTGCTCTTGGATAGCGCAGCCTCGCGATCGTTGCTGCTCCAGAAGTCGAGTTCATACTCGCGGCTCGTACCGTTCAGCTTGCCTACCCGAAGCACGAAAGCGATAATGATCGCCCAGCTCCAGATGCTGGCAAGGATAAGCCCAACCATCACAGCCTGCACTATGATATCGGCATCGAGGAACAGCTCCAGCGGATCAAGCCGGGTCGAACCGAGCGCTTCACTTGCAGCAGCACTCAAAAGGGTTAAGCCCACGTATTAGTGTCCTTTTCCATCAATGAAATCTTTGAAACTTGTGACCCATTGGGCCGGTTGCCGGCGCGGTCGGCCATCGGGGGTGAGGAACCCCGCACGCACGGCGGCCGTTGAAAGTACATCATCACCACGTTTGGCGACCTGCTCCATCCGAACGCTAGCGGCGCCCACCTGGATGGCAGTTGTTTCGATCACCACGTCGTCATCAAGCTTGGCAGGGCTGATGTATTTCACCAAAATCTCGGTGACCGCATAGGCTCCCTCCCCACTCTCGATCGCCGATCGCTGATCGATCTCAAGCAATCGAAGCAGGTCCGAGCGTGCCCGCTCAAACCAACGCAGATAGTTGGCGTGATAAGTGATCCCCGAAAGGTCGGTGTCTTCGTAGTAAACCCGAACAGCATAGAGGTGGCGAGAGCCATCGATGACGCCGCCCGGAGTGTTGGGAGTGCGGGAAGTTTGGTTAACCATTACGTGGACGGGTTAGCGCGTGTGATTGGAGCATTCCAGCCGCATCTGACTGCGCACACATGAATGTCGACAGAACGAATCTTTGATACGGTGGAGCGAGCCAATCTGGGGATGAAACAGTCAGGCGATCATCCGACCCAGAGGCTGCCCGCCAAAGATATGGACATGCAGATGGGGGACTTCTTGGCCTCCGTGCGCGCCGATATTGGCAAGCAGGCGATAGCCCGGCTCCACCAACCCTTTGGCCCGCGCAACCGCGCCGACGGCCCGCACAAAACCGCCAATCTCTCCGTCTGAGGCTTTCGCACTGAAATCGTCCCAGCTCACATATTCACCTTTGGGGATCACCAAAGTGTGGACCTCGGCCTGAGGATTGATGTCCTCAAAGGCGTAGGCCCATTCATCCTCATAGACTTTGTTCGAAGGGATTTCACCGCGCAGGATTTTCGCGAATATGTTGTTTGGGTCGTAGGGTAGCGTTGGATCAATGGGCATCTTATTCGTTCCTAGAGGCCTTTTCATCGAGGCCCGAAAGCCCCTCGCGCCGGTCGAGTTCGGCGAGCACGTCTTCAAGGCTTACCCCTTGCGCTTGCAACAAGACCAGCAGGTGGAAGAGCAGGTCGGCGCTTTCGCCCACCAGCTCATCGCTCACCCCCGTCATCGCCGCGATCACTACCTCGGTCGCCTCTTCGCCGACCTTCTGAGCGATCTTAGAGGTGCCGCGAGAGTAGAGCTTTGCGACGTAAGAAGTCTCGGGCGAGGCGGTCATGCGCTCGGCAATCGTGGCTTCAAGGCGTTGGAGTGTGTCCATTTCGGCTCTCTTCACTCAAGTGCTGCGCGCGGGCAAGCCCGCATTCCGTAGCGCTGCGTGCGCTTCTGCGATCGAGTGCGTGCCGAAGTGGAAAATTGAGGCGGCTAAAACCGCGCTTGCTCCGCCTTTGGTCACGCCGTCCACGAGGTGATCGAGATTGCCAACACCACCGCTGGCGACGACAGGAATCGAGACCGCGTCCGCAATGGTGCGGGTTAGCTCAAGGTCATAACCCGCTTGCGTCCCGTCGCCGTCCATGCTGGTCACAAGCAATTCGCCCGCTCCAAGCTCAGCGACGTGCCTCGCGTATTCGACCGCATCAATCCCGGTGGGTTTGCGACCGCCATGGGTGAAGATTTCCCATTTACCCACATCCGTTCGTGCTGAGCTTGTCGAAGCACGCAAACCTTGGTCAGATAGCTGAGAGCGCCCTTCGACAGGCTCAGGGCGAACGGAGCTTGGTTCGGTCACTCTTCGAGCATCGACACTCGCCACAACGCATTGACTGCCGAACTTGGCGGCAATTTCGCTCACCAGCTCAGGCCGAGCGACGGCCGCTGAATTGATCGCAACCTTGTCTGCGCCTGCGAGCAAAAGTGCACGCGCATCCTCGGGCGATCGCACCCCGCCACCAACGGTGAGAGGCATAAAACAGACCTCTGCTGTGCGTTTGACGATATCAAGCAACGTCCCGCGCCCTTCGTGGCTTGCGGAGATATCGAGGAAGCAAAGCTCATCCGCCCCCGCTGCATCATAGGCGCGCGCTTGCTCCACCGGATCGCCAGCGTCTTTGAGATCGACGAAGTTCACGCCTTTGACGACGCGTCCATCGGCAACGTCGAGACAGGGTATGACGCGGATGCGGACGGTCACTCCCGCGCTCCCATTTGGATTGCTGCGGCCAAATCAAGCTTGCCCTCATAAAGCGCCCGCCCGGTAATCACGCCTTCGATGCCAAGGTGCGCTTGGATCGATAGGATGTGGATGTCGGAGATGCCCTTCACCCCGCCGCTGGCGATGACGGGAATGTCAACGCGCTGTGCAAGCTCCACCGTTGCATCAATGTTGACACCTTTGAGGAGACCATCGCGGCCAATGTCGGTGAAGAGCAATGAGGCAACGCCTGCATCTTCAAACCGGCGCGCCAAGTCCGCCACCGGCACATCGGACACTTCCGCCCAGCCCTCGGTCGCAACCATGCCATCTTTGGCATCCACAGCCACAACAATGCCGCCTTCCCATTCGCGGGCCATTTCTTTGACGAATTCGGGGTCTTTCAATGCCGCTGAACCCATCACGATGCGGGCCACACCAAGATTGAACCAAGCTTCAACCGCCGCTGCATCGCGGATGCCTCCTCCCAATTGCACATAGCCGGGGAAGCGTTCGATGATCGACTTCACCGCTTCGACATTGCGCGCTTCGCCTGCGAATGAACCGTCCAAGTCCACCACATGCAAATGCTCTGCCCCGCTTTCGGCAAAGATCATTGCTTGGGCGGCTGGGTCGTCACCATAGATTGTGGCGCGTTCCATATCGCCCTCGGCAAGGCGTACGACTTCGCCGCCTTTAAGGTCAATGGCTGGAAATACGATCATGGCTTCCACTCCAGAAAACGTGTGAGGGTTGCCAGCCCATAATCTTGGCTCTTCTCAGGGTGATATTGAACGCCGCAAATATTACCTCTGGTGACAGCAGCGACAAGCCCTTCTCCATGATCGGTAAGAGCCGCGACATGATAGGGGTCATCAGCGAAAAAATGATAGGAGTGAAGGAAATACGCTTCACCCGCCTCCACAACCTCGTGGTTCTTCGCATGGGGCATAAGCGCAACATCATTCCAGCCCATGTGCGGGATTTTGATTGCAGGATCATGCGGGGTGATCAGTTTGACCTCCCCCGGAATCCAATCGAGCCCTTCGTGGCTGCCGTGTTCCAGCCCGCGGGTCGCAAGCAATTGCATGCCCACACAGATACCAAGGAAAGGCGCGCCGCCAAGGCGAACACGCTCTTCCAGCGCCTCGATCATCCCAGGGACCGCGCGCAGCCCATCAGCGCACGCCTTGAACGCGCCAACGCCCGGCAGGACAATCCGGTCCGCCCCGCGCACCATATCGGCATCGGCCGTTACGGTGACATTGGCACCGACCGCTCTAAGAGCATTGTGCACCGAATGGAGATTGCCTGCCCCGTAATCAATCAGGGCGACGGTATTAGTCATTTTTACTTTGCGCGCGCCCATCCGGGCGCGCGTCCTCGCTAGACGGGCATACAAACTGCCCCCGCTGCGGGCGGCCGATCGGCCTTGCGATCGCAGCGCGACCGAGAGGCGTTTTCCTAACCACCAAGCTGCCCCTTCGTGCTTGGGATTGCTTCACCTTTGCGAGGATCACGCTCGACCGCAATGCGCATGGCGCGTGCAAAGCCTTTGTATAGGCTCTCACAAATATGGTGGTTGTTTTGGCCGTAGAGCAGCTCGCAATGCAATGTCAGACCTGCTGATTGCGCGATGCTCTCAAACCAATGCTGGATCAACTCTGTGTCCCATTCGCCCAGTTTTTCCTGAGAAAACTTCGCGTTCCAAACACAATAAGGCCGCCCGGAGATATCCAACGCCACACGGCTCAGCGTTTCATCCATGGGCGAATAGGCGCTGCCATAACGGCCAATCCCAGCCTTATCTCCCAGTGCATCCAAAAGCGCCTGCCCCAGGGCAATCGCCGAATCTTCGGTCGTGTGATGCTGGTCAACGTGCAAATCGCCTTCGACCTTCATCGTTACATCGATAAGTGAGTGTTTGGAAAACTGCTCAACCATATGATCCAGAAAGCCAATTCCGGTCGAAACATCATAGGCCCCGGTCCCATCCAGATCGACTTTAATCAGGATGGAGGTTTCAGCGGTGTTGCGCTCAACTTTGCCGATGCGTGTGCCTGTGCTCATGAGAGAAAGCCTATAACCGTGCCCTCAAGGCTTGCAAGCGATTGGACCATGAGCAGCATCGGTTTGTAGTTATCCCGCCGATTATGAGGCGAATCGCGCACGAAATGCTTGACCCGGCTCCCGCCTCTCGTCACCACTAGTCAACGTGATGACAGAAGATACACCCGATAGCCTGATCCCGTATGACGAGATCGTGCAGGAAGCGCTCCGCGCTGTGGTCGGGCGCGTGCTCGGTGAAATTGTGCGCGGTGGCAGTGAACTGCCCGGCAATCATCACTTTTACATCACCTTCAAGACAGGTGCGACCGGCGTATCGATCCCCGATCACCTTCGCGAACGCTTCCCCGATGAGATGACCATCGTACTCCAGAACAAATTCTGGGATTTGGAAGTGCGGGACGACGGCTTCACTGTAGGGCTGTCCTTCAATCAAATTCCGGCCAAGCTCGAGATTCCGTTTGCTGCGATAACGGCATTCGTCGATCCGGCGGTCGATTTTGGCCTTCAATTTCAGGCGTCAGTTTCCGATCTCGAGCACGAAGAGCACGATCTTGCCGAGAACGATGCCGAGCTTGGCAGCGATACAGCCGAAAGCGCAATCGGCGAGGAGCCCGATGACAGCGATGGCTCCAACGTTGTGACGGTTGATTTTGGGCGCAAGAAATAGGCAAGCTGGGTCCAATGACCTCGCCATCCCAGGGCCAATCGAGCGATCGTGACGCAAGTGCACCCGATCACCAGGGGGGTGCGTCCAACGCCAAGCCCTCTAAAGGCAAACTCCCCCCTGCTCCAACTGCCGGAACAGCGGTAAATCTCGCTATTGCCGAGATCGTGTTGCGGGGCGTTGCAGACCGGATGCGTGGCAAGGTTCAGGCAGATATCTCCAAGGCCGTCATAGAAAAACGCAAAGCCGATCAAGCCGACGCGGTCGATGGGCGCTCACTCCTAACCTCGGTGGGCCTTTATGGCGCAGCGCGTCTCGCCAAGCGCTCGCGGGCGGGACTTGGGCTTGTGGCTGGAGGGCTTCTGGCAAAATCACTCTATGACCGTGGCAAAGCGGTGCGCGAAAGACGCAAGCGCAGACGATAGGCTCGCGATAACCTGCTTGGAGGTCTTGATTTCAGCGCCAGCCAAGCGCATCGGGACCTATGAGCGACGACAAGAGCAACGATAAACTCGCCCGCCGCGGCCTCCTGTTCATACTCTCCTCGCCTTCGGGCGCTGGCAAGACCACCTTGTCGCGCGAATTGCTGGCCAAGGATGAGGATATTCGGCTTTCTGTATCCGCCACAACACGGCCGCCTCGCCCTGGTGAAGTGGATGGTAAGGACTATTACTTTATTTCGGACGCAGAGTTCGATCGGATGGTTGAAAAAGACGATTTCTACGAATGGGCGCCAGTATTTGACCATCGCTATGGCACACCGAAAGGTGCGATCCGCGAAGGGTTGAAGCGCGGGCAGGATTACCTCTTCGACATCGACTGGCAAGGCACGCAGCAGCTGAAACAGAAGGATGATCAAGACGTCGTTACCGTCTTCGTACTTCCTCCCAGCCTCACTGAATTGCGCCGCCGTTTGGAAAACCGCGCGCAAGATTCGGCCAAAGTGATTGATGGTCGCATGGAGCGCGCACGCGATGAAATCAGCCACTGGGCCGAATACGACTATGTCGTGGTCAATGACGATATGGAGGGCTGCTTTGCGCAAGTGTGCGAAATCCTCCACGCAGAAAGAATGCGGCGGAAACGGCAGACGGGGCTGATCCCGTTTGTGCGCGAATTGATGGGGTAGCTTTGGATCTGTTGTCGACCCAAGTGCAGCGGTGTTGCCTGCCTGCAAATAGACATCTGGCTGCGAGGAGACACTAAATGAAAAAGCGATATCTCTTAGCTGGCGCGTTGGGCCTTACCGCGATTGTAGTTGGCGGCGGTGCCTATGTCGTCGCGCCAACAATCCATCCCGGGCAGACCGGAGAAGCTCCCGAACTTGGCCGACACGGCTCCTATGCAATCGGCACGGTTGAGGTTTCTTTTGAACTTGCCAACCGAAGCGCAATCACGGGCACGAGCCTTGTTACAGGCAATCTTGAACCGGTTGATCGCTCGATCCAGGTTCGAATCTGGTATCCTGCAGTCCCTGGCACCGGCGAAGACCCCCAACCGCTCGCCCACCTGATGGAAATGCCGAGACTAGCCCCCTTTGAGATTGTCAGCCAAAGCATCGCCCGACCAGATGCCGAAGCGGCGACCGGTGAGAAGTACCCATTGGTCTTGATTTCTCATGGCTTCGGAGGCTGGAACACGCAGCTGAGCAACCTCGCTGAGCACCTCGCGACGCGCGGTTATGTCACGGCCTCCATCGATCATGACGACATGCCCGTAGACAGCCCCGCAAGCTTTATCGTCTCATTTGGAAACGTGCTTGCCGATCGTACGGTCGATCAGCTTCAAGTGCTCGAACAACTCGTCACAAATGCAAATACGGCGCAGCTTGGCTATCCCACCTTGATCGATGTCGGAAAGATCGGGGTGATCGGGTATTCGATGGGCGGATATGGCGCAATTACCACAGCAGGCGCTTCATACAGGACTGACGAGGGCCCGCTCTCCAACCTCCCCACAGCTTCAATCGAACGCATGGCTGAGGCTGAGGCAACTGAGCTCGATATCGACGCCTTGGTTGCTCTTGCGCCGTGGGGTGGTCAACCTGACAACCGCGCTTGGTCTCAACGGTCACTGGCAGAGCTTGAGGTGCCGACGCTGATTATCTCGGGAGATCAGGACGATATCGTAAACTTCGATCAGGGTGTGAGTTGGTTGTTCAACAATATGGTGAACAGCGACCGCTATCTCTTGGTCTATCGCGAGGCTCGCCACAACATCGCTGGCAACCAATTTGACGTTGGGCCTGACGTTCCCTTCAGTGCGACTGAATTCCTGCGCGAACCTGTCTGGCGCACCGACCGGTTGAACGCGATCAATCAGCACTTTGTTACATCGTTCCTCGATTGGAAACTCAAGGGGCGCGCGGAGGCTGCCGCATACCTTGATGTGCCGACAACCGACTCAAACGAAAGCGAATGGCCGATAGGTTTCAACGAACACCTGAACGGCACCTTGGCTGGCGAAAAGCAGGATAGCCATTGGCGCGGATTTCAACGCCGATGGGCCGTCGGGATGGACCTTCACATCGTCTCAGCGGGCGAACGCGGAGAAATATCAACGCGGGAGTGAATGAGGCGGCGCAGTTTATTTCAATGCACTGAGACTTCGGGCCTTACCTCAAGTCGTCTGCCGGCGTTCTAATTGCTCAAGCAGTTCATTCAACTGGTTCTCCAAAATCGCGCCGCTGTCGCCGCCACCGTAGTTGAGAACACCGCTTGTGAAGGTCGTACCAAAGGTGTCGGCGAGCGATTTGGTCTGAAGCACGCCTGAAGCAAAGTCGCGTGTTGTCAGGCTGTCGAGCGGGTGGACGAACGCGCCCCACACAACGCCCTGACCAATCGCATATCGCGCATCCAGCGCGGTATCGAAATTGGCCTGCATCAACCGTTCGAGCGCTTGCGGAGGAAGTGCGCTGGCTTCCGCGATCGGGGTGATGATCCTCATCCGGCCAGCGCTTGCATCGGTCACCACAATCAACATCCGCTCTTCGACGGTGAACTGCCAATTGTTGCCATTGCGCTCGGCCTCACCGTCAAGTGCACCGATGACTTCGCCAATCATGTCTAGCGAAGCCTGGTTCTCAGGTGAGATCGCGGCCGAACCATCACTCTCCGGAGATGCTGCCTCACCGCTGAGTCCAGGAGAAGGCTGAACCTCTTGAGCCAAGGCCATTTGATAGGCGGCCCCGCTCAGGCCAAGCGCGCCCAGAGTGATCATTAGGCGACGACGTTTGGGCATTGGCACGGGGCACTCTCCTTCTTGTGAAACTTGTGAAAGCTCTTGAACATGTTTCGTTGGAAATGGGGTTGCCGTTACAACGTTTGGAGAGAAATTGCGTTCGGGCCAGGGCTAGGAACGCACTTGCCTCACAGCGGCAAGCTCTGCTGGACCACATTGACTATCGTTCTATCTTTCCAAGTAGAAAGCCCCGCTGGTCGGCGGGGCTTTTCATAATATGGGAAAAGGCGTTATTCGAGCATTTCCAAATGCCTTCGTCCTTCAGTGTTTTCAAGACTTGCTGCCGGTGCAGGCGGCCAGACTACTCGCCGGATGGGTCGACGAAGTTTCCTGCGCCGACGTTGGCGTTCACCACGCCACCATCGATTGCGATGGTTGTACCCACAACGTAATCGCCTGCGCGGCTGAGCAGGTAGATCGCACCGCCCGCCATATCCATCGTATCGCCAACGCGCTTTGATGGGATGCCGCGTTCGACCAATTTTTCGTTGTCACGCGCCGCCTTATTCATGTCGCTTGGGAATGCGCCTGGGCCGATACCGTTGACGATGATATTGTCGTTCACAAGCTCGGCGGCCATCCGGCGGGTCAAGTGGATCAAGCCAGCCTTGGATGCCTGATAGGGATAGGTCGGCCAAGGGTTCGACTTCATCCCGTCGATCGAAGCAATCATGAGGACCTTCGCAGGACGCTCAGCAGTACCAGCCGCCTTCAAAAGACCGTGCAATCTCTGGGTCAGGAAAAACGGAGTTTTTACGTTCAGATCCATCGTACGGTGCCAGCCCGCTTCACTGAATTCGGTGAACGGTTCGCCCCAAGCAGCGCCAGCATTATTCACGAGAATGTCGAGCTTGTCTTCGCGCGATGCTATCTCATCGGCGAGCGTTTGAATGCCGTCCATCTGACTAAGATCAGCGACTAGGCCGATCACTTTATCGCCAAGCTCAGCGGTGGTCGCATCGACCTGCTCTTTTTTACGTGCGCAGATGTAAACACGCTCAGCGCCAGCAGCGAGGAGCCCTTCGACGATCATCTTGCCGATGCCGCGCGAACCGCCGGTGACGAGTGCGACGCGCCCCTCAAGGCTGAAAAGTGAATTGATATCCATGTTGTATTCTCTCTCTTAGTAGCCGCTGAGTTCCGCCACGCGGTTGGCGTGGAAGTACGCATCGCCAAGGAACTCGGCGAGCGCGCGGTCGCGTTTCATATACAGGCCGATATCGTATTCGTCGGTCATCCCGATGCCGCCGTGCATTTGCACGCCTTCCTTGACCGCAAGGCCTGCAGCCTTGGCAACCTTGGATTTGGCTACGCTCGTCATAAGGTCCGCCGATGGCGCGCCTTCGTCGAGCAATTGCTGGGCCTTGATCGTGACAGCCCGGGCGATTTCGACCTCGGAGTAGAGGTGGGCTGCCCGGTGCTGGAGCGATTGGAACTCCCCGATCAACTTGCCGAACTGCTTGCGCTGTTTGAGGTAGTCGACGGTCATATCCATCGCGCCTTGTGCAACGCCTACGCCTTCAGCAGCCACGCCTACACGGCCTGCGGCGAGCATAGCGTTGAGGATCTCGCGTCCGCCATCGACCTCACCGATGACCGCATCACCATCAAGCTCGACGCCGTCAAATTTGATGTGGCTCGCCATCGCACTATCGACCAGGCGAACCGGGTCTTGGTGCATGCCGCTCGCGTCCTTAGGAACGGCAAAGAGAGTGATGCCGTCCTCGTCTTCGTCCGAGCCACTTGTGCGCGCAGCCACCACGATCATATCCGAGCTTGCGCCTTGGATGACGAAACTCTTGGAACCCGAGAGCTTGAAGCCGTTGCCCGATTTTTCCGCCTTGGTCGAAATCCGACTTGGGCGGTGCTTTGCGGTTTCGTCAATTGCTACGGCAAAGACGCTATCGCCTTCGATAAGGCCAGGCAAGTAACGACCTTTGAGATCGGAAGACCCATGGCCGAGCGCAGTCGCCGCCAATACAGACGAGGTCAGAAATGGCGAAGGTGTCAGATTGCGGCCGATCTCTTCGAGCACGATGCCAGCCTCGACATGGCCCATGCCAAGCCCGCCGTCATCCTCGGCAACGAGCATACCGGTAAAGCCCATCTCAGCCATTTGCTTCCAAAGCGCATGACCAAACCCATCCGGGCAATCGCGATCACGCCAATGGCGCAGTTGTTTATTGATGTTGCCTTCTTCGGCCATGAAGCCGGAGGCGCTGTCGGCGAGCATCGCCTGATCTTCTGTGTGAAACAGAGGCATTGTTTTGTCTCCTATACCGCCCTTCCCCACCCCGCAGGATGTAGGGAAAAGGGGCATCCAATGTCATTATGCTTAGCCGCCTGGCAATTCGAGGATGCGCTTCGAAATGACGTTGAGCATCACTTCCGAAGTGCCGCCTTCAATCGAGTTCGCTTTGGTACGCAGCCAATCGCGAGGTGCTTTACCACCACGTGTCTCTTCGCTTTCCCATTCAAGAGCAC
The DNA here is from genome assembly GCF_947502395.1 of uncultured Erythrobacter sp. Lineage (GTDB taxonomy): Bacteria > Pseudomonadota > Alphaproteobacteria > Sphingomonadales > Sphingomonadaceae > Erythrobacter. Next base: position 1,264,451 of record NZ_CANMZM010000001.1, read on the forward strand.
GCGAACCACCAGCGCTCATCATAAGCTCATGGCGGCGCTTGTTGATCTCGGTTCCGACGTATTTCATCATGTTGGGCAGTGCCGGATGGCCTTTGCCAGCCTTCATCTCGTCCATGAACTTCTCGGCCATGGCGGTAAACGCCAGTGCATCCACGTCGAACAATGCCATTTCACTACGAAGAACCGCGTCGATCTCATCACCGGTTTTGCCAGCGTGACGCTTCATCGCGGTGCCGATTGCGGTGGTGCGTTCGCCGCCACCCATACCAGAGATCATCTCACGCTCGTGACCCAAGAGGTACTTCGCAACATCCCAGCCGCGATTGATCTCACCCACAAAGCCCGGGCAATCTTCGCCATAGCTTTTGGGGACGCTGACATTGTCAAAGAAAGTCTCACAGAATGGGCTGTTGCCACTGATGAGGAGGATCGGCTTGGTCGATACGCCATCGCCCGTCATATCAAAGAGCATGAAAGTGATGCCCTTGTATTTGTCTTCCTTGTTGGTCCGCACAAGGCAGAAAATCCAATCGGCTTTGTCTGCATAAGAGGTCCAGATTTTCTGGCCATTGACGATCCAATGATCGCCTTTGTCTTCGCCGTAAGTCTGCATCGAGACGAGGTCAGAGCCTGAGCCCGGCTCTGAATATCCCTGACACCAGCGAATTTCGCCGCGGGCGATCTCATTGAGGAAGCGCTTTTTCTGGCCTTCTGTACCAAATTTCAAAAGCGCTGGGCCAAGCATCCAGATGCCAAAGCTGGAAAGCGGTGGACGAGCTCCGATGCGAGCCATTTCCTGGCGCAAAACCTTCGCTTCGGGTGCGCTAAGACCAGCACCGCCATACTCCTTGGGCCATGATGGAACGGTGTAGCCCTTGTCACGGGCAGCCTCGAACCATGCCTTTTGGGCATCGCTTTGGAAGGTAGCGTTGCGCCCCCCCCAATAGACATCGCCATCATCGCGAACGGGCTGACGCATTTCTTGCGGGCAATTCGCCTCGAGCCATGTGCGGGTTTCTTGGCGGAAGTTCTCCAAATCGGACATGCCGACTCCTCTCAAATGAGTTCTAAGGCTTGACGCTTACGTTATGGTCATTTGTGCTCTTGCCGCAAGCTTCGTTCGACGCGAAATGCAAGAAGAGCCGTTTGCCGTAACGTCACCTTCACTAGCGTTGACGACCCGGTCACTTCCGTTAGGTTGCAAATTGAGATTGAGAGAGGAAAGTCAACCATGCGATTCTCGGGAAAGACCGTGGTCGTGACCGGCGCCGCTTCTGGGATCGGTGCTGAAAGCGCAAGGCTCTTTGCCCGCGAAGGGGCGGTGGTGTTCGCCAGCGACATTGATAGCGATGGCGGTGCGAAACTGGCTGCCGAAGCTGACGGCGATGTCCGCTTTGTGCATTGCGATGTCACGGATCCAGCCTCGATAAAGGTTCTGATGGACCATGCCGCAAACGAAAGCGGCGGGATTGATGTGGTCTTCAACAACGCCGCTGCTGGCGGAGCGCGGGCTCCCATCGATGAGATTGAGCCCGAAGAGTGGGACTGGACGATGGACTTGGTCCTTCGATCGGTCGCCTTTGGCATCCGCTATGCGGCGCCGCATATGAAGGGCCGTAAAGGGGCTTCAATCGTAAATGTCTCAAGCGTTGCTGCGGTAGGCCCCGGCTATTCACCCACCGCCTATGCCGTTGCAAAAGCGGGTGTTTTGCACCTTACCAAATGTGCAGCCGCGGACTTAGCGCAGCACGATATCCGCGTAAACGCGGTGCAGCCTGGCTTCATCAACACCAACATCTTCACTGAGTCGATCGAGGTGCCCGAAGAGATGAAGATGGCCGCCAAGGGGATGATTGCGCAAATGTCGTCGAACGCGCAGCCGGTCAAGCGCGGCGGTCAGCCAGGAGATATTGCTGAAGCAGTTGCTTATCTTGCCAGCGATGCAGCAAGTTTCGTTACGGGCACATCGCTCATTGTTGATGGTGGCATTACTTTAGGTCCGCGCCATTCCTGGGATCCCGATGAAGCGACCTTGTTTGAAGGTCTTGAAAAGATGGAAGCGGAAGCCAAAGCGGCTGCTGAAAAATCAGCGGCGGCTGCCACCTGATGCAAAGCGCCATCACTGGTCCCATTCCGCTTCGTTTCAAACTGATCCACGGCTTCGGTGCTGTGGCGTTCGGTGTGAAAGACATTGGTTTCCAGTTCTTCCTGCTGTTTTACTACAGCCAGGTCATGGGAATGGATGCCTCGCTTGTAAGCTTGGCCCTCCTTTGCGCCTTGCTGATCGATGCGGTGATCGATCCGATCCTCGGAAATTTGTCCGACAGGACATACACCAAATGGGGCAGGCGTTTGCCGTGGCTCTATGCAGCCCCCGTACCTCTGGCATTCGCCTGGGTGGTGCTTTGGTCAGCGCCCGGTGGGAGCGTACCGACATTCTGGGAACTCCTCGGAATTGCCGTCGTCGTTCGGGTCCTTCTATCGTGCTGTGAAGTGCCCTCGGCTTCGCTTATTCCAGAGATCACGGCCGACTATGACGAGCGAACCACACTCTTTCGCTTCCGCTACATCGAAGGGTGGCTCGGCGGCATCTTGATGCTGACCCTATCGTACACAATCTTCCTTGGGGGCGAGAACGGCCAGCTTAACGCGGATGGGTATCGCGACTTTGCCATTGTAGGCGGTATCCTGATGGTGATCTCAGTCGTGGGCTCAGCATTGGGACAGCACAAGGTGTTGGCGCGATTGCCGGAAACAAAGCCAGAGCGATTTACATTTAAGGCCTGTTTCGAAGAGATCTTTGAGGCATTTAGAGAGCGGGCTTTCCTGATCTTCGGAGCAGGCGCTCTCACGGCATATGTCAATCAAGGTATCAGTTTCTCGCTCACCCCCTATGTCACCGCATACATCTGGCGGCTCGATACGGTTGCTATTCCAGGTCTACCTGAAAGCATCACGGCGCTTAGCCTGTACCCGTTGATTTTGGCGATCTCTGCTTTCGCGATGTTCTTTTTGGTTGGCCCCATGCACACACGGTTTGGCAAGCCAGCAAGCGCGGCGCTTGGGGCCGGAGGCACAGCACTCTTCACCTTGCTTCCTTATATGGCGCTCTATTTCGGGTTCTGGCCAGCGCTCGACACGCTTGCATCGGCTACCCTGCTTTATGCGATGCTTCTGATCGGAAACACGCTTTCCATCGTCACTTTGATCTCAGCTACGTCCATGCTTGCTGAGATCGTAGAGGCCTATCTCGAACGCACTGGCCGCCGTGCTGAGGGCGCATTTTATTCAGGCAATTGGTTGATCCAGAAGTGCGCAACAGGGCTAGGCATCTTCCTGACTGGACAGTTCTTGAGCGCTATTCAGTTCGCAACGGACGCCAAGCCTGGCGAGGTACCAGAGGCCGTTATCGGCAATCTGATACTATTCTTCGCGCTTGGTACAGCAGCATTGCTCGCAAACTCTGCATATTGGCTGTGGCGCTTCCCAATCACTCGTCAGGAACACGAGGCACGCATTCAGCGCCTCACAAAAGGCGCCGTATAAAGCTTCACAAAAATGAGACCTTGGCGCGGCCGCTCAGCCATGCCACGATGATTTCCAACTTCACCCCATTTGATCGAGATAAGAGAGGTAAACCAGCCATGGATTTTGAACCCACAGAACGCCAGGTCTATTGGCGCGACCGAGTGCGCAATTTCATTGAAAAGCACGTGCGCCCCAATATGGATACCTACAAAGCGCAGGACGCTGAGGGTGACCGCTGGAAAGTCATCCAGATTATCGAAGACAAGAAGGCAATCGCGAAAGAAGAGGGCATTTGGAACCTCTTCATGCCGCCGCGCAATGATGGCCACCACCACGTTGAAGAGACGTTTGAGTTTGAAGGCCCCGGTCTTACCAACCTCGAATATGCTCTGTGTGCCGAAGAAATGGGCCGCATTGGCTGGGCCTCAGAAGTGTTCAACTGCTCCGCGCCTGATACCGGCAATATGGAAGTGTTCCACCGCTACGGAACGATTGAGCAAAAGGAACAGTGGCTGCGCCCAATTATGAACGGCGAAATCCGTTCTGCCTTCCTTATGACAGAGCCCTTCACCGCTTCATCAGATGCAACCAACATTGAAACCAGCATTGTTCGCGATGGTGATGAATATGTGATCAATGGCCGCAAATGGTGGTCGTCGGGTCTGGGCGATCCGCGCTGTAAGGTCTCCATCGTGATGGGTAAGACCGACACATCCGCGGGCCGTCATGCACAGCAATCCATGCTGCTTATGCCAAACGATGCGCCGGGCGTGAACATCATCCGTCACCTGCCAGTGTTCGGCTATGACGATGCGCCGCACGGCCACATGGAAGTGGAAATGAAGGATGTTCGCGTTCCTGTCACCAACATGCTGCTTGGCGAAGGTCGCGGGTTTGAGATCGCTCAAGGGCGCCTTGGCCCAGGCCGTATCCACCACTGCATGCGCACCATTGGCGTTGCTGAAGAGGCGCTGGAGAAGATGTGTAAGCGTCTGCAAGAGCGAGAAGCGTTTGGTAAGCCAATCTACAAGCATTCGGTTTGGGAAGAGCGCGTCGCGCGTGCCCGTATTGACATCGATATGACACGTCTCCTGTGCCTCAAAGCGGCCGATATGATGGACAAAGTCGGCAATAAAGCAGCCAAGCAAGAGATCGCCATGATCAAGGTGCAGGCACCGAACATGGCTCTCAAAATCATCGACGATGCCATCCAAGCCCACGGCGGCGGCGGCGTGTCGAACGACTACGGCCTTGCCAATGCCTATGCGCATCAACGCACTCTTCGCCTCGCAGATGGTCCTGATGAAGTGCACGCACGGTCCATCGCACGTATGGAATTTGGTAAGCACGTTCCCAACGAAGGACCAACGGCCAACGCCCTTCGCGGCGGTGCAAAGGCTGCCAATGCCGGGAGCAGCTTCAGCTCTGGCGACATGGGCGTAGCTCGGTGATCAATGAAGGCGTCGCCTCAACTGGCGACGCCTACTAGGCAACGCCATGGAAGCGGCGAGGACAATTGATGGATATTGATTTCGACAAGGAAATGGTCGGCACCATTGAGGTGCCAGACAAAGACAAGCTCAACCTGGAGGCTCTGACCGCGTGGTTCGAAGCCAATGTGGACGGCTTTGAAGGACCGATCAGCTATACCAAGTTCAAAGGTGGCCAGTCGAACCCGACCTATAAAATCGAAACGACCGCCACCAATTACGTCCTTCGCCGTCAGCCATTCGGTAAACTCCTGCCCTCCGCGCACGCAGTTGACCGCGAATACGCCGCGATGAAGGGTCTGCATCCAACCGGCTTCCCCGTGCCAAAAACCTATGGTCTTTGCGAAGATCCAGAAGTTCTTGGCTCCAAATTCTTCGTCATGAGCATGGCCGATGGCCGCTCGCTGTGGAACGGTGCCCTTCCCGGCATGGAACCTGATGAACGCCGGGCGATCTATAACGCTCTCATCGACACCATTGCCGACATGCACCTAAACAAGCCCGACGAAATCGGACTTGGCAGCTATGGCAAACCGACAGACTATTGCGCCAGGCAGATCGCGCGTTGGTCCAAGCAATACAAGCTCTCTGAGACCGAGCATATGCCAAAGATGGAGCGGTTGATTGAATGGCTCCCAGAGACCATTCCGCAACAACATGAGAGTTCGGTCGTCCATGGCGACTATCGCCTCGACAATGTGATCTTTCACAAAACAGAACCGCGGATCATTGCGGTGCTTGATTGGGAGCTCTCCACCCTTGGCGATCCGATTGCCGACTTCTCTTACCTGATGCTCAACTGGTTCCAGCCATCCGAAGGGCGGGCGGGCCTGCTCGACCTCGATCTTGAGGCACTTGGAATTCCCACGGTTCAGGAGGCTGTTGACCGCTATGTTGCGCGCACAGGTTACCCAGTGCCCCCGATGGAGTGGTACTTTGCGTACAATCTCTTCCGGCTAGCTGGGATTATGCAGGGGATCAAAAAGCGCGTTCTCGATGGCACGGCATCATCAGCCCATGCCAAGTCTATGAGCGAGAGGGTCGCGCCCTTGGTCGATCGTGCTTATGAATTCGCGCTTGAAGCGGGGATGCCGGAGTAAGGCATCCCGCTCCAAATCAACTTCAGAAGTAAGAGCTAAGCGAGATCAGTGCGCCTACATCACTTGACGCATCGCGGAAATGCCCTGGCTGATTGCGATAATAAACGCTGGTTGAAACCGTCCCGAATGGGAGGCTCCCGCGCCAGCCAAGTTCACCAATGACTTCACGACCCGAAGGTGTCAGCGACAACGACTGTCTGCCTGCAATCGCGCTCTCGGTTGCGTAGTCATAGTCAACCGGCAGCTCAAACTGCAACGCGCCGCCGTTTACGCGTAAGGGTTGACTAAACCGCAGGCCAAGGCTGTCGGATTGCGAGAAGACCCCATAGCGGGTCAAATCTAGAGACCACCCTTGCGTATTGATCTGCGAACCCGCTCCGATGAGAGAACCGCCAAGGGGGCGGGTAAAGCCTGCCCGATAGGTCGCGCCCACTTGCCAATATCTTCCGATAGATCGTGAAAGCCTTCCATCCAGGAATATGCTCTGCGCCCCTTGCAATCCCAAAGCTGGGTTGAAATGTGCGCCAAGAAGCGTGTCCTGCTCTAACAGAAGGGTTGCTCCGGCATTGATGTCAAATCCTGCCCATTGGCGATCCGCCGCGAGGCCAACACGAGTGGTCGGTCTGCGATCGCGCCTGCCGGTACGTGCATCGTCTGCGTTACGGAAGTCTGTAAGCCATGCGCGCCCACGCTCAGCCGATACAGTAAAGCCCCAGTCACCGATCTCACGCCGGGTGGCGACCGCGATCTCGCTACTGCCGAGGAAGCCGCTGTCGTTGCCAGCTTCGGGTGCAATTTGGAATGCGCCACGCCTTGAGCCTTGCAATTGGGCCACCAGGCCAGACGCGCTTTGAGCGATGGCCAATCCAACCTGCATGTCTGGCGCAATCCTCGCCGCCACGCGTCCCGCCAACACGCGAGCGCCGAATGCCTCTCCGCTGTTCAGTTGAAGGCTCTCAACCCAGCCAAGCCCGGCTGCGCGCTGCCCTTCACCAACCGTCACAGCCACCGATAGCAAATCATTACCAGCCACGCGCGTATGCCCACCCTGCTCCACTGCTCCGCGCAGGCGTTGAACTTGAGGGGCATTGCTAGTGTTCTGGCCAAGGTCCAGCGTGAAAGCACGGTCAAACCGGTCGGTCACGATTGTGGTAAGCGAAGCTGTGCTCAACGCATCACCCATGGCCGCCGAACCCATTGCGAAATTGTCTGCCAGCGCCAAGACATTCCCAGTCCCGGCCACGGTCGTCGCGCCTTGAGGTTCAAATGCCGCGGCGATATCCAGCAAACCCGTGCCGAAGATATTATCCGTTCCAATCTCACCCACATCGCGTGCTGTCGTGAGCAACAACTCGACAATCTCTTGACCGGTGAGATTAGGAAAGGCTTGCGCCAACAGTGCAACCGCACCTGCTACTTGTGGGGCTGCAAAACTCGTCCCAGAGAAGAGCGTCACAAAGTCCTGCCCATCGATGTTCTCGACGAACAGCTCACCGTCGTCGTAGACACAACAGATCCGCTCACCACGAGCAGAGATATAGCTGTTGGCAAATCTTCCCGCGACGTTCGTAAAACTCGAGATGTCACCGTTATCGTCGACCGATCCGACGACAATCACACTGTCTCCGCCTGCCTCCAGCAATGTGCGCGTGAACTCATCAGTCTCGTTTGGCCCAAGTCCATCATTGCCCGCCGCGGCGACAATCACCAGACCGGCATCCGCTGCACGGCGCACGGCATCCTGCAATTCAGGTGATGCCGCGCTTCCTCCCAAGCTCAGATTGACCACTGCAGCCCCCGCAGCCACTGCGACATCTATGCCGCGCGCGATATCGCTGTCAGCGAACACGCAGCCTAGCGTCGAGTCTTGCGGCGTATCTTCGCCGCACGAGCCCGGCCTATCAGCTCGAAGAGCCAATACCTGCGCGTCAAAGGCAATTCCAAGCACGCCAATGTCATCGCGCCCACCTGCGGCAACCAGGGCAACATTTGTTCCGTGATCATCCTCAGGATCCACTGGACGCGCTGATCCCGTTACATCCTGTGAGTCGGGGTGAATTCGACCCTCAAATTCTGGGCTGTCGATATCAATTCCCGTGTCGACAATCGCGATAATCTCATCTGCACCAGTGCTCCCATCGAGCCAGGCCACTTCCGCCCCGTGAAATCCGGGCCCATCCGATCGTCTAAATTCCGCAGTATCAAAAGATGACGGAGGAGGAGGAGGCGGTGGTGGAGGCGGTGGCGGTGGGGGCGGTGTTGGAGGTGCTGGTGGAATTGCAGCAACACCCGGACCACCACCGCCACCTCCTCCGCACGCTGTCAATGCCGCACAGGCAAATGCAGCCGCTGCCACTTTCCATGCGATCGGCGAAGCGGGTTCTTTGGCGGGGGTTGCTGTTCCAAGTTTGGTCGGTAAGATTCGTGACCAATTGACAAGCGATCGCGTTGACGCTCCGGTCATGAGCCGAGAGGTGAGAGACATAATTGGTTCCTTTGCCCGTAACCCCCTAGGCTTGACTCACCATAAGCTGATGTTTCGACGCTGATCAAGGTCCTGACGTCGAACACTACATCCATTTGGGACCAAGCTGAGACGATCGGTCGGCCTTGCCGCTATACGCATGAGCAGCTAGCAGCAGCGGCGATTCTGACTTTCTCGCCTTGCTTATCCCTGAACGAAGTCAAGGCCCTCTACTTGCGGAGAACTTATGACCGAGACCCTGATCAAAAACATCGAACAAGCTTGGGAAGAGCGCGACACGGTAACCCCCCAGAGCGACGTTCGCGGCGCAGTGGAAGAAGCGCTCTCTCTGCTTGACAGTGGAAGGGCTCGAGTTGCCGAACCCAGGGCCGAAGGGAGATGGCAGGTCAATCAATGGCTTAAGAAGGCCGTGCTTCTGTCCTTCCGTCTCAATGACAACCGTATCATGGACAGCGGCTCTGCTGGCGCACCCGCCTATGACAAGGTGCCGAGCAAGTTTGAAGGCTGGGACGAAGCGCGATTCGCCGAATCAGGCATTCGCGTGGTGCCAGGAGCGATTGCCCGCCATGCCTCCTACATCGCACCCGGCTGTGTGCTGATGCCTAGCTTCGTAAACATCGGCGCCTATGTCGGCGAAGGTACTATGATCGACACTTGGGGCTCCGTTGGCTCCTGCGCGCAAGTAGGCAAAAATTGCCACATTTCCGCTGGCACAGGGATTGGCGGCGTTCTTGAACCGATGCAGGCCAACCCCACGATCATCGGAGACAACTGCTTTATCGGAGCGCGCTCAGAGATCGTCGAAGGCGTGATCGTTGGCGAAGGCTGTGTGGTTGCAATGGGTGTTTTCATCACCCAATCGACCAAGATCGTTTACCGCGATACGGGTAAGATCATCAAAGGCCATATTCCACCATACTCGGTCGTTGTTCCTGGCACGCTGCCCGATCCTAATGGTGGACCATCGCTTTCTTGCGCAGTGATTGTGAAGACTGTGGACGCTCAAACTCGGTCAAAAACGGGTATTAATGAGTTACTGCGCGACTAGGTAGGAACCATTAGACCCTCCATTCATTGATTTCCGTAAGGGAAACGAAAGAGAGAGTTCTATGCCCGATCAAGACAACGCAATTCATATCGAAGATGACGACGCTCGCGGCGCAAGCACGCCGGGAGTGCTCCGTTATGTTCTGGCCTTCAGCCTGCTGTTTGCGGTGATCGCAATGAGCCTCGTCTGGATTATCCCTGCCCTTTACGGCTGAGACAAAAGCTCACTTTCTTCAGGGATCAGGGTCTCGATCGGACGCTGGCCTTTGATGCGAGCCGCGTAGCGCTCGGCCTCTCGCAATACACGCAGCGCATTGCGGCTAGCGATCAATTCAAGCTCGACCTGACTGTAGCCGCGCCGGACGAGCTCTGCGAATAGCTGTGGGTAGCCGCTCACATCTTCAAAGCCGATGGGGCCGTTGGGGATCCCATCGAAATCACCTCCAATTCCGATGTATTCGACCCCAATGAGCTCTCGGATGTGATCGATATGATCAGCCATATGGCTGATAGTGGTTTCTGGTTCAGGATTCGCTGCATCCCACTCTTCGAGTGCCGCTTCAACAACATCGGGTTGTCCCGGGTAGAGCGAATTCTGGCCCGCCTCGACGGCCACACGTTCAGCGAACCAAAGTCGACGTTCTTCGCTAAGATAACCGGGCACCGCATCCACCATCACTATTCCACCATTCTCAGGCAGACGAAGGAGGGCGCTATCAGGCACATTGCGTGAATGACCATTGATTGCACGTGCGCCCGAGTGGCTGAAGATCACCGGAACACGCGTCACATCGAGCGCATCCATCATCGTGCTTTCGCTCACATGGCTTAGGTCGACCAGCATTCCCAGCCGGTTCATTTCTCGCACGACGTCCTTGCCGAATTCAGTAAGGCCGCCATGTTCCGGATCATCTGTCGCGCTGTCAGCCCAAGGGGTATTCTGAAAATGGGTAAGCGTCATATAGCGCGCGCCAAGTACATACATCTGGCGAAGCACCGCAAGGCTTGAGCCGATAGAGTGGCCGCCCTCAATGCCGATGATTGAGGCGACCTTTCCACTCGCCATCGCGTTTTGGATTGCGTCGACATTGTCTGCGTACGCCATCTGGTCCGGATAGACTTCGATCAACCGCTTCAGCACGTCAATCTGCTCGATAGTTTGTTGCACAGCTTCGGGTTCGGTTTGATTAACTGACACAAAGACCGACCAGAACTGTGCACCCACGCGCCCTTCTTGGAGCCGAACGAGATCGGTTTGCATTACGCGTCCCTGGGGATGGTTTTCGCCCGTGCCGGTCGTGTCAGTGAAGTCAAACCCGTCTATCTGGTTCTCATATCGGATGCGCAATTGATAAGGCACGTCATTGTGGCCGTCAAAAACTGGGGCGATCTCAAGTGCAACCAGCGCTTCCTCCAATGCCGGATCAGGCGGAGAAACTGGTTCTGCAACTGCAACTTCCTCCAAGCCGTTCGAACCTATAGGCTCGGCCTCTTGAGCACAAACAGGCGTACCAGCAATTGCAGCGATTGCCGCAAGGGAAAAAGCAAACTGTTGCATCGCGCGAAGGTCTCCCGATAGATCGGCTTGGAAAGGTGCAGATTTGCAAGCCCTGAATAGCGCGTGTGTGTTTCTCAAACAATCGCGCAGTGACGCCGAACCAGAACTTAGCGCTCCTGTGAAGCAAACGAAATGATCAAGAAAATTCTCCGCCTCGTGCTCAGCGCATTCTATGCTTTTGCAGGCTACATGCACATTGTGCGGCCTGAACCCTTTCTGTCGATCATGCCAAGCATGGTGCCCTTCCCCGAGCACGTTGTCCTCTGGACGGGGATCGCCGAAATCTTCGGCGCAATCGCGCTTTTGCAGCCGTTTCATTTGTGTCTGAGGCAGGCGGGCGGGATTGGCCTTGCGCTCTATGCTCTGTGTGTTTGGCCTGCCAACATCAACCACTTCATCCTTGATATGGAACGAGAAGATGGTGGACTCGGCCTTATTTACCATGTGCCGCGCATGTTCGCGCAACCAGTTCTAATCTGGCTCGCCCTTTGGGTTGGAGAGCTGCCCACGCCCCGGTTCAGGCGAAGCGCTTGAGATCACATCGATAACGGCATGCAATCTGCCCAGATACTATCAATCGCACACGAAAAAGCGGCGCGCTGTGCCAATCACACAGCGCGCCGCCTCAATCCAATGATAGATTGGCCTTAGCTAAGGTGCTTAGACACCGCAGCTGTCATCTTGAACATGGAGATCTGATCTTTGCCGATCACCGCGCCAAGTTTACCGTCAGGATTGATCTGACGTTTGTCTTTGCTGTCCTGCAGGCTGTTTGCCTTGATATATTCCCAAACTTTCGAAGTCACCTGAGCACGGGTCATCGGGCCTTTGCCGATCACCGCCTCAAGATCACCTGAAAGCGTCACGGGCTTTTGCAGTGCGTTTGTCTTGCCAGCCATGGATAGTCTCCCTTGTAATTATGGCAGTTCAATCAAAATCAAAGTCATCTTCAAAATCGGCATCCGCGGCCTCAACCCCGGTAAAGGGGGCGTAGAGGACCGCACAGCCGGTCACGAATCCTTCAATTGCTTTCTTGACTTCCTCCCGGTTGGCCCCTGGCATAATCGTCAGTGGCAAATCAGTGGAGAAAATCTGAAAAACGTAATGGCGCGTCTCACCAATCGGTGGATCAGGCAAAAGCCATTCGGAATTGCCCAGTGCGTTCTTGCCAGAACGGGGAGGCACTTCCCCTTCGAGCAGCTTGCCCTTCTGGCCCGGAAGTCCCCACACAACCCATTGAGCCGCTGGTTCATCGCCGCCGCTCGACGCTTCTTCGACAAAGATAACCAATTCCTGTGAACCGGGTGGGGGAGCACTCCACTCAAGTGGAGGAGCAACCGCGTCCTCTTCAACCGCAGTAAAGCAAGGGTCGAGCTCTTCTCCAACTTTGAAGGCAGGGCTCCATAGCTTGAAACCACCTTTGCCAAGCGTCTTTGCATCCCCGAGGCTAGCAACCGCTAGTCCGTGATGTCGTGCCGCTTCAGGCAATGCAGCGCTCAGCCAATCTGGCAGGTCAGGCATGATTCTGTCTTTCCATTCCGCCTTTGCTAGTCGGAACACGGGGGCAACACGAGAGAGCTCTCCACGATTTGCCCCGGTTTCTGAGGAAAACTCCACAATTTTTGAATGCAGGAACGTCTAGAACCGATCATTTGCCAAGATTGCGGCGTTACAAGTGAAAACTTGCCCAACGCACATATCTATGCATGAGTGAACTCGGCTAGGGTAATTTACAAAATCACAAATTTGCGGAGTCGCACCCGTCTCATGAAAATCGACTATAAGACAGCCGGGCGTTCGGCCCTTTCTGCAACACTTGCGTTGGCGCTTGCCGCTTGTGGTGGTGGCGGGGGATCCAGTGCGCCTATCGCTGGTCCGCCGCCGGGGGCAACTCCGGCACCTACGCCTCCTCCCACAAATTCTGCGTGTTCGACAGCTAATCAGATCGATTTTGCCGATGATGTATTGAACGATTGGTATCTGTTTCCCGATCTGCTCGACAACACCGTCAACGCTGCAAACTTCGATACAGTACAATCCTTCCTCGATGCGCGCGTTGCTCCAGCACGCGCCCAGTCAAGGGATGTGGGCTTTACATTCGCGACTTCGATCGCGGACGAGAATGCGCTCATCAATTCGGGGTCGAGCGCTGGCTTTGGTGTTCGACTAAGCTTTGACCAAGACAACAATCGCTTATTCATACTGGAAGCCTTCGAGAACGCACCTGGTTTTCAGGCGGGCATCGATCGCGGGACAGAAATCCTGTCGATCGGGACAGACGCTTCGAATCTACAAGCAGTCAGTGATCTATTGGCCGACGGTGGACCGCAAGCGGTGGTAAACGCTCTTGGTCCATCTGATGCGGGCGTGACACGCGTACTCCGATTTGTGCAGGATGATGGTACGGTGATCGAGACAAGCGTTTCGAAGTCGGACTTCTCACTCGACCCCGTTTCGGACCGATACGGAGCGCTCATCATCGAAGATGGCGGTAGGAATGTAGGCTATCTCAACTTGCGCACCTTCATTGTAAGCGATGCGGCCGACCAATTGCGAAGCGCGTTCCAGTTGTTTGCTTCGAACAACGTAGATGAGTTGATACTCGATTTTCGCTACAACGGTGGCGGTCTTGTAAGCGTGGCCGAGACTCTGGGCGATTTGATGGGCCGCGACCAGATCGGCAATATTTTTAGCCAGACTGTGCTGCGTGAAGAGCGCTCGGACAACAACACAACCCGCCTTTTTGAGAGCGAGATGAACGCGCTTCAGCCCGAGGGGCTTGTTCTTATCGGCACTAGAAGCACAGCGTCAGCGAGCGAGCTCGTTACAAATTCGATGCTCTCCTATGTCTCACCCAATCGGATTGCTCTTGTCGGTGATGACACCTCAGGCAAGCCAGTTGGTCAGTTTGCGTTCGATCTGGACGAATGCGATCTACGAGTGCGCGCCGTAACCTTCCAGACGTTGAATGCCGATGACGAGGGCGACTACTTTACGGGCCTCGCCAGCGTCATGCCTAACACTTGTCGAGCTGTCGATGATTTCACGAGCCCGCTCGGCGATCCAAGCGAGGCATCGATTGCAACCGCTCTCGATTTCCTTGCGGGGCGCAGCTGCACGCCGATTAGCGGAGGCCCCGGACAGACTGCGCAAAGCCTGAACCGGCGCCAGATACTGACGCCGGCGCAGCCAAATGCTGCGCAATATCAGATCCCTGGCCTCTTCTAGATCTCTCGGCTGTACGAGCGGTCTACTACGGTTTGGTTCGCTGGCATTTCATCATTCTGTCAGCGAACCGGCCAGCGCCACCAGCACCATTAGGGAATGGTCTCCCCTTCCTCAAAAGGGTCTAGATCGGTGTGCGCACAACCATAAAGCGTCAAGTCCCCAAGCAGGACGGTCGCTGTGTAGGGATAGGTGCGGTCGCTCATTCCATCACTGCAATCACCGGGAGTAATCGCCACACTGACGGCTTCCTCGTCCAATGTTCCCGAAAAACCGAGGCCGTTGTTGCCCGCAAAGCGTGAAACCGAAAACTCGACCCCGTCCGGCAATTCTGGTGCGGAATAGCGCGCCTGATAGCCTTCATCGACGGGTGTGACAGTAAGCGCCCAAAAGGGCTCAGTTCCACCAACGGAGATGATCGCGTCTTGGGTTATCTCGTTGAACGGCTCGCTATCCCGGCTGATTTCGCCTTGAGTGCTATTGCATGCCGCTAAAAAGAACGGCGAAACGCCAATGAGGCACATTTTTCGATGGCGCTTTAGCGATAGCATCCCTGGGCCTGTAGCATTGTCTACGGGCAGTAGGAAACCACCCGCAGACAGACTTAGATCAGTCGCCAGGTCAACCCGGCATCAGCACGGTGTCGATCACATGGATAAGACCGTTCGATGCTTCCACGTTGGTTGCGGTGACCGTCGAGGTTGCACCTGTCGCATCGGTGAGCACGACACTGTCATCGACCACTGCGGCAGTGAAGGTGCCACCGCCAGCGGTGGTTATCGTATAGCCTTCCTCGCCCGCTGCTTCGATTGCAGCGATCAAAGTCGCGGCATCGATCGTGCCTGGGACTACATGATAGGTAAGGATGCTGGTGAGTGTTTCGGTGTCTTCGGTAGTCAGCGTTTCAACCGTGCCTTCGGGAAGTTTGGCAAAGGCGTCATTGACAGGGGCAAAGACGGTAAACGGGCCTTCAGCCGAAAGGGTCTCACCAAGGTCGGCAGCGGTCACTGCTGCAACGAGGGTAGAGAAACTCTCATCGCCTGCTGCTACGTCGACGATGGTACTCCCGGTCGTTGTTTCTTCCACCGCTGTACTCTCGTCAGCGGCAACAGTTTCGTCACTAGCTGGTTCGGCTCCACATGCAGCAAGCGCCAGCGCGCCCACCGTGACGAAGGAGGTGGTGAGGGTTTTCTTCAGCGTAATCATCGGGGGCAACAATCCTTCAATTAGCGACCAATTGGGAGTCGCAGGGGAACTTCGCGAAGTCGCAATGGTTCTCATGACTTCAGTTTAACATACGCAACAGTCCCGCTGATGGATGCCTTACCACGTCGAAAGTCCGCCACATGACATTTGCCCCTACCCGCACCGCAGGTCTTGAACGCCTGAGCGATTTTGTGCCTCATGCAGGCAACGCCTACACTCGCACGCGCAATTTCGACGATGGGGCGGCTGCCGAGAAAATGCGCCAAAATGTCTCACAGCTTTCTCCCTGGTTGCACGCAGGTCTTCTCGGCGAAACCGAAGTGATCAAGGCCATTCTTGAGCACCATGGACCAACTGATGCAGAAAGCTTCATCTCGGAAGTCTTCTGGCGGATCTATTTCAAAGGCTATCTCGAGCAACGTCCCTCGATCTGGACAAGCTACTGTAAAGGCCGGGACGCTGCATTCGCGGTGCTGGATGCCGATGCCGCTCTGGCAGAGCCCTACACCAAAGCGACCGAAGGACGCACCGGGATTTCCGCCTTTGATCATTGGTCCCGCGAACTCACTCAAACTGGCTACCTCCACAATCATGCCCGCATGTGGTTTGCGAGCATCTGGATCTTCACACTCAAGCTCGACTGGCAGCTTGGTGCAGACTTCTTCTTGCGCCATCTGATCGATGGTGATGCGGCCTCGAACACGCTCTCATGGCGTTGGGTCGCAGGCTTGCACACCAAGGGTAAAACCTATCTCGCCCGCGCCGACAACATCGCCCGCTTCACTGATCGGCACCCGGATGGTCCTCTTGCAGCCGAGGGCCTAGCCGAGCACGCCGAGCCGCTAGAAGAGCCAATCGAACACGCCCGCTCAATGCCCGACTTGCCCTCTCAGTGTTCGGTAGATGCGCCGTACGCGCTACTGCTCCACGACGAAGGAGCGAGCCATGGGCCGCTGGAACTGCCTCACAAACCTTCGCTGATCATCGCTGCCGCCCGCCCCAAAGCACGTTCACCTCGGGATATTGGTACTCAAGCTCGAGACTTTGCCAGCCAAGCGGTGCTCAACGGTGGCAAGGCAGCTGGCGAAGCTTTCGGTTGCGAGGTGGTTCAGTGGGGGCCCAAAGAAACCCTCGCCAGTCTTCTAGAAAATGCCGGCATTGAGTGCCTTGCGACACCCTATCTCCCCACGGGTTGGACCCGCAACGCATTGTGGGCAGAGCTATCCATCCTGCAACAGCATGGCGAACTTACCCAACTCGTGGCTCAACTCGACCGAGCGACATGGCCGCATGCAAAAGCCGGTTTCTTCCGGGTCAAGAAAGTCATTCCCGGCATTCTTGGCGAGCTGGGGCTGGAGAGCGGTTAGTCGCCGGTCATCGCCGGCTACAGGGCCTTATCGGGACGGGCGTCGTGCTTGTGCCGCGCTTCTTTGCCGAACAACCGCTCCAAGCGCTGTGCCAAAGTGTTGGCTGCACGCCTCGCCGCGTCATCAACCTTATCAGCTCTGCCAGTCACGCCAATCGGACGGCCACCGCGTGGTCTCGCTTCGATCATGCAGTGCTTATCATCCGCACCATGCTTGGAGCCGTTGACGTCTGACACATGCACTTCAATCCGAGTGAGCCGTTCGTTGAAGCGCGACAGCTTCTCTCGCACCATCTCCTCAATCCGCTCTGCCACATTATGCGTACCCATGACCGAGCTGTCGGAATTGAATTGAAACTGCATGTGCGCTTCTCCTTCGTTTTCGGTTGTCTGCAACAAGAATGTGGCGATTGATGGGCCAAATTTTGAGTCCTTGTATCCTGGCAATATCCTGGCAATTGCTCCTTACGGCGCAGGATTCTTGGGTTAAGACCATTGGAGCCGGAGCAAAGTTTTGAGCAACCTAGATCGGCGCGATATGCCTTGCTCGGGCGCGCACGGAGGCTGCCTCGTCGTGCTGTGCGCGAGAAAGTGCCGCGTTGAAGGCATCGGCGAATTCCCTGTGCGTTTCAGCCAACGCGCCAAATGCGTCAAGCGACCACGCGCGCAGTAAAGGTCTGTTGTGGCCCAGAAAGCCCGTCAACCAACTTGCAACATCGTGGGCCCTCTTCGCCTTAACGTCCAGCCGCCGCATAAACTGGCAAATGTGCAATTGCGCGGCCCAGTCGGTCATCGCAGGCAGTTGTGCAATGAGAGCTTCAGTCTGCTCCTCGCTCAACACCATGCCTTTCTCTATTGCAGATTTGATCAGCCAGCTCGCTCCATTTGCAAGATTTCCGTTGGGCTCCCCCACCAGCTCTACAAGCGCATCGAGATAGTCATCCGGTCCCGAAAACATCGCCTCTGCTTCGCCTAGGAAGGTGGTCGCCTTGCCGTCATATTCGCTCAGTTTTTCAAGAAGAGCCTCATGGACAAGAGGCCAGGTAGCGCCAGTCCTGCTGTTCCTAATGATCTCTTGTGTCACGCTGCTCAAACCTTCTTTGGGGAGCTCACACCTTCTTCGGGATTATGAGCGATAGCACAGGATCAAGGTTTTCTCCCAAAGGCTTCGTGATCAATCACGTCCAGGCACTCAAGCTGGTCGGCAGCGATATTGACCATTTCCGAAGGCTGGCCCTTGGCTTGAGTCGCGAATTTCCTCACCGAAGTGTCAATTGCTTCAGACATGGGCGAAGGCACGCGCACGGTCGCCAGAATTCCGTTAACCTCTGCACTGCTGATGCTCGCCACCTCATTGAGTGTCGCACGCATTTCGATCAGCGGGTTGATAAGATCACGCACCGGCTCTTGTGGATCGACATGGTGCTGATCAAAGTCCTGGCCAAAGGCCGCATTGATCTCACGCAAGGCCCCGGAAAGCGTGCCGACGAAATGCTGCTTGGCGTTTTGAACATGCCAAAGATCACGCAGATGCAACTCGGTCCAGCTTTTGTCATTGGCCTTTGCCGCTGCTCTGGCGTGGTCGATAATGTCGGTCTCGGCTGTCGAAAGCCGCTCGATCTCTGCCACCGATTGCATGAATGTCGCGACTGCCGGGGGCAGATCACCGGGCAGCGCGAGCTTGCGCATCGGCACCGCGGGCACATGCTTTTTATAGTCGCTGATCTTAGGGTCGATGCCGCCGATAACCGTTGCACCTCCTGCCCCCATCAGGATCGATCCACCGGCGGCCAACATTGAGCCCACGATGGCGACCACCACCGCAGCAGCTGCGCCTGTCGCCGTCGCTGGTAAGGTCGCAGCGACCGCAAGCGCTCCGACAATAGCGGCGACGATTACAAGGACCCCGGCGACAACCATGCCGACACCAACACCAATCTTCTTCCAATCGATCCCGACCGAGCCTTCATCAGGCACTGGGAAATCAGGGAGCTTTGGATCGTTCTCACCGGGCTTTCCGGTTCGATCATTGCCGCTACCATCGCAGGCAAGCCAAGGGTTGCTCGGCCCAGGCAATGTCTCTAGCGGATCTCCGCCAAGCGGTCCTCTCCAAGGCATGGTGACTCCTTAAGCCTCTGGTACAGCGCAAGTTTTAGAGGGGCAGCTCGCGCAAAATTCTTCGTCAAGGGGAGCGGTGCACCGGTTGAACCTGCAATACAGGCTCGTGCTGGGAGCCCATGATTGGGTCATTTACTGGGCTATTGTTGCCCACGCGGTCTACGCACCCCGCATAAGGCCATTCGTATTGTGCACCTGCGAAGATTACTGTGCAGTTGGTCACAGTTCTTTGTAAATCAGAGTAAAGGCGTATGCAGCTTTACTGACTGAAAGATGTTGGAGATCGCGCACCCAGTCTTGAGTTAGTCTTGGGATTATACGCGATGCACACAATCTCAATTTGAGCGCCAGCGGCAAGCGCCTTTACCGCCATGGTTGACCGTGTGGGATAGCGCCCTTCTTTGAAGAAGGTGCGATAGACGGCGTTAAACGCCCCAAAGTCGTCAATATTCGCCAGCCACACCGTACATTTGAACAGCGCATCGTGGGTCAGGCCATAAAGCGCCAAAGTCTCCCCAATCCGCTCCATAGCCCGCCGCGTTTCAGCTTCGATGCCGTTTGTTTGGTCCGCGTCGGTGGAACGCGCAAAGCCGAGTTGTCCTGCGAGATAAAGCGTATCGCCCACCTGCACCGCCCGCGAGAACGGCGCTGAGGAGCCGGTGTTGGGGAGGAACTCAGGGGTGGTGGCTGGCGCGTTTTGCGCGAGGGCAGGCGTGCCGGCGAGCACTAGGGTGAGGGCTGCTGTTAGGATAGTGGTTGGGTGGGGCATCCCATGACGCTACACCAATTCACCGTCATCCTGAACCCTGCGCCCTGCACCGTCATCCTGAACTCGTTTCAGGATAACCCCATCAGCCAAGCGCCAAACTTCGAGGGTTATCCCGGATCAAGCCCGGGATGACGAATTGGGTGTAGGGCGCTACCCTCGCGCTATGGCCAAACACCCCTGCGTCTACATCCTAGCCAGCGGCAAACGCGGCTACATCTACATCGGCGTCACCTCAGACATGGCCGCGCGATACCACCAACACCAAGAAGGCACCTTCGAAGGCTTCGCGCGGCGCCGCAATTGCAAGCGGCTGGTGCATCTTGAGATGTTCGCGACAATGGACGAGGCCATCACCCGCGAGAAGCAGCTAAAAAACTGGCACCGCGATTGGAAGATCAACTTGGTGGAGGGTGTTAATCCGGACTGGCGCGATTTGGGGCCGGAGATGGGGTTGCGGTGAGGAGCCGTCATCGCACAGCCGTCGTCACCGTTCGTCATCCCCATTTGTCATCCAGAACTCGTTTCAGGATAACCCCACCAACTATAAGCCAAGGTTCGAGGGTTATCCCGGATCAAGTCCGGGATGACAAAAAGAGGAAACGTCCCCCATAGTCGTCATCCTAAAGGCAAAACCGTCATTCCGAACTCGTTTCGGAATAACACTAGCCATTTGGCACAAACTCGCCGTTATCCTGAAACAAGTTCAGGATGACGGGGAAGGAAGGTCACTGGTAATCGAGCGAACGTCGGATCGTAGCTGCAAGCTTCTCCACAAACTCATCAGGTTCGTTTTTCGTCCACATAACAGTGGTGCAGTGGTTTGTATCGAAGTGAGTTTGGCGATCATCAAACTTGGACTTTTCGCAGATATAAATAACGGGTTTGCCTAGGCCTTCAGCATATCCTGCCTCCCAGTAAGCTCCTGGGTTATCGTGAGTGAGATCGGCAATGATGAAAGCAGCGTCTTGGATATGGGCGCGCATTATGTTGTCAATGATGCCAGCGCGAGAGACATCTCGCAGATCAATCAGAGGATGTCCTATCTCCTGAAGTTTGGGCTTCACATGTTGATCTAATAGGCCATCAAGTGTGGCATCACCAAATTTAAGCGCAATGAAACCGGTTTTAGCCTTTGTAACACCTCGCTTTTCCGCCTCGTAAATTTCCCAACCTGCTAAGGTCAGATCGAGTTCAATCGATTGGTATTGGTGTTGAAGATCACTGGCATCAATACCGATGAGGACCCCTCTTTCGATCAATTCGCTCGCAATTTTCTCGGCTGAGCGCCGATCCACAGCACCGACCAAAGGATGAAATTCTGGCGGAAACTGACGAAGAGGCTCTGCGGCTTTGATCACATAGTCGCCGACGAAGCGGATAATTCCGCTCGCTTGTTGCGCAGGCGATGGAAGTGAGGGAGCTTCTTCGATTAAGTTTTCGATGTCGTATGTCGTTACAACCGGAATATCATCTTGAGACCCCAAGCTATCTGTTTGCAGCCTAATTCGGCGTGAAAGCACCGCACGAAATGGCAGGGTAAAATCCAAATACTGAGATGCTGCAGCACTTCTTGTGAAAATGAAGCTCCCACAAACGTCGCAATCATAGCGGTAACCATCCGCACCCATTCCGCCCCACTTTTTGCAGGGAAAACCGTCACGCGATTGGCAAACTGGACATTGGGTCATGTCATACGCTCAGCTAGTGTGATCTCTATGGTGATCCGCCTCACTCCACCATCTTCACGTACAAGTCCCCGCCGTCGCGGTATTTGTCGGACATCTCCTCCATCCCCTTGATTGCGGCCTGCCTGCTGGCCTCCGCCGTCTCTGCGCCCAGTTTCTCGGCTGCAAGGAAGCTTTCGGGGCTTTCGTTTTGCTTGGCGGCGAAATCGCGGACTTCTTGGCTGATCTGCATCGAGCAGAACTTGGGCCCGCACATGGAGCAGAAGTGGGCGGTTTTCGCGCCCTCTGCGGGAAGCGTTTGGTCGTGGAATTCCTCCGCCGTTTCGGGGTCGAGGCTGAGGTTGAACTGGTCGCGCCAGCGGAATTCGAAGCGCGCTTTTGACAGGGCATCGTCGCGCACCTTGGCTGCCGGGTGGCCTTTCGCGATGTCGGCTGCGTGGGCGGCGAGTTTGTAGGTCACAACGCCCACTTTTACGTCGTCGCGGTCGGGTAGCCCTAAGTGCTCCTTGGGCGTCACGTAGCAAAGCATGGCGGTGCCGTACCAACCGATTTGTGCCGCGCCTATGCCGCTGGTGATGTGGTCGTATCCGGGCGCAATGTCGGTGACGAGCGGGCCCAATGTGTAGAAAGGCGCCTCGCCGCAGACCTGCAGCTGCTTTTCCATATTCTCTTTGATCTTGTGCATGGGGACGTGGCCCGGCCCCTCGATCATGACCTGAACGTCCTGCTCCCACGCGCGGTGGGTGAGCTCGCCAAGCGTGTAGAGTTCGGAGAATTGCGCCTCGTCATTGGCATCCGCGATGGAGCCCGGGCGCAGGCCATCGCCCAGCGAATAGGCGATGTCATAGGCTTTCATGATTTCGGTGATGTCGTCGAAATGCTCGTAGAGGAAGCTTTCCTTGTGGTGCGCGAGGCACCATTTCGCCATGATTGATCCGCCGCGCGAGACGATGCCGGTGACGCGCT
This sequence comes from uncultured Erythrobacter sp., assembly GCF_947502395.1. Lineage (GTDB taxonomy): Bacteria > Pseudomonadota > Alphaproteobacteria > Sphingomonadales > Sphingomonadaceae > Erythrobacter. Next base: position 1,286,994 of record NZ_CANMZM010000001.1, read on the forward strand.
TTGCGGCCATGGGCACATAGGCGAGGCGCACGCCTGCGTGGATGGTGAAGTAGTCGACGCCTTGCTCGGCCTGTTCGATGAGGGTGTCGCGGAATATCTCCCAAGTGAGGTCTTCGGCAACCCCGCCCACTTTCTCAAGCGCTTGGTAAATTGGCACGGTGCCAACGGGCACGGCGGAGTTGCGGATGATCCATTCGCGGGTGTCATGGATGTTGCGCCCTGTGCTGAGATCCATGATCGTATCCGCGCCCCAGCGGGTGGCCCAGACCATTTTGTCGACTTCGGTCGCAACGTCGGAGGCGACGGCAGAATTGCCGATATTGGCGTTGATCTTAACAAGGAAATTGCGCCCGATCGCCATGGGCTCGCTTTCCGGATGGTTGATGTTGTTGGGGATGATCGCGCGGCCGCGTGCGACTTCATCGCGGACAAACTCCGGCGTGATCACATCGGGAATTTCCGCGCCCCAGCTTTCGCCATCACGCTTAAAATCAGCGGCGAGTTCGCGACCAAGGTTCTCGCGCTCGGCGACATATTCCATCTCCGGCGTGATGATGCCTTTGCGGGCATAGTGCATTTGGCTGACGTTATGGCCGGCTTTGGCTCTGAGAGGCCGCTTTACCACATTGGGGAATTGCGGAACGCCGCCAGAGCGGTCGGGGCCGAGTTGGCCGTTGTCCTCTGGCTTTACCTCGCGGGCGTCGTATTCCTCGACATCACCGCGTGCATGGATCCAGTCGGAGCGAAGGCCCGGGAGCCCGGCGTTGATGTCGATATTCGCATCAGTATCGGTGTAGGGACCGGAGGTGTCGTAGACGCGCACCGATGGCTCATCGCCCTCAAGGTCGATCTCGCGCATGGCGACGCGAATGCCAGAGCCTGTGCGCGCACCGACATAGACTTTGCGGCTGCCGCGAATGGGTCCGGTGGTGACCCCGATTTCGACGGGTGAGTTGATGTCGGCCATGTTTGCTCGCTCCTAAAGGCGGATTGCGGGCAAGTGCGTCCAAGCGAGCCCACTCCCTCCGCCTGTGTTAACAGGTTCAGGTTCAACGGGTCAGGCGGCGCTTATCCCGCCCCTCTCAGCCACAAGCTGGCTCCCCGGGGATGCGTTGGGAGTAGGCCCCAACGGCCCCGCTGTCCAGTTCGATCAATCTTCTTTGGGTAGTGTGAATAAACACACCGCCAACAGCAGCGTCGCGGCCACTCCGCTAGCACCTGAAGGCATCAAGCCCCCGCCGGTGACTGACATGCCGAGGCCAAAGCCCATAACGATCGCATTGCTAAAGAGCGATAATGCACCGACCACAAATGTCAGACCGCCGAGCGCTTTGGAACCCTGTTGGACCTTCGCATAGCCGAAAACCATCGCGGCCAGACCGAGCAAAACCTTCGCCGCATTATATCCGAAGAAAGAAAGCGCTACGACTGCGCTTGCAGCGGGCTCTAGCGCCGCGTTCGCCTCAGCGACTTCGCGAAATGGGCCAAATTGTACGAGGCCAATACCAACCTGAATGACGTTGAGCACAGCTGACATCGCAATTGCCGACCAGCCCAGCGTAAGGCTCTTGGCTTGCACCAAAGCCGAGCCAGCGAGCGCCGCCATTAGCGTGAAGAGCAGAGCCTCAAACGACCATAGCGGGCCACGATCAACCTCAGGCGCAAGGATATAAAGCGCGGTGTAAACGGGCTGTGAGAGGGCTGCGAGCAGCAGCAGCCACGCCGTCAGCTTAACAGTGCGATCGTAAGTAATATCCATTTTTGAAAGTCCCCGATTTGTAACCTGTTAACTCCGCATTTCGTTCACCACACAGACTTGGTCACGTTTGAACTGCATAAGACAAATTTTCACAACGGGGATGACAGATACCGGCTGCCAGTGCAAACCCCTGTTGAGGTGAGAAAAGAGGACAAGAACCATGGCAACCGCAGCGCGAGCGATTGCACCATTCGATGTGAGCGATGAGACACTTTATGTCGAAGACAGCTGGCGCGATAAATTCGCAAAGCTGCGTGCAGAAATGCCTGTCAGCTATTGTCCAGAAAGCCCCTTTGGTCCCTATTGGTCGGTGGTGACACACGATTTGGTGAGGGCGGTTGAGCTCGACTGGGAGACGTATTCAAGCTCCTACAAGAACGGCAATATTGTGATTGCGGACCCTCCGCCTGAGAGCAATTTGCCGAATTTTATCGCCGCTGACCCTCCTACGCATACAGAACAGCGTAAGGTTATCACCCCCGCATTCTCACCTAGTCAGATGCACACACGGGAAGAGCAGGTGGTGGGCTTGTGCACCGAACTCTTCGATGGATTGCCCCATGCGGAAACCTTCGATTGGGTGGACAGGGTGTCGATCCCTCTGACCATGGGCATGCTTTGCATTTTGTTTGACATCCCTCTTGATGAACGACCTCAGATGAAACTCTGGTCCGACTATGCAGGCGGCGTTTCGTCTGACCATTTGACCGACGAATGGCGCGCCGAATGGATGCAACATATGCAGTCTATGCTCGCGCGTTTTGACCAATTGTTCGATGCACGTCGCGAGGCTGACCCCGCCGATGACCTGATCAACCGGATGGTACACTCAGATGCCATGGGCAATATGAACCCGTTTGAGCGGCTGGCGAACATTGCCCTGTTGATTGTGGGTGGCAATGACACGACCCGCAATTCGATGAGCGGTTTAATCGCGGCATTGAATGAGTTTCCGCAAGAGCTAGACAAATTGCAAGCGGACGCGGCGCTCATCCCCAATGCCGCGCAGGAGATCATCCGGTGGCAGTCGCCCGTCCTTCATATGCGCCGCACCGCCATGCGCGATACCGAGCTCGATGGTCAGCACATCGCCAAAGGTGAAAAAGTGGTCATGTGGTACATCTCTGCCAACCGTGACGAGAGTATCTTCGAAGATGCGGACAGATTTGATGTTACCCGCATTAATGCGCGGCGGCACCTGGCGTTTGGACACGGTGTCCACCGCTGCGTTGGTGCGCGTCTGGCTGAGATACAAATCGGCACGGTGATCAATCAGATTGTCGAGCGCAATTGGCGGGTGGTGCAAGATGGTCGGGTGGAGCGCGTCAAGAGCCCGTTCCTACGCGCCTTTTCCACTATGCCCGTGCGGATCGACAAACGCGGATAGGAGCAGCGACAATGTATACACTCTATGGCGCGATCGCTTCGCCGTATTCGATCAAAATGCGGGCAATCCTGCGCTATCGCCGCTTGCCATTTGTATGGAAGGATGGGGAAGAGACACTCGCCGCCCTCGCCAACGTTCGCGCCCCTGTTATCCCGGTCCTACAGACACCCGCAGGTAAGTTCGCGAATGACAGTACGCCGCTCCTTTACATGCTGGAGGACACACACAAGGATCGCTCAATCGTGCCGCCCGATCCAGCGATGGCATTCGTCGCACACTTGATAGAAGATTTCGCCGATGAATGGCTGACCAAAGCCATGTTTGGCTATCGCTGGCTTGAGCAAATAGACCAAAATGTGATGAGCAATTGGCTTGCTTTTGACCGAATGAAATCGGGCGGTGCAGAGGCTATACAGGCAGAAGCAAGCAAGTTTCGCGACCGGCAAGTTGGGCGGATGCCTTTGGTGGGTTGCACTCATGCAAACTTTGCACTGATTGAGGCTTCCACCAAAGCGGTGCTCGCCGCGCTTGAGGAACAAGTCACCAAAAGGTTTTTCTTGTTCGGAAACCGACCAAGCCTCGCCGAATTCGGGATCCTTGGTCAATTCTCGCAACTCGCAGTTGACCCAACGCCGCTTGCGATGATTCGCGAGGAATTCCCCTACACAGCTCGATGGCTTGCCCACGCGGAGGATTGGTCAGGTGTGGAAGGCAAGGATTGGGACGAAACCCCGAGCGATGCCGCACTCGCGATACTGGGTGTTGCCGAAGAAGTTTACGCGCCCTTCCTCGCCGCTAACGCCGCAGCAATTAAAGAGGGAGCAGACACCCTCAGTTTTTCTGCCTTGGGCCATAGTTTTTCCCAACCCGTGTTCAAATATCAGGCGAAATGCCTCGCCGATCTACGCAATCGCTATGCAGCTCTAACTGAAACAAACCGCGCGCGCGTCGAGTGCTGGATTGGGACCGGATGGAATAAGCTTTTGGGATAGGAAAGACCTCACAATGCCATTCAAAATGACCGATATGGTGGGATGTGAATTTCCGCTTTTTGCATTTAGCCATTGCCGAGATGTGGTGGTAGCCGCCAGCCGGGCAGGCGGCTTTGGTGTGCTTGGGGCTGTTAGCTATACACCCGAAGAGCTCGAGCATGAGCTGAAGTGGATCGACGATCATGTCGAGGGCAAGCCTTACGGCGTTGATGTGCTGATCCCAGAGGTACAGGCGGTCGATCAATCGGTCAGCGCAGATGCCATCGTTGCGCAGATTCCATCCGAATATCGCGACCTCACCGCCAAAATCTTGCGCGATGCCGGAGTTTCTGAAGAGGCGGGAAAACCTCGTGGGGGGAGCCAAGCACCCAACACATCGCTGGGACAGGAGCTTCTCGAGGTTAGCTTCAACCACCCAGTGCGCCTGATCGCCAATGCGCTTGGCACTGCTCCGCCGGAGATGATCGCCGCTGGCAAGAAGCACGGGATACCTGTGGCTGCCCTCGTGGGTGCAAAAGAACATGCGCTCAAACAGGTCGAGGCAGGCGTGGACATTATTGTTGCCCAAGGCGGCGAAGGTGGCGGGCATTGCGGCGATGTCTCAACGGTAGTTCTGATTCCCGAGGTGGTCCACGCGATCAAGGAGGCGGGCGTGGATCTTCCCGTGCTCGCCGCAGGAGGCATTATGACCGGCGAACAGATGGCAGGCATGATGGCGATGGGAGCGGCGGGCGCATGGTGCGGCAGCGTCTGGCTTGCTTCACCCGAAGCCGAAACGACGCCCGTATTCCGTGAGAAAATGGTCGCAGCAGGCTCGCGCGACACCATTCGCTCTAAACACCGCACCGGCAAATACTCGCGCCAGCTCAAGAGCAAATGGCACGAGAAATGGGATGAAGCGGGTCTTCGTGCCCTTCCGATGCCGCTGATGAGCCTCTTGTCAGAACCCGTGATGCGCGCCCTCGACCAAGCGGCGGTTAGCGGCAACGCACAGGCGCAAGCTCTTTCAAGCTATTGGGTCGGCCAAGGTTTGGGTTTGGTCGAAGATCAACGCGGCGTGGGCACGATTGTACAAGACTTCAAAACAGGCTTTGCGCGAGGGTTTGAAGGACTTGCCGAAGCGGTTGAATACACATCGAAGAACTGAGCTCAGTCCTTTGAAGTTTCTCGATGTAACTCATGCGTTCGTCTAAAAGCGAAGCCGCTGGTCCATCCGCTTTTGCCAATAATCGAGCGTCCATTGCTGGTTCAGGCGCGTAATCTTACACGCACCACCAATCACGAACGACCCCGTCCCTTTAAGGAGCCAGCGAATGATCGCCACATACGAACCAACCAAGGCTGTGATTGGCTCACTAATAGCCGCATCAACGGCACTTGTCGCTGTCCCTGCAAACGCACAAGACACCACTTCACCCGCTCCAGAGTTTGAGACCACCAACGAAATCATTGTGGAAGGCTATACCGAGAAGGAAGTCCGCCAATTCCTGTGGCGCACCCTTAAGGAAACCGGCGACAAGATCGCTCGGCGCGTGGAGCCTGTGTGCTTTGGTATCGATAACGTTCTCGCAAGCGTATCTGACGAGATCGCTACCCGCATCCGCCAGAATCTTGAACAGGCCAATATCCCGATTGGTGATGAAGGCTGCACGGTCAACGCTTCGATTGTGTTCCACGACGACCCTCACGGCTTTGTAAACTGGCTTGTCGACAACCGCCCGATTGCTTTCCGCGCTATGTATAAGCCTGAGAGACGGCGTCTTTTGCGTGATGTGCGCCCGGTTTACAGCTGGGTCTTCATTCCAGACCAGGTGGAAACCGGGCGTAGCGGTGCCGGTGTTGGCGAACAACTTGTGAATCAACAGATCATTGCCTCTTCCGCTGGTGCCCTCACATCACGGATTGACCAAGCTCCTCCGCCGCCGATTTCGCACAGTTTCACCGTAGTCGACCGTCAGAAGATCAACGGCATGTCGACCACACAATTGGGCGATTTTCTGACCCTGCAGATCATGATTGAATTTGTGCCGGGCGAAGCGAAAGAGGTTCCCTCTGACTCGATCCTCAATCTCTTCTATACAGAAGATCCAGAGCTTGATGCACCTGATGAGATGTCACGGTTAGATCGTTCGATGCTGACAGCGATCTATTCGGACGAGAATCCGTTGTCGAACGCGGCGGCTGTGCGCACCTCAATTGCCGCAAACATGGCTCGCCGCCTCAACGATGAAGGGCTGCTCCAGGACTGATCGGACACCTAGATGGGTAAGAGGCGCTTCTGCGTTCCCTCTCACTCGGTTGTCGGTATCTCCAAAACTTCGCCCACTTTGCTGAAATAGGTCCATTCGCCTTCCTTAAGGCGTTCGGGCACTCTCACTGGCACATGGACGGCGACCATTGCTTCGGCATTCAGTGTTCGGTCGATGATCTGCGAAACATCCTCGCGGCCTGTGAACCAGAAGGGCACAATCGCAAGCCCCGTGCGCTGGGCCTGAAGCAAGGTCTGGAGCGCCTCATAATGAACCGGATCCGGATCCGCATCGCCAAGATGCATCACTCGGCTCGCTGTTCCAACGTTGTCGATGATGCTCACCCTGTAGGTAATGTTGTGAACACTGGCATGACGATCTGGCCAACCAGAATGGGGACTGCGGAACGCATCGACGCTCGCGCCAGCCACCACAAAGGGCTCGCTCGCTTCACCATTCTCAAGCGAAATACCGCGCACACGGGTTTCAAACTCTGCCCTCCAATCTGGACCTTCGCGCATTTGCTCAAGTCCTTGCTCGGGGATGACGAGAGTGAGCTGTTCCTGGGCTGCCAGCATCGCCGTTAGCTGCGAGACGGAGAAATGATCGCCATGCGCGTGGCTGACAAACACTGCATCTACGCCGTCATAGGGCGCAGCGCCTGAAATGATCTGATCAATCAGGTCAGGTTTAAGCTGCGCCAGAGAACCAAAATGGTCATCATAGAGCGGATCAAACAGGAACTTTGCGCGCTCATCATCTGCCGTTTCATGGGCAGTCATAACCCCGGCGTTCAAGATCGAGGTTGCTTGGCTCCCGGCTTGGGCCGAAGCGGGATCAGCTTGTTCCTCGCCATTTCCCGAATGCGCCGCGCCGCACGCAGCCAGCATTCCGCAAAGCGCAAGGGTGATGATCCCCTTCCCGGTCATGATATGATGTGCACTCACTCAATCACCCGCCCGCGAACCATCACAAAATCGACATCTTCCAGAACGGTCACGTCCTGCAGTGGGTCGCCGTCCACCGCGATAATGTCGGCCGAATAGCCCGGCTTGAGCTGGCCGATCTCGTTACCAAGGCCAAGTACGTCCGCTGCTACCGTGGTGGCACTGGCAAGCGCCTCGCGATTGCTGAGACCGCCTTTGACAAGCAGAGCAAATTCACCCGCATTCTCACCATGAGGAAAAACGCCCGCGTCGGTGCCAAACGCAATCGGCACACCCAGCTCAAGCGCGCGCGGGACAAGGTTGTCGGCATAGGATGCGACCACGCGGATCTTCTCTTCAACAATCGGTGTGTAAACGCCTTTGCCAAGACCTTTCTTGATGCCTTCAAAGGCCATCAAGGTTGGCACAAGATACGTCCCGCTGGCTTTCATCGCCTCGGCTGCGTCTTCGTCAATGTAAGTGCCGTGCTCGATAGTCTGCACTCCGGCACGTGCCGCCGCCTCGATCCCGCGCGCCCCGTGGGCGTGAGCCGCAACATTGAGGCCAAGGCTGGTAGCAGTTTCGACAATCGCGACCATTTCAGGATTGGTGAAATGCGCTTCAAGGCCGCGGCCTTGCTGTGAAAGGACACCGCCGGTTGCAGTGATCTTGATCAGGTCCGCGCCATATTGCGAGGCTTGCCGCACTTTCTCCGCACATTGGATTGGGCCAGTGCAAGTGAAACCGCTGGTCAGCACATCGTTCACTTGCCTTGTGAAGCCGCTAACATCGCCGTGTCCACCAACGATTGATATGGTGCGCGCAGCCGTCACAACACGTGGGCCGGGCACAAGACCTTGCTCGGTTGCCTGACGCAACGACTGGGTAACTTGATCCGTGCGACTCCCTAAATCGCGGATGGTAGTGAAGCCTGCGAGCGCGGTGATGCGCGCATTCTTGGCGGCGATCAGCGTAGAGTACTCAGGCGGCGTAGTGGCTTGGCGCCAGAACTCGCCCGACGGATCACCTGAGAGGTGAGTGTGAAGATCGATCAGGCCGGGAAGAACGGTTTTATCCGAGAGGTCGATGACCGTCCTACCCACCACGCCAGAATCGGTGCTCAGCACGCGCGCATCACTGCTATCGACGGGATAAATGCCGGTGATCTTGCCGTCTGTGACCAATATGACCGCAGGACCGCTAGGCTCACTATCGGCGTCGCTAATCACCGAACCTGCGAAGATAACGGTCTCATTTTGCTCTTGTGCCTGAGCGACACTGGCAAGCCCCCATGCAGCGAAAGCAGCAACGGTGTAGCGGACAAGCTTTGGGAGTTTCATGGATCAGGGCCCTCTCATTATCGTTTGAGTTATCTGATGCAGCGCTGGGCGCCGTCTTGCAAGGGGCCGGTCCTAGAAGGTGTAAGCCGCACCAATCCCGGCGATGGCCTGATTGGCGCTGCCCTGCACCGAAGTGAACGGCGTGTCTGCCGCATCACCCACGAGCCGCGAGTAACCTGTGATCGCATAAAGGCTGAAACCGCCGTTCAAGGCATTGCCATCCAGATCAAGCGTCCAGATCGCAGTGAGTCCGACCGAGTCCAGCCCACCATCCGCGGTGAATTCAACAAGGCCAGTGTCCGCGCTTTGGGTTGGTGTCACCGAGTAATAATAATCGGCATAATCATCATCGACGAAGCTCGCGCTGGCGCTCAATTGCAGGCTGGCGGCGCGGCCAAGCGGCGTGAAATAACCCACGCTCGGCGAAATCAGCATGCCGTTATGCGCGCCCAAAACGTCCCAGCTCACTTGCGTATTGAAACTCACCCGGTCGCGCGGGCGCAGCACGCTTGGGAAGCTCACTCCGGCACTCGCTCCCACTTCGAGCGCGGTGTCGAGCGGCTCTGCCAATTCGACCACCTCGTCCTGGATCTGATTTACCCGATCACTACGAATGCGGAACGCAGGACCGAAGGAGAAGCTGGGCTTTTGATCCGCTGATAGAGGGCCGGCAACAGGGGCCTCCGACAGGAAATTGAGTGCGAAGCCGGGACCATTTGGGCTAATCCCAATCCCTGCCACGCGGCCGACGACCAATGGTAGAGGGAACACGCGGTAATTGTCTGATCCCGAATAGCTGGGGACCAATCCTGCACCAATCCCGACTGTGGCCCATGTGTCATCGAAGACGGGATTTTCGAAGGGAATACCTGGTGGCGGTCCCGCAGGCGGTCCATCGGGCCTCGCTTGCGGAAACCTCTCTCCACCGTTGACTAAGGGCGGTGACTTATTCGCAGTGGCATCAACCTCTTGGGCGGCCTCTTGTGAAGCTGCTGGCACGGCTGCGAGCCCTGCGCTGGCAAAGACTGAAGCTCTCAAAAACAATTTGGCAGTCATCATGGTGCACTCCGTTCCTTGCCACAAAACCGCTTGGATCTCATGGGGTTCCCCGGAGGCAACTAAGCGTGGTTGTCTAAGCTCCAGCCGAGCCAGCCGCCTGCCACTCCGCGATAGCATCAACCGGGAAAAGAAGCATAATCACAGTCAACGTTAACCCATCGCGAACCACCCATGCAGCAAGCAGTTCCAGCACCACGGACAGCACGATAGTCACTTTGATCGGCAAGCGCATAGCGAGATAGAACCCAAAGGCCATCCAGCCGATATCGGCAAAAGAGTTGAGCACACTATCGCCCGAATACCCCCAATTGGCGGTGACTGAACGAAAGCGATCAATCACCATCTGTGTGTTCTCAAGCACTTCCCACGCTGCTTCCAGAAAGACCGCGAGCGGGAGCCCCCATTTGACCGCATTCTCTCCGCCAATCTTCCACTTGGCGAACAACAGCCAGCCAAAGGCGTAGAATATCGGCCCGTGGATGATGTGACTGGGCGTGTACCAATCGGCGATATGTTGGCTATTGCCCATCGAGTTGATGTCGCCATGCCACAGCTTCACATAGCCGCATTCGCAAATTGGCGGGCGGCCCATGGCAATCAAGATCGCGACCGTCACAAGGGCGATCATAATGGAGACAAGCACGGTCGTGCGGTTGGGTTTTAGAATGGCCATGGACAAAGTTCTGAATCAATTGCGCTAAAGACGCAAGGGCAGTCCGGTTGAGCGACTGTAAAGTTGCTCCTACATCGCCTGTGTCCTAGGGCCTTTACTCAGATGAGCGACTCACAGGTTGATTGCGTCATAGTTGGCGGAGGTCTTGCAGGCGGCTTGATTGCGCTTGCACTCCAACGTGCGCGACCCGAATTTCGTATTCGCCTGATCGAGGCCGGTCGCAGCATCGGCGGAAATCATCGTTGGAGCTGGTTTGACAGCGATTTGTCGAATCAAGGCAGAGCGCTCCTCAGCGATTTTCGGCAGATCGATTGGGAAGATGGCTATGAGGTCCGCTTCCCCAAATATCGCCGCGAGCTGAAGACCGCCTATCGGTCGATGGCGTCGCCTGATTTCCATGAAGGGATCATGCGTGCATTGCCACACGGTTCGGTCATTTTGAACCGCAAGGCCGAGAGCCTCGATGCGCGCGGGGTGGACCTTGCCCCTTCGCAATATGACCCGGCTGAACGCATCAGCGCACGCAGCGTCATCGATTGCCGCAGCTTCAAGCCGAGCCCCCATTTAAAGGGCGGATGGCAGGTTTTCCTCGGACGGCATGTGCGGCTCGAGAAGCCTCACGAGATCGACCATCCGGTGATTATGGATGCAACCGTCGATCAGTTAGCCCCGCACGGCAATGGCGGCTCCTATCGTTTCGTCTATGTGCTCCCTCTGGGCGCGCATGATGTCTTTATCGAAGACACCTATTATGCCGATGACCCGCTGCTTGACAGGAACGCGTTGTCAGGCCGGATCGACCAATATGCGCATGCTCATGGTTGGTCAGATGGCACGCCTGTGGGACATGAGGCAGGGGTCTTGCCGGTTCTGACCGGCGGTAACTTTGCCCGCTATCAGGAAGAAATACGCATTCCCGGTGTTGCCATCGCCGGTGCACGCGGTGGCTTTACCCACCCGCTTACCAGTTACACTATGTGCGTGGCGGTTGAGAACGCTCTTGCCATTGCAGAGCAGCCGGATCTGTCAGGCGAGCAGCTTGCCGCCTTCTTCGATACGCGCGCGAGACAACATTGGGCAAAGACGGGATATTACAGGCTACTCGCACGTTTCCTGTTTTTCGCGGCCGAGCCGGAAAAACGAGTCAAAGTGTTCCAGCGCTTTTACAAGCTTCGCGAGGGGCTGATCGAGCGGTTCTACGCCGCGCGTTCATCCATGTTCGACAAGGTCCGCGTCCTGTGGGGGGAGCCCCCCGTACCTATCCACAAGGCCATAGTGGCCATTTTCAAATCGGGTCCAGCTCTGAAGTCGAAAGCGTCGAATACGGCACAAGCAGAGCTGGAAAACGAACTGCAAACGGAGATTGTCATGCAGAAGGAAACGGGGGCATGAACGCCGATCCCACCCTCAATTTCGCACCACCGGTAAGCGGTGAGCGCGGGATCAATCCGGTCATCGCCGAAAAGTATGCTGGCAAAACTGCTTGTGTGATCGGGTCCGGTTTTGGCGGCATGGCACTGGCGCTGCGTCTACAATCACATGGTATTTCGACCACAGTCATTGAAGCGCGCGACAAGCCAGGTGGCCGTGCGTATTACTGGGAAAAAGACGGCTTTACCTTTGATGCAGGCCCCACGGTCATCACCGACCCTCCATGCCTCAAAGAGCTTTGGGAGCTAACCGGTCACGACATTGCCGAAGACGTAGAGCTGATGAAGGTCCATCCTTTCTACCGCCTCAACTGGCCCGACGGCACCAACTTCGACTATTCCAACGATGATGAGGAATTGAACGCCGAGATCGCTAAGCTGAACCCCGACGATGTGATCGGTTACCAGCGTTTTTTGGAATACTCAGCCCGCGTCCATGACGAAGGCTATGTGAAGCTCGGCACCGTGCCCTTCCTCGACTTCAAGTCCATGCTCAAAGCCGCGCCTGCTCTCGTCAAAGAGCGCGCATGGCGCAGCGTTTACGACATGGTCTCTTCCTACATCAAGGATGAGCGCCTGCGCGAAGCGTTCAGCTTCCACACGCTGCTGGTCGGTGGTTCGCCGATGAAAACATCTGCGATCTACGCTCTCATTCACAAGCTTGAGAAAGACGGCGGCGTTTGGTGGGCACGCGGCGGGACCAACCGCTTAATCGCCGGAATGGTGCGCCATTTTGAGCGTCTCGGCGGAACAATGCGCGTTGGCGATCCGGTGGTTCAGGTGCACACCGCTGGCACAAAAGCGACCGAGGTTGAAACCAAGTCGGGCTGGAAACAACGCTTTGATGCCGTGTGTTCAAACGCCGATATCATGCACTCCTACAAAGACCTGCTTGGACAGTCGGACCGGGGCAAAAAGTACGCAAAGTCGCTCTCCCGCAAGAGCTACTCGCCTTCGCTTTTCGTAGTCCACTTTGGTCTCGAAGGCACATGGCCCGGCATTGCGCACCACCAAATCCTGTTTGGCCCGCGCTATCATGGCCTTGTCGATGACATCTACAAACACGGCGTTCTGCCGCAGGACTTCTCAATCTACCTCCACCACCCAACCGTGACCGATCCGTCGATGGCACCCAAGGGCATGAGCACGTTCTACGCGCTCGTCCCCGTCGCTCACATGGGCAAGATGCCGATCGATTGGGACGTCGAAGGTCCGAAGTTTGAAAAAGCGATCCTCGACGAAGTAGGCCGCCGCTTGATCCCTGACATCCACGACCGGATCGTCACCAAATTCTCCTACGCACCCAAGGACTTCCAAGCCGACCTCAACGCCCACATGGGCAGCGCCTTCAGCCTCGAGCCCGTGCTGTGGCAAAGCGCTTACATGCGCGGCCACAACCGCGACGATGTGATCGACAATTTCTACCTCGTCGGCGCAGGCACGCACCCCGGCGCTGGCATCCCCGGCGTTGTCGGCAGCGCGAAAGCAACGGCGGGGCTGATGCTTGAAGACTTGGCGGTAAAGGCCTGAGTGTGAGCCTAGTTGACGCAGTGAATGAAGCCTGGGGTTGGACCGGGATCACTGCGTCTAGGATTCGGGCACAAAGTCCAATGGGACACTTGCTAGTCAGTGACCCGGACGAGCAGTTTTTCTACATTGATCCAGACGGTATGGCAGTCCTCCCGCTTGGAACGAAAGAAGAGGCACAGGCGCATCTCGATGGCGAAGAAGCCAATGAACTTTGGTGGGGCGGCGAGCTGCTGAAGAAAGGTCTTGAGCGATTGGGTGAGCCGCCTGAGGGTTCAGTGATCAATCTGAAGCCCATGTGCCTACTTGAAGGAAATTATTCTCCTGAGAATCTCTGGATTGTATCGCTGGAAGAGCTAATCCACTTTACAGGCTCGGCTACAGAGCAAATCAAGGACCTACCAGATGGGTCTCAATTCGAATTGAAGATTGTCGACTGATATGAAACGCCTAGCAGTCTATTGCGGCTCCGCCTCGCCTGAGGATCCGCGCTATATCCAACTTGCCTATGACGTCGGCAAAACGCTTGCGACACGCGGCATTGGCACAGTTTATGGCGGCGGGCGGCTTGGCCTTATGGGCGCGGTTGCGAAGGGCGCTCTTGATGCAGGCGGCGAAGTGATTGGGGTGATCCCTGAAGCCCTCGCCAAGAGCGAGGTTGCCAATCACGATTGCACTGAGCTCTACACCGTTTCCGGCATGCACGAACGTAAGCAGCGTTTCACCGACCTCTCCGATGGCTTTGTGACGTTGCCCGGCGGGGTCGGCACCATGGACGAATTGTGGGAGGCGATGAGCTGGGCGCAATTGGGCTATCACTCTGACCCCGTGGGGCTCCTCAACGTCTTTGGCTTTTACGATGAGCTTATCGCTTTCAATCAGAAAATGGCCGATGTTGGCTTTGTCCGAGAGGTTCATTCCGGCATCCTCGTCCATGCGACAACCATCAGCGATCTCATCGACAAAATGGCGAAGTATGAGCCCCACACTCCGATCTTTCGGATGAAGGCTGATGATTTGTGATGCGTTCCAAACGCGAGTCCCCGCGAAGGCGGGGACCTCTCTCATCTTGGCAGGAGGTCCCCGCCTTCGCGGGGACTCGCGGGTGACATAGTGGCAAATCCCGAAAGGCGCGCTGAGCTGGTCGCCCATGCAAGGGCCACGATCAAACATGGCTCGCAAAGCTTCTCTGCCGCCTCGCAACTATTCGACAGCGAAACCCGAGAGCGTGCTTGGCTACTCTACGCCTGGTGCCGTCAGTGCGATGATATTGCGGACAATCAAGTGCTCGGAGGCGAATTGGGCGATCAATCCAATCTTGAGGAGCGCCTCGCCCATATCCGCCGCCTCACTGCCCTCGCTTTTGAAGGAAAGCCCACCGGGGACCCGGCCTTCGATGCATTAGGTGTGGTCGCTGAAGAATGCGGTCTCACCCCCCAGATGGCGGAAGATGTCATCGCAGGTTTCGCGCTCGATGCCGATGATTGGAGGCCGCGGTCCGAGGCCGATATGATGCGCTATTGCTACCACGTAGCGGGCGCGGTCGGCGTGATGATGGCGGTCGTCATGGGCGTAGACCCCAAGGACCAAGACACACTCGACCGCGCAAACGATCTGGGCCTCGCCTTCCAGCTCTCCAACATCGCCCGCGATATCGTTGAGGATGACGCCGCTGGCCGCTGTTACCTCCCCATCAATTGGCTGGTTGAGCAGGATATTGAGCCCGGCCAACACACCAAACCCCACCACCGCGAAGAGCTTGCCGAAATGGCCGCGCGCCTTGTTGCTCTGGTCGAAAAGCACGAAGCCGCCGCGCGAGTGGGCGCAGAACGCCTACCTTTTCGCAGCCGCTGGGCCGTGCTTGCCGCCGCCCGCATTTACGGCGCGATTGGCCGCAAGGTGCGCACACGCGGGACCGAGGCATGGAACAGCCGCACCTTCGTACCCCGCTGGGAGAAAGCGGCTTACGGCGTGCGCGCTTTCCTGTCCGCCGCGATCAACCGCGAAAAGCATCCCGATGGTGAGATCACATGGGGCATCAAGGATTTTCGGCCTACCTCAACATAACCGTCACCCCGGCGAAGGCCGGGGTCCAGCTTCTTTTGGGCGTTGTGGCTGAAGAAGCTGGATCCCGGATCAAGTCCGGGATGACGACAAAAGGGACCTGTTCCCATTGTAATAAAGTTGCGCTAATCCTTTTCACCATGAGAGGACTTCTGACATTCTTAGCCGCAGTACTGGCCGCTACGCCGGTGCTCGCACAGGCCCTTGCCGAGCCCGCGCAAGACGCCATTGCCGCTGTTCGTAGTTTTACCGACGCATTTGATCGGGCCGATGAGGCTGGCATGACGTCGGTGATCATAGAGAGCGCACAAGTTGTCTTGGTACGCCCGCGCGAAGACGGTGACACCGTGCGCAGCCTTCCTTTGGCGCAGCTTGCCGCGAATATCGCCAGTTCGCCCGCTGATTTGAAAGAGCCCATCGCTATCAAGAACGTCATGGTCGACGGGCCAGTCGCCATGGTTTGGGCCGATTTCTCGCTCTTTGTCGACGGGACACGCAGCCATTGTGGCGTCGATATATTCACGCTCGTTCAGCAAGACGGCGCATGGAAAATCGCCACCATCACCTACAGCCACATTACTGAGCCTTGCGAAGAGGCCCCTGCGCTATGATCACCAAACTCCTCATCGCCAATCGCGGCGAGATTGCCTGCCGGATTATGCGCACAGCGCGTGAGATGGGGATCGCGACGGTCGCGGTCTATTCCGATGCGGATGCAAAGGCGCTGCACACGCGCACTGCCGATGAGGCGGTGCATATTGGGCCCTCGCCAGCGGCGGAAAGCTATCTGGTCGGCGCAAAGATCATCGCTGCCGCCAAAGAGACCGGCGCAGAGGCGATCCATCCCGGCTATGGCTTCTTGTCCGAAAACGCAGACTTCGCGCGCGCGGTGATTGACGCTGGCCTTATCTGGGTGGGACCAAAGCCGGAGAGCATTGAGGCGATGGGCCTCAAAGACGCCGCGAAAGAACGCATGATTGCCGCAGGAGTGCCGGTGACACCGGGCTATCTGGGCGAAGATCAATCGCTGGAGCGCCTTACCGCCGAGGCCGAGAAGATCGGCTACCCCGTGCTAATCAAGGCTGTGGCAGGCGGCGGCGGTAAGGGGATGCGCAAAGTTGATGATCCTGCCGATTTCGCGGCCTCCCTCGAAAGCTGCCAGCGCGAGGCCAAAGCCTCCTTTGGCAATGATGAGGTGCTGCTGGAGAAGTGGATCACCTCCCCGCGCCATATCGAGGTGCAAGTCTTCGGGGACAGCCACGGCAATGTCGTCCACCTGTTCGAGCGCGATTGCTCACTCCAGCGCCGCCACCAAAAGGTGATCGAAGAGGCCCCTGCGCCGGGCATGGATGAGGCCACCCGCGAGGAAATCTGCGGAGCTGCCGTGCGCGCCGCCAAAGCGGTGGACTATGAGGGCGCAGGCACAATCGAATTCATCGCCGACGCCAGCGAAGGCCTGCGCGCCGACCGCATCTTCTTCATGGAGATGAACACAAGGCTCCAGGTCGAACACCCCGTCACCGAAGAGATCACCGGCGTGGACTTGGTGGAGTGGCAGCTGAGGGTTGCGAGCGGCGAGCCGATCCCGGTGAAACAGGAAGAGCTCTCCATCAACGGCTGGGCGATTGAAGCGCGGCTCTATGCGGAGGACCCAGCGAAAGGGTTTTTGCCGAGTACAGGCCCACTGACGTACCTCGATCTCGTTGGAGATCGGATCGAAACGGGGGTTGAGCAGGGCGGCGAAGTGTCACCCTTCTACGACCCCATGATTGCGAAGCTCGTCGTCCATCGCGAGGATCGTGAGAGCGCCATTCGCTCGCTCGCACTCGACTGCGCCGATGTAATTTGCTGGCCAGTACGTACGAACGCCGAATTCCTTTGGCGTTCGCTCGAACATTCCATCTTCCGCGAAGGCAGTATGACCACCGCCTTCCTAGAGGCCGAGAGCGAGTCACTTGTACCAACAGGCGAGCCCTCTGCAGAGGCGCTTCAATCTCTGACAGATCACTTTCTTGAAAGCCACGAATTTGACGAAGCCCTACAGGGTCTTCGACTAAACGCACCCAAGGCGAAACCCGCCGTACATATCAGTGTCGGTAGCTCTAAATTCGAGCACTCACATGACTGGAATTCGCCCCTCGCAGGTCGGCATGTCACTGCGGTGGATGAGGGTGCACTGGTCAACGACCTTGGCACAACATTCGTCGCCACCATTGCTCGCCACGATGCTGCTGGCTCCTCCGCCGCCGACGGAGCAATCCTCGCTCCCATGCCGGGTAAGGTCATCGCTGTGGACGTTGCTGAGGGCGACCAAGTCACCGCTGGACAGCGCCTGATGGTGCTTGAGGCGATGAAGATGGAGCACGCGCTCACCGCGCCGTTTGATGGGACTGTCACCGGGCTCGAAGCGAGCGAAGGCGGCCAAGTTCAGGTGGAAGCGGTGCTCTGTATTGTTGAGCCCAGCGCGGTGACGCCAGCTTCCGAATAACTCCCACCCCCTCACCTTTAGGGGAGGGGCAGCGAGACTTGGCAGTCCTGAGCTTGACGAAGGGCTGCCTAGTCGCAGCAGGGAGGGGCCCACATCAGGCATTGCGCGCACCGCCCCCTCCCCCTAACCCCCTCCCCTAAAGGAGAGGGGGAACACCCGTGACCTGGGAAAAAGAACTCGAAGAACTGCGCGCACGCGAGGCGCTGGCCGAAGAAATGGGCGGGGCGGACAAGGTTGCTCGCCAACATTCGCGAGGCAAGATGGATGCCCGCGCGCGGCTGGACGCGATTTGCGACCCCGGTTCCTTCCGCGAGATTGGCAAGATCGCTGGCAAAGGCCACTATGACGAGAACGGCGATCTGCAAGGCGTCACCCCTGCCCCCTTCCTGTTCGGCAAAGCGACGGTAAACGGCCGGCCTGTGGTTGCCACAGCAGACGACTTCACCATTCGCGGAGGCGCAGCGGATGCTGGCATCAAGCGCAAGATGGTGCAGGCCGAGCAGATGGCGCATGAGCTAAAGCTCCCCATCATCAAGATGATCGACGGCACCGGCGGCGGCGGCTCAGTCAAAACACTGGAGCAGATCGGTGCGACCTATATCCCTGCGGTTCCGGGATGGGGCGATACGGTCAAGAACCTCGATACCGTTCCCGTGGTGGCGCTCGCGCTTGGCCCAACCGCTGGCCTTGGTGCTGCACGCATTGCGGCAAGTCACTATTCGATCATGGTGCGCGGGCTCAGCCAATTGTTCGCAGCAGGCCCTGCGGTGGTCGATGGTCTTGGTGAAGCCTATAAGAGCGCCGCGGACCATCAACGGGCGAAAGAAGAGCTTGGCGGGGTTGACATCCACACTCGCAACGGCGTGGTCGATGATGAGGTTGCAAGCGAGGAAGAGGCCTTCGCAAGAGCGCGCTATTTCCTCTCCTTTATGCCTGAACATGTCGGCCAGCATGCGAGGCGCGCCGAATGCACGGACCCGGTCGACCGGCGCGAGGAGGCACTGCTTTCCCTAGTCCCGCGCGATGACAAGCAGGTCTATTCCATGCGCCGCGCGATGGACTTGATCCTCGATAAGGGCACCGTGTTTGAGATCGGCAAAAACTGGGGCCGCGCCGCGATCACTGCCTTGGCGCGCCTTGATGGTTGGCCTGTAGCAGTGGTGGCGAGTGACCCAAGCTATCTGGGCGGATCATGGGAGGCGAAGACGTCCGAAAAGGTCGAACGCTTCATCAAACTCGCCGACCAATTCCGCCTGCCTATAGTGCACCTTGTCGACAACCCCGGCTTTATGATCGGGCGCGAGGCGGAGTTGGCAGGGACGATCCGATATGGTGTCCAAGCGATGAATGCGATTTACAGGGCCACCGTGCCTTTGGCGAGCGTCGTCATGCGCCGCGCCTATGGCATTGCGGGCAGCGCGATGAGCAATGCGGATTTGTACCAATATCGCTATTGCTGGCCGAGCGGTGATTGGGGCAGTCTTCCCATCGCAGGCGGATTAGAAGTCGCCTATAAATCGGACATCGAAGCCGCAGATGATCCGGCTGCGAAGCTAGAAGAGATCAAGGCGCGCCTCAACAAGGTCACCTCGCCCTTCCGCTCAGCAGAACTCTTCAACGTTGAGGATATCATCGACCCGCGTGACACGCGGCCTTTGCTGTGTGAATTTGCTTATCTGGCTTGGCGCAGGCTTCAAGCGGAAGGCTGAACTCAATTCCCCGCGTTAGGACGGGTGAAGAGCCTACCCCTCTCGCTCATCAGCACAAAGCAAAGACTGGCGAGCGAGCATAGCAACATCGACACGGCGAGCGGATAGGCCGTGCCGTCGTAATATGCGCCAATAACCGCCCCCAATGCGCCGCCAGTGCTCATGCGCAAAGCCGTGTGGATAGAGCTAGCTGCACCCGCAATATGCTGAAACGGCTGCATCGCAATCGACGAGAAGTTAGCACCAACAAATCCAAGTGAGGCCATGTTGATGCTGAGCAGTGGCAGGAACTCCCACAAGGTCTGCTCGCCATCGGATGCTGACCACAATTGCAGACTGGCTGAGATAATGAATACGAACAGCGCCGAGTGGCTCACCCGGCGCGCGCCGAAGCGCTCTACGATGCGCGAGTTGAGGAAGTTGGCGAGCACCATGCCAAGCACCGCGCCGCCAAAAATAACCGCGAAGTAGTCGCCCATACCAAAGCTTTCCGCAATCAACTGCTGCGAGGAATTGAGGAATCCGAAGAGCGACCCAAAGACCAAAGCCGAACCAATAACATAGCCAATCGCCTGTCTGTTTGAGAGCGCCTCGCCCATGTTGCGCAGGATTACGCCGAGGCGGATCGGCTGGGCATTTTCAGGCGCCAAAGTCTCTGGCATGCGCAAAAATGCCCATGCGCCAACACCTAGGCCCATCACTGCCATTACGCCGAAAATCGCCTCCCACCCGGCAACCATCATGATCACTTGTCCAATCGCAGGCGCGATTAACGGCACGACGAGAAAGGTCATCATGATAAGGCTCATCAGCCTTGCCATTCGATCCCCGCCCACCTTGTCGCGCACGATCGCGGCCGGAAGCACACTGAGCCCGGCGGTGCACATGCCTTGCGTAAAGCGCATTACCAGAAGGCTCTGAAAATCGGGTACAAACATGCATGCAGCAGAAAGACTGATGTAAACCGCAAGCGAAATAAACAGGATCGGTCGCCGCCCAAATCGGTCGGCCAAAGCGCCTGGGAAAAGCGCCCCGATTCCTGCCCCCAGGAAATAGGTGCCGATCACAAGTTGGCGGTCGTTTCCGGTTGCGCCCAAGTCCTGACCGATCTCGCCCAGCGCGGGCAGCATCGCATCGATGCCAAAGGCCTGAAGGCTCATCAGCGCCGCCATCAGCACTATCAACTCGCGCTCGCCCAGATCTTTAGGCGCTAGTTTGATTGGGATTGATGCTGACATCAAGCGGCTGTGCACGCTTGACGGTTCATTTGCCACAGTTCTTTTCGCATGTGCACAAAGTGGGTTTGGCAGCCCCTGGGTCAATCTGGGCACCGCCCCACTTTCTTCGCGCAAGCAAAAGTTCTAGTTTCGACTGCATGGCCGACAAAGCTCAAGACCCTGAAGAGTTGCCTCACGAGGCACCGGGTCTGCGCAAGATAATCCATGTCGACATGGATGCCTTCTTTGCCAGCGTTGAGCAGCGCGATGACCCGGAGCTACGCGGCAAACCCGTCGCAGTCGGCGGTTCGGGCGGACGCGGCGTAGTGGCGGCGGCCAGCTATGAGGCGCGCAAATTCGGGGTACGTAGTGCCATGCC
Organism: uncultured Erythrobacter sp.; assembly: GCF_947502395.1. Taxonomy (GTDB): domain Bacteria; phylum Pseudomonadota; class Alphaproteobacteria; order Sphingomonadales; family Sphingomonadaceae; genus Erythrobacter. The sequence goes on from NZ_CANMZM010000001.1 coordinate 1,308,193, forward strand.
TTCGGTCACGGCCAAGCGGTTATGCCCCGATCTTATCTTTGTGAAGCATCGCTTCGATGCTTACAAAGAGGCTAGCCGCCAGATTCGTGCGATCTTTGAACATCACACGCCGCATGTCGAGCCATTGAGCCTCGACGAGGCGTATTTGGATGTGACTGAGGACCGGCTTGGCATAGGCTCAGCAACACGCATTGCTGAGCTAATCCGGCAGGAAATCCGCGCCAAGACTAAGCTGACGGCGAGCGCTGGTGTTTCCTACAACAAGTTTCTCGCGAAGCTCGCGAGCGACCAGAATAAGCCCGATGGCATGTGTGTGATCCGGCCCGGTCAAGGTGCAGACTTTGTGGCAGGCTTACCGATCCGACGCTTCCATGGGGTTGGTCCCAAGGCCGAAGAGAAGATGAAACGGCTTGGGATCGAAACCGGCGCAGACCTCGTGACCAAGGACATCGCATTCCTAAAGACAAATTTTGGGAGCTTTGCCGATTATCTCTACCGCGCTGCACGTGGGATCGATTTGCGTCCCGTACGCGCGCACCGGGTGCGCAAATCGGTCGGCGGCGAGCGGACATTTAGCGAGGATATTTCCAGCGGCTCAGCGCTGCGAGAAACGCTATATAATACAATCGATTATGTATGGGAGAGCATCGAGCGAACAAAAGCACGCGGCCGCACTGTGACGCTCAAAGTAAAATTCAACGACTTCAAGAGTATGACCCGTTCCAAATCAGTGACCCACTGGATTGAAACGAAAAAGGAATGGTCCGAGATCAGCCGTGAGCTCCTGGAAGAAGCGCTTCCCCTACCCATGCCGATCAGACTGATGGGGCTCACCCTATCCAATCTCGATCATGGCGATGAGGAAGAGCAAGAGGCAGACAGCGCTCAGCTGTCCTTACTGTAATTCTGCCAAATCTCGATCCGCCTAGGTACATTCCAGCCGAGCGGTTCGGGCAGGTCGTAGACAGGAAAGAACTGCGCCTCGACTATTTCGCGCTGATCGGGTTTGGGAACAGTCGCGCCTGTTCCTGTGAATAGGTGCGACGTATGCGGTGAGCCTGACAACTCCTCTTCGATCACGCCAAGCGATTGCATTTCGCCGACCTCAACGCCTAGCTCTTCGCGCACCTCTCGCCGTGCACATTCGGTTGGATCCTCTCCCGCTTTCTTGCCTCCAGCCGGCAAAGTCCAAACTTGTGGACCGTAGGAATGCCTGATGAGCAAGACCTCACCCCTATCATTTGTAAGAATTACGCCGACCCCGAAGATCGGTGCTTTGCGCCACTTGCGCCAACGATGCCTTATCCTGTGCGCGAATGGCAGCAGAGCCCGATGGAGCGACGCAGGTAATGCCCGCTCAACCCAGTCGGTGATTAGGTGAAGCATGTGACCTGCTGGTTCGCCGCTCCCAACAAGCGTGCAATGGGTAAGTCGTGCTTGCCTGCCATAGCGGCTTTGAACACGTCCAACTTATCATCACCCCGGATCACAAACATAACGCCGGCGCTGTTTAACAACGCAGGAATGGTCAAAGTGATGCGGTCAAAGGGCGCTTCGGGTGGAAGTGGGTCTGGCGTGAGGCGGCGCATGACCTTTGCATCATCGACTTGCGGGTCGGTGTTCGGGAAAAGCGAAGCAATATGCCCATCCCCGCCCATGCCCATCCAGCACAGTGTGAAATGGGGAGGCTCGGCCTCTTCGCTGAGCGCCACCACTTGAGCACCAACCGGTTCGAAGATCGCTCTGATCTTTCCTGTATTGGACGCTTCGTGATCCTCTGGCACAATGCGGTCATCACCCGGCCACACTGCAACGCGCGGCCAATCAAGAGGTGCCTTCACCAACTCTTCGAATATTGGAAACGGCGTCGAGCCGCCCGGTACACTAATGGCGATCTCGCCGTCTGATGCAGCCATCGCAGCGCTCAACTGCCCCGCAATCCAATGCGCAATATCGCCGGCGCTCTGGTCATTCACCAAGTTCACTTTGCCCATGGGCAAGATGCATAGCAAAAGTGCCGCTCCCGCAAAGCGGGAACGGTCCAAGCGACCTATGAATAGGATTTCATGTGTTTGTTACTTAGCCGAGCGCTGACTTTAGGAACCACACACGCTCTTCGGCGGCGTCAGTCCAATCGTCGATCATACCATCGGTCGCGTTATCGCCTGCGGCATCAGCGGTTTCTTTCATCGCCTTGAGGCGTGTGACCAGTTTCGCGTTGTCATCGCGAAGCTCGGCCAGCATTTCCTCAGCTGAGAGGTTTGCATTGTCCTGATCTGCGATCTGGGTGTGCGCTGCGATTGAGCCGATGGATGTCAGCGTATCGCCGCCAATCTTGCGGGCGCGCTCGCCGATCTTGTCGATCTCATCGCGGATCTGAATGGCCTGCTCGTCAAATAGCAAGTGTAGGTCGCGGAAACGCGGGCCGGTCACATGCCAGTGAAAGTTCTTGGTCTTTACATAAAGAGCGAAATGATCGGCCAACAGAGCATTGATTTCTGCAACCATTTGGGTTGTTGAATTATTGTTAGGGTCAAGCATAGCTTATCTCCTTTTGCTTTGTCGGGCCAACAGTATAGCTGGCTGCCTTCACAACAAGAGATGGGAGTTAAGCGATCGATTTAAAGGTATTTTTCGATAGAAAGACCAATTGGCAGTGATCGTACAAACCGATCACAGGAACGTGAAACGAGCATTCAAGCCGATCACTATTCCCGCAATAATCATACAAAGCGCAAAGACCAGACGGATCGTGCGCAAAGGCAGTTTTTGCAAAGTCGGCGCGCCCAGCGACCATCCCAGAACTACCGCTGCACTTCCTGCCAAAGCCCCTCCGATCAGCGCTGTGGTGGGGAAGACAGCCCATGCAGCGAGGGCGAAAATTGCAAAGCGCGCCGCGTCCTGCATCTGGCGAAACACCAGCACGGCGGCAATCGCCACATATGAGCGCGTGGGCTCTTTCATGGGCTTTACTTTGACCGGCCAGGCAAGCTCAACAGCCCCTGCAACGAGGGCAAACGCGACGAGCATCTCAGCGGCTCTCCGGGGCAAGATCGCAGCCATTGTGGAGCCGGCGTAAGCCATCGTAGCCGCCGTTCCGATGGCGCAAACGACCCCGATGATCAGCAGCGGCACATTGCGCTCTAACGCGCTGGAAAACTGCGCAATAATGAGCTGCTCACGCCCGCCAAGCGCGATCAGAAATGTCAGGATAAAGGCAAGCAAAAAAGCATCCATTGACCTCCCCTAGCATGAGCAAAGCCGCTTGCCAGCTATACCGCGACCAACCCTAGCAATTTGCAGCCTAGCCTCGTGTCCCAATCCGCGTTAGGCCTAAGGCAAGAGAGGATAGGAGAGACAATGAAACTCACTGAGGGGATGGCCGCAGTCGTCACTGGCGGCGCTTCGGGATTGGGTCGTGCGAGCGCCGCGGCGTTGGCCAAACAAGGGCTCAAAGTGGCGATATTCGATATCAATGACGAAGCGGGCAAGGAACATGCCGCGGCGATTGGCGGCACCTTCCACCATGTCGATATCATGAGCGAGGAAAGCGTCGAGGCGGGCTTTGCCGCCGCGCGCGCAGCCAATGGACAAGAGCGGGTGACCGTCCACTGCGCCATGGCATCAAAGCGCGGCAAGACCATCGGCTTTGACAAGAGCACCGGTGGCTACAAACGCCTTCCCACCGAAGACTATGCCTTTGGCGCTGAGGGCATTCTGGTGGCGAGCTACCGCGTTTCCAGTATCTCCGCTCTTGGGATGGCGAACAGCGATCCGGTCAATGACGATGGCGAACGCGGGTCGATCACTTTGACCGCCAGCGTCGCGGCACAAGATGGCCAGATTGGGCAGACGATTTATGGCTCGTGCAAGTCGGGTGTGAACGGCCTGGTGCTGCCTATGGCGCGCGATTTGATGGACTTGGGGATCAGAGTGAACAGCGTCATGCCGGGCATTTTTGCGACACCGCTTATGCTTGGGATGAAGGATCGCAATCCTCAGATGTGGGACCAGTTGAACGCATCCGTTCCCTTCCCCAAACGCCTCGGTGAGCCCGAGGAGTTCGCCTCACTTATCTGCGAGATTGCCAGCAACAGCTATATCAATGGCCACCAGTTCCGCCTTGACGGCGCGATCCGGATGCCTCCCAAATAATTCAGAGACCATCAAAATGAACGTTGAGTTTTCACCTGAACTCGAAGCCTTCCGCGCGGAAGTCGCCGAGTTTTTCGCCACCGCCCCAACGCCTGCGATCCGTGAGGCCGGGCGCAAGACCACCAGCGTTTTTGCTCCCTTTGATCAATGCATGGAATGGCATCAGATTCTGGCCAAAAAAGGTTGGGCTGCCCCGCATTGGCCGGTTGATTATGGCGGCACCGGGTGGAGCGTGGAGCAACGGTTTATCTTTGCAGAAGAGTACCGCAAGGCAGACCTACCCCCGCTTCTCCCACAGAGCCTAGGCATGGTGGGCCCGCTGCTGATCGACCTTGGGACGGAGGAACAAAAGGCGACGTATCTTCCGCCTATCCTCCAAGGTCTCGATTTTTGGGCCCAGGGGTATTCAGAGCCGGGCTCTGGCTCTGACCTTGCTTCACTCCAGTGCCGAGCCGAGGCCGATGGCGACGACTACATCATCAATGGCTCCAAAATCTGGACCACTTACGCCCATCACGCAAACCGCATGTTTATGCTGGTTCGCACGGACAACTCGGGCAAGAAACAGCAGGGTATCACCTTCCTCCTGCTCGATCGGATCGATTATCCGGGGATGGAAATCCGTCCAATAGTCGGCCTTGATGGGTTCCCCGAGCAATGCGAAGTCTTCTTCGACAATGTCCGCGTACCGCAATCTGGGCGCGTGGGCGAAGAGAATGACGGCTGGAGCGTTGCCAAGCACCTTTTGAAGCACGAACGCGGTGGATCGGCTGCTTCGCCAACCTTGGTTCGGTATCTTGAGCGTGCCAAAGAAGCAGCAGGTAAGACCCCGTCTCCCTTTGGCGGGATGATGGCAGATGATCCCGTATTCCAACGCGATTTTGGTGAACTCTACGCCGATGTCGCAAGCCTTGCCCATATGGAAAAACTCGCGATCAGCGGCCATTCCATCGCCAATGATCCGGCCTTCCCTTCGCTGAACAAGACCATCAATTCCGAATTGATACAACGCGCCTCGATCTTGATGACTCAGGTCTCAGGCGTGACCGGATTGGCGCGGCAATTGGAGGCTTTGCGCGTGGGCAGCAATGTCGAGCCGCAGGGCAGTGAGTTCGATCTCATCACCATGCCGCTCTACCTGAACAGCCGCGCAACTTCGATCTACGCTGGTTCGAACGAGGTCCAACGCGACCTCATCTCACGCAGTCTGGCAACCGGCTGAGGGGACAGAACACATGGATTTTGCATTCAGCCAGGAACAGGACATGCTGCGCGAAAGCGTCGCGAAACTCCTCGAACGCAATTACGATTTTGACACACGCCAGGAGCTTGTCGCCTCTGATGCGCCTTGGTCCGCCGATGTCTGGTCGGAGTTTGCGGAGCTTGGCCTCACCATGCTTCCCTTCAGCGAAGAGCAAGGCGGGCTTGGCGGATCAATTGCCGATCTCGTTGCCTTTGCGCAGAGCCTGGGTGAACACTTGGTCATCGAACCCTATGTCGCCTCAACATTGCTAGCAGGCGGAGCCTTGGCAGCGAGCGGCACGCCAACGGCTCTCCAATGGATCGGAAAGCTGAGCAGTGGCGAAGTGACGCTGGCATTCGCTTATGAGGAAGGTGCCGGCACAGCCTCGCCCGAACAAATCGCTATGGCTGCTGACCCCTCCGAAGAAGGCGCTGAACTAAGCGGTGAAAAGCGCCTTGTGATTGCGGGCAGTGTTGCCGATGCTTTGGTGGTGGTCGCGCGACGCTCTGACACGGGAAAGCTGGGTTTCTATCTGGTTGAAGCAGGTGCGGCTGGTCTCCAAATCTCACCTTATCAAACCATCGACGGCCGGAGCGCTGCGACTATCCATTTCAATCAGGTGGTGGTGCAGCAAGAGGCAGTGCTGTTGGAAGATGCGCGTGACGCACTAGAAGCAGTCCTTGCCGAGGCGATCATCGTCCAGTCCGCAGAGGCGCTAGGTGCGATGAAAGCGCTACTCACAATAACCAGCGAATATGCGATGACGCGCAAGCAGTTTGGCCAGCCCATCGGCATGTTTCAAGTCGTGGCACACCGGCTAGCCGATATGAAAATCGCCTATACTAAGGCGCTTTCGACGCTGACCTACACCACCGCCCTTGCCAATTCAGGCGCGGCGACGCTGCGGGATATTGCCATCCTCAAAGGCCAAATCGGCAAGTTGGGGCATGAAATCGGCGAAGCGGCGATCCAGACTCACGGCGGCGTGGGTCTCACTGATGAGCTCAACGTCGGGCACTACCACAAGCGCCTCATCGCACTGGATGCGAGCCTTGGCGACCATGCCTTTCACCTGCGCAAAGTGGGTCAGAGCGGCTAGGTAGCCGCACATTTCGCCCCGACCAAGCTCCCAAGCTCTGCCGCCCGGACGTTCAGAATTGAGCGCGACCCCGCGCCAGATCAGTTGTTGGAAGTCAAAGCGTTCGTGATGCCGATCACAGAGAAGGCCGCGCTTGAAATAGTCGAGACAAATCGCCGCAAATCAGCACCCGGCGCCGTAGAGACGTAGAGCACATCATCATCGCGAATGGCAAAATCCTGCATTGCGAACACACTCGCGGGTTCTGACAAATCGAGCCGATAAATCACCGGAACGCGGCCATCGGCCGTCACACGAACATTTTCGTGCAGCCCGTCCCCTAATGCATCTCGATCTTCTAGGCGGAATACAAAGACGCCTTTGTTATCGGCGCGGTTGTCATTGAGGCCGCCAACTCTTCCCAAGGCCTGGGCCAATGTAAGCCCTGCACCATCAAATGGCACTTCAGCACTCTGCCGGACCGCTCCCAACGCAACGAAACTAAAGGGCTGATGCAGAACGGTCACCACGTCATCAGGAAAAAGCTGCACATTCTGCGTCGGGTCAGTGACAACGCGCTGGAGCGGCATGGTCACGACATCCTCACCGCGGGTAATCTGCACGATTGAGCGATCAACTGGATTGCGCGGTCCGCCTGCGCTTGCAACCGCGTCAAGAACTCTCTCGCCGCGCGCGCTCAAAGGCATGCGCCGACTCTGCGCCACTTCTCCAAGGACTGTGACAGTTCGCGTTTCATTGCGAACAAGGCGGACGATCGCTTGTGGATCATGCGCCCTGCCTCTTAAGCTACTAACGATAGCTTGTTCCACATCATCGACCTTGCGACCGACCACTTTGACAGGACCAACGAACGGAACCGAAACAGTTCCTGCCTCACCAACAATCTGCTGTGGAATTCCAGCCTGAACGGCCAATTCTGGGGTCGCGCCGATCCCTGGGTTGCCACCACCCGCCCCGAACAGAACAGCGGGGGGCGCCTCCCATATAGCGATATCGAGAACATCGCCATATCCGATGAGTTCGACTGAAGGGGCCTCCTCGGTAAACACCTCGGCGAATTCAGATGCACGACCATATTGATCGAGGCGGGAAAGCGTGGAACCATCAAGCTCTACGATTTCGATCCCTTGACCAAGGTAATCCTGATCATCCGCGCTGCGAACATCGCCACCGGCAGGACCTGAAGCGCCAAGCGTTGAACAGCCTGCAAGCGTAATCGCCAAGCCCCCAGCCAGCACAGCCTTGAGAATACGCGATGCCGAAGCGCGCGAGTCCGAGATTATTACCTTACCATTCATTGAACTTCGTCCAGTTTCTGTGATCTTTAGAGCAGCCGCCCATATAGCGCATCAAGACGCTTGCGGTGGGCTGAAGGGGAGAATAGTTCGGCCCGCGTCGCCCCTCTGACGGTTAGCTCATTGCGCAAACCTGAATCACTATCCATTTGGCTGAAGGCTTGAGCAATAGCCTTTGAGTGATAAGGATCAACCTGCAAACCCGCATCGCCAATCACTTCAGGCAATGAACCGGTGTTCGATCCTATCACTGGAGTACCAAGGGTCATCGCTTCCAACGCTGGCAAGCCAAACCCTTCATAAAGCGATGGAAAAAGCGCGGCTTTCGCTCCGCGGATTAGATTGATCAGCGTGCCCTGCGGGCAATAGGAAAGCTGGATGATGCGGGATTTGCCGTGCTTACCGCTATCCTTGACCAGCCGCAGCTCTTCTTCTGACCTCCAAGCCCTTGCTCCTACGATAACGAGGGGCGTTTCCACTCCGCTCGCAAGATAGCCTTCAATCATGCGGTGGAGGTTCTTCTTGGGTTCAATCGATCCCCAGAAGAGGAAGTAGTCTTTGTAACCAACGTCGAACCCGCCCTCAACAATGCGAGCAACCTCTTCATCACTAAATTTGAGTGCGTCTTCGGGCAATTCGACTGACTGATAGGTGTTTGTAACTCGGTCCTCAGGAACGTCCAAAAGTTCCATGATGTCGCGTTTCGAACACTCAGACACTGTCACGATGTGATCCGCACGGCTCGCGATCTGCCTCACCAACTTGAGATAGGCACGTTTGTTGTCGAGTGTTGTGTAAGGCAAACGCAATGGCACCAAATCGTGCATAGTGTAGATATTGGGGGCGCCCTTCACCTCAATCGGGAGCGGATAGGTCCAGTGGGCAAGGTCGACAGTTCCCGGCATGTACACCTTGGAAAAGCCCCGCCCAATGGCAAATCCTGCATTTGCGCGGTGAAAAAGGTCTTCACCATTGAATATGCGTTTACAGGTCGGGAAGCGCCCAGCGAACGCGTTGGGCACAACACTGCCTGACAGATCAAGCTCGCGCGGCGTGAGGTCAAATGGGCTGCGAGCGCCGCTGCGAATGGCCCGCGCAATCCTGCGGAGTTTCCCCTTGGGAAGCTCAATCGGGTCAAAGAAAGAGATTTCGCGCAGCAAAGGGTCATCGTCTTCAGCAATCCGTTCGCCATATAGGACAGACACTTCATGCCCCAGCCCGGACACTTCCTCGCAGAGATTCCGCGCATAGGTCGCAATCCCAGTGCCTTTGGCCATTGCCAGATTGTATCCATCGATGAGGATGCGTTTCAACTTTGGTCTCTTGCCTTACGTTTGCAGAGGTTTGTGCCTTCAGAGCATTTGGGAGCGGCTCTTCTCAACCGCGCCTCGTGCACCATTAGGGCCAGCAAATCATCCACTCTATACCAACATTGGTGGTTTCAGCCATTTCCTTAGTCAAGGGGCCCTTAACCTCGCCATCAAAGTCGAGATACTTCAGTTCGCCATCGCGACCAAGTGCCGCCATGATGTCGTCATAAGTATAGTCTCTCTGGAAGTTGACCTCACAAACGATCTTCGGCCGGAAATGCTCAATGATAGGCCGCAGATTCTCAAGCACCATGAGTTCTGCACCTTCGACATCGATCTTGATCAGATCAACCCGATCAAATTGTTCGACTGTAAAATGGCCAAGATCAACCTCCCAAGATTTGCCCGGTATGGTGAGGTCTTCCGGCTTTTCGCCTGGCTTCAGGAAACAGCCGTTCTTGGTGCCGTCTTGCACAAAAAGGGTCCGTTTCCCGGTCTCTTCAGGCCCGGCAATGGCAAAATTACAGACCTCAACTGTGTTGTGCATCCCGTTGAGAAAGGCGCTATGGTGGATGAGTTCGCTCAGTTCAGGGTTCGGCTCAACCGAATAGACTTTGCCTTTCTGGCCAACCAGAGCAGCACCCAGAATGGTGAAATAGCCAAGATTGGCCCCAATATCGATGACCGTATCACCACCCTTGAGGGAAGCTGCAAAATGCTTTGAGAGCCAATACTCCCAGTAACCGTCGGCGACCATAAAGGGCGAGAAGCTCATGTCGCTTCCTAGGGCCACAAGCTTGTAGTTGCCTAAGATTCTGCACAGGATGCGGTCATTCCCGAGGTAGAAACTTCTCGTTCGCCACCTGAAAAATCTCTGCACGGTCCTTTCAGGCAATCGCCGAAGAAAACGGCTTAGATGACGTTGGAACACAAGGAGCTCTTTCTAAATACTGAGATCATGGCCAGCACACCAGCCAATCGTCTTCATCGGTTTGTTGCTCTGCCATTGTCTTGGTTAGCGGTTGGACTTTTCCATCATAGTCCAGATACTTCAGATCGCCGCTTTCACCCAGCGCCTTTTGGATGTCTTGAAAGCCATAGCCGCGGTGAAAGTTTACCTCACATACAATTCTCGGTCGATGCTTTTCGATGATGGGCTTAAGGCTCCGCAGAACCCCAAGTTCCGCACCTTCAACATCGATTTTGATGAAGTCGACCCTCTCGAAATCGTCAGGGTTCAGGCAGCCTAACTCGATGTCCAAAACCTCGCCCCAATTTTCATGGGCTGGGACATCAGCATCTTCAGAAAGGATGGTGCCATTCTTAGGTTCATTTGCCGGAACGAAGAATTTGCGCGTGCCCGTCTCTTCTTCGACCGCCAAAGCAAAGTGATGGAGCTTTGTCCGGGCTTGATAGCCATTGTGCAGCACAGTTTTCGACAGAAGCGAGAAGACAAATGGGTTCGGCTCAACAGCAACGACATTGCCTTCTTTCCCCACCAAGTCGCCGGCAAGGATCGTATAATAACCAAGATTGGCTCCAATATCGAGCACCGTGTCACCGTTCTTTATGTTCTGCGCGAAGTACTGAGTCAGCCAGTATTCCCAGTAGCCTTCGGTAATCATGTGCGGAGAGAATCCAACGTCGTCGCCAATGACAAACATCTTCTTGTTGGCCAGCACCCGGCAGAGGATCTGGTTGTTTCCGATGTATTGGGATTTACACCTTGAGCGAAAAACATTGTGTACCACAGCTCGGCGATAGTGCCTGAGCAAGGTGGAGAGACTATCAGGATGATTGTTCACCAGTTCCTCCATCACCTTACCTAGTGACGGCGCGCTACCTTTGCTCGGTCTGAGGACCACAGCGTAGAGAAGGCGATGTAACAGCGATTGTGTCATGGGTGCGGCACTCTAAGCGGAAAGGCTGGGAACTTGAGAACGTTGCAGTTCGATTTTGCGATCTGGAGATACTACCTAATAGACTTGGTCAGCGCGCTATCCGAAGCGTGCACGAAGAGCCGCCTGAGACTTGGGCCAGTCTGAGAAACCTCCATGCGCCAAAAGGATTGGCAATGCATCCTTCTTGACCTCGATCATTTGTGAAATCTTGTGAACGCCCCTTTCGCTTTCTGCAGCATTAGAAATGCTAGTAAGATTCGCTGCCCATAAATGAGCATCTTCAATGGGGCGAGCTCGCTTGACCCTCGCTTTCAATGCCTTGCTGCCAAGGCCATCTTCAACCACAAGCCATTCGGCATGGAATTTCGCAAATCGCTCGTCCTCGACAAGGCAAGCAAACAGGGAATCACACTTCGGGTGCTCTCGCATAAGCGCGATCAACTCCTCCCGCCCTACGTCTTCCTGACCCCAGGCCGCTATTGCGAGCAGATTGACGTCCGGAATGGTTGAGGGCTGCTCGTGAGCGGGCCCGGGCGTCAGGCCTACCAGCGGGTTGACCGGAGGAAAGCGCTTTTGCTTCTTTAGAACATGAGTAAAAAACTCGTCGACTTCGCCAGTGGATTCGCCAAATGCACACGCGGTGCGATACCCCATTTCAGCCAGCTCTGGATCACCTCCATCCTTCACCATATGCGCCCACTGCGTCCAATAAGAGCCCTGAAACGGATATATTTCGAGTGCGCTGGCGTAGCCGTCTCTCGCCTCATCCCATTTCTTTTCCTCGCCTCTCATGTGCGCCTCTAGCACCTTGTTGAAGAACTTTTCGTCGTGAAGGGCAGACGTGTTTGACGTGTCGATCAACTGTTTTCTAGATTGAGCCGCAAACTTCGGTCTTGGATCATTCGTGACTTTGCTGTCAGCAAGCCCGATCTTGGTCTTGAAGTCGCTATAGGCTTCTTCGAAATCGTCATACAGTTTCAACTTCGCATCGTGCAGCAACGCGAACTTGTTGCAGTGGTTGTTGATATAACTTGTGTTGTGCGAGACAATGATCATCGCTCGGTCAGCACGGCGCTCAAACAGCTCGTAATTGCAACGAGCATGGAAACGAGCATCCCCAACCGCGCTCACCTCGTCAATTAAGAAGCAGTCAAATTCGGTAATCATTGATATCGCAAAGGCCAGTCTTGCGCGCATACCAGATGAATAGGTCCGCACCTCTTCACGCAAGTAGTCCCCAAGTTCGGAAAATTCCTCAACAAAAGCGAGATTGTGCTTAAAGTCCTGATCGTAGACCCGGCTTATGAAACGTACATTGTCCACACCTGTAAGGTTGTCTTGAAAAGCGCCGCTAAACGCCAGAGGCCATGAGACACTCATGTCAGAAAGGACTCGGCCAGAAGTGGCAAATTCGACTCCGCTTATAAGACGAATTAGCGTTGATTTGCCGGCACCATTTCTGCCCAGAATGCCAAGCTTTTCCCCCTTTTTCAGCTCAAAGTTCACATTATCAAGAACGAGCTTTTTCCCAAATCTTGTCGGGTAGGTCTTGCAGAGGTTTTCGACCCTGATCATCCCGGGACCACCCGCCGTGAGACGTAACGCAGGAACATTAGGGCAATCACAGACAAAACAAGGTTGAACACGAGCAAATAGGACAAATCATAGATCGGCGTAAACTTCGATCCGAAATACCCATCACGCACCAACTCCACCCCATGAACCATCGGCAAAAGCAGAACGATCTCTTGAAAGTTGCGCGGAAGCACCGAAACCAGGAATGCAGCGCCAGAAAGAGGAAACAAAAGATAAGAGAAGGGGTGCCAGAACTTGTTCACCAATTCGCTGAGATACGACGCGGTGCCCAGGAAAATGGCCAATGCGGCACCAAACCATGCTATCCCAAACCAACCCGTCGCCACCATCAATATGTCTTCAGGCGGTGAAATCCACTCAATCGCGATAAAGAGCACTCCCAAAACAATGAAAGAGATAGAAGCACCTCCGACCTCAAGAAAAATTCTCGCAAGATAAATATCCAAAGGCTTGATGTTGCGATGGTATAAGAGCGCTGAGTCCGCCCTAATCGCGCCGATTGTCCGCCCTGGCAGGTTGCGCCATAGCAGCACGGTCGAATATCCGGTGAGAGCAAATGCAGCAATCGGAAGATCGCTCCCATGGATGCTCTTTGTCGCCGTCCATAGAGCGGTCACGCCCAGCGTGAACAGCATAGGCTCTACAAAGAGCCACAGGAATCCGATGTTATGCCGTCCATACCGCGTGATGACTTCACGGATAAGAAGAGCGCCTAATACACGCCCTTGGACCGTGAAACTCTCCTTCAACGGAGTCTTTCGGAGCGCCTCGGAGGACATTAGTCACGGTGCTCCCGCACACCGATCATCAGCATCGAAAGGACACCCCAAGCAAGAAGACCGAGCACAAATGTCGCAATAATGCTGCGGATCCGCCTTGGCTGAAGAGCAAAGTCAGGAAGACTCGGATCTGAAATACGCTCCAGATAGGTTCGTTTGCGCCGTGCTTCGGCCTGGGCTTCCTGCAATGAAGCAAGCGCAATCGCCAACTGCTGCTCTGCAAACTCAGAATTCACAGCCAATTCCTGATATCCGACCATCGCGGCCGACAAAGACCCTTGACCTCCGGTCAGCCCCTCGCGTGTTTTTTCGATCTCGCTCTCGAGCTGGCGGATTTGTGTACGAAGAAACGGGATCTGTGAGGCTTCCGGAGTATAGGTTTGCAACTGGCGAAGTTGAGTCTTGGCCGCAATCAACTGATCCTGAAGCTTACCCACCATCTGTAAGCCGACTAGCGATTCTTGCGTGGGGTCAACGATCCGTTCAGCACCTCGATATTGCGCCAGTTCAAGCCTGGCAGAGCGCGCTTTGTCGGTTGCTTCGTCCACCTGCTCTTGCGCCAAAGCGATTGTGTCATCGCGTGAGCGTTCAGACAGGCTGTTGACCAGTTCTTCGGATTGGAGAAGCAGGCGCGAGTTGATTTCTCGAGCTTCGGCAGGATCATATGCGCTAACCCGCAATGTCATGACCTGACCCGAAAGTCCTTCAGCAACTACAACTTTCCCGATGAAATACTGGTAGAGTTGCTCCTTGCTTTCCCCCCACAGTGCTCCGAACCGATCGAAAAAGAATATATTCGGATCGGTATAGGCATTTGCAACGAAACCATCCTGATCGGCATCTGCAAGAGCGCGGCGTGAGAGGATGTACTCGCTAATCGTGGCATTTCCTTCAGCAGCGCCAGCCGCACCACCAAGGCCAGCCTGACCCAACGCGGCGCGAAGGGGTGAGCCGGATTTCTCGGTCGGATTACGCACAACAAAGCGGCTCTCCGAAATGTAAATGTCATTCGCCAACACACCGAAATACAAGATTGCGATGAGAGTCGGTACAATGACCGTTGCGATGAACAGCGGGTTGATGAATTTTAGACGGTCTAACACTCGACTTGTAATCTCTCGTTTGGCACCCGTTCGGCGCTAGCCAGGCCTTCTAGCCAGCTATCTATGATTGCAAAATGATTTTGCCAGGTAGGAGCGATGAAATGCTCCATCATGTTGAGTTGCCGATCACGCTCACTATCGGAGAAAGCAAAACGACAAATCGCCCGCTTCCATGCTGTTTCGTCGGCGACGTCTAGCAGCAATGGAATGCCTTGCCCAATCTCTTGGAAGCTGGGGATGTCATTTGCGATAACTGGAGTGCCAAGTTGTAAGGCCTCAACAACCGGCAGGCCATAGCCTTCGGCATGTGTAGGCATCAGCAGTGCACGCGAGCCAGCAAGCAAAGCACCGATCTGGCTATCATTGGCGGCGGTGTCAAAGCGCACCACTTTCGCAAGGCGCGGTCTTGAGCGGTAGGCCTCCATGACAGGGGCGCTCTGGGGGCTATCTTGGCCGACAATAACAAGTCGAGGACAAGAATCCCCGAACGCATCGATCAACTCATCCCAAACCCGAAACAATAGCTCATAATTCTTGCGGCGTTCAATCGTGCCGATGCACAGAAAATAGGGCTTATGCGCCTCAAATCTTTGCGCCTTTTCAGTTTGAGAATATGGTCGATTTGTAAAATCAGCGCCCGCAAGCGGCGCAACGGCGATTGGCGGAAGATCAAGCCCGCGCTTTTCGGCAAACTTGGCGAGCTGAGCTTGGGTCGCACTCGTGTTGACGATCGCACCAGAGCCGTGTCGCAGAAGGCCGCGCACGCGCCCTAGATGGCGCCTTACGGCATGAGCGCTTGAAAGTCTTGGATGAGTCAGCGGGATTAAGTCATGTAAGAAATACACACTGCGCAAATTGCTCTTCTCCACCCACTGATGGTGGGTGGGCAGATCAAAATCGGTATGGCTGGGATTGATATAGATCATCCCATCTCCAGGAATCCGAGACGGTGAACGTGTGAGAGCCAATGGAGAGAACCTAACCAGCTTGGATCGAATGCCCGACGAAGGCTGCAACAGCATATCGAAGACTGCGTCGGAATCGCGCCTATTGAACACCTTGACCATACCACGATGCTGCACGACAGCGCGCGCGCGGGTATGAAAGTGCCTAGC
This sequence comes from uncultured Erythrobacter sp., assembly GCF_947502395.1. GTDB lineage: Bacteria > Pseudomonadota > Alphaproteobacteria > Sphingomonadales > Sphingomonadaceae > Erythrobacter. The sequence goes on from NZ_CANMZM010000001.1 coordinate 1,323,789, forward strand.
GTAGGCCTCACACACGCGGTCGATCCCGGTCGAGCGGCGCTTGGTCCAAGCTCGAGAAACGAGCCGCGTTGTATCAAGCAAGATATCCTGCGCAGTCATGGCTGAACGTTCAATTCGCGACACCGCACCCAATCAGCCGCATCATTGCCAAGGAGAGAAAAGCCCTCATCGAGCAACCCCTGAGCCTGAGCATGGGCCGCCGGATCGTCTACATCCATCCACCAAGCATCGCCAATATCGAGCGTTGCCGCTCGACCGCAATCGGCCAGTAATTGCATGCCGTCAGAAAGCGAACCCTGCTTACCCTGGCCGATCGCCTTGCCGATGGCCCCAGCCAACGCCGGCGTCGCCAAAAACGCTCCACAATCGACCGCATCGTATTGAGTAAGGTCCTTGCCAATACGGTTGATAAAGCCGTTTGCCCCCCTCTCAACCCAAGTCGCATCATCTGGATCGATCAACGGGCTAATAATGCGTCGATCAATACCCAGTGTGACATCACGCCCGCCATCATCCGCACCTGCCAATCCTCGAAGGATGCATGATGAAAGAAGGTGATCACACATAACAAGAAGGTAATTGCCGGGCAGATAGCTCGCGCCCGCCATTACCGAAAAGCCATTGGGCTTTTCCCAATCCTCGACCCGCACTGTGATAACATCAAGGTCAAGTCGAGAGCGCATTCCACCTACTGCCACCTCGACTGCCTCAGCATTGTAACCCGTGACCACGACCGCACGGGCCACCCCAGCGCTTGCCAGTTGACGAAGCGCGATCCCCAGGAGCGAAACCCCGTTGATCGTCGCAAGCGGCTTTGAAGGGAAGAGGTCACGCAACCTGCTTCCAAAGCCCGCAGCTAAAATGAGACCGTCCATTGTCGATCCTATCGGGTTGGAAACCTAGCGCACCGCGCCTCAGATTACTCGGCAGCTTCTGGCAAGCTGGTCTGATATTGATCCAGCAGACCGTTTGCGACGTCCTCGGGAATCTGCTCTGGCGGATGCTTGCAATAATAAGCTGACGGCAGTGTCAGCGCCCCACTCTCACCCCGATCAAGAGCCTGCTTACAAAAACGAATAGCATCTACGACACAGGCAGCAGCATTCGGGCTATCCTCAACCGATAAACGCAGCTCGAGGTTCATAGGCACCTCACCCCACTGCGTACCTTCAACACGAAGAAAACAGACCTTGTTGTCTTTTTGCCAGGCGACATATTCTGATGGTCCGATGAGAATATTCTCATCCTCCAAACGTTTGGCGAGCGCTGCTTGCACCGCCATCGTTTTAGACTCCTTCTTGTCACTCAACCGGTCACGGTCCAGCATGTTCATGAAGTCGGTATTACCGCCAGTGTTGAGCTGATAGGTGCGCTCAATTGAGGCACCGCGAGCAGCAAACAAGCTTGAAAGAGCCCGGTGAACAATAGTCGCACCGACCTGCGCCTTGATGTCATCACCGACAATCGGCAGCCCCTTGGCCTTGAACCGAGCCTCCCACTGTTCGTCACTGGCAATAAACACGGGAATACAATTGACAACCGCACACCCAGCTTCGAGCGCGCAATCCATGTAGAACTCGGTCGCCCTCTGCGAACCAACAGGCAAGAAATTAACAAGAATGTCGGCCCGCGACTTGCGCAAGGCCTCGACAATTTGATCCTTCGAAACCGCAGCGCTGTCGTCAGCAACCCTAAAGCCGCGTTCTCCAGCCTTCGTCATGTGCGCAGCGACGCCATCGAGAGCAGGACCGCGCATGACCTTCGCCCCGGAAGGCGGCATATCTGGCTTGAAAACGGTCGTATTGTTGGGTGCAGAGAAAATCGCTTCGGAAAGATCTTTCCCGACCTTCCTGTCATCCACGTCAACCCCAAGTACGAATTCAATGTCAGAAACGGTGTACCCGCCCACAACTTCGCGAATCAACCCGGTGGTCGATTTGTTGGCCTTGTAAAAGGCGACACCCTGAATGAGGGAGCTTGCACAATTTCCCACACCGATGACTGCGACTCTAATCGAATGCATTATACTTCCTAGAACACCCTTGAATACCGCGCGCTTTCACGCACTGCCTTTATGCCCCTCCCCTAGGCAACCACTTACTCGGACAAGCTGATCCCAAAGCACCACATCAACCTGCAGCAAAAGCCAGCTCTCTCCCGGGCCAAGACGTTTTGCAGAAAAGCAATATTACCTGAATTCTGCGTTCCACAATTTGTGCGCATGCACAACCATAAAAAGATCATTTTGGGGGAAACCCGCGATAGCCTGACAGATTTGCCACATCCATCGATGTTGCATTTATCCGAATTGAAGTGCAGCGAGCCCCAAAGATTTGAGTGACGAAGAAAATATCTAAAAAGCCTCTCAGTCTGGATATTTGCCTTGGGAACGGAATGAGCCGAAGTGTCAGTTATTTGCCTCGACTGCAGATACATAGGGGCCAAGCCAAGCGGTATTGGCGAGGTCACGTGGGCCTTGGCACATCATTTGCCAAAGCTTGCGCCCGAGCTCGATTTTCTGTTCTTGCGAAATCCTGAGAGGCAATCACCCTTGGTGTCAGCGCCAAATGTCACCGAAACTGTTGTAAAAAGCCCAGCAAATGGGCCCGCAACACTTTGGTGGCTTCCCAAAGTCGTGGACTTGGCAAATGTCGATCTGTTCCACGCGCCTTTCAATATTCTGCCTGCCGGACTAACCATGAAGACGGTGACCACGATCCACGATATCATGTGGCTCACAAACCCTCGATGGTGCAATCCAAACCTCTACGGTCATATAGAGCGCAGATTTTACGCAACCGGCATCAAGCGCGCATTCGATCATTCGAACGCAATCGCCACAGTCAGCAGCGCGACCAAGCGCGCGATCCTGAGTCAAAGGCCTGACATCGCGCGAAAAATTAAAGTAACTCTTTCCGGCGTGTCCGCCGAGTTTCGGAAAGTTGAAATCAGAGAAGAAACTCTGAGTTCAATTGGACTCAAGCACGGTCAGAAATTCATTCTCACCGCCGGGCAGTTCGCACCTTACAAGAACCATGAAGGCTCTATAAGGGCCTTTTCCAAGGCATTCGCCGACCGCGAAGATATTGACCTAGTCATGGTTCAACGGCGCAATGCGGGCGCAAACGAGCTGGTTTCCCTCACAAAACAACTAAATCTAAGTGAGAGAGTTCACTTTACGGATACCGTGAGCTTTACAACGCTGCTTCAGCTTTATTCCGGCGCTTTGGCTTTGCTTCACCCCTCTTTCTGCGAGGGATTTGGCAATCCTTTGGCCGAAGCCATGGCATGCGGTTGTCCAGTCATTACCAGCAACCAAAGTGCCATGCCCGAAGTGGTTGGAAATGCTGCCCTACTCGTCAACCCAAATGACACGGACGAAATTGCAGGGGCGCTCACAAAAGTTGCGGAAGATGAGATAATCGCTGCCCGCATGAGTGAAAGAGGGTTGGAGCGTGCAAAAGAGCTTTGTTGGGAACGGTTTGCGAGAGCCAACCTAGATATCTACCGCGAGTTGTTGGCCTGATCCTGGATTCGTTGCGTGGCCGTACTCGCGGTCAGAATGGATACTGCCATCACGCAAGTGAGTCCAAGAGCCTCGAACACGAAGAAGTACAGCGGAGAGCCCGCAAGCATCGACAAACCGCAAACAATAGTACGGAAATTTGCACTCAGCAGATAGGTTGATCTGAGCACAGGAATGGTTTCCGTGCGGATTATCAACCGCAAAGCATCTCTTTGCTCGTCATCAGACTGTTCGACAAGGTGATCGACCTCGCGCCCTCCCGGAGCCAGAAGCTTGGCTAGAGCCATATAATAGATGGCAACACCACCGAGTATTCCGTTTGGCTGATCGGATTGGCCGTCTGATACGCGCAACCACTTTGTGCCATAAACCCAATACTGATATTGGCGGCGCTGCACCTCATAATGGGCCGCTTGCACAATCCTGCCGATTCCGGCGCCAATTGCCAAACTCCAGGCCGCCCAGCCACCGATCTCTTCCATAAGCATAAAGCCTAGCGTCACATAGAGAACGATGTGCCCCGCATAATCGCAAACCCCATCAATGATCTCCCCTCTCGCACTGGTCCGTCCGGTCAAGCGCGCAAGATCGCCGTCGGCCCCGTCAAAGACATGCCAGCTCATATGCAAGGCGAGGCCCAGTGCCAGCACAACCCAATTGTCAGCGAACCAATAAGCGACCGCAGCAGTTACGATCGCGACGCCACCCACGATCGAGACCATATTAGGAGTGACCGGCGTTGGTATTAACGCCTTGGCCAGCCGCATAGAGAGTGGGTGATAGACAGATCCGTTGAGCCAATCCTCGAGCTCGCTCGGACGACCCTGCGACACTCTCTCGCCTTGCGCAAAGGCCGACGCATCAGATGCCGAGTTTTCCCTCATTTGCTACGTGCCCGCTCCTTCCTGCGGCTCCCACTTGTCACCAATTGCGATCAGCACTAGGCCTTGCGGTCATAATCCTCGGACGAGCCTAATCATCATTCTCGGAGCACATACGCTTTGGCAAGAGCAGTCCTGCTTTTCTCCAGTAATATGCACGCCAACCGCCTGGTCGCAGGGGTCCCGGCTGCTGTACGCGCGGCGCTGGCTCTATGCCAGAGCGAAGAATTTGCAAGCAGCGATGCGATGATTGTCGCCGTTCCAGGCGGGTGGGAGGCCACTCCTTGGGCAAGGTCAGAGTTTGCAAGGCTTCTGCCCGACGTTCGCATTGCGATTGGCGACCCTTACCAGGGCATTTTGCCGGAAGATTCCCCAGTTCTCGACGCCATTTCGGTGCTCTCAGGCGTGCCCGTTATCTTGACCAATCGCGAAGCGGTACAGCAATGGCTCGGCGAGCAGGAGCACGAATCCGCGCAAATCGCCAAATTGAGCGCTGTGAGTTCAGGCATTGTGAAGGCAACTGGTAAACCTTCTGATGGACTGGTCTCGCGCACTCTCAACCGGCCAATCTCTCGGGCGATTTCGCAGGTTCTATTGAAGTTTCCCGGCATCACCCCAATCCACGCAACAGGTCTCGCAGCTTTTACGGCCATCTTGATGGCGGTGTGCCTGCTGTTTGGTGGCGCGAACGGGCTTATAGCAGGTGCTCTGCTCTTCCATGCAGCATCGGTCATCGACGGAGTGGACGGTGAGATTGCCCGCGCAACCATGCGGTCCTCTGAATTCGGCGCGAAACTCGACACCATTACCGATGGGATCACCAACCTGGCATTCCTGAGCCTTGCGTCGCTAAACCTGTATTGGCAGGGGCAAGTGCAAGCGGCGACTTACGGCGCGATTGGGCTCGCACTTTTGGCAATCGGTCTTACCGCCCTTGGGCTACGCTCTATTTCCATGGGAGGGCCCTTCACCTTCGACGCGGTGAAAAACAACTTCAACGCGCGGCCCTCAAAGATCACCAATGCACTGGCTGCAATCACCTCGCGCGATGTCTATGCCGCTATTTTTGCTGTCACTTTCGCTCTGGGATTTGCGGAATGGATGCTGCTGATCTTTATGGGCTCTGTGGGAATTTGGCTGATGACGGTTCTGATTGTGTTGATGGAAACGCGCGCCCGGCGCAGTTAACTGCACCAAAGCAAGACAAAACTAACAAAACCAAACTATAAGGCCTTCCGCAATCACGGCGCACCCCAACGAAGGCGCGCCATACCTGATGAGATAGCGGTTAAGTCAAAGGGTTCTCAATGCCTGTTCCCAAGCGCGTTCTTACTGTTTTCGGCACTCGACCCGAGGCGATCAAGCTGTTCCCTGTGCTGCATGCGCTTGAGCAGGATGACCGTTTTGACAGCCGCGTCTGCGTCTCAGCCCAGCATCGCGCGATGCTCGACTCCGTACTCGAAATCGCCGGATTATCCCCGCATTACGATCTCGATCTGATGAAGCCCAATCAATCGCTAGATGCGCTCACGGCGGCAGCACTGACTGGGCTTGGCGCAGTGATGGACGAAGAGAAACCCGACTGGGTGGTCGTCCAAGGCGACACCACAACGGTGATGGCGGGCGCGATCGCGGCCTACTACCGGCAGATCCCCGTATGCCACGTGGAGGCGGGGCTGCGTAGCGGTGACATTTATCGCCCTTGGCCCGAAGAGGTGAATCGCAAAATCGTCGGCAGTTTCGCCACACTGCACTGCGCGCCGACCGAGACTGCTGCGAAGGCTCTGCGCTCCGAAAATGTAGATCCCAAAACGGTTCATGTCACCGGCAATACGGTGATCGACGCGCTTCACTGGGTCACCAAGGAAGTCGCAGCCAAGCCCGAACTTGCCTCAGGACTCGCAGATATTGAAGCGCGTTTCGCAGGCAAGCACATCGTTGGCATGACCAGCCACCGGCGCGAAAATTTCGGGGAAGGCATGGAAGCAATCGCCAGTGCTGTGCGCGAAATCGCCAGCCGCGAAGATATAGCGGTCATCTTTCCGGTTCACCTCAATCCCAATGTTCGTTCTGTCATGAACGAAGCGCTCGCTGGTCTCGATAATGTCGCGCTGATTGAGCCCTTGGATTACCCCCACTTTGCCCGTCTACTCGATATCGCGCACATCATGTTGACCGACAGTGGTGGGGTACAGGAAGAAGCGCCTGCGCTTGGAAAACCGGTGTTGGTCATGCGCGAGACAACCGAGCGGCCCGAAGGCGTTGAAGCCGGCACCGCCAAGCTGGTCGGCACTGATGCGGACACGATCATCGCCGAAGTGGGAAAATTACTCGACGATACAGATGCTTATGAAGCGATGGCGCGCGCGCACAATCCCTTTGGCGATGGCCACGCATCACAGCGCATCTGCGATCTTTTAGCAGGCTGACTTACTTAATATTATCTTCTCCGCGTTAACCCCGTTTCCCTGCGGGCTTTTCAGGCCCGACGGGAACGGAGTACGACTGGACATGAAAAAGACGACGCTCAATGCGAGTGTGATCGGGCTTGGTTATATTGGCCTACCGACCTCTGCGGTGATGGCGCGCGCCGGGTGCAAAGTGCACGGCGTGGATGTCAGCGCGCATGTGGTCGATACGATCAATCGCGGCGAAGTCCACATCGAAGAGGTCGATCTCGATGGCCTCGTTCAAGCAGTTGTTAAAGATGGCTTTTTGAAGGCCAGCCTCGACGTCGAACCTGCGGGTGTCTTTGTGATCGCAGTGCCTACTCCTTTCTCGCATGACGGCAAACACACACCTGACATCTCGTACATTCTTGAAGCAGCTGAAAAGGTCTCCAGCGTCCTCAAGAAAGGCGATTGCGTAATTCTGGAATCAACCTCTCCGGTGGGCACGACCGAAAAGATGCGCGATGTCTTTGCGAAGAATCGCCCGGACCTTGCCATGCCCGGACTTTCGGAAAGCACGCCAGATATTTCCATCGCCTATTGCCCAGAGCGGGTGTTGCCAGGCAAGATTCTTGAAGAGTTGATCCATAATGATCGTTCAATCGGAGGCATTACGCCGCGCTGCGCTCGCAAGGCGCTCGCCTTTTACAAGCGGTTTGTGAAAGGCGAATGCGTTGTCACTGATGCGCGCTCGGCAGAAATGACCAAGCTCGTCGAGAACGCGTTTCGCGATGTGAACATCGCCTTTGCAAATGAGCTTTCAATGATCGCGGATGTGCAAGGATTGGACGTGTGGGAAGTGATCCGTCTCGCCAATCGTCATCCACGGGTGAATGTGCTTCAACCAGGCCCTGGGGTGGGCGGCCACTGCATTGCGGTAGATCCCTGGTTCATCGTTCATGGTGCGCCTGACGAAGCGAAGATTATCAGACAAGCCCGCGAAACCAATGACAGCAAAACGCACCACGTGCTCGCGCGCGCCAAAGCGCTTGCCGATGAACATTCAGATGCGAAAATCGGCTGCCTTGGCCTCGCCTTCAAAGCCAATATCGACGACTTCCGCGAAAGCCCTGCCCTTGAAATCGCAGCCAATCTGGCACGCGACTATGGTTCTCGCGTGCGCGTGATTGAGCCTTATGCAGACGACCTGCCAGACGAATTCGCAGGAACAGGCGCGGAATTGATCGACATCGATACCGCGCTCGAGGAATGCGATATCCTGCTGCTGCTCGTCGATCACGATGTTTTCAAGGCCATCCCCCCAGAAGAGCGCGGCGATAAAGTGGTATATGATACACGTGGGGTGTGGAGTTAGCGCCACACTTTCGGCGCAATACTATATGGGTAGAATGGTCGCATCTTCTAAGGTGATTTGCGATTTGCCATCCGCCCAAATCCGACACTCAAAAAAGCCGCCGAACATCCCATCCAATCCGCTTTTAAATGTTATCGACCGGGTTGTTTTGCCAGGAATGATTCGGGGTAATTTGACGTTTACCAATGGCTCGGTGTCGAGTGCTACGTCGATCACCGATTTACTGGGCTTTATCGAACCTTTGCTCACAGTCAAGGTAACGCGCCAGTGGCCGGGAAGCAACGGTCGCCTGACCGTAGCCATGTAGCCTTCAGCGCTCGAGACACTCTTGATCTTGCCTTCGCTCAAGAGTCCAGCCGGTCCAGCGTTGAATTCTTCGATAAGGCTGATCGGTTCCAGAACCGGGGCCTTAACCTCTCCAAACCGAATTCGGGACGACACAGGCGTAAGGGCGCAAGCGATAAATGTTGTGAAAGTCTCCTCGAACTGGGAGTGCGGAACATTAAGCCCGACAACACGACGTGGGCGCGCACCTGATGCCATGCGCTGGTGCTCAAAAGAAACGATCTCCGCCAAAGCTTGCTCAGTAGCCTTGCTGGATCTCGGTTCGCATGCGGGCGGGGCTGCGAGGCACAGAAGATCAGCGTTTCTGACGATTGCAGTTGCATTGCCTTCGCTCGCGATATCAAGAACTTCAAGATCAAGTTTGGCACTTGCGATCCAGGCACGAAGGCGGTCCGCGCCATGTAGGTCTTCGCCCAACCATCCAATCTTCGTGCCAGGGCCTGCATGGGCGAGATGGTCTACAAGAAATGCTGATAGATGACTTTCTGGTGCATCGGGAAGAGCATTGAAGCTTTCTGGTCCGTAGACATAGCTTACCGGCGCAGATCTGGGAGTATGCTGGGCGACCGCAAAAATCGCGGCTTTCGAGGGTGGCTTCGCGAGCTCAAACTCTTCGAAGTGTTCATGAGGCGCGCCCCAAGTCGTCTCCTGCTGACTAGGCACAGTATTTTCGACCTGATCAACATAGACTTCAAAGGGATCTTCAGAACGGCCAGACTTATGTTTCGCCGATATTCTTCGTGAATGCTCAGTGTGATAGAGGGCCAGATCGCCACCAGCCACCTCATTGAAATTGGTCAATTGGCCGAGAAGAAGCGCGAGGCGCGCATTGAGGTTGCTGTCAACGTGCCATCCCAAAGTCATCTCTTCGTTGAAGCCACAAATGGCTTGCAAATCACTCGCCCTTGCCAGTTGGAAATCGCCCGGCCCATCATATCCGATCTTCGGCAAATAGTGCTCGACTGTCTCATCAAGGGCGAAGACATCGGCATAATGGAGCGCTAGGCGAGCGGCCTCTATGGGGTCGGTGCGAGGAAATGTCTCCCAAACCAGTCGCGGAATTTCGAAACGTGGCAGCCCGAAATACCCTTGCGGCAAGTGTTTCACCAATGCGCTCAGAGTTCCCCCGGACGGGCTCACAAGCATGCAATCGGGATTAGTTGACAGGACCCATTCGTTCTTAGGATTTAATCGACGCAGTGCCACATTGCGACAAAACGCCTCACGTACAGGGGGGCCGACGTCAGGTGCCGCGTCATGGATTTCAGGACGCACTCGAATGACCCGGATTAGGTCTATCGCCTTTTGAGCAAGCGTGTCGCCAATCGCTTCCATATAGGTCGGCAGGTCATTATCTGTGTTGTAGTCGACGAAGATGATCTCATCCTCACCAGCCACCAATTGGCGGGACAGCTGATTAAGGCCAAGCGCCGTCCTGCGATCAAGCGCGTAGCTGTAGTTGTCGTTTCGACCATAAACGATTGCGGAAATCACTAGCCAGGTTCACACGTATTCCGGAGAGAGTTAATCGGGGCTCAAACGCTGGCTCACTGCCAAAGTCAGTTCACGCTTACGAATTGGCTCAGCACCTCAAATTAGTCAAACCGCTTCAGTATTCAAGTTGACTTTTCTCAGTAGCTTCTGCAACACGGTCTCCACTACCCTGTCTCGTCCAATGGCTTGATATTGCAGCCATGAGAAGAGCTGTCCATTCACATCAGTGCAATCGATTAGGCTTTAGATGTTGAGTCGCCTGGCAAAAGTTATTGGGCTTGAAATCCCCAAGCCAAAGGTCAATGCGATGATTGCACGCGGGGATGCCGCTCGGGACAGAAAGTCCTGGCGAAAGGCGTCTGACGCTTATGCCGAAGCTCTCGAAATCGCTCCGTTTCTAACGCACATCAGAGTGCAATTTGGTCACATGCTTAAAGAAGACGGTCGAGTCGAAGAAGCCGTTGCGGCCTATCAGCATGCCGCTGCCGATGATCCGGACAATGCCGATATCAGGGTAAATCTGGCCCACGCGCTCAAGCGACTGGGGCGCAATGAGGAGGCCATTGGAGCGTTTCGCGATGCAATCAATCTCAACCCTGCGGATCGCGAGTCAGTCGACGAAATATTCCACCTAAGTCAAAACCTGACCTCGGTTGTGTCGTCTGCCCAGGCGCAAGGCAAAGTCGACCTTTCTGGCTTGACTATGACTTTAGAGGATCTGTCCGAGATAATTCGACCAGGCATTTCGGTCGTGACATGCGCTAGAAACCGCACCGACAATCTGCTGCGCGCCTTGCCAAGCTGGCTTGCATATCAAGCGGTCAATGAAGTTATCATCGTAGACTGGACTTCGCTAGAGCCAGTTGACGAAGCCCTGAAAAACGCCGGTTTTTCCGACCCCCGCATCAAGGTGATACGGATCGAAGACGAAACGCGCTGGATTCTCTCTACGGCCTTTAATGCAGGCTTTAGGACCGCGAGCTATGACAAAATTCTCAAGGCAGACGCAGATATCATCTTGGGCGACGGTTTCTTCGACAAGAATCAATTGAAAGAGGGCTCCTTCGTTGCCGGTGATTGGCGCGATGCTGAACCCGGTCAAGAGTTTATTAATGGCTTTTTCTACGTCTCTCGCGACGATTTGATGAGCGTCAACGGATTTAATGAGTTTATCACGACATATGGCTGGGACGATGATGATCTTTATGATCGTCTCGAGGAAGCGGGCTGTAAACGCATAAGCGTGGACGTTTCGACCATAACACATTTGCCTCATGATGACGTTGCACGACTAGAAGCACAGACGAAGGAATACATCAGCGCACGAGGGCAATTCTGGCAACAAACGTCTTCGAAGATCAACGCCAACCGGTTCATGTGCTTCTTGTTGCCGGGCTGGAGAAAGAGCTTCGGTCTTCAGCAATTCGCGATTAAATCTGTCAATGATCGCTTGTTCGTTGGTAAGCGCAGTGCCCCCCGGCCTGCCGTCGTTCCCAGCAAAGTTCGCCAAGATGCCGAACGCTACGCGATAACCGAGTTCCTTTCTGGCAAAGTGGGCTTGCTGGCTTATGAACTCACACAAGATCAGACTGACGTTTTGATGAGCGTGTCCTCACTTGACGCGGTAACTGCTTTGTCGACTGTCCTTGTCAGGCGGCACCCGGATCGATTGAATATCGACAGCAAGTATCTTATCATTCGCCTGGATGATGATATCAAGGAGGGTGAAGATTTATTGCTTTCCGCCCTTGATGCGCTTGAGTCCAAGGCCGAGGAAGCTGGGTTCAGCCTTGTTGTGCTTGATGCATCAGCAGACCTTCTCGATGATCGCTACAAAGGCCACACAACGGTGCCATTTCTAGCTTACCCATCTGCATCTGCAGCAATTACAATGGAGCAGCTGGCAGATCTTGAAGAGATTGATGCTAAACCCGGAGAATGCCGCCAATTCTATTTGACCGCCGCTATTGCCTCGGAGCTGATTGGGGGAAAGCCCGCCGCACCTGCCCTATCGGTTAAAAGAGACATCCTCTACATCGACGCACAACACGGTCTTGGCAATCGCTTGCGGGCGATAGCCTCATGCGCATCAATCGCTAAAAAGTCCGGACGTGAATTGGTGATCGTATGGGAACCTGACCACCATTGTAATTGCAGTTTCTTGGATTTGTTCGATTATTCGGGAGCACTTATCCAGGAATCCTTCTTGGAGGAAGCCAAGTCGAAGGGCATGACGACACTCAACTACATGGAGATTGAGGAAGACTCCACGCGCGGGACACCATTGGTCCTAGAGGATGGAGTGCCCGCTTACGCGCGCTCCGCCTATGTCCTGGAGCATCCGTTCAGCGAATGGAGACGGGAAAACCACTTTCTGCGCTGCCTTAAGCCATCACGAAATGTTCTGGATTTGGTCGATAAAGTTCCTGAGCGAAGCGATGTCAGCCTTCATGTACGGATGGAAGGCGCCGCATCAACAGAAATCCATAGTTATGATTCACCTGAAAATTGGCCGGAACACGATCACACGACCATCCAAGAATGGCGTGACAAGAGCCACTTTTCAAACTTCATGAACTGTGTTGACGAATTGATCGAAGCGGGCGAAGCACAGACGTTCTTTCTCGCTGCAGATTTGCCGGAAACATACGCCGCTTTTTTGAAGAAGTATGGCGATCGAATTCGTTTTCTCGAACGAACGCATTTTGATCGATCGCGCGATCAAATGTGGTACGCTCTCGCTGATGCGATTCTGCTTAGTAGGTCCAACACAATGCTTGGCAGCAATTGGAGCTCTTTTTCGGAGATTGCACTCCGACTCTCGACCAGATTTGACCACATACAGTTGTGTGGTAAGGATTTTTAGGCAAACATTGCTGACTTCAATAATGTTGCGAACCAGATGCTTAGATAACCCCAACCTCCCTTTAGAGCTTAAAAAAACGTCTCGACCGTTCCAATGTGAAAGGCAACAAAAGGTAATGGAAACGCCTCCGAAATATCTGCCTTCTAATCTCAAAGGGCTAACCGCTGGCATCTTTCAGACGGAAGAGAACCTGTTTCTCGATGACGTCGAGCTTCTTGGCGGCCAGCAATTAACACTTGGGACAACGATCGATCCGAGCAGCGCACGCAAACTTGATTACTTCCTGCTAGATATGCGCAGCGATCTAGGCCCTGATTATGCCGCAAAGCTTCGGAGTTTTCTGGACATTTTCAGGCAGACAGCCAACGGTCGACAGTTGTATGCGGCGATACCATACATCGAGATGAACTATCATTGGGACGTTCACAATGACACGATACCCTCCGCTCACGGTGATGCCTTTCCGGGCCCACGTCATCTCTATGATAACATGATGGCCGATTTTGCCGTCCGTTCGATCAGCAATCTTCCGATGAAAGACAAAATGCGGTGTATGGTGCTGCGGCTGTCGCCCCTCAGTCGAACAGTAGTTTGTATCATGGCCGCTAGTGGACAGGGGAAGACCACATTCGTCCGCCAGCTCAAACAGAATTCCAGCTCATTTCACGTAGCCTCGGATTATCTGCTCAGCAGTATTATCGGGCTAAAGGACGATGGAAGCCATTCGGAACAGGTGAAGGCCATAAAGGCCTCCATTTCTGGACTCGACCATAATGGCATCTGGAGCAATTTCTTTCGCATGGTCGAGAAAGACGATCAATTGCTCTATGCCTTCCTCGAAATCGTCCTTTTGCAATTCGAAACTGCCAGCAACAAGCAGTTCGTAAGCTTTGATATCGATGCTCGCGAAGAAAACACCCAGTCAAAAATCAAAAGATTCTTCGAGGGAAACGGCCTCAAGGCCTGGATGTGCACAACATGAACCAACCGAACATCAATTATCAGCAAACTAGGCTAGAGCACACCAAGCGTAAGTATGACACGCTTGGCCTCCCCGATCTGCGGGGCAAGCGCTATGCGGATCTTGGCTGCAACGCAGGTATGTTTTGCCGGTTTGCAGCGGACGAAGGTGCCTCGAAAATTGTTGGCGTTGATATCGACGCTCACCTTTTGGACATAGCTCGCGAAAACGTGCCTGAGGCCGAGTTCTTCAACTTTCGCTTCGAAGATATCGTGCTTGACGATCACACTTTTGATGTGATCACGATCGCCAGCGCCATTCACTACTCAAAGCGATTCCTGAATGTCGCCGACATCATTCTCGATCTTTTGGCTGATGACGGATTGCTTGTAATAGAAGGCGGCCTCTACGATCCCGATGGCAAAACAGAGCTGAACACGCCGGTTCCCAACTGGCGCGAGATTGGCGACCACTGCAGGCATTTGTCCCGGCGATTTGTGGCGGATGTATTGTTCCCTCATTGCGAAGTGACCCTTGTTGGACCAAGTCTAAAACAGGGTGGTGACAATTTGAAGCGGTATGCGATTCACATTCGCAAAAGACCGGGCGAGCAGCGCCCAACGACCCCAGTCACTGCACAATTGGATTTGCCCGAGTTCCTTAAGGCAATTACGACGTCAGACACTACGATTCATGACAAATATCCGATCAAGGCGTACTTCGAAGTCATATCCCGCCTTTCGGAAGCCCCTTATGCTCCCGTTGCACCCGAGCAACTTGAGGCACTTGCCAAGTTCATCAAAGCTGAGATTGCCTATTGCACCTCAGACTGGGCCGACAGCGTAGTTTATCTTGACGTAGGCAATACGCATTTAGGCCAATTGATCTGTTCCGGGACACAGGACTCTAGATAGCGACAGAGCCCTCGTTAAACGCTCATGTGGTTAGGCTCAACAACAAAGACGGCAGCATCAACTTGTTTTAGGCAGAGTACATTTCCAACACTGACCAACGATGAATCACCCATTTCGAGTTCAAGATGGTTCATACCAAAAACGACCATTAATGCTCGAAATGCAACTAGGACAAAACCGGATGCGTGGAATAGAAATAAGAAAGCAGATTCGTGAACTCGTACGATCTACCATCCCAGTGGACGAAATGAGATAAGCGTTCCCAGAAAAGTTTAGGGGTGGAGCAAAAGTCACAGGCGATGATGATAAGGATAGCCGTGCGTTGCTTTATGAACTGGAAGGACTGTTAAACCCGCAATCTATCGGGTTCATGGTGGACATCTTACCATATCTTTACAAACGTCTACGCGATGCCGATCCGTCTGTAAGGTCAGAAGAGCAGTTGACTTTGTTGGATGTGGGAGACCGCACCGGTGTTGGCGCCGATCTGCTCGCGAGCATATTCTATGGCATTTGGTCGAAGCAAAAAATCTCGGTCGATGTTCTCGACATCAATGACACATTTGAAGACTATATTTATGCTAGCACGAAGTTTGTTCGCCAGTTCATATGTACTGATATCTTTAACATGGAAAGCGAGCAGTATGATTATATCGTTTGCTCACATGTTATTGAACACATCGATGAACCATTCTCATTCTGTGAACAGCTACGGAGAGTTTCAAAGCGCGGTATAATCATGTACTGCCCATATGAAGAGCATGATCCGATCATCGGATACAATACGATAACGCATTAAATGATCGAAGGATTTGGGGTCCAGGATATCACTATTCTGGATAACACCTGGTTTTGCAAGCAACAAAGCAGACCTGATTTAAAGACTGTTTTGTTTTGACTTCCCTCTTTATATTGAGAAAATCTTAACTTCTTAGCCTAGCGTAAGTCGAAATTACTAGCGTTTATTATCGCGATGAGCCTTGGCTTTCAATTGCCGGTATGGTTTGCCTTGCTGATGCGATATTTGACGCGCTCCTCTGGAATGTGACCGATTTTTGTTAGAGTCTGGCACGAAGGAGTCAGACGAGGATGAAACGAAGTC
>NZ_CANMZM010000002.1 GCF_947502395.1 uncultured Erythrobacter sp.
GACTTCGTTTCATCCTCGTCTGACTCCTTCGTGCCAGACTCTAACAAAAATCGGTCACATTCCAGAGGAGCGCGTCAGTCCCGTGACGCGTATTTCGCCTTTTGGCCAGTGCAATGTGACGCCAGTAATCTGCTGCGCCTAACTGCCAAGCCGCCCGGCCGAGACCCATGGATTCCATTATGGCTTTGCTCCCAAAAGATTCTCTCGACAAGAACCCGCGCTTCGAGACACACAGCGACTGACATCAAATGCGACGGCAATAATCGCGACACATAGTGCTCACCGCATCTAGATCCTGTTGACAAATTGGATTCACAAGTGCTGTGAGATGTGATTCAAGATAGCTTTTGCGGAGGTTATCTTGGCGCGGTTGCTGATGAGGGATGACGAGTGGGCATTCTTTGAGCCTTTTTTGATGGCGGTGCGGGGTCAGGGCGGTCGCCCGGCGTCCAACCATCGCCGTGTGCTCGATGGCATATTCTGGATTGCTCGCACAGGTGCCGCATGGCGCGATCTGCCTGAAGAGTTTGGCAAGTGGTCGAGCGTCTATCGCCAGTTCCGGCGCTGGACGCTGGCAGGGCTGTGGGAGTTGGTGCTCGATGCCCTCAATGATAGCGGTGCGGTGCCGGACGGCGTGCAGATGATCGACAGCACCGTGATCCGCGCGCACCATCTGGCAGCGGGCGCAAAAGGGGGACTCAAAGACAGGGTTTTGGCCGTTCAAAAGGTGGCTTCACCTCCAAAATACACCTCATTACCCCAAAGATCTCTGGCGCTCACGGCCTCCCTATCCGGGCGGAAGTGACCGGCGGTGAGGTCTCCGACTTCAAGGGCTTCGATGCGCTGGTCGATGATGATCTGGCCGCGGCTCGCATGTTCCTGGCTGATCGAGGCTATGACAGCGATCATATCCGCAAAACGATCACCGAGCGCGGTGGAACAGCCGTGATCCCGGCCAAGGCCAATCGCAAACAGCCGGTGGCGCATGACACCGTCACCTACGCCCTGCGGAATCGGATCGAGCGATGCTTTGCCAAGCTCAAATGCTCACGCCGTCTCGCCACCCGATACGACAAAACATCAGCACGCTATCTCGGCTTCATACATATCGCCGCAACACGCCTCTGGATAAATCAATTTGTCAACAAGGCCTAGACCAGACCTGTGCACTGTATGCATGATTACCCGCAGATTGTGCAGACAGTATCTGATCAAGAAATCTCCGATCTGCCCAGAAACATGGCCTCCGCCGCTTTCGATCGCTGGCACAAAAGCCACTCGCCAATTCAAACGCCAATAACCAATGATTGAGGGCCACAAGTCCATTTCAGATCAAGCAAGGAATCATGAAAATGGCTGCAAAGGTGACGTCCAGAAATTACTAAGAACTCAAAAGAGAGTTTGTTTCCTGCACTCCTGGCGCTTGGAGTTTCAAGGCGTATTTCTGAAGGCTTGACGCTATTGAACTTTAACACCATAGCGAGCACCGCCTGTTGCTGCTCTTTACGACGGCCTGATAGAGGATTCCAATGAACTTTAACGCTGACTTTTTTACCAAGAACTTCAACGAGCTACAATCGCACATCTCCTCGATGTCATCTGGTTATCCTCTAAACTATCAAAGGGTTGATCAGAAAACGGAGCCTGTGATCGATGCATTGCCACACTTTAGAGGGTCCAAGGTTCTTGAAGTTGGGAGCAACTTTGGAATGTATTCACTTCTCATGAGCCCAATTGCCAAGCGAGTTACCGCGCTAGAGTTGGATCAAGACAATATCGAGATTAGCCACAAGTTCCGCCGGTTTTTTGAAGGCAAAGGCTGCAAATTTGAGAATCTGCAATTCTATCAACAGACAGCGAGATCTGTTGTAGATCACGACTATGACGCACTTTTGTTGACTCTTGTTCTTTACCATTTGAACAATGATGAAATCTCAATCTTGTTGAAGGATGCCAAAGAAAAAGCTTCGAAGATAATCATCCAGTGCAGGCCTGCTCGGATGATCAAAGTGAACGACGGATCACTCAAGAGCCACGTCAGCAAAACAAACCTTTACAACGGCTTATGTGATATCGCGTCGAATATCCAGTTTCTCGAGAATATTGGAATGACGAGGATCAAAATCGTGGTGAACGAGAACATGCTCGGCAACGAAGTATTTCCAGTTTTGATCAGCGAGCGCTGACTTGAAACTCTCCGACATCGATTTTACGCGCCTGCGCAACATGACAAGCGACGATCGATGGGGCGCAGACACTCCTCGTGATCGTCACGTTTATTGTGATGACACCTATTGGTATAAGGTTTGGGGCCCGGATTACCTAGCGAAGTCTGGCTGCTTTTACGGAAATCAATACAAGCTCCTTGGTGACATTAAAGAGCCGCATGGTTTCGCAGTTGGCTTTTTTTCTGAGAACATTGCTTCTGCGTTTGTCAGCTATATCTATGACGAAAATGAAAAAGTGAGAGGATACGTTACCCGAGCAGGGACTATGTCCCAAGTCATTCCAAATGACTTTGTGGAAGCCGTGTTTAACGCTTGCGTGAGAAGCGGATGGGTCTTTTCTGACCTAGGTTGGAAGAACGTCATCACGGTAGATGGACGTCCTTCACTAATCGATTTTGACAGCCATTTGGCTTCCTTAGCGCATTTGGATTTGGAGTTCGAAGAGGCTTCAGGTGCTCTGCGCCCTCACGTCGCGCCCCGTTTCCGAAAGCTCTTACGATCATATTTTGACGATCAGTGAGTTGCAGCAACCCAAGTGGCCTGCGAGTCACTTGACCATACCCTCGACCACCTCAAGGCACCTTACCCACGTAGATCGGCGTGGTTGTCCAAGAACCAGCGATAGGTTCCTTCAACTCCCTGATCCAACTCGATCTGGGCGCCCCAACCCATCTTCGATAAGCGCCCAACATCCATCAGTTTTTGCTTCGTTCCATCGGGCTTGCTGGGATCTGTCTTTATCTCTCCCGTGAAGCCCGTCACCTTGGCAACAAGGTGCGCCAACTCCAGGATAGAGACATCCTTGCCGCAGCCAACATTGATGTGGCTGAGCATTTTTTGCGTGTTCGCTTCATAGGTCTCGCGAGGTAGATCAAGCACAAACAAGGACGCTTCCGCCATGTCATCAACATGGAGAAACTCACGTCGAGGACTTCCCGTCCCCCAGATCACAACCTCATCAAAGGAGGCCTCCTTCGCTTCGTGAAACCGTCGGATCAGCGCGGGGAGAACGTGGCTATTCTCAGGATGGAAGTTGTCACCAGGTCCATAGAGGTTTGTCGGCATGACCGAGCGAAAATCCGTGCCGTGCTGGCGATTGTAGCTCTCGCAAAGTTTAATCCCTGCGATCTTCGCTATGGCATAAGGTTCGTTGGTGGGTTCAAGAACGCCCGTGAGCAGGGAGTCCTCGCGCATGGGCTGCGGAATGCCCTTGGGGTAGATGCATGAAGAACCCAGGAAAAGCAGGCGCCTGACACCTGCTTCGAACCCCTGTTGGATGGTGTTCGCCTGCATCATCAGATTGTCGTAGATGAAGTCTGCAGGATAGGTGTTGTTGGCATAAATGCCGCCCACACGCGCTGCTGCCAATATGATCACATCGGGGCGCTCTTCTAGCATGAAGTCAGCAACAGCGGCCTGATTTATGAGATCGAGCTGATTGCGATCCCGCGTGATCAGTTCAATGTCTTCACCCGCCGCATTGCGTGCTTCGAGCTTTCGAAGAATAGCACTTCCCACCATGCCCTTGTGGCCTGCGACAAAGATCTTAGTCATGGCGTGATTAGCTCTCTAGACTGACTGGCAGCTCAAGCCCATGCGACTTCAGCAAGGCATGACGTTTCGCCTCTTTGAGGTCAGCGGCCACCATCTCAGCACACATTTCCTGAGCGGAAATCTCAGGCTCCCAGCCAAGCAGATTGTGCGCCTTTGTGGGATCACCTAGAAGAGTCTCTACCTCGGCTGGCCTGAAATACCGTGGGTCAATCTTCATGATAACGTCGCCAACTTTGAGCGCCGGAGCCTCATCGCCCTCAATCGAAGACACTGTTGCAACCTCTTCGAGGCCTTCCCCGCTGAACTCTAGTGCGATGCCAAGTTCTTTTGCCGACCAATGAATAAACTCACGCACAGAATATTGCTTTCCGGTGGCGATCACGAAGTCGTCAGGTTCGTCCTGTTGCAGCATCATCCACTGCATACGAACATAATCATGGGCATGGCCCCAATCGCGCAATGCGTCGATGTTACCCATGTAGAGGCACTTTTCGAGGCCTAGAGCAATATTCGCAAGACCGCGGGTGATCTTGCGGGTAACAAAGGTTTCGCCACGTCTAGGACTCTCGTGATTAAACAGAATCCCATTGCAGGCATACATGCCGTAGGCTTGCCTATAGTTGACTGTGATCCAGTAGGAATAGAGCTTTGCCACGGCATAGGGCGAGCGAGGATAGAAAGGGGTCGTCTCTTTTTGCGGGACTTCCTGAACAAGACCATAAAGTTCTGATGTGGATGCCTGATAGAAACGGGTCTTTTTTTCAAGGCCCAGAAACCTGATCGCTTCAAGCAGGCGCAGAGTTCCAATTGCATCCACGTCGGCAGTGTACTCGGGCGATTCGAAACTTACCGCGACATGGGATTGAGCCGCCAGATTGTAGACTTCGTGGGGCTCTGTTTCCTTAATGATCCTGGTCAGATTGGATGTATCGGTCAGATCTCCATAGTGGAGCGTCAACTTGGAATTGGGTTCATGGGGATCTTGGTAGATATGATCTATGCGCTGCGTATTAAATGACGAAGCGCGGCGCTTAATACCATGGACCTCGTAGCCCTGCTCCAAAAGAAACTGAGCAAGGTATGAACCATCTTGCCCAGTGATACCTGTAATAAGTGCGCGTTTAGTCATGTATTATCGTGTACCTTCTAGGAAAACTCGACGCGTGCCGTTGTGCCCTACCGATTTGCAAACTGGTTCAGGCTTGGTTCTCCATTTCCCGACCCCGGTCTCAAAGACGAATGTCTCCCAGTTTGATCGCAATTGGTCATTTTGACATGACGGGTTGGCATAGGGGACTATTTCTTCTCGAAACTCACATCGCCATAGCCTTGCCGTAGAATACGTCCACCCCCCTTTTTTATCATTTTTTTGCTCAACTGTTTCTATGCTCTGCAATCAAATCCATCGGAATTGGCCAGTTCTCTTCATCGAGAGCGAATTGACTTACGCACATCCCTCGCTTAGCGCGGCTGCAGATGGTGCGGACGATGCAACACGCATTGCTCGCTAAGAGGGAAGCCGGTGCGCTTTGACGAGCAAATCCGGCGCTGTGCCCGCAACTGTGAGCTGGGAGCCCTGAACTACTTATGTCACTGGCGATGACCTTTGGGTCGAAGCTGGGAAGACAGTTCAGTCGCGTTGATCAGTGAGCCAGGAGACCTGCCATCGCGTCGTTCGTCCGGGGCCGGGTTCAGCCTTGCGGGACAGGAAAGCTCTTTTTCCGAAGTAGCGGCAGTTCGATGGCCATTTTCCTTGGTCGTGCGCGTTTTGGCGTGCGCGATCGGGCCACTGTCTATTGCGCCGCCTGAAGGCAGGAAACCTTGACGCGGAAAAACTCTGGATATCACATTGATAAAACGAAACTTTTATCTTGCAGCCGCGTCAGCTCTCGCGCTGCCATCACCTCCTCTCATGGCTCAGACCACCGATCGGCAGGGCGGCGAAACCACCGAATCTGCTGACATTGTTGTCACCGCCAACCGCACCGCGCGTGCGCTTTCACAAGTCGGCGAGTCAGTCACGGTGATCACCGAGGATCAGATTGTTGAACGCCAGTCCAGTGAAGTAATTGATCTTCTGCGTACCGTCCCAGGCGTCACTTTCAACCGCAATGGCGGCATTGGCACAGCAGCTGGTGTGTCCATCCGCGGCGCGCAGAGCGTTCAAACCGTTGTCCTGATCGACGGAATCAAACTCAATGACCCATCCACCATCGGGGCAGGTTTTGATTTTGGCCCGCTTCTCACCGGCAACATCTCCCGCGTGGAGGTGGTGCGCGGCTCGCAATCGGTGCTCTACGGAAATGAGGCGATCGGAGGGGTGGTCAATCTTCTAACGCGAGAACCAACAGACGAATTAGGGGTCTTCGCAAGAGCTGAATATGGCGGGCGCGACACGGCGGAGCTTGTAGGAAATGTCTCTGGGCGCCTTGGCCCAGTCGCCGCTAGTCTTGGCGGCACCTACTTCACAACGGACGGCATCTCCGCCTTTAACGAGAAGCTCGGCGGCGCTGAAACAGACGGGTTTGAAAGCATCGGCTTCAACGGGAAGATCGATGTGGCGCTTGCCGACAATGTGTCACTCGATCTGCGCGGCTTTTATGCCGATGGGGAGACGGAGATCGATGGTTTCGCTCCTCCTACTTTTGCCTTTGGCGACACCAACGAAGTGTCCAACCGAGAGGACTTTGTGGGCTACGTCGGCCTTAACGGCTCATTCCTCAATGGTCGTTTCCGCAATCGCCTGGGCTTTGCCTACACCGACATCAGCCGGGACAATGTCAATCTTGATACAGATTTCGTCACCTTCGATGGCAATGGTGAGAACCGTCGCTACGAATATCAGGGCGTGTTCGACGCGGCCAAGGACATACAAGCCGTCTTTGGTGCCGAACGCGAGGAATCAGAATTCTCCTCATCGAGCTTTGGCGCGTCACCAACCACAGCGGAGGTCTCGCTCAACTCCTTCTATGGACAAGTCAACGCGCTTCCCTTTGAAGGCCTCTCGCTCACCGGCGGCGTTCGCTATGACGATCATGAGACCTTTGGCAGCGAAGCCACTTTAGCTGGAAGTGGAGCCTTCACACCCAATGGCGGCGATACGGTAATGCGCGCACGCTATGGCGAAGGGTTCAAGGCCCCATCGCTGTTCCAGCAGTTCAGCAATTTCGGCAATCCGAACCTCGATGCCGAAGAATCGCAGAGCTGGGACGTGGGCATTACCCACCGATTCCTAGAAGATCGCGCAGAAGTTGGCGTCACCTACTTCAACCGCGATGGCACTGACGAACTTACCTTTGTGAGTTGCGTCGACAACCCAATCGCTGCATGCAACGATCCGGCGAACCCAAGGCCCTTTGGCACCTATCAGAACACTGACAGCGTCTCCACCGATGGGTGGGAATTTGAGATCGCACTCCAACCAGTCGATGGGTTTGACGTTTCTCTAAACTACTCGATTATCGACGCGTTTGACGACACCACCGGCAATCGGCTTGCGCGTCGGGCTGAGGAAACCGCCAGTCTTGTCGCAGACTACCGCACGAGGAGCGGCTTCAGCGTAGGCGCAACCGTCCTGATCGTGGGTGACAGTTTTGACAACGTTGCCAATACAATTGAAAACGATGGCTATGTGGTGGCCGACCTTCGCGCGAGCTTCGGCATCACGGAGAACCTAGAAGTGTTTGGCCGGATCGAGAATGTGACCGACGAGGACTACGAGACCATATTCCAATTCGGCCAACCAGGCCGCGCTGTCTTTGGTGGCGTGCGTTATCGGATGTGATGCGCTTTGCACCGATCCTTGCAGGCTCGCTAAGCCTTTCACTTCTTGCCTGTTCTTCAATTGAGGAGCAGGAGCCGAGTGTGCCGCAAGGATCGGTCGAGCCTCAGCGGATCATTAGCCTCGATTATTGCGCGGACCAGTACGTGTTGCGCTTTGCGGATCGGGAGGACATCCTCGCGCTCTCCATCGATGCAGACAAGCGCTTCTCTTACCTGCGCGAAGAGGCAAAGGGCCTCCGTAAGGTCCGTCCGCGTGCGGCCGATGTGCTGGCATTGGAGCCTGATCTGATCGTGCGCTCCTATGGTGGCGGTCCAAACGTCACCAGCTTTATGGAGCGAGCCGGGGTTCCGATTGTGCAGATCGGCTTTCCACAAGACATCAATGAGGTGCGCTCAGAGATTGAGCGTATCGGCAAGGCGCTTGGCCAGCCTGGAGAAGCGCGCGGAGTGATCGCCGAGTTTGATCGCCGGCTCGCCGCGCTCACAAAGCCCAGGGGCGGCGAGCCAAATGCGCTCTACATGACACCGGGCGGTGTGACGGCAGGGAGCGGAACGCTCATCCACGAGCTAATGACGGCGGCCGGCTTGTACAATTTTCAGTCTCAGCCCGGGTGGAACCCCATTCCGCTTGAAAGACTCGCCTATGAGCGCCCGGAATTGGTGGTCGCTGCCTTCTTCGAGAGCAAGGCGAATGACCTCAAGAATTGGAGCGCAACTCGCCACCCAATCGCGAAGGCGCAGTTAGAAGAACTGCCCATTGCCTCCCTTGATGGCGCATGGACTTCGTGCGGGGGCTGGTTCCTGATCGAAGCGATTGAGAAAATGTCCAAGGCTGGGAGAGATGCGTCTTGAGCCGACTCTCCCTTTTCTTGGCGCTCGGCCTGATTGCAACGATTGTGCTCTCGCTGCTGCTTGGCTCGGTGCCTTTGCCGCTCGACCGAGTTCTCAGCGCACTGGCATTTCAGGCTAGTGTAGGCGATCAATTGGTCGTCTGGGACATTCGTCTACCGCGCAGCCTCGCCGCTGCATTGGTGGGGGCGGCCCTGGGAATGAGCGGGGCGGCCTTGCAGGGCCTCTTGCGCAATCCATTGGCGGAGCCCGGCATTCTGGGGGTCTCCGCAACCGCGGCGCTGTTTGCCAGTTGCACGCTCTATTTCGGCCTGACTTCCAGCGTGCCCTTCGCGCTCCCCCTGGCTGCTGTTGCAGGGGCGCTTGTTGCAACACTGGTGGTTGCTGCTGCTGCGCTTCGCACCCAATCCGTGGTGACTCTCATCCTGATCGGCGTTGGTCTGTCGAGTTTTTCCGCCGCGCTAATGGCGCTGCTTATGAATTTGGCACCCAATCCCTTCAGCCTCGCTGATATGGTCAATTGGATGTTAGGCACAGTGGCCAATCGCAGCATGGAAGACCTTTTGCTTGCGGCACCCTTCGCTCTCGCTGGAATGATGGTGCTGTTTGTGTCGAGACGCGGGCTTGCTGCCCTCGCTCTCGGTGAGGAAACGGCGGCAGGTCTGGGCCTCGATCTCACCAAGCAGCGGCTTGCGATTATCTTGGGCGCTGGCCTTGCAACCGGCGCAGCAGTCGCCCTCGCCGGAGCCATAGGATTTGTCGGCATTGTCGCGCCGCACCTCGTGCGGCCATTGGTGCGCTATGATGCGTCGCGCTTGCTTGTTCCTTCTGCCCTGCTGGGAGCGCTCCTTCTGGTCCTCGCAGATATCGGGGTCCGGGTTCTCCCTACCGATTTTGAGATGAAACTCGGCGTGGTGGCTTCGCTGATCGGTGCGCCGATCTTCATTTGGATCGCAGCGCGAAGGAGGCTTGCATGAGCTTGTTTGCAGCATCGCGCCTCTCCTATGTTGCATCAGGGAGCGCGCTTGTCGAAGATGCAAGCTTCGCTCTTGAAGCGGGTACGCTGACCGCTTTGATCGGGCCCAATGGCGCTGGTAAGACCACCATGCTGCGTCTCGCTCTGGGGCTTCTCGAAGCCAGTGCGGGCAGTGCGCAAATTCGAGGCCGGAACATTGCAGCAATGAGGCCGATAGAACGGGCACGACTGCTCGCCTATCTTCCTCAGCAACGCCCACTCGTTTGGCCCCAACCCGTGCGCGACATCGTAGCCCTCGGCCGCTTTGCTTACGGCGGAGGACCTTCGCATCTATCGTCAGGGGATGCAGATGCTGTGACAAGGGCGATTGCATCGTGCGACCTAGAGGGTTTCGAGGAAAGGGCCGCCGATACGCTCTCAGGAGGAGAACTCTCGCGAGTTCACTTGGCACGCGCTTTGGCTGCGGAAACTCCGGTTGTGATTGCGGATGAGCCGGTGGCGGCGCTCGATCCGCGCTACGCTCATGAGATCTTGCGGCTGTTCAAATGCGCATCCGGCGAAGGTCGGGCTCTGCTAACGGTGCTCCACGATTTGCCCCTTACAGCACGTTATGCTGACCGGATTATCTGGATGAGCAAAGGGCGGGTTATTGCCGATGGCACCCCGAACGAGACCCTAACACCAGACCGATTGCGGGAAGTTTTCGGGATCGAGGCGTGTATTGATGTCGATGGCACCGGCAGCGTTTCAATCGATATATTGGGGCCATCAGCCGAAGACGGCTAGCTAGAGCTCTTCCTCGGTCTCAAGTTCGCCCGCTTCCAATTGACTAGCCACTCTCAAAACAGCCCGGGCAATTTCACCCGGCACTTCTTCCTGCAGAAAGTGGCCTGCCTCGGTTTCGGTCGTGGGCGCATTAGGGAGGTTCGCCTGCATGGTCGGAAGCGCCGACCCGAGGATCGGATCATTGACGCCCCAGACGATCTCAACTGGGACATCAAGAGTGGCAACATAGGCTTCAATCTCGCGCATTTGGGTGGCGCTGGGATGATCGGGGCCATCGGGAACCATCCGCATTAAGGCAACCGGGGCTTTAGCGTTGCCGCTTTCCTCAACAGGTCGTCCATAAAGCGCTCGCACGTCTTCCGGCATAGATTCTGGATCGCCTTGTGCGCCTGGCAAGCGGTCAAAGATCGAGCCAAATACTTCTAGTGCCATCTCACCCACAACGGGCGTCTTCACCATCGCATGCGCGGAGGAGAGGTCGCGCTTTTCGGTCGGCGCAGTGAAGCCTGTGTTCATGACCACGGCGCCTCGCATTAATCCGGGAGTGCGGGCCATCGCCCCCATACCCACTGGGCCGCCCCAATCTTGCCCAACATAGATCGCCTCGCTGATTTGAAGCTGGGCCAGTGCCGCCGTCATCCATCGCATGTGGTTTTCCAAAGTATGCTGATCCTCTGGGACTTTGCTTGAGAAGCCCAAGCCCACCATTGTCGGCATGATCAGCCGAAATTGGTCCTTAGGCAATTCCTCGGCCACTTTGCGATAGAGGAAGCCAGAGGTCGGATTGCCGTGCTGCATGTAAACCGGCATTCCCTCTCCAACTTCCATGACGTGGATTTTGATCCCGGGCTCAACTTCGACAAAATAGCTTTTGTAATCATCGCCCACGAATGCCTGCGCGTATTCTGGCAATGGAAATGCTTCGAATTCACCGGCCTCAAGTGCAATCACGCCCCCACCTTCAGGTGTGACCAGGCTTCCTGGCCGAGTGATGACGAAAGCAAACACCGCAAACGCAATGATGATAACGCCTAAGCCGATGAGAATCTTCTTGATCATGTATGGTGCTCTTTCCGTTTGACCGACTATGCGGGGTAGAGATTCTGCACCTGCAACTGAGGATTTGTCCAGCAATCATGCGCATGACAAGACCACCGGACCAGGACTGAGAAGATCAACTCCGTTGCCCGAGGACATAAAACCTATTGGGCAAACTTGCGATATTGCAGCGGTGTCGCATTCTCCGACTTTCGGAATGCAGATGTGAAGTGCGATTGGTTGGCAAAGCCAACGGCGGTAGCGATCTCGGCAATCGGCCAGACCGTGTTTCGCAACAATCTCTTGGCCTCGCCCATGCGCTGCGAAGTCACAAATTGGTAGGGAGTCATCCCAAAGGTGAAAGAGAACCGCTTTGAGAATTCCGAAGGACTCATTTTACACAGGTCGGCCATAGTCTCAATCTTGATCGCCCGATCAAGGTGCCGCTCGACATAATCGCTGACCAGCTTCTTTTGGATTGTGTTGAGCGATTGCCGTGCCACGTTGTTATCAGCGTCGACCTTATGACCATCAACTTGGCCCCCAGACCCGCTATGGTTTGCCAAAGCGGTGCTGACCAAGGCTTCGACCTGCCCATCATCAAACGGTTTGACGAGGTAACCATTGGGCCGAACAGCAGAAGCTTTGGCAATCGTCAAATGATCAGCGTGGCTGGTGATGAAGGCAATCGCAACCACATGTTCTTCTCGTAGTTCGGTCGCCAGTGCGATCCCGTCCCGATCTCCGTCAATCTGAATATCGATCAAGACAAGGTCGGGCGCCATTTGCTCCACCAGTGCGACACCATCGCTGAATGTTGTGGCGGAACCTGTCAATTCATGCCCGAGCGAGCTGAGAATCTCAGCAAGGTCACGTGCAATCACACGATCATTCTCAATTACTAAAACCCTTGCCATCGCCACCTTTATCGGCGCTCAACGGAGCAAAGTCCATTAGATCATTTCGAACGAAATCGGTTGCTCGCAAGAATTGAACATTTCGGCCGAAATCTTGAAATACCGAATCAGAAGAAGCCCGTATCTCTCCAATTGTCTCGACAGTCAGTCCCGAGACATAGGAGGAAACAATGGCTTCGGCAGTCGCTTTGCATCAACCACCGCCCAGATCGATGCAATTGCCCGAGATCGTCTTGGGGAAACCGCGATTTGCGAACCAGAGCAGCCCATATGGGGAACCGGACTGGGCGGCGATTAGATCGATTGAAGTGGTGCATATGAGTGACGACCCGTATCATTGGAAGGCATTGCTGGTCCGTTCGCTTCGTGGCGACGGAGAAGCCTTTAGGGAGCTTCTGAGTGACTTTGGTGAAGTCCTTCAGATGTTCTTCGACAGACTCCTGCCGGAAAGTGCAGCATCCCAAGCCGTTGATGAGACATTGCGAAGTGTCTCAGAGAAGCTGGGGACCTGTGACACCCGCCGATCGATCCTTTCCTGGCTGCTCGCCATTGCGATTTTCCGAGTCACCCATGCCCAGCAACGGAGCCTGATCCAGTAACTAGTTTACAAGTTATGCGTGTCCTACCCTCTCCCCCGAACCCTGCGAACCCGACGCAGTGAGACACGCATCTGCGCCCGGCGCCATCGACTAAGTCGAGACGCGCCGGGCGCCTTTTTTTGTTCGCTCAGGCGGCTTTTTTAGCAATTTCGTATGTCCAGATCGTTCCGGAGCTGTTGCTTTCGACTGTGCTGATCGAATCCAGCTGCTCAGCAAGATCCCTGATCAACGTCATGCCGATCCCATTGCTATCGCCAATTGATATGCCTTCGGGCAAGCCCACGCCATTGTCCTTGACTTCGATCTCGATGTTCGTGCCCAAATCCACAAGCGAGAATTCAATGTGTCCTTCATTTTCGTCGAAGGCATGCTTGTATGCATTGGTAACAAGCTCACTGATTAGAAGCCCGAGCGGGGTGACCCGGCCTATATCCATATTGGCCGATTGCACGCTGCGCGAAAGCGTGACCCCCTTTCGACCAAAACTCTCTTCCAGCAGAGTGAGTAGACGCTCAAAAAACTCCTTCACTTCAACCTCGGGCTCATCTTGGCTCGCCTTGCTGTAAATATGGTCATGCAAAATAGCCATCGTCCGGGCGCGACTGGCCGCTTCAAGTTGTCGCTGGTGCGCCTCCTCCGCTGTCACCAGTCGGCGAGCATCCATATTGAACAGGCTTGTGAGAAGCTGGAGATTGTTCTTCGTTCTGTGATGGATCTCGGAAATAAGAGTGTCCTTGGATGCGGCAAGGCTCTTCTGGATTGTAAATGAACGAAAGATAAGGAACGCAACCAGGCCAATCGCCAATGCCAAGGCAAAGCCAAGTGTGGTTTGCAGTCTCGATTGCGAAAGCTGAAGCTCGGAAATCTGTGCTCGATCATTCATCCTTTGGATTCGTTCGTCACGGTCGCGCAACTCGAACAAAAGGCCGCTGTTTGAGATGGCCTCAATTTTCTCATTTTCAAAACGATCATTGCTCAGAGTCAGCGCCGCCTTGAAATATGGGGCAGCAGCTTCAGGGCGCCCCAGCTCGGTCAGCAGCGATCCCATGCTTTCCGCATATTCCAGGGCCCAGAAAGTGTTGCCTGGATTATCAAGCAATCCGGCTGCCCCCTCGGCACCTGGCTCCATTATCTCGCGCGCCCGATTAAGTGCAGACTGGGCATCATCCAATTTCCCATCCTCAAGATACCGCGCCGCTAACCAGTTTAGCGCAGCACCCGCTTCGGCTGGGTCGCGAAATTCAAGGATTTGGGGTACCGCTGTTTCCGCCATCGCAATCGCGTCGCTCCGCCGGTTGATGCCGTAGAGCGCCAATGCATTTTGATAGTTGATGTGTCCTGTCAAACGATTGCCGTTCACTTTGGCATTTTCACCGCGCACTACTTCGAAAGCTTCAACCGCCTCCTCGTACTTTCCCTCATTGGACAACGCGCTAGCTCGATTGACCTTCGCTGCGACACGCCGTTCTGACCCTTCCGGCTCATACTCGTCGTAAATCGCGATGGCTTGCTCATACAAACGGATGGCCTGCAGATTATCTCCGAGGTCGGAGAAAACGTTACCAATATTAGCATAGACTATACCAGTCGACGCGCGGTCGTCATTGGCTTCAAACGCAGCCAAAGCTCTTTGGTACTCATCAACTGCCGCGACGAAGTCACCATCGGCCTTCGCCCTAACGGCTAGTGCGTTGTGAATGAAAGGGATCAGTCCTACGACATCATTCTGACGAGCCAGCTCAAGGGCAACCCGCATTCGGCGCTCCATCTCCTGATGATCGCCTCCGAGGCGAAAAATCCGAATTCCCCGAGCTAATTCATAGTGCGCCCGGGCAAGCGCGTCGTTTGACACCGTCACTCGTGTGCCAAGATCATTGAGTTTCGTGACAGTATCAGGGTCTGGTGAATGCGAATAGTATCGCGAGAAATGGGCTTCCAGAGGAAGGCGTGCAGCGGGATCGAGCGCCGCAATCAGGTCTTCAAATTCAGACTCCGGAATGAATGCAGGCAGAGTTCGGGCATACTCGCGGGCGATGCGGGCCTGCTCTGACACGGGCAGGTTTGGCAGCTGTTCAACGCATGGCCGTCCTGTCTCAATCCTGTCCGGCGTTCTCTTAGGGAGATTCGAGAACACTTGATCGCAGGCATTTGCGCCTTGTGCAGAGGCAGTGGCAGGAAGCGCTCCGGTCAGGAAGAAACCCAAGCAGAATAAACAGGTTAGCAAACCCGCGTTGCATCCGTCACTTCCACTCGACTGCGAGATAAAAAAGCCCTCTTTGTTACGCACGAACTGAGTACTTGTTCTTTGATCTAACGCAAAACTTGTGATTTTGATCCAAGTCGTAAGATGTCTTTTCAGTCAGTTGAGGCCACGGGCGGCGGGTCTGCCAGTTGCCCGGCACCAAGCAAGTCGCCATAAGTCTCAAAGTCGATGTGATGAATGAGAACGAATGTCTGCTACACGTTGGAAAATCTCGAAGTGCTGCGGCCTTTGAAATAGCAATCACAAAGGTGGTGAGCGAATGACCAATCGCAACGTTGGTTGTCTGGGGCGAGATGCAGCGCAAACTTCACTAACCTTGCCAACAACCCATTTAAGTATTTAAAAAAGAAGGTATCATTTTCCGCTAGAAAGACGTCGAGCTACTTTGGCTGCCGCCATGCTACGGCTCGTGATATGGTATGACTCTGGCCCCCACAAACTCAATAGTAGTTGAAACAAAGCATGCTTTTCGAGGCTCGATCCCGGTCAAATCGGTAGAGAGATAGCGATTGTTGCCGTCTGGAAAGACGGTCGCGATCGATTTCCCCTCTTCCCTTTGCAGCGCTGTTTTGATGGCTCCGATCAAGTTGGCACCGCTCGAAATACCTACTCCTACGCCAAGCTCTCGGCACAGCCTTTGCGCCATAAGGATCGCATCACCGTCATGCACTGCGATAACTTCGTCTAAATCTTCGAGATTGATGATGTCAGGAATGAACTCATCGGATATGCCCTGAATGCGGTGAGAGCCAACCTTGTGGCCAGTGCTAAGGGTTGGTGACTCCGCCGGTTCGATCGGGTGCACACCAATAGACAAACCGATTTCTCGCAGGTAGCGGCCGACCCCGGAAACCGTTCCACCGGTTCCTACGCCGGCAACAAAGGCGCCAAGATCGGCTCCGTCGCCCTGAAGCTGGGCAAGCAACTCGGGTGCTGTTCCTTGGAAATGGGCTAGGCAATTGTCCATGTTGAAGAACTGTCGGGGTAGGAAGGCCTCTTCTTCTTGGCCCAATGCTTCTGCGCGTGCGATTGAGCCTAGAAAACCGCCTTCCTCCTTGGAAACCAGTCGAAGCTCAGCGCCAAAACTCTCCAAGAGAGCCTGGCGTTCTTTGCTCATCCAGTCGGGCATGAAAATCGTCACCGGATGCCCTAGGGCGCCTCCGATGGCTGCCAAGGCGATCCCCGCATTCCCGCTGGTTGCCTCGGCTATGCGCTGTCCCGGCGCAAGCTTGCCAGCCTCGGTGGCCCGCTTAAGGATCATCAAGGCCATGCGATCCTTGATGCTGCCCGAGAAATTGAACATCTCTGCCTTGGCGTAGACGGTGATGTCGCGGCCTCTTGCGCGCAGGTCCAATCGAAAAAGCGGGGTGCCTCCCACCATCTTGGCAACACATGGCCAACCGAACGAAGGTTGCGACGAAACTTGATTGAGCATCCAATTATCCTGTCCCAGTTAGACCATTGAGAAGATCAGCCATCACTCGAGAGAAATCATCGTCAAAATCCCTATAATTTACCCATTATGTGTGATATTTTCACACACATGAAAGATTTCACAGAACATTTTGACGGGAATGATCGAGCAATCCTCAAGGCGCTACAGCGAGACGCGACCATTTCGCTCGAAGCTCTGGCTGAGACTCTGAGCCTTTCAACCAATGCCTGTTGGCGGCGTGTCAAAAAGCTCGAAGCGAGCGGCGTGATAGAGAGAAGGGTAGCACTCGTTTCTCCAGAGGCTGTTGGACTGAATGTCACGGTTTTCGTCTCGGTGAAGACCGATAACCACAGCGCTGAATGGCTGACCAGGTTTGCCGATGCCACCTCTCGGGTAGCAGAGGTGGTCGAATTCTATCGGATGGCCGGAGACGTGGACTATTTGCTCAAACTGCTGGTGCGCGACGTCGCCGATTATGACCGCGTCTATAAGAAGCTGATCGCTGCCGCTTCACTCGCTGATGTGTCCGCCAGTTTTGCAATGGAGCGGATCAAGTATGAAACGGCTGTTCCGATAACTTAAAGCATGCAGAGCTGGCTGTATGCAGATTTGTCCGGACAACTCTTCCCAATCAGGCAGGAGGCGCGTAGGTTAATGCCCATGTCAAAGCTCTCAACAATGATCGCAATTGGGCTCGCAGTAATAGCGCACCCGACCCTAGCCAATGACACCATCCCTGCTGGGATCTGGACCAATACCGAGGATGCTTACTTCGCCGAAGAAGAAGGTCGCGAGAAGGCCGATTGGGTTGGGATCGAAGTCGGTGAGGATGGCCAATGGCGGATGATCGACGCCTTCGGCGCATCCAAGAGCGTTTGGTCTTCCGAACCCATACCAAACTTGTCACCGCGTGCAGGAGGCGGCTGGCAGATCGGAGCAAGCGAACTTCGCAAGGCTCGCGCAATGTCCTGCTGGGTCTCGGTCAAGAAGTTTGCTGGCAAACCCAACGGCGATGCCGACTGGGCCTTTGCAAACAAACTCAAGATCTTTGATCAAGGCGGGCGAGTGCTGGTTGCCGGTGAAGGCGTGGCACCCGATGTCACTATCCGGGTGCGCAATGTCACTTGGGCACGTGGGAGCCGCAACAAACCCTCGCTGGTTCTTTACATTCACAAACAGGACCCAGTCCGAGCAGAGAGTTATTCTTGGGCTGCGCCCGACGCCGATCTGATCGGCGTAAACCTTCGCTGGGTCCAAGCAAGTTGTAGCCGGGAGGAAAGCTGAACCATGCAATCAACACGCGCAATATTTATTGAGACCGGCGGGCCTGAGGTCATCGAGTGGATCACTGAAGAGCACCCTGCTCCTGCTCCGGGTGAAGTCACTATCGAACACCGCGCGGTGGGTCTCAACTACATCGACACCTATCACCGGCGCGGGATCTATCCGGTCGCTTTGCCCAGCGGGATGGGGCTTGAGGCAGCAGGGCGGATCGTCGCTCTTGGTGAAGGAGTTGAAGGCTTCAAAGAAGGCGACCGGGTGGCGACGTTTGGGCCACTCTTGGGGGCCTATTCCACGCATCGCAACATTGGTGCAGAGCACCTGTTCCTTTTGCCCGACTCGATCGATGATCAAACGGCAGCTGCGGCAATATTGAAAGCCTGCACTACCGAATACCTCGTAGAGCGTTGCGGGAAGGTCGAGGCCGGATGGCCAGTGCTTGTCCATGCAGCAGCGGGTGCCACCGGGCTGCTACTGGTCCAGTGGCTGCATCATATAGGAGCCGAAGTGATAGGCACGGTTTCTACCGACGCGAAGGCTAAAGCCGCCCGCACGGCTGGGGCAGATCATATAATCTTCTATAAAGAAGAAGACACTGCCGCGCGAACGAGAGAAATCACGGGCGGGAAAGGTGTTCGTGTTACCTTTGATGGAATCGGCAAATCAGCATGGGAAACTTCGCTTGATGCAACTGGACAGCGTGGATTAATTATCAATTTCGGTAATGTTAACGCACCAATCGGCGAGATTGATGTTGGCGTTTTGGCGCTCAAAGGCTCGCTCTACAACACGCGACCGATGCTGTTCCATTACTACGAAGATCCGGTGGAGCGCGCCGCAGGAGCCGCTCGGGTCTGGGACATGTTCGACAACGGCGCACTGTCTGTGACTATTGGGCAGACCTACGCATTGTCCGATGCAGCCCAAGCACACCGCGATCTGCAAGCGGGCAAGACGACTGGCTCGACCGTACTCCTGCCATGAGCAGGATTGCCCCTATGCAGGTCGAGGACCTGCCGCCCGCCACCCGCGAAGCGCTGACCTATGCGCAAGGGATCATGGGATTTGCGCCCAATGATGTGCTGACGATGGCGCATTGGCCCGAACTGCTCGAGGCGATGGAGCGGTTGGTCCAAACGATCTACAAACCCGGTGCATTAGACCCTGTGCTCAAGCGACTAATTGCGACGATCACCAGCGGGGCGGCGGGATGTCGATATTGCCAGGCGCACACCGCGCATGGTGCTGTCCAGATGGCCGGAGGGGAGCGGAACAAAATCGCCAAGGTATGGGAGTATTCTACCGACCCTGCATTTTCGGATGCGGAGCGTGCCGCGCTGGACCTTGCTTTGGCCGCCGGGTCGCAGCCCAATGCAGCAACTGATGACCATTTCCGAGAGCTTGAGAAGCATTTCTCCAAACAGGAAATCATGGAGATCATGGGGGTGATCAGTCTATTTGGCTTCCTCAATCGCTGGAACGACACGCTAGCCACAGAGCTGGAGGACAAGCCTCTAGACTTCGCAAGCTCAACCTATTCAAGCGATGTGTGGGAGCCCGGCCGGCACCGGCGCAGTTAGCTTTTCCAGGCGGCCCCGCCAACCCAATCACCTGCGACGCCGAGGAAGTGGTCGACCTTGATTTCATCCCATACCCCAGCAGCAAAGTAGGGATCGTTTTCAAAGGTTTGGCGCGCATCGGCTTCATCCTCGGCCTTGATGATCAGCAGGGAACCAACGGTTTTTTCGCCATCCTTTAGCGGACCTGCGACCGCAATCTTCTCCAGAACCGTTTCAACATACGCAAGATGATCCGCAAGAAGGCGTTCGCGCAGGCTCGCTCCATTGGCACCATCACGGCATAGAAATGCAAACAAGGTCATTCAGAGCTCTCCTGTGGCGGGGTGAAGACCGATGCATCAATCGGGTCGCCGATGGTTATTTTCTCCCAAGATACCACATTGTTGATTACACCATCGTACAACAAGGTAACGGAGCGGGCCTGCACCCATCCGCTTTCGGGTAACCGAACAAAATCATCGTAAATGCGCTCATGAAAGCCGCGTGGGCTGTCGAAGGCCATATAGCGGACAAAACCGCTTTCACCGTCAAATCCAAAAAGCGTTTCCTGACCTCCAGGATCGGTGATGCGCACGATGGAAACGCTGTGGCCAGCAATGGTGCGCGGCGGCACAAAGCTGAGCGCGAAGCCTTCATCGAGCGCTGAACGAATGATCCCAAAGCCGAAATTGTTCGCCCAATAGGCGTCGGCTTGGTCTTTGGGCATGATGCCGTTCTGGGTCCAAGTGGTCTCACCATTATAGCCGACCTCGAACAGGGTTCGCCCCCCGTCTTTGGCAACGATCCGAACCTTGCCATCTGCGCCGTGCGCGACCGTGCGTCCGCGTTCAAACTCGCGCCACATGCGGTAGTCGTCGGCGGTGGAGCTAACCGCTCCAGTGGCGGGGTCGAAGAAGGTTGCCATGCCTGAGAGTTGGAGCGTTTGCGGGTCGACAAATGTATCGCCGCCATGCGCTGTCAGTCCGCGCTCGATGACATCTCTTGGGGTAAGTGGGCTATCAGCCTTCACAGATGCAGCGCTCAGCATGCAAAGCGCGAGAAGTGTCATGATCCAACGGGTTATCATGCGCCCACCTCCACCAGTTCTAACAGTTCGCCGCCCGCACCAATCGTGGTCGCCGATCGTCTGCCCTGGTAGAGCGGTCCATCGCGCGCTGTCGGCGGGTTGATCCAGTCGACATCACAAGCGTCAAGATCGCGAACTGCCAAGGTGACCAGCGCATTGCCAGGTGGAAGGCAACCAGAATGGCGGAGCCTTTGGGTGGTCTGCGCAGGGTAATCATCCACCTCCACAATCGGCATTCGTTCATGTTGAACCATGGTGATCATCGTCTGCGTATCTGCTGGAAGGCCAAAGGCGTTGTTGATCATCGAATAGGGCAAAGTGTAGTCCGCCCCGCGCGTGAGGCCGACCTTGTCACGGTACCATTCAACACTCGCATTTCGGTCCGGGGTCGCCAGAACGACAATGAAAATCCGGTCTATTGCTGATCCTGCTCGCGGCAAATCAGTCCCTGGCATATCGTTCAGCACTTGGTTCAAATAGACCATTTCGCGGCCTGTCCCGAGCACCTGCATCGGGATGAAGGCGGGCTCAATGTTCTCAAGCTTCTTGGGTGGGCCAACGATGTTGAAACCTGCCTTTTCGACCACCTGTGGCCAATGCCAAACATCTTCAACGGTGCACTCAAACGCCGCCCAGCCGTGGCTTCGCGTGGGGAGAAAGTCGGGATGATCCGCCTGCTCGACTAGGCGGAACCAGCACGGCTCTCCGCTCTTAGGTCGCAGCACAGCGTAAGGAGCGCCTGCATTGCCTGCGCATCCCCAACTCGCGGCCAGATCATCCGGCAATGCGCCTTGCTCGACCACCTCAAGCCCAAGGCAATCGCGGTATCCGCGCAAGGCCGCTTCGAGATTGGGAACGGTTGAAAGCCCACCAAGGATCGTCCCGTGAGCGATGCTCATTGGCCGAACTCTGGCTTACGTTTCTCGACAAAGGCGGTGGTGCCTTCAAGGAAGTCAGCGCCTGTGAACGCCTCGCCAAATATTCGCAGCGTGTCTGCGTCATCGCCGCTTTGACCATCCAGAACGCGACGGACAAACTCCTTGGTTTCTCGGATCGAATGCGGGCTTGCGGCAAGCAGGGCGTTAGTGAGCATCTCAGGCGTATCGGTGATTTCTTCGATCAGACCAATCCGCTTGGCCTCCTCCGCATTGAGCAGCATGCCAGTATACAGCATCCGCTTTGCGTGACCCGGTCCGACCAGGTCAGTAAGCAGTTTCACGTCATGCAAGGGATACACAAGGCCAAGTTTTGCAGGCGTAATCCCAAAGCGCGCCTTTGCACCTGAAGCAACGCGAAGATCGCACGCCAAGGCAATACCGCAGCCACCTCCAATGCAATCCCCCTCCACCACGGCAACCGTCGGCAAGGGAAGCCGCGCCAGTTCAAACTGCACCCGATTGATCGCCGTCTGATTGCGGGCGCGCCAGTCAGCGTCGTCCTTGTTCGCGAGCAATTCGCTGATGTCAGCCCCTGCGCAAAACGCGCCGCCCGGTTTGGCCGAACGGATGACCAACACCCGCACCGCGTCGCTCTCGCATGCCTCGCTAAGCAAAGCAGGCATTGCCTCCCACATCATCATGTTGAACGCGTTGCGCTTGTCGGCGCGGTCAATCAGCAGGCTCGCAACCGGCCCGTCGATCTCAAGGCGTAGATTGTCGGTATTGAAGCTCAAGCTGGGTTCTCCGCCATAAAGTGATCGGCGATTGCCTTACGTGTCGTCACCCAAACCCCGTCATGCATGCGGACATGTTTGAAGAACTCCTCAAGCGCCCAAATACGGCCCGGGCGACCGATAATCCGCAAATGGAGGCCCAAACTCATCATCTTAGGGTTCCCTTCCTCGCCCTCACGATAAGCTTGATCAAAATTCGCCTTGGCATAGTCGAGCCATTGGTGAGGCGTGAGCGCGGGATCGGTCCACATCTTCATGTCGTTGTTATCGAGTTGATAGGGTACGATGCACATAGGAGTGCCGGTCGTCTCACGGTCCCAGAAGGGCACGTCGCCGGAGTAGTCATCCATGTGATAGGTAAAGCCCTCTTCCTGCAAGAGTCGCCTTGTGTTGTCGGTCAGCAGATAGCGCGAGAGCCAGCCATAGGGCCGCACGCCGCATGTCTGCTCAATGCTAGTCACAGCTTTGCGGATGAACTCGCGTTCCTGATCCTCGTCCATCTTGAATTGGTGCACCCAGCGCCAGCCATGGCTGACCGGCTCGTGGTCGAGTTCAACAATCGCCTCCGCAATCTCAGGATGGTTCTCAAGGCTCAGTGCGGCAACCGTCCAACTCGCCATGATGTCATAGCGTTTCAAGAGTTTGACGATCCGCGCAGCGCCCGCTTTGATGCCATAGAGGTAATTGGATTCATTGGAATAATTGCGAATCTTCGACTTCACAAAGACGCCAAGCTCATCGACGGGCTCCATCCCGCGATCGCCGCGCGCGATGGTCATCTCGCTGCCTTCCTCGACATTGACCACGACGCTAAGGGCAAGCTTTGCCCCGCCCGGCAAATCCATGCGCTCTTCCACCAAAGGCATCAGTGCATTTCCTCCCCGCCGCTCACATTGAGGGCCTCTCCGGTAACATAAAACGCTTCATCGCTAGCAAGCCAAAGGCATGCGGCCGCGGTGTCGCTCGGTAGGCCAGGCCTTCCCATTGGATTACGTGCACTCATATTGGTGAGGTAATCCTCAACGGTGTCGAAGCCGAGGAGCTTAGAAAAATAGTCATTCTGCTTGGCTCCCAGCCCAGTGGTCACATGGTTGGGGCAAATCGCATTGACGGTGATCCCATGCGCGCCAAGCTCAACTGCTGACGCGCGGGTCAAACCCACCATGCCGTGCTTTGACGAGACATAGGCGGGCAAATGCGGAAAGCCGGTTTTGGCCGCTTGACTAGCGATGTTGATGATCCGGCCACCTCGATCTCTTTCAACCATCGCGCGCGCCGCGGCTTGCGTGCAGTAGAATGCGCCGGACAGATTTACGCTTAGCACTTGGTCCCACTCATCTGCGGTATCGACTTCGAGCAAAGGCTTCATCTTGAAACCGATACCAGCGTTGTTGACGAAGACATCAACGCCGCCAAAAGCCTCAACCGTCGCCTCAATCAATCCAGTGCACTGATCAGCCTTGGAGACATCACAAGCGAATGTCGCAACCTTGGCGCCGCGACCGTGAAGCTCTTGCGCAACAGCGTCTGCCTCGTCGTCAATGGCAAGGTCAGACACCACACAGTTCGCACCTTCATCGGCGAAGGCTTGCAAGATTCCCTGCCCCAGCCCTTTCTGTTTGCCAGAGCCAGTAACAACAATCGTCTTTCCGGAGAACTTGCCCACGATCAAAGATCCTCCTTACAAATCTTCTGTCAGGATGAATTGCGGGCCGTCAGCATAGTCCTGAAACGGCGCGGCTTTGGCTTGAAATTCAGGGTCCGACACGTCGGCGATGAAGTCGTCCATATTGGTGATGTCGAGCACCTCGAAATAGGCATAAGGCGGCGGTGTATCGGGGTCTCCGAACAGTCCGGTTGCCTTGTGAATGGTAAAGCTGTTGACCGACGGCAGCGCGCTTGCGGTGGGCACATCCTTGGTCTTGGCCCATTCTTCATATTCGGCGATGTCAGTGCCAGCTTTGAGGTTGAAGGGTACGATTATTCTCATGTCGTCTCTCCCATAGATTGCGGAGCGCGATAGGCGCTGAGTTTGTTGTCAATGTGTCTTGCGAGGCGGAATAGGCCGGCCTCTGCACCACCCGCGCCAATGATCTGGATGCCGACTGGAAGGCCGTCCCGCGTCCAGCCAGCTGGGATGCTGATTGCGGGAAGTCCGGCAATATTCGCAAGGCAGGTGAAGTCAGCCTGCGCGGCGGGCTCTGGATCAGAATGAGGAAAGGCTGTATTTGGGACAGTGGGAAGGATCAGGAAGCCGTGTTTCTTCACGATGTGCTGCACCTCGAACTGCATTTGATTGAGCACATCCATATCGAGCGCGAGTTTCTTCTCAGGCCGATCTGGCCCATAGGTCAGAAGTTTGCGCAGGTTGGGTGACAACCCCTTCACACCCTCAAGGTCCGCCGCCATGTTCAGCGATGTCTTGATAAAGCCAGCAAAGCGAATGCGCGAATTACTCTCGCTCAAGCTCGTTTGCTTGGGCTGTGCTGGCAGGACTGAGACCACTTTTTCATAGACACCGGCGACCTCAGGATCAACCTCGACTCCATGCTCAACCAGGGTCGCGCCTGGTCCAGCTATGTCTGCTTCCCCGAAATCGCTCATCACCCGCGCAACCCGCTCGAGCGTGTCGAGATCGCGCGCCAAGGGACCTATCGCGTCAAGGCTTGGATCAGCGGGGATGAGCCCATCCTGACTCACCGCGCCGGTTGCAGGTTTAAACCCATAAACCCCGCAATGCGCCGCCGGAATGCGGACCGAGCCCATGGTATCAGTGCCCAACGCGATATCGCAAAGGCCTGCTGCGACCGCTGCACCGCTGCCTCCCGATGATCCACCAGGGGAGTATCCTTCGCGGTGGGGGTTGTAGGTCGGCCCAAAATGCGGGTTGTCAGTCTTTGAGCCCAGAGCCCCCTCTTCCATGTTGAGAATGCCAGAGATAACTGCGCCCTCTGCGCGAAGCCGCTTCACCACCTCAGCGTCGGCATCAGCAACCCGGCCTTCCCAAGCACCGACCCCCGCGTGAAACGGCATGCCCTTCACAGAAATATTCGCCTTCACTCCGATGGTGAGGCCCGCAAGCGCACCCTCCCCGCCAGAGGCGTTGTCGTCGCGGTAAAGAAAGGCGTTGTAGCGGTCGATCATCGCGTCGCTCAGACCCCTCGCTCGTCGATCAGCCGAAGCGGCTTTTGACGTTTGTCGATCTCGGTCACCGTTGCTGTGGCACCGGGCTCGCAAAGCTGAACTTCAACCTCGACACCAAGCCCTTGCTTGAGCGTCTCTGCAAGCGCGCCCGCATCCGTCCCACCATTGCTTTCGAGCGTAACACGCATCGCATCGCGCTGGCTCGCATCGCGGCTGAGGTGGCAGACATATTCGCCGGTAAGGTCAGGCCGGTTCTCAATGATCGCACCAATCGCATGGGGAAAGACATTGATCCCGCGCAGCTTCACCATATTGTCACTGCGCCCACGAAAGCCTGCGATCCGCTTGAACGCAATCTCGCCGCGTCCATCAAGCTCGTGCGTTATGTCGTGGGTGTTGAAGCGGATGCAGGGCGCGATGTCGTCTTTATAGAGGCAGGTGACCACCATATCGCCGGTTTCGCCGTGCGGGACGGGTGCGCCGCTATCGATATCGAGCAGCTCCAGGTATTGCGCGTCCTCCCAGACATACATGCCGTCGCGCTCCGGGCCCTCGCCTGCAATCGAGCCTGTGTCGCCGACCCCGTACCAATCATAGGCTTTCGCGCCGTGCCATGCGTCTTCGGTTGCTTGGCGGTCCTCTGTGCCCAAATGCCCGATAATCATACGGATATCGATCTTGTCGAACAGGCCCAACTCCTCAGCCGTGCCTGCCAATTTGCGGACGTAATCGACAAAGCCAACCACCGCCGTGACGCCAAAATCGGCCATCAACTGCACCTGATTGGCGCTGCGCGTTTCAATGCCGGTGCCAGCGGACAGGAAGATCGAATTGGTGAACTTGGTAACGGCTTCACGGATATAGTGCCCGCCGTTGATCATGCCGTGGCCATAGACCGAATGTACAACATCGTCGCTCGACAAGCCCATCCAACGGTACATGCGACCGACAAGCAGATTGCCAACCTCGCGGCCCTTGGGACCAAACATCAGAACCTGCGGCTTACCCGTAGTTCCGCTGGTCGTGTGGAAAATCACTGGGTCGCGCGTTGCCGCATCGCCCATGCCGTGAAAGTCGCCATAGGGCGGATAATCGGCGATGGAGGCCATAAGGTCAGATTTATCGTAGACAGGCAGCTTGGCGATGTCTGCAAGGCCCCGGATATCGCCGGGTTCGATCCCTTTCGCGTTCCATAAGCGTTGATAGAAGGGTACCTGCCAACCCTTCACCATCAAGCGCTTAAACTGCGCATCCTGGATCGCAAACAACTCATCCCGGCTC
Source organism: uncultured Erythrobacter sp. (assembly GCF_947502395.1). Taxonomy (GTDB): domain Bacteria; phylum Pseudomonadota; class Alphaproteobacteria; order Sphingomonadales; family Sphingomonadaceae; genus Erythrobacter. The sequence continues at coordinate 26,453 of NZ_CANMZM010000002.1, forward strand.
ATCGCTTTGTAGCGAGAGACAAACTCCTCTCCGACCGGATAGTCGGCGAGCATTTGCTTGTGATCGAGCGCTTCAAAGTAAGTCGGATAGGTCATTGCGGGTCCGTGAAATAGGCAAGAGGATCATCGAACAGGCGCACATCTGCGCCCGCGGGTGCAAGCTCGCGCGCGAGGTCTAGTTTCGCAGCCGCTTGCTCTGGCGAAAGCGGGTTTTCCGGGCTGCCAAGCGTGTGTTCAACTGGGTGGGTAATGCTGCTGCCGTCGGTCTTTGTGACGGTGAGGCTCTGCGGGAAGAGCGCGTTTCCATCTGTGTTTCCGTCATCAACCAAGCGCACCTTTGCCGCAATCTCGGCAAGCTTGGGGTCGGCAATGTCTGCAGGCGTGAACCGGCGTGGATCGACCCGCCCGTCGGTCAGCATCAGTGCGCTGAGATAGGGCATGCACAGCCGCGCCCATGCAGGCGACATCTCGGGTGAATATGCGCGGTCAACGAGGCGGCGAATAAGCGGCGGGCAGGCGAGTTCAATCGCGGCCACTTCGTCCGGATTGATCGCAATATCCGCTAATTTGCCGAGCGCGGCATGGCTGGCCCGACCCGATGGGAATGGCTTGGTACTGACCTCGGCGATTCGCCACACCGATCCAAGATCGGCGGTGTAGCGGGTGAGGTCGCCACTTTCGAACAGCTGGAAATACCCAAACGGCCCTTCGAGTGGGTCTTTGGGTGCGCCAAATCCCGCGTTTGCAAGGTCGCTTGCCATAACAGCAGCGCGCGCCGCGTTGGCAATTTGAAACGGGAGCGTCTCGCTGCCCTCAACATGCGCCTGCATGGTGCCGGCCGCGCTCGAATAGGCAAGACCGAGCGCATCGGCGAGCGGCGCCCCTTCGATGCGCGCAACCGCGAGCGCTGCGCCCATCACGCCGCAAATGCCGGGGCGGAAAAAACGCATCGCGCTGTCGACGCACAGCCCTAAGCCCGATGCGACATCGACGCCAATGGACAGTGCGAGCAATGCCCCCTCAGGGTCGCATCCTCCGCGCCGATCAATCGCCGCCCCAAGCGCTGCGGTGGCGACGCTCATCGCGTGGACCACGGCGGGTTCGTGAACACCGTCCCATTCAAGGCAGTGGACGCGGTATCCATTGACGAACGCAGCAGAGGCAGCGGGAAGCTTCTCGGACGTCCCTAACAGTCTGCTTTCTTCCCCAGCACCAAAGGTCCGTGCAGTTTGCAAGATAGCTTCTTCGCCTGGTGCGCCTACCGCTGCTGCTCCTATAGCAATGGTGTCGCTGAGCAATCGGACCGCATCGTCGCGCACACCCAAAGGCAGCGTGTGCTGCGCCCCGGCGAAGGCCAAGATTTGTTCGGTCGGGCTCATGACAGCCACTCCAAGAGCATCGCGTCTATTGCAGACGCATCATCGCCGTGAAGCGCGAGTTCGACTGCCCGATCTGCTTCGGCAGTTGCGAGGCCACCCCAGTCTGCCAGCGTGCGCATCTTATCGATGATGTGGTTCTGCGAGACGGGCCTTTCGGGGTCGCCCAAAGTGTCTTTGAGTTCAAATCCGTTGACCCGCGCTCCGAAGTGAGTGGGGTAATTCGCTGTGATTTCAGGATCTTCAGCCACGGTTACCTGAGCCCGCAAATCCGCGAGCTCAGCGATGGCATCTTCAGTGAAGTCCTCCGGCTTGGCCTGCCGTCCATCAACCACAACCGCGACCGCATGCTGGAGCGAGAATTTGGCTTCGAGCTCGGTTGCGGGCTCTGGCCGATCACAAAAGGTCAACGCGTCGCGGTACGTCTCAACATAAAAGGGCGCGACCAGCTTCCCTGCTTCACGCGCCTCTAAGGCCGCATCAATGGCGGGGTGGGCATGGCGGCAGGCCGCAAAAGGCTTGAAGCTGACTTCGTTAATCTGCCAGCTCTTCTGCACCAAGGCAAGTTCACCCGCCCCTTCGATCATTGCTGCAAAGAGCCCTTGGGGCCCTTCAAGTAAGGCAGCGGGCCCTGTCACTCCAGCGTTGGCATGATGCGCGGCATCAATCCCTGTCCGCATCGCGTGATATACGTGCCATTGCTTGGTCAGAACATCATCGTGACGCATATGCCAAAAGCCACCAGCAACCGAGCCCGCATTGCCAAGCGCATCGGTCATATTGTCCTCACCAATGCCAAGCAGCGAGCCAGACGCTGCAGCAGACCCAAACACGCCAGCCGTCGCCGTGGGATGCCAATGCGCATAGTGATGCGCATCGAGCGTCAAACCGACCGCGATCATCGCTTCATATCCGCGAACGGCCGCCTCAAGCCGCTCGTCCAACGAGACATCGGACTTACTCATCGCTGCTGGCCAAACCACTGGCCCCGGATGGAGAAGCGCGGCGCGGTGAACATCATCCATCTCGAGCACATTGCCAAGACAGCTCGCTCGCTCCCAACCAGACCCGAACAATTTTGCCGCAGCCCCCGCCGCATCCGACTGCCGAGCCCCGGCAACGCAGGCCAACCAATCTAACAAGTGCATTCGCGCACGTGACTTATCGCTTTCACTAACGGTACACGCTAGTCCGCGAGAGAGTTGCGAGAGCAGCGGTTCGCTCATACAGCGATCCTCTGCCTCGAGTTTGCAGATTGGAGATTGAGTTGGCCAACGCCGCCACGCCTCTGAAAAAGAAGACGCCTCGCTACATGCAAGTGGCTGGCGAGTTGCGCGAAGCAATCATCGGCGGCCGGTACGAGAATGGTCAGCCCTTCCCGACCGAAACCGCGCTGTGCCGTGAGTATGACGTGAGCCGCTTTACCGTGCGTGAGGCACTCAAGCGGCTTGAAATGGAAGGCCTTATATCGCGCAGACGTGGGTCTGGCACAACGGTTCAACCCGCCTCCGCACGAGGCGGCGCGCTTCATCAGCCGCTGTCCAATGTTGGCGAGCTTCTCCAATATGCCCGCGATAGCGAAGTCGTCTACAAAGAGATCGCCAATGACACGCTTCCTGCCGAAGTTGCCGAACAGATTGGCGAGGACACCAAGGGCAACTGGCGCAGCTTTCGCGGCACCCGTAGGCAGGCCGCCGATGCACCTCCCATCGCCGTCACCGACGCCTATTTCCATGAGAGCCTTGGCGGGGCCGTCGATCAGCTGGACTTGGCAGCGGGCACTTTGTTCAGCCAGATCGAACAATTGGCTGGCGTCACCATCGGCCGCGTCACGCAAGATATTCAGGCGATTGCTGCTGATGCTGAGACCGCCGATGCCTTGGGCATCGAAAAGGGTTCGCCCGTCTTGCGGATCATCCGCTGCTATCTCGATCCCGCCGGCAAAGTCTACGAGATTTCGGTCAGCCACCACCCAGGAGACCGGTTCGCCTACGCGATGCATATCGACCTGGACAGCTAACGCCGTCATCTTCCAAGCTCCGGAGTAGCGCCAGGGATCCATTCCTCGCCTACAAATCGGATTGGCGGGGCGATGTGATGCGCTCCGTCGCTGCCTTCAACAAGGATTCGGCGTTCAGCAATATGCGGTTCGTCCAGCGCGTCGCGAAAGTTCAGGACCGGAGCAAACGCGACATCCTTGTCTGTAAACCATTCGACCCACTCATCGCGGGTACGCGTCACAAACGTATCACGCAGGAACTGAATCAACTCACCTTGTTCTCCCGCTTCACGCTCCGCGTGCGGGATCAAATCCTCTCGTTTCAGGGCTGCGAGCAGGTTTCGAGCGAACTTGATCTCTCGCCCACCGAGCGCGACATGCTTGCCATCTGCTGTTTGGTAGACCTGATAAAAGCCTGCACCACCCAATGACCTTTGGCTCGCCGAAACCGGGCTTTCGCCGCCCGCAATAGCGCTGCCAGCGGTGTGTGCGCACCAGGGCAAAATGCTGTCGAACATCGCGCAATCGATATAGGCGCCCTCGCCTGTGCGATCACGCCCTACCACGGCCATCAGAACCGCCGACAAAGCCGTAAGCCCTGCGGCCATATCGGCGCTCGGAGCGCCTGGGACCACGGGCATTCCGTCAGGCCCGTCATTGACCGCGAGAAAGCCTGTTAGAGCCTGTACCGCCATATCGTGTGCAGGATGGTGCGCTAGCGGCCCCTCCTGGCCAAAGGCCGAAATCGAGCAATAGATGATGTCCGGTTTGACTTGCTTGACCGCGTCGTAATCAAAGCCAAGGCGTTTCATCACGCCGGGCCTAAAGCCTTCGACAAAGACATCGGCCCCTTTGCAAAGCTCGACAAGAGCTGCTTTTCCTTCCTCGCTCTTGAGATCGAGAACGACGCTTTCCTTGGCACGATTGAGGTTAGCGAACCAGACTGAGTGCCCAGCCTCTTTGGGCTCCATCATGCGCGCTGGGTCACCCGCTTGAGGCTCTACCTTGATAACCCTTGCACCTTGATCTGCCATCATGACGGTCATCATCGGCCCAGGCAGAAACTGGGTGAGGTCGACGACGGTTATTCCGGAAAGCTTGCCCATAGTGCGTCAGATGATGCCGCCTGAGCGCATTTTTGCAATGTCCTCAGTCGAATATCCCAAATCCTCAAGGATAGCATCGCTGTCTGCGCCAAGGGTTGGTGCAGTACGGTTGGGAAGGCGTTTGCCGTCAAGCTTGATCGGGCTTGCCAGCACGTCAATCGAACCCTTCTCAGGATGCGGCACTTGATCGCGCATTCCGATGGTCCTGAGCCACGGATTGTCGAGCGCATCGCCGAGCTCATAGACCGGAGCCACAGGCACAAATCCGGCCAGCAGGTTCTGCCAATGCGCCATGGGTTCCTTCAAGAATTCCTCGTCGAGCAACTGGGTGAGGACCTCTCGGTGTTCCAGACGGTCAGCATTCTTCGCAAAGCGCGGATCATCACGCAGGTCTTCGCGCCCGATCCGATCTACGAGAATGTCCCAGAATTTGGGAAGCTGGCACATGACGAACATCCAGCCGTCCTTAGCCTTGAACATCTGGCTGGGCGTTGCTGTGGGGTGAGCGCTGCGCGGGGTGCGCGAGGTTTCGTCGCCCTCATTCATATACCACAGCGCGGGATAGCTAGTTTGATGCACCGCCGCGGAGAGGAGGTCAATGTCGACATCACGGCCTTTCCCCGTGCGCTGCGCGTCGACCAAGGCCGATAGCAACCCAATCGTGAACAGCGTGCCGGTCATAAAGTCGACCATCGAGAGGCCCATACGCTGCGGCTCGCCGCCGGGCTCTCCGGTTACCGCGCAATAGCCCGCCTCGGCCTGCATGAGATAGTCATATCCCGGCCATGTAGCCCGCTCATTATCGCGGCCATAGGCTGACAAATGCGCGCAAACGAGGGCGGGGTTGATGTCCTTTAACGCGTCATAGGTCAGGCCCAATTTCTCCGGCAGATCACCGCGCATATTGTTCGCGACCACATGGCTTTTCGCAGCCAGTGCTTTGAAAACCTGCTGCCCCTCTTCGCTGCGAAGGTCGAGCGTGAGAGATTTTTTATTGAGGTTAAACGACTGAAAATAAAGACTTTCACCCTCGCTCAGAAAATGCGGGCCAACCGCCCTTGCGGTGTCACCTCCACCTTTGCCGCCTTTGCGCGGTGGCTCGATCTTGATCACCTCAGCGCCAAGCTGGGCTAGGTGCATCGTGCCATAGGGCCCAGCGCCATATTGCTCAGCGCTGATAACCCGAAAGCCCTTGAGTGGGAGGTGCATCGCTCTGCCGCGCCCGGACTAAATCTGGTTTTCTTTGAGATGCTGTTTGGCAATAATCATCCGCTGCATTTCGTTGGTCCCCTCACCAATGCACATCAACATGCTGTCCCGGTAATAACGCTCGATATCGTACTCCTTGGAATAGGAGTAGCCGCCGTAAATCCGCATCGCTTCCTGACTGTTTTCGACCGCCGCTTCGGAGGCGAAATATTTGGCGATGCCCGCCTCTTTGTCGCAGCGCTCACCCTTGTCGTAGGCAACCGATGCATCGAGCGTCAGCAGGCGCGCCGCGCGTGCCCGCGTCACCATTTCTCCGAGTTTGAGCTGAATAGCTTGGTGCTGCGCAATCGGCTTGCCCATGGTCTCGCGCTGCTGAGCGTATTCGGTCGCAAGGCGCAGTGAACCTTCGGCGAGGCCCACACCACGAGCCGCCACATTGATCCGGCCAAGCTCAAGCCCGCCGGTCGCTTGGAAGAAGCCCTGCCCCTCGACGCCGCCGATCAACTGATCTGCCGGAATGACATAGTCTTCCATGATAAGCTCAGCGCTATCGATCGACTTATAGCCGAGCTTGTCGAACTTTTTGCCGGTGGAGAGGCCCCCAGAATCATTGGCGCGCTTGTCGGCGATGAAAAGGCTCATACCCTTGTAGCGCGGGTTTGCATCGGGATCGGTCTTCACCAGCATGGCAAAGCAATCACCGTTCAAAGCGTTGGAAATCCACGTCTTGGTGCCGTTGAGAACGTAATCGCCGTCCTCGTTCTTCTTGGCCACCGTGCGGATCGCCTGAAGGTCGGTCCCCGCATTGGGCTCTGTCAGCGCAAGGCCGCCGCGAATTTCGCCGGTCGCAAATTTGGGCAGCCATTTCATCTTCTGTTCTGGCGTACCAAAACGCTCTACGGCTGCCGCCATAATGAGATGCGAGTTAAAAATGCCGGTGATCGCCATCCAATAGCTGGAGATGCGCATCACGATCTTGGCATAGGTCGTCGCAGGCAGACCAAGGCCGCCGTATTCCTGACCAATAGTGGCGCCGAACAGGCCCATCTCGGCCATCTGTTGGACCAGTTTTTCCGGCCAGATATCGCCGTGATCGTGGTCTTTCACGACAGGGATCACCTCACGCTCCAGCCAGCGATCAATCGCGTCCATAAAGGCGCGCTCTTCATCGGGATCGATGGTGCGGATCTGGTTCTCTAGCACTGCGGCGGTGGCCATTGTCTTAGTCCTCTAAAGTCTTAGTCGTCGAGCGAGCCAAAGCCGCGACGCCACACCAAAACGGTGCGCTTATAATGGCTTACCATTTCGCCATGCTGGTTTTTGGCAATCGTCTTGAAGGTCACAATGCCTTGTTCTGGGCGGCTCTTGCTTTCGCGTTTCTCCAGAACCTCGCTCTCACAATAGAGCGTGTCGCCAACAAACAGCGGCTTGGTCATACGCACTTCGTCCCAGCCAAGATTGGCAATCGCCTTACCGCTCGTGTCTGACACGCTCATGCCTGTCATCAACGCGATGGTGAATGGGCTCACCACAAGCGGCTTACCGAATTCGGTGTCCTTGGAAAGCTCATAATCGAAATGCGCCGGGTGCGTGTTCATCGTGAGCAGCGTAAACCACACATTGTCGGCATCCGTAATGGTGCGTCCGGGTCGGTGCTCATAGACATGTCCGACTTCGAAATCTTCGAAGTAGCGCCCTTGCACCTCGCGGAAACGACCCGGTGCAACTTCAATAACTCCATCACGCATGTTGATGCGTCTCCTCAGTTCCCGGCGCGCGCAAGCACGGCCCTGTATTTCTTCACAAACGGCGCCTCGAGCATCTTACCCTTGAACCGGATCGCGCGTTCACCACCTGCCTTGTAGGCATCAAGCGCTTCGCGGGCTTCGGCGATTTCCTGTTCGCTCGGCGCGAAAGCTGCGTTGGCGTGCGGCACCTGGCCCGGGTGGATAACGGCCTTGCACAGGAAGCCGAGCGCGGCGGCGCGCGCACATTCCACAGCAAAACCCTCTTCGTCATCGAGGTGAATATAGGGCACATCGATCGCTGGCTTGCCCGCTTCTGCGCAGGCCAAAACCATTGCGTGGCGCGCGCCCAAAAGCGGGTCCCAAGCAAGGTCAACACCCAGTTCGCTGGAGAAGTCCGCCCCACCAAGCATTAGTGCCGACACCTTGGCGTGGCTGACAATTTCGAGCGCGTGACGGAGGCCACGCGGAGTTTCGACCAGTGGCACAAGGTCCGGACAGCGTTCGCCCAGAACGCCTGCAACGACATCGAGCTCGACTGCAGATTCCACCATCGGCACCATCAGAACGGATGGCAGCACCGCAGTGTCACCCATAGCCGCTAAGTCGCGCACACCGGCCAGAGTGGTTACCGCGTTAATTCGGATACCCCAGCCCTCGGGTGCATCAGATACATGCGCGAGAGCAGCCTCGCGTGCGCTCTCTTTATCTTCGGTCGCAACTGCGTCCTCAAGGTCAATAACGGTTAGTCTCGCGCCAGCCGCTTTAGCCTTCGCGAACCGGTCCGGCCTTGAGCCGGGAACAAACAAAAGACTCGCTGCAGAAAACACGCCGCTCAGTTCCACTCCTTGACTTTGCAAATCCAACCCAAACTTCAGCCTTCACAATTTGTCCGGACAAATATAAAGTCAAGGACGAAATGCTTAAATGTCCGGACAAATCCGGTCAGGTTCGAAATTTCGGAGAGATCACATGAAGCCAATCAAATCGCTTATCGTTGCCGCTGGCCTATTTACCGGCTCTCTCTTTGCAACGGGGGCGGCACAAGCACAGATGCTCGATCCTTCGGTCCCTGAAGAGGCACTGGAGATTTCCAAGCGTCTACAATGCGGTGTTTCTGAAGACGAACCAGCTGTTTATCACTGGTCGGGCAATATCTATGGCCGCACGCCTGGCGAGCGTGACAAGCTGCTTTTCAAAGGCGAAGGGATGAACATCCGCCGCTGTGTCGAAGTGACCGACCCGGAACGCGGCACGGGTTGGCGCTTGATCAGTCGTGAGGTCATGTTGATGCTCGATCCAGAGACCGGCGAAGTCGCCGACACTTGGGAAAACCCCTACACTGGCAAAACTGTTGATGTGATGCAGATCCACAACGATCCGGTGAATGGTCGCCCCAATTTCCCAAGGGGTAGCGACGGCGCACCCTTCCAAATGTCGACTTTGCGGGAAAGCGGGCCATACGTTTTTGTCCCGTTTGAAGTGCCGCTGTTCTACCCCAACCCACTGGCAGGCGAATACCAGCAGTTTGTCGGCAATATGTATCATGCAGTTGAGATCTTCGACTTTGCCGCGTTGAAGAGCGATCTCTACGATTCTTCGACACCGACAGCCTATCCCATGATCAGCTGGGTACGCATCTCGCCTTGGGCCCCTTGGATGGAGATGGGCGGTCGTCCGGGGCAAATGGTCTTCAACGCCATGGGTCAAAAGCTTCCCGGCGGATTTGAGGAACTGCCTGATGTGCTCAAGAATGAAATCCGCGAGAATTATCCGATCTATGAACAAGCCCCGCCAAAGGATGATACGCGCCGCAATGAGACGACCTGGACCAAGTTCAAGCTCTTGACCGACCAGGCGCGCACGGCCGCAGCCGAGGGAGCCAAAAGTGGATCTGAACACTCTGGTCACTGATCGAGAGGTCGCCGATTGACCTGGTTAGCCACACCAACGCGCCGCGCCTTTCTGGCGGGAAGCTCGGCGGCGATAATCGCCGGAGTGGCGCCCCGTTCGGCCTGGGCCAAAACCGAGGTCGATGTCGCCATAATCGGCGCAGGTCTAGCGGGTTTGAACGCAGCGCGCATTTGTGAGGATGCTGGGCTGTCAGTTATGGTCCTGGAAGCTGAAAACCGCATCGGCGGACGGCTCCACACCCTCGATGATCTGCCCGGCAAGCCTGATGCCGGCGGAATTCAGATCGGAGCTGGCTACAAACGACTGCACACAACCGCTGGCGAGCTCGGCGTCCAATTGTCGAGCGACAGCGGCGCTGGTGCTGGAAGGGTTCAGACGCCGGGCAATCTCTACTGGATTGATGGTAAGCGCTACACCGCTGAAGCGTGGACAAGAACTGAAGACAACCCATTAGTAGACCCCGCCTACACTGCGGAACCCGCGCGGCTCTTGCGCAAGTTTGCGAGTGGTCTCGCGCGATTTGAGAAGCCTTCAGATTGGCTCACGCCGGAGCCATACTCGGACATTTCAGTCAAATTGGCGCTTGCCAAAGCCGGAGCCAGTCCAGAGGCGCTGCGCCTGATTGGGGCCAATTTCAACGGCAACTCGCTAGACACAATGTCGCAGCTTCACCTTGCACGCAGTTTTGCAATTTTCCGTGCAGGAGCAGGGCCCGTCTCCACCGTCGTCGGCGGTTCGCAGCGCTTGCCCGAAGCGATGGCTGAGGCCCTAAAATGTGACATACGCTTGGGCGAGACAATTGAAGCGATCGAGGAAAGCGATGATGGCGTTTTGCTCCAAATTGATGGCGGAAATCTCTCAGGGCTCACCGCGCGGCATGTCATCTGTACCGTGCCCTTTGCCGCGCTTCGCTCTTTGTTTGTCGAAGCACCCGTCTCGCCAGAGATGGCGCATTCCATCGCCCATCTCCCCTACACCAGAGCAAGCTTCGCCTATATCGAGGCCAACTCGCCGTTCTGGCGTGACGACCCGTTCCCCGACACCTTGTGGACCGACGATCCATTGCTTGGGCGCGTGTTTGTGCTTGGTGACGATCCGGCCATGCTCAAAGTGTGGACCACAGGCGCAGGGGCGGATTACCTTGATCGCTTGCCAGCAGCGGTTGCAGAGCAAGAACTGGTCGCGCGGATCGAACAGGCTCGTCCCTCTGCAAAAGGCAAGCTGAAGGTGGCGCGCCTGTTTAGCTGGCGACACGAAAAAGGCGCACGCGGCATATACCATCATATCGGCACCGGCATGACTGCGAACCACGCCGCCGCCATTCAATGGCAAGGCTCACGGCTCCATTTCGCAGGCGAGCATCTCGCAATTGAGAACAGCGGAATGGAAGGCGCGCTAGAAAGCGGTGAGCGCGCTGCGCAGCGCGTGGTCAAGCTCTTGGGTTAAGAAAAAGGGGGCGAAAGCTCTCGCTCGCGGCCCCTTTCTCTTCAGAATGGAATGTGCGGAGATCGCGCCCGGACCAGCTCCAGTTAGTACTGAACCCGCAAGATTGCGCCGAAGCGGCGGCTCAAACGGTTGTTGTATTGGAAGCCGCGCGATTGGCCCGCCCCGGCCAGCTGGAACGCGTTCTGGATAACGGTGCCATTCACCGACAAGCTGCCATTTCCGTTGGTCGGATCGATAAAACGAAGCACACCAAGCGGCGCGTCTTCGTTGGTCAAGTTCTTGCCATAAACCGCCAGGCTGACATACTCACCAAAGTTAAAGGTGATGCGTGCATCAAGCTCAAACGAGCTTCCTGTTTCGGCAAGGTTCTGTACCTGCGCAAAGCGGCTTGAGAGATAGTTGCCGTTCACCGAAAAGATCGTGGAGAAGTTGTCACTAAATTCGGCCTCATAGTCGGCAAAAAACGATGCTTGATGGCGTGCTTGACGAGGCAATTCCTGCCCCACAAGTGAATCGTCACCAAAGACCAAGCCCTGTGTCGCTTCTGCGCCGGAAGTGAAGTTCGTATCGGTCCAGGCATACGTGCCACCGATGGAGAGCCCCGGCAAAGCAGCGGGTGAGAAGACACCATCTAGCTCCAAGCCGAAGATGTCCACATCACCAAGGTTTGCGGTCACAGAACCTGTGGTGCTGTTGGCCCCCAATGCGGCCAGATTCTGCGTCAGCTGATAATCCTCAAGCGCGGAGAAGAACCCAGCGGCATTGAAGACCAATTGGCCATCCATAAAGACGTTCTTCGATCCGAGCTCGAACTGCCAAACGGACTCTTCATCGAATGTGCCGAAGCCGAATTGGAACCCTTGTGCACCGTTAAACCCGCCCGGCTTTGTGCCGCGTGCAGCACTCGCATAGAGCAGATTGTCAGGCGTCGCCTCGAAATCGAGGATAAACCGAGGTGTGAGCGCCCCGAAGGATTCACGCACATCGAATGGGCTGCCGTCAGAAAGCGTGGCCAGTCCTCCGCCGGCGCGATCAAAAACGCGAAGGCGTAAATTTTCGTCTGCGTAACGAAGCTCAGCGGTTGCGGTTAGACGATCAGTCAAGTCAAACGCGACGGACCCGAAGGCTGAATAGTTCTCGATGATCAGTTCCTCCGGATCGTCCGGAGACAAATCAAGTGGACCGGCCGCGTTGAACCCGAACAAGCCGCCAAATGCCGCAGCGATCTCTTGAAGTGCCGCCGCCTCATTTGCGAGAAGCGCCGCTTCGCGCTCAGGCGTGAAGGCGTCAAGAAGGACATCATCGTTCTGTTCATTGCGGAAATAGTACCCACCCACGCGCCAGCGGAACGGACGGTCTTGCGGGGAATCGAGCCGTATCTCAGCAACGTAAGTCTGCTGTAGATCATCGTCATTGGTGGTGAAGTCAAACGGGATGAGGCCAACACCAACAGCCACCGGGCCCGCCGGAAATGGCCCAAAAATCCGGGCAATGCCAAACCGAGTGGTTGCCTGACCATCACTGTCGAGCAAGTCGCGGAATCGCTCCCGCGTATAGCCCAAGGTCGAGACAAGCGTATACTCGCCCAGCTCGAATTCATTGTTGAGCGATGCGAAAAACTCCTCTCGCTCCAGACCTCCACCCTCTCCGATCACATTCGGGATCTGCGGAGCACCGCTTGGGTTGGGTGCTACTGTTGGAACCACGCCTTGGAAGAAGGGTTGAACTCCGCCCAGATCGATGCCGCCCGGCACATTCACATTAAGATCCGGAAAGCCAAGAAGACCAATCGGGAAATGTCCGTCATCGTCTTCGTTGTAAGACAAGCGAATTTTGCTGGTCCAGGTCGGCGTAGGCCGGACTTCAAGCGTTCCGCTCACTGTGTATGATGACTCATTGCCTACCGAAGGGTTGGCATTGCTGGGGATGTCAAACTCGCTCTCAAAATCGTAGTATCGCGCAGAGATCGAGAAAAAGACCTTATCATCGATAATTGGACCGCGAACGTTCCCAAGAATCTCGTAGAGATCATCTTCGCCCACTTCGACACTCAAGGTTCCGCCAAAATCATTGGTCGGCTGACGTGTAGTGATGTTGATCGCACCGGAATAGGTGTTGCGTCCAAACAGAGCGCTCTGCGGTCCCTTGATGATCTCAATCGTATCGATGTCACCGAAGTTCAGACTGCGAATGGACTGTGTGACGTTCACGTTATCAATAAAGACCGACACACCGGAGTCCCCAAGAATGTTCGCCTGACCACGTATGATTGGCCTATCAAACTGGCGACCAAAGGGCGTATCGAAGATGAAGCCAGGTGTCCGGCGAGAGATTTCCTCGATGTTCTGAATGCCCTGTTCGAACAGGTCTTCAGAGGTGAACGCCGTAACTGCGATCGGCACATCCTGAATGCTCTCTTCAGTCTTGCGAGCAGTCACAATGATCAGATTGCTGTTTTGCTCTTCAGCAGCCTCTGCGTCAGGATTGGCTCCCCCATCCTGTGCCAGCAATGCACCTGGGGTCATAACGGTAGCCGCGAGCAGTGCACCGCGAATGAGCGTTCTCATAGTTTTTCTCCCTTTGATGCGGCATGATCCCAATGCGCCGCATTCCTCGTCCCTTCCCCCTATTTCTGCCCAGCCATAAAAATTTGTCCAGACAAATCTTGAGAAAGATGTGCATTGCGGCCGGTATGAGGCTTCAGAACAACGGCTTCGCGTTGCCAAGAAAAGCTGTGATCAGAAGCAAGATGTAAACCGCCCAAACCCAGATCCTCGTACGATCCATAGTCCTTCTCAGCGGGACTTCGGTCTCATCGCTCGATCCTTGTTCAAGCACTGCGGTGAGTTGTGCACCTACGGGCTTAAACGTCACATCAATCATGATAGCTGCAACGAAAATCAGCCCGAACAAGAGCGCCTTAAGAGCAAGCCAGTCCGGAGCAAGCGGTGCGTCCAGCCAGAGGCTTTGCCCGCCGAGCCAAAGATAGAATGCGCCGATCAGCCACCTCAGCCATCCCTCGATGCGGCGATTGCGGGCGGCTCTGGGCGTCTGGTCGTGACGGTGGGAATCCCACACGAGCCACAGCCAAAAAAGGCCCACGAACCAGGCGCCCCACAGGAGCAGAGCCGGGACATCCCACCAATTGCCAATATCGACAACACTAAGGGATAAGGGTACCATTAAGGCCCACGAGCTTCGCGGCACCATGTCGATCTCAACTAGCAGCTTGAGCAAGGCGATACGCTGATCGAGAGAATAATCACCTCGACGACGGAAGTGCTGCCCGAGAACAAACACCCCAACATCTGCGCCCAGCCAGAGCACAAACAACAGCAAGTGGGCATAGATCAGCATGGGATAAAGCAAGTCGGACATCAATATACTTCCTCATTCGCAAAACTGTTGCCGTAAAAGCGCAGCAGGAGATAGAATCTGTCAATTTGTCCGGACAAATTGCACTTCTGCGCTTGACAAGCAAGATGTTGTCCGGACAACTTTGCATTCGAGGGACGGGAACCAGTGGCCAGCGAGAGCTGGTAGCACTACACCAAGGGAGGAATACGAAGGATGATTCCGCACATTTCAAGAAAGCTGGCACTCGCGTGTGTCACATCTACCATCGCAATCGCAGCCATGCCGTCGGCGGCGCTGGCGCAAGACAGTGATGCATCTGAAGAAGCAACCTCAGAAAACGACAATGTCATTGTCGTGACGGCTCAGCGCCGAGCTGAGAACCTCCAGGACGTGCCCGCATCGGTTTCAGCCCTCAATATGGCGCAGCTTGAGGCTCGTCAGATTGCCGACACCAATGATCTCACGTCGCAGATCCCGGGTGTCGTCATCACAACAGGCACAGGGACATCGTCGTCGGCGCGCATCTTCTTCAGAGGTGTTGGCGAAGATGAATCGCGCGGCGCAATCGATCCCGCCGTCGGCATTTATATAGACAATGTTTATCTGGGGCGGACGGTTGGATCGCTCGTCGATCTGCTCGATGTAGAGCAAGTCGAAGTTTTGCGCGGCCCTCAAGGCACCCTCTACGGACGCAACACCAATGGCGGCGCGATCAAGTTCACCTCAGTTCGACCGCAGCTCGGCGAAGATTCAGTTTCGGCTGATTTTGGCTACGGCAATTTCGATCGCATTCAGGCGCGCGGCACCGTCAATCTGAGCATTGCAGACTCTCTCGCGGTTCGCCTCACCGGCCTCTACAAAGAGCGTGATGGCTTCCATACGCTCAACCCAAATGGCGATTTTGCAGGGCAAGCCGGAACCGAGGTCGGCGATGAGCAGGTCTTCGCTTTCCGCGGCAGCCTGTATGGCGAGATGAGCGACAATTGGAGCGTCTTAGCGATCTTCGATTACACCCGGGACGAAAGCGATCCTGTGCCAAGCTCGCTTGCCGACAGCAGCACCAATCCAGCCATCACCACCGACGTTGACCAGGACATCTTTACAATTGAACCAGCCGCCGGGGTCACTTGCTCCGCGCTTACTCCGGTCAATTTCCAGCCTATTGGCTGCGTGACCGACTTTGACAGCGAGGTTGAATCCTATGGCGCTTCGATCCAGTTAACCGGTGACTATGACAGTTTTTCGATCACTTCGATTACCGCATTGCGGGCATTGCAGGACGATTTGTCGAGCTTCATCAGCTTTCCATTCTTTCAACAGACCGAGCAGGACCAATTCAGTCAGGAGCTGTTGATCAACACGAATTTTGACGGTCCGTTCAATTTCACCGCTGGTGCGTTCTACTACAATGAGACGGTCGACCTTGATTATGTTTTCGTTTTCCCGTTCGAAAATGACGTGGAAACCGAGAGCTTCTCGCTCTTTAGTCAGGCTACTCTCGATGTCACCGATGCACTGACCCTCACCGGGGGATTGCGTTGGACCACCGAAGACCGGGAATTTGTCGGCAATGCTGGCGGACCTCTAGCTGGGTTTGGTTCGAATATCACCGGAGAGGCTGATACCGATAACGTCACCTGGACAGCCAAGGTCGACTACTCGCTGACCGAAGACATTCTGTTCTATGCGTCCTATTCGACCGGCTTCAAATCCCCCGGTTTCTCGCCCGACTGCTTCAGCCCAGTCGCCTGCTTCCGCGCAGTCGATGAAGAAAATCTGGACAGCATTGAAGGCGGCATACGCACCCAGTTCTGGGACGGCCGCGTCACGTTCAACGCGACATATTTCTACAATGACTATGATGATCTTCAGATCAGCGGAACCTTGCCAACTGGCGGCTTCACCCGGATCAACGCCGGCGAAGCGCGCATTCAAGGGGTGGAGGTCGAAGGCCAGATTGAACCGATCGATGGCCTGACCATTTATGGCAACGCCAGCTACCTTGATGCCGAATATCAAGAGCTCAATGTTGCACAGGCCGGTCTTCTGACTGCAAGTTCCATCGACCCTGCCACTGGCGATGTGACCGCGCTGGGGCTTGCATGCCCAGCTGGCGCTCCGCTGACGGAACAGGCTATCATCGATTGTGCACTTGGCCTGGATCTCAAAAATGCTCCAGAGTTTAAGGCACTGTTGGGCTTCAACTATGAGATCCCCGTCGGAAATGGCGAGGTGTTCTTGGGCGGTGATGGTGCTTGGGAAGATGACACGTTTGGTCTGGTGGCCAACGTGCCCGGCACCGAGCAAGAACCAGGGTTCCGCCTTGATGCGCGGATCGGTTACCGCACGGATCGTTGGCGCTTCACAATCTGGGGCAAGAACCTTACGGACCGGGAGTATTTCCGCGCCAACACCTTCAATGCACCGACTGGACAGAATCAGGTGTTCGCCGCGCCACCTTTGACCGTTGGAGTGGATGTGGGTTTCACCTTCGACTGAGATGCAGATCAAACTCATCTCCAGATGCCGAACTCTGCTCGCAGGGTTCGGCATTCTCGTTTCGGCAACCGCTCCTGCTTTGGCGGGTACGGCTGCTGGATCCCAGGTTGAGCCATGGGCCGAAGCACTTGTTTCGGTTTCGGAGTTTGGGCCTGCCACCCGGCTCTTGCGCTATGCAGGTGGATGGCGGTTGGTAAATTCCGGGGAGATGGATTCAAGCCAGCTTGCCTATTGGCGATTGGATGAGACCGCTTCAGGAGAATTCGAACTGTGGTGCGCACCAGAAGCTGACACCGGCTGCATCCGCTTCATCCGTTTGTCGGGGGTAGAGCAAGAGCCGATCCGCCCAGCCGCACGCGCTTGGGACACTGGAGGAATCTACTCGATCATGGTCCGGAGCGACAATGTGCCAGCGCTCTATGATCAAGCGCTAAAGCTCGGCTGGTGGGCCGAAAGCCCTCCCATCCGATTCCAATTCGGCACCTCTGATCTTCGAAACGTGGTACTAACCGGTCCGCATGGCATTCATCTCGCGGTGTATGAACGGATTACGCCCGACTTCACCGCCTTCCCGGTTGGGAGGATCAGCCAGGGTTTCAATTCCATGCGCATGGTTCGTGACCGTCCTGTGGCGCGCGACTTTTACCGCGATATGCTAGGATTCGACATACTGTTCGACAGCGACCGCGAACCAGCTGAGCCAGCGTTTTCCAACTTCGGCATCCCTTTTAACCACACCCCACAAATTGTTCGCGCCGCCGCCGCGCTGCAGCCCGAATTGCCGGGCGAGACGGGCCGGATCGAGGTGATGCAGATCACCGGCTTCACCGGACATGATCATTCAGACAAAGCCTCACTGCCAAATCTCGGTATTATATCGGTGCGCTATCCCGTTCGCGATTTCGCGGCCTATCGAGAGAGCCTCAAAGCAAAGGGCATTGCCTTTGCATACGAAGCGCAGGATGTTGTGATATCTGGTATTGGTTCAGTCGATCTGTTCGCCGTCCGTGATCCAGATGGAAATTTGACGGAGTTCTATAGTGCAGGCGAATGATCAATCCGCAGAGAGAGGCGAGTTTTCGAAAGGTTGGACTATCCTGCTTGCCGGGGTGCTCGGCGTCGCTTGCGGTGCATCGCCGATCCCATTCAACGTTATCGGCTTTACTGTCGATCCGCTGATTGCTGAGTTTGGCTGGACCCGCACCGAAATCCTCTTCCCAATCACGATCTTCGGCGTGACTGCGAGCCTGCTTGCGCCCCTCTTTGGATCGCTTGCAGATACACATGGGGTGCGCAAAGTGGCCTTGTGGTCGCTGATTGCCTTTGGGCTGTCCTTTGCAGCGATTAGTTTCACGCCAACCGCAGCAGCAACGTCGACGCTGTACACCTACTACGCGCTCTGGATGCTGGTCGGACTGGTCGGAATTGGATCGACTCCGGTTACGTGGAGCCGGGCGATCAACCTGTGGTTCTTCAAACATAGGGGCCTAGCGCTCGGCATTCTGCTGCTCGGCACCAGCCTTGCTGCCATTGTGGTGCCAAAGCTCGCGGTTTGGGCAATCGAGACGCAAGGCTGGCGCGCGATGTTCGCCATGGTTGCCATGCTGCCGCTGTTCGTCGCGCTGCCCATTGCCTTCTTCCTGTTCCGCGAACCACGCCCCGAAGAACGCCCCAAAGCTATCGAAAGCGCGAGCGGCAAGCTTACAGGGGTCGAGCTTAAAGCAGCGCTCAAAGACTATCGCTTTTGGCTGATCTGGCTCTCCATCGCGATTATCGCGACCGCGTTTGGCGGGGCCTTCATCAATATGCCAACTATGCTGGGTGATCGCGGGATCAGCCAGCAAGACGCAGCGAGCGTTATGGGCATCCTCGGCATCGGAATTCTCACAGGCCGGGTTGCGACGGGGGCTTTGCTCGACCGTTTTTGGCAGGGCTTCGTCGCTTTCCCGCTGCTTTGTCTTCCCGCGTTCTCGTGTTTCATCCTGCTGAGCGGCGATGTCACATTTGTGATGGCCGGTATGGCAGGATTCCTCTTAGGCTTCGCCGCGGGCGCAGAGAGCGACCTTATCGCCTATCTTACCGGCCGCTATTTCGGCATGGCGCATTACGGCAAAATCTACGGCATGCTTTATATGCCCTTTGGCCTCTTCAGCGCTTTGTCACCGATCATCTACGCTTACGTGCGCGATACCACCGGAAGCTACGACCCAATCCTACAAGTGGCGATGTTCGCCTTTGTGATAGGTGGCGGATTGCTGCTGTTCTTGGGCAAATACCCCGCTGAGTTACCCGAGGCCGAAGACGACACTTCCGCCCCCTCCCCTGAATTGGAGCCTGCTTGATGGCCAGCCTAGCCTCCACATCCAACGGCCTAGTTGCCAGCCTAAAAGCGACCGGCGCTGAGGTCCTCGATGACCCAGCAAGCCTCGATTTCTACGCCCACGACATCTACGATCGCGGCGCTGATCTTGCGGCAGTGGTTCGACCAAAGGACAAGCACCAACTCGCAAGCGCAGTCAAAGCGGCGACCGATGCCGGACACCCCGTGGCCCCGCGTGGCGGCGGGATGAGCTACACCGGCGGCTACACACAAGTTCAGGCAGGCGCGGTCCTCTTTGACCTAGCGGAAATGAACCGCGTGCTCGAAGTCGACGATGTGTCGATGACGGTCACGGTTGAAGCAGGCTGCACTTGGGCGGCGCTTAAAGAGCGCCTCGCTCACCATCATTTGCGCACGCCGATGTGGGGCACGCTTTCGGGGCTCAAAGCGACAATCGGCGGCGGGATGAGCCAGAACGGAATTTTCTGGGGCACGGGGCGATACGGCTCGGCTGTGCAAAGCTGCAACTCGCTCGAAGTCGTCCTTGCTGATGGAACACTGCTGAACACCGGAAAGAAGCACACTCGCCCCTATGGCCCTGACCTCACTGGTCTCTTCCTTGGCGACACGGGTGCATTGGGCATCAAGGCGACAGTCATGCTAAGGCTCATCCCGGAAGCAGACTTCCATGCCTATGCCAGCTTCGCCTTTGACGATGCAGCGGGGTGGTTTGCCGCCGCCACTGCAATCGAGCGGCAAGGCATCGCGACCGAGTGCTTCGGGTTTGATCCCTACCTCAACGCCATCCGCATGAAGCGCGACAGCCTCACCAGCGACGCCAAGCAGCTGGTCGGCATGATGAAAAAGCAGGGCGGCGTTTTGAAAGCCCTCAAAGAAGGCGCAAAAGTCATCGCAGCGGGTCGCGATTTCTTGAAAGACGCGAACTTCTCTCTCCACATTCTGGCCGAAGCGCGCATTCAAGCGGCCGCCGATGCCGATGTCGAAATCGCACGGCAAATCGTCGCCCAATATGGCGGGCGCGAAGTTGAGAACACGATCCCCAAGATCATCCGCGCCAATCCGTTTGGACCGCTGAATTCCATCCTCGGCCCCGACGGTGAACGCTGGGCACCGATCCACGGGCTGGTTTCTCATGGCCGCTCTGCAGAGTGCTTTGCCGCCTTTGAACGGTTGTTCGCAGAACACACCGATGAGATGGAGCGGCTCGGTGTTCACTACGGCACTCTTGTAGCTGCTGTCGGCGGTGCGGGCATGGTGATCGAGCCGTGCCTCTATTGGCCCGATGCGCGCAATCCGGTGATCGAGGACACGATTGAAGCGGCGCACCTCAAAAAGCTGCCCAAGCATAAGCCCAATGCCGATGCCTGGGCGCTGACACAGAAACTCAAGGCTGCGATTGTCGACATCTTCTACGACCACGACGCCGCGCATTTCCAAATCGGGCGGACCTATCGGTACCGCGACAGCCTTCATCCACGCGCAGATGCGTTGCTTAAGGCGGCAAAGGCCGAACTTGACCCCAAGGGCATGATGAACCCGGGATCGCTTGGATTATAAATGGCGTTAGAGCTTGATCGAAGGCGGGCATTAGCCAGTTCCATTTTGACTGGTGGCCTTCTGGCTGCAATGGCAAGCGCGGCTCCGATTTCGGCTGTAAGGGGCCAAGAAAAGAGGGGAAAGCCGGAAGGCGAGAATATGAGCGACACCTCAACCTATTCAGCAATGGCGATGCAGCTGACCGCACGCTCGCTCGAACGCCTGCCGGATGCTGCAGCGGCGCGGGCGGCAATCTTGGAGCATATCGCGGAGATCGAAGGACAAATCCGCACCAGTTCGATCTTTGTCGCGCAATACTCTGGAAAGCCGGTGAAGCTGGTGGTGCTCCCGGAATATCTGTTCACCTCCTATCCCGGGCGTATCTCAATTGAGGACTTCGCCGCCCGTGTCGGCTTTGCTGCCAACGGCCCAGAGTACGAAGCACTCGGCGGTGTCGCCCAGCGTTTGGGAATGTTCCTTGCGGGCAACGCCTATGAGACCGACGGAGCCTTTCCCGGCTTCTATTTTCAGACCTGCTTTATCGTCGCGCCCTCGGGTGATGTGGTGCTGCGCTATCGCCGCCTGTTGTCGATGTTTGCGCCAAGCCCCCACGATGTCTGGGACGCCTATCTCGACAAATATGGGCTCGACGGGGTGTTCCCAGTCGCGCAGACCGAGATCGGCAACCTCGCCCCGATTGCCTCAGAGGAAATCCTCTATCCTGAGATTGCGCGCGCTCTGGCTCTGCGTGGTGCAGAGGTGTTTTGCCATTCGTCGAGCGAAGTCGGCTCACCCATCGCGACCAACAAGGACATCGCCAAACAAGCGCGCGCGTTTGAAAACCTTGCCTATGTCGTCTCCTCCAACACCGCCGGGATTTCGGGGACCGCGATGCCGCTTTCAAGCGCGGAAGGAAACAGCCAGGTGGTCGATTGGAAAGGCCGCGTGGTGGCGCAAAGCGGCGACGGCGAAACCTTCACCGCATTCTCCACCATCGACCTTGGCGCGCTTCGCGAGGCTCGCCGCACCCCGGCGATGACCAACTACCTCGCCCGCCAGCGCCCCGCTCTGTTCGCTGAGGCCTATGCCGCAGCCGCTGAACCTTTTCGTGGTCCCAATGGGATGAGCGACGGAGGCACTCCCGCGATTCCCGACCGCGACTATTTCCGCCGCGCCCAAGCCGAAATCATTGAACGCCTTAGCAAGGCGGGAGTGATCTGATGAAGCACCGTAATGTGCGTGGCAAAATTCGCTATTCCTCGATGAAACCGGGGATGGAGGGTCAGGAGCGCGGGCGCGAATGGTTCAACTTCTCGCACCACGAAGATGGCTCAGTCATCATGAGCGCGCAGTGCGAGATTGAAGAGCCGGATCCCACGGTCCTTCGCAATATCACCTGTCACATTGGTCCTGATCGAAAGCCGCAGAACCTGTTGGTGCATTTGACCTTGGGCGATGAGTTCTTGGGTTCAGGCTGGATGCGCTTTGACCAAGCCTCCAATCAAATTGTGTGTGAGAGCTTTGGCCCCGGCATTGGGCGCAATTCAGAGACCCGCGAGGCAGTCGAGTTCGACGCCTTCGGTACGCACCCGGTTGTCGGCGACGGCTTCACCACCCGCCTGATGGATGTGAGCAAGGGCCCGCACAAAAGACGGCTCAGATTCTACCTCCCCTCCCCCGATCACCGCGGTGCAACCGCCCCGCAGATCGCCTACCTCGAAATGACGATGGAATATGTTGGTGAGGTGGAAAAGACGGTCGAAGCGGGCACTTTCCAGTGTCGTCACTACCGCTATGTCGATGACAGCGATGACGGTATGGGCGGCACGCGCCACCCCGATATGAACATGTGGGTGACCGCCGATGACGATGCAATTCTCGTCTATTCAGCGATCGATGGGTATATGATGAACTGCTACGAGCTCGTCGAACTGGAGCGGTAAGTCAGCGCTCTATTTGTTCGACACCGTCCGCCGGAAATTCCGAAACAAAGGTGTTGTCGCCGACCTTGCCCACCATATCTTCGCGAAGCGGTGCCTCTGGGTAGACCCGCACGCTGTAGTCGCCTGCACTGGGGTTTTGGCGCAAGGGTAAGATGGTTTCCTGATAGGTCTTGCTGTACCAGAATGCGCGGGCGTTTTCGAGGCAGGGGAAGCGGACGTTCAAGGTGGTGTGGCGCGGATCCTCGGTCCCGTCAAATATCTCCAAAGTGCGCGGGATATTGAGGTAATATCCGCCCAGTTCCTCGTAGATTTTGCTCTCTGCGATGGCGCGGGCGTATTGGCCCATGCGCTCGCGATCGAGGGTAAGGCCGGTGACGACCATGATGACAGGTTGGTCACAGGTCGCTTGCGGCGGGGGTCCAGCACGCTCGGTCTCGCTCTGTGCCATTGCGGGCCCAGCCAAAAGCAGAACAACCGCTGCAAGGGCGCCAAATCTCATCATCCCTCGATCCTTTTCTCATCGCACAAGGTACGCTTCCATGGCTCCTTGCCCTTAAACCACTGCCAAGTGCGCGCGCGGGTTTGCGCTTCCGGAAAGAGGCCAATCATTTCGACATAGCATGCGCCCGGGACATCCAAGCGGTCAAGCCGCAGCATGATCGTGTGTTCATGTGTCTGCCAGCCATAGCCGGAGAAGCGGTCGGTGTCCCAAATGAGGCGATCCCCAACAAGTTTTCCGCCGAACTCAACATGCATCTCGCGTCCATCGGCCCAATTGATCCAATTGTGCTGTACGTAATACCATTCGCCCTCCTCCGGAAATTCGCAGCGGGTTTTGACGCGGCGTTCGTCCAGCAATTGGCCGTCCAGATCAATGTCACGATACCAGCCGTCCCAATACCCCTCGTGCAGCAGCATTGCGGGCATCGCCGCCTGCAAATCTGCACGGTGACCCATCAACCTTGCCCTTCGCGGTAGGCGTCGATGGGGAGCGCTTGGCCGGTCTGCGCGATCATGGCTCTATGCCGAAGGAAGCGAAGGAGACCTTCATCGCCCATACGGCTCGGCCCAAGGCCAGAGGTTTTGCGCGAGTGGTTGGTCGCATCGTTGACCATGGTCGTTAGCGCTCCATCTTGAAGGCTAATTGCTCCTGCTTCAAGACACGCCCCGACCTGGACAGCCTCCTCCAAAGAGCCAGCAAGCACAGCAGCAGACAAGCCATAAGTCGTATCATTTGCAAGCGCGATGGCTTGTTCAAGATCATCGCAGATCTTCACCGGCAGAACCGGTCCAAAGGTCTCGTCGCGCAGTACGGCCATATCCGGAGTTACGTCCGCGAGAACAGTGGGACGCAAATAGTTTGCGCCACCTAGCTGCTCCACTTTTCCACCAGTGAGAACTCGAGCACCTTGGGACACAGCCTCTTCGATCTGTGCCTGTACTTTGCCCGCTTGATCCGGGAAAATGAAGGGTCCGATATGGCCCTGTTTTGGATCGGGGTAAGTGATTTCGACTTGCTCTGCCGCTTCGACCAGAGCCGTCAGGAACGGCTCAGCAATCTCTCGTGCAACAAAGATGCGCTCAATCGACTGACAGGCTTGTCCAGTGGCCACGATTGAGGCGCGCAAGGCAACTCCGGCTGCCCAGTGCGGATCAGCGCTGGCGGTAACGATCATCGGGTCTTTGCCGCCAAGTTCGAGGTTCGCTGGGATGAGCTGCCGCGCAGCCGCCTCAGCCACTTTACGCCCGGTCGCGGTTGAGCCGGTGAAGCAGACGTAGTCGACCTCTTCGATCAGAGCCTGCCCCACCTCTGCACCGCCCATTACATAGGCGAGCGGCAATTCGGACACTTCTGCGAGCACCTCGCGCAACGGCTCAGAAAAGCGCGGGGTTACTTCGGATGGTTTCACCAAGGCCGCACAGCCCGCCATCAGTGCGGGAACCGCATCGATATGGCTGAGGATCACCGGGAAATTCCACGGAGCGATTGCGCCAAACAGAGGATAGGCCGAATAGTCGGAGCGTATCTCAAAACCCGGTGTGGCGGAGGGTTTGCTTACGCGATCCAGCCCAACGAATAGCTTCGGCCCAAGCTCGGCCCAACGACGAATATTGTTAGAAAGCGCCTCAACCTCAATCCAGGAGATAGCGTGGCGACCCGTGTCGACAGCGAGCGCCTCCGCGATCGGGCCTGCCGCCGCATCGACGGCATCGGCGAACTTGAGCATTACTGCAGCTCGACCCTCTGGACCGAGTGCCTCCCATGCGGGTTGCGCATCTCTGAGGCGCGTGGCCTCTGACGCTATCTCAGCTCGCGAATTGACCGCAAATTCGTAGTCCGCCTCGCCAGTGCGCGGGTTATGCGCTCTCATTGTTGAGCTTCCCATTCGGCAACTATCTCCGCCCCCGGTGCAATCCACGCCTCAGCCTGATTGGCAAGGTCTGCGAGCAAATCTTCGAGTGCGCTAACTCGATAGGGTTGGCCGATGATGTAGGGTGTCAGGTGGATTGGTAGCATCCGTCCGCCACCTTTGGTGTAGGCCGTCCCTTTCGCCTCAGCGGCGAGCCAGTCAAAAGCATCGCGCATCATCTGCGCCCAGCCTTGCGCTGAATGCTGCTGCGTTGCGATAATCATGCGGTCGGAGAGTTCGGTGTTGAGCGGCAGGTTGATCAGGCCGTTCCTGAAGCGATAGGGGAGCTCATCGTTCACCCAGTCGCAGGTGTAGGTTAGGCCATGCTCGGCGATCAAATCGGCGGTGCACCAGCTTTGCGAACGCGCGATTGAGTACCAGCCGTTCGGCTTAACCCCGCTCGCTGCCTCAAGCCGGGTAAGGCTATCCGAGATCAAAGCGCGCTCTTGCGCCTCTGGCAAATCCGAGGTGATCGTCCCGTTCATATCCGTTGAATGGGCGATAATCTCATGGCCATCGGCCAGCACCGCTTCGATCAGCTCAGGATAGCGCTCGGCCACAGCCGCATTGGTCGCAAAGCTTGCTTTCACACCGGCGGCCTTAAACGCCTCCAGCATCCGCCACACGCCGACCCGATTGCCATAGTCGCGCACCGTGTAGTGGCGGTAATCGGGATAGGGCGTGACCATATGTCCCGGCGCGCGGAAGGGTGTGTCTTCGGGCGTTATCGGAAACCACTCAAGGCTGACGCACAGCCAGACCGCAACCGATTTGCCCTCAGGCCAAGTGACCGACGCACGCTCATGCATGTTCGACCAGTCGTAAAACTCATGATCATAGCCTTCGCGGCGATGCGGATAGGTGGTGTAGTTGTCCGGAAGGCTCATTGGGCTGCCCTCCAATGGTCAACAATCTCGCCTGCTCGCGCCTTCCAGCAACGCGGATCGGCAGCGATATGGGCGAGCGCATCTTCAAACGGGCCAATGCGGTGTGGCTGACCGATCAAATAGGCGTGCAACGGGATACACATAACCGTCCCAGAGCCGGTACGCTCGCCTTCCTCGGCAAGCCGCTCATACTGTTGGATCAGGCAATCGGCATATTCGCGGCCCGACATGCCATAGACGTTGAAGCCGTAGTGGTCGTTGACCTCTAAGCTATAGGGGATCGAGGCGAGCTCGCCCCCGCCCCCTTTAGTCGCGACCTTCACCTCCTGCACTTGGTCATCGTGATACAGGTCGCAGGTGTAGGTGAAGCCATACTCAGCCAGCAGATCAAGCGTGCGCGGTGTGTGAGTCAGCGCAGGGGCAAGCCAGCCGCGAATGCGCTGTCCTGTGGCACGCCCCACCGTCGCAATCGAATCTTCGATGATTGCGCGCTCTTGAGCCTCGGACATGCCGTAGGAATAGCGCGTGTTGTAAATGCCGTGGCTGAAGAACTCCCAACCTCGCTCTGCTCCATCAGCGACAACCTCCGGGTGATGATCGCAAAGGGCCACCGACAGGCTGACCGAGCCCGGAAAGCCATGACGGCTCATCACATCGGCCATGCGCCAATGGCTCACCCGGTTTGAATGATCGCGGTAGGAATAGCCAACGACATCGGGATGCGCTTTGGACCAGGGTTTACGCTGCGGGTTCGCAGGCGGATCGATCTCGTAATACTCAAGATTGGGCGCGACCCACACCGCGCAAGTTTTGCCTTCAGGCCATGCGAGCTTTGGGCGGGCCCTATAGGGGGCATAGTCATAGAGTCCGGGATCAGGTGCACCTTCCTGCATGGCCTTATCGCGCCTCCAGCCATTCAATCACCGCCTGCACCGGTTCCACATCGGCATATTTCAGCTGTAGGTCGGTGAGGTTGGCGAAATGATAGCTCTCATGCTTGTCGGCGCAGGTCTCAATCGGAACGATGGTGCGATAGCCATGGCTCAGTGAATCCACCGCCGTTGCCCGCACGCACCCGCTGGTCGAGCCGCCGGTCACAACCACGGTATCGACCTTGTGAAAGGTGAGATAGCTCGCGAGCGGGGTTTCAAAGAAAACGCTCGGCATCCGCTTGGTGAATTGCAGGTCGTCAGGCTCAATCTCGCAGCGTGGGTCGAATTTGTGACGTTCAGATGCGTATTTGATGTTCTGCAAGCTGTCCTCAGTGTCGGTGCGCGTGCCCCAAACACCTGCATCGCCCGCGTCCTCTTTGTAGGCGACCCTGCTCCAGATCACCGGCACGCCCTTGGCGCGCGCGAGCCGGCTGATCGTGTTGATATAGTCGATCTGTTTAGGGTCGGTTTCGTAGGCGGTCTTAAACAGATCCGTGCGCGTATAGGCTTGTTGCACATCGACATTCACAATCGCGAGTTTTTCGCCGAAGCCGAATTTCCTGCGCGCCGGATTAGCCATGACCGCTTCGAAGAGCTCGCGCGCGGTCTTTCCCTCTTCAACCATTTTCGTGCCGACCAGATCGTTCATCCACTGCCCTCTCGATTCTGCTTTGACGCAAACAATAATCGCCCTTAGGAGGTTGTCGAGTAGAATTTGTCCGGACAACTTTGGAGGAACAATGACTGTCGCGATCACCCGTCATATGCTGACCATTCCGAAAACAGGGCGGCGAGTGCATTATCGGTGCTGCGGCAATGGGCCGGCGCTGCTGATGGTCCATCAAAGCCCGCGCTCAAGCGCCGAATACGAAGCGTTGATGCGGCAATGGGGAGAACATTTCACCTGTATAGTGCCTGACACTCCTGGTTTTGGACAGAGCGATCCCTTGCCCCAGGTGAACGGCGATGATCCGGAAATCAATGACTTTGCGGACGCGCTTTGCGAATTTCTCGATGCGATGGGCATTGCACGTTGCCCCGCTTATGGGTTTCATTCGGGTGGAATCATCTTGGTCACTGCTGTTAAGCGCCATCCTGAACGTTTCGAATGCCTTGCGATTGGAGGCTATGGGATCTGGACCGACGAAGAAATGCAGATCTTTGGCGAAAGATACCTCCCGGAATTTCATCCAAGTGGTTTCGGTGAGCATCTGGCCTGGCTATGGAACCGCATACTCGAACAAAGCTGGGTCTTTCCTTGGTTCGACACCCGCGAGAAGGCTCGCCTCCCGGGTCCACACACGAAATTGGCCAAGATCAACCAGTCGGTTCTCGACATGCTCAATGCGGGCAACCATTACCGCGCAGGTTATGGCGCTGTGCTGCGAGCTCCGCGCGACATTCCCGATACGAATGCCAAAGTGCCGCCCTGCTTAATCACCGCCTACGATGGCGACCCGCTTCAAGAGCATATTGATCGATTAGGAGACATGCCTGACGGATGGAGCGCTAAAAAGGTAAAGACAGAAGCCGACCATGAATCGGTGTCGTTGGCATTCCTGATTGAGCAATACGATGCATCGGCAACAACCGTACGACTTGTAGAAGACACTAACCAGGGCTGGCTTGCGCTCAAAGAAGGGCTGATCCATTGGAAAGGTGAGCGTGGGGGAAAGCTGATACTCCACGCACCAGCCAGTGAAATGAGGGAGCCGGGCCCCGGAGAGCTCACCATCGACCTACCCGGCCATGGTCAATCCGATCAGTTTTCCGACTTGGAGTCGGTGATAGAGGCGATAGCAACTGCCCTAGATGCGACAGAAGTGATCTGGCCCAATCCGCCCGCTGGCGACCCAGCGCTGCTCTATCCCGACCTTGAACCTGATCGCTTTGGTCAATACCTTCAACGCGCCTGGGCGGTCGCCCGTGCCGAAGTCTTTTTCGAACCCTGGTATGAAGTGAATGATTTGCATACCATCCCAATCGATTCGGCAAAGCTAGCACCCCACTCGCTGCAATCCCGAACCAATGCGCGCCTGCGCGCCGGAAGCAATGCACGGCGCTGGCACGAATTCCTCTTATCCCGCAACGGAGCCCCAACTTGACAACCTTCACCGAATTCACCGAACGAATGCCGTTGCTCGCCCGCCATGAAGGCGTGTGGGATGGCACCTACACCTACTTCAATGCACAGAATGAAAAGGTGGACGAACATGCCAGCCGTTTACTCTGTCGTATGACGGGCGATGATGACACCCCCTATCATCAAACCAACTATTACACCTGGCCGGATGGAAAGACGGAAATACGCGATTTTCCCGCTACTTATCGCGATGACCGGATCTGGTGGGACAATGAGTTAATCCAAGGTTGGGCCGCCGAGGTGCCCCTCGACGAATACAACCGCACAGTGATGTTGTATTGGCAGCGCACCGGCGATCCTTCGCTTTATCTTTATGAGCAAATCCAGATCTCTGACGATGGTCAGAACCGCTGCCGCACATGGCATTGGATCCGCAATGGTATGCTCGAAACCCGCACCGCCATTCAGGAGACTTTCGTCACCAAAGATTGGCACAGCATTGATGAAGAGATGAAGGCTAACGCCTGATCAAAAGCCCCATGGCACAGACACTGTTCGATAAGATCTGGAACCAGCATACGGTCGCAGTTAGCGATGGTGGTTCGGCCTTGATCACGATTGACCGCGTGTTTTTGCACGAGCGCACCGGGGCAGCCGCGCTGAAGCGCATGGCGGAGATGGGCCGCGCAGTTCTCGACCCAGCGCGCGTTTTTGCGGTTATGGATCACATTGTCGACACGCGCATCGGGCGCGGTGACGACACGTTAATGCCAGGGGGCAGCGGCTTTATCACTGAAACCCGCGCTGCGTGCCGGGAGGCTGGCATCCGGCTGTTCGATGTGAACGACCGCGATCAGGGCATCGTCCATATCATCAGCGGTGAGCAAGGCATTGTCCTGCCAGGACTTACCCTAGTCGCGCCCGATAGCCACACCTGCACACAAGGCGCGTTTGGAGCGCTGGCTTGGGGCATCGGCTCTTCCGAAGCCGAGCATGCGATGGTCACGAGCACTTTGCGACTCGAGCGGCCGAAGACGATGCGCGTCCGATTTGAAGGCGAGCTATCCTTTGGCGTCACTGCCAAGGATATGATCTTGACCCTGATTGCTCAGCATGGCGCAGGCGGAGGGGCTGGTCATGTGGTTGAGTTCGCCGGAGAAGCTGTCAAGGCGCTCGACATGGAAGCGCGTATGACGCTGTGCAATATGGCTACGGAATTCAGCGCAATGACCGGTATCATCGCGCCTGATGCGAAGACGTTTGAGTATGTAAGCGGGCGCCCGCTAGCGCCTGCCGACTTCGACGATCCTGCATGGGCGGAATTGGTCAGCGATGCAGGAGCCAGCTTCGATCGTGAGATCACAATCGACGCCTCACAAATCGCCCCGATGGTGAGTTGGGGCACGAGCCCAGAGCAAGCGATTGCAATCGATGGCAAAGTGCCGGGTGGCCCTGCCCGGGCTCACGAATACATGGACCTTCCGGCTGGTCAAACCCTCGAAGGCATCGCCCTTGACGCCGCCTTTATCGGCAGCTGCACCAACTCGCGT
Organism: uncultured Erythrobacter sp.; assembly: GCF_947502395.1. Classification (GTDB taxonomy): domain Bacteria; phylum Pseudomonadota; class Alphaproteobacteria; order Sphingomonadales; family Sphingomonadaceae; genus Erythrobacter. Next base: position 56,786 of record NZ_CANMZM010000002.1, read on the forward strand.
ATCTCCGACCTTCGTCGCGCGGCCAGCATCTTGCACGGTCAGCATATCGCGCCCTCAATCAAGAAGGCGCTCGTCGTCCCGGGTTCACTCGCGGTGAAACGCCAAGCCGAAACGGAAGGGCTCGATAAGGTCTTCGAAGCCGCTGGGTTTGAATGGCGCATGAGCGGGTGCTCTTTGTGCTTTTACGCAGGCGGCGAAGGGTTCCCCGAGGGCAGCCGCACCATCAGCAGCACCAACCGCAATTTCGAAGGCCGCCAAGGCCCAGGCATCCGCACCCATATCGCCTCGCCCGAAACAGTCGCGGCAAGTGCGATTGCAGGGGCGATTGCTGACCCACGAGCCTATGCGAAGGAGAAAGCGTAATGACCGCCTTCCCGCAGCCATTCTCTTCAATCGCCGCACCGCTGATGCGCGACAATGTTGACACCGACACCATCATCCCCAGCCGCGAAATGCGCTCAACAGGCCGCGATGGGCTTGCGGATGGACTGTTCGCGCCGTGGCGCTACGTGGAAGCGGATGCTCGCGAAGAGAACCCAGAGTTCGTCTTGAACCAGCCCCCATATCGCGATGCAAAGCTGCTTCTGACGGGCGCAAACTTCGGCTGCGGGTCAAGTCGCGAACACGCCGTCTGGGCGCTCGCCGAATGGGGCATCCGCACGATCATTGCTGAGAGCTTCGCGCCCATCTTCCGCAACAATTGCGTGCGCAACTTTATTCTTCCGATCACTTTACGTCGGCCCTTGGTAGAAGACCTAGCGGGCGCAGAAGTCGCCATCGATTTGTGCGATCAGACCATAAGCTGCGCTCGCACATCTTACCCTTTCGAAATCGATGCCGAAGCAAAGCAGATGCTCTTGCATGGGCTTGATGCCATCAATCTAACCCTCAAACAGTCCGACGCCATTCACGATTGGCTTGCAGCGGACAGACCTTCGCGGCCGTGGGTCTATTTGGAGCATACGCAATGACCGACATTCTCATATCCGAAGTGGGACCGCGCGATGGGTTGCAGTCTATCGACCGAGTGATGCCGCTTGAGGCCAAAAAGGCGTGGATTGCAGCCGAGGCCGCCGCTGGCGTGCGTGAGATCGAAGTCGGAAGCTTTGTGCCCCCCAAACTCCTGCCGCAGATGGCGGACACCGCTAAACTGGTGGCATTCGCCAAGGAGATCGACCGACTGGCAATTGTCACGCTCGTGCCCAACGCCAAGGGCGCTGAACTCGCTGTTGCGGCAGGTGTCGATGCAATGAGCATCCCCTTCTCGATGAGCGAGACCCATTCGATCAAGAATGTGCGCAAGGATCATCCCGCCATGCTCGAAGAGATCGCCAAAGCAGCCACGATTGCGAAGGATGCCGGGGTCCACTTTGCCGTCGGATTATCGACCGCATTCGGCTGCACACTGGAAGGCGCGGTGAGCGAAGAGCAGGTAGTGCGCCTCGCTCAGAAAGCCGCCGAAGCGGGCGCGCAGGAGTTCAGCCTGTCCGACACCACCGGCTACGCAGACCCCGCACAAGTCCGCCGCCTCACCCGCAAGGTCAAAGCAGCGGTAGGCGACGACATGCTCACCACTCTCCACCTCCACAACACACGCGGACTGGGGCTCGCCAATGTTGTCGCGGGACTTGAGGAAGGGATCACCACTTTCGACGCCTCGCTCGGAGGCCTTGGCGGATGCCCCTTTGCTCCAGGCGCAAGCGGCAATCTGGTGACCGAGGATCTGGTGCTGATGCTCAATTCGATGGGCTGCAAAACCGGGGTTGATCTTGAGAAACTCCTGCAAGTGCGCAGCATCGTCGAAGATGCTCTCCCCGGCGAACCGCTCTACGGCTTTACACCCGATGCAGGGCCGATGCTCGATTACAACCAGAGGATTGCAGGATGAGCTCCCCTACCCCTCTTGCTGGTATCAAGGTCGTCGAGTTTACCCACATGGTGATGGGTCCAACGGTGGGTCATATCCTAGGAGGGCTTGGCGCGGAGATCGTGCGAGTGGAGCCGATTGGCGGCGACCGCACGCGGCGCTTACTCGGGTCAGGCGCAGGCTATTTCCCGATGTACAACCGAGGCAAGCAGTCGATCTGTCTTGATCTCAAGAGTGAGGAAGGGATCGCGGTTGCCAAAGACCTGATTGCCAAGGCTGACGTGCTGGTCGAAAACTTCCGCCCCGGCGCGCTCGACCGGCTGGGGCTCGACTATGACAGCTGTTCAAAAGGCAATCCGGGCCTCGTTTATGCATCTGAAAAAGGTTTTCTCCCCGGCCCCTATGAAAAGCGCACAGCGTTAGACGAGGTCGCGCAGATGATGGGTGGACTTGCATACATGACCGGGCAGCCCGGCAAGCCGACACGCGCTGGCGCAAGTGTGATTGATGTGACCGGCGGCATGTTTGGCGTCATCGGCATTCTCGCCGCGCTCGAAGAACGGCACCGCACCGGCAAGGGACAAAAGATCACCGCGAGCCTATTTGAAACCACGATATATCTCGTCGGACAACATATGGCGCAATATGCGGTGACCGGAACGCCCGCTGCCCCCATGCCAGCGCGGGTGTCGGCCTGGGCAGTCTATGACGTGTTCGAAACCCGCGATGAGCCAGTCTTTATCGGAGTGGTCACCGACGCGCTTTGGGAGAAGTTTTGTAAGCTGTTTGGGCTCGACGATCTGTGGGCCAATGAGAATTGGCGTGAAAACAACGCGCGGGTGCTTGCCCGCGATGAGATCATCCCGCAGATCCGCGCTCTGATCGGCACCATGACCGCCGCGGAAGTGATCGCCAAGCTTGATGGCTCGGGTCTACCCTTTGCACCCATTGGCAAGCCCGAGGACATGTTCGACGACCCGCATCTCAATGAAGGCGGCTTGGAAGATGTCACACTGGATGATGGGACGCCGGTGCGTCTGCCCACCATCCCGCTTGAGATGGATGGGAAGCGGATCGGAGCACCGCAGCAATTGCCGCAACCCGGAGCGGATGCACACGCGGTATTGCAGGCGCTTGGCTATAAAACCGCAAAAATTGACGCTCTGATCGAACAGGGTGCAGTGGGAGGAAAGCAATGAGAGCATTAATTCTGGCAGCCAGTCTGGCCGTCCTTGTGGGCTGCGATGCAGCGACCGTGCCCGGCACTGACGCGGCGCAAGAGGACTCCGAGCAAGCTACTATTCGCGCGATGGAAGGCGTCGACATAACCGAGCGCCTGCCCACTGACGTGCGGCGCGCCTCAATCATTGTGCGCGATATGGAGAGGAGCCTTGAGTTCTACCGTGACGTGCTGGGGATGGAGGTCAATTACGACACTGAGGTTGAGCTTTCCGGCAGCAATCTTCCTGTCGGCTCGCCCGGCACCAAGGCGCGGCTTGTCCTTCTTAACGGCAACGATCCTTACCTTGGTTGGGTAGGCCTGCTCCACCCCTATGACCCTCCGCTTGAAGGCGCAGATGAGCCCTATCCGACGCGGCTTGGTCCGGGCTCAGCGTTGCTGGTGGTCAACACCGATGATGCCGAGACAACGTGCGAGGCTGCGACCAAGATCGAGGGTGTGACGATGACCGGACCGACGCGCTTGCAGGTTTATCCGGGCCGCGATGGTCGCCCTGACATCAATGTACGCGGGTGCAATGTGTTCGACCCCAACGGTGTTGCAGTCGAGATCAACCAACTGCTGGACTAAAGGCTTTCGAGGACCTGCTGCGCGGTGGTCTCAGCCGCCTCGTCGAGCACTGCTCTGGTGATGTCTAATCGCTCCACAAGCGTGGCATTCGGGATAAGCGAGGCGGCGCGGCGGGTAGCGTCGAGGAGCATGGAGTGGGTCGCGATGACGGTTGCGGGGTGCTGCACCGCCGCAAGCCGCTCCTCAACCGGGTAGGTGAAGCCTGCATGGAACCCAGTGTTCATCGCTTCTCCATGGCGCAAATGCTCAACGAACATTTCGAAGCTGCGTGCCATGCCTTGGCTCTCGACCCGGCGTGTGATGCCGCGTTCCCAAGCGGAGGCTAGGCTGGCGAGATCCGCGGTGAAACCCGGCGGGTTGGTGCTTTCGGAAAGCTGAGCCTTGCGGGTCTCAGCATCGAATGCAGGCACATCGATCAACAACAACTGACGCACAGATTGCGGAGTGAGAAGCGCCAATTCGCAAGCGATCAGGCAGCCAGTGTGAAAGCCGAGTAGATCAACAGGTCGGTCAAGGGACAGGCATTCGATTACACTGTCCATCGCCTCGGCGTAGTCGTGAACGGTGGCATCCAAGCGATGCTGATCCGAGCCGCCATGCCCGGGATAATCAGGTGCGATCACACGCCTTTTTTCGGCCAGGAAAGGCATGATTTTGGCAAAAGCGAGGCCACTAAAGGGCGCGGGATGCAGGCAGATCAGATCGGGTTCGGGGCCGATCTCACCGCAAGCACGCCAATGCACCTGACCAAAGGGCCCATCTGTATAGCCCTTTGTAATCAAGCTCACGAGACGCCGCCCTCAATACGCTGCACTTGCGCCAAATAGCGACGCCGCGTCATTGGCATCATCGCGAGCGGAATCAGCGCAAAGATGAAGGGCACACCAGCTACAGCAAATCTCAGATTGTCCTCCCCAAACACTTGGCTCGAAAGCTCACCCACCACGATTGGGCCGAGTGACCCGAACCAGCTGATCGCGAGATAATACAGCGCGACGATCTGTCCCCGAATCTGAGCAGGGGTGATAACCAGCAATGCCGTCACACCAATGGCCGAGACGATGCCAATCCCCACGGTGTTCAGACACAGCACTGCGAACGCGGACCATGCATCGGGCATAAACATCGGTAGGGCGGCAGTGGGGACCATGATGAAAAAGCCGATATACATCAGCCGCAAGGCGGCATCTGGCACCCCTTTTGAGGTCCATTTGTCAGAGATCGTCCCCATCAACATCATATTGATCGGCCCGATTATGAGGAGGGCGATGCCATTGACCGTGGCATAAGTTTGCGGCGACCAGCCCCATGTCCGTTCAAACACCGGCGCAAGAAAGCCCTGACTGTAGGCAATCGCCGTCATGCAGCACACGACCATGACAAAGCCGAAATACAGCGCGAAGTTGTCCAAGATGTACTTGAACGCGTCGCCGATCCCATTGCCTGCAATCACCTCCTCGCTGGTCTGGGCTGGTCTTCGAGCAGGTTCACGTATGAACAGGAAGAGCGCTGCGAAAAAGAGCCCCGGCAAGCCGACCACGATCAGCGTGAACCGCCATGGCTCCAGCTCTCCGAAAAGCGGTAAACTCTGGTTTCCACTAGCTGCCGTCCACGCAATCACCGCGCCTGACAAGAGCGAGGCGAGCCCCGCACCAATCGGCAGAGCGCTGGAGTAGAATGCGATCGGTTTGCCGCGTTTCTCTGGCGGAAAGCTGTCTCCGATCATGGAGAATGTCGCGGGGCTGAGGGTTGCCTCCCCGACCCCCACGCCCATGCGTGCGGTGAACAGTTGGAAGAAGTTCTTGGCGGTACCCGTTGCAACTGTCGCAGCCGACCATAGTGCCATGCCGATGGCTACAATCCATGTGCGGCGACCTCTGTCGATCAGCCAGCCCATAAAGATCCCGACAAAGCCATAGACCCAAGTGAATGCTGATAGGAGCCAACCAATCGCCCTGTCAGAAAGCCCGAACTCCGCTTTGATCGGCTCGATCAAGAGGCCGAGAATGTACCGATCAACAAAGCTGAAGATGTAGGCAAGTGTCAGCAGCAGAACGAGAAGCCAACCAGCGGCGGCGCTAGGATAAGCTTTCGTTTCGCTCTGTTTTTCGCCTTGTGTTTCACCTTCAGAGCTCATCCGGCGCTCTCCGGAAAGTTGTAGATCACAATCAGATTGTCATCGAAATCGACGATCCCGATCTCTCGGCCAATGCGGCCATCCGCGGTCTTAAGCACTTCCTCCTTGTAGACAGTCAAGCCTAGATCGCTCGCGCCTGCCATCACAGCATCGGGATCGTGGGTTTCGAGCACAATTGCACTACGGCGCGGATACGCCACAGATTTCATCGCCACGCTGCCAATTTCGGTTAGAGCCATGATGCGCCTCTGATTGGGGAGATTCAACGTGACAAAACCCAGCTTTGCTCCTTCAGGGATCTCGAAAATAGGCCGTGAATAGCTCTCCGGATTATCGCCCAGCCGGTATTCGATCTCGAAACCCAAGACGCCCTCATAAAAGGTTAGCGCACGGTCGAGGTCAGCAACAACAAAATTCGCTCTTTGAAAGCGGACGGGGGCCTTTTCACTTACAGCCATTCTTCGGGTTCTCCACGCACTGAGCAGCATTGGACGCCGACATTGGCGCCATAGTATAGGTTGGCGAGGGCCCGGGGCATGGCCGAAAAGCCCTCTTCGATGTCTTGCACGGGCGTCAATCGACCATCCGAAATCCAGCCGGCGATGTCCTCCATCACCTCTTCCCAACGGTCCAAGTGATTGTAGACAAAGAAGCCGCGCATCACGGCATCGGTGGCTCTGAGCCGCGTGTAGTTGGAGAGCTTGAAAGGCTCTTCGCGGGTATACTCGCTGATCGAACCGCACAGGACGACGCGGGCATTCATCCGCAGACGCTCAAGGCACGCCTCCAACGTCTCTCCGCCGACATTGTCGAAGTAGAGATCGATGCCTTCTGGCCTTAACTCATCAAGCTTGGCCTCGGCATCGTCTGCCTTGTAATCAATCGCCGCGCTGCAGCCGTGTTCGCGGATGAAAGCGCATTTCTCCGCCCCGCCGGCCATCCCCACAACGTCGCACCCCACGACGTTGGCCGCCATCTGGCCGACCATTGAGCCAACGCCGCCGGCCGCACCGGACAGAACCATGCGATCGCCTTCGCGAGGGGAGCCGCATGCGAAGAGCCCGGCGTGTGCCGAAAGGCCAGTCATGCCGAGCACACCCGCGCCAAGTGCTGCCGGGAGTCCATTATTGGGCATGCGAAAGAACTTTTCTTGGGAAGTCATGCGGCTGACTTTGTAGGTCTGCCAGCCCATCTGCCCTTGGACCACCTCGCCTTCGCGCCAATCGGGATGTCGCGACTTCACAACCTGCGCAACGCCGCGCCCGTGGATCACATCGCCAATGTTAAGCGTCGCGTCCCCGGTGCGAGCCGTGCCCGCCATATACATGCGCATAACGGGTGCGAGGCCCAGGTAGTGAGTGCGCAGCAACACCTCCCCCTCGGCAGGCTCAGGGATGGGTTCAATATGCAGTCCGAAATCGCCGGGCCGGACATTGCCATCGGGCCTTCGCGCAATGCGCCATTGGTGGTTTACGTCCTCATCGATTGGCTGCACCAAATGCGTGTCAAATTGAGAAAGGGCTTCGGGCAAACTCACGCCTCGTGGATCCGAAGCACCTGATTCACTTCGAAGAAATTGCCATCAAGATCCCAGAAACTCGCGCCCATCATGTCCTTTTGGCGACCATCAGCCCCCGTAACGGTCCACTCCTCGGGCTCTGCATGGACCCTTGACCCCGCAGCACGCGCCCGTTCAACCGTCGCCTCAGTGTCCTCCGAAACCACCACAAAGATAGGCGTTCCAAAGGGTATTTCGGTTGGCAACTCTTCTGGAATGTCGTTGCGCAAAGGATCGACCCATTGCAGCAAACCGATCATCCCGATCTCGTCATGCTCGGCCTGCATGATGACAAGGCGGGTTTGATCGCCCTTTTTGCCTGATGCCAGCTGATTGCCAGAGAGTGTGAAGGGCGTATCCATCCAGCGCGTCATGCCAAGCACACTCTCGTACCACCGCGCCGCCTTCTCCGCGTCCCGCACCATCACGGTCGTGCGTTTGATAACGTCGATGCCCGAACCCTCAGCCATTGAGCGCCTCCGCAACGCTTGGGGCCTCAATCAGCAAGACTTGGCAGTCGGCAATATCCTCGCGCAGCTTCTTGACCTCGCCATATTCGGGGCTGTCCCAGAACGCCTTGGCGGTCTCTTTGTCCGGCCATTCGGAAATCACCATCGACGCCCCGTCGCCGAAATTGCCTTCGAGCAATTCCGCACCCGGTCCGCGCAAGATGTAGCGTCCGCCAAACTTTGCAACGAGCGCGCCAGCGGCAGCGCCGTAGCCTGAGATAAAGGCGTCGCGGTCAGCAATCTTGGCGGTGACAATCATATAGGCTGGCATTGGGGTTCCTTACCTTCGTGCTATTTCATGCTGGCAGCAAGAGCGGCGGCTTCGTCAGCGCAATAGTCGGACTGGCAGCGGTTATGGATGATGTATTCGCCCGGTTTTGAGCCCCAGATCGGGTTCATCGCCTCATCAAACCCGCGCTCTGACGTCGCATAGACGCCTTCGTGATAATACCCGTCCGCGCCTATCCGAATGTTGGCTTGGCGACGCTCGGAGAAGATCTTGCAAGTCGCAGGATCGACCTTGCCGCGCCAGATGCCATCCTCCCCCTGATGCCAAACCTGATCGCAGCCATCGGGCAAAGCAGGCTCGAGATCCTCCATCGAAATCTGATGCAAGATTTCAGGGTTTTGCCAGACATCGACGAAACGCTCTGACTCCTTGAACACAAAGCTGCGCTGGGTGACCTTGCTGCGATCCTTGGAAACCGTGAGCTGATGCAAACGCTGGCGGTAGAGCTCTTGATCGTCGCCGGTGTTCAACTGGGTGTAGAACCAAAGCCCCGATGCCTCGAATGTCTCATAGGGGCCAAAGCGGCGGTCGATGATGGTGGTCTCGCGATTTTCAGGCGCAGTGGCATAGCTGCCTGCGACTTTGGCCAGGAAGTCGAGTACCTCAACGTCAGCCTGTCGATCCAAGGCCAGTGGATCAGGTCCAGCTAACGCAGTCTGCGAGAGCGCCAAGCCCGCGTAAAAGGCAATCCAGCGCCCTACCACCGGGTTTTCGCCCGCAAGTATTGGCCTGCATCCTTGGTGTCGGTTGGTTGGTAGTCCTCAAGCAAATTGGGCCCATAAGGGCTGCGATATTGTTCGAAGATGGGCATCACGAGTTCGCTATGCACGATAGGCTGGCGGTGACGCGCGCGGAAACTTCCAATGGGAATGCGACCATAGATCAGCGTCTCATCATCGGTCTCGGACCGCTCGAAAAACTCACCATCAGGCCCGACCATGCCGGCGTATCCGGGATTGGAATCGGCCAGATAATACTGGTTCTCGGGCGAGGCCGAGTTGTTGGCGATGGTGGAATAGACGCGGTTATACATCGAGACGGCGCGGATGTCAGTCTCGTTGTAATTGCCAGTCGCCGTGCGCAGCATGATCTCTGCGCCCTTCATGGAGGCTGCGCGGAAAAGCTCAGGCTCCATTTGAGAGGAGCTGGTGTAGAGGTTGCCGATTGGGGTCTGGATCACTGGAATAACCGCGTCCCAGCCATAGCGCTCTACATATTCATCGAGCACGTCATAGATTGTGGTGGTGAAGAGCTCGCGCCCTCCGGGGAAGAAGCCTTTGAGATTGCGCGCTTTCCAATCCTTGGCGATAATTTCGCCCTTGTCGTTCAATATCGTGGTGATCGACAACAATCGTGTTGGCCAATCCGGGTCGCGTACATAGGATCCAAAGCTGATGTAGCAGCCATATTCGCGCGCCTTGGCAGCTAGCATCTCGCTTTCCTCACCCGGCAATTCGATCGCGATATTGCGGGCATCATCGAGGTCCCAGACATGTCGGTAGCCAGTGATCGGAAACTCGTGGAATGCGACCAAATCTTTCGAGCCAGAAAATCCATTCGCAATGTCGATCACGTCGCACATATGCTGGACATTGGCCTTGCGGGTTTGGGCGATATTGCCAAGCTCAACCGGCACAACTCGGGTCTGCGCCACCGCGATAGAAATCGTGTCCTTCTTGAGCGGGACGCTGGCGTAACTGCCGTCGGACCGCATTTGCAGAGGGCCTTCGGGTTTGCCGGTGGAGGCGGAAGCAGGCGAAGCGAATGCCGTCCAGTCGATAGTGGCGGCGGCGGCAGCTCCTGCTCCTACTCCCAACAGCGCGCGGCGGTCGATCTCCCCCGCCATCAGAAGGGCTTCACTGCACCCAGGAAACATACCGAGGCAATCGTGATCCAATAAATATATGCGGCCATACGAGCCATGCCGATTTCGCGAGCCAAAGCGGCTTCCTGTTCAGCGTTTGGTCCCATGGCGAGGATGCGGAACCGCTCAGTCCACCGCCGCATGACGAGCCTCAGAAACAGTCCGATGCACAGCGCGAAAGCGTACAGTGCCATCTTGGCTGGATACCACTGATTGAACTCACCAGAGACAATCGGGCCACTGCCCGCAAAAGCCATAAATGAAACGATCAAGAGGCCAGCAATTAAGGGATAGCGCAGCGATTCCTCAGCCCGCGTGACCATAATGCCAATATCGGTCTCGCGCTTGATAAAGGCGGTCCATGTCATCGCCAACCATATGGCGAAAAACAACCACATCCACCACACACCTGACCCATTGAGCAAAGGTACGAAGCCGAATATCTTGCCCATATGCAGGCCAAGCGGAAGCAGGAGCACAATGCCCGTCCGCGCCAAAATATCGATGCGATAGGCCGTTTCCATATGCCGCTTGCGTTCTTCGAGCGACAATGCCGGGTTTGTCACATGGTAGCTGGTTTGAAAGACGCCCCACTCACCGCCAAGCCAATACACCATCGCTAAGATATGCACCCAGCGAAGAATGCTGAGCTCGTGCATCGCTAGAAATTCCATGATCCCTCCCCTTAAAGCGCATCGAGGTCCCGATCCCGCACGCTAAAACTCAAATTTCTATTCGCGCGAAAGCCTCTCCACCACGTCCATGATCGGTGGGTCGTCCGCCTCCATTGCTTCGACATGTTGTTGGAAACCGCGCATGATTCGGGAGACGTAAGCGCGCGTTGCAAGCCCGCGCTCTTCGCCAGCCTCGCGATCTGGTTCGTAGCTCTCGATATCCTCGCGCCTTAACACGCCATTTGTCTCGAGCAGCCGCTCAATCGTGTCCTGCCGTTCGCGAAGGGCGGATACTTCCGCCGCCAAAGCGAAGACGGTCGAATAGAGGCGATCCAACGCGGGATCTTCAAAGTACTCGGGCCGCTTCCCCTTCGCGCGCCGTCCGGAAAGCGAAACCCAGTCGATTGGATCGCTCATGCGGCGACCTCCTTGGCCATCGGCTTCCACGCACCATAGGCATTCCAGATCGCGGCACGGCCAAAGTCCTCCTCTCCTTCATCCGGAGACGGCGGGAAGATTTCGGGATCCACCACTGCCCTTACGCCTGCGACGAACTGGTTTTCGCGGGAGAATCCCGCATCGGCCATGACCTGTTTCAAGTCTTGCCCGTGCATGGCTGACCAGAAGGGTTCGTTGTTGTTGAAGGCATCCCAGTCGCGCATAAACTGCTCAAACAGGGGCATTTCGTCCGAATACTGCGGCTGTTCGATATGCAGGATAAGCCCGCCCGGAGCGAGCACACGGTTTGCTTCGGCAAGGATCTTCGGCATCGCCTTGGAAGAAAGCTCATGCAGGAACATGGTCGTCTGCACCCAGTCAAACTCACCGTCGGCCCAGCGTGAAAGGTCCTCACCCGAAGCTTGGATAAACTTGATGTTCGTGATGCCCATCGCGGCAGCTCTGGCAGCCCCATAGCGAAGCGAAGCAGCAGCCGTATCGATCGCGATCACTTCAGCATCGGGGTAGGCCTGCGCAATAGGCAAAGCATTGTGGCCGATGGTGCAGCCAATATCGAGAATGCGTTTTGGCTGCCAATCGGAGCGTTCGCTCTTGACCCATTCGACCACAGCTTGTCCGCCACCGTCGTTCAAACCGCCCAGCGCGCCGCCAGTGGTCGCAAACAGACCGATGTCATAATTGGCGCCTACCGTGACATCGTCGCTGCGCTCTTCGCTGTGATAGCCACCCGGTTGGCAGTGAATGTCGACAGCCGTCTGGTAGTGTGGCTGCTCCACAGTCGGGTCGAGCTCAAGCATACCAGAATGCTCGTTAAATTGCTTTGCCATCGCGTCGAGTTCGTCGAGCTGGCGCAGAACCGCTTGGCGACCATTGTGTTGGCGCATCTCCATCGAGTTGCGCTTCAACGCCGACCACATGCGGTGCCAATCATTGCGGTTCATTCCATCGCGAATCTCATAACGATGCTCGGGATCCCGGCCGTGCTCAGCGCGAATAGTGGGCAAGACTTGCTTCTCATAAGCAAGCTTGTTGCCCGATCCGACTTCACCCGAAAGGTAACGATTGAAGTGCGTCAGAAAATTGAAACGCGCCGCCTCGTCATGGTTGGCGCGAGGCATCATCGAATGCTTGGTCAGTGCAGTGTACGGCGGGGGAAGATCGGAAGCCATGCCTCTACCTCAAAAGTTGTCCGGACAAATTTGCCTACCCTCGTTTACTATGTCAATCGCAAACGGGCATTGTCCAGCGCGAATACTGGAAGATTGGGCTATTGAGACTCAATTGAACCGAGCGATAGAATGCTGACAAGTGGCGGTGCTGTCAGTCTAACGCGAACTCGTCTCTGGTAGGCAGAGAACGTCCTTCCCGCACTGCGGATCAAGCCATGAGGTTTTGCCACTCGGCCAAGGCGGCTGAGCGGTTGGTCTTGTAAGTATGTCTGTCGGTGAGGTGGCGTTCGGAGTTAAAGTGATTGTGGACGTTGGCGTGAACGGATGCGAATTTCTGCAGGCTCTTCATCCTCCGAAATCGCTGCATCATCCGCTCTCGTCTTCGTAACGGCAAGTGCGAATTCTCAGCTCGATTGTTCTTCCACCTTCCTATTTCGCGTCGGTCTTCGATGCCTAGTTCGCGCATAGCAGATGGGTAGGATTTCAGGCCATCTGTGACGATTGTTTCGACTTTGCCATGGCACTTAAGCGCCTTCTTGAAAAACCTCAAAGCGGCCGATTTATCGCGCTTCTTCGTCACATAGCTTTCAAGGATCTCACCTTCTTGATCCACCGCCCGCCAGAGGTAATGCGTCTCGCCGTTGATCTTCACGAACATCTCATCGAGGTGCCAGCGCCACTGGCGGAAACCGCGCATACGATGGATCCGCTGTCGTTTGATGTCGGCAGCGAACATTGGACCAAACCGATTCCACCAGAAACGCACCGTCTCATGGCAGATGTCGATACCACGCTCGAAAAGGAGGCCCTCCACGTTCCGCAAGCTCAGCGGAAACCGCACATACATCATCACCACAAGTCGAATGACTTCGGGCGAGGAGTTGAAGCGTTTGAATGGGCTGTCTGGTTTGCGACTTCTGGACATGCCCCGCCCTACCCTCGCCGCCTCATTCCGCAAAAGGTACAGTTAGTCTGACAACACCACATGTAAGGCTGCCGTTCCGCATACGACCCACAATTTGGCGCTACGACTCGGGGCTTTGTGCGGGACTATGGTTTCCGACAACTTAACCTTACTTGCCAACCTTGTCTTTCATGTTGGTGTGCAATTCCGCTCCAATGCGCAGAAGGCAAACTACACGCTTGGCGAGACGGACGGGACTCGCGTGCTTGACCCTTTGGGGTATTCTTGCCGCGAGCAGCGCGCACGCTACTTCGACTGCCGCATTGATTCAGCCAGCGATCGCGGCGAGTTTTGTCGAAGGTCTGTGCAATGATCCGCTCTCGCAGCGGCCTCGCGTTACGCCAATCAATCAGCCAGCCGTCATCGCATCAAAAAGCTCAGCGATCTTGGGTGGTGAAATGAGTGCTTTAGAGCGAATGAAAGCGCAGCAGTCTGCCCAATCGGTCGATCTAGCTAGCAATAGCTCTGCATCTGAGCTTGAACAGCTCCAACCGGCTGCCGGTGGATTGCGAGACAGCGGCAAAGTCTGTTCTCTTACGTCAGCTGGAGCGATGAACAATGAAGCGACCCTTGAATTCGGCGCACCTCCGATGCAGGATTTTCTCGCGTCCCGGCTGATTAAAATTCAGAATACTTCTTTCAGCAATGACTGGAATCGTGTCCTCAATCAGACAGTATCTCCCTCCGCGATAGATCGAAGAATTAGACGTCTGGATGCTCAGCAGGCTCAATTGGAGGCGGTCAACAGCTGGGTGAACAAACAGATCAACTATGTTGCAGACAGAAAGCTGTTTAATCGCGCCGATCATTGGGCAGGGGCTCAGGTGACCTTGGCTCTTGGCATGGGTGATTGTGAGGATATTGCGATCGCCAAGATGCAGATGCTGGCCGCGCTGGGTTTTCGCCGGGACGACATGTTCCTTACCATTGCCAAAGATACGCTGCGCCGGTCGGATCACGCATTATTGGTAGTGAAGGTGGATGGTCGCTACTTGCTTCTCGATAACACAACAGACGAGCTGCTCGATGGCGCACAAGCACATGCCTATCGACCCATTCTCAGCTTCAGCACAAACCGCTCCTGGATCCACGGTTTCTGACCCAACCCGCTACTTGATGCTTCTTAGTGCTCAGTCAGAGCGCGATCGAACGCCTTCGAAACTGGCTTGAGAAGATAACTCAAGATCGTTCGCTGACCGGTCAAGATTTCCACTTCGCAGACCATACCTGGGACAATCGGAAACGACTGGTCACCGCGCTCAATCGCGGATTGCTCTGTTTCGATCAGGACGGTGTAGTAGGCTTCACGTTCTACCTCGTCGAAGATGCTGTCAGCTGAGACTTGTTGAACAGTCCCTTCCAACCCACCGTAAATCGAGAAATCGTAAGCGGTCACCTTCACGACAGCGCGATCTCCCACCTTAATGAAAGCGATATCACTGGGCGCAACGCGAGTTTCGACCAGGAGCCGGTCACCCACTGGTACAATCTGCATGATCATCTCGCCCGCATTCACAAAACCACCTTCTGTAGTGATCTGGACGTCATTGACGATCCCCGCAGCTGGCGCACGCAGTTCATTGCGTTGTTGCCGTGCTTCTGCTCCGCGAATGGTTTCCTCATTGACAGCAATCCGCGTCGTCACCTCGCTGCGCTCATCCAGAGCCTGCTGGCGGAAATCGAGCCGCGCAGAGTTGAGATCAGCTTGAGCTTGTCTGATCGCTGCGTTCGCCCTTCCAACAGCCTGCTGCGCCGCAGACAAGCGCCCTTGCGAGTCCACAAGCTCGCGTTGAGCCGTGAGCAATTCAGTGCGTGGGACGATACCTTGTTCGGCCAAAGGTGTGAGCAGATCGACTTGCTCTCGCGCTAAGGCTACGCTGTCGCGTAGCGATGATACTGTTGCCTCGGCCTCGCGCAGATCGCGGCGGCGTTGTTCTACTGCCGCACTGAGTGATCCTTGCCGAGCCCGAGCTGCAGCAACCCGAGCACGTTGAAGTCTCTGTTCTTCAGCGCAAATACTTCCTGGCTCGCAGCTGGCCGAATTTCCACCTGATGCTTCGCTCTCAAGTCGTTGTGCCCTCGCAGCCAGACGCTGATTCTCAGTCTGTAGTTGACCAAGCTCCGATGCGGATTGAGCATCATCAAGACGAACCAGCAGCTGGCCTTCCTCGACCGACTGCCCGCCACGGACCAATATCTCTTCAATAACTGCAGGTTCCGATGGCTGGACAAGCTGAGCTTTGCTCGAGGGGATAACGCGACCCGTGCCTCGTGTAACGCTGTCGACTTGTGCGAAAGAGGCCCAGATCAAAAGAATGGCAATGCCAATCGCAGAAACAGCGATAAGCTTACGCGGTGGGTCGAGTTTTTCCCAGAAACCGAAAACACTCATTGGGCTGCTCCAGCAGCCTCGGTTGGGTCCGAGCTTGCTTCAACCTGATCAGAAACGGAGGCCTCATAGCTCGATCTCATATCTACAGGATCAGGAATAGTCAGACGCCACTCTTTGGTCGTATCAATTCGTCCACCAACGTCATTGGTCGTGTGACGATCTGAAGCCGTTGGTGCGACAGTAAGGCCAGGCACCCATTCATTCCTTTGATCGGACACGGAATCGATTGATGGGAGTTGATCTTGTTCGGCATCAAATCTTGCCCAGTTAATCGAAGGCACGCTTTCGCTGCGTTTCCATTTGGCTGTGAACGCGCTAGGCTCGCCTGCACGACCGCGAAAGCGATAAAAGATGTGTCGTCCGATCACATTGATCTTAGCGAGGGTGTATGCCCACTTGGGAACAACATAATCGGCGTGGTAGTGGGTCGCTGTGCCCACATCAGGCAACTGCTTGCCATTCATCGCCTCTTTAGCAACCGACAGCGATTCTAGCCATTGGCGCTGCAAAGGTTTTCGCAGCAGAGCGCCATCACACGTGAAGCTAAACTGGCAAACACGATTGTTTACACCTTGGTAGACTACCCCGCAGACCGAATTTGGATATGCTGGATGGCGCATCCTGTTCATCACCACCTGTGCAACCGCCATCTTGCCCTTTTGGGGTTCGTTGGCCGCCTCATAGTAAATCGCCTGCGTCAGGCAATTTAGAGCAGTTGAATACTGCGGCAGCCCGCTGCCGATTGGAGCGTAATGCGCCAATTCACGCCCCAATGCTTTATGGACAGGAATCCGTGCGTTCCGTGATTGTGCATCCGTACCAGTTATGAGCAGTTGCTGATCCTTACCGGTCGACATCTCCGGAAGCATTGCCTCTATCTCAGAATCAGCCTGTGAGAATACAGCTGCACTGGTCGGCGCATCAGGCACAAACATTGGTGAAGCTGCCACCGCAGTCGCAGCGGCAAGCAAAGGCACACGTAGAGCAAGGCGGCGCATCAGTCTCATTGACCAAAGCCCTCCACGGAGGTTCCGGCGGAAGCGAGCACTTCCTTGATCGGGCCATCTGCGGCAACCTTGCCATCACTCAAAACAATGAGACGATCGCACAAAGCAAACAGAGCAGGTCGATGGGTCGCTATGACCAGGGTCTGCTCAGGTGAAAGCGAGGCGCCGAGCCGTTCAGTGAAGTGCTTCTCTGTCGCACTATCCATGGCTCCGGTTGGTTCATCCAAAAAGAGCAATTCGCAAGGCGTAACAAGCGCACGTGCAAGCGAGAGAAACGATCGCTGCCCCCCAGAGAGCCTGCTTCCGCCCTCCCCAACTGCGCGTTCGAATCCACCGTTATCCCGAGCAAGAAAACGGTCAGCCCCCGTCTCCTGCAAGGCCGCGAGAATACGCTCGTCGGTTGCTTCACGGCGGCCTAACGCCAGATTCTCCCGGATAGTCCCCGAGAAGAGCGCGGTGTCTTGACCAACAAAGCGCAAGGCATCTCGCAGGTGCTCAGGTCGATACTGGCCCGCATCCAACCCATTGATTAGCATTGCACCTTCGGTTGGTTCATAAAGGCCGCATAAGACCCGCCCGAGGGTTGATTTGCCGGACGCGACTCTGCCGACAATCCCAATCCGCTCGCCCGGTTTGATCTCCAAGGTCACATCGCGCAATGCGGCTTGGCCCTCTTCACCATAAGAGAAACGCACCTGTTCAAGTCTGATCAACGGCTTCTGGATTGAGGCAGAGCCAAGCGATCCGCCTTTCTGACGCTCGTCACTAGCTTCAAAAAGACGCTCAATGCTTCCCAACATTTCATTCGCTTGGCGACCACGTGTCAGAACGAAGGCGATCTGCCCAGCTGGTGCCAGCGAACGCGACGCTAGCATGACAATTGCGATGATCGCACCCATCGAAATCTCGCCGGCTGCGAACAAATAGTATCCGCCAATAATAAGCGAGACCGTCGAAATCTGTTGAAAGGTTTGCGCAAGCCCTACTGCAATCGAATTGACGCTCCTCAACCGCTCCTGCGAGTGCGATCCGGCATCTGCCAGACGATACCAGCGGCCAAGAGCACCGCCCTCGCCGCCCATGCTCTTGAGAGTTTCGATACCTGCCAGAGATTCCACCAGCAGTGTTTGTTGCAAACCGTAATCAGCCTGGGCATCCTGGGCTGCCTCGGTCACTTTGCGTTGCAAAACGTATCCAGCGATCACCATGGCCAATATGATCGCCAATGGGATAAGCGCGAGCCAACCACCTATGATCGCAATCACTCCAACGAAAACGAAGAGAAACATCACATCGATGATCAAAACCACGGTGGTGGACGCAAAAAAGTCGCGCACGATTGCGTATTCTGACACCCGCGCCGCGAGCGCTCCTGTGTGGCCTTGGCGTTCATTTAACGGGGTGGCGAGCAGCCGGCCAAAAATCTTCTGAGAAAGTTTAAGGTCCAACCGCCTTGATATCTGATCCAGGACAGCGGTTCGGCCACGGCGCAAGGCGAACTCAAGCGCAAAGACCAAAAACACGCCGACTCCCAGAACCCACAAGGTCTCGGTCGCCTGATTCGGAATGACCCGATCGTAGACGTTCATTGTAAACAGGGGCAAGGCAACAGCCAGCAGGTTGATCAGAAACGATGCGAGGATTACTGGTCCAAAGGAGCCTCGCTCCTTCCGCAATTCTCCCCAAAACCAGTGCCCACGTGCTTTGGCATGCCAAGGTGCCTCTTCTTCGCGCTGAAGGTCTGGGTTGCTATAAACCGAATAGAGTCGGCCAGCATATTGCGAGGCTATATCCGAATACGAGATCCAAGCTTCTACGGCGGTATCCGGCTGCCAGATCAGAAGCTCGCCCTCGTTGGCTTCCAATGCGACTATGAAGCCGCCATCCTGCAGCTCGACAAGCGCTGGAAAGAATGAGGCACGTTTGGGAAGCTTGCCGCGTTTCAGCTTATCGAAGTTGATCCCAGCGAGTTCGAGCGCCGTTTCAGCCTGATGCCAAGGCAGCCGCCCATCCCGATTTTTCGGGAGCTGAGACAGTGCGGATGGCGAGAGGCCAGAAGAGAGGCGATTGGCAAGCTCGACCACGCACAGCGCTAAGCTGTCGACGCCAGAGCCCGTCAATCGTTCTTCCATAAATGACATTTCCTTGCCTCGCGCCTATTCCGCTCTGCCCGTCGGATCACTTGGGATAGACGCGGCGCTGTTTCTCAGCCTCTACTGGCGGGCCATAATTGAACCGCTCCCGTTCATTTGAGCCCGATCCTGCCCCAGGCGCAACGCTTACTGCGTCGAGAAAGTTACTTGTCGCTGCCAGAATCTGGTAACGCGCAAACATTTCGGAGAAGCGTGCCGTTTCGAGACGAACCTGGGTGTTAAACCTAGTGTTTTGCGCATCCAAAACGTCAAGCAATGAACGGCGACCGATGTTGAACTGGCTGCGATAAGACAGCAGCAAATCATCCGAAACGCTCGCCTGACGATCAAGCGCAGTTACGATGCGGCTTTGTGTCTCCCGTGCGTTCCATGCAGAACGCAGATCTTCTTCCGCCTCTCGCTGGCGCTGATGCAAGGCATATCGCGCCTGTGAGGAGCGTCGAACCATTTCCTGGACTTGGGCCCTGTTGATCCCACTGTCGAAGATATTCCAACGCAAAACCACGCGGCCTTGCACGTCGTTGGTCTCGCCCGAAAAGCCGTCAATATCATCGCCGATGCGGCCGCGCACCTCGAGTCCAACGGTCGGATAAAGCTCTCCCTCGGCCGCTGTTACGCGCGCGTTGGCTGCATCAACATCTGCTTGTGCTTCCCTCACCAATGGATTGCGCAAGCGTGCTTCCCCAATCGCCATTTCGAGCGATTGAGGGAGTGCGTTGACCAAGCTGGGCGGCAGAACGCCGTTGCGGATATCCAGTCCGGTCAGCGTGCGCAAAGAGATTTGCGCGTCGGTCAACGCGCGCTTCGCTTCCTCTTGACGCACAACCGCTGCCTGTAGCCGTTCTTCAGCTTGCTGTTGATCGGCCACGCTGATCGAGCCTTGCGAAACTCCTTGTGACAAGTCAGCTAGGAGGAGCTCATGGAAGCGGGTGTTGTCTTCAGCCGCGGCCGCCACCCTTTGTTGCAGCAGCACGTCAAGATATTGACGTGAGACCTGCAAGGCGACGAATTCCGAGCGTTCGAGAACGCGAAGCGATGCTCCGTCAACGCGGGCCGCCTGACGCAGCAATTCACCGCGCCGCCGACCAAAGTCGAGCATTGTCCATTCACCCGTAATCCCGACTTCGACCGGGAATAGTTCATCGTCTGCAATGCCAAGATTACGGCGCGTGTTGTTCTCCAACCTGCGGATGCCAGCCGAAGCCTCAACATCAACGCGCGGGCCATAAAGACCTTGAGCCTGCTTTCGTTCAAATTCGACGCCTTCTTTGTTGAACTGCGCTTCTTGAACTTGTGGATTGGATCGGACGGCGATGTCTATCGCCTCGGCCATAGTCACCGGTTCCGATGTGCTTTGCGCCATGGCTTGCGGCGAAACTCCGGTGAGGAGCGCGGCAGCGGCGGCTGGAATGATAAGCTTAAACATTGAATTCTCTCTCGATCTTCAATTAGAAACAGTAACTTCAACGCGGCGGTTCTGTGGGCTGCGAACACCATCCTCAGTTGGAACCCGGGGATTGTCCTCCCCTCTCGCGCTGATCGTGATTTGGCCGGGACTAATCCCAAGGCTGCCCATCAGATTGGCGATTGCCTCCGCCCGGCGAAGCGACAGCGCGTCATTGTAGGCGTTACTGCCGGAGCGATCGGTATGTCCAACCACACTGAATGCGCTCCACCCGCATTCGCGCGCCGTCGTAACTGTTGAGCCGATCGTCTGTGTAGCCTCGGGACTTGGATCATATGAATCCCACTCGAAAAACACGAGCGTTGGCTCCCGCTGATCGCAAATGGCGCGCCGAGGCGGTGGTGGCGGTGCCGGTTGCGCGACCGGAGTCTCCACAACTGGTGGAGGCAATATCGACATACGCTTGAACGCGAAGTCGCATTTCTCAATGCTGGTTTGGTCGCGGGTATTCGACTTGAGATATCCCAGAGCGATCGCACACTGAACTTTGGCTTCGGAAGCCCACATATAGCGCGCATCATTGGCCAAGATAATTGATTGGTCATTGGTCAGTGTGAGCGCCGCGTCAAATCGACTCTGAAGCTCCGACCTAAGAGTATCGGTATCGGCGGCCATGAGATCGGCCACCGAATCTTGCGCAGATGCACCGGTCGTTGCCATCGAAATTATGGTTAACGCCGCAAGATAATGACAATTGTTCTTCATCTTACTCCCCCCGTGGGTTTGATTCTGTTTAGGCTTGGGCTGCTGCCGCAGCCGCGTCTTCAAGTTGTTGAGCGAGTGCCTGGCTGGCATCGGGCGGAGTGACTGCAGCGTCCAACACTTCATTGAGCAGTCCCGCGATTTCACCTTGCTCTTCCGAAGCCAGGTAATCGATTGAATCGGATTGGTCTTCGAATTGATCGATGACTTGATCCAGCAAGTTTTCGGCAGCTAGATCTGTAAGCACCCCTTCAACAGTATCGAGGCCTGGTTCGCGGTCAATTTGCGCCGCTTCAAGCACAAGAAGAGCTTCCATGGCTTGGGCCACCTCAATGCCTGCAAAAGCAGAAGGAGAGCTCTCTGTGGAAATAGCGTCCCCAACTTCGAACAACTCAGCCGTTGCGAGTTCGCTGGGTTCAAATTGCGCGACTTTCTGCAGGTCAGCAAGCGCGTTTGCAGCGTCAGAATTGCCAAGAATACTGTCAGAAACCGGCGATAGGAAGTCTGTTTGCTGCTCCAGCAGCAGATTGCTGATTAACTCGTCATACGTAACTGCAGCTTTGGGTGCTTTGGCGAAGGCACTGGTTGAAACATTGCCATCGTCGAACTGGTGCTCGATCCTGAGATGCATCCCATGATCAGAGAGGCCCAACCCAGCCTCTGCTCCTATTAACACCGAACTTGCTAGCGCAGCGACCGTTGCAATCTCTGCAGCTCGCTGGTTTGCGCGAGTTTGCTGGTTGTCGCTTACCGCGCCGGTGGCAAAAGCAGTATCGGCGACCACGCCCGTGCTGCCATCGGCGTAAGTAAAGGTCGTAGTGCCAAAAATTGTGACATCGCCGCCCGCAGCTGTCTCCACAGTCCCGCTTGCATCGAGATTGATCGACACAATGCCTGCCTGTGCCAGAGTTACAAACTCACCCGCTTCGCTCACACCATTTTGGTTTGCGTCGCGCCAAACACCAAACCGCGAGAATGCGCTGTCAGATGAATCGAGAATGCCATCATCGTTATCGTCATAGAGAGCGGCAATGGCTTCCAAATCGGTTTGATCATTCCCGCCAAACACAAATTCCGACGCGTTGGAAACGGTACCATCACCATTGGTGTCGATTGCCAGTATTGCGTCGTCTGCGCCCGCCCAAGCGGTTGCTTCAGCGCTACCGTCTCCCGAGTAGTCGAACGCCACTCCCGCAGAAGTTGGAACGAATTCGACGCCGTCACCATCAAGATCAAGCACCACAGGTGTCACCGAAGGACTGAGAGTGATGTCAAGCACACCGGAGCTGACAATGTCGCCATCGTTATCGACCACAGAAATTGGAACATCGAATTCAACCGGATCATTAGAAATTACGGTCGCGCCAAAGCCACCGATCTGGAAGGTGCCTCCCGATTCATAGGTGTACTCCAGACTATTATACCCATCATCGGTAAAGACACCGATCACCGTGCCCGCCAGCGACGAACCAGAATCGCCTTCCAGCCCGTCGACAGATACTGATCCGTCTGCGTTTAGCGTGACGGTGAAGTCCCGCCCATTTACCGAGTAAACGGTCGGCGTTGTTGTGGGGATAATGATCGTGCCATTGGAAACACCGCGGTACTCAATGGTCACGCCTGTGATCGCATCAATCACGCCATCGCCCACATCGTTGTCGCCATCTGTGTCGTCGAATGCGGTAATTCGGACTTGAGACCCGTTTGTGGATTTAAACAACGCGGTTGCGCCATTGGCAAGATAATGGCCATCGAAGACATGATCCCGGTTTGCGGCAGCGGCATAGTCTTGGCCCCCAACCGTATCAGCGGGATCGCCGCGCAAATCGGTCACAAAGTCGACGCGGAAAGTCTCGCCATTGCCAACGGACGCGCCGTTAGAGACGCCGCCAATGTTTGCCGTTGTATTTACTGAACCTGCGTCTGCACCATTCTCGGCGGGAGTCAGCAGCAGATCCTGACTATCGTTGTCGACTGGAGTGCCACCCAGGTTCTCATCAAGAGACACGAAACCAGTCCACGAGAGGTTGCCACCAGTGAAGTTGAAGTCGGTGTCATTGAACTGCACATTGGTGGTTGAATCGATTTCCTGAACGAGGTTCAAGACATAGTCATCTTCCGCCGAATTCGGGTCAAGCGTGAGGGTGAAAACAGTGTCTGTGGTGCCAGCTTTCACGGCTGTCAGCACAGTTCCATCAGCAGAAATCGAATACTCGAGCGGTATGAAACCTGAGGTCAGGCCTTGGGCTTCAAGCGACGCGATTGAGTTAGCAGTGAAGATGACACGGCCGCCATCTCCGCCGAAATTGTTATCGACATCATCATCAAGATCGAGGTCTACTGACGCCAGGGTACCTGCGGCGTTCGTAGCGCTAAGGCTATCGGCGACCACTGCCTCTGGACCGTCATCTTCAAGATTCACCGTGATCGCATCGATTTGCGTCGTGGTTGTTGTGCCGTCATTGACATTCACATCGACACCAAAGCTGACAACATCTTCGCTGGTTGTATCAGGATGATCGATCTGCGCCGATTGGGTAACGGTGAATGCGCCAGTGTCGCTAATCACAATCGTGAGAACAGTGCCAGCCGAAGTGGTCGAACCCGTTAGAGTTTGACCATCAGGGCTCAGCGACCACACGATGGTTTCTCCGCCTGAACTCAGTGCCTCAGACGGAGCCGACAAGGTCACTGTAAAGCTGGTATCATCAGTGTCGGTGATGGAAATCGTGCCATTGGCGGTCAAACTGTTCGTTGTGTCGCTCGGACTGCCGACCGAGTCAGTCAAACCACCCATGAGACCTTCGTCGGACGTTGCAACGGTGGCTGTTCCTACGACCGGCGCATCGTTTGCACCGAAGATATCGATAGTCAGTGTTGAATCCGCAGTCAGATCACCATCGCTTGCGGTGTAGTTGAAGACATCCGAGAGCGGCGCATCACCTTCATTCAAAGCTTGGACAGCTGCAAATGCGGTTGGGTTCTCTACCTCGGTGAACAGACGATAGCTGTAACTGCCGTCGGAATTGAGCGTAAGGACCCCGTATGTGCCGGAGAAGCTGCCTACTGTCGTAACTGTGAGCGGCTCGATATCGACGTCTGTGTCAGCGACATCACCTCGCGCATTGCCATCTGGTGCCCCATTATGCGCTATCGTCTGCAACACATTGCCACTGATTGCAGATGCTGCGTCTTCGATCGTGAAGTTCGTATCAGCATTCGCAAAAGGTGCATCATTCGCGCCGTTTATGGTGATCGTCAGAGTTGCAGAGCTGGTGTCCCCATCGGCATCAATGATCGTGTAATTGAAAGTGTCGGTTTCGGTCTCGCCATCATCCAAATGCTGAACCGAAGCCTGGTTGAGAACGTAGCTATACGTGCCGTCCGCGCCCAGCGTGAGAATACCGAAGCTGCCTGTTGTCGTGCCTCCGACAGTCCCTGAACCACCCGAGCCACTGATCTCGGTAATGGCGGTCGTTCCTGGTCCATCGGCTCCGAACCCATCGGCGACCGGATCTGTCAGAATATTGCCGCCCACCGAGATATCATCTTCGGAAAGTGCATTGCTGTCGTCGACCGCTACCGGTGTGTCATCGTTAATACGCACAGTTGCTACGGCAAACTCGGAAGAGACTTCGTCTCCATCGGCGTCGGTTGCGACGATCAAATCTGCAAAATTGAAGAAGAGATCGTTCTCACCGCCAGAGGGCGCATGATCCAATGGCGCGTGCAAAGTGAAAGTCCACTGGCCGGTGGT
This sequence comes from uncultured Erythrobacter sp., assembly GCF_947502395.1. Taxonomy (GTDB): domain Bacteria; phylum Pseudomonadota; class Alphaproteobacteria; order Sphingomonadales; family Sphingomonadaceae; genus Erythrobacter. Next base: position 81,562 of record NZ_CANMZM010000002.1, read on the forward strand.
CGCATTGAGCACGAGCGTGAAGATCGGCGTCACACCAGCTGAAGCTGTCAATGTGTTTCCATTCACTTCATAGCTTACGGCCACGCCGCCCGAAGTGAAGCTTTCAAGGGCCGCCGTGTCGGTGTCCAGCGAATAAGCCAAGGGTGTGTCAGCCCCAGAGCTGAAGAAGCCTGTTACTGATCCCGTTGCCACAGTGGCGGTGCCGACCACATCTCCAGTGCCACCCTCAATACCATCATCAAGGCCATCTTCATCGACAGTTCCACTGGAATTGCCATCGGCCGATATTGGCGTATCGTCATCGACTACGATTGTGAGGGATGTGGTATCAGTATCGCCATCGCCATCAGTCAATGTAGCGGATAGGGTGAAGGTTTGCTCATTCTCATCATTGTTGCCATCGTCTGCGTGCAAGATGTTGGCATTCTGGGTGACAGTGTAGTTCCCGGTGTTCGGATCAAGCGTGACTGTAACGACAGTAACTAAGCCGTTGCCCTGAGCTTGCTGGATCAGGATATCAGAGCCGCTGGCGACATATTGGAAACCGGCGGGCGCACCAGTCGTGGCAAATGCGACGGTCCCACCATCAGCTCCGAACCCTTCAACGGGATCGACCAGTGTGCCTGTGAGGTTGGCCTCATCAGGGTCTTGATCATCAGGACCGCCTGCGTTGCCGCCGCTTTGCGTATCGTCGTCAAGGAATGCAGTCTGCGTAACTGCTGCAGTCGGTGTGTCATCCGCGAAGAGCAGATCAGATCCGATATTCAGCGTCGCGCTATCCGTGTCGCCATCTCTGTCCGTGATTGTCGCAGTCAGCTGGACGAGGTCATCGGCGATCAGTGTTGCGTTTGCGCCATCAAGGTTCGACTGCATATGATCGACTGCGCGCAGCTGATCAAGTTCGACCGTACCGTTGCTGGCAACTGTTACGGTGAATACGATATTTCCTGTCGAACTACCCTCGCGTCCAACAACCACACCGCTTTCAAGGAACAGGAACACCTGATTGCCTATCGCAGTATCGAATATGCCGGTGGCAGTTCCATCGACAACGCCCAGAGCGTAATCTGTGTTGAGTTCTTCGTCAGTGCCCGCATCGAAGGTGAAGGCACCGGCAAACGATAGAGACGCGTCGGTCGAAAGATCTGCATCGGAGACCAGGAGGTCAGGATTGATGCCTGAAAGAGAGACCGACGGCCCATCATCTTCAATCTTGAAGACACCGCTCCCAAGTTCAACTGTCGCACTGTCGCTGTCATTGTCTCGGTCGGTAACAGTTTGTTCGATGCGCAGGAATTCGCCTGCTCCATCCAGTGTCAGGGTTTCGAGGTCATCCGGCTCGCTGTCATCGCCTTGCCAGATGTTCTCAAGCTGGATGAAGGTCAGTTCGCCTGCTGTGGTGTCTACAGCGATGGTGAAATAGTCAGTGCCACCGACTGAGCCAGTGACCGTATCGCCAGACAAAGAAAGCAGGATTTCGTCACCTTGCGCACCGTTGGCGCCGAGTGCGAAGAGGCCAGAGCCAATCCCATTGGCGCTAAGCAGCAAGGCGTATGAGACACTCCCCGCTCCATCTGCTCCAAAATCTATGGTTGCACCGAAATTGTCGGCTAGATTTGCCATCGCGCTGCGAATTCCGTCCCCATCGGGCGGGAGCGGGCTTTCGTCCAGGATAAGCATGTCAGCCACCGCATTGCTGACCACTGCGTCTGGCCCATCATCGAGGAAGGTAAATGCACCGGCAATATTGGCGACAGCTGTATCCGTATCGCCATCGCTATCCGTTACCGTTGCACTCAATGTGACAAGATTGGCCGCAGATAAAACGGCCGCATCATTGGGATCACCCCCATCATCATGCCTAATCGCACGCTGCTGATCGAGTGTGACCATGCCATCTGAATCAACTGCCACAGTGAAGACAACGCCGCCGGTGGCGCTGAACCCTTCAACAACATCGCCGTTCAGACGCAGCTGCACGGCTTCGCCCGTTGCAACATCGACAAGGCCGGTAACGCCAGCATTGATGCCGAGCACGTAGTCGCCAACAGTGCCTGGATTGTCCGCATTAATGTCCGCCGTAAACAGGCCGGAGAAATCGGCGGTCGCATCTGTTGTGAGATCCGTTTCATCCACTGTAAGCGCATCAGCTGCAGGTGCCGAGGCGGTGATGGTGGGAAGGTCATCGGATACTGAAACGCTGACAGTGGCACTTGCGGTATCGCCGTCGATGTCGGTTGCGATCACATCAACATCGCCAAGATCGACCAGATCATCGACATTCGCGATTGGATGATCGTCGAAATTGTCATTGAGCGTTGCGGTAACAGTCGCGACATTATTTGTGACCGACAGGTCGAGCGTCACAACAAGGCGCCCGCTGTCAGAACCGGTAATCTGCGTGTCACTGACACGGACCCAATTCAGGCCGCCTCCCAGCGCTGATGTATCGCCGAATACGATCGAAGCAATATCATCAGAGCCCGGAGTAAATGTGATTGTGTCGCTGTCAAAATCAGGCGCGCCAGGAGTTGATCCATCCGCCAGATTTTGATCATCCAAGGCTAGAGTGATATCTGGCCCTGCCATTGGGCCTGCACCATCAACGATAGTGATCGGTTGGATCGCGGTGTCAAAATCACCATCGCCATCGGTCAGCGTGTAAGTAAAACTCGCATCAATATTGCCAGCGCTATGATCGAGGTTGGGGTTGGGGTCGAATGTCCACTCCCCATTTTGATCAATTGTGTAGGTCCCATTCGCTGTGAAGACAGTGATCGAGCTGCCATCCTGCGGCACCGCGGTCGTATTACCGCCGATGGTGATTGCGGTAACAGATGCGCCATCTGCACCAGGGGTGTCACCCGTCCCGTCGGTGACAACATTGCCACCAATTGTGCCAACCGCATCCTCAGCAACATTGATGTTTGCTTGGTCAGTGGCTGTCGGAACATCGTCAATGATGCTGACATCAATCGTCGAGCGCCCGATCTCGTTTCCTAGCGTGTCGGTCACTACATATTCGAAGCTCTCCACTCCATTGACCACATTGGGGCCATTTTCATCGACAGTGTCAGTGAATGGCGTGTCGAGCGTGTAGGTGTAGGCCCCAGTTTGAGTGTTAAGCACGATCGTGCCGAACGCGCCATCGATCTGCACTTCATTGGCGCCTGGCCCTGCAACAGCGCCGGTGAGTGAGTAAACAAGAGTGCCTGACGCGCCAGTAACACTGATCTGGCCATCTGCATCGATTTCGCTGTCGGAAGTCGGATCGCTACCAATCGACAATCCAGCCTCATCGACAAGCACATCATTGTCACTGACCTGACCTGCAACATTCTCAATATTGATGGTCAGCGTCGCCGTTGCCTCATCGCCATCACCATCGACAATCGTGTAGGTGAAGACATCCTGCACATCGGAATTTGTTGCATTGGCGTCGGAGGCATAGTTATAGACGCCAGTGTTGACATTGATTGTGAGGGTGCCGAACTCCCCTGCGAGGATCAGATTACCTGAAGCATCGACCGTGGTCTGATTGCCTCCTGCGTTGACGCTGTCGATGCGGATGATTGCGCCGTTGAGCCCAAATCCATCGGCACCTGATGCGTCAACACCCGAGCCTTGATCATCGCTCAAAGCGTTTCCGCCCGTCATACCGCCTTCGATTACAGTGGCGGAATTGTCGGTTGCAGTCGGCGCATCATCATCAAACACGATGCCGAGATTGGTTAGCGTAGTATCGCCTTCGCTGTCCGCTACCGTGAAGTCGATTGACGCAAATGCATTGTTCTCATCATCGCCCCGAGTATGCAGCACATTGTCGAGTAAAGTAACGACATAGGCTCCCGTTGCTGTGTCAGTGATCTCGACTGTGAACAAGGCGGTTCCATCGCGCACGCCGCCGGTAACAGTTGCGGTCAAAACATTGCCAACCACCGAATAGGCCACGGTTTCTTGTCCAACAGTGGCCGTTGCACCATTCAAGACCGGCGCGAATGAAATCGTCGCCGGGGTATCGTTACCGACATCGAATGACAGCGTCCCCGTGAACGTCGCCTCGCTGGTGTCGCTCGGATCGTCGAACTGATTGGCATCAAGATCGCCAATTGTCGAAAGTGGATTGTTGCCTACAAGACCATCATCATCAACCGTTGCGACTTCTTCGCCGCCCTGCGGTTCCGAGTCCGGCTGAAGCGTAACTGCAACACGCGCTGTCGATGTATCGCCATCGCGATCGACAATCGTATATTCAAAGAGATCAGCTGTGCTGCCGTTCGAACCGGCACCAGCGTCTGGTGTGTAAGTGAACAATCCCGTGATCGGATCGTAGGTAACCGTCCCTTGCGAGGCCTGGGTCGAAACGAAGACCTTTGCAGGATCGGCTGTATCCACATTGTCAGCACCAAATGCATCATTGTCGAGTGCATCGATTGTGAATGCTGCATTCTCAGTTACCTGTGAGGCATTGTCGTCAACTGCATCTGGGCCATCGTCTTCGAAAGCGAAAGAACCGCTTATATCGATTGTCTGACTGTCAGTGTCATCGTCGCCATCGGTGACTGTTGCCGTCAGGTTGATCAAACCGCTGGAGATTGTTTCAGCAGCGTCTGATGCCTCTGTTTCCTCAGGATCGGAAGGATCGTCATGCTCGATCGCACGCAGCTGAGTCTGTACAATACTTCCGGTCGCTGAGTTGAGCGCGAGGGTAAACGCGACCTCGCCCGATGCCTCAAGATAGCCCTCAACCGTGTCGCCATTGAGGCGCAACAAAATGTTCTGACCGGTAAGCGCATCATCAAGACCAGAGTCTTCGCCGTCGCCCCCATTTATCGAGAGCGAATAGACGATTGCATCGGCAGCGGCCGCCCCGTCTGCGCCAAACTCAGTCGAGAAAAGCACCGCAAAATTATCCGCATCACTTGCCCCAGCGCCGATATCGGAATCTTCTGTGACCAGCACTGGCGCATCCACATCGGCTGCAACAACGTCAGGAATATCGTCGATTACAAGGACATCGACCGATGCACTCTCGCTGGAGCCATCAGTGTCGCTTGCAGTGATGGCAAAGCTCTCAAGGATCGCATCTTGGCCGGCTGCGGAATGCGTCAGGGTATTGTCGTTAAGCGTGTAACTGAACGTGACCGTCGCTTCTGTGACATCACCATTCGCGTCTGTCGTCGTCGGGGTAACGCCTGTGATAACAAACGAGCCAATCGCCGTGGTGATCGTCTGGCCAGCAACAAAGCCGCCCGTATCGGTCCAAACAGTGATTCCACCAGCCGTGATCAGAGCGAGGCCATCTTGGCCAACAATCGTGAAGCTGCCGGTTTGCGTCAATTCCGCTGCATTGGGCGACGAACCATCAGGAAGATCGTCTTCGTCAACGGTCAACTCAGCAGGATCAAGATCAAGCCCATTGATTGTCACCCCATCATCGGAACCATTGATCGTGATTGTGAGAGTTGTTGCTGCGGTATCGCCGTCGCCATCGGTGATGGTGTAGGCAAAGACTTCGGTCAGCGTCTCAGTGCTGTCGAGCCCTTGAACTAGCGGATTGTTGTTGTCGAGCTGATAACTGTAGCTGCCGTCTGCATTGAGCGTCAGCGAGCCGTATGCACCGGCTAGGGCGTTGCCAACGGCTCCACCTGTGGCGCCGAAGGCAATCGCTGTTACCGTAGAACCATCTGCGCCGGCAATATCGGCCACACCATCGGTGGGGTTCGCGTCAGAGCCACCACTCCCGGTAAGCACATTGCCGTCCGCGATCAGGGGACCGTCTTCGGTAACGGAATCCGAGTCCGGGTTGGCACTTGGTGTGTCATCGACAATTGTTATGTCGAGGCTGTCCGTGGCGATCGAGCCATCCGTATCCGTTGCGACGACCGCAAAGCTATCGGTGAACTCTCCATCATCCGCACCTGAGTGCAGCAGGGAATTGTCCTGAAGTACGTAAGTGTAAGCGACTGTTGCACTGACGATATCCCCATCGGCATCTGTCACCGGAGTAACCCCGGTAATGGTCAACAAGCCGTAGACCGGGTCGTCGATGGTGACTGGGAAATTCACACCAGATCCAATGACTTCAATCCCCCCGACTGTGAGCGATGCAAGACCGTCCTGAGAAGTCACTGTAAACGTGCCGCTCTTTGTCAGAGCAGCGGAATTTGGTGAAGAGCCATCTGGCAGATCGTCTTCGTCTAAGAAGAGTTCCGCACCTTCAACGTCCAATCCATTAAGAACGACCGGATCGTCCTGGCCATTAATTGTGACGGTCAGGGTAGTGGTCGCGGTATCGCCGTCGCCATCGGTGATCGTGTAGGTAAAGACTTCGGTCAGCGTCTCAGTGCTGTCGAGCCCTTGAACTGTCGCGTTCAAATTATCGAGCTCATAGCTATAGCTGCCGTCGGCATTAAGCGTCAGCGAGCCATATGCACCGGCTAGGGCGTTGCCAACGGTCCCACCTGAAGTCCCAAAGGCAATTGCTGTGACCGTCGCACCGTCCGCGCCGGTAATATCGGCCACGCCATCGGTGGTGTTCGTATCTGAGCCACCTTTCCCGGTAAGCACATTACCGTCTGCAATCAGAGGACCGTCTTCGGTAACGGAATCGGAGTCCGGATTGGCACTTGGAGTATCGTCGACAATTGCGATCTCAAGCGTGTCCTCGCTGAAATCGCCATCCTGATCCGAAACGCGAACGACAAAGTCATCGGAGGTGTTGTCACCGTCAGTGTTCGTGGTCAGCTCATAAGTGTAGGTGATAGAGCTGTCTGTGATCGCATCGATCGTCAGGATTCCGAATGCGCCGGTGAAAGTTTGCCCGACATTGGAAACCGCAACACCGCCAATTGTGACTTGCGCAGGCCCGTCAGGAGCTGTGAACACGAAAGTGCCGGTTGTGAATTCACTGTCAGAAGCAGCGATTGATCCTGCCGGAGGTCCAGCAAGGCCGGCCTCGTCCACCTGGGTCCCGCCTTCGCCTGCAACTGGGAGGCTCAAGGTTGTCGGCGCATCTGCAATTGTGATGACGAGGTTAGCAATCGACGTATCTCCGTCACCGTCCGTAAGGGTGTAGGTGAAGGTGTCGCTTACGCCGCCAGGCGTCTCCGGATTGCGGATGTAAGAATAACTGCCATCGGCATTCAAGGTCAGATTGCCGAACTCGCCAGCCAACGTGCCCCCTGCGTCTGCAGAACCGCCTTCACCGGAAAACCCGGTTACAGTTGCACCATCCGCACCTTGAGTATCATTGACCAGCACGTTGCCTTCAGCAGGGCCAAACTCGCCTGCGCCAATGGAATTGCTGTCATCCAGTGCAGTTGGACTATCGTCGGCGATGAAGATCACCAGCGTGGTGCTCGCAGTGTCTCCATCGCTATCAGTCACGGTGAGCGCGAAATTGTCGCTGTCTGGGTCGGACAGCGTATTGTCCGCTAAAGTGTATGTGTAGCTGTAGATTCCGTCGACGAGCGCAACAACCAAATCGCCTTTCGCGGTGGTGATTGTACCACCGCCGGTAACGTCCACTCCGTTTATGACCAGAGAACCGACTGAATCATTGCCTGTTTCGATCGCAATAATGCCAGTCGCAATTTCGCTATCGCTGGCCTCATCTGAACCTGCAGGTTCTGCCCCGCGGGCGGGCAAGCCTGCCTCATTGACCAAATCCTCACCTTCGACGCCTGGTTCATTGATGCCGATCTCGGGCGTGGAATCTTCCAGGAGAGTTATGGTCGCTGTTGCGGTAGAGACGTCACCATCACCGTCAGTGATGGTGTAGTCGAACGTGATCGGAGCAGGTCCTTGCTCACCGCCGTCCACACCCTCTTCGCCGGGAGCTGGTGTGTAGGTGAATGTCCCGTCGCCATTGTTGACCAGAGTTCCTGCTCCAGTCAGCGAACCTTCGACAACCGTAACTGTGCCGAGCGCGACATCGTCTGCACCCGGAGTGTCATTCGCGAATACGTCGATTGTAACAGGCGCATCTTCTTCGACCTGTGAGGCGGAATCATCCTCTGCTGCTGGCTCGTCGTCAATAACGTTGATGGTCAGCGTATCGCTTGCAACATCACCATCGAGATCAACAACGACGATCTCGAAATCGAAAGAGCTGTCATCTCCAGAGGTGTTGTCTGCAAGAGTGAACTCATAATCGATAGAGCCATCGCCGGTGAGCGGGTCATATGCGAAACCCGTTACGACAAGAGTACCAACGGCGTTATCGATGAGCGTCTGCGGCAGATTGCCCGGAACAATTTCAACACCCCCAAGGGTGACGCTTGCGATACCGTCAGGTGAACTGAACGTAATAGTCGATCCGGTTGTTTCAGAAGGATCGCTGTTGTTGACCGCATTATCATCGGCGAGTTCACCGGTCCCAGCAGGTTCCGCACCGCGCGCAGGAAGCCCGCCTTCCTCGACCACGGTTCCATCACCGGTTTGTGGCACGCTTGTGATCGCATCGGGCGCATCGCCAATCTCAATGACAAGTGTGGCCGTCGAAGTGCTGCCGTCTTGATCAACGATGGAGTATGCAAATGTGTCTGTCACGCCGCCCGGCGTGTTAACGTCACGGACATAGCTATAGGTGCCGTCTGAGTTCAACGTTAGAGTGCCGAACTCACCTTGCAGCGAATCCCCTGGCGCTGCGGTACCGCCGTCATTGCCAAACTCTGCGACTGCGCCTTCTACGGCATAGTCATCTGCGCCCGGAACGTCGTTTACGAGCACATCCCCCGTAATCGGCGCATGGCTTCCCGCTGGGACGAAATCGATGTCGTCTGCCGCAATGGGAGCGTCATCTATGATGTCGATGGTCAAGGACGCCTGAGCCTGGTCGCCATCAACATCTTCAACCACGACATTGAAGACATCAGATTCTGAACCCAATGTATTGTCGTCTAGCGTGTAGCTGAAGCCAATCTCGCCAACCGCAAGGTTGATGTCAGTGATTGTAAGTGTACCAAGAGGTGTTGAAATCGTTTGCCCTACAAGCGTGATCGGTTGACCATTGATGCTGACCGAAGCGAGACCGTCAGGCGCGCTGAAGATTATCGTACCTGTTGTGATTTCCGAGTCACTTGACTCGTCGGTGCCTTCTGGCTCGACCTGGCCGTCAGTGCCGCGTGAAGGAAGACCAGCCTCGTCGACAATCGCCGTTTTATCCTCGGTTGGGATTGGACTTTCAGGCGTTTGGATAGCGACTGTTGGATCTTCATCGCCCAGGGTTGGGAAAATCTCTTCCTCTTCCTCTACCGGGAAGTTGAATTCACCAAACGGAAGCAAATCTCCCAACGCAAAGGCAGACTGGATTTCACCTTCGTCCGTAGCAAAGTTTCCACCAGAGCTTTGAAGCGGGCCAGCTGCTGGCTCCGGGCCTTGATCCGCAAGAAGCTGGGCGACAGTTTGTGGAGGAATGGCTACTCCATCTATAACGAGCTGTGGGACAAGGACGGCGCCTTCTGGAATGACGATCCGGGAACCGTCTTCTAAAGTGACAACAAGATCGCGTCCTTGGACCGAAAGGCCTTCAAGCGATGCGCCATTAGGAAGCGTAACGACATTGTCCGTGCTTGGTGCGACAATTTCGTCTGGCCGAGGGCCAACGCCAACCACTTCGTCCTGTGGCTGTTCTGATCCTGCATTGTCTTCAAAGTTCATCGCACGCTCGTCCTCAAACTGCGGACGAAACCAGAAATCAGTGGGAGTAGCTATCGCACGCGCAAGCGCTGCACCAAAACCGTAAATTGCCCCCACATGAATGTGGCACCCGTCCAAAAGTCCCCTAGCGGCTCAATAAGAGCAGGAAATAAACATGGTTGCAAGTGTGTTAACCTTAGCTTGCAGGCCAGCAACAATTTGTAAAACTTTGTGAATTTTCCAGGAATTGTATTGATTTGTATGAGCGGCGTTAATGCAACTCGAATTTACCTCCTTTCTGGTCGAGTCGTTTGGCCGGGAAAGCTTCCCGTGATGAAAACCTTGCGAAAAGTGGGATTCTGCGAATAATATGAAAAAATCTAGACGCGCATGATGGCTCGAATTCGACGCGCTCATATCAAAGCAAGCCATGTGTGTTGGTCGAGTGAGATGTTCAGCATATTGGCCTTGTTCACGTGGCGGGTGATCCGGGACTTGGCTCTGTGACAAGCGTCCGATTGGGGAGGGGCAATCTTGGCGGATGATCTCGACAAACGCTCGGAAGAGCTTGCCAGCAGGTTTTTGATGGCATTCCTCGTAGTCATTGTCCTCGCCTTGTTATCGGCGGGCATAATCCCGCAAACGCGAGCTCTTCATCCTCCTACCGTTGGTAATACTGGATCAATGGCCGTACGCGCTTTCGAAGATGTGGCTTCCTCGGACGGGGATCTCGCAGCAGGGGCAGATTTGCCAATCGACTTGAGCTCAGTCGCGGAGCGCGTCAGCAGTGATAGCAACGGCACTGCAATTGATTCGCCGTCCATTATCGCCTCCAACTCTCCCGAAACGATCTCGGACGCTTCGGTGCCGATTCAAGTATCTCAATCACCCCCGATTGGCATCCAATTCGATCTTGCCGATTTCAACTCAACATCTGCTTCGGTCCAAGGCGACCAGATCCAGGTCAAAAAAAGTCTCATGTCCAAGGGTGATAGGTTGGGAAGCATCACCGTTACGATCGATGAGTTCGCTCGAAACTATGCGACTCCAGGTGAGCTTCAGTCGCTTCCAGAAGTGTCAAAGTTGAGTAAAAGTCTTGGACAGCTAGAACCGGAAGCGTTGGTCTCTTTTTCCCGCTTGCGCGAGCTTGGAATTGACCTGCGCTATGACCCCATTGCGGATCATATCATTTTGGCGTCGTAGTCATTTTGCGAAATAGGTGGGCAGGCTTGTCTTTTCCCGCGAATGTTCGCCAAGATCTTATCTGGCGACTCAATAAGAGTTTGCTTCATTTTTGGGGTTCGCGTTGGCTCACTGATGACCGATTTCATCCCCAGACGTGGACGCTGGGTCTCTTAAGGCCAGCGCACAATTCCAGTCAGATTTCGGTCTTCTCAGCATGCGTCAAAGTGTCTTCAATCTCGACGCCCAGATAGCGCGCGGTGTTCTCGATTGTCGAGTGACCTAGCAAATCTGGATTCCACGAATGTTGCCAGCTGTTTTTCAGGTGATCGAAGCCTTGGTGCGAAGAAGCGAGTGTTTCCCGTATTCCTCAGGTCGCAAGCCGATTGCCACAACCCACTTGTCAACATGCCGTGCTTGTTGTCGTGTACTCAAGTGGCGGGTGTGATCAGCGCGACTGAGAAATACTAAGTCTTCGAAGTCACCACATCTGAGCTCCAGTCAAGCAAGCCGACTTACGCGAGCGTCAGTTGCAATCTCCAATTGGACGGGCCGATCTGTCTTGCGCTGCGTGACTGTGACTCGCGTCCTAATACCTAGACCATAGAACAGATCTCCGATTTTTCGCTCAACGAGATCGCAACCTCGCAGCTTGCAATCGAACGCTAGGTCGAAAAGGGCCCGGTCTATTGTGCGTTCCTCGCGATCAAGAAATAATCGGATCGCCCAGATCTGTTTCTGGTTGAATGGCCGCTTGGGGCCGATCATCGCACCAAAGTTCCAAGGCACTCGGTTCTGTGAAGCGGGGTCAAAGTGTGAATATGTCATTGCCATTCTCCTTGGCCGGAATGGCCGCAGAGAATGTCCGCTTTCAGCAACTAAAATCTCGAATGGCTACGTCTTGGATTGGGGTGCAAAGCGGTCATTCTGAGATGAATTGAGCGGCTTTCATAAGCGCCACGATCTTCAGCACTGCGCCCTCGAGCTCTTGCACACTCGCTGTATCCGGGTCGTCCCGCTCACCGCCCAAATTCAGTGCGACGACAGCAGCATCCTCCATGAGCATGCCAATCTCAGTGTATATCGCTTGAGACGTCCTTGGCCGACTGTCGTCCATGGCACCACGAAGCCATTGCGTGGCTCACAAGTCCATCGGCATCGTTCGACTATTCGGTCGGCGTAACGAGATCCACATGACTGACCTCAAGCGCCTGCGCGATCTCATAGATCGTCACAATCGTTGGATTGCGTTTCCCGCGCTCTAGATCGCTCAGATATTGCTGCGACAGGCCGCAAAGCTCTGACAACCCTTCTTGAGTCAGACCTCTATCCTTACGGATGCGAGCACAATTCTCGCCAACAAGTTTCCGCATATCCATCGCCAGAAACCATTGGCGAAGCACAGCAATCGTGTTTATCAACTATAGTATGTTGTGAGTGAGTTGAATGCAGGAGAATGTTCGTGAGTAGTTCAAACAAGAGGACCGCCGTGCTGGTATTCGGAGCAGTGTGGGGTGTCATCATAATCGGCGCCATCGGTAGCCAAGGAGGGTCGGTCGATCGCGGTTCCGATACAGCTTCGGAGTCCGCTCCGCTGCCTACCGATGAAGTGACTTGGAAGCTTGTTGCCGAGACTGTGATCAAAGAGCGGTTGCGGGACCCGGAATCTGCTGAGTTCTCGAATATGCAAGTCTACCCACCCACCAAGGATCGCTCGGCGATTATCTGCGGCTATGTGAATTCGCGGAACGGGTTTGGCGGCATGACGGGGCCGCAACGCTTTATCGCTGGCGGAACGGTTCTGATCGAGGAGCAAGTGACCGAAGAGCAAGTGCAAATCGCCTGGGATCAGTTTTGCCAATAGAAACTGTTCCATCATGGCACAACACGGGGCCCAGTGCGTCAGATGTAAAGTTAAAACATAGCTTTAGGCTTGAACACGCTCACATCCTCACCTAAATTCCAACCATCTCAGCGGCATCTTCGATCTTTCACGATCGGGATGGGTGACCGTTCAATGAGACCATGCATTTGTCGCACCGTGCGCGGGCTTCTGATGCGTTCAGAAACGGAGAACAGAAATGAACTTTAACTCTGAACGCAGGACAAATGTATGCAACTTCCAGACACACTTGAACGCAGGTCGGTCGCTGACCTAAAACAAGCCCAGCGCAATGCGCGCACCCATTCCAAGGCCCAGATCAAACAGATCGCTGACAGCATAGAGCGGTTTGGCTTTACCAACCCTGTTCTGGTGGACGCACAAGGCCGGCTGATTGCCGGTCATGGCCGCGTGGAGGCCGCCAAGCAGCTTGGCCTCGAAACAGTCCCTACCCTCTGCCTTGACCATCTGAGCGAAGAGCAGGTTCGAGCTTACGTCATTGCCGACAACAAGCTTGCCGAAAATGCAGGCTGGGATGACGAGCTGCTGGCGCTCGAGTTCCAATACCTCGACAGCCTCGACCTCGACTTCGATCTCACCATCACGGGCTTTGAGATGGCGGAGATCGACGCGATGCTGGTCCTTGATCCTGAAGCCGAGGAAGAGGCTATCCCGGAACCGTGCGACGAGCCATCGGTTACCCAACCTGGTGACCTGTGGCTGATCGGCAAGCATCGGCTCTACTGCGGTGATGCAACCAAGTCTGAAGCCTATGAGGCGCTGTTTGACGGCTCGAAGCCTGCGCAGATGGCCTTCACCGATCCGCCCTACAACGTGCCGATCTCGGGGCATGTCTGCGGCCTAGGCGCGGTCCAGCACCGCGAGTTTGAAATGGCCGCCGGTGAGATGACCAAGGAGCAGTTCGAAGCGTTCCTGAAATCAGTCTTCACGTACCTTGCAGCGAACTCAGTCGATGGTTCGATCCACTATATCTGCATGGATTGGCGCCATATGGCCGAGGTGCTCACGGCGGGCGAAACTGCTTATGACGAGCTCAAAAACCTGTGCGTCTGGGCCAAGACCAATGGCGGCATGGGTTCTCTCTACCGCTCGCAGCACGAGCTAGTCTTCGTGTTCAAACACGGCACCAAGCCACACATCAACAATGTGAAGCTCGGCAAGCATGGCCGCTACCGGACCAATGTCTGGGAATACGCTGGCATCAACAGTTTCGGTCAGAGCAGGGATGAGGACCTTGCAACGCATCCCACCGTCAAGCCGGTCAAACTGGTCGAGGACGCAATCCTCGATTGCTCGAAGCGCGGCGGGATCATCCTCGATGCCTTCGCTGGCAGCGGTACGTCCCTGATCGCCGCGCATCGGACTGGGCGTGTTGGATACGGGCTCGAACTCGATCCTGCCTATTGCGATGTGATCATCAAGAGGCTGCAGGCCGAGACCGGCCTCAAAGCCAAGCTCGCTGGCTCTGATGAGCGCATTGACACCCGAGCGCCTAGCCTTCCAGAACGGGAGATGGCCGATGTCTGATGACGACTATGAGATTGGGTACGGCAAGCCACCTAAGCACACTCGTTTCAAGAAAGGCCATTCGGGCAACCCTGCTGGGCGCCCTCGCGGCGCGAAAAACAAGAAGCCGCCGAAAGGCATTATGAAAACGATCGGTGAGCTCATGCGCAATGAAGCAGAGCGAACGGTCACAATCTCTGAAAATGGCGAGAGGATCGAGGTCCCTATTGCGCAGGTCATCTTGCGCAAAATGGCGGCAGATGCGGCCAAGGGCTCTGATCGCGCGAGGAAGGAGTTTTTGACCTTGGCACTGGCAACGCAAAAGCAGCAGATTCAGGAGCGTGCCTCGCTATTCGAAGCTGTCATCAATTACCGCCACAACGCCTGGCAAGAGCTCGAGCGATGCAAGATGCTGGACATAGATCCGCCTGAACTCGTTCCGCATCCCAGCAATGTTGATATCTGCATGCGGACAGGCGCGGTCACAATCACCGGGCCAATCGACGTTGGTGAGCAAAGGCAGCTCGAGAAATGGCAGGCTCGCAAGAGTGATTTCGAAGCTGAGCTGCGGGCACTCCACGATGAGCTGGAACTCGCAGAGGATGATACACTCAAGGCGCTCATTGAAGAGAACATCGCCGATGCGGAGAGCATTCTTAAGCTCGCCAGGGACGAGGTTCATGTACGCTCGACTGTGATGACGATGTCTGAGGGCTAGAGGGTTTTCGAATGCGGTTGGACGTTATCACTGGCATACCAGTGATAACGTCCAATTCGCTGACTTGACTTCGTTGCCGCCTCGAGCACCAATGGACATTGATTGATCGAGCCGGGCCGTCATGGCCCGGCCAATCCGCCCTCGGCCGCTGACGGTTCAGGGCTTGTCTCAGTGGGACGACGATGTCCCGCCAGAAACGGAGACGAGCCATGAGCAAGAAGACCAAATTGATCCAACTGATGAAGCGCAAAGGCGGCGTCAGCCTTGCCACCGCAGGCAAGAGCCTGGGATGGCAGCCGTACACCGTGCGCGCTGCCATCTCGCGTCTGCGAAAAGCGGGTCACACAATCGAGCTGACCGACACCGATAAGGGCAAACGCTATGTCCTTACCGCAGGCGAGGATGCATGAGCGATACCGCGCCGTACGAGCTCGATAGCCTCGAAGAACTCAACTACCAGCAGCTCCGCGTCAGATGCGAAAGAGCCGGCCTCGATACGCTACCACCGCGCCTTAGCCCTGAACTGATGCGGCATCTGCTTGCGGACACGATGCAGCGCAAACAGCATCCAAAGCTTCCCTCTGATAGCGCCATCCTACGGGCACTTGAGCGAAGCTTATGCTCTGACAGCTCTTCGCAGGCACCACTGGCTCAGTCTGGAACCGTCCTCACCCGCGACTGGAAAGGTAAGCGCCATACGGTCCGGGTCAGCGAGGATGGCTATAAATGGGAAGGTGAGACCTATCGTAGTCTCTCCAGGATCGCCCAGCTCATCACGGGCACGCGCTGGTCCGGACCCCGCTTCTTTGGGGTCCAGAGCTGATGGCGCGCATTCGATGCGCGATCTACACCCGCAAATCCACCGAAGAAGGGCTCGATCAAGACTTCAACAGCCTCGATGCTCAGCGAGAGGCCTGTGAGGCCTATATCAAGAGCCAGGCGCATGAAGGCTGGCGGCTCGACCCGACACGGTATGACGATGGCGGGTTCTCCGGCGGCAATATGGAACGCCCTGCCCTGCAGCGGCTGATGGAAGCGATCCGTGCACGCCAAGTCGATCGCATCATCGTCTACAAGATCGACCGGCTTACGCGCTCGCTCGCGGACTTTGCCAAACTGGTTGAAGACCTGGATGCAGTTGATGCTTCGTTCGTGTCGGTGACGCAGAGTTTCAGCACAGCGACCAGCATGGGTCGGCTCACCCTCAACATGCTGCTCTCTTTTGCGCAGTTCGAGCGGGAGGTCACCGCCGAGCGCATCCGAGACAAGATCGCCGCGTCCAAAGCCAAAGGTCTATGGATGGGAGGACGGATCCCAACCGGCTACGATGCCGATGGGCGAAAGCTTAAAGTCAACGAGGCTGAAGCGCAGACTATCCGTCGTTTGTTCCGGCTCTATCTTGAGTTGGGTCAGGTTCCAAAAGTGGTCGAGGAGGCCAAGCGCGAGGGGCTTCTGACCAAACGATATCAGGCTAAGACTGGTCGGATGCTGGGTGGTCGTCCATTCACGCGCGGGCTGATTTACAGGGTGCTCAACAATGCGATCTATATCGGCCGCATTCCGCACAAGGACACGAGCTATCCTGGCCAGCATCAGGCTATCATCGATCAGGCAGCTTGGGATCAGGTGCAGGCAAAGCTGGCCACTGCAAACCGCACCAAAGGCGGTCGCAACGTCCCGGGCGCGCTATCAGGGCGGCTGTTCGATGCTGACGGCATCGCCATGACGCGCCACACCGCCAATCCGCGCGGCAAGGTCTACACCTACTATCTAACGGGTGAAGCAAGCTCGCAAGATTGGCGGATCCGCGCGGCCGACATTGAAGGATGCTTGTTCTGGGCAGCGCGGCAGATGATCGCCCGGTTGAAGGCCGGCGATGTCGACGGCCTTACCAGCCCCTCGCAGATCAAGGGCTTCGAAGCGGAGAAGGCCGAGCTGCAAAAGCGCTCACGAGCAAAGACACTAGACCTCGTCGAAGCCATCTTTCTTCGTAAGGCCGATATCGAAGTCCGGCTTGCGCAAGCATCTGTTGAAGATGCTCTTGGGTGCGAATTGCAAAGCGCCACCTCGCTTCGATCACGCTTCGACATCGAACTGACCAAACGCAAGCACGAGCTGAAGCTTGTCTACGACGCGGCCATCACCCACCCCGACCTCACACTTCAGCAAGCCCTGCTCAAAGCGATCCATTGGAAAGCCCGTCTCACAGCGGGTGAGACCATGACCGATATCGCAAGGGCCGATGGGCTCAGCGTGCAAGTCACCACGCGCCGGATGCGCCTTGCGATGCTCTCGCCGACCATTCAGATGGCAATCGCGAAGGGCACTCAACCAGTATCGCTGACCTTGCAGAGGATTATCGAGAGCCACCTTCCTCTATACTGGAACGCCCAGGATTCCCTGCTTCTCGAACAGGGAAATTGAATTCCCTGTTCCACGAGCGAAATACCCTGATCTGCAGGGATAAATTCCCTGATATTCGAAATTGAATTCCCTGTTTTGAAACCCGGAAACCGGCGGATTCTATCGTGTTTGCAGGAGTTTAAGAGCGTATAGACCGAGGCAGGCGATGAAAATTTGCAAAATTCCCTGCTAATGGCGTCTCAGCACCCGCCTAATTTCGTTCTGAGACTTTCACGGGAAACCCCGCACTGAGACCGGAATTTGGCGTCTCCGCGGTGCTCAGAGCACGCGCAAGGCCCGCGGAGCGCGGGGCTTTGGGGCATTGATTTTGGAAATCCCAGCGAGGGCGTGACTGGGTGGCGGAGAGACAGGGATTCGAACCCTGGGTACTCGTGAGAGCACAACGGTTTTCGAGACCGCCCCGTTCGACCACTCCGGCATCTCTCCGCTTTCCTTGGCGTTGCAAGCTCGCTCGCAAGGGGCGTGTGGTATCGCCTTTGCAAGGAGGGCGCCGGTTACCTCACACCATCCGGCTTGCCAAGCCCCTGACGAGCACAAAGGTACAACAAAATGCGGGCATATCTGGGGCAGATTCAGCCAAACCGCTTGTTTTGCACGTGCGAAGAGCCATATTCTCGCTCCGATGGAACGTTCGCACTTCTTTTCGAGCCAAGCGGGCCGCACCATAAATGCCCCGCGACAGACCCGCAGCCGCTTTGGTATCGGCGAGGTCGTCCGCCACCGCCTGTTCGATTTTCGCGGCGTGGTCTTCGATATCGATCCCGTTTTTGCCAATAGCGAAGAATGGTATGAGGCGATCCCCGAGGACATGCGTCCGCCGCGCGATCAACCGTTCTATCACCTCCTCGCGGAGAATGAAGAATCGAGCTATGTCGCTTATGTAAGCCAGGGTAATCTGGTGAGCGACAGCCAGGGCGGCCCGGTGGATCATCCCACGGTTCCCCAGCTGTTCGAACAATTTGCGGACGGTCGTTACCGGATGCGGCGATCGCTAACGCATTAAACTTGGATGAGCGGGGGAGGTCAGCTCTTGAGCCTCCAGCCCGAACGCAACATCGCATACACCGCGAGCGCAATCGCAATATTGAGCGCACCAATGCCAATTGCGGCGATGACGACCGCGTTGTCAGGACCGATATCGCTCTCACCCAAGAAGCCGTAGCGAAAGCCTGAAATCACGTAGAAGAACGGGTTTGCCCGGCTTACAGCTTGGAACGCCGGCGCGAGGTTATCGATCACATAGAAAGTACCGGAAAGCAGCGACAGCGGAGCAACTATGAAATTGCTGACCGCAGCGTTGTGGTCAAACTTCTCCGCCCAGACCGAAGTTGCAAGGCCTATTAATCCCAGCATCACGCTGCCCATCAGGCCGAACCAGATGACCGCCCAGACATGCTGCACACCAAGCGAAACGCCAGGCCACAACAGCATGGCGATCGCAACCGCCCCGCCTACCATTATTGAGCGCGTCACAGCCGCTCCGACAATCGCTGCCATAAGCTCACCAGGCGAGAGCGGCGGCATCAGGTAGTCGATGATCGTTCCTTGTATCTTACCACCAAGCAATGAGAAGGAGGAATTGGCAAAAGCATTTTGCATCATTCCCATCATGATAAGGCCCGGCGCAACGAAACTCGCGAACTCCACGCCCAGCACTTCACGCCCACCTCGGCCCAATGCAACGGTGAAAATCACCAAAAAGAGCAAAGTTGTGACCGCAGGAGCCCAAATCGTCTGCGTCTGGACCTTGAGAAAGCGGCGGACCTCCTTCATATAGAGCGCCAAGAGCCCCACGCGATTGATTCCGGTGATCATCGGTTCGCCGCGCGGGGGAAACCGGGTGCTCCCGGCGGATTGTGTCTGTTGGGGAGCCGTTGCACCGTTTGGTGTGGCTGAAAGGTCTCTTTCCATGAAGCAAGCGCCTAAGGCCTCTGGCACAAAGTGACAAGCTGCCTATCTACAGGCAGCAGATAACGGACGGATGTCATATGAGTTGGACTGACGAGCGGATCGAAACGCTCAAAAAGATGTGGGAAGGCGGCTCTACCGCCAGCCAGATCGCTGAAGAATTGGGCGGGGTGAGCCGCAATGCCGTGATCGGCAAAGCGCACCGTCTTGGCCTCAAATCGCGCCCATCCCCCGTCAAATCGGGCGACAAGAAGAAGAAGGCTGCAAAAAAGCCTGCGGCAAAGGCGGCGCCAGCGAAGAAAGCGGCACCAGCGGCGGCCAAGCCAGTCGCCAAGCCTGCACCTGCTGCATCCACAGCACAATCGGCGCAGCCAAACGCCCCGGTCAACAGCCAGCCTGTTCCCAATCCGACGCCCAATCTGCCCAAGATCGTCTCGGTCGGCCCAGGCGGCTTCCTCCGCCAGGGACCCGGCGATCAACAAGCGCCGATTCCACCCGCTCCGCCGCGTCGCCTCGTTCCGGCCAAGCCTGACCCCTCGATCAAGGATAAGACCAGCCTGTTGGACCTTTCGGATAAGGTCTGCCGCTGGCCTGTTGGTCACCCGGGTGAGCCCGACTTCCACTTCTGTGGCAAACCTGTGAATCCAGGCTTTCCTTATTGCGTCGAACATTGTGGGCGCGCTTATCAGGCACAGTTGCCAAGAGGTGCGCGCAGACCCCCGCCGCCACTGCCATTTGGCGGGCCCAGAGTACGTTAAAGGCGGGTTTGCTAGTTTCCTATTCCACGAGGCTCGGTTGCTCAAATAGCTGCCGGGCCTTTTGATTTGAGCGACATCACATAGTACGAGTTTAGACATGGCCCTTACTCTTCATGAAGCTTTCGTTCCTAATGCCATCCAGATTCTTGGCGGGATGCGCGGGATAATCGACAAGGCCGAAGCGCATTGCCGAGAGCACGATCTTCCCGATAGCGAACTGATTGAAGCTACGTTGCATGAGGATATGTGGTCTTTGCCCTGGCACGTGCGTGCGTGCTGGGTGCATTCTGGCTTTGCGATCAATCTCTACAAGACGGGCGCCTTCTCGCCCGACTTCACCGAGATTCCTGGCGATTGGGACGCAATGCGCGCGATGGTGGATGATGCGTTGGCAAAGCTTAAGGCGGTTACGCCGGAATTTCTCGAAGACATCTCGGACAAGACCATCGGTTTTGAACTTGGTGGAAAGCGCGTGCTTGAGATGACGGGACAAAACTTCCTGCTCGGCTTCAATCAGCATCACTTCTTCTTCCACGCGACCACTTTTTACGACATTCTGCGTCACAAAGGCGTTGCTCTCGGCAAGCGCGATTTCACCGGGATTCCCCGTGTGATCGGGG
Source organism: uncultured Erythrobacter sp. (assembly GCF_947502395.1). Classification (GTDB taxonomy): domain Bacteria; phylum Pseudomonadota; class Alphaproteobacteria; order Sphingomonadales; family Sphingomonadaceae; genus Erythrobacter. The sequence continues at coordinate 102,223 of NZ_CANMZM010000002.1, forward strand.
CGTAAGTAGGAGCTCATTTTGACAAAATTCTCACACCTTACCGCAGGGCTTGCGGCCCTGACGCTTGCTTCATTTCCATCCACCGCTCTTGCGCAGCTGCCAGAACCTGTGCGCGCTATGATTGACGCAGCGATTGCCACCGGTGACGAGGCGAAAGTGCGCACCGTCATCGACATTGCGCGCACCACCAACCCGGATGATGGCGCACAGCTCGACCAATTACTCGCCGGGTTTGAGATCCAGCTTGCCGCGAACCAGGCCGAAGAGGCCGCCGCCATGGAAGCGGAGATCCGGTCCGCTGGCATTCTCGAGAACTGGACCGGTCAAGGCGAACTTGGCGCATTCATGTCGTCGGGCAATGCCGATAACACCGGGATCAGCGCAAGCCTTGCCCTTAGCAAGGACGGCATCAACTGGCGGCACAAACTTGCTGGGCGCGCGGATTATCAGCGCAGTGAAGGGGTAACCACCCGCGAGCAATATTTCGCCTCTTACGAGCTCAACTATAAGATCACCGACCGGCTCTTCGCTTATGCTCTGGGACAATATGAACGTGACAGTTTCCAAGGTTTTTCTGCGCGTTATTCGGGTTCGGGCGGGCTTGGTTATGATGTGCTCACCGATGGCCCGACCCTCTCCGTCAAGGCTGGACCCGCGTGGCGGCGCACCGAATTGGTCGGAGGCGGCACGACCAGCAATATTGCAGGGCTGGCAGCAGCGGATTTTGACTGGGCAATCTCGGACAATCTCACCTTCACCCAGGATGCGACCGCATTGGTGCAAAGCGGGTCGAGCACCTTTGTGTCTGATACCGGGCTCCAGGCCTCCATCTCGGACGCTGTTTCAGTGCGTCTCTCCTACACAGTTGAACACGACACCGATCCACCCGCCGGAGCGGTCGAGACCGATACGCTGAGCCGCATCACAGTGATCTACGGCTTCTAGATAAGGGAGCAGAAGGTCACCCTCCCTTTGTCCTCCCAAACCAAATCACATGATGCGCGCCCTTATTGTTGGGCCGCGAGCGCACAGTGCGTTCTTCAACATCAAGCCGCGCCTCTTGCATACGGCGACGGAACCCATGATCGGGCGCTGCTGACCAAACGGATACGATGCCGCCCGGCTTTAAAGCATCGCGCGCTTTGCCAAGGCCGGTGCGCGAGTAGATGCGGTTGTTGTCGGCGCGAACCATCCCATCGGGGCCATTGTCGACGTCAAGCAGGATCGCATCGAACTTGGCACAAGTCCCATCATTGGCATCGTCAATCAGCGCCGCCACATCGCAGATTTTTAGGTCGAGGCGCGGGTCCTCAAGACAGTCTCCCGTCAACTCCGCCATAGGCCCCTGCGCCCATTCGATGATCTTGTCGCTGATTTCTGCCACCACGACTTCGGCGCTCGCGGGAAGCCGCGCGAGCGCTGCACGAAGCGTGAAGCCCATGCCATAACCACCGATCAAGATACGTGGGCATTTCGTCTCCAGCCGGTCGAGCGTCATTTCCGCCAATTGCTCTTCAGAAAAGCGCATGCGTGTGCTCATCAACTCATTGCGCCCCAGCACGATCATAAAGTCGCGCCCGTGGCTAAACAGTTCGAGCAGCTCTCCCTCGTCAATCTGGGCTGTGTCTAAAAGCTCGCGTTTGAGCATTACCATCGCATCCTTCGTGGTTTTGGGCGTCTCTTTGCTAATCAATGACTTGGAAAAAATTTTGAGACACTTGAGACACTGTCCAAAGGCAAGAAACCTTTGGGTGCTGAAACTGGGCTTCGGGAGGAGATTTCAGAGGTAATCAGTGCCGTCGTCATTCCCAACTCCATAGCCTGTTTCTCCCGCGTAGGAAATTGCTCACCCCCAGCACGTCCCGCAGGCGGGAGGGGAGCAAGTATGAGCAAACCTCATCCCTCCCGCTTGCAGGAGGGGCAGTGAGACTTGCAAGCTTGCTTGCTAGTCGCAGCGGGGTGGGCCTACACGCCATCGCCAAAACAAAGCCCCGCCAAGATTGCTCTTAGCGGGGCCTTGTGTTTCGTAGTGAAAGGCGATTAGTCTTTCAGGAAGTCGGGCATTGATGCCGGGCCGTCATTGTTGCCGCCCTTATCACCCCCACGATCATTGGCACCATCACGACGACCACCACGGTCACCGCCACGGCTGCGATTGCCACGTGGACCGCGACGATCGCCGCCGCGACCACCGCCGCCTTCGCGCTTCTCACGGGGTGGGCGGGTGTCTTCCAGCTCTTCACCAGTTTCCTGATCAACAACACGCATCGACAGACGGACTTTGCCGCGCTGGTCGATTTCGAGAACCTTGACCTTCACCTCTTGGCCTTCGGAAACCACATCGGTGACTTTCTCAACACGCTCGTTCTTCATTTCGGAGACATGGACGAGACCGTCCTTGCCGCCCATAAAGTTCACGAATGCGCCAAAGTCGACGATGTTGACGACCTTACCGTTGTAGATCTTGCCGACTTCGGCTTCTTCAACGATGCCTTCGATCCACTTCTTCGCGGCTTCGATTTCATCAGCATTCGAGGAGCTGATTTTGATCGTGCCTTCGTCGTCGATGTCGACCTTAGCGCCGGTTTCAGCAACGATCTCACGGATCACCTTGCCGCCTGTACCGATGATGTCACGGATCTTCGATTTGTCGATCTGCATGGTCTCGATACGTGGTGCGTGCTTGCTAACTTCGGTGCGGGCACCGGTGAGAGCTTTCGCCATTTCACCAAGGATGTGCGCACGGCCGGCTTTTGCCTGCTCAAGCGCTTTTTCCATGATTTCCTGCGTAATGCCGGCAACCTTGATGTCCATCTGGAGGCTAGTGATGCCTTCTTCAGAACCAGCAACCTTGAAATCCATATCGCCAAGGTGATCTTCATCACCAAGGATGTCTGAGAGGACTGCAAAGTCTTCGCCTTCAAGGATGAGGCCCATAGCGATGCCCGATACCGGACGCGCCAGTGGAACACCTGCGTCCATCATCGACAATGCGCCGCCGCAAACGGTGGCCATCGAAGATGAACCGTTGGACTCGGTGATGTCAGAGAGAACACGGATCGTGTAAGGGAAGTCTTCAACCGTTGGCAGAACCGGGCGAAGCGCGCGGAAGGCGAGCTTGCCGTGTCCGGTTTCGCGACGGCTGGTGAAACCGAAACGACCCACTTCGCCGACCGAATAGGGCGGGAAGTTATAGTGCAGCATGAAGTTGCTGTAGCTAAGGCCTTCAAGACCATCGATCATTTGCTCAGCGTCTTTGGTGCCAAGCGTGGTGGTGCAGATTGCCTGCGTTTCACCGCGCGTGAACAAAGCCGAACCGTGGGTGCGTGGAAGCAGACCAACCATGGCTTCGATCGGGCGAACCTGATCCAGCTTACGGCCATCGATACGCGTGCCGTCCTTCAGGATGGACCCACGAACGATGTCGCTTTCGAGCTTCTTAACAAGCTTGAGCGTGCCAAGATATTCGGCTGGATCGCTTTCCGCGAGGTCAGCAAAGGCTTCGCGTGCTTTTTCGCGCGCTGCATTTACGGCATCCTGACGGGCAGACTTGTCGGTGATCTTGTATGCGGTTTCAAGATCCGCACCGATGGCACCGCGAAGGCGTTCCATCTTGGCAGTCTTGTCTTCCACCGGATCAAGCGCCCATGGCTCTTTTGCAGCTTTTTCAGCGAGTTCGATGATCGCGCCGATAACCTTGCGGCTTTCTTCGTGGGCGAACATCACAGCGCCGAGCATTTCTTCCTCGGTCAGCTCTTTGGCTTCGGATTCAACCATCATCACAGCGTCTTGTGTCGCCGCAACTACCAGGTCGAGGCGGCCATCTTCGCCAAGTGCATCTTCAACTTTCGGGTTGAGGATGTATTCGCCATCGTTGGAGAAACCAACGCGCGCCGCACCAATTGGGCCCATGAATGGAACGCCAGAGATGGTGAGAGCAGCCGATGAAGCGATCATCGCAAGGATATCTGGCTCAGTTTCGCCGTCGTAGGACAGAACCTGACAGATTACGTTGATTTCGTTGTAGAAACCTTCTGGAAAGAGCGGGCGGCAAGGACGGTCGATGAGACGCGATGTCAGCGTTTCTTTTTCCGTCGCGCGGCCTTCGCGCTTGAAGAAGCCACCCGGGATACGGCCGGCGGCTGAGAATTTTTCTTGATAGTGTACAGTCAGCGGGAAGAAGTCCTGGCCTTCTTTAACTGACTTGGCGGCGGTCACGGCGCAGAGCACCACGGTTTCGCCATAAGTGGCCAGAACAGCGCCGTCAGCTTGACGGGCAATACGGCCGGTTTCCAGAGTGAGGGTCTTTCCGCCCCACTCTACCGATACGGTTTTCGTGTCGAACATGGATTTTCCTTTTGAACCCGCATGCCACATTGCAATGCGGGGCCTCTAATTTCCGGGTATACCGTCCCGGTCCGGTCTGGGGCGTGGTTTGCAAAGCCCCAAGGCTGGACCACCGAATTGTGATCCGTGCCCCTTATTCTATTATCGTCATCCCAGCGAAAGCTGGGATCTAGAGCCACATAGCACGGCGCTTGAGGCCCTAGATCCCGGATCAAGCCCGGGACGACGGATACTAAACGGCCCGCCGAAGCGGGCCGAAGCATCTCGTCACTTACGCAGACCCAGCTTCTGGATCAGTGCGTTGTAGCGCTCCACATCTTTCTTCTTGAGGTAGGCAAGAAGATTACGGCGCTTGTTCACCATCATAAGGAGGCCACGACGTGAGTGGTTGTCCTTGTGGTTGGCTTTGAAGTGCTCTGTGAGGTTGCGAATACGCTCTGTCAGGATCGCGACTTGCACTTCTGGCGAACCGGTGTCGCCTTTGGCTTGCGCGTTGTCCTTGATGATTTCTGTTTTACGTTCAGGTGCTACTGACATTTTTGTTCTTTCTACTCAGCGACATCGGGTAGGTTGAAACCCCTGACCACTTTTGCGGTCCCCTCCTGAATTTCGACTAGCGCGATAGGACGTGCATCCAGCATCGCACAGTGAAGCCCGGAAGGTTGGGGCAATCCAGACACGACCCGCCCTTGTTGGAGCGCCTGCGCGTCTGTCTGGGTGAGGGTAAGGGCCGGGATGTCGTCCAGCCCTGCCTCCAACGGCAGGAGTAGGTCAGATAATTGCGCGCCATTAGCGATTTCGTTCAACTTGTCCAGTGAAATCGCGTCGCTATCGAGGAACGGACCCGCTTTTGTGCGCCTAAGGTAGGTGACGTGGCCGCAGGTTCCAAGAGCGCGGGCGATATCGCGGGCGAGGCTGCGGATATAGGTACCTTTGGAGACGTGGGCGGTGAGAGTGATTGCTTCCACCGCGTCACCCCGGCGAAGGCCGGGGTCCAGTATCACTTCACCCTCGCCTAGCCGCTCTGGATCCCGGCATTCGCCGGGATGACGAACTGTGAGGGAATGAATTGTAACTGCCCTTGTCTTAAGCTCCACCTGCTCGCCTGCCCGAGCGAGATCATAGGCCCGTTTTCCATCGACCTTTAGAGCCGAGTATGCAGGCGGAACCTGCTCAATCTGTCCAGTAAACTGCGGCACCACCGCCTCCACCTCAGTCAAGCTAGGCCGCACATCTGAGCGCTCAACCACCTCGCCTTCTGTATCAAGCGTTGCGGTCTCTTCCCCGAACTGCACCGTAAACTCATAAATCTTGCTCGCATCGAGCATTCGCCCGGCAAGCTTCGTTGCCTCGCCCAAGGCTATCGGCAACACGCCTTCCGCCAGCGGATCAAGCGTCCCCCCATGCCCCACCTTCGTCTTGGCATAGCCTGCTTGCCGCAGGTTCCGCTTCACCGCCGCAACCCCTTGCGTCGAGCCAAGCCCACGCGGTTTATCGAGGATCAGCCAGCCGTGAGGCGCAGGTTTCTTCACTTCGGTCACGCTTGCGCCCTTACGCCAGCGCAATCGCGTTTGCGATACCTTCGTAAAAGCTCATTACCTTGGCCAGGAGCGGAAGGACGGTTACCTCAAGCCAGCCGGTTCCGAAAATCCAACTGAACGCGATCACGCCGAGGATCAGCACCATTCCAAAGCGCTGTAGTTTCTCCCATTGGTTGCGCAGCGGCTTGGGCAGGAGCCCACCGACAATGTGGGAGCCATCAAAAGGCGGTATCGGCAGGAGGTTGAACAGCCCCAGAAACACATTGATGAGGATGAAGAGATAGAGCCCGGTTGCGACTGGCAGCGCCGTGCCGTCGGCTCCGACCAACATAGGAAAGCCCGCCTCGCTTTCGGCCCAGCCTGCGCCCAAAGTGCCGATCATGCCAAAGGCAACCGCGCCAACGAATGCCAGCACGAAATTGCTCGCTGGGCCTGCCGCTGCAACCGCCATCATACCGAAACGTGGGTTAGAAAGCCGCCATTTGTTGACCGGCACGGGTTTGGCCCAACCAAAGGCAGGCGCGCCAAGCAACAACAACCCACCGGGCACCAATAGAGTGCCAACCGGGTCCACATGGCGAATGGGGTTTAGCGTTAGCCGCCCGCGCTCGCTCGCGGTGGGATCGCCCAAGACCTTGGCCGCATAGCCATGCGCGACCTCGTGAAACACGATGGCAATAACAAGGCATGGGATGAAAACAAGCGCGAAGCTGAGTGTGTCGAACATTGGGTTCTATGTAGGGACGAAGGCCGCGGCCCGCTACCCAAGCGCCCCTGGCTCACCCCTGAGCGCTGCGCTGAAATGCCTGCGGCACAGCGCGACATAGCGATCATTGCCGCCAATTTCGGTCTGTTCCCCCTCGCTCACAGGGCGACCCGAACCATCGACCCGCAGGTTCATCGAGGCTTTGCGACCGCACCAGCAGACGGCTTTGAGTTCGACCAAGGCATCGGCGATCCCCAAAAGGGCACCAGATCCCGGAAAGAGCGCACCTTGGAAGTCAGTCCTTAGGCCATAGCAAAGCACTGGAATGCCGTGTTCGTCGGACAAATGAGCCAGCTCCCAAACCTGATGCGGGGTGAGGAATTGCGCCTCGTCCACCAGCACGCAGTCAAGGGCTCTATCGGAATGCGACTTCAGGATTTCGGCCTTCAAGTCTGTCTCGGGCGTGTAGAGATGCGCGTCAGCCTCAAGCCCGATGCGGCTTTTCACCAGCCCAGCGGAACGCGTGTCGAGTTCCGCGGTCCAGACCATCGTCGCCTGCCCGCGCTCGCGATAGTTGAAGTCGGCTTGAAGCAGCGTGGTCGATTTGCCCGCGTTCATGCTGGAATAGTAAAAGTAGAGCTTCGCCATGGCCCATCACTATCCTGCCCCCGCGCGAATTGTCGAAGGGCGAAAGGGCCTCGGCTGTGCAAAGCCCTGTTGATTAGTCGCCATTCATCGGTGTGACAGGCGCGATCCGCAATGCTAGCCCAACGCCAATCGAGATAAAACAACGGGGATCACTTATGGCATCGGCCGCAGACGCGACCAATACACATCCAGGCATGACCGGCTTTCTTGGCTGGGTTGAACGCAGCGGCAACAAATTGCCGGATCCTGTTTTCCTGTTTTTCTATCTGATCTTCGCACTTATCGCAGTGTCAGTCCTGCTGGCGGCGCTTGGTGTTTCGGCACTGCATCCCACGAGCGTGGATGAAGCGGGCAACCCGGAAGTTATTCAAGCGGTCAGCTTGTTGTCAGCAGACAACATCCAGAAACTCTGGGTCGAAATGCCCAAGACGTTCACCCACTTCCATCCTCTTGGCTATGTCCTTGTGGTGATGCTCGGCGCTGGCGTTGCAGAGCGTTCCGGTTTCTTCGCCGCCGGTATGTCAAGCGCGGTTCGCAGCGCTCCTACGGGCCTGCTCACTCCGGTGGTGGCCCTGGTCGCGATGATCGGCAACCACGCAGCGGACGCCGGTTACGTGGTGCTGATCCCACTGGCCGGCATTCTGTTTGCAGCCGCTGGCCGCCATCCCCTGGCTGGTATCGCAGCAGCATTTGCGGGTGTATCGGGCGGGTTCTCGGCCAATATTTCGCCGGGGCAGCTCGATGCGCTGCTCTTCGGCATCACCGAAGAAGCCGTGGGCGCGAGCGCGCTGGACCCGGCATGGGGCGCGAACCTTGCGGGCAATTGGTACTTCATCGCCGCAATGACCGCGCTTTATCTGCCGATCATCTGGTACGTGACCGACAAGGTGATCGAACCACGCCTTGGCCCATGGACCGGCGGCGCATCGGCAGGCGCGAGCGACACCGATAGAGCCATCGAAGAGGCATCTCCCGAAAACGCGGGCAAAGGTCTTCGCAATGCGGGTCTGGCGGCGCTTGGCGTTGTGGCGCTTTGGGCAGTCATGGTGTTTGCCCCCGGCACGCCGCTTATCAATGAAGCTGCGTGTCTCAACGAAGCAGGTCAGCGTATCCCCGATTGCTCGATCCACGGAGAGCTGCGCCCCTTCTACCAATCGCTGGTGGCAGGGTTCTTTATCCTCTTCCTCGCTTGCGGATGGGCCTATGGCAAAGCCGTGGGCACGATCAAGAACCACCGCGACCTCGTCAATATGATGGCTGAGGCGATGAAGGACATGGGCTATTACCTTGTCCTTGCTTTTGCGGCCGCACACTTCGTAGCGATGTTTGCATGGTCGAACCTCGGTCTGATTTCCGCAGTTCATGGGGCCGCAGCGATCCAATCGACCGGCCTGCCGCTCCCAATTGTGATCGGGCTGATGGTGATCTTCGCAGGGCTCTTGAACCTGTTTGTCGGTTCGGCCAGTGCCAAATGGGCATTGCTCGCTCCAATCCTTGTGCCCATGCTTATGCTTCTTGGCATTAGCCCAGAGGGGGCGACAGCCGCCTACCGTGTCGGTGACAGCGCCACCAACATCATCACCCCGCTGATGGTGTACTTCCCGCTGATCCTGATCTTCGCGCAGCGCTGGGTGCCGAGCTTCGGTCTTGGCAGCCTGACGGCGACCATGCTGCCCTATTCGATCTGGCTGCTGATCTCAGGCACGGTCCTCATTGTGATCTGGTTCTACCTAGGCATTCCACTCGGCCCAGATGCGCCCGTAGGCTATGTGTTGCCGGGCGGTGGCTGAATTGAAAAGTTCGGATAGAACCTAAATCGGGTCTCATGCGTATATGGGTATGATCGAAACTCTTGCTTCCTATCGTCACCGCTTGGGTTTGGCATTGCTCGCGCTTCTGTTGCCAACCTGCCTGACGGCCCAGAGCACAGCTGCGATTAGCTACACGCTGGATGCCAGCGCCAGTTCGGTATCGGCCCGCGTCCCGTTCTTCGGCCTGTCCAGTAAGACCGCGCGATTCCCCCGAATGGAAGGCACCGTGAGCGTGGTTCCCGGCGCACCGGAACGTGCGCTTGTCGATGTGACTTTCGATGCCGAAGCGATTGAAGCACCGGATGAAACCACATTGAGGCGGCTGAGGGGAGAACGCTTCTTCTGGGTCGAGCGCTATCCCACAATCCGTTTTGTCGGCCGCTCGCTCACCATGACCTCCGCCACCCAAGGCCGCGTCACCGGAGAGCTGACCGCTCGCGGAGTGACCCAGCCCGAAACGCTTGACGTGACTTTCACCGGCGATCCTACGGAAGCAGGCTCTGAAGCGGTCAGTTTTTCTGGCGAGATGGAAATTGATCGACGTCAATACGGGATGAAAAGCTATCAGTTGATCGTTGGCAATAAGGTCAAGATCAAGCTGAATGCGCGGATGGTTCCGAACTAGCCGTCTTCATCCAGATCGCGCGCCACCTTGGGGTCGCGCAACAGCGCCTCGATCCGGTCAGCTTCAGCAAAGCTTTCATCTTTGCGGAATTTAAGCTTGGGCGCGAATTTCAGGCCCAGCCGCTTGGCCACTTCACGCTGAAGAAAAGCGGTGTTCTGGCGTAGAGCCTTAACCACATCATCTTCGGCATTGCCAAGAAGAGGTTTCACATAGGCGGTCGCGTTGCGAAGGTCAGGTGTCATACGCACCTCGGTCACTGCGATATTGGACGCACTCACCACATCGTCGTGCACTTCCTGCCGGGCCAGGAGTTCGGACAGGATGTGGCGTACGCGCTCGCCCACTTTGAGCACGCGGACCGATTGCTGTTCAGCGGTGAAGTCTTGTCGTTTCGCCATGCGTTTCCTTTAGCCGGAAGCCACCCAGTCTGCGAGTAAATCTTCGGTGGTCGTAACCAAACGGGCAATCCCCCCGAAACTCTGCACATCGCAAGGTTGAATGAGAAGAGCTCAGATGAGTTTGGAATTCAGCCTCATGAACAGAAATTAGCTTTTGCAATATTATAGAAAGAAATCCCGATGAAAAAACTTGCTACAATTCTTGTCGCCGCCGCCCTGATCACGCCAGTTGCCGTTTCCGCTTCAGCTGCTCACAAGGTGAATACACCCGGCACCCAAGCTCGTCATGAAATGAACCTCGCAGCAAACAATGAGACAGTCGGCAATGCGATCATTGTTGAGCGTAGCAGAGAAGAAGCTCGGCAGGCCCGCACCAAACGTGCACGCTCCGCGCTTGCCGGCAAGGTCAATGTCGCTGCGCGCTCCAGAACCTAGACTGGTCCAGATGTAAACTGGCACGCAACTAAGAGCATCTCTCCCCTAATTGCTCTTGGGTGGGCGGGTGGCGATAGTCGTCATCCGCCCATTTTATTGAGAATGTTCTTGAGGCTGTTCATATTGCGCGCCGTGCCCTTTACGCCGAGACGGCGCTCCAAGAGCTTACCGGTGATGTCAGAGGCGCTCACCCCGTGGACATAATCGAGGAACAGCACCCGGTCACCCAAGGCAAGGCGTTCATCACCCTTTGCTTTGCGCTCTTCGAACAAATCCTCAAATCGTCCGGGTTGCGGTTGATCGCTCAGGAAGATCGAGTGCACCATCTTGTCCGATCCCACGCCGTAGAAAGGGTTGTCGTCCACCGCCTCGCGCACCTCGGCTTGGCTGCGCACCATGGCACAGCTTTTAAAGCCAAAGCGTTCGGCAAGGATCTGCTCAAGCTGCATTTCGATGAGAAAAGGCTCGCGCGGATCGGTGAGGATCACATTCCCGCTGGCCGCGACGGTTTCGAGTTCCTGGAGACCCTCTTGAGCAAGCGCAGCCTTGAGATCGACCATCTTCACCCGGTTGCCGCCGATGTTGATGCTCCCCAGCAAGGCCAGATAACGCGTGCTCAAGCGTCGAGCCCGGTGTTGGTGGAGCTTGGTCGGGATGTCGGGAGCGCGGTTGAGGTTGCCCGCGCCATCAACTTGCCATCTTCGGAGAAAAGCTCACCTTCAAGAATGATAACCTTGCGGCCACCTTTCACCACCCGGCCCTTGCCGATCAGCGGGCCTTCGGGGATCAAGCGGATAAGGCTCATCGAAATCTCAAGGTTGAGCGGCGCCATCTCGCCATTGGTGGAGGCAACATAGGCATAGCCCATCACATCATCGAGATAGCCTGCGACAAGCCCGCCTTGGACCCCGCCGCGATGGGTGATCATCTCACGGCGCACTGTGAAATGCATGGTCGCGGTTTGGGTCGCCTCGTCGTAGGAGACGAACTGCGAGCCCAAAAGAGCGGTGTGCGGGGATGAGTCCGCGTCCTTGGGGTGGATGTATTTTTGCGTCATTCGTTGGGCCCTACAAAAGCCACCAAGTCGGCACGCCGATCAGCAAGATAATTGCGAAGAGATCAATCGAGCAACCTGAAAGGCATCCGTCACGAGCGCGCTTATACCAAGGCTTGTTAGCTTCCTCGCGAGCCCTGATTTGCTCGTCACTCATGTAACGGCTGTCGTCGTCAGTCATTTCGCTCCCCTCATCCCCTCCCGCTCGCGGGAGGGGCAGTGAGACTTGCGAGCTTGCTCGCTAGTCGCAGCGGGGTGGGCCTTCTCAGGCCCATGCCCACCCCCAACCCCTCCCGCAGGCGGGAGGGGAGTTTAGTTACCCAACCTCCAGCGTCCGCTCGCGAAGCTCAACCTCGAAGACTTCAAGCTGGTCGCCCGGCTGGATGTCGTTCGTGTCTTCCAGAACCACGCCGCATTCAAGACCTGAGCGCACTTCGTCCACGTCGTCCTTAAACCGCCGCAGCGATGCGATTGTGGTCGCCGAAACGATAACATCGTCACGAGTGAGACGCGCGAACAGACCTTTGCGGATGACGCCTTCCTCGACGAGGAGACCAGCCGCTTTGTCGCGCTTGCCTGAACGGAACACTTCTTTGACGTGGGCACGGCCAACAACGGTCTCGATCCGCTCTGGACCAAGCTCGCCGGCCATCTCTTTCGCAACGTCTGCTGTGAGGTGATAGATCACATCGTAATACATCATCCGCACGCCGTCGCGTTTCACAAGCTCACGCGCTTTTGCATTGGGACGAACGCCAAAGCCGATAATCGGCGCGTTGGACGCCGCCGCCAAAGTCACATCGCTTTCCGTGATCGCGCCAACGCCTGCATGCAGGACGCGGGCCTTAATATCATCGGTTGAGATGTTGTGGAGCGCATTGACGATCGCCTCAACGCTGCCTTGCACGTCGGCTTTGACCAGAACCGGCCATTCGATGACGTTGCTCGCCAGATTGTTGAACATCGTATCGAAGGACGTAGGCGCAAGCGCGGTACGCTTCTCGGTTGCCTTTTCCTTACGATAGGCTGCCACTTCACGCGCGCGCTGCTCGTTCTCAACGACGGTCAGTCGGTCACCAGCCGATGGCACACCGCCAAGGCCAAGAACCTCAACCGGCATCGATGGACCAGCTTCTTTGATCTGCTTGCCTTGGTCATTGACCACAGCACGCACACGGCCGCTTTGCGTGCCCACCACGAAGGTGTCGCCACGTTTAAGAGTACCGCGCGTCACAAGAACAGTCGCGACAGGACCACGGCCCTTATCAAGCTGCGCTTCGATCACTGTCGCATCGGCATCACGGTCAGGACGTGCTTTGAGCTCAAGCAGTTCGGCCTGAACATTGATCGCTTCAAGCAGGTCATCGAGACCGGTTTTCTTGATCGCAGAGATTTCAACATCCTGCACATCACCCGAAAGCTTCTCAACGATGACTTCGTGTTCGAGCAGGCGGTTGCGGACATTGTCCGGGTTCGCCTCAGGCTTATCCATTTTGTTGATCGCAACGACCATTGGAACGCCAGCCGCTTTAGTGTGCTTAATCGCCTCAATCGTTTGCGGCATGATGCCATCATCGGCAGCCACCACCAGAACAACGATATCTGTCACATTCGCACCGCGCTGACGCATCTCGGTAAAGGCTGCGTGGCCCGGCGTATCAAGGAATGTGATCTTTTGCTTATCCTTGGTCGTGATCTGATATGAACCGATATGCTGCGTAATGCCGCCGGCTTCGCCTTTGGTCACATTGGCACCGCGAAGGGCGTCGAGCAGCGAGGTTTTGCCGTGATCGACGTGGCCCATGATGGTCACAACCGGAGGACGCGGTTTTTGCGTCTCTTCTGGATCAACGTCCTCTTCAACCTGAATATCGACATCGGCCTCTGAGACTTTCTCGATATTGTGGCCGAATTGTTCGACGAGCAGTTCTGCTGTGTCCTGATCGATGGTCTGGTTGACCGTGACCATCATATCGAGATTGAACAGCTCTTTGACGAGGTCCGCGCCTTTTTCACCCATGCGTTTTGCGAGTTCACCAACCGTGATGGCCTCTGGCACGATGACGTCGCGCACTTGCTTCTCACGCGGCTTCGATGAGCCACCGCCGCCTTGCATACGGCGTTCTTTTTCGCGCGCACGTTTAAGAGCGGCGAGTGAGCGCGCACGGCGACCTTCGTCCTCATTAAGCGCTTTCGTAACGGTCAGCTTGCCAGAGCGACGCTTGTCTTTGCCGCCGCCTGCGTTGGCAGCAGCGCCCTTGTCGTCTTTCTTCTTAGGTGCCTTTTTCTCGGGCTTCTTGGGCTCAGGTCGTGCGATTGGCGTAAACTTGCGAGCTGCCGGTGTCGGCGTACTCCTCTTAGCCTCGGCTGGCGCAGCTTCAGTAGCCTCTTGCGCAGCGGCAGCCTCTGCCTCCACTTGGACGGCAGCCTCTGCTTCTTGTTTGGCGCGCTCTTCTGCTTCGACCTTGGCCTTTCGATTATCTTCTTCGCGCTTTTTCTTGTCTTCGGCGTCCTGCTTGGCACGCTGATCATCGCGCTTGCGATTTTCTTCCGCCATGCGCAGGCGCTCTTCCTCTGCCTCACGCTGCATCCGAGCAACGCGCTCTTGCGGGGTTTCGGCCGCGGCCGCTGGCTTCTTGGGCGCAGGCGCTTTGGCCACCGGAGCCGGTGTGGGCTCAGGCGCTGGTGCAGGCGTTGGCTCTGGCGCAGGAGCAGGTGTCTCGCCGGGCTTCAAGAGCTTACGGCGGCGCTTAACCTCGACCGCCACCTTATTGGTGCGGCCGTGGCTAAAGGTCTGCTTGACCTCGCCAGCTTCCACCGCCTTTTTGAGGCCAAGTGGTTTTCGTGCTGGTTTTTTCTCTTCGTCGCTCATGCTTGCTTCATTAGTCCTTCAAAAATCTCATTCTTGGCGCAGCAGTATCGCGCCGTAGCCGTGTCAGCGTTCGTTCAGCGTCAGGTGGGAGGGTCATTCCCCAAAAACCGCGAGAGGCGTGTCACTGCTTGGCCCACACGGCCAGAGGCAGACTTGCTCGTTTGAGAGCCGCCGGCCCGCGCCGAAACTCCCAAATGCACGACATTTTCGCGGCCCAATGCCACAGACAGAGCCTCTCGGTCCAGTGGCAAGACAGTTCCACGCACACCTGAACCTTCTTGGTCAGTGCCCACACGCCATGCTTGGTCCAACTTCTTGCGTCCATCCTCGCTGCTGTCGCTGGCGTGCAAGAGCAGCGCAATGCGCCCTGAACGGGCGTGTTCGGCAAGCTTGGCAGAGCCCATCACGATATTGCCACCGCGACGTTCGAGGCCAAGCCTGTCCAATAAGGTGCGAGTAAGCGCATCCTCGATCTGTTGCGCAAGTTGGTCGCTGTAGGAAAGTCTAGCGCGCTCACCATTTTCTTTGGCAGGACCACCTTTGAAAGCGCGCAGCAGCGCCTTCTTGAGATGGCCATCCGCCATCGCAGTTTCAAGCGCCGCACGGTCTGGCGCAATCCACGCGCCGCGACCTGGGGCCTTGCCCTGCGGGTCAGGCAGCACTTCACCGTCGGGTGAAATGGCAAGCCGGATAAGTTCTTCGCGCGGAAAACTCTCCCCGCAAAGGACACATTTACGTGTGGCACAGGGCCGCTCACTCCCGGAATCGCTTCCGGGAGGGCTTTTTTCAGTGATGTCGGAGCTTACGCACTCATTGTGGGGAGTCCGCATCGGCGGCCTCCTGAGTTGAGGCGTCTGCTGCTGGTTCCCCGTCTGCGGAGGCAGACAGATCATCTTCGTCTTCGAACCAGTGCGCACGCGCAGCCATGATAATTTCGTTGCCCTGCTCTTCGGTGAGGCCATACTCACCCAGAACACCGCCTTTGTCCTGCTCGCGTTGTGGCGGACGCCGCATTGGGGGTCCGTCAGGGTTATTGCGGCGACGCGGTGCTTCGCGTTTCTTGGCGATCAATTCATCGGTCGCAAGGTCTGCCACATCGTCGAGTGTCTTAAGACCGGCCTTACCCAACGTGACCAGCATCGCTTCAGAAAGGTGCGGCAGTTCAGCAATCGCGTCTTCGACGCCCAGTTCACGGCGCTGCGTACGGAAAGCTTCCTCCGCACGCTGGATCGCTTCAAGAGCACGGCTTTGGAGTTCCTCAGCGAGTTCTTCGTCAAAGCCTTCGATGGAAGCCAGTTCAGCGAGTTCGACGTAAGCAACTTCCTCAAGCTCAGCGAAGCCTTCCGCCACGAGAAGCTGCGAGAGGGTTTCATCAACGTCGAGCTCTTCTTCGAACATCTTGGAGCGCTCAGCGAACTCTTTCGAGCGTTTTTCGCTGGCCTCTTCCTCGGTCATGATGTCGATTTGCTGCGCGGTCAGCTGGCTTGCGAGACGCACGTTTTGACCACGGCGACCAATCGCAAGCGAAAGCTGATCGTCAGGGACAACCACTTCGATGCGGCCATCGTCTTCGTCAAGAACCACGCGGGCAACCGTTGCAGGCTGAAGCGCGTTCACGATGAAGGTCGCAGCATCGTCAGACCATGGGATGATATCGATCTTCTCGCCCTGGAGCTCTTGCACCACGGCCTGAACGCGCGAACCTTTCATACCCACACAGGCACCAACCGGATCGATTGAACTGTCGTGAGAGATCACGCCGATCTTAGCGCGCGAACCCGGATCGCGGGCGGCGGCTTTGATCTCGATAATGCCGTCGTAAATCTCGGGCACTTCCTGAGCGAACAATTTGCGCATGAAATCAGGCGCTGCACGGCTGAGGAAAATCTGAGGCCCACGATTGTTGCGCTCAACCTTAGTGATGAGAGCGCGAACACGCTCACCCACACGGGCGGCTTCACGCGGGATTTGTTGGTCGCGGCGGATAACGCCTTCTGCGCGGCCAAGGTTGACGATCACATGGCCGAACTCGACCGATTTGATAACGCCAGTGATAACTTCACCAGCGCGGTCCTTGAACTCTTCGAACTGGCGCTCACGCTCTGCATCGCGGACCTTTTGGAAGATCACCTGCTTTGCGGACTGCGCATCGATACGACCAAGATCCACCGGAGGCAGCGGGTCAACGATAAAGTCGCCAAGCGCTGCGCCTTCTTGCAGTTTTTGACCCTGCTTCAGGTCCACCTGTTTAAAGTAGTCTTCGACCTCTTCAACCACCTCAACCACGCGCCACAGCGTCAGATCGCCAGTGACCGGGTCAAGCTTTGCGCGGATGTCATTTTCCGCACCATAGCGATTGCGCGCAGATTTCTGGATCGCTTCTTCCATCGCTTCGATCACGATAGATTTGTCGATCATCTTTTCCGACGCAACGGAGTTCGCGATTGCGAGCAATTCTGCCTTATTGGCGGAAATAGCACTCATCAGTCGTCTGCCTTCTCTTTGGTTTCTTCTTCAATTTCGTCAGCGCCGCTTGCATCAAGCGGCTGGGTCGCAGCGATAAGCGCGTCTGTGAGGACAAGCTTTGCACTGTGAATTTGGCCCTGCGGGAGAGAAACCTCGCCCGTCTTGGAATCAGTGAGCGTCACTATACCACCATCAATGCCGGTAAGCTCGCCTTTAAACACACGTTTGCCGGTATCTTCACCTGACCAGCCTTTGGTCATAACAATGCGCGCCTCGTGCCCTGCCCATTTGGCAAAGTCTTTGTCACGAGTCAGCGGGCGATCGATCCCGGGTGAGGAGACCTCAAGGTGATACGCGCCTTCTATCAGAACTTCGCCCACTTCTTCGCGCGCATCCATCATTTCGGACACACGGCGCGAAAGCGCAGCGCATTGCTCAATGATCAACTGACCTGTCGCGGGATCTTCGGCCATAATCTGCAAAGCCTCACCGCCCTCGCCAGCTTCGGAGGGCATCATCGCCACGCGCACCAACTCAAACCCAAGCGCTTTCGCTTCGGGTTCAATCAGGGTGGTAAGGCGGGCAAGATCAGTCATGCAGTTCGGCAAATACTCAATATGTGTGTGACAAAGCCGTTTCGTGCCGGCCCCTGTTTGGCGCCAGCCCCTTCAGTGTTCGACCATGTCTGGATGAGGGGCAAATAGGCGCAATAAAACGCTTTGACAAGGCCCGTTTGAAAAAGCGCACCAGGCCTTAGCGTGAGCCTGTGACCCATTGCTTTGCTTGCGACCGAAGCCAGGAAAACTCTTCGGCCTGATAGGTTTCCGCAAAGTGGCGTATGGTCAAAACGTCCTGGTGTGCGACTGGTGGATCGAAAAGCAGTCCGTTGACCCCGCCTTTCGGAACCTGAGCCCTACGCACCACTTCGCAAAAGAGCTCTTCCCCGGCGATTTGCAGGAAGCCAGTTTCACTCACATCCAGGGGCTCCTCGAGGCCGACCTGTGCTCCAGTACACGATAGGTCAACAAGAATGCAGGTGTGCGTGCCATAGAGCGATACGAACTTGGCGGGCACGGACAAGCGTAGGCGAGGCGCCCCTCTTCTCCCGATCGGGATGCCGCATTCGGTGGTGTGCAGCAAAGGTGTGCGCACCGTCTTCGCATGATCTGATGAGGCAATGCCCGCAGCCGCAAGACCTTCTGGATCGGAAAATTGACGTCGAAGAGGGGATACCGCGCTCATAGCGCTTGAGCACTAAAACAAAGTGGTCAAGCCTGAGCCAATCAGAGGCTAAGTGGGATCACCTATGTGGAACGCCAGAAAGGCAAAAAAGGCCGAACTGCCTTACCCCTCCCATAGACGCTAATCAGCGTTGTCACCCCAGCCGCCGCCGCTCCGTCGGTCGTTCGACGATCGAGAGCGAGAAGAGTCATTGCCGCCAGAACCGTATCCCCAACCATCTTGAGCTAGCTCGTGGTCACGCTGAGCGGCACGCGCTTCTTCGATGGCTCTTTCACCCAGTTGAGCAGCACGTTCGGTTGCCCCTTCGGCAACTTTGGGTGCGACATAGGAAGCGCCTGCGGTCAGAATGAATACCAGACCAAACCCGACAAGCAGGACGGCACCGATAATGAAGCGAACCATTCCTGTAAAACTATCGACCAGATCAACAAGAACCCGCATTTCGTTTTCCTCAAATTTGCCTGAGCCGCACACCCGGAGCATGCGAAAGAAGAACATTTAGCGGAAACGGGTAAAAGAGCTGTAAAAGTGAGGACTCACGGTGAAGGCCAGCGAATTCAGCAAACCCAAAGTGCCTTGTTCTACCGGCCGGAATATCTGTGTTAAGTCAGATCAGGGCCATGAGGTGGGAACATCAATAAAAAATCCAGGTAGCTGCCTGCGCCGTGCGCGGACAACTGCCTTAGGATGAATGGTTCCCAGCCTGACTTATGCTAAGATGTAGGGGCAAATGTGGAGACGCATCGGGGCCTAGACTGTCGCAGCGCGACGAATGCGCGCCTCCTTGAGACTAGAAAGTTGGTCAATCTCAACCTGAGATGCTTTGCCTCGCGCACGATCGCGCGCAACTTTTCGAGACAAAAAGGACAGCAGACGGTCGTTTTCCCAACTGGAAACAATCTCGTCGTCCGCCTCATCACGCGGCTCTCCTGAAATGTTGGCAGGTTTCGTCATAAGTGCCCCATATCAGTAATACACTTAAGGAGAATTGAACACAATGATAATGATTGTCAACAAGCGGCGGTGCTTCAATCAGGGGGCTGGCCGCAAAGTACGATCAACCGAGCGCTCGATGCGATGCTTTCAAGAGCCTCCACATTGCGCCTCCTAAGGTCGTAAGCCCGTCGGTCTGACTTTGTCATGCGTTGGAGTTCCTCTTCACTTTTCACTTCGGCAAACGTGTTTCTTTGGCTTGATGTAGCAGTTAAGATACCCCAAACTTCTTGTCCGTTTTGCATTTCGCTTTCTTGCAGAATACCAACCGACATGACAGAGCCGAAGCTATCGGGTTCAAGTGTTTTGGCGCCTTGCGGTGGAGTATATTTGGTCCGGTTTGCAACGGTGGTCGCGTCGCTAACAACCACCACGTTCGTGTCCGGGATTTCCCCGGCGTTTTTGATGTAAGCCTCTACCTCGGCCCAAGCGTAGCCTGAAAAACTCTCGTTGCGTCCGATTGGTTGATGCGTTTTCAGTGGTCGATTCTCATCCGTGGTGCACTGTGCCACCCGGATCATCTGATTTTTGTTGGGCATCACTTTCCAAATAGAGAAGGTCAGAAAATCATCTTGCACTTTCCAGTTCAAGGCACTCTTTATTTCACGGTACACAGCGCCAAGGTAGCTTTTGGCGGCGGTTTCTTGATCCGCGCCAAAGGCAAGTGCCTCAATCATAGTGTTGATTCCTTCTTGCTGTGCAACGGCAAGAGCCTCGCGGCGACTGGATGAATCCTTGAAAGTGTCACGCAGCTCAGAGAGCCGGCCATCCGATTTTGCCCAACCATCCAAAAGTTTATTGTTTAGTGAAACCGCACTATGCGCGGCAGCAGCCATTGGAGCCGCGTCAACTTCCGAAAGAACGCCTGCTATTCCAGCGACAGACAAGGCACCAAGAACCAAGAAGATCACCCAATCTGGAATTCCCCCTTGCTGGGTATGGGAAAAAGCGATCGTTACCGCCGCTGCGACCGGAACTAGACTTATAAACCTGCGGACCCATGAATTCCGCCGCAGGAAATCGCCAACCTTGGTTGAGGTCCCCAAACTCTCGGTTCGCACCTCTCTCCGTATGTCGCTCAGCTCACTCTGAAGCTCTTTTTCCGCATCCTCTCTGACACGACGCTTGTTCGCAATCACAAGCTGATCATACACCCAAAGCCAAAATTTATTGGTTATCCGCCCCATGCAGCATGTAAAAGCTCTACTAAAACTAAAGTCAAGATCCGGTTTATGTTGAGTAAATGTTAGCCCTCATCCATCAGACTGTGCTTCTTGATCGCATGACGCAATTGATCATAGCTTAGCCCCAAAGCCTTGGCCGTCTGCCGTTGGTTCCAGCGATGCTTGCCTAAGGCGTGCTCAACAATGGCACGTTCATGGGCATCGACCGCAACCCGTAGATCGTCAACCGTTTCGAACTGGACACTTGGGGGAGGCAACGCTGCTGTTGGCGGTGCAGCTTCGCTTGGTACAGGCCCGCCCGTACCTTCTGAGCGGCGATGCGGAGGCGCCGCGGGTTTCCACGGGCTTTCAAACGGATCAAACTGCACATGAGCGATGGGAGTTGCTGGATCATCCCAGCGATAGACCGCGCGTTCGACCACATTTCTTAGCTCACGCACATTGCCAGGCCACTGATAGTTCTCAAGGTTCTCCATGACATGCGGCGCAAAGCCGGGCCACCCAAACCATTCGAGTTCGGTTGCCATCCGGCGGGCAAAGTACTCTGCCAAAACCGCAATATCACCATCACGCACCCGCAAGGGCGGCAAGGTGATCACTTCGAAGCTCAAACGATCAAGAAGATCAGCGCGAAACTCTCCGCTGTCGGCAAGCGCCGGGAGGTCATCATTGGTCGCCGCGACAATGCGCACATCAACGCGGATCGGGCGCGAGGAACCAATGCGCGTGACCTCGCCATATTCGACCGCCCTCAGCAGCCTTTCTTGTGCGCCCATCGACAGCGTGCCCAATTCGTCGAGGAACAGCGTGCCCTTGTCGGCTTCTTCAAACCGACCGGCGCGCGCTTTGGTAGCCCCGGTGAAGGCCCCCGCTTCGTGGCCAAAGAGTTCGGCCTCGATCAGCGTCTCAGGAAGCGCTGCGCAATTCATGGTGACGAGCGGCTCGTCCCAGCGATTGGAAAGGCGATGAAGGCGTTCGGCGATCAATTCCTTGCCGGTTCCGCGCTCCCCAATGACGAGCACCGGGCGCTGCATTGGAGCGGCTCTTGAGGCGCGCTCGACCGCATCCAGAAAGGCCCCGGACTGGCCGATAAACTGGTTCTCGCGCTCCATTCCGCTTACCTGATGCCTCCCTTACAAACCGCCATACGGCCCCTACGCCCAAGATATAGGAATTTTTCCCAATGCTTGGCAATAGGTACCATATGCGATATTCTCACTTTCGCATAAATCTTTTATTTTTCATTCGCTTACAAATTTTGGCACGCGGCCTGCAGTGTTAGGGGCAACACCGAAACACACCCAGAGGGGACCGATTATGTACAGCAAAGCCTTCTTCCGCACCAAACTCGGCCAAGCTTCCCTGGCCAGCATTGTTGCCACCACCGCCATGATCGCTCTCACCACTCAGATGAACGCTGGTCTGCAAGAAACACACTTCGCTCAGCCAACCGCTGCTTCGCCCATTCTGGTCGAGATGGCTTAAGGCAAGTTTGTGACCAAACGAGACGATCTTCCCCTAGGACCGGAGCGCGCAGTCCCCAACGCAGGCGATACCCCAGCGCCTAGCAAGAGCAAGAACGACGCATTGTCCCCTGAAAGCGTCAGCTCTTTCACAAGCGCTCCGGTCCAATCGGACGATGAAGAAGAGATCATCCCCGTGCTAGGCAAGAAGCTCTCACGCCTCGATGCAGAAATCGAGGCCTTGCGTCAAAGCCCCACCCCGACGCAAAGTCACAACAAAACGCATGACGAGACCGACTCGGAAGCGCAAAACAGAACAAACCCGTTTCTTGATGGAGTAGCCTTTATGGGCATTTTCAGCCGCACCCGCGATATCATCGCCGCGAACTTCACCGATATGCTCGATAAAGCGGATGACCCGCAAAAGATGATCCGCATGATCATCCTCGAGATGGAGGAGACGCTGGTCGAAGTCCGCGCGAGCGCTGCACGCACAATTGCCGATCAAAAAGAGATGCACCGCCATGTGGTGAAGCTCGACCGGCTTCAAACTGATTGGTCAGACAAGGCGCAGTTGGCCTTGTCGAAGGATCGTGAGGACCTGGCGCGTGCGGCTCTGGTCGAGAAGAAAAAGGCGGTCGGCATGGCCGGTCAGCTCAAAGAAGAGATCGCGGTACTGGACGATGCGCTGCGCGCCTATGAAGAGGATATTCAGAAGCTACAGCATCGCCTTCGCGAAGCGCGCAGCCGTCAGACGCAAATCGCAGCGCGCCTCGAAAGCGCAGAGAACCGCGTCAAGCTGCGCACGCTGATGAGCACTGAGCGCACTGACGAAGCCTTGAGCAAATTCGACCAGCTCGAACGCCGGGTCGACTACGCCGAAGGCCGCGCTGATGCGATTGCGATTGGCAATGAAGGTCCGCCTTCACTGTCAGATGAGATTGCCGCTCTCGAGGGCCAGGATGCCATCGACGACGAGCTTGCAGAAATGAAGAAACTTCTCGGCAAACCCGAGAAAGACGACTGAAAACATCGCCGATTGGTTGGACCAATCTTGGCTAAATGGACGAACAGGGAATTTGAGAAATGCCAGAGGAAATCATGGCCTTGATGATCGTAGGTATGCTGTTCATCGGCCTGCCTTGGGTGATCCTCCACTATGTGACCAAGTGGAAGACCGCCGCCACCATCACTTCGGATGACGAGGTGCTTTTGGAAGAGCTCTACAACCTTGCCAAGCGCCTTGATGAGCGCATGGACACGGTCGAGCGCCTCGTTGCAACCGACGACCCATCCTTCACCCCGGTCAAGCGCCTTCAGGCCGACCAAGAAACTGACAATCAACAGCTGCGCGAGCTTGAACAGCTTGTCGCAGAGAGAAAAGGAGCCCAATCATGAACAGCCGCACTTCGCTTTATCGCGATAAGCACAACGCCAAATTGATGGGCGTTTGCGCTGGGATTGCTGACTACACCGGTATCGATGCCTTTTGGGTGCGTCTGGGTGTGGTGGCGCTGACCATTTTCGCGCTCGGCCCGATTGGTTTTCTCGCCTATTTCGTAATGGGCTTTCTGCTCCAGAAGAAGCCGCCGCATCTCTACCGCGACAATCAGGAAGAGCAATATTGGCAGCGTGTTCGTCAGAGCCCGCAGCGCACCGCTCGCGAAATCCGCGCACGTTTCCGGGATATCGACCGTCGCTTGGCCGATGTGGAAACCTATTACGTCAGCAACAATCCGCGCCTGACCGCCGAGATTGAGCAACTGCGCTGATCAACTGATCACAACCTTACACGGGGGACGATTTAGTCATGCCTCTCGAGGAAATGTTCCTGAATATGCTGCTGGTCGTACTGGTCTTTGCCGGTGTCATGGGACTGACAAGCATGTTCCTGTCCCATCGCCGCAGCATGGCCGAAATCAAGTACGGTAAGTCCGACCGAGAGGCAGATCTGACCGAAGAGAACGGCCAGCTGCGCGAGACGGTGAGCCTTATGCAGGATCGCCTGGCTGTGCTCGAACAGATCGCAACCGACCCCGCCCGTCGCACGGCGGACGAAATCGAAAAACTACGCTGAGTTAGAAGGAGAGGGCGACACATGGACCCGATTATGATCCCGATACTGGGCATTGTCTTTGGCTGCACCATTCCGGTGGTCGCCATCTGGGCAAAGCACCAGCAAAAACTGGCGAAGATTCATGGCGAGACCACCGCCCACGCAACGGCTGAAAAAGCGGCGCAGTATGCCTCGCAGGTACAAAGGCTCGAGGATCGTGTGCAGGTGCTCGAACGCATCGTGACCGACCGCGGCTATGATGTTGCCACTCAGATCGAAGCCCTGCGTGACACCCGTGAAGTGGAGAGCGATGGAGCGGGCGTGCCTCTCAATATTGGAAACAAGGAAACCGCATAAATGGATTGGGGCAGTCCAGAATTCGTAGTCGCCATTGTAGCTATCAGTACGTTTGGTTGGATCATAAATAACTGGATCCGCGCCAAGCATGGCTATTCCTTAGAAGACGAATGGGGCGGCAAGACTGAGCGCGCCGATACCTCAGAAACCAACCGGTTGAAGGCCGAAAACGCTGATCTCAACGACAAACTCGATACAATGCAAGACCGCATGATCGTGCTTGAGAAAATCGTGACTGACCGGGGTTATTCACTCTCCGAAGAGATCGAAGCTTTGCGCGATGCCCCTTCTAAAGGAGATGCTGGCGTACCGCTCAACCTTAGCCAGAAGGAAAAAAGCTAATGAATGGCGATTTGATGGTGATGATCATGATCATCTCGATCATTGGCATCTCGATTGGTAGCGTGCTGATCCACACTTGGATCCAGGCAAAGCACGGCCACCCTCTCGAAGACAGTTCTGACGCGAAGGTCGATGTCGAAACATCCAAGACAATTGAGCGGATCGAGACTGAAAATCGGAAGCTGAACGACAAGCTCGATCATATGCAGGACCGGATGGTGGTGCTCGAAAAGATCGTGACAGAGCGAGGGTACTCCCTTTCGGACGAGATCGAAGCGCTCCGCAGCCTCCCAACCCCCGATGCCGACACAGGCAGAGCCCTCAACATTCCAATCAAGGAACCCCAATCATGAGTGTCGATGCAGCCGCTGTAATTGTACCCAACTTGCCCTGGATCATAGGTGGAGGATTGGCGCTAGGCGCAGCTGGGATAGCTGGCTGGATCCACACCACCCGCCTGCGCATCAAGCATGGCTACCCACTTGAGGGGGCCTGGGGTCAGTCTTTGAAGCCCGCGACCGATCATGAAGCCAAACAGCGCGTCACCTTGCTTACGCAAGAGAATGCAGAGCTTCGCGCTGAGCTTGGGTCCGTCAAAGACCGGCTCGCAAATGTGGAGCGGATTGTGACCGACGGCAGCTATCAGCTTTCCAGCGAAATCGACAATCTGCGCGCGCTTGAAAACCAAAAAGATGCGGGGAACGCCTGATGGATAGCGATCTGCTCATAATCTTCTCCGGTATCGTTCTGGCTCTGATTGTGATCGGAATGTCGATCAACGGGATCGTCAGCAAAGTGCTTGCCCATGAGCGCAAGATGCAAGAACTCAAACACTCGCCACAATCTCACACCGATGCCGTCCTGGGAGACAGAACCGATCTGATCGAAGATCGCCTGCGCGTCCTGGAGCGGCTTGCGACCGACCGTGGGGCTCTCCTCTCCGATGAAATCGAAGCGCTGCGCCTTGATGTGGCGGAGCGCCGCGAGAAGGAAGAAGGCTGATGTTCGGAGCCGACACCGCTCTTGTTTTTGAGGCATTGCAGATGTCTGCGGTGATCGGCGTGGTCACCGGCGGCATTGTCTATGTCGCTATGCGTTTTCGCCGCAAGTCGAAGAACTGTCGTGCAGTGGATCAAGTGGCGGGATCAAACCTTGAACAACGCGTGCGTGTGCTGGAACGGATTGCGACCGATCGCTCGATCGATCTGGCCAAAGAAATCGAGGCCCTGCGTGGGGCCCAGTCAAGTGTTGAACACAAGCTCAAGGAGTCTTCGCAATGAGCGGTTGGGCCGTTGTTGCCATTGTAGCTATCGTGGTCTGGGGCGTTGTCCAGATGGCCAAGGCTAAAGCCGGGATCATCTCGGACGAAGACGGCAATGAGACATTTGTTGGCAAGCCCGAGGATGCCAATGCACGCATTGAAAGCGAAGAGATGCGCCGCGAATTGAAGCAACTGCGCGACCGGCTGCATGTGCTCGAACGCATCGCCACGGACAACAACACGATGGACGCACGCGAACGGGCCCGCATCTCGGCTGAGATTGAGGCACTTCGCGGGACAGATGAAACCACTCTGACAGATGCGTCAGACAACGGGACCCCCCTCCCCACCTCCGAGAGCAATAAGGAGCAGAGTCAATGATTATGGACCCCACTCTGGTTATCACCGCTGCTTGTCTTGTCGGGATTTGCGTGGTCGCCTTTGCACTGCTTCGCGGCTGGCAGGGTTGGCTTGATCTCAAGCGTCAGGAGCTTGAGCGCCACAAGCGAAAGGCGAAGGAAGCGCCTGAGATCGAAGGCGGCGCATCGGCAGGTGCTGCACGCATCGAACTTGCCGACATGAAAGAGCGGATCAAGAAGCTCGAAGCGATTGCGAGCGGGGTTGAGCTTTAAGGCCCTTCCCCTTCACAAGATCGTTCCCTAAATGCGCCTCCATGCGATCACTTGATGACATTTTAGAAGAATACGAATTTCTCGAAGGCGATGAGCGATATACGCTGCTGATCGAGCTGGGGCGTGAGCTTGAAGCTATGCCCGATGCGCTCAAGACCGATGCGACCCTTGTACGCGGGTGTTCGGCAGCGGTCTGGGTCTATCCCACCGACACCGCAGGTCAGGGCGCACTGCACTTCCTTGCCGATAGCAACGCCGCCATTACCAAAGGCATCGTCGCGCTGGTTATTGCTGCAGTGCAGGACAGGCCCTCGAGCGAAGTGGCAAGCATGGACGTGGCAGAGGCGCTGGCTCCCTTCGATCTAAAGAACCAGCTTTCGAGCAACCGCACACAAGGCGTACCGAATATGATTGCACTGGTGCAAGAACACGCCGCACGGCTGGCCAAAGCAGGATAGTCGAGGTGCGGCGGCTCTATCTTGCCGCAGGGGTCCTCAGCGTCACTTTGGGCGCAATCGGCGCAATCTTACCGATAGTGCCGACGGTTCCGTTTCTCCTACTCGCCGCATTCTGTTTCGCGCGCAGCAATGAGGAATGGGAGCGCAAGATTATCGAGCATCCCCGCTGGGGCCCACAAATCATGGCATGGCGCGAGCGGAGGGCGATTGCGCGAAATGCGAAGATTAGCGCGATTGCTGCTCTCGCCGCTGGGGTCGCCTTCACCTACTTTACCCTTGGCCTACCGTGGGTTTGGATTTCCATCGGAGCTCTGGTCATCATCGGCACATGGATCGCCATGCGGGCTGAGTAGGCGCGTCTAGAGCTTCACTTCGGCGCTTAGCTTGTCTCCCACTGACTCTTCCGCACTGGGAGCGCGGTTCATCTCAAATCTTCCCTTCCAGTGCTCGATTGCCCACTCGCCGACTATCGCCTCACCGTCTTCGCTCAATGTGCCGCGATATTGGACCGTTTCCTGATAAATCTCGTCGACCGTCTCATAGTCTTTAGAGAAAGTGACAATGCAGGACTGCCTATGCCCATGAATCGTGGCGTGGACTGTCCTTTCGATAAGCTCATGCGGTTCGATCACGGTCCCGGTGAAGGCGCCGTTCGTCTCGTTGATAGTTGCCAAGAACGGTGTCGCTGGTCCGGCATCCGGCACATCTTTGTAGAAATATATCCCATCCCACGATCCCGTAATATCCAATGATCTATCGGTCATTACAACGCCAATTGCCAAATATGTTCAGTTGACCGTTGTGGTCCGCGCGGCAGCATCTTCACGCGCGGTAGCGCTGTCGCGCACATTGGCGATGCCTGCGCTGGCTTGCGCTTTAAGCTCGGCCTTAAGACGAGCCGGATCGCGCGCGATGACAAAGCCAAAGCTGACCCCGCCCTCCTTACCAATTGTGGCATGGTGCAGCTTGTGCGCCTGTACAAGACGTTTGGCATAACCCTTCTTGGGGACCCATCGGAAAAAGCGTTGGTGAACAAGGCCATCATGAACAATCGCATAGACAACGCCGTATAGATTAACGCCTAAAGCTGCCCACCACAGCCACTCCCAATAGAGTGACCCAAAAATGTACATTGCGGCATTTATTGTGCCGAAAACGGTGGCGTAGAGATCGTTCTTTTCGAAGGTATTTTCATGCGGCTCATGATGATCGCGGTGCCAGCCCCAGCCCCATCCATGCATGATGTATTTATGCGCCCACCAGGCAAAGAACTCCATGAATACAAGAGCGCCCAATGTGATCGCGATTGCCTCTAGCCAGGTCATGCTGAGCCCCGTGTTTCTCCAGCCGTGTCTCCGATCCCAGCACCGACCCCTGCTTTTCGGGCAACCGGAAGTGCCCACCAGGGCACATCCGGACGGCGGTGATGTTCAAGATGATAGCCGAAATGGAAGCATGTGGCGAGACTGATCAAAGTGCCAAACCGTTCGCTTCGCGCGTTGTGGTCATCAGCGAACCCCTTGCCCGCTATATGCGCATGAGGGCGATAGGTGCCGAAATAAAAAAGCTGTAGCGAGGACAGAAGCGCCGGTGCTCCATACAGGAGCACGATCTGAACCATCGGAATGCCGATGACGAGCCAATAGACTGCCACGACCAGATGCACGAACAGGAAGGATTGCAGCCCGAAATAGCGCTTGAAAAAGGTCACATACCAAGCGGCGAAATTATCAGGGTTGTGTTCATCGAAGTCAGGATCACCCGCATGGCCCGCGAGCCGATGATGGGTGTGATGGGCCTCGCGCAAGTCTTTCCAGCCGAACCCGGCGTAGAGGAACAAAAGCACCGTCGCGATTCCCTCACCAAGCTTTGGATTAGAAGGCACCAGCGTCCCGTGCATCGCATCATGACAAACGATAAAAACGCCAACCGAAAGCCAACATTGGAGCAGTGCAATAGCAATCGCGAAGGGCAGATTTTGCCAGCTCAATTCAAACACGAACATCGCAAAGGCATGAATGCCCAGCCAGCCGCCGGCGATCAGAATAGCAAGCAGCAATCCCACGGTCCCTTGCACGGCCTGCGAGGGCAATAAGAGCGGCTGTTGCGTCATGCCGGGAGATACGCTTGAGCTTAACATTTGGCTTTGTATAGGGCGCAAGTCGAGCTCACGCAAAGTACGAGGCTACTCAGCTCTGGAGACATCCGGGAAAAAGAACTCGCGCAGATGTTCCCCGATACGCGCCGGACGCAGTGTCTCTGCGTCAATACAGCACCAGCTTGATTGCACCTCGGCCAAGACATCTTCGCCCCTGCTGATCACTGTGCGATAGAAGGCGCGGGCGCCATTGTAACGCTCCAGCACGGTCTGCGCGATCACATCATCTTCGAGGAAGGCGGGCTTGCGATAGGTGATCTCGTGTTTGAGCGCGACCCAGGCCTTGGCCGCAACTTCTTCAGCCGGCGCAACCTTCTGCCAATGCGCGAGCACCGCATCCTGCACCCAGTTAAGGTAGCGCGCATTGTTCACATGCCCCATGAAGTCGATATCTTCGGGAAGCACTGTGATCGGAAACTGGAAGGGCATTGCTGACATGATTGTCAGTTAGCACGCCTTTGTGAAAACTCCAGTCCTATTCGCTCCCGGATCACACCTTATCTTGCCACTGAGGCTTTTGGGCGGCTATCGCCGGTCGCGAAGACCATAAAGAGACCCCCAAATGTCCAGCCGCCCACGCACATTGTACCAAAAGATATGGGACGACCATGTCGTCGAATCTCGCGATGATGGCACCGCGATCATCTATATCGACCGCCATCTGGTCCACGAAGTGACCAGCCCGCAGGCATTTGAGGCTCTGCGTTTGGCGGGGCGCCCGGTGCGTCGGCCAGAGCTGACCTTGGCGGTGCCCGATCATAACCTACCGACGACCGCGCGGCGTGATGCGAATGGGGGTAAGATCCCAATCGAAGATCCACAAAGCGCGCAGCAACTTGCAGCCTTGGAGAAGAACGCACCCGAGTTTGGCATTCGCTACATTGGTGATGCCGATGCAGAACAAGGGATTGTCCATGTCGTGGGCCCTGAGCAGGGCTTCTCGCTCCCCGGCACCACCATTGTTTGCGGCGACTCGCACACGGCCTCCCACGGCGGACTTGGCGCGCTTGCCTTTGGCATCGGGACCAGTGAAGTCGAACATGTGCTCGCAACGCAAACCCTGCTGCTCCAGCAATCCAAATCGATGGAAGTGCGGGTCGAAGGCAAAATAGGCCCCGGCGTGACCGCCAAAGACATCATCATGCATATCATCGGCGTGATCGGAGCAGCGGGCGGCACTGGCCATGTGATCGAATATCGCGGCCCGGTATTTGAGGCGATGAGCGTCGAAGAGCGCCTCACAGTCTGCAATATGAGCATCGAAGGGGGAGCGCGCGCTGGCTTGATCGCAGCCGATGAAACCACTTTCCGCTACCTCAAAGGCCGCCCGATGGCGCCCAAAGGGGACGCTTGGGACAAAGCGCTTGCCTATTGGAAGACACTGCAAAGCGATCCGGGCGCTGAGTTTGACACATCGATTGTAATCGATGCGGCCGCCATCGCGCCGAGCGTCACTTGGGGCACCAGTCCTGAAGACGTTTTGCAGATCACTGGTGTTGTCCCCGCGCCGGAGAGCTTTGCCGACGAAAACAAGCAGACCGCCGCTGCCAAGAGCCTTGAATACATGGGCCTCACTCCCGGCACTCCGCTCACCGATATTCCGGTTGAGAATGTCTTTATCGGCTCCTGCACCAATAGCCGGATCGAGGATTTGCGCGCCGCCGCAGAGGTGCTCAAAGGAAGGCGCAAGGCGGACAATGTGCGTTGGGCCATTGTTGTCCCGGGCTCTGGCCTGGTGAAGGCCATGGCTGAGGATGAAGGGCTCGATCAGATCTTTATCGAAGCAGGCTTTGAATGGCGCGAGCCGGGATGTTCGGCGTGCCTTGGCATGAACCCCGACAAAGTGCCGCCAGGCGAACGCTGCGCCTCCACGTCAAACCGCAATTTTGTTGGCCGACAGGGGCCGGGCGCACGCACGCATTTGGTTTCGCCCGCAATGGCAGCAGCAGCGGCAGTCAAAGGCAGGCTCACCGATGTGAGGGAGCTATAAGCATGACCGGGACCTGTCACTGTGGCGCGGTGAGTGTCACAGTGCCTCAAGGGCCTTCATATGTGAACTTTTGCGACTGCTCCTTATGCGCCAAAACGGGTGGTGTCTGGGGCTATTACGAGACGGCTGAACTAACAATCAAAGGCAAAACCGAGGGCTATCGCCGTGCTGATTATGCCGAACCAGCAGTTGAGATTCACTTCTGCCCCATATGCGGCACCACCACCCATTGGATCACAACCGAACATTTCGATGGCAACCGGGCAGGTGTGAATGTGCGCATTTTCGAACCAGCCGAACTCGGCGGCGTAGAAGCCCGCTTTCCCGATGGCCGCAATTGGTTTGGCGAAACGACGCCCGAACAACGCCGCCCAACCGGGAAATTGGGTGTAGACGCATTTCTGTGACACTGCTCCCTTGCAATGCATGCAAGACCATCTCATGTGAACATTATGACAGACGAAACCCCCTCCCCAGAGAATCCGGACGCGAACTCCGAAGACAAATCCTCAACCGGGCGTAAAGCCGCAATTGGCGCGGCGGCCACCATCGGCTCGGCAGCAATCGCAGCGGCGCTGCTTTATGCTGGCAAGCGGTTCAGGAAGAAGCCCGAGGACAGCGCCATCGGAGCAGGTCAGGCGGATAAGGCTCCCTCTGGCGAGCCTCCGGAAACTGACTGAGATTTTTCCAACCCTGCCAGGAGACCCATCATGAAGACGTTCTTGGGATGGCTTTTGGCCCTCGGCCTTGCCGCGTCAGCCACCGCGCAGGACACTGGTTCAGCGCCCGACCTAGAGATGTGGCGGCTCGGATGCGGAGAGCTTGAGATCAGCGATATGGCAGCGTTTTCGGATGCGCATCTTTATGATGGGGAACCGCGCACTCTCACAGTAAGCTGTTATCTTATCCGTAATGGCGACCAATATCTGCTGTGGGATGCCGGGCTCGACAAAGCGCTGGTCGGCGCGAGCTTCACCCAATCCGGCGCGACGCTTTCGATGGAGCAATCGATTGAAAAGCAGCTGGAAAGCATTGGGATCTCTCCCAGCGACGTGACCTATGCAGGGGTCAGCCACTTTCACTTTGACCACGTCATGCAGCTTCCCGATTTCGCTCAGTCCACTCTGCTTATCGGAGCCAAAGACTGGGAAATGATCAAAGCCGCGACCGGGCCCGACCCACTGCTTGACCCGCGACCCTTTGCTCCATGGCTTGGCGATGACACTGGCCAAGTGACCGCTATCGCCAAGGATCACGATGTGTTCGGCGATGGATCGGTGGTGATGAAAGCGACGCCCGGGCACACGCCTGGGCACACGGTACTGCTGGTCAGGATGCCGCAAATGGGTAACGTCCTTTTGACCGGTGATCTGTATCATTTCGAAGAACAGGTCACCAATCGTGGGGTCCCGGAGTTCAATACCGATCGCGCAGACACACTGGCATCCTTCGAACGATTCAATGCCACGGCGAAAACCTTGAACGCGACGGTCATCATCGGTCATGATCCGCGCCATCTGGATCGCCTTCCCCCATTCCCGGAATCAGCACGCTAATGGACAAGCTCACTCAGGTTGACGGCAAAGCCATCCCGTTTGGTGCCAAAAACGTAGACACGGACATCATCATCCCTGCCAAATGGCTCAAAACCATCACCCGAGAGGGGCTAGGCAAGGGTGCGTTTGAGACCTTGCGCGAGGATCCGGACAACATATTTGATACACCGGAAAACCAAGGCGCGCCTATCCTGCTTGCCGGAGACAACTTCGGATGCGGGTCGAGCCGTGAGCACGCCGCATGGGCATTGGGAGACCTCGGCATCCGCGCGGTGATTGCGCCGAGTTACTCCGATATTTTCTCGGGCAATGCGGTGAAAAACGGCATTCTGCCTGTGGTCCTGCCACAAGAAGCTGTCGACCGATTGATGGCAGTGGCCCGCGGAGGCGATCCTATCCATATCGACCTTGAAGCGCAGACCGTTACCACCGAGTTCCAGGACCGTTTCACCTTTGAAATCGATCCTTTTCGTAAGCACTGCCTGATGGGCGGTCTTGACGAGGTTTCGCTGACACTTGAGAGCAGCGAGGCCATTGACAGTTTTGAATCCAGACGCGCCGCGGCGCAGGGCTGGATTTCTGCCGGCACAAATATCTAAGGGAGAGCCATCACCATGAAAGCCATTCAGACCCACGACGTGGGCGGACCAGAAACGCTGACCTTGGACGAAGTTGACACGCCCACTCCGGGCAAAGGCGAGGTGCTGGTCGCAGTGAAGGCTTGCGCGATCAATTATCCCGACACGCTGATGATCCGCGACCTTTATCAATTTAAGCCAGAGCGCCCCTATTCCCCAGGCGGTGAGATCGCTGGGGTGGTTGAAGCGGTTGGCGAAGGGGTGACCAGCTGCAAGCCGGGCGACCGGGTGATTGGCATGCTCGGCAATGGCGGTCTTCGCGAGAAAGCGATTGTGCCAGATGGTCGCTTGTTCCCGATCCCCGAGGGCGTGCCGTTTGAGAAGGCGGCCTCGCTGCTCATGACATACGGCACCACCATTCACGGGTTTAAAGATCGCGGTTATATCAAGGAAGGCGATGTCGTCTTGATTCTGGGCGCGGCTGGCGGCGTCGGCCTTTCAGCGGTCGAGCTTGCCAAGGCCTATGGCGCCAAAGTGGTCGCTGCTGTTTCCTCCGAGGCGAAGGCTGAAATTGCCCGAAAGGCGGGCGCGGACGACGTTGTGATCTATCCGCGCGAGGAGATGGACAAGGCGGCGTCCAAAGAGCTTGCCAACGCCTTCAAAGCGGCATGCGGCCCGACCGGCGCGAACATCGTCTATGACATTGTCGGCGGACAATACTCTGAGCCAGCGCTGCGCTCTATCGCATGGGAGGGCAAATTCCTAGTAGTTGGCTTCCCTGCCGGTATTCCCAAACTGCCATTGAACCTGACCCTGCTCAAATCGTGCGATGTGTGCGGGGTATTCTGGGGCGCTTTCACCGCGCGTGAACCGGCAAAATTTGTCGAGCAAGTCAAGGAGCTCTTCGCGCTTATGAAAGAAGGCAAGATCGACCCGCTGGTCTCCGAAACCTTCCCGCTTGAGCGTGCTGGCGATGCCATTGCAAAGCTTGAAGCACGTGAGGCCGTGGGCAAGTTGGTGGTGACAATGGACTGAACTGGGACTGATTGCTTGCGGCGTCTCCTGCCGCACTCTATTTCTGCCAGGAACACTTTTTCAAAGGGATCCCCAATGACCGATTTTAAAGACCGCGAGCGCGCTGAAGAAGCCAAGTTTGCGATGGACGAAGAAACCGCCTTCAAGATCGCAGCCCGCCGCAATCGTCTTCTGGGCGAATGGGCCGCTGGCGAGATGAAGCTCACCGCAGAAGAGACCGAAGCCTACAAGAAGGCCGTAGTCCAGGCCGACTTCGAAGAGGCGGGCGACGAGGATGTGATCCGCAAACTCCTCGGTGATCTCACCGCCGCTGATACCGACATCAGCGAAGCAGACATTCGTGCCAAGCTTGAAGAAATGGCGATTGAAGCCAAGCGCCAATATATGAGCGAGAGCTAAACCGCATGCCCATGCCCGGACATGAAATTGAGACGGCAATCCTTGCCGCCCTTCCTGGCGCAACGGTCGAGCTCACCGATCTGGCGGGCGATGATGACCATTGGGCAGCCAAGGTGACCGCGCCCCAGTTCGCGGGAAAGAGCCGGGTGCAGCAACATAAGATGGTCTACGCTGCATTTGGCGACAAGATGGGCGGTGAGCTGCACGCCTTGCAAGTCACCACGGTTGTTCCCAAATAGCACGCGTAAACGCACACAAGATTTTTGAAGGTTCTTCGCAAATGTCTGACACTGACACCCGTATCGCCTCTGTAGTTGGTGAGAACGATGTGGTTCTCTTCATGAAGGGGACTCCGCTTTTCCCGCAATGCGGCTTTTCCAGCCGCGCCGTCGCGATCCTCGATCATTGCGGCGTGCAATATGAAAGCGTCGACGTGCTTCAAGACATGGAAGTGCGCCAGGGCATCAAAACCTATTCGGAGTGGCCCACCATCCCCCAGCTCTACGTCAAAGGCGAATTTGTCGGGGGCAGCGACATCATGATGGAAATGTTCGAAGCGGGCGAGCTCCAGCAGATGCTGGACGATAACGGCGTGGCCAAAATCGAAAGCTGACGAATACGTCGCCCAGGTCACGCCAGTGACCGCAAGGACGACCGTCCACCCGCAGCGAGGGCAGCTTTCCTACCTGTCTAGCTAGGGCGCGCGCCCGGATGGGCGTGCGCAAACCCCAAAAGAAAAGCCGCGTCGCACCGGGTACATGCGAGACGGCTTTTCAAAAACGGGGAGGTAACGCCCAGAGACCAGAAAGGGCTTACCTCAATTCGAAGACCACATTCTTCATCGTAACCTATGCATCCCCCGTGCCAAAACTGCGATTCCCCGCATTTCCGCGGGAGACGGTGGTTAGCCAATCCTTAAGCGGCTTTGGCGTGTAAAGTTTCCCGACAAACCGCACCTTCGATGCATTCTGTCTTGCGCCTGTGTGTAGAGGCCCTTGGCAATATGATCTTGTCCCTTCATCATTGCATGCAATGACAGACGAATCTCAAAAGCCGGAAAGCATTCCTGCGGCAACAATCATCATCTTTCGCGACTGTCCCGAAGGTGGCCCGCCTGAGGTGCTGATGACCGTGCGGTCGCGCAATATGACCTTTGCGAGCGGCATGGCGGTTTTTCCGGGCGGGCGCGTTGATCCGGAAGACTTTGCGCTTGCTGAACGGGTCGAGCCGCACTCTCGAGGCGATCTATCACTTGACGAGGCCGCGCATCAGATAGCCGCTGTTCGTGAGACGCTGGAAGAAACGGGCCTTGCCTTGGGTTTGAAGGGCGCGATCGATGCTGAACGCGCGGGGGAAGCAAGACAGCTTTTACACGAGAAGAAGACGCTTGCTCCGGTGCTCGATGCCTTCAACTGGGTGCTCGACCTGGACCAGATCGTCCCCTTCGCCCGTTGGTTTCCAAAGAATGAGAAACTATCGCGCGTCTACGACACACGCTTTTATCTTGCCAATCTGGGCACGGGCGATGTCGAAGTATCGACCGATGAGGCCGAAAACACCCGGCTGTT
The DNA here is from genome assembly GCF_947502395.1 of uncultured Erythrobacter sp. Taxonomy (GTDB): domain Bacteria; phylum Pseudomonadota; class Alphaproteobacteria; order Sphingomonadales; family Sphingomonadaceae; genus Erythrobacter. Next base: position 138,398 of record NZ_CANMZM010000002.1, read on the forward strand.
TTGGGTGAGTGCACAGGGCGCGTTGGGCATGGCTGAGAAAGGGGAAATCAAGCTCATCTTTCCCACACGCCGCAATCTCGAACGGCTCGCCCTTTTCGCCAGCTTTGAGGAAGCACGGGCTCAGGCTGAGGCTATCCCGGTCAAGACGATCATCCCCCGGATCGACACATCTGGCGAGCAACCGATGCTCACGATCATGCAGGATGCCGGCTATCCTATAACGGCCGAGCTCCTGGAGACGGTCGCACGGGGGTAGAGCCGCAATGCTGGAACAGCGTCACCTCGATTGCTTCCAAACGCAAGGCTTCTGCGTGCTTGAGGAATTTAAGTCGCGCAAAGAGCTTGAAGAGTTGCGCTCAGCCGCGGCCGCGATCATCGATGAATTTGATGCAGAAGGCCAAAGGTCCATCTTCACAACCAAGGAAGACCCCCGGCCGCGAGACGATTATTTCCTCACATCAGGCGACAAAGTACGTTGCTTCTTCGAAGAAGAGGCGTTCGATGAGAGCGGCCAGCTTGCACAAGAGAGGGCGTTGTCAATCAATAAAATCGGTCACGCCATGCACGACCTTGACCCGGTGTTTGAACGCTTCTCTCGTGACCCCAAATGCGGTGAAATTGCCAAGGTGCTTGGCCAGAAGGACCCGCAAATTTGGCAGTCCATGTACATCTTCAAGCAGCCTCGCATCGGTGGCGAGGTGCATTGGCACCAGGATGCCACCTTCTTCTATTCCACGCCGATCTCTGTTCTCACCTATTGGTTCGCGATCGATGATGCGACAATTGAGAACGGCTGTCTCTGGGTAAGCAAAGAGGGCATCGACACACCTCTACGACAGCGCTTTTGTCTACGAAACGGTGCAACAGAAATGGACACATTGTCCGAAACGCCATGGCCAGATGAATCCTCGGCCATGCCGATAGAAGTGAAGGCTGGATCCCTGGTTCTCTTTCACGGCCTCTTGCCGCATTACAGCCCGCCCAATCGCTCGGACAAACCGAGGCATGCCTATACGCTGCATGTGACGGATGGCGCGTGCAAATATTCAGAGCTTAACTGGATCCAGCGCGGATCTGAATTGCCTGCAAGAGGGTTTGCGCGAAGTTCCTAATTCAGAGAAGTGCAGGTTGAGAGAGCGGGAAACCAAGATAGCATGGAGCGCCGGTCCGACTTTGCATCGCGGTGCACGATCCTATCGATAGAGCCGCCATCACGCCCAACAAGCGGCATCAAAATGGCCAAATGCTCTACTGACAGATGGTAGAAACTTCGGGCTCAGACCACTCTGTGTTTCGGTGCGCCTATCGAAATCGTCGCGTGCCGTTGGCCTTGCCCCCCTGCCAAGCGACATTGTCGCCTCAACGTGCTGGATGCTTATCTCTCGCTCGTGGTCGAACGACAAAAGGCCCCGCTGGAAACAGCGAGGCCTTTTTGTTTTGGGTTTTCAATCTGACGCTGGTTGCGGGAGTTGGATTTGAACCAACGACCTTCAGGTTATGAGCCTGACGAGCTACCGGACTGCTCCATCCCGCGCTACCTAGCTGGGCGCTCAAGGCTATGCCGCCTAGAGACACCAAAAGGGCCAGCCCGTAGGCAAGCCCCTTTCGACTGCCTTGGCAGGCGCTCAAGACAGGCTTTGACAGTGAATGGGTTGTTTCCCGTAACAGTCTCAATAAAGAGACTTCCCACAAGCTACAATGCCTGGCGGCGACCTACTCTTCCATGCCTTAAGACATAGTACCATCGGCGCTAACTGGTTTCACGGCCGAGTTCGAGATGGGATCGGGTGGGTCACAGTCGCTAGGACCACCAAGCAATGAAGCTTGTGGGGTGTTAACGGGTCTTAAATCGATAATCGCGCCCCAGATTAGGGCAATGTGAACGTCTGGCTGGAGTATTTCTCCACCGCAAGACGAGCCCTGCATAAGCAGGCCTGTCATTGACAGTGCGAATTCTCAAGCACGAATAAATCATTAGTACCAGTTAGCTCCACACATTACTGCGCTTCCACACCTGGCCTATCAACGTCATGGTCTCTGACGGATCTAAAATACCTTATCTCAAGGGAGGCTTCCCGCTTAGATGCTTTCAGCGGTTATCCCGTCCATACATAGCTACTCTGCGGCACTCCTGGCGGAATGACAGATACACCAGAGGTATGTTCACCCCGGTCCTCTCGTACTAGGGGCAACTCCTTTCAAGTATCGACGCCCACGGCAGATAGGGACCAAACTGTCTCGCGACGTTCTGAACCCAGCTCACGTACCACTTTAATTGGCGAACAGCCAAACCCTTGGGACCTGCTCCAGCCCCAGGATGTGATGAGCCGACATCGAGGTGCCAAACACTGCCGTCGATATGAGCTCTTGGGCAGTATCAGCCTGTTATCCCCGGCGTACCTTTTATCCGTTGAGCGATGGCCCTTCCACGAGGGACCACCGGATCACTATGACCGACTTTCGTCTCTGCTCGACCTGTCGGTCTCGCAGTCAGGCATGCTTATGCCATTGCACTCTCGCAGCCGGTTTCCAACCGGCCTGAGCATACCATCGCGCGCCTCCGTTACTCTTTAGGAGGCGACCGCCCCAGTCAAACTACCCGCCATAGAGGGTCCCTGGTCCGGATAACGGACCTAGGTTAGACATCAGAAACAAACAGGGTGGTATTTCACAGGTTGGCTCCACTCGGACTGGCGCCCAAGTTTCAAAGCCTCCCACCTATTCTACACAGTTTCTTCCTAATGCCACTCTAAAGCTGCAGTAAAGGTGCACGGGGTCTTTCCGTCTAACCGCGGGTACTCCGCATCTTCACGGAGAATTCAATTTCGCTGAGCATATCCTGGAGACAGTGGGGAAGTCGTTACGCCATTCGTGCAGGTCGGAACTTACCCGACAAGGAATTTCGCTACCTTAGGACCGTTATAGTTACGGCCGCCGTTTACTTGGGCTTCAATTCGGAGCTTGCACTCCTCCTCTTAACCTTCAAGCACCGGGCAGGCGTCAGACCCTATACGTCGTCTTGAAGCCGACTTAGCAGAGTCCTGTGTTTTTGATAAACAGTCGCTACCCCCTGGCCTGTGCCCCCTGAAAAGAGTTGCCTCGATTCAGGGCCTCCTTCTTCCGAAGGTACGGAGGCAATTTGCCGAGTTCCTTCAGGATACTTCTCTCAAGCGCCTTGGTATACTCTACCTGACCACCTGTGTCGGTTTCGGGTACGGTTTATACGGAGAGGCTATTTCCTGGAACATCTTGGCAGCATGCCCAATCCAATAAGGACACACTACTTCCGACATCCGTCACACATCTCCAAGCCCACGAATATTAACGTGGTTCCCATCGACTACCCCCTTCGGGCTCGTCTTAGGGGCCGGCTTACCCTGCTCCGATTAGCGTTGAGCAGGAACCCTTGGTCTTTCGGCGAGAGGGCATCTCACCCTCTTTATCGCTACTCATGTCAGCATTCGCACTTCCGATATGTCCACCGTCGGTTACCCTTCGGCTTCAACCACTTACGGAACGCTCCGCTACCGCTCATAGTAAACTATGAACCCTAAGCTTCGGTAAATACCTTTAGTCCCGGTACATCTTCGCCGCAGGAACCCTTATTTAGACCAGTGAGCTGTTACGCTTTCTTTAAAGGATGGCTGCTTCTAAGCCAACCTCCTGGTTGTTTTGGGATTCCCACATGCTTTCGCACTTAGGTATTATTTGGGGACCTTAGCTGTAGGTTAGGGCTGTTTCCCTTTTGACGACGGACCTTAGCACCCGCCGTCTGTCTGCCAGACTAGACTCATTGGTATTCGGAGTTTGGTTAGAATTGGTACCGCTCGCGCAGCCCGCGTCCATCCAGTGCTCTACCCCCAATGGCAAAAATCTGACGCTCTACCTCAATAGATTTCGCGGAGAACCAGCTATTTCCCGGCTTGATTGGCCTTTCACCCCTAAACACAAGTCATCCGAGCATTTTTCAACATGCAACGGTTCGGTCCTCCAGTGCGTGTTACCGCACCTTCAACCTGCTCATGCCTAGATCGCCGGGGTTCGGGTCTAATCCAACATACTCAGTCGCCCTATTCAGACTCGCTTTCGCTTCGCCTACACCTAACGGCTTAAGCTTGCATGCTAGATTAAGTCACTGACCCATTATGCAAGAGGTACGCTGTCACCCCCTATGGGGCTCCAACTGCTTGTAAGCATCCGGTTTCAGGTACTGTTTCACTCCCCTAATCGGGGTGCTTTTCACCTTTCCCTCACGGTACTGTGTTCGCTATCGGTCATGTACGAGTATTTAGGCTTGGAGGGTGGTCCCCCCATGTTCAGACAGAATTTCACGTGTTCCGCCCTACTCAAGTCCTTTTCTAATCTTTTCGCATACGGGACTGTCACCCACTATGGTCTCACTTTCCAGAGAGTTCTGCTAATAATAGAAAAGGCACTGGCCTGGTCCCGGTTCGCTCGCCACTACTACGGGAATCTCGGTTGATGTCTTTTCCTCCGGGTACTGAGATGTTTCAGTTCCCCGGGTTTGCTTCACCAAAGCTATATATTCACTAAGGTGATACCTTATCCACCTCTCTCAATCTCTCCGAAGAGAAAGTGAAAGAAATGGTGAAGGTGGGTTTCCCCATTCGGAAATCGCCGGATCAAAGATTGCTCACATCTCCCCGACGCTTATCGCAGCGTGCCACGTCCTTCTTCGCCTGTACATGCCAAGGCATCCACCAAATGCTCTTACCTCACGCTTGAGAATCCACACTATCAACGACAGGTCTGCATAAAGTCCTGTTCGTCTTCACGATAGTGAGGAGAAATTATCTCAGCCAGATAATCAATTTGATTGATATTGTGATGCATAGACTACGCGTTGAGAAGGTCGGCTAGACCTTACAAAACAATCTATGCGCCACGGCATCGATTTAAAAACCCATTCACAATGTCAAATGCTCGGCGCCAATGCGCCTACTTGCTCGAAAGCAAGATCTCTTTCGTTTCATCTATCGGAAAATACCTGGTGGAGCCTATCGGGATCGAACCGATGACCCCCTGCTTGCAAAGCAGGTGCTCTCCCAGCTGAGCTAAGGCCCCTTAGGTATAGAACTGGTGGGCCTGAGAAGATTTGAACTTCTGACCTCACCCTTATCAGGGGTGCGCTCTAACCAACTGAGCTACAGGCCCACACCTGTCCTTCGCCAACCCAATGGGCCGCGAGGGGCGTGAGCCGGCTCAGGATAACAACACCCTGAAGTGTTGTTTCCGATTGATGAAAGGACATGAGGACGACGGCAATGTTCTTTGGAACTTGCGAAGCACTTCCAGACGCAAGGTCTGGCGCTTTCGCTTGTATCCTTAGAAAGGAGGTGATCCAGCCGCAGGTTCCCCTACGGCTACCTTGTTACGACTTCACCCCAGTCGCTGAACCCACCGTGGTTGGCTGCCTCCTAAAAGGTTAGCGCACCACCTTCGGGTGAATCCAACTCCCATGGTGTGACGGGCGGTGTGTACAAGGCCTGGGAACGTATTCACCGCGGCATGCTGATCCGCGATTACTAGCGATTCCGCCTTCATGCTCTCGAGTTGCAGAGAACAATCCGAACTGAGATATCTTTTGGAGATTAGCTGACCCTTGCGGGATCGCTGCTCACTGTAGATACCATTGTAGCACGTGTGTAGCCCAGCCTGTAAGGGCCATGAGGACTTGACGTCATCCCCACCTTCCTCCGGCTTATCACCGGCAGTTTCCTTAAAGTGCCCAACTAAATGATGGCAACTAAGGATGAGGGTTGCGCTCGTTGCGGGACTTAACCCAACATCTCACGACACGAGCTGACGACAGCCATGCAGCACCTGTCACTAGGTCCCCGAAGGGAAGGAATCTGTCTCCAGAAACCGTCCTAGGATGTCAAAGGCTGGTAAGGTTCTGCGCGTTGCTTCGAATTAAACCACATGCTCCACCGCTTGTGCAGGCCCCCGTCAATTCCTTTGAGTTTTAATCTTGCGACCGTACTCCCCAGGCGGATAACTTAATGCGTTAGCTGCGCCACCCAAGCTCTATGAGCCCGGACAGCTAGTTATCATCGTTTACGGCGTGGACTACCAGGGTATCTAATCCTGTTTGCTCCCCACGCTTTCGCACCTCAGCGTCAATAATTGTCCAGTAAGTCGCCTTCGCCACTGGTGTTCTTCCGAATATCTACGAATTTCACCTCTACACTCGGAATTCCACTTACCTCTCCAATATTCTAGCAATCTAGTTTCAAGGGCAGTTCCGGAGTTGAGCTCCGGGATTTCACCCCTGACTTGGATCGCCGCCTACGCGCGCTTTACGCCCAGTAATTCCGAACAACGCTAGCTCCCTCCGTATTACCGCGGCTGCTGGCACGGAGTTAGCCGGAGCTTATTCTCTAGGTACTGTCATTATCATCCCTAGTAAAAGAGCTTTACAACCCTAAGGCCTTCATCACTCACGCGGCATTGCTGGATCAGGCTTTCGCCCATTGTCCAATATTCCCCACTGCTGCCTCCCGTAGGAGTCTGGGCCGTGTCTCAGTCCCAGTGTGGCTGATCATCCTCTCAGACCAGCTATAGATCGTCGACTTGGTAGGCCGTTACCCCACCAACTATCTAATCTAACGCGGGCCCATCTAAAGGCGATAAATCTTTGGTCCGAAGACATTATCCGGTATTAGCTCAAATTTCTCTGAGTTATTCCGAACCTAAAGGCAGGTTCCCACGCGTTACGCACCCGTGCGCCACTCACCCCGAAGGGTTCGTTCGACTTGCATGTGTTAGGCATGCCGCCAGCGTTCGTTCTGAGCCAGGATCAAACTCTCAAGTTTGTGAAACTAACCAATCAAGCACGGGGAAAACCCCGCTATCTTGACTAGCAAGAGTATCAAGGAGCCGATACCTGCTGTCAAACGTAATGGATACGAATGAACATGCATCATCAGTACCGAACGTGGAGTTCAGTAAAGACGTGGCAATCGGCTTAAATTTAACTGGTTACTGCGACCTTGAAGCTCGCAGACCAGGCGCCGTCGCCCACATGTCCCTTCATCAAAAACCAACAATGTCAAAGAGCCACCAGACAATAAAAGGCGGACAGCGCATGTGTTCCTCGATTTTCAAACCGAGGGACAGGCTGTCCGTTTATGTTGGCGACCGTAGCGAGGAAGCGGTTGAAGCCGTCTGCTCCGCTGCGGTGAGAGGGCATATATGGGGGGCTTTGGATTCGGGCAAGGGCTTTTTGCGGATTTGTTTGAGAAAAGTTCCAAATATTTGATGTTAAATGATTTTTTATGCCACTTTGTGAGCCTCTAATTTGTTCCACCAGGGGCCATGAGCAGCATAACCAGCCGATATGAGTGATTCAGCCTCCATTTTGGTCTGATTCACGTCTCCTGACTCGGTCGCCGAACTCCTTGAATCCCGAATTGGAGCCCATTTTGTTCGATTGGGCGGAATCATTGAGGTGCGAGGCGTAAGATTCGTACATTCATATGCAAGATTGATTCGTTCACAGCCGATCTCTCTTCCACACAGTCCTCATATGTATGTCTCGCCATGGGTCGGCGCTGTGTGGACCATTTTTTCATCTTTGTTCGCTAACGCGTAACCATGACGATCAGCACCCCTGCCTCCGAACCGCCGATCACGGATGCGCAACAAAGCAATGCGGATGATACCCGCTTCGCTGCCCGAGTGCGTTCGGCTGTGGCTTGGCGGTGGGGCGCGCAGGTTGCTGCCCAGATAATCACCTGGACCTCTACCTTCCTGGTGGTGCGACTGCTCGACCCGACCGACTACGGTCTCTTTGCGATGAGTCAGGTCGTCGTCACCGCCCTCGCCTTCCTCAACGGCCAGAGCTTTGCGACATCCATCGTGCAGACGGAACGGATAGATGATCGACGTGTGGGTCAGGTGTTTGGGATGTTAATCGTCGCCAACGTCCTGCTCGCATCGATCCAGTTCCTTTTCGCGCCCTTTGCCGCTGCATACTTTGACGAGCCCATCGTGGCCGAGCTTTTGCGCGTCCAGGCTGTAATCTTTCTGACCATTCCTTTTATTGCGATGCCGTCTGAGTGGCTCGCCAGAAAGCTGGAGTTCCGCAAACAGGGACAGGCCAATATGGCAAGCGCACTGGTGGGTGCGATGACGGCCCTATTCCTCGCTTGGCTCGGATGGGGAGTGTGGGCGCTTATATATGCAGGGCTTTCGATATTCGTAGCTCGCGCAATTGGCCTTATGTGGGCCGCACGCTTCTGGATCGCCCCCGTGTTCAATCCGAAGGGCGCTTGGGATCTCTTCACATATGGTGGCGTGCTTACCTTATGCCAGCTGTTCTGGATCATCCAAAGCCAGTCCGACGTGGTGATCGCAGGTCGCCTGCTGGCGACTTATGATCTGGGGCTTTACACTCAGGCCTTGTTCTTGGCTCTGATCGTGACCGGACGCTTTATCCCGCCGATCAATGAGGTGGCACTCGCGGCCTATTCCGAATTGCACAGGGCGAAGAAACCGCTTGGCCCATACTTTCTCAAAACCGTGCGGTTGGTGATGATGGTGTGTACGCCGGTCTATGTTGGCCTTGCCCTTACCTCTGAGCATGTGATCCCCGTGCTTATGGGAGATAAGTGGACCGGGCTTATCCCGATTGTTGCAGGGCTTGCTGCCGTCATGCCGGCCTTTGCGCTGCATCTCATCTGCTCGCCTGTGACCAATGCAATGGGAAGACCCAAAGTCTATTTGTTTACGTCCATTGTAGGCGCTGCGATTTTCCCGGCGATGTTCGCATTGCTTGTCGCCGATGGCGCCATGGGCCTTGTCCACGCATGGTGGATCTCTGCCCCTCTGCTTTGCGCGATCACCCTGACCGTCACTCTTCCTCGCATCGGGGTCACCCCATTTGCTCTCTTGCGAGCCATCTTGCCTATCGCGATTGCCTGCGCCGCAATGTCACTGACCGTGCTAGGAGTCGAAAAACTGGTCGTGATTGACAGCCCATTCTTTGCACTCATGCGAAGCGCCAGCGTTGGAGCAACTGTCTATGCGGCCACATTCTGGTTTGGCTATCGAGGGATTGTTCGAGAAACATGGGCGCTCCTTCGAAATCCGAACTCGCACAATACCGGTCCAAGCCTCGCCATCTAAACATCTCATTCATTTGGGCTGATGCATCTTCTCTGGTATCGTTTCAGGATTAGCCCCATCCGAAGGGAAGAAGTATGAGCCTTTTTGCCGCCCTGACCGCAGTGGCTTCGAGCATAATTGCGTCCAGCGCCGCCGTCGCCGTCGAACCTCCCTCCTCCGGACAAGGCCTCGAAGCGCAGGCGGTAGCCCCCGACCTGACCGATCCAAACACCCAGATCCTTGAGCTGGAAGAGGACAATGCACGCCGCTTCACCGTGCCAGTCATGATTGAAGGCGCAGGGCCTTTCAACTTCATGATCGACACAGGCAGCCAAGCGACAGCGGTCACACATCAAATCAATCGCGGGTTGAGCCTTGCTCCCTCTGGCACAGCGACATTGGTGGGCATGGCCAGCCAGCGCAATGTGGATCTGGTCGAAGTGGAATCGATGACCTTCGGAGAACACACGGTCTATGATCTCATCTCGCCGGTTCTCGATGCGAATAATGTCGGTGCACACGGAATCCTCGGGCTGGATTCCTTGCAAGACTTTCGCGTGCTCATCGATTTTCGCGAAGAAACCATCGCCGTGCAAGATGTCGCAGCCCTCGACAATTATCGCTCAGGTTTTGAGATTGTCGTACGCGCCAATCCCCAGTTTGGACAGTTGCTCATTACCAATGCACTGGTCGAAGGTGTGCGCGCTACGGTGATAATCGACACCGGGGCACAAGCAAGCATCGGCAGCACCGCTCTACGCGAGAGAATTCGCCGCAAACGCGCGGAAGAAGTGATCACCACCGACGTGAATGGCGTCGAGATGATCGGTGAAATGCAATTGGTGAAGTCGCTTCAGATTGAAGGTCTGGCCCTGCGAAATGTGGCGCTAACATTCGCTGACACGCCTGCTTTTGATGCGCTCGGCCTTGGCGACAAGCCTGTGCTTGCTTTGGGAATGCAGCATCTGCGCATATTCGACCGAGTGGCGATCGACTTTTCTGAGAAACGGGTTTTGTTTGACGTGCCACGCGATGTGGCTCGCGCCATGCGCCGGGCACGGGGGCGAGGAGCCGGGCGTACGATACGACCATAGGGCAGTCCTAAGGCCTATATAAGCATCTTGCGTTCATAGAGGGCGGCCTCCACATGGTGGCAGCCATGCCGCCTGATACCGCAACTTCTGATCGCCCGACCAAGCCTGCTGACGCGGAAGGCTGGCAAACGCTCAGGCGTTTTCTCCCGTATCTCTGGCCCAAAGACAATCTTGACCTGCGCTGGCGTATCGGGCTGGCGATGGCTTTTGTGCTTATGGCTAAAGCCGTCATTCTCTCGCTGCCTTTCGCTTACAAGGGCGCGGTCAATGCAATGGAGGGTTCCCCCGCAGCCTCTGAAATCTCCGGTGCGGCGCAAGTCGCCATGGCTCTGGTCGCAGCCTATGTCCTTGGCCGCTTCACCTCTCTCCTGTTCGACAATTTGCGGAATGTCGCCTTTGAGCGTGTGGGCCAGATGGCGACACTCAGCCTTGCCGAAGATGTGTTTCACCGGCTTCACCGTCTCTCACTACGCTTTCACCTGACGCGTCGCACGGGAGAGGTCACCAAGATCATCGAGCGCGGGACCAAGAGCATCGACATGATGCTCTATTTCCTTTTGTTTAACATTGCCCCGACGGCGATTGAGTTGATCGCTGTGGGCGTGATCTTCTACCTCAACTTTGGCTGGGAGCTGGTGGCGGCAACCGCGCTCACAGTCATCGCCTACATTTTCACCACACGCTGGATCACCGAATGGCGCACCAAACTGCGGCGGGAAATGAATGACCTCGATGGTCAGGCTCTACACCGCGCAGTGGATTCACTCCTGAACTTTGAGACGGTCAAATACTTCGGGGCCGAGGCGAGGGAGGAAAAGCGCTATTCGAATGCAGCCCGCGCTTACGCCAATGCCGCGATGAAATCGGAGAACTCGCTGGCGCTTTTGAACGTCGTGCAATCGGGCATCACCAACGCCCTTATGGCGGGCGCTATGATGTATACTGTGTGGGGATGGAGCAAGGGCGAACTGACCGTGGGCGACCTCGTTTTCGTCAATACCTATCTCATGCAGCTTTTCCGCCCGCTCGATTTGCTCGGCTGGGTCTATCGCACCATCCGTCAGGGCCTGGTCGATATGGCAGAGATGTTCCGCCTGATCGACACATCGGTTGAGGTCGAGGACAAACCCGGCGCCCCCGCATTGGTTGTTGGCAAGCCAAGCATCGTCTTCGACAATGTCACCTTTGGTTATGAAGATGATCGCACAATCCTCAACGGCCTCAGCTTCGAAGTGCCCGCCGGATCAACCTGCGCAGTGGTCGGACCATCGGGCGCGGGCAAGAGCACAATCGCGCGGCTGCTCTTCCGTTTTTACGATCCCAAAGGCGGTCGCATCCTGATCGATGGACAGGACATTGCCGAGTGCCAGCAGGACAGCGTGCGCGCGGCCATTGGGATCGTTCCGCAGGACAGTGTTCTGTTCAACGACACGCTTGCCTACAATATCGCCTATGGCGCGGAAGGGGCGGACGAGGCGACGGTCGAGCAGGCGGCGCGAGACGCAGCGCTTATGCCGCTGATCGATCGGCTGAGCGAGCGGTTTGATACCATGGTTGGTGAGCGCGGCCTGAAACTTTCAGGCGGAGAGAAACAGCGAGTGGCCATCGCCCGCACGCTTGTTAAAAACCCGCCGATCCTGCTCCTCGATGAAGCAACCAGCGCTCTCGACACAAGGACTGAGCAGGAAATCCTCGGAACGCTCAAGCGGCTCGCCCAAGGACGCACAACCATTGCGATTGCGCATCGGCTTTCTACCATTGCCGATGCAGACCGCATTATCGTGCTTGACCACGGGACAATGTGCGAGAGCGGAACTCATGCCGAACTCCTTGCCCTTGGCGGGCTCTATGCCGAAATGTGGACCCAACAAGCGCAGGAAAATCGCGAGGAAAAAGCGGCTGAGTAGCGGTGCCTAACCACCTTCCTTGCGTAGGCTCGGAGACGACAAATCAAGCTCATCCAAGCTGATCACTTCAATATCATCGTGAAGTTTGCGCAAATCATCGAGGAAAAAGTCCGCCTCACCGACAACCACTAGAGTGGCAAGCTCTGGATCAATCACGCTGCGCGCCGCCGCATTCGCAGCACTCACGTCAATTCCAGCGAGGCGCTCAGACATACGGCCTGCATCGGTGGCCGGTAACTCGTGGAGCAACAGGCCTGAGACAATGGCGTTGAAGCCCGTGCTTCTCTCAAGCACCCGCCCATAACTGCCCTCAAGAAACATCCGCCGCCGTGCCAGCAGATCCTCGCGCAGCTCCTCTTCGTTCAGCTTCGCTATTTCGCCCAGCATAATACGCGCAACTTCGGCGGCATTTTCGTTGCGGGTTTGGGCGCTCGCCGTGAGGACTGAGCCATCTTTGCGGCCTTGTATTCGCGAATAAGCACCATAAGAAAGCGAGCGCTTGGTACGGATTTCTTCGAACAATCGGCCGCTTGATCCTCCGCCAAGAACCGAGTTGGCCAGTTGCAATGCATCGAAGTCACTCGAACCACGTGCTGGTGCTCGTAGTGCAGCGAAGACCGATGCTTGACCTGCACCAGGCATGTTCACGACAATGGTTCGAGGCGAAAGAGCTTCGCCCGCAGCTTCCTCCACGATCCGACCAACGGAGCTAGGAGTCGTCCAGTCGCCGAACATGGCTTCTGCTACGGCGATCGCTTTGTCGGTCGCCATCCCTCCAGATATGACAATTTGCATGCGATCTGGGTGGAAGAAACGCTGGCGGTGATAAAGCAAATCGCTGCGATTGATATTGGCGAGACTCTCAGGTGTTCCATCGGGCAGGTTGCCGTAAGGAGCATCGCCATAAAGCGCAGTTCGAGCGGCACGTCGAGACACGCTGCTGGGATCGGTCATTGTCACCCGCAAGGTTTCTATCCGCCGGTCCCTTTCGCGCAGGAATTCTTCATCGGGATAGAGCGCTCCTTTGATAATCTGCGCGGCCAGAGCGCCAGCCGCTCCAAGGCTGGTTGAAGGTGCAGTCAGTGAGAAAGTTGTGCCATCGCTGTCCGCATTGCCTTCAAAAGTCGCACCCAAATTCTCAAAGCGGGCGGCAATGCTCTGCGCATCGTTCTCGTGAAAACCACTAGCCGCCAGAGAAGCTGCGAGTTCCGCAATCCCCTCGTGACCTTCAGGGTCCGTCTTGCTCCCTCCGGGCATAACCATGGAGACAGTCACGAGCGGAACCGCTCCAGTTTGTGCCGCGACCACAGGAATACCGTTTGACAGCGTCGTCTCAACCAATTTCGGAGCGGCAACTGTTGGGCTTTCCAAGGGACCAGGCGGCAGCTCTCGCTCCGCTTCCGGTCTGACCGAGCGAACAGGACTTGTCGCCGGGTCTAACGTCCCGAAATCAGGCAATGGTACGGGGTTGGCATAAGAAGAGGCATCTTCGGGTCCATTCCTATACCTGATGGTCACGCGTCGTGCTGGATCAAGATAGCGCGCTGCAACCTTGCGCACGTCTTCGGCGGTCACTTTGGTTATTTGTGCAAGGCCCGTATCGGCAAAGTCTGGATCGCCGCTCGCCATCAATGCCTCGCCAAGTTCAAAGGCACGGCCCCGTGCGGTTTCGCGTCGGCGTAGCGAGGCCGCGACAATCTCGTTCTTGGCTTCGGTCAGCTCACTCTCGGTCACGGGCTCAGTCGCAAGTCGGGCAAGTTCTGCATCCAATGCTTCTCCGGCCGCCACAAGCTGATCGGGCCGGGCGAGCGCATAGATATTGATGTGACCCGCCTCTCGAAACATCGGAGCTGAGCCTGACGCCTGCACTGCCAGACCTGTGCGGATCAATGCATCTGCCAGTCGGTTGTTTTCGCCGCCGCTTATAATAGTGGCCAGCACGCGAATGGCCGGCGCATCTTCATGTGTGATCGGCTGAGCTTTCCATACTCCGCCAATCACTGGCAATGGCACATTGGGTCCAGTTGCTTCGACGATGCGTGGAGCCGCCAGTTCGGGCTCATACTCAGCGATGGTGGTGGCGATCGGGTTCTTGCGCCGTGGAATATCAGCGAAATAGATGTCGACCAGGCCGCGCAAATCGCCCGTCTGAAAATTGCCCGCGACGATTAGAGCTGCGGTGTCTGGCCCGTAATACGCTTCGTAAAACGCAAGCGCATCTTCGAAGCTCGACGCATCAAGATCCTCGATCGAACCGATACCCGCGCGGCGATGCGGCAACACATCATAGGCGTTTTCAGGAAGAACAAAGCGCTGCAACCGGCCATAGGGAGGCGCGAGCACGCGCTGGCGCAATTCTTCCTTGACTACGCCTCGTTCGCTTTCGAATACCTCTTTATCCACCACCAGATTGGCCATGCGCTCGCGGTGGGTCCATAGCATCGTTTCCAAATAGGCCGCAGGCACCTGCTCAAAATAGTTCGTGCGATCAACCCAGTTGGACGCATTGCGCGTACCCCCAATATCCGCCGTGAGCGAATAGATCAGGTTGTAGGGCATGTTCTCGGTCTTGCGGCTGCTGATATGCTCGAACAAATGCGAGAACCCAGAGCGTCCGTCGGGGTCATGCTTGGAGCCGATTTCATACCATAGCGAAGTTGTGACAGTGCTGGTGGTATCATCGGGCACTGCGATAACGCGCAGCCCATTGTCCAGGGTCCACATGGTGTATTCGATCGGCGGGGCGGACAGCAAAGGGCTACTCGCCTGAGATTGGACTTCAGCTTCTTCAGCAACAGCAGGGGTGCTTATGGCAAAGGCCAATGCGACAGCGCTTGTCAGCTGGACGGTACGGATCATGAAATGTGGCCTTCACGCAAGAAATTGATTTACGCGATTAAAGCGCGAGACCCAGTCCATTTCAACCTCGACCACTTGCCTCGCAGCTCAAAGTGCTCAGCAAATCCATTGCCTCTTGGCGTCGATCCCAAGGCACAAAGATGTGGTCGTGATGAAAGGCCGCGATAACGTTGCAGGCAATCCCGACATTGGCGAGCGCTGTCGAAACCGCAGCTGTAAGGCCCACGCCTTCGAGATCCGAATACACTTGAAGAGTGATGCGAGCGAAAGTCGGACTGGCCCTTTTAGTATCCACAGGCAGAACAAGCGTCGTTCCCTCGGTCTCGCGGATCAGCGCGAACGCCTCCGATGTTCTGTCCACGCTGGCATCCGCCGCAAACTGCCACGCACGCTCATCAAGGGCCGGCTCCATTCCCGCCAGCATGCCTCGAAGATCATTGACGGGTTTGCCGGGCATTAGAGAATGTACTTGGAAAGGTCACTGTCACCGGCAAGTTCACCCAGCCGCTCATGCACATAGGTCGCATCAACTTTGACCGTCTCGCCCTCGTGCTCCTCAGCTTCAAAACTGATTTCTTCGAGCAATTTCTCCATCACTGTCTGAAGCCGCCGCGCACCGATGTTTTCGATGCTCTCATTGACCTGCGCGGCGATCGTCGCAACCGCCTGAACCGCGTCTTCGGTGATGTCGAGCTCAACCTTCTCCGTGCCCAGCAGCGCACTGTATTGCTCCACCAGGTTCGCGCGAGTCTCAGAGAGAATGCGCACAAAATCTTCTTGCGTGAGCGCGCGAAGATTCACCCGGATCGGCAGACGCCCTTGAAGTTCGGGCAGCATGTCCGAAGGCTTGGCTACATGAAACGCGCCGCTCGCGATAAAGAGCACATGATCGGTCTTCATCGGACCATACTTCGTGGCAACAGTGGTGCCTTCGATCAGGGGCAGCAGATCACGCTGAACACCTTCACGGCTAACGCTGCCGCCGCGTACGTCGGAGACAGCGATCTTGTCGATCTCATCGAGGAAAACGATGCCATTGGTCTCTGCATTTTGCAGCGCGGTGCGGCTTACGTCTTCATCATCGAGGCGCTTGTCCGCCTCCTCATCGACCAGCTTGTCCCATGCTTCGGGAACGCGCATTTTCTGTCTTTTGGTCTTCGCCTTGCCAAAGGCTTTGCCCATCATGTCTGACAGGTCGATCATCTGCATATTGCCGCCCATATTGCCCATATCAAAGGGCATGCCATTTCCGGCATCAGCAACTTCGATCTCAACCTCGACCTCGTTCATCGCATTCTGGACGATGCGCTCCCGGAAGCTTTCACGTGTAGCCTCAGAAGCATTGTCGCCCACTAATGCGTTGAGAAGCCGCTCCATCGCAGCTTCGCTCGCCGCCTCGCGCACGCTTTCGCGCCGCCGCTCTTTCTCAAGGCGGATGGCCTCTTCAACGAGGTCGCGCGCGATCTGTTCAACGTCGCGGCCGACATAGCCGACTTCAGTAAACTTGGTCGCCTCAACCTTAACAAATGGCGCTTCGGCAAGCTTGGCCAGACGGCGGCTGATCTCGGTTTTACCGCAGCCCGTCGGGCCTATCATCAGAATGTTCTTGGGCGTGACCTCATTCTTGAGCTCTGGGCCGAGCCTTTGCCGTCGCCAGCGATTGCGCAGCGCCACCGCAACCGCGCGCTTGGCTTCTTTCTGGCCAATGATGTGCTCATCCAATGCGGCGACAATCGCCTTGGGGGTCAGGTTGTCCATATCAGTCCTAAGAAGTCCATTTGTCTCGCACGTGCTTCGAGCAAACCGCGCGGATTAGACGGTTTCTACCGTCAGATTGCCATTGGTGAAAACGCAGATATCGGCTGCAACAGCCATGGCCTTGCGCGCGATCTTTTCAGCATCGTCTTCATATTCGGCCAAAGCCCGAGCCGCCGCGAGCGCATAGTTGCCACCCGAACCGATCGAAGCGATCCCGCCTTCGGGTTCGAGCACATCACCGTTACCGGTAAGCACCAGCAAGCTCTCTTCATCGGCCACGATCATAAGCGCTTCAAGATTGCGCAAATATTTGTCAGTGCGCCAGTCTTTCGCGAGCTCCACAGCTGCGCGAAGAAGCTGCCCGGAATACTGTTCCAGCTTCTTTTCAAGCCGTTCAAAAAGGGTGAAGGCATCGGCGGTTGCACCAGCAAACCCAGCGACGACTTTGCTGCCCTCACCAATGCGCCGCACTTTGCGCGCATTGGGCTTCATCACAGTGTTGCCCATGGAAACCTGACCATCGCCCGCAATCACGACCTTGTCGCCGCGTTTGACGCCAATAATGGTGGTGCCGTGCCACTGAACTAGGCCGTGACTCGCCGCTTTATCATCCATGCCCCGAGATATGGGGGGCCGCATCAAAGCGTCAAGCTTGTGTGGAGCTTATGGGCCAGCCGGTCCGCCGGGGCCCACGCCGCCAACCTGACCGATATTGCCGAACAAGTCTTCAAGGAAGCCGCGCTCCCGGCCGAGGGTCGGTGTTTTGTCACCATCAGGTTGAAGAAAGACAACCTCATCCATGCCCTTGGTCTCGACTGAAGAAACACTGCCCGTGTCGTCAAACTTGACCGTCAGCACCGAATGTTCACGAATCCGCGGCCGAACAAAGGGACGGCGACCTGTTACACTTGAAATGTAATACCACGTCTTCTCGCCATATTGGCTTTCGTAGGTTGGGCGGCCGAGCGTGGCCTCGACCGAGCGGCGGTTGTCAATGCCGGGCTGAACCGTGCGAACCAACAGCGGATCGTTCACAAAACCGCGCGATTCGCGGATTGAAGTGCACCCGGCCACGGCCAAAACGGCCATGCTGATTGCCGCCACTTTGATCATTTTGCCCTTCGGCAAAGCTGCTCTACGCATAAACCCGTAAAATCCCGTCTTGTCCTGCCACTTGCTGCTTTCGGCAAGCGGCCTATATCGCTTGAGAGCGCCTTAAGCTGTGTCGCAGGCGCTGGCAATGTGCCCTGAAAAAGTAGTGCGCGCAAAGTGCTGGGGCCAGAGGGGTGAATTGCGGCTGAATACGCTTCTCTTGCGTAGCTGTCTCGCGATTTTCCCTTTGCTCAGGCGCATTATGAAAGGAAGTCATGTCATTTCTCTCCCGCTTGCTTGGCACCGGGCCCGACCCACGCGAAACCGTGCGCCCCTTGTGGCACCGCGTGGTTGAGTTGGCCCGCAAGCCTGAATTCTACAGCGACTACATGGTCGCCGACACCGTTGCCGGGCGGTTCGATATGATCACTGCTGTCCTATGCGCAGTAATGGTCCGGGTCGAGGCCCGCGAAATGCGCTCTGAAAGCGCGCTTTTGGCAGAGCTATTCGTTGAAGACATGGATGGGCAGCTGCGCCAGTTTGGGGTGAATGATGTGGTAATCGGCAAGCGCGTGGGCCGCTTGATGAGCGTGCTTGGCGGCAGATTGGGCGCGTATCGTGGAGCTTTTGCAAACAAGGACCTCGCCAAGCTTGCCGATGCTATCTCGCGCAATGTCACGTTTAGCGAAGGCGCAGATGAAGCGGCGTGCAGCGCAAAGATCGCAGGCGAATTGCTGTCCCTGTCTGAGCGGTTGGCAGGCTATGATGATGAGCAGATTTTGAGTGCAAGCGAGATACAATGAGCGAAATGCCTGAACCACTTCCGAAAAGTGAGCTGGAGCGGCTAATCAAGATCAAGGGCCGGCCCGCCGACCCGGTCATTGTCGAGGCCGACGCGGGTGAACGCGCGGCTCTGGCGAAGCGCTTTGGCCTTCCTGGCATCGACACTCTGCACGCTGAAGTAGATGTGGAGCAGCGCGGGACAGCGATCCGTGCAACGGGAACTCTGACGGCAGCAATCCGGCAATCTTGCGCTATTTCGGGCGAAGACTTTCCGGCTCAGATCGAAGAAGCGCTCGACCTGCGCTTTGTGGAAAAAGGAACGCCTGACCCGGCTTTGGACGAAGACGCTGAGGTTGAGATCGAACTCCACGCCGATGACTGTGACGAAATCGAATACTCAGGTGATGCATTTGACCTGGGAGAAGCGATTGCGCAGACGCTTGGCCTTGCGATTGACCCTTACGCCGAGGGGCCGAGCGCAGACGAGGCGCGCGCTAAAGCGGGCATTGCCAAAGAAGGTGAACAGGAAGGCCCACTGGCCGACATGCTTCGGGGTTTGACGAAGGATTAGAGTTTAGTCCCCCCGCCATGGATTGAAGAACAGCTCTTCAACCGGCAAATCAAAATAGGCAGCCAATTGGTAGGCAATCGGGAGCGAGGGGTCATATTTGTCCGCCTCAATCCCGATCACCGTCTGGCGCGAAATTCCAAGAGCATCGGCCAAGTCCGCCTGATTGAGCTTCTGCGCTTTTCGCAGCTCGCGAAGGCGGTTCTTCATCCTGGTTTACCTCCAGAAAGCGAGCTCCCACGCCATTTCCACCAGAGGTACATGAGGAAACCCGCCGCAACTTGGGCGAAGAACATGTGCATTGCGCCTTCACCATAGTCGGATTTGTGTGCCTTATTCGCGACCAACCAGAGCAAGAAGGCAAAGGCACCAAAGAAACCCGCGTGATACCAACTGCTCATAAGACCTTGCTGATGCACATCATCAAGACTGCGCCACCACAATATGTTGATCGACCAAACAGCGCCTCCCAAGGCAAGGAAGACACCAAAAGCGAGCCACACATTGTCGTCGAACAAATTGGTGCGCAGCGCGTATCCAGCAAACAATCCAACAGGGAGCATCAAAGCGACACACAGTGCGACATAGCCCCACTGTCGCCGGTCATATTTGGAAATACGCATCATAAACCTTTCGCTAATGTAAAAAGATTTATACATTTCGTGAGTTTTTGTGTCAAAATGTTTTTACTTTTGAAAAACAAAAAAGGGCCCCACGATTGGTTCGTGAAGCCCTTGAGAATTCTAACTGAGACGTGCAATCAAAACGGGATGTCGTCGTCCAGATCGTCATAGCCGCCACCCTGGCCACCGCCTGAACTGCCGCCTGAACTGCCGCTGCCACCCCCAGAGCTGCCTCCACCCTGGTTCCAGCCACCACCCGAACCGCCGCCAGAGCCACCGCCTTGGTTCCAGCCGCCGCCCGAACCGCCGCCACCACCAGAGCTGCCCCCTCCGCCATCACCGCGGCCATCAAGCATGGTTAGAGTTCCGCCAAGGCCCTGAATCACGACTTCCGTCGAGTAGCGGTCCTGGCCGTTCTGATCCTGCCACTTGCGGGTCTGCAACTTGCCTTCAATGAAGACTTTCGAACCCTTTTTCAGGTATCGCTCGACGACATTGACAAGGCCATCAGAGAAAATCGCAACCGTATGCCATTCGGTCTTTTCGCGCCGTTCGCCTGTGTTTTTGTCTTTCCAGTTCTCGCTCGTCGCAATGCGCAAATTGGCAACGCGTCCGCCGTTCTGGAACGAGCGGATCTCCGGGTCAGCTCCCAAATTGCCGATCAGCATTACCTTGTTGAGCGAACCCGCCATGACACTTGTCTCCCTGAAATTGGCCGCAGGGTCGGTGAACCTTGCGAATCTATGCCGCTTTCATAGGACACGATGTGCGGAGTGGCGAGGCGCGCTTCGCGTTTTCCACTCCCGACTTTAGGACGTTATCTTGAAGGGTAGCGCAGCCGCCCCAAAAACCGCGAGAGGCTTGGCAACTCAACATCGCGGTTGAGGAACTGCGCCTTGGCTTTTTCGAATTTCATCACACCATCAATCCGGCGGTCGAGGAATTCATAGGTTTTGACTTTGCCCTCGCTGTCGTCATTCACGAACACAGCCAGCGTCGCCGAGTAAATGCCACCAAGAATCGCACGCTTGGTGTAGTGGTTGTAATCGGTCGCCGTGTCGCCCGCGAGCCGCCACATGATGTCGGCAGACCGCCAGCCCAACTTGACACCGCGCCGCGCATTGTGCGGCATCGCCATAACCGAAAGCGCGCGGCGCACCGCTTCATCGATATGCTCCACCGCCTCAAGACGGAAAGCAACCAGTGTGCGAATGCGCTCCCTGATTTTAAGCTCGGCAAGGCGTTCTTGCGGCCATTCCTCTTCCATCGCCTGATCGACCTGCGCGATCCAGGCCTCGATCATGTCCATCGGCTGAGACAGGCCGCTTGGGAAAGCGAGTTTTGCCACATCGACATCGGCACCGGCCATTTCAGCCGCAGCGACGAGAGCAGTTTCATTCCACCCGTCGAAAACGGCCGAAGCGGCTATTTCAGGGGCCAGCGCAATGCGCAGCTCATCAAGTGTCATATCGGAAAAATCGGGAGAGGAGGTCATCTTTTGGGTGTCCTAGAAAGAGGGACCGTATTGCTGAGCTGACGATGAGCCCTCGCGCTTCTTATCCGCTTCTTCAAATTCACGCGCCAGCAGCGTGTTTGAGCTCAAGCGCTGCATATGATCGCGTGCAGAACGACCGGTGTTGTCATTGATGTCAGGATTGGCACCATCTTCAAGCAACAGGCGTACCAAAGGCACATTGCGCTGATGCACAGCTGTCATCAACGGGGTTTCACCCTGACTATCCGCAATATCAACCTGCGCGCCACCTTTGATAAGCGCTTCCACTCCATCAAGGTAGTTAAGACGGACCGCAATCTGAAGCGGTGTCACGCCTTTGCGGTCGCGCACATTGGGATTGCCGCCTTTCTGCAATAGGAAGCGGATCCACAAGGTGTCGCGGCGAAGCGTCACAATGTGCAGGCCATTCTCTCCGGTCGTGATGTCGCGGGTGTTGACAATCTGCGTGCCCGGCTCGCTCAACATTTCGGTTGCGAGGTCGCCGTCGCGATCCTTAACCGCTTCGAGAAACTTATAACCTTCCGATTGGCCTTGCGCATGGGCAGGCTCAATCGCGCTCACGGAATAAAGGCTGGCGAAGCCCATTCCGACCAAGGCCGCCATAGCAATCCGCGAATTAAACCCTAACTTGCGCACAACCGAGTACCCCACGCTTTGAACCTTTCGCTTTTCCTGTCAGAATTGACCCATATAGGGCACGCTCTGCCCCATTTCACGCCCTAGTGTTGAGTAGGCAATTAGCAGACCATGAACATCCCCGCCAATCCCTCACGTTTTGTGCTCGCTTTGGCCGCTAGTGCGGCGCTCAGCCTGTCGGCTTGTAGCCCTGGAGAGGTCGACTACGGTGAACCACCTTTGGCTGGTGCGGATATTGGCGGCGACTTCGAGCTTACCAATAAGAATGGTGAGACCGTGCGGTGGAGCGATTTTGAAGGGCAGTACCGGATCGTCTATTTCGGCTTTGCCTATTGCCCCGATATCTGCCCCACCGATATGCAGCGCACTGCGCAGGCCCTCTCAACTTTTGCCAAGAACGCGCCCGATCTTGCGGCGAAAATCCAGCCGATCTTCATCACTATCGATCCCGAGCGCGATACGCCCGAAGTTGTGGGCGAGTTCGCCAGTGCCTTTTCTGATGACCTCCTTGGTCTCACCGGCACGCCCGAACAAATTGCGGATGCGGCGGGCAAATTCCGCGTCTTCTATGCACGCGGTGAAGAGAGCGAGGCGGGCGGATACCTCATGGACCATTCGCGCATTGTCTATCTCTTCGACCCGCAGGGTGAGCCTTTGGCCACCCTCCCCGCAGACAGGAACGCCGATGCGGTGGCGCAGGAATTGGCGAAGTGGGTGAGGTGAGCATTCAACCTGCCTTGCGCGACGCCTTTTGGGAGCTGCCATTGGCAGAGCTCAGCCGGGCGGAATGGGAGGCGCTGTGCGATGGGTGCGGGCGGTGTTGCCTCCACAAGATCGAAGACGCTGATACGGGAGCCATCGAGGACACCAATGTTGCGTGCAAACTGCTCGATTGTTCGACCGCACAATGCAGTGACTATCGCAATCGCAAGGCTTTTGTGCCCGATTGCTTGCGTCTGACTCTCTCGATTGTTGAAGATGTGCCGTGGCTGCCTTCAACCTGTGCCTATCGCAGGCGAGCAGAGGGGCGCTCGCTCCCCGACTGGCATTATTTGCTCACGGACGACCGAGATGATGTGGTGCGCGCCGGTGTTTCGGTCGCAGGGCGTGTGATCAGTGAGACTGAGGCTGGGCCGCTCGAACACCATATTGTTGAATGGGAGCGGTAGGGCGTGATCGACTGGCTCAAACGCTCTCACATAGAACCCGAGCTTGAGCTCAACGGCGTTGTCGTGCCGATCACCCTTAAACGCCACCGCACTGCCAAACGGCTGACAATGCGTCTGGCCCCAGATGGAAGCGAGGTGCGTATCACCCTACCCAGCTGGGCGCGGTCAGCCGAAGCGATCGCGTTCGCCCATGCCCGCACAGATTGGCTGGCAGAGCAGCACGCCAAAGTTCCCCAGCGCGAGGCACCCGGCCCGGGAAGCGTGGTGCAGTTTCGCGGGCGCGACCTGAATGTCGATTGGCAAGAGACGCTTCCGAGAAAACCGACCCTCAATGGCAATTCCCTGACAATCGGCGGGCCCAAGTCCGGGATCGAGACGCGCATCAAGCGCTGGCTTGAGAAAGAGGCGCTCGGTCAGTTTGAAGGCGATATTGCCGATTACACCTCGGCTGCTGCGCTCGACACAGTGCCCGTGGGTCTATCGCGTGCGCAGCGACGGTGGGGCAGCTGTTCTGACGGCGGCGCCAAAGGGCAAAAGCGCATCCGTCTTAACTGGCGGCTGATCCAGGCACCTGACCACGTACGCCGTTCCGTCGCCGCGCACGAGGTCGCGCATCTTATTCATTTCGACCATAGCCCGGCCTTCCACGCCTTGCTTCGCGACATCTACGAAGGCGATATCAAGGAGGCAGATCGCTGGCTCAAAGCGCATGGCCGCAGCCTTTATGCGAACTTCGGATAGGTTCGTTGGGTGATTTTCATGACTAAGCGATAGTACGTAGGTCTTCGTTAACCTTGTAAAATTACACTGCAGTCATGTTTCGGCTATTCGCCTTTGGGTTTTTGCGACTGGGTACCGGCCTTGGCGCGGCGCTGCTTGCATTGGCAGGCGCGCCTGCCCTTTTGCCTGTGTCCCCGGTTTGGGCTCAGGGCAACTGCCCCAATTGCGATCTGCCCCCGGGTTGCCGCGGAAATAACAACAACAAGAACAATGGCAACGGGAATGGAAACGGTCGGCTCAATTGCGAGCGCCTGAACATCACGATTGAAAGCGATATCGATTTTGGTCGGGTTGTCCTGTTAGGCGATGGCGAAGGCCGCGTCGTCCTTGATCTCGCCACTGGCAAAAAGACCCTTATCGGCGATGTCGATGATCTGGGTGGCATGCCCTTCACCGGACGCGCCACCATTACCGGGGCCCCGTTTGAGCAGGTCATGATCAACTTGCCCAGCGAAGTCACCATGCGCGATAATCAGGGCGGCAATGCGCTGATCCGAGACTTCGTAAGCGATTTGGACACATTCGCCGTACTGGACGGCTACGGTCAATTGGAGTTCAGCTTCTCAGGCACTCTGGTGCTCGGCGCAGAACAAGTGGCGGCTGGAAACTTGCGTGGCCGAGTGCCGATCAGCGTCGAGTATCCGTAAGACGGTTCTAAACACAGGCTTCAAGCCACTGGCGCTCTTCGCTGTGAACGCCTATATTGGTGGGTGTCATGCGAATGCTCGCCAACTCACGTTTCAATCCCACGTCAGGAATAATCGACTTTTGGCATGAGTTCCGAAAGCCTAATCCCTTTCGGATCCCGTTTCTGATGGCATCGATGGTGCCCTTTGGTCTGATCTTCTGGTGGCTTTCGGGTGAGACGCTCTACAAAGATCCAGAACGCCCCACGATCACCTACATCACCACTTTTGACCCAAGCAGGTCGGATGCTGAAATTGCTGCCTCGAATGAAGCCAATCAGGAGGTAAAAGACCTGCGCGAGGAAAAGTACGAAGATCTGGCTGAGCGCAAGCGCGAGCTTTACAAGGCTCTTGGTGCAGCAGCGGGTATGGATGTCGAAGAGATCGACCGGCGCGGCCAAGAGGCACGCGAGGCCGAATTGGCAGAACAACGCGCTGAACTCGATGCGATGTTTGGCCGCGCTCCATCTGACAGTGGCAGCGATGACGGTGCAAGCGAGAGCGCTGAAAGCACCGAGGGAGCAGGCGCTGGCGCAGAAAGCTCCGCGCCGTAGGCATGATCGCTGTTGACGACGCCGATTGGATGGCAGCGACCGCGCGGCTGGC
Organism: uncultured Erythrobacter sp.; assembly: GCF_947502395.1. Classification (GTDB taxonomy): domain Bacteria; phylum Pseudomonadota; class Alphaproteobacteria; order Sphingomonadales; family Sphingomonadaceae; genus Erythrobacter. Next base: position 163,604 of record NZ_CANMZM010000002.1, read on the forward strand.
TGCGAGAACCTATCCCCTATGCCGCCCCAATCCGGGCGTTGCCGCGATCCTTGTAAAGGATGGCCGCGTCATCGCTCGCGGGATTACGCAAGCCACAGGCAGACCCCATGCAGAAGCCGAAGCTTTGAAAGGGCTTGGCGAGGGCGGCGCGAAGGGCACGACCCTTTATGTCACGCTGGAGCCGTGTGCCCACAAGTCAGAGCGCGGGCCAGCCTGTAGCGATATTGTCATCGCAGCGCGGCCTGATCGGGTGGTCATCGGGCAACTCGACCCTGATAAGCGCACCACCCGAATTGGGGTCAAGCGTATCGAAGCGGCAGGCATCGACGTCACCGTTCTCGATGACGAGCACTCGCGGGCCAGCCTTAAGGGCTATCTCACAAGGGAGAAGCTTGGCCGTCCCTATGTGACGCTAAAACTGGCGATGAGTTTGGATGGCTGCATCGCGCTTCCGGACGGGTCGAGCCAGTGGATCACCGGCGATGCAGCACGCGCCCACGTCCATGCGCACCGCGCACGGCAGGATCATATCCTTGTCGGGGGCGGTACGTGGCGCGCGGACAAGCCTCGCCTTGATGTCCGCCTTCCCGGCCTAGTGGATCGCTCGCCAGATCGCGTGCTTCTTACAAGAGGCATCGCGCCTGATGGGGCCCGCGTGATCAACGAGCCCGCGCAGATTTCCAGCCTCGAAGGCGCTCAAACTTTGTATGTCGAAGGCGGCGCCGTCGCAGCGGCGAGTTTTCTGGCTGAGGACCTTGTCGATGAACTCCACCTCTACCGCGCACCGATCCTTATTGGCAGCGGACAAAGCGCCCTGGGCGATCTTGGCCTTGAGAACCTCGCAGATGCCCATGACCGCTGGCAATTGAGCGATACGCGCCAGCTTGGCAGCGACACCTTCACCTCTTATGTGCGGGTTCGAAACTAAGGGGAACGTCATGTTCACAGGAATTGTCACCGCCATTGGCACCGTTACCGAGGCCGATCAGCGCGGCGATCTGCGCCTTCGTATCAGCGCTCCGCTTGACCCGGCCCGCATTGATATTGGTGCTTCTATTGCCTGCTCTGGCGTGTGTCTGACCGTGGTTGCGCGCGGCGGCGAATCGGGTGATGCCTGGTTTGATGTCGATGTTTCGGGCGAAACCGTCAGCCGCACGCATTCCGGCATGTGGGAAACGGGGGCCAGGCTAAACCTGGAGCCCTCACTGCGCCTGGGAGACGAACTGGGCGGTCATATCGTCACCGGTCATGTCGATGGAATTGGCCAAGTCGTCTCAAGCGAGGAGACCGGGGACAGCTGGAAGGTGATCATCCGCGCACCTGCTGAAATGGCACCCTACCTCGCAGAAAAGGGCTCAATAACGGTCAATGGCGTCTCACTGACGGTCAATGAGATTGAGGACCAGTCAGATGGCACGTGTGACTTCATGCTCAACATCATCCCGCACACCGCCGAAGTGACGACACTTGGCGCACTGAAGCAGCGCGATCAGGTCAATCTCGAGATCGATGTGCTCGCCCGCTATCTCAAGCGGATGCAGGGGCTCGCTGCACAGGACTGAAACCTAGTCAGGCAAACAAAAAGGGCGGGAGAGCAAATGCTTTCCCGCCCTTTTTTGTGGCTTAAGAGCTCCGCTTACTGTGTGACAGTCGCGGTGTTGCCCGAGCCATTTTGGGTGACCGCGCTTTGGCTTTGCACAAGCGCAGGCACAGGAGCAGGCGATGCAGTCGACAGTGCTAGAATGCTCACACCGAGCAGTGCGGTCTTTTTCGTATTGATTTTCCCCTTATCCGCGCAATGCACCGCGCGGTCACACGGCCGGACAGTCAACAGACGTCTAAATCTGCGCAAGTCCACATAGAGATTTCAGCACAGTTTGTCGTTTCTGTCCCATAAGGAAAAGGGCGGACTGCACTGCTGCAGCCCGCCCTTTCATAATGATCCGATGACTTAAAGATCAACGACGCGCGGTGCGCCCCGTTTCATTGTCATAGCCATCCACGCTTTTTGATACGAGCACGTTCACTTCGACCCGTCGGTTTTGGGCCTTGCCCTGCGTGGTCGAATTGTCGGCGACCGGGTTCGACTCGGAAAAACCAGTCGGTGTTAACATCCGGTAAGGTGCCCAGCCGCACTGCTGCTGAAGGTAGTTCACAACATTGCCAGCGCGCTTCTCAGAAAGGCGCTGGTTTAGCTCCTGACTGCCGGTTGAATCGGTGTAGCCAACAACCAGCAAAAGAGCATTGTCAATCTGGTCCGCCGCGCTTGCCGCATTGCAAAGCTCAGAGCGCGCCTCGGTGGAGAGGTTTGAGCGGCCCGATGCGAAATAAACAGCCGTGGTCGATTTCACATTGTATTGGTCGATATCACCAAACCGGCCTCGCAACTGCTCTGCAGCTTCAGCATTGGCCTGCACTCCAGCAGCATTCTCACCGATCGCGGCTTCGTTGCGGGTAAAGCGTGGGTTAGTCCCTTGAGCTACCAATAGAGCGGTTTCATAATCATCACCTGAGAACCGGATGCGTTCGGCAGCAAGGCCGCCCGTCCATTCACGGGTTGTCGCCTTGATGGGAAGGCCATCAAGAAGTGCGTCAAATCCGAGATCCTTAGCCCCAAGGCCAAGAAAACCGCCGCGTGCAATGATCCGGGTTTCTTCGGTCACTGAAAGCATAGTGGTAGAGCCATCAGCCATGGTTACTTCCACCCGGTCGCCACGGCGACCAGAGACAAAGCCCTCAATCTCCGGACCAACGGCAAGCCCTTCCAGTGAGCCTGGGCGAGGCGCAGTGACCGTAGTCAGCACCTCAGCAGGTCCATTGGTCGTCGGTACAGGCTGTACATCCTGAGCGAGCGCACCACTCACGCCAACACCGCCAGTGAGCGGGAGCGAGAAAGCCGCAGCCAAAAGCAGCGATTTGGGAGTTTTCCAAGTCATATTCATCCCTTGTATTCCTTCAAGCATAGGCACCAACCAATTCGAACAAATCGGCAGGGCTAAAACGGGTTGGTTCCCGTCTAATCCTGCCGGATGAACGCATGGCTGCGTTGCCATCCCCCTGTCAAAAAAGCAGTTCATATGCGGTTATTATCGCTTTTTTTGCGCATATAACAAGCGAGCGAGACGCAGCAACTGCTGGCTCGAACCTTTCTCCCAGATGAACAGACACGCCGATGAGACGTATTGCGCGGTTGTCCAGTGGCAGTCATGCGGTGAGCGGATATTGGTCCGGCAAGCTATGCGGACCCAGAATCGCGAAAAGGGCACGGGGATCGAAACCCCGCACCCTTCGCGCTCCTAATCGGTCGTGATCAGGGATTCGGTCATTTCTGAGTGATCTCCTTGGCGATCCCGCTGCCTTCTTGATCTATAACGAGATCAAAACCATCGACTTGGGCAAGCGCGACGGACGGAGCGGTCAGAGCTGGCAGTGACGAGGCGGCGAGTATGATGCGATGCATTGGAAGAACCCTTCAGTGACTGCAGAAGACCCATTGCTTTTGCTAAACGGCAAGGCCCCAAAATGGGTTAGGCCACATGTGCGGAAAACCACTCAGTATCGGAAACGACGACCGCCAATTGCGTGGAGGTTTGCGCGGGCAACGAGAGGTATTCCCTTTGGAATTGCCGCGGTCGGTGGTTTCGAAGCCGCCGACGCGCTTTATTGCAGTGTTTCCTACACAGGCTGTTTTGTGGCTTGATGCAGCCGCATGACTTACGCACCGCTGCCATCGATCCTTGCGCCTTGGCGAATTACGGTTCGCCAATCCGCCCAAACAACACGTCGCAAGCGCTCGCGCCCGCCTTCCTTCACCCCGGTTCAAGTGAAGAGCCGCAAAGATGGCTGGTCGCCTGAGGTGCAATGCGCTTTTCTGGCAGCGCTCTTTCGCAGCGGATCAGTTACGGCCGCAGCAAGGACGGTGGGACGCAGCCGGGCAAGCGCCTACAAGCTACGCGAGCGGCGCGGGGCGGAGAGTTTTGCGCGAAGCTGGGATCAGGTGCTAGCCGGACCATCAATCGATGGTTCGCGCCCGACCCGGCGCCGCACAGTCGCCGATTGGCGAAAGTTGACATTTGAAGAGCTGATTTGGCGGCACGAGGTGGGCCTGTGGCGGCCCGTGATGTACCGCGGGAACATGCGTTCGATTGAGCGAAAACCTGACAATTCCGCGCTTTTGCGGTTGATCTCGCGGATTGGCGGAGGGGAAACTCTGCGCAGCATGCCCTACCCCAGAGAGCGCATTTCAACTTTGCCCCAAACAGGGGGTTCGCTGTCTCATCCGAGCGAAAGAGGTCCACCCGCAAAGGAGGCGCGATCGATCACATAGATGACATGGGAGCTTGGACTCCCTGCCATGCCGCGATCTTCTTTCTTCTCGGTGAGGCGCCCGCCAATTTTTTCCATCGCCCTTCGAGAACGCCAATTGGTCTCGCCAACAGCAAAGCGGCATTCATTGATACTCGCCAAGGCATGGGTGAGCATCAGCCGTTTCAATTCGCGATTGGTGGGGCCACCCCAGAATTCGCGGGCAAGGAAGGTCCAACCGATCTCCACCGAACCACCGTTTTCCGGGTTCAGTCCCTGATAACGCGAGGAGCCAATAATCCTGCCGCTGGATTTATCGATGACAGCAAGTGCCCCTTTGTTGGCGAGGGCATCGTCAAAGAAGGTGCGAAAGACCGGCTCTTTCCAGCGATCATGTGCAGGGTGCTGGTCCCAAATCAGCGGATCGGCGGCGACGGCAAACAGCGCCTCCCAATCCTCTGGGGTCAGGGGGCGGAGCGTTAGGCTGGCCCCTTCAAGAATGGGCTGGCGCTCAAGCATGGTGCTCGCTCAGCCCGTGACGTCGGCAATCGCGCCGATGAACTTGTCGATATTGTCCATGGTGAGCCCGGCAATATTGATGCGGCCAGACCCGGCCATATAGATGCCGTGCTCTTCGCGAAGCTGCACGACCTGCTCTTTGCTCACAGGAAGGACCGAGAACAGCCCATTTTGCGTGGCCAGCGGGGTCAAATCGACACCGCCAGCCATGCCAGCCTCGCCAAGGTACTCGCGGACCTGGCGCATTCTTGCGCGCATCTGCTCAAGCTCATCGAGCCATTGCTCCGTCAGCTCCGGATCACGCAGGATCACGCGAACAGCCGCAGCACCGTGATCAGGCGGCATAGACCAGCTGGCGCGCGCCAATGCGTTGGCGTTGGAGAAAGCCTTGGCGAGAGTTGCGGTTCCTGCCTCACCGGCAGCGGAGAGGATGTAGAATGCCCCGACCCGGTCACGGTACATGCCGAAGTTCTTGTCGCAGGAATAGGCGATGAAAGCCTCAGGCACTTTGGCAAGAACACGACGCATCCCGGCGGCGTCTTCCGCCATGCCAAAGCCAAGGCCCTGGTAGGCCGTGTCGATGATTGGGAAGGTACCGCTCGCCACAAGCGCATCGGCAATCGCTTCCCACTGCTCGAGGCTATAATCGATCCCGGTTGGGTTGTGACAGCAGCCGTGGATGAGGACAGCTTCGCCCTCTCCTGCGCCATCGATTGCAGCGAGAACGGCATCGATGTTCGCAGTGCCGTCAGGGTTGGCATGCTCGAAACCCTGCCATTCGAGTTCAACATCGCCAAGGATCTGCGCGTGATTGGGCCAGCTCGGCGTGCCCATATGGAGCTTGGTAATGCCGGCCTGTTTGGCCAGCGCAATCGCCAAACGAACCGCGCCCGTGCCGCCCGGGGTCTGCATCCCCTCAAGTCGTCCACCCATCGTTGCATCCGAACCAAAGATGTACGGCATCAACGCATGGACAAAACCCATATCGCCCTCGGGCCCCAGATAGGACTTGGAATTCTGAGTATCGACCAACCTTTGTTCAGCGCCTTTAATCGCGCCGAAAACCGGAGTATCCCCCTGCCCCGTACGATAAACGCCGACGCCAAGATCGACCTTATCGGGCCTTTCGTCGGCGGCGTAGAGCTTGATCAGCGCCAGCAGCGCATCGGGCGATTGTTCTTCGAGTCGTTCGAGCATGGGGAAGCCTCTTACGCACAAGGCGCAAGGCTGCAACCACCTTTGCGCGGGCTGCGCGCGGGTTCGCTGAAAAATTGGTCAAGTTGTGCTGCGAAGACGCCTTTAGAATGGCAACCAACGGTGCTTCTTGGAAAAGCGCATATAGCCCGCATTGACCCCAAGTCTAAGCCCCGCCCCCAAGCGGATAGGGATGAGGACAACATCACCTCGCCGCATGTAGGAGGCATGCATTCCTCCAACCAGATAGGCTTGTCCCTCGCCCGCAGGGTAGCGGCGGAAGATGTCCTCGCTGTCGAACAGATTGTAGACGAGAACGAAAGTGTTCCCCGCATTGGCACCGGCATCAAAACCTACGGAGGGGCCCGTCCAGTAGACTTTCCGCTGACCTTCCACCTTGTGATGCAAAGTTCCCGAGCCATAACGCGCGCCAAAGATGAAGGCACCTCCTGCCTCACGACCAACGATGTAGCCATTGGGTTCGCCTTGATCACGCAAGAGATCCTCGATCAGACCCGCAAGACCTTGTGCTCCTTTACCAAAGACACCTTCTGCCGCGCCAATCAGATCATCCTCGGCATAAGTATCCGATTGCGTCGCGGCGCTGGCAACCACTTCGCCGTCAGCAGGGTTGGCCCAGTCAGGCGCTGGCTCACCCGTCGCGGACTGCGCGTTGCTTGCCCATTCACCGGTTTCGTTCGCAGCAGGAGCCCTGTCCTCCGGTGGAGGCATGCCCTCTACCGGATCGAGCGCTGGAGCACTGCGGAAACCGGGTTCGCTGAGATCAGCATCAACTGCATCGGTATCTCCAACGGTTGCGTTTGCGAGAGCCTCGTCAATGGACACTGGTCTATCGGTCGTGTGTGGCTCTTGCACTTCCTCAGGCACACTTGCTTCGAAGGCTTCGTCGGGATCGAAAGTCTCAAGTTGCTGCGCTTGTGTAGGGAGGGACAGACCCGCCAGGAGCAGGCCCAGCGTCCCTACGAAAGCGGTGGCACGGGTGCCGCTCGGCTTCCTGGCTGCAGCGAGAATGGACTTCAGCATATCAATCACCTCTTGCATGGCGCGCTAACATTGCGCTGGCCGCATTGGTTCCGCTGCGAAGCAGAGTCTCATTCATTGAGTGCGGCAATCGCTCGTCGGCCAAGCGAATCGAAAATGCGATGAGCCGAGAAGGCCGCCCGCTCCCAAAACTGGTTCGCATGCCGCGCCCGATGTGCCCCCAATGGGATTTACGGGAGCTGTGGGCAGGGTACAGGTGCAATTCATGCACATTGGCCCCTTGCCGCCCGAGAATGCTGCGACTATAGCGCCCGGCTCACAGCCAATACGCACAACATGCGTCAGCGGAGACGTGGGTGAGTGGCTGAAACCAGTTCCCTGCTAAGGAACCATACCTACTACGGGTATCGAGGGTTCGAATCCCTCCGTCTCCGCCATCTATACCATCCCAAGAGATCCCAGAAAGTCCCTGAAAGCCGCAGAATTCTGCGGTTTTTCGGACTTGCATCGGAATCTCTATTTCTTATTTTGTTCCAACCGTTCCCACACTTTCTACCCACCATTGTGGGAGCAGATGTGGGAAGAGAACCAGGATGGATGGCTATGGGAAAACTTTCCGCTGCTCAGATTCGAGCTCTCACTAAGCCGGGCCGCTACATGGATGGCGATGGCCTGTCGCTGCTGCTCACCGCTCCAAGAAAGGGGTATTGGGTCCTGCGCGCGACCATAAGCGGGCGCCGAAGGGACATCGGCCTAGGGCCACTAGAATTAGTTACATTGGCTGAAGCCCGCGAACTCGCGATCGACATGCGCCGCGATATTCAGCGAGGCATTGATCCGATCGAAGAGCGCAAGCGCCAGAAAATCGAAATCCTCACGTTCAAGGCCGCTGCCGAGAAGGTCCACACTGAGCAGAAAGCAACCTGGAAGAACGGCAAGCACCAGGATCAGTGGATCAGGACGCTGGAAACCTATGCTTTTCCCAAGCTCGGGGACCGGCTTGTGAATGACATCGAAGGCCCGCTTATTCGCGAAGTGCTTCTCGATTTCTGGCTGGAGAAGCCGGAGACGGCTCGCCGTGTAAAGCAACGGATCGGCGTTGTGCTCGATTGGGCATACGCAAACGGAATGCGCGCGACCGAAGCGCCAATGCGCTCGCTGAGCCGCGCACTGCCACGACAGCCGAAGCAGGACGGTCATTTCGCTGCGATGCCCTATGAGGATGTCCCAACTTTCTTGAAGCATCTGCACAAGCGAACGAGTGTCGCAAGGCTCGCGCTTGAGTTCCTGATACTGACTGCCTCTCGATCGGGCGAAGTGCGGGGTGCTAAATGGGCGGAGATCAATCTGGACGCAAAACTCTGGACTGTCCCTTCGGATCGGATGAAGATTGGAAAGGAACACGTGGTCCCGCTGACCGATGCGGCAATCGACGCCCTCGAACGTGCCAAACCTTACTACGCTGAATGCAGCGATCTGGTCTTCCCCGGTCGCAACGTCTTGCGCCCGATGTCCGACATGACGCTGCTCAAGATCCTGCGTTACGCGAAGCTACCCTTCACGGTGCACGGCTTTCGATCTGCGTTCCGAGATTGGGCCGCCGAGAAGACTAGCTACCCCGGCGAAGTGGCGGAAGCGGCACTAGCGCACACGGTCAGTAACAAAGTGGAGGCCGCCTATCGCCGCACCAACTACCTGGACAAACGACGCGAGCTGATGCGCGAGTGGTCGGATTTCTGCGTTGGAAGGTAAAGAAGCACTCTCATGAGCACGGCGGCTTTGCGCCCCAACCCAAGACGTAGGCTTCCGATTCCTTAGTTCCCAAAAGCGGACATCCTCCGTGGTCATCTCGGCCAAGGAGAATTCTAAAGGGAATTTCATAGTATGATCCAGCAGAGAAGATGCGGGTTCCGTGGAACTGACTTCCAAGAGGTCGCGAATGCCACCGCGTGGTGAGGACGCTGCAGCGGTATGTGTTTGAGACTAGCATTTCGGGTTCGAGAACCTGCGCAATCATAGTGCAATCTTGAGGATGGCATCGCCATCGACAGAGCGTGACCGGGATTTAAGAAACTACTTCAGCATCTTGACCGAGTTGCGCGCGATACCCATATCTTGGGCTCCTCGGCATGAGGTTTTTCCACGTGACCATTTGGGATTTTCCTGAATGAGCCACTTCGGGGCATTCGAATATGTGTCCATCGGGCCATGCAGAATGTCGTTTGGTTGGTGATTCGCGCGCAAGCGCTAGGCCGCCGGGGATAAGTGGGAGAACCCGCGGTTATGACGAAACAAAAGATTTCTCATTACTGTGGCCTCGCCTTGGACTGGGGAACCCGCGTGCTTAAGTTCGCTTATCACGCTCTCAAGTTCATAGGCGAGGTCACCAACTACCGTGCGCAATCTCTTCGATCATCATTTCACGCTTAAGCCGGGAACGAAGGTTTTCGTGCCCACTGACCATGGCCGTGAAGTTGGCGGTAAGATCAAGAAGCGTGTCGAAGGGTTATGGAAGGCTCCGCGCAATTATTTCCACCTGCGCGACGGAGGCCACGTCGCGGCAGCGCGACTTCATAAAGACCAGCCGTGGATCGCATCGATGGACCTTAAGCGCTTCTTTGAGCAGATAAGTCGGAGCAGAGTGCAACGCTCGCTACTTCGCATCGGCATCCCGCATGAAGATGCCTACGAGATGGCTTGTGACAGCGTAGTCGACAAGGCTCCACCCAATCGTGAGTTCAGCATCCCATTTGGCTTCGTTCAATCACCGTTACTCGCATCTTTAGCCCTTGCCAATTCCGCGTTGGGAACAGCACTCGGCAAGATTCAACGTTCTGGATTGCGTGTATCTGTTTATGTCGATGACCTTACCATTTCAGGCGACAACAAGGCTTCGCTTGTCGAAGGCATGACAGCGCTTGATCGTGCCGCCAAGACGAGCAATTTCGTGTTCAACGACCAAAAAACACAAGGTCCAGCATCAGAAGTAACCAGCTTCAATATCAAGTTCGGGTCAGGTCGTATGGAAATCATTGAAGACCGAATGGCCGAGTTCGAAGTCGCGATTCGATATGGCTCTGAATGGACCATCGGCGGCGTTCTCGGTTACGTAGGTGCCGTCAATAAAGGGCAGGCGGACGCGCTGACTAATTTGCTTGGGTCAGGCGAGCAGGGCAGCGCAGCATAGTCAAAGCGCTTGTCAAGGCTGCGCGATAACAGTTTGGCGAGTGTATAACGGCTAGCAACACTATTCACTCGAACGCCAGTTAGTTAAAGGTCGGGAATGAAATGGAAACCGAGAAACCTCAGAGCACTCGCGAACATCGTTTGCGGAAATGATGACCATTTCCACTACAGATCCAGCATGTACATCACCGAGTTCTTTGAAGACTGTGACCTCGAATATGTGCACGATGGCTCGACACGCGGTATGTGGGTTTCGGAGCGTTTGGAGGAGGTGCTCGCGATGCCTCAGCCTAGTCCAACGGTTCCTCCCGACGCTTTCATACGCATAATTCAACGAGTGCTCGACAAAGCCGAGGCTGATGACGATGATGCAGACCGAGACAAGGCTCTTGAAGCCATCAACGTTGTACTGGCTCGTGAAGGCTGGCAGGCCTTCTATGACGAGAATGAAACGGCTCAACTACGTCACATTGCAACGAAAAGAATTGCTCAGGTGGCAAACCCACACCGGCCACTCACTCCATCTGAGATGGAGCGTCGTGATCAACTTGTGTCGTATCTCGACAATTGCTCTGAGGACGAGCTTATAGAAGAAGTGCTTTTGCCACTTTTCCGCCAATTGGGCTTCCATCGGATCACTGCTGCCGGGCATAAAGACAAGGCCCTCGAATATGGCAAAGACGTGTGGATGAAATTTACTCTTCCCACGCAACACATCCTCTACTTTGGGATTCAAGCAAAAAAAGGGAAGCTCGACGCGTCTGGTAGAAGCACCAGCAATGTCGCTGAGATACACAACCAAATAACCATGATGCTCGGACATGAGATATTTGATCCGGAGATCAGTCGGCGAGTGCTGGTGGATCACGCATTCATTGTTGCTGGAGGTGAGATCACAAAGCAGGCTCGCAATTGGATAGGTACAAAGCTCGACGCAACGAAACGTTCGCAGGTTATGTTTATGGACAGAGACGATATCCTGAACCTGTTCGTCGTAACGAATTTACCTTTACCGAAAGGCGCTCTACCTTCGCCTTCGTCATACGATGATCTGGATGATGACATTCCATTTTAGCTCGAAAGCTTCCTCACCGGTTTCTGGTTTGGTCGAACCTCTGCATGATCCATGCAGCAGAACCCGATAGTTTGCCGTCAACTTTTGCAGGAAAGAGACAAGACCCGACAAACAGCATTGGATCTGGTCTCGCACGCGTAAATACAGGGGGTTCGCCTCCCTCACAAATCAGCCGGGACACACTGACCGGGGGCTTGCGAGGTTTGAATTTCAAGAAGCCACCAACGAACTGCATCGCAGCCTGAAAACGGTCTGCGGCAAGATCAGACTTCTTGCAGCATTCTGCATAACGTCCTGCGTCAGGCCGACAGCCGCACCATTCGTTGTGCTTCAATTCTGTAAGGCGCTCATAGATGAAATCTGCCGTCTGCTTTCCTGGCCACCAACCTATAACTTCTAGGTGTAGCTGGCAGAAGACCCACATTGTGTATTGGTCAATCAACGCGACTAGATCGCCACCGACCTTCCACGTTCCTTCGGATGGATTAAAGGCGCAGATCGATCCATCGACTGCGTTAGTATGGCGGGGGCCGATCCAAGTTCGGCTGACCGCAGTTGCCCAAAAAGCCCACGCTCGAATGGGCTGAAAATGGCGAAATGGGACAGCAATCAGGAATGCGGCCTTGCGATCAAGCCCAGACAGAACTGCGCTATCAACGGCAAGCCACATTCCCTCATTGCTCGTCCAGACAGCGGTACGCGGGTATGCCGCAAATACCGCATCTAGCTGGCCGAGATAGTTTTCACGTAGTCGCCCGCTGCTGGACGGCTCGGTGTTACAGGACGCCCGGGATCGACAGGACGACCTTTGCCATCCGGCGGCCCCTTGCCACGATCCGGCTGCGGATCGACACGGTCCTTGTTGTTCATCATAGTTCTCCGCGCCCAGTGTTTCTCGATCAACGATAGAGCCTTTGGGCGCCATGACCCCATCATTGAATACATTCGGGTAGACCTCCGCATCCACCTGCACTCCAATGTCTTGAAGCTGCCGACGGACCGCCGGTTTCATCTTCTTGGAAGCCCTTCCAATTCCGCACACTCCTGTGAAAAAGGGTCGCCCATTTGCAAAAACTCCTTGTGCTCTTGGCTGAGCTGTGATTCATAACTGCACCAGTTTCGTGGACACTTACCGCTTCGATGGCGAAGTGTCCACCATATTGTTACAGTAATACCATTTTTATGGACAGGAGGGGGAATGCAACTCGATGACCTAGGACGCCTCGTTCTTCAAAAGCGTGGAAGCATGGGGGTCAGAGCTGCTGCGCGGGAGATAGGTATCAGCCCTACAACGCTTTCAAAGATCGAAAACGGTCATATTCCCGATCAGTTAACGTTGAAAAAGGTCTGCGATTGGATCGGTGAAGAAGTCACAAAATTCACAGCGATGGGCGGACTTCAAATCGCGTTTAAAAAGGACAAAACCCTCGCACCAAACACCGCGCAATCGCTGGCTCGACTTATCGAGCGAGCTGAGGAGCAGTTTAAGGCCAAGGTGAGCAACGTAGCGGGACATTGATATGCTCAAGCGGGGCTTCAAGGCACAGAGCGAACGACGATCTGTCGAGGTTCGCAAGAAGTTCGGCCTCCAGCCGGACGCTCCCTTGAGTGCACGCAAGGTCGCTTCTGCGTATGACATTCTGGTTTGGACCGAAGTGGACATCGCGGGAGTGAGTGATGACGACTTGGTGCAGCTAACGGTCACGGACCCCGACAGTTGGTCGGCTTTCACAATGCGGGTTGGTGAGAAGCATCTGATTGTCGTCAATTCTAGCCAGTCCGAACCGCGTCAAAATAGCGTCATCATGCACGAGCTTTCCCATATCTTGCTCGGCCATGAGCTGACCTCAGCGGGGTTGAGCGCAGATGGTCATTTCGTCCCTACCTCATACAATCAAGACCAAGAAGATGAGGCGGATTGGCTAGCGGGAACATTGCTCCTCCCGCGCCCAGCGTTGCTGAAAATTCGCCGGACGGGACTGACCGAACATCAAGCTCAGAACAACTATCAAGTGAGTAGTCAGATGCTGACTTGGCGCATCCGCATGACCGGGGTTGATTACCAGCTTTCGAATGCACGAAGGCGCAGAGCCCGAGGCTAATGAGGGTACGCAGCGAGTTTCTCTCCGCCAATTCCGCAAATGCGGGCCATTCATGAAATGTCTGGTTTGTGCATTGCGAAATCGATAACCGGACAGTCAGCATACGGCCCATTTCCAGACCAGAGATTTGCCATGATTCCGACGACCGCTTTCAGGACATTTCGAAGATCGCCGGGACGGCGGAGATTGGGTGGGAAGCGGACGGTCTGCTTTCGCTGTCTTCAGCAAAGTGAGCAGACGCTTTTCATTTGAACCGCGAATAACCGCCTACAATACGATCCTAGTCATCCACAGCGAAAATGTGATTGCTTTAAAGCGATCATCCGCTCTACTTGAAAGATGATTGAAACCGCACATTTAGAACTGCGTCCACCGATTTACTCAGACTTCGAGGCCTCTGCTGCAATGTTCGCGGAGCAACGAGTCGTTCTGCATCTTGGGGGCGTGCCTCTCACGCGAGCTAAGGCATGGGAGAAATTTCTCCGCGATGTTGGACATTGGGTGATCGAGGATTTCGGGTTGTTTTCAATCATCGAAAAGGCCTCGGAAGAATATGTGGGAAAGATTGGCTTCGCGCGTTTTGAACGCGACCTTAGCAGTCAAACCGATACCTTCATCGAAATGTCGTGGACTCTGCGTTCTTGTTTTCACGGCAGGGGATATGCGTTTGAAGCCGCAATAGCATCCCAGGCGTGGTTTGACGAAAAATTCGCTGGGCGAACAGCCTGTGTAATAAGTCCTGACAACAAAGCTTCTATCAAACTTGCCAAACGGATTGGTTATCTCGATACTGGGAACACTCAACTTGATAATAGCAGCGTCAACCTACTAACACGCGATGTGCGTTGAGAGGATTATATGTGCTTCGGTTGTCTAGTTAAAACTAGGGACGGAAACACAGCTACCAGCGCCTTTTGATGCGAGCCCCTAGCGGCTCGCTATGATTGTCTCTCGCCATACAATCACCATACCCGCTGCGATCAACATAGGTGCACCCAACCAAAGCGTATTGGTAGGAAGCGTATCGAATAACAGCCACCCGTACATCGCTGCCCACAGGAGACTGGAGTAGTCCATAGTCATCACGCTGGAGACCTGGCCGAAACGCAGTGCGATCGTAATCAGCAACTGCCCTAACGTGCCAGTGAGACCAAGGCCTAACAGTAATAACCATTCGCGAGGGCTGTAAGGCTCAAACAGCAAAGTCACCGGCACTAGCAAAACCGCAACTGAGCAAACACAAAACCAAAAAACGATCACCGGGGGGGTGTCCGTTTGGGATAGATCGCGGATTTGGGTAGAGATGAGCGCCACCATGAAGGCGCCGCCAAGAGCGACCAGTGCGCCTGTCAGGGGTATAGCGTCGCTCCCTGGTTGGGCTATAATGACGACACCTGTAAAGCCTGCGAGAACTGCACACCACCGCATTAGGCCGACATTTTCTTTGAGTAAGACAGCAGAAAGCAAGACAGCAAAGATTGGTGCCGCAAATCCAAGGGTCGTTGCCTCAGCCAGTGGCAACAAAATCAGACCGCCGAAGCTTAGCATCATTGCGATCAAGCCGTAACCAGCGCGCGCGGCGTGCGCTAGTGGTCGTTTGGTCGCCAGCCTAGCAAGGCCACCAGAAAGCATCGCCCAACTCAAGATTACAGGCAAAGCGATGACCTGTCTCCAGAACACCAGTTCGATAAGATGAATTCCGCTATTAGCCGCAAGCTTTATCAGCGCCGCCATTAGCGCAAAACTCGCTATTCCACATAAGCGCAAGGTAAGCGCATACAAGGGTCTGTCAGTTCGAGTGAAGATCACTACCACAAGCTTAAAGCTCCATCGTGTTACAGAGGAATGGCGGCCAAGGAGCTTCCAGCACTTGGCGCGACCTACCTTGTATAGCATTGTATGTACGACACGTTCCGGAAGATGTTCTGGCTAGCGGATTTTAGCAACATGTCCTGTTGTCAAATTCAGGTTTGCAACCTCAATCGGCTATAGCCTCGTTCGAAGGAAGACTAGAAAGGCCACTTCCACCCCATCTAAAACACTTTGAGCGAGCGCAAACAACGTCCGCATTCAGGAAATGATGTTTTTACTGTCTATGACCGACATTAGGGTCGTAAGTGGAATGACCGCTCTCCGATCCTTCGAAACCTAAAGCTGACGTTCTTCAATCGGCCCAATTCGTGCCAATTCGCTACAAGCCAATCTCGAACGGCTTGATCCGCTCCTTGACTAGCTCTCGTGCATTTTCGTGTTCAGCCTGCCGATCATGATTGGTCGACTGAATTTGAGCCGCCCTGACTCCTTTGGCTGCCGCAGTCCCAAGCCGGTCGGTGGTTTCAGCTGCCGAAGACTTCTCGCCTAAGTTGGCCGCAATACCTCTCCCAACCTTGTCCCGGCTGTCGACGATCAGCGTAAGCTCATCCCGCAATCGCGTGATCGTAACGAGGAAGTTCCTTTGCGAGAGCAGTCGCCGCTCGCGGCTGTCGAGCACGGCAATGCCCTTATCTGCTGTGAGGCCCTGCGCCATATGGGCGTTGAGCGCATAGGCGAGGTCGATCCGCTTCAACATCGGGTCGTCTGGTTTCAGTTTGTGGTCCATGCCGCTGGAGCTCGTGACCGTCACCCCGTCCTGATCGATCGCGGTCACAGTTGCGCGGTCTGCATTTATCATTCCGCGCTTGTGGTCGCTCGCCGTCCATCGGATCGCGTCTCCGGTGTACAGATCGAGTTCCTTCCTCTCGAACAGCTGCAAGGTCTGGTCGCTGCCTTTCGCAGACAATCTGGACGGAACAAGGCGGCGCAAATTGCCTCGCTCATCGCGCAATGTGACAACGCCCTTTTCGGTATCGACGGCGGAGATCTGGTGGCTTCCGCGCCCGAGCCCGTGCCGCGTTTGTCGGCTTGCGACTTCAAGAACCATGCCCGGCTTGTAATTGCGCGCGTAGCGCAATTCCTCCCGGGTTGCGTTCACACGGGATAGAATTTTAAGCTGTGCGCTCACTGGTCCGATCTCACCATTGGCGGCGAGCCCGGTTTGGACTGCGGCATTTATCTCGGAGCGCAACTGACGACCTGCTGCGAAGATCGACGTGCGCTCGCGCTCGGCAGGCGGAAGTGACAGCCAGCGTTCCGCAGCAACTATTGCGCTGTTCTCCTGGACCTCGACGATGTGATCCTTGAGATGTTCGAGCGCATTACTGGTCTTTCCCGACTGGGCCGCCTGCTGCGCCCTCTTCAGGGTATCGGAGCGGGCGCGAAGATTGTGGTCCATGCGCGCCGTTGCGGTCCCTGCACGCTGCGCCAGAGCAAAAGGCTTGCCCGCTCCGACAGCCCCCAACTGCTTTTCGTCGCCCACGAGCACGAGGCGATCGACCTTAAGCAGATTGGCAAGCCGGATCAGCCGGTCCTGATCGCGGGAAGAGACCATTGATGCTTCATCGAGTACGAGGACAGTGTCCCTATATTCCTCGCGCGCAGCGGCGATGTCGGCTTTGGCTGCCGAGCCATCGAGGAGCTTACGATTCTGTCCAAGAAAGCGATGCAATGTCATCGACGGGATGCCGGTATCCTTCTCCAGCATGCGCACCAGCGTGTTCTGAACACCCAAGCCAATGACCCTCTTCCCATGCTCTTCCAGAAGCTGATTGAGTGGCTGCAGCACGCTTGATTTACCTGCTCCTGCCACACCCTGGACGGCCACGACACGATTGGTCGAAGACAGGATCAACCGGCCTGCTGCTTCCTGACCGGCATTTAACTTCATGCCGTAGTTGATAGCTGCTGAAGCTTGCAGGTATGGCCCTGCGGCGTCTGCGTTGAGGATCGGACGAACTGCGCCGTTTCCCTTCTCGATCTCGGCCAACATACGGCTCTCCAGCGCCAATGCATTGGATGTTGTCAGCCAACCTTTCTGCGCGCCACGCCCGCGCAACAGCGCGCCCTGCTGAGCAAGTTGCCCAATGCGCTTCTCGACGGACTTCATCGTCGTCGGCAAACCGAAATCGAGCGACGCCTTGGCGAGATCCGTGGCCGTGAACGCCGCCTCTCGCTCTGATAGATGCCGCACCGCCGAAGCGACCGCATGAGCCGTCGCAATCTCTTCCCTGCCCTTCATATGGAGCCGCTTGGGGATGAGCGGATCGCCCTCCCTGATGCCCATTTGCTCGGCGACGCTGGCAATCATTGCCTTGCCCCGTTCAAGCAAAGTGGGGCGATCAGTTGCTCGCTTTGCAGCCGCGACAGTCAGCTCGTGCGAACGCAGCCGGGCGTCGCGCACCATGCCTTCAAGGTCGAGCCCCTGATCCCAAGCCTGCCCTTCCCATTGGGCCATCAAGGTACCGCGATCAACATCGCTTTGTTTGGCCTGCCGGGTCGCCAGCGTCGCGACCACACCCGCCTCAAGCCCGCCGCCGCGTCGGGCTTCGAGCACCTCCTGACGCCGCGTCGAGAAGGCCATCACCGCGTCACGGTCTACACCCTTTGCTTCGAAGTTACCGTGCTTTCCGAATGCGCCGATCCGGTAACCAAGCTTCTCGACCTCGATCCGGAAGCGCGCCATCGTCATGGCATTGAGAAGAGTGTTTTGCTTCCACAGCTTGTCGTTGCGCAGCGCCCTCCACTTGCCGTCCTTGTCCTGCGTCATATTAGCGACGACGGCGTGGAAGTGCAGGTTCGGTTCCTGATTGCGGTTGGTGTCGTGCTGGAACAGGGCAATGGTCAGGTTGTCGCTCGCATGAAGTCGCTCCTTCCCGCCCTTTTCAATGCGATACTGAGCCGCATTCTTCTCCGCCCATTGGAGCGTTTCGACGACCGCTGAACGGTACGCGTCAATGATCCGCTGATCCTTGCCGACGAGTGCCAACAGTGACCAGCTCTTGGGCAGTGAAAAGGTCAGATCGGTCCCGGCGCGGTGGTATTGGCCCTGGTGTCCGATACGCTCGCCGTTGGGCAGTTCGCCGCGCAGGATTGCCTCGAACGGCTTGGTATCGACCATGCCCGAAAGACCCAGCCGCTCGGCACCTTTGCCGACCCAGATTCCGGACCGGTCAGCGTCCGCCTTGGTGTAGTAATTGTCGTTGGCGAAGTAGTTGGCCGCACCGCCGGCCGAGCGCACATTGGCAACCGAAAGCATCGCTCAGCGCCCCTCGCGCTTCGCGACTTTGCGCTCGCGATATTCGCGAATGCGTCGTTGGTAAGCGACCACAACCCGGTCCCGCAGTTCCTTATCTTTGTGTGTGCGGAGCCAGCCGTCGAGCGCGATTTTGGTGAAGAGCAGATCGGCCAGAACCTGATCGCGGAACGCGTCGTCCTGGGGCTGCTCGAGAGCCTCGATAACAGTGAGTTTCAGCCATTGGCTGACGCTCATATGCGCTGCATCAGCGGCGGCTTTGACGAGGGCATGAAGGTCTTCGTCGACATAGCATTGAAGGGCAAACCGCACTGCGTCACCTGACGTTTGGCCGACCCTCCACGGCCCATTGCCCCCTTTGGACTGACATCAGTCTACGGTAGCGACCACCTTGTAGGAAAACGCTAATTTTCGACTTCAAATTAATAGCTTATCCGCGAGCAACTCGTATGCGAGTTGCGGGTCACGGAGTGACATCAGATGACATTACTTGGCGACAGATGGTCAAATGACTGCGAAACCCGCAGAAATCTTCGTCTCCCAAACACCGGATCTCCGGGTACGGTGTGCCCTCCAATTTCCCATACTCCCCCACGTGACCAGACATTTCGACTGTTCGTTCTTAAGGGGTTTTCCAACGTCTTTCCGACGGATCTCCGCGCCCTCGCGGCGAAGGATCCTGACAATTTGAGTGGCACTAAAGCTCAGCATCGACTGCCGATCGCGCAGTAGCGGTTCCCTCTTCGAATCCGTTGCATGATTGCGGACGAGAGAGGTCTGGCTCCATCAATTTTAACGCTCAAACTTCCAAAAGCTTCAGTGCAGCAGCGCTGGCGCGGGTCGATAATGCTTCGGCAATTGGCGCGACAGCATCCTCAGGCGGATTGCCGGGCACCTGAACGCCCTTCTCAATTTCCTCCGTCACTGCGTCAGCAAGGTCACTCACCCTGCGGCGAATGTACGGAGCACCCAGCCCTGCTTCGTCCGCGAACCTCGCCACGCATTCGCTGTCAAATTCTTCGAGGGTCGCCGCGCGACCAAATCTCATTGCGAGCTTGGGGGAGAGCTCCTTCCACATATGCGTGGCGACAAGATCGTAGAGCGGGGCAAGCACCACCTCGCCGTTCTCCCGCCGCAGCAAACTGTAGTTCTTCGCATGTGCATCGGCATTGCCGATAAGGAGATTGAAGATTGCCGCGTCGGCCAGCTTCAGCACCTCACGCGCGGGTCGGGTCGCAGCGCTGCGCAACAGCGCGAAGCTATCGCTGAAAGTCGGCCCGCCCTCCGCCGCGTATTTGCGGTTCGAGGGGACGCTAAGTGCCTGAGCGAAGTCTTCCTGATGCAGACGGTGCGTCTTTCCGTCGAGCATCATCCGGTCATAGCGTTCGACCAGCAGCAACGGCTTGCCGGCCACCTCGCGCCACTCTGCATAGGCAGCATCAATGCCCACCGCGCGGACCAAGGCGAGGCAAAAGGCCTCATTTGCAGCCAATCCAGCAAAGCGATCCGGTTCAGGCTTGATTAGATGCGTGGATGGTTCGCCGGGACGAGGGATCGCAATGCCACAGTCCGCAGTGAGCACCACCGGCAGTTTGCTCTGTGCCCCTGCAAGGCTTAGCCTCGCGCCGCCCTCGCCTGCCAGCATGGGTACGGCAGGCAACCGATCGAGCAGTGCCGCAAGCTCGTTCTCTCGCAGTGGTTCTGGAGCGGTCTCGGATTGTTCTTGGACCGGTTTTGCATCTTTGGGCAGGAATGCGAGAGCACCGGCAACATCTCCGCCCAAAGCCTCAAGCAGGCGAAACGGATTGTCGGGCGAAACTCCAAGTGCCCGAGCGATAGCGGTGCGCTGGCTTTCTTCGGGAAGCAGTCCGCCAAAGACGGCCTTGCACGCACGGTCTTCATATGGCTCTTGCTGCTTAGGCATCGCATGGGAAAGCGCCGGGGCAGTTTCATCAGCCAGCCAGTCAGGCGCGTATACGAAATGCATCGCGCCGCCCTTGTCGATCGAGAGTTCGCCTGCCAGTCGCTCGTCCCACCAGACCACCAGCGTATCCAGAATTGGCAGCGTCACTCCGCCTCATCCTTCTTGGGCGCATCCGCTCGACCCGCAATCACGATCCCGTCGGGCCTTTTGATCTGCAATTCACATCCCAGTGCCGAAATCACATCTAAAACCTTGCCCATCTGGACAGTTGGTTTCCCCCGCTCCAGCTCAACGAGGAAGCGCAAGCCGACGCCGCTTGCAGCAGCCAACTCGTCCTGTCGCAGACCAAGCTCCTTGCGTTCATCGCGAATGATTTGGCCAATAGTGGCAACATTGAGCATGAGCATCACCTTTCCCGAACGGGAAATCTATGCGGATAGTGTATCAATTTCAAGATAATTTTCCCGAAAGGGATATTTGGTGCTCGAAGAGCGGCTATGGAGGGAGCGCTTTCCCGTACGGGACATACTCTAGGTCTCCAAAATCTTGTGATACTCAGCCAAAAGTTACTCAAAATCGGAGGCTCAAATCGCAATTCAGGGAAGCCGGGGAGCAATTGTGGTAAAAAGCCCTCCAGACGCCCCGCATTCCCGTTAAACCACAAGTGGTTGCATCAGCCTACTTGCCACCTCCGTCTCCGCCATTTTCCTACAGTGTCTCTTCTGAGCTAGGGCTCTAACCCACCCAGACATCAAGCAGGTAACGTTCTTCGTCCATCAGCGCATCGAACCACGCTTCAGCCTGCAACTTATCGAGCCCCTTCTTCTCGGAGCAGATTGTAACAAGTGCCTGCCGCACTTCGGGTTCCATCTTTGCGCCATCGCCGCAAATGTAGATGTAAGCGCCCGCTTCGATCATTGCCCACAAGGCACCTGCCTCTTGGAAAATAAGGTCTTGGACGTAGGTCTTTTGACCGTTCAATCGCGAAAACGCTGTATGGACCTTGGCGATGCCTCGCTCATGAAAGTCGTTCAACTCATCGCGATAGAGATAATCGATATCCGGGTGACGACAGCCAAAGAACACATGCGCTTCGCCAAGCACTGCCCCTTGCTGGTGCAGATGATCGCGTTGTTGCAGGAAGCTGCGGAACGGAGCGATGCCAGTGCCTGGACCAATCATAATAAGAGGGGTCTTCGGATCGCCAGGCAGACGGAATCTGGCCGTCGGCTTGCGCACCAGAGCCTGAAACTGATCGCCCGGCGCAAGCTCTGCCAGATAGTTGGAGCAAGTCCCCTTGAATTCGCCTTTGTCCGACAATGCAGGCCCTTTGACCACGCCCACAGTGATCGAACATCGATTGGGCGCGCTCGCAGGCGATGAAGAGATCGAGTAGTAGCGTGGGCTAAGAAATGGGATCATTTCCAGGAACAGTGCGAGCGGCAGATCACAAGCAGGATAGTCTTCGAGAATATCCAGTACCGACTTGCGCTTTTCTAGCACCTCTTTCGCGTACAGGTCCCTACCGTCCTCTGCGGGAGGAGCAGCGAGTGCCTCGATTGCGACCTTCGAATTGGGGCATTCAACAAAGTGCGCGAGCGTTGCGATGTCCTTGCGGGTTGCGACCGCTTGCAGTTCTCCGGCGGTTTTGGCGAGATGCAAGACCGAAAAAGTGCTGCCACTCGGAAACGGCCCTCGCATTTCACTGCGTGATTCAATCCGGACATAACTATCTCGATCAAGGCCAAATCGATTGAGCAGCCGCTCAACGACCGTACTGTCGTTGACAGGCACTACGCAAAGGTGGTCACCGGGCTCGTACTCCATCCCATTGGGCAGCTCGACCTCAATATGACGCGTCGAACGCCCGTCATCCTTGGTGATATCCTTGAGCTCGCGGCTGCGGACCAAAGTGACGTTGCGGGTCCCAACCCGGTCTGCCACAGCGTTGCCTGTGATGCTCGCGGTGAGCTCTACAGTATAAAGCGGCTCAGCATTCGCGCCAGCTTCTGGCTCCAGGTCCAGCTCAAAATGCTCACCTAACTGGGGGATCAGTGCATCGAGCCATGTGTGGAACTGCGTATCGACATCGGCCCGCGCATCAAGTTCTTCGCTGGCGACGATACGCTTTGCGCCAAGCGCTTCGAGGCGAACATCGATCTTTCGCGGCACTTCCTGAAACGTCGCAGCCCAATCGCTATTGCCACAACCAACCAGGAAGTACGACACTTCATCGAGACGGGCCTTGGTCGCCTCCAGCCAATCGACAAACTTCGCCGCATTATCCGGTGGCATGCCATTATAAGACGCACAGGCGATCGCGACCGCACCTTCGGCTGGCAATTTGCCCACGAAAGCATCGAGCGGTGCCATCGTCACATCAAAACCGCTGAACTCGGCCTTTTGCGCGAGCTCGCGAGCAAAGCTCTCGCTCGATCCCAAATTCGATCCGAAAAGTACCGTCAGCGACGTGCCATGCTTTGCCACACGCGATGTCATTTGCGCCTCGTCGTTGGGTTGCACCTTAGCGGTCGCCGCCCCCAACCGCTCCACATCATTGCGAAGCTGAGCCTTGATCGTGAATTCGTTCGGCTTGATCGAAAGCGTTTCCTTAATGTCGAGCTCATAATTCGAATAATCGAACAGCTCAAAGCGTTGAAGGATCATGCCCAAGACTAGGATCGATTCCTGAATTGCGAACTGCCGTCCAATGCAGGCACGCTGGCCATTTCCGAAAGGCTTGTACGCTGCCGGATCGCGAGCCGCCTCGGCTTCGGCGGAGAAGTTGTCAGGATTAAATGCGTCAGGGTTGTCGCCCCACACATTGGTATCGCGGTGGAGCGAGGGGATGACGACCGTTGTGAATGTCCCTTTGGGGAGAGCGTATTTGCCGCCCAGCACTTCGTCCTTGAAAGGTGCCAGTCCAAATGCCGGCGCGGTTGGCCAGAGCCGCAGCGCCTCAAGCAGGATCGAGCGGACATAAGGCAATTGTCCAATCTGCTGAAGCGTTGGTGATTGATCAATATTACGGCCCAGAACTGCGTCCACCTCAGCATAGGCGCGGCGAAGCACATCGCGATCTTTAAGCAGGTAATAGAGCGCAAAAGATAGCAAGCCGGAGGTCGTTTCATGCCCAGCGATCAGAAAAGTGTTGATCTGGAAACGGATATTCTCATCGGAAAGCCGCTCACCGGTTCGCGCGTCGCGTCCAGAAAGCATGAAGTCGAGCAAGTCTTCCGGCCCGTCACTACCCTTATTGCGTCTTTCACGGATGATCTCATCCACGAGGCGGTTCATGTAGGCTGCGTCGCGATGCAATTGCTTGATTTGCTCGCCCTTCAACAATTTCTCGCCGGGGAGGCCGCGCATCTTCTGTGTGGTGCTTAGTGTTCGATTGAGCGCCTCAATGAATGGGTGAAAATCATCACGGTAGAAGGAATTGAAGCGGTAACCAAAGCCGCAGACGCCAATTGTGTCGAGCGTCAGCCGGATCATGTCCTTGGGGACATCAATCACATCATCCGAATTCATCCGCTCCCATTTGAGCATCAATTGGCTGGCGATGTCCTGCATCATGGGAAGATAGCTGCCCATCGCCTTCTGACTGAAGGATGGCAGGAGAATGTGGTGCGCTTTGGACCAATTCGGATCGTCGGTATCGCCCGTAAAAAGTCCGTCACCCGCGATCGAGCGCAAACGTTTGAGCGGCCCACGGACGGTCTTGTCAAAACGCTTTTCGTCGCAAACCTCGGCGACCAAATCAGCCCCGGAAACAAACACAAGAGTGTTGCCCATAACCTCAAGCTTGAAGATCGGGCCGTACTCTTCTGCCAACCTCATCAACTCTTGAATCAGCTTCGAAGCATCAACGGTAAAGGCATTGCCAAGTAGCGGTACGCCCGGAGGCTTCGGTATCTCAAGGAGTTGGCTCGCATCTGTCATGGCGTCCGTTCATGCCAGACGAGAATTCGTACCGGAAGGGGGCTCATGAATTTACGATTCGACAGATACGAACACCTTCTTGCCGTCACGCTCACCGATATGAGAGGACAGTTTCCGCAACCTTGCACCATTTGTCACGCACATGGCTACGCTTGCGCCCAGTGACCGGGCCGACCGCAATGCCGCACGGCAAGAGATCAAGTGCATATAGGGGCTGTGGTCTGGCGGTGGAGGCGGATTTGGTCGGATTGGCGTTAGCACACTACAGGGGCTTCTCGGCCAAGGGGCGCTCGACCAGATCGATCCGTTTGACCAAATCCAGCTCGACTATTCGATAAGCATTTGCCGCAAGAGTCGGAGCTATTCGGAAGTAGGTTGCGTCCTGTTCGAAAAATCGCAGATCTCCCGAAAGTCGACCACCGACGCGGATCGGCTATGCGAACATCTCGATCTTGCCTGTCCCAACCCATGGCGCACAGAAAAGCCGTTTGCCTTCTTTGGCTTAGCCTCACTCACCGCCAACACACTTGACATAAGCATCATTATGACAGATATTTCTGTCATGACAGAAACAACTATCGATTCGGATAAACTCCCTGCAGCTGTCGAGGCTTTTGTGCTTCGCTGGGGAGACCTTGGTGGGCAGTGGGGTGTTAATCGCTCGGTTGCTCAGATCCAGGCGCTGTTGCTTTTGTCCGATCGTCCGCTGACTGCCGAAGAGATTTCTGAAAAGCTCGGCATGGCACGCTCGAACGTTTCGAACAGCATCAAGGAACTTCTTAACTGGAAGCTGGTGATGCGCGTGCCTGTTCTGGGGGACAGGCGCGATCACTACGTCGCTGAAACCGATATGTGGCAGATGGCGAGCAAGGTTGCTCAAGGGCGCAAAGAACGCGAGATTGACCCCATGGTCGCCGCGATCCGGACCGCGATGGAAGGGATCGACGACCCCAAAATTAGTCCAGAAGTGCGCCAGCGTCTCCACGGTATGCACGATTTCATCAACACCGTTGAGAGCTGGTACAATCAGATGATCCATGTGCCCCCGCAACAGCTTATGCGACTGATTGGGCTGGGCGGCAAAGTGGTGGGCCTTCTCAAGTTCGTCAGCCGCAAGGACAAGGCGGAAACCGAAGACGGGTAAAAAATTTGATACTGAATTTCTCTCAATACAGAAATAACTAATTGTTCAGGAGGTGGGCAAGATGCAGATGATGGCTAAGGAAGAGCGGCAGATCTTGGGGCACGAGGGTGCGCCAGCCCAGCTGGCTGACATTCGCTTCAGACAGCTCTTGGGAAATGCCAGCTGGGATGCCCTGCCTGCCCGTGTCCGTGCGCGCTTTGGCAAGCGGCTCAATGCGGGCGATAGCGCGAGCTATGTCGGCCAGGTGGCAGCATGCCAGATGAGCCTGAGCGGACGCATTCTCGCACAATGCTGCCGCCTGATCGGTGCGCCTCTGCCGTTGGAACGCAAAGGCGGAGGCGCCGCAATGGTCAGCGTGACAGAGGATGGGGCGAGCGGAGGTCAAGTATGGACTCGGATGTACGCAAGGCGGCGCGGCTTTCCGCAGGTCATCCATTCAGCCAAGCGGTTTGCCGGGCCCACTGGCCTTGAGGAATACCTAGGGCGCGGTTTCGGCATCGCCTTGCGGGTGAGGGCGATTGAAGGCGGCATTCGCTTCTCCAGCGATCACTATTTTCTTGAAATTGGCGGCAAACGCTTTCGCCTTCCCCAATGGCTCGCACCGGGTGAGCTTACCATCGATCACGTAGATCAGGGCGAAGGCGAATTCACCTTCTCCCTTGCCCTCAACCACGCCCTTCTGGGCGAGGTCATGCACCAGCATTGCCGCTTCTGCGACCAATCCGACAAAAGAGAAGGACAAATCCAATGACCGATATCCTATGGTTCTTCGTCTTCGCCCAGATGATGATGGGCGCGTTTGATACGCTCTACCATCATGAGGGGACAGAACGTCTCGCGTGGCGTCCTTCGCAACGGTTGGAGCTGACCCTGCACGGCATCCGCAATCTCGCTTATGCCGTCATGTTCATGGCACTTGGATGGTTTGAACCGCGGGGCGGCTGGGCCATTGCGCTCGTGCTTCTCCTGTTGGGCGAGCTCTTCATCACCTTGTGGGATTTTGTCGAGGAAGATCGCACCCGGCTGCTTCCGGCGAGCGAAAGAGTAACCCACACTTTACTCACCCTCAACTACGGGGTCATTCTCGCCATGCTTATTCCGTGGCTAATCGGCTTGGCGCAGCAACCCAGCGCTCTGGCAAGCAGCTACCACGGGCTTATGAGCTGGTTCTGCATCCTTGCGAGCATTGGCGTAGTCATCTCTGGTCTGCGCGATCTCGCCGCGGCTAAGCGGACCGAGCGCTTGACCGAGCGCGAACCGAGCGAGCTGGCGGCCATCCTACCCGCGCGACAATCGGTACTGGTTACTGGGGGAACCGGCTTTATCGGCAGTCGCCTTGTGCAAGGCCTCCTCGCAGCAAGGCATGAGGTAACCGTCCTTACTCGCAACAAATCCAGTGTCATGCCGCTCGCTGCGCATGGACCACTCCGCAATATTCAATCACTCGAGGAAATTGCCGATAACGCGCATTTTGACGCGGTCGTAAACCTTGCCGGGGAACCCATCTCCGATACTCCCTGGACCAAAGCGAAACGGGTCAAGATCGTGCAATCTCGCCTGCGCACCACTTATGACATTATCCGCCTGATAAAGCGCCTTGAGCATAAGCCTGAGGTGCTGATCAACGGATCAGCCATTGGTTGGTATGGCCTTCGTGGTGATGAAATCCTGGATGAGCAAGCCCAAGGAACCAACTGCTTCTCACGTCGAGTGTGCCGTTCCTGGGAACGGGCGGCGGCGCCTGCTGAAAGCCTAGGTGTGCGGACCGTGTATCTTCGCACCGGGCTCGTCCTTGATCGCAGCGGCGGCATGCTCGCAAAGCTTCTGACCCCGTTCGAGTTTGGACTTGGCGGGAAGTTTGGCCATGGCAAGCAATGGATGAGCTGGATCCACCGCGACGATCTCGTCAGGCTTATCTGCCACACCATTGCGCGCCGTGAGATAAGCGGTCCACTCAATGGTACTGCGCCAGAACCTGTCACCAATGCAGAATTCACTGCCGCGCTTGGCAAGGCGCTTAAACGGCCTGCCATTCTGCCAGTTCCAGCATGGCCCCTTCGCAAGGGTCTTGGGGCGTTCGCAGAGGAATTGCTGCTCAGTGGACAGTTGGTCATTCCCGAAGTTGCTCGGCGCAGCGGCTTCATCTTCGAATACCCATCAATCGATCTGGCGTTTGCGCAGATCGTAGGCTCCCCGCCTAATTCCACTGCGCAGGATCGAGCGCAAGCAGTTCTGACAGCTGAGCGTAGAGCGCTGGCTCCTCAGCCCGCATTGCACGGGGTTTCTCGAAGAAGGTGACTATCGCTTCGGCGAAGAATTCTTCGTGATTGGAGGCACCATAGGGGTCGATTAGAGTATCGGCCCCGCCTTCAACCCGCGCCACATGGCCCTGATACGCCTCCAACATTGCTTTCTCCCAGCCTGCATAGGCCTGACCCTTGCGCAGGATCGGAATGCCGTTGGTGTGGCCCGTCAAAGCGTCCAATTGATGGGCAAATTCGTGAATGACGACGTTGTGGCCATCGTCCGGGTCAAAGCCACCATGCAGAGCATGATCCCATGACAGAACGACCGGTCCCCTTGCCCAGCTTTCGCCCAGCAAGGTCAATCTGTCCTCATGCACGATATAGCCATCATGCGCATTACGATGCGGACGGAAGGCCGAGGGGTATAGCAGCACATTGCGGATCGTATCGTACCAGGCCGGGCTGTTGACGATCAGAAGGCACGCCTGTGCCGCGATCGAAAGCCGCATGCTTTCGGTCACCTCAAGACCATTTTTCCCGCGAAAGGTTACCTGATCGAGGAACAGATTGATCTTGCCCTCCAGCTTGGGGCGCAGTTCATCCGGAATCCGTCGGAAAAGCGGAAAAAGCTCCGCAACCACCGCCCGTTGTTGCGCTGTGAGAGGGGTTGCTAAAAGCTGCGTACGCCTCTGCTGCCGAGACCAGCGACGATACCAAAAGACACCGATAATTAGCGCGGCACCAATCAAGAAAGGCAGGAAGGTCATTACGAAGGGATCAAAACACTCATGCTAACAACGCCGACATCATTACCGATTTAGGGTGTCAGGGCTGTATTGCCAGACGCAGACTATTCGCTTGGACCCAATGCTCTTGTGAACTTCTGATGTTTAGCCCTTCACGACAATTGTAATCGTGATTACGTCTTGCAAAGCAATGAGGTGCAGCCTTCATGGCTGAGCCTGTTCTTGGGCTCTCAATTTCGCTTTCACTGCAAAAATTGAGTGTTTGGGCCCGACCAAGCTTCTCTGACGGCTGCAAAGGAGCTTTTGAAACCAGCAGAAGGGCCGCTCCTGCGAGAGAATGGCGACGGGCTTATCTGGGGAGAGTGCCGGGGCTGTGGCTCAATCCCTTAACGGCTTGTGGTCTCAGAACTTGACGCTGGCTACAATTGCACCTGCCCCAGCCGCAAATTTCTTTGCAAGCATGCCCTTGCGCTCATGTACATACGCGCCTTTCGCTGAGGGCAGTGTCCCGCAATGGGTGCGGGATTGGCTCTCACGCCGTCGCGGAGCGAGTACGGCAACCGCCACCGGGAAAAGGAAGACAAGAAAGGCCCAAGCCATCGATTGCCGCGACCAAGATCGATATCGAGCCCAAGACAATGACGCCAGAGGCACTCGCCAAGGCAGAAGCGCAACACGAGCGCAATCGCAAGAAGCGCGAAGAGATGATCGTGTACGGGATAGCCGCGATGACTGGATCGAGGATCGGCTTGAACGCGGCCTCACCGGTTTTGATCCGCTTCGTCACCCAGGAATAGCAAGCGCCCACATTTTGCATCTGAGAAGCAAAGGGTGCATCCATGACCGCGAATCTTCATTTGCGTGAAAAGAGCGGATGCCATGTTTGAGATACCTCAGGATATTCAAGACTACCTCACCGTGCTCGACGAGTTTATCGAGCGGGAGATCAAACCGCTCGAACAACGCGATGACAACATCCGCTTTTTCGATCACCGACGCGAGCACGCTCGGACCGACTGGGACAATGAAGGCCTGCCGCGAGAGGAATGGGAAGACCTTATGCGGCAAGCAAAAAAGCTCTCCGACAAGGCCGGTCATTACCGCTATCAACTACCACATGAATTCGGCGGACAGGACGGCACCAATCTGGGCATGGCGGTCATACGCCATCACCTCGCCAAGAAGGGGCTTGGGCTCCATAACGATCTTCAGAACGAACACTCGATCGTGGGAAATCTCGTCCAGCCGCTGATGATGCGCGACTTTGGAACGCCGGCACAAAAAGAAAAGTTTATGGAGGGCATGTTGCGTGATGAGCAACGCTGGGCCTTTGGCCTTACCGAAGAAGCCCACGGTTCCGACGCAACACATATGAACACCACAGCCACTCGCCACACCAAGGATGGCGTGGAGGGCTGGCTTATCAATGGCGAGAAAATGTGGACCACTGGGCTTCACACAGCTACCCACGTCATGACTTTTGCTCGGCACTCAGGCGAAGATGGCGATGCGAAGAGCCTGGGGTGCTTTGTGGTTGATGCGAAGGCTGAAGGCTTTGAAATCGGGGAGTATCTTTGGACGTTCAATATGCCCACCGATCACCCAAAATGCTCCTTCAGTGACGTGTTCGTGCCCGATGAAATGGTGCTGGGAGACCTCGATTGGGGCCTGGCTGCAGCGCAACACTTCGTCCATGAAAACCGTATCCGGCAAGCTGCCAGCTCTCTTGGAGCTGCTGAATACTGCGTTGCTGAGTCGATCCAATACGCCAAGGAACGCAAACCTTTCGGCAAGCCCCTCTGGCTCAATCAGGCGATCCAGTTTCCTATCGTGGAGCTTGCCACACAATGCGAAATGCTGCGCCTGCTGATTTTCAAAACTGCGTGGGAAATGGATCAGATGCCTAAGCCAGAAGTCGCGAAAAAACTCTCGCACAAGGTCTCCATGTGCAATTATTGGGCAAACAGGCTGGTATGCGATGCCGCAGATCGTGCGATGCAGGTCCACGGCGGCATTGGCTATTCGCGGCATAAGCCGTTCGAACACATCTACCGCCACCATCGTCGCTATCGCATCACCGAAGGCTCAGAAGAGATCCAGATGCGCAAAGTCGCAGGCGTTCTCTTCGGCAAAATCGCGAACTAACGCCGAGCGCGCCTACTCGGTTCGAAGAGCCTCAATTGGTGATAAGCGTGAGGCTCGAATTGCGGGATAGCTCCCAAACACCAAACCCAAAAAGGCTGAAAACGCCAGCGAACCTAATGCGACGCCGATCCCAATCGGAACCGGAAAGTCAGCATAGGCCGTCAACGCCGCTCCTGCGAGCCACGCCAAGGTCAGACCTACAGCCCCACCCAAAACGCACAGCACAGCGGCTTCGACAAGAAACTGGTTGCGGATATCGCTTCCCTTCGCGCCCAGCGCCATGCGCAGACCAATCTCACGAGTGCGTTCGGTGACGCTAACCAGCATGATATTCATGATCCCGATCCCGCCAACCAGCAGTGAGATAGATGCAATAGCCACCAGCACCGCTTGCAGGATGCCAGTGATGAACTGGCTTTCTTCCATGAACTCTTGCGTGGTGCGCACACGGAAGGGGTTTATCTCTCCGTCGCGGACCCGGTAGCGGTCCTTCAACACATTGGTGATGTCGATTTTGCCTTGGACGAGCGAAGCCCCCTCCTCAAAACCTGCGAAAGCCAGTTGCAAATCGTCTGGACCCGGCAGTGTGTCACCGACAAATCGTTGACGAATTGTGGAGATTGGCATCACCACCGTATCATCATTGTCGGTGCCAAAGGTTGAACCTTTCTCTTCAAGCAGGCCAATGACCTGAAACGGCACCCCATCGACGCGTACCGTTTCGCCAACTGGGTCAAACTCTCCAAAAAGTGTCTCTGCCGTGGTGCGGCCCAAGACCAACACCCGTGCCGCCGAACGGACATCGGCTTCGCTGATATAGCGGCCACGATCAGCCGGGTGATTGGTGATCTGGCCGTAGCCCGGCGTAGTGCCCACCGCGCTGGTCGATGTGCTGGCTCCCGCCGTCACAAGATCGAGCGTAGAACGCAGTTGCGGTGCTGTTGCGATTATGCCGGGGACCTCACGCTCAATCGCTCGCAAATCACGGCTCGTAAGCCGTCCACGATCAAAGGAGCGGCGACCACCCTCATTATCGGGCTCCGGCACAATGATCGCCATGTTGGAGCCAAAGCTGTTGATCGACTGCATCACCGATTCTTGCGCGCCATTGCCTACAGCAACCGCCAATGTGACTGCGAACACGCCGATCAAAACACCCAGCATTGTGAGGATCGAACGCATCAAATTTGTGTGCAAAGCCGTTAGGGCGATGGCGATATTGACGCCCCAACTTGCCAAGAAATTGGACCTTCTAGGCCTTACCGGAACGCTTGCCATTAGACGTCCTCCGCAAGCGAGGCACCGACTGCGACAGTTCGATTTCCGACCGGCCGGTCCTCGATCACTTTGCCATCGCGAAATTCTATTCGGCGCTTGGCATGCTCGGCAATTTCATCCTCGTGAGTGACCACAATGACAGTTATACCACTGGCGTTGAGGCTTTCAAAGATTGCCATGATCTCCTCGCTGGTCCGCGTGTCGAGCGCACCAGTGGGTTCATCGGCGAGAAGCATGAGCGGCTCGGTCACGAGAGCTCGAGCAATGGCAACGCGTTGTTGCTGACCGCCTGAAAGCTTCGCGGGCGTGTTAAGCAATCGGTCGCCCAGCCCCATGTCGATTAACTTCTCGGTAGCACGCGTTCGTCTTTCCGGCTTATCAAGCCCAGCGTAGATGAGCGGTACAGCAACATTGTCGATCGACGAGGTCCGAGCGAGCAGATTGAACTGCTGAAAAACAAAACCGATCTTCTCATTGCGCAAGACTGCCAATTCATCGCTCGACATGTCTGCGGTTGGCGTTCCATCGATCAGCACTTGCCCGGAGGTGGGCACATCGAGGCAGCCGATCATGTTCATGAAGGTCGATTTGCCTGACCCGCTGGTGCCCATAATCGCAACATATTCGCCATGTTCGATTAAGAGAGAAACCCCGTTCACGGCGTGGATGATCTCCCCGCCAAGATTGTACGATTTAACAAGATCGCGGGTCTCGATCAAAGGTTTGCCTGAGTGCTGCTCCATGCCCGGCCCTATGAACCCACATCCGAGCCATCACCGCGCAGGCTCTTGGAGCGGACAAGTACCGATTGGCCAGCCTCAAGCCCACCTGAGATTTCAACATAATCTTCACCTTCAAGGCCCGTCTCTACAGGCACACGCGAAGGCGCATAGGGCTCTTCACCCGGCACCCATACATAAGCCTGCTTGCCGTCTTGAGCATCATCACCCTCAGGCTGCTCACCGCGATCCTCTTCGCGCGGGAGGAAACGTGTCGACGCCACAGGCACACGAAGCACATCTTTCTTCGCCCCGGTGATAATTTCCACATTGGCTGTCATGCCGGTGAGGAGTCTCCCGTCTGAATTGTCGACATCAAGGATGACCAGATAGCTCACGGCATTGCCATTCTGTGTTGCGGATTGGCGGATCTGCTGGACTGATGCTTCGAACTCAGAGTCGGGATAGGAATCGACCGTGAAACGCACCTGCTGAGCTTCGCGCACCTGGCCGATATCAGCTTCGTCAACCGAAGCTTCGACCTGCATTCGACTCGTATCAGCGGCGATGGTGAACAGGTTGGGTGTTTGGAAGTTGGCGGCGACCGTCGTCCCGGGCTCAACCAGCTTGTCGATCACGACACCGCTCGTGGGCGCGATGATGCGCGTGCGCGACAGATCGAGCCGCGCTGACTCCAGTTCCGCCATGCTCTGCGCAATTTGTGCTCTCGCGCTTTGAGCCTGTGCCTGCGCTGTGCTCAGGGCAGCTTTGGCAGCAACAAGAGCATTTTCAGCCTGATCCAAGCCCGCAGTCGACACAAATCCCTTATCAGAAAGCTCCTTGCGGCGCGCAAACTCACGGGTTTGAACGTCAACATCGGTTGTTGACCGAGAAATCGACGCCTCTGCTTGAGCAAGGCTCGCACGTGCCAAGTCCACTTGCGCACGAGCTTGTGTCACTCGCGCGCGCGGCCGTGTCGCATCAATCTCGGCAAGCAATTGTCCGGCAGCCACCGGCGAATTGAAATCAACATAGACCGCAGTGATTTGCCCGGAGACTTCCGCCCCAACATTGATCGTGTTTAAGGCGCGAAGCGTCCCGCTTGCGGAAACGACACGGGCGACATCGCCTGTGCTCGCATCTTCTGAAACATATTCATAATCACGCCCACCAGATGATAGGAGCCCCCACAGGATGAGAATTGTGACAAGCGCAATTATGCCGGTAATGATTGGGTGTCGTTTGATCCAATCTAGCAATCGTTTCACTTTATCTCAGCCCCGTTTTGCAAATCCGCAATCGCCATACAACGAATCGAACGCCAATCGAGGCCAAATCACGTTGTCGGCCGGTTGAGGCTCGACGACGGGCGAGATATTAGCCGCGCGAGTCCATCCAATTTGCCAGCGCTGCCCACAACGATGGTTGAACAACATCCGCTGACGGCACAGCATTCATTCGCACAATTTGAGCTCAACCTGGCTCAATCAGATTGTCGTCAGAATTGCGATCGACATATTTGTTGTAGGGATCAACACCCACCCAACTCGGACGCTCACTGGTGACAAGCTTGATGGTTTGCGAACCTGATTGGATCGGGCGACGCTCCATCAAAAGTACGTTCGACTTTGCGAATTCGCCTGCCCCAGGACGCTCTGTGAAGACACCGATTTCAATCTGGTCACTTAGGTCTGCTTCGGTCTCCACGCCTTCGCCATCTGCATAGTATTTGGCGGCAGCAACGCTTAGCGTGGTTTCAAAAGTACCATCGTCAAGCTCGCGCACCTCAGCCTCTTCGGCTTTGAGGTCATAGACCGTAATCCGCTGCAACAGATCACGCACAAGATCGCGTTCTTCGTCATTGCGAGTGAGCGAATAGAAGCCTTCGACCAAGTCCTTAGAACTCGCATAGGGTTGGCTCTTGAAGCGGAAGCGGTTGAGGAGCTCGGCAAGCATCGTGTTCACCCGGTCTTCACCCAGACGGTCCTGGAGCAGATACATCACGACCGAACCCTTACGGTAGTGGATATAGCCCTGATTCTCGACCCGCTCCAGCGGAAGCTCTTCGATTGCCTCGCTTCCTCTTGAGGTAAGATAGTTATCGAGCTCAAACTTGAGGAAGCGGCGCATAGCGTCTTCGCCGTAAAGTTCTTTCATCACCATCAGCGCCGAATATTGCGCCAAGGTCTCGACCAGCATGGTGCCACCCTGTTGGTTAGCGGAGATCAACTGGTGCGCCCAATATTGGTGAGCGGCCTCGTGCGCGGTGATATAGGTGACGTAATCAATCTCACCCGGGTCAGCCAGATTGGCGAGGAAACCGATGTCTTCTGAATAGGGCATCGTCCCAGCAAAGGCCTGAGCAAAGCTCGCATAGCCCGGGAATTCGATGATCCGCGCATAGTCGAATTGATACGGTCCAAAGTTGGCACGGTAATATTTGAATGAGGCCTCCATCGCATCGATCATCCGCTCCGCATTGTAGGGGTGCTGTGCGTCGTAATAGACTTGCAGGTTCACCCCGTCGGCATCGCGGTCCATGATTTCATAGCGCGCCGATTGGATTGAGAAGAAAGCCAAGATGGGATTGGAGGATTGGAACCGAGCGATCCTGCGATCTCCCTGGACCACATCTGAAACCCGCTTACCCGGTGCAATTGGCACCTGATCAGCTGAGGTGGTCAGCGTAATGTCCGAATTCACCCAATCGACATTACCGACGTAGTTCTCTTCAAGAGCGCTATCGTCCTCCAGATCAGGTAGGCGCAACTCGTCATCCAACCCATAACTACGACGCGTCGCACGATCGGTAAGCAGGCCCTGCTCATTCATGCCGATTTGCGGAGCGAACTCAGCATTGTTGAGGAATGTACCGTTTTCGACCAGCCGCGTGCCATATCCGGTCGCGGTGAAAGCCTTATGCCAACGCTGACTTTTGAACGTCAGGCTCGCGCTTTCCCCAGGTGCAAGTGGCGTGTCAAAGCGATAGATCCGGTGCTGATAGGTCTCGTCATTCTTCTCCAGCGTGGCCCCCGGAACATCGACTTCAAGCAGTTTAGTATCGGCGTCAAACAGCCGGACATGCAGCATTTCAACGGGTGCACCAGTGTCGTTGACCATAGAATATGTACCCGATGCCTCCATCCGGCGTTCTTCCGGATAAAGATCGACCGCAAGCGTTACATCGGTGAGCGAAGGCTGTTTGAGATCAGCGTATTGGAGGTATTCCTTCTCATAATCAGCGAGCAGCTTTTCCTGCGCATCATTGTTGAAATAGGTGTTCTCAACATTCATCTGATTGTAGAGAAACGCGCCTGTTCCAAACGATGTAAGGACACCGACGAGGCCGAGTGCGCCAGCAACTGACATCGCACGGCGTGGCAGAGCTTTGAGGCGCGGCATCAACCGTGTTTCTGTACCGCGTCGCCACATCAGGTGAGCGAGAACCGCCATGACCAGAGCCATGCCGCCGAAGTAGAGCCTCATCCACCAGCCGAGTGCTCCGGCAACAGCATCACCATTCATATCCGAAACCGGATTGGCGATCCCACCACCATAAAGAAGAAGCGGGTGATCAAGCCCAATCCCCGCGAAGGTGATTGTGGCCACAATGTAGAGAACCATGATCCCCCAGCCCACATATTTGTTGGGGCTCAAGGCCTGCACAAAGACGGATAGGATCGCGAGCTGCAAGAGGTCGATTGTCAATGGCAGAACATACCACATCAGGTATTTGCCAAACTCAAAATCAAAATATCCGCGGCTCGCCTGCACAGCCATTGCCGCAAGGACTGAAATGATAAGTGTTGCAAAAAGCACTAACGTCACAGCTATGGTCTTTGGAACCATATAGGCCCAGCCCGGCAATGAGGTGCTGTCGACAATCTCGTGAAACTTGCGATCGCGGTCACGCCAAACAAGCTCGCCACCATAGTAAATCGCGATAATCAGTGGGATGATCGTGAACGTGCCCGCTACAACCCCAATGAGCGAGAAGGTCGCGGGGATGCGCGGGGTCCCATAGGTATCTGTTCCAAAGATCAGGGCGGCGAGGCAGTTGACCAGACCGAGCGCGAGCAAAACAGCAAACGCAGGGCTGCGCACGACTTGAGATATTTCGAACCGGGTTGTTGCTATGAGCCTTGCGAGACCCGCCTTTTCGGGCTGCGTTGTCGGCAAGGTCGCAACGGTCTGTGGCTTAGTCCGAGCCACCTTCTCAGCCTTCTTCGCGAGCTTCTGCGCCTTCCTGGCCGAAACCCCGCGCTCAGCAAAGCTGAACTGCCAAAGTGCAATCACAAGTGCACCCAACGCAATCACAAGCGCCATCATACGGTTGAAAAGTATGGTACCTGAGAGCGAGGGCAGTTGTGTGTTGAGCTCTGCCACAGTCCAATAGCGCGTCTCATTCGCGACTGCGGCAAGACCCAGAGGTTCCACCAACGCGGCAAAATCGCGATATTCCGGCTCCCCACCAACGATCCCGGTAAACACGAAATAGAGCACCAAGAAGCCGACAACCGCGACATATGTATACATCATCGAACGGGTGGTGGTCGCGACCGCAAAGAAGATCGCGCTCAGCATGATCACACTTGGCGCGGAAAAGAATGCGAAGCTCGCCAAGTAATAGCTCGCCTGGTTTGGACCAACAGTCTCTTGATCGAGCCAAGGGGCCAAGGACCCCAGAAATACAGCAAGTGGAATGACTGCAAAAGCGAGCAATGCCACGATCACCGCGCCTGTGAACCGTCCCATCAAATAGGAGAACTTGGTCACTTGCGTCGAACGCACCATGGGGCCAAAGCCGCTCTCATCATCGCGAACCACGACGTTCGCAACAAAAGCAGTGGTCACGAACATGAAAAAGATGCTTAGAATCTGCTGAACCTGAAGGATGGCAGAAGGGCTGTTGATATTGACGTTGCCCCCGCCTCCAATCTGGATTTGATCCCAAACCGTGGCTCCAAACGTCAGCAGGAAAAAGATCGCTACCGAAACCCAGAACACTGGATTGCGCAATTGGTAACGCAGCTCAAAAAGTGCGATTGAACCGAACATGGCGAAGTCTCCCGCTTAAGCTGCGTCAGCTTCAGGCACAGCACGGCGCGATGCAGCAAGGGTCGAGAAATAAACATCCTCGAGCCCGCCATCGACAGAGACGAAGCCATCGCCCGGATCATGGTCACAAAGAATGTGAATGATGGTCTCACCCGCAAACAGCCGGGTCGAGATCACCTCATACATTGAGCGATAGCCATCCAGCTCTCCGCGCTCGATAGTCTTGGCCCAGATGGTCCCTTTGGACCTGCTCATCAGTTCCTTGGGTGCACCCTCAAGTTTGATCGAACCGTTGACCAGAACCGCCATTGAAGGGCACAGGTCGGCCACATCCTCAACGATATGGGTTGAAAGGATCACCACCACATTCTCACCGATTTCAGCGAGCAGGTTGAGGAAACGATTGCGTTCTTCAGGGT
Source organism: uncultured Erythrobacter sp. (assembly GCF_947502395.1). Classification (GTDB taxonomy): domain Bacteria; phylum Pseudomonadota; class Alphaproteobacteria; order Sphingomonadales; family Sphingomonadaceae; genus Erythrobacter. The sequence goes on from NZ_CANMZM010000002.1 coordinate 201,736, forward strand.
CGAGGCCCGCGGTGGGCTCATCCACGATGATAAGGTCAGGATTGCCGATCAAAGCTTGAGCAATGCCAAACCGCTGGCGCATGCCGCCCGAAAAACCAGCAATCGCCTTCTTGCGCACACCCCACAAGTTAACCTGATTGAGCAGCGTCTCAACAGTGGCCTTACGCTCACCCCTAGCCCCAATGCCTTTGAGTACGGCCATATGGTCAAGCATGTCATAGGCAGAGACACGCGGATAAACACCAAAGTCTTGGGGCAAATAACCCAGCCGTTTCCGCAAAGCCTCGGGCTCCGCGAGAATGTCGAGCCCACCAAAGGTGATCTGGCCAGCGGTTGGTGTCTGAAGAGTCGCCACAGTGCGCATAAGCGTCGATTTGCCCGCGCCGTTCGGCCCCAAAAGCCCGAACATGCCCTTTGGGATCGTCAGACTAACGTCATCAAGCGCCTTCACACCATTCGCATAGATATGGCTGACATTCTTCAACTCGAGCATATGGACCGAACCCCTTTTTTGCCTTGTGCTCAAGGCTAGTCGGGTGTGTTGCTTATGTAAAGCACCATATGTTTACAAATTTCACCGTCCACGGCGTAAGATCGACCAGCCTCAAATCATCTCAGCGCACCCGTGAGGGCGCGATCAGAACTGCATTGGCGATGAGAAGGTCAAGGCCATCGAGGAATGCCCTGGTTGACGGATCATGAGCAAACCCGATGGTGAGGCCACGGCCAGTGCCTTGCGCCATCATGAAAGGCTTGAAAGCCATCTGACGCCGGTTTTCGTCCCACACATAACCGCTCTCGATCAGCGCATCAGGCGCCGCAAACCGCATGACATTGCTGCCATTTTCCTTATCGAGAGGCGTAAACACTGTCGATCCGCTTGCCAGCACAACAGCACCGTCATCATAGCCAGCGGAGAGGAAATGCTCCGTATCCGCGACCGTATTGAGAAGCGCTCCAGGTAGATTATCCGGGAGCGCCTCCTGATCCGCAATCGCCTCACGATACTCATCTTCGGACGTGATCTCGCTTGCTCTGGATAGTGAACCATCTCCGTCTGGGTCATTCTTCGCAGAAAGCCCAAGTGCAGCTTCGCGTTGAACCGAAAGAAGTGGATTGTCGCCCGACGCGAATGTGCCGAGTGAATTGCCCACTGCGACTAGAACACCGCCGCGTGCCACAAAGCCGCGCAGATTTCGGAGACCACCAGTTCCCATCGCACCGCGCGGCGAACCATTAGGAACTAGGACCACATCGTAGTCAGACAAATCAGCGCGGCCAAAGCGGTTGGTGCGGATCGGCACTACAGGAAGGCCGAGGCGCTGTTCAACTACAAAACGAAAAGCCCCGGCGCTTAGCTGTGAAATGCCTTCGTCCCACGCGATCGCGACCTTGGGCACGGTCAGGCGTACAAAGGCCGAACTTCCAAGGTTGGGACCATCTTCAACCCAGCTGTCAGCGATAGGCACGGTTTCCGCCCCGATCTCACGCGCAAGTTCTCCTAGCCGTGCCATCTTTTCTGGCGCGTTCACCGCAACTGGGAATAGCACCGTGCCGCGCGGGAAAGTGCGCCCATTCTTAGTAAAGGCTTCGTCGGTTGAGCGGGCCTCAATCCCTTCGCGAAGGGCCATTGTTACAAGACGAGCCTGACCGCTGTCGCTCCACGGAACCGCAACTGCGTAGGCACCCGTCGCATCACCAAGCGGAGCGATAGGCTCCTCTCCAGTCAGGGCTTGGCCTCCAACCGCCCGATTGCAAACATCCACTTTGACGCCGGACATTGCCCCTACGGACCAGGCAGTTACATCATAAAGCTCATGATCCAGATCGATTGAGCGGCGCTTTTCCTGCTCAAGGATAAACTCGCGCGGAAGTTCGGTGTCTTTGTCGAGTAGACTACGGACCAATTTTCCCGCTGGCTGTGCCTGAGGAACAGCGATGTAGCCTTGAGCATAGGAACGGCCGCACACGGTCACCGGACCAGAGCGGCGGACCACCTGGATGCCTTGTGCAGCCAACCTCCTTCCGAGATGCTCGGCATTCCAACGACGGCTTGCAAGGTCGATGACGTAAGCCCCAGTGCCCGATGCTCCGTTGGCATTGGCGAGGCGATAATCGGCGTAGTCGCGAAGGAACCGATCCGCATTCATAGCCACAGCTTCCGCTGTGGAAAGGCTCGCCATGAAGTGGTTGCGCACGCCAGTCGCATAAGGAAGCACCGTGCCATCGCGTCGGTCCCAAACGAGACCTCTTGAAGAGCCTTGTTCGTATGTCATCCCGACCGCGCCTTGGTGCGCGTTCCAAGTGTCGCCGTAGCCAGGATAAAACAGATCAAATATCTCTCGGGTGAAATAGGGTTCACCCATGGCATCAAAATTGCGCGCATTGTTGCGCCCGATCAGCTCATAAAGGTTAAGCTGTTCGGGCGTGATATTCGGATTCACCGGGTCGGCTGCAGGCGCGAAGAAATAAGTCTGATCGCCGCCCATTTCATGGATATCGGCAACCACAACCGGATTCCATTGGCGCAAGGCCGCAACCTTGCCCCGGGTTTCCGGTTGGCTCAGCGTGAACCAATCGCGGTTGAGGTCGAACATGTAGTGATTGACGCGGCCACTGGGCCAGGTTTCGTCATGTTCAGCTGCTTGCCGGTCGCCAATTGGTGTCATCCCGAGTGCATTGCGGAAATGACTCACAAATCGTGCCCGCCCATCCGGATTTTGCACCGGGTCAAGAACAACGATCGTGTTTGACATGATTTGGCGAACGCGTGGATCGTTCGGCGCAGCAAGCAGATGATAGGCCATCATGATCGCTGCGTCGGTCGATGCGATTTCGTTGCCATGCACCGAGTAGGCGAGCCAGGTTACCGCCAGTGCAGCGCCGTTGCTTTGGCGACCTGCGGCGATATTAGCCATATCCGCCTGGATGGCATCGATCCGTGCCATGTTTTCGGGCGCAGTGAGCACGAGGTAGTTAAGCGGCCGCCCCTGCCAGCTTGTCGCATATTCGACCATCCGGACTCGATCTGGTGCGGCGGCGACCAATGCCTGAAGATACTTTACTGTCTCTTCAGGACTGGTGATCCGCTCACCGGGTTGATGACCAATCACCTGGGTCAATGTGGGTATGGCTGGATCAAACTCGGCTTCAGCAAATGACTGCGCGATCGCTGGGGCCTGTAATGAAAACAGGGCAAGGACTGCGGCAACCGATGCAACGCAGCGCTGAAGTACTTTTACCATCATTCTTTTGGTCTTACTCGTAAAGAAAACAATCGCAAGAGCCCCGGTTGACCGATTGCTGGCACGCACTGAAACGGTTGTCCGACTGCGCATTCAGAGCCAAGACTGTGCCCATATGGCAACAATATTACGATTTTTGCCAGCCCCCTGATGGATTCGAATACCACTTTCTTGACACACTGTAGTCAGCAATCGACCATAGAGGCAGAACAAAGAAGGGACTGTTCATGAAACCTCTCAGAATTTCGGTGCAAGCGCTTTTGCTTGCGGCCACAAGTGCTGTGCCATTCGCAGCATTCGCCCAGGATGTGACTAGCAATGGGGCAAATCAGGAACAACCTGAAGAAAACCAAATTGTGGTTACAGGCTCGCGCATCGCCACTGACTCTACAACCTCGTTGCCGAGCCCAGTTCAGGTTATTTCAGTTGAGCAACTCCGAAACGCAGGTGAGATTGATATCTCTCAGACGCTGCGTGAAATTCCGGCGTTGCAGGGGTCTGATCCAGCAACACTGTCAGATGCCCAAGGCCTTGCCTTGACGGGCGCAAGTACACTTAATCTGCGGCAATTGGGCACAAACAGAACGCTCGTTCTGCAAGACGGTCGTCGTCATGTCCCAGGGATCGAAGGCACGGCCACTGTTGATGTCGGCTCAATCCCGACAGCTCTGATCTCGGATGTCGAGGTGCTCACGGGTGGTGCATCGGGTGTCTACGGTGCGGATGCTGTGTCAGGCGTGGTAAACTACAAGTTGCGCACTGGCCGCGATTTTGATGGGATCGAGTATCGCGTCCAAGGCGGTGTTAGCGATGAAGGCGACGCGGAAGAGGTCTTTGCCTCCGTCGCAGGCGGCGGCACATTCAGCGACGGACGCGGTAGCGCAGTTCTCGCTTTTGAGTATTCGCACTCGACCTCGATCCTAAACGGCGATCGCCCTAACTTTGCCGGCCCAGGCTTTTCTTCATTCAATCCCAGCAGCCCGTTCTTGAACGGCATTTTGGGCCTTGATCCAAACGCTGAGAACGCTTTTGTACCGGATCGCAGGCTGCCTGTTTCAAGCGAAGGCTCTACGATCGCGCTTGACCCAACGCCGTTTGCTTTCCCATTTGGGCAGCTTCTGTCCTTCGTAACCGACTTTAATCCTGCCTCGGATACGGTTCCGAATATCCCAGGCACCACCATCCCGGTTCTTCAGATCATTGATGCGAGCGGAAACCTTCGCGCGTTCAATCCGGGCTTCTCAACTGGTGCGTTTAACGCCAGCGGAGGCGACGGGATCTTCATTGGTGAGACGGCACCAGGCCTCACGCTTATCCCTGAGTTGACTCGCTTTAACGCAGCGGGCGGCGTGGATTACCAGATCACCGACAATCTCACGTTCTTTGCAGATGCGAAGTTCTCATATGTTGAAACAAGCAATATCGCGGGTATTCCGTTCTCCGACGATATTCCTATTGCACTCGACAACCCATTTCTCCCTCAAGCGCTGGTGGATCAGATCGCCGTAGTGGACGCGCTCGGTCCAGATACGCCAAGTATCTTTGTGGCAAGAGACAATGTCGGCTCGGAAATCAACGCTGGGACTGATATTGAACGCACAACCATCCGCGCATCGGGTGGCCTCCGCTGGGAGTCGCCTGACAACAACATCGCGTTTGAGGCCTCATACACATATGGCCGCACCGATGTGGACGACACAGCGCGCAGTGCACGTTTGAATGATCGCTATTTTGCTGCGATTGATGCCTTCGCGCTTACGGCGGCTGAACTTGATGGGACCAACTCGATTGCCGCATTTGGTGCGGGTGGCCCCGGAACGCTCAACGCCATTCGCAATGGTGAAGACCTCGTAATCGATGCAGGCACTGCCCAGGTCGGTGATATTGTTTGCCGTTCCGAAGTCACGGGCATTCCTTCCCCTGCAGCTCAGTTCGTTGGCGGTCCGCCCCTCTTCCCAGCAGGGAGCACCATCAATGGAGTTGATGTCAGCGGGCTGACCCGGGCCGTCACCTACCAAATTCTTGATGGCCGCTGCGCGCCAATCAACATTCTGGGACCCAATTCGATTGGAGGAGCAGGCGCGGCCTTTGCGTTCTCTGATCTGCTGGACGTGACGACCATTGAGCAGCAACAGTTCCTTGCCGTTCTTTCTGGTGACACTGGGCATTTCTTTGAGTTGCCAGGCGGACCGGTCGGCTTTGCCGCCGGTTTTGAGTATCGTCGCGACGATTCTCAGTTCACGCCGGATTCATTCTTCCAGATCGAAGGCGACGTCGTAACCAACAATTCCGTAATCATCAGTCCTTCGCCCACCGATGGACAAGGCATTACTGTCTATGAGGGCTTTGGTGAACTCAGGCTACCACTTCTGGCCGATATGCCATATGTCGAATTGCTCGAATTCTCGGCAACGGGCCGATACTCGGATTACAACACGATTGGCAGCACTGAGACCTATTCATTCGGCGCGATCTACAGCCCAGTTGAATGGCTGACGTTCCGCGGAACGTTTTCAAGAGCAATCCGTGCGCCAAACATTGGTGAGCTTTTTGGTCCGCAACAGGCCGCATTCATTGGAGTGGACGCCGATCCGTGCGATGATGGTAACATCAACAATGGTAGTGCGAACCGCCCAACTAACTGCGCTGAGTTCGTAGCAGCAGGATTTGACTCCTCGGACTTCCTGACTGCGTTTGTTACCGGCACGACAGGAGGCAACCCGAACCTGATCGAAGAAACCTCAGACAGCTTCACAGTTGGCGGTATCTTCCAACCTCAGGGAGTATTTGGGGGTGCACTCGATGGTCTCGTTGTGATTGCCGACTATTACGACATCGAAATTGACGATGCCGTTGGAAGCCTAACCGGCGCTGAAATCGCCGAGGCATGTGTCGATCTGCCTTCTACGGACAACCAGTTCTGTGGCGCAATTCAACGCGATCCGAACAATGGTGGGGCCATCTCCGGCTTCACCTCCGGCAACATCAATCTTGCCTTCTTAAGAGCACGCGGCATCGACTTCGAAGTCCGCTATGAGTTCGATGCTCCGTTCGGAAACGGTGATTGGGGCGTGTTCCAATTAAACGCAGCTGGGTCGCATTTCATTGAGCGCTTCACCGAGAGTGATCCGGTGATCGGTGAGACGATCGCGGCTGAAACCGATCCGGTTCAGCAAGAATTGTTGATCAAGGATCAGGCAACGGTTAGCGATCTTCTTGGTGTCATTGGCAACCCGGATTGGATCGTCAATTTCGGTCTCAATTGGCAGCACGACAACTGGTCGGTTGGTTGGCGGACTCGCTTCGAAGACAATGCGTTGCAGCGTTCGAACGCTGACAGCACCGACGTTGAGATCGTGAATGGTGCGGTTGTCGTTTCGGAGAACACGGGCCTTCTCGATCCATCGCAGTTCCGTACTGGCGATGCGTTCGAGCATGATTTCAACTTCACCTATGATGTGCTGGACAACGTCCAGGTGTTTGGCGGCATCAACAATGTGTTCGATCGAGAGCCATTCCTTGGCAGCCTTGCACGTCCGGTAAGCCCACGTGGTCGCTTCTTCTTCCTTGGCGTCTCAGGCGACTTCTAAGCTCAATATTGAACCAAACAAAAGGGGCGCGAAGGTCTGACCTTCGCGCCCCTTTTATTCATCTTGTTGAGACTGCAAATCGCTTAGGCATTACCGTGCTCCTTGTGGGCAATCTCGTGCAGCCAATCGGCATGGCGCGGCGCGGTCTTGGTCTCGCTCCATTCGTCCAGCATCACAGGTGCGACGCGCTTGAGCTCGGCGTATTGCTCATCGGTGCCAATGTCTGCGGCGAGTTCGACGCGGTGACCGTTGGGATCGAAGAAGTAGATCGACTTGAAGATGCCGTGGTGGGTCGGGCCTAACACGTCGATGCCCTCGCCCTCGATATGGGCTTTGGCGGCGAGAAGTTCTTCCTCAGAGCCGACCTTGAAAGCGAAGTGTTGAACCCATTGAGGGGTGTTCTCATCACGGCCCATTTCGGGCTGGTTGGGAAGCTCGAAGAAGGCAAGGATATTGCCGTTCCCCGCGTCGAGGAACACATGCATATAGGGATCATACGCGCCGGTCGAAGGCACATGATCCTCCGCAAAGGCAGTGGTGTAGTCCATGCCAAGCACGCGACCGTACCACTCGACGGTCTCCTTAGCGTCTTTGCAGCGAAGCGCTGTGTGGTGGACACCTGCGAGTTTAACGGGGTGGGTCCCAGAAACACTCACTGCGCCGGCTCCTCTTCGACGTTGAGCACACCGCGCGCAACTTGGTCACGCTCGATGCTCTCAAACAGCGCTTTGAAGTTGCCTTCACCAAAGCCGTCTTTGTAGTCGCCTACGCGCTGGATAAACTCGAAGAACACAGGGCCAATGCGCGGTTCTGCGAAGATTTGGAGAAGGAGACGTGGTGCGCCGCCTTCAGTGGCGCCATCAAGCAGGATGCCGCGAGACTTGAGCGCTGCTTCATCACGGCCGTGGCCGGGAAGACGCTCTGACAGCATCTCGTAATATGTCTCTGGCGGCGCGGTCATGAACGGCACGTCGAGCTTCTTGAGGCGGTCCCATGCGGCAACGATATCGTCGCAGATGAGCGCGATGTGCTGAATGCCCTCGCCATTGTATTCGCGCAGGTACTCTTCGATCTGACCCTTGCCGTTCTCGCCCTCCTCATTGAGCGGGATGCGGATCTTGCCGTCGGGCGCGGTCAGCGCTTTTGAGGTGAGGCCGGTGTACTCGCCCTTAATGTCGAAGTAGCGGATTTCCTGGAAGTTGAAGAGCTTCTCATAGAAGTCGGCCCAATAGGCCATGCGCCCGCCATAGACGTTGTGGGTGAGGTGATCGATCAGCTGGAAGCCGCAACCTTCTGGGTGCTTGTCGACGCCGGGGAGGTACTCGAAGTCGATGTCATAGATAGACAGCCCCTCGCCTGCTTCGTCCGCATAACGATCAACGAAGTAAAGGATCGAGCCGCCAATGCCGCGGATCGCCGGAATGCTGAGCTCCATCGGGCCGGGAGCATTGGCGACAGGCTCTGCGCCTTGTTCGAGGACGTGAGAATAAGCCTTGGCCGCATCGCGGACGCGGAACGCCATGCCGCAGGCGCCTGGACCATGCTCGCGCGCAAAGTACCATGCAGCGGATTTGGGCTCATAATTCACCACAAGGTTGATCCCGCCCTGACGCCACAAAGCCACGTCTTTCGAGCGGTGATTGGCGATGTGAGTGAAGCCCATGCTCTCAAAAACCGGCTCCAGCATACCTTTTTCAGAGGCGGAGAATTCGACGAATTCAAAGCCGTCGAGGCCAGCGGGGTTTTCGAACAAATCACCTGGGTGGAGGGTCATGAGTTTGTACCTTTGATTGAGAATATAGAGCCGAGGGACCGTGCCCTCAATTTAGTTTCTTTTGAAACTATCTAACTGGAGAGGGCTCATTTGTCAATTGAACCAAGCAGGCTTTGCGTGCAGGATTGCCGCAAGAGGTGAGAGAGAGATGATCAAGACCAAAGGAATCAATCACATCGCGCTGGTGTGCCGCGATATGGAGGAGACGGTGAAATTCTACACCGAGGTCCTTCAAATGCCGCTGTTCAAGACGGTCGAGCTTCCGGACGGCGGTCAACACTTCTTTTTCGATTGCGGCGGCGGCAATGCGGTGGCGTTCTTCTGGTGGGTCGATGGACCGCCTGCGGCTCCCGGTATCGCCTCGGTCAAATCTTTCCCTTACGATGCAAAGACGGCGGTGGGCTCGATGAACCATTTGGCGTTCGACATGGAAGAGAGCGAGCTTGAAGCCGCACTCGACCGGCTTGAGGAAGCAGGCGTTGAGCACACCCATGCGGTGATCAATCACGATGACAGCAAGATGGGCATGACGCAGCAAATGCATGAGGGTGTCTTTGTGCGCAGCGTTTATTTCACCGATCCCAATGGCATCATGTTGGAATTTGCGGCGACCACCAAAACCTTCGGCCCCGAAGACATCGCGCACAAGCCGGCCACTGCCGCCGACCGAGTGGAGGCGTAGAACATGCCTAGACTGCGCGAAGTCCCCAAGGCTGAAGCCGACGGTAGCATTCTCCCGCTTTATCAGCTCCTATTCGGAGATCGCGACCCGGTCGCTGAGCCCGGCACCGCCACAGGCACCCCCGGCGATTGGTGGACAGTTTTCGCCAATTCACCTGAGACCTTGGCGCACGCGGCCCAAGGGTTTGCCTATTACCGCTCACCAAAGCGCAAACTCGACCCAACCTTGCGCGAGCTCGGGCAAACATGGGCTGGTTGGGCCACAGGCAGCCGGTTTGTCTTCTCGCAGCACTGCAAGTCCCTTCGCGGCCTTGCCTATCCCGAAGAGAAGATCGAGGCCCTCCCCACTTGGCAAACGGCCACATGCTACACCGCGAAAGAGCGCCTTGTGCTCGCCTATGCCGACCGCCTTGTTGTGCACCAAGGGCGCGTGCCCGATGCGCTTTTCGATGCGCTGAAGGCCGAGTTTTCCGATGAGGAGATCATGGAGCTCACCTACACAACGTGCATGTATCTTATGCATGCAGTGATGAGCCGCGCGCTTCGCACAGAGTTCGATGATCGCGATGACCCCATCACCGAAGTGCCAGCGCCCGAAGGCTTTGATGCGCTCGATTTCCTAGGCGGGAACCGGGACAAGAAGGACTAGGCGCTAAGTCCCCTATCTCTGCCCACCGAGAAGGGAGGGGGATAGAATTTGCCACCAATCGACCAGCGTCTAATCACGGCCGAGCAGTTCGTAGTTTTGGTCGTTTATTGGCCCGATTGTCGCCTGTGCGGCCAACCGATCGAAGCCCAAAAGCCTTCATTCCGCTTGCGACCCACCTTCGGACACTAGGCGTCACGCAACCATGACGCATGATTATCGATGCGGTTATGATGTCGGCGGAGTTGTTCCTCACCTCCTATTCGAGGTATCCAAAGGAACGAACCAGCGTGACTAGAAAGACATTCACCAGAGGCTTGTGTCAATCGGATCTGCGAAGACCAAGCTTCATTCTCAAAAACCGAAGTTTTCGAAAGAGTGCAAATTAATTCCTTTTAACTATTGATATATACATAGGTGATATCTAGATGCTCCGGCGAGACAGCAATTGCTGTCCATTTTAAGATTCGGACGCTCTCAGATTTGGCCTGCAATTCAGGCAAGGGGTCCAAACTGAAGGATTAGAAAGCGATGTTAGGCACTTATTATCACGATCGCGGCCAAGTCAGAGTTGGCAACATCCCCGAGCCGCAACTGATTCAAGACAATGACGCAATCGTTCGCGTCACTCTCGCCGGAATTTGCGGCGCTGACCTGGATTTCGTGAACAACGGCCCAGAAGCGGGCGTTATGCAGGGCATGCGCCTTGGTCACGAATTCGTCGGCGTTGTCGAAGCGGTCGGCAAGGACGTCACCAATGTGAAGGTCGGTGACCGCGTGGTCGCATCGGCCATGTTCGTTGATGGCGAGTGCCACTTCTGCAAGCGCGACTTTAACTCATCCTGCGAACATGGCGGCCTCTTCGGTTCACCAATGTTTGTCGAGCATGGCGGCAACGACATTCAAGGCGGCCAGTCTGAATATGTCCGCGTCCCTTACGCCAACTCCACTTTGTTCACCCTGCCAGAGGGCCTGGCAACCGGCGCAGAAGATGCCCGCGCACTACCGCTCGCAGACAATTTCGCGACTGGATATCACGGTGCATTGAACGCCAATATCCAGGAAGGCGGCACAGTTGTCGTGATTGGCGACGGCGCGGTTGGTCAGAGCGCGGTTCTGGCCAGCAGCAAGCTGTTCAATCCAGAACAAGTCATCCACGTTGGCCGTCACGATGGCCGTCTGGGTTTCAGCCGCAACAAGGCCGGCGCGACCCACACCGTCAACGGCAAGACCGGCGATCCAGTTGAATTCGTCAAGGAATTGACCGGCGGATATGGCGCGCTCTCGATCATTGATACGGTCGGCAATCAAGCCTCGCTCCAGCAAACACTCGATATGGCGCAAGCCGGCGGCAAGATCAGTGTTTTGGGCTTTGGCCACTTGTTTGCACCGGTTGATCAGCCTTACTCAGCCTCGCTGTTTCGCAATCTCACCATTCACACTGGCGTTGTGAATGTGCCCGCGTACATGCGTACTCTGCTGCCTCTGGTTGAGGCTGGGAAGATTGATCCAAGCATTATCTTCACTGACATTCTGCCGCTCGCAGATGCAGCCGAAGGTTACGACCGAATGCTGATGCGCACTGATGGAACGATCAAGGTTGCCTTGAAGAACTAGGCCACCGCTGTCGATCCGGCATTGTGGAATTGGGGCGGCTTAGCGGCCACCTTAGCTGCCGCCGCTTGAGGTCGCCCTGAAATACCTATTTATATATAGATACTTTGCAATCCTACGACCACCTCAAGCTTCCCCCTCCTCCCGAAGAAGACTTCCCCAAAACCTAGCAAAGAAAGCACCCCTCTTATGACCACTCTTTTCGAACACGGAACCCTTGGAGACATTCATGTCAAGAACCGCATCTTCATGGCCCCTCTGACCCGCAACCGCGCGCACGGCGATGGCACGCCGCATGAAATGGCGATCAAGTATTATACGCAGCGCGCGGGCGCTGGATTGATCATCACCGAAGGCGCGCAAATCAGCTCAATGGGCCAAGGCTATATCAACACGCCGGGCATCTATAACGAAAAGCAACGCGATGCTTGGACCAAGATCACGCGTTCGGTTCAAGCAAATGGCGGCAAGATGGTTGTGCAGCTTTGGCATGTTGGCCGGATCAGCCACACCTCGCTGCTACCCGGCGGCGCGCAGCCGGTTGCACCATCAGCAATTCAGGCGACGGCTGATACCTTCACCGAAAACGGCGTTGAAAATGCATCGCTGCCAAAGGCTCTGGATATCCAAGGGATCAAAGAGGTGATTGCCGACTATGTTCATGCAGCACGCACTGCGATCGACGCAGGCTTTGACGGTGTCGAAGTGCACGCCGCCAATGGTTATCTGCTGAACCAGTTTATCTCTGCCCACACCAATCAACGCGAAGACGAATATGGCGGCAGCCCCGAAAATCGCGCCCGCCTGTTCCTCGAGGTGGTCGATGCTGTGTCGGCAGAGATCGGCGCTGGCCGCGTAGGTGCGCGCGTCTCGCCAACCGGCAAGTTCAACGACTTTGCCGATCCGGATGCGGCAGAGAACTATGGTTACATCTATGATGAGCTAGAGCGCCGCAATCTCGCTTACCTGCACGTGGTCGAAAGCTTTCCAGGCCATCCTGTTTCGAAAAGCGAAGAGAAACTGCTGAGCAACCTACGCGGTAATTTCAGCGGCAATTATATCGCCAATGGCAATTACGACAGCGCGGCCGCTTCGCAAGCGATTGCGGACGGCGCCTTCGCTGTCTCTTTCGGCCGGCCGTACATTGCCAACCCTGACCTCACTGACAGGCTTAGAGACAATTCGAAACTAAACGAGGTCGATGAGGCAACGCTCTATGGCGGTGATGAAAAGGGGTATTCCGATTATCCAACGCAGGATGAAACATATCTGCGCGCTCTTGCAGAGGTCCTCTAGCGCAGCAACGCCGGAGAACCCCCATCTGGTTCAGGGTAAGGCGGGTGAGCGGACGGCTTTTGAGAAAAGAACCCGTTCACCCAGCCGAGCCACTTTGCCGAACAATTAGGAAAATTCACATGTCAAATCACCGCGAAGTTCTGGTTTCCACATTCCTTGGGTTTGCAATCACAATGACGCTGTTCGCCCCGCCAATTATCATCGCAAAGATCGAGAAGGCGGAACGGATCGAAGCATACGATCGCTCCCAGTCTGCCCCAGCCAATGCGACGCCAACACTGACTGGCTGATGCTGGCGAGTCATCAAAGCCTGTTTCTTGACCTGAAAACTAAGGCTCTATTCCCATTCGATGGCTTGACTTTTGATGTCGCAATCTTATCTATATGCATATAGATTTATGTGGATGTTATGACCGATACAAAGACAAAAATTCTTGATCTTGCTGAATCCTTGACCCAGACGCGCGGGTTCAACGGCTTCAGCTATATCGATTTGGCAAATGAGATTGGCATCAAAACGGCCAGCATCCATTACCATTTCAAGCTGAAGGACGATCTCGCTGCGGCCTTGGTTGAGCGCCTTCGCGAGCAGCACGCCTTGGGTTTTGCTGCGATGGAGGCCGCGAATGAGACGCCGGAAGGGCGCCTTCAGGCTGCTATCGATTACTTCAAAGGCTATCTCGCCAAAGAAGAGTTTTGCATGTGCGGCATGATGGCGGCTGAGTTGCAATCGGTCAGCCCGCGCGTTGCCAGCCTGGTCAAGGCCTATTTCCGCGATTTCGAGGCTTGGCTGTACAAACAGTTTGAACTCGCAGGTCGAGAAAATGCTGACGAGCTCGCTATCGGCTTTCTCAGCACACTGGAAGGATCGCTCCTCATCGCCCGCCTTACCGGTGATGCCGACGTAATTTCGAAGGCCCTCAAAGGGTATCTCAAAGAATAAGAGCCTTTTTCTTCGTCTTGCCTATTGATATATAGATAGTCATCTTTAACTAAGCTCCATGGAGTTTCTCGGCGTCTCAGGCTCCGGTGGCTCACTATCCCCCAGAGGCCTCAACGCCTCGCTATTGAAAGACCCCAAATCATGTCCAACGCCCCAGCACCCAAAGTCACCAACCCAGAAGAAATCGCCAGCTTCGCGGAATATGAGGCCGTCGCCAAAGCGCTGCTTCCCTATATCGAAGCGGCTAAGACCGGTGATGGTGAACTCAGCCGTTCGGCCTTCTACGACCACGCCAATATCGTCGGCTCTATTGGCGGAGAGTTTTCGACACCAGATGCCAATGCATTCGCCGCAGAAGTATCCGAAATCGGCGCATCGCCAGACGTGCAGAGCCGGATCGCATGGATCGATATCTCTGGCCCTGCAGCCGCTGCGAAGGTTGAATTCATCAACTGGGCTGGCCTGCGCTTCACCGACTTTTTCGTCCTCTACAAACGTGACGATCAGTGGAAGATCAGCGGCAAAGTCTACGATTCCCACTCCAACAATTAAGCTTCAATACCCCCGAAGAAATACCCTCAAAAAGAAAGTGAATACAATGACTAACTTTACAGTCCACACTCAAGAAACCGCTCCGGAAGGCAGCAAAGAATTGCTCGCCGGCGCTCAGAAAACTTACGGCTTTGTGCCCAATCTGATGGCCACCTTGGCCGAGGCTCCCATCGCCGCTGAGGCCTACATCACGCTGGGCGGACTTTTCGACAAGAGCGATCTCACGCCAACTGAGCAGCAGGTCATCCTGATGACCAACAACCGCCTCAACGGCTGCGAATATTGCATGGCGGCGCACACCACCATTTCCGGTATGCAAGGTGTTGATGCCGATGTGATCACCGCACTACGCGATGGCACCCAGCTGGCTGATCCCAAGCTTGAGGCTCTGCGTGTATTCGCAGCGCAAGTGAACACTCAGCGCGGTTATCTTGAAGATGCGCAGATCGATGCGTTCCTCGCCGCGGGTTACACCAAGGGCAACCTGCTGGAAGTGATTGTCGGCACCAGCCTCAAGGTGATTTCGAACTACACCAACCATGTGGCTCACACCCCGGTTGATGCGGCCTTCCAAGCCAACGCCTGGACCGCTGAACAACGCGCGGCTGCATAACGACGATAGGCCCGCCGCTTTCCCCTTAGAGCGGCGGGCTTAGTCTTTGGCTACCATCGAGTGGCCGCAAGCCCTCAGGGCAAGATATTGGAATTTTGACCATGATTGATCTCTACACTTGGGGAACCCCAAACGGTTTCAAAGTCTCGGTTGCCCTTGAAGAAATGGGCTTGGACTACACCGTCAAACCGGTGAATATCGGCGCGGGCGAGCAGAAATGGCCTGAGTATCTTGCGATCAATCCGAACGGCCGCATCCCGGCGATTGTTGACCGCGACAATGACGATTTCGCCGTGTTCGAATCCGGCGCAATCCTGATCTATCTGGCTGAGAAAAGCGGCAAGCTGCTGCCGACAGACATGAAGGGCGGGTCTGAGGTTCTGCAATGGCTGATGTGGCAAATGGCGGGGCTCGGACCGATGCAGGGTCAAGCCGTCACCTTCCTCAAGTTTTTCCCAGAGCGCGTATAGCCAGCAATCGAGCGCTATCAGGCCGAAACGGTGCGGCTGTTCGGCGTGCTCGATCAGCACCTTGCAACCCGCGAATTTCAAGCAGGCGACTATTCCATTGCTGACATCGCCAATTGGTGCTGGGTTCGCTATCACGAATATGCCGAAGTTGAGCTTGATCAATTCCCCAATCTGATCCGCTGGCGCGACCAGATCGAGGCCCGGCCAGCCTCTGCCAGAGGCCTGGCTGTGCCAACCATGGCGGAACCGTCTAAATAGTGATGTATTCGGGTTTTGGTGCCTTTGTTTGAAGCTGATTTGAGACTGACCGATGCCGCCACGGACGTGGAATGTTGAACCCATAAGCGATGATGATCTTGCCGAAGTGCTTGAGCTCAATCAGCTGTATCAAAAGCAGCTTTCGTCGCTCACAATGGCGCAGCTGCGCGCGCTTCGAGATAACAGTTCGTACCACCGCAGCATCGAGGGCGGCAAAGCCTTCATCATCGCTCTCGACGATCGATCCGCCCACGATGGCGAGAATTTCCGCTGGTTCAAACAGCGCTTTGACAGTTTCGTCTATATCGACCGCATTGCCATTGGTGAAAGCCTGCAAAGGCGAGGACTAGCGGCTGCTTTGTATCAAGATCTGGAGCAGGAGGCGCGCAGCACCTGCCGTCAATACCTGTGCGCCGAAGTAGGCTTAGAGCCGCCCAACGAGGCATCGCTCCAGTTCCACGACGGCCTTGGGTTTAGACGCGTTGGCATCGGCGCAGCTGCTGGAAAAACGGTCCAATACTTTGCGAAAACCATCTAGACATCGCTCTGAATGAGATATGGATTGAAGTAAGAAGGTTGGATCGAGTCCGCTCTCACCCCCAATTTCCGGCATAGGCCGCTTACCCAGCCAAACCCAAAGCAGACGGCACATTTTGTCTGCGGTCATTTTTCGTGTTTGCAGCTATCACCATACCCTACCCGACACGGAGGGGAGAACTAGGCCAATCGCCCAATATTGCGGCCACGCTCATCGCGCGTCACGGTTAGCTTTGCGCCAAAGGGGCTTCCCCCTTCAAACGCCGTACGCGTTGCCTCGTGCGACAAATCTCCATTGCCAACCACGCGCTGGCCGGCCTCATTGCGGCCAATCCAGACTGCATCTGCGCCCTTCTTGGTGACGTTGATGGTGTAGCTTTCGATTGTCGCGCTCTCAAACGGTTCGCCGTAGCGCGGCACGGCATCGCTAGACTTTGGCACCTTAGCCACGCGCACCTCAGACCAATCGGCAGGCTCGGTCGAATAAATACCGGTCGCATATTTACTCATCCAACCGCCATTTGCACCCACCAGAGCGAACTTGCCCCGCTCACCGCGAACCTTCTGCACCGCTTCAACAATAGCGTGCGCTGAATAGTTGTTTCCCGCTCCTCCAAAGAACGGCAATCCGCCCGTAAGTGTCAGACCCCTCGGGTCATCGACGCTCAAACCAAAATGCTCAATCTGGTTGAACA
This sequence comes from uncultured Erythrobacter sp., assembly GCF_947502395.1. GTDB lineage: Bacteria > Pseudomonadota > Alphaproteobacteria > Sphingomonadales > Sphingomonadaceae > Erythrobacter. The sequence goes on from NZ_CANMZM010000002.1 coordinate 218,650, forward strand.
CAGGGATCGCAAAGCAGGAGTAGAAGTCGATAAAGGCCATGTCGTCCATGCCCTTGCCCGCGATTGCCAATGCCTGTTCGACGCTCGCAATCGAGGCTGGGTTTGCGGCAAGGTCAGGCCGCTCGGACAGCTCCAGTTCGGTTGCCGAAGTAACGCCGTGGATATGCACCCAGTTGTCTTCTGGCACGCCCAGCTCGCGCGCTTTGGCAGCGCTGGCGATAATGATAGCTGCCGACTGGTTCACCTGATCACGCGCCACCGTCATGCGGGCATAGGGCTCTGCCACGATCCGGTTGCGCTCGGTAATGGTGGCGAGTTCTTCAGCGCTCCGCTCTTTCGGAGCAGCGGCGTGGGGGTTGCTTGCTGCAACCTTGGTGAAGGGCTCAAACAGCTCGCCAATCTTGAGGCGGTAATCGTCCAATCCCAACCCCAGCTTCGCGCGCCGTGCATTCTCGGCAATCGCATAGAGCGGGATTGCACCGGTCGCACCATGCGCAAACAGGCCCATCTCCATCAGCCCATCGCTGCCAAAGCCTCGGTCTTCGAGGCTACCCTCAACCCCTTCAGACCAATCGGGTTTCTCACCTTTGGCCGCTAGCGCAAGGACGGTTGAGATGGCTTCAGCGCCCACAATCGCAGCACACCCACTCTCACCAGCAAGAATGCTCTGCGCGAACTCACCGACCAGATACTGGTTATACTGCCCGCCAGTGGTCGAAAGGATCGCCCGCTCCGGGTTCGCGCCAACCCGCGCCGCCATAGAGCGCGGCACATTGTTCGAGCCACCAAAGGGAGGCTTTCGATCAGGGCGTGAGATTTCAAACGCGCGGATTGCGGCCACGGTATCAATCGCGGGAGCAACCGGCTGAGCGGCGGCGCTGTCGGCAATCGCTGCCTTCAGCGCACGCCCACCCATATCCATATAAGACAAGGCTTCATAGCCGGGCTCGCCGACTTTCTCCGAATACTGCCCGACGCCGATGATGACCGGCGTGTTGTCAGCTACCATCGGGCAGGCCTCAGTCTACGAAGTCTTCGACACGCTCAACGATGATGGCGGGGGCCATGCCGCCGGCTGCGCACATGGTGACAAGGCCGGTCTTCTTGTTTTGACGCTCAAGCTCATCGACCATGGTGCCGATCAGGATCGAGCCAGTCGCACCGATGGGGTGGCCTAGCGCGATAGAGCCGCCATTGACGTTGACCTTGTCCCAATCAAGATCGAGGTCTTTGACGAACTTGGCCGCGACAACCGCGAACGCCTCGTTGATCTCATACAGATCAATGTCGTCCTTGGTCATACCGGCTTTCTCGAGAACCTTCTTGGCCGCAGGTACGGGCGCGTTGAGCATCAGTGTGGGATCATCGCCCATATTGGCGGTTTGCACGATGCGCGCACGCGGTTTCAGGCCGTGTTTTTGTGCGTACTCTTTGGAAGCGATGAGAACAGCTGCTGCGCCATCGACCACACCCGAGGAGTTGCCCGCGTGGTGGAAGTGCTGGATCTCAACGTCAGGGTACTTCTGATTGACGAGGCCGCGGAATGTCGTGCCATTTGCATCAAGCGGCACATCGGCGATCTTGGTGAAAGCAGGCTGGAGTTCGCCCAGCCCTTCGAGTGTGGTTTCAGGGCGCGGGTATTCCTCTTTGTCGAGAATGACCGTGCCGTCATCGGCGACCACTGGGACGACCGATTTTTCAAAGCGGCCCTCTGCGATGGCGACAGCTGCGCGCTGTTGTGAGCGGTAGCCAACCTCGTCCAATTCCTCGCGGGTGAAACCTTCGATGGTGGCGATCGCGTCGCCGCAAATGCCCTGGTGCGATTGCGGGTGAACCTGTTGCAGCCGATCATTATAGCTGCCCATCATCATCGGCTTGATGCCCGCTTTCATCTTCTCTTGGCTCATCGCGGCGGTGAGGCTCATCATCTCGGTGCCGCCTGCAACGATGCAGTCTTCCATGCCGCTCATCACTTGCGCAGCGGCCAGATTGACCGAAGTGATGCCGCCGCCACAGAAGCGGTCGAGTGTGGTGCCTGACGAGGTCACATCATAGCCTGCATCGAGCGCTGCCATGCGGCCAAGGTCGCCCGCTTGCTTGCCGTCCTGGGTGGAGACCGACCAGATCACATCATCAACCGTAGAGGTGTCGAGGCTGTTGCGCTCGGCTACCGCTTTGAGGACGGTGGCCGCAAGGTGCTGCGGGTGAGAATCGGCAAGAGCGCCTTTGCCCTGTTTGCCAATCCCGCGCGGGGTGCGCACTGCGTCGATGATATATGCTTCAGCCATCTGGTCTCTCTCTTCCTTAGGACTCGTATTTTTCGAAATTGCGGTTGACGTGTGCGTAAAGCGTCTGCACTCCATACACAAGAATTGAGTTTCAAATTGAAATGCCAAAATCGGCATTCGAGGTTCTGCAAGGAGAGAGCAGTTGAGCGAAGAAGTCCTAACGCAAGTCGATAACGGTGTTCTGATCGTCACGATCAACCGTCCTGAAGCCAAGAACGCCATGACCAAGGCGGCATCCGAGGCGATTGCTGCGGCGATGGACCGCCTTGACGAAGAAGACGACCTGCGTGTTGGCATTCTGACCGGTGCTGGCGGAACCTTCTGCTCTGGCATGGACCTTAAAGGTTTCCTGCGCGGCGAAAGCCCAAGCGTACCGGGCCGCGGATTTGGCGGCGTAGTGCAAGCCCCCCCTGCAAAGCCGCTGATCGCTGCGGTTGAGGGCTATGCGCTGGCTGGTGGGCTTGAGCTTATGATTGCGTGCGACCTTGTGGTGGCCAATGCAGGCGCGAAATTCGGCATTCCAGAGGCGAAGCGCGGCCTAGTCGCGGCTGCTGGCGGTGTAATGATGCTGCCTGACCAAATTCCTGAGCGGGTGGCGATGGAGCTGGCTCTCACTGGCGACTTTATAGATGCCCCTCGCGCTTATGAGCTGGGCATGATCAATACCGTGACCGAAGGTTCGGCGCTTGACGGTGCCAAGGCTCTGGCGGCCAAGATCGCCGCCAATGGCCCGCTGGCTGTGCGTGTATCGAAGCAGATCATGAAAGAGTCGCGCGCGTGGCCGATGGAAGAGCGTTATGATCGCCAAGGCAAGCTGATCGCGCCAGTGTTCGTGTCAGAAGACGCGCACGAAGGCGCAGCCGCTTTCGCCGAGAAACGCGCGCCCAATTGGAAGGGCAAGTAATTTAGCGAGGGGCGTCCAATGCGGGCGCCCCTTCGTACTTAAAGTGGGATTTTTAGGAGAGAGACATGCCCGTCATTGACGTGCCACAGCCCGAGTTCATGGAAGACGAAGAGATTTCGATCTTCGCGGACGCTGTGGGCAAATTTTATCAGCAACACGCCCCTGAAAAGCGCGTCCAGAAATGGCGCGATGAGGGACAAGTGGAACGCGAGTTTTGGAACGAAGCAGGCGCTGCTGGCCTCCTAGGTGTATCGGTCCCAACCGAATACGGCGGCCACGGCGGCGACTTTCGCCACGACATGGTTGTTATCGATCAACAGTCGAAGAACGATGTCGATGGCTTTGCAGCCTCGCTCCACAACACCATCATCCTGCCCTATCTCGTGCGCCACGGCACCGAAGAGCAAAAACAAAAATATTTGCCAAAGCTCGTCACCGGTGAGCTCGTCAGCGCGATTGCCATGACCGAACCGGGAGTGGGCAGCGACCTTCAGTCGATCACCACAACCGCCCTCAAAGATGGCAATGGCTACCGTATCAACGGGGCCAAAACCTACATCTCAAACGGTCAGACAGCCGACTTCATCGTCGTCGTTGCCAAGACCGATCCGAACGAGCGCGCCAAAGGCATCTCGCTCATGCTCCTCGAAACCGAGGGCGCAGAAGGGTTTGAGCGCGGTAAGAAGCTCGACAAGATCGGGCTCGATGCAGCGGACACGTCTGAGCTGTTCTTCGACAATGTGTTTGTGCCAGCAGAGAACGTCCTCGGCGGCGTCGAAGGCAAAGGCTTCTACCAACTCATGGGTGAGCTGGCTCAGGAACGCCTTGTTATCGCAATTGGCGCGGCCACGGGAATCGAGAAAGCGCTCGAAACGACGATGGAATACGTCAAGAGCCGCAAGGCGTTTGGACAGACGATCTGGGATTTTCAGAACACCCAGTTCGTTCTCGCCGACCTAAAGGCTCGCGGAACGGCGGCGCGGGTCTTTGTCAACGACTGCATTGGTAAGCTGCTCAAAGGCGAGCTCGACGTCGCGACCGCAGCGATGGCCAAGTATTGGGTCACCGAGCTGCAAGGCGAAGTCGTCGACAAATGCCTGCAACTGCACGGCGGCGCTGGCTACATCAACGAATACCCCATCGCCAAAATGTACCGCGACAGCCGCATCACGCGGATCTTTGGCGGGTCTAACGAGGTTATGAAGATGCTGATCGCGCGTAGCATGTAAGCGCCTACGACATAGACATTTCAAAAGGGGCGGCCTGGGTAACCAAGCCGCCCTTTTTGTCTCAAAATTCCGCACCGCAGCCAAGATAAAACGAAAAAGGCCGCCCGGTTTCCCGAGCGGCCTCGTTCATGTGCTTAAATCCACTTAGAATTTTGTGCGGATCGTTGCCCCGTACGTACGAGGCTCAAGCGTAAAGCTTGAGCGGGCGTTGATCGCGCCTGTCCCGCGAAGAACGTTGTTGAAGGTCACGCCCCGTGTGATCTCATTAGTGAGGTTTAGGACGTAAAATTCAAGCGATACGCGTTCATCGAAGGTGCGAATACCGGCGCGCAGATTGATCTTGATGTTCGAATCCTGAACATCGGCCACGATAAGCGGCGCTGCATCAATCGCAGCCTGCGTTTCTGCAACGGTTGCCCCCTGCGCAGGTGGGACAATCGCCTGTGTCGACGTGCGTTCATCTGATACGATACGAACTTGCCCTGCTGCGAAGAATTCGAGGCTGTCGGTGATCTCCGTCTCGTACAAGGCCCCAGCAATCGCAGTGATTTCCGCGGCGTTGGTAAGGTCATTCCCGCATAGCGAAAGCACCGTCACGCTGGTCAGATCGCCTGCACAATCATCGGGATAACGCGCATCCAGGATCGTCGCGCCGAGGTTGAAGGTCCAATTGTCACTCGGGCGAATGGCGCTTTCAATCTCGACACCGGTCGTCAGCGCTTCGGGCACGTTGAACGATTGGAACGCAGCTCCTGTAAATTCGAGGACCTGGAAGTTCGAAAAGTCTTGATGGAAGCCCGCGATGTTCAAGGTCACTGCGTCATCAAGCAGCAGGGCTTTCAGACCGATCTCGTAAGCATCAACCTCTTCAGAAAGGAAGGTCGGGTCTGCGCCCAACACGCCTGCGGTTGTATCGAGGTTGATACCGCCTGCCTTAATGCCGTGCGTAAAGCTGGCATAGGTGCTGATATCCGGCGTGATTTCGTAGCCCAATTTGACTGTGTAGATGAGCTCGTCATCATCGAAGTCAGCCTGGAAAGTTTGCGGGAGCGGGAGAACCGCCGACGCTGGAAGATCGGCCGGAGCCGTGAAACCAAAACAGCCGGTTCCCAATGCGAGCGGTGCAAGTGCCCCTAATGCTCCTGGAATTGACCCATCAAGAAAGCCAGGAACAAGGGCGTTGCAGACGTCATTGGTGTTCGCGACCTGGTTAAACCCGCCCGATTTGCTTTCATCGGTATAACGAAAACCGACTGTGAACTCGAGACCATCGGTTATTTCAAAGCTGTTATGCGTAAAGATCGACCAGCTTTCAGCTTCCTGAGTGAACCGGTTGGTGCTGAACGAGCCATTTGGGTCAAAGCCGGTAAGCGCGGTAAGAGGGTTGGCCCCCAGCGTTCCGAGCGTTGCACCGCCTGAAAGACCTGCGAACAAAGCGCCGATATATTCGCCGTAATCTTCTGCGAGGATAAACGAGTTGTTCGCTTCGATCTGCTCATCGGAATAGTAGCCGCCAACGAGCCAATTCAAACGGCCATCAAGCGCCTCACCCTGGAAACGAAGCTCGGCGGTGAAGGTCTCGATTTCGGTCAGCAGCTCAACATTAAAAACATCAACCGCCGAAAAGTCGGAATCGTAGAATTCTTCTGCGTCAAACTCGCGGTAAGACGCGATGAAGATCGCCTCGGCATTGTCGCCAATCGGATGCTCGAACTCTCCCAGAACGCCCCAGTTATCGACATCTGCCCTCGGAGCAAAAGTTGCGGCCACTGCACGGTCTTGTGCCGCTTCGTCAAATCCGGCTTGGTCAAAGGGAGTAGTCGCGAAGTTGCCCAATGGCTGACCACCGTTCCCTGGAAGGCCGACTGCAGCGTAGAACGGGCTAATCGGTGTTTCGAAAACCTGTGTGGCGACCCCCGCGCTTGATTGGTTTTTTGAATAATCACCGATGATGCGGCCTCTAAATCCGCTATCGGTTTCCCAACCGATTTGGCCGCGCACAAGGTAGCGATCAATATCGTTGGTATCGTCAAACTGGGTACCGGTCGCATCGACTACCGCAATCGCACCGTCCCGCTCACGATAGGCACCGGTAAGGCGCAGGGCGACTGTATCTTCCACCAGCGGCACGTTGACCGCGCCTTGAAGGCTGATCTCATCGAACCGCCCATATGTGGCATTGGCAAAGCCGCCAAAATCATTGAGGTCAGGCCGCACTGTGGTGATATTGAGCGCTCCTGCCGAGGTATTCCGGCCAAACAGCGTGCCTTGCGGGCCACGCAGGACCTCGACCCGCTCAATGTCGACAAACTCACCAAGGGCAACGCCCGGACGCGACTGATACGCGCCGTCGATGAAAATGCCGACCGCAGATTCAAACCCGATATTGTTGGATGTCGTGCCAACACCGCGAACGCGCAGCACAACCGACCCAGCAGCTGTCTGAGCCGTGGTGCTCGAGAAACTGGGCGCGACCGCCGTCACATCGCGGATCTCGTTCACGCCTTGCCGTTGAAGTTGCTCCGGGCCAACCGCCGTCACAGCGAGGGGAATGTCTTGAACATCCTGCGCCCGGCGCGTTGCGGTCACTATGATTACACCGCTATCATCGGGAGCGGTAAGTTCCTCGGTATCTCCGTCTTGAGCAAGGGCTGGTGTCGTAAATGCGCTGCACGCCATTAGGCCAGCAGCGTAAGTCGCAAACTTACGCGTCATACTTTCTCTCTCCACAATCCATCCGAGCTTTTGCCGGTATGGTTTCCTAACGAGAGACTATCAGCGCATTTCCGCGTGCCAAGTCACTGCGACGGGTTGTCGCACTCCTGATGCAAAAATGCCACATTTCGTGGTGCAACGCAGCATTTATACTTGAATGCGCGAAAGCGAGGAATTTTGTTTCGGAAGAGTCCTTGCCGAGGGGCGAAGATCACAATCCGACGCGAACCCCCAGCCAGACTGTGCGCGGCACCCCAAGGTCGATCACGCCGCCCGCATTGCGGGTCACAATCGTCTCGTCAAACACATTTTCTGCCCTTGCGACCACTGAGATCGCATCGGTCACTGGCACCTGCGCAAAGAGGTTGAGTGTGGTCGCTGCGGGCAGAACGTCGCTTTCCTGATCGTCTTCGAACTGTGCGCTGACATGGCGAAGAGTGCTTGCGAGCCGCACACCCTCGGTCGGCTCCCAGGCCAGAGTGGCTGAAGCGGAAAAGTCAGGCGTTTGGGGCGGACGATTGCCATCAAGCGCAATCGAAGGGCCTTCTCCATCGATGGTCGCATCGGTGTAAACAACCGAGGCATCGAGGCTAACCTCGCCAAACCTCAGCGTTGCAGCGCCTTCGATTCCCTGCGCATCAATCGCAGGCAGGTTTTGGCGCTGGCGCAGATTGGGCGCCAGGGTGACATTGGCGATCGCGTCTTCGACCCGGTTGTCAAAGGCTGTGATCGACACAAAAGCGTCGCGCGAAGGCTGCCAGTCGAGGCCCACTTCAAACCCTTCGAGCCGCTCGTTCTCAAGCGCCGCATTCGCCTGTGTGACGACAGGGAAGACCACAAAGGGGCGGTAAAGCTCGTTAAGTGTGGGCAAACGAAGGCCGGTGTACGCTGCTGCGCGAAGACTTACGCCTCGCGACGCATTGAACGATCCGCCTGCACGCCAGCTTACCGTCCAGTCAGAGCGGTCGGGTGTGACCGTCTCACTCACCAAGGTGCCACTCGCATCCAGTGCGCGGAAGAACCCGTCTTCGATCCGGGTGTGATCAGCGCGCAGGCCTCCGGTAAGCACAATCGGACCGATCGACCAGTCGTCTTCCAAGAAGAAACCCAGATTACTGTTCACTCCGCCACCGCGGCGGGTTTCGCGCAGGGCTCCAGTGAAGGCGCTGAACGCATCCTCCTGCAACTCGCCATCAGAACGGCGGTAATCAGCCCCAATCCGCACATCGTGGCCTTCAGCAATTGGGGGACGCAACTCAAACTTGCCTCCGATCCCGGTTGATGGCGTATTGCGTTGGTCAAGCACCTTAACAAAGCGAGTGGAGCTGATGATGATATTGTTGAAGTTGCGCGCCTGGACATAGGCGAGCGCATCAAACTGCCAATCGCCCCGGCCGACAATGCGTAAAGAGGCATCCTGCCCCTCGTGGTTTGAGTCCGCGCCTTCAAAGCGCAATGTGCGGCTGTCGTCAAAAGCGCTGATCCGCGCCTGCAACTCGACATCGGGCGAAAGCGGGGCAACCGCGCGAAGGCCCACTTGCCAGCTGTCGAACGCAGCCCGCGCAGTCGCAGGCACACGCTGATCATCAGGCGTGGTGAAGAAGCCCTGCCCTCTGTCCCAGCGACCGCTCACCACCGCAAAGCCACCACCCAATTCCTGGGCGACGATCCCGCTCGCCTCTGTTTCTGCGCGGTCATTGACGAGCGCACTCGCGGTCAGAGTATCGAGGCCCAGTGCTCCTGCACTTTCAAGTTCAATCGTGCCCGCCAATGCGCCCGCGCCAAATGGCCCGGAGCCGCCGCCGCGTGTAACTCGGATGCTCGACAACGTGTCGGGCGAAATTGATGAAAGCGGGATAAAGCCAAAAAACGGATCGGCAATCGGCACTCCATCCAGAAGGACCAGCGCCCGGCTCGTCGCGTTGCCGCCAAGCGCTCGCAGCGTCACCCCTTGCGCAGTCGGGTTAGAAGAGCGGCTGTCGGAACGACGAAACTGTTGAAAGCCCGCGACGTTGGAAAGCACATCCTCAATCCGACCTGAGCTGCTCGAAATGATTACCTCGCGTTCAATCGTCGTGGTCGAAAAAACTAGGTTTGAAAGAGCGGGCTCTAGCCCCTCTCCGGTCACCACAATTTCACTATCGCCCGCGTCATCTTGGGCGATAGCGGGCCAGGAAACACAAAGAGCAAGAAGCGACGAGACCGTCAGCCAATGAGGGGATTTCATGGGGGCACCGCCTAGCGGCATGACAAGTCCTTCGACAAGCCCAAATCAGTTGCTTTTTGCAATCATGACTCGCTTTTACGCCCCCCTTGTGCTTACCTTCCTGTAACTTGGAGTGAACGAAGATGTTAGCGACACCCCCTGACTTTGATGTTCTGATCGTTGGCGCAGGCATTTCCGGCATTGGTATGGCCGCCCACATGCAGATGAAGGCTCCAGAGCATTCCTACGCTATCGTTGAGCGTCGTGAGGATTTGGGTGGCACTTGGGACCTGTTCCGCTACCCAGGCATCCGCTCAGACAGCGATATGCACACGCTGGGTTTTGATTTCGAACCTTGGCGACATGAAAAGAGCATCGCTGATGCGCCTGCCATTCTCGAATATCTCAACAAGATCGTAGATGATCGCGGCATCCGCGAGCGCATCCGTTTTGGCCACAAGGTCATAAGCGCGAACTTCCGCGAGGACGAAGCGCGCTGGCATGTCGAGATGGAGCTTAGCGACGGATCGCGCACGCATCTCACGGCCAATTTCGTCTATTTGGGCAGCGGCTATTACGATTATGATGAGCCGCATGACGCAGGCTTTGAATTAGGCGAATTTGAAGGCCAAGTGATCCACCCGCAATTTTGGCCCGATGACCTCGACTACACCGGCAAGAAGGTGGTGGTGATCGGATCCGGCGCGACCGCCGTGACCATCGTTCCATCGATGGCGGACAAGGCCGAGAAGGTGACCATGCTCCAACGCACGCCAACTTGGATGTTTGCGCGGCCAGCAAAAGACGGCGTCGCCAATTTCCTGCGCAAAGTGCTGCCCGAGAAAGTCGCCTATGCGATAACACGCTTCAAGAATATCCGCTTCCAGGATTTCGCCTTCAAACGTGCTCGCGAAAAGCCTGAGAAGGTCAAAGAGGCGCTCTACAAGGGTATCGAGAAGGCACTTGGCCCTGACTATGACAAGACAGCTTTCACACCGCCTTACAATCCGTGGGAGCAGCGCTTGTGTCTCGTCCCCGACGACGACCTTTTTGAAGCAATGAAAGCGGGCAAGGCCGAAGTCGTCACCGACCATATTGCTGGTTTTGAGAGGAACGGCATCCGCCTCAAATCGGGCAAGCTGCTTGAAGCGGATATTATCGTCACAGCGACCGGCCTAAAGCTCGCCATCGCAGGCAAGATCGATGTCAGTGTGAACGGTGAACCCGTCGATTTTTCGCAGCGCTATTATTACAAAGGCTGCATGTATTCGAACCTACCCAATCTGGCGGTGGTGTTTGGCTATATCAACGCCAGCTGGACGCTGCGCGCGGATATCAATTCTGACTATGTCTGTCGCGTCCTGCGCGAGATGCGCGCCAAGGGTTCTGATATTGTAAACCCGGTGATGACACCTGCTATGGAAGCGAATATTGAGGAAGAAGATATCTTCGGCGACTTCTCAAGCGGATATCTCAACCGCGCAAAAGACATCAACCCGAAGAACGCGACCGAGTATCCGTGGCGGCTTAATCAAGAGTATGTACTTGACAAGAAGCGTATGGCCAATGACCCGGTTGATGATGGTGTCCTAATCTTCAGCCGCGCAGGTTCCAATGCGCAGACCTCTGAAGAACAACTCGAGGCCGCCGAATAAAGTCGTGATCTAAGATTGGCATTCATAAGGCACTTGGCTTAAGCGGTGTCCCATGAGTTCCTCCGTTACCAACAACGTGAAAATCTGGACCGCAGGCCTGATCATCATCGGTGATGAGATCCTTTCTGGCCGCACCCACGACAAGAATATCGGGCAGATTGCCAGCTGGCTTCAGGTCCAAGGCATCCGCCTTGCCGAAGTGCGCGTGGTGGCCGACGATGAGGATAAGATCGTCGCAGCGGTCAACGCTTTGCGGGCGGAGAATGACTACCTCTTCACCACCGGCGGCATTGGCCCGACGCATGATGACATCACTGTCGATGCGGTGGCCAAGGCCTTGGGTGTCGAGGTCGTGATCCACCCTGAAGCACGTTCTATGCTCGAAGGCTATTACGAAGGACGCGGCGGTCTGAACGAAGGCCGTCTTCGCATGGCTCGGGTGCCCGATGGGGCAGAGCTAATCCGCAACAAAAGATCGGGAGCGCCCGGCATTCGTCACGGCAATATCTTCGTTATGGCGGGTGTGCCACATATCGCGGCGGGAATGCTCGACGCGCTCACGGGCGAACTTGAAGGCGGCGCTCCATTGCTGTCTGAAACCATCGGCTGCTGGACCGCGGAAAGCGAGATCGCAAATCTCCTGCGCGAAGTTGAAGAGGCGCATGAGGACTGCCAGATTGGTTCCTATCCTTTCTTCCGTGAAGGCCGTGTGGGCGCAAACTTTGTGATCCGCTCAACCGACGCAGACAGCCTCAAATCCTGCGTCGATAGCCTAACCGATGGACTTGCAACGAACGGCTTGGACTTCACGCCAGGCGGGATTTGATTGTGAGCGACGGAAAGTGCCCAAAATGCGGAACACGTATCACCGCATTCCAGGCCGGTTTCAAAGGCAGAAAGAAGCCGTTTGAGTGCCGAGGCTGTGGCCAGAAAATCCAGAAAGCAAACTCTGAATTGTGGCTTGCCATGGGCGCATTCGCCGCGTTTTGGGGGATCAAGTCCCAAACCGATGACATCGCTGTGCTCGCGGCAGTGTTTTTCGCGATGTGCGCGGTGATCGTGCTCAAATCCATGTACCGTGCGCAGATCGAACTCGCTGACGCAGTTGAAGGCATGGCTCAGGAACCGTCGAGCAGTTGACCGGCAAGGGAAAGCAAGGGGGATCAAATGTCGATTAATCATGGGGCCGTCGCGCTCTTCACCGATTTACCGCAAGTCCTGCTCAAATACCGCGTCGCGGTAGGCGTGCTGGCGATCCTGATCTGCGCTGGCACATGGGCGATTGATCTGATGGAGTTGGTCTACAACTGCCCATTTTGCCGGGCTCAGCGCACGGTGATTGGTCTTCTCGGCTTCCTCTTACTGATGCCAAACCTGCGATTTTGGCTGGTGCGTTACCTTTCCGTGGTGTTCGGCATTTTTGGACTGGTTGTGGGCGCAACGCAGCACTTTCGCGGATGGGCGCGCATGAATGCGGGCGAGTTTGAATGGGGCGATCAGTGGTACATTAATCCATGGCTCCTCTCAGGCTGCGCCATCTTCATCATCACCGCATTGCTGCTGCTCATCTGGACGGAACGCAAGGGCGACTGATCCGCGACCATCATTGCGGGGCGAAACAATGAAGGCTCTCACCGCTCCTTAACCCCTTTACGCTATCGTCACGCGTGTGATGACCAGCGTTTTTGTCACCATCGACACTGAGTATTCCTCAGGACTTGTCACGGATCTGTCCGACGCCGGTCGGAGAGACAATTTTGCGCGCTCGATCTCTTGCGATACGCCCGAGGGGCCTGCTGGCATTTCCTACAAGCTCAAGATGTTTGAGCGGTACGGCATAAAGGCGGTGTTCTTTGTCGATCCCATGCCCGCTCTTGTGTGGGGCGTGGCAGCGGTTGAGGATGTCATCGCCCCCATTCTGGAGGCGGGTCAGGACGTTCAGCTTCACTGCCATACCGAATGGCTTGGACTGGCAGGAGATGCAAACCCCCTCGCGTCCAAACGAACCGGTCAGAACCTCTATGATTTCCCGGTGGAAGAGCAATTCGAGATCCTTCAATTTGCCCGCGACACATTGGTTGCGGCAGGCGCGCCCTCTCCCGTTGCCTTTCGTGCCGGGAATTACGGCGCAAATGACGATAGCTTGCGCGCACTTGCTCAGCTTGGTCTGCGTTACGACAGCAGCTTTTGCCCCGCGCTCCCCGAAGCCAGCCGTATCAGCCTAACACCAGAGCACCGCTGCCCCACCTTGCATGAGGGCATGATCGAAGTGCCCGTAGGCTGCATCGGCACCCATTCAGGCGGGTTGCGCCATGCTCAGATCACCGCGCTTTCGCTGGACGAGATGTCTTCCGCTATCCGTCATGCGAGCGATTTGGGCTGCCCAAGCTTCACCTTGGTCACGCATTCCTTCGAACTGATCAATCGTCGCAAATTAACGGTGAACCCAATCGTGCGCCGACGGTTTGCCGGCTTGTACCGCTTGCTTGGCACTACGGGCGGGGTGGCAACCGCCAGTTATCGCGACAATCCACCGCTGCCAGCAGGAACTGGCCCATCCCCCGCCCCGCTCCAGGCGAACCCATTGCGAACCGGCTACCGCTATGCCGAGCAACTTGTCTCCAACACGCTCTACGGTGCGCTGTGAGTAGCGGCGCTTCCATCGACTTCACCCTCGGCTCGCGGCGATTGGCTTCGGTTGACCGCGCGCTTGCCACATGGGCTTTCAGTCTTGAAGACGCTCTCGACGGTTCATCTCCTCTGACACCTCCCCCACTGGGTGCGGACGGTCTGCGCGTACTCTCAGCCCCGCAATCACGCATCGCAGAGATTGAAGAGCGTTTCCCTAATCACCTCCTTGGTTCGCGCCAAAGTTACGGGCGGCATTACATCGCCATGGAAGGCAACTCCTTTGAAAATTACCTCGCTGGCTTCTCAAGCAAGACCCGTTCTACCCTCCGGCGCAAGGCACGCAAACTTGCCAAGGAAGCCGGAGAATACACTCTAACCGAACACATCACCCGCGCCGAAGTTGAAGCCTTTCTCGAAGCCGCGCTTCCCTTGTCCGCCAAAACCTATCAGGCGCGTTTACTCGATGCGGGTCTTCCCGATAGTCCAGAGGCGCGCGCCGAAATGCTCAATAAAGCTCAGAACGGCCAAATGCGGTGCTTCCTCCTTTGGGTCGGCAAGAGGCCCATCGCCTATCTCAGCCTCCCGCTTGTAGGAAATACCCTCGTCTATACGCATCTGGGCTATGACCCCGAGTTTGCGCGGCTCTCACCTGGCACCGTCTTACAACTTATCGCGCTTGAGCGGCTATTCGCTGAGAATGCCTACGCCTATTTCGACTTCACCGAGGGTGAAGGTGCGCATAAGGCCATGTTCGGCACGGATAGCATCGAATGCTCAAGCTTCGTGCTCCTCAGCCCAACCATCGCCAATCGCGCACTGCTCGGGGCAAGGGCATCGTTCGACGGCGCGGTCGAAGCTGCTCGCAGTGTGGCAGACCGCACAGGCGTGCTCACCAAAATCCGTTCCGCTTTACGAGCCTAAACGAAAAAGGGGTTGGAAGCTCTAAGCTCCCAGCCCCTTTTTCATGTTCTTCCGAAGTAGGAAAGCAGAGCTCTTAGCTTGCTACCGCCTCGCGAATTGAACGCGCTTTACGCGCCTTCGACCTGTGATGCGTCAATCTTGAGGCCTGGACCCATGGTCGAGGTCAGAGAGATCTTCTTCACATATTTGCCTTTGGCACCTGATGGCTTGGCTTTCACAACCGCTTGGGTAAGCGCTTCGAAGTTTGCCTTCAAAGCCGCATCGTCAAACGACAGCTTGCCGATGCCGGTGTGAATGATGCCCATTTTCTCAACGCGGAACTCAACCTGGCCGCCCTTTGCGTCCTTCACGGCTTGCTCTACGTTAGGAGTGACAGTGCCAAGCTTCGGGTTAGGCATAAGGCCTTTAGGGCCGAGCACTTTACCCAGACGACCAACAACACCCATCATGTCAGGGGTTGCGATCACGCGGTCAAAATCGAGGTTGCCGTTCTGCATCTCTTCCATGAGATCTTCTGCGCCAACTTTGTCAGCACCAGCAGCCGTGGCTTTGTCCGCATTATCGCCGCGTGCAAACACAGCAACTTTCACGTCTTTACCGGTGCCCGATGGTAGCGAGACCATGCCGCGAACCATCTGGTCAGCGTGACGCGGATCAACGCCAAGGTTCATCGCCAGCTCAACGGTTTCGTCAAACTTCGCTTTGTGCGCGCGCAGTGTCGCGATGGCTTCGTCCACGGTGTAGAGCTTGTCATTGTCGAGCTCAGCAACGGTTTTTTGCTTTTTCGTCAGTTTCGCCATGATCTTAGCCCTCCACCTCGAGGCCCATCGCGCGAGCGGAGCCTTCAATGATCTTCATCGCGGCTTCGATATCGTTCGCGTTGAGATCTTTCATTTTCGTCTCAGCGATCTCTTTAACCTGAGCTGAGGTGATTTTGCCGACCTTCGTCTTGTTCGGCTCGCCAGAACCCGATTTGATCTTAGCGGCTTTCTTAAGCAGATAAGATGCAGGCGGGGTTTTGGTGGTGAAGGTGAACGAGCGGTCAGCGTAAACCGTGATCGTGGTGGGGATCGGGGCGTTCTTCTCAAGGTCCTGTGTCGCGGCGTTAAACGCCTTACAGAATTCCATGATGTTGACGCCGCGCTGACCCAGCGCCGGGCCGATTGGCGGGCTGGGATTAGCAGTACCAGCTGGCACTTGCAGCTTGATATAGCCTTCGATTTTCTTGGCCATGAATGGCCTCCTTTCGCACTGTCTCCGCCCTCTTTTGAAAAGCAGATCATGTTAAGCGGTCAAACAGTCGATCTGGCGATCAACCTCCCGCACTGGTTCCCAATTGGGATTCGCGTGTGAAACGCGAGGGCGCTCCATTAGCGTTTTGTGACCCTTTCGCAAGAAAAAAAGCCCGCGCACGCCTTTCCGTTTGAGACACTTGAGACACTGTCCAAGGGCAAAAAACCGTTGCCTGACGAAACGCGCTGAAATCAGGCGGAAAAGACCCGTGAAAAAGCGTGCGAAGAGGGGGATTGCTGTGAAGGCATTCCACGGCTTCTAGCGCAGACTACGTAGTGTAGGAAAATTCGGCGAGTGCGGCCCGGAGTCGGCTTGGCGCGCCCCTGATGCGCCATATTCACGCAAATATGCTATGATCACGTCATGAGGCCGTTCGGAAACTTACTAGCCTGTGCAATTGCGATCAGCGCCGCAACGCTAATCGCCGCGCCTGGCACCGCCCTGCCAGCTCATGCACAGAACGGCGATGCTGAAACTTCGGACCAAGACCAAGCACCACAGATGCCCGAGTTGCCTCCCGCCGAGTTTGACGAAACACTCTCGGTTGGCGGTGACGAGATCGAGGCGCGGCAGTTGCGCAGCCGCATGACGGTTGAGGTCAACATCAACGGCACTGGTCCGCACAGGTTCGTGGTTGATAGCGGCGCAGACACTTCGGTGATCGGGCGGAAGCTGGCAGCGGAGCTGGAACTACCCGGTGCTGACCCGGTCCTGCTTCACTCGATGACTGAAAGCACGATGGTGGACCGCGCTCAGGTCGATACTCTTGAGTTGGGGCCTTCGATGGTCACCAACCTTGAGCTCCCCGTGCTCAAAGAGGCCTTTATTGGCGGGGATGGCATGATTGGTCTCGATGCGCTGGTAGAGCAGCGGCTGATGCTCGACTTCGATGAAAGGATCATCACGGTAGAGGATCGCTACGATGAACCAGTCGACTTTGGCCGAAACGAAATCATCGTGACCGGGCGGCTTCAACGTGGCCAATTGATCCTTACCGAGGTGAAGGCGCAAGGACACGAGGTCGATGCGATCATCGACACTGGAACAGAAGTGACGATCGGCAATTTGGCGCTCAAGGAAGAGTTGATCCGTCGCAGCAACCGTGACGATCAAACATTCGAGATTTTTGGCGTAACTGGAGCCAGCGCTGAGATTGAATTTGCCATTGTCCACCGGCTGCAAATGGGACCCGTCACGTTCAGCAATGTGCCCATTGCGTTTGCGGATGTCCCGCCCTTTGAAGTCTTCGGAATCAACGACAAACCTTCCTTGCTGCTCGGCACCGACTTGATGGAGACCTTCCGCCGTGTATCCCTTGATTTTGCCGAACGGAAAGTACGCTTCCAGCTCAAGAAATGCGGTTCGCAGCTCGCAAGGGTACGCACCATCAAGCACGCAACTCGGCTAAGGGCTCAAGCTGCAAGCGCGTGCGAACGCTAGAGCGCTTGACCGACGGAAGGTGTGTTGCCAGCACTAGACACCTCGAATGACCCGATCTAGACCTGCATAGGCAGGAGGATAGGGCCATACTCTCACCAGATCAGATGTTCGGTTACGCAGGACAGACCGCCATGTTGGGCTGGCTGATCCTGATTTTTCTACCTCGCCATTGGGGCTGGCTGGTCGCCATTCCTCGCTATGTGGTCCCATTCGGATTGTCGCTGCTCTATGCTGGCCTTGCCATGACGCGTTTCTTCCAGATTGAGGGCGGCGGTTATGGTTCCTTGGATCAGGTCGCAGTGTTTTTGGGCGACCGTGAGATGTTGCTCGCAGGCTGGGTGCACTATCTCGCTTTTGACCTGTTCATCGGCGGTTGGATCGCGGTCCAATGCGACAAGCTCGGGATCAACCGGCTCTTGCAGGCACCTATTCTTATGCTGACCTTTATGTTTGGCCCCGTCGGGCTCGCTCTCTTTATGGTGATGCGAGCCGGCTATTTCCGAAAGAGCGAAGGCAGTATTCCGGTGCGGGAGACGGCGGCATGAACCTGTTTCGATCCAATAGCGCACGCGCGCCTGTTGTTCCGCTATCCAGCAGGTTTGACAACGATCTTGTCACCCGCCTCAACCTTGCATTGGCACTGTTCATGGCGGCGTGTTTTGTGGTGTTCATTCCCGCTTGGTTGATCGACACACGCCTGCTCGACAGCGCCAATGTCTGGACAAAGCCACAGAAGTTCCATGTCTCACTTTCACTGCATTTCTTGACGCTAGCCGTCCTGATGCAGCTCGTGCCGCGTGAGGTGCGGAAGGGGCCGGTCCTCGTGATCTTCTCATACCTTGCGGCGGCCGCACTGGTGTTCGAGTTTGTCTGGGTGGGCCTGCAAGCAGGGCGCGCATCCCGCTCACATTTCAACTTCGACTCCGCGTTCGAGGGGATCATGTACGCTTTGATGGGTCTCGGTGCGTTCCTGCTGATGACGATCTGCATGGCGCTCGCGGTACAGATATGGCGCAAGGGAGACCGGGCGCGCAAAGGGCTTTGGCTGGGCGCGGTTGTTGGGCTAACCTTGGCGTTTGTGAGCACGCTCTACTTTGGGTTCACTATGTCGAGCTCGGGCCGATATGTCGGTGCGCCGCTCACGGGTGGAGGCGCGACGGTGCCCTTCTTCGGCTGGTCGAGGGAATATGGTGACTTGCGTCCGGCCCATTTTGTGAGCCTTCACCTGATGCAAACCGTGCCGTTAGCCGGGTGGCTGGCGGATCGCTACGGCTGGAACGCGGTGTTAACTGTCGCAGGCGTTGCAATCGTCCAATTGGGCGTTGCAGCTGCCCTTTTCTTCCAGGCTCAAAGCGGCGCACCCTTTTGGCCGGTTTAAGCCAGAGACCTAAGAAATTGCTCCATCACTTACGGAGCCTGGAGACTTGGCTTTGAGTGGCGAAGCAGAGCCTAATCGAAAAGCTAAATCCCAGGTAAAGGCACTTACAATTACTCCTTAACTTGTCGCATCTATCAGCAATCCCAGGGATTTACATCGTAATCAGACAAAGGGAGAAACTCGTGCTGCGCGCTGCAATTCAACTCAAAGATATCGTTTCCAGCAATGTGACAGCGCTGGTAGAATCGGCCGCCAATCCTTCAAAGCTGTTGCACAACTTGCAGCGCGAAATTGAGGCTTCGATCATCGCTCTCGAAAGTGATAAGCGCAAAGCTGAGCAGCGCTTGGCTGATCTTGAAGCCCGGCGATACCAGACCCAGTTCCGCGAGGCGGATTGGGGAGATCAGGCAAAGGTGGCTATGGATGCCGGTGACGAAGCGCTGGCTCGCCAGGCGCTCTTGGCACGCGAAGACTGCCGCCAGCTTTTGGACAACACCGAACAAAACCTCAAAACTGCAAAGTCCGAACTCGAATCGATTTCGAAAGCGGTTGAGGAACTCAACATCAAGCGGGAGGATGTGCGCCAACGCAGCGCCGATCAGCTTGCAGCCGATGGCAGCGACGGAATCTGCGGTTCGTCCGCTCACTCGAAAACCGACAAGCGTCTCGATAAGATCTCAAAACTTCAACGCCGCGCTGAATTTGCGACCGACGATGTTTCGCCCAGCATCAGTGAGGTGGCCGTCAGCCGTGACATCGAAGAAATGCGCCGCGAACGGGCAGTACAGGAAGAGCTCGATGCACTTCGAGGCGGCCCCGCACCTAAGAAAAGCGCGCGCCGCAAATCCAAGTAGGCCTTAGGTCAGGTCATTCAGTCTGCCAGCCAGCTCATGGACCGGGGTCTTCATGCCCTTGGTCCGGCTGGTGAGGTGGTATTGATGGCACAGCTCGCATTTATAGGCGCGCAAAGTGACATCCGCGCGCGCCGCGACTTCCTCCGCCGCCTCGCGGGTGGCGAAGCGTTTTTTGCGAGTGCAGATGCGCGGGGTGGTTTTCATCTTGGCAATTCTAACCGAGCGGAGGGAGACCGACCAGAGCGCGCCCTTCCTCGGTCTTGATCGAGAAGTCGGTTCCGGCGAATTGGCGACCGCCGTCGCCGCACAGGAACACCACAGCGCGCGCAGCCCATTCGGGCGGAATATGCACGCTTGGATCCAGCTGGCTCACCGGGTTCATGCCGGATTCGCGGATCTGGTCCATCATCGGCGTTGCAACGGTCCCGGGGCTAAGGCCGACAATCGTGATCCCGCGCGATCCATATTCCTTGTGCCCAACTTCTGTGAGTTTCCGAGCCGCCGCCTTGCTTGCGCAATAATGGCTCCACCCTTCAAGAGCGCTGTTTACCGCGCCTGAGCTCATATTGATGATCGTGCCCGCGCCCTGTTCGAGCATAGGCGGGAGCCCAGCGCGCATAGCGTTGAACACGCCCTTCACATTGATGTCGATTGCGTCGGCCCAAAGGTCCGGGTCGACCTCGCCTAGGTGCCCGATTGGCGTCATGGTACCCGCATTGTTGACGAGAATATCGACGCGCCCAAAGTGCCCAATCGCCTTTTCAAACGCGGCATCGACTTGAGCGCGCACCGCCACGTCGCAAACCGAAGTTTCAACCCGTGCACCTACCTCTCGAAGACGCTTGGCGATGGTCTCTAGCCGCTCTGCGCGCCGGGCAAGGAGCATGAGATTTGCGCCAAGCTCGGCCATCAGGTCAGCACAAGCTTCGCCAATTCCGCTGCTCGCGCCGGTGATGATTACGGTTTTTCCGGTAAGGTCATTCATTGGGGTCACCTGTTCACTTTAACTTTGCGCAGCCCATTTCTCATCACTATCTGACGCAATAAAGCCTGTTCACGACAATTCATTTATGCAATTTTCGCATTAATGGATAGTCATCAGCTTCAGGCATTCCTCACCGTTTGGCGGCTCAAGAGCTTCTCGGCGGCGGCAGAAGAGCTTGGCACAGCGCCTTCATCGATCTCTCGCACAATCGCGGGCCTTGAAGCAGAGTTAGGCGCACGGCTCTTCCAACGAACCACCCGCGCGATGCAACCGACCGATGCGGGACTTCGTCTCTACGAGAAAGCTGCACCTCTGATCGAAGATTGGGAGGACTTGCGTGCTTCAATCAGCGGAGAAGACCGTGAGCCGCGTGGATTGCTGCGCGTAACCGCCTCGATCGCTTTCGCTCGCATAATCATTGCACCAATGCTTGCGCGTTTTACCGAGGCCTATCCCGAAGTGAGGGTCGAATTGGCCCTGTCGGATCAGCGGGTCAATCTGATCGAGAACCAAATCGATGTGGCAATCCGACATGGCGCAATGGAGGACAGCTCGCTGATCGCGCGGCGATTGCTGAGCGCGTCTTACCGGTTAGTGGCGAGTCCCAGTTTGCTCGAAAACCAGCCTCGGCTTGAAAACCCAGCGCAGCTCTCGCAGCGTCCGCTTGTATCCTTCTCTTTCGGAGAGTTTCGCAGCAATTGGACCTTCGCCCGAGGCGACGAGACTGTGCACGTCCCTGTCGAACCTGCGATTACCGCCAGCAACGCCTTGGTCGTGCGCGAAGCCGCAATCGCTGGAGCTGGCTACAGCCTGCTCGCCGACTGGATGATTGCAGAAGACCTCGCCGCTGGTCGCCTGGTCGAAGTCCTGCCCGAGTGGCGTGTCACAGGGACGCTTGAGACAAGCGATCTATGGCTCGTCTATCCGAGCAGCCGCCTAGTCCCGCGCAAAACACGTGCTTTTGCTGACTTTCTGACCGAAGCTGTGAGCAGTCTTACTTAACCAGCTCAACCTGTTCAAAGTCGAGCTCAACCGGCGTCGCACGGCCAAAGATCGAGACCGAAACCTTGACCTTCGCCTTGTCGAAGTCGAGCTCTTCAACCACGCCGTTGAAGCTCGCGAATGGCCCATCGAGCACTTTCACCTGATCGCCAATTTCGTAATCGACGTGGATGTCTTGCTTCGGAGCAGCCTTTGCTTCTTCCACACCGCCGAAATAGCGCGCTGCTTCGCGTTCGCTGATCGGTTGGGGCTTGTTGTTGTTGCCAAGGAAGCCCGTCACCTTCGGCGTGTTTTTGACAAGGTGATAAATGTCATCGTTCATGCGCAGCTTGGCGAGCACATAGCCCGGCATAAACTTACGCTCGACCTGCACCTTTTTGCCGCGTTTAACCTCGGTCACAGTCTCAGTTGGAACTTCGATTTCCTCAACGCCCTCTGTCAGACCAAGACGGTCGGCTTCGGCGAGGATCGCTTCTTTGACCTTGTTTTCAAACCCGGAATAAGCGTGGATGATGTACCAGCGAGACATGTGTGATTGTCCTTGAAAAAGCGCTTGAGCGCCAAACTTAGGCGAGCGTCAGCAGAAAGTTTACGGCTATGCGAGGGTCAACAAGAAGTTGACGACGGCATTGAACAGACTGTCGACACCGAAGAAAAACAGCGCGAGCACCACCATGAAAATGAAGACGAAGATCGCAGTGCGAACCGTCTCTTCGCGGGTGGGCCAAACCACCTTGCTGGTTTCGGTGCGCACCTGATTCACAAATTCTGGAATCGAGGTTTTGCGCTTTTTGTCCTGAGCCTTGGGTGCCTCAGCCATATGCCTAATCTTTCCGCTACGCGTGAATTACGATTTTTCCGTCTTTCAGGTAGGGCTCATCGCCGTCTGGAACAAGGTCCAGAGGGGCTATGCTTGCTACCGATTTCGGAAGTGACCCGGCAAATAGGGCGATTCAACACCAATGGCAAGAGTGCCGATCGCCCACGAGCAGCTATTTCACGCCTCCGCAACATTATTCCCTAGCCAGCCGCGCATCACGACGATAGCGTGTCACCAATTCAACTGCGTCCGAAAGCTTACTGGAAGAAAGCGAACGCGGCGCTCACGGGAAGCAAAACGGGGATTTCTTACAGATGGCAGCACCTGAAACTGCGCTGGCGACACTTGGCGTCAGCTTTGCTGATCGCGTCGTCAATGTCTCGGACTTTATCTGGGGCGGCACTTGGAATGGGGCGGAGATCATTCCGTTCCCGCCCATGGTCATCATCCTTTTGGGCATTGGCCTCTACATCATGGTCGGCCTCAAATTTTACCCGCTGCGCAATCTGGGCAGTGCTTTTGCCGGCTTGTTCAAGAGCCGCAAGAGCGAAGGTGACGGCGAGATTTCTCCCTTCGCCGCGCTTTCAACCGCACTCTCGGGACAAGTCGGCACAGGTAACCTTGCAGGGGTTGCCACCGCACTTGCCCTTGGCGGGCCGGGCGCGATTTTCTGGATGTGGATTACGGCGCTGATTGGAATGGCCTTGGCCTTTGCTGAGGGTTCGCTTGCAATCCGATACCGCGAAAGAACGACAGAAGGCGCATGGCGCGGCGGTCCGATGACCTATATCATGATGGGTCTTGGACCGAAGTGGACCTGGCTTGCGATCCTGTTCTGCCTCGGCACGCTGTTCTCAGCGGTCATCACTGGCAATTCAATCCAGGCAAACGCTGTGGCCGATGGCCTCAACGAACTGTTTGGCATTGAAGAAGCCATTGGCGGCGCGATTGTCGCTGTGGCGGTATTCATCGTCATTATCGGTGGGATTAAGTCGATCGGCTCAGTCGCGGAGAAGGTCATACCCTTCATGGCGGGCGCTTACATCCTGATGGCTTTGCTGGCACTGATCCTTAACATCGCGGACATTCCGGCGACCTTCCAACTGATCTTCTACCATGCGTTTAACCCGGCAGCAGCCACCGGCGGTTTTACAGGTGCAATGATCATCATCGCCATTCGCGCAGGTGTTGCCCGCGGTCTGTTCTCAAACGAAAGCGGCCAAGGTTCGACCCCAATCGCGCACGCGGTGGCTCAAACCAATGACCCAGAGCAGCAAGGCCGCATGGCGATGCTGGGCTGTTTCATCGACACCATCGTGATCTGTACGATGACGGCTTTGGTAATCCTGACCGTTCAAGGGGATTTCACCGGAGGCGGACAGGCTGTGAAGCACGCTTGGGAGAGCGACCTTCAAGGCTTTGCTATGACATCAGGCGCCTTTGCGGCCGCCTTCCCGCTTCAAGTGGGCGGCATCGCAATCGGTACTCTGATCGCCAGTATTGCGCTTATCGTTTTCGTGTTCACCACGCTCCTTACCTGGAGTTACTATGGCGAGCGTGCGATCACATTCATCTACGACCGTATCCCGGGCGCAACTGAGGGCGGTGAGAAGATCATCCACCTCATCTGGCGCGTCCTGTGGTGCGTTGTGATCTACATCGGCGCAAGCGCAGACCTCACCACCGTATGGCGCATGGGCGATATCTCCAATGCAGCGATGGCTTTGCCAAACCTTATTGCGCTGCTGCTGCTCTCAGGCGTGGTGTTCAAGCTGGCCCAAGGCATCCGTGATGCAGGCCCAACGCATAAGGCAGAGACGCCTGAGCCGCCTGAAGAATATTAACTCTAGGTAGCTCTAAAAACGGAAATGGGAGCGTTCTACTCGCAAGAACGCTCCCAACACCCGGATACGGGTCCCCCCAATGAATTGCGGCCCAGCAGCTGTCGAGCCACGGAAGGCTCGTGCACCATTGTGAAGGCTCTGCCATAGGCCATTGCTCCTGTGGCAGAGCCTCACACGCGGGACGCTGTTAGACTGCTCCAAGCGTCGGGCCGCGAGCAGCGACGCAAAGACATTGAGATATGATCTTACCCCCCAGTACGATCATCATCAGGCCAGAAGAGATATCTTTGCCCAATGCCATTGTCCTCAAGCCGCTTGGCTCGAAGAGGAGGATGACTCAGGAACAGCTTGCACGATGTGCAAATTGCCACATTCGGAAAATTGCGTAGGTATTGAGAGGTGCGGGCGTTAGAGCGCTTTCGATACTGCCTCGCGGGTCCCCAGCACTTTCGCAAAAATCCATCCACCAATGCCACCTGCAACTACCTGCGAGGCAAATCCTAATCCCGAACGTGCACCGCTGATCGGGACAGTCTGAAACTGTATATACATGAGGCCCAAAATCAGGCCGAGGGCCGCAGCACCCGCTATTGGATAGGCAACGCTGGAGAGGCTCGGCAGAAAGCGTTTCATCAAAGCGGCAACCGCAAACCCAAGAATCAAAGCCACCAGAATGATCGCCAGATAGAGATACATATTGGAAACATCGAAGGCGGTCATGCTGAGCCGGTCAGAGAAACTCACCG
Organism: uncultured Erythrobacter sp.; assembly: GCF_947502395.1. Classification (GTDB taxonomy): domain Bacteria; phylum Pseudomonadota; class Alphaproteobacteria; order Sphingomonadales; family Sphingomonadaceae; genus Erythrobacter. Next base: position 243,561 of record NZ_CANMZM010000002.1, read on the forward strand.
GCACATTGTGCGCACCAATGACGAATTGCGAATTCGCAATCACCGCGATCACATAAGTACCAAGGGCTGCGACGATCAGTGCACCAATCCAACGGGCAAAACGCTTCATCTTTCTCTCCGACTTGTCGCAGCAAACTAGAAGGTTCGTGCTTGCAATCAAGCCCCGCGCACCGCGGTGGACAAATCGCGCCGAGAGCCTGATAAGCGCACCCAAGAATGATGCTCCTCGGGGAAACTAGAATGCGTGCATTTACCACCACTCTCGCTTTGGCAGCAGCAGCGCTTGCTCTCGCATCGTGCGCGGATCAGGGCGCTTCGCCGACTGGCGACAAAACCAGCGTGCTTGCTGGACGCGTTGATGCAGGCCCAATCAATTACGAGGTGGAGACACTCGCCGCGGGGCTCGACCACCCATGGTCGCTCGCCTTCCTTTCCGATGGCGACATGCTGGTGACTGAGCGTACGGGGGCACTGCTCTTGGTCAGCGCAGACGGGTCAGAGAAGACCATATATGACTTCAACCAAAACGGTGATTTCCCTCCTGTACACCACGGTGACGGGATGCAGGCGGGGCTGTTCGACGTGGCGCTCCACCCTGATTTTGCAGAGAATAGCCAAATCTACATCTCCTATGCGGGAAAGGTGGAGAACGGCGAGAACACGCATTTTCTGATGCGTTTCACCTATGCCGACGGCGAACTCACCAATGGCGAGCAACTGTTCCAAGCAACGCCTTCGCGCGTTCAAGGAAATCATTACGGCGCGCGGATTGCCTTCTTGCCCGATGGCTCACTGCTGATGCCGACCGGCGATGCGTTCCACTTCCGCGAGGAAGCGCAGAAGCTCGACAACCACTTCGGCAAGATCATTCGCCTCAATGCCGATGGCTCGGTTCCAGCGGACAACCCGTTTGTGAACCAAGAAGGCGCACTCCCTGAAATCTGGTCCTACGGCCATCGCAATCCGCAAGGGATCATCCTAGCAGCAGACGGCCGCGTGCTTGAAAATGAGCATGGCCCCGCAGGCGGAGATGAGGTCAATGAGATCAAACGCGGCGCCAATTACGGCTGGCCCACAGTGACCTATGCGCTCGATTATTCGGGTGGACGGGTTTCTCCGTTTGAAGCGCTGGAGGGAACCGAGCAATCGCTGGTTCACTTCACCCCTTCCATCGCGCCTTCCGGCTTTGCTCAGTATGCTGGTGAAGCCTTCCCCGATTGGCAGGACGACCTGTTTATCTCGGCCCTGGCACTCCAGCATGTGCGGCATATTGATATGAACGCAGATGGCTCGTTGGGCACGCAGCAAGAGCTGTTCGGAGAGCTCGGCGTGCGCTTTAGGGACGTGCGCACTGGACCCGATGGAATGCTCTATCTGTTGACCGAAGAAGGAAGCGACACCAGCCGCATACTGCGGATCAAACCGCAAGGCTGGGAACAGCCCGCAACAGATGAAGCGGAAGAGACGGAACCGCCGGAATAATCAACATCTGGGAAAATGGCAGGGGCACAGAGACTCGAACTCTGGACCTTCGGTTTTGGAGACCGACGCTCTACCAACTGAGCTACGCCCCTACGCGAGAGAGGGGCCTTTATAACGCCCTTTGGTATTAGGCAAGCGCCCTCTTGCGCAATCTCGGGCCGCGTTTCTCGCTCCGATTGTCGAATCCGTACTGACGCACGGACTTCACACTGATAGTGGCCGACCATTATGCATTCGCCCATGCGAACACCTGTTCCAGTTGAAACATTGCTGCTGGCCTATCGCAGCGGGATTTTCCCGATGGCGGACAATCGCGAGGACGAGGAGATTTTCTGGGTCGAACCGCGCGAAAGGGCGATCATTCCTCTCGAAAGCCTGCACGTCTCCAAATCCTTGCGCAAAGTGCTGCGCAGCGACCGGTTCACGATCACACTCAATCGGGATTTTGAAGCGGTGATGCGTGCCTGCGCCGCGCCGCGTCCGGGCCATCCCGAAAGCTGGATCAGCGGGCGCATCGTCGAAAGCTACAAGGCACTGCACGCAGCGGGTCATGCCCATTCGATCGAATGCTGGGAGCACGATGGTGAGAACGGCCTGCGACTAGTGGGCGGGCTGTACGGCGTTTCGTTCGATTCGGTGTTCTGCGGGGAGAGTATGTTCAGCCTTGCCGACAATGCCAGCAAGGTGGCCCTGTGCTGGCTGGTCGCATGCTTGAATGAGGCCGGTTTCAAACTACTCGACTGTCAGTTTATGACCGATCACCTGGCGAGCATGGGTGCGGTCGAGATGCAGCAAAGGGCCTATCTGGAGCTGGTCGGAAGAGCACGCGGGAAGCCCGATCTAAACTTGGCAGATGCGTTTTCGCACTTTGCGGATCAGCAGACCGAGCCTGACGCCCACTCTTCGCGTCATTCTTCTCCGGGAAAGCGCATCGCGCAATCCTTGACCCAAACATCGTAGATGGGATGCTCGACTACGTTTAGACTGGGGTTTTCCTTGAACAGCCAGCCTGAAAAGACGCGCGTGTGCTCGCTTTGCCCGCGTTCCAGCACGTCGACTTGCACGAAAGCACCGATTTCCTGAGGGAATTCAAAAGGCGCGGTGCGCTCGCATGCATCAAGGCGGACGATGACGGGGCCCTCTTCGACGCTTTCACCGGGGCGAAGCTCAAAGTCCTGGCTCACATTGTTGCGCTTGTTGAGGAGGCCAACAGTGGCAACACGTTCTGCCATGGGCGTGACGCCGTCTAACGCTTGCGCTTCGGCCAAAGCAGCATCGGTGGATTGCGACGGGGTGTTGGTCTCAGCCGCACTCTGCTCATCCGCATCCCCTTCATCGTCCGATCCCATAAGCGAACTCGCCGCATCGCATCCGCCCAGCGCAAAAGCAGCCAGCAGCGGAAGGACGAGAGTGTGCTTGCGGATCATGAAACGCATGGAATGCTTGTCCTGAAGCTCAGCCCTCGGGGGACCACGCCTCATAATCGCCATCGGCTTTGGCGCGCTTGCCTCCGCGCTCGATCATGCCTTGAGGCAGATAGGCATTGGGCGTGCCGGTCGCGTTGGGCGTGTAGTCGACCTCCCACACCTTGGCAGGGGGAAGGTGGCTTTCGGGCACATCCTCAAATGCGCCGTGGAGCCAGCCGTGCCACTCGCTCGGCACGCGGCTTGCGTCATTGGTGCCGTTATAGATCACCCAGCGCCGCTCTTTTTGCGTGTAGGATCCCGTGTTGGGTCCGCCGGTGCCTTTAGAACGGTAGTATTTGTTGCCTTCCGCATCGGTGCCAACATGCTCGCCGCCAACGCGGGTGGACCACCAATGCGTGCCAAGCGTCGCGCCGTCCCACCAAGTGAAGATCTTGCCCAGAAAACTCATAGTGTCATTCCCATGAGCGAAGCCGTTAGCGGAATTGTTCTGTTAGGCCAAGATAGAGGTCATGCCTAAGCGCAAGAAACTATAAGCTCGCGTCTTCCGGCAGTTCGAAAATGACCTCATCGCCCTCGCCAATGCCAAGCTCAGCTGACAAGCCCCCACGAATCTCAAACACCGCGATCGAAAAGCCGCGCGATCTCACGCTCTCAAGCGAATAGGGGACCCCCGCCTCGATATTGGTGATACGGTTGTTTGGGCCGATAAAGATAATGTCGAGCGGGAGCGGCGTGTTCTTCATCCAGAAGCTGCGCACTTGCGGCGAATAGGACGGGAACAACATGCCCTCATCATCGCCCATCTCGGTGCGGAACATCATGCCTTTGGCCTGTTCTTCCTGAGAGGCCGCAAGCTCCGTCACAAATCTGTGCCGTGTTTCGCCGCTAACAATGGTTACATCGATTAGTTTCAGGCCCGCCTCTGAGACCTGCGAGGTCTCCATAGGTTGGACCGGAGCAGGAGCGGTTTCCTGCGCCGCTGTGCCATTGGGTGAACACGCGACCAGCGCCATTGCCACCAGTGCTGCTGCAATTCTCACCATGTGCTTTTCACCATTTTTTGGGGCCCTCTTCCTCTTCAGCTTCCAAGAGCCATTCCTCTATGTCAGCTTCCTCTCGCGCATCAAGGATGAACGCGATGTGATCGAATTTGTGGCCCGCCCGGAGCATTGCGGCAACCTGTTTCTCGCGGCGTTTGTGCGATTGTTCGGGCGGTTCGTCGTCTTCGGGTGCGATGCCAAAGGGCCCAAACCGGCGCTTCCTGGCAAGCAGGATTGCAGCGCGCCGTATTGCAGCCTCGCTGGGCGCGGTTTCTTCGCGAGTATGCTCGTCGACGCCAGCAGCCCAGAGCGCTTGCTCGACCCGTCTCGCGCCATAGCCACGAGCGGTCAGATCGCGGGTTTTGGAGCGGGCATAGGCCTCATCATCGACATATCCGAGTTCGATCAAGCGCGTGACCAGCGCCGCAACATCAGGCATCTGCACTCGGCCATCTTCATCTTCGGCAACGCCCCGCTCACGCAGCTTTCTCGCCAAATAGCCTTCGAGCTTGGCCCCCGTGGTGGCGAAGCGCGCAACATAGGCAAGAGCGAGGTCACGCAAGGTCGTTTCATCGAGCGGACGCGTCTTTTTTCGTTTACGCACAGCTTTCTTGCGTTCCGAAGTCGGGCTCTCTTCCCCGGGAAGAGACGACATTTCGTTACGTTTTGATGACCTTTTGCTTCCCTCGGGCTTCATTTCGCCTTATTCGTGCCACAGTCCTTATCAAATGGAAAAGACAAAAGGCCTTCAGAGCATATATCCATGCGATGGAGAAACGGGGATTGAATTGAGTGCGCTGGACACGCACGCCAACTGACGGGTACCGCAAACACCATGACCGACGCCGCTTTGACGCCGACGCCGAATGATTGTGAATTGCCAAGGATCCGCGCCAAGTTCGCGACCTTTAATGACGCCATCGACTATGCCGCCCGAAGCAAGAAGGGCATGAACTTCCACGACATGCGTGGGAAGCTCGAACGCGTCTATCCTTATTCGGAAATGCGCGAAGATGCGATTGAGATGGCCTATCGCATGATTGCGGCGGGCATCAAGCCACAGGATCGTGTCGCGCTGATCGCGGAGACAGGGCCGGACTTTGCCGCGCTGTTCTGCGCCTGCGTCTATGTCGGCGCGTGGCCCGTACCGCTGCCTCTGCCGACATCGTTTGGCGGGAAGGAGAGCTATATCGATCAGCTTGCGGTTCAATTGCGAAGCGCTGATCCAGTGGTGTTGATCTATCCGGAAGAGATCGGCGAAATGGCTAGCGCGGCTGCGGCAAAGCAGGAGTGCTCCGGGATAAGCTGGCAAGATTTTGCCAAATATGAAGCGCCCAAGGTCGATCTTAACAAAGCCTCGCCGCAAGACATTTGCTATCTGCAATATTCCTCGGGCTCGACCCGCTTCCCAACCGGCGTCGCGGTCACCCATGAAGCGCTGCTGCACAATTTGTACGGCCATGCGGAATCGATGAACCTGAGCACGAATGACCGCTGTATCAGCTGGTTGCCGTGGTATCACGATATGGGCCTTGTGGGTTGTTTCCTTTCGCTTGTCGCGAACCAGTTTTCTGTCGACCTGCTCAAGCCTGATGCATTCGCGCGCCGCCCGCTTGCCTGGCTCGATATGATCAGCCGCAATCCCGGCAACACCGCAAGCTACTCGCCAACCTTCGGTTATGATATTTGCGCCCGCCGCATCTCCAGCCAGACCAATGTGGCCGAACGCTTTGACCTCTCGCGCTGGCGGATTGCTGGCAATGGCGCGGATATGATCCGCCCTGACGTGATGCAGAGCTTTGTCAACGCCTTCAGCGATGCCGGGTTCAAAGCCTCTGCCTTCACCCCATCCTATGGCCTTGCTGAGGCAGTCCTTGCTGTCACGGTCATGCCGCCGGGCGAAGGGATCAAGGTCGAGCTCGTCGAAGAAGAACGCCTATCCGGCACACCACGCGATCTTAGTCGTCCGGCTCGCTACCGTGCGATTGTCAATTGCGGCAAGCCGCTTCCCGATATGGAAGTGGAGATCCGCGGTGAAAGCGGCGATTCACGCGGCGACCACCAGATCGGCAAGGTCTGGTGCCGCGGCCCAAGCGTCATGCATTCCTATTTCCGCAATGTCGAAGCGACTGAGGATTGCCTCGTCGATGGCTGGCTCGACACGGGCGATATGGGTTACACTGCCGATGGCTATCTGTTCATCGTTGGCCGCGCCAAAGACATGATCATCATCAATGGCAAGAACCATTGGCCCCAGGACATTGAATGGGCTGTCGAACAGCTCCCTGGCTTCAACCACGGTGATATCGCGGCTTTCGCACTTGAGACCGAAAATGGCGAAGAGGCGCCAGCCGTCCTGGTCCATTGCCGCGTGTCTGACCCGGTCGAACGCGTAAAACTGCGCGAGCAGATTTCCGACAAGGTTCGCTCGGTCACGGGTATGAGCTGCGTGGTCGAACTCGTCCCGCCGCGCACGCTGCCGCGCACAAGCTCCGGCAAATTGAGCCGCGCCAAGGCGAAAAAGCTCTACCTTGCGGGCGAGATTGTACCGCTGGAGCTGGCGGCTTAGGGATTAGAAGCTGTAAGCACCGGTAATTCCACACCGCTGCGTGCCAGGATTTCAGCTGGATCATTGAAAGCCAGTAGTTCTCTAATGGCCGCACGCCGGTCCGGTGCATTTTCAACATATCCTTTGGAGATTTGCATCCCGACCCAATAGCCAAGTTCCGAAGGCCAACCTTCCGGTGAGGAGCCAGCATTTGCAAACCATCGGAAGAAAGCTGCGTTCCTTAAGTCAGCATCAAGGCCTGCATCTCGCACCTTTGCGAGATCGCGCGTAAATTCTTGCAAAACGAAGTGCCGATTTGCTGAAGCCCAATCATCGCGGGACGGGTCGGGCACCGTGCCGGTCACTAGCGCCGCCAGATAGTCAGCTGTGCCTTCGTTGATCGCCGCCGTCAGCATCGGATCGGCATCGACCTTCGGCCCGCCAAAGCGTTGGAATGTGTGCACGGTCTCATGCGCATAGAAGGTTCGCATAATGGCCCGGAACGCAGCTTCATCTGCGGCGATGCTGCACAGTACCTCAAGCCCGAGAACCTGCATATCAGACTCCGCCGTCCCTCCGCTATTCAAACCCCCGAAAACGACAGCTATCCGCGGCAGAGATTGTTCCGGAAGCAGACCTCGAAAAGCTAGATAGATAGACCTAAGCTCATCTTCAGTTTGCCTGATTATTGGCAGGCATCGCTCAATAGCATCTCGATAAGTGTCCGGGTTTTCTGCAATCTTTGCCGCAAGATTCTGAGCGCTGATGATTCGGCCAGGAGTGAATATCTCAAGCGCACGACCGCCAAACTCAAGATAACGATTCTGCAACTGCTCAGCGGTCGGTGCGCCATCAAAATCTTCGAACAGCAGTGCAAACCGCTCTGCATCCTCAAGTTCCACTCGAGCAGTAAGGGGATCAATGGTTTGCCCCATTGCTGGCAAGGAGAAGTTACTCACCCAAAGGATGATCAAGATGCGCAGATGGCGCTTGGTAACACGCACCTCTAACGCCCTCCCCACTCGGCCCTTAGCGGGCCAGAGCCGGGTTCGACCGTCACACTAACACCGCGTTCGGCGAGCAATTCCGCCGCCTTGATTGCATCATCTTCCGAGCCTTCGAGTACGACAGGCAAGCCAATGCGCTTAGCCGCCCATGCAACGATCTCGATCGCATCTTCGCCTTCGGCCGTAGGGGCATCTTCTTCAAAGGCGATATTGCCTGGCAAATCGCCAATCGGTGGCAATAATTCGATCACCCAATCGGGCTCAGTCGCAGCAATTCGCATTTCCAACGCGCGATAGGCTGACAGACTGGCCCCGTCGAGCTCGGTCGCCCGCACAGTCGCGCGCCGGCGACCCGCATCGATAGTGACCTCATCTTCCGAAACGCCAGCGACAAGCGACAGCCGGCTGGCCAACGCGCTAACCCGAGCACTGGCTGCGCGCTCCTCAATGGCGCGCACCGCGGCCAGCTCTGCCTCTTCCGCGTCAACCGAGTTGGTTCCGGTGGGAACCTGCGTCAAGGAAACCTCAACCTCGCGGCCCAAGCGTACTCGAAGAGCCCTGGCGATATTGGCATCGGCCTCCGGACGAAATTCCGGGTTGAACATTGTGGCGGAAACACCGACCGAAGCGTCAGAAAAAGCGAGGTCCAATTCTGACAACCGGCCAGCGCCCTCAAATTCTTCCGTGATCTCGTCGCGGACGATCCGCTGTGCATTGGCTTCCCAAGCAATAGTGCGCAGCGAAAGTGCCAGCGGCACTGCCAAAGCGATAAAGACGAGGATGATTACGCCATTCTGGAACTGAGACTGGCGTTGGCTGAGGCTGCCGCGAAACCCGTACAACTTGGCCAGCGCCCATGCAGTGAGCGCGATGGTGACAAGGTTGGTCACGTAGAGCAGCAGGGCGCCCGAAAAGACGGTCCAGTTAAACGTCGCGAGGCCAAAGCCCACCACCGCCAATGGCGGCATCAGCGCGGTCGCAATGGCAACCCCGACAATCGCCCCTGCGCGCCCGCGGATCATGGCATATGCACCCGCAAGACCGGAAAAAAGCGCGACGAAAAGGTCAAACAGATTGGGCTGTGTCCGGGCCGCAATTTCCGGCGTGATCGTCTTCACCGGGGACAGGAACACCAACAGGGCACACAGGGCAATCGCCATGACGCTGCCCCAGAACAGAGAACGGGAGGACTGCTTAAGCCATTGATAATCCGTTATCCCAAGCGCAAAGCCAAGCCCCATGATCGGACCCATCAAGGGCGACAGGAGCATCGCGCCGATGACCACGGCGGTTGAGGATTGCAACAGGCCGATAACCGCGATCCCGGCGCTCATTGCAGTCATGAACAGATAATGTTCGGACATCGCGCATTCGTCGCGGCGTTTGGCAATCACGTCCTCGTGATCAACTGCTCCGATCACTTCATCACGCCACCATCCGCGAACGGTGGCAAGCACGCGCATGAAGCCGATCCGGCTTTGCGTTGCGGCCATCACTGCCTCGCCGGCGCTATCAATTTTGCCATGAACAGCGGCCACTTCCGGCGCGGAACCCGCCTCTTGCCCGGTCTCAGCGGCAGCTTGATGTTCGTCTTGATTTGACAATGGATTTCCTTTTCGCACGCCATTTACTTCCAATCCGAGCCAAACAAAAGCGGGAAAGAACCGTCGCGCCACGTAAAATCATGGACGAAGCCCCTGGAAACGGGCAGTCTTGAACAACGTGTTTTAGATGCCTAATACAGTATTGTAAGCAGGCCTGCCTTTGTGAAGGCCAATGAGGGAGCCACGATTTCTTGCTATGAGTACCGAGACAACACCGGATCTGAACGTTTCAGCACCCACCAAGACGGCAACCGATTTTGAACTGACACCGCCGGCCCCTGTGCCGCATGTCGCGCCCGAGAAGGCGGCGGGTTTGGTCCCGGTTTCGACCGAGCAGAAGTCCAAGCTTGAGACCAAGGCGGATGCCTTTGTCAGCGACTTGATTTCGGTCGATGCCAATTCGCCGGAATTTGGCGCAAAGGTCGACCAGATCACTCGTATGGGCCAAGAGCAAATCCGCGCAGCGGCATCCCATTCCAATCGGTTCCTTGACCGCCCTGTACGCGCAATGGACGCTGATAGCGGTGTCGGCAGTGATTTGGCAGAATTGCGCCGCACGGTTGAGGACCTCGATCCGGGTAAGAAGAGCAAACTGCTTGAGCCGCGCCGGCTGTTCGGCATCATCCCGTTTGGCAACAAGCTCAAGAATTACTTCGACAGCTACACCAGCAGCCAAGGGCATATTCAGGCCATTCTGGAGCGCCTGGAAAGCGGCAAGAAAGAATTGCATCTCGACAACGCTGCGATTGATACCGAGCGGGCCAAATTGTGGGATGCGATGGGTGAATTGGAGCAAATGATCCACATCGCCAAGACGCTCGATGCGAAGCTTGAGAACAAGGCGTTGGAGCTCGATGCCAGCGATCCGGAAAAAGCCAAGGCTTTGCGCGAAAGCGCGCTGTTCTACGTGCGTCAGCGCACACAGGACCTGCTCACGCAAATGGCAGTCAGCGTTCAAGGTTATCTCGCGCTTGATCTGGTCAAGAAGAATAATGTTGAGCTGGTCAAAGGTGTCGACCGGGCAAGCACAACCACTGTGGGCGCGCTGCGCACCGCGGTGACCGTCGCGCAGGCGATGACCAATCAGCGGCTCGTGTTGGGCCAAGTCACCGCGCTCAATCAGACGACCAGCGACATCATCGATTCGACCAGCACGCTGCTGCGCGAACAGACCGCACAAATCCACGAGCAGGCGGCTTCGAGCACCATTCCGCTTGAGACGCTCCAGCGCGCTTTCCAGAACATCTATGACACCATGGATGAAGTGGACGATTTCAAAGTCCGTGCGCTCGACAGCATGAAGCAGACAGTGAACGTCCTGTCTGATGAGGTCGAGAAGTCCAAAGGCTATATTGCGCGCGCCGAGGGTCAGGCCCAAGCGCAATCAAAAGTCGCCTCCGAACCGTCCTTGCTGGCATTAGACAGCTGATCGGGGATAGCTGATGTCTGACAGCACTCACGAATCTGATCGAATATTGGGCGCAGCCAAGCAATCGCTTCTGACTCAGCAGTCAGGCGGCACGCATCGCCCTGCGAAGTCGATTGGCCAGGGCTCAGCCAATGTGAAGCTCAAGACATGGCTCAAACGCGCGGGCTATTTCGGCGCGGCACTTTTGGCGATCATGGCAAGCGCCTCGGTAATCGGAGCCATTATTGGCGGCATCGGCTTTTGGGGTATCATCATGACCCTGTTTGCCGTGGGCATCGCGGCTGGCATCTTCATGCGCTATCCCACTGTCAACATTCCCAAGCGTCATGAATTGAAGCAGGGCAATCCCAAGCAGATGGTCGCTCGCACCGAGCTTTGGCTTGAAAGCCAGCGCAGTGCCCTTCCTCCTGCGGCTGCCTCTATTGTCGAACAGTTGGGCGGTCAATTGGATGCCCTGGGCGCGCAGCTTGCGACCATGGACGAAACGCACCCCGCCATGTCCGAAGTGCGCGATCTCGTCGGCGAATACATCCCTGAGACGATCGACAATTACCGCAAGATTCCCGAACATTTGCGTAAGGAAGAACACGCCGGCTCCACCGCCGATGAACGCTTAATCGAGAGCCTCACCAAGCTATCCGGCGAAGTTGATCGGGTAACACGGCGTTTGGCCGAAGGGGCGATGGACGATCTTGCGGTCAAATCGCGCTATCTTGATTACCGCTTTGGTGGGGATGATCTGATCGCCGATATGACCGGATCACCTGATACTGGCGTCCCTCTTCCAGAGCTTGATGTTGTTCCAGCAACTAAGAAAGAAGCTGGTTAGTCGTGCGGGTATCGCTGCCACACAGTCTCGGCGCAGAGGAAGTGCGTCGCAGGATGCACGCTCACGGGCATGAGATTGGCAGCTATTTTCCACCCGGAATGGCAACGGTCGAGACCGATTGGCCGCATGAGGACCGGATGGACCTTTTCATCACCGCTGCCGGACAACAGATCGATGGCGGCATAGATATTTTCGACGACAAGGTCGTTATCGATCTCGACCTGCCCGCCATTCTCGGTTTCTTGCGCGGTACGCTTGAGCGAGCGGTGCGCAAGCACGGCGGCAAACTGCTCGAAAAAAGCTAGCAGGGAGAGGCGTTCCTGCCGCTCCGAGCCTCTCAAACCAAACAAACCATCGTTCAACCTGTCAGGCCCGTAGGGGTCAGGCTGGCCGTTACCTTCTTGGCTACACATCCCGCATCCGTCATGATACATTGACGATACTTCTGACCAAATAGTCAGACATCGTCGGGACGAGATTGAGAATAGAATATGAAGCCAGGGGGCGCGAACAGGAAAGCGGTGACCTTGCGAGATCATTTGCGCCGCGCAACCGCGCACTCGCACGACCGCCTTGATGCCTCAATGCGCCCGGCGGCTGATTGGCGCTCGCCCGATGATTACGCCCGCTTTTTAAGTGCGCAACATGCAGCGCGTGTCCCAGTAGAAGCGTGGCTCGCCCAGCATGCACCTGCGCATCTCACACCGCCGGAACAAACATCTCTGCTCGCACGCGATCTGTCGCGGCTGGGCAAGCGAAATATTCCGGCACGAGACTCTTTCACGCTGACCGCCTATGGCGAGGCGAGCGCAATTGGCGTGGCATGGGTGCTTGCGGGCTCGTCGCTTGGCAACCGCGCAATGCTCCATGACATGCGGCGCTCTTTGCCCAAGGGGACTGAGTGGCCTCATGAATTCTTGAGCAGCGTTGAAATGAGCCAATTCTGGAACAGTTTGCGCAGCCTGGTCGAAGTGCCTGCTCATCGAGAACAAACGGAAGCCGCCTCACACGCAGCGATCTGCGTGTTCGATCACTTCTTCAATGTCGCACGCGCCAATCAATCGGCAACCGAATTGGAAGGTGTACGATGAACTTCCTCTCCGCCGGACAAGATCAGACTGAATGCGACCGTGAGGCGATCCACCTCATCAGCGCAATTCAAGGCTTTGGTGCCTTGATCGCGGTGAATGCGAACTGGACAATTACCCATCGATCCGCGAACTGTTCGACGGTCTTGGGAACGGGCGATGCTTTTGAGATTGGACAACCGCTCGACCTAAATTTCACCCGCAATGCTATGATGGCTTTGAAAGCCGCTTTTGACCAGATCGTCAAAGAGGATTCGGTCGAGCGGCTATTCGGCCTCGATCTGCTGGGAAATGGCGCTCTGTTTGACTGCGCAATCCATCCTTCTGGCGGCAAGATCATCATCGAGTTCGAGCCCCACGATACAGCAGCATTCCAGAATCATCTTGCCGGTGTTACCCCGGCCATCGGTGGGCTCTCGACCGCGCAATCGACCGATGAACTCTGCAGCATGGCGGCAAAGGTGCTCCGCGATTTGCTCGGTTATGACCGGGTGATGATCTACCGTTTTCGGCGCGATCAAAGTGGCGAAGTCATTGCTGAAGAAAAGCGAGACGATCTCGTATCGTACCTCGGCCTGCGCTACCCAAAGACAGATATTCCGCAGCAAGCGCGTCGACTCTTTGTGCGCAATCGCTTTCGCATTATTGCCGATACCCAAGCTGAAGCTGTTCCAATCGAGGCAGCACCAGACGAGCAGAATGCCCCGCTTGATCTGTCGATGAGTGTGCTGCGCTCACTTTCACCGGTCCATGTTCAATATATGAAAAACATGGGCGTCAGGGCCTCACTATCGATTGCGATTGTCAGGCGAAGCCAATTGTGGGGCCTGATCTCCTGCCATCATGACACCCCGAGAACGGTACCCTATTCGCTGCGCAGCATCGCCGAGATGCTGAGCCATGTGTTCTCGATGACGCTTGATCGGATATTGATCGAACGCACCGAGAAATTGCGAATCCGCTCGCAAGGATTGCACGATCAGATGTTGCGCCGCCTTGCTGAAGGTATTTCATTTGTCGACGACCTGGAGATGTTTGCAGGCGCTCTTGGCGAGTTGATCCCACATGATGGAGCCTCGGTTCTGATCGGCGAGGGTTATCACTCGACCGGTGATTGCCCTGATCGTGATCAATTTGCCGCACTGCTGCCCTCATTGTGCTCTTCGCCTGACAGCGCAGTTCTGGCCGCTCGCTCGCTTTCTGAACATATCTCTGAAGCAGCAGAGTTTTCGGATAAGGTTGCCGGTGCATTGATCCTTTCGATCTCACGTTCGGCGAACGATTATCTCGTGCTGTGGCGCAAGCCCCTTACCCAAACCGACTATTGGGCTGGAAACCCGGCGAAGGCGATGATCGAAGGCCGCGATCAGCTTGAACCGCGCACCAGCTTTTCCGCCTGGGCAGAGACTGTCGAAGGGCTCAGTGCAGAATGGAGCGATGATGAGCTGATGATCGCCAACAATCTGCGCGCGACCTTAATGGAAATTGTCTTACGCATGAACGATGAGGTTGCGATCGAGCTTAAACGTGCTCGTGAACAGCAAGATTTGCTGATTGCAGAGCTGAACCACCGGGTTCGCAACATCTTGAACCTGGTCCGTTCGCTCGTTTCGCAGTCGGGCAAGGATGCGATCAATATTGCCGATTTTTCTGAAAACATCGACGGACGGATCGCAGCTCTTGCCATCGCCCATGACAATATCACCCGCCAGAACTGGACCCCCGCCCCGCTTCATTCGCTGATCGAAAGCGAGATCGCAGCGTACGTAAGCAGCAAGAAGGATCGCCTCACAATGGTCGGCGATCCCGTTCTGATCGAGCCTGAGGCCTATACGGTGCTTGCCTTGGTGGTGCACGAGTTGGTGACCAATTCGGTGAAATACGGCAGCCTATGCGACGACAAGGGGACCATCGAGGTCAAAGTCAGCCGGGCGATCAATGGCGATTTGCTGATCGATTGGATTGAGCGCGGTGGGCCTCCGGTGAAGCCCCCGACACGGCAGGGATTTGGCACGACTATCATTACCCGCCTAATCCCTCATGATCTACAAGGTGAAGCGGAATCGGACTTCAAGGATTCAGGTCTCGAAGCGAAGTTTCGCGTACCCGCGCGCTTCATAGCGTCGCAGGGCGAGGTCGACGCTCCATTGAATCACCAGGCTGCGCCAGAGATAGGCTTTAAGTCCAAGGCAAAGGACGGGCAGCTTCCTGAGCACGTCCTCTTGGTTGAGGACAATATGATCATCGCCCACGATACCGAAGGCAGCCTGCGCGAAGCCGGGGTCAAATCGGTCACGCTTGAAAGCACGGTCGGCGGCGCACTCGCCGCAATCGAGAAGCGCGAGCCCGATTTTGCGATTGTTGATTTCAACCTCAGAACCGAATCCAGCATCAAAGTCGCCGAAGAACTCGCCAGGCGCGGAGTGCGTTTTGTCATCGCCACTGGCTATTCCGAATTGGGGAACGAGGCGGAGGAGCTTGGTGCTGAGGCCATTATTCGCAAGCCCTATGGCATGGATGAGATTGTTCGCGCGCTCAAAGGTGAGTTGCTTGGCGAGCGCGCAGGTTGAAGGTCAGACGCTGCGGGTGAGAAGCGTGATCTGGGCCCTGCTGAAATCCAGTTCATCAAGCCCAGAAGCGACGAGGCACTCGCCCTCTTCGGCCACGACTTCGCCTAATTTGCTTTTGACCACACCCTTGAGCGGCAAGACCTGCAGCGTACCAGGATAGGCAGCTTCCATCGCTGGTCCAGGCACACCCTCCACCCGGTCAAGACGAAAGCGCTTGGCATCAATCAGCGTCTCGCCGCGCTCTTCTACTGTGCCTGAAAGGTCAGCCGGATAGGGCTCACCGAGGGCCACCGCCAATGCGCGTTCGAGGTGAAGTTCCCTCGGTCGGCCGTAATCATACAGGCGAAACGTGGTATCGCTGTTCTGCTGGACTTCGACCAGCGTGAGCCCCGCACCAATCGCGTGTACGGTACCCGGTGTCAGGTGAAATACGTCACCAGCTTTGACGTCATGCCATGTAAGGAGCTCTTTGATGGAGCCGTCTTTCGCCGCCGCCCCAATCGCCTCTGGCGTGATCTCGGCATCAAAGCCAATCGCCAATTGCGCGCCTGGTTCTGCATCAAGCACCAGCCAGCATTCTTCTTTGCTATCCTCGCCTTCGAGCGTGTTGTCTTCGCCCGGATGAACCTGGACTGAGAGCTTCTCACTGGTGAAAAGGTATTTGACCAAGAGGTCGTTTTGTTCAGGAGGGGGCTCGAACCAGATTTCGCCAATCCGCTGGCCATCAGGCGCGGTGAAAGGAGCGGGCAAATCCTCACGTCCCCACACCTTTTCGACCATGCGCTTGGGAAGCTTGCGGACGAATGGCTCGGTTGTGGACCCGCTTGCAGCGCCAGCCATCACTGATTCACCGCGCCCGGCAATTTGCCGACCTTTTGTGCACCATCACGTGTCGTCACGAGGACCTCCCCATTGGCGACGATGATGCAAACATCCTCAAGGCCAACAGCTGAAATGCGAGGGCCATCGCTCATGGCAAGCACGCCTTCGCAATCGGCAAGGTCTACGTCGCCGCGAGTGACATTGCCCGATTGAGCGTCGTCATCCTGCTCAACCAATGCGTCATGAAGCGCTGCCCAATTGCCTATGTCAGACCACCCCATGCTAGCTGGCACCATTGCCGCGCGAGTTGAGTTTTCCATCACAGCGTAGTCGACCGACTCTGCGTCAATCTCAGAGAAACTCTGAGCGTCAGGATGAAGCACTGCGCCGTCCTGAGTAGCACCTCCGATGGCCGCCTTCACAAGGCCTGCCATGGCCGGGCGATGCTCTTTAAGCGCTGCAAGGAATGCGCC
This sequence comes from uncultured Erythrobacter sp., assembly GCF_947502395.1. Classification (GTDB taxonomy): domain Bacteria; phylum Pseudomonadota; class Alphaproteobacteria; order Sphingomonadales; family Sphingomonadaceae; genus Erythrobacter. The sequence continues at coordinate 259,880 of NZ_CANMZM010000002.1, forward strand.
CGCGCGAAAGGCAAAGATACCGCCATTCCAGCTGTAGCTACCGCTATCCAGATACCTTTGCGCGCGCTCCAAATCCGGCTTCTCAACGAACTCAGCGATGGCGAAGCCACCCTCCAATGCATCGCCCTGCCGGATATAGCCATAGCCCGTTTCCGGGCGTTCTGGTGTAATCCCAAAAGCAGTCAGATAATCTTGCGCAGCCAATTCGCCCGCTGCAACCGCCGCTTCACAAAAGCTCTTCGGCGCAGCGATATAGTGATCGCTTGGACATACCAGCATGATGTCGTCGGGTTCGAGTAAGGTCGCTGCCAAAGCGATGGCGGGTGCGGTGTTCTTGGCCGCTGGTTCAATGATCAACCTGTGTGGACTTCCGCGCATTTGCTGCGTGATCAGATCTTGGTGAGCAGGGCCTGCTACAATGATCGGATCGGCAAAGCGTGAATCGTCCGCGACCCGCGTGGTCGCTTGTTCGAACAGGCTTGTCTGCCCCGTCAAAGGGAGGAAAGGTTTGGGACGGACTTTAAGGCTCAGCGGCCACAAACGAGTGCCGCCGCCGCCGCACAGGATAATTGGATGGATCACGATTGTTGTCTTCCCTAATTACAGTCGCACCCCCTAGCGTAAGCCTTGCACCCGAATACGCAGCGGAACAATGTCGCGCTCTATTTGACCTATCGCTCGCGAAAATCAACACGATATCCGTAGCGAGAGGCAACCGGTTCACCATTCGCTCTTCGTGCAGGATTGAAGCGGATTTTTTCGATGACCAGACCGCACACGAGAGCCGTAGTTGTGTCATCTGCACTGCTGCGCGCGACTGAGCAATTCTGCGCCCTGCCATCAGGTGTGACGGTAAAGACCACCGTTACCGACGTACCGAACCTGGTCGAGCGTCCCCCGGCAGGCACCGGAAAGTCGCGCCGTGGGTCAAGCAAGCCAGAGCGCACGCTGGGGCGCTCGGCAATGCCATTGCCCTGACCACCGCCTTCATTGCCGCTGCCTGTGCCCAGTCCCTCTCCCTGATTGCCGGTTCCATCGCCCGCTTCCGTCGCTCCCGAGCGTGTTGCTGTCCCCGTGGAAGACGCACGCGGGCGCGGTTCTGGCTGGTTTTCAATTTGAGAGGGACTCGGCGCGGTCACCGGCTGTGGGACAGCCTCCTCACCTGCATCGCCTTGAGCACCCGCATCGGGTTCCGGCTGTGTCTCAGGCGGTTCATCTTCGGGGGCTGTTATCGTGACCGTAAACACGCTCGCGACCTCTTCTTCAATACTGGCCGTGAACTGCGGTGCGAGCAGGCGCGACAAACCGTAAAGCGCAAGCAGGTGAAACACGACAATTCCGGCCAATAATGGCCAACGTGGAACCTTCGGTTTTCCCTGATAGCGCGGTTTGGGTCTGATCATCTATTCTCTGCGAATGTGAACTTGGATTTGTGCGAGATTTGGAAGCGCGTTGCAGCAGGTCGAAACCGGTACTTGGCCTAAAACAACCGCTGACCCTTATCACCACCTCGGATGATTTGCGATGGAGCCCACGATAAAGAGCGCTGCAGAAATGTCAGCATCAGGCGAGGCCCTTTCGTACGTCGAGAGAGCTAGGGTCGATGCAACCATCGATGCCCATGCGTATCCATTCAGGCATCCCGTTGCCCGAATGAACTTGCACACTCTTTATGGTCCAAAGGTGGACATTTGTGCTCTAGTCGTTGGGCTCGGCACCGGGATCGCCTATTTCCTGGCAGGGCTCTTGTGCCTTTCGGTAGCGCAACTTGACGCAACGCTGGCCTGTGTCTGGCTGCCCAATGCGATTGCGATTGCAGTGCTCTTTGTCGCACGCCTGCGCAATGAACTTCCGGTCATTCTTGCTGTCGCGATTGCTAGTGCTGCCGCCAACGCGCTGGCCGGGGCAACATTGGCCTTTGTTCTGGCCTTCACAGCCGGAAATCTGGTCACTATTCTGCTCGTTGCGTGGCTAACCCGCAAAGCTTGCGGCGATCTCCCTGACCTCTCCAACCTCTCACATTTGGGATACTTCTTGCAATATGGAGGTGTGATCGGCCCCGTTATTGGGGTGCTGGTTGCCCTCCCCGTTTTGGGACGCGATCCCGGAGCAATTTGGGCAGGGGGATCAGCATGGTTCCTGGCTGACAGCATGGGTATCATCCTGTTTGTCCCAGCTGTTCTCTTGATTGCGCAGTTGGCGCGCGAGCCAATTGGCAACATCAAACGGCATCTGATCGAATTGCTTGCCATCTCCGGTTTGGGACTTGCCGCAGTCTATCTCGTATTCAGCCAAACTGCCTACCCACTGTTGTTTCTTATCCCGCCGGTCACTTTGCTGGTTGCGCTGCGGTTGGGCACGCTTGGCGCATCCCTGTTTGTACCTGGCCTTGCGGTGGTTGTGTGTGCAACCAGCTTTGCCGGGCTAGGGCCAATCGCTCAAGGAGAGTTGAGCGAATTAACTCAGGCGAACCTCATCCAAGCATTCATCGCTGCAAACTTCCTCACTGGTCTTCCCATCGCAGCAATCCTTGCAGGGCGAAAGCGCATGACTGACGAATTGGAAGAAGGTCGGCAAGAGCTCGCACTGCTCACTGAGGGGATTACTGATGCGGTTCTGATGATCAATTCAGTGGGTGTCTGCACCTATGCTTCACCGTCAGTCGAGGTTGTGCTTGGACGGCCTCCGGACGAGTTTCTTGGCAAGACCGTCGCGGATCGCGCCCATGAAGACGCCCGCGAGCGCATCGAGTCTGTCATTGAGAAACTGCTCGAAGGGGAAACCGACAAGGAGCGGATAAGCTACCGCAGGCTGCTCAACGATAAGGATGGGCATCCGGTCTTTATCGAGGCCGATTGTGCGGTGGTTGTAGATGCATCGACAGGCAGTCCCAGTGGAGTCGTCATGTCAGCGCGCGATGTCACCGAGCGGGTCGAACTTGAATTGCTCCTCACCAGAGCTCGAAGCTCAGCGGAAAAGGCCGCAAGAGCAAAGAGCGAATTCCTCGCCAATATGAGCCATGAGATCCGCACACCCATGAACGGGGTTCTTGGTTTCGCAGAGATGCTGCGCGAAGGGGATTTGAGCGACGAGAACCGCCGCCATGCCGATATGATCGTGCAGTCGGGACGCTCTATGATGATGCTCCTCAATGACATTCTGGATCTCTCCAAGATCGAGGCAGGGCAGGTTGGTATTACCAATGAGCCGGTTGATCTGCTCGCGACCATTTCGGAATGCGCCGCTTTGTACCGGCCGAGCGCGGAGAAGAAGGGGCTCCAGCTCAATTTCTCTATGGCCGGGGATTCTGCTGGCCTTGCGCAGGATGAAGATGCCAATGGCCTTTGCCCATGGATCATGACCGACGGCTTGCGCCTGAGGCAAATCGTCCTCAACCTCGTCGGCAATGCGATCAAATTCACCGAGCTAGGTCAGGTTGAAATCAACGTATCGGGCGATGAGGAAAAACTCAGCATCGAGATCACAGACACCGGAATTGGGATTTGTGAAACGCGTCTAGAAACGATCTTTGCGCCTTTCACTCAGGGCGAAGGCGACACCGCCCGTCGCTTTGGCGGGACGGGGCTTGGCCTCTCGATCAGTCGGCAGTTGGCGGAATTATTGGGGGGCACCATCAATGTGGAGAGCAAAGATGGCGAGGGTTCGACATTCCGCCTCACCCTGCCCGCCAATTACACCGAACCCGCTGTCCCGGAACCCTGTGAGGATGAACCGTTTGAGCCTTCTATGCTCACCCAATCGGCAAGCATCCTTCTGGTGGAAGACCATGACGTGAACCGGCTATTGGTCTCCGAGATGCTTGAGCGATGCGGTCAGGCCGTGGCCACCGCGCATGACGGGAATGAGGCGATCGCCATGGTCATCGATTCGATCATGCGCGGCAAGCCCTATGATCTGATACTGATGGATATTCAGATGCCTGGCTGTGATGGCTATGCCGCCACACGAGCGATCCGGTTGGAGGGGATTACGCCCGATGAGCTGCCGATCATCGCGCTCACGGCCAACGCCTTTCCCGAAGATTTGGCCGCAGCACGCGATGCCGGGATGCAAGCGCACCTGGCCAAGCCATTGGTCTTTTCTGACCTTGCCCGCGCGCTTCAACGCTGGCTTCCCACCCGCATTATCGCAGCGAACGAACCCGATGAGATCGCAGAATTGCGTGCTCCTCCCGATGCCGATCCTCACCTAGCTGATGAAGCGTATGAAGCGGAGCTTCCTGCCACACCTGCCGCTGAGATCGTCGATATCTCGCGCAACCGCTCGACAAGAACTCCCAAGATTGGCCAGACCTCTCTGGCCGAAGCCCGACTTGACAACATACAGCAATCGAGCCTGTCCCAATTCCACTCGCCCAGCCTGATCAACCGTTGGACCAAACGCCGCAGTGAAGCGGTCGAAGCGGTGCGAAGTGCATTGGAAAACGGCGCGCTTGGCGGAGATGGCGGTTCGCAGGAGGAGCGTGAGAAGATCGCAAAGCTGGTTCACAAGCTGGCAGGAACGGCCGCCATCTTTGGCGAGGCGGAACTCGGTGATCAGGCTGCCGCACTCGTACAGGCCCTGCGCATGAGCGTCCCCGGCGATGTGCGCGAGGCATTGGCCTTTGAACTTTTGAGCGTTGCCGATGACCCCGAAGAAACGGTGTCCAAAATAGGCGCATAACGCCCCCTAGCCACAAAAAGAAACGGCGGAGCCTTAAGGCCCCGCCGTTACATCAATCGAACTTCAGTGTGCCGAATTAGAATTCGTAGCGAACACCAAGTTGGATGCGCCATATGCTGTTCGAAATGGAAGTGAACCCATTATCGTCACCGGTCGGATCGTCAATCAAAACGAGGTCCCCTTCGTCAAAGTTGTCGATGACAAGGAGACCCGTATCGTCGAACTCAAGATCGGTCAAAGTCACACGACCATCGAATCCTCCGAAGCCACCGCGTTGGTTCCCATCGCTTCCCAAAAGGTTCAGGAAATTGTCGATATCAGCAAAGACTTCGAGCCGATCATCCTTTATCCCAGTCAGGCTGCCGATAAACGGAAGCTCTTGGCTAAATCGCAGATCCATGTCGAAGAACCAGGGATTGCGGCAAGAGTTGCGCTCGATGATCTCACCTGGCGTGAAATCACAATTGATATTCGTAGCCAAGGTCGGATCGGTTCCGTTCAAGACAGAGATTAACCGAGTTACTGCGGCCGGATCGCTATTTGGCGAAAGCAGCGGGTCATCGACGCCGGTCGGGACGTATAGGAGCAAATTATTCTCAGCGCTGCTAGAGTCAGTGAAGTCCGGAAAACCGTCATCGTGCACAAGGCTGTAAGGACGGCCTTCTGCCGCACGGAAGAAAATGCCTAGCCCAGTATCGAACCCGTCAATGAACTCCTCGCGGAAGTTCAGAGCAACCACGAAGTTGTGCCGTGTTTCGAAGCCCGATTGTGCGACTGGCAGATTTTGACGATCCACAGCTGGTGTGTTGTCAAAGTTTGAACTTGCCGTCGCTGAACGAAAAGCGATCGTTTCTTCGCTATCATTGAAAGCATAGCCCATGCTGAGGTTGACACTACCGCCCTCAGTGAAGACCCCTTCACTGAACCGCTTGGAAATAAGCAGTGAGGCATTGTGGCTGTCGAAGCTTGGTCCGTTGTTGAGTTGAAGGAAATCATCGATGCCGGTGCCAAAACACTCAGGAGTTACGCCAGAGAATGTCGGTGGAGTATTGTCAACCAACGTTGCATTACAACCTGCGTTGATTGGATCGATTGGGCGAATAATCGGACGTCCATCCGATGCAAAGCCACCAGCACCCAGCGATGGATCAACAATCTGCGTCAAATCCGTAATGTTCAGCGTATCGTTGAACCTTGTGTAGATGTAATCGAAGTTCAGACGCCAATTACTAAAGAACCCCGTCTCAGTACCAAATTCCGAAGCTAGGCCGAAATTGAGGCGAACCGCGGTGGGAATGTCGAAATCAGGAGCGGTTGAATCGACGTCCGCCCCGCCAGCAGACGCTTCTGCCTCACCAGCATCCAAGACACATTGCGGGATACCGGTGAAGGCACCACCGCTCAGTACGCTTGGCTGACCGCTTACCGGATCAATATTTAACTGATCGGGCGAACAGGCGTTAGTGGTGCCCAACCCAGTCGTAAAACCAGTGTTGGAGAAAGCGTTCGAAAAGAACACGACCGGATCGCCACCAGTAAAGATACCAGCACCTGCAGTCAGACGGGTGCCGGAAAAGAACCCGTCGTTATCAAGCTCATAGGTCGCTGCAAAACGAGGAAGGATTACAGGATCAATTGTGCTGAACGGCACAGCATTGGAGAAACCAAAGCGTTGTGTAAACAGCGGGTTATTAAGCGGTGCATCGCCATCGAAAAGTTGGACACGAACACCAGCACTTAACGAAAGCTGGTCCGTCGCCTGCCAATCATCCTGAGCGAAGAACGAATAAATTTGACGGGAGAATTGTGCTGCTGCGTTATTGATATCAAAATCAGTAGCAACATTAATGTCCGCACCGACCGCTGAGCCGTCTACAATCTCATCATTGCTTGGGAACAATTCTGAGCCGCCTGAGATCAGACCAGCTGCAAAATCGTCGAGATTGTTGAAGAATAACGTGCCCGTTGCGTTGATTGCAAATAGGTTGAACACCTCAAGATCGTTCACTTCGGCACCAATCTTGAAGAAGTGACCAGCGCCCGCATCGACATTCATAATGAAACGCGCTTGATTGATCTCGCTCTGCAAAGCGTTTGCGGAACGGAAAATGCCGGGGCCTGTCGCCAAAGTTCCATTATCGCCAGGACCTTCAACCCCAACTACGAGGCGAACGGTAGGATCATCTGACTGCGCTTCACCGAAACCAAGCGGACCTTGGACATCAGTCACCTCCGCCCGGCTCAGACGCAGCTCGGTTGAAACCGTATCGCTCCAATCAGCATACCATTGGAAGGAGTAGGTGTCAGAGGTCGTGCCTTCGTCTTCGAAGGAGTTGAGACCTCCAAATTGGTCTCCCCCAAAATCGTCCTCGATGTTCGATTCTTCGAGGCGCTGATAGGTTCCTACAATACGGTGATCATCGTTAATCTGCGCGTCGAGACGACCGAAGTAGCGGATAGAGGTCTCAGCCAATGTCGTTGGGATAGGACCAATATCTTGACCGTAGACGTCATTGGCAATTTGCGAGAACTGGTCGAACTGGGCCTGCGTGACGAAATCGAACTCACTCGCAGCGCCCGAACCAGCAGGTCCGCCATTGAAGCCATCGCCCAGATCGGTTTCTTCATAACCAAAGGAGAAGAACAGGCGATCGGGGATGATCGGACCGTTTAGGGTCACACCCCAACGTTCTTCGCTGTCGGCAACAATCGGTTCGGAGAGACCATTTTCGAAAGTTACTTCGTCGGCGGTCAGGCCTGAGTCGAAGTAGGTGTAAAAGGCTGAACCATGAAATTCGTTTGTACCCGCCTTGGTAACGACGTTCACAAGGCAGCCGGTGAAGTCAGTGTATTCGACGTCGAATGGCGCGAATTCAACAGAGGTTTGCTCGATCACGTCGAAAGGAAGCGGAAGAGAGTTACGTGCTGCAAACGGCGTACCGTTTAGACCGAAGACGTCCGATTGGACGATGCCGTCCACTGTGAAAGTGTTGGTCCGGTCGTTGCCGCCCAGACAGGAAATCCGGTCGACCTCATCACTCCGCTCGAGGCTGACACGCGGGTCGATACGGATGATGTCGCGAATGTCGCGGGTGATCGAGGGGAAGGACTCGAGAACCTCGGTGCCAAAGGCTGTTCCGGGACCGACAGCGACCTGACTCACTTGAGCACGTGCGCCGGTGACTACGATGACGTTGCCAGCATTTTCCGAAGAAAGAGCAAAGTCAAATGACGTGTTACCGGAGATGTTCGTGAAGATATTCTCAACCGTCTGACCTTCAAAGCCAGGGGCGGTTACTGTCACCGTGTATGGACCGCCTGGTGCCAGAGCTTCAACACGGAAGCCGCCGCCAGAGCCGCTTGTTGTTTCGCGAGTGCTGTTGGTTCTGGTGTCGGTCACTACAACAGATGCACCGGCAATAACGGCACCGGACTCATCCGTCACGCTGCCCTCAACGCCCGAGGTGATGGTCTGCGCATAGGCAGGCGTTGCGATGGTGGTTGCAGCGGTCAGACTGACTACGCTAGCTGCCAATAGATACTTTAATTTCATGAGAGGGTGCCCTTTATCACATTCCCGATCGGATACTGGACGCGGCCTTAGGCCACTGAGCGGCTCCATGAGGAGGTTTTAGTGACAGGTCTATGACACCCCAATTTCGGGGTCTGGAAAACTATCAGAACGAAATTGCCTAGACGCGCAAAAACCCCGGAAATCCGGGCAACACAACCCTGTGTTGCGCCTATGCCACGCAGGCAGGCTTTTTGCTTTTGCCGCAACTTTCAGCTGGAAGAAGGCGGAATCAGCGAATCAAAGGGGGTCAAGCGAGGTTTATCTCACGCAGTCGCTGCAGCAGAAAATCGTGCGAGCTGATCGGCTTTTCCGGTTTTGCGCCCTCTTGGTCCACGCAGCTATCTAGAGGATCGATCAAAAAATCGGGCCGGAAATGTAGGAAGAATGGCATCGAGTAGCGAGAGCGCTGTGCACCGGCACCTTTGGGGTTGACCACGCGGTGTGTGGTTGACCGCAAGATACCTGCCGTGAGCCGCTCCAGCATGTCACCCACATTGATGACAATCGATCCTTCCTCGGCATAGACCGGATGCCATTCGCCCGCCTTCGTCAACAGCTCAAGGCCAGCTTCTTCAGCACCCAACAGCAAAGTGATCGTGTTAATGTCACCATGAGCTGCGGCACGAATTGCGCCCTCGGGCGCGTCCGGGCCAAGCGGCGGATAGTGCAAGAGGCGCATCACCGAATTGCCGTCCTCGACCGTGGCCGCAAAGTAGTCCTGCGGGAGGCCCAGATGCAGGGCGATTGCCTGAAGCACGCGAAGGCCGGTTTCTTCAAAGGCCGCGTAGAGTTCGCTGAAAGTCTCCCGGAACTCGGCAATCTCTGTAGGCCAGATGTTGGGTGCCATGAATTCAGCGAGCGAATGGCCTTCAGGCAGATCGCGCCCAATATGCCAGAACTCTTTAAGGTCAAACACGTCGGCATCCTTGGCCTTCTCGGTCCCGAACGGGGTATAACCTCGTGCGCCACCTTTGCCCGCCAGATGATAGGCCCGCTTTGTTTCTTCTGGGAGAGCGAAGAAAGCCTTTGACGTCTCCTCGGCTCGCTCGATCAGCTCTTGCGGAATCCCATGATTGCGCACCACGGCAAAACCATATTCAGCAAAGCTCCGGCCGAGCTCTTCAGCGATATCCTGAGGTGCCTGTGCCAGCGAAACGGAAGCAATGTTGGTCGTCGGTGTGTCAGTCATGCAGTCCACTTAATGTGGGTACGGCCTGTGTTCCAGTCAGTTCGGCGGAGAAAAGCAAAAAACTAGAACGGCAAAAACAGGCTCGCCAAAGCTGCGCTCATCAAGTTAGCAAGGCTTCCGGCTGCTAGAGCTTTCAGGCCAAGACGCGCAATCACTGGCCGCTGATTGGGAGCAAGACCGCCTGTTACTGCCATTTGAATCGCGATAGAGGAGAAGTTGGCAAAGCCGCACAGCGCAAAGGTCAGGATCGAACGGCTGCGTTCTGTCAGTCCCTCAACCGCGCCCAATTCGATGAATGCCACAAATTCATTGAGGACGATCTTTGTGCCGAACAGTCCACCAGCGATCTGTGCCTGATCCCAATCTGAGATGCCAATCAAGAACATGACGGGAGCAAAGACATAGCCAAGCAGCTGCTGAAACGTCACATCAGGATAGCCAAACCAGCCGCCAACCCCGCCAAGCATGCCGTTGGCCAATGCAACGAGCGCCACAAACACCATGACCATAGCGCCCACGGCAACCGCGAGCTTCACGCCGGTCTGCGTGCCTTGTGCTGCGGCTTCGATGATATTGGCGGGCTTTTCGCCTTCTTCGAAAGTCTCCGAGACTGTCACCGATTCAAGCTGCTTATCGTGTTCGGCAGCTTCCTCGGGATCGTCAGGCATAATGATCTTGGCCATCAAGATCCCGCCTGGTGCCGACATGAATGCTGCAGCAAGCAAATACGGCACCGCATCGCTTCCGAGGAAAGAGGCGTATGCGGCAAGGATTGTCCCAGCAACACCTGCCATACCGACACACATCAATGTGAACAGGCGAGAGGGTGGAAGCGCCGCGAGATAGGGTCGAACGACAAGCGGGCTTTCGGATTGTCCGACGAAGATATTGGCCGCGCTACCCAATGCTTCGACCTTGCTGATGCCGGTCACCCAACCAATCGCCCCGCCAAGCCAGCGCACCAATCGCTGCATCACGCCGAGGTAGTATAGGATCGAAACGAGCGCAGCGAAGAAGACAATGACAGGCAAGGCTGCGATCAGAAATGTGTTGGCAAAGGGATTGGAATCCATCGGGCCAAACAGGGTCTCGATCCCGCTCACAGAGTAATCCAGCAAAGCAATTACGCCATTGGACAAGAACTGGATCATCACAACGCCAAAATCAGTGCGCAAGACCAAGAGCGCCATCGCCGCTTGCAAGGCAAACGCCGCGCCCACCACTCGCAGTTTTATCCGGCTCTTCCCTGATGAAAGGACAAAGGCAATGGCGAGAATGGCGATGATGCCAAACACGCTAAAGAGCATCGAAGTTGCAGTTTCACTCACGTAAGGCCCTCAACAGCAGGCCATTCGCTGGCGCGACAGCCTGCCTTCTTTTTGTATAATCTGATCCAATCGCGGGGTGGCAGGTCAAACGCTGCTTCGCAAGAGGTCTGACACAGCCCCCCGTTGACAGCTTTGCCAGCAGCGCTTTTCTTTTGGCAAGCCCTCGCCTAGCGATAAGCCGCATGAATGACACCGCAAGCCAAGCACCCGCCACATCTGCTGAGACAGCAAGCCCACCGGGCATTTCCATGCCTTTGGGACTGTTCGTTTTCACGCTGCTCTATGGCGGGATGACCGTTCTTGCTGGCGTGCTTGCCTACAAACAGGTGCAGTTATGGCCGACCGATCTTGCGGTGGAATCGGGCATTTTCGCCTTCCTCCTGCTGGTGGTTATCTCGAGCACTCTGGCTCAGCTCTATGGCAAGCAGATGGCGCAAAGGATTGTGTGGTGGGGGTTTCTTCCACTGCTTATCGCATCGGTCCTGATGCAGTTGGTGCTAAACCTCCCCGCCTCACCTGAAATGCTGGAAGGACGCGCAGAAGATCTCGCCGCATTCGAGCAGGTGCACTCGACCGTGTGGCGCGTTTGGGCTGCGGGACCGGCAGCCTACATCGTTTCACTGCTACTCAACATCTGGATCTTTGACCGGTTAAAGGGCTCTGGCGAGGCAAGCACGATTGGCCTGATGGTGCGCGGCGCATTAGCCTCGGCTCTGAGCCAAGCGCTCGACTCAGTGATATTCATCACGCTCGCTTTTTATGGCCTCTTCCCGATTATGAACCTTCTGATCGGACAGGTCATCGCCAAGGTCGCGCTCAGCATCGTTCTGGTGCCGTTTCTAATCACGTTTGGGGTTAAAGCGGCTCAATGGCTGGACGCTAGGAAAAGCGGGCAAAGCTAACCCTTGGGCTGATCGCTGCGGATCAGGTGATACTCGTTACGGTTCAAAAATTCACCACCGTCGAATCGCACATCCTTGCGGGTAACGAATGCTGCTTCACCGATTTCATAAGTCACACGGATGTCTGCGGGGCGATTGTCGTCACTGCCTTTGCCTTGGATGACCAGAACGAGGCCGCCAAACATAGGCGAGACTCACCCCCACCATAATCCATGCAAACGCCCGCCGCTCAAGCCCACGGCGGAAGAAATAGAGAAGCGCCATAAGCGGACAGGCCATTGTCAATCCGATCAATGCGGATCGCCAATTCATAACCAGAACTTCAATGCCTTCCATACTCACCCTTTACAGCTGTCTGTGGCCGAATCAGAAGCGCCTTGCATTCGATAAGACTGAGGGGTGGATGACACTTTTGCGGCTTTTGAGCCGTGGTCTGGATCACTTAGTGCGTGCGAGCCTCGCCCGCTCCACGTGGAATCCGGATCGAGTCCACGAGGCGGCGCACTTCGAGCGGGGTCTTGGCGGTGAAACTTGCAACGCCAATCGCGACCGCAAAATTGATCGCCATACCGATCACCCCAATACCTTCGGGCGAGATGCCAAACAGCCAGCTGTCCGCCGTATTTGCCGCCGGGTTCATCAGCTTGAAGTATGCGATGTAGCTAAAGGTGAAGCCGAGGCCAGAGACCATCCCAGCAACAGCGCCTTCCTTATTCATTCCTTTGAAGAAGATGCCCATAAAGATCGCTGGGAAGAGGCTCGCTGCGGCAAGGCCAAAGGCGAACGCCACAACCTGCGCCACCCATCCTGGAGGATAGATGCCGAGGTAACCCGCCACCACGATGGCTGCGGTGGCCGCAACGCGTGCTGCCAAAAGCTCGCCCTTGGCCGAGATGTTGGGCGTAAAAGTGGACTTAAGAAGGTCATGGCTGACCGAGCTTGAAATGACGAGCAAGAGGCCTGCTGCTGTCGACAGAGCGGCGGCAAGACCACCAGCTGCCATCAAAGCAACCACCCAGCCCGGCAGATTTGCGATCTGCGGATTGGCCAAGACCAGCGTGTCGCGGTCTACGTAAACCTCGTTGGCGCTCTCTGCGTTCGGTGTGTTGGAGATCACTCGCTCTCCCGCTGGGCCACGCTGACCTGTAAACTCAGGCTTGCCCTCAAAGGCAACACCAGGGCGATATTGCATCACACCGTCGCCGTTCTTGTCCTGCCAAGCATAGAGCCCTGCATCTTCCCACGCGGTGAAGAAGCTCTCGACTTGGGCATATTCAACATCGTCAACCTTATTGATGAGGTTGTACATGCCGAACGCGCCAACAGCCGGTGCAATGGTGTAGAGCGCGGCGATGAAAACCAGCGCCCAGCCAGCGGACTTGCGGGCATCGGAAGCCTTAGGCACGGTGAAGAAGCGCACAATCACGTGAGGCAGGCCAGCGGTGCCGACCATCAGTGCCAGAGTGATGCAGAACACATCGATCATGCTTTTGGAGCCATCGGTGTAAGCATTAAAGCCCAACTGGACGAGCACATTATCGAGCTTCTCAAGCACATAGGTGCCCGATCCATCGTTAAGCTGTGACCCCAGACCCAATTGCGGGATGGGGTTATCCGTCAGATAAAAGCTCAAGAAGAAAGCTGGCACTGTGTAAGCGAAGATCAGCACGCAATATTGCGCGACCTGCGTGTAGGTGATGCCCTTCATCCCGCCCATCACCGCGTAGATGAAGACGATGCCCATACCAATGATCACACCCATGGTGATCTCAACTTGCAAAAACTGCGAGAAGACGATCCCCACACCGCGCATTTGCCCTGCGATATAGGTGAAGCTGATGAAGATAAGGCAGATGACCGCTACAACGCGCGCAGCTTTGGAATAGTATCTGGTGCCGATAAAGTCGGGCACGGTGAACTGCCCAAATTTGCGCAGGTAAGGGGCAAGCAGCAGCGCCAAAAGCACATAACCGCCGGTCCACCCCATCAGGTAAACCGAGCCATCATATCCGGCAAATGCCAGAATACCTGCCATTGAAAGGAAGCTGGCAGCACTCATCCAGTCGGCAGCTGTTGCCATACCATTGACGACAGGATTAACCCCGCCGCCGGCAACGTAAAAGTCTTTCGTGGAACCAGCCCGCGACCAGATCGCAATACCGATATAAAGCGCAAAACTTAGCGCAACGAAGATGTAAACAAGGGTTTGCGTTTCCAACTTTCAGCCCCCCTCAATCATCAAGATCATATTTGCGTTCGATCTGCCTCATGCGCACGGCATAAAAGGCGATGAGCACTATAAAGATGTAGATCGAACCCTGCTGTGCAAACCAGAAGCCGAGCGGGTATCCACCTAAACTGAATTGATCGAGGAAGTCGCGAAACAGGATACCGCAGCCAAAGGATGCTGCGAACCAGACCACCAAGAGGCTGCACAACAGGCGCGTGTTCTCTCGCCAATAGGCTTTTTCGGTCGCGGTGGTTTCGTCCCCGACATGGTCAGCATCCCCGTGATCCGCTGTCGAAACAGGATCGTCCATTCCTCACCCCTCATCCTGCTTGCCAAACGTGGAGAATCCACGAAGCACTCTGCCTAGGGCAGAATCGGGTTGTCAGATAGGGGATTTCAATCTGTTGAGAGCGTCTTGCGGTACAAATGCCATGTCGCGTGCCCCAATACTGGGAGCACAACAAGCAATCCCAGAAAGGCCGGGACCATGGCGATGAACAGCAGCACCGCGATGATGAAGGCCCACGCCAAGAGCACCGTAAGATTGGCCCGAAATGCGGCAAGGCTGGTGATGATAGCGGTAAGAAAGTCAACCTCGCGATCGATCAGCATCGGCAGGCTGAAGAGCGTCACCGCGTAAAAGGCCAAGGCCATCACTCCGCCCACCAGACTTCCCAATGCCAGCATGATCAGTCCGGGCCGAGTGACGAGAAACTCCAGCGATTCCGATCCTGCGCCCGATTCGACAATCGCAATCGAAAAGATCACATGAGCAACGATCAGCCAAAAACCGAAAGCCACAAAGATGATCACCCCCATACTGAGGATTTGCTCATCGCCCCGCCCTCGCACTGCGCCAAGGATGGCAGGCCAGCTCATCGCAAGTCCTTGCTCGCGTCGGCGGCTGACTTCATAAAGACCAACGGCTGTAAATGGAGCGATTAGTGGAAATCCTGCTGCTGCGGGTATCGCCCAAGTCAATTCACCTCTTGCGACCAGCAGATAGGTGAGCGCAAGCCCGCCCAAGGCGAAGATGCTCGCGAAGAAGAGGCCGAAAGCCGGCGCAGATCGAAAATCACTCCAGCCAGATGCCAGAGCTTGCTTCAAATCTGCCCCGGTTAAACTGCCCGGCGCATTGGCTTGATCCTCGATCGTACCGTTAGCCAAATGTCCACCCTCCTGGGCAGCCCCCTGATAGAGCTGCCCCATAACAGCGTCAGAAGCGGTAAGACACTCCCGCACTCAAGACCCACGGGTCCAGATCGTGATCATTGGAGATCACAACGGTGTCACCCACAAACCAGCTTGCGGTCGTACCAATGAAGTAGCGCTTTGCATCGAAGCTTACACCAAAACCGTCTTCGCCCACAGGAACGTCGAGACCGGCCTGAAGCACAAACCCGAACTCATCGGACAGCGTCGTGTCGGTGACGCCTAGCGGAATGGTTCCGGCAGCGCCGTCATCGACATCGAGCCAGATGAAATAGGCGACGCCAGCCCCTACATAAGGTTTCACACCGCCGAGATCGAAATGCGCTTTGCCGGTCACGGTTGCCGGGAGCAGGAGTCCATCAGAGACCAATTCGGTTCCAACCGGGAGGCCTGCAGTCGCGTCGACATCGTGCTGTGTCACACCAGCGATGGTTTCAATCGAGAAATTCTCGGTGAAGAAATACTCGACCGCAACGGTTGGTACGTAATTGTCGCTCGCTCTGGTTTCGAGTCCAGCCGTCACCCCAACGAGATCAACATTGACCTCATCGATATTGCCATCGGGCAGCACTGCGGTGGCGAGCACCTTAACTTGAATTTCTCCGGCTTCGTCCTGAGCCAAAGCAGGAGTGGCAAGCATCGCCATTGCAGCAGTTCCGGCACAAAGTAGTGTCTTGTTCATTACATCAAATCCTTGATTAGCCTAGAAAAGCGAGATTGACTGAGCTCGACAACAACAATTTTACGTTCGTTTGTCGTCAGCCAGATGGGTTACCACCCGGCCTAAACCAGCATGCTTTCGCGCTCATTTCATCGTGGCTCTGTTCCCATGAGCAGCAGTGGCCACCCGATGCGGCCCAGGATGTTTGCTGCTGTTGCTCAAATGACCCCCGTTCGATTCGCTCGCATTGATTCAGATCAATGTACGGATGCGATTTTTCGCGAAAATGGGTGAGCATGGACACAAGAAAGACACCCGAGAGATGACATTTCCCGATTTGTTTGAACGCTTTTCGTCGGAAATCCTGCCGCTTGGCTGTGCAGACGCGACCCATTTGCGATTTCAGTCGATCGCTCGGTTCGCGAGTGCGCGGGCAGGCGATGCGCCATTTATCGTGAATGATCGGGATCAAATCGTCTTTATCGCAAAAGGAAGTTCAAAGCTGGTCGCCGAAGCCTCGCAAGAGCGCGAGCAAGTTGTAGCGTTCCATTTTGTCGGCGATCTGGTCTTGGTCCCCGCGCGCGGTGCGCATGCCTACACCTTGTATGCGCTTGATAACTGCGACCTGATCTTCTTTCAGTCGGATGAGTTCTTTAAGCTTGCACGGTATGAAACCGGCATGATTGATGAGGCTTTGGAACGGGCCATGCTTGCCCTTGCTCGCAGCCGTGAGAAAGCCGTCGCCTTAGGACGCAAATCCGCACAAGAACGTCTTGCCAGCTTCTTCTTGAACATGGCGGAACGCATCGGCTCAAAGCACGAAGAGGGCTGGGTCATGCAGTTGCCGATGTCGCGCAGTGACATTGCCGACAGCCTTGGGCTGACGATTGAAACGGTAAGCCGTCAACTCAGCGAACTACGCGATGCCGGGCTTTTGACGACGCAAGGGCGCTCTCAAGTGCACCTTCTCGATTGGGATGGCCTGGCCTCACGCGCAGGCCACCTTGTTCCTGCTGAATAGATTTTTCTGGAATTTGATCTGAATCAAACACTCCGCTTGGGGCCGGCTCTAATGCCTGTGCAAGCGATACGAAGGGATCGGGATTATGGAAGCTGTCGTTGGCCGTGCCGGCCTTTGGTTTTTGCTCGCATTGGCCGCGCTTGCGGCAATGATCGGGGCACAGGATGTAGGCTTTGCAGTTCATGCTCTGATTGTTGGCATGGTGGCCTTTGGACTGGCGGTTTTTACCGCGGTGCGATTTGATCCACTCGCCAAGGCGCAGAGCATCTTCAAAATGCCCCCCGGCGACAGCCGTTATGACGACGATGTTGTTCGCTGGGGTGTGATTGCGACAATGTTCTGGGGTCTGGCTGGCCTTTTGGCCGGCGTGTTTATTGCTGCTCAGCTCGCATTCCCTTGGCTCAATTTCGAACCCTACCTCAATTTCGGCCGTGTCCGCCCGCTGCATACCAGTGCAGTGATTTTTGCCTTTGGCGGCAACGCGCTGCTGGCAACGAGCTTCTACGTAGTTCAGCGCACTTGCCGAACGACGCTGGCCCTTCCCGGCCTCGCTCGCTTTGTGTTCTGGGGATACCAGCTTTTCATCGTGCTCGCGGCAACCGGCTATCTGCTTGGGGTCACCCAGTCGAAAGAATATGCTGAGCCTGAATGGTATGTCGACCTCTGGCTAACCGTGGTCTGGGTTGCCTATCTGGTGGTGTTCGTCGCCACGATCCTTCGGCGCCGCGAACCGCATATCTATGTCGCCAACTGGTTCTTCCTCGCCTTCATCGTCACCGTGGCGATGCTGCACGTAGTCAACAACCTGTCGCTTCCGGTCAGCCTATTGGGATCACGCAGCTACTCTGCCTTTGCCGGAGTTCAGGACGCTCTGACCCAGTGGTGGTACGGCCACAATGCGGTTGGGTTCTTCCTCACTGCAGGGTTCCTGGCGATGATGTATTACTTCGTGCCGAAACAGGCAGGGCGGCCAGTGTACTCTTATCGCCTGTCGATCATCCACTTCTGGTCGCTGATCTTTCTCTACATCTGGGCGGGTCCGCACCACCTTCACTACACCGCTCTGCCGGACTGGGCGCAGACGCTCGGCATGGTGTTCTCGATCATGCTTTGGATGCCCAGCTGGGGCGGTATGATCAACGGCCTGATGACACTCAACGGCGCATGGGACAAGATCCGCACCGATCCGATCATTCGCATGATGGTCCTGGCGCTCGCCTTCTACGGAATGAGCACCTTTGAAGGCCCGATGATGTCGATCAAGGCGGTGAACTCGCTGTCGCACTATACCGATTGGACCATCGGACATGTTCACTCCGGCGCGCTCGGTTGGAATGGCATGATCACCTTTGCCTGTGTCTACTTCCTCGTGCCGCGGCTCTGGAAGAAAGAGCGCATGTATTCGCTGCGGATGATCAACTGGCACTTCTGGCTCGCGACGCTCGGCATCGTTTTCTACGCCGCCAGCATGTGGGTCGCCGGGATCACCCAAGGCCTGATGTGGCGCGAATATGGTGCGGACGGATATCTGGTGAACAGTTTCATCGACACCGTCGTCGCGCTTCATCCGATGTATCTGATGCGGGCCTTTGGTGGGCTGCTGTACCTCTCAGGCGCCCTCATCATGACCTACAACATCTGGATGACGATTGCTGGCAAGCAACGCGTGGAGGCACCGATGGATGATGCCGATTACGATGAAATCGCCGACCGGCCAATCGTCACCGGACCCCGCGGGGCCCAACCAGAGCCAGCCGAATAAAGCGCGCGCGAAAGGGATAATCAATTATGACTGACACTTCTCCAAACGCGCCGGACCAAGGCGTTTTCGAAGGGCACAAGCGGCTCGAGAAAAACATCACACTGCTTGCCATCGCGACCTTTGTCACAGTAGCAATCGGCGGACTCGTTCAGATCACTCCGTTGTTCTATCTTGAGAACACGATCGAGGAGGTGGACGGCATGCGTCCCTACACCCCACTCGAGCTGGCTGGGCGCGACATCTACATACGTGAAGGGTGCTACACCTGTCACAGCCAGATGATCCGCCCATTCCGCGATGAGGTGGAGCGTTACGGTCACTACAGCCTTGCTGCGGAAAGCATGTTCGATCACCCTTTCCAATGGGGCTCCAAGCGTACCGGACCTGACCTGGCACGTGTGGGCGGTCGCTATTCGGATGAATGGCACGTCCAACACCTTAAGGACCCGCAAAGCGTGGTGCCGCAGAGCATTATGCCGAGCTATCGGTTCCTTTCCGAAACGCCTATCCAGATTGCGGATGTCTCTGCCAATCTGACCGCGCTTTCCCGCGTTGGGGTGCCTTACAGCGACACCGATATCGAGCAGGCCGAGAACGATATGTTCGCGCAAGCTGACCCAGAACTTGATCCCGGCGATCTGGCAGAACGCTATCCCAAGGCGCAGATCCGCGATTACGACGGCGATCCATCGCGGGTGACGGAGATGGATGCGCTGGTCGCTTACCTCCAAATGCTTGGCACATTGGTCGATGTCGACAGTGCAGCGGCACAGGCTGAACTTGCAGAGGAGCTGGGTCGATGAGCAGCTTCTACGACACATTTCGCCATTTTGCCGACAGTTATGGGCTGGTGATGATCTTCGGTCTCTACCTGCTGCTGTGCGGCTGGCACTTCCTTCCCCGTTCGCGCGCAGGTGTCGAACAGGCCAAGAATTCAATTTTCCGGGATGACGAACATGGCTGATAACAAACGCATTGATGAGCCAACCGGCACAGAGTTTGTCGGTCATGAATGGGACGGGATTGAAGAACTCAACACCCCTCTGCCGCGTTGGTGGCTGTGGACTTTCTACGCGACCATAGCCTGGGCCCTCGTCTATGTGGTGATGTATCCCGCATGGCCATTGGTCAGCAAGGCGACCGAGGGTGTGCTTGGCTGGTCAAGCCGGGGGGAGCTTGCCCAGGAATTGCGCGATGCACAGCTTGCGCGGGCCGAGACTTTTGAGCTGATCGCAGCAACCGACCTGACCGAACTTTCCAGCAATCCTGAGCTTATGGGGCAGGCGATCTCCGGCGGTGCGGCCGCATTCAAACAGCACTGCGTGCAATGCCACGGCGCAGGCGCGGCGGGTTATGCCGAGTATGGCTATCCCAACCTCAATGATGACGATTGGCTGTGGGGCGGTGAGCTTTCCGAGATCGAGTTCACGCTCACCCACGGCATACGTTGGGAAGGATCGGATCAAACCCGGTTTAACATGATGCCCGCCTATGGCGACTTTATGAACGCTGGCGAGATTGACGCACTGACAGCCCACGCCCTCTCCTTGAGCGGGAAGGCACAAAGCAGTGCGCAAGGGGCTCAGCTCTACGATCAGAACTGCGCCGCCTGTCATATGGCAGATGGCTCGGGCAGCCAAGAGCTGGGTGCACCGGCACTGAACGATGCGATCTGGCTCTATGGCGATGATCCGGCACAGGTGCGCGCGCAGATCGCTCAGCCGCGCCACGGTGTAATGCCAGGGTGGAGCGACAAGCTTGACCCGGTCACGATCCGTATGCTCGCCGCATACATCCACTCTCGCGGTGGTGGCGAAGCGACGATTGAGGAGCCTTCAGACGCCGAGCCTATCGCAAGTGAGTCCGTTCAGGCAGCGGCCGCTGACAAGGCGGAGGCTGATGAGCGTCTCTGAGGGCCTTGATAGCTCTCAGGGAGCAGCACCAAAACGCGATTGGGGCGGAGCGGTCGAAAGTCTCGCTCCGGACCCCGTCGCGGCAAAGCGCTTGGCCGATCCCAAGCGGCCTCCGCCTTCGCTCTATGAAAAACGCAAGGCGGTACACAACAAGCGTATCGATGGGCCGTTCCGTCGTTTCAAATGGCTGGTGATGCTCGTCACTCTGGGGATCTATTACGTTACCCCTTGGATTCGCTGGGATCGCGGGCCCTATGCTCCTGATCAAGCGGTGCTGATCGATCTGGCGAACCGCCGCTTCTACATGTTCAATATAGAGATCTGGCCGCACGAGTTTTACTTTGTGGCGGGGCTTCTCATCATGGCGGGGATCGGGCTTTTCCTTGTCACCAGCGCGGTAGGCCGCGCGTGGTGTGGCTATGCCTGTCCACAAACGGTGTGGACCGATGTGTTTCAGCATGTCGACCGTTTCTTCGATGGTGACCGCAATGCGCGCATCCGCCTCGACAAGGCACCGTGGCGCGCCTCCAAGACCGCCCGCCGCCTTGGCAAGTGGGCGGTTTATCTGTTCATCGCTTTTTGGACCGGCGGTGCATGGATCATGTACTTCGCCGATGCGCCCACGCTCACCTACCAATTCTGGCGCGGAGAAGCGGCTCCTGTTGCCTATATGACGGTCGCCGTTCTTACAGGCACCACCTTCTGGCTCGGCGGTTTCATGCGCGAGCAGGTCTGCATCTACATGTGCCCTTGGCCGCGCATTCAGGCGGCGATGCTCGATGAGAAATCGCTGATCGTCACCTATAAGGATTGGCGCGGAGAGAAGCGCGGCAGCGTCAAGAAAGCCGCCAAGAACCCCGAGGAATACGGCGATTGCGTCGATTGCCTCCAATGCGTTGCGGTGTGCCCGACCGGTGTCGACATTCGCGAGGGCCAGCAGATCGGCTGCATCACCTGCGCTTTGTGCATAGACGCGTGCGACAAGGTGATGAAAGACATTGGTCGTCCGCGCGGGCTGATCGATTATGCGACGCTTGAGCAGTGCGAGAAGGAGGCCGCTGGCGCTCCGCCTCAGCCCGCTTGGAAAGCGCTGATGCGTCCGCGCACCTTTATCTATGGCGGGATTTGGGGTGCGATTGGACTTGCCATGCTGTTCGCATTGGGAGCCCGAAGCCACACCGATCTCACCGTATCCCCTGACCGCAATCCACCCTTCATGCTGTTGAAGGATGGCTCCGTGCGTAACGCCTACACGCTGCGACTGCGCAATATGGAAGCGCGGCCTCGCGATATGGAAATTGCGCTTCAAGGCCTTCCAGCCGGTGCATTGATGTGGACCGACCGGATTGCCTTTGAGGATGCGTCGAGCAGCCAGGTAATCCGCGTCGATGCCGATGCAACCCGTTTGGTGAAGGCCTATGTCGTTTTGCCCGAAGGCAGCGCAACAGGGAATTTCACCTTCACGCTCACTTCGCTGGATGAGCAACGCGAAAGCGATAGCGAAGAGACCAGTTTCACAGGACCAGGAGACATTTAATGGCGGTTCAAAGACGCCCTTTCACCGGTAAGCATATGGCCGCCATTCTTGTGGTTGGCTTTGGCGTGGTGGCTGCTGTGAATTTCTTCATGGCCAGTCATGCTGTGGGAGGGTTTCACGGGATCGTGGTCGAAAACTCCTACGTCGCGAGCCAAAAGTTCAATGGCTATCTCGAACAAGCCGAAGCGTCGCGGGCCCTGGGATGGGAAGCGAATGCCGCGCGCGATGAGGCGGGCCATGTGGTCCTCACCACGTCTGACGTGCCTGAGGGCGCTTTGATCACTGCCAAGCTACGCCGCCCGATTGGCGAACAAGAGTTTGCTGAACTGACATTCGGCCTTACCGCCAATGGACAATATCGTTCGAGCGAACCGGTCACCGATGGTCGCTGGACCATGCGCCTCACGATCACCGCGGGCCAAAACACATGGGTCGAGGAAAGCGAACTTTAGATGACCGCACTCAGCCCCACTCTCCCAGCAGATCCAGACACGCTAGCTTCGCGCTTCACCGTGCCAGGCATGCGCTGTGCCGGGTGCATCGCCAAGATTGAACGCGAACTGCCCAAAGTCGCCGGGGTGAAAGCTGCCAGAGTCAATTTCTCGTCCAAACGGGTGGCGGTCGAGCACGATAAGGAGCTTGGCGAAGACGCTCTTCTACAAGCACTACAGGGGCTCGGATTCGAAGCGCAGCGCATAGAAGACAACCCTCTTGGCGCTGAGGAGAAAGAGCACCGCAAACTTATGCGTGCTCTGGGCGTGGCAGGCTTTGGCATGATGAATGTCATGCTCTTGTCTGTCAGCATCTGGTCTGGGGCTGAAGGAGCAACGCGCGAGGTCTTCCACTGGCTCTCGGCGCTAATTGCGCTTCCGGTGATAGCCTATTCCGGACAGCCTTTCTTTGCCTCGGCGTGGATGGCACTCAAATATCGACGCACCAATATGGATGTACCGATATCGATCGGGGTAATCCTCGCAACCGCGCTCTCGGTCTATGAGACCGCAACCGGAGGCGGGCACGCATACTTCGAAAGCGCGGTGATGCTGCTGTTCTTCTTGCTCGCGGGCCGCGCTCTCGATTCGACCATGCGCACCCGTACCAGAGCCGGGATTGGAGCACTGCTCGGCCGCATGGGCAAAAGCGCGAGTGTGATCGGGCCCGATGGCACTGTCGCCCGCGTGGATGCAAAAGAGCTTGAGCCCAGAATGCTGGTGCTGGTCGCCGCGGGCGAGGGGCTGGCGGCTGACGGAGAGATCGAACAGGGCGAAAGCACCATCGATAACTCCATGCTGACGGGCGAAAGCAAGCCGGTCCCCGTTGGCACAGGAGATACCGTCCATGCAGGCGCGATCAATCTGGGGGCGCCGTTTCAGCTGCGCCTGACCCACACATCTGATGACACGGCGCTCGCCGAAATCGCACGCCTGATGGATGAGGCAGGCCAATCGCGCAGCCACTATGTGCGTATCGCCGACCGGGCGAGCCGCACCTATGCGCCCGTGGTCCACAGCCTCGCCGCACTGGCCTTAGTCGGATGGATGATTGCGGGAGCGGGATGGCATCAATCTCTGGTCGTCGCTATTGCGGTGCTGATTATCACTTGCCCCTGCGCGATGGGATTGGCTGTCCCGACCGCGCAAGTCGTGGCTTCCGGCGCACTTCTGAAACGCGGTCTCCTCGTCAAAGACGGCAGCGCACTGGAGCGCTTGGCGGAAGTCGACACAGCTCTGCTCGACAAGACCGGAACCCTTACTTTGGGAGAACCAAGACCGGACATCTCCCTCCTTAATTCGGAAGCAAAGTCAGTCGCTCTGGGGCTTGCTCAGGCCAGCCAGCATCCCTTGAGCCGAGGGCTCGCACAGGCGCTTCGGGAAGATGAGATTGAGCCGGCCAAAATTGACCAGATCGACGAGACAAGCGGAAAAGGCATTGAAGGCGTTTGGCGTGGTGTCCGTGTCGCGCTCGAGCGGCCCAATGCGGAGACCAGCGACCTTGCCACCACCTTGCGCATCGGCTCGCAAGCCCATGTCCTGCGGTTCACCGATCCGCTCCGAACGGACACCCACCAGACAATCGAAGCGCTATGCATCCTTGGGATTGAACCGGCCATTTTGTCCGGCGATCGACGGGCCCCAGTTGAAGCCACAGCAAAATCTCTAGGCATTCCAGCCACGGCCAATGTGTCCCCTCAAGAAAAGCTTGCCGCGCTTGAGGAACTGCGCGGGCATGGTGCAAAACCATTGATGGTGGGCGATGGCTTGAACGATGGCCCTGCCTTGGCGGCGGCCCACGCCTCTATCGCGCCCGGAACAGCCAGTGATGCCAGCCAGCAGGCAGCCGACGCTGTGTTTATCGGTGAAAAGCTGATGCCCGTCGCACTCGCCGTGCGGGTGGCGCGCCGGACCATGGTGATTGTGCGTCAGAACTTCAGCTTTGCCATAGGCTACAACGCGCTTGCCGTGCCGCTTGCCCTGTTTGGCTTTGTCACCCCGCTGATCGCCGCGATTGCTATGTCGCTTTCCAGCCTAGTGGTGGTCGCCAACTCCCTGCGACTTGCGGGCAGTGCGAAGGAGAACACGAAATGACTGGGCTCGCATATCTCATCCCCATTGCTCTGTGCATGGGCACCCTTGGGCTCGTCGCCTTCTTCTGGGCAATGCACTCTGGCCAATATGAGGATATGGATGGCTCGGCCCAGCGCATCCTGATCGATGATGAGGAGGAGGGAGACCGCTCATGAAAATCCTCGCACTTTTCGCACTGGTCCCGATTGCGTCTGGTCCACTCCCACAGGAAGAGCGCACTTTGACGCTCGATCTGTGTCTCGGCGGTGAGATCACCATCCCTCTCGGCGATAAGGATAGCGAGCGCCCTAATGAGCATGACGGCGGCTGCCACACTCAGGCCTGCCATGCGGGAACCTGCCGCCAGAAGGAAAAACCCGTCAGGCGTTGATTCCTTTTGGAATTTGATCTGACGCAAAGACGATCCTTGGCTGAGCGGCTTATCTGTCCTCCTAATCAAGGAGCGCGAAGACTATGTGGCCCTATTTTCCCGAACTGCTCGAAACCCCCGTCCCGCGCTACACCAGCTATCCCACAGCCGCCGATTTTGGGCCGATCGAAACAGTCTCACTTGCTCAAGCTATTGCCGGGGCTAGTGGTGATATTTCACTCTATCTCCACATCCCGTTCTGCGAGAAGATTTGCTATTATTGCGGATGCAATACGGGCGCTGCGAACAAGCGTTTGCGAGTAATGAGCTACCTTGCCGCGCTTCATAATGAGATTGAGACGGTCGCTAGCCTTCTGCCGCGCGATGCGAGAGTACGGCGGGTTGCCTTTGGCGGCGGAAGCCCCAATGCCATTCGAGCGCGCGAATTCATCGATCTTGTCGACGCGATCCATCGCAATTTCTGGTTGGAAGAGACTGAGTGGTCGATTGAGCTCGACCCGCGCTCTTTCGACAGTGTCTTTGCCTCAGCGATCGAGGATGCGGGCATCACAAGGGCAAGCATGGGGGTGCAGACGTTTTCCGCACATTGCCAAGAGGCGATAGGCCGGGTGCAGGGCGATGCACTGATTTGCCGCAGCATCGATATGCTCCGCTCTGCAGGCGTGAAATCTCTCAATTTCGATCTGATGTGTGGGCTTCCGAAACAGACGGAGGAGGACGTCGCCGACAGTCTTTCCTATACCCGATTGCTTGGCGCAGACCGCATAGCTGTGTTTGGCTATGCCCATGTCCCGCATCTCGTGCCACGCCAGAAGATGATCGATCCAAACGCTCTGCCGGGCAGCAAAGAGCGTTTTAATATGGCCGCTCAAGCTTATGACTACTTGGCCAGCCATGGGTATGAGGCAGTCGGCTTTGATCATTTTTCCTTGCCGCATGACAGCATGGCGAAGGCGGCGCGTGACGGAACATTGTGGCGCAATTTCCAGGGGTTTACCGATGATCAGAGCGAAGTTCTCATCGGCCTTGGCGCAAGTGCAATAAGCGGCTTCTCTGGACTTCTTGCCCAGAATGAGAAGAACAGCGGCGGCTATCGCACAATGGCCTCGCAAGGCCGGTTAACCGCAAGCCACGGCATAGTGCGCACAAGCGAAGACCAGCTGCGAGGGCGCATCATCACCGAGCTTCTTTGCCAAGGGAAGTCGCAGCTATCGCCCTGCCTTCGTGCAAAACACAAGGGAAGCCTTGAGCCCTTTGTGAGTCGTGGATTGGCGGTGCTTGAAGAGTGCGAGCTAACCATCCTACCTGATGGCCTACCCTATGCGCGGGTGATGGCTTTGCTCTTCGACAGCTTTCGGCATTCCACGGCAAAAGCAATCAGTTCAGCGAACTAGGCATCGGAGAGCCACTAAACTATTGTATTTCTGATCAATCACCCAGATCGCTTGGCAATGGTGAACGACCACACGGTTCCATTGGGTCCCGTGTCGAAGCTTTTTTCCGCTTCAAGTTGTGCTTCCAAATCGTCGACTAAAGTCAGACCCAGACCGGCCCCTCCCTTCGCCATCATCGATGTATCGATGCCCAAGCCGTTATCGGCAATAGTAAGTTCGATCTGTTCCCCTCGGTCACGTAGGGTAACATCGATCTGTCCTCCAGCATTTACAAAGCCATGCCTGAAGGCGTTGGTGACGAGTTCGTTGACAAGCAGGCCAAGCGGCGTGAGGCGGCTGAGGTCGACGCTTACCTCGTCCAGATCGCTTTCGATCAAGACACCATCCCGGCCGAGACTTTCCGTCAGCAAGTCGATCAGCTTTTCGATGTAAGGCCGAAGTGCAATTTCGCTCGTGTCGCCGAGCGGCTTTGAATAGATATGGTCGTGCAGCAAGGCCATGGTGCGAGCACGGTTGGCCGCCTCTCTTTGATTTGACTTGGGGTCGGCACTATCCGCCTGTCGCCTGGCATCCATGTTGAAGAGGCTCGTGAGTAACTGCAGATTGTTCTTGGTCCGGTGGTGGATCTCCGCCAGAAAGGTGTCCTTTTGCTGCGCGAATTTCCGTTGGCGTCGAAAGGCTGTGAAAGCAAGGAAGGCCAGCGCGATCGCAAGCGCTGTCGTCACAGCCCCTAGCCCAGCTCTCAACTGTGACGCGCGGAGCTCCGAAGCCGTGAGAGCGGACTTCTGCTCCATTAGAGTGTATGAGGCTTCGCGCTCCTTCAACGCCAGCTGGATTTCGGAATTCGCGATCGCACGTAGGCCCGTTTCTTCGAGCCTGCGTCTGTTAAGCTCAAGTGCCGCAAGGGCATATTGTGCTGCCTCATCATCCCGGTCTATAGCGCTCATGATGCCAGCCATGGCCTCGGCGTAGTCAATCTTCGCGTAAAGATCGCCCGGCGCATCGAGGGCATAGAACTGACTATTGTCATCTGTTTTCATCAGCTCGCGCGCACGGAACAATGCCGAGCGAGCAGCATCCGTACGACCATTGTCGACATAGCGTGCGCCCAGCCATGCCAAAAGAGCGGCCGCCTCTGGTTCATCGGCTCTGGTGCCATGCTCCAGAAGTATCTCTGAAGCCATCTCGCCAGTCAGGAATGCGCGATCATAGTCGCCAACTTCGTAAAGAGAGCGTGCAAATCGCCCCGCAATCATGCCGTCGAATTTACGGAATGGCTGATCCGCACTGGTTTCCATTGCAGTAGCGAACCAGTCTGTAGCAACCTCATGGCGATTCGCCATCGCATGGGCTTTGCCCAATTGATATTGAGCCTTGAGCACCATATCAGGCCGGTCTGGCGAGTAGCGACGCATGATCGGAATGCTCTGTTCGATCAGGGGAATTGCGGAATCAGGATCGCCGATTTCTGTGAAGACAACCGCTCTGTTGATCAAGGTAGCGGCCGCCATAGCATGCTCGCCAATTCGCAAATAGCCTTCCTGCGCTTCCTCATACATGCTCATCGCTTCGGCATACTGGCCTGCACGCTTCGCATTTATGGCTCTGGAGTTGTAGCCATTGGGGATTATGGCGATGAAGCCGCTCCGTTTAGCTGCCTCAATCTGTTGCATGCCAAGATTCAACAGCTTTTCGTAATCGATTTGTTCGTCCGGGCCCCGAGCGATTAAGGCGGTCAAGAGACATGGTTCTTCGGGAGTGCCGCGTGCGGACTGGGCCCGACGGGACAAGTCAACAAAGCTCACGTTTGCTTCATACGCGGCAGCCAATCCAAGCTTATGACATGCCATTCCAGTTCTGAATTGATCGCCTAGATTAGCGAACTGCTCAAATGCTGTCGTGTAGTCCTTCTTCGCACTATTGTATGCACGACGAAGGTGGGCCGCTTCGCCCCTGTCAAAAGTGACGAGCGCCTGCAAGCCAACCATGTCGGCATGGTTGGTAAACAACGTAGTTCTGTCGCTCAACTCGCGGAGCGACTTCATCTCTTCTTTCGCTTGACTCAAGAGAAACTGCGCATGGGCAAGATAGCCCATTGCGAGCCAGTTCTTGGTGCGTGTCGCGGAACGGATCGCTGCGGCTATCTCTCTCAGATCGACAGCCTCGTCATTTCTTGCCGCCAGCATGATTGCCGCCGCCCTAAGGGCCTCACCGCGTCGGCCCCGCACCTGACGGGCGAGGTCTTCAATGTCATTTGTCGGAAGGTAGAAACGCGCGAGTTTCAAGTCGCCATCGACGATGGTGTGCAGCATTGATTGAGGAAGTGCAGCCAGCGCAACCTTGCACCGGTCAGCGCCCTTTTCAACAGTGTGAGCCGCCTTAAGTCGAATGGAGCATGCGGGCGGCAAATCGCCAGAAAACGCTTTGGCATCCGCGAGCACGACGTTTGACGCATGCCCAGGCGTAGCCAGACTTAACACGGCGAGGAACGCTCCCAGCCCGAGAAAATTCTGAAAACCGATACCCGTCAAATCAACATACTTTCAAAAAGCGCGCCGATGTCACAAGCCAAGTGTCATCCTGTTATCAAAGCGGCAGCAATCGTTCCGGCAAACCTCTATGCGAATTCGTCCTCGCAGAAAAAGAGTGGAGGTTGTCGCGTCGCACTGAATCTAACCTTCGGGGAATCTTTTGTAACTCCTGGCGACTGATTTGGCGAATCAATTAACAAAATGGGGCGGTGTTTTATCAGCAATTGGCTCATCGCGGTGCATCTCAGCTGTCGGACGAAAGTTGAAAACATGGCCCTGTGACGAATGTCCGAATTCGGGCGATGAGCGACGGCCTCGAAGCAGAAAGGCGAAAATCGGAGACATCAGACAAGGCTCTTGCCTCAATCTGGTTGCGTTTAAGCCAAGAGCATTGGAAGGCAGTAATTGAATTCTCAGACGCAATCCTCTCAAACTCGGGGCAATCATGACTGACAAGACCTTCGACATCATCGTCTACGGCGCGACGAGTTTCGTCGGGCAGATCATTACGCGCTACATGCATGATCAGTTCGCTGATGGCTCAATCACCTGGGCAATAGCCGGGCGCTCCAAAGCAAAGCTTCAGCAAGTCAGCAACGAGATTGGCTTGGACGGTATCGAGCTTCTTGTCGCCGACGCAGAAGATAAGGCGGCGTTGCAGGCACTATGCGCACGCACCACGGTCGTCATGTCGACAGTCGGCCCATATGCGCTCTACGGCGACACTCTTGTCGAGACCTGCGTCGAAAGCGGAACGCATTACTGTGACCTGACCGGCGAGCCTCAATGGATCCGCAAGATGCACACGCGCTATGAGGAGGCAGCCCAGGCATCAGGTGCGCGCATCGTGCATTGCTGTGGCTTTGACTCGATCCCGTCTGATCTTGGTGTTCATTTCCTCCAAAGCGAAGCCATGAAGAAGTTTGGTCAGAACTGTGACCGCATTGATATGCGGGTGGTAAAGATGAAGGGCGGAGCTTCAGGCGGAACCATCGCCAGCATGATCAACATGGTCAAAGAAGCGTCCGCCGATGCCGAACTTCGGCGTGAGCTTAAGGACCCGTATAGCCTGTGCCCACCCAACCACGGATTCACAGCGCGTCAGCGTGACGTAAGGATGGAGTATGACAGCGAATATGGTGGGTGGATCGCTCCTTTTGTGATGGCCGCCATCAACACGCGCGTCGTGCACCGCTCGAATGCACTGACCGGCAATAGTTACGGTAATGACTTCCGTTACGAAGAGGCCACCGCGACCGGCGATGGTCCAAGCGGCAAACGGATGGCGCGTCTGACGTCGCTAGGCATGGGTGCACTGATGGTTGGCATGGCTGTCCCTCCAATCCGCTGGTTGCTCGAGAAGACGGTTCTGCCAAAGCCAGGAGAAGGCCCGAGCAAGAAAGAGCAATTGGAAGGGAAGTTCGACCTTCTGTTCTTTGGGACAACCCCAAATGGAGACAAGGTCAGTTGCCGGGTTACCGGCGATCGCGATCCTGGCTATGGGTCGACCGCGAAGATGCTCTCACAGGCCGCCGCTTGCCTGGCGCAAGACATTCCGGATGACATTCCCGGCAGATTCTGGACACCTGCAGCACTTTTCGGCGACACATTGATTGAGCGCCTCAAAGCGTATGCAGGCCTTACATTTGAATTGCGGAATGAATAGCGAGCACGAACCAGCAAATTGCTTGGCTTGACCGGGCAGACTGGGATAAGCAGAATTCTCAAAACCCTCTAACCCTCCCTAAGGACAAGAGTGACACACAATTCTCAAGGCGATGTCTTTGCATCGCAGTCGATAGGTGGCGAGGTTCTCTCTACTGGAGCAAGTGCCAGCATTGATGCCAGCCGCATAGTGAAGAGCCTTGTTGCGTTTCGAACGCCAAGCGTTTCGCGCAGTTGGTACGAGCTTTCGGTTACATTCGTGCCTTTCCTAGTCGTATTCGCGATCATGATGTTTGCCGTATCGGCAGGCCACTATCTTGC
The DNA here is from genome assembly GCF_947502395.1 of uncultured Erythrobacter sp. Lineage (GTDB taxonomy): Bacteria > Pseudomonadota > Alphaproteobacteria > Sphingomonadales > Sphingomonadaceae > Erythrobacter. The sequence goes on from NZ_CANMZM010000002.1 coordinate 290,758, forward strand.
ACTTCTTCTCACACCACTATCAGGTCTGCTCCTGCTTCGGATGTTCATAATCCAACACGATTGCGGCCATGGCTCGTTCATGCCGGGAAAGAAGAAGAACGACTGGATTGGTCGAGCGATCGGGGTGTTGACCCTGACGCCTTATGATTGTTGGCGGCGATCGCATGACCTTCATCATGCAGGGACCGGAAATCTCGATGCGCGCGGTTTCGGAGACGTCGACACGCTAACTGTTCGTGAATTTCAGTCTCTTTCACCGCTCAAGCGATTTGGGTACCGACTGTATCGGCACCCCCTCACTATGCTCGGCTTCGGTCCAGCCTACTTGTTCTTGCTCCGGCATCGTCTTCCAATAGGTCTTATGCGAGCCGGTCCGATCTATTGGCTCAGCGCCATGGCCACAAACGTTGCGACAGGGTTGCTGCTTGCCGTTCTCGCTTGGCAATTCGGTTTGGACACCACCATGCTGGTTTTTCTGCCGACACTCCTTTTCGCGGCGACGACTGGGGTCTGGCTGTTCTACGTCCAGCACCAATTTGAGAGTGCCCATTGGGATGCCCGTAAAGACTGGTCTTTCAAAGATGCCGCCCTTCACGGAAGCTCTTATTTGGACCTGCCCGCCCCTTTGCGTTGGTTCACAGGAGGTATTGGCATCCACCACATCCATCACCTGATGAGCCGAATCCCATTCTATCGTCTCATCGAGGCGCTTGACGCCCATCCGGAGCTTGCGAACGTAAACCGCATTACTGCAAGGCAGACGATCAGACCTTTCCTGTTGGCTCTATGGGACGAAGACCAGAGGAAGATGGTGAGGTTTCGGGACATTTAGACACGGAGTGAACGAGCTTGAAACACGCAGGATCTTTGCGAAGCGCGTTTTCTCAATCAGAAACACACGGCTCAAACACACGTGTCGATCAACGAGTGTCTCCGATGCAAAATCAACTTCATCTTATGTCATACTGCACTCTCGTTGGTCAGCAGAGGTTTGATGTTCAACGCGGCGAGCTGAGCCTCGGCAACCAGGCGAAATTCGGCAAAACCCTGTCGTGAAAGGCCAGTTGCGACGACTTCCACCGGTCGCGTTGCCCCCGGTGCACATTCTCGCGCCTGGACTTCTATTTGCGCATCATTCGAAAGGGCCTCGTTCAACAAACGAATGGCAACGCCCTCGGCGGCCAGCGCTCGCAAGGCTGGTTTGTAGACTTTGCCGATCGCAGTCAGGGGGAGCGCTTCAAGGACCGTAACTTCCGCGGGTGCGGCGGGACGCTCGGAAACATGTTCGCGCGCATAATCGAGCAACTCGTCCTCGCTTACACTACTACCCGCGTTCAGCGTGACGAATGCCTTGGGAATCTCTCCTGCATATCCGTCTGGCTGGCCAACTGCCGCGACCATGTTCACCGCGGGGTGGTGGGACAGCGCCTCCTCAATCAGACGGGGATCAATATTGTGTCCCGATCGAATAATCAGATCCTTGGCGCGGCCTTGTAGCCAGACGTATCCGTCGCCATCGACCCGTCCAAGGTCTCCGGTGTCGAGCCAGCCGTCTTCATCGACACGCTCATCACTGGTCGACTGCAGTTCACCGGTGGCGTAGGCGGTCGAAGAAACCACGTTGGGATCGCGCACCAGAATTTTGCCGACTTCACCATCTTTCACGTTTTGGTAGGGCCGGTGGTCAACATCGATCACAATCCGGGCTTCTTGGTAAGGGGCGAATGGACCGACAGAGCCGGGTCGCTTTTCACCTCCAACGGGGTTTCTGGCGCAGAACGTCGATGCCTCGGTCATTCCATAGGTCTCGACAATCTCCGCATCCACTTTTGCAGAAATGGCATCGATCAAGGCCACCGGTAATGGCGCCGCTCCACTGACGATCTGTTTTAGGGACGAGATATCTCCATCGATCGGAATATCTTTCAATATCCCAACGACCGTTGGCACCACGGCGGCGCTTGTCACCTTATGCTTGGCAACGATTTTCCAGAAATCGCCCACCATGAAAGGATTGCGATAACCGTGTGGACCGCACAAAAGAATGGTCGCTCCAGCCGCAAGCGAGATCAGTGGCGTCGCGATCCCTGCGATCACATGATATGATGGCAACCCGGCAAGCGAAACATCGCCTGTTTCGTAGCCACTGCCCAACAAGCCCATGCAGGTGGTAGCGAGCTGATTGTAATGAGACATTGCAATCAGTTTCGGTGCAGATGTCGTGCCACCCGTGTGGAATGTGCTGGCAATGTGTCCCGGCTTGGGCGGCTTGATGTCGGTGAGAGAGTCAGCCGGCACCTCGGCGATCAGCTCAGCATAACCGATGGCACCTTCGTCTTGAGCATCGAGCGTGATGATCGTGACATCCTGCGGGAGCACCTCCGCCACCGCCAAAGCCTTGTTATAGACATCGCTATCAATCGCAGAGCTTACCGTGATTATCACCTTTACCCCGGCCATCTGCATGATGTTGCAAATGTGATCCTCAGACAAAAGCGGGTTGACCGGATTGGTTCGTCCAGCCGTGCTCGCCGCCAGCATACAGACATATGTCTCCGGCAGGTTCGGCGCGAGAAAACCAACTGCATCATCTCTGCCAATCCCAAGTTTGCGAAATGCATTGGCCGCCTTGGTGACTTGAGCAAGCAGGTCCTTGAAGCTCAGGGTTTTGGGCTCATCATCGGCCAAACCATATTCGAGAAACTTCAGGAAGGGAGCCTCGCCCCATGTCTCGGCCGCGCTGCGGACAAGGTCATAGATCGACTGTTCCGCGATGCGTTCTTCAATCGGAACACACTCGAACCGGCGGATATCATCGATCGGGACAAGAGGAGCCTTGTCCTCTAGGGACATTTTGATGAGTGATTGCGCCATCTCAAAACCCCCGGAGACTTGCAAAGTTCTCAATAGGCTCGCGATCGGTCACCAGCGAGTTGATCGGCGCATCAGGGTCTGGGTAGCCCAGCGCCATGCCACAGTACAGAATCTGGTTTTCAGGCAATTCAAGGTAGCTTGAGGTTGTCTTGTACATTGCTGACCATGCTTCCTGAGCGCAGGTGGCAAGGCCTTTCTCATGTGCCAGGAGCATGATCGTCTGGATGAACATTCCCAGATGCGCCCATTGCGGTCGGTCGAAATCACGATCGATACAAAAGAACAATCCGACAGGTGCGCCAAAGAGATCAAAGTTACGCGCAAACTGCATCATTCGCGCCATCTTGTTTTCTCGCTCAACACCGATCGTGGCGTACATGTCTTCGCCACATTTGAAGCGGCGCGCTTTGTAGGTCTCGCCCAGGTTGCTCGGGTAGAGTTCGTATTCGCTGCCTTCCCCGCGCTGGTTGGCTGCCAGGGATTTGCGAACCCTGCCAAGAAACTCCTGAAGTTTGTTTCCCGTCAACGCGTAGACGAACCAGGGCTGCAGATTGCTACCTGACGGGGATCGGGATGCTGTTTGCAGCAATTCGACCAGCGTCGCTTTCTCAACCGGTTGATCGGTAAAGGAGCGGGTCGAACGCCGGTTGAGCACGCTTTCTGAAATTGAAGTCATAGTGGCCGCCGCTTGATTATGATTGACTGCATGCATCCTTGAATGGATGGCTTGTGATAAAAACGGATAGTATGTATCCCTATAATGCATGCATGGTGATCGACTTCTACTGGCTGAAACTCTCATCACAGTGCTTGAGGTGGGTAGCTTCACTGACGCCGCCGCTAAACTCGGGGTGAGCCAATCTACCGTTAGTCGGCGGATTGCTGCGCTTGAGGCGAAACTGGGCGGAACCCCTCTGTTTCATCGGGGCACACGATGGATCGAACCGACTCAGGAAGCAGAGGCATTCGTTCGCGACATTCGCCTGATCATAGGGCAACTTGAAGCGGCCGAGGCCCGCATTCGTGACTTAGACGAGGAGCCTACCGGGAGGCTCAATGTGTCCCTGCCGCCCGCGCTTGGCCGTGCAAAGCTGGTTGCGCCCATTGCTCGGCTAGCCACGCGTCACTCAAGGCTGAGCGTCAAGATCGATCTCTCCGAAGATTATGTCGATCTTCGCGATGGCGCTATTGATCTGGCAGTCCGAATTCGACCGCTTGAGCAAACGGGAATTGCAGTCGAAAAAATTGGCGAGAGCCGGATCGGGATTTATGCCTCACCAGACTATCTCAAGACCGCCCCAAAGCTCGCATCGGTAGATGATTTGAGCGATCACCTTATTATCGGGCTGACCTCATTTTTTGAAAGAGATATGGCGGCGATGGCCCGCAAGCATAGGCGCGCCTATGCAGACATCCAACCCACCGTTTTGGTGAATGATTTTTCGGCCATTCGCGCACTGCTTCTCAAAGACTTAGGAGTTGGATTCCTTCCCGACTATGTCGCGCAGAACGATGTCGGCGACAATCGCCTAGTCAATTGCATTGGTGGGTTATCGATCCCCCCTATAGAGATCTTTGCACTCTATCCGCACGGATTGCGCCGGACAGCGCGGCTAGCCGCCGCAATGGAAGCGCTGCGGAACGCTACGACGAGGTGACACCGGTGTTCTGGCGGGTGCAGCGCCGTGGTCCTGCGATACCTTTGGCCGGCATGTGATTATTTGTGGACGAGAGCTCATCAAGATCGTGTTTCTCATCGTCCCATACGGCGAACTTCAGTCCGACGAATACGTTCATGCCCGTTGGCGCCTGGGCCTCAATCTCGCTCACGCTGGGCCTCGAAAGCACGCTCATAGGCTTCTACGGCGCCCCGCGCCGGTTCTATGTGACGGCCGAGTTCAACTTCTAGACGGAGGATCAAATCCAGCTTCGCCAGTTCGCGACTGAGCGGTTCCTAGATGCGGAGACGGCTCAGTCCATCGGCGCCCCTCGGCGGTCAGTTAAAGGCTAGTGCTGTGTGCTCGTTTGACTGGAAGAGACGGTGAATGGCCCAATCTCTCTTCAAAACCGAAAAGGAACCCTTGCACTTATTGTGAAATCCGGTGCGTCTGTTGTCATCCCGACACCCACACTAGTCAGGAGTGAGGCCCTCTCTGTCAAAGCGAAGGTCGCGCCGAGATTGAGGAGGCCCACAGTCGACCCGCTACCGATGACGTCGCTGAATTCCTCATCGACAAAACGCAGACGCGTCTCATCGCCAAAGCGGAGGGTAAAGCTGCTCGAGAGGCTCGACTTCTCATTCAGCGCAAAGGCGAGCCCTGCGCCAAACTGGATCGAATTGCCAATGTCCACACTGCCGGGCTGGTCTCCTTCGATTTCGTCGATATCGGAAAAGCTCATTGGGAAATTGTGGAAGTAGGTTACATTGCCAAACACAATCATTGGATCCAGCGTTTTGAGCGCTGAGGCTCCGATTGAAGCGGCCCAGACACCACTGCCAGTTGACAGCGAGGCTGGCACCTCGAGATTGCCCTCCGTGCCCACGACTTCGACTAGCTCAATTCCGAACGGGTCCCTCCCCGTGGGAGGCTTCACCCTTGCATTGAGAACAACATCGGGTCTGCGCACGGTTTCCTGCAACAGGCGATAGCTCGCCCCAAAACTGATATCACCCAGGCCGAATTCCTCAACGCGCGCGTCGGCTAAACCCGCGGCATTTCCTCCTGCTCCACCAGATTGAAACACCGATGAACGATAAATCAACGGTACGCTGATATCAAACTGTAGCCGATCAGTAGGGGCAAAGCGGCCAGTGAAATCTGTCGTGATAATATCTGAGCTTTGCTCATCAACACTGATGCGCCCTAGGAAGATTGCATCAAGCGCGAGAAACCCGCTGAGATTGATACGCGCATCGTCGAAATGAGTGTAATTGACCCCGGTCTCAAAACTGAATCGCCGCCCGAAATAGCCCTGTGTATCCTCAGTAATATCGGTGACCGATTGTGACGGTGCCGGCTCACGCCTGCGCCCGGGTTCCGCATCTTGTGGCGCATCTTCTTGGTCCTGCAACTCGGTATTGACGAAGTGCCGCGGGCCTCGTTGCAGTTCGATTTGATTGCCATGATAAACGGGGGCCATCACATTCGGCCCAAGGCCGCGACCTCTCATAGCCGCCTGCTCGTCAGAGTTCAGGGGATGAGCGCCCGCCAAACCAGCAACTTTCTCGAGCCGCTCCAGTCGATCTTCGAGATCGGTTATGCGTTCCTGTGCCAGCACCTCTCGTGCGCGCAGGTCCGCGATCTCAGCTTCCATTGCGCTACTATCGGTTACTTCATCGTCCAGCGGGACTGCTTCATATCCGATATTTGGTGTGCCGGGCTGGGCAGGACTCGTCTCCTGCGCATGGGCCTCTGTATTTGCAATGAGTGGTAATGCGGTCGCAATCAAAAGCGCCACAGCACGCTGGTTTTTGATCTTCGACATTTGATTTCTCCCCTCCCGTCAATCAAATCCTTCTCAAACAGCGATCCGTCTCATTCGTTTTCTTGACCTTTAAGGATGCAGCAGGACCCACAAAGTGGCGACATCTGGGATGCCGCTCTGGTCCAATCTCGCCAATTGTTGAAAGCGGCTCAGGGCCTCGCGGAATTCCGGCGAGTCCTTTCCGTCGCGCTCGCCTGCAAACAGGCCTCGCCGCGCCAACTGGTTTTGCGCGCGACGAATGATCTTCTCATAGACGAGCACGCTCTTTTCACCCTGACGCAGTTCCACCAATTCGGATTCGCTCGCTAACCTGTGCGGCATCATCGACACGACAAGTCGCTGCGCGACCATCGCGAGACCGTCTTCGCGGGACTGCTTGCAATGTTGATCAAGGATTAGCGCGAAGGCCTCAGCTGTGTGCCAGGGTGCCAGGTCGAATGTGTTGGGTTCATAGCGGTTGGCAGCCGTGAGATACCCTTCGATGAAGCCGAGATATCGCGCGGCCCGCTGAGGGTTGTTCTCCCGGGCGTCAGAGTAGGCCGCGCAACTGGCCCGTCCCGCGCCCTCTACAGCGAACTGACGATCGGCAGTTTCAGCCCGCACCATTGCTGTACCAAAGAGCAGGCAGAACGTGACGGTCGTCAGCATCAATCCAGCAACCCACAACCTGGTGCGATCATAGGCTTTTTGATTTACCCCGAGAAAATCCGTCACATCCCTCTCCCCTTCATTGCCGATAAAGCTGTTTGGACGTTATGTTGCTGAGCGCGACGCAGATCATCGACCCCGATGGTGATCGCCATTTCATTGCGGATCGAATTTAGGCTGCTCTGGAGGAGAACGTGCTGGGCGGCCTGATTCATCTCGCCGCTTATCCCTTGTCGGACGGATTCGTTGCCCCGCGTCATCACGATGCCCAGCTGATCGCGGGCCACCTGAAAATCGATGATTTCGCCGCCATCGGTTACCAAAGACGCGCTGGAATCGATCAACGAGACCTCCTCCATTGGGAGCGATTGAATCGATCCACTGGGGACTACAGATACATTTAATGTGTTGAGCACGTTGTTGTTTGACCCGGCGATTTCCTGGGTCTGGACCAGGCCTTCGACACCTTCCAACCGACCGATGGAGAATGTTGAATTTACCGCATTTGATGCGAGGCCAGGACTGCTCTCCGCTTGCAGACCGCTCACATCCATGGTTGCATCACCGCAATCTGCACAGGTACGGTCCCAAGAGATCTGGATCATCGGTGAAGCGCCCTCCAGATTGCCCGCTCCATTCGCGAAGTCGACATTGAACCGCAGCATAGCGAGGACCGTCACCCCATTGGCACTCTGCCAGCTCTGGAGAAGCTCGACCCCGAAAAAGTGAATATTGTCAGCCCGCACGAATTTCCCTCGCATTTCGGAAAGTTCATTGTCGGAGACCTCCCGGCCTAAGCCTTCAAGCCCGGTTGCGGGCGGACTGGCTGCGATGAGGCTCAAGGAGCAGACGCTCAACATCAGAGGACCTGCAAGTCTGTGCGTACGCCCCGGCATCGATCTGCCTGGACTGCAGTGATGAAGGTTGGCGTGTTCCATTTTAAGTCTCCTAGAAGACGAAGCTGTAGGTGGGCCCAAAACCCTGGTCGTAGATCTCGGCGTTCGGGACTGGTGAGCGCAAGCTGTAGAGGCGTGCAGCGGAAAGGGGCGGTGGTGGGTTGAGAAGCGCGGTGTCTGGGTCAAAACCTTCCCCGACGATGACGAAGATCACGTTGTTCCAAGCATCCTCAAATCTACGGCGCGACATTGTTCTGTTGCCAAGCGCGGGGTCGCCGATCTGGATGAAGTCCTCGCTGACCTTGCGAACGACTACGAAATGCTTGTAATTCTTGATATCTATCAGAGCTATTCCCGGGACCTTCAGCCTTTGAAGGGCGTCGTACTCGACCTCATAGCCTTGCCCGGTCATTCCCACCGCAAGCACGTAATTCTTCATGTCGAGCAGCGAGAAACCCTTTTCCCGGATCACATCAGGGTCCGCGATCTTGAGCATATTGACGAGCACTTGTTGTTCGCTGGTGTTCTTGTCGTAAGCGAAGTTGAAAATTGTCGCGAGCGCGGCCGCCCCGCAGCTGAAATCGGTCTGTTGGCGCACAAGATTGGTGAATTTGCGCATCCGCCAACTTGAGACAGTCTTGTAGACGGGTTGAGTGCGCAAGCCTTCCTGACCCACGGCAAAGGGCTGAATCCCTGCTGGCGCGGTTGCGCAGCCTGGCAGGTTGGCAAGGCACAAACAGCTTAAAGGAAGGGTGGTGAGCTTACGCATCTCGAACTGCCTCATACGGTGAAGGGGAGGACAGGGGACCGCTGTGATCGAGGTCCCCTGTCCTTGGACGGCCGTTTTATGAGCCGTCTCTGGGGGCTCTAAGAGCCGTCGCCACCACCGCCGGCACCGCCGCCGTTTCCGGCGCCAGCTTCACCGACCGCTGCGACCAGCGAGTTCATCTGCTGGTTGAAGTTACCGGCTGCGAGGTTCACACCAAGATTGCCCGAGCCGGTGTAAGTTCCGGCATTGATGATGTTCGTCTCATCCTGGATGTTGGCGAAGTTGCCAACGCTCGCCTGGATGACACCAGCAGTTGCCTCAGCCATTGCCGCATCTGTCGCGACAGCAAGAACCAGAGCATTTTTCTGCAAGTTCATGTTGCCAGCAGCTGCATTCAAGCCAAGGTTGCCGTTGGCATTGATCGTAGCATCACCATCGAACACCGTGTTGCGGGTGCGGAAGTTGTTCTTGTCATCTTCCTCCAGCGTGTTCGGATCATCGTTGATGTTGTTGAGCGTGGTGAGTTGCAGCGCGGTAAGCGATGCCTCTGCCATGCCGCCAGTATCATCATCGTCACCTTCGAAGTTCGAGACTGCGAGGGCAGCGATGTTCTCTTGGATATTGAAGTTACCTGCCGACAGGTTGATCCCGACATTGCCTTCAACATCGACCGAGAAACCTGCGATCGTGTTAATCAGCGGCGCGAAGAAGCCAGCACGAATCTGCGGTTGGACTTCACCATCGACCAGCCCATCATTCGGATCCTGACCAGCTTCGCTGATACCTGGGCCGAAGATCGGATCGACAAAACCGTTTTCACCGTTGAGCTCATTCTCTTCGTTGAACCAGAGAGTGTTGCCTACCAGGGACTGCTTGTTGTCGACCACGGCAACAGCCGCCGCATCGACGTTTATGTCGCCATTGAGATTGACGGTACCCGCAAGGGTCACATCCTTGGTGAAATCGATGTCGGTTTCAATCTCCGTTTCGATTTCGTTCTCGTAATGCACTTCCACAGTGCCTTCGAGACCAAGTTCTAGTCCGGGATCTGGCCGCTCTTCGAGTGAGTCTCCAATTTCGTCAACGAGATCTGCCACGATATCCTGTGCAAGAACGGATGTCGGTGCGAAGGCTACGGCTGCTGCCGCTACTCCCGTCAGGAGCACATGTTTACGCATTGTCTTTCTCCTTCATAGTGCTTCAATTCGTGCCGACCTCCATGGACAGCACAGCGACATTGGCCGAGGCGTTCCCCGTGCCACCGATGATACTCACCTGGACGATCCCGCTGCTGTCGCGGAACGCGTCCGGATCAATCCGGGCAATGTGTTCCGATTGTGCGGAGGCGTCGTTGGTGCTCAACGGCTCGGAGGAAGCGCGGGTCTGCGAAAGGATCGCAGTTGATGCGACCCGCCCTTCCAATCCTGTTGTTATCATGGCGATGTTGGCCTGCTGGTTGTTGGAACCCGCCGCGATATTGATCGCTGTCAGGCCCTGGCTTCCAGCAAAGGCATCTTTCGAGATTTGTGCTTCGTATCGGCGGCCAGACTCCGGGCTGGTGTTTTCTCCAAGTTGAGAAACGGCCGCTGTGTTTATCGCGGCCTCACCGGTGGCGATTGACGCTATATTTGCCTGTTGGTTGCCGTCTCCGGCGGCGATGTTGAGGTGTCTTACGCCCTCAAACCCGTTCTCTCCGCTATCGACAATGATATAATCGCCAACCTTCGCCGGTACCGTGTCGTTTGCATCTTGCGCGACGGCCGGGCAAGCTTGAGCAAATGCGATGATGCAAGCTGCATAGCCTACGAGGCGTGGGACAACCGTCATTGGCCGCCACCGTTTGCATTACCGGCTGCGCCAAATGCGTTTGATACTGACCCCAGTGCGCTATTGACCGCAGCGTTTGCCGAACCAAGGCCTGTTCCAATCGAGTTTGAAACGATTGATCCACCGCCCGTTTCGGCAAGGCCATTCAACGAGACCAGCCCACTTCGTTCGAGCGTGTCGGATGCCAACGAGTCGGTGGTGCCATTTGCGGAGTTGATCTTAGAAAATTGATCGAGCCCGTTTAGAGCAGATGAAGTGATCAACGCAGCCTGAGCGTCATCAAGCTCGGAAATCCCCAGCCTGATCGCGCCTTCGAAGGCCTGATTGGGAATCAGAGACACTTCGAGAATGTCCCCCGATCCGGTCGCTTGTGCAGGCCTCGTTGGCACGTCGCGTGTGATTAGCAAGCTGCCCGGTGATGGTTCGCCACCGGCTTGCGCCGTTTGAGCCGCAAGGCTCATAGGCAATGCAGCTGAAACCACTGCGGCGATAACCGAAAATCGGCCAACTGCGCCAAATGGACGCAGCCGATTGCTTCGCAGATTGCGATGCATGATCCCTCTCCCAATTTAGGGAAAAGGCGTTTGCCGAATCCCCCTATTGCGTGAGGAAGACTGCACTGGCTTTGAGAGTAAGACTATCCGAACGAATCCCTTGGGCCTAGTTCCAAGGTCGATTCGCCAACGTGATTCTCCTTGAGCAAAAACCTCACCTGAAAAACACCCATATCAGGTGATGATCACGCGAAATCTGTGCCGTCCATTTGATCAGAATCAAAGCTCGTCGCTTGAAATTAATGCAACAAATCAGAGCTATGGCTCAGAAGTTCGTTCGAAAAATGAAATTCTACTTTTCTTAGTAGCCGTGTCTACTGACCTTGATGTATTGTAAAATCTTGGGGGCGACCCGTCACAAGCAAATAATGGGAGGCTCGATCAAGGCGATACGCGTGATCGAGAACGAAGATCGCCTGCTTTAGAATCACATTCCTTGGGTCTGCGATGAACTATGTCTTGCGGTAGGAGGATAGACTTGTGATCATAGATAACGACGATGAGCCTTTGCATTTGACGCTTCGCGAAACTGAAATTTTGAAGCTTGCTGCTCTCGGACTAACGACGAAGGAAATGGCACAAAGGGCGGGGATCGCTCCAAGCACTGTAGAGCGGCACATTGAGAACACGCGCCTAAAAATGCGGGCAAAGAACCGTGTGCACATGATTAGCAAGGCGATAGCTGCCGGGCTGTTGACGGTCGAAGACAGCGAGAGAACGATTGAGCAAGACCCAAACAAGCTATCCGCTTGATTAGGCTTTGGGCATGGAGCGCAAATGGGAATCATGTCCCTACTTGTGGTGCATTCAACCTGACTCAAATTCGTCTTCATCAGAGACGCTGCGCCCTACGTTTGCAGTTCTTCGAGCTACCAGTTTTGCCGCTCGACCAAGGTCACGTAGCGGTTGACCGATCCCGTTTCTTGGTGGCCTCGCATTCGAGAATCTCACCTCGATGAGCCACTGCTCGCCAGAGGTATTGCTTCTCGCAATCGATGTTCGCAAACGGTGTTGCCAGACTAACTTCACCTGCTGAGTCGGCGCTGCTGTCATTCTCGCGCATGTCTCAGTCAGAGACCAAGAAATGAGAGACTTTCGCCTAAATGGGAGTTCCAAAAGAGTAGGAGAGACGAGCAGAATTGGCCCGGTCCCGTTACTCTGAGATCACCCTGAAAGGTGGAGACGACAGAACCGCTTCTTAATTTGAAAAAAGGTGGTGAGCCCTGCTGGGTTCGAACCAGCGACCTACTGATTAAAAGTCAGTTGCTCTACCGACTGAGCTAAGGGCCCCCAATTGCGAGGTAACTCGGTACTGACGAGAATCTCATGTCTCGTGAGAGCGCCCAACTAGGGAGGCAAAGGCGGTCGGTCAAGCCATCAGAGCCTGCTTGGGTGCGATTGTTGCGCTTTGTCCAGCCCAATACGGGTCAACTGGCGTTCGCAATCGCCCAATGCTCGGCGATTTCGCGGTTGCCGGGAGCGCCTTCCCACGCCTTTTGCAGCCAATTGCGTGCTTCGGCCTTGTTGCCGCTCTTCCACAAAGCCCAGCCCAATGTGTCTTGTATTTCCGGGCTTGTCGGGGCCTCTGCAAGAGCCCGGCGCGCGAGGGCAACTGCTTCGTCATGCTTACCCAGCTTGGTCTTCACAGCGGCCGCATTGTTGAGAAGCGCCGGGTTTGATTGCCCGGCCCCTTCGAACAATGGTGCATAGATACGTTCGGCCGTGACCCAGTCACCAGCACGTATGGCAGCGGCTGCCTCGCGCATCTCCGTATCAAGCGACGGTGCATTACTACGCGCGTCGATCTTGGCGCGGATGGTTGCCGGATCGCCCTTCCCCGACTTCTCTGCCAACGCAAGGGCTAGGATCAGGGCCTTCTGATCAGATTGCGGATGCTCGACAAGCGGAGCGATTGCCTCCCACGCCGCGTCGAATTGCTGCTGTTCGGCCAGACTGTTGGCGAGCACCTGGCGCGCGAAGGGATCACCGCCGGTTGCCTCGACGTAATCGCTCAGAGCAAGCGAGGCCATTGCGTGTTGTTCGCGCCCGGCATCAATCATTCCGCGCAGACGCGTGAACTCCGGCTGTTTGGCAAAGTCAGACGGCGCACTTTCAATCAGTTCAAAGGCTCGCAGAAGGTCGCCGGCGTCAAATGCCATTTGCGCAGCGAACAAGAGGCCGATGGGGTGCGAAGGCCCGGCATCATTGGCTTTGTTGATCCAGTTGCCCGCTTCCTGTGTGTCGCCCCCGTCACGAGCGATGGCTGCCATCGCAAGCATTGCGGTCTGATGCATCGGCCGCACGCTAAGCACCTTCTCAAAATGGCGCTTGGCATCCTGTACATCTCGTAGACCCAGTCGCAATTGCCCCGCAAAGAGATGCGCCTGACTGACTACCGGTTGAAGTGCGAGGACCGGCTCAATCCGGGCGAAGGTCGCCTCGGCCTTGCCCTCACTCCACAAACGCTCCGCATCGATTGTCACGAGCCGTGGGTCGTCCGGGAATTTTGCAAGTCCTTCATCCAGGACTTCATAGCTTTCCTCGATCTTACCATTAGCCAGATGGAATGCGATTGTGGCCGTGTAAGCCAGCGCATTGTTCATGGTGAGACTGCCAACCGTCTCGCCAGCGGCGGCCATGTAGTTGCCCATCACCTGCGCTTCGGCAAGCTTGGCGCGGGCGAGCGAATATTCAGTATGCGTCTCTGGCACGCGCTGAAACTCTGCAATGGCACGGTCTGGATTGTCCAAGGCAATTGCCGCATCGCCGGCGAGCATGCGCACCGCCGGGTCGTTCGGGTCAGCATCTATCGCCTTGCCCACCAAGTCGAGCGCAGTGCGTGGTTGGCCAGATGCAAGTGCCTCTTGCGCAGCGGTGAAGGGATCGCCCGGGCTTGTGTCACACCCGGAAATTACGGGGCTCAGAAGCAAGGCGGTCACGCTTCCAAATCGGAGGAGGGTCTGGCGCAAAGTCATGGTGGCGATCTAGCTGATTTGGGTTAACGGCTTCTTTGGGCTGGCCTTAATGTCGGAATTCTTGACAGAATCCGGATACGCCGTGCGCACGTTAACCACCAGACTAACCGGAAAACTTCGATTCCATATCGTTTGGCACGGCGATTGCTTGTTCTCCCGGTAACCAATTTATGCGCTCAGGTCTTACTTCCGATCGGCCTGTTGGTGCTCGCAAACGGATTAGGGGATATGGGATGAAAACGGCAATCAAGACCACTGCGATTGCGCTGGCTGCGACGACTATGGTGGCAACTGCACCTGCTTCGGCAGCAATCTTCGAGTATGAAATGAGCGATGGTGATATCCTGACCATCGACAGCGAAGCAGGGACCGGAACATGGATTGGTGATGACATCAATGTATCGTTCGAAGGCGCTGACCTTAAAGGTTTCCAGGGCGGCAACAATCCCAGCTTCAATTTCACGCTTTCCAACATGACGGGGACGCGAACCATCCGTGGTCAAGAATTCACTCCGACAACTCGCAACGGCAATCGCACTCACCCATGGGTGATCAAGACGCAAGGCAGCGGCCGTATCAATCTCTGGTCGTGGTGGGGCAACCCGGTTGTGGCTGGCGACTATGTTCGCGGAATCGCTGACTATCGGGTTGTTGATGTACCAGCGCCTGGCGTGCTCGGCTTGTTTGGTCTTGCTCTCGTAGCGCTCGGTCTTGGCCGTCGTCGCCGCAAGGCCGCCGCTGCTTAAGAAGTTAGTCTCACAGAATTGGTCCTTCTGTAAGTGCAAGAGCGCCTCGTCGGAACCTCCGGCGGGGCGCTTTGCTTTTTTGGATAACCTTAGACGTGATCCTAGACCCGTGCACACAGTTGCCGGACGCTTAAACCTGTCACGGGATCGCGCCAAGCTGGGGCGATTTCATTGGCTGGCTTCAAAACAAAGTCGCGAGACCTGAATTCAGGGTGCGGGATAGTGAGCAAGGGCTCAGCAAACACCCCGCCGCTCCACAGCACGATGTCGAGATCAAGCACACGGTCGCCCCAGCGCCTGCCCTGTCTGCGCCCAAAGGTGCGCTCAATTTGCTTGAGCCCTTTGAGAAGACTTGGCGGATCGTATTCGCTTTCGAGCACAAGAGCTGCATTGGCAAAGCGGCGCCGCGCCGGCCCTAGCGGGTCGGTGGCAATCACTCTCGAACGGGCAGTGACTGTGCCAAGGGCTGCGAGTTCCTCCATTGCCACACGCACTACATCGCGTGGGAAACCGTAGGAATGATGCCGCTGATTGGAACCCAGCGCGACCAAGTAGGAGCTGCTCAAGGGTACTTCACTCAAACATCTTCTGCGATACGGCCGTAAAGCTGCGGGCGGCGGTCTCGGAAGAAACCCATGCCAGCACGATGCTTCGCAGCGCGCACCAGATCGAGTGTCGTGACCAGCACGCCCTCTTCGTCAGCGCCAAATGCATCGACCAGATCACCCCATTCGTTGGAGATGAAGGAGTGACCGTAGAAGCTTTGTTCGCCTTCCTTACCAATCCGGTTGGATGCGACCACTGGCATACAGTTCGAAACCGCATGGCCGACCATGGCTCTGCGCCACATGCGGCTTGTATCGAAATCCGCATCATAAGGCTCGGAGCCAATCGCGGTCGGGTAGAGCAGCACCTCGGCTCCCTGCAATGCCATTACGCGCGCGCATTCGGGGTACCATTGGTCCCAACATATGCCCACGCCGATGCGGACATTTGCGCCGTCATCGCCGGACACATCCCAGGATTTGAACCCGTCATTGCCAGGCCGGAAATAGAACTTCTCCTCGTACCCCGGCCCATCAGGAATATGGCTTTTGCGATAAGTACCCATGATTACCCCATCGGGCCCGATCATCGCGACAGTATTGTAATAGTGGTGCCCATCGCGCTCGAAGAAGCTTGTGGGGATTGTCACCTTAAGCCTCGCCGCCAGTGCCTGCATCGCGCTAACGCTGGGATGCTCGGCCGTGGGCCGGGCCAGCGCAAACAGCGCTTCGTCCTCTTCACGGCAGAAATAGGAGCCCGAAAACAGCTCAGGCGGCAAGATCAGCTTGGCCCCACGCCTCGCGGCCTCTTCTACAAGTGCAGAAACAGCCGCGATGTTTGCCGATTCATCCGGACGGGAAAGTGATAGCTGTAAGGCGGCAACAGTGAGAGTGCTCATGCCGCCGCCCTTTAGAAGGTTAGTCCGTTTTGCGGAACAACAAAGTCATCCGATCGCTCTCACCAATGGCGCGGTGGCGAGCCATTTCTTCTTCACTCTGACGACCAAATCCGAACGAGGGTGGAAGCGTCCACACACCGCCTTCATAATCGGCCGTGTCATTGGGGTTGGCGTTAACTTCGCTTTCGGCAGCAAGTTCAAAACCATTGGCTTCAAACATTTTTACGACAACGTCCTGTGGCAAATAGCCACGCTGGCGAGCAACATAATCGTCCCATGATGCCCCTTCTGGTGCCCGGTGCTGAACCACACCGACCATGCCATCATCTTTGAGCATCATGCGCGCAGCCTTGATCACATCATCAGCAGTGTTGCTGATGTTCAGACCGTGCATCGAACGGAAGATCAGAACACGGTCGACAGTGCCTGCGGCCTCTTCGGGCATTTCATCAATTTCAAAAGCCATGACATCTTCTGCATCGACACCCATCCCATCGGCGATGCTCTGCTTGAAGTTCTCGGTCCATCCTTTGGAACGGGCTTCTTGAGCGCGGGTGTTGTAAGTGCGCGCATCGCTGTCCCCGTTAAAGGCGATGTAGGTGCCCGCCGGCATCACATAGGGCGCAAGTACGCGGGTGTACCAACCTCCGCCTGGGGCATATTCGGCGACTGTCATAGTTGGCTCAACACCAAAGAATGCGAGGGTTTCTTCCGGATTGCGATATTGATCACGCGCACGGTCATCATCACGACGCTCGTGAGTCAGAACATCGGAAAGGCTTGGCGCTGCGGCTTCAGAGTGTTCGTCGGCAATAGCGGGGGTGGCGACAGCGAGCATGGCAGAGCCAGCGGCGAGCAAGCCTAGCGGGGCAATAAACTTAAGTTTCATGGGTCGGGATCCTCTCTAAGTGAACTCTCTGTTTGTAACTCTAGGGTTTGACAGGCGCATGACAAGAGATGCGTAAAGGTCTTTCGGAAATAAGCTGTCGTTCCTATGTCTTGGCGCAAGAAAACTATCGGAGACAATATGGAACAGGCAATTATCGCAGGCGGATGCTTTTGGTGCACCGAAGCGGTCTTTCGCGATGTCGTGGGTGTGAGCGAAGTTGAGAGCGGTTATATCGGCGGCACCGTCGCAAATCCGACCTACAAGCAGGTGTGCACCGGCTCCACCGGCCACGCCGAAGGGATACGCGTGACCTATGACCCCTCCGCCATCAGTCTCGCAGAGATCTATGACGTGTTCCTTGGAACGCATGATCCAACCCAGCTCAACCGTCAGGGCAATGATATAGGCACGCAGTACCGCAGCGCCATTTTCCCGCTTTCCGCTGCGCAAGATGAGGAAGCACAGGCTGCGGTCTCCCGCTGGAATGATGAGAATGGAAAAACGGCGGTGACCACCATCGAGGGCCTCGAAGGCGATGCACAAACTGCTGTTTGGTATCCTGCCGAAGACTACCATCAGGAATATTGGGACGGCGAAGGCCAGCGCAATCCATACTGCCTCGCGGTGATCCCGCCCAAGATCATGAAACTGCGCAAGAGCTTTCAGAAGTATGTGAAGAGCTAGAGGCTAAGGGCCGATGGCGCAGCAACATCCCACCAATCCTTATTCCTGCGCGCACGAGGTACAGAAGGATGGAACGGTCGCGTTTGAATGCTCCCAAGATGCGAAGGCAAACCCATGGTTAACCCTGCCCCCGCATCATCCAGTGGTGGTCCAAACGCAAAGCTTCTGGACAGCCGTGGGTGCGGCAAGTGCCTTGCAAGGGTGGGAAAAAACCAAGTGGACGGCGCTCACCTGGATTGATTGGGAGCTTGGTGATGCAAGCGCAGGTCATGCCACGCGCGGCGTGTATTGCCGCGATGGCCAGGATGACAGCCTCGGTTATTTCCTCGATCTGTTTAACAAAGACGGCGCGAAAGTGGTCTCCATCCACGGACGTGGTGTGGTTTTTCGCAATCGCAATTTCGAGAAATGGCGCAAAACCTCGAAGGAAGAAGCGCGCAAGTCTACGCAGTCATCGGCCTTCACATATTCCGGCCGAGAGGTTTTGGGATTGGTCAAAGACGAGCGCGCCTTTGTCGCGCCCTATCAATCGGAAAACTCGCATGTCGATGTATTGGTTACGAAGGAAAACGGGCTGCCACCAGGCAATCCGCTCATTGGCGGATCGGGCGACCATGTGAACTCGACCCATTTGCACGAAATCGCACGCCAAGCGTTGTTCCTAATCAAGGGCCGCACGGATATCGACACCAGTGGTGAGATGACGATGAAACGCTACGTCGAGCTGGGCACGCCCGGGCGGCTGAAGATCACGTCGAACGAGGCGGACAGCATAGGCTTCGAGCTTGAGCAGCTTGGTAAGCCGTGTGCCGAAATTACTCTGCGCTGGTAGTCCAGCGACCAACGAAAAAGCCATCCAGCCCGCCTCGATCGGCCAACATTCCGGGATGGGTGCGCAGCCAGCCTTCCTTTGAAGGTTGCAGACCTGAGGGAAGTTCCTCTGGCTTTATCGGCAATTGGGTTAGCCCGAATGTCTCGTCAATCCAGCGAGCCATCGCCTCGCCCTCCTCCGGTTCAAGCGAACACACCGCATAAATGAGCAGGCCGCCGGGCTTGAGCCAGCCGATAGCCCGCTCGACCAAAGCACGTTGAACCTCGACCATCTCAGCTATCTGGCGCGCGCCGATGCGATGGAGCACATCAGGGTGACGGCGACAGGTGCCAGTCGCGGAGCAGGGCGCGTCCAAGAGTATCGCATCGAAATGGTTCTTGGGTTCCCATTGGAGCGCGTCAGCTCTCACAGCGGATGCCTTGAGGTATGTACGCTTAAGGTTGTCTTTGAGCACGCCCAAACGCCGCTTTGATATATCGAGCGCCGTGACACTCCACCCATGCGCGCTCAATGCCATAGTCTTGCCACCGGGGGCGGCGCATAGGTCGAGGACATGCTTGCCCTTGCCCTCTCCAAGCAATCGCGTGGGAAGTTGGGCGGCCAAATCCTGCACCCACCATGCGCCTTCTTTGTAGCCTTCGATCCTTTCAATCGGCGTGCCGCGCGGCAGGCGGATATGGCCTGGAGCGAGGCTTACGCCGCCCAACTTTGCCTGCCATTGATCGGTTTCATCGGTTTCCTTCAGATGCAGGTCAACCTCGGGCGGAAGGGCAAGACCATGCGCCATCTCCGGCCAGCGTTCTCGAATTCGTTGCGGCAAGGTTGGCACATCTGGGAGAACCACCTCGCGCTTGGTCAGGGTCGAGAACACGCCATGAGCCAAGCGCCTCGGACCACCAGACAAAAGCGGCAAGCCCGTGGCAATCACTGCATGAGGCGGTGTCTCCAGCCGCAACGCTTGGGCCAACATCAAGCGCAGCACACTGCGCGGCTTTGCATCATCTGGAAGCGGCTTCTTGGTCGCGCTGTCGATCAGCGCATCGAGATCGCTCAGCCACCGCAAAGCCTCTCCCGCTATGGCCCTAGCCAATGCCTGATCCGGCGCCTTCCTCACATCGCGCAAAGCGGCAGGCGCGGCCTGCTCGAGGGTTTCCCCCCGGCGCAGCACCGCATCGAGCATCTTGAGCGCGGCTCTTCGCGCGTGAATTCCGGAAGGTTGTGCCATTGGCGGCTCGCTTAGCGCTCCTTGAAACAAAGCGCCACTTTGCGCATTTGATAAATACGATGACCACAGAGAAATCCCCTGAAGCCAAAGCCTTCAAGAAACCCAAGCATTGGACTAATGATCCGGTGCCTAAGCCTAAGGCGGTCGATCCGGACAAGGATGAACCGCGCGACTTGTCTCCCACGCGCTATGGCGATTGGGAGAAAGACGGGATTGCCTGGGATTTTTAGAGTTTCTTGTTTCTCGCACCCGCATCCGCGGGTGGATCCTCGCTAGACGGCCTTCGGCACCGTTGCCTCACAACTTCTTGAATTCGATCTTCAAGCCATCCTTAGGCTGCGGGATTGGCCAAGGCTGCCATTCGGGTGAGTAGCCCTGCTCGGCTTCGATCCGATAGCGTTGCAAGAGCTGCGCAAGCAGGATCTTCACTTGCATATAAGCAAAGTGAAGCCCCAGACACATATGCGCGCCGCCACCGAAGGGAACCCAGGCATATTTGTGGCGCGCCTTCACCTTATCCGGTGTGAAGCGCATCGGATCGAAGGTGTAGGGATTGTCCCAATATTCGTCTGAATGGTGGGTCCAATAGATGTTGATCCCCACCGCTTGGCCCGCAGGAATGCGATAACCTCCAAACTCAAAATCCTTAAGCGCTCGTCGCGGCATCGACGGCACCGGCGGCATCATCCGCATGGTTTCCTTGAACGCCATTTCCGTAAGCTCAAGCTTGCCAAGGTCTTCATAAGAAAGCGGGCGCGGGTTGCCGTCTGCATCGGGACCGCCGGTGACGGCAAAAATCTCTTCGCGCAACTTTTCCTGCCACGCTGGCTGGGTCGCGAGGTAGTACATGAAGGATGTAGCCGAGGAGGTGATGGTGTCATGCGCCGCCATCATCAGGAAGCTCATGTGATCGACCACGGCATCGACTTCGAGAAGTGATCCATCTTCTTTTGTTGCGGTCGCGAACTGGCTGAACATGTCCTGCCCACCACCCTCTTTGCGCCGGCGGATCACTTCGCGGTTTAGAAATTCAACCATATAGGCGCGACCATCCACCCCCTTCTTCATCTTGGTGAAGGGCAAGGGTTTGCGAACCGGTGCGACAGAAGCCTGGACCATATCAACAAAAGCGGTGTTGATCTTGTCTGCCTCTGGTCCCCATGGGATGCCAAGGAAACTATCAGCCGCAAGGTCAAGCGTGAGGCTTTTGATTGCCGGATTGAACCGCATCGGCCCTTCCCAACCAGCAACTTCGCGCGCGATGCCGGAATTGAGCGAGCCGCAATAATGACGCATCGGCTCTGGTTTGAAAGCAATCGAAAGCGCCCGCCGATCAATCCGATGGTGATCAAAATCGAGCAGCATTAACCCCCGTGGGAAGAGCTGATCGAGCACAGGCCCCCAACCTTGCTCGCTCGAGAAAATCTTGTCCTTGTTAAACAAAACCAGCTCATTGGCTTCCGCCCCAATCAGCGAGACATGCCAACCGCCAAACGCCTTGGTTTTGTAGACTTTGCCATAGGTTTCAACCATCCGGCGCGTAAAACCATGTGGGTCAGCCAATTGCTTGAATGTGTTGCCGACCAGAGGCAGACCTGCCTCGCCCGGAATGTGAGCGATGTCGCCATCCGTTGGAACGCCGTCGCTCCAATGCGGGAACTCGCTTGGCTCATCGATTGCGGGTTGTGGCTTGGCTAAAGTCGCCATGGTGTGGTCTGCTCCAATGGGGAAATTCAGTTCAGGAATGCAACTTATCAAATCGAATGCCCGTCTGGAAGGTCGAATGTCAGACCCAGCCAGAAAGCTCGCGCTGAATCAGTGCTTCGAGCATCTTCACACCCGGACCCGAGACATTTAGGCATTCGAGCACGGCGAACTCTTCGCCGCCCGCTTCGAGGAATTCATCCCGCCCTTCGAGAGCAAGTTCTTCGAGCGTTTCGACGCAATCGGCTGAGAAGCCGGGAGCTGCCACGACGAGGCGCTTGGTTCCCTTTTTACCTTCAGCTTTCAATGTGTCATCGGTGGCTGGCTCAAGCCATTGCGCCGGGCCAAAGCGCGACTGGAATGTGGTTTCAAACCGCACACCTTCCCATTCGGGCCGGACCTCCAGACGTTCGCGCAAAAGCCGCGAGGTTTTTTGACAGTGGCAGTGATACGGATCACCTTTCTCAAGCGTCCGCAGCGGCATGCCGTGAAAGCTCAAGAGCATAACCTCAGGTCGGAACGGGAGCGCGCTAACTTGGGCAGTCAAATCATCTGCCAGCGCGGTCAAGTAGAGCTCTTCATCGTGATAGGGCGGCAGGAACCGTAAGGCTGGCTGCCAGCGCAAGCCTTTAAGCACACGCGCGACTTCGTCAAAAACGGTCGCGGTCGTGGCTGCTGAATATTGCGGGTAAAGCGGTGCGATCAGAATGCGATCACAGCCCCTTTGGATCAGCTTATTGAGCTGCGTATCGAGCGATGGATTACCATAGCGCATGGCATAATCAACGATCACATTGTCGCCATACTGGCTCGCAATCGCCTCCGCCTGACGCGAAGTGATATCCGCAAGCGGCGAGCCTCGGTCGGTCCAAACCTTGGAATATGCAGCGGCGCTTTTCGCAGGACGCGTGTTCAAGATGATGCCGCGCAAGATCGGCTGCCATGCGATCGAAGGAATTTCGATAACGCGCGGATCGGACAAGAATTGCCTGAGAT
The DNA here is from genome assembly GCF_947502395.1 of uncultured Erythrobacter sp. Taxonomy (GTDB): domain Bacteria; phylum Pseudomonadota; class Alphaproteobacteria; order Sphingomonadales; family Sphingomonadaceae; genus Erythrobacter. The sequence goes on from NZ_CANMZM010000002.1 coordinate 313,307, forward strand.
AGCGCTTTACCGAACCCGGATCAGGCGCATCAGGTGTCCCCAAATTGACGAGAAGCACGCCAACGGAGCCGCTCGCAACGGGCGGGTGATCATTCGGGAGATGTTGGTCTTGCCAAGTCATTTGTGCTGGGAACGCTTCAAAATAGAATTCGGGTCCGAGCGTGGCGGCAAAACCAATCGAGTTTGCCGCGATCCCCACGCAACATGATTTGAGCCTAAAGCCCACCAGAAAGTAGGGGCAGTCGCCTCAACCGCAAGCCTGTAGCCGAAAAGAGAGCATTCGCAATAGCCGGGGAAACCACAGCTGCACCCAATTCACCCGGATCAACGGTGCGGGCGGCGCTCGGCAGGAAGTCGACAATAACTTCAGGGCAATCCGCAAGTTTGGGTAGCCCGAAGTCCGCATATTCAAAGCTTTCTGGCAAACCTCCGCGCATTACCGGTGAATGGCCTAGCGCAATGCCAAGCCCAAACAACAGCCCGCCTTCGATCTGCTGCCGAGCAATATCGAGATTGACAATCCGCCCGATATCAACCGCTGCCGCTAAGCGCGCAACCCGAAGCCCGCCCTCGCCGCGCCGAGCCGTAGCAACGCACGCAATCCTCCCACCTGTTTCGGGGTCTCCTATTCGGTAGCAGGCCAACCCCTGTCCGCTTTGGTCCTGACCACCACCCCATTCCGCAAGCGATGCCGCACGCTGGAGACAGGCGGCGAGGCGGACATCAGAACCCAGCATCGACATGCGGTAGGAAAGCGGTTCGCGCCCGCTTGCTTCTGCGATTTCATCGACAAAGCTCTCAATGCCAAAAGCGCTGGCGATATGAGCATTGCCGCGCACTCGCCCTGTAGGATAGCCAGTCTCCACGGGAATATGGCGCACAGTTACGCTGGGAAGCTCATAAGCCGGCACAGCCCCTTCGAGGGCGAGGGCATCCTTCTGTCCCGTGGTCTCTCGAATCGCGGCCCAAGGGGTCAAATTATCGAACAGCCGCTTCCCGAATTCATGCGTAGATGGTGGAGTGGCAACCCGCAGTTTGAGCGCGTCGATCGCGCCACTCGTCTGTCCGCCTTCGTCGCCGCCTGCCAATTGCGCGCCGATCAAGGTGTAGACAGGTGCTGAAGGCCGTGATCGGATGACCTCCTCGCGCCGCGACCAAGTTAGCTGAACCGGGCGCTCCAGCTCCTTGGCGATCTGCGCTACCTCAATAGCGTGATCATGCTCGAGGCGCGCGTCAAAGCTGCCGCCGGCTGACATCGGATAGAGCGCTACATCTTCAATGCTCAGCCCGACCGCCTTGGCCGCAGCCGAACGCGCTTGTTCTGGTGCTTGAGATGCGATCCACAGCTCCAGCCGTCCATCGGTGTATCGCGCCACCGCACTAGCGGTCTCAACCGGCGCAGCGTGGAACGCGTTGACCTCATAGCGTCGCGCCATATCAACGCGAGTCATCGCCTCTTCGCCGAAGCCAGTTTCAGCAATCTTGAAGCTGTCACCAGAGCTCAAGAGCGTGTCGAGCCTTGCGGTGATATCGTCGCTGTTAACGGGAAAATCGGTCTTGAATTGCGGTACCATCGCTTGCAGAGCGCGATCTGCCGCCCACCACGTCGTGGCCGCGACAGCTAACCAACGTTTGTTTCGAACAACTCCGACAACGCCAGAAATACCGCGCGCGCCATCAGGATCGAAATCGGTAAGCTCGCTGCCATTGTTTGGCCCATGCCGGATCGCAGCATAGACCATACCGGGAAGCCGCACATCGCCCGCAAATCGATGAGATCCATCGACCTTCGAAGGCAAATCAATACGCGGTGGAGAATTGATGTCCGGCACATCAGGATCGTTTCCAGCCAGATTCCCGCTTGATGGCTCTGGACGCAAGGGCGGAGGATCGGGTGGCGATTGCTCGGCAGCGCCAACGGCAAGCTCGCCAAATGTGGCGCGATTATCGCCCCAACTGACGATGCCATTGGCTACCTCGCACTCTTCCCATGTCGTGCCCCAACGCTCTGCCGCTTCCATTGCGAGCACGGCTCGCGCAGCAGCAGCTGCCTCTCTGGCAGGCATTTCATAAGCTACCAACGAGGTTCCATCAGCCGTGGCGGTAAACGCTTTTGACGTTGCAAAACGCTCAGCGAGCACCGCATCGCTGGTCTCAGACAGGCCAGCAGCAAGTGGGTCCCAAAGACCGATCCACCGTTCAGCAAGCTTCGTATTGGGATAAGCAGCTGCAGCCGCGGCGGGCTCTACTGCAATCTGGCGCCAGTCTGCGCCCAATTCCTCGGCGACTATCTGAGGCAAAAGCGTGGTGATCCCTTGTCCCATCTCAAGCTGGGGCACGGCGACCGTAACCACCCCGTCCTCAGCCACTTTGAGCCACGCGCCCAACACATGCTCGCCTCGCGCCGCAGTAAGTGGATTGGGATAGTTCCGCGGTAAAGCCCACCAGGCGACGACCAAGGCGCCACCAATGGCAGCGCCTCCGATCACACCTCGTCGGGTTATCTGCATTGCACCTATATCTTCCCTTGTGTGATCCAGCGGTCAAGCGCGCTCGCGATCGCCAAGAAGGGAGCTGCGCCCTCATCGTCACCGGCCGCGGGTGGCTTGCCCGCATCGCCTGCGAGCCGCGTTTCGATAGTGAGTGGGATACGACCCAAGAAGGGAATCTCAAGCGCGCCTGCAAACTTCTCCACGCCGCCTTCACCGAAGGGGTTCGAGACATGCCCGCATTCAGGGCAAGCATAACCCGCCATATTCTCAACCAGGCCAATGATCGGCACGTCGCCATCTTCAAAGAGTTGACCAGCCCGCGCAGCATCAAGCAGGGCCAAGTCCTGCGGGGTCGAAACCAAAACTGCTCCATCAGGCTTGCTATCCGCCATCATCGATATCTGCACATCGCCCGTGCCCGGGGGCAGATCGATCAACAGGAGCTCTGTATCGTCCCACTTCGCATCGACGATCTGAGTGAGCGCTTTGCCCGCCATCGGTCCTCGCCATGCGAGCGCTTTTCCCTGCGCCACAAGATTACCCATAGAGAGCATTTTGACACCATGGGGGCTTTCCACCGGCACCAGCTTGTCGCCATCCGCTTCTGGCTTTGCATTTTCTGTGGCGAGGAGGCGCGCCTGGGAGGGACCGTAAATGTCTCCATCGATCACTCCGACCTTGCGACCCATCTTAGCCAAAGCGACCGCGAGATTGGTGGTGAGGGTTGATTTGCCCACTCCGCCTTTGCCAGAACCCACTGCGATTATCATGCGGCGGCGGCGATCCGCGATAAGAGCCACGCGCACCTCTTCGACTTGCGTTAGCCCGCCAAGCGTATCTTCGATAAGCTTCTCAAGCTCTTCACGTGCCTTGGCACCCAGATCACCGGCTTCGGCCACCACGATAGCGCGACCCTCTTTCAGCCTTGCCGAGCGCACGCGGCCCTGAATCTCAATCGGCAATGCTCTCCGCAAAAGGGCTTCGTCTTGCTCCAAATTGGCTTGTGTGTTCTCATCGCTGCTCATGGCTTTGGGCCTCTAACATCAAAATCCGTGTTTCAACCCCTGTTTTTCCTGCAAACGCATCCTATAGAAAGAACATGCGAATTTTTGACGGTTTCAGAAAACAATTCGGCCTCGCGATGGCTGGCAAGAAAAACCCTTGGGGCAAACCCGGCGGAAGTGGGGCGGATTCTGGCGGGAATGAGTCTTCGGGAGACAATTCAGAAGGCCCCCGCAATCCTTGGCTCCCGGGCGGAGGCGGCGGAGACAAACCGCGTCGCTCTGCCAGCATCGAAGACATCTTTAAGAATAAAGGCCCCGAAGGTCCGCGCCGTGCAGGCGGAGGTGGAGGCCCTTCACTTCGTTTCCCTGATCGTCCCGGAGGCGGCAGCTGGCTACCCATTGCATTGGTCGCAATTGCCGCCGTTTGGGTCCTCTTTTCAAGCGTCCACTTCGTTCAGCCCGGCGAGCAGGCAACCGTCACCCGATTTGGCGGCAAGTATGTCGGCAGCTTCTCGCAAGGCACCAACTGGTCCTATCCTTATCCAATCAGTATCGTCGAAATAGAGAACGTTGAAGCCGCCCGTATCGAAGAAGTGCCAAGCAAGCTTATCCTGACAGGAGACCAGAACTTGGTCGATCTGTCATATTCAGTACGCTGGAACATCAACGACATTTCCTTGTTCCAATTCCAATTGGCAGATCCTGTGGAGACCGTGCGAGAGGCGGCGGAAACCGCGATGCGTTCATCGGTTGCTGAGAAAACGCTCGATACGGTCATCTCAGGTGAAGGTCGCGCAGACATTCAGGCCAATGTCCAAACCCGAATGCAAGGCATACTCGACAGCTATGGTGCCGGGATTACCGTGCTTGGTATCGAAGTAGACAAGACCGATCCGCCCGAAAGCGTAGTCGAGGCGTTCAATGACGTTCTTGCAGCGCAACAGGATGCGGAACGTGAATTGAACGGTGCTCGTCGTTATTCACAGCGGCTGCTGGCCCGCGCAGAGGGTGATGCCGAACAGTTTAATCAGATTTACGGCGAATATCGCCTCGCCCCGGAAGTGACGCGCCGAAGGATGTATTACGAGACAATGGAAGCCGTGCTTTCCCGGACTGACAAAACCGTGATCGACGCCGATGGCGTGACCCCGTATCTGCCACTGCGCGAGGTTGAGCGCCGCTCGGCCCAGCCAACAACTCCAGCGACGGAGGGGCAGTAACATGGAAAACATTTGGACCCGTTTCAAACTGCCAATCATCGCAGCAGGCGTTCTTCTTGTCGGGGTTGCCTCGACGCTCTTTGTGACGCCTGAGACCAAACAAGCGGTCATCATTCGCACAGGTGAGCCGCAAGACATCGTCAACATGTACGATCCCGAAGACCCCTTTGGTCAGACCGGAGCCGGTATCTGGTGGCGCATTCCCTTCGTTGACCGTGTGCAAATGGTCGAGCGCCGCGTGCTTGATCTTGATATGGACAATGAACAAGTACTCACCAGTGATCAGCAGCGTCTTCGCGTAAACGCCTATGCGCGCTACCGGATCATTCAGCCGGTCACCATGATTGAGCGTGCCGGCGACGAATCGCGCCTCAACGTGCAGCTTGCCCGGATTTTGCGTTCGGCCTTGCGTCAGGAATTGGGCCGGCGGACCTTCGCCAGCCTTCTGACAGCAGAGCGCGGCAGTGCGATGACCCAGATTCGTGAAACACTCGACACACAGTCACGTGAATATGGCGCGCAGATCATTGATGTACGGATCAAAGCGGCTGACTTGCCCGAAGGAACGCCATTGCAAGCGGCCTTCACCCGGATGATTTCCGAGCGGCAAGAGCAAGCTGAGACCATCCGTGCACAGGGACGCAAGAACGCGCAGATTATCCGCGCACAAGCCGATGCGCAGGCTGCATCAACCTATGCAGACGCCTATGGCAAAGACCCGGATTTCTACGATTTCTATCGCGCCATGGAGAGCTATCGTCAAACCTTCATCAATGGAGACGGCGACAGCACAATGGTGCTTGACGCGGACAATGAGTACTTCAATCAGTTCAACGGGCAATAATTAGGGCCAATAAGCGTGGCCAATGATGCGCATAGGTTGACCGAGGTTTACGCCTCTCGACCGACCAACGGCATACTTCCGACTACGAACGTGGTTGTGCGTTCAAACGCCGTTAAGTGCATCTGGGGCCTAAACGTGGTCGTAGTTTGAAGAGACCTAGGCGCCGATCCATTCGGATGCCTATGTAGGAAGGAATAAGAGGACGTGAGCAACGTGCGGTATGTATATGGACTGACGAGTGCGCTTCTGGTTGGCGGCGCAGCGGTTTCGCTAATGACTGGCATCCCGGCAGGAGCGCAGGTTGCGCAAAATGACACCAGTGTGATGGACCGCATGGTCCCGGTTGCCGGTGCCCCTGCAAGCTTTGCCGACCTGACCCAGCAGTTGCAGCCCGCTGTGGTCAACATCGCGACGCGCCAATCGGTTGAAGTCAACCGCAACCCATTCGCGGGAACGCCATTCGCTGAGCTATTCAACCGGCGCGGCGGCAATCAACCTCAACGCCGTGAAGCCCAATCGCTAGGCTCAGGTTTCATCATCAGCGCCGATGGCTTTGTGGTTACCAACAATCACGTAGTTGCACCTGATAACCGCGCACGTTTGGAAGAGATCACTGTCACTTTCCCAGATGGCAGTGAGTACGAGGCTGAGCTGGTCGGAGCAGACCCTGATTCGGATCTCGCTGTTCTCAAGATCATGTCGGACAACACCTTCCCCTTCGTGACTTTCGGCGACAGCGCTGAATCACGTGTCGGCGAGTGGGTGGTTGCGATTGGCAATCCCTTTGGCCTTGGAGGCACGGTCACCTCCGGGATCATCTCGGCAGTGTATCGTAACACCGGTCAAGGTGGTGCCTACGACCGCTTTATTCAGACAGATGCCAGCATCAACCGCGGTAACTCGGGCGGCCCGCTGTTCGACATGCGCGGCAATGTGATCGGCATCAACAATGCGATCTTCTCGCCTTCAGGTGGCAGCGTCGGAATTGGCTTTGCAATCCCCAGCGAGATTGCAGCACCTATTGTTGATCAGCTCAAGCAAGGTCAGGAAATCGAACGCGGCTATTTGGGTGTCAGCCTTCAGCCGGTGAACGATGACCTGGCCGATTCTCTCGGAATTGACCGCAATCGCGGTGAACTTGTCCAGATTGTCACCGATGACAGCCCGGCAGAACGTTCAGGCATGCGAGCAGGTGATATTATTGTCGAGATTAACGGCAGTACGGTCACCTCTGATCAGACAGTATCATTCCTGGTCGCCAATATCGATCCAGGGGTGAGCATCCCGGTAACTGTCTTGCGCGAAGGCCGCAGGGTTGAGCTTGAAGCAACCCTCGCACGTCGTCCGAGCGCCGATGAATTGGCGGAACAACAGCAGACATTCGATCCGGATTCGGAAGAACCGATGAACCCTGATCAAATGGACAATCAGATCGCTGAGAAGCTTGGCCTGCAGGTGTTGGAAATGACCCCGCAAATTGCGCGCAGCCTAGGCGTTGATGCCGATACGGTGGGCCTCGTCATTGGTGCCGTTGATCCCAATTCGGACTCGGGTCGCAAAGGCCTTCGCCGCGGTGATGTGATCCTCTCGGCCAATTATCAGACTGTTGGAACAATCGACGCACTGCGCGAACAGATTGCCGCCGCGGAGGCCGATGGCCGCGATGCGGTATTGCTGCGCATCCAGCGCCGTGGTCAGCCTCCGCGCTTCCTTCCCATTCGTCTCGGCGGCAACTAAGCCCGCAGCCAACCTAACGAAAAACCCCCGCAGCCATCTCGGCTAGCGGGGGCTTTTTGTTGGCGTGATCATTTGTGAGATCACCGAAACCGGTATCGCGGTCGCTCGTCAATGCGGACCCTGACGGCGACCAGCTATGACGGCGGATCATCTTCCCGTAAGAAATTCGGGTCCGATACTGACCTTGGCGGCTCCGGCGGAGGCGAGCTGGGCGCTCCGCCTATCGCCTCCTCAAGAAAATCATCAGTAACTGCGGCAGGTGGCTCTTCAACCGGGCCTAGCGGTCGCTCACCTTCGATATCGAACGCTGGGCTCTCTGGGTCGCCGCGACCCGGCTCGATCAGATTACCCTGCTCATCGATGAAGTAATAGTCATCCGGATCGCCAAATAGCGCTTCTTCATCGGGCTCTAGCTGCCATTCGGGCAGGTTCAATTCGATGTCGAATTCCTCCACCGCGCGGTCTTTCACAGCATAGCGCATGTAAGCAGCAAAGGCGCGCGCTGGCGCACGGCCACCTTGAAGCCCTGACACTCTCTTCGCGTCGTCGCGCCCCATCCAAACACCCGTGGTGATACCGCTGGAGAAACCGACAAACCAACCATCCTTGTTGGAGCTGGTGGTGCCGGTTTTGCCCGCCACCGGTCGCCCGATCTGCGCCGCGCGGCCTGTGCCAGTTTGCACGGCAGCTTGCAGTAGATCAGTGATGCCAGCGGCCACATAGTCGGGTACCAGCTTGCTTTCGCGCGGCTTCTTTCGGCTGTAGATGGTTTCGCCATCCGCGGTCACCACTTTGGAAATACCATAAGGCTGCACCGCCATGCCCCTTGCAGAAATCCCGGCGAAAGCTTGCGTCATTTCAAGCAGACGCACTTCGGAGGCACCCAGCACCATGGATGGGAATGTCGAAACGGGCGAGCTGATCCCAAAACGCCGAGCCATCGAAGCGACTGTGCCAAAGCCCACCTCATTGCCAAGCTGCGCCGCGACTGTGTTAATCGAAAAGGCAAAGGAGGTGCGCAGATTGGTCTCGCCTACATTGCGTCCATTGGAATTGCGCGGACTCCACCCATCGATGGTCACCGGCGTGTCGACGACCTTGTCATCGGGCGTGTATCCGGCCTCCAGGGCGGCCAGATAGACGAACAGTTTCCAGGAAGACCCCGGCTGACGCATCGCATCGGTCGCACGGTTGAAATTGCTTTCAACATAGTCGGTGCCGCCTACCAAAGCGAGGATCGCGCCATCGCGATCGAGGCTCACCAACGCCCCTTGCGCACCGTCAGGAGAATTCGCCGCGACGGCAGCGGTCGCGGCGCGCTGCATGCCCACGTCGAGCGTGGTCCATACCTCCAAGGGCGCATTGGTCTCCGGCAGGATCAGGTCGAGCTGCGGCAGCACATAATCAGTGAAATAACGTACCGAGTTTTGCCCCGCCTGTTGCTTCAATTGAACCGCATCGACATCAACCGAAGCCTGATCGGCAGTGATATAGCCTTGCTCACGCATCAATCGCAGCACCACGGCCGCGCGGTCGACTGCGGCTTGCACATCGGCGGTTGGGGAGTAACGGCTTGGTGCCTTCACAAGACCAGCGATGATCGAGGCTTCAGCAACGCTCAGTTCTCTGCCGGGGTGGCTGAAGAACTTGCGGCTCGCGCTGTCGACACCATAGGCACCGCCACCAAAATAGACCTTGTTGAGATAAAGCTCGAGGATCTGCTCTTTGGAAAACTTCCATTCGAGCGCCATCGCGAGGACCGCCTCGCGCGCCTTGCGATCAAAGGTGCGGTTGGAGCTCAAGAACAGATTGCGTGCCAATTGCTGACTAATCGTCGAAGTGCCCCCAACCCGTGAGCGTGCTCCAGTGAACCCTTCGACAATCGCTCCAGTCGTACGCACGGGATCAACGCCAAAGTGCGAGTAAAAACGTTTGTCTTCCACCGCGATCATGGCGTTGCGCATGTTCTGTGGAATATCGTCGTGATCAAGCCATTCACCAAAGCTCGGACCAATCTCTACGATCTCACTACCATCGCGCGAAAGCACCCGGATTGTTTGCCCGGCTTGGCTCGATTTCAGTTGGTAAAAGCTTGGAAGCGTGCGCGCGGCGAATCCCACCGCAAAGGCGAGGAACACAGCACCCAAGAGGGCTCCGAGTGTGCCGAAGATCGCAACTCTCTTGGTCCATTTCCACATTAGTGAGGGGGCTTTCGCAGCAGCCTTCTTCTTTTTCGAAGACGAGTTCTTTGATTTGCCCGATGACGCGCGCTCGGTCGCAGCGCGGCGTGAGCCACGCTTGCCCTTGTTCTGGAGGTTGTCACCTCGATTCGACATTCAGATCTATTGAACCCTTCGCGGCCACCAACCCATTAACTTGCATCTCCTGCATAAAGAACTTGTAACGGCGCGTGAACACAGGCGCGCGGCTCATCCCCATAAGATGGTCGCCTTCTACACCCAATGGTGCAGTTTCACCGCAAAAGAGAGACTGAGTTCAGCCTTCCTCGGGCGCGAACTCGAGTGCAGCAGAGTTGATGCAGTAGCGAAGCCCGCCTTGTTCGGGTGGTCCGTCGGGGAAGACATGACCCAAATGGCCATTGCATTTGCCGCAGCGCACTTCGGTGCGGATCATGCCAAATGAGACATCGCGGTGCTCGTCAATCACATCGGAATCAGCGGGTTTGGTGAAGGCGGGCCAACCGCAACCGCTGTTATACTTGGCAGCGCTGATGAACAGACGCGTGCCGCAAGCTGCGCACATATACTCGCCGTTCTCATAAAACTTGTCGTACTTGCCGGTGAAAGCCCGCTCGGTCCCTGCTTCGCGCAGAACATGGAACTGCTCGGCACTAAGGCGCTCGCGCCATTCCTCTTCGGTTACCGTTCTAGGATCATCGGTCATTAGGGGCCCTCATCTCTGATGAGATAAATATCGGTACACCGAACCCAAGGCGCAAGGCCAAAGAGTCCCGGCTCCTATCCGTCAACCAGTGCGTAATGGGCAGGCGGCGTAATCACATCCATGCGCTCGGTCAGCAGCGGGCGGAAACTTGGTCGGCTTTTGAACACCGAATACCAGCCGCGCGTCTGGTCGTGGCCTTTCCAATCGATCCCGCCAAGGTAATCAGCAACACTGATTTGTGCAGCGGCGGACAAATCGGCCAGACTCATGGTGGAGCCTGCCAGCCAAGGGCGGTTATCAATCAGCCAGTCCATATAGTCCAAATGCCCATGCGCATTCTTCATCGCTTCACGCAGCGCCGAGCTGTTTGGAGGCTGCTTGTAAACCAGGCGCTTGGTCATCCGTTCCAACAGCAAAGGTGCAGTCACATCGGTGTAGAAATTCTCATCGAATAGAGCGACCAGACGGCGTATTTCGGCCCGGTTGGCCGCTGTCCCATTTATCATGGGAGATGTGTCGACTGTCTCTTCGAAATATTCACCAATCGCCCTACTGTCAGCGAGCGTGATGTTCTTTTCCTGATGCACAACAACCGGCGTCGTGCCGGCCGCGTTGAGGTTGTGGAACATCTCGGACGGATTCCAGGGCTCTTCGCGCACCAGATCGTAAGCGATTCCCTTCTCACCCATGAGAAGCCGGATCTTACGAGAAAACGGACATAAAGGGAATTGGTAGAGCTGCCACATCGTGGGCGCAGTCATGCCGCAATCCGCCGTCAAAATCCACAAGGTTGAGGCGCGATTCGCTGCCTATCACCGGGCTTTGGTCGAACTTGCCTCTATAAGCGCAAGACAGGCAGGCATCATCGCTTCAACTGAAACGAAGTTGTCAGCCTGATGTCGCGCTTTTTCCGCCTCGACCAGGCGCGTTACGTCGCTCCGGTCAAGAGTGTAGGCATCGATCAGACGCACCATAGCGGTTAGGAAAAACTCGCGTGCGTTCGCCTCTTCCATATTCGGCCAAGCGGCACCCCGCTCGTCGCCCGCCTCTTGCCATCCTTGGACAATAGCAAAAGCCGTTCCGCAGCGCGGGGCAGTCGTCTGTTCGATGGGAAGATCGGCAAAACTGGTAGGTGCTGCCGGAGCAGGTGTGGCTGACTGAAGCGCGAATGGCGTGATAAGCGCGGCAATGAACGAAAATGTCATGCACGCCCTTTAGCCGACAACTCCTGAACCTGCGACTACCGATTGAGTTGCCTGCCACATTCAACATTACGCCTTGCCGAGCTCTGCAAGGGTTCCTAGGTCTCCTTCGTCCCATCCATGAGAGGAGTACGCATTTCATGCTCAATCACACGATGATCGGTTCGAACGATATCGAAAAATCTAAGTCATTTTATAACGCAGTCCTGAGTGTGCTTGGCGCTAAGGAGCCAATGGTTCATGTCAATGACACTGGGCAAACTCGCTTGTTCTACATGCACAATGGCAGCACGTTCTCAGTCAGCGAGCCAATCAATGGCGAGCCAGCAACGACTGCAAATGGCTTCACTGTTGGTTTTGCCTGCGACTCGCCAGAGCAACTGCAAGAATTCCACGATGCGGCAGTTGCCAATGGCGGCTCAAGTTCAGAAGACCCTCCCGGACTTCGCGAAGGCAGCATGGGTCCCATGTATCTATGCTATTTCACTGATCCCGACGGCCACAAAATCTGCGGTATCCATCGCCCGGGCTAATTCTCAACGATTTAGCTGAAACACGGCATATTCAGCGCGCCAATTGGCTCCCAAGGGGCTGATGGCGCGCTCATTTGCGAAATTCCATTCTCGGGAAATCTTCGCGTTTTTTTCTGCTGCCAAAGCGCGGAAGTCCTCCACCGTAACATGGTGGATATTCTCTGTCTCATACCAGCTCACCGGCAGAGCATTGGTGACAGGCATTTTACCCCCGAACATCAATGCTGCGCGCGTGCCCCAATGGGCAAAGTTTGGGAATGACACAAACGCCACATCCGCAACCCGCAAGAGCTCCCCGAGCACCTGATCCGGGCGATTGGTGGTCTGAAGCGTGCGGCTCAACACAGCAAAGTCGAAGCTTTTGTCGGGGTAATTGGCCAGGTCGGTGTTGGCATCGCCCTGAATTACGGAAAGACCGCGTGCGACGCAGCGCTCTACCTTCACAGGGTCTAGTTCAACTCCGCGCACATCGGCACCATGTTCTGCTGCCAACGCTGCCATCAAGGCGCCATCTCCGCAGCCCACATCGAGCACCCGCGCGCCCTTCTTTTCGCGGCCAATCTGATCGGCAATTGCAGCTAGGTCGAAACGTAACGCGCTCATTCGACAAACCCCCGCACAACACGGTCAAGCTGATCGTGAGGAAGCAAGAAACTGTCGTGCCCTGCGCTTGCACTGAGCTCAACAAAGCTCACCTTGGCGCTGGTTGCGTTGAGAGCATGCACCACGTGTCGGCTTTCAGCGGTCGGATAAAGCCAGTCTGTGTCAAAACTCACCAGGCAGAAACGGGCTGAGGTGCCAGCGAAAGCATCTGCGAGCTTACCGCCATGTTCTTCGGCCAGGTCGAAATAATCCATCGCGCGGGTGATGTAGAGGTAGGAGTTCGCATCAAAGCGCTGGGTAAAACCGCTGCCCTGATAACGAAGGTAGCTTTCAACTTGAAAATCAGCCTCGAAACCGAAACTCTTAGAGTCCCTATCCTGCAAACGGCGACCGAACTTCTCAGTTAGCCCTTCCTCAGAAAGATAGGTGATATGCGCGGCCATTCGGGCCACGGCCAAGCCGTTGTCAGGCTTCGCGTCTCCGCCATAGTAAGCGCCGTCGGCCCAGTTCGGATCGGCCATGATGGCTTGGCGACCAAGCTCATGAAAGGCGATATTCTGGGCCGAATGGCGAGCGGTGGAAGCAAGCACCAGCACGCGTTCTGCACGCTCGGGCCAGTTAGCGGCCAAGCTCAGTGCCTGCATTCCACCCATCGAGCCGCCCACGACCGTATGCAACTTTTCAATGCCCAAACCATCGAGAAGGGCGACGATCCCGCGCATCATATCGCGAATGGTGATAACCGGAAAACGCATTCCATAGGGCTGTCCATCGGGCCCAATCGAAGCAGGACCGGTCGAGCCCATACATGAGCCAATCACATTGGCGCAGATGACATGAAAACGGTCTGTATCGATGGGTTTTCCCGGCCCTACCATGCGCTCCCACCAGCCCGGTTTGCCGGTGATAGGATGGTTGCTCGCGACATATTGGTCACCTGTCAGCGCATGGCACAAAAGGATCGCGTTCGACCTGTCCGCATTGAGCTCACCATAGGTCTCGTAAGCAATCTCAGCAGCCTCAAGCACCTGCCCGCTATCGAGCGGAAGGGGCTCTGGGATTGCAAAAGTTTTCGAGGCAAGCAGGAGGGTCATATTGGCCAGCGACTTGGGGGAGCACTCCATACATGTCAATTGGGCTGTTCTTGAAGGCGCTTAGCCGTTATCGCGCCTCCCGCTATGACAAAGACAGCGACACGGCGTCCAGAACCCAAGCCCTACATCATGGGCATCCATGCCTATGTTCCCGGAAAGTCGAGTGGCAGGGATGGACGCGCGTTGGTGAAGCTGTCGGCAAATGAGAATCCGTTAGGCTCATCGCCAGCCGCATTGGAGGCGCTTGCAAACCCTCGAGGTGCCGAAGCGGGTGCGGCGCCTTATCCAGACCCTGATTCCAAGGATCTGCGCATGGCACTGGCCGAGCTCCACAGTCTCGATCCCGCACGGATTGCATGCGGGACAGGTTCGGATGAATTGCTCAATCTGGCAGCCCAAGCTTTCGCAGGCGCTGGCGACGAAGTGATGTTCTCGCGTCACTCCTTTGCCGTTTATGACATTGCCGCACGCCGGTGCGGCGCGGTGCCGGTAGAGGTCAACGACACAAATTTCACCGCCGATGTCGATGCGCTTTTAGCAGCGGTGACGGAAAGCACCCGCGTCGTATTTCTTGCCAATCCCAACAATCCCACAGGGACTTGGCTGCCGCCGAGCGAAGTCGAGCGCCTACACGCATTGTTGCCCGAAGATGTGCTTCTGGTGATTGATGAAGCCTATGGCGAGTACCTTGCACCAGAGTTCCAGCGTGTCGGCTTTGGCCTGGCTGCGCAGTATGAAAATGTGCTGGTGACGCGAACCTTCTCCAAGATCTACGGGCTCGCCGCCGAACGTATCGGCTGGGCAACCGGCGCGCCGCATGTGATTGACGCAATCAACCGTATTCGGGGTCCGTTCAACGTAACGACCGGCGGTCAGAAAGCCGCGCTGACGGCGGTTGGCGACCAGGACTTCGTCCGCGCCAGCCGCGATCATAACTCGGCCGAGCGAACCAAGTTTGCAGCCGCCATCGCAGCGTTGGGCAATCACGGTCTAACCTGCGTACCAAGCGAAGCTAACTTCCTGCTGGTTCGCTTTGAGGGCGATGTTACAGCGGAGGCCGCGCTCGACGCGCTTGCTGGCGCTGGCTACGCGGTGCGTCACTTGCCCACACAAGGCCTGCCCGATGCGCTGCGTATCACGATTGGCAAGTCGGAGGATATGGAACAGGTTATTGCGACCCTCCGGACCCTGTGCGGAGAAGCATCATGAGTTTCGAGCGCGTTGCAATTATCGGGCTGGGCCTCCTAGGCGGTTCGGTCGGATTGGCGATCGAGGAGCAATTGCCTAAAATCGCGACCAGAGGGTATGACCGCGATGAACAAGTGCGCATCCGCGCCGCAGCACGAGGGCTGGTCGGCGAGGTGTGCGGCAATGCTCAAGACGCATTGGCCGATGCCGATCTAGTCATTCTCTGCGTGCCCGTCGGCGCGATGGAAGCCACCGCGAACGAACTTGCTCCGCATTTGAAGCGCGGCGCGATCATCTCGGACGTGGGCTCGTCGAAGGAAAGTGTTGCGAAGGCACTCGCCAAAGCGCTTCCTGGACATATTGTCATCCCTGCGCACCCCGTAGCGGGCACCGAGCAAAGCGGGCCGGAAGCTGGCTTTGCCTCGCTCTTTGTCAATCGCTGGTGCATTCTGACGCCGCCCGAAGGTGTTGATCAGGCAGCCGTTGAAGCGCTTTCGGATTTTTGGACCAAGCTCGGCGCAATGGTTGAGATTATGGATGCCGAGCATCACGATTTGGTGCTCGCAGTCACCAGCCACATTCCGCACCTTATCGCCTACACGATCGTGGGCACGGCGAGCGACCTGGAAGAAGTGACGCGCTCTGAAGTGATCAAATATTCCGCCGGGGGTTTCCGGGACTTCACCCGGATTGCCGCCTCTGACCCCGTCATGTGGCGCGATGTATTCCTGAATAACAAGGGCGCTGTGTTGGAGGTTCTGGGGCGCTTTACCGAGGACCTAACCGCCCTTCAGCGTGCGATCCGCTCAGGCGATGGCGACACCTTGCACAACCTCTTCTCCCGCACCCGCGCGATCCGGCGTCAGGTGATCGAAGAAGGTCAGGATGACGGCCGTCCAGACTTTGGGCGCAAAGATCACATTTGATGGATTCACACGCTCGCTTGAAGTGAACTTGACGGCACGCTCTCGCCGGTATTCAGCGCATTGATCGCGCGGTGCACACGGCGCTCCATCTCTGCGCGGGGAAGCCCCGCGGGAATGGTTTCACCTACGCGATAGGTGATTGTGCCCGGCAGCTTGATCAGGCGATGGTAAAAGGGCCCACTGTTCACCGCAACCGGGACTACAGGCAAGCCCAGCAACTTATAGATCCCCGCGAAACCAGATTGCAGCGGCGGCTCCTTCCCATGAGGCACGCGGGTGCCTTCAGGAAAGATCACGAGCGGTCGCCCTTCTCCAATCCGCAGCTTGGCCGTTGCGATCATCTCACGCAAAGCTCGTGCCCCTTTGTCTCGGGCAACAGGTACAAGCCCATAGACCTTCGCCGAAAAACCCCAACCGGGTATCCAGAACAACTCACGCTTGGCAAAAACCGTGGGAAAACTGAACAGTCGCGGCATATCAATCGCTTCAAAGAAGCTCTCATGCTTTACAGCAATCAGTACGGGCTCGTCGGGGATAACGCCTTCTTGGACGATTGAGATTCCAAGGATGTTCTCAACACACCAGAAATGCCAGTCACCCCAAATCGCCACAACTCTCTTCAATGCACCGCGTCCAAAAGGGATGGCAAGCACTGATGCGACGACCAGAACTGCGCTGAACCCGTAAAAAAGCGGATAGAAGAAGATGTTGCGAAATAGGGCCAAACGCTCAACTCAATAACCAAAGATCCCAGCTATAAAACTGGCGATTAGCTTGTGATATTCAAGGAAGAGGCTGGCAAGGCTCGGGGCGGACGGAACCGCATCGCGCACAACAGTGACGTTTTCGGGCAACGTTCGGGACAGCTCACCAGCAGCGCGCCGCATATGCCAATCGGTCGTCACAAGGCGCAGTGAGGTGACCTGTTTCTGTTCAACCCATGCAGCGGTTTCTGTGGCATTGCCACGCGTATCGACAGCCATGAAACCAAGGCTGACACAGCAATCCATTTGCGCATCTGGCACTTCGAATTCCGCGGCGAACTCTTCGGGAGTGACTTCCGGATCGACACCGGTGACCAGCATCCGTTCGGCCAGTTCTTGGTCGAGTACTGCCAGACCTTGCGCGATGCGACCAGCGCCGCCCGTGGGCACGATCACAGCATCGGTCTTCTCCGCACCAGCAGGCTGCGGCAGGGCCACGGTGAACCACAAAAAGCCAAGCGCCCAAACCATCAGCGTCGCAGCAGCGAGATAACGAAATGTCTTCATGAGCCTCTACAACATAGACCTTAAAGCATAGCCGATTGTTATACGCCCGGTGATGAGCGCAAGCATAACGCCTCCGACAGGAATGGCGGCAATGATAAGCCAATCAGTGAGCGCCAGCCCGCCGCTGCTCACCATGCCGCTGTCGAGGCTGGCAAACTGCTGTCCCAAAAGCCACAGCGCAGCGAGGCCAACTAGCAGACCGATGACAGCGCCAAAGGCCGCTTCGCGCAAAACAGAACGCTCAAAGATGCGAGTGACTTGCGCGTCAGTCCCACCCAGCAAGTGGACAATCTCCACCGTCTCGCGGTGATTTATGAAGGCATTGCGCGCGGCGAGCCATACAGCGGATGCGGTTGCGATCGACACAAGGGTAATTAGAGCGAGCGCGAGATATTGGAGTGCAGAGAGCGCATCATAGACGGGGCGCAGCCATTGCGATTGCGCATCGACACGCGCCTCGCCACCCAAAGGCTCCAATGCAGTGTCGAGTGCCGATTGCAATTGAGCGAGCTCATCCGTGGATGCGCTGCGCGAGAGCTCAACATCGATCAACGCAGGAATCGGCACATTGTCGCTCGCCACGCTCACACCAAGCCAAGGCTCGAGTAATGCTTGCAGCTCCGTTTCTGGCACGACTCGGACGGAGGTGACTAACGGATGCGCGCCCAATGCGGTTGCTGCTGCCTCAGTCTGCGCGGTGCGATCATCCAAGCCGGCCTCGATAATCTGCACTGTCACAGCATCAGCCAAGTCTGCTCGCGCATTGTCCGCGAGATTGCGTAGCGAGAGCCCACCAGCTGCCGCGATCACAACCAGAGCGATAAGGATAGCGATCACCCAGGGAATCGGCCCGCTGAGGCGCGCAGGAGGTGCCAAGATGGTGGTGACCTCTTTCACAGGACCAAGGCCCAACTCTTGGCCAACCTCTTCGGGGACAGGGGGAGCGCTCACTTGGCTGCTCCAAGACTATCGGTGCGCGAGCCAGTCGCCGCTGGTTTTGACTTGGGCGCGGGCGGATAGCGCAAGGCTCCAGTGGGATCGGACAAGCGCCCTTTGTTGAGCCGCATGATCAGGGAATCTGGCACTTTCTTGAGCAAGTGGACATCGTGGGTCGCAACAATGACTGTCGTTCCCACGCGGTGGTTGAGCGCCTCGAACAGCCGCAACAACTTGAGCGCCATTTCCGGATCGACGTTGCCGGTCGGCTCGTCAGCGATCAGGACCTGGGGACGCGCAATTACCGCTCTGGCAATAGCCACGCGTTGCTGCTCCCCGCCCGACATAGTCTCTGGGATCGCGTGCATACGGTGAGAAAGCCCCACCCATTCAAGCATGTCGCCAACAGATCGCTGCACCTTGGCCTCATCGGTCCCAGCCAGCCGCAAAGGGAGGGCAACATTGTCGAAAGCTGAAAGGTGCTGGACCAGACGGAAGTTCTGAAACACAACGCCAAGGCGCCGCCTGAAATCAGGCAAGCGACCACGAGGCAGGGTGATCATGTCCTTGCCGAACATGCGAATGCTCCCACGCGAAGGCCGCTGAGCCAGATAGAGAAGCTTTAAGAGGCTGGTCTTTCCCGCGCCGCTCGCGCCTGTGAGGAAGTAAAAACTTCCTGGAAACAAAGTGAAGGACACATCCGACAGCACTTCCGCATCGGTGCCATAGCGAAGCCCGACATTGTCGAATTTGACGATTTCAGAGGGCCTCTCGGTCATGACCTTAGATTTATCAGCGTGGGTTAGCTTGGGGAAGCCCGTGCGCGTCGCAAAACCCCGGCATTTCGACCAGTGTCATTCGGAATCGTGCTTCCATGTGGAAAAAGGGCGAGTTTTGCACTGCACTCAGCATCTTGCCCTTGTGCCCCGACGCAGTGTGATTCATGCATTTTTGCGCAATGATCATCTCCTGTCCTGCTTGCGGAACACGCTATGTTGTACCCGAGACAGCCATCGGGCCGGAAGGGCGCACGGTTCGCTGCGCCAAATGCAAGCACAGCTGGTTTCAGGAGCCAGAGCTGCTTGAGCTAGACACCGAGGATGAAAAGCCCGTTGCCGCCGCTACGCCTACTGAAGAGGCAGAGTCGGAAGAGCCGCCACCTCCGTCTCCAGAACCGGCAACTCCGCCTCCTCCACCACCGGTTCCGACCTCGACCGAGACGGCAAATGTCCCTGCACCATCAGTCGATCACTGGCGCAGCGAGGATCGCAATGCGAGTGATGAAGATGAGGGTGCACCGGGAGACGATAGCGCACCGCCCGTCGAAGAAGAGAGTTATTCTGGCTCTAATGATCCATTGGCCAATGCAGACGATGATGATCACTACTACGATCATGCTGACAGCGCATTTGGCAATGACGAATATGAAGAAGAGGCCTCAAGCTTCGAGTATCGCCCACCGTTCACTCGTCGGCGCAATTCACTCAAAATGTGGACACTTGCTGCCGCCGTCTTTGCCCTTTTGGCGACCGGCACCGTCGTTGCGGTAAATTATTACGGCCTGCCTGATTGGGTTCCGATCCAGCGGCCTGAATTCGGGATTGGCAAAGCTGATCTCGAACTCGACTTTCCGGCCGAGCAGCAGCGCAAGGAAGTGCTCGATAGCGGAGAGGAGATTTTCCAGGTCCGAGGCACGATCAACAATGTCGGGCAGGAGACCATGAATGTGCCGAGCCTGCTGATCGTTTTCCGCGACGCGCGCGAGAAGAATGTCTATTCTTGGGTCGTAGTGCCCTCGAAACGTGAATTGGCACCGGGCGAGAGTCTGAACGTAACCGAAGCGATCACCGACATTCCCGCCACTGCGCAAGCAGCCGAAATCGGCTGGTCACCTGCCTGAAACAGCATCAATTCAGCTGAACTCGATCCAAGGCGTGCCTTGGGCGTCGCGGGCACGCTGCATCTCGGGGGCTTTCGGATCGACAGGCTGCCGTACAGCCCTCTCAAAGCTTGAGAATTCAATGCGAACGGGGCGGATCACGCGAGCGCTGGCGCGCACCTGAACAGCCACCGGTCGGGTCCTCGCAGTCGTTGCTTCGACCGCTTGCGGGACGGCGCTTTGCGCGAGGATCAAGAGGGTAGCGGCAAGGCTCATACGCGATGGTTATCGACGCATTCACCATCCTCACAAGTCCGTTAGAAACCGTATCCCAATGCGGGACACCGAGCTCACACAGGCTAATTGCAGTCGTTAAATCGCACCTATGCATCAAAGCTCTTGCACGGGGACCAGCCCCTTGCTAGTGGCGCGCTCCTACCGAGGGCGATGCGTGAAAATCGTGATCCCCTGCTTACCCAGAGTGCGGTCGTGGCGGAACTGGTAGACGCGCAACGTTGAGGTCGTTGTGGGCTAACGCCCGTGGAAGTTCGAGTCTTCTCGACCGCACCAAATTTCCGGACATACACTGTACGAGAGAGCGAGCTATCGTTTGTTTACGCCCTATCTGTATAGCTGTGGACCATGACAGATTCACGCTTCCACCCCTCGGCTGGCGGCTTTGTCCCGCATATGGGCATCACGCTTATCGACGAAGGCGAGGGCTGGCTCGAGGCTAAGATGGTGATCAAACAGCATCACTTGCGTTCAGGAGCGAATGCGCTGCACGCTGCTTCGATGATTGCTTTGGCTGACAGCGTTTGCGGTTTTGCAGCGGGTAATGTCCTTCCCGAAGGGGCCA
Source organism: uncultured Erythrobacter sp. (assembly GCF_947502395.1). Taxonomy (GTDB): domain Bacteria; phylum Pseudomonadota; class Alphaproteobacteria; order Sphingomonadales; family Sphingomonadaceae; genus Erythrobacter. The sequence goes on from NZ_CANMZM010000002.1 coordinate 333,999, forward strand.
AGGGCTACACCACGATAGAGTTGAAATCGAACTTCCTCGGTACGGCGAGTGAGGGCACGCTGATTGGCCGCGCGGAAGCCGATCATTTGGGCAGGACAACGCAAGTGTGGAGCTCAACCGTGACCCACAAGGAAACGGGGCGTAAATGCGCATTATTCCGCTGTACTCAGATGATACTGTATTGAGTTTACGAGCTTAGCTTGAGGTGTTCAGTCTTGCGGTAGGCTGATAAACTCGCCCTCGTAAAAGCCGAGTGCCTTTCCGCCAACGTCCGCTGGACCACTGAGCGCGGTCACTTCTCCAAGGATCATAGTATGATCGCCCGCTAGATGGGTTGTGTGCGCGCGGCATTGAAAGGTAGACAGCGCGCCTCTGATGACAGGCAGGCCTTCGCTGTTCAGCTCAAAATCGCCCTCTCGCACCGCGCTATTGCCGCGAGACGCATAGGCCAGGGCCTGCTCGCCCTGCTCAGCGTTGAGGATGCTGATGGTAAATTGTCCCGCTCTCGCAAACAGGTCAAATCGGCCCGAATCGTTGTGAAGGCTCCAGCATACAAGCAAAGGCTCAAGCGAAACTGAGACGAAGGAATTGATCGTCATTGCGGCGATATCACCCCCGTCCGCTTCCAAAGCGACAACGCAAACACCCGTCGGGAAATGGCCCATCGCGTTGCGAAAGTCCGCTGAACTCGGCGGGGTTGGGTTCTGGGGATCGCGCAAAAAAGGGGCTCCGATGCTTGTAGGCGGGGTTTCCCCCAGCGCGAAATGATAAATGCACCCGCGCGTTCGACTGATGCTGTGCAATTGTCAATGCGTACTCGGCGGCCCGGTTCCCATCTCGATAGTAAGCTATGCACAACAGGCCTACGCCGGTCGGCCTATTGCTATTGCGCCAATGGAACTCACATTGAGTTGGAGAATTAGTAAGGTAAGACAAGACCTTTATTCAGGGACATTGTAATGATCGACCGTGTGAGTACGGCCCTCAAAGACTTCCTAAAGCAAGAAAGCGCCGGCGGGATCGTATTGATTGTAGCTGCGGGCCTGGCGCTTTTGATCGCCAACAGTCCGCTGGCTGATGCCTATTTCGGTACGCTTTCGACCAAGCTTAACGTCTCCTTCGGCGATTTTGCGATTAACAAATCGCTGCTCCTGTGGATCAACGATGGCCTGATGGCGATCTTCTTCTTCCTCATCGGATTGGAAGTGAAGCGCGAAATCCTGACGGGTCAGTTGTCCAGCTGGGACAAGGCCTCGCTGCCCTTGGTCGCGGCAGTTGGCGGCATGGCGATTCCGGCGTTGATCTATGTCGGCATCAATTGGAATTCACCTGAAAGCATAAGCGGGTGGGCCATTCCGGCCGCGACTGATATTGCCTTTGCGCTTGGCATCTTGTCGCTGTTGGGGCCGCGCGTGCCGGTCGCGATGAAGGCCTTGTTGCTGGCCATCGCGGTGATCGACGATATTGGCGCAATCACGGTGATCGCTCTGTTCTACACTGGCGAGATCAAGCTCGATATGTTGGGCGGGGGCGCGGCAATGCTGGCGCTGCTGTTCGTGCTGGGACGGCTCAAGATTTCCTCCTCTATTCCCTATGTGCTGCTAACCGTCATCATGTGGGTCTTTGTCCTGAAATCAGGGGTCCATGCCACTTTGGCAGGCGTGACGGCCGCGATGATGGTGCCGGTTGTGGCGCGCGATGGCTCAAAGCTGCTCGAACATATGGAACATGGTCTGCACAAATGGGTAGCCTTCGTGATCATCCCGATCTTCGGCTTTGCCAATGCCGGGGTCAGCCTGTTCGGCCTGTCGCCCGCCGATCTGTTGCAACCACTTCCCTTGGGGATCGCGCTCGGCCTCTTAATCGGCAAGCAGGTCGGCATTGTCGGCTTTGCCTGGGTCGCGGTGAAGGCGGGCTTTGCCAGGCTTCCCGAGGGCGTTAGTTGGCGCAAGATCCATGGGCTTTCTCTGCTTGCCGCGATTGGCTTCACCATGAGCCTGTTCATCGGCAACCTCGCATTTGTCGATCCGGCGCTCATTGACGCGGTCAAGCTGGGCGTGCTTTCCGGGTCACTGGTGGCGGCTTTTGCAGGGTACTTCCTGCTCAAATCAGCGCTTCCTGACGAGGTTCCGAGCAATGATCACTTGCCAAAAGAGGAAGCGGCCGTGCAGAGCGCCTGACGAGATGCTCGATACGAGAGAACCTGACTTGCACCATATCGAGGCTGGCAAGGTTACCCTTGCTTATCACGAATGGTCGGCGAGCGCTGATGCGCCCGTCCTTCTGATCGCTCACGCGACCGGATTCCACGGGCGCTGCTATGATCCCATTGCTGCACAATTCTCCGAACACCGGGTGATCGCGGTTGATATGCACGGCCATGGGGCATCGGGCGGCGATCCATTGCAAGACTGGCAAATCGTGGTTGATGAATTGGTCGTCCTGATTGACCGACTGGGTCTTAAGGGCGCAGTCGGCATGGGCCATTCGATGGGAGGACACGCCATCCTGCGTGCGGCAGCCGCGCGACCAAACACTTTCAAATCGCTCGTTTTGTTCGATCCGGTGGTACTCGACCCCCAGTTTTACGATTTGAAGGTCGCTGGCTTTTCTCAAGACCAGATGCATCCTGCAGCTAAGCGTAAACGGAACTTTGCCTCGATCGAAGAGATGATGACGCGGTTTGAGACGCGCGATCCCTACTGTCTTTTTCGCCGTGATGTGTTTGAAAACTACTGCCGCTTTGGTCTGACACCGCTCGAAGACGGCGGGTTCGAGCTTGCTTGCGCGCCTGAGATGGAAGCGAGCATGTACATGTCGAGCCTTTCAGGAGCACCGGCCTTAGAAGCAGCTGCCTCGTTGCAAGTGCCCACCACGGTGGTTCGCGCAATGCGCACTCAGGCGCGCGACTTTAAGGGCTCGCCAACCTGGCCGGGGCTGGCTGAAAGCATGCCAAACGGAATAGATATGGATCGTTCCGACATGACCCATTTCCACCCGTTCCAAGATCCCGATGACGCAGCCCGCATCGTCCGCGAGGCGATGACGGACTAAGCCGAGCGCGCCGCTTGCAGCAGCGCGCTCAAATCATCGCGCGCCCTGACAAGATCCAAGGGAGAGCTACGGGTCATATTGCGAGCAATGGTTGCTGCAACACCGCCATAGAATTGGGTTAAAGGACCGAACAGGGGATTGTCTGTCGACACGCCTCTGGCAAGCCAGACCGTGATGCCGTGGGCGCGAGAAAGCAGATCGCGAGGAACCTTGCCCGGTGTATGCTCGATAACCACCAAAGCCTGACCCAGCGACGCGACCGCCTCTTCGAGGCAGATGCGGGTCAAATCTTCTCCCGCAGATGCCTCAATCCGCGCGTCCAAGTCCACCCTGCGATAGGCCTTCGCCGCTCCTTCAGAGAATGGCATCATCGTTGCTAATCTCTCTTAGTTTGATTGGTTGAAGGCTTCGATTTGCTGCTCAAGGAAGCTCAGCGTGCTTTGTGATGCGGTCACATTGCTTTGTGCCGCGATAAAGCTGCGGGTGAGGCGGTTGCGCAAGCTCTCCTGATTTTCAGCGACACGGGCAAGGCGCTCATCATTGCGTTCGATCTGCGCTTCATAGCGGGCAATAGAGCCACCCAGCGAGCCCGGATCGGAGAACAATGTGTTGTCGCGGGCCAGCCCGTCGATTGTAGCAAAAACGCCAAACGCCCCGGCAGTAAACATTGCAGCAGCCCCATCAGGAGAAGAGGTCAGCGTTTCATTCAGGCGTGCCGTGTCGAGTTCAAATGTACCGTCTCGCGTTATTGATAAGCCGAGATCGCCCAGCGTTGAGGGCTCGCCATCCTCTGCGCCGGGCATCACCACTTCGTTTGCAAGTGCAGAGAGGTCGGCCCGCAATCCACGCGCACCTGAATCATTGTTGAGTGTGCTTCCCAGGCCAGACGCTTCCTGACTGAGCAAGCTGACCACATCGTTCAACGCCGCGACAAAATCGGTCATCACCGCGCTGATCGCACCATCATTGGTTTCGAAGCTCAAGGTGGTAGGAGTGCCGATATTCGTCTCGTTGAGCGTGAGGCCGATCCCTTCCGGCAGGCCCGTGACCGTGTTGGAGGAGCTCGTCAGCTCAACCGTGTCGAGCCTGAAAACCGCATCCTGGGACGCTTGGCGTAATTCACCTGCATCGCTTGCGGGGTTCCATGCAAGATATGAGAGATCGCCGGGCGTGGCACTGCCGCCAGCGCTGGTGGGTTCGAGTACAAAGCCGTTCGGTGCGCCATCTTTCCCCTTGATCACCAATTGCGCGCCGTTTGAGCCTTCAGCGACATAGGCGAATAGCTTGCCGTCGCTGCCATTGGAGATCTTCGCGGCAAGTGAGTCCAGCGTGTCGTCGGCGGTCACGTCGATCGCGAGAGCCGTCTGTTCGGTGTCTTCAGTAAAGCTTGCTCCGCTGACAGACCCGAAGCGGATATTGAGCGTCCCTTCCCCCACCAAATCGCTGCCCGCCCCATAGCTTTGCAGAGCAAGGGTTTGGCCTTGCGCAAGTTGGCTTACTTCGAGCGAATAGCTTCCTTGTGGCGCAATCCCAGTGGTGGTCGTCACATCAGCCACAGTAGGACTGGCCAGGTTTGGTTGAGGCGAAAGATCGCCATTGCGCACCCGGTCTCCCAAAGCACTCGCCAAATCATTAAGCGAAGAGCGGATCAGCGCAGCCGCCGATATTTGCACTTCGAGCGACGCATTGCGCGATTCAAGATTGGCGCGCCGTGGCTCAAATGAAGCCTCCGACAAATCGTTCGCCAGCTGAATAAAATCAATGCCGCTGCCAGCGCCAAGCGCTGAGATGATGGAGGAGCCTTGGTTTTCCATGAGGCTCAGAACGGCTATTTCGAGAATTGCTTAAGCAGTTTTTTCGGGCTTCCCATCGGCATCGAAGCGCAGGTCTTCCGGTACATCCACTTGCGGCATTATCGGGCGCTCTCCGCGCTTCAACGACAGCACAAAAGCAACGAGCGCGGCGATGGCAATATAAAGCTCTTCACGCACCATCTGATTGGGCCGGGTCGTGAAATAGACTGCACGTGCAAGGCTGGGGTATTCAAGCACCGGCAGGCCCATCTCTCCCGCCATTTCGCGCATCGCCCATGCGGTTTCGCCGCGCCCTTTGGCCAGCACCACTGGAGCGGGGGCAAGCTCGGGATCATAAGTCATGGCAACCGAAAAATGCATCGGGTTGACGACCACGAACTGAGCATCTTTCATCGCCTTGCCAAAACTGCCACGCGCAAGGTCACGTTGCCGTTGACGACGCGCCGATTTCATTTCGGGAGATCCCTCGGCCTGTTTGGTCTCGTTCTTGAGGTCCTCAAAGCTCATTTTGAGGCGTTTATTGCGCTGAAACGCTTGGATTGGATAGTCGACCATGGCGATGACAGCGAGGCCTATGACCAGCAAGAAAGTGAGCGAAGCTGCCGCCTCCCATGCGTAAGCAAGCTGAGTTTCCAAAGAGGACCGGCCCATCCCGAGCAAGCTATCGAGCGTCGTGTAAATCCAATAACCAGCGACCGATCCCAAAAGTGTGAGTTTGAGGATCGACTTGCCCAACTCAATCATGCCCTGTGTCCCAAAAATCCGCTTCAAGCCGCTTAAGGGATTGATCCGCTGGCCTTTGGGTTTGAGGTTTTGCAGGACGAAACGCCCCTCACCAAGAAGCAGTTGCACGCTCACAGTAATGAGCGTGACGGTGATCCCAATCACCAGAATAGGCGGGAGGACCGCAGTTCCCGCTCGCATAGCCAATATGGCCGGATCAAATTCCCGCGTCCGGTCAATCTCGAACTGGAAACTGGCAAGCGCCACGCCTTTGACCCCTTCGAACAGCCATGGACCGACGATCGCGAGCATAGCGGTCCCGACAGTCATGGCGACGGCAGTCGCGACCTCCCTGGAGCGCAGCACATCGCCCTTTTGCGCGGCATCGGCCTTACGCTTGGGTGTGGGATCGAACCTCTTTTCACCCGAGGTCTCCTCAGCCATCGGTTAGCCAGACCTTCCTAAGCCATCCAAACCGGGTGTGAAGATTGCTGCAGACTGCTCTAGGGCCGCTTGGAGTAGGTCAGTGAATTGCTCGACAAAGATCGGCATCACAACAATCATCGCTGTGATCCCCGCAAGCGTTCCCGCCGGCAAGCCAAGCGCAAACAGGTTCAACGCAGGAGCCGCGCGCGAGATGGTTCCGGTTATCAGTTGTACGCAGAGCAAAACCAGAATGACCGGCAGAGAAATCGCTGCGGCGGTCGCGATGCAATAGCCCGCAAAGGTCACAATACTCTGTGCCTCGACCCCACCAAATGCTGTAATGCCCGCAGGCATAAAGCGATAGCTTTCCATGATCAGGCGGAACCATAAGAGATGTCCGCCAATGATGTAGAATAGAAGCGTAAGGATCAGCCCGAAGAAGCTTCCCAAGGCGCCCGACTGCGCGCCGCTAGCGGGGTCGATTGAGGTCGCAATGGCAAGGCCCATTGTACCGGCTATTTGCTCGGCAGCAATAAGCGGCACGGCAAACGCGATTTGCAATACGAATCCAAGCGCCGCTCCGATGATAACCTCTTGCAACACCGCCAAAATCGCAGCGAAACTGAGCATGTCAGGAAGCTCGGGAACCGGGATCCAAACTCCGACAAAGATCGCGATTACGAAGGCCGCCATTAACCGCGCCATGGCGGGCATCACCATGCCCCCGACCATGGGTGCAGCGATCATTGCCGCACCGCATCGGATCGAGAGGAAGAGCAGCTGCCACAATTGCTCAAGCAGCGTATCGAAACCAAGGTCGAGGAAGGTCATAGGACCAGCGCCCCTATCCCGCCATACCAGCGACCTGAGCGAAAATCTCGCGGGTGAAATCGCCAAGGAGCGCCATCATCGTGCTGCCGAGGATAACGAACACAACCGCAGTGATCGCGAGCTTGGGCACGAAGGTCAGCGTTTGCTCGTTCACTGAGGTTGCAGCCTGGATAATGCCGACAACGAGGCCTGTAGCGAGCGCAGATATCAGCACAGGGCCGACGATCAGCGCGGTCACCCATAAGGTCCGGTCGGCAAGCGCCAAAAGTTGTGCGTCTTCTTGCATGGGGTCGCCCCCTCCTATCCGAAACTCATCGCGAGGCTGCCCATCAAAAGCGACCAGCCGTCGACGAGGACGAAGAGCAAGAGCTTGAAAGGCAGAGAAATAATGGTGGGTGAGAGCATCATCATGCCCAGGCTCATCAGCACGCTCGCCACCACCAGATCAATCACGAGGAAGGGCAGGAAGATCATAAAACCGATTTGAAACGCGGTTTCCAGCTCACTCGTCACAAACGAGGGAAGCAGGATCGAGAAGGGAATGTCTTCCCGATCTTCGAATGTGCTTAAGCCCGCAATATCGGCGAACATCAGAAGATTGGCCTCCCGTGTCTGGCGCAGCATGAACTCATGGAAAGCCTCTCCTGCTGCCGCGATGGCTGCATCGGCTTCCAAAGCACCGCTCGCGTAAGGCGCGATCGCCACCGTGTTCACCGTGTCGATGGTGGGTGCCATGATAAAGAGCGAGAGGAAGAGCGAGAGACCGACGAGCACTTGCGTCGGCGGCGATCCTTGGAGGCCCAGAGCCTGACGCAGGATTGAGAGCACAATCAAAATGCGCAGGAATGAAGTCATCATCAGCACGATCGACGGCAAGATGGTGAGCATGCTCATCAAGAGCAGCAGCTGGATCGAGAAGCTTAGGGGCGTATCTTCACCCGCACCATCAGCGCTCAAGGCACGCTCGAACGCGCTGCCGATTCCGGCGGCATCTGGCTCCGCGACTGGAACGGCCGCGAGTGCAGGATCGACGAGCGCAATCATGGTTAACGCGCATAGGCCCAAGGGCTTTGCAAGGCGCAAAAACACGCTCACAGCTACACCTCAGACTTGGGCGGCAGCGTCAGGGTCTCAGCCCGCTCATCTCCCTGCGCCTCACCCAGCCGCACGATGCCGGCTCGCGAACAGCCCAGCAGGATCTCGCGATTGTGAAAGCGCACCACAGCGAGTTTGAGGCCTGGCGCAAGCAGACTCGTCTCAACCAGCTCAAGCGTCCCAGATCCCCCCTGCAATCCGACAAGCCGGGTCTGCAAATAGCGCGTGAGCTTAAGGCTTCCCCAGATCATCACTCCTAGAAGAGGCAGGAGAAGCGCGAGACGCAAGAGGTAGTCGGCCATCATTCGGAGGCGTCTTTCTCTGGCGCTATAGGCGCTGGCTCTTCGGGTTTCTGCCCTTGGGGGGCATGCTCGGATGGCCCGATCTCCGCTTGGTTGGGGATATCCGGCTTTGGGCCGCCACTGGGGCCAGCAGGAAGCGAATCTTCACCGCCTGCAAGATTGACGATACGAAGCGCGAACCTGCCGTCCTGTGCGATGACCTCACCATGCGCGATCACTTGCCCATTGGCGGTGATGTCGAGCAGTTCGTCGGTCAGCCGGTCGAGCGAAACAACGCTTCCCTCTGCAAGGGTTAGCACGTCTCTCAGCGCCATATTGGTGCGGCCAAGCTCAACCGAAAGCCGAACGGAAACCGCGCCGAGCCTTTGAAGCGCCGGATTCAGTGTCTTTCCAAGCGCACTCATCATGCTGCCCCCCTGAATCGAGCGCGCGCCGCGCCCTGATCGCTGCGTACGGCCGAATGGGAAACGCTGGTAAGGCGCAACGCCATATGGTTATCAAAAGTGCCGAAGACACCGTGCGCAAACACGTCATCACCAATCCGCAATGGCAGTTCGCGCGGGATATTGAGGGCGATCTCGTCACCCGGAGCGAGCCGTTCTAGCTTGCCGATCGGCATCTCAATCTCACTCAGCACGGCTTCCAGTACTAGTGGGAGACCTGCATAGGCATCGCCGCGCTTGCTGCCCGAGATCTCTGGGCACGAGAGCGAACGGTTGGAATTGGTCTTGGGCAGAAGTTCATCGAGCCGTTCATGCGGAAGAGCGAGCAGCATCTCCCATTCCGCAGACCCCCCTTGAGCCAACGACACTTCCATGACCGAAATCTCGGCCTCTGTGCTAAAGGGTTTCAGACGCACTACGCTCTCGCTGCGCACCAGAACATCGCCACGCGCGGGCTCTCCCGTGCCTTGCGCCATAGCAATCACCTGAGCCATGGTGGCCGCGAATTGTTCGACCAGCAATCCAGCCGAACGCGGTAACTCCGAAGGTCCTTTCTCGGGCTTTGCCCCCTCACCTCCGAAGGAACAATCGGTAAGCGCGACTGCGGTCGCATAGTCGAGGCTAAGCAATACCGTTTGGTCGCCGGATCCAATACGCAGCAGAGTGTTGATCGCAATCGGGCCGATCTTCTCAAACACTTCTGCGCCGGTCATGATTTTAGGCTCGCTGATAGTCACATCGAGCTTATCACCTTGCAATATCTGCCCCAGCTCTTGCGCCATATCGCTTGACAAATCACGGAGCCACGCGGTGACCGCCCCCTTGCGCTCATCCGGACGCGGACCGCGCCATGTCAGCTCGGTGCAATGCTGTGCGACAGGGCGCGATCTAGCAAAATCATCTGCAAAGGTGCCTGTCATGTTCATTGGACGAGCAATCCTTTGAAATGGACGTTTTCAACGCCACCAAAGCCCTCATTCTCTTCAAGCACTTCATTGATCGCACCCGTCAACCGTTTGGCGAGCGCTGCCTTACCTTCGACGGAGTAGAGGTCTTGTTCAGGTGTCGCTGAGAGCTGGACCAAAATCGCCGAACGGATCGCTAGCTGATGATTGTGCACCCATTGCAGCACGCGTCCATCACGCTGGGTTGAGGCGGCCAATTCAACCTGAATCAGCCCGGCGGAATCGGCAAGGTTTGAGGTGAAGCTGTCTTCGAAGGTGTAGTAAGCGGTTCGAAACTCGTTCCCGCCTTCGCCGTACACAACGGCGCCATCCTCCGCGTCCCCACCTGGCATCGGATAGGGGTCGGATTCGCCCTTGCGCACCAATTCAGGATGGTTGGGACCGCTCTCACCGCTGTCTCCGATCAGACCAGCAGCAAAAGCGCCATAGGCACCGCCCGCGCCCACACCGAGCGCGACGACGATGCCAATGACCATTTTCATTCCGCCGCCACCTTTCTTAGCGTCGTCTCCTTCTTCGGCTTTTGCGTCAGACATGTGAGTTTGCTTCCCTGCTGTATTGTGGGTGAGAGTCAGGCGAAAAGCTCGCCCTCTCCCCCGGGTCCGTCATCACGACCGATCCTGCCGCCGCGATCCGAACCGAAGTCGTCATCTTGAGCAGTGGTTTGCCCTGCGTATGGTTGAGACGTTCCTTGACCTGCCCCTGTGGAAGACCCGTAGGACCCACCAAAATTCCACCCCTGACCCTGCGACGCAGTGAATGGACCCGATTGAGACCCGCTGTGCGCATTGCCTTGAGCGCTCTGTTGATCGTGGCCTTTCTGCGCGGTGCTGGCCGTGTCACTGCTCGCGACCACGCTACGTTCAGTCAGCGCAGTCTGGATCGCGGGTACAAAGCCCGGATCGCGGGCTGACAGCGTGGCACGCAGGTCGCCACCTGTTGCGTCGAGCCGCATGGTGATCGCGCCGAATTCGTGGTGTCGCATTGTCAATTCAGGACGCTTCGCCTGAGCCGCACTCCGAGTTTCGGTGAGCTGTTCTATTGTACTTTCGAGTTGGGCTGAAAGACGAATGGCTGTGATCGGATCTGTGATCGGCGTTGGAGTGCCGGCTTGGGGTGAAACAGGCATTGCTGGGAATGGGAGCTGGCTCGCGGAAGACTGCACCGTAGCGGCTTCAATTGGTGTTTGCGAAGTGGGCAGTGATGCCGGTGCGACCCCGTTGGCAATGGCAGCGTTGTGTTGGCGCGGGGCGTGGTTTGATTCGACTCCTGGCTGCAACTGACCCAACTGTGTGGATGGTGAGGTGGCTCCGCCCGACGCATGGTTTGCCAAGGCAAACAAGGCCGTTGCAGTCTTTCTCACCGCCTGCTCAACGGCCAAGCGCTTTTCTGAGCGTAATATCGGCTTGGCAGGCGAGGCGTCGCCCTTAGCAAGCAAACCCACCTGAACGGCCGCAGCCCCAGGCTGAGACGCTGCTAACTCGATATGCAAAGGTCGCCCAGTCTGGTCGCGCTCTTTCGTGAGTGCAATCGGATCGGGTGACTTGCGCTGCGAGGCATGGCCAACGCTGTTCAGCTGTGTCTTTGAAGCCTCCGCCTGTTTGGCATCCGCCTGATCTTTCGGCGAGTAATGCATTGGATCGGCTTGACTCTGCTCTTTAACGATCTCGAGTCCGTTAAGCTTTGCGCCTACAGTGAGATTTGGAGCACTTTTGCGGGGCTGCTCCAATGACGGGCTCTCAATCGGTTTTGATCTCACGCGAACCTCCGAACCCGGAGCGCTTTCTGAAGAAGCATTCTTGGCACTTACGGTGACGTCCATTGCCGAAGGTTCAGGAATTGGATTTGGCGCGGGCGAGAGACTGGTCTTGTTCACACCAGATTGAGCCTGTTTTGATGTGGCAACGTACCCCATCTCCGCAGAAGCTGCCGGTTTTGCCGGAGGACGAATAAAACCATCTTGCACACGCTCAGCTCGTTCTTGGCTAAAATCGGACCCGCTTGCACCAAATCGAAGAGTGCTTGCCGGCGAATTCTGCATGGGATCGTCAACGAGGGTCACCTCATCGCCTCGCACGCTACTCGGCAAGCGCGTGCCGGATTGCGGAAACGCGTTGCCGGTAGCGGTCTCCTCCGTTTCAAGCCGAGCCTTATGACCAGATCGAGTCATTCGATGGCCTGCTCCATCTTCCCTGTTGGGTAGCGTCAAAGCTTCGGCTGGCTGCGCACTTACTGCGTGGATATCATTCAGGAACAACGAAAAGTTAGTGCTCCCAACCAGTTCTTTAGGCGCGATGCTCGATGTGGGCGCGATCGGAGCGACGGTGAAGTCGGCAAGGGACTGGATCATGGCTTCGGTCCATGGCTGGGCGCACTGCTAAAGCCGCCACGTTCATTCAAGGTTATGGCTCAGCGATTGCCCCTACGGGGCACTGCTTCACCGGCGTTCCTTTGGTTTTGCAACTTGCGTGCCATGCCTGAAGCGCCAGTCAGTTCAGGAGGCGCCTCGCGACGCTCACGCAGATCATTTAGAGCGCGCTTTTCCTGGCCCAAGCGGGTTTCATGGGCACTCATCCTTGTCTCTGCCGCAGCGAGTGCGCGCACCTGCCATTCCGCCTGATCGCTGGCATCCTTAAGGGCATCTTGCGCATTGTCGCTCATGTCTTGAAGCGAGCGCACAAATGCAAGACTGATCTGCAATGTGTCACTTTGCGCGGCGGGCCCCACTTCGCTTACGCGCTTGGCATATTCGTGTAGCAGGTCGCAGCTTCGCGCATGGATTTGCGCGCTGCGCTCTTCATCGGAGATCGCATTGGCGAGCGACAATCGCGCCTCGCGCCGAGCAATCCGCGCCAACATCAATTGCCGCTTGGCAATTTTGAGACGGCGTTCTTCATTCATGTTTGGCTTCACCCATTGATAGCTGTGCCAACACTCTGTGTTTGCTCGGTAAGCGCCATCAGGCCGGCCAGACTTTCGTCCAAGCCAACCGCCGCTTCGCGCGTTTGGGTGAGAAACGTATCGATGACGTTGCTGTGATGGAGAGCGCGGTCGAGCATTGGATCAGAGCCAGCACGATAGGCGCCCATCATCACCAGATCGCGGTTCTCTTCGCGCGCCGCTATCAATGAACGAAGTTGCCGCGCGGCATCGACGATTTCTGGGCCGACAACCCCGTCCATAACGCGGCTGAGCGATGCGGGAATATCAATGGCAGGGTAGTGTCCACGCTGTGCCAGATCGCGCGACAGCAGGATATGTCCATCGAGGATCGCGCGCGCGCCATCGACCACCGGATCGCTCATATCGTCCCCATCGGCCAGCACCGTATAGACCCCAGTGATCGACCCTCCTGATTGAGCCGAATTACCCGCTCGCTCGACCAGTCTCGTAATTGCCGCAAGAGAAGACGGAGGATAGCCACGAGCGGCGCCCGGCTCTCCCAAGAGCAGCGCCAACTCCCGCGCGGCGTGTGCGACGCGGGTAAGGCTGTCGAGCACCAACAGCACGCTTTTGCCCTTACCCCTGAAATACTCGGCGATGGCGCTCGCATATTGGGCGGCGCGCAGTCGAAGATTGGGCGCGTGATCGGCGGGCACTGCGACCACCACCATGCGACCGCGCCTTACATCAGTCATATGGCGAGCAACGAAATCCGACACTTCGCGCGCCCGCTCACCGATCATGGCCACCACGATAATATCGGCTTGCGCCTGTCCGGCGATGGTATCGAGCAAGACCGACTTGCCCACGCCAGAGCCCGCAATGACCCCCACACGTTGGCCGCGCCCCATAGTCGCTAGCGCATTGATCGCACGCACTCCGCAATCGAAGGGTATCGTGACCGGCGCGCGTTCGAGCGCACCCTCCCGCCTCCCGCCAAGGGGCCAACTAAGCGCAAGGTCGAGCCGTGGGCCCCCGTCGATAGGTGCGCCAAGGCCATCGACCGCCCGGCCCAATAAGGCCTCTCCGACCTGCACTGTCCCCGGCTGGCCCACTGCGCGCACTGGAGATTGGGGGCGTAACAATTGGGTATCACCCAAAAGCATCATCAGCGAATGCCCGCCACGAAAGCCGATCACTTCGGCGAGAACCTCATCCTCGGCTTGGTCGATTGCATCATTGGCAATCGCACCGAGCGAGCCAATCGGAAGCGCAAGGCCCGAGACCTCAATCAACCCACCATCGCAGGCAACAACCTTGCCCGATTGGATCGGACCGCTTTCTACATGAGCAGCGCGATGGCGTGCGAGTTCAATCTGGAGTTCGGCGAGCATCAATTTGTCTAACCACGGATCGCTGCTGCAATCGCGCGACGCCAATCAGACGGGCAATCGCTGACTGAGCCGTCCTCGGTTTCAAACCGTAGCCCCCCGCGCTCGACACTTGGGTCACCAAGCACTCTCCAATCGCCCAATGCCGTTTTATCGAGCAAAGCGAGATCGTCAGGATGAAGGCCAAGCGTTGCGACATTGGCCCCCGTCCCAAGCCGCTCCGCGGCCGCCTCACAGCGCTCTGCGAGTGCTTCACCATCAGGCGTGTAGTCAGCAAGAGTCTGTGAGCAAAGGGAGATTACCGTGTCGGCCAGCTCGCCCGCCAATGTATCCATCGCCGCTTGATCAAGCGCCCGAAAAGTTTGCCTCAGAGCCAGCTCTTGTTGATGCTTGGCCCCTGCTTCCACCAAAGCAGCTTGTCTCCCCGCTTGTTCTCCACGCTGGAACGCTTCGGTGATTGGATCAGGACCATATTCGATTTCAGATTCGGAGGCTGGATCACCTTCGTTTGCCGCTTGTTCACCGTCGTCCAAGGCTTCGCGCAAGATATCGACCAACTCATCGGTCGTTCCTTTGGCCTGGGGCGGAGGCGACTCTGGGTATCCTTCCGAAGATCGCTCGATTGGTAGCCCAGCCTTAAAGCCGCCTTCCAGCTCCACACAGTCAGTCAGCCAGCTGGGACGTGTCGAGCTCCCGCTTCGATCGCCCCCGGACCTTTCAACCAACGCGGTGAGCCAATCAGATGAATTCGCCATCGCCGCCTCCAAGGTCGATCTCACCCTGGTCGGCCAATTGGCGCGCCAGATTCACGATCTTACGCTGCGCGTCTTCGACATCCTTCTTGCTCAGGCGTTGGCGCATTTCGATCTCGTCCTTGATGCCATCGGCGGCGCGCGAGGACATGCACCGGAAGAACACGTCGCGGCTATCTTCCTGAAGGCCCTTAAGAGCATCGATGAGAGCATCGTTGTCGACATCCCGCAGGATGCGGCCCATTGTCTTGGCATCGAGTTCGAGCAGCATGTCGAAAGTGAAGAGCTCTTCTTCGATGCGTTCGGCCAGAGGTGCATTGCGCTGAGCAATGGCAGGGAGAACTGTGCCTTTAAGATCGCCCGCGCCGGCATTGATAAGTGCCGCCGCATCTTTCGCGCCGCCAATGACGAGCGCCGCAGGGCCAAAGCTTGCACCAATTCTCTGTGAGAGGAGTGTATCGATCATATCGATCGCGCGCTGAGACACGGGCCCCATTGTGGCGATCTTCTCGACCACCACCGACTGAATATTGCTTGGTAAGTTGGACAACACCTCGGCTGCCGGCTCAGCATCAAGCATCAACAAAAGAGCGGCGATCACCTGTGGGTGCTCGTCCTCGACCAGTTTAAGCAACACCGAAGGCGCGAGCCAGCGCGCCATTTCCAAACTCCGCGGGCCAGGTTCAGGATCAAGCTTGAGCATCATACTCTCCGCCTTGGTGGGGCCAAGAGAACGCTCCATCATTGCGCGCACCTGCATATTGCGGTCGGGCACCGCCATGCGGTCGCTCTCGCTTTCGGTGACAAAGTCTTCGAGCGCCTCGGTCATCATCTCGCGCTTGATCTCGCCAACCTCGAGCATTGTCGCACCGATCAACTCCAGCTCGCCAGGTTCCATGCGTGACATCAATGCCGCAGCTTCCTCGTCATCAAGCAGCATTAGAAAGATCGCGACCCGCTGGACCCGAGTCAGGATCGGTTTGGGGGGTGAGGCTTCGGCGGTATCTTCCTCGCCATGAACATCGGATTCTTGCTCTGCCATCACGATTCCACGCCCGCTTCTTCAGATAATCCCTCCGGCTCATCGATCATGCGTTGGAGCACTTCCACCGCGCGTTCTGGCTCTGTTAAAGCCAGCTGGCGCGCGGAAGTGATGCGCTTGTTTAAGGTATCTCGAGAGCTTGATCTCGTATTCGACGTAACCTCGACCCCTTCGCCCTCGATTGCTCCGATGTGCCCTTCTTGATCGCCTTCTCTTGAACCGCCGTCATTCCCCTCGCCGTATGCGTCAGCGTGACCGTACTCAGGGGTTTCTATGTCGGATTCGTCTTCAAGCTTGGCTTTTTCGCCATTCTTACCGTTCTTGTTCTTCGCATCTGAAGGGCCTTTGACCGCTTTGATGAGAGGGCGCACCGCAAGCAGCAGGACAAGAAGCACCGCAATAAGCCCCGCGACAATCCTGAGGACCTGCGCGAACCAACCCTGTTCGTAAAAAGCGAGCGGGGGCACTTCCGTGTTGTCAAAGGCGCCCACCACAACTTGGACCTGGTCGCCCCGCGCTTCATCTGCGCCCACAGCAGCGCTCACAAGCGACTGCAACTGCTCGGGAGTCATCGGGGCTGCCGCCTCAATCGCTTCTTGACTTACCGCAATCGCGACGGAGAGTTTGACAAGACCGCCTGGGCGCGACGAAGTTACGGCTACTTCACGGCCAAGCTCATAATTGCGTTGCACAGCGCTTTCCGTGTCGCGCGGGACTTGCTGAGCGAGTTGCGCGTCTTCTCTCGGATTGGGCGGACCTTCGACAAGTTCAGGATCGGGAGGGGGTGTATTAGTTGCCGCACCCGGAATACCGCCTGGTCCCGCCGCTGCCATCCGGCTCGAATTGCGTTCGCTTTCTGAGCGTACCGAGCCTTCCTGATCGTAGGTCTCGCGTGCTGAGGTCACCTCTTCGCGCACAAGTTCTGCTTGAACCTGGCTGGAAAAATTGCCCTCCCCCAAAAGCGGAGTGAGAAGGCTGGCAACCTGCTCTTGCAGCTTGGCTTCAAACTCGCGCTGAAGCAGCAAGCCATCAAGGGTGTCTTCGCGGGGGGCAGAGAGGAGCCGCCCGTTCTGATCCACGACGCGCACCATATCGGGCGTCATGCCGGGGACCGAGCCTGCGACGAGATTGATGATTGCCTCAACTTGGCTCTTGCTTAGAGAACCGCCCCTTCCAAGGCGCAGCATCACGCTAGCTGTGGGCGGGTTGTTCTCCCGCACAAAGACCGAGCGCTCGGGCGTGGCCAGATGGACGCGCACGCTCTCCACCCCGTCGATCTCGCGAATGGTGAGCATCAATTCGCGCTCGCGCGCGAGCCTCACGCGTTCCCCTTCCATCGTGCGGCTTGAACCCAGCGGGATCGAGTCCAGCATCGCATTTGCGCCTTCGGAGCTTGCAATCCCAGCATTGGTCGCCAGCACACCACGCGCGCGATAGAAATCGCTCTCCGCAACGGTGAGAATGCCGGTGGAAGTATCTACAGTGTAGGCGATACCATCGGATTGCAGCGCCTGCACCGCCGCCGCGCGCTCTGCATCATTGAGAGTCGAGCTCAAGATGCGCTGGGGCGGGGTGGCTATCATCAAGTAGACCGCCGCAACCGACGCAACTGCGGCAAGACCAATCAGACCCGGTAGAGCTCGCTTGAAAGCGGGCTGATTGGTGAAGGCATTAAGCCGTGCTTGCCAGCCATCACCAGGACCCGAGCCATACGCAGGACCGCCAATCGGCACCGCGCTGGGTTGGGGGACAGGAACACTCGTCTCAGCCACTTAGTTCAGCTCCCCATCCTCAAGATGTCCTGATAGGCGGACAGCAACTTGTTGCGCACTTGGATCGTGGCCTCGAAGGCGACACCTGCTTCCTGCCGGGCGAGCATCACCTTCGCCACATCGGTCACCTCGCCGCGCTCATAGGCGGCTTGCATATCGCCGGAGCGCTTTTGCACCGCGCTCACCTCTTGCATCGCATTGTGAAGCGTATCGGAAAACCCGGCGACCTGCCCGGTTGCACCCGTTGGTGTGGGCCTGGTTTCCGTTCCAGAACGCACCTCTTGCAAGGCTTGGCTGCGCTTCAGGATCTCCTGCCGCAAAGCCATGACGTCATGAATGCCGCCCGATGTGCCACCAATCTTCACGCCTCAGCTCCCGCCTGCAAAAGCCCGTTTTCGCGCATGGAGGCGAGGCGATAGCGCAAGGTGCGCTCTGATATGCCGAGGCTCGCAGCAGTCCTACCGCGATGCCCCTCATGGGTATCGAGCGCGCGCAAGATTGCCTGCGCTTCGGACTGAAAGGCAACGTCCGAGAGCGATGCGGGCTTAGCGGCATTGATTGTGCTTGAAGCAATGGCCGTGGCCTCCACTCCAGGTGCGCTCGCAACAAGTGGGCGCGGAGCCTGGTCGAAGACGACATGCTCGGCCTCGATCTGTGGTCCCTCGCCAGCCAACAGGATTGCTCGGCGGATGACGTTCTCAAGCTCACGCACATTGCCGGGCCAATCATGCGCTTCGAGGGTCTGGATCGCCGAGCTAGAAATCCAGCTTGGCAAAGCCCTTTGCGCACCGTGGCGCAGCACCATCCCAAAGGCGAGAGGGGCGATGTCGCGCACCCGGTTCCGTAAAGCGGGAAGGATGAGCGGAAAGACGTTGAGCCGGTAATACAGGTCTTCTCGAAACCGCCCTTCGGTGACCTCGCGGGAAAGGGTGCGATTGGTAGCAGCGACGATACGCACATCGACTTTGACCGGCTTGGTTGCGCCCAATGGCAAAACTTCCCCCTCCTGCAGTGTCCGCAAGAGCTTCGCCTGGAGCGTCAGCGGCAATTCGCCGATCTCATCCAAAAGAAGCGTGCCGCCATCAGCTGCTCGGAACAGACCTTCGCGTGCTTCGCCAGCACCTGTGAACGCCCCCTTACGATGACCAAATAAAAGCCCCTCGAGCATGGCTTCAGGCATGGCCGCACAGTTGACCGCCACAAAGGCGCCCTTGCTCCGCGGGCTCATGCGGTGAACGAAACGAGCGAAAACCTCCTTGCCCGTGCCAGTGGGGCCTTCCAGCAGGACGGGAATGTCGCTTCCGGCGATCCGCTCGCTTAAGGTGAGCAGCGCAAGACTTTGGACGTCACGTGCAATCGGCCAGCCACCATGCGAAGCGCTGGCAATCAGAGCAGCGCGTGCATTGGAGAGCGACTGCCCATCATAGTGCAGCGCAATTTTGCCATTGCTAATGCGGTTGAGGCCGGGGCCACGGTGCGCTTCACTTTCAAGCTTGCACAGATCAACCGCGATCCTATCGCCGCATGGCTGAGAACCCGAAGGGCCGGCGAACTTGCCCTCATCGCCCAATAACAACCGATCCTGTAGCCAACGTCGTGCAAGCAAAGGCACGGTCGGCTCGATCAAAGCAGCGTGAGACTTCGGCCCTCTAAAGCACGCATGATCCAATCCCGCGTCAGAAGAAAACCTGTTTGGCTGAGCTTGCATTGATCCACCCGTCTGGTTTGTTACCGTTTGTGTTCTGGTGGAAAGGATTTGCCGCTCGGGCGTACAAAATAGAGCAAATTTAAGCACCCGTAGGAGCCCTAAGGAAACGCCCCTGTTTTGCATCCAGGCCGCGGGAAAGCGTGATTGTGTTCGCTTAAGGTAACGGATTTTCCTTCGCCGTTGCCCGCAACCAATGCGGCAAGGACCGGCAAAATTCCTCATACCTTTTGAAAGAGACAAACGCGGCGGAGTGCCTCCGCGCGCGTATGCACGCAAATGGCAACCGTTCTAAAAGCCGCCACGAGATTGCCCCTTAAACATCTGAGCCGATGTCCGGTCTAAGCCTCAGCAGGTGCGGCAAATGGCTGCTCTGTTCCAACCACTTGCACTTGGAAAACGGGAGTAAGACCCATGTCCGTAATCAACACCAATATCTCGGCTCTCCGCGCATCGAACGCCAGCATGGAAGCCAATGAAATGCTCGGTAAATCGATGGAGCGTCTCTCAACTGGCAGTCGCATCAACAGTGCCTCTGACGATGCAGCAGGCCTGTCGATCGCAACCGGATTTACCAGCGACATTCGCGCTCTTAACCAAGGCGTTCGTAACGCCTCCGACGGAATCGCGCTGGCTCAAACCGCTGAGGGCGCTCTGGAAGAGGTCTCCAACATGCTTCAGCGTGTTCGCGAGCTTGCCGTCCAATCGCAGAACGGCACACTGGATGACACCGACCGCGGCTTTCTCGATACAGAGGTGACCGAGCTCGCGGCACAAATCGATGACATTTTGACCAACACCGAGTTCAACGGCGTCACCGTCTTTGGCACAGGCAGCGGCTCGGATGTGTCTGTGAACATTCAGATCGACGCAGGCCGCTCGATCACGCTGACCAGCACGGCGATTGACAATTCCAACCTCGACGCTGCCGGTCTTGACGTAAGCTCTGCCGCCAATGCGGCGACCGCGATCACCAATGTCGACGCTGGCCTCCAGGCCGTGAACACCACACGGTCATCGCTAGGTGCGGGTCAGAACCGTCTCGAAAGCGCGATCAACAATTTGACCACAACATCCACCAATCTGGCCGATGCAAGGTCGCGGATTCAAGACACCGACTTCAGCCAGGAAACGACCGCGTTGGCCAAGGCCCAGATCCTCGGACAAGCCTCAACCGCCATGCTCGCTCAAGCGAACCAGTCGCAGCAAAACGTCCTGTCGCTCCTGCGATAAGATCGACTTGACCAAAGAGCTCCCCACCGGGGTGGCAAGGAAACCCGGGGCCCTAAAAGGCTCCGGGTTTTTCTGTTTTGTTTTGGGCTTGCTCGATGCTCGCACTCGAGCATCTCCTTAGGGACGCACAGCTGCGCCGCCCGCACGCGATTATGACGCGGCCCGATCCTGCCACTCGACCACTTCAAGCCAATTGCGCAAACGGTTCTCTTCGAGCCGTGCGATCAGGGGGTTGGCGTGGAAGGGGAGGAGGAATTCGGCCAAAGCTCCCGACCATTCCGCCCCGGCATCGAAGATGATCCCAAGTCCCAGAACAGCGGGGACATGGACATAAAACAGGGAGCGCTCTTCGGAGTCGGCCTCTTTCAAGAAATCCTCAACCGCAGTCAGCACTCCATTGCGCTCCCCTCCTGCTTGAAGGGCCACCGCGAACGAACCCATCCCACGCAGACCTCTGCCTGCGAGCACCCCATCTTCCCCAAGCCTAACGCCGTGGTCAAAGCTATGCGGATGGCGCCAGCCAGGCGGCACGCGATCCGGCGCATAATAGAAGTCACGGCGCGCGCACGGCCAGGACACATCATGCATAAAGGCAAGCAAAGGCTTCCCTTCCTCGCGCTGGATCGTGTCGATCGCGGTAAGTTCGTGATAGACGGTATAGTAATTGTGGTCCCCATCGATGAACCATGCATCAACCGCTTTGGAACCTTCACTCAACGCTTCAAGCGAGGGTTTGGCGGTATGGTAGACATTGCCTTCCGCTGCTGCCCATTCTGCAAAGCCATCCGCAGGCTCAGGGTCGATGCAGGTGAGCGTGCCCTCAGCTCTGCGTGCATGCTGCGCCAAAAGCTTTGACATGCCGCCAAACTCGCTGCCGATTTCGGCGATGTGCTTAACCTTGGCGTGTTCGAGACAGGGCAAGATCAGGCTGGAGAACTCAGACATGGAATGAATCAGAAGCTCGCTCATGCCGCGTGCTCCTCTTGTTGGACGGAGCGGGCGGATGGGGTCGGGACAACCGGTACTGGCTCGATCACAGGAGACCTCCGACGAATAAGGGGACGCAGAACAATCTCAATCATTTTAGACGCATCCCCTTTTCCGCCCTGCGGAACCTTGACCAGCACAAATGCTGCCGACCCGGTGCATTCGTGAATGCCAGGTGCGTGCACCTTGAGTCCATCAAACTGCGCGCCCAGCTCATCGGCACGTTCATCATTGGCAAGCCCACCTCTAAGCGTGTCGACGCTGGCGGCAGATATGCTCTTAAGCTCGAACCATTCGAAAACCGAGCCGACACCAAGACCAATATTGAGTGCGTCTTTTGGTACGGGAACTCGCACACTATAGTATCCTTCATGCGTTGGATGCGCTTGGACGACGGTTTGCGCGCTGTCGCTTGCTCCCACAAAAAATGCCGGGATCGCAATCGACGTTTGGCTCGTATCGCTGTACCTGAGTCCCAATCCAAAGCGTTTCTGGACTAGCAAGGATAACCGTGTGTGGATGTCTTCGTTCTCGAGTTCTGCGGGCAGGAACATGCGCGCTGAGCCCTGCATGTAAAAGAGACCGCGCCTCCGCATGCCTTCCTTCGCGTGGGCTGCGTCAAACAATGGTACTTTGCGTTCTGACCCCATATTGACGTCGTGCTCAAAGTTCGTGAGTACTTTGAGTTCAGAGGCGTGGGGAAGAAACATGAACCGGGAAAGCGCACCCAGAGCCCCCTCTCGTAATGCCCTGTTTCTGTGCGGTGACTTCCCCCTGATTTCGATGCCTGCCTCAGCTGCCTTGGCATAGCGAACAGCGCCCGCCTGGACCCGGTTACGCACATCGCTTTGCCCGCCCTTGATCCCTGTCTCTTCGCGGATCGGCTCGCCTTTAGGGGTGAAATCGACGACCGATCCCAGCTCGCATGTCGCCAGCTGCTCGATCACAGCGACATTGCCACACAGTGCTTCGATCAACTCCAGATCATAGTGTCGCTGGTCAATCAGCCCCTTCTTGTCTAGCCCCGTCGCCGTGAGTTCACGCAAGATCAGATAGCGGCCCGCAACATGGCAATTGAAGGCATCTGATAGGAGCTGATCCACATGGGATTGCGCCGAACCATTGTAGCCTAGGTCCACCAGCATCAAAGTGTCGCCCGCTGTTGGATTTACCCGAGACCGAACATGCTCAATCAGGCGCTCCGCCCGTTCTTTTGCCCGCCTGCTGATGATCTTCTGACGCTGACCTTTCTTGAGCTCTGCAGCCAGCTTGTAGCTGCCTTCAAGCATTTGTTCTTGGGTTTTGTCCTCGCCAACAATGTGAGTAATTTCTTCCTCGGTGAACAGCATTTGGCGCGCCAAGGTCGACGGTTTGCGGCCGAGCTCGGTCGAGTAATATTGGGTGTAGGCCTCGCGCGTTGTCAGCGATGCGGCGATCGAGACAAAGCGGCTGATTTCGACCAAGGCAGTGCTGTCTTCCGCACCCAATGCTTCGTGGATGATATGCGGCAAATGCCCGTCGCGCAGCATGAAGAGCCAGTGGACCGTCCCGCCGTGCTCATTCTGAAGCGCCTTGGATTCCTTTCGAAGCCATTGGTCAAAAGCGTAAAAAACCGGGCCGAGCACATTTAGGCCCAGGGCTGATGTTTGCCCCGTTGCTTTAGGTTCCTCGCACGCCAGCACCGCGCGGTGCGGCATCAACGCGCGCACATCCTCGCGAACATCGCCGATCAATTGATGACATGCACGTTCATATCTGAGGCGCTGCGAGGCCGTGTCGGAGAATTGCACCAAGTGCAAGGCGGGCACTCCGAGCGCGCGCGATGCTTCAAGGTCGGCTTTGCGATTATCGCCAATGTGCAAAACCTCCTGTGGCCTCACCTTGCACGTCTTGAGCACCTTTTGCAGCAGTCCTTGCGATTTGGAGATGCCGGCTTCGGAGGAGACAAAGAACCGATCGATCAGTCCCACCACCTCGTCACCCGCCGCCTTTTCAATGAGTTTGCGCAGTTGGCGAACGCTCAAATAGGTGTCTGAGACAATGATGACTTTGAGCCCTGCCGCCTTCGCCTTGCGCATCAGTTCGACAGTTGGGCCAAAAGCAAAGCAGCTAGCCGCCTCGGTGTCCAATTCCGCTTCGATCGCGTTCGCCCGTTCCACTCCGGTCGCATTGGGCAAGGCCTGCTCATAGATCGCCTCGATCGCCACCTCATTGCGTTTTTTCAATGTCGTTTCGGCTTTGCGCGCATTTTGCTCGCTGGACATCCGCTGGCCAACCGATAGCTGCGGAAGAGCGGTGAAAAGGTCACTCGGCGCATGGCAATCACGCCAAAGCAGCGTGTCAAAGCAATCGAGCGAAAGCACCTTGATGCCATCATCTGCTCGCTCAAGTGCGTTTGGCATTTCCTGCGGCAAGATCGCGATATTTGGTGTCGCAGGCTTTGGCTTTTGCATGTCTCACTCTCCAGTGGTGTTGGCCCAATCTCAGGAGATGTGAGGAGTAAATGCTCGTGGTTTACGGGCTGGCAGGATTAACCTCAGCGGAATCGCTTAAGGCAGTTTGCGGAGTCTGAAGCCTTCGACCGCGACGACCTAGTCCGCGCTCCTCCTCAAGAAGAAGCAGGGAAATGCGTCGGTTGCGCGGGTCTGCCGGGTTGTCGGCGACAAGAGGCTCGGTCTCGGCAACCCCTTCGATCCGGGCAAAACGACCGGCAGGAATTCCGCTTCGGATCAGCTGCTGTCGTGTGGCTTCAGCGCGGCCTGCGGACAGGGACCAGTTGTTGGCTGTCACCCCATCGCGCCAGGGAAGCGAGTCAGTGTGGCCGCGCAGGATCAAAGGCTGAGTTTCACCCGCGACAACCTCCCCGATAACGTCGATAATCTTACGCGCCTCAGGCGTGAGGATGGTCGTGCCGAGGGCAAACATTGAGAAGTTGGCATCATCGACAAGGTCAATGCGGATCCCATCCTCGGCGCGCCTAACGCTAACCTGTTTGGCGTATTCGGCCAACGTCTCGCTTTCGAGCAACTCCTTGAAAATCGCATCCTTAATCTCGGCAAGCGCCTTTTCGTCGAATTGCCCTTCGGTCCCGCCTTCTTTGGGCCCACCAGTCTTTCCGCGCGGCACGGTGATACTGCGCGTGCCGGTTTGTCCCATGGCGTTAGGATAATTGTCGACATCAGTGATTGAACTACCGCCCAGCATCCCATTGGAAGAGCCTGCGCTTTCCTGACGGGTCTTGACCAGTGTTGGAGAGAAATAGTCAGCGAGGCCTTTGCGCTGGTTCTCTTCCGTCGCGCCCAGCAACCATAGGAGCAGGAAGAACGCCATCATCGCGGTCACGAAATCAGCATAAGCCACCTTCCAGGCACCGCCATGGTGGCCGCCTCCTTCCACCGTGATCTTCTTGACGATAATCGGGGCGGGTATTTCCCCGGGAGGGGCAGCGTCTTCGGACATCCTACTTGCCCCGCATCATGTCGAGCAAATCGGTGAGCTTGGGCCGGTGCGCCGGCGGCAAGCCAGAGCGCGCCGCTTCAAGCACTAGGGGCTGCGGATAGCCGTGCAGGCTCGCAACGATCACCTGTTTGATTGAGTGATAGATCTGCATGTCGTGGGTGATGACCTGCTGGACGCGGCTCGCCATGGGGCCGGCAAGTCCATAGGCGAGAAAGATCCCAAGGAAGGTTCCCACCAGAGCGCCGCCGATCATTCCGCCCAAAATCTCAGGCGGCTCATTGATCGAGCCCATAGTCTTGATCACACCCAAAACCGCCGCAACAATCCCAAGTGCGGGGAATGCATCAGCAAGGCCTTGAATGGCGTGCTGAGGCTCTTCCAACTCGTGGGCTTGGGTCTTGATCGCATTGTCGATCACATCTTCAATCGCATTGGTGTCGAGCGTCCCCGAAGACACGACCATCAGAGTCAGCGGATCGCAGATCAAATCGGCGATCACCGGGTCATTTTGGAGCTTCGGATACTCTCCAAAGATCGAGGAAGTCGACGGATCGGTTACATGCGACTCCAATGCCACCGCCCCTTCGGAACGCAGCAATTTCATGAGTTTGCTAGTGAGCGCTATCGCGTCAATGTGATCCTGATCGGAATATTGTGGCCCCTTGAAAACCTTACCGAAACCACCGCCCAAAAGCTTTAGCTCGTGCATGGAGTTGCCGATCAAGGTCGCGCCAATCGCCGCGCCGCCGATCATCATCATTTCGAGAGGCAGGGCTTTTAGAATTGGCCCCATGGCACCACCAGCAAGAGTGTATCCGCCAAAAACCATGACGAGCAGAACTACAATTCCAATCCCTGCGAACACTTCGGAGGTTCCTTTTGCTAGATCGCGTTGAGCTAGATTGCGTTGAAAAGGGTCAGATTGCTGACCCGGGTGAATGTGGTTTGACTCGCTTCGAGCGCGGTAAGCGTCTGCTGCAACCGCACGATGACATCGGCAATATTGGTATCGCCGATCTCTGAGCGTTTCTCGGCGACATTGATCGCGCGCTCAGCATTGTCGTCCTCAATCGCTTCGACCCAGGCGAGCCGTGTGCCCACGACCGTCTGATTACGATTGGCCGCGTCCAATGCTTCGTCGATTCCGGCAAGTGCTGTTTGTGCTGCTGCTTGCGGATCGGCCGATCCACCGCGCAGGTCCGCGGCCAACTGGCTGAAGACTGCAAAGCTGCTGGTGGGTGTTCCGTTAACATCAAATTCGAACAGTTGATCGCCGGTGATCCCGCGCTCGATATCGGTGCCCGGAGCAACCGGGACAGTGCCCACTTGACCATTGCCGATGTAAGTGACGGTGCCATCAGGCGCTTTCTCAAACGCAGGCGCACCAGCGGTTCCCGCGAAAAGCGGCGCGCCTGTGATCGAGAGCGCATTCGAACGGGTAAACAGTTCATCGGCCATCTGCTCAAGCTCATCGGCAATTGCCGCACGTCCCGCTTCGCCTTGGGTGTCGCTGGCAGCTTGGACGGCAAGCTCACGGGCACGCTGGATCAGGTCGACGACACCGGTGATCTGGTTTGAAGTCTCGGATAGATCCTGGCGAAGCCGCGCGGCATTCTCTTCCTCGGTGTTCCCCCGCACTTCGAGCCGGGTGAGCGCGCGTAGGCGAGAAGCCGCAATCGGATCTTCTGATCCACGCTGAATGCGCACGCCGGTCGCGATCTGGGTCTGAAATTCTTCCGCATTATCCCGCAAGATAGCAAGCTGGCTGATCGACCGATCGTAGAAAGCGCCGGTGGAGTTGCTCACAAAGTTCATCAGTTCAGTCCCAGAATGGTGTCGAAGATATCGTTGGCGACCTGAATCACCCGGCTGTTGGCTTCAAATGCCTGTTGCAAGCGGATAAGCGCGGCGGCCTCTTGGTCGAGGTCCACACCGGTTTCACGCAGTAAATCGGCTGCCGCGCTTCCAGCAATGATGGATAGCCCTTCACGCGTTGTCTCTAGTCCTGAGATGCGGCTGGAGAGAGAGAGCAGTAGGTCGTCGGTTGCAGCGATAGGACCATCATCTGCACCAATTGCGGCGACCAGTGTTTGGAGATTGGTGGTGTCACGGCTGCCGGGAGGCGAGCCCAGCGGTGCGAGTGCCAATTGGTCCCCATCGGTGAGGGCGAGCGCAATGTCGCTTGCATTGGTGCCTGAGAACAGCGGCTGTCCCGGAGATCCATCCAGCGCAGCACCATTGGCTTGTGCGTCATTGGCGCGGTTGATGGTCGAAAGCGCAATCGCATCGAGCGTATCTGCACGGCCTCTCAGATCATTGAGAGCCGATACTCGCCCTGCCATTGCGCCGCTCACAGGTGTGAAGGTGAGACCGTCGAGGTCGAACGAGGCGGTGCCATCGGCCGCAATGGTGGACGTCAGTGCATTGGCAGATGTGCCATCGACAAGCGCCGGACCAATCTCCCCCGCGGGCGCAGGATTCGAGAGCAAGCGCACGGTCGCCCTGCCGCGATCGTCAAACTCGGCACTGAGGCTGAATTCAGATGAGATATCGCGCAATGCGGCATCGCGCGCGTCGAACAGATTGGCTTGCGCCGCAGAGCCGGGCTCGACCTTCACCAGCTCCAGATTGATCCGCGCAAGCTCCGTTGCTGCACCATTGAGCTCTTCAACGCCAACACTGACACCCGATTGGGTCAACTCTTGTGCGCTGGCGAGACCAGTTTGGGCCGATTGAAATGACACCGCCAATTGGCGGGCGGTTTCCACTGCACCGGTACGCAGCGCAGGATCGGTGGGGTCACTTTCCAGAAGCGTAAGCGACGCTTCAAAATCGACCAGGCCTCTGAACAGACCAGATCGTTCAAGCGCCAGTTCAGCATCTCTCAACGCTGCAATATCCTGATCAGCGCGCGCAACATCGGCGGCGCTGTCGCGGGCACGGGTCTGCAAAAGCGCACTTCCCGGCCGCACAATGCCACCAACACGTACCCCGCTAAGGGCGTCGCTCGAGGTGAAGTCGATCACCGCAGAGCCGACAAACTCCTCCACTTGCAAGCTTCGCCGAACGTAATCCGGGTTCGCCGCATTGGCGATATTCTGCGCGGTCAGCTCAATGCTGGCGCGCGCTGCTCTGGCCCCACTTTGGCCAATCGAGATAAGATCTATGGGCATTATTCGCCGATCTTAGGTGAGACGAATTGAGCAAGCTGTTCCTCGATACTCCGGGCAAACCCTAAGGCCCCTGATTGCGATGCAATCTCGGCAAAGTGCTCATCGCGCATGGTCTTGTATTGCTTCATCCCGCCGCCGGTGAGTGGCGCGTCCTCGGTGAAAGGGGTCTCGCGCGCGGATTCGAGCATCTTGCGGATCATGATCGCTTCAAAGCCCTGCGCCGCCTTGCGCAATTCTTGTTGCTCGGATGTTAGCGGATCGGGCTTCGTGCCTACGACGGGTCCCAACCGTCCGATCACAAGACCACCATTTCGGCTTGCAGCGCGCCCGCTTGCTTCAAGCTTTCCAGGATCACCACAAGGTCAGAGGCCTGAACGCCGAGTAGGTTAAGCGCATCGACGATCTCATTGAGGTTCGCCGCTCCCGGGAATAGCGCCACACGGCTTTCCGCCTCTTCAATGGTGATATCGGTCGCTTCCTCCACCGCAGTCTCACCATTGGCAAAGGGTCCAGGTTGCACCACTCGCGGGCTCTCTTCGATCCTTATGACGAGCTTGCCGTGGCTGATCGCAGCCGGAGCCAAGCGCACCGCTTCATTGATGACCACCGTGCCGGTCCGAGAGTTGATGATCACCTTGGCGGCGACCGGTGCAGGCGTGACTGGAAGCATCTCAATCGAAGCAAGCGCGGCGGAGCGTGCATCATTGCCCATGGGCAGAGCCAATTCGATACTCACCCCGTCGGCGACCGATGCCATGCCGGGATAGACCGTGTTTACCGCGTCGCGCACGCGCGCAGCGGTCAGGAAGTCGGCCTGATGCAGGTTGAAGCGCAAGGTGCTTTGCTGATCAAAGCCGGTAGCAACATCTTTCTCAACCGTCGCTCCATCGGCGATCCGGCCAACGGTGGCGACGTTCACGGAAACTTGAGAGCCATCGCGCCCACTCACGCCCAATCCGCCCACTGCGACATTGCCCTGCGCCATCGCATAAATTTGCCCGTCGGCACCATAAAGCGGCGCGAGCACAAGCGCGCCCCCACGAAGGGAGCGCGCCTGGCCCAGGGTAGACACAGTGATGTCGATGCGTTGGCCCGGTTTGGCGAAAGCCGGGAGTTCGGCGGTGATAATAACCGCCGCCGCATTACGCAGATTTGGGCTTACACCCGGAGGCAATTGCAGCCCCAAGCGGCCCGAAACCCCGCGCATTGCTTCGCGCACATACTCAAGGTTATCGTCGCCCGTGCCCTGAAGCCCGACGACGACGCCGTAGCCGGTCAATTGGTTAGCGCGCAGCCCTTCAAACTGTCCCAGATCACGAATCCGGTCGGCGCGCGCATCGGACGGCATGAGCGCCAACATCGCGGCCAGAAAGGTGACACAAATTCGGGTGATGAGCATCGTATCAAACCTCAGTTAGAACGGAGAAATCGTGCTGAAAAAGCGCTGTAGCCAGCCGGGGCGGCTTGCCTGTTGGACCGCGCCTTTGCCGGTGTAGATGATCCGCGCGTTGGCGACGCGCGAGGAGGGCAGAGTGTTGTCGGAATCAATATCGACCAGCCGAATGCGCCCGGCGAATTGCACCCATTCATCTCCCTGACTCAAAGCCATTTGCTTCTCGCCCACCACCTCAGCAGTGCCATTGGGATAGATTGCTGCGATCGTTACCGAGACTATGCCGTTCATCTGGCTTTGCTGCGCAGCATTGCCGCTGCCCGCAAAAGAGCTCTGGCCATTGCTGGCGATGGAATTGGGATTGAGGAAGGCGAGCGGTCCGGCGGTAGGCGGGATCAGGCTGATGCTGCCTTCACGGTCGGTCGCGCTGGTCGTGCTCTTGGAAGTGCTGGTGCTTTCAATCAATGTGATCGTCAGCATGTCGCCCAGCGTACGCGCGCGGGTTCCCACAACCAGCGGTGCATATCCTTGGCTCGCCTGATAGATCGCGCCATTCGTCCCCAATGGCGCGCCTGCAACCGGGTGAGCAACCATCGGCGGAGGAGGCGGAGCGTAGAAACCCGCCTCACGCTTGAAGCCGCCCGAGAGGCAGGCGGACAAACAGAAGGCGCAAAAGCCGAGGAAAAGAAAACGAATGACCTGCATGGTAAATGCCTCACAAAGTTTGGCTGGCGTTTTGCAGCATCTCATCGACCGCGCTGACCATGCGGCTGTTGATCTCATAGGCGCGCTGCGCTTCGATCATTTCGACAAGCTCTTCGACCACATTGACGTTGGACCCTTCGAGCATCCCCTGACGGATGTTGCCCCGTCCAAAGGTGCCGGCGGTGCCTACATCTGCTGGACCGCTGGCTGCAGTTTCGATCAGGAAATTGTCGCCAATCGCTTGAAGACCCGCAGGGTTGATGAAGCTTGCGACCTGAAGCTGACCAAGTTGAACCGGTGCCGCCTGCCCATCTTGCTGCGCGCTGACAGTGCCGTCTTGGGAGATAAGAATACTCGTCGCGCCCGCAGGCACTTGGATTGGTGGAGACAATTGAAAGCCTTGGCCCGTCACCAGATTGCCCTGTGCGGACAAAGTGAAGTTGCCCGCGCGGGTGTAGGCGAGCTGGCCATTGGGCGGCAGCTCCACCTGGAAGAATCCTGGCCCGTCCATGGCGACATCAAGCGTGTTTCCAGTCTGATTGAGCGTGCCCTGACTCTCAATCCGGCTGGTGCCCATAACTTGTACGCCGGTGCCAAGGTTAAGGCCCACCGCAAAGGCGGTTTGATTGGTCGATTGCTGACCCGCCACCCGGTTTTCCTGATAGGCGAGCGTCGCAAAATCGACCCGATCGCGCTTAAAGCCAGCAGTGCCGATATTGGCGAGGTTATTGGCGATAACCCGCATGCGCGCGTCTTGCGCTTCGAGCCCGGTGCGGGCGACGTGGAGAGCAGATGAAGGCATTTCAGTTGTTCCTTATGGTGCTCGATGATCAACGCATCGTCAGGAGGGTGGAGCTGGACTCGTCGAGTTCGCCCGCGGTCTGGATCACCCGTGCGCGCATCTCGAAAGAGCGCTGGGCGTCGATCATGTCGACAAGCGTTGCAGCGGTGTTGACGTTGGATTGCTCAAGCGCGCCGGGGGTCACCGATGCAGTGGGATCATTCGGAAGGACGCCGCCGTTCGGGACCTTAAGGAAGCTGTCGATGCCTTTGACCAACTGACTCCCTTCGGCAGAGACCAACTTGACCTTGTCAAACGCGGCGGGAGGCACATTCGGCGCAGCGGGATCAGTGCCCAGCACCGACCCATCCTCCGCAATCTTGATCGCAAAACCAGTTGGCACGGTGATCGGCGAACCGGTTTCGCCCAGAACGGGAAGCCCCTCGCCGTTTTCGAGCACGCCGGACGCTGCCACCCGAAAAT
This sequence comes from uncultured Erythrobacter sp., assembly GCF_947502395.1. Classification (GTDB taxonomy): domain Bacteria; phylum Pseudomonadota; class Alphaproteobacteria; order Sphingomonadales; family Sphingomonadaceae; genus Erythrobacter. Next base: position 365,411 of record NZ_CANMZM010000002.1, read on the forward strand.
CGCCGCGGCGCGAGTATATCTCTCCGCCATCAGGTGCCTGAAACGCGATCAGTGCTTCGCCTTTGACCGCAATGTCTAGTGGCTGGCCGGTCGGCTTGGCCTGAGCCACGGTCATATCCGTGCTGCGCACAAAACCGCGCGCCATAGCCCGTGCCTCCAAACCCTTTGCCTCAGTGGACGGGTCCTTGACCGTTGCAGGTGTCACTGAGAATACCTCCTGACGAAAGCCCGGCGTATTGGCATTGGCGAGATTGTTCGCCGTCATACGCTGGCGGTTCATCGCGGCATCCATTCCGGTCAAAGCGGTGTAGATCAGACGGTCCATGCGCTATCTCCCAATGTCCTCAATTAGGTCTGAAGGTTGAGAACGATCTGCGAGATGGCGGTGGCAGTATCGAGCGCCCGCGCATTTGCCTGAAAATTCCGCTGAGCCGTCAGGAGCGACACCATTTCTTCCGCCAGATCAACGTTGGAACGCTCCAACGTGCCGTTGCGGATCTGGCCAAAATTTCCTTCACCCGGATTGCCATATTGAGGAGCCCCGGAATTCGAAGTTGCCTCCCACTTGGTCTGACCGATCGCCCGAAGACCACCGGTCGCCGGGAAAGATGCAAGCGAGATCTGGGCAACTGGCTCGCTTGTGCCATCAGCATATGTGGCACCCACCACCCCTTGCGGATTGATGACGACATTGGAGAGGCCCGAACCTGCGGCGTTGATAATGGGTATGTTAATCGAAGCGGGCACGGCCGAGGTGGGCGAACCGGTCGCATCGACGGGGAAACCCTGAAGCCGGTCGCCACTTGAATCGAGCAGATCACCGTTCCCAGCAACCTCCAGCGCGCCATTGCGGGAAAAGGTGAGGGCACCGGTCACCGGGTGAACAGCGCTAAAGAAACCATCCCCGCTGATCGCCAGATCCAAACCACGACCGGTTTGGGTCAGCGCTCCCAATGCAAAATCCTGTGTGATGCTTTGGACCGATGCACCAATGCCAGGCGTCTGGCGCGGATCAGTGCTGCCGCCTGTCGCGACAATGTCTGCAAAAGCTGCATTGCTCTTTTTGAAGCCAGTGGTTTCAGCGTTGGCGATATTGTTCGAAATCACAGCCAGATCGGTCTGCGCGTTCTTCATGCCGCTAAGCGAGGTAAAGAAGGACATGGGGTTGTTCCTTTTCGGGGCAAATGTTTGATGAGCGCGGGGTCAGACAATGGTCTGCGTTCCACCCGGTGGATTCGGAGCCGCATTGTTTTCTGCCTGAGCTGCCGCTGTGGCAGCCGCGGCCGCTTCTGTTGCGGCCTGCGCGGCGGCGTTTTGAGCAACGATCAAGGCATCAAGTTTGGCCGCGATGTCTTCGAGCTGCGCATTGCTTTCGATGTTCGATTCAAGCGACGAGAATTGCGCCAATTGAGCGAGCATTTGATCATTGCTTTGCGGCTCAAGCGGGTCCTGATTGGCCAATTGCGCTGTCATCAGGCGGAGGAAATCAGCAGAACCCAACGAGGCGGCAGCGCTCTGTTGAATAATTGTGCCCGGCGCGTTCAACCGGTCGAGCGTTTCATTCACGCCGGGTGATTGGGCGGTGTTGAGCGTGTTCATTTTCAGTTGCTCCTCAATGTATCGATCATGAGCTGTTTGGCGGTCTGGAGGGCCTGGACCATATTCTGATACTGTCGAGCGCTCTCCATGATCTCGAGCATCTCAGCCGTTTCATCGACCGCCGAGTCCCAGACCATCCCGTCCTCATTGGCTTGCGAGTGAGAGGGGTCGTAGCGCTCAACGGGTGCCGCATTGGTGCGCTCCAGCCGGGTCGATGTGACCGTCGCAAGGCCCGAGGCGCGGTCGAGCTCGGTCGCAAACACAGCGCGGATTGGGCGGTAGGCCTCCTGCGCGCTGCTGGCGACCGCATCGGCATTGGCGATGTTGGAGGTCGCCGCATTGATGCGCACCAGCTGCGCTGACATCGCGCCTTCGGCAAGGCTGAAGAGGGTGGGAGGGCGGCTATCGGACATGGCTTACTCTCCTTTCAGCGCGCGAGTGATCGTGTTGACCTTGCCCTGAACGAATTCGAGCGTTGCCGAGTAGGCAAGTGCGTTTTCAGCAAAGGCGATTTGTTCGCGGCCCAATTCGACTGTGTTGCCATCAAGCGATGGCATGACGGCGCGGCGGTAGGTCAGCTCTGGCTCGCCAAAAGCGGACGGGTTTCCGCTCCGCTTGGCAAGCTTGGTCTCAAGACCCGCTGCAAAATCGATATCGCGCGCTTTGTAGCCAGGGGTCGCAGCATTCGCGATGTTGGAGGCGATCACCCGCATACGCTGAGAGCGCAATTCTAGCGCGGCACCATGTATTCCAAAGATCGTTTCACTCATCGTGATGGGCCTTGTGACGGGTTCCAAATCGGGGCCCGACTTCAACGCCCGGACCGGTTCGTCATGGAGGTTGCACCAAGCGTGCCAATGACCAGTTTTCAGGAGTTTCGACGCAGTCGAGCCTTCGAAACGGCAAGCCATTGCAGTCAGTCGGCAAGGCGCTGCCCGGCTTGCCGCCAGCCCTTAATCTTACCCGTGCCTGGCCGTCCTTGGCCTTGCCACCAATTCGAATCAACGAGCCAGTCGGCCCGCTCAGCCGCCCAATCGAGCCAAAACGGGAGACCAACTCAGGTGTTGAATGGTACGACAAACCTGCTGGACCCCTTGGCGCTGGCCATAGTGCTACTGGGAACCGCCATGGCAACTATGGCTCGCGAAGGGTGGCAGGACATTGGGGTTGCCGTTTCAGCCACTTTCAAGCTGGGGCAAAAAGGGTTTGAAGAAAACGCCACCAAAGCTGCCCTTGCCCGCAATGTGGGGGCCTTCAATCGGCTCGGCCATTTGAGCGCAGAGCCAATCGATCCGCCAGATCAGTCGACCCAGAAACTGCTCAACACATACATCCGCAGCGGCTCAATCGATGCCATGATGAGATTAGCGCGCACGCAGCGCATGGAGCGAGAAATTGCGAGCGTTACCGCGACCCGCGCCTACGAAACCGCGGGCGAACTTGCCCCAGTATTCGGTTTAGTCGGCACGTTGGTCGCGATCACGCAGCTCATGCCTGATATGAACCAAAGCTCCACCGACATTGTGATGGCATCGATGGCAGGCGCTGTCCTTTCAACACTCTACGGGGTTTTGAGCGCAAACCTCCTATTCTACCCCCTCGCCCGCGCGATTGAACGACGTGGCGATCACGAAGAGGCCGCGCGCAGCCATCTGCTCGAATGGTTTGAAAGCGAGCTTTCCGATGGCCGTGGCAACCTTGCGCACAACCCCCGAAAGATTCCTGAAGTAAGAGGTGCAGCATGATGTCGCGGGAAAACCATGGCTGGCAATTGGTGCTGGCCGACCTGTCCTTGATACTGTTTCTGGTGACCCTCACCGCTCTAGTGAACACCAGTAGCGAAAGCACGGCATCGGTTACGCGCGCACCCTATGTCGCCCCGGCACAAGCGCTATTCCGGCCCACCTTGCGCGGGCCCAGCCTTCCCGAATGGCTCGCAGAACAACCGCGCGATCCACGTTCCACGCTGACCATCATCGCTCAACATCGCGGCGAAGATCAGGATGTCATGTGGCAGGACGCGCAATTGATGGCTGCGAGCGTCGCGCACTCGGATGTTGCCGTGAGGGTGGTCATCACAAAGGGAAAGGAAAGCGATCTGTATGCCAGTCTCGCCTATGACGAACCCGACAGCCAATAGCGACAAATGCACGATAGGAAGCGGGGCAGAACCTGACTTCGGTCCTGCCCCGCATCTTTCGCCTGAGGATGGGTAATGAGGATGGGTAAGTTGTGACGCGGTGATGCCCTAACCGATCTGCACCCGATCCCGGCCAGCCTCCTTTGCCTGATATAAGGCAGCATCCGCCCGGCCGAGAGCGCCGCGCGCATCCTCCGTTCCCTGAACGGAACTCACGCCGCCGGAGAAGGTGATCTTGCCAAACGATTTGCCAGTGTCGCGGTTGACCATTTGCCTTGAAGATAAATCAATACGGATCTCATCCAGCCGATCAGCGGCATCCTGCGCGGTGAGACCGGGAAATAGGACGACAAATTCCTCACCGCCATGGCGCGCTGCGAACAGATGTTTCCCGGCATGACGTTTGAGCGTGTTGGCGATCGCGACCAAAACCCTGTCACCGGCGTCATGCCCGTGAGTATCGTTGATCGATTTGAAATGATCGACATCGCAAAAGCCCAATGACAGCCGCTCACCGTTCTTTTCCGCGCGTTCAGCGGCCTCTTGCAATTTGCGCTCAAATGCCCGGCGGTTTGGCAGGTGGGTCAGGTGATCGACATCGGCCTGCGCCCGCGCCTCAGAGAGGCTTTCCTTAAGATCAGCGGTTTCCGCTTGGCTCTTCTTCATCGCCTCTTCGACCTGGACTATGCGTTCAAGCATGACGCGAGAGAGGTCCACAAGCCGATCAATCTCGGCTCCGGGACCGACCGAAGAAGCGCTTTTCGCCAACTCCGAGATTTGCGCATCGATTGCACCGCGATGCTCGCTCGTTTCCGTACGCGCTGTCTTTGTGGTTTCCGCAAATTTCGAAAGCGAGGATTCCACCCGGTCAATCAGCGTCTCAAGCGCGCTAGCCCGCTCATCTTCGCGCGAGCGTATCTTTCCCATCTCATCGAGCCAGCTCTGCGAGATTGGCTCTTGCGCAATCTCACGTGTGGCGAAGATTCGGGCAAGACCGGCATCCGATCCGGAAAGGGCAGCGACAATCGTTGCGAGGTTCGAGCCGGTCAGCGCGACATCGTGTTTCATCACGAATTCACTGACGCGCTGCATAAGCTCGGTCCTACCCTCCCGAGTTCGTTGCCTTGAACGCTCAGTCCCGCTGGATTGCGGGCGATCCATCGCCTCCTGCATTTCTTTCCTTTGTGGCGATGCGGCGCTCATCGGGCGAGTCCTTTCCTGATCTCGAATTGAATTGCCACGGATGTAGGGCGCGCGATTTAAAGTCGGCCTGAGGCACGCACCGCGAGTTCCCCTTAGTGGGGTCGCTAAGTGTCTTTCGCTTGGTGAGCTCCATCTGTTTGGCACAGAGTTTGCAGACTTTTTTACCGGGGCGAGCTTCGTCCTGATCGCCATTGAGAAGGAAACGCTATGACACCGACAATCGCTGCCCAGCGTCTCGAAGTGCGGCTGATGATGACCGCCATTGTTGTTGCCAGCCTGCCAGTTTTTGCCACCCTTGCCTCTGCGCAAGAGGGCGATGCACGCAGCTACACCAACCCGACCGAAATCGATCATGCAGTGGAACAATTCACCGGCGCCGCAATCGGAGAGATCGGCGGCGCACGTCTTCCCGCCGACCGACGACTGCGCCTTTCGAACTGCCAGGAGCCACTCGGCGTTAAGTGGCATGGCCGTGCGCAAACCATTGTTCGGGTTGACTGTACCGGCCCCAACCGCTGGCATGTTTTTATGGCCATAACCCCGGCCAAACCGGCACCTGAGATCGTCAAAGTGGTCACACGCGGCGATCCCATCACTGTAATTGTACGGGGGCGCGGGTTTAGCGTTCAGCAAAGTGCAGAAGCGATGGAAAGTGGCGCAGTTGGAGATTGGATCGCCTTACGGTCCGCAAGCCGCAGGGATACCATTCGCGCAAGGATAGAGCGCCCAGGACTTGCGGTGATTCCGGTTGACTAAGAGATATCTGCGAGATTTTTCCCTCGTACCCTTAACAAGTCCGCCACACGACCGTCCTTAGGCAAGTAGAACCACCGGGAGAAGCGTAATGCCCTCTTTCGAAATGAACAGATTGCAGTCGATCACAGGCGTCAGTCCAGTGCCCAACGCCGATCGCGCCAAGGGTAAGGCAGCAGCTGATGGAAACGCGCCACTCTCTGACCCGCCGGCAGCGGGCTCGGCCAAAAGCGCAGGGGTTGCAGTGGAAATCACCGCGCCTGTCAAAAACGGTCCGCCAATCGACGCCGATCGCGTGGCAGAGATACGCAATGCCCTTCGCGACGGCACCTACCCGCTTGTGCCGGCAAAAATCGCCGATGCTATGATCGCCGCGCAATTGAAGTTTGAGATAGAGTGATGGGTGACCACACAACCTGCGGTAACAAGCAGGCCGAACACGATCTGCACGGCAATCTGCGGCAGATGATTGCCGTCCTGCAGGCCGAGCGGCAAGCCCTTGCCACATTGGAAGCCAAAAGCCTGTCAGCTGTGACCCGCGAGAAAGAAAGCCTGTGTGATGTGCTCGCCGATATCGATCGCTTCGCAATAGACGATGATGCGCGCGCCCTGTCTGAGACCGCGAAGTCCCTGAACGAGGTCAATCGTCGGGTGCGGAACCTGTTGGCAGCCAACGTCGCCGGGCGGCTCGATGCGCTGAGTGCGGAACGCCCCGGTCGCCACGCCTACACTGCAGAATCCACTACTCCTTAAACCTGCACAAGCCTTCCACTGAGGCACCTTCTGGCACGAAGCTTGCTTAACCTTTCTGGCCGTTAACCAAACCCGAAAGACTCAAGCGAGATCCCGTGCCACACCCCGCTAACCCTCCTTCCGCGATACGGCCCGTGTTCGAGACGGTCCAAAGAGACTTTGGGCAGCACAGCATTGACGAAACGGGCGTTCGGACTGGAGCGTCTCGGCAAATCCCGCAAGCCGCCTCGTCCGCTAATGGACGTGTCACGGTCGAGAGCGCCATCGCCAGTGCAGCTCAGCAAACGGGGATCGATTTCGATTTCCTGATCGCTCAGGCTCAGGTCGAGAGCGCGATGGACCCTGCGGCCCGTGCGCGCACATCTTCTGCGACCGGGCTTTACCAATTCATCGAGACCACTTGGCTCGAAACCATGCAGCGCCATGGCGAGCGCTTTGGTCTGGCCAATGTCTCAGCCCATATCCGCACTTCGCAGAGCGGCACTCCCACTGTCGATGATCCCAAGACGCGGACCGCAATCCTCAACCTGCGCAATGACCCACAAGTCGCAGCGTTGATGGCTGCGGGTCTTGCCGAGGATAACCGCGCCCATCTCGCGCCGATCCTTGGCCGCCAGCCCGATCATGGCGAGCTTTACCTCGCGCACTTCCTCGGCGCGGGAGGAGCTGGACGTTTTCTATCGGCCATGGAGAATAATCCAAGCCAGAACGCTGCAACCATGTTTCGCCGCCCGGCAGCCGCCAATCGCGCGGTTTTTTATGAACCCGGTGGTAGCCCGCGATCCCTACAAGGGGTAATGGAATTCCTCGGCGGCAAGCTTGAGCGCGCACGCGCCAAAGCGCCGGTCACTATTCCTGACAGTTCCGCCATAGCTGCGCTCAGTCCAACCAATGTCAGTCTGGGGCGGGGACTTTCAAACTCTAAAGCTCCACCGCCCTATCTGATCGCCGACGAACAGGTTTTTGCTCCGCAATCACCACCAGTCATCACTGGCCAGAACCGACCCACTATCACAGGCGCCCCGGCATTAAACCTCGCTCAACCAGGGACGCAGGTCTCCATGTCAAACATGCTCCGTGCAACTTTCGACGAGGCAACCGGCGAGCAATCGAGCAAGGCCACTCGCGAGCAGATTGCGCGTGCCTATGAACAATTGAAAGCGCTTGGATTTTGATCTTGGAACCCTTCGCCAAAGGCTCGTGGATCGAGCGCTTGCGTACAGTCCCTGCGGCTATGGCGCTTCCCGTCGGCATTTTCGGCCTGTTTGTGCTGCTCGTGCTGCCGATACCCCCTTTGATGCTCGACATCTTTTTCGTGCTCAACATCGCGATTGCGGTGGCGGTGCTTATGGTCGCGCTAAATGCGCGTGCGCCGCTTGATTTTTCCTCCTTCCCCAGTGTTCTGCTGTTCGCAACACTCTTGAGGCTAGCGCTCAATGTCGCTTCCACGCGCATCGTGTTGGTCAACGGACACGAAGGCGGCGCGGCAGCAGGGGAGATCATCCAAAGCTTTGGCCAATTCCTTGTCGAAGGAAACTTCGCGGTCGGCCTGTTTGTTTTCTGCATCCTTCTGATCATCAATATGATCGTCATCACCAAGGGCGCAGGCCGCGTGTCTGAGGTCTCGGCGCGCTTCGTGCTTGATGCCTTGCCCGGCAAACAGATGGCAATCGATGCCGATATCGCAGCAGGGTTGATCACAGCCGACGAAGCCCGCGAACGCCGCCGCGAAGTCACAATCGAAGCCGATTTTTACGGTTCAATGGATGGGGCCTCCAAGTTCGTGAAGGGTGATGCGATTGCCGCACTCCTGATCCTTGGAGTCAATATCATTGCGGGCTTTGCTCTCGGCATGATCAGTCACGGTCTAAGCGCAGGCGAAGCCGGTGAGCTCTACATCACTCTGGCTGTGGGCGATGCTCTGGTCGCGCAAGTGCCCGCCCTGCTGCTCTCCATCGCGGCTGCCGCAATAGTCACCCGCGTAGCCGATAAGCGCGACCTCTCTGGGCAGATCGGAGGGCAGTTCTCAGACCCTCGCGGTTGGTTGCCTGTCGCGGGAATTCTCGCGGCAATCGGCACAGTCCCCGCCATGCCACAGATGATCTTCCTTCCCGCCGCCGCCATTGCCGGAGGCATCTGGTGGGAGCTTTACAAGAAAGCCAACGCACCGGTTGCCGAAGAGGAGCCGCAGGAGGAGCCATCGCCCGACAAGATCGACATTACAGAAGTCTCGGACCAGACATTGGTCACAATCGAGCTTGGCTATGGCCTGATTCATTTGGTTGATGAAACGAAAGACGCGCCGCTCCTCACCCGTATCACGGGCATCCGCAAACAACTCTCTCGAGAGCTTGGTTTTGTCCTGCCGCAGTTCCGCATTCGAGACACGCTGGAGGCGGGAGCCAATGATTATGCTGTAAAGCTGGGCGGACTGGTCATCGCCGGCGGTGCAGTCAAGCCCGGAAAACTGCTCGCGATCGACACGGGCGAAGTGCGCGCCAAGCCGCCCTATATCGGACTCGGTTTCACTGGCGAATACACACGCGATCCCAGCTTTGATTGCCCCGCGCTTTGGATCGATCCTTCCGCCCGCGACTTCGCGACAGCGGAGGGGTTCATGTGCGTCGATGCGAGTACTGTTGTCGCGACCCACGCCAATCAGGAATTGCTTGCCCAATGCTATCAATTGCTTGGCCCATCCGAAGTCAACGCCGTTATCGAAGATCTCAAGGCGCGCGCGCCTGCCCTGATCGATGCCGTGCACCCGGACCCGCTTTCTTTGGCAGCGCTCACCCGGATCTTACGCGCGCTGCTGGCTGACGGGATTGGCCTCAACCACCCACAACCTCTGTTCACCAGCCTCGCTCTAGGGCTTCAGACAACGCAGGACTTCGACGCGGTGATCGACACGGTGCGCGCGGACCTTGGGGCGCGGTTAGTGGCACGCGCCGCCCTGCCGCAAGAGCGGCTCAAGGTCGTCACACTCGAAGCCAATCTCGAAAGCGCGATCCTGGGCGGGATGATCGATCCCTCCACAGGACAGCCACTGATTGAACCCGATTGCGCGGGGATGATCGTCGAAAAGGTCAATAGCGCAATCAAGGAGGCGGGCGGGCCTATCGCCATGGTCGTCCAGCCACCCGCACGCCGGGCTGTCGCGGGCCTCCTCAAACAGCGCGCCGCTCGCGCATTGGTGCTTTCAATCAACGAGCTCCCTCCCGCCCAGCCAGTCGAGGTGATAGCGGTGATCGGCCAGGACCAACCGCCTGCTACGGGACTTCCCGCACCTGCCGCTGAAAGCGATGCTCAGTCTGTCGTGGCAGAAGCGGTCTCAGCATGAAGCACGATGTCTCAGGATTTGGCGCTCAAGCTTATGGTTCGGTGAGTTACACCACCATGAGCCGCGAGGAGGTGGAAGACCGCGTGCGCCGTTTCCTGCCCCTCGTCCACCGCTCGGCTTGGCATATTTATGGCTCGGGCCGCGAGGGGATGGAGGTTGAGGACCTTGTGCAATCCGGCATCCTCGCTCTCACCGAATGCGCGCGCCGTCATGACGGACCCACCGAAGACGGCTTTGCCGCCTATGCCAAGATCCGCGTGCGCGGCGCGATGTTCGACCTTATCCGCAAGCAAATGCACGACACTCGCACGGCGAGGAAGAAGCGAGCACGGGTGGTTCAGGTGGTTGAGGAATACAAAACGCTCACCGGCGAGGAACCCAGCCGCGACCAGATTGCCAAGGCTTTGGGCATCAGCGATGCGGAACTGTTGGAGATTGAGGCAAGCGCCGTCACGCTCACCTCGATCAGCGATGCTTACGATGAGAGCAATGCCGCCTTTGCCAGCGATGATCCCGACCCCTTCGACATCCTCTCAGGCCAAGAAGACCGCGAACGCCTAATCGCTGCGATGAGCAAGCTGCCAGATCGCTTAATGCTGGTTTTGCAATTGTTCTTTGTCGAGGAACTAAACCTTACTGAGATCGCCGAGGTGCTAGAGGTTTCCGTGCCAAGGGTGCATCAGCTGCGGGCGAAAGCACTGAAGGATCTGAGGGGGATTTTGGAGGGGTAGGTTTGGGTGCGCGACCGTTAAAGCGAACCCCGTCATCCCAGCGAAAGCTGGGATCTCAGGCTGCGAGCGCCGCGCTCTCCCGCTCTAGACCCCAGCTTTCGCTGGGGTGACGCTTGGGGTTGGCTTTGCAACGACCGAAAGACCTCACTGTTCATTGGATTGTCCCCTTCGCGAAGCCGCCCAGCGAAAGATTGTTGGCGAAACGGTTTTCAGCGTCGGAACGTCTGAGCCGGTTACCATCGAGCATTTTGTCATAGTAATGCGGCAACCACCCGAGCCTTTCCTCGATGCCGGTCGTAACGGGCTCATCGGTCAATTCCACGGTGACGCGCTTCAGTTCCACGCCTTCCCCAAAGCTCGCGGCCAGGTCATCGGGATCAACGCGTTGCACACTTGTTGGATCATCAAGGTCACCGAACGTGACCATCATCGGATAGGCAGAGCGTTCTTCCAACCAAGCCACCGGCGGCCACATTCGCGGCAACTGCCGCTCGCCTTTAACCTCCAGAACATCATCAAGCTGATCGACAAACTCTTTTTCAGGGGCAGCGGGCTTGAGATAAACATAGACATAGCTTGCCCAGTCCACATTGTTCTCTGACCGAAGCAGCGCAAACAGCGTCTGATCCCCGGGCAGGTCAACCGCCACCGCTTCACCGCGAACCCGTCGCGACACACCTACATTTCCCGGAGAAGACCCCGGCCGCATCACCGTCTGCTGCACCTCAATCACGCTCGACCCGGTCTTGTGGCCCTCAGGTGTCTCGACTTCGACAGTCAGGCGATAACGATAATCGGGCGCCGCATCCTCAGCACCGCACCCGCCTATCAGCAAAGCGCCTGCCAAAACCGCCGCCATCTTTAGCCAAGACTGATGCAACGTTTTCCTACTCCGCTTGGAACCGAGATGCTCGCATTTAGGAGCAAGGTCTTAAATCCATGCAAACCATCGCCCACACTTACGCCTTTGCAATTCGTCCAAGCACCCAGCCCCACGCCGCCTACCTTTCCTACAGCGCCCTTTGAAAGCTAAACCGGGAGCATGACACACCCCTGTTCTTTGCGCCAATTGTCCCCTCAAACGGCCAATTTTGGCGGTGAAATGCTTTTCTGCTTCTGGACAATGTCTCAAGTGTGTCAGAAATTACGATAAACCGCGCCTTTTCAGATGTTTGGAAGAAATCCCATTCCTACTCATCCTCGCCCACCCCCAACCCCTCCCGCAAGCGGGAGGGGAGCGGGCTTGTGCAGAGACGAATGAATTCCGTCATCCCGGCGGAAGCCGGGATCTCAGGCTCCAGGCGCTGCGCTTTGCCGCTCTAGACCCCAGCTTCCACTGGGGTGACGGTGAAAGGTGGGTTAGGAGCCCCTGATGCTAGCACGTCTCACCAACAACTTTGCCTTGCTCACCGTTCTCGGCGTAGCGCTAGCTTGGTTTTACCCGCCCAGCATGACGTGGATGACCGACGGCTCGATCCGCATCGCGGGACAGCCGCTTTTGTCGGTGGCGCTGGGGCTAATCATGCTGGCGATGGGACTGACTCTGAGCTTTGAGGACTATCGGCGTCTCACGGAATTACCCAAGGCATTGATCGCCGGGGTGGCCTTGCAATTTGCGGTGATGCCGCTGGCGGGCTTTGGGATTGCCTGGGGTTTGGGCCTCGAAGAGGGGCTTGCAGTGGGCCTTATCCTCGTCGCCTGTTGTCCCGGAGGCACCGCGTCGAATATCGTTGCATACCTTGCGTGCGGCAATGTCGCATTGTCGGTGGCGATGACCATGGTTTCCACCTTTGCCGCGATTGCTTTGACGCCGGTTTTGACCGGAGAATTGGCGGGCACCTATGTTGAGATCGACCGTTGGAATTTGCTGCGCAATATGGTCGCGATTGTGCTCGTACCAGTGCTCTTGGGGAGCCTCCTCAACCGGTTGTTCCCGAGCTTTGCGGAGAGGGTAAGCACGTTTCTGCCTCTAGTCGCAGTGGTCCTGGTGATCCTGATTGTCGGAGGCATTGTTGGCGGGGCCAAGGCGCAGATCGCAGAGCACGCAGGCGTGCTTTTGCTCGCAACTTTGATGCTTCATGCAATTGGTTTTGCGCTAGGATACTGCCTTGCACGGATGCTGGGTCTTGGCGTTCAAGAAGCGCGGACCATCTCGATTGAGGTGGGGATGCAGAACTCAGGGCTGGGTTCAGGCCTTGCCAAAACCCCTGCGTTCCAAGCGCAATTTGCAAGCGCCACTCAGGCCGCACTCGCCCCCGTGCCCGCCGCGATTTCAGCCGTGTGGCATGTGCTCATCGGGAGTATCTTGGCCAGTTGGTGGCGGCGCAAGGGTTAATACGCGCAACAACTCAGAGCGTCCGCCCAGGTGGGTGCAACGCGCCCACCATGGGGTGGGCGGGCGCGGGCTCGCCGCCTTCAGCGGCAAGCCGGAGTCGATACTAACTAGGAACAGTAGTCGCTCCGCTAAGCATCGTAATCTCGCCAACCGGTTACAGCCCACTTTTCGATTGCTGCTGCAAGTGAGGGGTACTTTGGTGAGTCAATACTAACTTTTTCAAGCACCTGGGCCCTGAAGATTTGCAGGAATCTGGGATTGTTCGTCAATGACACGCTCCCACCAAGGCATTGCTTTGCCCATTTCCAACTTGCGTAACCTTCTATCTCCTCATCATCGTACTGCCGAGCCACGATACCAAGCGCATTTCGTGCGACGGCCAATTGAAACCTATCATGCCCTTTCATTTGACCCTTGATGCTATTGAGCCACTCGGCAACGGCGGTAACAATCTCCGAAATATTGGCCTCTCCATCATCGAGTAGTTTGCCCGGGTCGAGGTGCAAATCCCATTTTTGCTCCGCCTCCGGCGCATCCTCCTCCAGCAGCATCAGCAGGTCCAACTCCTGCTCGCTCGTCCGCCGCGAGATCACCACGCGCTCTAACATCCGGTCTTCGCCAGAGCGCCAGATGCGCGCCATGTTGAGACAGCCCAGCGCCCACCACACGGTGCGGTGGATGAGCCAATAGCGGAAGCGTTTGCGGTCCACTTTGACACCGGCCTCGGCCTCGTAGGCTGCGAAGTAATCCTCCAAAGACCCAAGCCCCAATGCGGGCCGGTCGTAGCGGTGGAAGCGCCACACGGCCATGCAGCCGAAGGCCAAGTCCTCGTGGGGATCACCGAAATGGGCAAGCTCCCAATCGAGCACACCGGTGAGCTTTCCGGGCTCAGCCAGCAGATTGCCCATGCGATAATCACCATGGATCAGGACCGGATCACAGGCTTGAGGGCAATTGTCCTCCATCCATTTGAGCCCCAGCGCAATGATCGGGCGGTCTCCGCCAGCCTCTTCAAACTGCGCTTTGAGGTCAGCAATGGCTTGGCGGTAATCCATCACCGGCACCGCATCTGGCACATCACCGGGTTTCAGCGAATGGATACGCGCCAGATCGCGCGCGGCGTCTTTGAGAAGGGCATCCCCGCCCGCAAACTCCAGAATTTCCTTCGGATTGGGCGTTCCGGGAAGCTCCTGCATGATGAAGCCGGAACCAATCCCATCATCAGGCTCCAACTCGGCCATCACGCGCGGCGCAGTAACGCCAGCAACACCCGCGGCGCAGATGACAGCGGACTCTACATCATGCCCGAAAGGGCGTCCTTCCATGAACTCAAGACTGGGCGCACGGCGAAGCACGAAGCCACTTTCGCCGCTGAAGAAGTGCCAGCTTTCCATCGTGGCCCCACCCGTAAGTCGGTTGAGGCCATATGGCACATCAAGACCAGCGCGGGCGCAAACCCGCGTAAGGCCTTCCAGCAATTGAGCTTTGGAAGCGTCTCCCATCAACGCTCACATAGCGCACCCAGCTCAGACTAGTCGAGCTTCTTGCGCATCCGCTTGGCACGATCTTTGGGGCGCGGATGGGTAGAGGTCCAAGCGGCAAGGCCACCGCCTCCACCGCCGCTCATCGCTTCAAGCTTTTCAAGCGCGGTCACACAGGCCTGCGCGTCATAGCCATTGTCCTGCATGAAATCGAAGGCGTAATCGTCGGCTTGCCGCTCATGTTTCTGGCTGTGCTGCGCAGTAATCACATCGCCAAAAAATTTGCCAAGCTCTGAGGATGCGATGCGTTTCACATCGCCGCTCGCCGTGCCCGCCACACTCATTGCTGCATCGCGCTGAAGCGCGCCTTGCATCCGCTTTTTGGTGTGCTCGCGCTGAACGTGGCCGATTTCATGCCCGATAACATAGCGCACTTCGTCATCGGTGAACTGGTCCATCAGGCCAGCAAAGACGCGGATCGTACCATTGGCCATGGCAAAGGCATTCACGTCCTGGACCAGATAGGCTTTGATATCGAGGTCGAGCCCGTCGTAGCTTTCAAGTCCCTGTGAAAGTGCAGCTAAACGCTGACCATAGGGGTCATCGGGGCCTGCCACTGGGTTTTTGGAATCCATGTCATCGCTCATCTGATCAAAGAAGACTTTCATCTCTGCATCAGAATAGCTGGCGGCTTCTGCAACCTTCTTGGCCGAACCCAGAATATCACCAAAGCTCTGCGCGCTAACAGGCCCTGCAAGGCTCACTCCGCCAAGCAATGCAGTCATTGCGGCAAAATCACGGCGCGAAATTGTTTTGTTTGAGCGGTTCATAGCGTCTCTCCCCTGAGCAAGCATATCTCTCAAGAATCAGAAGAGACGGGGGTTAGGTCGCGCTAATCCCCGTCTCCGTGAAATCACTTATATCCCAAATTGAGTTGTTTTTTAAGTGGCAACCCCAAATTTAGGCGACGACATTGTCTTTCTTGACAGTAATCACTTGCGGATAGGTAAATTCCTTCATTCCATCCAAGCCGTACTCCGCACCAAAGCCCGATTGCTTGTGCCCACCAAATGGTGCGAAGGGCGACAAGTGCATGAATTCATTCACCCAAACAGTGCCAGTTTCGAGCTTTTCAGCAATCTCTACGCCCTTATCTGTGTCTGCCGTCCAGACCGCGCCAGCAAGGCCGTATTCTGAATTGTTAGCGCGCTCGATCACCTCATCTTCTGTGGAGAACTTCATCAGAGGCATGACCGGACCAAACTGTTCCTCCGCAACGATACGCGCGTCTTCAGGCGGATTGTCGAGAATGGTGATTGGCACATAATAGCCGGTGCCTGATGGATCTTTGTCCCCGCCAGTGAGGAATTTGTAGCCATTGTCTTTGGCATCCTCGATCAGTTCGAGCACGCGCTCATACTGCTTCTTGTTCTGGATCGGACCGACACCAGTGCCTTGCTCCGAACCATCGCCCACTTTCACATTTGCAGCATACTCCGCGATCGCTGCGGAAAGATCATCATAAATGTCTTCGTGGATGTAGACGCGCTTTGCGGCAATGCAAACCTGGCCTGCATTCTGGAAGCTTGACCAGAACAGTTGCTCCGCCACCTTCTTGGGATCAGCATCGGGAAGCACGATGGAAGCATCATTGCCACCCAGCTCAAGCGTGATGCGCTTCAAATCACTCGATGCGCCTTCCATGATCTTCTTGCCGGTTGCAGTCGAACCCGTGAAGGTGATCTTGTCGATATCCGGGTGGCTGGTAATCATCGGACCCAGCGCATCTTCACCAGTGATTATGTTAACAGTACCAGCGGGCACCTTGTCCGCGATCAGCTCTGCGACGCGCAGTGTGGTGAGTGGAGTAAACGGCGAGGGCTTCAAGACAATGGTGCAGCCGCTCATCAACGCGGGTACGATCTTTTGGATCGCCATCATCAACGGGAAATTCCACGGCACAATGCCACCAACAACGCCAACGGGCACGCGGCGAGTGCGCGAAAGACGTGCGTCTGAATCTTCGCTGATCACGTCTTCGAGCTTGAGCGTCGATTGCGCCGCTGAGATCCCTGCAGCGCCGTAGATTTCTCCCTTCGCTTGCGCATGGGGCTTGCCCTGTTCCGAGGTGAGCAAACGGAAGAGTTCTTCGGCATTTTCCTTGATCGCACCGGAAATCGCCATGCACGCAGCCTGACGCTCTTCATGCGAGGTGTTTTTCCAGGTCTTGAAAGCAGCGCGCGCCGCAGCGACAGCACGGTCGAGGTCATCAGCTCCGCAAGCAGGGACCTGTCCGATCACTTCTTCATTGGCCGGATTGACAACATCCATCCATCCGCCGGTTTCGACCATCTCACCATTGATGAGGTTCTTATACTGGGTGACCATATCTCTCTCCGTCATATGACTCGGGGTAATCCTTGCCAGCCAAGGTGGAGCATCGCCCGCAAAAATCAATTGCCAATTGCAACGGACGGTCACGTGGGCGGTTTCTGCTCTCGCAATATGCATGGTTTGCGCTTTGGCGAGGGCAGGCTATCTGGAGGGCAAACTTGAGGAGACAATTTGATGACCGACGCCGCCCACGATCTTGTGATTTATGGCAGTCCCGTTTCGCCCTTTGCGCGCAAAGCCATGGCTGTCTGCATCGAAAAGGGTGTCGAGTTCGATTTTGAAGCGGTCAACATCATGCCGATGCCCGATTGGTTCAAAGAGATATCGCCCATGCGCCGCATCCCGGTACTGCGCGACCGTTCAGTCGCCGAGGAAGGCGAAGCGGGCACGATCGCGGACAGCTCTGCGATATGTGCTTACATTGAGCGTAAGCATCCAGAGCCCTCGCTCTATGGAGCAACAACCTATGGCCATGGCCGCGCTCTGATGATCGAAGAGTTCGCCGATACGACTTTGGCAATGGCTGGTGGCCTTGGCATTTTTCGGCCGATTTTCTTCTCGCTCATTCAGGGCAAGGAGCCGGATATCGCCAAAGCGCGCGAGACGTGGGCCAATGAATTCCCGCCGATCCTCTCCTATTTGAATGGACAGCTTGAGGGCCGTGAGTTCTTCGTCGATGAGACGCTCACTATTGCGGATATCGCCGTTACGGCTTGCCTGATGCAAGTGGCTTTTGTGGCCGAAATGCCGCTTGGAGACCATCCGGCGCTTGCCGCGCATTACGAGCGTATGGCCGCACGCCCCTCCATAGCTGGCCCCTTCGCGCAAGCAGAGCGCTTTATCCGCAAGCCCTTGCCCGAGCGCGTGCAACTGACCTAAGGCCCATAAGAGTATTCCGGCACAAACACGCAAAAGGGACTCACCCAAACAACATGGCCAAAAACTGGTGCATCGGGATTATCGGAGGCTCGGGTCTCTACGACATTGAAGGGATCGAGGAGGAGCAGTGGCTCGCTATCGAAACCCCTTGGGGTGACCCTTCTGACGAGATTCTCTTCGGCCGCATTGGCAATGTGGAAGTGCGCTTTCTCCCGCGCCACGGACGGGGACATCCCACTACACCCGGTGAACTCAATGCACGCGCCAATATCGACGCGTTAAAGCGTGCCGGCTGCACTGATATCCTTAGTATCAGCGCAGTGGGTTCGTTGCGCGAAGAGATTGAACCCGGGCGCTTTGCGATTGCCGAGCAATTCATCGACAACACCAAGGGGCGACCTTCCACTTTCTTCACCAGCGGATGCGTGGCGCATGTTTCCATGGCCGATCCGGTATGCGCACGCCTGTCCGAGATGGCGACCAAGGCGGTGTCAGCAGCCAAGGGCAAGGTCGCAGTGGGCGCGACTTACCTCGCAATGGAAGGCCCACAATTCTCTAGCCGCGCGGAGAGCCACATGTACCGGGCATGGGGTGCAGACATGATCGGCATGACCGCCATGCCAGAGGCGAAACTCGCCCGAGAAGCGGAACTGCCCTATGCTCTTATCGGGATGGTGACGGATTATGACTGCTGGCGCGAAGGCGAAGACGTGGTCGAAGTGGCTGCTGTGCTGGAGCAGATGCAAAAGAACGGTGAACTTGCCAAAAAGGCGGTGCTGAATTTCATCAAGAGCCTGCCCAAGACCCGCAAAGCCTCTCCCATCGATAAATGCCTTGATACGGCGATGATCACAGCACCATCTGAGCGCGATCCGGAATTGCTGGCTAAGCTTGATGCGGTCGCGGGCCGCGCGTTGAAATTGAAATAGAGGGAGTTCCGGGCATGGCATCTCGGCGTGAATTGTTGAAATGCGGCGCGTTGGGTGCAACCGGAGCTGCTTTTCCAGTGTCCGGTGCCCTGGCGGCGGCCAGCCCTCAGCTTCAAGATTCCAAGATCACCGTACCGCCTCCGATCACCAACGACGAGCGATCCGCTCGCATAAATGCTGCGCAAAGGATGATGCAGGACCAAGGCATCGCCGGCATTGTCGTCGAAGCGGGCACTTCGATGCTCTATTTCTCCGGCCTTGGATGGGGACGCGGCAGTCGCCTCACTGCGCTTGTAATCCCCGCAGACGGTGATGCCGTAGTCATCACCCCCGCCTTTGAGGCGAGCAAGCTGGCAGAACTGATGGTGATGCCAATGGAAGTGCGCACGTGGGACGAGCATGAAAGCCCTACCGCGCTGATCGCAAGCGTTTTTGTGGAGCAGTCGGGCGATGGTTCAATCGGTCTGGAACGCACTACGCGACACTTTGTGACCGAGGGGCTGAAGAAGGACGGCGGCGGACGCGAGATTGTATCGGCCAGTCCCATCGTCTCAGCACTTCGACAGATCAAATCTCGCCAAGAGATCGCCCTGATGCAGGCAGCCTCCGATATCACGATGGCCGCTTACCGCGAGGTTTACCCGCAAATCCAACCGGGCATGGCCGGCAGTGAAATCGGTGCGATGATGAGCGAGGCCACCCATTCGCTTGGTGGGCGCCCAATATTCTCCTCCGCCCAAGTGGGAGAGGCCAGCGCCTATCCCCATGGCTCCAAGAAAGTCTATGAAGTGGCCGAGGGCGAAGTGATCCTGATGGATTGCGGCTGCGATGTGCACGGCTACAAATCGGATATCTCCAGAACCTGGGTACACGGCGAAGCCAATGCCGAGCACCGCCGCGTCTGGGACACGGTCCGCAAAGGGCAAGATATCGTTATGGAGATGGCCCAGATCGGCGGATCATTCGGGGCAATCGATGATGCTGTGCGCGCCTATTACGAAAGCGAGGGTTTTGGCCCCGACTACAGAACTCCGGGCCTCTCGCACCGCACCGGTCACGGCATCGGCATGGATATCCACGAAGACCAATTTGTGGTGCGAGGAAATGAAATCCCGATTGCCACGGGCATGTGCTTCTCAAACGAACCGGGGATTTACCTGCCGGGTAAATTTGGCGTGCGCAGCGAGGATTGTGTTTACATGACCGAGACAGGGCCAAGGCTGTTCACACAACGCTCCACCTCAATCGACAATCCGATGAACCTTGCAGCCTAACGGTCTTTCCAGCGGCCTTTCACAGGCTCAAATTTGTCAACCCGGATCGACTGCCACACGCCACCAGTGACGTAAGGGTCGTCATTTACGGTCGCACGCGCGGATGCTTCGTCGTCTGCCTCGATAATCAAAAGCGAGCCCACAAATTCGCCCCTCGCATTGGTGAGCGGTCCGGCGGCGAGGTAATTCTCGCTGTGTTCTTTCATATGCTCGCGCTGTTCTTTCAGATGCATTTCGCGCAGAGTTTCACTGTCTTCACCATCGCGGCAATAAAAGCAGAATAGGGCCATGGGGTCTCTCCGAGTGCGCGCGCATGTGTCAACGGCTTCGTCTCAGAGCCAGTATCACAAGTGGCGATGCCTTCAAGCGCTACGAAGTTTCAACGCTACACAAGGTGGCTTGATTGCTGGCCCAACTGGGTTCAGTTGGCAAATGACACGCAACTCAAAGGGGTGAGGATTTGAACGCCCGTGACAACATCTGACTTACAGAACTCTGTCATCCAAGCGCTCAACCGGAGCGAGCTCCGACGCGCCTTTCGCGAAGAGGAAGAGGCCTGCATTCGCGAGCGATTGAAGCAGGCCGCCCCCGCCCGAAAGGTGACTGCTCAGGCGGCAGAACTATCAGAAAAACTGATTGAGGGCGCCCGCTCGCATAAAGCCTCGGGAATTGATGCATTCTTGCAGCAATACGGCCTCGATACCGAGGAAGGCATCGCGCTGATGTGCCTTGCCGAGGCGCTTTTGCGCGTGCCCGATAATGCCACCGCGGATGCGCTGATCCGTGACAAGATCGGTGAGATCGACTGGAGTGAGCATCTAGGCGAAAGCTCCTCCACCTTTGTGAATGCCGCAACATTTTCTCTAATGCTCACTGGCGAGGTATTGGAGAAGCCAGAAGCCCACCAAAAAGGCATGGGCCGGGCGCTCAAACGCACCATGAACCGCTTGGGCGAGCCGGTTATCCGCACTGCGACTTTGCAGGCGATGCGCATTTTGGGCGGACAATTTGTGTTTGGCCGCGACATGGAAGAGGCGCTGAAACGCGCGGCCCCTGAACGGGCAAAAGGCCTCACACACAGCTTCGATATGCTCGGCGAAGCGGCGATGACCTTCGCCGATGCCGAACGCTACCGCGCATCGTACGAAGGGGCGATCGAACGGTTGGCCCAAGAGGCATCCGGCAGCATTGGCACATCGCCCGGCATCTCCGTGAAGCTCTCGGCGCTTCACCCGAAATACTCCTATCTGTACGCCAATCAGGCCCGATCCGAGATAGTGCCCATGGTCCGCAATCTCGCGGCAAAGGCGCGCGATGCCAACATCCACTTCACCATTGACGCCGAAGAAGCCGAGCGGCTGGAACTCAGCCTCGATATTATCGAAGAACTGATGGCTGACGACGCACTGTTCCGGCGTGATGATGGCGCTGCTTGGGAAGGCTTCGGACTTGCTATCCAGGCCTATCAGAAGCGGGGCGTTCCGCTGTGTGACTGGATAGCGAAGCTTGCCCGGCGGCATGGTCGCAAGCTGTTCGTGCGCCTAGTCAAAGGGGCCTATTGGGACGCCGAGGTAAAACTTGCGCAGGTGGGAGGGTATGCCGACTACCCGGTCTTCACTCGCAAGGTCGCAACCGACGTTTCATACCTCGCCTGCGCCGCGCGATTGTTTGAGCATGAAGATGTCATCCGCCCGGCCTTTGCAACACATAACGCCAATTCTGTCGCAGTTGTGAAGGAGTTGTCCCAGGGCCGCCCGTTTGAGTTTCAGCGTCTCCACGGCATGGGCGAAGAGCTTTACGAAGCACTCGCCCGGATCGAAGGCAATTCCCAAACTCCGGTGCGTATCTATGCGCCGGTTGGCGGTCATACCGAACTGCTCGCTTATCTGGTCCGGCGGCTGCTTGAAAACGGGGCCAACACCAGCTTCGTCAATCGCATGGGCGATGCAGAGTTTGCGGCGCAAGATCTGGTGCGTGATCCTTTGGCTGAGATCGAATTGCGTTCGCCCAAACGCAATCCCGCTATCCCTTTGCCCGAGGACATTCTGGGCGCACGCTTGAACAGCGCCGGTGTGGATCTGTCCGATCCTCTAGTGCTTGCTCCGTTGGAGAAAAAGCTTGCCGAGCTCTCCGAACTCAAATGGCATGCAGAGCCCACGTTCCCGGCCGATGAAGCGGGAGAAATCGCGCCGATCACAATGCCGCATGACCTTAGCATCGAAGTCGGCACAAGACGCGACAGCACCCCAGAAGAGGTCGATGCCGCTTTCGTGCGCGCGATCAGTATCCAGCCGGGTTGGGATGCCTTGGGTGGCGACAAACGCGCCTTGCTGCTTGAAGAAGCCGCCGACCTGTTTGAGGCTCACACGGCGGAATTTCTCTCGCTTTGCCAACGCGAGGCGGGCAAGACCCTTCTCGACGGAGTAGCCGAACTGCGCGAGGCGGTCGATTTCCTGCGCTACTACGCTGGCGAAGCGCGGCGGCAATTTGAAGATCCCATCCAACTTCCCGGCCCCACCGGTGAAGACAACATGCTGAGGCTGCACGGGCGCGGAGTCTTCGCGACAATCAGTCCTTGGAATTTCCCGCTGGCAATCTTCACAGGCATGGCCTCGGCAGCGCTTGCTGCAGGCAACGCTGTGATCGCCAAACCGGCTGAGCAAACCCCGCTTATCGCAGCGCTCGCCGTAAAACTCTGCCATGAGGCGGGTATTCCGTCAGAGGCTCTGCAGCTCCTGCCGGGTGCCGGAGATGTCGGCCAAATGATCACTAACGATCCGCGCCTTAGCGGTGTTGCCTTCACCGGTTCGACCGAGACCGCTCAGGCCATCAATCGGACGCTGGCAGGACGCGACGGCCCGATCGCTACCCTGATCGCCGAAACAGGCGGACAGAATGCGATGATCGTCGATTCATCCGCGCTGCCAGAGCAGGTAGTGCGCGATGTGCTTGCCTCTTCGTTCCAAAGTGCGGGGCAGCGCTGCTCGGCATTGCGCGTGCTGTATTTGCAAGACGATATTGCCGATGGGATGGTCGAAATGATCCGGGGCGGGTTTGAGGCCTTGCACATCGGCGATCCGGCAGATCTAGCAACCGATGTGGGGCCGGTTATTGATCCGGATGCCCAGGCCGCGCTCGAACGCCATATCGCCCGGCGAGAAGCCTCCGGCCTGAAAGTATGGCGGCGCAAGCTGGGGGACTTCGCCAGCAAAGGATGCTTTGTTGCGCCCACGATCATGGAGATCGGCTCAATCCTTGATCTGAAACGCGAGAATTTTGGCCCAGTGCTCCATATCGTTCGCTTCAAGGCGCAAGAATTGGCCCGGGTGATCGAGGACATCAATGCAACTGGCTACGGCCTGACGCTTGGCCTACACAGCCGGATCGAGGCGACCCATCGCTTCGTCCAGTCACGCGCCCGCGTCGGCAATTTCTACATCAATCGCAATCAGATTGGCGCGATAGTCGAAAGCCAGCCTTTTGGCGGCGAAGGTCTATCCGGCACAGGGCCAAAGGCCGGCGGACCGCATTATCTCGCCCGTTTTGCGACCGAGAGGGTGACCTGCGTTGACACAACAGCAGCCGGGGGAAATGCGAGCCTTCTCGCCAGCTTCTAAGCGCTGCCCGTGTAATCAAGGATTGTGCGATAGGAAAAGAGGCATGCCCCCTCTTTACGCCAACAATATCCCGACCGACCAGCCACATCCTCGCCCTGCGTGGTCTGCTATGGAGTGGCAAGGCCAGTGCCACGTTGGAGTTTCTCAGAGTATGCGCCGCCGCCCAAAGAAGTGGCTGAATTATGTGACTGGGCTAGACCCCAAGCTCGGTCCCTCGCTGATAAGATGATACAGTGTCAGGCTGCTTTCCAACCCCAGGTCAAGTGGTTGGGCGGCACGTTCATCAGGACATATTTCTTATCAATCCGGTCAAAGGCCTGCTCGGTCAATCGTCGCGCTTTCAAGCGGTATTGATAGGTGAGAAAAGCCCCACCGGGTTTCAACACGCGGTAGGTCGCATCGATCATGTCTTCCGCTACATCCTCAGGCAAAGTTGAGATCGGCAGGCCAGAAATCACAATATCGGCAAATTCGTGCCCAGCCTCTTTGACAATCCGCTCAACATCCGTGGCTGAACCTAAGACGGCTTTGAAGCGCGGATCGGCAATCGTATTGGCCAGATGCTCGACATAATGCGCATTGGTATCGATCGCGAGCAGCTGCGCGTCAGCGGGCAGGTGCTTAAGCAAGTGATGGGTAAAAGTGCCAACACCGGGGCCATATTCGACCACGAGCTTGCAATTTTCCCAATCGACCTTCTTCATCATATTGTCGATTGTTGATTTGGACGATGGGAAAACCGCCCCCACCATCCCCGGCTCCTTGATCGCGCCTTGGAGGAACACACCGAATGGCCCCAAAAGTTTGGTACTGAGCTTTACGCCGCCGCGCTTGATGCCCCTTGCGGTTGATTTTGCACTGATATTGCCAGTCATGGCCTATGTGTTTCCCCTAATCCGCGTGAAGAATTCGCGATGCACCCTGACAATCCACGCAATATCATGGACGCGAAGAAGCCGCCAGTGAAGGCCTGATTGCCTATGCAGTGCCCGATATGCGGTGGGCAGACTCATCCGGATAAGTCGAAGGGCCCACCTTGCCCCCGTCACCGCCATCCGGAATCAATGGCCGATGGCAATTCTATCAGACAAATGGATTCGCAAGGCCGCACAGACCCAGGGCATGATTGAGCCCTTCGTCGAGGCGCAGCGACGCGATGGGGTGATCTCCTACGGCCTTTCTTCCTTCGGATATGACGCGCGGGTCGCGCCGGAGTTCAAGATCTTCACCAATGTCGATAGTGCGGTGGTGGACCCAAAGGATTTCGCCTCTAACTCCTTTGTTGATCGCGATATCGATGTCTGCGTTATCCCGCCCAATTCCTTCGCGCTTGCCCGCACGGTCGAATACTTCCGCATTCCGGAGGATGTTCTGGTGATCTGCCTGGGCAAGAGCACCTATGCGCGCTGCGGGATCATTGTGAATGTGACGCCGTTGGAGCCCGGTTGGGAGGGGCATGTGACTCTCGAGTTTTCGAACACTACGCCCCTTCCCGCCAAAATCTACGCCAATGAAGGAGCCTGCCAATTCCTGTTCCTCAAAGGCAATGAGCGGCCCGAAGTGACTTATGCCGACAGAGCCGGGAAATATATGGGTCAACAGGGTGTGACGCTCCCGCGTCTCTAAGCAAGCGCCAACAACAGTGAAGGGGGGCCAAATGTCGATTGCAAATTACCCCTTTTGGCGCGTTGTCCCTTCCGATAACGGTCGCGAAGGTGCTTACACTCTTCCCGTGATGCCCCCCGCCACCGTCGGCCCCGAAGGCGCACCGCACATTATGGGCGGAGTAGCGCTGGCTGCGGCGGTGGACGCTATGGAGCTTGCCAGTGGTCAGCCCATCCTGTGGGCGCACGTCCAATTCCTCAGCCCAACGCAGCACGCCGAGGAACTCACTATCCACTGCGAGCAATGTGGTGGTGGGCAATCGGTGGGGCAATGGATGGCGGAGGCCAACGTCAATGGCAGGCCTACGCACCGTGTCAGCGCAGCCTTGGGCGCACGCGAGCCGAGTGAGAAACTGACTTTTGTGCAAATGCCTGATCTGCCCGGCCCGGACGATTGCGAGCCTACTGACGAAACACGGTGGAGCGCGGATGGCTCACTGATTGACCAGTTTGAAATGCGCCTGGCCAAGCAAGATTCCGACATCGGTTTCAACGCAGTATGGGTGCGCAATGCCGCTGGCTTTGCTAATGACAGCGGATGGCTTGCGATCATTTCTGATTTCTTTCTCGGCGCGCATCCCAAGAGTGCCAACGGTTTCAGCCTAGATGCCACCTTCCGCTTAATCCAATCCGCTCCACCAGGATGGGTGCTCTCGGTCACGCAAATGGGCGCGATCAGCCGCGGTGTGATCCACGGGCAGACTCAGCACTTTAGTGAAAACGGACAGCTTCTCGCGCTCTCCAGCCAGACTGGGGTCTTGCCGCGTATCACCCGGAGTTAGGCGGCAAGCGAATGCCCAAGTTCGGCCACCCCAACCAAAGACTCGCAAATCGCAGCCAATTGCGTACGAAGGAAGGCATTCCGTCCCGGTTTTGCGCTGGGGAGCAAGTCTAGGAGAACAACTGCATGAGCGACACAGAGTTTGACATCATTGTCTATGGCGCAACCGGCTATACCGGGCGTCTGGTCGCCGAATATCTCGTCAACCACTACGGGCCCCGCGACGATGCCCCTAAATGGGCCATGGCTGGTCGCAGTCAGGACAAGCTTGAAGCCGTGCGTGATGAGATCGGTGCGCCTGCTGATACGCCTCTCGTGGTTGCCAATGCAGACGATCAGGCGGATCTGGAGGCAATGTGCGCGCGCACCAAAGTCGTTCTTACAACCGTCGGCCCTTACCAGATGTATGGCGACAATCTGGTTGCAGCCTGCGTCAGCACAGGAACCGATTATGCCGACCTGTGTGGAGAGCCCGCGTGGATGGCCGAGAAAATTGCCGAACATAATGACGCAGCCAAAGCTTCTGGCGCACGGATTTGCTTCTCGAGCGGGTTTGATTCCATTCCCTTCGATCTGGGCGTGTTGATGACTCAGAAAGCAGCAAAGGAACGCTTCGGCGCGCCTTCGCCAAAGATCAGGGGACGCGTACGGGCAATGGCCGGAACGTTCTCAGGCGGCACCGCCGCTAGCCTTGGTGCAACTATGAAAGCGGCGGCGAAAAAGCCCGGCATCATCAACGTGCTGCGCAATCCTTTCGCATTGGCCGAAGGGTTCGAAGGGCCAGGTCAGCCAACAGGCATGGTGCCGATGTATGAGGCCGACCTCGACAAATGGGCCGCGCCTTTTGTGATGGCGCCGATCAACACCAAGAATGTCCACCGCACCAACTTCTTGCTGGGTCACCCCTATGGTGAGGACTTCCAATACGACGAGATGATGCTCACCAGCCCAGGCGAAGCGGGCAAGAAGATGGCCGAAGCTGCGGTTGAGATGATGAAGAACCCCTTCGGCGCAAAACCTCCAAAGCCCGGCGAAGGTCCGAGCAAGGACGAGCGCGAGAACGGATTCTACGATGTGCTGTTCGTTGCCGATGGTCCGGGTGGGGAAAACCTGCACTTCGGCGTCAAAGGCAAATATGATCCCGGCTATGGTTCAACCAGCCGGATGCTGACCGAAACTGGCATTGCATTGCTGCACAACAATACAGGGGGCGGGGTTGGCACGCCAGGGGCGTTTCTTGGTGAAGCGTTGGTTGACCGGCTACAGAGTCACGCGGAGATTCAATTCGCAGTCGAAAACTGATTGCACGCAACACAATAAAAGGGGGCCCGCTAATCTGTCAGCGAGCCCCCTTTTTATTTGTCTGTTGAGCTGGAGTTCAAAAGCTAAGCCGGGCACTTGCTCGAATGTTGCGACCGGCCAATGGAACAAAGTCCTTGGTGAAGCTCGAATGGCGACGACCAGTGGTGTCGAACAGATTCTCACCTGCCAATTGCAACGAGAGGTTCTGATTGTTCTGGAGCGGACGCCAGGTGAGGTAGAGATTGACGAAGGTGAAGCTGTCTGTCGGTGTCTCAAATTCGACCACCGATTCCTGCCCACCGGCATGCTGGATTTCGCCGCGGATATTGAACGCATCGATGTCTGCTTCGAGCGCTCCGAGAAGGCTAAGCGGTGGGATGCGAGGCACCGGTCCACTCAGATCGCCCGACAGTTTCGCCTCCACATATGATGCACGAAGATCTGCGGTGAGTGTATAGCTATCGGCTTCCACCAGAGGGATGTTTGCGTCGGCCTCAAACCCGAAGAATTCGGCACCGGATTGAAGGAACTCAAAGACTGGCAAGTCATCTTCTTCCTCACCGGTAGGGTTCAAGAAGATGTAGTCGCTAAAGGTCTGGAAATAGGCGGCAAAATTCACAGTTGCGTCGCCTTGAGCAAGGCGAATAAAGGCCTCCACACCCCATGCCTCCTCAGTGCCGAGATTGGGGTCACCGATCTCAAAGCTTTGCGTTGCAATGTGCGGACCATTTGCGAACAATTCTTCGCCTGCAGGTGCGCGTTCTGAACGCGAAACGGTCAGGCCAACCCGACCGCGTTCCTCTTCGAGCTCACCCACCAAGGAGACAGCGCCAGAGAAAAGGTTGAAATTCCGATCAACGCCAACTGTCTCGGATTCAACATCAACATTTTCGTAGCGACCGGCAGTTTCAAGTTGAGCAAAGCCAAGGTCAAATTCCTGAACGGTGAACACAGCGAACTGTGTCGTGTCATTTGGCGCCACGAAAGCCTCCTCGCCCACCGCTTCAAAATCACGCGAAGTGAATTGCGCACCGATCACGCCGCCTCCTGTCTGGATGAGTTCCGCTCGCGCTTCGAATGTTTCGGTATCGAAGACTGTGCCAATTTCGGTACCTTCGAATTCAGTGTGGGTGTAGTCGGAATAACCGGCGCGGATTTTCAAGCGATCGGCAAATCCGCCGCCGAGCGCTATGTCGCCTTTGAAATCAAAGCGCCATTGTTCAAGGCCGATGGAGACGGTTTCTGCCTCCTCCTCGCCCTCTTCCTCTTCGCCTTCTTCACCCTCTTCGCCATGATGGCCGCCTTCGGGATTGCCAACGATGCCATAGAATGTGTCGTAATATCCGACCGAAGCGCCAAAGGTTGAATCACCCAGGATCACTCCGATTCCGCCGTTGACCGTGTAAGTTTCCGTCGCGCTGTTGGGGAGGAAGTCTTCCTGAGCCGCTGCTTCGCGAAGCTCGGCTGCTTCCTCAAGCTCGCCTTCCGCTTCTTCTTCAGCTGCATCGGCCAGAAGATCGGCTCGCAATTCTTCTGTCAGCTGAAAGCCGGGAATCTCAAGATCATTGGTCTCACGGTATGAGCCATCGACATGGAACACGAACATTTCGCCCAAGCCAACATCGAGTGAAGCACCGCCGCTGCGCAGATCGCTGGCTGTATCAAAGGCAGTTATCGCATCGACGCGGACGCCATTTTCCGGAACCTCTGTTGGGATCCGGCGGTCGATCACATTGACCACGCCGCCCAGCGCTTGGCTTCCGAAGAGCAGCGCCGTCGGACCGCGCAGGACTTCAATGCGTTCAACTGTCAGGGGGTCAATCGTAGTCGCGTGGTCGGCCGAAGTGCTTGCGACATCTGCAGTGCCGAGACCATCGATAAGAATCCTCACACGCTCACCATCCTGTCCGCGCAAGATCGGACGCGAAGCACCAGGCGCAAAGCTGGTCGCAGAAACGCCCGGCAGCTTGTCGAGAACCTCACCAATCTGGCCATCGAGATTTTGCAGGATTTCTTCGACTTCAAGCGCATCCTGCCCTGCAATAAAGTCGAGCTCTTCCAGACCTTCTGCCGAAACAACGATCGAATTGCTAATTGTCAGAATACTCGAATTAACAGGCAGGTCAGGCGTGCTTTCATTATCGGCTTCGCTTTGAGCGAGTGCTGGCGTCGCAGCCACCGCAAAGGAAAGCGCAGTTGCGACCGCGAGTTGTGAAGTGATGGTTTTCATGAGAAGTTTTAAAATTCCTAGGTGATGTTACACTATATCATTCCTGGAAATCACTTAACGCATTGAAGGCAATCGTCCAGCGCAAACTGCGCCCAGCGCGGAAGGCGTCGCGGAACGTTTGGAGTATGCGGCATAAAAGACACGCTTTACGCCGCGAAACGGCGATGGCGCGAATCTCTGACAATTCTGGATGGATAATGGAGCGGGCGAGGCGATTCGAACGCCCGACCCCAACCTTGGCAAGGTTGTGCTCTACCCCTGAGCTACGCCCGCTCACTGACGCCTTCACAGAGCAGCTGAAACAGCACATCTCTGTCGGGGAGGCGGCGCGATTAGCAGCGAGTGAGAAACCCTGCAACCCTAAAAGACGCAAAAAAACATCTCTTATTCGCGCGCACCCGCTAGCCAGCAGGGATTGCAAGCTTCACAAGGCCGCAAAACGTCCCACATTAGGGGCAAGAACCATTTGGAGCCGCGCCGCGGCACAAGAAGACAGGAGCATACCTTTGGCCAGCATGGGTCTGAACATCGAAGAGCAAAAGGCAGTTGATCGTTTCCGCAAGGAGGTGGTTGAGCCAAGCATGACCAAGCTGGTCATAGTCGACTTCTGGGCGGAATGGTGCGGGCCGTGCAAGGCGCTGACCCCGGTGATCGAGAAAGTCGCTGCGGACTATGCGGAAAAAGGCGTGGTGCTCGCCAAAATCAATGTCGATGAAGAACAATTCATTGCTGGTCAGTTCCAGGTGAAGTCGATCCCGACGGTCTATGCTCTGTATCAGGGCCAGCCCGTGGCCGATCTCACCAGTGCGCGGACTGAAAGCCAGCTGAGCCAGATGCTCGACCAATTGCTGGAGAAATTGCCGATTGAGGCGGGTGCAACAAATGGCGAGGCTACAGGCCCCTCAACGGAAGAGCTCGCTCAGTTTCTTGCGATGGGTGAAGCCGCTTTGAACGAAGGTGATGCTCAGCGCGCCGCCAGCATCTTTGCGCAAGTCGCCGAGTTTGCTGGAGACAATGCGAACGCTCATGCAGGCCTTATCAAATCGATGATCGCGCTCGGGCAGACCGAGGAAGCGGGGCAGGTTCTGGCTGCGATAGAAGCTGATCCCAAACTTGCTACCGATCCCGCGATTGCGGCGGCGAAGAGCGCATTGGAGCTCGCGGCGAGTTCAGTCGATGATGGTGAGCTTGCAGGACTTCGTCAGACAGCCAGGGCCAATCCAGAGGATATGGACGCACTGCTCGCATTTGCCGATGCGGCCTTTGCCGCTGGCGCGCGCGACGATGCCGCAGACACTTTGCTCGCTATGGTCGAAAAGGACCGCGAGTGGAATGAGGGCGCAGCGCGAGAGAAGCTGCTCAAGATATTCGAAGCGACTGGCCTCGAAGACGAGTGGGTTGTGACTACACGCCGCCGCCTGTCCAAGATCCTCTTTGGATAACCCACTGCAATGTCCACCCGCCTATCGATTTTCCCCTTGAGCGGAGCGGTGCTGTTCCCCGGACTGCAATTGCCGCTGCACATATTTGAGCCGCGCTACCGCGCTCTGGTCGGCGATGCTCTTGTCCGGGACCGGCGCATTGGAATGATCCAGCCTCAGCGCGCCGTCGATGGCGCGCCGCTCTACTCGATTGGCTGTGTCGGACGGATCGGTGAGATTGAGGCAATGGATGACGGGCGTTACAATCTCATCCTTGAAGGTCAGTCGCGTTTCAAAGTCTTGCATGAGATGGACGTGGCGACAGCATTCCGTCAGGTGGAAGCCAAGATGATTGAAGACAATGAGAGCGAAACGCTGAGCTTTGCCCAGCGCGGCGGCTTCGAGCGTGAGGCTCGTGAGTTTGCCGATGCGCAAGGCTATAGCGTCGATTGGGATTCGGTAGAGCGGCTAGATGATATGTCGCTGATCAATGGGGTGTCGCAAATTGCGCCGTTTGACCCAGCTTCGAAACAGGCCCTGCTTGAAGCCAACTCATTGACCGAACGATGCGAGCTTCTGGTTCAGTTGATGCAGTTTTTCGGTCGGAGCGACGGCACAGACGAGATCACGACGCTGCAATAGTCCGTGGATTGTGCGACGAATTGTCGCAGGATGATCGTAGGCACTCAGGTCAAAAGTAACTATACGGTTACTTATGAACAGCCCTGCCACTCTTACCAAAGGCGAACGCACCCGCGCGCACATTGTCGCGACCGCTGCCAGCCTTTTCTGGCGGCGCAATTTTCATGGTGTCTCGGTTGATGAGGTCGCGCAGGCCGCCAAGGTCAACAAGGCGACCGTCTATCGCTATTTCGCAGACAAGAACGACATCGCCCTCGCGGTGGCGCGCTTTAACGGCGAGATGTCATTGGACCTCGTGTTTGCCGGGAGTTTCGCCGAGTTCAGTGCGCCGCAAGACCGGCTTGCAGCGATTTACCGGCAGGCGCACTGCGCACATGCTCAAACTGCAACTGAGAACGGCGACATATATGGCTGCCCAATAGTCGGACTGGCGTTGGAACTTGGCCAGGAGATCCCCAAGATTCGCGAAGAGGCTAACCGCATCTTTGCCCAAGTAGAAGAGATGCTGACCCGGATCGCGCGCGATGCATATGAACTACGAGGGACCAAAGCAGACCCGGCCTCGCTTGGGCGAACACTGACGCAATTGCTCCACGGTGCCTTTGCCTCAGCTCGCCTCGCATCAGACCCACAGCTCATTCTTGATGCAGGGAATG
Source organism: uncultured Erythrobacter sp. (assembly GCF_947502395.1). Lineage (GTDB taxonomy): Bacteria > Pseudomonadota > Alphaproteobacteria > Sphingomonadales > Sphingomonadaceae > Erythrobacter. The sequence continues at coordinate 397,535 of NZ_CANMZM010000002.1, forward strand.
CCTCGCTTACGCTGATCGGGTTCCCAGACACACCCATCCTTGAAACGGAGCTAACGCAATGACTAATCTGCCACTCTACGCCGCTATGCTTGGCGCGTTTTTGATTGTCTTACAGGTGGCCTTGATGCTGAGAGTGGGGCTTCATCGATCCAAAGGGCAATTCATCGGCATTGGCGATGATCGTGACCTTGAGCGCAAAGTGCGCCGCCACGGCAATCTGGCGGAGAATTCCGGGCTGTTTCTGGTGGTGATCGCTCTGTTTGAGATGATCGTTGGCCAGACGACCTATGTTGCTGCGGTGTGTATTGTCTTTGCCATCGCACGCATTCTTCACGCGGCCGGCTTTTCATCGCTTGCAGGGTCACATGGCGATGATCTGACAGGCGCGCGTAAGGCCTTTGCTGGGATGCGAGCGATGGGGGCCTTTGGCACCCTAGGGGTGGCCTTTGCCCTAGCCTGGGGGATTGGCTCCAGCATCGCCTAAGCGATGCCGAAATTGCCCTTGATCCCGTCGATCACATACTGCGCGGCCAAAGCGGCTAGAAGCACGCCAAGAAGCCGTGTGATCACCGCCTCGACCTTGTCACCAAGCAGCCGGATCAAGGGGCCAGCCGCCACAAGAGCGAGCGCCGTGATAAAGAGCACTGAACCAAGAGCAGCAAACACTTCGATGGTTTCAGCCGTTGTCTCGGCCTCGTTCATAAGGAGCATGATGGCAGCAATCGCGCCAGGCCCTGCGAGCATAGGCATTGCCATTGGAAAGACCGATACGTCTTCAACCTCAGGGTCAGCATTGACCTTATCAGCGCGTTCTTCGCGGCGTTTGGTGCGCTTCTCAAACACCATTTCAAAGGCGATCCAAAAGAGCATTAATCCGCCTGCGATCCGGAAGCTGTCGAGCTGAATATGCAGCGCGCCAAGCAGTGCCTCGCCGAAGAAGGCGAATATGACGAGGATGACAGCTCCGATAAACGTCGCGCGTAGGGCCATATTGCGCGCTTGCGCCGGGCTAGCCTCTTTGGTGAGGCCAGCATAAATCGGCGCACAGCCGGGAGGATCAATCACCACAAACAGGGTGACAAAGGCAGAGATGAAAAGTTCGGGGAGCATACAGCGTCTTTTAAGAGATTTCTTTGGCCCTCATCACTCTTCAGGTGCAGATGCAAGCGTTTGTTCGATGGCCGTTACCCATTGGCCCTCGAAGTAATAGTCCGCCTTTACATATTTGAGATTGCCCTCAAGGTGCTCCCAACGCCAACGCAAAGTGCCATCTCGGGAGACTTGTATCGCTGATGCGCCACCGCCTCCAGCGGGAATCGCAGGCGCCGCCGGCACATTTTCTCCAGCGCGCGGGCACGTCGCAATAAGGCCTTCGACCAGGTCAAAGGCTGTCACCACGATATCACCATCTTCGAAGTCCGGTCGTGGTGGTGGCTGTGGATCATCGAGCCCGGCTGCGTCGTAGGTCCATTTATACGTGCCATCGGCCTGGCGCACCCATGTGGTGACATAGTTACCAACCTTGCCTTCACCATCGACAAAGCGCCCTTGACTTAGAGCCAGCGAACCGTCGCAGCTTTTCACAACCACGCGCGGGCCCCACTGCGTTTCTATGCCTGCCTCCGCAAGGCCCTGCGCAATCGCCTCGATTGGGACCACACCATCGCGAAGGTGCATCTGAGCGCCCGGCGCGGCAAAGGCCAAGGCAGCCTCAGCAAAACTCTGCTCCTGGGCAGCCCTCGCATAGGCAATCTCAGTCGAGACAATCGCGCTTGGCTGCGCTTTGCCGGGTGCCTTGGCGAGCACGCGCTCTATGACCTTATTTGAGGGGCCGCGCGGGGCACCGCTAGCGCACGCCGCGAGTGAAAGCGTCAGAGTGGAGACGAGGCCGATAGTAAGTGCACACTTCATGAAACCCTCTTTCGATCGACCTTGGCTTAGATGCCTTCTGGCACGGCAAGTCCGGCATTGCGATGCGCGGCCACCAAAGTGTTGCGCAAAAGGACCGCAATTGTCATCGGCCCAACCCCGCCCGGTACAGGCGTGATCGCGCCGGCGACTTCGCTTGCCTCATCAAAGGCGACATCGCCCACAAGCTTGCCCTTTTCCTTACCCGGTTCAGGCGGAAGGCGGTTGATACCCACATCGATGACGGTCGCGCCGGGCTTGAGCCAGTCCTTACCAATCATATTCGGCCGCCCGACTGCCGCAACCACGATGTCTGCGCGCTTAACAACGGCCGCCAAATCCTTGGTCCGGCTGTGTGCGATAGTGACGGTGGCGTTGGCATCTAGCAGCAATTGCGCCATTGGCTTGCCGACAATATTGGAGCGACCAATGACGACCGCTTCGAGGCCGGAGAGATCGCCGAGCCGGTCGGTCAGGAGCATCATGCAACCAAGGGGCGTACAAGGCACGAATCCCGATTGCCCGACGCTGAGGCGCCCCGCATTGATCACATGGAAGCCATCGACATCTTTGTCGGGGCTGATCGAGGCAATGATAGAGTGCTCGTCGAGATGATCTGGTAGCGGAAGCTGAACGAGAATACCGTCAATATTCTCGTCTGCGTTGAGTTTGTCGACCAGGGCGAGCAGAGCGTCTGCGCTGGTATCCGCGGGCAGGCGGTGTTCAAAGCTTTCCATACCGGCGGCGACAGTCGCCTTACCTTTGGAACCGACATATACTTGGCTCGCGGGATCCTCGCCCACAAGCACCACCGCCAATCCGGGTTTGCGGCCTGCCTTGCTCGCAAAGTCGAGCGCATGCGATCCGACGCGCTCGCGCAATGCCGCTGCAAACGCCTTGCCGTCTATCCTTGTCGCGGTCATGCGGCGACCAAGATGTTTCGCAGGACAATCAGCACGATCTGAGCACCAACGATCACCACAAGAGGCGAAAGGTCCAGAGCGCCCGTCTGCGGCATAATGTTCCTGATCGGCCTAAGAACCGGATCGAGCACACGATTGATCGATTCATACACCTGCATCAAAAACTGGTTCGACGTGTTCACCACGTTGAAGGCGAAAAGCAGCCCGATCACGAACTGAATGATGATGAGCATCACGAAGACGCTCACCAGCAGCTCGACGATTTGATAAATTGCAACAAGTCCTTGCATGATTTTTCTTGGTACCTTTTTCTAGGACTCACCGGCGAAGCAAGCGAAGCCCTGTTGAGTCCCTCTTTAGGCGTATTACCCGACTAATACGCCCTTTTCCAGTCTTGGATAATGTGTCGCCACAGTCCGTAGCCTGTGCATCACGCTCGCACCAGCGTGCCCGCACCACTCGCGGTGAAGAACTCAAGCAACATTGCATGGGGGACGCGACCATCGAGCACAACCGCAGCCTCACAGCCAGAATTGACAGCAGTAACGCAAGTCTCAAGCTTGGGCACCATACCACCCTTCACGACACCTTCCTCCTTGAGGCGGGCGATATCAGCGGGATTTAGGTCGGACATAAGCTCACCATCCGCGTCCATGACGCCCGGAACGTCTGTCAAAAGGAACAAGCGCGCTGCCCCCAGCGCCGCAGCAATGGCCCCTGCCATTGTGTCTGCGTTGATATTGTAAGTTGCGCCATCGGCTCCACCCGCAATGGGCGCGATGACGGGGATCATCCCTGCTGCAACTGCGGTATCGATCACAGAAGTGTCGACTTGGGCGGGCTCACCCACAAAACCCAAGTCCACAACGCGCTCTATCAGGCTTTCCGGGTCTTTGGTTGTGCGCGTGACTTTGCGCGCAGAAACAAGGCCGCCATCCTTACCTGAGAGGCCCAATGCCTTGCCCCCAGCATTACTAAGCCAGCCAACCAGTTCCTTGTTAATCGCACCGGATAGGACCATCTCTGCAATTTTGGCAGTCGCCTCATCCGTCACGCGAAGGCCGTCCACAAATGTACTCTCGACCCCAAGGCGTGACAGCATATCGCCAATTTGTGGTCCCCCACCATGAACAACCACCGGATTGATCCCGACAGCCTTCAAGAGCACGATATCCTCTGCAAAATCGCGCGCGGCCTGCGGTTCACCCATGGCATGCCCGCCATATTTCACCACAAAGGTGCGTCCTGCGTAGCGTTGAAAGTACGGAAGTGCCTCAATCAACACTTCAGCCTTGGCAAGAACCGGGGAAGAAGAGTCCTTGTGCAAATTCGCCATCGTCATTTCTCGCTGCTTTGCTGCGGCTTGAAGCCTGCTTTCAGGGGCGCTTAGCGGGTAAGATCGCACTAGGAAAGCAATCGATGAAGCGGTGGATTGAAACGGTCAACGCAAGCACATTGCAAACTTTGCTCTTTTCTTTGTAACCGAATGCTGTTTCCATCCGAATCGACGATAGACACGAGTTTACGTTTCGCACAAAGACTCTGCGAATTTGATGGAGGAAGACTATGAATACCGCACGTTTTAAAGGCTCAATCGCTCTGGCTGCAGCCGCTGGCCTTGCCGCTGCTTGCTCAGGTGGTGCCGAAGCACCTGCTGAAGAAGCCGCTGCAACCACAGAAGCAGAAGCTCTGGCTGATGCCGGTGCTGGCGAAAAAGAGAAGTGCTTTGGCATCTCGCTGGCGGGCCAGAATGACTGCGCCGCTGGCCCAGGTACAAGCTGTGCTGGTACCTCGACCATCGATTATCAGGGCAATGCGTGGACATATGTCGATGCCAACTCATGCGAATCGACAGAGCGTCCTGACGGCACTTTTGGATCGCTCGAAGAAACAACCAATGTAGGCTAATCGCCGGCATCTTTTGTTTTCAGAAGGCCGCTCGGTTTATGCCGGGCGGCCTTCTTTTTGACCGCAGCGGTCATGCGTCCGCGAACATGGCGGGCCCTTTCTTTGAATTCGAACCCTGCTAATCTGAGCACCCCATGCCCAGACCACCGGTTCGCCCCCGCTTTCGCCGTCCGCCCAGACGCCGCGCCTCAGCGCGCGCCGGGCTTTTCAATTGGTGGCTTATGTGGCGCGTGCCAGCGCTCGCGCTAGTGGTGATGCTGGTTTGGTGGATTGTGGCGCGGCCCATCGCGCAGGAGCAAGGCTGGGTCGAGGTCAACACCAGCTTTGCCCACTGCGGAGAGGGCCCTCGCCAATCAGGGTGTGTTATCGACGGCGACACTGTTCTGGTAAGTGACGGCGCTGCTCAGCGCCGCATCCGCTTCACCGGTTTTGATGCTCCTGAACTCGAAGGCGCGTGTGAAGGCGAGTACTCGCTCGCGCAGAGGGCGAAGGTCAGACTGCACGAATGGCTGGACGACGGCCCGTTTGAATGGAACGGGGCGGATAACCCTCCGCGCGATCAATATGGCCGCGAATTGCGCGCCGCCCGCCGCACCAAGTCTGATGGCACGCGCGAACTCCTTGCCGATGTGATGATTTCAAGCGGGCTCGCCTTTGAGCGTGGCTGGGGTGAGGCACCGCGCGATTGGTGCGAACAATAGGCCGTTCCCAACGAAGGGCTTGCTCACTAGCACGCAAAGCGTAGACTACGCCTAGAATTCACGGCCATCGAGGGGGATCAGACATGACCGAACCAGTTAAATCCGACACAGGACGTGAAGTAGGACCAAGCAATGGTTTCGACTTCAATCAGCCCACCATCATCTCGCTGTGCTTTCTTGCCAGCTTTATCACCGGCATCACCGGCCTTGTCGGCATCGTCCTTGCCCATGTTTGGCAGGGAGAAAGTCAGGAGAGCTGGGCGGCTTCGCATTTCACCTATCTTATCCGCACTTTCTGGTTCGGCTTCCTCGGCTTTCTCGTCGCGGGCGTCCTGTCGTTCGTTTTGATCGGTCTGCTCATCATGCCGCTTATCGCGGTATGGGTGGGTGTGCGCAGCGTTCTGAGCCTGATCAAGGCCCAGCGTAAGGAACCGATGCCTGACCCGAGCACTCTGCTGTTCTGATCATCGCCAATCGGTGAGAGCGAAAGCTTGCTCGCATTGACCTGGATCACGGTCACCACAACCGCCCAAGAAAAGAAATTTTGAGGCACTTGCGACACTGTCCAAAGGCAAAACCTTTGGACAGTTTTTCGGCGGTTAAAGCAGTTGAGCGGTCAGGGAATCCGCGGACGGCATAGCGGCGCTTTTAGCTTGCTCATTAAGATGTAGGAAAGCGCAGCGTCAGATCAAAAGATCCTAGCCCTCCGGCGGGTAGCTGCGCGCAGCGCCGTGGTCGATGCTAATCGTCTCTTGCATAATGAAGCGCTCGTTCGCACCATCCCAGCGCCAGACATTGATGAAAGCCGCGCCGCCAGTCATCACCCAGGTTGGCCCGCCCGGATCTCCCTCTCCGTAATGGCCCGCGGGTCTTTGGCGAAGTTCGTGGAATGTGTGCTCCCCTCGGTGCAGCATTCCCCAATCGCCCAACCGCGTGATTTCATCCGTGCCGGGCACCAGCATGCGGCGGTTGCTATAACCTGCATTGCGGCCGCCTTCCTCGCGCGCCTTGCAATCCTCCGCAATCATCGCAGTGAAGTCATCTCCATTGGTCGCTACCAATCCGCCCTGATCGTGCACCATGCGAAAATCGTCTGCGATCCGAGCGCGCACTTCGCCTGCATCACACCCTTCAAACGCGTACCAGAACATCTCCGCATCGCGCGCTGCGACGCGCTCCCTGGCCTCAGCTGGCTCAGGCATGGGAGCGGCTGTGACTGTTTGAGCAAGAAGCAGTACAATGGCGGTGAACATAATCGACCCTCTATATGTGTATTGCCGCCTTAATACACACAAGCACCAAGGTCGCAAACGAAAAACAAGAGTTGGCCGCCCTCAACGAAACAGCACGCGGGATTGCCGATCTGCGGTGCAGGACAGCGCTGCATTTTATCGCTAGTCTCCTCCGCATGACACGCACCCTCGCCCTTATCACGCTCGCCCCCATTGCCATCCTCACCGCCTGCGGGACGGAGCCCATTGTGCCGCCTGAGCCCGATCCGCAGGATATGTTCTGGGAGGCACTCTCGAGCCATTGCGGAAAGGCCTATGCTGGCACATTGGTGAGCTCGGACACGGCGGATGTCGATTTCCAAGGCGCTGAGATGGTTATGCATGTTTCCGAGTGTTCGGATGATCGCATTGCGGTGCCCTTCCATGTGTCGATGGACGGCGAGTGGGATCGCTCACGCACCTGGCTTATCACCCGCACCGCCGTACCGCATATGAGCGGTCAGGGAGAAACCCCGCTGGGCCTGCGGCTCAAACACGATCACCGGCATGAAGATGGCGAACCCGATGCGGTCACAATGTATGGTGGGGATACGGCCGATGAGGGGACAGGGCGCGAGCAGACCTTCCCGGTTGATGACTTCAGCGTGGAAATGTTTGAACGCGAAGGGCTCGGGGCGTCAGTCACCAATGTCTGGACCGTGGAGGTAGACACCGCAGGAAACGAAGGGGCGACATTCGCCTATCAGCTCCAGCGCAGGGTTGAAACCGGCGCGCCTGAGGATCGCTTTTTCCGGGTCGAGTTTGACCTGAGCGAGGAGGTGAAAGCGCCTCCGCCTGCTTGGGGTTGGTAGGAAGGCGAATAGCCGCAATGGCGCAAGTGAGCGAAGTCCCTGTTCGCGAAGTCCCTGTTCGCGAAGTCCTTGTGCCGAAGGACAGCCTGCTCGCTGGCTTTGGCAATGACAGCGATTATCGCGATTGCTTTATCCGCGACGTTTCCGGCGGCATGAACCTCGAGCGGTATCTCGAACGCTTCTATTGCAGCCGCGCCTTCTTGCCCGAGCGCCTGATCCTGAAGGCACTGGGCAAGCCAGCCTCAAGCGCTGATGCCCGCGCGTTGGCGGCAGGCGAGACGGATCGCTTTGGCGTGTGGCAGGTGGTCGAGCGGCGCGAAGCGCGCTCAAGCAGCGAAGCGGTAGTGCACTCAAGAAGCGAGGCTCTGTTGGAATCCAAGCCCACCGGCACCGCGAGCTGGTTCGCGATCGAGGCCATAGACGTTGGACAATCGTCCTCAAGCAGCGGAGCGATAGGACAAAAAACACGCCTCTACTTTGGATCATGGGTCGGCTCGATCAACGAGTCCGGCTGGAACGCCCTGCTAAGGCCGCACCTCTGGTATTCGCGAGAATTGCTCGCCGCAGTTTGAGGGGCGACCTTGCAGGCCAATATCAAACCGCCTCGCGCGCTTTGCTGACGATATCGGTGATTTGGTCGAGCAGCGAGAGGCGCTGTTTCTTAAGCGTTTCAAACCGCTCATCGCTCGCCGCTTCGGTTTCCGCCTCGATCCGGTGCACCTGCCGGTTCACCTCATGATACTCCTCCGCAAGGCGCGCAAAATGACCACCACTGCCCTTAAGGTGAGGGATAAGCTCACGGTCGCGCTTGAAGATGGCGGTGAGTGCGTTGGGTGTGTGCTGTGACATTAAGGCTAATCTCCCTTGAGGTTGTGACGAGGGATTATGACCGGTTTGCCGGTAGGAAATTGATCTGGATCAAAGCCATGAAAACAAGTGCGAAAAAGGAAATTTTGAGACACTTGAGACAGTGTCCAAGGGCAAAAACTTCTTTTGCGGCAAATTGGCCGTTTGAAAGGGACAAAAGGCAGGAGATAGAGGGGCGCGTCATGCCATAGAGTTTAGCGTCCGAGGCACGCTGTAGGAAAGGTGCAGGGCATGGGTCCAAGTCGGTGGAGTCAGGAGAAGGGTCAAAAACTCAAGAAAAGAAAAATGGCCACGAACACCGCAGCGCACAATTGAAACATCGCAATCATGTGGAGCTGGTTGCTGAATGGCTGTTTACGGGTTTTGTGCCTGAACAATGCCCGTCCGGCATAGGCACCCACAATGCCCCCCAAAAACGCTAGATTGAGCAAGGCCGCCTCGGAAATTCGCCGCGACTGATTCTCGGCAAGCATCTTGTCGATGCCGAAAGCGGCAAAGGCGGCAAAGTTCATGGCAATCAGAGCCACAGCGATATTGGCCGGTTCGAACAGCCATTGGGATGTGTTCATGACCAAGCGGCCCTCACCAGAAGAAAATCAGGATGAACGCCGCAAGTGGCAGTGTCGCCATTAAAGGCAAGAACCACCCGCTATCGATCAGTCGCTGGCTCTGCGGCAGTTTCAACCCGCCTTCGGTCCATTCAACCTCGGCAATCTTTCGCGGCCTGCTTGTGTCGAGCTTCTGACAGTCACCCATGCACAAGAGTTAGCCGAGAATGCTAAGCGAATGGTGAAGAGCGACGAACCTCTTCTATAAGCGCGCTCGCTAGTCGCAACGGGGTGGGCAAATCCAAACCATTGCGCCAATATCCGCCAATGCCCAATTGGCACCCCAGAAACACAAGCCGCGCCCGCATCTTACGCTGCGAAGCAACCCCTGCCGAGCGCACCTTGTGGGAGCACCTCTCCTGCAGCCAACAAGGCGCAAAGTTCAGCCGCCAGATGCCGGTCGGGCGTTATTATGCCGATTTCCTGTGCCGTGAGCTGAAACTCGTGATCGAACTCGACGGTCACAGCCACGATGTTGCGCCCGAAAGGGATGCGGTCCGCGAAAAGTGGATATGGACCGAAGGCTACACCGTGCTGCGCTTCACGAACGCCGAGGTGCATGAGAACATCGAAGGCGTAGTCACTGCCATCCGCCTGAAAATCGAAGAAATGCGCTCCCAATGAAAACCTTCCCGCTTGCGGGAGGGTCGGAAGACTTGGCAGCTTGCTGCTTAGTCGCACGGGGTGGGCCGTTCCTGTCGCAGCAGGGTACCCCCCTCACCCCTACCGCCCGCGGGAGGGGCAGCGAAGCTTAGCGAACGCAAGTGAGCTTAGCTGCAGCGGGGTGGGCACCCGCTACCGTTCGACACTTTCCCAAAGTCTCCGACCAAGCCAAGCCCACCCCTAACCCCTCCCGCTTGCGGGAGGGGGATTAGAGGGCACCAAACTTCTCACCTCCCGGGTGTTGTGGGGCGGGGTTTGAAATTGGGCTTTTCGCCAGAGGCAGCGATGCCCATGACCTCGCCAAACCCCTCAACAGTGGTCGCCTGCCTGACTTTGAGTTCCATTGATGTCCCCCCTTGTGGTGGGAAATGTAGCGTGCGGGGGAGCGGGCGGTCCAGTCTCGAGTATGGATGGGAGCGAGACGATTAGGGAATCAATCGTTCGCAGCTGATTTAACTGAATCCAAGTTCCTTACCAACTTCAACCGAGGTTTTGGCCTTGTCGCTAAAGCGAAAGTCCCTTCACTAACACCTGCTAGTGAGCTCAAATCATCAGGCAGCAGGCCGACGTCCCTTAGAAACTTCCGCAGTTCTGCCAGACCATCCTCAGCGATCATTGCGATCGCCGAAGCGAGATTTACAGGCTCCTCAAAATCTATTTGATTGTCATGCGGTTCGTTACCTCGCCATTTTCGGTAGCTGTAATACTTCCAGAGATTCTTGCTTTCCGTTTGGTCGATCAGGTTTAGTGACCGAAGACGCATAAGCATGGCCGCGATTGAAACCTTCCAAATCGGCTTCAGATTTGCCAGCGAATCCAATGATGTGTCCCTGACCGAGTGAGCGAAAGAGCTGGACGGCATAAGAAACGCAGCTGCAAACGCCATCGCTTGGTCCTCAATCAACTGCCAATCTTCAATCAACTGCCTATCCGAAACATTGCGGTGCAAAATGATATGGCCAAGCTCATGCGCGGCATCGAACCGACGCCGCACTCCGGTTTCCTTGTCCTTTGCAAGAAGAATAACTGGACGATCGTCGAACCACCTCGAAACGCCATCGAGCTTCTTTGAGACTAAATAGTCATCTGCGACGATAACCCCGGCGTTCTCGATAACCGTCAGGACATCGTCAATTGGTCCATCTCCAAGGCCCCAATAGTCGCGAACCTGATCGGCAATGCTGTCGATTCTGTCCATCGAGAGAGTCTTATAGCTATTACTCTCTTCGATTTGGGGAATGTCCACATATGGGAACTCGATATGCTGCGCTGCAGCTTCGTAAATATCGTGCGCAAAAACTAGCTTAGCCGCCGTTTTGTCTCGAGCACTTTTTAGCTCTGAGCGAAGTGAACGAAAAAAGGATGCGGAACCATCCGAGACTAAGCCCTTGAAAAACCAAGTAGGGTCCACACGCAGCGATTGAGACAATCGCGCCAAGTCTTCCTCGTCCGGCTTATGAGAATACTCCGCGCTTTCCCACTTCGTAATAATAGCTGGACTGCGGCCAATTTTCGCCGCCAATTCAACTTTCTTCAACCCCCTCGCACTTCTGGCTATGGAGAGGCGCAACGGATTAAAGCCGCTGCTGGCGACATTGGTCCCAATCTCTTGCATAGGTCGTTAACCTTCGCTGCCTGGCTTCTTTTTCCGGCGAAGCGGTTTTCTCTCGACAGTTTTCTTGGCTGGCCGCTTGGCGAGTGAAAGCCGCTCGCGCAACATCCCGATAATCTCATCGAAGCTACGCACGTAAAAGACGTCAGACAGGTCTGAGGAAGGCACCCAAAAACCCAAAAATGCTGGTTTAGTGGGCGTTGTCCAATCGTACTGAGCTACAACAAGGCCTCCAAGTGAGCCGTCCGGTATCAAAGCTTCTGGTTTGTCGTCGCGGGTAAATAGGTCATTCTGCGGATCAATCACTGCATTCCGACGACAGAGATCCTGTACATATTTGGACTTAGACCGAAGCGACTTTCCAGCCCCCCGATACTTGGCTTCCACCACACCAATTGTTGCGGAGAAGCCGCCTAGCCGAACAACTGGGAAGCTCCAAGTGGCAGGCTCAGTCCACCTTGTGACACAATCAATTCCTGCATCTGACGCAGCAGATTCTAGGGCTTTATGGTAATGATGACGACGAGACGTTCCGCGTGCCTGCTTGGCCGTTGGGTCTTTAGAATCCTCTAAAACCCGGGCGGCCTTCGGGAACGCATCAGTCATGCGCTCTTCGAGGCGCATAAAAAGCGTGAGTAGCCGCTCTAAATCTTCTGAGCGAACTACAAGGTCAAAAGGGTCAATATAGTGTCGATGCGGCATCAAAATCTCCAACTCGGAAACATCATATATTTCCAATTTGGAAATTTCAACACAAATTTTCCTACTCCGCCGCTTCGAACATATCCGGATCGCTGGTCTCAGGCGCTTCTTCGTTTGCTGCTTTCGCTTTCTGGCGGTTGTCAAATGACGACCACACGTCGTTCCAGTCGCCCTTGGTCGCGCCTTTCGAATACTCGGTTGCGCGCGCTTCGAAGAAGTTGGCGTGTTCTACACCGTTCAACAGCGGGCTGAGCCATGGGAGGGGGTGCTCGTCGATCATGTAAATCGGCTGAAGCTTCAATTGGCCCAGACGCCAGTCGGCGATGTAGCGGATGTATTTCTTGATGTCCTTCGCCGTCATGCCCTCAACCGGGCCCATCTCAAACGCCAGATCAATAAATGCATCTTCGAGGCGCACCGTCTTTTGACAGATGTCGATGATGTCTTCCTTCACCGCCTTGGTCAGGCAGTCACGCTCTTCGCAGAAGGTGTGGAACATCTTGATGATGCCTTCGCAGTGCAGCGTCTCATCGCGCACCGACCAGCTGACGATCTGGCCCATGCCCTTCATCTTGTTGAAGCGCGGGAAGTTCATCAGCATGGCGAAGCTCGCGAACAGCTGAAGCCCTTCGGTAAAGCCGCCGAACATGGCGAGCGTGCGGGCGATGTCCTCGTCGGTGTCGACGCTGAACTGGTGCATGTAATTGTGCTTGTCGGCCATTTCCTCATATTCGAGGAAGGCGCTGTATTCACTCTCAGGCATGCCGATGGTGTCAAGCAGGTGAGAATACGCCGCGATGTGCACCGTCTCCATATTGGAGAAGGCGGCGAGCATCATTTTGATCTCAGTGGGTTTAAACACGCGACCATATTTGTCGTGGTAGCAATCCTGCACCTCGACATCGGCCTGCGTGAAGAAACGGAAGATTTGCGTGAGCAGATTGCGCTCATGCTCAGTGATGTTCTGCGCCCAATCGCGGCAATCTTCGCCCAAAGGCACTTCTTCGGGCATCCAGTGGATCTGTTGCTGGCGTTTCCAGAACTCATAAGCCCAGGGATATTCGAACGGCTTGTAGGTGTTACGGGCTTCGAGCAACGACATCTTGTGGTTCCCTGTTTCTGAGTTGGCCAACCTATATAGGTGAACGAAGTACGAACTGACAGGCAAGCAGGTATGATTCGGTGGGGATAAACCGTGCAAATTCTGAGTCGGACCGAATCCCCTTTGGGCGCAGTATAGCAGAAACGAGTTCGCGTTAGGCTGGTAACACGTCAGCCTGTTCGCCTCACTCAAGAAGGTGTTTCTGATAAAAAAGGACGCGAGCCATAAAGTGGAAATCTCGATTTTCCTTCTTGGCGAAGCCATGGCCTTCGTTACCTGCAATGAGGTACCAAGGAGCACCGCCGTTTGCGCGAATGGCGTCTACGATCTGCGTGGCCTCGGAAGCGGGGACGCGGGGATCATTAGCTCCGGTCGAAACGAACATCGGGATTCCGATTTCGTCGGCGCGCGTTAGCGGGCTGATCTCGATGAGCTTGCGGCGCTGTTCCGGATCGCGCTCGTCGCCGAACTCGACGCGCCGCTCATCGCGTCGATAATCCTTCGTATTCTCCAGAAAGGTCACGAAGCTCGAGATGCCGACAAAGCAATCTGCCCCTCGCAATTTGTCGCCAAAGGCTATCGCCGCCGCGTAGCACATATAGCCACCATACGAACCGCCGGTAACGGCCATGCGGGTTCCATCGATATCCGGATCCTGCTCCAGCTTCTCGAAAAACACGCCCAGATCGCGAACTGCGTCTTCCCTCTTGAACGGACCATCGTCGAGAGCGGTGAACCTCTTGCCATAGCCCGTTGATCCGCGAACATTCGGGAACATCGCAGCGATCCCCATTTCATTGATCAAGTAGTTGTAACGCCCGAGAAACCCCGCAAACGCCTGATATTCAGGCCCGCCATGTACATCGACTATCACCGGTCGCGGGCCGGGGAAGCGTGACGGATCGGGACGGTAGATAAACCCCGACATTCTTTCGCCATCGAAGCTCTCGATCTCAATCAGATCCGGAAGCGCGTTTCGCTGCGGATCGAGCCCGCCCTGCTCGCTATATGTCCATCGCTTCACCTCCAACGTCTCGGGATCAACGCTGTAAACGTCCGTCGCGGACTGATTAGAGTTGAACGAGAACCCGATCTCTCCCCAAGGGGCGATCTCTATCCCACCTATAAGACCGGGAGGCAGATCCACCTCCCTGATCGCTGCGGTCGCGGTGTCATACAATTTGAGCTTGGTCTGGCCGCCAGCATTAATCACATATGCGATAAAGGAACCGTCCGGTGCGATACTAAAGTCGGCGATGTCCCATGGTTCGGCAATGATGGGGTCGAAGACTCCTCGATCGGGATCGAATACACCCAAGCGTTTGAATTGCGATCTCTCATCAGACGATGCCCACAGTCGGCCATCGGGCGCATAGGTCAACCCACTGAATGAAACCGGTTCACCCTCTCTCGAGATAAGGCGTTCTTCGCCCGTCGCAACATCGATGAGATACAGCTCCATGTCGGTGACCGAAATCTCGCGCCGAACAAGCGCATGCTTCCCGTCGGGAGTAAAATCTAGGACAAGCCAGCCTCCGCCTTCGCGCTCAGCGAGCATACGCGCGCTCTTTGGATTGCGCGGATCCATAATGTAGAGATCGGTGTCACGCCCGTTACGCTTGGTAGATCGAAACGCAACGTGACTGCCGTCATCTGTCCACGCGCTAAATCCGTTGCGGCTGACTCCGTCGGTAAGCAATCGCAATCGCCCATCGGCTAAACTGAAAATCTGGTAGTTCTCGTTTCCGCCAATATCCTTGTGAAGCAGCAGCACATTGCCCGTGCCTGGAGAATACGAGCCATTTCCGATCGGCTCTTCGGCGAAGCTGATCTGTCTCCGGGCGCCTCCCGGTCGATCAACGACGTGCAATTGTGTCGTGTTACCAAATCGTGTGGCGATCAGGATTGAACGATCGACGGGATGCCATCCTTGAAAACTGGCCGTTCGATATTCGCCATAAGGAGCAATGTTCGCTGCCAGCTCGGCAGGCACGATCGGAACCCCCTCAATCGATATCGCTGCGGGTTTGGCGACAGCATCGTTATCTGTATCGTCCTGTGCCATTGCAACGCCGGGAAGCGACATGAGGACCAAAGAGGCGATCGCCATCCTAAGAGGCATAAAGGGCCTTCCACCTGTGGCATTGCCGGTCTGATCACAGTAGGCACTGCTCGTCTCACAAAGCGATGCGGTCATTGAATTACCCCCTATTAACTTGTCACCTGGACCGACCGTTTGCAGGTGCAAAAAGCCGCAGTTTGCGAGCACGTTAGACATATTCCGCGAGACTCGCTTGAAGGTATTTGATCTTGTTCAATTGCCCACATTGCGGCAAAGAATGGCCAAGATGCATCGTTCGGTCTTTGATCTATCACCGCGAAAAACCCTGATACATGAGGCAGGCGAAAGGCATTCCCGCCATTCGCATGCGGACGGTTTTATGGCGCTTGTTCTGAGCGGATCCTACGAGGAGATTGGTGATACAGGGAGCTGGGCCGTCGCACCCGGGGACGTCATCGTTCACTCACCTTTCGAGGCACACTACAATGGCATTGGGACGCGCGGCGCAGAAGTGCTTCTGATGCCAATTCAGAGCTTCAGGAAACACGCCCTTCTTGCGCTTGACGATCCCGACGAGGCGGTCAGACTGTCCCAGAAGAGCCCAGAAGTGGCGGCCGCCTATGTGCTTAAGAACGCGAGGAATAGAGCATCAAATGTTCGAGACTGGCCAGATCTCTTGGCCCAAGCGATCCGCGAGGAACCTGATCTTCAGATTACCCAATGGGCATTGGGAATTGGTCTTGACCCCGCTGTCGTAAGCCGAGGCTTTCGCAGACATTTCGATTGCTCACCCTCGCAATACCGCCTCAAATCAAGGGTAAGAGCCGCCCTACCCGCCATTGCGAGCAATGAAGGCACCCTTGGCGATATCGCGCATGACTGCGGGTTCTCTGACCAAGCGCATTTCAGTCGCGCCATTCGATCAGCTACCGGATTGTCTCCAACCGGCCTGAGAGCATTCTTCGAAGAGCGCGCTCATAAATGCATGGGGACGACACACACAGCGTAGAGCCTTCGGCCTGCTCCTTTTCACTGATCGACGTCTCTACCGTGTAGCGGCAAACAGACTGCTCTCGGTAACAGGAAACCATGCTTCAGCGCGATCGACCGGGTTGGGTGGGCTTTTACGCGCTCTATTGGAGCGTCACGGGATTCTAGGGTCGGGGGCCGTTAGTCTCGGCGTTTCTTCGATCCGAAGAAGCTTCCGCCGCCCAAAACGGTTACTCCCAGGAAGAAGCCGAAATCATACCAGCCGCCATTATTGGGCACGGAATAGACAGCGATATCAGGGCTGAAGAGCGATCCGATAAAGCTCCAGGGAAAAATAAACCCGTGCCACAACCCCCAAAGGAAGCCGGGGGTTTCTGGGTCTGTACTGACCCCTGCATCGATCTGGCTCGCGCAGGCTGAAACGGCGAGGGCGAGAGTTACGGCGATAAGGATACGGCGGGTTTTCATAGAACTTACATTCGTTGGCAATTCACATACTGGCAGCAGCTATGACCGCGAGCCACATAAAGGGAAGCACAATCCCACCAACCACCATGTGAAGTCGCCCGGCGTTTGCGGCATGGCCCTCCGGTCCGCGCGAAAGGCGCGCACCATTGATGATGAAGCCCAGCAACATGATCGTGCCTACAATCCCAATCCAGATTTCTGGTGCCATCAGCCTCTCCTCTCCCGTCATGGGGAAGAGTGCCATATTTTGGTGGCGAGTGCGAGAGGCCTCAGCAGAAGCGCTGCGGCGTCATGTCCTTCACATCGTCAAAGGCATCGCTGGAACTCGCCAAAGGAGCATTGGGAATATGGCTGGTCTGGAAAGAATTGAACTGAGCCTCTGACAGCGGCTGTAGAAAGTTGACGCCCGCCTCGCCGTCCTTGATCCATTTCACGACAGCGCGATGTGGCCCAGTGCTTCCAACGAAAATCTGCAAGGGTGCACCAGGGGCCATTTTCTTCGACGAGAGTTCGAAGCGGCATCCACCTGGCGACAAATCACGCAAGGTCACATCCTGGGGCTCGCCCAAACCCGTGGAATACCTGCCGTGCAGAGTGATCAGTTTGCGGTTTATTTGCCGTGTGCGCATGGGCGAGTGTTTGACAGAACAAGCTTACAAAGGGGTAAACTATGTCTCGGCGCGCCTGCCTTTTAGGTCATCTCGTGGCGCGCAAAGAAAAACCCCCGCGCGGGCATAGGCTCGGCGGGGGTGTAGAAGCTTGGTGCGAAGTTAACCTAAGTTATTGTTTCGGGTTCTATCCGGGTTTGAGACAGGTGTCTTTATGCCCTTCACTTCGCGAACGTGATAGTTCGCATAATTGCCGAGCTCAATTTCCCGCACAAAACCTGCACGGGTCATTTCTTGGCCTGTGAAGTTATCGCGAAACCGGGTGTTTCGACCGCTCGCGGTTTCGTTAGTTGCAGATACTCGTTTTGGCATAGATCAATCCTTTAAATTTCTGAGGGATTGACTGACACCACGGTTTCTAACACTGTGGATTTTGCAAGGCAGCCGCCCCTCGGGTGGTTTGTCAGAGGCCCGGCCCCAGCTTCAATGGGTCCGGGCCTCAGCTTTTTCCGGCTAGTTTTTCCGGAAACTCATTGTTCTTTCTCCAATCACTGGCAGCTCAGGCATTCCTCATAGTCGGTCTGCTCGGCGCTAAGCTCAAACTTCGCTGCATCCGCGGTGTTGTCCGCTTCCACGCCGCCGGCAAAGCCAGCGCGCTGGACCGATTTTGAGCGGAGATAATAGAGCGACTTGATGCCTTTCTCCCACGCCTGGAAGTGGAGCATCATGAGGTCCCACTTATCGACATCCGCCGGGATGAAGAGGTTTAGCGACTGCGCCTGATCGATGTACGGGCTGCGATCGGCTGCGAATTCGAGCAGCCAACGCTGATCGATTTCGAAGCTGGTTTTGAAGCTCGCCTTTTCCTCTTCGCTGAGGAAATCGAGATGCTGAACGCTGCCGCCCTTCTCAAGGATCGAGTTCCACACATTGGTGGAATTCTTGCTCTTCTTATCGAGCAGTTTCTCCAAATATGGGTTCTTGACGATGAAGCTGCCTGAGAGCGTTTTGTGGGTGTAGATGTTTGCCGGGATCGGTTCGATACAGGCACTGGTCCCGCCACAAATGATCGAGATCGACGCGGTCGGCGCAATTGCCATCTTGCAAGAGAAGCGCTCCATCGCGCCCATGTCAGCCGCATCCGGGCAGGGGCCGCGCTCTTGCGCAAGCAGCATCGAGGCTTCCGAAGCCTTCGCTTGGATGTGCTTGAACATTTTGAGGTTCATGGCCTTGGCCATTGCGCTCTCAAATCCAAGACCCTTTTGCTGCAAGAATGAGTGGAAGCCCATGACGCCGAGGCCGACCGAACGCTCGCGCTCAGCTGAGTAGCGCGCGCGCTCCATTTCACTGGGAGCGCGGTCGATGTAGTCCTGAAGAACGTTGTCCAGGAAGCGCATCACGTCTTCGATAAACTGCTTGTCGCCGTTCCACTCATCCCACTTTTCAAGGTTGAGCGAGGAAAGGCAGCACACCGCCGTGCGGTCATTGCCAAGGTGGTCAACCCCGGTGGGCAAAGTGATTTCCGAACACAGGTTCGAAGTAGAAACCTTGAGGCCCAGATCGCGGTGGTGCTTGGGCATCATGCGGTTCACCGTGTCGTTGAACACGATGTACGGCTCGCCCGTTGCAAGGCGGGTTTCCACCAGCTTCTGGAACAGCGAACGCGCATCAACAGAACCGCGCACTTCGCCGGTCTTGGGCGATTTGAGCTCAAACTCAGCGCCCTCACGCACCGCTTCCATGAACTCATCGGTGAGCAGAACGCCGTGGTGGAGGTTCAGAGCCTTGCGGTTGAAGTCGCCCGAAGGCTTACGGATTTCGAGGAATTCCTCAATTTCCGGGTGTGAAATGTCGAGATAACAGGCCGCAGAGCCGCGACGCAGGGATCCTTGGGAGATTGCCAGAGTAAGCGAATCCATCACGCGCACGAACGGAATGATGCCACTGGTTTTGCCGTTCAGACCCACTGGCTCACCAATGCCGCGTACATTGCCCCAATAGGTGCCAATGCCGCCGCCTTTGGAAGCGAGCCAGACATTCTCATTCCAAGTTCCGACGATCCCGTCCAGACTGTCTGAAACCGAATTCAGATAGCAGGAGATCGGCAGGCCGCGGCTGGTGCCGCCGTTTGAAAGGACCGGCGTTGCGGGCATGAACCACAGGTTCGAGATATAGTCATAAAGACGCTGCGCATGCTCGCCGTCATCGGCGTAAGCATCAGCCACGCGCGCGAAGAGGTCCTGATACTTCTCGCCGGGAAGCAGGTAGCGGTCGGTCAACGTTTCTTTGCCGAACTCAGTGAGGTTGGCATCGCGGCTCTCATCAATCTGCACGTCGAAACGGCGATCGTTGACCTTCTTGCTGTCGTCAGCAGCGGACTTTGCAGCAGTCGCCATAGCATTGCCTAGCGCTTCAGCACTTTTCTCTGCGATCAGGGCATCACTGCCTTTATCGGCTTTTTCCATTGTCACAGCTTTTTGCGCCTTTTCTTCAGTGCCATCCACTTCTGCGTCGCTCAGCACTTCGTCACCCGATTTGAATTCCATTATCGCCCCATCTTCACTCACTTCGAATCGGGCGGATGCTTCTCATACAGGAAAAGCTCCAATGTTCCGATTCTGTTCCGCACCTATCCGTCGACAGCTTTTACCCAATCTATCCGCAAGGGATGCACAGGATTGCCCGCCGTTCAGTCCACACGGCCATGAAAATGCACCCTCATTTCAGCGAATCCCTTCCCCTATCGCCCTTCGACAGCCTGCCTGAGGGACGAGAAGTCACACTATAATTTGGGGGTCCACTCCGAACCGAACCACCAGATGATGAATCAACGGGTGGAATCGGTCAACGGTCAATTAACTATGAAATCGCACCAAAACCGATCAGAACCTTATGCTGCAGTGCAGCGACGCGTGCTCAAAGCTTGAGTCGTGAGTTGCGCAAGCCCCAAATTGAATCTGTGAAGAAAAATTTGGTGATTGAATCATGTGAATCAATCCTTGAATCTTTTGTAAAAGGGCTTGCAAGAATGTTGCGTGCTTTGACGGCGGATGATGGAGGGCTGATTGACCGGATTGATCGCGTTCGCAGACCCAGTATGGCAAGAAGTTGGAAGCGGAACGACAGCCAAAGCAAAGTGAGGAAACTTCGTGATCAACCGCGCAGCGCTCAGCCAATGTGTTGATGCACCCGTCCTGAAAAGATCGTTGGTCGTGTCCGCCATTGTTGGCACGATTCTATGCGCGATCAATCAGGGTGATGCGATCCTCGCAGGAGAAATGCCGGTGATCTGGAAGGTGATCCTCACCTATATCGTGCCTTTTTGCGTGGCGACCTATGGCGCTTACAGCGCCTGCGTTGCTCACTCAAAGATGATGCAAGGCAAACGCGAAGTCACACCAAGCGATTAAGCAGGCTCAGGAGCCTTTACGCTAACTGAGCGGGCGTGTTCCGCTACGTGCTGTGCCAATGGCTCGATCAGTTCGAGCGGCAAATCATGCCCCCATCCTGGGAAAGTGACCAGCTTCGCGCCTGGGATATGCTGGGCAGTGTCTTCACCTCCGGCAAGCTTCACCAGCGGATCATCCTCGCCATGGAGCACCAAGGTTGGAGCACTCACACCCGCAAGGCGCGAGCGACGACAGCCATCATCGATGATTGCGGCCAATTGGCGCGGCAGACCTGCGGGATAGATGCTGCGGCGGACCATTCTCAAGGTCCTCTCCCGATTGCGCTCAACATCGATCGGATAGCCCGGCGAGCCGATATTGCGCGCGATGTTAAGGCCGTGCGCGATCAGGTCCTCTTCTTCGAGCGATTTTGGCGGTGCAACCAGTGCTTCCATCGCGTTCTTGTCCGCCATCGGAAGCGAGCCATTGCCCGTTGTCGACATGATTGATGTCAGCGAGTGAAGGCGATCAGGATGATTGATGGCGACGAGTTGCGCAATCATCCCACCCATGCTCGCACCGACAATATGAGCCTTGTCAATCTTAAGTGCGCTCAAAAGGCCAACGGCATCATTCGCCATGGCCTCAAGCGAGTAGGGCACTTTGGCTGGCCAGCCGATTTTCTGCCTGATGATCTGCCACGCAGGTTTGGGTGCCTTTGCACCTTCAAACTTCTGGCTGAGGCCAATGTCGCGGTTGTCAAAGCGGACCACACGGAAGCTATGCCCCACCAACGCCTCAATCAGCTCATCAGGCCACAAAATCATCTGTGCGCCCAACCCCATAATCAACAGGATCGTCTCATGCGAGGGGTCGCCGTTGTCCTCGTAGAAAAGCTCGATCCCGGTGTTGGGAGTGGTGATTGTGGGCATAGAAGATTCAGTCCCTTGAATAGAATGAGGTGACCTAACAACCAGACAAGCTGTGGAAGAGCAAGTGTGGTTCTCACGCCATGGCGATTCAAACCGATTTCCGTCTCCGCGATCGACCGGTCTCAGAGCTCAACTGCTCGTGAAGAGGCTTGGAAGTAGTGCCCTTTGGCTAGCTCAGGAGGAGTATTCAAAAAACCTGATTTCGTCAGTTATTTGGGCTGCGGTGAATAGCTTGCACCACAAAGAGGAGAACTGAAATGAAAGACCTGACCAACAAGGAAACGAGCGAAGTATCCGGCGGTATCATCGGACTGGTTATTGCCTATATCGCTGAAAAAACCGGCGGGAACGAGCGTGCTAAGGAATTCCGCGAGAAGACCGGTGACAGCATGTTCGGCAGCGGTAATATGAAATAAACTCAACTTGGTGGGGCGCGCTTTTTGTGCGCCCCACCTTCATCCAGCAGGGCGCCAGTCGGGACCGCCTATAAGAAAATCCTGCGCTTCAAGCTGGTCGAGCACACCATCGGGCTCGGCCAGAACGCGCAAAGGCACAACCGCAAGCGTCACACCGGTTTGCTCAGACGCGTCAGAAATCATGCTGATCCATTGGCCGCGAATTTCATCGCCCAGTTCATCATCGGCCCACGGCCAACAACGGCTCAGAGCGATTTCAAGCGGATTGTCCATAACCGCCGGAATATCGAAGCTGCGCCAATCATCGCCGCGCTTTTCAATGATGGGTTGACCCGCCTCAGTCGCATCCATCGCCGCTTCGAGGCACGGGATGTGGCTTTCAGGCGGGGCCTCGGCGAGATTATCGAGCAAGTCTTCGCCACGGAACCGCTCTGGCCGGGTGATCGGCACATCGGCGCGGTTCGCCGCCTTCTTGACGATATCGGTTGCGTCTTTCGTAGTGTCATCATCGAAATCAAGTCGCCGCGCAAGCAGATCAAAGCTCGTCATCAGGAAGGAGCGGCGATCGTAGTCGATGTCATACTCGGCCTCGAGCGCCGCCAGCCGGGCGCGTTGGGCGGCGCTTAGATACTCCCCTGCCACGGTCTTGTCGGGCAGTTTGGTGAATCGCCCCCCGCGAAAAATCAGGCGGAAAAAATCACCAGGCGAGAATTTGGGCGCTGCGCGAATAATCACACGGTCCGCCTCTTTGGTCGCCTCTTCCAGTCGGTCGGGGAACCACGGGGTGGACTTGGGCACAGCGCGGATCTCTCCCACGAGGATGACGGTGCCGCTGTCTGTATCAATCGTCCACATAGGCGCGCCAGAACGCTGCGCGGTGACGACGATTGCATTTTGGGGCGTTGGCTCTTGGGCAAAGGCAGAAACCGCCGATAGGCCGAAGAGAACAGCGCACGCGAATTGCCAGGCAGGAAGCTGTCTGATCATCATCGGTTGAGCGCTACGGCACGCATCCTGACTGCCTCCTGTACGATCGGGCGGACTAGTGCATCTGTGCGATTTCTTGCCCGATTAAAAGTCCGTAACCCAAAGGCTCCGTGTTCCTGCATAGGGTCGCAGGAGAGCGGCAGCGGTGACGCGAAGACTGCTGCCGCTCTTCCCCCCAAATTTGACCTAAGGCACCAGCACCGTATCCCTGACCGAAGTTTTTAGTTCGGGGTAATCAAGTGTGTAATGCAGGCCCCGGCTCTCTTTGCGGCGTAGCGCGGATTGCACGATCAGCTCGGCTGATTGAAGCAGGTTTCTGAGTTCGATCAGGTCAGTCGTCACAACAAAGCTGCCGTAATACTCCTCCACCTCTTGGCGAAGGAGGGCAATACGATTGGCGGCGCGTTCCAGCCTTTTTGTGGTGCGCACAATGCCGACATAGTTCCACATAAAGCGGCGGATTTCGGTCCAGTTTTGCTTGATCACCACCTGCTCGTCCGAATCCGACACGCGGCTTTCATCCCATGGGAGGATGGTGGGTGGGTCCGGCAATTGGTCCCACATGGTGAGGATGTCAGAGGCGGCAGCCTCTCCAAACACAAAACACTCCAACAGCGAGTTTGAGGCCAAGCGGTTCGCGCCGTGAAGGCCGCTTTCGGTGCATTCGCCCGCTGCCCAAAGGCCCGGCAAGTCGGTGCGCGCAAACAGGTCCACCACAATGCCGCCGCAGGTATAGTGCTGCGCCGGAACGACCGGAATCGGCTCCTTGGTCATATCAATGCCAAGGCCCATCAGCTTGTCATGGATCGTCGGGAAATGCCCCTTCACAAATTCAGGCGGCTGGTGACTGATATCGAGATGGACGTAGTCCAGGCCAAAGCGCTTAATCTGATCATCGATCGCGCGCGCCACCACATCACGCGGAGCCAGCTCCATCCGCTCGGCATCATATTCGGTCATAAAGCGATGGCCGGACTCAGGGTGCTTGAGATGCCCACCCTCACCGCGGACCGCTTCTGTGATGAGGAAGTTCTTGACCTCCAGATTGTAGAGGCAGGTCGGGTGGAACTGCATCATCTCCATATTGGAAACGCGCGCACCGGCCCGCCAAGCCATGGCGATACCATCTCCGGTCGCGCCGCGCGGAGCGGTGGAGAATTGATAGACCCGGCCAGCGCCGCCAGCCGCCATAATCGTTGCCCGTGCCACATGGCGTTCTACCCGTCCGGTCTCTTCGTTGAGCGCATAAACGCCCCAGACATGGCCAGCGCCGGAGAAGTCCTCACGGTTGCGGTCGGTGATAAGGTCAATCGCGGTGCGCCCCCCGAGCATGGTGATGTTGGGGTTCGCCTCAGCCGCTTTGAGCAAGGCCGATTGCACCGCCCATCCGGTCGCATCATCGACATGGACGATCCGGCGGTGCGAATGTCCACCTTCTCGCGTGAGGTGAAGATCACCTGAGTCCTTGTTGAAAGGAACACCAAGCTCAACCAGTCGATCAATGCTTTCCGGGGCGCGCTCGATCACAAACTCAACCGCCTCACGGTCGTTGAGGCCTGCGCCCGCAACCATCGTATCGCGCACATGGTTCTCAAACGTATCGCCAGCATCGAGCACAGCGGCAATCCCGCCTTGTGCCCAGGCGGTCGACCCACCGGTAAGCGAACCCTTTGCCAGCACCAAGACGCGTTTGTTGGTTGCCAGCTCTAGCGCAGCTGTGAGGCCAGCGGCCCCTGATCCAATGATGATAACGTCATAGGCGCTGCCTTGCGCGCCGCTCATATCAGATTGATTGGCCATAGTGCGCTGCCATGGCGCGAAGGCTTTGCTGTGGCAAGACTTTGACCGTCGTTTCGCCTGTCTCGAAGCGCCGCCTAAAACGCGAAGCAATCGAGATCGTCAGCAACGCTGACCGGCCCTTCATAGTTCTCTGCAATGGCAGCCAGATTGTCATCAATACGGCTAAGGCTGCGCTCCATATTATGGGTCAGGACCAGGCGAAGCGGCGCAAGCTTTGCCGCGAGATCGCCAATTTCTGAGGGGGTGCGGTGCAATCCGCGCGGCTGCCCCTCCTCTCCATTGATGACATGGTGTGCAAACAGGATCGAAGGTGCCGTCCCAGCCAGAGCTTCTGCAAAACCCTCGCTCAGGAAACTCTGATCACCGGTAATGGTAATGCTCTTTCCATCCACCTCAATCACATATCCGAGCGCGGGCACCGGGCCATGATGGACCGGTAGAGCGCTGACTGAATAATCGGGAGATACGGCAACATCCTGAGCTGGACCCGCGCCTTCCGGAGACATGGCATCGCGCGCTTCAATAAGAGGTTTGTTCTCGGTCCCATCAAGGTAGCCACCATTGTAGGCAAAGGCACCGCTCTGTTTCGACAACAAACGCTCTAGGAAGGTCGAGGTCGCTGGGAAGCGCGGCGCCGCTCCCGGACCGAAAATGACAAGCGGCTCAGTCCGACCCTCAAACCCGCCCGAATTAAGCACATCGATCAAATCACCTGCGTGATCGGCGTGTAGGTGGGTTAGGAGGATTGCCTCGAGTGTCTCAATCTTCCCTCCAGCCTCAGCAAAGCGCAGGAAACTCCCCGAGCCGGCATCAATCAGCAGTCGCGGCTCGCCATCAATCCATAACAGATAGGAGGTCGCAGCGCGCCCCGGCACGCCGCCTTCCGCAATCGGGCCGCCACTTCCCAGAACTTGAAGCGCTGCCCCATCGGTGGGGCAGTCCATAGGCTGCTCTGCTCGGGGGTAGGCCTGTTCAGCGCCTGCATTTGTCACGTCCACCTCAGCTGTCTCGTGCGAACTGCAAGCTGAAGCTGTGAGCGCAACGGCAACGGCTAGGGAAACTCTCTTACTAAGCAATGCTCCCTCCCAGTGTTCCGGCTCGGCATTGCCAAGTTTTAATGCCGGTGCGCCCGTCTGGTTCGCTAAACCTACAGCTCCGGGTTTCAGAGAAGAAGAGCTGTTCCATGTCATTGATCTCATTTGTGCATTGCCAGTTTGGATTTCATACACCCAACCGGCGCCAGGTTCATTGGGACGGCCGCAGTTTTCATGGGACTTGCAAACACTGTGATGCAAGGCTTGAGCACGTTTCACGCCGCAATTGGCGTGAGCCAAAGGTCCAAGCGAGTCGCGGCCTGATGCGATAGAGCTAGGATCCGCCCGATCCTGTCAATTGTACAAAGACATCCTCCAAATCAGCTTCGCGCGTGGTCACATCTTCGACTGTGAGGCCCTGCCCCTGAAGTATACCGAGCACTTGGCCCGCGTTCATTTCATCCTTGTCATAGGTTATCTCAACCCCGCGCTCGCCTACTAGCTCAGCTTTGCGAAAAGCTGCGTGCGCAGGCGCGCTTTGCAAATCTTCGGACACTGTCACCGCGACAATTTTCTCGCGCGCCATATCGACAAGCTCACGCGTGGGTTTGTGGGCGATCAACTCACCATGGTTGATGATCGCGATTTGGTCGCACAGCTCCTCAGCCTCTTCGAGATAGTGTGTTGTCAGCACGATGGTGACGCCTTCCCGGTTCAGTTCGGTCACCAAGTCCCAGAGTTGGCGGCGCAGTTCGACATCGACCCCAGCCGTGGGCTCATCGAGGACAAGGATAGGTGGCGAATGCACCATGGCTTTCGCCACCAGAAGCCGCCGCTTCATGCCGCCCGACAGCGTGCGGGCATAGGCGTTGCGCTTGTCTGCAAGACGCACCGCTTCGAGCAATTCCTCGCTGCGTCGATCCTTGGGGCCGATACCGTAAAAGCCGCCTTGGTTTTCGAGCACTTCGAACGGGGTAAAGAAGGGATCAAACACGATCTCCTGGGGTACGATCCCAATTGCGCGGCTGGCGTTGCGGCGATGCTGATCGATATCAAAGCCCCAGATCTCCGCCGAGCCGGAAGTCTTGTTAACGAGGCCGGCAAGAATGTTGATCAAGGTCGATTTACCAGCGCCATTGGGCCCGAGTAGTCCGAAAATCGAACCCTCGGGCACATCAAAGCTCACACCTTTAAGCGCGAGTTTCCCCTCCGCATCACCGCCTGTTGCGCCTTTGGGCGGGGCATAGCGTTTTACGATATTGTCGATGCGAATGGCTGGCGCGGTCATGAGGATACGCCATAAAGATGGCGCGCATAGACGCAAGTGCGCCCAAATATGAAGAGCCCATTAAGTTTGTTTGATCAGCATCTGCACACATCCGCCATGTAGCGGGGAAAGCGTGGAACACTGCGCAAAACACTATTCATGGCACTCGGGTGCTATGGTCCGCTTCATGGTCATGGCGATGGTGGCTGCGCTATGGTTAGCCTCAGCAGCTGCATATGCTCAATCGACGACAAGCGTCGATGCGCGCACAACTCTCGTTGACCCGCTGTCTCTTGCGAAACTTTCAGATATGGACTTCGGAGATCTGATCGTGACGACCGGTGGGACGGTTGTGCTTTCTGCTGATCCCGTTCCCACATGCACTACGTCAGGGGGAGTAACCCACACCCAAGAATGTCAGCCTGCAACCTTTGCTGGATTGGGCCAGGCAGGGCAGCGGGTGCGCATTCGGCGCCCGATCGGACGGACCATCACGCTGACCGGTCCAGGCACAGACATGACTGTGACAGACATCACAATTGACGGCGGCGCGACACTCAACCCGGTCAATTCCAATCCCAATTTTGAGCGCTTCACGATCAATACGTTCGATGGCACTTTCATCTTTCGCGTGGGTGGCACGCTCAATGTCAATGCCAATCAGCAGCCCGGTGTTTATACTGGCACATTCGATATTCGACTGGACTATCAATAGCCGCTTGCCGAGCCACATAGCCATTCTCGAGCTTAACCTGGTTGAAATTGGCCCTCGCTCGGATTAACCGGTTGAGCCATGACCAATCTGGTACCTGAAATCATCAAAGTCGAAACCCGCCGCGTAAGCTGCGACGGGGCAAGCTCTATCCGCGGCGGCAAAGGGTATCGCCCGGCAGCCCTTGGTCATCCGCGCGTCTTTATGGAAATCGATGAGCATGGCTATGTCGATTGCGGCTATTGCGACCGGCGCTTTGTCTTGCGCGGCGGCGCTGCCGACACGCCCGGCATTGAATTGAAGCCCGATATTGCCGCTGGATCGGACCCCGGATTTGCCAAATCCAGCGGCTCAGACGCCTAAAAGTTCAACCTAATTTAAGTCTTTCGCCTTAATGGTCAGCCCCAAGAAACGGGTTAGCCATCATCCATGATTGAACTAAGAAAATTGGTCGCGCTGCTTGGCGCATTTCTCAGCATTTGGGCGGTGCCATCGACCGCGATTGCACAGCAGACTGAGCAAGCCGATGCACGGGTCTTCCTTGTCACGCCTCTCAGCTTTGTTAAGCAACTCGATCTCGATTTCGGCCAGATCATCCCGAGCGACACCGCGGGTGTTGTGGTGATGGATTCTGCGGGGAACATCTTTACCGGAGGCGGCGTCACCCAGGTTGAGGGGACCCAGCAGCCCGCGCGTTTCGCTGGTTTTGGCCAATTTAACCAAACCGTGCTGATCAACGTGAATGCCACCTCCTATATTCTGACTCGCAATGGCGGGACGGAGACCATGCTGATGGACACGCTCCTGATCGGTAGCCAGCCCCCGATCATCATCAACACCAATCCGCGTCGGTTCCGCATCGCTAATCCGGCCGGCTTCTTCTTCTTCACCATTGCGGGGCGCCTGCAGGTGCCCGCGAATGCCGTGCCGGGCGTTTACGAAGGTGAGTTTACAGTTACGCTCGAATACGAGTGATTGTGCGCCAGTTCGCCGTAAATCACGGCGAACCCCTCCTTGTGATATACAAGTCATCGGTCAGCTAAGGTTAAGCGAGACACTCGCACCTTGATCATTTGGCTTGAAGGAGATTGTTATGATTCGCACACCCAGCTTCACCCTTTCTTCGAAATTCACAGCCACAGGAGCCGCCGTGATTGCCGCGCTCGCTCTGCTTGGCGCTGCGCCAGCCACCGCTGAAGATAGCGAAGAGCCCGCGAAGGAACTGACAAAAGGCGAAGAGAAGCTTGCGCGTCTGCTTGAAGGCCGCGTTGCCGGAGAGCCGCAGGATTGCATTCGCGACTTCTCCAACAATCGCATCACGACGATTGACGACACCGCGTATGTGTATGGTCGCGGACGGACTATCTATGTTCAGCGCACCCGCGATCCAAATCACATCGATCGCGACGACATCCTTCTTGTCCGCCGATTTGGCGGGACACATTTGTGCCACACCGATTTCATTACCACCGTCGACCGGTATTCTGGCTTTTTCAGCGGCGGCGTCCAGTTTGACCGGTTTATCCCTTATACAAGGGCAGAAGAAGAAGACCTGTAATTAGTTAGGTCATTTGGCCAAAACTAAGCCCAAGCCTCCCGATTGAGTCGATACAATCGATGAAGTGGTTTGCGGTTGCTTCGTCGATTTGGCCGTAAGATCGTTGCCTTCCATCACTGGGTTCGCAGCGGCCGTTCGAGCGAGGGTGGTTGCACCTGATCTTAGCGCGAATTCCGCTTCTTGCCCGTGTCCATTTGCGATGAGCAAGTCTTCGAGTTCAATGAACACTTCGCAATCTTCCCAAAGCTTGGCTTGTTCGCGGATTGCATCTGCTTGGGCCCTGACAGCCTCCAATGGGGGCATGCCATCGAAAATGTGAGCGCGCGAATTCAGTTTCGTCTGCGAATTGAGGCGCTTTACTGCACCGGGCTCAGAGGAATGGGGTGGGTCAGCGGGCACAGATGCGATTGGATTGATACATGAATTCGCGGAGCCACGTGAGCGCCTCCCCGCAAACCAGCCGATGCAAGCCGTCACAACGAGCGAGATCAGCCAAGCGCTAACAATCGTGATAAGAGCCACAATCCAGCCTCCCACCCGGCCGATGTGTGGCTCAGGTGAAGGCGGCGTACCGTAAAATGGCCCAAGGCGAATCCGGGCTGCTACGTAGTAGCCCGCTACGGGCTGTGGCTAATTGTGGATAGCAGCGCGAAGTGCACTCATTCCTCGACGACTCGGCCAGGCTAGGCCGCTTGCATCCCATTCATGCGCGCCAGAATCGCCTCAGCATCGCTCATGATACCGTCGATTAACTCCTGGCAGGTCGGGATATCGTTGATGAGGCCGGCCACCATGCCGCAGCTCCACGCGCCTTTGTCCATGTCGCCTTCCTGCATGATCGATGGGTAAACCCCTGCGACCTCTGGCAGAATGTCTTGAATGGTAAGAGCATCACCTAGCTCTTTTTCCTTTTCGAGAAGACGCTCAACCCCAGCATTATTGAGCACACGCTCCGTGTTACGAAGCGGGCGCATCACAAGACGGGTGTCGAGTTCGGAGGCAGCGACGATCGCCTGCTTCACATTCTCGTGAACCGGTGCTTCTTTGGTTGCGATAAAGCGAGTGCCCATGTTCATGCCCTGTGCTCCCATGGCAAGCGATGCTACGAGGCTGCGCCCATCGGCCATTCCGCCTGAGGACACAAAGGGTATCTCCAACTCGTCCGCGGCCCGCGGCAACAGGATGAAGTTGGGCACGTCGTCTTCGCCCGGATGTCCACCGCATTCAAAGCCATCAACGCTCACCGCATCGCAGCCGATTGCCTGCGCTTTCAAGGAGTGGCGCACGCTGGTGCACTTGTGGATCACTTTGATCCCTGCATCCTTCAAAGGCGGGAGAAGCTCGGATGGATTGCGCCCGGCTGTCTCAACCACTTTGACACCGCCCTCGATCACGGCCTTCACAATGCCGGGATAATCGGGCGGAGTAAGGGTTGGTAGAATGGTGATATTCACACCAAAGGGCTTATCCGTCATATCCTTGCAACGCGCGATCTCATTGGCGAGGTCCTGCGGCGTTTTTTGAGTGAGGCCGGTGATGATGCCGAGGCCGCCAGCGTTCGAAACAGCCGCCGCCATTTCCGCGAAGCCGACATAGTGCATGCCGCCCTGAATAATCGGATGCTCAATGCCGAACATTTCGGTGATGGCGGTTTTCATGGGGCTTTTCCTCTCATCTGATTTCAATTTGAGAGGGAACCAAGCCTAATATGCGCGCGCGCGCAAGTGTGCGTTTCATGGCCAGTAATTCATTTGCACGAAGCCTCTGCGAGCCGTAGCGTCAGCCACAGAGCTGCGCGAATGTGTGCAGCTTTCCAAAAGTTGAAAGAGCCAAATGCCCTCACCCCAGACTCCAATCGATTCGCCCTTTGGCTATCGCTCAACCGCGCGCGACGTGGTCGCTAATATCGACCTGACAAGCAAAACCGTGCTTGTAACGGGCGGCTATTCGGGGATTGGGACAGAGACTGTGCGCGCTTTGGCGGGAGCCGGCGCAAATGTGATCGTCGGCGCGCGGCGTCCGGATCAGGCGAAAGAAATACTGGCCGAGGTAGAAGGCGCGACCACAGTTCTGCCAATGGATTTGTCGGAGCCTGCATCCATCGATGCCTTCGCCAAAACGGTGAATGAGCAGGTCGATGCTCTAGACATTCTCATCAACAATGCAGCCATCATGGCGAGCCCCTTGGCCCGCGATGCGCGCGGGTATGAGATGCAGTTTGCGACAAATCACCTGGGCCATTTCCAGCTAACCGCCCGTCTTTGGCCGATGCTGAAAGCGGCGGGTAAGGCGCGGGTTGTCTGCCTTTCTTCCATTGGCCACCGCTTGAACGGCCTCGATCTGGACGACCTCAATTGGGAGAGCCGCGAGTATGAAAAATGGCCTGCCTATGGCGCAGCCAAGAGCGCCAATGCGCTGTTTGCGCTCCAATTGGACAAGTTTGGAGAGCCCGATGGCATCCGCGCCTTCGCCGTTCACCCCGGCGGGATTGCCACCCCGCTCCAACGCCACCTAACGATGGATGAGCAAAAAGCGATGGGTTGGTATGATGACGAAGGAAACACCCATGAGACGTTCAAATCAACAGAGGAAGGCGCTTCAACCACCGTGTGGTGCGCTGTCTCTCCGCTGCTTGAAGGCGTGGGCGGAGTGTACTGCGAGAATTGCAATATCGCCGAAGCGGTAGGCGACAAACCGCACTTGGCATCAGGCGTCTATCCACACGTGCGTGATGAAGGCACTGCAGAGGCTCTCTGGCACAAGTCTGAAGAGTTAACAGGTGTGACCTTCAAGGGCTAAGCGCCGCTCCCCCTCCACAACGATCAAGGACTACAGAATGACCGCCAACCCCCACGGCTTTACCCTCAATCACACCATGCTGCGCATCAAGGACCCCGATGCAAGCCTTGCGTTTTACTGCGGTGTTCTGGGGATGACGCTGCTGCGCAAGGTCGACATCGAAATGGGCGAGTTTTCGCTCTACTTCCTTGGCTTTACGGACAATGAGGACGAAGTGCCGAGCGATCCCAAAGAGGCCATGCAATATGTCTTCTCTCGCCAAGGTGTGCTGGAACTCACCCACAATTGGGGCACCGAAGAAGAAGAAGGCACGGTCTATCACGACGGTAACGCAGAGCCGCGCGGCTTTGGGCATATCGCCTTGGACGTGCCA
This sequence comes from uncultured Erythrobacter sp., assembly GCF_947502395.1. Lineage (GTDB taxonomy): Bacteria > Pseudomonadota > Alphaproteobacteria > Sphingomonadales > Sphingomonadaceae > Erythrobacter. The sequence goes on from NZ_CANMZM010000002.1 coordinate 430,007, forward strand.
GACTTCGAGGCGGCGATAACCCATTTCGATACGCACAATGTCGAATACCAGAAACGCCCCGAAGACGGCGCGATGAAGCACATCGCCTTTATCAAGGACCCCGATGGCTATTGGGTCGAAATCTTGAGCGCCAATATGATGGCGGGGCTTTAGGCGAGCCCCGTCTGGCAATTGTCGCGAACAGGGCACCCATCGCACTGGGCCGCGCGTGGTCGACAAAACATCTGGCCCAGTTTTTTGAGCAGCAAGTGGTGTTCATCCATGTCTGCCGCTGACCACTCAGTTGGCAGGATCGGCATAAGCGCGTCATAGGTCTTCGCGGTATCAGCCTTAGCCGGCACCACACCCATGCGCTGCATGATCCTGCGGTGATGCCCGTCAATCACCATGGCTTTGCGGTCAAAAGTGCTCGCGTTCATCACTCCAGCTGAATTCTTGCGCGCCACACCGGGCAGGCGTTCGAGCCACGCCATCGCCTCTTCGGTGTCGCAATTGGAAAGGTGGCGAAGATCAACGCCTCCGCATTCGGCAATGACTGTCTGAAGGCACGCTTTGAGCCTTTTGGCCGCGACGGAAGGGAAGCTCTGGCGCTGAAGCCTATCTTCCAGTTCGCCTTCCGAAACCTCGGCAACCGCCTCCCATGAGCCGAACTCAGTAAGCAAACCATCGGTCGAGGCATTGGATGCAGCCGTTTTGGTTTGTGCCCCGATCACACCATGGACCAGCACCCATTCCGGGCTCCGGCGTTTGTCTGGCGGGCGGACAATCCGGCCAAATCGTGCAATCAAAGCCTTTTGCGTGCGCCGCAATATCCCCGTGCGTGGGTCAGTTCCAAGGTCAAGCTGCACGGCGGTGTGCTGGGAACCAGCCCGCATGTCCGAAATAGCCGCCGACTGCACCAGCAATAGCTAGCATGCCAAGCGATACGGGAGCGGATGACAAAGGTCCCGCTTCCTCAATCCCTATGAGCCCGATTCCCATCAAAACGAAACCGAAGACCAAGACGATCGCAACGCTGCCGAGGATTGAGAGGCTTCGTGCTCCGCTCCCTTTATGGACAAGAAATGCCCCCAAGAAGCAGAAGAGCAGCGCGAATACTGGGAGTGTGAAAAGAAGGAACGCCCCCTCAAACAAAAGCCATGCCCAGCCTTGCAAGCCTGTTGCGGAATCGAAGGTTGCAGCCACTCGCCACAAACCAAAAACCAGCGCTGTCGTGACGCAGGCAAGCGCGGAACCTGCGCCGACTCGTTTCGAAGGTGTGATGTCCTCAGGCTTGGCCAAGGCTTAGCGTTCGAAAGCGATGCTGAAAGTCACCGGCACAGCGGGCGTGATCGACTCGAGCCCGGCAAGCTCTTGTAATTGCGCCAATTCATCGCCCAGCTCAAACCGGCCTGCATCCAGAATGACGGGTTTGTCAGTCACGGCGATCACCCGATCAGCGCCGGCACGCGTAACGCTGACGTCGGCTTGGAAGGGCGCTTCCACACCGGTGAGCGACAAGGTGCCATCAAGCGTGGTGTCGAGGCTTTCGCCTACACCCAGAGCTTCAAAAGCGGCCGGATCGACTTGCGCGCTCACAGTTGCGATGGGATTGTTAGCGACGGCGAAGAAGATGTCGCGCATCCGCTCATCGCGAATGTCAACGCCGGTCGAGACTGACGCAAGGTCAATCTCAATCGTGGCTGAGCCTTCGGCGGTCACAGTGCCCGTGACGCTCTCAAACGTGTTGGCCTCTGCGATCTCACCCTGCTTGATCGAAACATAAGAGAGCTCAGATGCCTCGCTGTCGACGGTCCATAATCCACTGGTGAGCGCGGCTGGCTCTGCGGGGGCTTGGGAGCAAGCAGCAATTGCAAAGGTAGCGGCGGCGATGAAGCCAGCGTTTAGGTGTGAGCGAGGCATACAATGGTCCTTCATATCCGTTGATTCAAAGAATGAACTAGCAACAATTGGCTGGAGGCGGCAACGCAGTTTCAGACACAGTATGGCGAAGACATTCGAATGCAGCAGGCAAAGCGCTGACGGGTCACTCCCACTCAATCGTTCCGGGCGGCTTCGAAGTGTAGTCATAGACCACGCGGTTGATGCCCTGCACCTCATTGACGATACGAGTTGCAACTTGCGTCAGGAAGGCGGCGTCAAACGGATAGACATCCGCCGTCATGCCATCGGTGCTGGTCACGGCGCGAAGGCCGCAGACGCTGTCATAGGTGCGGCCATCACCCATCACGCCAACGGTCTTAACCGGGAGAAGGACCGCGAAAGCCTGCCAGATCGCATCGTAGAGACCGGCATTGCGGATCTCTTCGAGGTAGATCGCATCGGCCTTGCGCAGGATATCACAGCGTTCTTTGGTTACCTCGCCGGGGATACGGATTGCGAGACCCGGGCCGGGGAAGGGATGACGCCCAACAAACGCTTCGGGAAGGCCAAGCTCGCGACCCAGATCGCGCACCTCGTCTTTGAAGAGCTCGCGAAGGGGTTCGACCAGCTCCATATTCATGCGCTCTGGTAGACCGCCAACATTGTGGTGACTCTTGATCGTCACTGAAGGCCCCCCGGTGAAGCTGACACTCTCGATCACATCGGGATAGAGCGTTCCTTGGGCGAGGAAATCTGCCCCACCGACTTTCTTCGCTTCGGCTTCGAACAGGTCGATGAAGGCCCCACCAATGAACTTGCGCTTTTTCTCCGGGTCAGTGACACCAGAAAGCCCTGCCAAGAACGTCTCCTCGGCATCCACGGCGATAAGCGGGATGTTGTAGTGGTCGCGGAACAAGGTGACAACTTGCTCGGTCTCATTGAGGCGCATCAACCCATGGTCGACATAGACGCAGGTCAGTTGGTCGCCGATCGCTTCGTGGATTAGAACCGCAGCAACCGCTGAATCAACGCCGCCGGAGAGCCCGCAAATCACCCGGCCAGAGCCGACTTGTGCGCGAATCTCTTCGATCTTGGTCTTGCGGAACTCGGCCATGGTCCAATCGCCTTTGAGCCCGCAGACGTGGCGCACAAAATTGGCGAGTAGCTTACCTCCATCGGGCGTGTGGACCACTTCAGGGTGGAACTGGGTGCCATAGAATCTGCGCTCATCGTCCGCGATCACCGCGAATGGCGCGCCATCAGAAGTCGCAACAATCTCAAAGCCTGGCGCAAATTCAGTGACCTTATCACCATGGCTCATCCAGACTTGGTGGCGCTCCCCTTCTTGCCAGAGGCCGTCAAAAAGCGCGCAGTCTTTGGTGACCGTCAGGTATGCTCGGCCAAACTCGCCACCCTCACCGGTTTCGTGCCCGGGACGCACTTGCCCTCCCAACTGGTGGCTCATCACCTGTTGGCCATAACAAATGCCGAGGATTGGCACGCCAGCTTCGAATAGGCTCTGGGGCGCGCGCGGTGAGTTGTCGTCGCAGACGCTGGCGGGCCCGCCCGAGAGGATAATGCCTTTAGGCTTGAGCCGCCGGAATGCCTCTTCGGCCATACTGAAAGGGGCGATTTCTGAATAGACACCCGCTTCGCGCACGCGTCGCGCGATAAGCTGGGTCACTTGGCTGCCGAAATCGACGATCAGGATCGAATCTGGGTGTTGCTCTGCTTGCATGGCGCGGCGTTACGGCAGCGCGGCGCTGGCTGTCCAGCGGGCTGTGCGCGCAAGCCCCAGACTATCGACAATGCGGTTCTCAATCGCGCGTCAGCTGTCGCTTGCGCAAAAGGGCTTTAGGTGCCCCAAGAGTCTCGACGTTTTTTGCATACCTACATTGCAATTGTGCGGCGCGGCATAGCTCCAGGTGAAAGAGGCGGACTTCGCGAGGCAAAGTCTCTCTTACCGCCGCTAAACAGATGCTTTCCGAGCTTGGGACCAGCTGCCAATCAACTCTCCCTCCCGCCAGTGTGGAGAGCGTTCTCCACTCTGCTCCTGACCCGGAAGATGCATCAAGCACCTGAAATACAGAGATTTCGAGCAACTCAAGGCAGCTATCCCGAGCAGAATACTATTCCGCTTCGCGCAAGGAAGCATGACCAAGCGAGGTTTGTGTTGCATTTCTTGCAATATATTTGCGAAATTTGTCATTTGTGTTTCATGCTATCGAACCTCATTTGTTGTGCAGCGCAACAGAGCCAACCTCTTCTCTCTCCAAATTGGCTCTGTGCTGCTGATGGATCGATTGCCCCTCAATGCGGATCCATCAAACTGCTCGCCGCGAGGTGGCAGCCGACTATAGAGCGCGTCTTGCGACGGGCCCGGTGACTTCCAGCGCCCGGCTCATCAGGCCCAAGACCCTCTTGAAAGCGTTCCCCAACGCTGCGGCTGCTTCGTTCTCGGTCGATGGTGACTTGGTGGCGCCTCCCCCAAAGGTGCCGGGATCGCAGGTCAACCAGTCGACGAGCAATTCGCCTCGCTGCAGAGCAGCTAGCGAGACGCGGTCACCACTCTCTCCCTCTCCCAATGGTGGCCGCGTCTCAAAACCTGGCGCCCCGCCTCTAATGTCGCGCGCTCTGTTCGGAAAAGGCTATCACTGAGAATAGGTTTTACAATCGATGTCAGGGTTATAATGTTTCGTGTGACGCACTATATATTACTCAAAGGCGGGTCCCTCTCCCTAACCCCCGCCGAAGGAAAATGTCATGCGTAACTTCGCACAAAGCACGCTCGCAATGGTCTTCGCACTCGCCCTCAGCGGTGCGACTTTAAACGCACTAATCGTGTAATTCTCCAAATCGCCGGGTCGCTTGTCTCAAGAGAGTGCCCCGGCGCTTGGCGCATTATCACAAGGTCGCTCCAGCAATTTTTGCGGCAGCGATCTCGCGCAATTCACTCTTCAAGAGTTTGCCGATATGGCTCCGCGGCATTTCATCAATGGCATAAAGCGCCGACAGGCGCTGAGTCTTGCCCAGTCTCGCATTAACGCTTTCAAGGATCGCTTGCGGTTCGCGCGCATTCTCTCCCAAAACAACAAAGCCCACCGGGGTCTCGCCCCAAGCCCTTGAGGCAATCCCGACAACCGCGGCTTCGACCACGTCGTCCTCCTTCTCAAGCTCAGCTTCAAGGTCACTTGGATAGATATTGAAGCCGCCCGAGATGATCATGTCTTTAGCCCGGCCGACAAGCTCGACAAATCCGTCTTCATCAACTCGGCCGATGTCGCCCATACGCATCCAGGCGCCGCCTTCAGCGTCGACATATTGTGCTTCATTAGTCTTGTCAGGGCGGTTCTTATAGCCGCTCATCATGGTTTGAGAGCGACCGATGAGATTGCCCGGAGTGCCGGGGGGAACTTCATTGTCCTCGTCATCCAACACCTTCATCTCGCTTCCGGGAGCAGGCCGTCCAACGGTGTGAAGCTTATCGGGAAATTCGTGTGCTTGAAGCAGGCACACAACACCGCCTTCCGTCATGGAATAGATTTCAACCAATCCGCCCGGCATCCGGCTCAAAACCTCGCGCTTCAGCTCAGGTGAAAACGGCGCGGAGGTGCAATATTTGAGGATGAGGGACGACAGATCATACTCATCAAAACCGGGGTAATCCATCAATCTCTGATATTGGACCGGCACCAACATGGTAAGCGTGGTCTTGTCTTCTTGCGCATGTCCAAGCCAGCGTCCGCAATCAAACTTGCCCATAACCCGCATCGTGCCTCCGGCAAGAAGTGCAGGCAAGAAACCCACCATCGTCGTGTTTGAATAGAGCGGCGTTGAGGTAAGCGTGCGCACCGGCAAGCCGGCTTCGAGATAGGAAACCGCGGTGGAAGCAAACTGCAGCCAACGCATCTGGTGCGAATGGACGATGCCTTTGGGAATGCCTGTCGTGCCCGAGGAATAAATGATATTGAACGGATCGCTTGGGGCCGGCTCAAAAGCGGGGGCGAGGCTTCCGTGGGGAGCCATCCATGTGTCGATATCCTCCAACGGCACGCGGATCATTTCCGACATGAAGTCAGGGCCGAGCTCCGCCGCTTTGCCTGCATCTATAAACAAATGCCGGGCACCCGAATCCTTCGCCATGCCCTTAAGCTGCTCTGGAGAGGCGCTGGTGGTGAGCGGGGCTGCCACACCCCCAGCCCGTACAGTGGCGAGGAAGACGAGCGCATAATTGACCGTGCTCGTGCCAAGAATTGCGACCGCTTGTCCACGCTCAAGCCCTGTCTCCACCAGCCGCGCCGCAAGCCGTTCAACCTCTCCGATCAACTCGGCCCAAGCGACATCCCGCGTGTCGTCAATCATTGCAATCGCATCGGGTTGCGCCTGGGACCACATCCGCAAAATGTCTGCAAAGGAGCCAAAAGGCTTGGTGAGGGCAGCGGAAATTCCCGATTTGGCGTGATCTGAAATCATGAGGTCAGACCATAAGGCTCGACGGGAAATCGGCAAGAGAACTTAATCGGAGCACGGCCTCATAAGCATATGACTTAGGGTGCCCGCGCGAGGTCGTGGAAAAGCCCGCGTCAAAGGATGCCGCAGCTTGGGTTTCGTGGGGACAACGCCTATATATTTGGCATGGCAGAAAACTCAGAAAACGAGCCGCAAAATCCATCCCAACCCGAAAAGCAAAAGGGTGACTATGGCGCTGATTCTATTAAGGTTCTTAAGGGCCTTGATGCGGTGCGGAAACGCCCCGGCATGTATATCGGAGACACCGATGATGGCTCAGGCCTTCACCATATGGTTTTTGAGGTTTCCGATAACGCAATCGATGAGGCGCTAGCGGGTCACTGCGACCTCGTTCTGATTGAGCTCAACCCTGATGGGTCAGTTTCGGTGGAAGACAATGGCCGGGGCATTCCGGTGGGCATGCACAAGGAAGAGGGCGTGTCTGCAGCTGAGGTCATTATGACGCAGCTTCATGCTGGCGGTAAGTTCGAAAACACGTCCGATGACAACGCTTATAAGGTCTCTGGCGGCTTGCATGGGGTGGGTGTTTCGGTGGTGAATGCCCTTTCCGAATGGCTGGAGCTTATGATCTGGCGCGATGGCAAAGAGCATTGGATGCGTTTTGAGCACGGCGATGCGGTGGGTTCGCTTGAGATCAAGGGCGATGCGCCCAAGGTCGATCAAAACCCAGATGACAATGGCTTTAAAAAAGGCACACGGGTCACCTTCCACCACTCAAACGACACGTTCAAAAACGTGACCGAATACGATTTCGACAAGCTAGAGCATCGCTATCGCGAGCTGGCCTTCCTCAACTCGGGTGTGCGCATTCTCTTACGCGATCTCCGTCATGAAGAGCCGATCGAGCATGATCTCTATTATGAGGGCGGAATTGCCGCCTTCGTCAAATATCTTGACCGCAATAAAGACGCGCTGATCCCTGAACCGATCTCTGTCTCAGCGGAGAAAGAAGGCATCGGCATCGACGTCGCTCTGGAATGGAACGACAGCTATTACGAAAACGTCCTGTGCTTCACCAACAACATCCCTCAGCGCGATGGCGGCACACACCTAGCCGCCTTCCGTGCAGCCCTGACCAGCACGCTCAACAATTATGCAGAGCGCTCTGGCATGTTGGGTAAAGCGAAGGTTTCGCTTTCGGGTGAAGACATGCGTGAAGGGCTTACCGCGATTGTCAGCGTGAAGCTGCCTGACCCCAAATTCTCCTCACAAACCAAGGACAAACTGGTTTCTTCAGAGGTTCGCCAACCGCTCCAATCGCTGATGGGCGAGAAGATGAATGAATGGCTGGAAGAAAACCCCAATGAAGCCAAAGCCATAATCCAGAAAATTATCGATGCGGCTGCTGCGCGTGAAGCGGCAAAACGCGCCCGTGAGATGAGCCGCAAAGGTGCGATGAGTGTCGCTTCGCTGCCCGGCAAACTCTCCGATTGCCGTGAGCGTGATGCGACGAAAGCTGAAATCTTTCTGGTCGAGGGTGATTCTGCGGGCGGCTCAGCCAAAGGCGGGCGCGACAGCCAGTATCAGGCGATCCTTCCGCTCAAGGGTAAGATTTTGAATGTCGAGCGCGCGCGCTTTGACCGGATTATCTCCTCAAAGGAAGTCGGCACGCTGATCCAGGCTATGGGCACTGGCATTCGCGATGAATTCGACCTTGAAAAGCTCCGCTATCACAAGATCGTGATCATGACCGACGCTGACGTCGACGGGGCGCATATCCGCACGCTGCTGTTGACGTTCTTCCATCGTCAAATGCCTGAAATCATCAAAGCGGGGCACCTCTACATTGCTCAGCCGCCTTTGTTCAAAGTGGCAAAGGGCAAAAGTGAGGTTTATGTAAAGGATCAAGGCGCACTCGACCGCTATCTGGTGGATGCAGGCCTTCAGGGACGCCTGCTCGAAACCGCGGGTGGAGCGCGTTCTGGCGAGGACCTTCGCGCCCTCGTCGATGGATCTTTGCGCCTCAAGAACATGATGGCCTTTGTCCCGCGTCGCTATGACACCGCGATCATTGAACAAATGGCGCTGTCCGGTGCGCTTGATCCGAGCTTGAGCGATGCGGACCGGTCCGCAGCCCTCGAAAACACTGCCACCAAGCTTGAGGCCGGCGATCAGGACGCGCGTTGGAGTGTCCGGATCCTCGAAAGCGGCACAGTGCAGTTCTCGCGTCTGTGGCGAGGGGTCACCGATGTGCACGAAATTGAAGGGCGCTTCCTCACCAGCACTGAGGCGCATAAGCTCCATTCGATCGCCGCGGATCAGTCCGATGCTTACGAGCAGCCTGTTCGCCTCGTCAAAGCTGGCGATGCCTCCGAGCAAGAGGCCGCCACAGCCGGTGAAGAGGATACGGAAGAAGACACCGCAATTCTCGCCGAAGATGCCATCTCCCGACCTAGCCAATTGCTAGAAGCCGTGCTGGCAGCGGGTCGCAAAGGTCTCTCGATCAGCCGCTACAAGGGTCTTGGCGAGATGAACCCCGAACAGCTTTGGGAAACCACGCTCGATCCTGAAAATCGGGTGCTCTTGCAGGTCAAAGTCGAAGACGCTGATGTCACCGACGAGATCTTCACCAGACTGATGGGTGATGTCGTCGAACCACGCCGCGAATTCATTCAGGACAATGCTTTGAGCGTTGCCAATCTGGATGTCTGATTGATTCGGGCATAGCGTCGTTACGGCATAAGCAGGTGCAATCAAGGCACACTACATGAAGCACGCATTTAAACTTTCAAAGCTCGGAGCCTTGCGGCGCGGTCGTAATCAGTCGCAAATCCGCGCGGCATGCCAGAACGCTTATCTCGGAGATCACACGTCACTGGCGAGAGTTTTGGGGAGGTACAAAATGTACCTCGACACCCGAGATGTCGCCTTTACTCCCCACATGCTCTCCGACGGCTATTGGGAAATGGCCCACACCGAGGTGATGGCCAAGCTGCTAAAAGAAGGCATGAAAGCCGTCGATTTGGGCGCCAATTTGGGCTATTTTACGATGCTGATGTCAGACTGCGTTGGCCAGCGGGGAGCGGTGCATGCATTTGAGCCCAACCCCCATATCGCGAAACTTCTACGCAACTCGGCGGAAGTGAATGGCTTTGCTCAACGCACGACAGTTCATGAAATGGCTTTAAGCGATAAAGACGGCGAATTGGACTTTTACATCGACCCGACGCGGCCCATGAACGCAACCCTGACGCCAATGCAGGATCACGATATTGTCAAAGTTCCCACCTGCCGCTTCGATGATATCGTCGAGCTGGAGGATTGCGATTTTATCAAGATTGATGTCGAAGGAGCTGAGCAGGCTGTCTGGGCGGGCATGGCAAGGCGGCTTGCCAATCCGCGGCCCCTTACGGTGATTCTCGAATTTACTGGCGATCGGTATCCCGATGCCGGGGCCTTTCTTGATGTGATTGAACAGCAGGGATTCTCGCTGAGTTTTATCCATTCATGGCGCGGCATAGTGCCTACGACGAGAAGCGAGATTCTGGCCAGACCAGGCAACGTTGATCAGCTTTTGGTCCTCCGCAAATAGCGAAGATGCACAACATGTCCTAGCTTTGGCCTACCAGCCCTTGATGTTTGGCGCGTTTGCCCCGACATCTTGGTGATATGTCAGAAGCTGAACCCAACGATACAACTACGCTTGAGCATTGGAGCTTTCTCCTTGTCTTGGCCGCAGTTTCCATTCTGCTGGTGTGGGTCACCTGGCCGTTTGTAGGTCCATTGATGTGGGCCACCTTGGCCGCGATCATGTTCCAGCCGCTCTACAAATGGTCCGTAAAGAGAACGCGCGGAAGGCGGAACTGGGCCGCGGCCCTTTCGTTAGCCATCATCTTTGTTGCTGTGCTTCTGCCGGCGCTCTGGATCGGATCGATGGTTGCAAATGAGGCGATCAAGCTTGTCAACACATTGCAGGCAAACCCGCCCAATATCGGAGCCTGGGTTGACGAAACTTACGCCATGTTACCAGCAGATGTGCAGCGATTTGCGGCGGAGAATGGGTTTTCAGACTTCTCCGCCATACAGGAGCGCTTACAGGGAATTCTGGGCGAAAGCGCCGGGCTGATTGCTCAACAAGCGCTTTCAATTGGGAGTGGCGCACTCGGCTTCGTTTTAAGCTTCACAATCGGGCTCTATGTTCTCTTCTTTTTGCTCAGAGATGGGTCGCGCATCGGTGAGACGATCCTTCATTCGTCGCCGATTGAGCGCGAGATTGCAGACCGCCTCTCTGACCGTTTCCTGGGCGTAGTCCGCGCGGTGATCAAAGGCTCTGGCGTGGTCGGCATTGTCCAGGGAACACTGGGCGGGATCATGCTCGCGCTCGCTGGCGTTCCCTCCGCCCTGCTGCTCGGCGTGGTTATGGCTATCCTGGCCTTGATCCCCGCAGTGGGCACTGCCCTTGTCTGGGCACCAGCAGGGATCTGGCTGATCCTTGCAGGCGATGTATGGCAGGGCGTATTCGTGCTGGGCGCTGGCTTCATCATCATTTCGAGCGTCGACAATGTCCTGCGCCCAGTGCTCGTAGGCCGAGACACTGGCATCCCTGATTGGATCATCCTGGTCACGACTTTGGGCGGTATTTCGCTCGCAGGCTTTTCCGGCATCGTTCTGGGGCCATTGGTCGCCGGGCTGTTCCTTGCCAGTTGGTCGATCTTTCAAGAGCAGCGCGCCGAAGATGAGGAAGCCGCTGCGCGCTATCGCATGAAGGTCGGCCCTGACGGGAAAGCACGCTCGGATGAAGAGTTGGAGGCGATTGAGCGACTGTCGGACCCGAGCGATGAACGCGAGCCACAGTTGGCGAAAGGATAAGCCATGCGCTCGATGGTCACACCGGGGAGCCAGGCCGAGGAAGTCGGCCGCCTGATCCTTGCCGGGTTCATTGTCATCGCACTGCCCTCGCTGCCATTTGGTTCCTACCTAGTTTATCCCTTCGCCATCCTCACCACTTGGTTTCACGAGATGGGCCACGGCCTTACAGCCTTGGCGATGGGTCAGAGCTTTGATCGCCTGCTGATATACGCCAATGGATCTGGCCTTGCTGAGAGCCGTGTGGCTACCGATGCTTCCCCATTCTTGCGCGCAGCGATTGCTGCGGGTGGACCGCTTGCTCCCACTTTCTTCGGCGCCGGATTGATCGTCGCAAGCGCCCACCAGCGCGCATGGCGACCGGTCTTGTGGGGCACATCGATTGCCATATTTGCGTCTGTTATCCTCTATGTGCGGACAACTGTGGGGTTTGCGGTTTTACCGCTGATCGCACTGGCGCTTGCATTGATCGCATGGAAAGCGTCGCCGGGCATCAATCGCTTCACCCTCCAATTTCTGGGCGTTTTAGGCGCGATGAGTATGCTCAGCGACTATCGCTATTTCTTCACTGAGCAGGTGGTGATCGACGGCAAGCCCATTCTTTCCGACACCGGCCAAATCGAAGCGGCCCTGTGGTTTCCGCATTGGTTTTGGGCAGCGCTGATCCTACTGATCTCAGCTACAATGGTCGGCGCGAGCCTCAAATACGCACTTTCGGATCGGCGGCGAATTGGCGCGATTCCCAAACGCCCCGCCAATGTGTTGCAATTCAAGCGGACGTCTGACCGCGATCACTAACGAGTGTTAGGTGGCGGCAATGCGAATGGTGTTCACACCCTTTGCGCCATCGCCGACTTCCGCCGACAGACCAATGAAGATCGTATCGATGATCCGTGCCAACTTATCCTCGTTTAGCTTGTCACCAAGGTGGATCAAGGCATCGGGGATCATATAGTTGGATAGCATCTGATTGATGAGCGAAAGGGCCTCATCAATTTCGAGTCCAGCCAAATAGCCGTCCGCCTGTGCCTGAACGATAATCTCGCACAGATAGTGGTCGGCAAGGTCAACATAAGAGCGCACACGTTCAAAATTGGCCGCCCCCATCTCGCACAGCATGGTGAAATTCTCAGGGTCGTTGCGGAATCTCGCACGCGAGATCACAAAGCGGCGGCTGATAAACTCATAGAGCTTGCGGTTGGAAGGCAGGTCACTTGCGACAACCTCTTCCATGACCGTCATATGTTCAGCAAGCCAAACTGCGGCAATGGCATCGAACAGGTCGTCATAGTCTTCAAAGACCCACTCAAACCGGCTGCGCGAAAGGCCGCTTTCGGTGTGTGCCGTGTTGAAACTGATCTCAGTCCCGCGCTCTCGCACCAGATCAAGCACCATGCTCGCGATGCGGGTGCGTTCTTGGTTTCGGGTTTCTTCGCTCAAAGGCATGGCTAGCGGGGCCCTCCTGCTTTGGGCCTACATAGGAGCACCGAGGCCAGCCTTAAAGGGATTTCATCACAAAAATGGTGCGACGCAAAATCGCACTAAGGAACGCAGCTTCTAAAACTCGTTCTTGCCAGCGACGATATCTTTGGCCTGTTGTTCCAGCACTTTGTAGCGGTCGAGATCGGGAATCTTTGAGCGGAACCACTCGGCGATTTTGAGCAGATCCTCGCCATAATTGCCCGAAGGCATCATGGGCTGGCTAAATCCGATGGTGCGTTTTTCATTGTCCGCATAGGCAAGGACGATGGGGACACCCGCAGCCTTGGCGATGTTGTAGAATCCTGACTTCCACTTACCGTCTGAATTGCGTGTGCCTTCACAAGCGATGACGAGGTTGAGCTCTGACCGAGCCGCATACTCGTCTTTGAGTTGCTGGATGGTCCCACCCGCTGCGCGTCGATCAACCGAAATCCCGCCCATATCGAGCATGAAATTGCGCATCATGCCTTTGAACAGGGTGTGTTTGCCCATGAAGTTGGGTTGGACTTTCTCTTCCTTGGTCGCGCCTGCGAAGAAGACGAAGTCCCAGTTCGAGGTATGCGGCGCTCCGGCGATGACGCACTTCTTTACGTCCGTTGGAAAGCGCTCAACCACCCGCCAACGCATGAGGCGATAGAATATCAGAATGATCCGGTTCACGACGCGCGACAACAGCGTGACATTGCGGGTTTCGTTATGTTTCAAACGGGTTGTCCTCTTCTCTCTCGTAGAACTGACTAGCAGTTACGTGAGGGAATGCGAGAGGGATTTAGTCCGAGGGTGTGAGCGCTACCTCCCTCCACCCGTCATCCTGAACTTGTTTCAGGATCCATTTTACAATCAGACTCAGAGTTCTGCCGCTGGCATGGGCCCTGAACCAAGTTCAGGGTGACGATAATGGTATTAGCTGCCAGGGATGCACTGCGTATCAGGCCGTTTTGCTGGCCCATATATTATGCCCGGTGGTCCTGGCTTCTCACTCTCAATTCGATTCAGTTCGTCACGACATGCTTGCTCGCGATCAGCTTCTGATCTTGCTCTGAATCGGGAACGTCGCAAGCCGACGAGAACATCAAAATCGGTGCTATCAAGATGCCCTTCTTCATGTTCATCCCCTACATCCTAAACACACCAAACGCAGGCCGCTCCGCAATAGGAGCCTCCAGCGTCGTAGCAAAAGCCAGCCCAAGCACATCGCGTGTCTGCGCTGGGTCAATCACCCCATCATCCCACAGCCTTGCGGTGGCGTAGTAGGGGTTGCCTTCGTCCTCGTACTTCTGGCGGATTGGGGCTTTGAACTTTTCGGCCTCCTCCTCGCTCCATTTGTCGGCGTCGCGGTGGACGGTGGCCAGCACGGAAGCGGCTTGCTCTCCACCCATCACTGAGATGCGCGCATTGGGCCAGGTGAAGAGGAAGCGCGGGGAGTAGGCTCTGCCCGCCATGCCGTAATTGCCTGCACCAAAGCTGCCGCCGATGACCACGGTGATTTTGGGCACGGTGGCGGTGGCAACGGCGGTCACAAGCTTTGCGCCATGCTTGGCAATGCCCTCTGCCTCATACTTGCCGCCGACCATAAAGCCACTGATGTTTTGGAGGAAAAGGAGCGGGATGCGCCGCTGGCATGCGAGCTCGATAAAGTGCGCGCCTTTTTGTGCGCTTTCGGAGAACAGCACGCCATTGTTGGCGATAATGCCGACCGGCATCCCCCAGATATGCGCAAAGCCGCAAACCAGTGTCGAGCCGTAATGCGCCTTGAATTCGTGGAACTCGCTGCCATCCACCAGCCGCGCAATCACCTCCTTCACATCGTAAGGCGCGCGCACATCATCGGGCACAATCGCATAAAGATCGTCGGCATCAAACTTGGGCGGGCGGGGGTCTTTGAGGGCTATGTCCTTGGCAGCGCCCGTGTTCGCGCCCAAATGCGAGACGATATCGCGCACAATGGTGAGCGCGTGTTCGTCATTCTCAGCGAGGTGATCGACCACGCCGGATTTCTTCGCATGAAGGTCGCCGCCGCCAAGGTCCTCAGCGCTGATTTCCTCACCCGTTGCCGCCTTCACCAGTGGAGGGCCTGCGAGGAAGATCGTGCCTTGGTTGCGCACAATCACCGTCTCATCGGACATGGCTGGAACGTAAGCACCGCCAGCCGTGCAAGAGCCCATCACGCAAGCAATCTGCGGAATGCCAGCGGCGGACATATTCGCCTGATTGAAGAAGATGCGCCCAAAGTGATCACGGTCGGGGAAGACCTCGGCCTGATGGGGCAGGTTCGCCCCGCCTGAGTCCACCAGATAGATGCATGGCAAGCGGTTCTCCATCGCGATCTCTTGCGCGCGAAGGTGCTTCTTCACCGTCATCGGGTAGTAGGTGCCACCTTTAACCGTCGCATCATTGCAAACGATCATCACCTGACGCCCCGACACACGCCCGATGCCGCAAATGATAGAGGCCGCGTTTACATCGCCCTCATACATGCCATTGGCGGCAAGCTGGCCGATTTCGAGGAAGGGCGAACCCGGATCAAGCAGCCGCTCCACCCGTTCCCTTGGCAGCAATTTGCCCCGCGACACATGGCGATGACGGCTACGCTCTGGCCCGCCGAGCGACGCCTTGGCGACAGCTTTGCGTAGGTCGTTTGCTAGCGATTTGTTGTACTCAGCCCGCGCCTTTGCCTCAGGTGCTTCAGCGTCGAGTTTGGTGGTGAGAACAGGTGCGGTCATCGATAAGCCCCAATAATGGCGAGAACCCCCGTGATCCCCATTGGGATCCAGCCGGGATGTTTGAAATGCGAAGTTGCGATATCGGCGATGCCCAGTGCGATCCAGAACATTCCAACCAAAACTATCAACGCGCGCGGTGTATCAGGCCAAACCAAGACTGCAGCGGACAGAACCATGAATGCCGACAGAGCGTGCCACAAATAGCCAAGCAAAGCGGGCGCAATTTCCATGTCAGGATGCGGATTGCCCCGGGCAAGGATAGGGCCCAGCACCGAGCTTGCACCGCCCACCGAATGGGCGATCGCCACCAAGATCATAATTGCGGCCGACAGCCAAAGCCAAATCGAAGTGCCATACATCACCCTTCTCCCTCTGCTGCTCGGGAATGCTCCCAAGCGGCGAAGAAGACAAATGCAGCGAAGGCACATTGAAGGCTGAGCGAGAAGAGGAAATCCTCATAGCCGATCAGGTAGGTGTAGCCGTTTACTAGCACGTTCGATGCGATGATGGCGACGCCAAGCCACACCCCCAAGCGCTCGCGCGCCCAGATCAGGACAGCGGCAAGCGGATCAAGGAAGGTCAGAGAAGTCCAATAGATATTCCACGGCAACGGCCGGAAATCATAGGGTAGCCAGCCGCCATGAAACAGATCAAGGCAATGGGTGATCGTCCCGATGACAAAGCCCGCGGTCCAGATGATTTTAGCAATCGTTGGCATCAGGCCACCTGGCTAAGCCCCCGGTACATCGCCCGGTTCCAAGCCTTCGACGATAATCGCCTCAGCCGTGCTGCCCGCTTCGCGGAATTTGCTGATTTCCTGATATTCGGGCGAGGTTAGCCAGGCGAAAAGCTTTGGCTTGTCAGGGAATTCCATAAGGACGCTACGAGTGGCTTTCCACTCGCCCGCGACCACTTGCGGCTCTTCATCGACACTGAGCATTTTGCCTTCGAACTTTTCGAAGATGTCCATAAAGCGCTCTTCATATTTGTCATATTGCGAGCGGTCATGAATGGTCATGCGGCTGATCATGTAAACGGGCATTAAGGCGCTTCTCCCACGAGGATGAGTATTCCGATAAGTGACAATAGAAAGCCGCCCGGGTGCTTGGCCTTAAGCATCACGAGATTGGCGATTCCCAAGATAAGCCACAAACCGCCGGTCGCCCATATCAAGATCGCGGGCGTCTTTGGCAGTGCGACAATCAGCGCGGTCAGCAAAAAGAACCCGGTCGACGAATGCCAGCCAAAGCGGGTGATCCCTTGCGTCATGGGCTCTTGAATAAACGGATCATCCACCGCGAGCGTTGGAGTGATCAGCTTCTTCTCTCCCAAAACCGAGTGGAAGACGGAGGCAAATAGGATCAGCCCCACTGCAATGATGTGGAGCCAGCTCAACCGCCAGCCCCGATGAGCTCGCGCCCGATCAACATCCGGCGGATCTCATTGGTGCCTGCGCCAATATCGAGCAGTTTCGCATCGCGCATATAGCGTTCAACCGGCCAATCGGTGGTGTAGCCTGCGCCGCCCAATGCCTGCACGCTTTCCGCCGCAACCTTGAACGAGTTCTCGCTCGCGTAAAGGATTGCGCCTGCGGCATCGAAGCGGGTAGTTTGGTTCGCGTCACACGCCTTGGCCACGGCATAGACATAAGCACGCGCGGTTTGCAGCGCGACATACATGTCGGCGATTTTGCCCTGCATCAGCTGGAATGAGCCGATGGGTTTGCCAAATTGCTTACGCTCGCGAACGTAAGGAATGACCGTGTCGAGGCATGCCTGCATGATGCCGATGGAAAGCCCAGCGAGCACAACGCGCTCGTAATCAAGCCCGCTCATCAACACGCCCACGCCGCCATTGACCGGGCCCATGATGTTTTCCTCGGGCACTTCGCAATTGTCGAAGACAAGCTCTGCGGTGGGGCTGCCGCGCATGCCGACTTTCTCGATCTTTTGGCCGATGGAGAAACCGGGCATGTCTTTCTCAATCAGGAACGCCGTGATCCCGCGCGAACCTGCGTGGCCGTCGGTTTTGGCATAGACAACCAAAGTGTCGGCCTCGCTCGCATTGGTGATCCAGAACTTGGTCCCGTTGAGGATATATCCGCCTTGGACGGCATCGGCCTTCAACTTCATCGAAACCACGTCCGAGCCCGCGCCTGCCTCCGACATGGCGAGACTCCCCACATGCTCACCGCTGATGAGTTTGGGCAGGTATTTTGCCTTCTGCTCAGGATTGGCCCAGCGACGGATTTGGTTGATGCAAAGGTTGGAGTGCGCACCGTAAGAAAGCGACAAAGAGGCGCTCGCCCGCGCCACTTCTTCAACCGCGATCACATGCTCGATATAGCCAAGGCCAAGCCCGCCATCTTCTTCATCGACGGTGATGCCGTGCATGCCAAGGTCGCCCATCGCCCTCCACACTTCCTCGCGCGGGAAATGGTCTTCGCGGTCAATCTTGTCGCCCAGCGGCATCAGCTGTTCGTCGACAAAACGCCCGACACTTTCGCGGATCATTTCGGCGCTTTCGCCCAGCTGGAAATCGAAATCAGGGGTGGCTCGCATCAGTGCTCTCTCAAAAGCTCATGTTCATTTGTTGCGCGCCTTAGCAATCTTATTGGGAAAGGCCAATCATCGGGGCGCCATCGAGGCGGGTCTAGCACAGCGCTTGGCCTGAGGCGATTTGCGCTCTAGGCTGCAAGCGACATGGAATTACGCTCTCCCCCCCTTCGCCTCCTCGCTCCGCTTGGAATTCTGGTGATCTCCGCTTGCGCGCCAGCCGAAGAAGGCTCGAGCAATTCGGGCGAAGTGCAAGCGAATGAGGCGGCAGGCGACGCTGCTACCAATGAACCCCCTGCAGAACCGATGCTGATGGCAGACACCGGCTGGCTTAGCGTTGGCAGTGATGGTTCGGTGCAAACGACATTCCTCGATACCGGCGGGCGCTACCGCGATTTCCGCAATGGCGTGGCAATGGACATGGGTGATTGGGAACAGCGCCCCGATGGCTCTGTGTGCTTTTCGCCCGATGCAGGACAAGGCGGGTGCTGGTCCGCTGACCAGCCAGAGAAGGATGGGTCAATCATCGTGACCAGCGCCGATGGCAAGCGGGTGGAAATCAAGCCCATTACCTACACCGCCCCTCCAGCCATCAAAGACACCGAAGAAGACACGCAAGTGAGCAGCTAAGCTCAGCCAAGGTTAGGGGCAAAACCATTTCCGCAAACGCATCCGATAACAGCGCCGCCCAAGCGCTTGTCCGCTTTGAAGCGGCAGAGCGGCGCTATGGTGAAGTTGTGGCTGTTGCCGGGGCGACCTGCGAGATAGCGGCGGGCAGTTTTGTCGCTCTGGTGGGATCGTCGGGCTCTGGAAAATCAACGCTGCTTAAGATGGTCAACACTCTCGTCGAACCCAGTGGTGGGCGGGTCCTGTTTGGCGAGGATGATGTAACAACCCTGCCTCAAGCCCAATTGCGACGCAGGGTGGGCTATGTATTCCAAGGGATTGGCCTCTTCCCCCATTTCACCGTGAGCGAGAATATCGCCATCGGCCCGCGCCTGGCAGGGGAGACGCTCCCCGCATCGCGCATTGCCGATCTTCTCAACCTCGTCGAGCTTGATATCGAGATGGCTAGCCGTATGCCCGACGAGCTTTCCGGCGGACAACGTCAACGTGTGGGCGTGGCGCGTGCACTTGCGAACGCCCCTGAGCTTTTGATTATGGACGAACCGTTCGGCGCGCTGGATCCCATCACTCGGGATGCCTTGGGCGAGAAGGTGCGCGAATTGCACACGAAGCTGGGCCTCACCACGATCATGGTGACCCATGATATGGCCGAAGCGCTGCTTCTCGCCGACCGCGTTCTGGTTATGGATAAGGGCGCCTTGGTCACGGATGAGACCCCGCGCGCGCTTCTGAAAGGCGAAGGCGGCGAGATTGCGCAAGGGCTTGTCGCTGTGCCGCGCGAACAGGCAGAGCGCTTGGCTCATATGGAAGACATGCCAGAAGGTGGCCCAGCATGAGCGAGATTATCGAGATCCTTCTGGGTCTAGGCGACAAATTCGCCGCGCATATTGTGCTGGCCGCCTCGGCGATTGGACTTGGCATATTGGTCGCATTGCCGCTCGCCATTTGGGCCAGTCGTTCGCCCACCGTGTCGCGAGTTGCTCTCGGGTTCGCGAGCCTCGTGCAAACCATCCCGGCCTTGGCGTTATTGGCGCTGTTCTTCCCAATCCTGCTCAGCCTTAGGGTGGTGTTTGGAGAGAATTTGCCGACGCTGGGCTTTCTCCCGGCGCTTTTGGCGCTTGCGCTCTATGCCTTGCTGCCCATCCTCCGAAACGCTGTCACGGCGCAGGCCAATCTCGACCCGCAAGTCTTGGAAGCCGCAGACGGCGTTGGCATGACGAGCCTTCAAAAACTGAGGCTTGTGGAGGCTCCTTTGGCCGCGCCCTTTGTGATGGCGGGAATTCGCACCGCAAGCGTGTGGACAATAGGCGCAGCGACGCTCTCCACCACTATTGGCCAACCCAGCCTTGGCGACCCGATCTTTGCCGGGCTTCAGACCCAGAACTGGGCGTTGGTTGTAGCGGGGTGTATTGCAAGTGCGGGGCTTGCATTAGTGGTCGATGCGCTTTTGGGGATGATCGAAAGCGGCTTTGCCAAGCGGCGCAAATGGCAATGGGGCGCAGGGCTTGCGGCAGTTGCCTTTGGCCTCGGCGCAGCCTTGTTTGCGCAAGGCGACGGGGAGGATGACGACACAATCATCATCGCCTCCAAACAGTTTTCTGAGCAATATATCCTCGCCCAATTGATCGGCGCTCAGTTGGAGAAAGCGGGCTATTCGGTCGCCTACCGTGATGGCTTGGGCTCCGCCGTAGTGCACAGCGCAGTCGCATCCTCAAACATCGACATTTCGGTCGATTACACCGGCACGATCTGGACCAACGAGCTGGAGCGGACCGACAATCCGGGCCGCGAGGCGATGTATGAAACCATCGTCGAATGGGAGCGCGAGAACACCGGTGTGCGAGTGCTCGGGCGGCTTGGATTTGAGAACGCCTATGCCTTTGCGATGCGTGCCGACCGTTCGGCGGAATTGGGCATCACCAGCCTTGAAGACATGGTCGCGGTCGCCCCGCAACTTACTCTTGGCGGAGACCCTGAGTTTTTCGAGCGGCCAGAGTGGATTGCCGTTCGCGAGGCTTATGGATTGCGCGTTGGTGAGACCCGCAATTTCTCGCCGACCTTCATGTACAACGCTCTCCAATCGGGCGAGGCTGACGCGATCAGCGCTTACACGTCGGATGGGCGGATTGCGGCGGACAAGCTTGTGGTCCTCGAGGACCCGCGCGAAGCTCTGCCCAGCTATGATGCGATGCTGATGATGAGCCCGCGCATTGCAGAGGATGAGGATATTGCCGCAGCGCTTCAACCCCTAATTGGGGCCATCTCCGTAGAGGTTATGCGCGAGGCAAACTATGCCGTGGACCGCAAGGGCGAAGGCAAACTTAGCCCTAAGGATGCAGCGGAGCAGTTGGCTGATCAAATCGGGCTTTAGCGTGCGCGCCGCCAGGTTTGAGCCTGGCAAAACGGGCCAATACAACCGCGCACCTCAATCGTGTTGGTACCCATACGGCGAATCACCGAGCGATAGCTCTTCCCCGAGTTGGGATCATAGATTCGTCCGCGCCAAAGATCATCATCCTCACGAAATTGAGTAAGGATAGGAAGGCCCAACAGCTTGCGTGTGCGCAGGCGCGCCTCCGGATTATTAATGTCGCGTTGATCCGCGCCGTCTGGGGGCTCGACCAGAAACTGCGCAATACGACCACAGGTCACGCTACCACAGCGCTTTATCTCAACCACGGCGTCGCGGTCTTCAGTCACCCATCGGCCCGTAATGGGTTCAGCGGCAAAGGCCGCTGTGGCATTCAAAACGAGGCAGGCGACAGTCATCACAAAGGTCATAAGCAGGCGCGGGATCATGGAGCTCTCCTTAGGCTACCTTGGAGATACGGGCAATTTTATGCCGGGGTTACACCTCATTCAAAACCCACACCGTCCGGCCAGCGACGTCCACAAACACCCAAAACTTTGAACAATGTTCCCATCTGCGCGTCATCGACCAGTCGGCCATACTGACGCTTGATTGTGTCGGCCTCCTTGGGGTTCTGTCGTGTGAGCGCTTCCATGCGAACATCAATGCCCATTTGCCTTAGCCATTCGCCTTGCATTTGCACGCCCATAACGTCCGCGCCCTGCTGTTTGGCAATATTTGTGAGCAGTTCGAAATCGACATGCGTGGTAAGGTCCGCTTGACCAGGGAAGTCGAACACATCGACCTTTGTGTGCGATTTGAGCGCCTGTAGGGTTGAGCCGGAGCGCAATTCGAACGGGCCATAATCGATGATCAGCGCCGCGCCGCCCTGATTCATCAGGCGCGAGGTGATCTCTCCCATAAGCGCCGAAGCCGCCGCGCTGGTTTCAATCATTGTGCCTTGGCTTGCGCTCCTCCAGCTCTTGGGCACGATCGCGTCCATTGGCTTGTCACCAGCGACAAACACAAAGTCATCGCCATCGAGGCCCACCATCCGCTCGTGCCACCCATTTGCCGAGCGCACCAGCTGGTGCACGGGAAGCGCGTCGAAGAACTCATTGGCGACGATCAACAGCGGCGCGTCTTCGGGCAAGGTCGAAAGGTCATCGTGGTGGACGACGTCCGGAAATGCCTCTTTCTGGATTTTGCGGAGCGCCGGTGACGTCTCTACAAAATGCAAAATGGGCTCAAACTCGTAGCGGCTTGCGGTGCGTAGCGCGTCTTTGGAGAGCGTGCCTCGACCCGGCCCAAGCTCGACAAAGTGGATGCGTTTGCGCGCACCCATTTTGACCCAGAGATCGGCAAACCAAAGGCCGATGAGCTCCCCGAACATCTGGCTGATTTCGGGCGAGGTGATGAAGTCACCCTCTTCGCCAAGGGGATCGCGGCTGGTGTAGTAGCGGGCGTTGCTCTCCGCCATATAATGGGCAAGGCTTATCGGACCGGTCTCTCGGATGAGACGACGGAAGGTTTGGCCCAAGTTCTTGGCCTTCTCTGCCGCGTTTTCAAGGGCCTCAACCTCCGCCTTCTCGAGCGCTTTCTGCTCGGCCAATGCCTTTTTCTTGGCATCAGCTTCAGCCTTCTTCTTGGCTTCGGCCTTGGCCTTCTCTTCCTCTTTGGCTTTGCGCTCGGCCTTGGCTGCGGCCTCGCGTTTGGCCTTTTCTTCCGCTTCGCGTTTAGCTTTTGCAGCAGCCTCTGCCTTGGCCTTCTGCTCCGCTTCGGCTTTCGCTTTTTGCTCGGCTTCGCGCTTGGCCTCTGCTTCCGCTTTCGCCTTTGCTTCAGCCTTGGCCTTTCTCTCGGCCTCTTTGCGTGCCTTTTCTTCCGCTTCGCGTTTTGCCTTTGCCTCAGCTTCGGCCTTTGCCTTGCGAGCAGCTTCCTCCTTGGCTTTCTTCTCCGCGGCTATGCGCTTTTTCTCTTCCGCCTCACGCTTTGCTTTGGCTTCAGCGTCGGCGCGGGCCTTGGCCTCAGCCTCTTCCCTCGCTTTGCGCTCCGCCTCCGCTTTAGCCTTTGCCGCTGCTGCAGCCTTGGCCTCGGCTTCGCGTTTTGCCTTCGCCTCGGCCTCCGCTTTCGCGGCAAGCGCTGCCTCTTCCTCTACGAGCTTTTTGGCGAGTGCGACCGCCTCTGCAGCGGCTGCAGCTTTCTCTTGCGCCGCTTGGCGAGCGGTCTCGTCAACTGCCAAATCCTCGAACGGAACCTCCGTCTCGGTCCCGTCCGGTTCGATCAATCGGAGTGTTGCAACACGCGTGGTGCGCAGCGTGATTGCGCTTAGGCCGCCCGAGCTCCCGCGCCTGTCCCCACGTCCTTGCGGGTCATCGCGTAGATCACGACAATCAATCCAGTCAGTATCAGCGGTACGCTCAGCCATTGGCCCATTGATAGACCGGTTTGCACGACCAAGTCAGCCAATTGTTCGTCTGGTTCGCGGAAAAATTCGTTGAAGAAGCGCGCACAGCCCATGCCAATGGTGAAAACACCGACCAATAGGCCCGGACGGAAACGCGCGCGGGTCTTCCAGAACAACAACAACAGGATGACGAGCAAAAGCAACCCTTCGAGCCCAGCTTGATAGAGCTGGCTAGGGTGACGCGCAATTTCACCTGCACGCGGATCAGGGAACACCATGGCCCATGGCACATCGCTTACGCGCCCCCACAGTTCGCCATTGTTGAAGTTGGCAAGGCGACCCAGCAGCATTCCCATCGGAACGCTTGGAGCGATGTAGTCACACACGCGCAGGAAATTCAGTTTGTTGCGGAGAGTGACGAAGAGAATCGCCACAACAACGCCAACAAGGCCACCATGAAAGCTCATGCCCCCGTCCCACATGCGCAGCAGCTTCCAACTGATCAGACCCTCACCGGAAAAATCGGTGAAGGCGCTCGGAATACCGGTATCACCACCCGTGTAGAAGGCCGCATATCCCAGCCTGCCACCCAGGATGACACCTAGTGTACAGTAGAAGAAAAGGTCATCTGCGTGACGCTGTGCCATGGGTGCGCCCGGTGTCTTCAGCGCCTTGGACGTATGCCAATAGGCGAACATCACGCCGATCAGATAGGCGAGGGAATAATAGCGCAACTGAAACGAGCCGATTTCGAACAAATAGGGACTCATACCCAGATCGGACCAATAAACCGGATCAACAGCGCCGCTGCTGGCCGCAGCAAGATTCAAAATGCCGCTCGCAGCAAGTAGTGACAGCACGAAGGGAACCTCTTACATGAGTTGGCGCGTCGTTACGACGCGCGGTGTTTCAACGGCTTGTGGCACAGCATAGGCCCTTCGAAAAGGGTCTGAGTCAAAACCTGCGGGACACATCACAGCAGTTTTTCAAATTGCCTATTGCCGGTTCCCCGATGAGGCGCAAATAGGAAACATCAAAATACGCTTCTGAGCGAAGCGAAATGAGGAGAGAAGACCGCATGGCCACCGAGCTGGACAATGCCCTTGAAGCGATCATTGGTGAACTGACCAAGGAAGGTCAGCCGTTTCATACAACTCCATTTGAGCGGGACGGCACTTCTATGCCGAACTTCACCGTCTCTCCGCCGAGCCTCGCGCATTACTTCGCCCACTTCTGCAATGAGCATAAAGACGTGCCATTCATCGTGGATGGCGAATTGCGGCTGACCTTTGGGCAAGCCTATCAGGCGGCCATCTGTGTGACCGAAAGCCTGGTGAACGACCACGGCGTTGAAGTCGGCGATCGGATCGGGATCGCGGCACGCAACTCCGCCAATTGGATGATCGCCTATATGGGCATCGCGATGGCGGGTGGCTGTGTGACTTTGCTCAACGGTTTCTGGTCAGGCGATGAGCTTGCGTATGGCATCCGCCTCGCCGAGTGCAAAATTGTGCTTGCGGACGCAGGCCGCGCAAAACGGCTAGAGGGCACTGATCATTCAGCCAAGCTGGTAATGATGGATCACAACGCCCCACATGAAGGGCTCGCCAATGTCTGGAGAGCACCGGAGAGCTTCGAAACATCCGCGGCGATGGCGATGCTAGGCAAGCTTGGCCCGGATGATCTTGCCACCATCCTCTACACCTCGGGTTCTACCGGCAACTCAAAAGGTGCCTATTCGGACCATCGCGGAGTCGTTGCCGGAGTCATGAACTATGTTGCCCAAAGCGCGATGGCCAAGGTGTTGTTGGAGAGCAGGGGCGAAGATCTCAGCGCACAACCTTGTGCATTGGTGGCCGTTCCCCTTTTCCACGTAACGGGCGCCATTCCACTCTTCCTTCAGTCCTATGCGATTGGACGCAAACTTGTGCTTATGCCCAAATGGGACGCGCTCAACGCGATCAAGCTGATGGATGCTGAGAAGGTCACTTATTTCGTTGGCGTTCCGCTGATGAGTTATGAAATCGCCATGCACTCTGACCTAAAGGACTACGACCTTTCGGCGTGTAAGAGCTTTGCAGCAGGCGGCGCGCCTCGTCCGGTTGAACACGTCACGCGCATTAAAGAAGCCTTCCCGGGCGGTTTCCCGCTATTGGGATATGGCCTTACCGAAACCAACGCAGTGGGCTGCGGCAACTTTAACGAGAACTACATCGCCAAGCCCGGCTCTACCGGACGGGCATCGCAGCCCATGGTGGAAGTTGCGATCCTTGATGATGACGGCAACCATGTTGCGCAGGGCGATGTGGCAGAGGTTTGCATTCGATCGATCGCGAATTTCAGAGGCTATTGGCGCAATGAGGAGGCAACCACAGAAGCCTTCACAGATGATCAATTCTTCCGCACGGGCGATCTTGGCTATCTCGACGAAGACGACTATCTCTACATCGTCGATCGCAAGAAAGACATTATCATCCGCGGCGGTGAGAACATCAGCTGTATCGAAGTCGAAGACGCCGTTTACGCGCACAGCGAAGTGGCGGAATGCTCGGTCTTTGGCCTGCCCGATGATCGTATGGGCGAAGTCCCTGCGGCGGTTTTCAATGTAAAGGAAGGTCGCGATGCAATGACTGCGGGTCAGCTTCGCGCATTTCTGCTTGAGCATATTGCACCCTTCAAGGTCCCACTCGAAGAACATATCTTCGTCGTCAATGACCCACTCCCACGCCTTGGAACGCAGAAGATCGACAAGAAGACTCTGCGCGCAGAATACACAGAGCAGCTCACCGCTGCTTAACGTTCGCAGTTTTTGCGATCGGCAGGGGATGCTATGACTCAAAGAAGAACTCAAAGTCACCGCGTCCCCCGCCAGCGTGCGATCATTGATCGTCGAAGACTCACGAGTGTGGTCAACCGACGTGTTGATGAAAATGGCGAGGCCGCCCGTCCGCACGTATTAGTCGAACTCAAGGCCGCTTTAGAAAGAGGGCACGCTGAACTCGAACAGCGACTCAAAGACAAACCGTCGGCGGGTCACGAAATCACGCTAGGCTATTCCTTTCTAACGGATCAGCTCATTCGCGTAATCTATGACTATGTGATTGAGCATGTCTTCCCCGTCGCCAATCGCACCACAGCTGAGCGGCTCGCTGTGCTTGCTGTCGGAGGCTATGGCCGCGCCGAGATGGCACCACAGTCCGATGTGGACATTGCCTTCATCACCCCGATGAAACGCTCGCCCTGGTGCGAGCAGGTGATCGAAGCGATGCTGTATCTGCTTTGGGATCTGGGCCTCAAGGTAGGCCATTCCAGCCGTACCATTGGCGATACAATGCGCATGGCGAAAGAGGATCTTACGATCCGTACCGCGCTCTTGGAATCACGTCTGATCTGGGGTGACGCGCCATTGTACGAGGAACTGCGCCAGCGATTTTGGGCCGAAGTTGTACGCGGCAATGAGCAGCAGTTTCACAGCGCGAAGCTCGAAGAACGCAATGCCCGTCACAAACGCATGGGTGACAGCCGCTATGTGGTGGAGCCCAATGTCAAAGAAGGCAAAGGCGGGCTGCGAGATCTCCAAACGCTCTATTGGATCGGCAAATTCATGCATCGCGTCGAGACCGCAGCTGATCTGGTCGATGTGGGCCTCTTCTCCAAGAACGAGTACCGCAGCTTTCGTCGTGCCGAAGGGTTTCTACTTGCCGTCAGATGCCACATGCACTCGATTACGGGGCGGGCTGAAGACAGATTGACTTTCGACCTGCAGCGACAGGTTGCAGAAGCCATGAATTTCGCCGACCGCCCCGGCAAGAGCGCGGTCGAGCGCTTCATGCAATACTATTTCTTGCAAGCGAAACGCGTGGGCAACCTCACGGGCGTGTTCCTGTCGCAATTGGATGCCAAGCTGGCCAGGAAACGGGTTGGCAGTGGCTTTTTCGCAGGTTGGTCGTCCAAACCTCGCAAACTCAAAGGATACTGCATCGAAGCAGGCAGGATCAGCGCACCTGGCGATACTTGGTTTGCCGACGATCCGGTGCGCTTGATTGAGATATTCCAGATCGCAGAGGCCGAAGGCGTAGAGGTGCATCCTGCGACAATGCGACAGGCGAACCGAGACGCGAGACTAATAGATAGGGCGATCAAATCCAGCCCGCGCGCCAATGCACTTTTCCTCGATTTGTTGGGTGGACGGCGGGATCCTGAGAGCGCTCTTCGCTGGATGAATGAAGCTGGGGTATTTGGCCGCTTTGTTCCCGACTTTGGCCGAGTGAATGCTCAGATGCAGTTCGACATGTATCACCACTACACCGTCGACGAACACACTATCAGGGCCATCGGACTCCTTAACCAGATTGAGCGTGGACTTCTTGAAGCTGATCACCCTCGGGCCACTCGCCAGATCCATAAAATTTCTTCGCGACGAGCACTTTATGTTGCGGTGCTGCTCCACGATATTGGCAAGGGTCGTGGCGGCGATCATTCGGTGATCGGCGCGGAAATAGCTCATAAGCTGTGCCCGCGTTTCGGCCTAGATGAAAAAGAGACCAAGCTTGTTGCGTGGTTGATCTTGCAGCATCTGCTCATGAGCTCGACCGCGCAGAAACGCGATCTCACCGATCCCAAAACAATCGAGGACTTTGTCACCGAGGTGAAGTCGGTGGAGCGCCTTCGCAATCTGGCGATTCTCACCGCAGTCGATATCCGTGCGGTTGGGCCTGGCACGTGGAACAGCTGGAAAGGACAGCTCTTGGGCGAGCTATATGATGCAGCTCAGGAGCGTCTGCGCCTTGGCCACAAGCGCACCGGCCGCGCTCAGCGTGTTGCCGCACGCAAGGGGGCAGTCAGCGAGATTTTGGGCGAGAAAGCCTATCTTACCGAGCAAGTCGGTGACCTTTTGGCAGATGCTTATTGGATTGCAGAGCCCGAAGATATCATCGCCAAAAACCTTATCCAATATGAAGAGGCAAGAAGGATTGAGGAGCATCTTTCGATCCATTGCGAGGTCGATGAAGAGCGTGGTGCTACTCTAGTCAGCGTCATCGCGGGGGATCACCCCGGCCTTTTCTATCGCATCGCAGGCGGCATACACTTGGCCGGCGCAAACATCATCGATGCGCGCATCCATACGGCGATGAACGGCTATGCCATCGACAATTTTCTGGTGCAGGACTCCCATAACGGACCGTTCCGAGAGGCAAGTCAGATTGCAAGGCTTGAGAAAGCCATTCGCGACGCGCTGCTTGCGCAGGTTGAATTGGTGCCAAAACTTGCCGCGCGGCCACTTCCCCATTCGCGGGCCAAAGCCTTTGCCGTCGCACCAACGGTCAACTTTGATAACAAAGCCTCGAACCACTTCACCGTTATTGAGGTCACGGCCCGCGATAGACCGGCTCTGCTCAACCGGCTTGCTCACGCGCTCTACCGATGCAATTTGATTGTCCAATCGGCGCATGTCACCGCCTACGGAGCGAGTGCGGCAGACACATTCTATGTGACTGACCTTACCAGAAGCAAAGTCACCCAGCCCGAGCGATTGGCCGAGATCGAGGCTGTGTTGCTCGAAGCTGCGAGCGATGAACGTCAGCTGGAATTGGAGCGCGCTTAGTGGCGCATTTGTCGCTCTTCGAAGTATTTTGTCGCCTGCAGGATATTTTTCGTCGGTGATGGGTTTGGAAAAACAGCAGTTTCGTATAATGGGTTTCATTGAGAGAACCTAATTTAGGGAGAGAGAATGATGCGTTCCTTCACTTCGCTTCGCGCGTTGGCACTTTTGGGTGCCGGCATGATATTGGCCCCGCAGGCGGCTTCCGCTCAGGACAATGAGGCAGACACCTCAGCTTCTGAAGGCGAAGGCAACGCCATCCTTGTGACGGGCTCGCGCATTCGTCGCCAGTCTCAGGCGGACCTTGCGTCGCCTCTTGCGACCCTAGGTAGCGAAAACATCTCTGACATCGGTGCGCAGAATATTGGTGAGATCACCCAGACGCTTACCATCAACAGCGGCGCGCAGAACAACCCAGACGCATTCACCCAGGGCGGCACTACGGGTACGTCCAACATCAACCTGCGCGGTCTTGGTGTTGCCTCGACCCTGATCCTTTTGAATGGAAAGCGTCAAACGCTATCGGCCGCCCCCACCAATGACGGCATCAACTTTGTTGACACGTCTTCGCTAATCCCTCTGATCGCAGTCGACCGGGTTGAGATCCTCAAGGACGGCGCGTCTTCCCTTTATGGTTCTGATGCAGTTGCAGGCGTTGTAAACTTCATCACCCGGGAAAACTACGAAGGATTCACCGTATCCGGCGAGTACACGACGCACACCAGCGAAGGCGATTACTCCGAATATAACCTTCAAGCACTCGGCGGGATCAACATTGGCGATCTCAACTTGCTGGCTGCCGTCAGTTATGTCGACCGAACGGCACTCACCACTGCAGAGCGTCGCCTCTCGGAACCGGCAGACGATACTTCGTCCCTTGGTAATCCCGGCTCATTCTTCGGTGTTCCCGGCTTCCCGGCGGGCGCACCTGTAATCGATCCCGGCTGCGCTGATGCAGGCGGCTTCCCCAATGTGCTCTCAGCAACTCCGGCGGGCGTTCCTGATGTCGGCTTCTGCGGCTTTGACTTTGGTGAGTTTTTCAATCTCGTGCCCGATGAAGAGCGCCTCACCATCTTCGTCTCCGCAGATCTGGATATCTCTGACTCTGTGCGTTGGAGCGCGGAAGTGGGATATGCGGATAACGAGGCAACTCGTGGAAACTCGCCGACCTTCCCGTTCTTGCAATTAGGACAAGCGGTTGTTCCCGACTTCAACCCGAACAACCCGTTTGGCGCCAACGTCGTGTTCTTCGGCCGTGCGATCGGGAATGGCGGCGACGTTTCGCCCGCGACGTTCGAATCCGAGACCTTCCGCGTCTCAAGCACGCTCGAAGGGGACTTTGACGGTCTTCTCCAAAACGGTCTTTGGAATATCAGCGCGACGTACGCTGAAAACAACTTTGATTCGGCTACCGAAGACACTGTGACTGATCGCTTCGCTTGCGCGCTACGAGGTTTCAACGCGAGCCCAGCCTTCAACGCCGCAACAGGCCTCGATTGCACCGCTGCCAATCCGTTCCTGACAGCGAATGGTGCGTCCATTCCCACTGATGGGACCTTCTTCAATCCGTTCTCAAGTGCTCTGCTCGGTGGCGCTGCCAACAGCGCGGCTTTGCTCGATTACATCACTGAGTTTGCGGTCTCTGACCGCGGGGCTGAACTGTTCGTAGTCGAAGGATTTGTGTCTGGCGAACTGTTTGAATTACCATCGGGTCCGGTTGGTATTGCGGTCGGTGCTCAGTATCGTGAGCAGCAAATTTCTGCAGACTTCGATTCGATCTCAGTCGGTGACGGCTTTGCCTTCCTTATTGGTGAGCAACCGTTTGCAGGGACGCAGGATGTCTACGCGATCTTCGGTGAAGCCAATGTCCCTCTGGCGGAATGGGCTGACCTTCAGCTTGCGCTTCGTTTTGAAGACTATGGTGCCGATGGTGGAGACACACTTGATCCCAAATTCGCATTGCTTGTGCGTCCGACAGACACTCTGTCACTTCGTGGATCATTCTCAACATCGTTCCGCGCGCCTTCGACTTTCCAGTTGCAAGGTCAGTCGACCACGCTTCAGCAGGTTTCTGACCCCCTCAATGGCGGGGCTAACGCCTTTGTCGCGGTCCGTGCAGTAGGCAACGCCGCTCTTACGCCTGAGACATCAGATGCCTTCAACTTCGGCTTCACATATGAACCCATCTTTGGGCTCGAAATCAGCGCGGATTATTACAACTTCGAATTTGACGATGCGATCGTGCAAACCGCACCACAGTCCATCGTCGATGCCGATCCAGATGGTCCTAACGTCATTCGCAGCCCGGCTGGCACCATCATTCAGGTCAACAACTCCTATGTGAACGCTGCAAGCGTTGAGACATCAGGTATCGACTTCTCGATCCGCTACCGGATTGAAGCGGACTTTGGTACGATCACGCCTAGCTTCGAGGGCAACTACGTCTTCGACTACGACCTTCAGACCGCAATAGATGGACCGGTGATCAACGGTGCTGGCAATCGTAACTTCACCAATTTCGGTTCGCCAACGCCAGAGCTGCGCTTCAATGCTGGCCTCCAGTTTGAAACCGGGGCGCATGCGTTCAACATCTTTGGCCGCTTCATCGACAGCTATGACGATGATCAGAATGGTGGCGCTAACATCGAAAGCGACTTCCGTGTCGACGCGCAATATTCGATCGACGTCGCTGACTTCCTTGAGCTCGACAACCAGGTCCAGCTTACCGCTGGCGTGCGCAACCTCTTCGGTGTGACCGCACCAAGTGTTGCGACCAATGGCGGCTTCGACAGCCGGGTCCACGATCCGCGCGGCACGCTTGTGACCGTTGGCCTTGTGGCTGGCTTCTAAGCGAGAGCTATCTGACACCAAGAAAGGGCGCCTCTGGAAACGGAGGCGCCCTTTTTGTCGGTTTACGTCTCTCTCGCCAGCAAGAGGAGTGCGACCTGGTCGTGATCGTAGCCCAAAAAGCCCCACTCAACCGCACCGCCCGCAATCGGGTTCCAAAGCCCATCAAAGCGGTTTGAGACCAGAGTTAGATTGGCCAAGTCGAATAGGCTGAAAAAAGCCTTTGCACAGTCACGCGCTTGCTCGATCGGCAACCAGGCATGGCTTGGATTTGCGAGGTCGTGAGTGAGCGCATTTACTAGCTCTCCGATACCGGACCGTCGCTCACCTTCAGGTGCACCAGCGTCCAAAAGCTCCCAATTGAACCCAATTGGCTTCATCCCTTGGCCCGTCACAAATCCATCGGCGATTTGGCAGTGATTACCGGTGTGCTCACGGCGCGGACCATGTGAAAAATGCACCAAGGCACCTTTCTCGAGAGTATCACGCCATTGCGAAATAAACTCCTCGGCCTGGTTCATGACCCCCGCGCACCGAATAGAGCAGTCCCCACCCGCACATGGGTAGAGCCCAATTGAACGGCGGTTTCATAGTCCCCGCTCATTCCCATCGATAGGCCTTCTGCACCGTTATCCTGAGCAAGCTTCGCCAGCAACGCGAAGAATGGGGCTGGCTCAATGCCAGAGGGGGGTAGGCACATCAGGCCTGCTAACGGTATATTTGCCTCTCGAACTTTGGCCAAGAACGCGGGAACTTCAGCAATCGGGCAGCCACCCTTTTGCTCTTCATCGCCAATATTGACCTGCACAAAGCAAGGCACCCGGCGACCCGCCTTGTCCATCGCCTTGGCAAGCGCTTTCAAAAGGCTTGGCCGGTCGAGAGAATGTATGACATCGAAAAGCTCGACGGCTTCCTCTGCTTTATTGGATTGGAGTTGTCCGATGAGGTGCAGCTCGACGTCGGGATGCGCCTCGAGCAATTGAAACCATTTGCCTTGCGCCTCCTGCACCCGATTCTCACCAAAGACGCGGTGGCCCGCTTCCAGCAGCGGAATGATCCGCTCGGCGGGATGGGTCTTGCTCACCGCAATGAGCTTCACATCCTCGGGTTCACGCCGCGCGGGTTTGCACATGCGTGCGATGTTCGATTGGACTTCCGCAAGTTTATCGGCTGCACTTTCCATGCGCGCGGCGCTATAGCGACATTGTGCAAAACTCAATCTCCCTTCCCAAAATTTGGCTGATCTCAGATGCTCGCAATGACAGCGTGCTGGAAAAAGCTCTGGCCGAATTGCCGCGCGGAAGTGGCTTTATCTATCGCCACTCCCATTTGGGTGACCCCGAGCGGTGGGAACGATTTCGCGCGCTACGCTGTGTCGCTAGGGCCTATGAGCACAAAGTGGTCATCTCCGACAGTGCCATCACCGCCAAAGAATGGGGCGCGGACGGAGTCTATGGGGCCCCGCGCAGCCTTTGGCCCCGGCGTGCGGGACTTTTGCACCTGGCGACAGCCCACAATCTGGCCGAACTGGGTTTGGCGAACAGGTTTGGGGTGGACGCTGTGCTGCTTTCCCCGGTCTTCTCCACGCGATCCCACCCCGAGGGCAAAACGCTTGGGGCGGCACGCTTCAGGCTGCTCGCGCGACACTCTCGCACACCTGTTATCGCGCTGGGCGGGATGAATGCACAGCGTGCACACGCCCTTGGTTGGCCTTGCTGGGCAGCAATCGATGGCCTCAGCTAACCGCTCTTTGCTTGACCAGAGTCCGCCGAGGATTCATGATGTGTTCTCATACACCTCCAATCTAGGAAGCGCCCCATGGCGACCAGAGCAGTGAACACCCGCAAGCCCCCTACCGCAGATTGGCGCGTCGGCCTTCGCCGTAGCATTCGTCGTGCCGCGCAAATGACGGGTGCTGGCGTACTTGTGCTCGCCACGGTTTTCTTGGGGCTTGCGCTTGCTAGCTATACCCAAACCGACCCTAGCCCATCGACGGCAGCTGACCCTACTCAGGTAAGCAATTGGATGGGTGTTTGGGGCGCATGGGCATCGGATCGCGTACTGTTTGCCTTTGGCATCCCCGGCGTACTGTTGCTGCCGCTGCTTTACATCTCAGCGCGAAGGCTTTGGCGTTCGGTGGAACTGGATACTGAGGAAGGTGAACGGACACGCTGGTGGTTTCCGACGGGCCTTTTGCTCATCGCGATGGTCCTTTTGGGGACTGTCCTGTCATTGGCTTTCGACACCAGCACCGGATCGCTGCCCGCGCAACTCGGCGGCGTATCCGGCCTTTTAGGTGCGACCAGCATCGAAGCGGCCGCTGCGCGCTTCGGAGAGGGAGCATCAGGATGGATCACCCTTGCCGCAGCTCTCATCTGCCTTGCAGGGGGCACCACATTACTCACGCGCGTCTTTGCGATTGATTGGCGCGTGCTTCTGACCCTCCCCAATTTCGTGCGCAATTCCAGCATCGGCGGAGCCATTCTGTCGCGATTGCCGTTCGTAGGCTCAAAAGAGTCTGCGCTTGCCTTTGTAGATGAGGGCGACGAAGCCGCCGCTCCGGCCGCCAAAGCACGCCGCAAGAGCAAAGCGCAGGTCGAAAACAAGGAAGAGCCAACCCCACGGCGTTCGCCTGAGATTTCCGATCCATCAGCGCCGCCGAAGCGCGCCAATCCGGCGACAAAAAAGAACCAGCGCGATATGTTCGCGGCTTTCGAATTGCCGAGTTTGGACCTCCTTGGCGATCCACCGGAGGACACTGCGCCCAAGCTCGATAAGCTTGCGTTGGAACGCAATGCACGCCTGCTTGAAAACGTGCTCGACGATTTCAATGTCAAAGGTGAGATCACTGCGGTGCGCACTGGTCCGGTCGTCACCATGTATGAGTTGGAACCGGCGCCGGGGATCAAGGCAAGCCGCGTCGTAGGTCTCGCAGAAGACATCGCGCGCAATATGAGCGCAATCTCAGCCCGCGTTTCCCCTATTCCTGGCAAGACCGTAATGGGGATCGAGCTGCCCAATAAGGACCGCCAGATGGTCGCCTTGAAAGAGCTCGCCGCCTGTGCAGACTTTGCCGAGAGCAAAGGCGCGCTACCGATCATTTTGGGCAAGGATATCGCGGGCGAACCGATCGTCGCAGACCTTGCCGCCATGCCTCACCTCTTGGTCGCAGGGACCACCGGTTCAGGTAAGTCGGTCGGACTAAACTGCATCCTGATGTCGCTCCTCTACCGCTTTACGCCGGAAGAGTGCCGCCTGATCCTGATCGATCCCAAGGTGCTTGAGCTGAAGACCTATGACGATATTCCGCACCTCTTGAGCCCAGTGGTGACCGAACCGCACAAGTCAGTGCGCGCATTGAAATGGGCGGTGGAAGAGATGGAACGGCGTTACCGCATGATGAGCTCCATCAATTCGAGGAACCTCAGCGGCTTTAACGAAAAGGTCCGCAGCGCGATTGCCAAGGGCAAGCCGCTGGGCAGGCGCGTACAGACGGGCTTTGACCCGGATACGGGCGAGCAGCTGTATGAAGAAGAACAGCTCGATTATGCGCCGCTGCCCCAGATCGTGCTGATCGTCGATGAGCTTGCCGATTTGATGGTGACCGTGGGCAAGGAAATCGAAATCCTCATCCAGCGCCTGTCGCAAAAATCACGGGCGGCGGGTATTCACTTGATCATGGCAACGCAGCGTCCATCGGTCGACGTGATCACCGGCGTGATCAAAGCAAACTTGCCCACCAGGATCAGCTTTAAAGTCACCAGCCGGATCGACAGCCGCACCATTTTGGGTGAGCAAGGGTCTGAGCAGCTGCTGGGGAAAGGCGATATGCTCTACAAACCCAACACCGGCGCGACCGTTCGTGTCCACGGCCCGTTTGTCAGCGATGACGAGGTCGAAGCGGTGGCTGATTTCTGGCGAGCCCAAGGCGCGCCGGAGTATGTCGATGCCGTCACCGAAGAGCCCGAGGACGGCGGCGGCCTGAACTTTGAGGATGATCTCACCGCATCCGACAATCCAGAAGAGCGCAAGTATCGCCAAGCCTGCCAGATCGTGATCGAAAACCAGAAAGCCTCCGGCTCGTGGCTCCAGCGTCAGATGGGTGTGGGCTACAACACAGCCGCTAAATGGATTGAACGCATGGAGAGCGAGGGACTGGTTGGCCCGGCCAACCATGTCGGGCGGCGTGAGATTTTCCGCGACCAGGACGGCAATCCGATCTAAGAGGTTTCGGATATGCCCGATTCCGTTACGTCATCCGCGCTTGAAGCATATGCAACGTGGGTTGCTGAAAGCCCTCGTGTTTGGCCTGAAGAGGCAATGCACGTCGCTCGCCGCTCGCTGATTGACACAATTGCCTGCATGGTACCGGGCGCTTTCGATAGCGCGCCAAGCAAGCTTTGGCCGGTGGTGCAAACATGGGGTAGAGGAAGCGCTAGAGCCGTCGCACGCAGAGATTGCCTGTCTGCTCCAGGTGCTGCTCTCTTCAATGGGACCTGCGCTCACGCACTCGACTTTGATGACAATTTTGATCCGGCAAAGGCACACGCTTCGGCGGTGCTGGTTCCTGCCCTGCTGGCGCTTGCGGACGATGAGGACGCAAACATTGGCGATGTGCTCGATGGGTACATTGTCGGCCTGCAAATCATGGGCCTTGTGGGTCAGGCGGTAAACCCGTTCCACCGCAGTCGGGGGTGGCACGCAACGGGAACGCTAGGCGCAATAGGAGCGGCGGCAGGTAGTGCGCGGCTCTTGCGATTGCCCAGTGCAGAGGCTGCGCATGCTATCTCGCTTTCAACCAGCGTCGCGGGTGGCTTCATGAGCCAGTTCGGCTCTGACACCAAACCTATCCATGCAGGGCTCGCTGCGAGTGGCGGGGTGCAGGCTGCACTTATGGCGAGGGGCGGCATTACAGCCGGCCGCGACACGTTTGAGGGGCCAACCGGGTTACGCGTTCTTATGGTGGGGCCAGACGTGGATGAGCTTGCCGAAGGGATGGAGGGCAAGGCGGAGCATGGTCAAACTATGCTCTTCAACACTTCTTCGATCGGAGAACCGCTTCATGTCACCGCCCACGGCCTAAAGGTCAAACGCTTCCCCAATTGCGGGAGCTTGCACCGCTCGCTCGATGGATTGTTGGCACTGCTCGATGAGTATGACGTCGACACCGCAGCGGTTGAACGCGTTCATGTGCGCGCTCCAGCCGCCCATTTGCGCAATCTGATGCACGAAAACCCTCGGACACCAGCTGAAGCCAAATTCAGTCTGGAATACAGCATGGCAGCGGCGCTCCTTGCCGGCGAGATTGGCCTTGGCGATTACGAACCAGACGCCATTCATCGGCCAGAGGTGCGGGCATTGATGCCACTGATTACGAAGGATTATATCGAGAAGCTCGAAAGCGAGTTTCCAACTGAAGTCCATTTACACTTCAAGGATGGCCGCACAGTCTCAACCTCGATTGCCATGCCAGTCGGAAGTAAGGCGCACCCCATGTCGGATGAGCAATTGTGGCAGAAGCTCAAAACCTGTCTTGCGGCTGCGGGCGAGTTCTCAAGCAGCGAAACTCTTCTTGCCGAGCTCGCAGACCTTGACCCATCCAAGCCCAGCCGCCAGTTGACGGCAGCGCTCCAAACATAAAACCAAGCAGCAGGAACTCCATGGCTTCCCAATCGACCTCCGCAAAAGTGACCGTTTTGGTGCTCGCCGCGAGCCGGGCTGGGCCGCAGGATGCGGTCGCCCAGCTGCAAAGTGTCAGCCACAAATGTCTGGTTGAGATTGATGGCGAAGTGATGCTTCAGCGCGTGGTGCGGGAAATCGCCGAGAGCGATCATGCTGGCGATATCTACGTCTCGATTGAGAGCGAAGATCTGATGCGCGGAGTGCCTTTTCTCGCAGACATGATGGATGGAGGGCGTCTCAAATTCGTGGCTGCAGGCGAAAACCTGTTTGCGAGCATTGAGCAAGCGGCAAACACCATTCCCGATGCCTATCCCATGGTGGTCTCAACTGGCGATAATGCGCTCCACACGTCGGAAATGTTCGACCACTTCTGCTCAAAAACACTGGCAAGCGGAGCTGAGGTTGCCGTGGCAATGACCCCGGCGTCCACCATTCTTGAAGCTTATCCCGACGGTAAACGCGCTTTTCACGAGCTTAAAGACGGGGGCTGGTCAAGCTGCAACCTTTACGCCGTCACATCACCTGCCGCGATCCGCGCCGCCAAGGTGTTTGAGACCGGCGGACAATTCGGCAAGCAACCTCGGCGCATCCTCAAGGCTTTCGGCTTACGGTTCATGCTGATGTACAAATTCAGTCTCGCCACGATTGACGGAATGGCGAACTATCTCGCCAAACGCTGGAACGTCAGTGTCAAAGTTGTGCGAATGCCCTTTGCTGATGCACCGATTGATGTCGACAATCCAGGCGACTTCACCCGCACTGAAGCCATTCTGAAGAAGCGTCGGGAAACCGTCTGATTCCTGCGATTTACTTTCGCCAGTGCTGCCAATACATCTTTCATCCATGCATCATTAGGTGCGGCCCAGCCGCGCCGTGCCTCAAATTCGGTAACTCTATTATTCTCACAACTCCCTTCATTTTGAAGCGGTTATACTTAAGCGAGTGGTAACGACTTGTCCGCTACACAGTGCAGATGCACTGGGGACGTCTTTCCATACTGCTTGCAATTGCTTCCGCTATTCTGGCCTTTGCAACGCCACCAGCCCTGGCCGCGGCGGGTCAGGATCGTCCTGCCAGCATTGCGCCTTCGGGCCATGCAGCAACAGGATTGGATGTGTCGTTCGAGGAGATGGCTCGGCCTCTTGGTCCCGGGGCGGGTGGCCCATTGGATCAAAGCTCTTCATGGCGTTGTGACAATCAATTCTGGCGCGCCGACTATCCCGCCTCCTGGATCCTGTTCGATGCTGCGAGTTGGGAAGGCCAGAGCCCTCCGCGCTTTTTCTTCAGCCGCATCGCCCAGTTCAACGCCATCACCTTTGCGACTGTCGACGCAGACGGGAGCATTCGCACTGCTCGCTTTGCGCAAAGTAAGGCACGCGCCTTCGCAGCTGGCCCAGTATTCCAACTGCCCTTACCGCGCGTCACCTCGGAAACGCAGGCGCTGATGGTGCGCGTAGAGCGAGCCCATATTGTACCCTTGCTCACCGAAGCGCGGCTTACACAGGAAAGTGACGCGGCGGATTGGTCGGAGCTCGAAGTGGCTTTCCTCGCCTTCGTTGTCGGCATGCTCGTCCTGCCGCTGATTATCGACATCACATTCTATGCGGTCCTGCGTGAGCGATACGTCATATTTCACGCGATCATCGTGACTGCGATGATTGGCTTCGTCCTTTTCGCAGGGGGTCTCATTTCGCTTATTGTGGCATTGCCAGTTGGCTTGTTGGCGGTCGCGGCACCGCTTTGTTGGACAACAGGGTGCGGCTTTACCGCGCTCTTTCTTGCGGAGTTTCTGGAAAAGAAAAGGCAGTCGCTTCTTATGCAGCAGCTTACCCGGGCAGCAGGCATTTGGACGTTGTTCGTTCCTGCTTTCTTCGCTCTACAACTGGAAGCGACGCAATCCTTTGATATTCACGCCTATTACGTGACCGTGGTACCTGTTGTTGCCTTCATAACTTTCGCAACGTTTCGGGCAACCTGGAGAGGCAGCGTGTTGGCCCGCTATATCGCGATTGGCTGGACCGCGATCACGCTTGCATCGGTTGAACGCATGATGCGCGGTATCGGCCTGTACATCGGTCCATCCAACCTGGATCAGCTGCTTTACCTTGCTGCCGGTGTTCACGTTGTCATGATGAGCCTTGCTATCGCTCAGCGCTTTGTCGCGATCCGGTCGCAACGTGATGTAGCCTTGCGTGAGGCGCGTGTGCTTGAAACGCTTTCCGAACGTGATCCGCTTACCGGCCTTATGAATCGCCGCGTTATGGAAGAGCGTTTTGCTGCCTTACGCCAACAGGGATTTGACACTTTCGCTGTGATCGACCTTGACCATTTCAAGCAGATCAATGACCGCTTTGGCCATCAGGTCGGCGACCAGGCTCTGATCGCCTGTGCCAATGCGATCCGCGGCGACGAGGAGCGCGATCTGCTCGCGGTCAGGCTGGGGGGTGAAGAATTTGTCATGCTTTTGCGAGGGCCTGACGCCTACGATCGCGCTGAGGCTCTACGCCAGTCGATCCCAATGCGAATTGCCCATGAAGTCGAGGGTTTGAATCAGCCCGTTACTGCCAGCATGGGCCTTATTGAGTTGCCGCGTTCCAGCCATCATATTCTGAGCTTTGCCGAGCTGTATTCGCGCGCCGACCAACTGCTTTACAACGCAAAATCCTTGGGGCGGAATCGAACCTGCTTTGAACGTCTGACTGTGTTCAAAAAGGCGCCACCAAAGCGTGGTCAGACCAAGACCGCAGCCTGAGTCAGCTTTCAGGCCTGGAGCCGCTAGTCGCGAAAGGGCGCGAGCACTTCCGGGCGCACGCGGGCAAGCCTGCCGCTTTCCCGATCGAGCATCGCCCATGTGGTGCAGGCTGAAACAAGCGATTTGCCTTCTTCGTTGACAAACTCAGCCATGCGCAGCGTCTTCGCGCCTTTAGCGCCATCAGCCACATAAGTGGTTCCAACCGCGCTTTCGCCCGCTGCAATATTGGCGCGATAGTCAATCTCGTGCCGGATCACGACCCAGAAGAACTGCTCTTGATGCTGAGGATCGGCGGCCGCAGACCAGTGCGAGGTCGCCAAGTCCTGAATCCACTGCACCCAGACCGAATTGTTGACATGGCCAAGCTCGTCGATGTGGAGGGGCTCGGCTGTGAAAGTCTTGGTAAAGCGGGTGATCACTCCGCTTCCTCGACCATCTCCATTTGCCACAGGATAAAGGCGAATTCCTCGGCGGTTTCTTTCAGGGAATTCCAGCGCCCCGACTGGCCACCGTGCCCTGCGCCCATATTGGTTTTGAGGAGCAGCAGATTGTCGTCCGTCTTCACATCGCGCAATTTGGCGACCCATTTGGCGGGCTCCCAATAGGTGACTCGTGGATCATTCAATCCCGCCGTAACCAACATTGGTGGGTAGTCCTGCGCGGTGACTTGATCATATGGCGAATAGGAGAGGATGTAGGCAAAAGACGCCTTGCTGGTGATTGGATTACCCCATTCCTGCCATTCGCCCGGCGTCAGCGGGAGCTTATCGTTGAGCATGGTGTTGAGCACATCGACAAAGGGCACGTGACTCACAATCGCGCCATATTGCGTGGGGTCTTCATTGATGATCGCCCCCATCAACTCGCCGCCTGCTGAACCACCGGATGCTGTCACCATCCCTTCATCGGTGTATCCGCGCTCGATAAGGCCGCGCCCTGCATCGACGAAATCGTTGAAGGTGTTGGTGCGCTCAAACATCTTGCCCTGGAGATACCAGCGGCGGCCAAGGTCATCCCCGCCACGGATATGCGCAATCGCATAGGCAAAACCACGATCCACTAGGCTGAGCCGCGTAGTCGAAAAGCCCGGAGGCACGGCATAGCCATAAGCACCATAGGCATAGAGGTGCAGGGGCCCCGGCCCCTCAATCCCGGATTTGGCGAGGATTTCCGCGCGGTCCTTTCGCATCACAATGCTGACCGGAACCATGGTCCCATCGCGCGCTTCAATTTCGACACGCTCTGAAGTGTAGAGCGAGGGGTCATATCCGCTCGGGATTTCCTGCGTCTTCAGCGTCGTGAGCGTCTTACCCGCCACGTCATAGTCATAGACCGTATCGGGCGTTACCATGCTCTCATAGGAGAGGCGCAGCACGGTTTGATCGTACTCGGGGTTATAGGTCAGCCCAGCGTCATAGCTCGCTTCAGGAAAGGCGACCGGCTCTACTGTCAGCGGTTCATCGTAACGGCGGATTTGCACTTGATCGAGGCCATTGAGTCGCCCTTCGGTGACAAAGAACGTCTCGAACAGGTCAAAACCGGTGAGATAGAAATCATTGGAACCAGCAATAACGGTTTGCCAATCACCAGGCGTTTTGATCGAAGCCTTGGCGAGGCGGAAGTTGATGTGATCATCATTGGTCCAGATCCAGATCTCATCACTATCGGTAGGGTCCTTGCGCACATCAACGCTATATTCGACGCCCTTTTGGCGTGGTTTGATGAGGATCGGTTCCGCAGTCGGATCGCTCGCCGGGACCAGCCGCACCTCGCTGGTTTCATTGTCACCTGCTGCAATTATCAGCCAATCGTCTTGGGCGGAAAGCCCTGCGCCAACGCTAAAGCTCTGATCGTCTTCAAGATAAAGCGTTACGTCGCTGTCATTGGGCTGACCGATTGTATGCAGCTTGATCTCAAGGGATCGCCATTCCTCGGTCGAAGGGGTGTACACCAGCGCCGTGTCATTCGCGACCCAGGTGAGGCCACCGCGAAGGCCGGTGAGTTCGTCATTGAGCAGTTCGCCGGTCTCCAAATCCTTGATCCGTGCGGTGTAGCGTTCTGACCCATTGGTATCGGTTGAATAGGCGATATAGCGCCCGCTCTTGCTGACCGTCAGAGCGCCCAAGCGAAAGTATTCTAAACCCTTTGCAAGCTCATTTTCGTCAAGCACAAGTTGGGCCTCAACATTGTCAGCCGCACCGACAGGTTTGCGATAATGCTTGCGATACTGCGCACCCTCTTCGAATTCGGACCAGTACATGTAGTTGCCGTTGCGCTGAGGCACGGTTGAGTCGTCCTCTTTGATCCGCGCACGCATTTCCTTAAAGAGGCTTTCAGTCAACGCCTCCTGTGGTGCCATCTTCGCCTCGAAATAGGCGTTCTCCGCCTTCACATAATCGAGCACGTCCTTGTCGTCGATTTCAGGGTAAGACTTGTCATAAAGCCAATCATACGGGTCGCTGATCGTGATGCCGTGATGGGTGTAGGTGTGCTCGCGCTTTTCAGCGATTGGGGGGGCGATATTGGCACTGTCTAACACGTGTGCGTTGTCCTCTTGTGTATTCGCGGAAGCGGCGCTGGCTGTGAGTGCTGCCATGCAAGCAGCGCATGTAAGAATAGTCGATCGCAATTGCGACATGCTAAATTCTCCTTGGTATCCGAAAGCCTGCGCTGGAAAGCTTGAGGGCATGGGTCTATGTGGTGAGCTTGTAAAGAGAGACATCGGCGCGGCAAGTCCCCGCGCGAATAAGGAGCCGACAAAATGCTAATGCAAACCCACGAAGCGCGATTAAAGGCTCTGCGCGAAGAACTGAAACGTCGAGGTTTACACGGTTTCGTGATACCGATCTCGGATGAGCATATGAGCGAATATGTCGGCGACTATGCGCAGCGCCTTCACTGGCTGACCGGCTTTGGTGGGTCTGCCGGATTTGCGGCGGTCACGCTCACTCACGCAGCGATCTTTGTCGATGGCCGCTACACGGTTCAAGTCCGCGATCAGGTGGATGAGAAACTCTTCGAGTATCGCTCGATACCGGGTGACACCCTCGGCGCGTGGCTCAAAGAGGTGAACGAAGAGGGCGCGAAGATTGCCTATGATCCGTGGCTTCACACCTGGGACTGGGTCGAGGCGCTGGAAAAACAGGTTGGGCCTGCCGGGATCACCATGGCACCCGCTGACAGCAATCCTTTAGATGCTGTGTGGTCAGATCAACCTGCGCCTTCGGCCGCAGAGGCATTCGTCCATGAAGAGGAACTCGCCGGGCAATCTTCGGCTGAAAAGCGTGCCGAGATCGCCGATTGGCTGACTGACAACGGGCTTGATGCGGTGGTCGTGCCTGCCCTCGATTCCATAGCTTGGCTCCTCAACATTCGCGGGAAGGATGTGGATCACACGCCAGTCGCGCTCTCCTATGTGATCGTCCATTCCGATGCGACGGCAGAGCTGTTCATCGCGCCAGAGAAGGTGACGCCTGAGCTCACCAAGCATCTGGGCAATGCAGTAACGGTACGAGACCGCGGCGCTTTCACGGGTGGGCTTGGCGAGTTCTCTGACAAAAAGGTCAGCATCGATCCCAATTACGGCGTGGTTGGGATTGCCCAAGCGCTCAGAGCAGGCGGTGCAAATTTCTCCTTCCGCCAAGACCCCACAATCCTGTCAAAAGCGAAGAAGAACCCTGCCGAGGTTCAAGGTCACAAGGACGCGCAAGCGCGCGACGGCGCTGCAGTGAGCCGTTTTCTGCGCTGGCTCGAAGTCACGGCGCCTGCCGGTGAGATCGACGAGCTAGCAGCCGCTGCCAAGCTTCTGGAATTCCGCCGCGAGCATGGTGACCTGCGCGACACGTCATTCGACACGATTTCGGCGGCCGCGGGGCATGCAGCCCTCCCGCATTATAAAGTCGATGAGGAGAGCAATATTCTCATTCCGCCGGCCTCAATCTATCTGGTCGATTCGGGTGGGCAATACCCGGCTGGAACCACTGACATCACCCGAACCGTGTGGATCGACACGCCTGATGGCAGCGCCCCGACGGCGGAGATGAAGGACCGCTTCACTCGCGTCCTCAAGGGCCATATCCAGATCGACCAAGCGATCTTCCCGCAAGGAACCTGCGGCGGTCAGATTGACGCGCTCGCGCGCCAGTACCTTTGGGAAGCAGGCGTCGATTATGCGCACGGCACAGGCCACGGTGTCGGCAGTTTCCTTGCCGTTCACGAAGGCCCCCAACGCATCGCCAAGCCCACTGGTGGTCAGGCCGGTACAAGCGCCGAACTGCACGCCGGCATGATTCTTTCCAACGAGCCTGGCTATTACAAGCCAGACGCGTTCGGCATTCGGATTGAGAACCTTGTGCTGACAGTTGAGAAGACAATTGAGGGCGCGGAAGGCCGCTATCTTGGCTTTGATTGCCTTACATGGGTGCCAATTGACCGCCGCCTGATAGAGA
This sequence comes from uncultured Erythrobacter sp., assembly GCF_947502395.1. Taxonomy (GTDB): domain Bacteria; phylum Pseudomonadota; class Alphaproteobacteria; order Sphingomonadales; family Sphingomonadaceae; genus Erythrobacter. The sequence goes on from NZ_CANMZM010000002.1 coordinate 474,678, forward strand.
AAAGCCTTCTTACACCCCGCGAGATTGCGTGGCTCAATGATTACCACGCGAAGGTGCGCGCGCTTCTTGTACCGCAGCTTGAAGATGAGGATCGCGCATGGGTGGAACGCGAGACTAAACCGCTCTGAACCTATTTGCACAGATCCATTTGTTCTACTAATGTTCTCTTTAATCCGAGTCGCAAAGGGGCGACTCGCAGTTGACGGAGAACAATCATGATCGGTTATGTAACTCTGGGTACCAATGACTTGCCGCGCGCGGCCGCCTTCTATGACAAAGTCGCAGGCGCTATGGGCTATGGCCGGATGATGGAAGAGGGCGAGTTTATCGCCTGGGGCAGCTTCGAAGATGGTACTGCAGGTATTGCAGCGACCAAGCCTTTCGATGGCGAAACAGCCAGCGTTGGCAATGGCACAATGGTCGCGCTTATGGTCGATAGTCCTGAGAAAGTGAAAGCCGTTTACGATGTCGCCATGGCCAATGGAGCAAGCGATGAAGGTGAACCTGGCCCACGTGGAGATGACGGATTCTACGCGGGCTATTTCCGGGACATGGACGGCAACAAGCTCAACGTCTTTTGCATGACGCCTCCTTCATCATGAGGGGGGCATCATGAGCGCGGCTAAGCTCAGCGACACTTTCTTGCATCTGGGGCTCGGCGCAACCGCCGTGCCCCAACCGCCATTCAATGGTATGGAATGGTACGCAGGGTACGGGGCGCGTCATGGCAGCGATGGTGCAGAGGGACGGCTGGTTTCTCAGCATACCTTTACTGAGAGCTGGGAGAGCTGGGAAATGCACCCCAAGGGTGAGGAAGTCGTAATCTGCATCGACGGCCATATGGTCCTCACTCAGGAGTTTCCTGACGGCAAGCGCAAGACCACCGCGCTTGACGTAGGCGAATTTGCGATCAATCCGCGCGGCGTGTGGCATATTGCCGATGTCGAAGAGAGCGCCACCGCCATTTTCATCACCGCCGGGGAAGGCACCGAGCACCGACCACGCTAAGGGTCAGACCAACGGCGAGCGTCTCGCCCAAACTTGCCCACAAATGAACATCGCACGCCACCTGATACAAAGTGCGACACTTTAGCTGTATTCCGGGATAATCCTGCGACACGGCCGCCCTAGAAGGGCAATCGTGAGTTGCGGTGAGGACGCGAAAAGCAGGCCCTCAACCCTTTGTACCCCCAATGACCCTCTGGGTCGGCCTGCTCTTTATTGTCTTGGCATCGAGTCAAGGTGCCTTGTCGCAGCTCACTCGAAAACAATAAGACCTTCGAAAGGAGCGCCCAATGCGCAAACTAACCCTCTCTTTGACAGCCGCCGCTTTGGCACTGGGCGGCACAGGCCTCGCACTCGCTCAAGCCGCTGGCTCTGGCGATCGCAGCTTGGAGCGTATCGACACCAATGGTGACGGTCTCATCACTCTGGCTGAAGCGCAAGCTGATGCCGACGAACGCTTCGCGCGACTGGATGCCAATGGTGATGGAGAATTAAGCCGCGATGACCGGGGAGCACTAGCACGGGCTCGCTTTGCTGAAGCGGATCGCAATGGAGATGGCGAAGTAACCCCTGCAGAAATGACCGCCGCGCGTCAGACCCGCGCCGCAGAGCGGCAGGCTCGCATGTTTGAACGGCTCGACACCGATGGCAGTGGCGGCCTCAGCCAGACTGAAATGCTCGCCGGCCGCGAAGCACGCGCTGAACGGCGGGCAGAGCGCGGTGAAATGCGCCGTGGTGGTGGCCGACGCGGAGACCGCACCATGCGGATGCTCCGCCGCGCCGACACCGATGGCGACGGACGCGTGAGCAAAGCTGAATTCGATGCCCGCGTGGAAGCGCGCTTTGCCCGCTTCGACTCCGATGGATCAGGAACGGTAACCGCCGAAGAACGTGAGGCCGCCCGCGCTAAGAGGCAAGAGCGTCAAGGCCGTCGCTTCCAGTAAGCCATCAAGACTGATTGGCAGGCACGGGAATGCTTACCCCCTCCCTGGTCTCTCGTGCTCTTGCCAATAGATCGGCCCGGTGTTGCAACCAACTCTCCAAAAGGTTGCACGCCGGGCCGACACCCCTATGACTTGGCGCCATTCCTATGACTCAAGACACCCCCAAAATCCTGCTGGTCGATGATGAAGCCACCTTGCGTGAGCCCTTGGCCGAGTATCTGAAAGGACAAGGATTCGCTGTGATCGAGGCTGAGAGCGCCGCTGTTGCCCGCTCAGAACTCACCGCTCAGCGGCCTGATCTTGTCCTGCTCGATATCATGATGCCGGGAGAAGACGGTCTCTCTTTGTGCCGACATCTCGTTGAGACCCAAGGCTTGCCAGTGATCTTCCTCACAGCGCGCGGTGAAGCGATGGACCGTATCCTTGGGCTTGAGCTTGGCGCAGACGATTATGTCGTCAAACCGTTCGAACCGCGCGAACTGGTGGCGCGCATCCGCACTGTGCTGCGCCGAGTGGGTCGCGCTGCGGTTCCTGAATCGGATATGGAGGATTGGCACTATCAGTTTGATGGCTGGGTGCTTGATCCTTTGAAGCGCAAGCTGACCGATCCAGAAGGGGTCACCGTGCCCATTTCGACGGCCGAATTTCGCCTGTTGCGCGCCTTCCTCGATAGCCCTCGTCAAGTGATGGACCGCGATCTGCTGCTCGACCTCGTGCAAGGGCGCGCGGCACATCTTTTTGACCGCGCTGTCGACAACCAAGTGAGTCGCCTACGCCGCAAGATCGAAGCCAACAGCAGCGATCCGCAACTGATCCTGACTGTGCGTGGAGGCGGCTATCGCCTGGCCGCGGGTGTTAAGCGATTGGCACCGGGAACGGAGCGTTCGTGAAGCGAATCCTCCCCTCGAGCCTATTGGGTCAAGTGATGGTGAGCGTTGCCCTCGCTCTGCTAATCTCGCAAGTGGTGTCTGCAACCCTGCTGTTCCGGGCAAGCGAGGATCGGCGCGAGAACGCAGCGGTCACAACTGCCGCCTTTCGTCTGATCAACGGGGCAGAACGGGCCAAGAGCAATGGTGGACCCATCGACCGCGAAAGGCTGCGTGCACAACGACAGCGACTGCGCGAAGCTGGCGGACCGCAGGCAGATCAAATTGCACGCGATCGCCTGCCTCTGCCACTGCGCTACAATGTGACTGAGGAACAACCGCTAGCAGGGCAATCCATCCTGCAGCGAGACGATCTCTCGGATCGGCTCAGGGTTGTGCTTGAGAGGGAGGGTGTGACGCCGCATGCTCTTGCCGTGAAAATTATTCCCGCAGGCGATGATCTCTGGCTTCAAAGTCTGGCAGAGCGTCGCCCGAGACTTGCTGCAAGCCAAGAGTGGCGCGATCGCCAGCTTGTGGTGGCGGCGATCCAACGCAAGCCGGATGGTCAGTGGGAAGCTGCAAGATTGCTCGCCCCGCCCAGACCGAAAGGCGCATTCGGCGTTGTGCTGCTTCAGACGCTCGTCACCTTTGTCATTCTGATTTTGATCCTGTTCTTTGTGATACGCCGCATCACCCAACCCCTCGCCACGCTCACGAAACGCGTCGCCGAATTCTCGCGCGATCCCGACACTGTGGTTGAGCTTGAAGAGCAAGGCCCCACTGACACCCGCAGGCTCATCGCTGCACACAATACGATGGAGGCACGCATTGCCGCATTGCTTGATGAGAAAGACGTAATGCTGGGTGCCATAGGGCACGACCTCAAAACCCCGCTAGCTGCTCTGCGAGTGCGGATTGAGAGCGTGGGGAATGAGGAAGAGCGCGGCAAGATGGCGGCGTCGATAGAAGACATCACTGCAACGCTCGACGATATCCTCATGCTTGCGCGGATGGGCCGCAAAGGTTCACTCGACACAGAAGCCGTGGATCTTGGCGCTTTGGCGATTGGCGTGGTTGAAGAATTCGAAGACCTCGGCGAACAAGTCATCATGCTCGATCCTCAGCGTTTGGTTGCGCAAGTGCAGGTCACTTGGATCAAGCGAGCTCTGCGCAATCTGACATCCAATGCTCTGCGCTATGGTGGCGGTGCTGTGGTCTCGATGGTCCGCGGTGAATCTCACGCTATTCTGCGTGTCGAGGATAGCGGCCCCGGCATTCCAGAAGGCGCTCTCACTCAGATGCTTGAGCCATTTACGCGAGGTGAAGCTTCACGCAACCGGGCGACCGGTGGTACAGGCTTGGGTCTGACTTTGGCGCGCGCAATCGCCGAAGCGCATGGCGGTACGGTGGTGCTCGCAAACCGCGCAGAAGGCGGGCTTCGCGCAGAAATTCGGCTACCGCTCAACGAGTAGCTTCTGCGCTCGAGCGATCAATGCGAGCTCGCTATCATCAAATCCGCCTTCATCCTCGGCACTCTGGCGTGGAGGAATGGCGGAGATGAAATAGGCGATGCCCGTCCCGCTTACCGGATCGAACCAAAGACCTGAACGCAAGCCATACGCTTCGCCCGCGTGACCATAGCGCTTGATACCGTCGTTGAAGAGTGGGTCCATGCACTCCCGCTCCGGTGTCTCAAGCGCCTGCACGTGATAACCATAGCCGCAGAAGAACTCTTGCCCTTCGATTGGCGGGTCGGCTGAGCCGAGCATCGCGGTCAATGATTTTTCGGTGAGAAGGCCATCACCCTCTTGCACCAGCGCCTGGCCGATCCTCGCAAGATCCACCATGCCGATCCTTACGCCCCCTTGCGGACTGAACACCGAAGCATTGCTGCCGGGCACATAGTCGTCGAGTGTACATTCGACCCCGTCCGCCACGGGCAAGGTGCAACTGGGCGGCAAGCTCGCCGGATCGTCGCGGGCGATTTCGCCGGTGTCGCGATAAAGCGTCACGGCCTGCGCCGCCATCTCGGGCGAGCAGCCGATCCAATTGGCACAGGCCTCCACCTCCAACGGACCGAAAACCAGCCGCTCAAGCAGGGCATTGTAACGTTCGCCGCTGGCCGCTTCGAGCACACTCGCGACCACGGGCGAACCGATATTGGCGTATTCAAACGGTGCTTCACCCGGCGGGGTATCGGCGTACCAGCTCTCTGGATCTTTCAGCCTATCCTCAAGGCTCTCACCAAGAGGGATCACATACCCGGCGGCATCGCGCAGGCCAGCACGGTGCGAAAGCAATTGGGCAAGTGTCACTGGTGCATCCGGAAAACCGGGGCTTCGCAGTTTATACCCGAGATATTCCGATACATCCGCCTCGAGATCGACCACGCCATCTTCTGCCAAACGTATTGCAGCGAGCGCCATTATCAACTTCGAAATACTCGCAATACGCACCGGGTCATTGGCCTCGACAAAGCGGCCTGATGTACGGTCTGCAATTCCTTCTACGATCAGCGGTTCGATAGTCTCACGGTCGAACGCAACCACCACGATTGCAGGGGCCGTTGGTGACTCTTCAGCAGGCGAGCACGACCCAAGTAAAAGACCAAGAGCAAACCCAGAAACAAGGCGTTTAAACATGGGTGGAGTCCCCTTTTACCGCATCAATCCACCAATCAGATTGCGCACAAAGCGCCCGGCGATAGGGCCCGCCAGATCCGTCGCGATCGAGCCAGCCGCCGAGGTAAGCCCCGAGCGCATCGGGTTGGCTCGAGATTTCTTGCCCAACACCGCCGCAGCAGCCACGCCCGCTACGCTGCCAGCGGCAACTTTCGCACCGCGTGACATCGCCTTTTCCCAAATGGACTTGGACTTGCGCGAGCGCTTTCCGACTTCGACCTCGCCCTTTTCCTCGACCTCTTTTGCCGTCTCAACCGCATCCACAGCCTTTTGCGCGAGCACTTCTTCAGCGCTTTGACGGTCAACAATCTCGTCATATTTGCCGTCAAACGGGCTCACCGATTGGATGATCGCGCGCTCTTTTGCGTTGACCGGCCCCAGACGGGAGCGTGGCGGCTTGATGAGCGTGCGCTGCACGATTGTCGGCGCGCCTTCTTCGTCCAGTGTTGAGACCAAGGCCTCGCCCACTTTCAGCTCAGTGATCGCCTCTTCGACATCCAAATCAGGGTTGATGCGGAAGGTCTCTGCCGCTGCCTTAATCGCACGCTGGTCGCGCTTGGTGAAGGCGCGCAGGGCGTGCTGCACGCGGTTGCCCAATTGACCGGCGACTTCTTCCGGAATGTCGATCGGGTTTTGCGTGACGAAATAGACACCCACACCCTTCGAACGGATCAGGCGAACGACCTGCTCGATCTTCTCTTGCAGCGCCTTGGGGGCATCATCAAAAAGAAGGTGAGCTTCATCGAAAAAGAAGACGAGAGTTGGTTTTTCCGGGTCACCCACTTCCGGAAGGCTCTCGAACAGCTCAGCGAGAAGCCATAAAAGGAAAGTCGCATAAAGCTTTGGCGAGCGCATAAGCTGGTCCGCAGCCAATACATTAACATAGCCGCGCCCCTCTTCGTCTTTCTTCAAAAAGTCATCAATCTCCAAGGCCGGTTCGCCAAAGAAATGGTCTGCGCCTTGCGATTCAAACGACAGGAGCTGACGCTGGATCGCGCCTACCGATTGCTTGGACACATTACCGTAACCCGCGCCTGAGAGCTCTTTGGCATTCTCATTCGCCCATTGCAGGAGCGATTGCAGGTCACCGAAGTCGAGCAGCAAGAGTCCGTTGTCATCGGCATAGCGGAAGACAATTTGCAACACGCCTTCTTGTGTGTCGTTGAGATCGAGCAGACGCGCCAGAAGCAATGGACCCATCTCAGTAATCGTGGTGCGGATCGGGTGGCCTTGTTCGCCATACAGGTCCCAGAAAATCACTGGATTATCGGAATAGCCATAGTCGTCCATGCCCAGCTCTTTGGCGCGGCCTTCGAGCTTGTCTGCATGTTTGAATTTGGGGCTACCCGGCATGGCGATACCGGACAAATCGCCTTTCACATCGGCCACAAACACCGGGACACCGTCTGCCGAGAAACTCTCCGCCAATCCCTGCAATGTGACCGTCTTACCAGTGCCGGTTGCACCTGCGATCAGGCCGTGTCGGTTGGCGCGCGAAAGAGCCAAGCTCTGATTCTCGCCATTGCCCCCAAGCCCCAGGAATATCTCGCTCATTGCCGTGTCAGTCCTTCCCGAAAAATCTTCGCCCAAGATGTGACGGCGCAAGGCCGTGCGGTCAACCACCCCCATGGCGTTACCAACCCGACTTACATAAGCTTACAAAAAGGCGCTATCGACTTGGGTGATGGAGCAGCCTAAGGCAGAGGGGATGGGTCAGGCACCGAATAAAGAGTGTTTCGTATTGCTCGACGATGCCCGCGCGCCAAGTCACGGTGGCGCGAGCGCTGCAGCAGATGCGCTGTACTATTCGGCGCCATACGAGATCTTTGTCGCTTTTCGCCCTGAAGATGTGGTCCCCACTCTTGAAGCTGCCGAAGCGTCCCGCGCAAAGGGTGGAGCGCTTGCTGGGCTGATTGCCTATGAGGCGGGACTGGCGCTTGAAGACCGGATCGTACCGCTCGCTAATGCAAGAAGTGGCGCTCATGGCCCGCTTGTGTGGCTTGGTCTGTTCGAGGAGCCGGAGCGCATACCGGCCGCCGATGTACCGGCTTGGTTGGCAGCGCGGAGCGAAGGAACAGCAAGCCTAAGCCCAATGGAGCCCCAGCTTTCGCCTGCTGGCTATGAGGCCGCCTTTGGGCGATTGAGCAAACGCATTAGCGATGGCGACATCTATCAGGCGAACCTCACCTACCCGCTCGCAGGATCATATCGCGGTGACCCCATGGCTCTCTATGCGCAACTGCGCAGCTCAGCCAACGCGGGCTATGGCGGCATGGTGTTCGATGGTTCGGACTGGCTCTTGAGCTTCTCACCGGAGCTGTTTGTCGCGCTCGACCCAGAAGGTAAGGCCAAGGCCAAGCCGATGAAGGGCACGCGACCTCGAGGAACTGATACGGAGACCGATGCCGCCCTCGCCAAAGAGCTATCGGAGTCGGTCAAGGACAAGGCCGAAAACTTGATGATCGTCGACCTTATTCGCAATGATCTCTCCCGCGTGGCTATTCCGGGGAGCGTGCGGGTTGACGCGCCTTTTGCGATTGAGAGCTACCCAACGGTTCATCAGATGGTTTCCAGCGTGCGTGCCCAACTGGCCGAGGGTATGGGAGCAAGCGATCTGGTGCGGGCGATGTTCCCGTGCGGCTCGATCACCGGCGCGCCCAAGATCCGCGCTATGGAATTGATCCAAGAAGTCGAACGCGATGCACGAGGAGCCTATTGCGGAGCGATTGGGCGGATCGGTGCTGATGGCTCGGCCGCGTTTAATGTAGCGATCCGTACGCTAAAGCTCACCCCTATTGAGAATGACCAAGGGAGCGCCATTCTCGGCGTGGGATCAGCGATTGTCGCGGACAGTGATCCGCTAGCGGAGCGCCGCGAGTGCGAAGTGAAAGCGGGTTTCGCGCGCGGGGGATCATCGGGCGGCGCAGACCTCATCGAGACCATGGCTTTTGACCCAGAAACGGGGATCGCCCTCCTAGAACTGCACTTAGCGCGCATGAAAAGAAGCGCAGCTGCGCTAGGCTTTGAATTCGACCGCCATGCTCTGCGTAATCAGATACAAGCGCTGGTCTTCGAGCTTTCCGCGCCCACAAAAGTGCGCCTACTCACGTCCAAAGGCGGAGCCAGTGCGATTGAAACTGGCTCTATGCCACAAGCTTTCGATGGGCCAGCTCCGGCGGTCGCCTTGCCCAATCCGCTTGATCCATCGGACTGGCGTCTCTCTCACAAGACGAGTGATCGAGGGTTCTATGTGGACGCATTGCGTGCAGCGAAAGCTCATGGAGGCGAAGAGGCCTTGCTCGTGCGCGAGGATGGATTGGTCACCGAAGGAAGCTTCACCAATGTCTTTGTCGAGCGCGATGGAGTGCTGCTAACTCCGCCCGCCTCGCTTGGATTGCTGCCAGGCGTCTTGCGTGAGTATCTGATCGAGAAAGGTCAGGCGCGTGAGGCGGAGTTGACGCTCGATGACTTGATTGACGGGTTTCAGCTAGGCAATGCCGTGCGCGGATTGTTTGCAGCAAAGCTCGTCTAGAGAAACATCCTTCGACAAGCTCATGGCTAAGGGATAGGGCGCGCATATGACCTCTATCCCCATTCTTTACGAAGACGGCGAAGCACTCGTTATTGATATGCCAGCTGGTCTTCCCGTGGATCGGCCCAAACGTGGGGGAGCGTGTCTCGAAGACCATCTCGACGATCTGAAACTCGGATTTCAGCGTCGCCCTGTCGCCGTGCACCGACTTGATACCGATACATCGGGTTGCTTGCTTTTGGCCCGTAATCCCAAGGCATTGAAACGTTTCAACAAGGCGTTTGAGGATCGCTTGGTGAGCAAAACCTATCTGGCCGTGCTGGATCTCGCGCCGGCTGAAGCCTCGGGCACGATTGCGCTATCGCTCTCGAAGATAAGTTCAGCCGAAAAAGGCTGGCGAATGATTGCCGCCAAAAAGGGAAAGCCCGCCGTCTCACACTGGGAACTTATAGAGACCATCGGAGACGGCGATAAGGTACGTTCGCTTATCCGCTTTCGCCCGGAAACAGGGCGGACCCACCAATTGCGTGTCCATGCACTGCAAGGTCTGGGAGCACCGCTCTTGGGCGATCCGGTTTACGGCCCGGTTCGCGGCCAGAACAAAGGTGCTCCTCGCACGATGCTGCATGCCGAATCCATTGCGGTGGAGCGTGTCGGCAAGCCACCCATTTCTGCTCATGCGCCCTTCCCGGAGGATTTTCTGCGCGCCGGCCTTAGTCCGCCGCAATCATCTCAGCCCCAAGATGGATGACACCCTCCTCGACCGCGCCCATGCATTGGCTGAGGAAAGCTTCCTCGCAGGTTCCGGCCCCGGCGGTCAGAACGCCAACAAGGTCGCAACTGAGGTTCAACTGCGGGTCAACATCTACTCCCTGCGTCTGCCACCCCCCGTTTTTGCAAGGCTACGCGATCTCGCAGGCTCCAAACTCACCGCCTCAGGCGACCTATTGATCACCGCCCGCCAGCACCGGACGCAAGAAGCGAATCGGGTTTTGGCTCGTGAGCGGATGGAGGAAATGCTGGAAGCCGCTCACCGCGCTCCCAAGAAACGCGCAAAGTCCCGCGTTAACCGCGTGGGAAAAACGCAGCGCCTAAAAGCCAAGAAAGCGCGCAGTGATGTGAAATCCAAGCGCGGTAAAGTCAGCCGATCCGAATGGTGACTCCGCTTGACTTTTCCCCGTGAATCGCTCAGAGGCGCGCGTCTGTAAGGCGGCGTGCCCGAAACCTGGTTCAGGCAACAGGCAAGAGCCGCCCTTTATTTTTTGGCCATCTGGCCTCACCGACTATCTTGTAGGAATTTGCAATGGCGAAGCCAGCAACCGTGAAAATCCGTCTTGTGTCGACTGCCGACACCGGCTTTTTCTACGTGACCAAAAAGAACCCGCGTAACATCACCGAGAAGATGACGTTCCGCAAATACGATCCGGTCGTGAAAAAGCATGTCGAGTTCAAGGAAGCCAAGATCAAGTAAGGTCTGGCGCGCAGCTTCGCGGCTGAACCGTGAAGCGCTCCAAAATTCATCGACAGTTCAACGCGGCCTGCGTAAATCTGATTACATGAGAAAAATGAAACTCCTCCGTCCGCTCGGCATCACGCTTGCCGCTGCGGGTACGTGTGCTTTGGGTCTATCGCTTGGGAGCACGAGCGCTTCCTCCACATTTGCGCCACCCGCGGTCGCTCAAGCCAACAGCCCTGATCTTGACCGGGCGGTCACGGCACTGCGCGCCATCTCAACGATGAAGGCCGATTTCAATCAGATCGACCGCGCGGGCAACGTCGTGAACGGCACCATGACCTTAAAGCGGCCAGGCAAGATTCGCTTTGACTATGGCGAGGACGCGGATCTGCTCGTCGTCTCCAATGGCCGATCGCTCTACATGATCGACTATGAGGTCAATCAGGTTGAGCGCTGGCCGATCAGAAATTCACCATTGGGCGCTCTTCTCGACCCCAATCGCGATGTGAAACAATTCGGAACTTTGCTCTCGCTGGGCGGCTCTGAAGTGGTGAGCGTCGACGTTAGAGATCCCAATCGCCCTGAATATGGGCGGATCATCATGAACTTTGTGCGCAATCGAAGCGCACCAGGCGGCTTGCAGCTAATGAACTGGGTGGCGGTCGATGCGCAGAATTATCGCACCACTGTGCGACTCAGTAACCACCGGTATGGCATATCTGTACCCGATTCGACGTTCAGGTTCCGCGATCCGCGCCGTTCCTCTCGTCGACCACGCTGAACGTTTCGACCTCAAAAGGTTGTAATTCTGCGACAAAGCCAACGAGACGTTCATTTACCTGAAAGCTCAGAACCATTAATAATGGTTCTCAAGGCGGATGAGGTAGGGTTTCCCCCCTGTTGCCCTTCCCTCTCTAAATGCCGTCTTGACCAAGCGTGACGAACGCTAACATTGAACCCCAGTGCCAACGCCCCCCGGCACTGGGGTTTTTTCTTGCCCTTTGTCGATTTTCAGGCCCTCGAGACCGACAAGTGTTTCCCCAAAGCTTGTGACCCTTGGCACTTATCCCTAGTTGACCTTGCATGCTTAGTGTCGCGACTTGGAACATAAACTCAGCGCGTTTGCGCCTCCCTATCATCGAAAAGTATCTCCAAATGCAGGGGCCTGACATTTTGTGCCTGCAAGAGATCAAGTGTCAGGAGCACCAATTCCCAGCAGAAGCTCTCGTAGCTCTTGGCTATGAGCATCAGGCGATTTGCGGGCAAAAAGGCTATCACGGTGTGGCGACAGTCAGTCGGGTGCCGATCCGCGAAGACTCGCGCCACGACTGGCAAGCCAATGGCGAAGCACGCCATGTTGGTGTCGAAGTTGTCGGCCGGGAAGTGGATGGCAAGACCATTCGCATCGACAATGTTTATGTCCCTGCAGGCGGCGATGAGCCGGACCGCAAGAAGAACCCCAAATTCGGCCAGAAGCTCGATTTTCTTGGCCGCATGACCGATTGGGCCAAATCCATTGAAAAACCAACGCTGATCGTCGGAGACTTCAACATCGCACCGCTGGAAAGCGATGTGTGGAACCACAAACAACTGCTCAAAGTCGTCAGCCACACGCCGATTGAGGTTGAAACCTTAGGTCGTTTTCAAGAGGCGCATGACTGGGTTGATATTGGTCGCGAGCACATTCGTGATCCCGGGCGCTATTTCAGCTGGTGGTCATACCGATCGAAAGATTGGCGCGTAAACGATCGTGGGCGCAGGCTCGATCATATGTGGGCTTCACCTGAGCTTGCTGCGAAAGCGACTGGGCACAGCCTGCTCGAAGAGGCGCGCGACTGGGAGAAGCCTTCCGACCACATTCCGCTTGTGACCGAGTTTGAGCTATAAGCTCACTAAATGTGTGACAAGCACCCTCCAAAGCTCAAAGGAGCAAGCCCAGAACGGCGAGCGGCACAGGCGGTGGATGCTCTACGTCATGGTTGGGCCTTGGATTTCGCCGGAGGGCCGGTGCTGCTGCCAATTGAGACAGCCATCGCGAGCGGAGCCAAATCCGGCCATTTGCTGATTTCGGCCGCGCGTGCTGCGACACTCAAGCTCACCAATCAGCGTGAGGCCGCGCGTGGAGATTTGCCTCATACTCCAATCCTTATTCGTGGCGGCGAAGCGATCACTTTAGATGTGGCAAGGCCCATTGCGGACCCCTCACTTGATCTGAACAATCCATTCAAAGGGCCGTTCAAGGCTGAAATGGTCGAATGGGCCGATGAAGCGGTAGCCGCCATGGAATATGCACGCATCGCCGGGATCCTACCCGCCTTCATGGTGGATCCTGTCGAAGGAGGAGAACCCCACCCGCTGATCGCGAGTGACTTGGCCGCATACACCGATGCCGGCAGGCTCGACATCATCACCCGTGCACGGCTTCCAGTGAAAGCTAATGAAGACGCTGAGATCATCGCCTTCCGTTCAACCGCCGACACGCGCGAACATGTGGCACTGATCATTGGAGAGCAATCGGGCGACCATGAACCTCTGGTCCGCCTCCACTCGGAGTGTCTCACCGGCGACGTGCTGGGTAGCCTCAAATGCGACTGCGGGCCACAATTGGACGCCGCGCTTGAGGCGATGTCTGCGCACGCTCGTCAAAATGGCGGCTGGGGCATCTTGCTCTATATGCGCCAAGAGGGGCGCGGCATCGGCCTCATCAACAAGCTGCGCGCCTACCGCTTGCAGGATCAGGGGTTTGATACGGTCGAGGCCAATGAACGTCTTGGCCTTCCGGACGAGGCGCGGGATTTTCCTGTAGCAGCGCGTATGCTGGAATTGATCGGCGTTCGTTCGATTCGCCTCCTCACCAACAATCCGGCAAAGGTCAAAAGCCTTGAAGCAACCGGGATCACGGTGAGCGCACGGGTTCACCACCAACTGCCTGACAACCCTCACAATGCCAAATACCTCGCCACCAAACGCGATAAATCTGGGCATTTGCTCACATGAGAGGACCCGAAGTAGCCATCACAATCCGTCCCGAAGCGCCCGGCGATGAAGACACCATATTTGCTCTCACCGAAGCAGCATTCAAAGAGATGCCGTTTAGCGATGGCGATGAGCAACATCTCGTCAATCGCCTACGTGCCGATGGTGATCTGACGTTGTCGTTAGTGGCCGAAGATGAGACGCGGATTGTTGGTCATATCGCCTTTTCACCCGTAACAATCGCCGATGGTTCGAAGGACTGGTATGGGCTTGGCCCGGTTTCAGTCTGGCCTGAGCAGCACCATCGCGGGATCGGCGGTGCACTGATCAAACGTGGCATTGCAGACATGCGGGACCGCGGTGCGAAGGGCATCATTCTTCTCGGAAGCAATATCTATTACCCGCGCTTTGGCTTCGCACATCACCCACAACTGACCTACCCCGGCCCGCCGCCTGAGTACTTCCAAGCGCTGCTTTTGGACGGCGAATTGCCGAGCGGTGAAGTCACTTACGCGCCAGCGTTCTCGGCTTAGCGCAGCTCATACTTCGTAAGACCCCGAGCCAGACTATTGCCGCTCATCACCACGCGTGAATTGGTCCAGTCGGCAAGGAACACACTTGCTCGGTTGAGGCCCGGCACAAAACGCGCGGTGTTGTCTTTCACCACCAACCCGTCTGGGTCGTGCAGCAAGTCTTCCGCACCCAGAGCGATAAAGGCAGAATAGTTCTCTTTATCGCGCCCCTGCACAAACCAATTGTTGGCGATGCTGCCCGTACTGCCTGCGGGGAGGTCAATCATGTAGTTGGTGCCGGAGCCGTTGGCATCGTCGAAGCTGTTGTCTTCAAGGATGACGTTGGCCGAACGCGCTTTGACATAGTGGCCACCACGGCCCTTTTCAAAACGACTCTCGCGCACCGTCAGCTCGCCATAATTGCCGATATAGATCGAATGGGCACAGCCCGCCGAATGCTCGCAAGTGCCAAGCCCGCTAAAGGTGGAGCGCAAAATATAGATGCGGCCGGTGGGATTGTCTGCCGTGAGAATGCCCTGCTGACTATTGAGAAAGCGCGAATAGGCTACGTTGAGCGCGCCAGTTTCGAGCCGAATGCCCGCACCATTGCCATCGCCGACCGCCATATTGGTAAAAGTGAGCCCGCGCACTTCTGCGCCAAGCCCGCGCAGAACAAGCGCGGCTTTGCCTTCGCAAGCGCGGCGGTCAAAGGTCACGGTGCCAGCCTCGCGAGCCGCATAGACGACAACACCCGCAGTCTGCACCGCGCATTGGCGATAGGTGCCTGGAGCGATCTCAATCGTCCCACGCCGGTCACCAATCGCATCGACTGCGGCCTGGAGCGTTGAATAGCTGCGCCCGTTTTCCTTGATCGTAAACGGCTGGCCGCCACTTTGGGCATAGGCTGCCGTTCCCGTGAACAAAAACGCGGCAAGCATCAACACCGCAAGGAAAAATGCATGGTCAAATGCATTGGCTATGCGAACAGACAAAGGGCGAGTGGGAGCGGTCAGATACTGTCTCATGGGCACAATAGTATCTGTTGGTGGCCTTGAGCGGGAGCGCCTCTTCGCCTGTGTGCCGTTTCGGTCCATCAATTGGGGCTTGGCTTAACGCTGCCGAGACCGCTACACCGGAGCCCATAACGGGTTCGAACTTAAGAGGAGGACACCCCCCAATGAAAAAGCTAGCTGTAATCGCAGCCCTCGGCAGCCTTGGTTTGGTCGCTTGCGGCAGCACTGACGACGCATCAACCGAAGCGATGCCCGACACAGTTGAAATGCCAGCTGACGAAGCCTTGGAACCAATTGTCGAAGAGCCCGTGGAAGACACCCAAGCGCTCGAAGCACTTGACCCAGCGGACACTGCGCCCAGCCTTGAAAGCACAGAAGCGGCCGCCGATGCGGCAGCTGACGTGGCTGCCGAAGCAGCGGCTGCCGCAGAAGCAGCTGCGGCCGCGGCTGCAGCAGATGTTGGCGATGCCGCCGAAGCTGCTGCTGCCGAAGTTGCCGAGGAAATCGACTAAACCATGGCGGCAAAGCGAGTAGGCATCGCTACGATTTTCGTGCCGGGTTTGCTGCTCGCCGCCTGCGACGGATCAGGCGGCGCAGAGGGACCTGGCTCGGTTAGTGTAGACGAGGCAAAAGCGCTTGATGAAGCTGCCGAAATGCTAGAGGAGCGCCGCCTTCCCGAGGGGGCGCTACCTCCTGTTTCCACTCCTCAGCAAGAGGTCGGAGAGGAAGAGGTCGAATGAACGCACCGCAAGCGCAGGACACTCTTAATCCAGGAATGGATAAAGAGACCTTCGAGCAATTTGCCGAACAGTTGGAACGCTACGTTCGTGAAAAGCTGATCCCGGCAGAGCAACAAGTGATTGCCGATGACGCAGTTCCAGCAGATATCATCCAAGAGATGCGCGACATGGGTCTGTTTGGCCTGACGGTTCCAGAAGAATACGGCGGCGCGGGCCTCAATATGACGCAATATGCGCGTACCGTGAACATCATGGCCTATGCAGCGCCCGCTTACCGCTCGATCTTCTCGATCAATGTCGGAATGTTTGCGAGCGCTCTTAAAAACGGCGCGACCGAAGCGCAACGCGCCGAGTGGTTCCCTAAGCTTGCGGAAGGCAAAATCGCGTGCTTTGGCCTCACCGAGCCGGGTTCGGGTTCGGATAGCGCTGGCCTGCAAACCACGGCCAAACCGAGTGCTGATGGCAATGGCTGGGTGCTCAATGGCTCCAAACGCTATATCACCAATGCGCCGCATGCTGATGTTGCGCTGATTATGGCGCGTACTTCGAGCGAAAACCTTCCCAAAAATGCACATGTGAGCGCGTTTCTGGTGCCTATGAATGCGAAAGGTGTTTCAACCGGTTCGCCGGATAAGAAAATGGGACAATCGGGCAGCCATATCTCGGACATCATGCTTGATGATGTCGAGGTGGCGGGCGAAGCATTGCTCGGCGGGGAGACCGGCAAAGGTTTCCGCTTTGCCATGCAGAGCCTTGATAACGGGCGCATTTCCGTGGGTGCAACGGCAGCGGGTTATGCACGGCGTGCGCTCGATAGCGCAATCCGTTACGCGAATGAGCGCAAGGCCTTTGGCGAACCCATCGCCAATTTTCAGCTGATCCAGCAGATGCTCGCTGATAGTGAGATTGAGATCTACGCCGCCGAAGCGATGATGAAGGATGTGACCGAGCGTGCGGATCGAGGCGAGAATATCCTCATCAAAGCGGCCGCGTTTAAAGTGTTCTCTTCGGAAATGTGTGGCCGCGTGGTGGACCGGGTGGTTCAGGTTTATGGCGGCGCGGGATATCTTGCCGAATACGATGCCGAACGCTTCTATCGCGATGCGCGCATTTACCGCATTTACGAAGGCACAACGCAAATCCTCCAGCTTCAGATCGCCAAGCATATGCTGCGCGAATGGGAAGCGTTGAACTAAACTAGGGAAGGGCAATGCCCACCCGCTGCGACTAAGCGCGCCTTTGGCTTGCTAAGTCTCGCTCCCCTCCCGCTTGTGGGAGGGGCTGGGGGTGGGCCATGAACGTATGTATAATCTCCTGAATGACCTCTCGATTGTAGAAGTGTCGAGCTTCGTCGCCTCCCCCACCGCTGGGCTATACTGCGCGCAGATGGGTGCAGAGGTCATCCGCGTCGATCACAAGGCAGGCGGGCTTGATTACGACCGCTATATGCTAACCAAAGAGGGGCGTTCGCTTTCGTGGGAGAATTTGAACCGCGCGAAGAAATCGGTCGCTTTGGACCTGCGCAGCGCAGAGGGCCGCGAGCTATGCGTCGAGCTTGCCGCGAAGACCGGGCAGTGCATCACCAATCTGCCGGAGAAAAGCTTCCTTTCGCACGGAGCTATGCAGGCCCAAAGGATCAAACAAGGGGCGCGTGACGATATGGTGAGCGTGCGGATCATGGGCTGGCACGATGGGCGTCAGGCGATGGACTTCACCGTCAATGCCGCTGCCGGATATCCGCTGATGACAGGGCCTGAAGAGTGGGACCCGGAATCTGCGCCGCCAGTGAGTCAGCCGCTTCCGGCTTGGGACTTCATTACTGGCGCATACTCGGCCTTTGCGCTCATGACAGCGCTGCACAACCGCTCAGCTACGGGCCAAGGCACAGAGGTCCGTGTCCCATTGGGCGATGTGGCGATTGGGACGCTGGCGAATTCAGGGACGATGGCCGAGATGCTCTATCGCGGCTCTGATCGTGAGCGATTGGGCAATGCCATCTGGGGCGCGTTTGGTCGCGATTTTCAGACCAAATGCGGTACCCGCTTTATGGTGGCTGCGCTTACTCCCAAGCAGTGGACAGGGCTGGTTGCCGCTTTCGGTGTCGCTGAGGGTATTGCTGCGCTCGAGGGTGAGCTTGGTATCGATTTCAATGGCGGGGACCGCCCGCGCTTTGAAAACCGTCACCGCCTGTTCGACCTCTTCCAATCAGCGGCCGAGGGCTTCGACTACGACACGCTCTCGGCGCGTATGCGTGCGGAAGGCTGCACATTTGAAAAGTACCGTTCGCATCATGAGGCCTCGGTTGATCCGGACCTTGTCGACAACAACCCGCTTTTCGGACCATCACCCTCGAACCCATCAGGCTTCGAATATCCAGCGACGCGCAGCTTCGCCAATATGCCAGCACACGAAGCCGAAGACCCAGCACCCGCGCCCTTCCTCGGGCAGCATTCCGAAGAAGTGCTCGCCGATAAGCTGGGCCTTTCTTCGGGCGCGATCGCCAAGCTGGTGGACGCAGGCACGGTCGCCCTCTCCGATCAAAACGCCGATTACACACACCGATAAAAGAGACCACCTATGACCCGCAGAGCAGCCATTGTCTCACCCCTCCGCACGCCCGTTGGCAAGTTCCTCGGTGGCCTCTCCAGCCTCAATGCAGGCGAGCTTGGCGCGATCATCTTGAAAGCGCTGGTTGAGCGCTCCGGCATCGACCCTCAGCGCGTGGACGATGTCGTCTTCTCACAAGGGTACGGCAATGCAGAGGCCCCCGCGATTGGTCACTGGTCATGGCTTGCAGCTGGACTGCCCTTGGAAGTGCCCGGCTATCAGCTCGACCGCCGCTGTGGCTCTGGGCTTCAGGCTGTCGCTAATGCAGCGATGATGGTTGAAACCGGCATGGCGGACATTGTGGTCGCTGGTGGGTGTGAGAGCATGTCCAATGTTGAGCACTACACGCTGCAGGGGCGCGGAGGTGCTCGTATGGGCGATATTACCCTGCATGACCGCCTCTCTCGGGGCCGCTTGATGAGCCAGCCGATTGAACGCTTTGGCATTATCACAGGCATGATCGAAACGGCTGAGAACTTGGCTAAAGATTACAACATTACCCGTGAAGAGGCCGATGCCTATGCGGTTCGCTCGCACCAGAACGCGGCCGCCGCTTGGGAAGCGGGCAAGTTCGATGATCACCTTGTGAGTGTGGACGTACCCCAACGCCGGGGCGATCCCGTGACCTTTGCCAAGGACGAGGGCTACCGTGCAGATGCATCGATGGAGACGCTGGGCAAACTTCGCGCCATCGACGGCAAGCGCGATCCAGACGCCATCGTCACCGCCGGCAATGCGAGCCAGCAAAACGATGCCGCGGCTGCATGTTTGGTGGTAGCAGAAGACAAGCTCGAAGAACTGGGTCTCACACCTTCGCTTTGGTTCGGTGGATGGGCAGCGGCAGGCTGTGACCCATCGCGCATGGGCATCGGCCCTGTGCCAGCGACTGAGCGGTTGTTTGAACGGCGTGGATACAGCTGGGATGATATAGACCTTGTCGAACTCAACGAAGCTTTCGCGCCGCAAGTGCTCGCCGTCCTCAAAGGCTGGGGCTGGAGCGAGGATGACAGCCGCTGCGAGATTCTCAACGTCAACGGCTCCGGCATCTCTCTAGGCCACCCAATTGGTGCGACCGGCGGGCGCATCCTTGCCGATCTGGCCGCAGAAATGCACCGCCGCAAAAGCCGCTACGCACTGGAGACCATGTGCATCGGCGGTGGACAAGGCATCGCCGCCGTATTCGAAAGGGCGAAATGAGCTTCGAGGCTTGGATTGGCCGTGAGCAGGAAAGCCACGACACTCTAACGCCTCAGCATGCCGCGCAGTGGTGCGCGACATTTGACCTTCCGGTGCCCGAGTGTTGGATCATGCCACAGGGTATCCACTTGGCACTGTGCACGCCGGATGCTCCCACAGGAGCGCTTGGCGAAGATGGACACCCGGCGCGCGATGATAGCCTGGGCAGCTTCCTGCCACCGCTCCCTATGTCGCGCCGTATGTGGGCCTCCAGCGATATCCGCTTTATCGCGCCCATCGCTATTGGAGCCGTGGTGAAGCGCACCAGCCGCGTTGCATCCATCAGCGAGAAAGACGGCGGCTCTGGCAAGCTTGCCTTCGTCAATGTCGAGCATGAGACGGTTGCCAACGGCACGCTAAGCGTGCGGGAGACGCAGACGCTGGTCTACCGCGATGCAGCGGCAAGTGATGCACCGCTCAGTCCGCCAGAATCGGGCGACGGGGAGTTTGATGCGGGCGCGTGGGATGTCACTCGCACTCTCACCCCCGATCCGCGGCTTTTATTCCGCTATTCGGCGCTGACCTTCAACACCCACCGCATCCACTATGACGCGCCTTATGCTGAGGCGGTGGAACGGTATCGCGGGCTGGTCGTGCACGGGCCGCTTACCGCATCGCTCTTGCTACAACTGGCAGCGAGTGAGCTTGGCGACAACCGTCTACGCAAATTCGCCTTCCGGGGTCTGTCGCCCGCCATTGCTGGCGAACAGCTCAACCTGGTGATGCACAAATGCGAGGAAGGGTATGAGCTGGGCGCTTTTGCGAGTGACGGGCGGCAAGTGACCAAAGCGAGCGCCAGCCTTTAAGCTTTGGGTGGCCGCCCGCGCCTAGGCGTTTTCGTTCTCTCCACCGCAATCCCGCGCGCTTCCAACGCCTCTCTTAATAGCATTTCGATCTGCGCATTGGCAGAGCGCAATTCCGCGCCCGCAAGCCGCTCGACCGCAGCGTGAACCGCCGGATCGAGCCGCAATGCATATGCCTTTTTAGCGGGCGGTTTGTTTGAGGGTGCAGCCATAGCTGCCTCCTTCGGGTTTGCAGGTTACTGGTAAAGCGTGCCTGTGTTCACGACTGGATGGGCCTCGCGGTCTCCGCAGAGCACTACCATGAGGTTGGAAACCATGGCGGCTTTGCGTTCATCATCCAGTTCGATGATGCCATCAGCGGACAGTTTGCCCAGCGCGTCTTCGACCATGGAAACGGCGCCAATGACCACCTTCTTACGCGCAGCGATCACGGCATCTGCCTGTTGGCGGCGCAGCATGGCTCCGGCAATTTCGGGCGCATAGGCGAGGTGGGTAAGACCCGCTTCATCGACGACGATACCAGCCACCTTGAGCCTGTCATTCAATTCCTCGCGCAGCTCGTTCGCAATGACATCGGCGCTCCCGCGAAGCGTTGTTTCGTCCTCATCCGACATATCGTCGTAAGGGTGGCGCGCCCCCACGGTGCGAAGGCCGGCTTCGATTTGAATGTTCACAAACTCTTTGTACTCATCAACATCGAACACTGCCTGAGCAGTATCGGAAACACGCCAAACCACGTTGCAGGCGACCTCAATTGGGTTACCGCGCAAATCGTTGATCTTGACCACATCAGAGTGAATGTTGTGGGCACGTACGCTGACCTTTTGCTTGATCATCCAAGGCCATACCCATTGCAGGCCCTCCTTACGCACTGTCCCGCGGTATTCACCAAACAAAGTGATCACGGCAGCCTGGTTAGGCTGGATCATGAAGAACCCGATAATACCAAACAGGACGACCAATGCGCCGGTCAAAAGCGTGCCGACAAAGGCCAATTTGACTGACTTGGCAGCGCCTTCAGGTGGAATAGCGCCAATGATCATGTAGATAATAACAAGTGTGATGACGCTAAAGACCGCCAACATAAGATAGCCATTATAGGCAGAGCCGGTCTCCTCCCGGCTTGATGTCATTGGCACAGCCTGATCTGACATGGACGAGTCTCCTTCGATATAATTATGATATTATTTTTATATCGAAGCGAACAGATTGTCAATCTATGGGGTAATCCTTGAGCGGCTTCATGACGCTGTAGCTCTCTTCATATGGCTCATGACCAAGGTCCGGAAAATCAATTGCGGGTGGCTCAATATGCATGTCGGGCAGTCGGTCGAGGAGATCGCGGATCAGGGTGAGCCGACCGCGCTTCTGATCATTGAAATCAACCAAGGTCCACGGCGCATTATCCGTGTGTGTCGCCTTCAGCATTGCCGCGCGAGCCTCGGTGTAGGCCTCATACTTTTCGCGCGCCGCAAGATCGACTGGTGAGAGCTTCCAGCGCTTGAGTGGGTCTTCGCCACGTTCCTTCAACCGCTCCTCCTGCTTGTCCTGATCAGTGGTGAGCCAGTATTTGAACAGCAATATGCCGTCATCGATAAGCATCTTTTCAAAGGTTGGCGTCGCTTTAAGGAAGGCTTCTGCTTGCTCTTCGGAGCAATAGCCCATCACCCGCTCTACCCCGGCCCGGTTGTACCAAGAACGATCGAACAGCACAATTTCGCCAGCATGTGGCAAGTGCTTCACATAACGCTGGAAATACCACTGAGTTTGCTCCTCCTCGCTCGGCTTGGACAGCGCAACGGTGCGACACTGGCGGGGATTGAGCTTGTCGCGCACCGCCCGGATCGCGCCGCCCTTTCCAGCGGTATCGCGCCCCTCAAAGATCACCACAATCCGTGCGCCTGTCGTCTTTGCCCAACGTGCCATTCCGACCAATTCCTCGGTCATCGGCTCCAAGAGTCTGCGGTAGTCCTTGCTTTTAAGCGCCATCGAGCACCCCCTTTATTGTGCTTGCGTTCACCCGCCAGTGGTATCATGTGATACTATATGGAAACGCTCGCAAACACTGACACCGATTACACGGCACTTCCAGAGCTGAGCGAGGATATCTTCACCGCCCCGCTCGCTAAGCCTGCGCACGTAGGTGAAGACTGGATAGAGCCTTCGCAGACCCAATATTCCAGCGATGACGACGGCGTGTGGAACGATCTGTTTGCGCGCCAGATGGAGGTTCTTCCCGGACGTGCGGCGAGTGCCTTTATGGCGGGCCTCGACAAGCTCGACCTATCGCGTGGCGGCATCCCCGAATTCCAGGAGCTTTCAGAGGAGTTGGGCAAGCTTACCGGCTGGAGCGTTATTCCGGTCCCGATGCTGATCCCCGATCACGTATTCTTTTGGCACCTTGCGAACAGGCGTTTTCCCGCAGGCAATTTTATCCGAACGCGTGAGACGTTCGACTACATCCAGGAGCCCGATGTCTTCCACGACGTCTTTGGCCATGTGCCCATGCTGACCGATCCAGTGTTTGCCGATTACATGCAGGAATATGGCCGCGCAGGTTGGAAAGCGATGCGGTACAATCGCCTGAAGGCCTTAGGCGCGCTTTACTGGTATACAGTCGAGTTCGGCCTGATTGAGGAACCTGAGGGCATTCGTGCCTATGGCGCTGGCATCCTTTCTGGGCCGACGGAGGCCAAATTTGCAGTGGAGGCCAAGAGCCCTAATCGCATTATGCTCAATGTCGACCGGGTCATGCGCACCGATTACGTGATCAGCGATCTGCAGCCGACCTATTTTGTGATCGAGAGTTTCGATGATCTCTTCCGCCAGACCGTGGAGCGCGATTTTGACCGGCTCTATCGCAATCTCGCCCCCGGATTCACCTATGCCAACTCGGCGGTAATCGATGTTGATTATGTGGTGAACCGCGGCACGCAGGAATATCACTTGCGCGGCGGACGCGGGTCGGACGCGAAGCCGGTCTAAGCTTCGCGAGTGGCGAAGGCGTAGTAGCCAACAATGGCAGGCAATGTGACACCCACTGCCGCGCCTAGCCCAAGCCAACTGAGTGATCCCAAGAATGTGCCGCCGTTTGCGATCAACCCAGCGGTCAAGCTGGTAACAATGCCAACGAACATCATCCGCAAAACTGCGCCTGGCAATTCAAGACGCAGAGCGATTGATCCTAGCCAGCCAAGCAGCGCACCAAGAAAAATGAGAAGAATGAGTGCCATGGCTAAAAGAAATAGAGCAGGGCCGCGCCCATAGCTACCCGGTAGAGCACAAAAACCATCATTGATGCGCGTTTCAGGAAGTTCATAAGGAACGCCATGGTCGCAAAGGCCGCCACGAAGGTAAGCGCACCTGCAATCAGCGCATCTAGCGCAAGTTCCGTCCCCGCCTCGAATATCTCCGGCACAATCAGCACGCCAGCGCCCGCCACCGCCGGGATCGAGAGGAGGAAGGAGAACCGCGCGGCTTCCACCCTTTTGTACCCTAGGAAACGCGCCGCCGTCATAGTGACGCCCGAGCGCGACGTACCTGGAATGATCGCCAAGGCCTGCGCGATCCCGACGATTAGGCCATCGCGCCAACTCATGTCCTCAAACTCTTTTACCTCTTGGCCCACCTTGTCGGCGAGCCCCAGCAGGATGCCGTAGAAGATCAGGTTGAATGCGATCAGGTCGGTAAAGCGGATTGAGGCCATCAGATCGTCATCAATTATCTCGACCCCAAAAACGCCGCTCGCAATGCCATTGAACAGCCCCATCTTGATTGAGAGGCCAAAGGCGACCGCCGGAATGGTGCCGAGCACAATCCACCAGAAGAGACGTCTTTCTTGCGGAGCCTTGGGTGCCGTCGTTCCCACACCAATACTGGCAAAACCGCCGCGCGCCAGAACCAGCACGTCTTTGAAGAAATAGACAATGATCGCCAGCAAGGACCCGACATGAACCGCAACATCAATCAGCGGGCCTTGATCAGGATAGCCGGTAAAAAACTGGATCAGGATGAGATGCCCTGACGACGAGATCGGCAGGAACTCTGTGATCCCTTGCACCACGGAAATAATGAGAAGCTGCAAAAACGTCATGGCCCGCACTTCATGGATGAAGCGCGGGCCATGTCAATTTCGAAGAGCGCTCTTCACGCTTAAATCACCAGATCTTCACGCGCTTCTCTGGCGGAAGATACAGTTCGTGCTCCTCGGTCACGTTGAATGCTTCGTACCAAACGTCGATGTGACGCACTGCATTGTTGAGGCGGAATTCACCCGGAGGATGGTTCGCGGTCATCACCCGGTTACGCAGGCTCTCTTCGCGTTCCATCCCGCGCCAAATCTGCGCAAAGCCAAGGAAGAAGCGCTGATCACCGGTCAGACCGTCGATAACAGGAGCTTCCTCTCCATTAAGGCTCAATCGATAGGCTCGATAAGCCATTTGCAGTCCTACGACATCGCCGAGCGTTTCACCCATGGATTGTCCAGGGCGGAGGCATTCGGGACCGTTGGACCCTTCGACCGGGCAATATGCGGCGATGAATTCACCCATCTGATCAGTGAACTCAACAAAACCGGCGCGGTCTTCATCCTGCCACCAATTGCGCAGTGTTCCCGTCGCATCGAATTGAGAGCCCTGGTCGTCATAACCATGGCCGATTTCGTGACCAATCACCGCTCCGATACCGCCATAATTGACCGCTGGATCAGCGCTCGCGTTAAAGAAGGGGGGCTGAAGGATTGCAGCCGGAAAAACGATGCGATTCGTTAGCGGTGAATAATAGGCATTCACCGTCTGGGGGGTCATGCCCCACTCGCCTGGATCGACCTTCTCATTCAGACGAGACAGCATTTCGTCCCGCCACCAGGTGTTGACCGAGATAGTGTTCGCGACCGGAGTATCAGGCGTGATCGTCATGCCATCATAAGTTTTGAACTCGTCAGGATAGCCGACCATCGGCACAAACCCTTCAAGCTTGGCACGCGCCTGTTCGATCGTCGCTTCAGTCATCCACTCGTTCTCATTGAGCGCGAGGTTCATCGCTTTGGTCAGGTTGGCAACAAGATTGTCCATCCGCGCCTTGCTCTCCGGCGGGAAGTACTCCGCCACATAAAGCGCTCCAAGTTGCTCGCCGACAGCTGATTCAACTGCGGAGATACCGCGCTTCCAGCGCGCCTGCTGTTCTTCGCGGCCATTGATGGCACGGCCGTAAAACTCGAAGTTGGCTTCATCGAGATCGCTCGAAAGTACAGACGCAAAGTTCCCCAGCATGCTCTTGGCCATATAGGCCTTGATCGTAGCTAGCGGCGTTTCGGTGAGCAGCCGCATCATAGCAGGCAGACCGCCACCGATCATCGCAAGTTGGGCTTCAGTGATGCCTAGTGCTTCGACTTCCTCCTCAGTTGGCGGAAGCTGACGAGCGAGGAAACGCCCCTGACCGGCGAGCTTCGACGCTTCGAGAATGCCTTCGATCGGGAAACCACCCGCAAGGTCATTGAGCTCTGCTGGGGTCAGCTCATTATAAGTAAGCTGCGGCATACGCAGGACTTGCCGCGCCCATTCGAGCTCCGCGACTTTATGCTCAAAAGCATAAACTGCTTCAGCAGCACCAGCCGCGTCTTGATAACCAGCAGCGCCCAGCATTGTTGCAAGGAAGGCTTTATACTTCTCTCGGATCTCAGTGTTGCTGTCGCTATCGACCAGATAATAGTCGCGGTCAGGAAGGCCCATGCCGTTAAACCCGATGCCGACCGCGTAGTCGGTTGGATTGCGAGCATCAATGGTCACATTTGCGCTGACCAGTGATGGGAACCCGGGCTGCGCCGAGACGCGCATCAGAGTGTCGAGATCGGCCGCCCCGTAAATCTGGGCGAGATAGGGTTGAGCGGGAGCAAGGCCGCTCGCATCGATCGCTTCGACATCCATAAAGGAAGCGTACGCATCGACGATCCGGCGAGCCTGTGTACCTGGCGCGGGATCAGAGGCGACTAGACCCTCAACCAGCGCTTTCACGTCTTGTGTGGCACCTTCGCGCAGCATGTCGAACGCGCCATAGCGCTGACGATCGGCTGGGATTTCATTGGCGGCAATCCATTTGCCGTTGGCATAGGCGTTGAAGTCATCGCCCGGTTCGATGGCTGGATCGATGGTGTCGAGCCCAACGCCCCAAGTGCCAAAGTCCATGGTCGGAGCGGTGGATTCACTGCCAGTTTCAGTGTCTGCTTCGAGATGGTCAGCGATGCCATGCGGTCCGCCGGCGTGGTCGTGATGAGTGTCCTGTGCGAAAGCGCTTGCCGAAAGCGCAAACGCAGCAGTCCCTGCGAGCAGGAGTTTTGTTGTCCGGATCATGCGATTAGTCCCCGATTTGTTTAAGTGAGGCGTTCCTCTGAAGAGTTACCTAGCGCACTCGCAGAAACAAGGATGCAATTTGTCGCGCGCAGGGCGCAGTTCGTCGAAACAAACCCTATGCGAGCACCGAGTCAGGCGGCTTCGTTGGCGGCGAATTGCAGCTTTGCAAGGCGCGAATATAGGCCTCCCGCCGCGCTTAGCTCTGCGTGCGTGCCTTGTTCGGCGATCTCACCATTATCGAGCACAATGATCCGATCTGCCGCGCGCACCGTCGCCAAGCGGTGAGCGATAACCAGAGTGGTGCGATCCTTCATCAGCTCATCGAGCGCTTGCTGAACCCATTGTTCGCTCTGGGCATCCAAGGCACTGGTTGCTTCATCGAGGAGCAGAATGGGGGCATCGCGAAGAAGGGCACGCGCAATCGCAACACGTTGGCGCTGACCACCCGATAGTTGCGTGCCGCCTTCACCCAGATAGGTATCGAGCCCCTGCGGCAGTGCCTTCAAGAAGTCCTCAGCATTTGCAGCGCGCGCCGCTTCCCAAATGGCTTCGTCGCTGGCTTCCCAATGGCCATAACGAAGGTTGTCGCGTGCATTTGCGCTGAACAGCACGCCTTCCTGTGGGACAAAGGCAAGGCGTTCGCGGATGTCTGCAGGGTCTGCTTTAGTGAGCGGCACGCCGTCCAAACGGATGGTGCCGCCTTGGGGGTCGTAAAAGCGCTCAACCAGCTGGAAGATGGTCGATTTGCCCGCT
This sequence comes from uncultured Erythrobacter sp., assembly GCF_947502395.1. Lineage (GTDB taxonomy): Bacteria > Pseudomonadota > Alphaproteobacteria > Sphingomonadales > Sphingomonadaceae > Erythrobacter. The sequence continues at coordinate 502,149 of NZ_CANMZM010000002.1, forward strand.
CCGGAAGGTCCCACAATCGCGATTGTCTCTCCCGGCTCGATCTCCAGATTAAAGTCTTTGAGCGCAGTGTCTTCAGGCCTTGCAGGATAGCGAAAGGTGACGTTGCGGAAAGAGAGCGAGCCGCGTGCCGGGTTCGGCAACTGCTCTGGCCGCTCTGGCGGCGCAATCACGGGCTCTGTTTCAAGAAGTTCCGCCAGACGGCTCGCCGCGCCAGCCCCACGCAGAAGGTCCCCATACACTTCGGTCAATGCACCAAAAGCGCCAGCCACAAGCATCGCGCCCACAAGGAACGCCAGCAATGTGCCGGAAGTGATGCTCCCCACCGACACAGCTTCAGCACCGCGCCAGAGTAAAAATACGATCGATCCAAACAGCGCGAAGATCACGACCGAAGTCATAATCGCGCGCAGGATGATGCGCTTGCGAGCGGTGTCAAAGGTGCGTTCAGCCGCATCGCCGAAACGATCGGCCTCGCGGCGCTCTTGGCCAAAGCTTTGCACGATCTTCATCGCCGAAAGGACCTCTGTCACCATCGCGCCGACATCGGCGACCCGATCTTGGCTATCGCGGGAGATGCTGCGGATGCGCCGGCCAAAGATGACGATCGGCAGGATCATCACAGGGATGCCGACCACTAACCAGACGGTGAAACCGGGAAGGAGATAGAAGAGGTAAATGGTTCCACCGATCCCCAGAAACACATTGCGCAGCGCGACAGAGACTGTGGTACCCACAACAGTCTCGATAATCGCCGTGTCGGAGGTCATCCGGCTCGAAATCTCTTTGGGCGAATTTTCTTCGTAGAAAGCTGGCGACAAGCGCATCAGATTGCGGTGAACCTTGCGGCGGATATCGGCGACGACTCGCTCCCCAATCCAGCTGACGAAATAGAACCGCGCCGCTGTTCCAATCGCGATCACCACGACGATCATTCCCAGATAACGGAACCAGCGGGCAATCTCTGTACCCTCTTCCACCGTGCCAAAGCCCCGGTCGACAATCAACTGGACCGCCGCCGGAATAGCGAGTGTACCGGCCGCAGTAACCGTTAGGGCAATAAGCGCAAATATGACTTCACGTGGGTACTTTGCCGCCTCACGGTATACCATTTTTAATGGGGCGAGCGAGCGCGATTTGGGAGCCTCTGCCAGAAGCTCTTGCGCGTCCTTCTCATCGATGCTTGCCGCTTCGCCGTCGTGCAAAACTGCCCCCTTTGGCGGCGTTTCAGTTGTCATATCCCCACTCATACTTGCGTTCACCTAGGCGCGATGGTCACGAATTTCACCTCCAAAAGCGCCAAAAGTGACGCATAACTTCGATAACGAGCGATTGTGCATTGCACAAAACTCTGCCAATGCCCATCTGCAAGAAAGCAAAAGACATTGCGCGTCGGGATCGCACGGCTGATAAGGAACCAGGCCAGGATGCTTTACAAAGCCTATGAACTCCAACGCAGTTGGCTCAATTCAGTGAGCACAATCGCCTCACTGAGCTCAGAATTTCTAACCAGTCCGGCCAATCCGTGGAGCCGAATTGGTTTTGGCGCGATGACCGCCAACGCGCTCGACGTATTCGCCCACGCAACAGCGCCGTATAGCAAGCCCGCCTTTGGCATCACCGAAGTCGATGTGGATGGAACAATCTATCCCGTAATCGAAGCGACGGTTATCAATCGCCCCTTCGGCGATCTTAAGCGCTTCCGCCTTGATGGTGTGGACGACAATCGCCCCAAGATGCTGATCGTTGCACCGATGAGCGGGCACTTCGCCACGCTGCTTCGCGGAACAGTTGAGCGGATGCTTCAGAAGTTTGAGGTCTACATCACCGATTGGGCCGACGCGAAGACCGTGCCTGTGCACGAAGGCTCCTTCGACCTTGACGATTACATCGACTATATCATGGATTTCCTTGAGTATATCGAGCAGCTAAACCCCGGTCAGCGCCCGCATATGCTGGCCGTATGTCAGCCATCTGTACCCGCTTTTGCCGCAACAGCGCTGCTTAACCAGCACAAATCGCCTGCCGCTCCGGCCACGCTCACCATGATGGGTGGGCCAATCGACACGCGCGAAAGCCCGACAACGGTCAACGACCACGCGATGAACCGGCCGATTGAGTGGTTCCGCAAATCCGTCATCGCCTCCGTCCCGATGCAATATCGCGGTGCAGGGCGGAAGGTTTATCCCGGCTTCATGCAGCTTTCGGCGTTCATGAGCATGAACCTTCAAAGCCACATGATGAGCCATTATGAGATGTTCAAACACCTCACCACAGGCGATGAGGCATCGGCGCAGGCGACAAAAGACTTCTACGACGAGTACCGCGCAGTGTGCGATATGACCGCGGAATTCTACCTCCAGACGGTCGAGGAAGTGTTCCAGAAACATTCGATCCCCAATGGTGAGTTCCGTCACAAGGGAGAGGTCGTCGACCTCACGCAAATCACCGAAACCGCGCTTCTGGCGGTGGAAGGTGAACGTGATGATATCTCTGGGCTTGGTCAGACCAAAGCAGCTTTGAAGCTGGCCACAAGCCTAGTCGAAGGCAAGAAGCGCTACTTCATGGCAGAAGGCGCGGGTCACTACGGCATCTTCAATGGCAGTCGCTGGCGCACAAAGGTCGCGCCCGTGGTCGAGGAATTTGTCGAAGCGCATTCGTGAGCATTAAGCTCTACAGCAGCCGGTTTTCTGAGCGATTTGGCCTTACAACTCCTATCGCTCTAGCACCGATGGCCTTTGGCACAGGTGGCAGCCTTGCGGCCGCTGGCGCCAAGGCGGGAGCGTTGGCGCTAATAGGCGGTGCCTATGGTGATCTTGAGTTCACATCGCGCGAATATTTGGCGGCGGAAGAAGCTTTGGAAGATGATCCCGTAGCCTTTGCAAGGCTGGGCTGTGGATTCATCACATGGAAGCTCGAAGAAGACGCCTCCGCGCTCGATTGGGTCCTGGACCGTCCGCAAAGGCCCGCAGCTTTGATGCTCTCCTTCGGCGATCCCACCACAATCTCCAGGCGCATTATCGATGCTGGCATACCGCTCATGTGTCAGGTGCAGACCATGGCGCAAGTGCCCGAAGCGATCGCAGCAGGCGCAAATGTCATCGTTGCCCAAGGAGCAGAGGCGGGCGGTCATGGCATGAATGCGCTCGACGGACGCAGCACGTTTACGTTGGTGCCTGAGATAGCCGATTATCTTGCCGCGCAGGCTCCCGATGTTCAGCTGCTGGCAGCTGGTGGCATCGCGGACGGGCGGGGGCTTGCTGCTGCGCTTATACTCGGCGCAGATGGTGCGCTCGTTGGATCACGGCTTTGGGCCTGCGCAGAATCGCTCGCTCCCGAAGCCGCGATTGCCGAAGCGATTGCAGCCAACGGAGACGGGACTGCCCGTTCCAAGGTCTTCGACATTCTGCGCGAGAAGAACTGGCCTGCCCATTTCGATTTCAGAGCGATTCGCAACGCAATCCACCGCGAATGGGAAGGCCGGATCGGCGAGCTTACGGCTGACCCGCATGATGCGATCGAAGACTATAAAGCCGGTGTTGCGACATGTGACTATTCCCGGGCCCATGTGACCGTTGGCGAAGGCACTGGGCTTATCAAAGACGCACCCAAAGCCGCTGACATTATCGAAGCAATGTCAGCGCAAGCCCGCCAATTGCTCGGGTAGATCCGGTTACCCCACCTTAAGCATAAGGCCAAAGCCTAGGGTAAACCCTTAGAGCTATACTGGTGGTTCAATCTGATATTGAGCCATGGGGGCAATGATGATCCAGATTTCCAAAGCACTCTGCATTGCGGCAGCCTTTTGCATGGGCAGCACGGCCTTGGCGGAGAACTCAGGCTGGCGCATTTCCGAGGCCGATGGCCAGGTGTCTGTCATCCGCGGAGACAAATCGCTTTACGGCGCCAGAGGTACCGACCTTCAAGTTGGCGACATGGTTAAGACCAGCGGCGCTGCCAATGCTGTCCTGGTGCGTGGCGATGAATTTGTGGTGGTAGACAGCGGCAAGACTGTCCGGATCAAGCCCGCTGAAGAACAAGGCGTGCTCGGACAAATGGTGGAATTTGTGACTGGCCTTCTTGGCCCATCTGAAGATCACTCCAAGCTCAATCGCCCGATGCAAGCTGCGGTCGTAAAGGGTCTCGATGGCAATATGGTGACAAGCCAAAGCGAAGACGACGGCTCAGGCGAGTAACCTAGGCCGCCTTCTTTTTGCGTTTCGCAACGCTTTTGGCCTCTGACTTTGCGGGCGACACCTGCAGTCGATTCCATAGGTCGAGCGCAGCCACTTTGTACCCTTCTGCCAAAGTCGGATAGTTGAAGCTGTTCTCAACAAAATAGTCGATTGTGCCGCCCAGAATGAGCACAGCCTGGCCGATGTGGACCAGCTCTGAGGCACCCTCACCTACGACATGAACGCCTATAAGTTTGCGCGTCTCGCGGTGGCAGATGAGCTTTAGGATACCTGCCTCAAGTCCCATAATATGCCCGCGCGATGTCTCCTTGAACCGCGCAATGCCGCATTCGTAAGGGATGCCTGCTTGTTGCGCATCGGCCTCTGTCATGCCCACGGACGACAGTTCAGGGACCGCATAGACACCATAGGGTGGCTTTTGATCATCCGCCGCAATCGCCTTGCCAAACGCATGACAGGCAACCGCGCGCCCCTGCTCCATTGAGGTGGAGGCAAGGCTCGGGAAACCGATCACATCACCGGCAGCATAGATGTTGGGCACGTTGGTTTGGAAGGTCGTGCGATCGACCTCCAATCGACCACGACTGTCTGCTTCCAGACCACAGGCTTTTAGATTGAGGCTGGAGGTTGCGCCTTCGCGACCAGCGGCGAATAGAACCATCTTCGAGCCGATCAAACGACCATCGGCAAGCTGACAGATTGGATCGCCACTCTCACTGAAGTGGATGTAGGAGAGTGAACATCCCAGGCGCAATGACATCCCCCGTTCACGCATGGATTGGACGAGGTGGTCGACGATCTCTTTGTCCATAAACGGCAGGAGCTGCTCGTTTGGTTCGATCAGCGTCACGGGAATGTCGAGCGCGCTAAAGATCGTTGCATACTCAAGGCCAATCACACCTCCGCCGACAACCGTCAGGCTGCTGGGCATCTGCGGCTGGAGGATGAAGTTGTCGCTATCGAAGACGTTGGTTTTGTTGAACGGGATATGCGCCGGGCGAAAAGGCCGCGTGCCGACTGAGATCAGGATCTTGTCGGCCTTGATAACCTCCTCAACGAAGGAACCGTCAAGCTCGCGCCGGACCGCGATCTCATGGGGGCTCACAAAGGAACCACGGCCGTTGATCGTCTGCACACCGTTGCGCGCAAATTGGTGTTCGAGCACGGCGACTTCGTAATCGAAGGTCTTGCCGATGCGCTGGTCTAGATCATCAGAGCAAATGGTGGTGCGCGTGCGATAGCCCTGCCCATAGAAGGCCCGCTCGCGCCAGCCGGAAAGGTTCAGTGCTGTCTCGCGCAGGGTTTTGGAGGGGATGGTGCCGGTGTGGACCGAAACCCCGCCTACTTTTGCGCGGTCATCCACGACCACCACTGACTTACCAAGCTTTGCCGCCTGAATGGCTGCCCGACGGCCTGCGGGGCCTGCTCCTAGAACGATGAAATCATAATGCGCCATAAATGCTCCCGTGTGAGGGGCAAAACGGCCATTGGGAGGCGGTGTTTAACCCTCGGGAATTTCCTTAGGGCTTCGGAAAAAGAGACGGCTGATGACCCGCTTGGCCATCCAGAGAAGGCCGATGACCAAGACGAGCAAAACTGCCGCGACGCCAGCTGCGGCGAAGGGGTATTCATAGGCGAACCACAAGAGGCCAACCGTGGCGACATCCTCTGCCGTCGATACAGCGACATTGCTGACAGGCTCTGGCGAGGTGTTCACCACCGCCCGAGCACTTGCTTTGCCACCATGCGCGAGGAAACTTGCCCCACCGCCAAGCAGGAAGGCGATAACTTGTGTCGCAGGGTCGGATGGATCGACAATCGCCAGCGCCAGCAATGCGCCGCCAACGGGCCGGACCAGCGTGTGAATAGTGTCCCAAGCGCTATCGAGCCACATGACTTTGTCGGCAAAAAACTCGGCTAATGCTCCGATAGCGGCGATGCTCATGACCCACGGGTTTTCAAGTACGCCAAGGCTGGCGAGATGCTCTGGCACAGGCAGCGCTTCCAATCGCATCGCAAGCCCGGTTGCAAAGATGCACAGGTACAGCCGCCAACCTGAAAGCAGGCTCACGCTGCCCGCGATGCCGATGATCTCGATGATGCCCATTGGCCTACGCCGCTATTTGGTGAATTCGGGTGAGGCGAGAAGTGCAGCATGGGTTTCCGAAGGTCATGATTTGCGCCCCTCGCTCTTGGCTCTCAACGGTTCGCTAGGGGAATGGGGCGTTTGCCATGTTCCGGTCACATCGCTCGGATCGCGCGCGTCCAGCTTGCCTTGAAAATAGTCGCGGAAGCGTGGGGTGAAGAGCGCCTTTCGATGCTCCCAAATCTCATCAGCCAACGAGCGGAAGGTGAGCACGTTTGCATAAGCATCCCAGAACTCCCAACGACTATCATCAAGTGACCCGTCAACCCACTTTGCGTGCGCCTCTTGCATGTTCATTAGAAGCGGCATGGAGATGGCAAAAAAGGAGTAGCGTTCTGCATCGGTTAACTCTGTATCGGGCTGAGCCACCTTCGCCATAATGGCAGCGTTTTCCGGACTCTGGTGATAGTACCACTCAATCATAGCGCGGTGCGAGGCTTCGGCCGCTTCTGCCTTAGACTGCACAGTATTCTGCCGGATTTGCAGGCCCACAAAGATCAGCGACAGCATAATCCCAAGCGCCGCCGCGATTTGGCTGATGAAGTAGAAATCCTCGAGGGTCATGGCGTGACTTTCGCTTTTTGGGGCCCCGCTGCGCCTTGGTTTTCTACCCAAGGCCGCGCGCCTTCGGGTAAAGGCGTATTCAGAAGATTTGCCTCTACATAGTCCACAAACTCAGGCGTGAACGCGTAAGTGCGCAGCGCCCAGAGCTCTTTGCCGCCCTTGGTGTCGAGATAGGATAACGAGGACCGCTCCCAGCTCCTCCAAAGCTCATCGTCCAAGTCGCCCTCGCGCCATTTATAGAACGCGCTCTGGGTGTAGGATAAGACGGCGAGTATACTCGTGATGAAGTGCATCGTTTCTTGTGGCGTCAAATTGTCGAGACCGGCCAAGCCTTTGATCCCTATCTCCGAAAGATGCGGGTGTTCAGAGAAGGAGAGATACCACTTCGCGAAATTGTCGTGCACCGCCTGCGCGGCATCGGCCTTGGCTTGCCGGGTGCTCTGACGAACTTGCAGGCCGACAAAGATCAGCGAGGCCATAATCCCAAGCGCCGCCAAAATCTGGCTGATGAAGTAGAAATCCTCAAGGGTCATTGCTCGCTCCCCGTTTCTGCCTCTTCGGCAATGGCTGCGGGTGCGTAATCGCTGAGACGCGGCGTGTCTTCGCCGATCAGCGCATCAAGTCGTTCGATTTCAGCGATGTACTCTGCATCGTACAAGCCTGCAGCGATGGTGCTGTCGTAATAGAGTTTCACGAGAGGCAAGCGGCGGAAGCGCGCGGCCCATTTGCCGTGCACCTCCCAATCCCGCCGCAACAGGCTTCCTTCCTGAAAAAGACGAAACGCCGCAAGATGCCCTTGGACTGTGCCCTGTATCACCAACTCAGCGCGGGCTCGTTCCTCTTCGTCAAAATCGTCGACCATGTTTGAAGGATCAAGCAATTTGCGCGTCAACAGCGCGGTGCTCGGATCCTCTGCGAGCCCGAAACTGTTTCGTGCCCACATGCGATTGACTTCAAACGCCGATGCCGCGCGAGTGGCCTGTGTGTTCTGCTGGACTTGCATGCCGACAAAGATCAGCGAGATGACGATGGCGAGCGCGCCGATGATCTCCGCTAACAACGCTGCGGATTGCAAGCGCGTGGACAAGCCCTTTGGTGCCTTCGCTTGAATCGTCGCTTCGGTTCCGTTGGTCATTCTCTTGCTCCCACTGCGCAGCCTAACAGAGGCGAAGAGCGCGCTAAAGGCAAGAAAAGTCGCTCCATTCTCTGGCCACACAACAAAAAAGGCGCCGAGGTGGTGATACCGCGGCGCCTCTTTCTGATTTGGTTTGATGAAGCTTTAGAAGACCTCGAACAGGCCCGCTGCGCCCATGCCGCCGCCGACACACATCGTGACGACCACGTATTTCGCGCCGCGACGCTTGCCCTCGATAAGGGCGTGACCGGTGCAACGTGCGCCTGTCATGCCGTAAGGGTGACCGATCGAGATCGAGCCGCCATTGACGTTGAGGATATCGTTATCGATGCCCAGACGGTCACGGCAGTAGAGAACCTGCACGGCGAAGGCTTCGTTCAGTTCCCACAGGCCGATATCGTCCATTGTGAGGCCGGTTTGCTTGAGCAGCTTGGGAATGGCGAAAACAGGACCAATGCCCATTTCATCAGGCTCGGTACCGGCAACCGCCATGCCGACATAACGGCCCAGCGGCTGGAGACCTTTTTGCTCTGCAAGCTTGGCTTCCATCAGAACCGATGCCGAAGAACCGTCTGACAGCTGCGATGCGTTGCCAGCCGTGATGGTCATGTTCGGACCCATTACCGGCTGAAGCCCTTGGAGACCTTCGAGCGTGGTTGAAGGACGGTTGCCTTCGTCCTTGCTGAATGTGTGCTCAACCTGGCTGACTTCGCCTGTTGCCTTGTCTTTCACCATCATGGTTGTGGTGACAGGCACGATCTCAGCGTCAAAATGGCCAGCTTCCTGGCCAGCAGCCGTACGCTGCTGCGATTGCAGAGCGTATTCGTCCATAGCCTCGCGACTCACTTGATAGCGCGCTGCAACCGTCTCTGCGGTGCCGAGCATTGGCATATAGACATCTTTGTGCATCGCGATGAGAGAGGGATCGGGAGCGACGCGCATCTCAGGGGTCTGGACCATTGAGATCGAATCCTGACCGCCGCCAACGACCACGTCCATATTGTCGACAATGATCTGCTTGGCGGCCGTTGCGATTGCCATAAGGCCTGATGAACACTGACGGTCGATAGTTTGCGCCGCAACCGAAGTAGGCGCGCCGCCGCGAAGCGCGACTTGGCGACCAATATTGCCAGCTTGCGTGCCCTGGGTCAGAACCGCTCCCCAAACGACATCATCGATTTCAGCAGCGTCAATTCCGGAACGCTCGACAGCAGCCGCAAAAGAAAATGAGCCGAGCGTTGCGCCGGGTGTTGCGTTGAAGCCGCCTTTATACGCACGGCCAATTGGGGTGCGGGCGGTGGAGACGATGACTGCGTCACGTGACATGTTCGGGGTGTCCTTTCAAACAGGGTTGCTCGTCCCCCCTATGACGTAAGGTCGGGACTGGAGAGGGTAAATGGGCGCGGGGAAATCTATGCGCCCTGAAAGTCTTGTTCGTTCAAACGAAAAGCATGGTGATCCATTCGCAGATCAGAGCAGGCTTGTCTTCGCCTTCGATCTCAATGGTGATTTCCGCTGTTTGCTGCCACTGACCAGGACGCTTTTCGACCATTTCGAGCAGCTTCCAGTGACCGCGGATACGCTTGCCAACGCGAACCGGCGAGATGAAACGGGTTTTATTGCCGCCATAGTTCACGCCCATCTTCACACCGTCGATCTTTGGCGTGTCGCTGTTGGCGCCAAGATAAGGCAACATCGACAAGGTCATGTAGCCATGCACGATGGTGCCGCCAAATGGGGTCAGTTTGGCTTTTTCTTCATCAATGTGGATGAACTGATGATCGCCGGTCGCATCGGCGAACATGTTGACCTTTTCCTGAGTCATTTCGACCCATTCGGATGTGCCGATGTTTTCGCCTACCTTGGCGGCCAATTCCTGCGGTGTCATATCCGTTGCTCCTCTGCCTTTATTGCTGCCCTCCATGAACGGCGCAGCCAGGTTTACGTTTACGTTAACTTAGCCCTTCATTGGCAGGAGCCAGCTGCAAACGCAACGATAAAGCATAAGGTTGTACGGTGACTGGACCTATATCGTTACGGCACCCGCAGCTTTACTGGCATTTTCTCGTCCACGAGGAGCTCTACGGGTGCGATTTGAGGCACGGTCGGCGACCAAATCCCGCCCTGCTAGCTCCTGCGCCGAATCAAGCCTTGTGACATAGGAATAAAGCCCAATTTGCAGGCCGACGATCATCAGCATGACCGGCTGATATGCGATCCCCTGGAACGTCGCGCCGACAAGATAAATGAGGCTAGCAATCTGCAATGCAGCGGCCAGTGGCGAGATCCACGCCTCGCTTTCTTCGGTCTTGCCGCGCCATCGACGATACGTCTTCTCCATCTGATAAATGCCCAGCCCATGGAGCAGCAACCAGATGATCAGACCGGGATAGCCTTGCTCGCCCAGAAGTTCGAAGAAGGCTGAGTGGAAGGCGCGTGCCTCGTCAGTCACTTCGCGATATTCGGTTGTAGTGGTGTTCCCCACCTCTTCGCGCACCGGCAGCTTGTAGGTGAAGGAGTTCGAACGGTAACTGTCGAACCCACCACCAAGCGGCCTTTCCGACGCATAATCGATGGTCCAAGCCCAGACCTGCATCCGTGTTGAGGCGCTTTCATCACCGCCCGGCTGCGCGATAGTCGCCATCCTCTCATAATAGCTTTGAGGCAGAAACGGCAGCGCGATCAATCCAAGGACGCCGGCCGCTGCGACAAAGATCAGGCGCTTTTCTGTGTAGCGCAGCAGAAAAACGCCGAGCGCGGCAATACAGACAAGCCCTGTGCGTGCCTCGGTCCCGATGGGAATCATGAGACAGGCAAAGCACAGGAGCACAGCAAAGGTGGTCACCGTCCAATGCGGCTTGATGATGGTGCCGAAGCGGGTGAACCAAGCGATTACCGGGATGAGCGCAATCGCCACCGTTGCAAGGGTAGAGCTTTCATAAATCCCACTGTTGTCTTTGACGAAGAACTTGAGGCTGCCATAGCCGCCTCCACCCAGAACGGTCTTCATTCCCGTAGAGATCACGATCATACCAACGGCCAGCACCATGGTAAGCGCCAACGCCTCAATCCGAGCCCTTGTCGTGATCGTGAGCGGCAGGAAGATTGCGAAGACCAGCGCCTTCCACACCCAATCCCATTTGGTTGCCGCGTTCTCAGGGAAATCGGCGAATTGCAATGTGAATGCACAATAAAGGAGCAGCGCCAGCATCAGGAACTGGCGAAAGGTAAAGCGCGCGCCTTCCTTGCGGTCGAACAAGACCCAGCCGGTGAACGCGGCACCAAAGGCGACAAGCGAAACTGGCACGCTTTGGATTACACCGTAGCCGATCAGCTGCGGGGCCAGAATGTCGATGTAGACATAGAGCAGCACCCACAGGTACGGCCGCCTCAAACCCAACGCCAAAACGAAGCCGATAAAGCCAAGAAAGACAAAATCGATCATGCTTCGGAAGCATCGCTATGCGAGGATCGAGTGGATAGCACCGCTTTCTGTCCGCGAACGCGTCTCCTTGCTTTTCTGCTGCCGCGATTTGCGTCAGCCTCTTGTTTGAGTTCAGAGATCGCAGGATCGACATCCAGGCTGTCGCGCATGACAAGCCGGATGAACACAAGCACAAGCAAGCCGTGTCCCAAAGCAAGAGCGAAATAGTCGATCATGTCTTCGCGCTTTACGGCAATGCGGTTGACGCGGCGTTAAGCACAATCGGTTTATGCAGCAGCGCATGACACGAGTTCTCCACGTTCTTGACCACTCGCTCCCGCTCCACAGCGGCTACACCTTCCGCACGCGTGCCATTCTGAAAGCACAGGAAGCAGCTGGGCTAGAGGTGCGCGGCATCACGTCGCAGCGCCATAATAATGAGGCGAAGTGGACGAAGGCCCAAGAGACCTTTGACGGGCTCACCTTCCACCGCACCGCTGGCACACCCAGGGGGCCCGTCGGCATTTCCGAGTTCCGCGAGATGGCGGCGCTCAATGACGCAATCCTTGAGCTTGCCGAAGAATGGCGTCCGGACGTGATCCATGCCCACTCACCAGCGCTTTGTGGCGGCGGCGCGATGCGGTCTGCGCGAAAGTTAGGTGTACCATTCGTCTATGAAATCCGCGCCTTTTGGGAGGATGCGGCGGTGGGCAACCTATCCGGTACAGAAGGGTCGCTTAAATATCGCCTAACCCGCGGCCTTGAGACACAAATCGCCCAAGGTGCCGATGCGGTTTTCACGATTTGCAACGGCCTACGTGAAGATCTGATCGAACGTGGTATTCCCGGCGGCAAGATCGGCGTGATGCCGAATGGCGTCGACCTCACCCTTTTTGGCGAGCCTTGCGCGCGTGACGAGGCGCTTGCCAGCGAGCTAGGCCTAGACCGCGGTGCACCAGTGATCGGCTACATCGGGAGCTTCTACGATTACGAAGGCGTGGACGATCTAATCCAAGCCATGCCAATCCTACGTCAGTTGAATCCAGACGCACGGCTCCTACTCGTCGGCGCAGGCAATATGGACCAAGCATGGCGAGCTGCCGCGGCGGCTCTTCCCGAGCCAGAAGCTGTGATCTTCACTGGCCGCGTGCCCCATGATGAAGTTGAACGTTATTACTCGCTCATCGACGTGCTCGCCTATCCGCGCAAAGCCTCTCGTCTCACCGATCTGGTCACGCCCTTAAAGCCGCTCGAAGCGATGGCTCAGCAGCGGCTGGTGGCGGCGTCCAACGTGGGTGGCCACCGTGAGCTTATCACCCATGGCCAAACCGGCGTTCTTTTTGAACCCGATGATCCCGTAGCCTGCGCCGATGCATTGAACGAACTCATTGAAAGACGGTCGGAATGGGAGGCCTTCCGCAGCAATGGCCTGAACCACGTCAAAGAACACCACGACTGGCATTTGAACGCGCGGCGTTATCTCGATGTTTACCATATCCTCTTAACTCAAGCCTTGAACGCAGGTTCATCCCCTCGGGTGGACCGCGAACAGGGATTACAAGCCTGAGGCGAACAAGACTTGCCGGATGGCTCGGTAAAGGCGGTTAGGCGCAATGCAATTGAGTACTCTCAAAAGGAAAACCGCTCGGCAACACGCAGATGCGGTGGGAATAGACGAAGCTGACACCAGCAGTCATGAGGCCAAGGCAACCGGCTTTGCCGCCTATATTGCCCTGCCCAAGCACAGCGCCTTCTTGCCTGTGATGACGATCTGGAGTGGTCTGGTTCTTGCCCTGGTCGTGCTGGTTCTTCCCGACCAAGCGATCGCGCGCATATCCTCGCTCACCGGGGTTTACCTGCCCCTTATGACTGCACGTCTGATCCTTGCGCTTGGCATGGGAATCTTCGGTGGTGTGCTCGGTTTTATCATCTCCCGAGCCCTAGCTCACCGATTACTGGTCAAGCAAAGTGACGGCATTCTCACTTCAGACTTAGAACGGCTCGACGTAGAGCCGATCGATCCGACTGCGGATTTGGGCAGCGACAGCCTGGATGCTCCAATCGAAACAGCCGATACTCACGACGAGGGCGAACTTGCTGACTTCAGCGAGATTCAAGAGGACGAGGAGCAGGCCGAACCGAGCCTTGGAGATCTGGCGCGGCGCGGCTTCAGAATCGAAGCAACCGAGGTTTTCGAAGGGCAACCTCAAGACCAACACAAAGGCGGGCGGGCCTTGAGCGGCGAAGAATCAGGGCAGACTCTTGTCGAATCGCACGAAATTTCAACCTGCGAAGAGGTGACAACCCCAGCTGTTCAAGCGGCCGTCGATGACCCTCAGGTCATACCCGAGCCTCAACTTACTGAGCTAGAGCAAGCCGATTTTGCACCGCTCAATGCGGACACAATCTCGCAAAAGAGTGATAAACCTCGCGCGCTTGATTTGAGCGAATTTGCGGCAATGCCCGGCCGCGATGCGGTTTGGGTGGAAAAGCCTGCTGCAACCACTCCTGAAGAGATAAATGCAAAGCCGCCACACGCGCAGGTCCCTGAAAGCGCTATTGAAAAGCTGCGCCAGACGCCAACCCAGGAACTTAGTCTCGTTGAAATGATCGAGCGTTTTGCTGCTGCTCTACACGATCGCCAGTCTAAAGAACGCACGTCGACTTCCAGCGAAGAAGTTGCGCGCGAAGCCGCACTCGCCGAGGCCCTCAAGGCACTCGCGCTGTTTACCGACGCCGGCTTCGACAAAGGCAATTCAGCAGCAGTAGCAAATTGCCAGATCGACCAAACCGAAGATGAATTGAAGAACGCTCTGGCCAGATTGCAGGAAGTGCGCGGCGCCGCCTGACGGGCCGGTTTTGACTGAGACAGCGCGTTTCTTGCAAAAGGTCTTGCGTAAAAGAAGCGAGGCTTAACCCATGGTGAAATTAAATTTCACTGTTCGCGGTTGCAATATAGATATTCCATCTGCAATAGAGGTCCCAAGCGGAGCCCACTCACCTTGAGGTGCGCGGGCCCGATGTTTTTCGCCATTGCCGCGCCCTGAGCGCGCGAGCCTTCGAGCAGTGGCATCTGACAGATTGGAACCTCGCCATGGGACACCCAGATTCCCAGGGTCTCTACGACCCGTTAAATGAACATGACGCCTGCGGAGTGGGCATGGTCGCCCATATCAAGGGCGAGAAAAGTCATGCCATTATCGAGCAAGCGCTGCAGATTCTTGAACGGATCGACCATCGCGGTGCTGTTGGCGCTGACCCTTTGCTTGGCGACGGTGCAGGCCTGCTTATGCAGATCCCTGATCCAATTTTCCGCAAATGGGCGGGCGAGCATAGTGTCGACCTGCCCAAAGCGGGCGAATATGGCGTTGCCATGTGCTTTATGCCTCAAGATGAGGCAGCTCGCAGCTTTGTCACAGAACAATTTGAAAAGTTCATCGCGAAAGAAGGCCAGGTCCTTCTGGGATGGCGCGATGTTCCGGTCACGCTCGATGGTCTTGGCAAGGCGGTGATTGATTCCATGCCCGTGATCCAACAAGCGATCATCGGTAAATGCGAAAACTGCGAAGATCAGGACGCATTTGAGCGTAAGCTTCTGGTGATCCGCAAACAGGTCCAAAACCCGCTCGCGAAGCTTCAGGAAAAGCACGGCCTCCCGGGTCTCACCGACCTTTACGTACCGAGCTTTTCTAGCCGGACGATTGTCTACAAAGGCCTCTTGCTTTGTGAGCAGGTGCGCAGTTTCTATGACGATCTGCGCGATCCCGATTGCGTTTCGGCGCTGGGTCTTGTGCACCAGCGTTTCTCGACCAACACTTTCCCCAGCTGGCGTTTGGCTCACCCCTTCCGCCTGATTGCGCACAATGGTGAGATCAACACCAATCGCGGCAATGTGAACTGGATGAATGCGCGTCGTCGTACAATGGAAAGTGACCTTCTGGGGCCAGACCTTGATAAGATGTGGCCGATCATCCCGCACGGGCAATCGGATACGGCGTGCCTCGATAACGCTTTGGAATTGCTGCTCGCAGGCGGATATAGCCTCGCGCACGCCATGATGATGCTCATCCCGGAAGCCTGGGGCGGCAACGATCAAATGGACCCGGAACGCCGCGCGTTTTACGAATATCACGCAGCATTGATGGAGCCGTGGGATGGCCCAGCCGCTGTGTGCTTCACCGATGGTCGTCAAATCGGCGCGACATTGGACCGCAATGGCCTTCGCCCCGCGCGTTTCTGCGTCACCAAAGACGATATCGTGTGCCTGGCTTCCGAAAGCGGTGTTCTGCCGTTTGCTGAAGAAGACATCACCCGAAAATGGCGTTTGCAGCCCGGAAAAATGCTTTTGATCGACCTTGAAGAAGGCCGGATCATTGAAGACGCAGAGCTCAAGGCTGACCTTGCTGAGGCCAAGCCTTACAAGAAGTGGCTTGAGCAGGCGCAGTATAAGCTTGCCGATATCAGCGAGATTGAGCCTGAACTTTCTGAGCTTCCCGTTTCAGAAACGACACTTCTCCAACGCCAGCAAGCCTTTGGTTACACTCAGGAAGATGTGACCAAATTCTTGGAACCTATGGCGGTCAAGGCTGACGATCCGATCGGTTCCATGGGCACCGACACGCCAATTGCGGTGCTGTCGAACAAGGCGCGCCTGCTCTACGACTATTTCAAACAGAACTTCGCGCAGGTGACGAACCCGCCGATTGATCCGATCCGTGAAGAGCTGGTGATGAGCCTTCTCTCCATGATCGGTCCGCGCCCGAACCTGCTTGGTCAGGATGCGGGCACGCACAAACGGCTTGAGGTGGAACAGCCCATCCTTACCAACGATGATTTGGCGAAAATCCGCTCGGTCGAGGCGGTTTTGGACGGCGCGTTCCGTTGTGAAACCATCGACATGACTTGGGATGCCAGCACCGGGGCCGAGGGCCTCGAGATGGCGATCAAGGAAATGTGCTGGGCGGCAACTGAAGCGGTGCTTCAAGACCAGAACATCCTTGTGATCTCTGATCGTGCACAAAGCGAGGACCGCGTTCCGATGCCCGCGCTTTTGGCGACAGCGGCGGTGCATCACCACCTCGTGCGCCAGGGTCTGCGGATGCAAACCGGGCTTGTCGTAGAAACCGGCGAAGCGCGCGAAGTGCATCATTTCTGCGTTCTCGCAGGCTACGGCGCCGAGGCGATCAATCCTTACGTCGCTTTCGAAACGCTCGAAGATATCCGCGCGAAAAAGCACGCCGATCTCACCGCAGACGAAGTTCAGCAGAACTACATCAAGGCGGTCGGTAAAGGCATTCGCAAGGTTATGTCCAAAATGGGCATCTCGACCTACCAGAGCTATTGCGGCGCGCAAATCTTCGACGCGGTTGGTCTCTCGAGCGAGTTCATCGCCAAATACTTCACCGGCACTGCGACCACCATCGAAGGCGTGGGTCTTGAGCAAGTCGCAGAAGAGAGCATTCGCCGCCATGCGCAAGCTTACGGCGACAATCCGATCTATGCGGGAATGCTCGATGTGGGCGGTATCTACCAATACCGTCTGCGCGGTGAAGAGCACGCTTGGACACCGGACAATGTCGCGCAATTGCAGCATGCGGTGCGCGGCAATGCTCAAGCAAGTTATGAAGAGTTTGCGAAGTCGGTGAACGAGCAAAGCGAACGTCTGCTTTCGATCCGTGGTCTCATGGAGTTCAAGAAAGCCGATACACCGCTCGACATTGACGAGGTCGAACCCGCGAGCGAAATCGTGAAACGCTTTTCTACTGGCGCAATGAGCTTTGGCTCGATCAGTCATGAAGCGCACTCGACGCTCGCGATTGCGATGAACCGGATTGGTGGGCGCTCAAACACCGGCGAAGGCGGCGAAGAACCGTTCCGCTTCACCCCGCTCGAAAACGGCGACACCATGCGCAGCCGGATCAAGCAGGTGGCATCGGGCCGGTTTGGCGTTACGGCAGAATATCTCGCAAATTCCGACGATATTCAGATCAAGATGGCGCAGGGCGCAAAGCCGGGTGAAGGCGGTCAGCTGCCGGGTCACAAGGTCGATAAGCGTATCGGCGCGGTGCGTCACTCGACGCCGGGCGTGGGTCTTATCTCCCCGCCGCCGCACCACGATATTTACTCGATTGAGGATTTGGCTCAGCTGATCCACGATCTCAAAAACGTGCAGCCGTCGGCGCGGATTTCCGTTAAGCTCGTCTCCGAAGTGGGCGTGGGTACGGTTGCCGCCGGTGTGTCGAAGTCGAAGGCCGATCACCTGACGATCTCTGGCTATGACGGCGGGACCGGTGCATCGCCGCTAACCTCGCTGACGCACGCCGGGTCTCCATGGGAAATCGGTCTTGCTGAGACACAGCAAACGCTGCTTCTCAACGACCTGCGCAGCCGCATTGCGGTGCAGGTCGATGGTGGCCTCCGCACTGGCCGCGATGTGGCTATCGGCGCGCTTCTAGGCGCGGATGAGTTTGGTTTTGCGACTGCTCCTCTGATCGCTGCGGGCTGTATCATGATGAGGAAATGCCACCTCAACACCTGCCCAGTGGGCGTCGCGACCCAGGACCCTGTGCTGCGCAAGCGCTTCACCGGTCAGCCTGAGCATGTGGTCAATTACATGTTCTTCGTTGCTGAAGAACTGCGCCAAATCATGGCCGAAATGGGCTTCCGCACGGTTGAGGAAATGGTGGGCCGGGTCGACCGTCTCGACATGACCCACATGCACCGGCACTGGAAAGCGCAAGGGATCAATTTGGATCGCCTGCTCCACGCACCAGAGCTTCCCGAAGGCGCGGCGCTCAACCACACTGAGACGCAGGACCACGGTCTCGATGCGGCGCTCGACAATCACTTCATCAAGGATGCGAGTGAGGCGATCAGCGCGAAAACGCCGGTGGAGCTCAATTACGAAATCCGCAACGTCAACCGCACCGCTGGCACCATGCTGTCTGGCACAATCGCCAAGATGCACGGGCACGAGGGGCTTCCTGTCGATACAGTTCGCATCAATCTGACCGGTGTGGCTGGCCAGAGCTTCGGCGCATGGCTTGCGCACGGCGTCACGCTTGATCTGGTCGGCGATGCCAATGACTATGTCGGCAAGGGTATTTCAGGTGGACGCATCATCGTGCGGCCACCCGAGAATGCGCCTCGCGCCGCGAACGAAAACATCATCGTTGGCAACACAGTGCTTTATGGCGCGATTTCGGGCGAGGCATACTTCTCAGGCGTCGGCGGAGAGCGCTTTGCTGTTCGCAACTCTGGCGCGATTGCCGTTGTCGAAGGCACTGGCGATCACACCTGCGAATACATGACCGGCGGCGTTGTCGTTGTGCTTGGCAAAACCGGCCGCAACTTTGCAGCCGGCATGAGCGGCGGTGTCGCTTACGTTTATGACGAAGACGGCAGTTTCTCCGATCTCGTCAACCACGCGCAGGTCGAGTTGGAAGCCATCTCAGCCGAAGCGGACGAGGATGAGGGCGCCAATGATTCTTGGGGCCGTCCAAACCAGCGCACCCGCTCGGTCAATGACCTTGGCATGGGCGATATGCTGCGTCACGACGCAGAGCGCCTGCGTATCTTGGTTGAGCGTCATCAGCTCCACACCGGCAGCACAGTCGCCGCCGACTTGTTGGGCGATTGGGACAATGCGTTGACCAAATTCGTGAAGGTCATGCCAACCGACTACAAACGCGCGCTCGAAGCCATAGAGGCCGAACGCCTTGAAGCGGCTAGCGTAGCAGCTGAGTAAGGGTTGGGGAATAAAGAGACAGTACAATGGGTAAAGACACAGGCTTCCTCGAACTCGACCGCCGTGAACGCGATTATATCGATCCGGAAAAGCGGCTTGAGAACTATCGCGAATTCGTGGTGCAGCCATCCGATGAGACGCTAAGCTCACAGGCATCGCGCTGCATGGATTGCGGAATTCCATATTGTCACAACGGGTGTCCGGTGAACAATATGATCCCGGATTGGAACCACCTCGTTTATGAAAACGACTGGAAGAATGCGCTCGACGTGCTGCATTCAACCAACAACTTCCCAGAATTTACGGGCCGCATTTGTCCCGCGCCTTGTGAGGCGTCGTGCACGCTCAACATCGTTGATCAGCCCGTTACGATCAAATCCATCGAATGCGCGATTGTCGATCGCGGATGGAAAGAAGGATGGGTTACCCCGCAGGTTCCCGAAAAGAAGACCGGAAAGTCGGTCGCCGTCGTGGGCTCTGGCCCTGCTGGCATGGCAGCAGCCCAGCAATTGGCGCGCGCGGGCCACTCGGTCACTTTGTTTGAGAAGAACGACCGGATCGGTGGGCTTCTTCGTTACGGCATTCCAGACTTTAAGATGGAAAAGCACCTCATCAACCGCCGCTGCGTCCAAATGGAAGCGGAAGGTGTGACGTTCAAAACCAGCAAGGAAGTGGGCGTTGATGTCTCCTTCCAGTCTTTGCAGGAAAATTACGACGCGGTTGTCTTGTCTGGCGGCGCGGAAAACGCACGTCAGCTGCAAATTCCGGGCGCTGAACTCAACGGCGTTCGTTTGGCGATGGAATTTCTGACCCAGCAGAACAAGCGTAACGCAGGCGACGAAGAATCGCGTGCGGCACCGCGTGGAACGCTCAAAGCAACCGGCAAGCATGTCGTCGTCATCGGCGGCGGTGACACGGGCTCTGACTGCGTGGGCACATCCAACCGTCAAGGCGCAGCTTCCGTTACTCAGCTTGAGATCATGCCCAAGCCTCCTGAAAAGGAAGACAAGGCAATGACATGGCCCAACTGGCCATTGAAACTGCGCACTTCGTCTAGCCACGAAGAAGGCGTGGAGCGCGATTGGGCTGTCCTTACAAAACGTGTTGTGGGCGATGGTGAGAAAGTCACCGGCCTTGAGTGCGCGCGTGTCGAATGGGTGCAGGACGACGAAGGCCGGCACCAAATGCGCGAGATTGTGGGGAGCGAGTTCACTATCCCCGCTGACCTGATCTTCCTTGCCATGGGCTTTGTCGGCCCGGTGAAGGCAGGCCTCCTCGACCAATCTGGCGTAGAGCTTTCGGATCGCGGCAATGTTGCAGCGAATGAAGAAAACTACGCCACCAGCGTTGAGAACGTCTTTGCCTGCGGCGATATGCGCCGGGGTCAAAGTCTTGTGGTCTGGGCCATTCGCGAAGGGCGCCAATGCGCACGGGCGGTTGATGAAGCGCTTATGGGCGTGTCAGAACTTCCGCGCTGATTTCCCCAAAGCCCAGGTGGCATTATTGACACAAAGCTAAACAAAGACGCCGCGGCGAACGGTCAGTCTGGCGCAAATTCTTGATTTCCTTTTCTTATGGGGCCATTCCGGATCCTGGAGAGAGTTGGCGCAGTGCAGTGTGCCCCGTGAGAGAGGGTCGATAGGCAATGTCATTGTGCATTAGCCGCACAATTGCGTGCTGTTTGTTGTTGAGCATCGGTGTGCTGGTGGTTTCAAGACCTGTTATGGCGCATGATGCGTATGGCCCGGAACGCGGCCTCGTGGAGACACCGGACCCACAGCAAACTGGGTCTGCATCTTCTGAAAATGCCTCTCTGCCTCTTGTCTCCGAACAAGAGTCATCTCCCGCTCCAACTCGGCCAGATCCGTTTGATATCGAAATAGTTGCCTCGCAATTCCTCGATGCTCCAGTCGCAGGCGATGCCGCGAATACGCTGCGATATGGTGGCCGTGTCGACGGTTATGTGCGCGTTAACGGAAGCGCTATCGGCGCGTCTTCCAAACTGACACTAAACCTGCGCCCAGAGTTTCGCTGGGGAGAAGATTCGAACGGCGTTATCGGTCTGATTCCTAGCAATACCGCTCTTTTCCGTGGTGAGGGCCGAGGTCGGGTCGATCTTTCGGCCAGCCTTGAATACAAATGGGACAGCGGAGCCACATTTGAGCTGGGCAAACTCAACCTGCTCGATGTGGCTAGAAAAACGCCCCTCAAGGCGAGCAATGGGCATTTTGGCTTCCAAAACCTCGGTATTGCCTTTCCCCCTTCAGCCATCGCTCCCAACACAATTACAGGCGCAGCATTAACCGTGCCCACCCAAAAGGTGATTTACCGCCTTTGGGTTTTTGATGTGGACTCGCAGTATCGGCGCAGCGGCTTGGAAGATCCGTTTGAAAATGGAGTTGGATTTCTTGCCGCGGCTACGCGCATCGCCAATATTGGCGGCAACCCGGGATTTTACACTTTTGCGCTTGTTGGTTCGAACAGAGATGATTTTGCGCGCGACATACTACCTTCCCCGCTCTTCCCACCGCCACCGCCTGTTGGAACATTTGGGGACGAAAGCGGCGAGCTTGCTTTGCAGCTTTCGGGTTATCAGTATGTCAAGCGCTACCCTGAAGCAAAGGGCAAGGGCTGGGGCATCATTGCGCGTTTCCATGCGACCATGGGTGATCCGACCTTCCTCGATTTTTCAGGTTACTTCGGAGTTACTGGGAACCCGCGTTTCCGTCCGCAAGACCGGTTTGGCCTCGCCTACTTTCAATACTCGCTCACCAATGAATTGATCGACGATATCGCGTTCCGGCTGACGCTGGAGGATGAGCGAGGAGTGGAGGCCTTCTATACCTATCAGTTCGACGACCGGTTTGGCCTGACTGCCAATATACAGGTGGTCGACAGCACCATCGCCGCTCGCAGCACCGGCGTACTCGCTGGATTGCGATTGACGAGCGTCTTCTGAACCGGCTTTCGCTTTTGCGAAGACCGCGTGTTAGAATTGAAAAATGCCTCTCAAACCCCTCATATCGCTTTTCGCCTTGGCGCTGCCTCTCACCGCTGTTGCTCAAGAGCAGGCGCACGAACCGAGCGAAGAGAACGCCGAGCAATCCCAATTCGTCGGACGCTATGATGGCAGCAGCATGGAAACGGCCATGGGCATGGTTGTACGCCCGGACGGGTCCTTCCAGTGGGGTTTGTCAGTGGGCTCCCTTGATCTGCGCGCAAAAGGGACTTGGTATGAACAAGGAGGCATGATCGCCTTCACAAGCGATCCGAAGCCGGTTGCTCCAGAATTCGTTTGGTCGGGGATCGAGGAAACGGGCGACGGGCCGTTCTTGCGGATCAATTGGGCGGGAACTGAAGATCCCTTCACCTATGCTGACGTGCGAGGCCTGTGTGCCAATGGCGATCTGATCAACACAGCGTTGTCCAAAGGTGTTTGGTCCCCGGATGAGAGCTGCGACAAGGTGGTGGCGATCGAGTTTTATCTCAGCAGCTATCAAGTGCTCTCGGCACCTTTCGAACTTGTCGGCGAACGCAAAGTGAACGAAAGACAAACCATTCAAATTGAGTTTCATCGCAACGATCTTGGCTTGGCTGATTTCGATGGCGTCACGGGTGTTTTGCAAGAAGGCAAACTCCGCCTTGAAAGCAGCCTTGGGGCGATGACATTGCGCAAGTTACCGCCTCCGGCCGAGTAACTCATGCCGCGCATTTGATGCAAGTGGGAATACTCGGATCGTGGTGCAGGCGCGCTTCGGCGATTTCTTCACCGCAACCAAGGCAATAGCCCCATTCGCCTTCGTCAAGCCGTTCGAGCGCCGCCTTGATCCTCAAGCCCTCCGCTGCGCGACGTCGCTCGGTCGCCTGAGCCATGGCCTGTTGCTGGAGTGCATCCATCCGACTGAGGCGGCCCACACTATCCTGTTGCAGCTCCACCGTATCGCGCGAATCGGCATTGGCTGCGTCTTCCTTTGTGAGTTCGGCTCTGCGTGCGAGCAAAACCTGGCGGGCTTCATCCTCGGTCATAGCGCCCAGTCTATACTGCCGCGCCCTTGAGCTTCCAAAAAAGCATTCGCCTGACTGAACGGCTTCGAACCAAAAAATCCACGGTGCGCGGACAAAGGAGAGGGATGAGGAGAGGTGAGCACCAGATGGTGGCTCGCTTCCCCTAGTCCCTTGACCCGAGCGGCCTTTTTCGCCGCGTGACTGCCCCACAATACAAAGACGGTCGCCTGCCCGCCCGCAACAACCGCTTCGACACAGGCATCGGTGATCGCGTCCCAGCCCCTCCCCGCATGGCTGCCCGCCTGTCCTGCTTCGACCGTCAACGTGTTGTTGAGCAGCAGAACTCCCTGCCTTGCCCAAGGTGTCAGATTGCCCGTTTCCGGGCGAGGAATGCCAAGGTCATTCTCCAACTCTTTGAAGATATTGACCAAAGACGGCGGCTGCTTGACCCCGTCTTGAACCGAAAAACTCAGCCCATGCGCCTGACCGGGCCCATGGTAGGGGTCTTGCCCAAGGATCACGACTTTCACTTTTTCAAGGGACGTCGCCTCCAGCGCCGCAAGCCGCGTGCCGCGAGGGGGATAAATCTCTTTGCCGGCTTTCTCTTCGGCGACAAGCCAACCGCCCAACTTCCGCGCTTCGGCACTGCCGAGCGCCGGTTCGAGCGCCACGCGCCAGCTATTGGGGATTTGATCGCTTGCCATGGGACCCAGGCTACACTTGGGGAGGCCCAACTAGCGAGCCGCCAGCTGCGCGCTATCCCCCTCTTTCCCTTCATATCAATGTGGCGTAATGGCCTGTCTCATATGACAGTTCATTTTCACGAAGAAGACCTGCCCGATGGCGTGCTTGAGGGCACCAGCGATCTGGCCGTCGACACAGAGACCATGGGTCTCATCACCCACCGCGACCGGCTTTGCGTCGTCCAGATCTCTGATGGATCGGGCGATGAGCATCTCGTGCGCTTCTCGCCGGGGAGCGATTATGAAGCCCCCAATCTGACCCGCATCCTGGCTGATGAAACCCGCGTCAAGCTCTACCATTTCGGACGCTTCGATCTGGCGGCGATCCAGTACTATCTGGGGGTAACAGCAGGTCCGGTATTCTGCACCAAGATTGCGAGCAAGATGGTACGCACCTACACTGACCGCCACGGCCTCAAGAACCTCACGGAGGAATTGCTCGGAGAGAGCCTCTCCAAACAGCAACAATCCTCCGATTGGGGCGGCCCGGTACTAAACGATGCGCAGCGCGATTATGCCGCATCTGACGTGCGGTTCCTTCACCGACTTCGAGACGAACTGGTAGTGCGCTTGGAGCGCGAAGGACGGATGGACATCGCACAAGCCTGTTTTGACTTTCTCCCGACCAGAGCCGCGCTCGACATCGCCGGATGGGATGGGCGTGACATATTCAGCCACAATGAAGGTTACTATAAGTAAGCCTAACCCATCATGGTGATCAAACGCCGCATCGAAACCCAGCGCGCCAAGGCGCTGCGCAGCAAGAGACAGGATTTTGCAGCCCCCGGCGGCAGTCACGACCAGCTCGTTGGCTTTCTTGCACGCGCCTTGCCGATGGGTGTGGGCGTGCTCGCGGCACTAATGATAATCACGCCCTTGTCGCCGCGCGGGGAGGTCAGCTTTCTGCTCGACCGTACGCAAGTATCGGTGATTGATGAGCGTCTTAGCGTAGACAACGCCATGTATCGCGGACGTGATGACAGTGGTCGTCCTTTCTCGATCACGGCAGGCGAAGCGGTCCAACGATCAAGCGCAGAGGGCAAAGTGCGGATGGACGATCTGCTCGCTCAGATCTTGCTCGAAGATGGTCCGGCGCGCCTCTCTGCCAAAGGTGGGATTTATGACATCAACGAAGAAGTGGTGGATGTGACGGGCACCATGCGCGTTCGCACTGCCGATGGTTATGCGATCAGCGCAAGCGGTGTCTCCTTCGATCTTGAGACCCGCACAATGACGGGATCCAATGGGGTCGAAGGCACAGTTCCAGCGGGCGATTTTTCTGCCGATTCGATGCGCGGCGATCTGGATGCACGCACAATCTCGCTTGATGGCAATGCCAGGCTCACTATGGTGCCTGGCAAATTGAGGGTGCCGTGATGGAGCGCAAATTGTCCAAGAAATTCGGTAAGATCGCTTTGAGTTGGGCCGCGGGTGGCATGGCTTTGGGCGCAGTGCTCGCAGGCGGCATGGCACTGCACGCGCAGACCATCGCCTCGCACAATACGCGTGCACCGGTTTCCTTTGACGCAGGCACCATCGATTTCGACGACCGCGCCAATCGCGTGGTGCTAAGCGGAGGGGTTATCGTCAATCAGGCAGGGCTTACTGTGCGCTCCAACCGCATGCTCGCGACTTACACCGATGACGGCTCACTCGATGTGCAACGCATCACTGCTAATGGCGGGGTTGTAGTGACCAGAGGCAATGAACGGGCCTCAGGCGATGTTGCGGTCTATGACTTTGGACGCCGGATTATCACCATGGCGGGTGACGTTTCCTTGAGCCGTGGCGGCGATACCCTCAATGGAGGTCGCTTGGTGATCGATTTGACCAGCGGGCTATCGACAATCGATGGCCGCGGAACTGGAAGAAACACCCCCGGTGAAGAAAACTCTGAAGGCCGTGTCACCGGTACCTTCACTGTCCCGCAAGACTAACGCTCAACCGAAAACCGGCCTCACCGTCGTCCTGGCTAGTAGGCATTCACATGGCGCAGAACCAAGACGGTCTTTAGGACGATCTCGATATCGCGGCGCAGTGACCAGCCTGAGATATACTCAAGGTCCGACTGCAAACGCTCGGTAAGATCCGATTCTCTCTCTGTTGCACCACGGTGCCCACGCACCTGTGCAAGGCCCGTGAGGCCCGGTTTCAGGCAATGCCTGCGCCAATATTGCGCGTCGACTTCCCAGAAAAACTTGTTGTTGGCCCGGCTCCCCAATGCGTGCGGCCGCGGACCCACAATCGACATATCGCCTTTGAGCACATTGATCAGCTGGGGCAGCTCATCGATGCTGGTCTTCCGAATTAAGTCACCAATGCGGGTGACCCGATTGTCCTCACGGCACGTGGAGCACGCGCCCTCTGAGTCGCCTTTCTCGGCCTTCATCGAGCGGAATTTGAGCATGTTGAAGAACGTGTTGCCCCGACCCATGCGACGCTGGACGAAAAGCACCGGCCCACCGTCATCGAGCTTTATAAGCAGCGCGATCAAGAGCAGTAGTGGCGACAATATCAGCACTGCGCCTCCTGCCACGGTCATATCAAACATGCGCTTCAAAATGCGCGAACGCAGTTTCAGCGGTCCAATGGACACGATCTGAGTTGTACGATCCTGCGTCTCATAGCGACGTATACCAAGAGCGCCCAATTCATGCGAAGGCCGACTGACTATCTCTCCATGGACGCCAGCGGATTTGAGCAGAAACGCCCACTGCGCTCGCCGCTCTCTTGGGGTGCTGACCACAACTTTGTCTTGATTTTGCAGAAGTTTGCCGAGGCGGTCGAACATGAAAGGATCGTGGCTGGTCGGGTCAAGACCATAATCCGCTGCTAAGATGGTTTCGCCATTTCCGGCGCTGAAGCTCGGCCCACCGTCATCGATCACCAACTCATTCGTGGTCCGCCCATCCCAGAAATGGTCGATAAAGGTCGCCATCACGCGGCGGAACAAGAACAAGCCAAGAACTGCCGAAAGGAGGCCCAAGGTCACCGACACCCGCGAGAACTCTGCGTTCGACTTAGTGTAGAATGCCAGAAAGTTTACAAGCGCGGTCGACACAGCAAGCGCCATCAACACGCGTTTGGAAGCGAATATCCAATCCCCCAAGGACCGTCCGCTGTAGCTTCCATTGTAAAGAGCAATGGTAAAGAAAACCGGCAACAGCGCCTGCACGGCGAGCATATTGCGCGGCCCCCACCATGACCCTTCGTAAATCAATCCGGCAAACGCGAAAGCCAATTGCAGAAGGGCTGCGTCAATAATCATCATCACCAGAATCGCGCGCAAACGGCGCGTTTCCAGCGATGGCGCGATTGGCCTCGCCAGCTTTTCCGATTGCACTGCATCAAGCAGTACACTGGTCTGTTCATTCATGTCCCAGCGTTTGCCCCCACAAACATCCCAGATACGACACCGTTAACAAACGATACCAAGTTTCGCGAAAAAGGGAATTTTTGCGGGTTCGCAAAAGGACGTCTGTCAAAGAGTGCTACTATTTCGCCGCAAATCTGGCGATTTGAGACAGGTCCTGAGCCAGCAACAGCTCCGCGGCCTGCGAGTTGGCGAGCAGGCTCTGGTGCAGCGCGGTCAGGCGCGGGATTAGGCGATCGAGCTTGGCGCGAGGCCAACGGTTAAGCTGTTGACGAATCTCACGTTCTTCTTTCCAAAAAATACCGAGCTGAGCCTTTTCACCTTTGCCCAGATTGTCAAATGAACCCCGTGTTCCCAGTTTTGCGGTGATCTGCGTCAATTGAGCCGCGCGCCGCTCAATTGCCAATAAGAGGCCCACCGGATTGAGCCCCAGCTCCTTCATCCGCTTGAGTTCACCCGGTAATCTCCCAAGCTCCCCGCCAAGGACGGTGTTCACCACGGGGCCAAAGCCGTCATCCTCGGTAGGAGCGCCTATTTCGGCATATTCTTGCGGCGTAGCGGTCTTGGGCGTTTGCAAGGATGCGTCCAGATAGAGCGCCAGTTTGTCGACTTCGGACTGCGCCAGACGCACATCGAGGCCTGCCGCGCGAGCGATTCGTTCGGCCATATCGCCCCCGAGTCGCAGCCCTGCCGCATCCGCCATCGCCCTCACAGCGCCAGCGACGCTGGGCAAGTCAGGGGGATAGAACATGGTGATGAGAGCATCCGGGCGCTTCTCGAGCAGCTTGGCGGTGCGCGATTTGTCGGTGGCCGATGTAGCAACGACGAGAACCGGCGCGGCATCACCCGCCCCCGCATCGCCCGTTTCAATCAGAGCTTTGAGTGCATCGTGAGCCTCATCACCTGTGACGCGGGCGAGGATATGGCGCTTGTCGCCGAAAAGCGATCCTGAGCGCGCCTCGTCACCGAGGAGTGCCGGATCGCGTTTGAGATCGCCGCCGGATAGTTCGATCCTCTCGCCAGCGTCAGGGAGAGCGGCGATCACTTTGTTGGCGGCTGCCGAAGCGCCTGCCTCATCGGGACCGCAGAAAAAAAAGATCGAGGCTTGGGTTGCCGAACGGGGGAGCCCCCTTGCGAACTCGGAGTGCTTTGCCTTCATTGGGCGCTAGCGCGCTCACGCTCCCGGAGCGTCAACGCAACCTGCGTCACCATCCGGCTCGCGACTTCCTGCGCGAGATTTTCGAGCGCGCGCTGTTCAGCAGCGATCGTGGCGTATTCAGAAGACACCACATCAATACCCGCATCCGAACCAGCGGTGGCATCAAGCAGGATCTCGCCAGTGGTGAGATCGACAAGCTGATAGCGTGACCGGAGAATCCGCAGCTCGCGGCTGATCGTATCATCGTTGAGCACACCCAGCGCCTCAAGCGCATCGTCGAGCCTTACATCGAGACGATACCGGTACCCGCCGACGTCACCAGCGGCCCCCAACCGTTCTTGCAGGGCATTGCGCACCAGCCAACCGTCGCGCCCCGGAATGGCGGGAACGTCAATAGCCGCCAAACCCTGTGCAACGCCGCTCGATGCTCCGCCTGAATAGAGCGGCTGCAATCCGCACCCCGAAAGGGGGAGCCCAAGAGCAAGAGCGATAAAGAGAGAGCGAAGCAGCATCAGGTGACGATATTAACCAGCCTATCGGGCACGACAATGACTTTGCGAACTTCTGCACCGTCGAGTGAACGCTGCACCTTCTCGCTTGCGAGCGCCATCGCCTCCAAATCCTCTTTGGATGCGCCTTTTGGGGCGGTCAAAGTGTCGCGCAATTTGCCCTTGTGCTGAACCGCGATGGTGACCTCGTCTTCGACCAGCATCGCCTTGTCGTGTTCAGGCCAAGCCGCATCGGCGAGCAGAGCGTCTGCGCCCATTTTGGCGTGCGCTTCTTCAGCAAGGTGAGGCATCATGGGGCTCACCATGTGAAGCAAAGCGCGAATGGCGAAATTGCGAGACTCACTTGGGGCCGCTTTCTCGGTGGCGGCAGTGAGTTCATAAATGCGGGCCACGGCTTTGTTGAAGCTGAGTGCTTCAATATCCTCGGCCACTGCAACGATGGCTTGGTGAGCACGGCGCGCGAGCGGTTTGTCTTCGCCGGCCGCGCTGTCGTCGAACTGATCGAACAGCCGCCACAGACGTTGGACAAAGCGGTAGCAGCCCTCAATGCCAGCCTCTGACCATGGCAGATCGCGCTCAGGCGGAGAGTCTGACAGCATAAACCAGCGCACAGCGTCCGCGCCGTATTGTTCAATGATATTGTCAGGGTCGACGACGTTCTTCTTCGACTTCGACATTTTGATGACGCGGCCACGTTCAACCTCTTCCCCGCCCTCAAGAGCAAAGGCCTTTTCGCCATCGATCCGAACTTCAGAGGGAGAGAGCCAACCCCGTTCACCTAAACGGTAAGTTTCATGTGTGACCATGCCTTGGGTGAAGAGCGAGGCGAAGGGTTCTTTCACATCGAACTTGCCGATGTGTGCAAGCGCGCGGGTCCAGAAACGTGCGTAGAGCAGGTGCAAAATCGCGTGCTCGATCCCGCCGATATAGTGCTCAACTGGCATCCATTTGGCGATTTCATCTGCATCAAACGGCGCATCATCGGGCTGCGAGGCGAAGCGCAGGAAGTACCACGAGGAGTTGGTGAAGGTGTCGAGCGTGTCGGTTTCCCGGCGCGCTTCGCCGCCGCATTTCGGGCAAGCGCAATGCTTCCACGTCGCATGACGCTCGAGCGGATTACCGGGCGTCTCGAAGTCGACATCCTCGGGCAGAGTGACCGGCAATTGATCCTTGGGAACAGGCACGATGCCACAAGCATCGCAGTGGATGAATGGGATGGGCGTGCCCCAATAGCGCTGGCGCGAGATGCCCCAATCGCGCAGCCGCCAAACGGTCGTACCCTCGCCCCAACCGCCATCCTCAGCCCGCTTGATGATCTCGGCTTTGCCATCCTCAACGCTCATGCCATCAAGGAAATCAGAGTTGACGCAGACACCGTCGCCGGGTTCCGCCTCGTCGCCCATCGGGGCGGAGGCTTCGGAGAAATCCCTGGCGATAACCCGGGTGATCGGCAGCTCGTATTTGGTCGCAAATTCGAAGTCGCGTTGGTCGTGCCCCGGCACGCCCATTATCGCGCCAGTGCCGTAATCCATCAGAACAAAGTTCGCGATGAGCAAGGGCATGGGTTCGCCTGTGAACGGGTGCTTAGCGGTGATGCTAGTGCGGTAGCCAAGCTTCTCTGCCGTCTCCAACGCAGCCGCCGTGGTGCCGCCTTTCTTGCATTCCTCAATGAACGCAGCGACTTCAGGTTCACCCGCAAGTGCTTGCGCGACCGGATGGTCAGCCGCAACCGCCACAAAGCTTGCGCCGAAAATCGTGTCAGGCCGCGTGGTGTAAACCGGCAAAGTACCCCCGTTCGAAAGGGAGAACCCAAATTCGAGCCCTTGGCTCTTGCCGATCCAGTTTTCCTGCATCAGCTTCACCTTGTCAGGCCAGTCTTTCAGGTCACCCAGACCATCCAGCAGGTCTTCGGCAAAGTCAGTGATCTTCAAGAACCACTGGTCAAGCTTGCGCTTTTCAACCTCTGCACCTGAACGCCAGCCTTTGCCGTCGATCACCTGCTCATTGGCAAGCACGGTCATATCAACCGGGTCCCAATTGACCTCTGACGAACGCCGATCAATCAGGCCAGCCTCATACATATCAAGGAAAAGCGCCTGCTCATGACCGTAATACTCTGGGTCACAGGTTGCGAACTCTCGCGTCCAATCGAGCGCAAAGCCGATGCGCTTCAACTGCGCTTTCATCGCCTCGATGTTGGATCTGGTCCAGGCGCCAGGGTGGACCTTCTTTTCCATCGCCGCGTTTTCTGCTGGCATACCGAACGCGTCCCAGCCCATGGGATGAAGCACTTCAAACCCGCGCATCTTCTTATAACGCGCCAGCACATCGCCCATGGTGTAATTGCGCACGTGACCCATATGGATGCGGCCCGAAGGATAGGGAAACATCTCAAGCACGTAGGACTTGGGTTTCTCGTTGTTGGAATCAGCGGTGAACGTACCTGCCTTATCCCAAGCGCGTTGCCAGCGCCCGTCAGCTTTGGACGGATCGAATCGTGTGTCGGTCATGGGAATCTCGCTAACGCGCTTCATGGCAAGCGCAAGGGGGCGCACAATGCCGCCCCCGGTTTCCGTGTTTTCTGAAAACCCGCTCCGAAGAGCCGTAGCGGATTACGCGCCGGAAAGAGCCTTGCGCCGTAGGTCGCGCGCCTTGGTGAGAATGATGTCCTCAAGCTTCTGAACGGTCGCCGCCTGAACCGGCGCATCCACCCAGTTTCCGCCCTGTGAAACTTGGCGGTTGGCGGTCACCCGCAGAGCATCGGCGCGCAAATCCTGATCGAGAATGGCGACGAAGACCTTGACCCGCTCTTCGGGATTCGAAGGGTTCGCATACCAATCAGTTACAATCACGCCGCCATCGCTGTCTGCCGAAGCGAGCGGCGCAAAGCTCAAGGTTTCCAAAGCCCCGCGCCACAGGAAGGCATTCACACCAATCGTGTTGATCTGAGCGGCCGCGAGCTGCGTACGAGGACGATCCGAGCCGCCGCACGCCGCAAGGCCTGCAATAGCAGCAGCGCCCAGCGCCAATTTGGTGGCGCCCGAAAGTGTAATTGGCGAAAATGCATGTTTTGCGCGTGTCACAGCGAAATGAATCCCTCTTTGCGTCGTGGCTCACGCTCTATACCGGGCATGAGGCTCGCGGCAAGCTCGCTTTCTCGAACGGCACGCCTCCATCCACGCATTGTGCGCTAGTTTGCGCTGCCTTTCTGAGCGCTGAATTGGTCTATTAAGCGTTGAGCGGTGATCCCCAGACTTCCGTTTACGTCACCTTTCTGTGTGCTGCGCGCAACAGGTCTATGGTTAACACTGGCCTAAGGAGAAGAAGGGATTGCGTGGAACTCTGTCATACTTCTACCATTTTTTGATCGTAATCGCATCGAGTCGCTTGAGATCGCTTGAATTTGTCAGCGCAGGTTCAGGCAAAATCTGGTCAAATATCGGCGTAGGATTTTGGAAGAGTAGTGAAACAGTCGCAAATCAAGACAGCAGGCAAGGGGAGTGAGCACAAGCGCGCTCCAAGGCCGCTGCTTGGGTTGGCAGCTGCACTGACTTTCGGCCTTCCTTCTGCTGGTCTCGCGGTTGTGGATCTGACTGAGAGCAATCTCGACTCAAATGCTTCGGCCTTTGAACTGTTCACGCCTGCATCGGTTGATCCTGAATTGGCCGCACGGGTTGCTGAGAAAGCACGAGAGCGCGGCATTCGGTTCACTCCCAGCGGATCAAGCATTTCACGCAGCGAACGGACAGTGACGGTTGCCGTCCGGATTGACGAAGATATCGCTCAGGCGATTTCTGTTCGCTCCGCAATCGATACATCATCTGGCCTCGGCAATGAGATCGCTGGCGTTCAAGCGAACCGCTTCAACCTTGGCACATCACGCGGCTATCAGACATTTGCTCGGGCGCAGACCCCTCCAACGGCACCGTCGGGTCGGACTGTTGCTCTCGATAATGTTCGTGATATCGGAATGCCCGATCTTGCTGACTTTGAACCGGCTCAACCCACCCGCGTTGACAAGCCAAGTCGGCTACAGCCTCGCATTGAACTCGGCGATGAACGCATTGCCGGGCGGTCTCAGAACACTCTAGATGCACTTTCCGCACAAACCGTCGACCTTGGTGGCAGCTTCCGTGTTTCGCGCAATCTTGACGTGACCGCTGGTGTTCGGCTGAGCCAAGAGCGTGATCGTTTGGACAGTATCGATCCATTGACCAATTCGGTGAAAGACAATCAGGCAGTCTATGTCGGAACCCAAATCCGCTTCTAATTGAAGACAGTCTCTTAGACATTGGTATGCATAGCCCCGCTCCGGCGGGGTTTTTTGTTGCCCGACGCTACGGCATGGCTAATCTCGCGACTCAAAGCAATCAAGGGAATCAGTTGTGAGCAAAGTAGCGATAGTCACCGGAGGAACACGCGGAATTGGCGAGGCAATTTGCCAACGTCTCAAACGCCAAGGCCACACTGTCATTGCCAATTACGGCGGCAATGACGAAGCGGCCGCCGCCTTCACCAAGGAGACCGGCATACCCTCCTACAAATGGGATGTGGGCGATCATGAGGCTTGCCTTAAAGGCTGCGCCAAGGTCGCCGAAGATCATGGGCCCGTCGATATCGTCGTCAACAACGCCGGGATCACCCGCGACGGAACTTTGCATAGGATGAGTTATGACGATTGGCACGATGTCATGCGCGTCAACCTGGGTGGATGCTTCAACATGGCGAAAGCCACCTTCCCCGGTATGCGCGAGAGGAAGTGGGGACGCATCGTCAACATAGGCTCGATCAATGGGCAAGCGGGCCAATATGGTCAGGTTAACTACGCGGCGGCGAAATCCGGCATCCACGGCTTCACCAAAGCCCTCGCGCAAGAAGGCGCGAAGTTTGGCGTAACCGTCAACGCAATCGCTCCCGGCTATATCGACACCGATATGGTTGCCGCTGTGCCAGAGCCCGTGCTTGAGAAAATCGTCGCGAAAATCCCCGTGGGACGACTGGGCCATGCCGAGGAAATCGCGCGAGGCGTTGCCTTCCTCACATCCGACAATGGCGCATTTATGACCGGCTCAACCATGAGTATCAATGGCGGCCAGCACATGTATTGATCGCGAGGCTTCGGGAGGATCCCATGCAGAAAACAACACACAATCCGACCCCTTGGCTGCAGGGCTTCGGGCTGAACCACGGCGTCGAAGTGAAAGGTGGAGAGCGCACGCTCTATCTCTCAGGCCAGACCGCGAGCGATGCCGAAGGCGCGCCGCTACACCCGGGCGATATGGTCGCTCAGTACAAAGTCGCTTGGCAGTGCCTGATGGATGCGCTTGCGTCTGCCGGGATGGATGCAAGCAATCTGGTGCGGCTCAATTTCTACGTCACCGATGTGCCAACCTTTATGGCAGCCGCTGAAGAAATCATGCCGATCCATGGCGAGGCAGGGGCCGAAATCGTCTCTACCTTGCTGGGTGTGAAAGAGCTGTATCACCCTGACATTATGATCGAAATCGAGGGCACAGCTGTCGCGTAAGGCGGCGAACCCGAATAACCATCACATGCCGGTTGTGGTGCCCAAGTGGCTTCGATAGGGCGCCTGGTACGTGTCAAATCTTGCCCTCATCCTCCTGCTTGCCGCCGCCGCGATCCATGCTGGCTGGAACGCACTGGTCAAAAGCGACATGGACCGCTTCCGCTCCATTGCCATCATCGCAATCTTTGGAGCGATTGGGGCAATTGCCCTGCTGCCGTTCTTCCCGGCACCGGCACCTGCAAGTTGGCCCTTCCTGATCGGCTCTGCTGCTATCCAGGTCGGCTATTGTTTTGCTTTGGTGCGCGCCTATGACCATGGGGACTTAGCCAGCGTCTACCCGATCGCGCGTGGCAGTGCTCCGGTCTTCGTAACCGTCGGCGCCGCTTTGTTCGCGCGCGAGATTCCGACCACACCCGGCCTGATTGGCATCGCGCTGGTATCGCTGGGTATAATCACACTTTCGCTCGGTGCAGGACGGCCAAGCGCCAAAGCCATCCGCGCAGCCCTCATTACCGGTCTCTTCATCGCGGGCTACGCGCTGGTTGACGGGATTGGAGTGCGCCGCGCAGGCAGCGCGATGGGATACATCGTTTGGCAAGCGGCACTCGCTTCGACCCTCATAGCTCTGTCTTACGTGGTCACGCGCAGGGCCGCACCCAAGATGCCCGGCGGCAAAGCCTCTGTTGCGCTTGGCGTTGCCGGAGTCCTGTCCGCTGTGGCCTATGGGATTTCGGTATGGGCGATGAACCTTGCCGCCATGGGAGCGGTGTCCGCGGTGCGCGAAACCAGCATTCTCTTCGCCGCGCTTTTCGGAGCAGTGCTGCTCAAGGAAAGGCTCACGGTGCCAAAGATTCTTGGTATTGTTGTCGTGACCGCCGGAGTGATCACCCTCTCGCAAGCATGATCTACGTGGGCGAGAACCGCGCAAATTAGGAGTTTCTTAACTCTCTTCGCCTAAATTCTCTTAAGACAGGTTACGAAGGTGTAAATGCGCTGGGGCACTTCCCATGCACGCTGCCTTCACCAGCGCTTGAGGAGCGAGGACGGTGGAACAGTCTAGCCCAAAAGAAACCGGTGCCGAACAGCGCCAATCACACCGCGCGGCCCTCATGCTGCGCCGTGCAAAGCTGGTGTGTCAGAGTGGGGAATATCTCTGCCTGATTCGTGACGTATCCGAAAAAGGCATCGGCCTTGGCTTCCTTCACGATGTGCCGCCCGAACCTCGTGCTCTCCTGCAACTGGCCAATGGCATGACCTATCCGGTCGAGCGCGTTTGGGCTCAGTCGCGCCAGGCTGGCTACCGCTTTGGCTGCACGATTACATTGGAAGAGTTCCTGCGCGAAGAAGGCCCACACCCAATCAGGCCGCTGCGTCTTAACATAGAGGGCCCGGTCCGCATTCAGGACGGCCGGGCCGCTATGGAAGCGACCCTTGTCGATCTTTCTTGCGAAGGCGCCAAGATTATCTGCGAAGACGATCTTCGTTCGAAGGGCTTGATTAGCTTTGAGCTTCCCGGCCTTGCGCCGCAATTGGCATCGATCCGTTGGAATGAGCGAAATCATTTCGGCCTGCAATTCCAGCACCCTCTTTCAAGTGAGGAGTTGGCCGAATGCGCCCATATGCTCCAGCCTTTTGGCGATGCGAAAAAGAGCCGCTTTGCAAAACTTCTGGCGAAGGCACGAGCGGCATAGCCACCGCAGCTTCGAATTCACAGCAGTCTATTCGATCAGATAACCAACAACTCTCAGACCATCTGCTTCACGCTCCAGCGTGACAGTTTCGATCGCCGTACCTCCGTTCTCAAACTTGGTTAGAAAGCGCACAAGCGTGAAGCCATACGGCGGTGCGTTAACGAACTCGGTCTTGATCGCCTCACGCGCGGTAACCGAACCAAGCGGTGTTCGAACTTCTTGCGACGCAGCCTGCCACCCTTCAACCGTATTGGGCGTCCGAAAAGCCGCACCAGCCGCCTCATAACTTGCTTGCCAATCAGAATCATCGACCAGAGCAAGCCATGCGCGCGCAGCCTCTTCAGGTGCAGCATCAACCTGAGCCAATTGAGCGGTTGGCCCCTGAACGTTCGGAGCTTCTAAATTCGGCGCACCCAAAAGGGTCACAACAACAGCGAGTGCAATAGCAGACATGACGGCAATACCTCCAATCCATAGAGCCCTGTCAGAGCCCTTTTTGACGATGGCGGCAGGATCACTGGCAGCGGTCGGATTTGCATCCCCTATTTCCTCGCATACAATATTTTCACCTGCTCTCTGGGCTGCTTGAGCCTCAAGATGGACCAGCTTGCGGGCGGCTTCGCGACTGCTCGTAACACCCAACTTCCTGCGAGAATTGCGCAGACGTTCATTGATCGTGTGAACAGAAAGACCGAGTTCGCGCGCCGCAGATTTTGCATCATGCCCGCGCGCAATCAGGCGCAGCGTTTCATTCTCTTTGTCGGTCAATCTGTCCAGCGAAGTGGTCATGAAAGAACCCTACAAAAAGCCCGACTGGAGAGACCACCCCAAATTTCTTGTAGGTGCCAATCCCCGCTATTGCTAATCGCGGCCAAGCGATGGGATGGTGGGTTAGAATAAACCCTGCAAAGGAATATCCCGATGTCTCTCAACCTCTCTAATGCTGACATTAGTGCCATCATCGAAATGGCGTTGAGTGATCATATGCCGTTTGCTGTGATCGAAGCCGAGTTCGGGCTTAAGGCAG
The DNA here is from genome assembly GCF_947502395.1 of uncultured Erythrobacter sp. Taxonomy (GTDB): domain Bacteria; phylum Pseudomonadota; class Alphaproteobacteria; order Sphingomonadales; family Sphingomonadaceae; genus Erythrobacter. Next base: position 539,392 of record NZ_CANMZM010000002.1, read on the forward strand.
GCCAGGTCAAAGAGCTGATGCGCGATAATCTCAAACCCGGCAGTTATAGAGCGTGGCGCAAGCGCGTGCGCACATTTGCTGACCGGCGCGAGAATTACAAATGAGCGCAGATGTGCCTTACCACCCGCCGGTCAAACGCTCGATTGCGATTGAAGGCCATCGCACTAGCATAAGCCTTGAGCCGGTGTTCTGGGACATGCTGAAAGCTGCGGCGCAGGAAGCGGAGATACCAGTAAGCGCGCTGGTCGCCAAAATCGACGCTGAGCGCATCCAATCCAACACCCCCCCGGGATTAGCGAGCGCGATCCGGGTGTGGTTGGTGGTTAAGGAAATCGAATAGTGCAGATCATCCCATATGAAGATCGCCATTTTGCGGAAGTCGACCGATTGTGGCACGCAGAGTTTCCCAATGACCCGGAACGCAATCGCGCTCCGCAAGCCATCCCTAAGAAGCTGGCCCAGGCTGACGGCCTTTTCTGGGTCGCCCTTGATGAGAACGGCGATGTGATCGGGACTATTATGGCGGGATGGGACGGGCACCGAGGCTGGCTCTACAGCGTCGCCGTCGCACCCAGTCACAGAAACGCAGGGATCGGCACGGCGCTTGTGAACACTGCTCTCGATGAGTTGAGAGACCGCGGTTGCATCAAGGTCAACTTGCAGGTTCGCAGCAGCAACAAGGCAGTTGTCGAGTTCTATAGGACGCTTGGCTTTGTGACTGAACCCATGGTGAGCATGGGGCGTACGCTCTAGATATTCAGCCTAGTCGTCCACCCGCTCAATGTCCGCACCGAGCAATTGGAGCTTTTCCTCCAACCGCTCATACCCGCGATCTAGATGATAGATACGGCGCACGGTTGTCTCGCCCTCTGCGGCAAGCGCTGCAATGATGAGGCTCATCGAGGCGCGCAGATCAGTTGCCATGACCTCTGCGCCAGTGAGGTCTGCTGGGCCCTTCACGATGGCCGTTCGCCCTTCGGTCGCGATGTCTGCGCCCATCCGGGCAAGCTCTGGAACGTGCATAAAGCGGTTTTCGAAGATCGTCTCTTTAAGGACGCTGGTGCCTTCCGCCTTGCAAAGGAGGCTCATCAGCTGAGCCTGCATGTCGGTGGCGAGACCCGGGAAAGGCGCTGTCGTAAGATCGACCGGCTTCAAGGATCCATTGGCGCGCACTGTCACGCCTTTCTTGTCTGCCTCAACCTCAACACCAATCGTGCGAAGGGCAGAGAGGGTGGAGATCATATCCTCTTCGCTCGCGCCTTCGAGCCGCACCTCACCGCCCGTAATGGCTGCGGCACATGCGTAGGAGCCCGCCTCGATCCGGTCAGGCATGACCTTATAGGTCGCACCGTTCAGACGCTTGACCCCGTGGATGGTGAGGTCGGAAGAGCCGATCCCTTCGATCTCAGCGCCCATCGCGACGAGCAGATTGCACAGGTCGACAATTTCAGGTTCGCGCGCAGCACCTGTCAGGCGACTGGTTCCATTGGCAAGCACCGCTGCCATAAGCGCATTCTCGGTCGCACCCACAGACACGACGGGAAAATCAAAATCGCCGCCCGGAAGTCCGCCATCGGGCGCAATCGCTTTCACATATCCTGCGGTAAGTTCAATCTCCGCGCCAAAGGCTTCAAGCGCCTTCAAGTGGAGGTCAATCGGCCGGTTCCCGATAGCGCATCCGCCCGGCATCGAGACCGTCGCCTCACCCATCCGTGCCAGCATCGGGCCAAGCACGAGGATCGAAGCGCGCATTTTGCGGACAAGATCGTACGGCGCGACCGTCGAGGTAACGCGGGCGGCTTGATAGGTGACAATCCGCCCGAAATCCTCAGGTCGATTGTTGCCCTGAATGCTGACCGTCACACCGAACTGGCCCATCAAATGCTGGAAACCGTCAATGTCTGCCAGTCGAGGCAGGTTGCGCAATGTCAGCGGCTCTTCGGTCAAAAGCGCGCATGGGATAAGCGTCAGCGCTGCGTTCTTCGCACCCGATACTGGGATAGTGCCCGAAAGGCGGTTGCCGCCCTTGATGATCAATTTGTCCATATGGCGTGCCTTAACGAAACTGCGCTATCGCGCAACTGAACGAAAACGAACCATTCGCATGATTGACGCAAGTGCCATGGCAAGGCACGGGGTTCCCAACGATTGTGATCGATCTAGGGGCACCACTCATGAGCCGAAAACCCATCAAGAAGGCCGTATTTCCCGTCGCGGGGCTCGGCACGCGCTTCCTCCCCGCCACCAAAGCGATTCCCAAAGAACTCCTGCCGATCGTAGACAGGCCGCTAATCCAATATGCGGTGGACGAGGCGCGCGAGGCGGGGATCGAGCAAATGATCTTCGTCACTGGACGCGGGAAGACCGCCATCGTCGAGCATTTTGATGTCGCTTATGAGCTCGAGGACACGATGAGTGCGCGGGGAAAGGACATGACCGTACTTGAACCCACTCGCGCGACCCCTGGCGATATCATTACCGTGCGCCAACAGGTGCCAATGGGCCTTGGCCACGCAATCTGGTGCGCGCGCGCGATTGTGGGGGATGAGCCCTTCGCGATCTTCCTCCCCGATGAGCTGATGATCGGGAAGAAGGGCGGCACCGGCTGTATGAAACAGATGGTCGATGCCTACGAACAAACCGGCGGCAATCTGATCAGCGTGCTCGAAGTTCCGATGGAGGAGGTCTCCAGCTACGGCGTGATTGCGCCGGGGACCGAGAACGGCGCTTTGACTGAGGTCACCGGATTGGTCGAGAAGCCGCCAGTGGCAGAGGCGCCGTCAAACAAGATCGTCTCAGGCCGCTATATCCTGCAACCCGAAGTCATGCGCACACTCGAGACACAGGAGAAGGGTGCAGGCGGCGAGATCCAACTTACCGATGCCATGGCCAAGATGATTGGCGACCAGCCCTTCCACGCGGTGACCTTTGACGGGAATCGCTATGACTGCGGCAGCAAGTTGGGTTTCGTTGAGGCGACTTTGGCGCTGGCGCTGGAGCGTGAAGATTTGGGCGTGGATGTAAGGGCGATGGCGATGCGGTTGCTTGGCTGACTCCCCAATGATTGAGAGCGTTTTCTCTGCCTCTGCGCTTAGCTGAATGTCAATTGAGGACTCTGGAAGCATAGCCGACAGTCCAACCCTGGGCTGTTTGTTCTTAGGCGAGCCAATCTGCCCAATCATTGGCCCATCGATCAAGCGGCAGCAGCAAATCAGAGAGCGATCGACCATAGTTGGTAAGGGCATATCCATGACTCGTGAGCTCAACTAGGCCGAGCTGCCGAAGATCCTTTAGACGATTATTGAGAGAAGTCGGGGAGACTTCTTCGCAGAGACTTTGCAGCTCCCGAAAGGTGCAAGGGTTATTATTACTCAGCTCCCAGATCACTCTAAGGGCCCAGCGCTTGCCCAAAGCTTCGAGCAATACCATCACAGGACGACCGCTCGCCGAACTCTTCGTCGCTTGACCCGGACGCTTAACCATACAAACCCTCTTGACGCTACGTAAATTGTAGCACAATAACCGCTACACTCTTTGTAGCAGTGAGGTGACACATGTCCAATCGGCTAATTCCGCTCGAACCCCCATTTTCCGCAGATGTCGCAAGAATCCTAGCGAAGTTTCCCCAGCAAGATGGCTATCTTCTGTCCCTTTTTCGCACTTTTGCGAACAGCCCTCGCTTCCTTGCAAAGGCTGTGCCCAATCTTCTGGACAAGGACAGTCCTCTTGATTTGCGTAGTCGAGAGATCGTTATTCTCAGAACCACTGCGAACCGGGGATGTGAGTACGAATGGGGGGTTCATGTTGCGATCTTCGGTGAAGCGGCCAAACTAACCAAAGAGCAAGTGCACGCAACCGTTGTCGACAATCCGACTTGTTGGACGTCTTCAGAACTTCGTCTGATTCAAGCGGTGGACCAGCTTTGCAAACAAGCCGTGCTCCATGATAACGTCCAAGAGCAATTCATCACAGACTGGGATACCAAAGAGCAGCTCGAAATTCTCGCGCTGGTTGGAAACTACACCACCATTAGCCTCGTTGCCAATGTGGCGGGCTTGCCATCAGAGCCATTCGCTACACGTTTCCCTCTAAAAGGTAGTGGTTGAAGTCGTTACGTCCCGTTCCACACCCAATTTCAGCTCAATAACTCATACGTTTACCAACGATATGAACGCCAACGAAAACCCCGCCGAACCCAAGGGCACGGCGGGGTCTTTGTTTGGGTGAGAAGCTGGCCTTATTCAGCGGCTTCGCCATGGCTGTCATCGCCAAGGCGCTCTTCGGCTTCCTGAACCTGTTCAGCAACGTCCGACATAATCTCCACAAGCGACTTGTCATTTGCAGGGGCAATCTCGTCCGCTGCCCCAGCTGCAAGACTGCCAAGCGATGAGCCATCAAGGCCAAGCTCTTTCATCAGCCCGTCAAGCACAGGGGCCTGCGCGCGGTAAGCAAGAGCTGCGGACACCGCGTCACTCGCCAAGTTTCCCGAGCCACCTCCGGCTCCCGCAGGGGCACCCGATGAACCGCCACCGTTTTGGGTAAGCCCATCGACCTGAACGATCTTGATCGAGTCGATTGCCTCCATCGGCTTGGCGCTTTCCTTGATGACTTCAGGCAGCACTTTGAGAAGAGCAAGCTTCGTTTGCAGGCTGATCTGATCCATCGATAGGATGTTCGCCGCCTCGTTGACCGCTTGTTGACCAGCGGCCTCAACCTCGAAGCGAACACGGTCGGCTTCGGCGCGCAGGACTTCGGCATCGGCCTCACCCTTGGCCTCAAGCCTTGAGGCTTCCGCGCGGTTCGTGGCTGCGTCTTTTTCCGCTTCCGCCTCGACCTTGATCGAGATCGCATCGCGCTCGGCAACTTTCGCCGCTTCGATCAGCTCGATCTTCTTCTGACGCTCGGCAACCTCGCTTTCCCGGCTCGTCACAACCTGTTCTTCAGCGGCCACGGCCAGAGCCCTTGCGGCGTCCGCCTCGGCTTTCGCCTGGCTTTCTTCGCGAGACTTGTTCTGGACCTCGATTTGCTGCTCTTGGCGAGCAATTTCGAGAGCGCGCGTTTGATCGATCCGGGCCTCCTCAACGAGACGATCAGCCTCGATCTGCTGCGCGTCGACTTGCTTTTTGGCCTCAATCTTGGCGGCGTCCGCTTCGCGCTGACGTTCGGCCTGTTCACGGGCGATTTCAGAGGTTTGTGCTGCACGCCTCACTTCAACTTCGCGCTCCTGCTGGAGGCGGGCGTATTCGGTGTCACGGCCAATCTCGAACGAGCGTTGATCGGCCTCCAAGTTCTTGCTCTCCATCTGGACACGAGTGTCCTGCTCAATATCGTTGCGCAGTTTTTTGCGCGCCTCGATTTGTTCGGTGAGCTTGGTGAGACCTTCGGCGTCAAACGCGTTGTTGGCGTTGAAGTGCTCGATGCTGGTTTGGTCGAGACCGGTCAGCGAGACCGATTCCAGCTCCAGACCGTTCATCGCAAGGTCGTTGGACGACACTTGCTGCACCTTCTGGACGAAGTCTGCGCGTTGTTCGTGCAGCTCGTTCATGCTCATGCCCGCGGCCACCGAACGCAGCGCGTCGACGAACTTACCTTCGACAAGGTCTTTGAGCATTTCGGGTTGCATCGTGCGTTGACCCAGCGTTTGGGCGGCCATCGCAATGGCTCCTCCATCGGGGCGCACGCGGACGTAGAATTCTGCCTTCACGTCGATCCGCAGGCGGTCGAGCGTGATCAATGCTTCGGTATCTTTGCGTACAACGGGAAGCACAAGCGTGTTCATGTTCACGGGCATAGTTTCGTGGAAGACCGGGAGCACAAGCGCGCCTCCGTTCATCACGACTTTCTCACCGCCGACGCCAGTTCGCACGAATGCGATTTCCTTGGACGCCCGGCGATAGAGCGAGGTGAGGACTACAAAGATGATCAGTAGGACGAGGAAGCCCAGGCCGACCATTATGGCAAGATCAAGAATATTCATTTTCCCTCCGTTTGTATGTGGCGCGCGCTGGTCTGCATTTCGGGGTGCTGACTACGGCGCGCGCGGTCTTGATTGATTTGTGACTCAGGGGGTTCCCAGAGTCCACCAGCGTCTTGAGACTATCTCAGAGACAGCATTGGGTTTTCATACTGGACGCCAAAGAAGGTTTGTCCCTCGCGGCGGACCAGCATGACGGTTTCGCCTTGTTTAAGCGTCGCTTCTGGATCGTTGGGCTCAACCATCACGAAGTGTGGATGGCCATGCCGATCGATCACTTTGGAGCGCGCAGGCGAACCTGCTGTCGCTTGTCCCAGTTGGATTTCTGCATCGCGGCGCACGAGGCTATCAAGCCCCACCGCACTGGATTCATCCTGCGGCAAAAGCCGGGCAAGCGGCCGGGTGAGCGCGCCCGTCACGGGAAGCGCCGCGGCCCCAGCACCGATGGCAGCGAGCCATGCGGGGAATGGTGCCCCCAGAGTGCTGACAAGCACCTGCTGACCCACGACGCCGATCACCGTGAAGGTGAACAAGAGCACAGAGAGCCAGATCAGAAACGGCACTCGGCCAATGCCAAACACGGTTTGCAGCGCATCAAAAAAGCCGCCAGCCGCCGTCGGATCAGCCTCTATATCGACATCAAGGTCAATATCCGCATCCGCGCCTTCGAACATATCGCCCATGCCAATGACCTGAGCGAGCGCGATAAAGACCAGTAATATAGCCGCAGCTGCGAAAGGCAGATTGTAGGCTTCTAGCAAAGTCATAAACTCACCTCCTTTTCATAAAGGGAGGCGGTTTTCACGAATTGTGCTCCGAAGAGTTCTTGGCTCGTAAAAACGCCTCCACCTTCACAAAAAGCGGCGCGCTTCCAATTGCATCCCATGAATGCGGTGTTAACAGATGTTGCCTGTAAAGAACAGTAAAATCGGATATGTTGTTTCAATAATTCGTATTCGGATAAGATATTTCGCATGAGGCCTTGAATTGTTGCGGATGCATCCCCACATGTAAAGCTTGATTGCGCAGGACCTTCTTCTGACGGGTCGTTTTCCTACACACAGGACTGGCGCTAAAGCCTTCTTATGGCGCGCTACATCATTCCCACCCCTCTGCCTCATATCTGGGCCAGAGTGAGGTCAGCACTTTTCTTCCCTTAGACAGTGTCTCAAGTGTCTCAAACGCAGCGTACAGGCGCCCACTCGCGTGTAAGTTTTTCTCTCAAGCCGGGTTGATTCGCAGAGGTAGAGTTTTCAAACCACCAACGAAGGTGCTGTTCGAGCGCTTGGCCTCGCCCGCAGGCTCCACCGTTTCGATCCGATCAAGCAGCGTCTCAAAGAGGATGCGCATCTCAAGCCGCGCCAGATGCAGGCCGAGACATTGGTGCGCGCCTGCCCCAAAGGCGAGGTGGCGATTGGGGGTGCGGGCCGCGTCAAACTTGCGCGGGTTTTCGAACTGCGCGGGGTCATGATTGGCGGCAACATAGTTGATCATCATCCAGTCGCCCGCCTTGATCTGTTGCCCGCCGACCTCGACGTCCTCAGCAGCGGTGCGCATGAAATGTTGCACGGGAGAGGTCCAACGGATCGCCTCTTCGACGATACCGGGCAGGAGCGAACGGTCCGCCTTGACCCGTGCAAACTGCTCTGGGTCATTGGCCAAGGCCATCATTGCGCCCGCTGTAGAAGCGCTGGTGGTGTCGTGGCCTGCGGTTGCAACAATGATGTAATAGCCGGCCAAATCGCGCGGCGGCAGCGGTTTGCCATCGACCAACGCATTGGCGATAACGCTCGCCACATCATCGGTGGGGTTTGCCCGGCGGTCCTCAGCGAGAGCAGCGAAGTAGTCTTCAAAGCTCTTCACCGCGCCAGAGACAAGCTGGAGCACTTGCTCAGGCGACATATTGTCCATGCCAGTGCCTGAAAGGTCTGCATCCTGTCCGCCGAACATCTGCTGGGTCAGCATCATCATGCGCGGCTCATCCGCCTCGGGAACCCCAAGGATCTGCATCACCACATGGAGCGGATATGGACCCGACACCTCTTTGACGAAGTCCACTTCGGGGCCAGCTTCAAGCATCCGATCCACGGTGCGATGCGCGAGATCGCGGATCTCGGCCTCAATCTTGGCCAGATTGCGCGGCATAAACCAATCCATGGTAAGCTTGCGATACTTCGGGTGGATCGGCGCATCGAAGACCACAAGGCTATCGACCAGCATGTTCGATCCCGTCGCAGCCTGCGAGAACGCGGTTGCCTCACGCGTTGAGAAAACCACGGGCTTCGGATTGTTGAGGAAGGTTGTATTGTCCTTCGAGACCCGCATCACATCTTCGTAGCGCGTGATTAGCCAGAAGGGTTCGAACACGTCGTCTTCTGCGACAACTTTGGCGACCGGCATCTCTTCGCGAAGGCGATCAAAGGTGTCGAGCACGCCGTTCCATTCGGCGTAGCTTTCAGGAGCGATAACCTCGCGCGCGATGTCCTCTGGCAGGATTGCCGGATGGCTCATGGCTTACCCTTCCGCTTTCGCCGCATACTCATCACGAAGCTCGCGTTTATAGAGCTTGCCATTGGCCTCACGGGGAAGCTCCGGGCGGAAATCGAACTGTTTGGGCATCTTGATGCGCGCAAGGTTTGGGGCAAGGAAGTCGCGAAGCTCAGCCTCAAGCGCATCGCCCGCATCAGCCATATCCATGGGTTGAACCACCGCGACAACTTTCTCACCCAGCTCAGGGCACGGCGCTCCGATTACGGCTGCGTCCATGATCTTCTCATGGGTGACGAGCAGGTTCTCAATCTCCTGCGGATAGATGTTCACCCCGCCAGAAATGATCATGTGGCTCTTGCGATCGGTGAGGAAGAGATAGCCCGCCTCATTCACATGGCCGATATCGCCAAGCGTCATCCAGCCCTTTGGATGCATCGCTTCTTTCGTCTTCTCCGGGTCCTTATGATAACTCGGCAGAAGGTCATTCTCGAAATATATGAGCCCGTCTGTGTTGGCGGGAACCTCTTCGCCATCCGGGCCGCAGATATGGAGCTTGCCATAGATTGCTGCCCCAACAGTGCCGGGGTGCTCCAACCACTGCTCGGACTTGACCAAAGTCATGCCGATCCCTTCGGACCCGGCATAATACTCATTGATGATTGGGCCCCACCATTCGATCATTTCGTGCTTGATCGGCACCGGGCATGGAGCAGCTGCGTGCAAAGCGCGCTGGTGCGAGGACAGATCATAGCGAGCGCGCGCTTCGGGATCGAGTTTTAGGAAACGCACAAAGTGGGTAGGCACCCATTGGCTGTCCGTGATCTTATACTTCTCGATCGCCGCCAAAGCATCTTCGGGGTCGAACTTTTCCATCACCACAATCGTACCGCCCAATCGTTGAGCAGTTGAGGCCCAACCAATCGGGGCCGCGTGGTAGAGCGGTGCGGGGCAAAGATAGACCATCGAACCATCCGCCGGCATACCAGCGCCCATGATCGCAAGCCCCATCAATGGAACTGCAGCCTGAATGTCCGGGTCGGCCGGGGGAGCGGGACGAACGCCTTTCGGGCGACCGGTCGTTCCAGAGGAATAGAGCATCACTTGGCCGGGCGCTGGATCTTCCACTGGCTTTGGCGAATGCTCATCAAGCGCCGCTGCAAAGTCGTCGTCGCCCCCGCCATCAGTCAAAAGGACTTCAAGGTCTGGCAATTCGGTGCGAATACCCTCAAGTACGTCAGCATAGGCTGGTGAGGTGATCAGAAGCTTGGCTTCCGCATCACGCAGAATGTAGGAGATTTCAGGAGCCGTCAGCCGGGTCGAGATCGGCACAAGCATCGCGCCGCAGCGCTGCGAACCCCAAATGAGCGGGAAATACTCCATCCGATTTTCCAGCAAAACTCCAAACGCCTCACTGCCTTCAAACCCGCGCGCGCGCAGCAAATGTGCAAAGCGATTGGAAGCCTCGTCCATTTCCTTGAAAGTCATTTGCGCACCGCTGCCCGCCATGATTACGGCAGGATGATCAGGGCGCGCCGCCGCGTGGGCGATCGGGTGCATACTCATCTCTATCTCTCTCCAACGCAGTCGCTCGATTTAGGCGAGCCGACTGAAAACAGTCCCTTGCGGCAACCTAACGAAGCGCTTGCTGCGCTCAAGCGATTTCGTGACGGAACATGCGCTAGCGCTTGATTGGATGAGGCCAAGGCTTGAAACTGGCACAAAAAAAGGCGGCGGGAAAACCCGCCGCCCAATCTCGGACACCCTCTCCAATGTCCGACCCGCTTCCAGGCGGGCATCTTTTACCCACTCGAAAGTGGGCCATAATTCAAATTACGAGACTTACTCTCCGCCAGCACCAACCCGACGACGTCCTGGAAGGATTTTGCTCTCCGCTTCCACAACCCGGGTCTCTTGTCTGTCGGCTACCATATAGTGAACGGGATTAACTGCAACCCCGTCAACGCGCACTTCATAATGAAGGTGCGGGCCAGTCGACCAGCCAGTCGATCCCACATAACCAATGACTTCGCCTTTCTCTACGCGATCGCCTGCGGCAACAGCGAGACGCGAAAGGTGCGCGTAGCGGGTTTCCAGCTCTGCGCCATGGTCGAGCTTGATATAAAGGCCATAACCGCGGCCCCAGCGCGCCAGTTCAACAATGCCATTTGCGGTGGCATAAACCGGTGTTCCTGTCGGTGCCGCGAGATCAACGCCCTTGTGCATACGGCGTCCACCCCGAACAGGGTGGTTGCGCATGCCAAAGTTGCTGGTCATCCGTGCACCATTGACGGGCGTCAGAGAAGGTACGGAAACAGTAGGACGCTCAAACACAGGGACGGGTTCGCTTTGCGGTGTTGACTTCGCGCCTTCAATCGAAGTCCAGCTGGCAAACAACTCGCGGAAGCGCTCATCGCCATTGGCGAGTGTTTCGGCCTGCGCTTCACGCACTGGTGCCGTCACATCGGCAGCCGTATTGGCAGAAGAATTGGCATGTGCGGCCGGGCTGAAAAGAAGCGTCGTCGCAGCGCACACGGCAGCGATTGCTTTCGAAATGGGACGCAATAGCGTGCTCATGTAAACCCGATCCTATCCGGCGGTTAGCGCCACTCACAATTTCCCCGCGCCAATGTTTTGTTCTTTAAGTGAGGGTGCAAACCTCAAACAGCTTGGGGAGAATCCAAGTCCCTCTCAATGGCCTTGAACTCGTACGAGCTTGTTATCGGTGTGATTCGTTAAACTGCAATGTCTTCGTAAAAGTCCCGCGACAAACCGGCTGCAAGGCGCGCTGAGTCGTTGAACGGAGGTTTTACGGGGCCTCTGAAATGCTTGCGCACGAGGGATTTCCAAGCAGATTCGGGTGACTCGCCTGAATCTGCGACGACCCGTAAAAAGTGTTTGGTGCCAAAACCAACATGGCGAATCTCGTCGTCAAGTATACGTGCCAGAATGCGCGCACCGTGCTCATCCCCTACGGCCTTGACCCGCTCAAGCGTAGCCGGAGTAACATCCAAACCACGTGCTTCGAGGACCATTGGGACCACCGCCAACCGCGCCGCAACATCATGCCGCGTTTCATGCGCCGCCTCCCACAACCCACCATGCGCCGGCAGTGCGCCATAGTGGCTGCCTAGGCTCTCAAGCTTGCGCGCAAGCAGCGCAAAATGCATCGCCTCATCGGCCGCGACGGAGAGGAAATCAGAAACAAATTCCTCGCCCATCTCACCACCGAAACGCCCTGCCATATCGAGGGCGAGATCAATTGCTACAAATTCGATGTGGGCGAGCGAATGCCAAAGTGCAATGCGGGCCCGTTCGGACCCAAACTTCCCGCGCTTGGGCATTTTGTTGGGCGGGAGGAGCTCCGGATGCTTCGGCCTTGCTGGCTCATCCGGCATCGAGGCATCAAAGGAAAAGGCAAGCGAACCCTGCCGCCAACGCCGCGCCACATCGCGGGTTGCAAAACACTTGGTGCGCGGATCGCCCGTCAAGAGCGCATCGCGAATGGCAGAGGCGACCGATTGCATAAGAAGTTAAAGCGCCTTTGCCGCTGCCAATACTTCCTCAGCGTGCCCTTTGACCTTCACCTTGTTCCAAATCTGCGCAATCTTACCATCCGCGCCGATAAGATAGGTGGTGCGGACCATGCCCATATAGGTTTTGCCGTACATCTTCTTTTCCGTCCAAATGCCCAACGTGTCAGAAAGTCCGCCTTCCTCTGCATCGGTTGCAAGCGGCGTGGTCAGATCATGCTTTGCGATGAAGTTCTGGTGCTTTTTCGCGCTGTCCTTGGAAATGCCGAGCAGTTCTACGCCCGCTCCATCGAACGCGCCTTTCAGGGCGGTGAAGTCTTTCGCCTCGGTAGTGCAGCCGGGCGTGTTGTCCTTGGGATAAAAGAACAGCACCAATTTCTTTCCTGCAAAATCGGATGGTTTCACCGTGCCTCCGTCGGGGGATTCCATCGCGATATCTGGGAGCGTATCGCCGGCGGCAGGAAAATCGGTCATCGTTCAAATCTCCAAGGTCTCTTCAAATGTCTGTGTCCAGCAGCGGTCAACGCACCTCCGTGCAGAAGCCACATTGGCGAGAAGCTCAGCGTAGCTAGTGCACCTACAGGCACGTGCAAGAGCTTTCGCGGCGGCAGGTGGGGGTTCTTTGCCTTCGGGGGCAAGCAGCCGTCCTGCGACGAGCACATCAGTCATAAGGTCGTAAGCGGGCCAAAGTTCCCTCTCAAGGAGGTCTAGATCGATCATCGCGGGGATGGCCAACGCAAAATCCGGAGATAGCATCGCCGGGTGATCGCTCGCGCGGCTTGCTGCGTGCCGCAGCTGGAGAAAGTGGATGAGGAATTCCACATCAACCAGCCCGCCGCGCAGGAGCTTCACATCGAGCTCTCCTTTGGGATGCTTGTGCTCGGCCATATCGCTTCGCATTTTTAGCACGTCGGCCTTGAGCTTTGCCGGATCACGGGTTTTGCATTGGGTGTCGGCAATCACCTCCTCCACTTTAGCCCGCGCCGCGTCAGAGCCCGCCAGCACGCGTGCCCGGTTGAGCGCCATATGCTCCCAAGTCCAAGCGCTTTCGCACTGATATTTTGCGAAGGCTTCAACTGAAACCGCAAGCGGCCCCTGCTTGCCTTGCGGCCTCAGCCTTGTGTCCACGTCGTAGAGCGCGCCTTGGGCGGTTGGCACCGAAAGCGCCGCGCTTACTCTGGTGGCCAGCCGATTGTAGTATAACGTCGCGCCAAGCGGCCTTGCGCCATCCGATTCGGCCGAAAAATCGCCAGAAAAGAGGTAGATCATATCAAGATCGGAGGCTGGCGACAGAGCGCCCCCGCCAAGCCTGCCAAGCCCAACAACAATCAGCTCGCTATCGGCCAGATAGCCGTGCGCCCTTGCGAACTCAGCCTGCGCGCCTTCAAGCCCGGCTGTGATTGCTGCCTCAGCGATCTGCGAAAGTGCAGCGGCAATGCGCGATGGTTTGTGTTCCGCCTCAAGCAGGCTAATCGCGAGAGTAAAGCGTGCCTCGGTGATGACCTGGCGGATGCAATCCAGCTTAGCTTCATAGTCTTCGCGTTCCGCGCCATCATGTATCTGCTGAAGCGTGCGCGCATAGGTATCGCTGAAATCAATCGGCTCGCGCTCAAGCAGAACATCGATCGTTTCGGGCCGTTGTGCAAGCGTGTCCGCCAGGATCGACGAAAGGGTAAGCGCTGAAACCAATCGCTCCAACAACGTCGGTTCGGCGCGAAGCAATCGGAACAGTGTAATTGCGCTCTGCGTGCGCTCAATAATGCACTGGAAACGCGAAATCGCGCGCGGCGGATCATCGCTTTTAGCTACGGCCTCAAGAAAGAGCGGAAGCAGACGATCAAACGCTTCGAGCGCTTGGGGAGAACGGATTGAGGCATAACGTCCGTCGCGCCAACCCTCGATCCGCTCGGCCAGTGTTTCAGGCTCAGCGAACCCCATTTGAGCGAGAGCACGCGCGCGCTCATCAGGCTGCGGGGCTGGAGGTGCTGGTTCGGGATCTTGTCCGATAAGCTCATCATAAATCGCACCGGTTTGGGTGGTCAGCTGAGCCAGTTCCTCAATAAGATCCGCACCGCTGCCCAGGCCATCAAGCCACGCGACCTGGTCCAGCTTTTCTCCGTCTGGAAGGATATGGGTCTGCCGATCTTCGACCATTTGCAAGCGGTGCTCGATCACGCGCAGGCGGTCATAGCCCTCGCCAAGAATATGCGCATGAGAACTCTCGATCCGCCCCGCTGCAGCAAGCGCATCGAGCGCATCGCGCGTGCCGCGGACTCGTAAGGATGGGTCGCGTCCACCATGAATAAGCTGATGGGTTTGAGCGAAGAATTCGATCTCACGGATTCCCCCACGCCCGCGCTTGACATCGTAGGCGGGGCCGGGGCGTTCAGGTCCAAGATAGTCTGCACGAATGCGCAGAGTCAGTTCGCGAATTTCTTCAACCGCGCCAAAGTCGAGCTTCTGACGCCATACGAAGGGAGCGATTTCGGTAAGGAATGCCTCGCCAGATGCAATATCTCCAGCGGCTGCGCGCGCCCGAATGAAAGCAGCGCGCTCCCATGCGAGCGCTTGGCCTTGATAATGGGTGATCGCCGAGGCCAGAGGCACCGCCAATGGGCTGATTTCACTCGCGGGGCGAAGCCGCAGATCGACCCGCTGCACATACCCTTCGACCGTGTTTTCTGAGAGCAACTTCACGATTGCCCTCGCGTACCGCTGCGCCACTTCACCTGGCTCATCCCTAGAGCGGCGGGGAAGGGTTTCCGGGTCGTAGAGCAGGATGGGATCAATGTCGGAGGAGTAATTGAGTTCGCTTGCGCCTTGCTTCCCCAAAGCCAGCCCGATCATGCCGTCACAGCGATCCTCGCCTGTGCGCTCCGCAATGACCGTCCGGATAGCTTTGTCGAGCGCAAAATCGGCAAAGCTGCTCAATTCCCCCAGAACGCGGGAAAGCGAGAAAGCTCTGGCAAGGTCAGCAATCGCGAGCGCGGTTGCGAGGCCCAATCGATGGCGACGCAGGCCAATGCCTGCGTTCTCATGATTCCCACGGGCTCGCGACCACGCAAGCGCGTCTTCGCCCTTGCCCGAGGCGAGCAGCTCTTCCAACGCAGGCTGTCGATCCAGTGAGCGCGCCAGAAAAGGCGCATGAGCGCGGGCCCTTTCCAACGCTCCTTTCCAATCCATCTCACCCGAACTCGTCATAAGTGGCACACTTGGCCAAGCTGCTTGCGACCCGCAAGGCCATCTGCAAGAGAAAGGTATTAGTTTCTGCGAGAATTATTGCCGTGAAACCTGGACAAAAGGCCTGTTTGATGCCGCCTGAATGGGCAAGCCAGGATTGGCTTTGGATCGGTTTCCCGCATTTGGCCGAGGAATGGCCCGGGTTTCTCGAACTTGCGCAGAAGCAGATTGCTGCCTTCGCCAATGCAGTCGCGGAAAGCGGGCAAGAAGTGCGCCTTTTGGTTCGCGATGGCGCAAACGCAGCGCGTGCACGGACGCTTGTAAGCGGGGCCGTAAGGATTGAACCACGCGCCCATGGGGATATCTGGCTGCGCGATACTGGGCCCTTGATTGTGAGCGGGCTCGAAGGACGCGAAGCGCGACGCTTCGGTTTCAACGGCTGGGGCGGAAAATTCCAAATCGAGGGCGACCAGGAAATCGGAGAGGAGCTTGCGCACGATGCTGGCTTGCCGCTCACGACATCACCGATGATCCTTGAAGGTGGTGCGGTCGACGGAGACGGTACTGGACTTGCCGCAACGACGGAGCAGTGCCTCCTGAACCCAAATCGCAATCCGAGTATGAGCCGTGAGACCATAGAAGCAGAACTTCAACGCGCCCTTGGTTTTAGCCTAGTACTTTGGCTCGGCGATGGGCTTATCAACGATCACACAGACGGCCATGTCGACAACCTTGCACGTTTTGTTGGCCCGAACCGACTGGTTGTGCCCGAGGCGACCGGGGCGGGCGATCCCAACGCTTCGATCTACGCTGATGCAAAGGCTCGCGCGGAAGACTTCGGTGTGGAGGTCGTCACTATCCCTTCTCCCGGTCTTGTTATCCGCGACGGTGCAATTGAGCCCGCGAGCTACGTCAATTTTTCGGTAACCACGCATTTGGTGGTGGTCCCAACCTTCGGATCACCGAATGATAAGGCGGGCGTGAAAGCCATCGCAGCGCTTTTTCCGGATAGGGAGACGATTGGTCTACCTGCCGATGCAGTCCTCGCAGGCGGCGGCGGGTTTCACTGTGCAAGCCAGCAAATGCCCTCGGCTTAGGGGTTAAATTAACACTTCGTTAGAGAATTGCCGCGAAACTGCCCGACATGGCTCAGGCAATCGCACTTTCACGCAAGACAGTTGGCGCAGTCCAAGCGCGTCAAATAGAATTGCTGAGCAGCGTAGGAGTGCTGGCATGTGCCGCCGCGCTCATATTTGCCGGCCAACCCTTTCCCATTTGAGTTAGCCGAACGGCGAAAGCGTAACCTTCTGACAATTCAACGCGAAGTCCTCTTTGACGATGTGTTAGAGGGAAAACGAGGCCGTGCGTTCTTGTGTTCAAGGCATTTTGATAGTTGGCGCTGCTATTTGCGCTGGGTTGGTGTTGCTACCCGGAAGCAGCGGCGCCCAAACTTTTGACGACCTGTCAGAACCCGTCCTGATCGAGCTTTTCACCAGTCAAGGATGCTCATCCTGCCCTCCTGCGGATCGATTAGCGGAGCGCCTCAACCAAGAAGAGGGGCTGGTCGTTATTTCGCGGCCTGTCACCTATTGGGACCGTCTCGGCTGGAAAGACACCTTGGCCAGCCAGGAAAACACTGACCTTCAGTATGCTTATGCCGAGCGCGGCCTAGTCGGGTACAGTGGCGTTTACACCCCGCAGTCTGTTGTATCTGGCCGGTTCGGAGAGATCGGGTCGCGGGAGCGCGCGCTCCGCCGCAAGATCGCACAAGGTGCGAGCATAAGGGAGGCGGTCATTCGGGTGCGCGGCGATACTGACAAAGGCTTCGGAATTGGCCTCGCTGGAGAAACTCAAGGGCAAGCCGAACTCGTGCTGATCGGGGTGGATAGACAAGCTGCGATTGACATAGGCCGTGGCGAAAACCGTGGTCGACGGATTGCCTACACCAATGTCTTGAAGAACGAACGCCGACTGGCGCTTTGGCAAGGCGGCCAAGCAAGCCATGTGCTGGAAGCCAATGCGCTCGATATTCGCGGGGCAGACCGCTATGCTCTCATCCTTCGCGAAGTGAACGCTGGACCCGTTCTGGCCGCGCGTTGGCTGAACTAAGTCAATTTTATCAAAGCCGCGATCGCGGCTGCGAACAGCACCACTCCAACGCATGCCCGCCACACAGGGTCGCTAACTTTGCCAAAGGCAAGGCTCCCCAACCAATTGCCGAAGAGTACCAGTGGGAAAAGCGCGAGGCCCAGCACGACGATGCGCCATTTGAGGACACCGATTGCCGCTCCCGATCCGATCCCTGCCATGGCCGCAATTCCAAATATGCCGATCATCGATGCCTTGGCAGTGAGGCGCGGGATGTCACGGCCAACATAGTAAGGCACCACCGGAGGTCCGGGCATCGCGGCGAAGCCAGTGAGCACGCCTGCCGAGAGACCCACTGCTCCGGTGGTTATGGGCCCCGGTTGTGCCGCGCCGCGCTTTGGCAAGAGGATCGCGAAGAACGCCGAAAGCGCGATGAGAGCGATAAGCAATCTCGCCAATCCTTGCGGCGTCGCATCTAGCAAGATCAGCCCCGGAGCCGTTGCCAGCATCACTAGCGCGCCGATCACAAAAGCGCTTCTCTCAGCCTCTCGCAGGATCATGCGGATCTCCGTCAGAGCCAGAAGCCCCGCCATAATGTTGATCGCTAGCACCGCCTCAACCGGGGTCAGCGCCAGCGCGAGGATCGGCACCAGCAAGATGCCAAAGCCAAACCCCGTCAGTCCGCGAATGAACGCTGCGCCAAGGGTGGCCGCAACCGCAACCGCGATTTGCACCGCGCTAAACCCAGCGAGGAACTCCAAAGCTTAGGTGACCAAATCCGGCGCCGTCGCCGCTTTGGTCAGCATCGCAATCGCCTCATCAAGCGAGAGAACCTTCTGATCCTTTTCACCCAGAGTGCGGATTGCAACCGTACCCTCTTCCTCTTCGCGCTTACCCACGATCAAGAGGTGCGGGACTTTAGCCAGTGAGTGCTCGCGGATCTTGTAGTTGATTTTCTCATTGCGAAGATCGCTGGAAGCGCGAATGCCAGCCGCTTCCAGCTTGGTCAGCACACGGTTCGCATAGCCATCTACGTCTGAGACAATCGGCGCCACGACTGCCTGCATCGGCGCAAGCCATACGGGCAGACGGCCTGCAAAATGCTCGATCAATATGCCGATGAAGCGCTCATATGACCCGAAGATCGCGCGGTGCAGCATGACGGGGCGGTGCTTCTCACCATCCTCGCCAATGTAGGTCGCATCCAAGCGATCCGGCAGCACGCGGTCCGATTGGATCGTGCCCACCTGCCACGTGCGCCCAATCGCATCCGTGAGGTGCCATTCCAGCTTTGGCGCATAAAACGCGCCCTCGCCGGGGAGCTCCTCCCATTCGAGGCCATTGGCGGTTAGCGCATCGCGCAGTTCTTGCTCCGCCTTGTCCCAATCCGCGTCCGAGCCAAAGCGTTGCTCAGGCCGCAGAGCGAGCTTGATTTTATACTCAAAGCCAAAGTCGCGGTAGACCTCGTCAGCAAGCGTGATGAAGGCTTGGACCTCTTCGACAACTTGATCTTCGGTGCAGAAGATATGGGCATCGTCCTGCGTAAACTGGCGCACGCGCATCAATCCGTGGAGCGCGCCGTGCGGCTCGTTGCGGTGACAGCAACCCATCTCACCCAGCCGGATCGGCAGATCGCGGTAGGACGTGATGCCCTGCTTAAAAACCAGAACGTGCGCGGGGCAGTTCATCGGTTTTAGAGCCATCCAATCGGCATCCTTGGAGATGATGTCGCCTTCATCCTCGGTGTTGGGCACCTCATCAGGGATGACGAACATATTCTCGCGGTACTTGCCCCAGTGGCCCGACTGTTCCCATTGGCGCGCGTCCATCACCTGCGGCGTCTTGATCTCGCGGTAGCCAGCGCCGTCCATCTTGCGGCGCATGTACGCCTCAAGCTCACGCCAGATGCGATAGCCCTTGGGGTGCCAGAACACGGACCCATGCGCCTCTTCCTGAAGGTGGAACAGGTCCATCTCGCGGCCAAGCTTGCGGTGGTCGCGTTTGCCTGCTTCCTCAAGATTATGAAGGTGCTGCTTAAGCTGCTTCTTGTTCAGCCACGCGGTGCCGTAGATGCGCGTGAGCTGCGCATTGCGTTGGTCGCCGCGCCAATAAGCGCCAGCGGTCCGCATAAGCTTGAAGGCTTGCGGGTCAAGTTTCCCGGTGCTCGCCAAGTGCGGCCCGCGGCACATATCGAGCCAGTCATCGCCCGACCAATAGACCGTCAAATCCTCGCCCTCTGGCAGTTCCTTGGCCCACTCAGCCTTAAACGCTTCGCCCTCGGTTTCCCACTTGGCGATGAGGTCATTGCGCGACCAAACTTCGCGACGCAGCGGTTTGTCCGCTTTGATGATCTCGCGCATCTTCTCTTCGATGGCCGGCAAGTCTTCGAGGCCAAAGGGCTCACGCGTGGCCGGCGCCATCACGTCGTAATAGAAGCCATCATCGGTGGCAGGACCAAAGGTGATCTGCGTGCCGGGCCAAAGCGCCTGAACTGCCTCTGCCAGAATATGCGCAAAGTCATGGCGCACCAGTTCAAGCGCGTCCGCCTCATCCTTGGAGGTGATCAGCGCCAGCTCGCTATCTCCCTCGAAAGGACGGCCAATATCGCGCACTTCGCCGTTCACGCGCGCGGCAAGAGCGGCCTTGGCAAGGCCCGGGCCGATAGCGGCAGCGACATCATACGGCGTGCTACCCGCTTCCATCTCGCGCACAGAGCCATCGGGAAGGCTGATCTTAAGCAGTTCGGTCATCACAAGTATCCGTCTCGTTTGACGCGCGCCTTAGGACATGATGGCGCACACCGGAAGAGCGGTGTTTGAGTGTTTAACCGATTTCAAGGAGGACACCGCGCCACCCTGAAACCGGGTGGCGGATGGTCTGGCTCAACCCAGCAACAACCGCCCCCGGAGATCCGAGGTGGTAGTTGTTGTTGTCGTGGTCAGCAGCTTGGCCATATGCGCCAAATAGGGGCCCCGAGTTAACAAGTCACCCCCTTAGTTGATGAAACACAGCACAGAGAGCAAATCTACTTTCCACTATGGAAAGGACACTTGACCAATGACCATGATATTCAAAGCGCTCATCTGGGCCGGGATAATCATTGCCACCGCGTTTTATCTGAACGGCATTGGCATGAGCCAAGGCGCAAGCTGGGGCATCACGTCGGGGCTCGCAGGCGCTGCCTGGGGTTCGATCTATGGCGGGCATAGGCCTTGCGCGGGCGAGTGCGCATGATGACCGATCAAGCCGCACAAAACACCGGCAAAGCGGCTGGCTTCCTCGGGCGAGGGCCCATGTTCTGGATCGGCCTCACTTTCGGGACGTCAGGAGCAGTTATCGGGCTGATCTTATCCGGCGCTATTGAGGGTAAGGGGATTGCCTTTGCTCTCATGGCCATTCCCCTCGCCTGCATGGCCGCAGCCTTTGTCTCCATGCTCAACAAAAACAAGTCGGGTACTGGTGACTGCGTCACCAAAGGCGAGGCGCAGAGGCGCTATATCAAGCGCGTAGCGGTGTTCACCTCGCTCTATCTCGCCTCATTCGCGATGCTCACATTTATCGATGAATTGGGGACGCTGCCAACCGCCATCCGCATAGGAATTGGCGTTTTGCCGGGCCTTGCTCTGGTTGGCTTTTTCTGGGCGATTGCTCGGCTGATCATTGAGGAAACCGACGAGTTTATGCGCATGCTGACCGTGCGTCAGACCCTAGTGGCTTCGGCACTGGCGATGAGCGCAGCCTCTGTCTGGGGCATGCTCGAAAGCGCCGATCTTGTGCCGCATGTGGACGCCTATTGGTACGCTGTGATCTGGTTCGCAGGGCTTGCTCTGGGCTCAGTGGTCAACCGCATCACCTATGGGACATGGGGGCACGTGTGAAGAACCGCCTCAAAGTGCTGCGCGCAGAACGCGATTGGTCGCAGCAGGACCTCGCCGATCGCTTGGGCGTCTCGCGCCAGAGCGTCAACGCGATCGAAAAGGGCCGCTATGACCCCTCGCTGCCACTGGCCTTTAGCATCTCGGAGGTGTTTGACCTCGCGATAGAGGAGATTTTCAGCCGAGACTGACGGCTAGACCTTGGGCGCAACAATGGCCGTTCGCGTCTCGGCAAGCTCGGTTGAGCGGGTCTTGATCCCTTTGAGGAACCGCCATTCGCTGGTGGCGGCTTCAGGGGTCAAATCCACCACCATATAGCCGCGCTGCGACGTGTCCGCCCATGTGAGCTCCTCATTGGCATTGACCAGAGCATCTGCGAGCAACTTGGGAGGGAGCCCAGAGAGATAACCCTCAAATCCCGGTGAACTGACCGAGGATGTGGCAAACTCAACTCCGACTTTCTCACCGTTGTGCGTAAGATCAAACTGCCAGGCGTTATGCGTGTCACCCGCCAGCACCACTAAGTTCGAACCCGCTTCAAGAGCGCCTTCGAACACCCGGTCACGTGCGGCGGGATAACCGTCCCACGCATCCATATTGAGCGGCAGGCCGACTTCGGCCGCGAGAGTAGCAGCGGTCAGGCGCGCGCGAGCGAACTCAGGCACATTGTCGCCCAAGAGGCTCGTGATGCCCTTGGGTGAAGACAGCTTGCCGATCAGGACTTGCTGAATAAGCACCTCCCAAACCGCGCCGCGCTGCTTCGAGGCGGAAAGGCTCTCGACCAGCCATTTCTCTTGAGCTTCACCCAGCAGTTGGCGCTTGGGATCGGCCCAAGGCCCATCGCGAAGCGCGCGGAAAATCTCAAGCACCTCCTCCGGACTGCCAGCGTCCCTGATCATCGCGGTAAGGTCGAACTGCTCCTCGCGCCCCTCAAGCCTTGTGTCGATCCGGAAGAGCGTTGCCAAATCGCCCACGTCATAGGCAGCATAGGGCTCATCGGAGACCGGCATCCATTCGCGGTACACCTGCTTGGCGATGGCCTTACGCACCTGCCAATCGCCCTCGGTGTCAGGCTGATGGTTTTGTGCGCCGTCTTTCCAGCTGTCATTGGTGCTCTCATGATCGTCCCACACGGCAATCATGGGCAGCACTTGATGCATGCGCTGAAGGTCTGGGTCCGCGCGGTAGGAAGCATAGCGCAGGCGATAATCGGCAAGGGCCACGATTTCACCGCCCGGCGCAACACTGCGGTCAGGGTGGCGCTGGTCCTCAGAAGGATAAGTGTCGCCACCATATTCGTAAATATAATCGCCCAAATGCACCGCGAGATCGACATCATTGGCCTCTGCTGCGTGGGCATAGGCATTGAAGTAACCAAACCCGAAATTGGCGCAGGAAAACACCGCCAGTCTGAAGTTGGACGTGGGTCCTATTGGTAAAGTTCGCGTGCGACCGATGGGCGATTTGGTGCCACCTGGTGAGACAAAGCGGTAGAAGTACCAGCGATCTGGCGTAAGCCCGGTTACGATCGCCTTTGCGCAATAGTCGCGTTTCACTGAGGCTGTGACCTCACCTTGTGCCACCAGCTCTGCAAAATCTTCGCTCTCACTCATCTGCCATTTGAGCGCCGTTTCTTGCTCGCCAACGTAGCGCGTCCAAAGAAGAACGCTTGAGGCCTGGGGCTCTCCGCTCGCAACGCTATGGGTGAAGCCCGAACCATAGGATTGTGCCGCTGAGGGTGTCGCCGCAACCGCAGCCGATGCACCAGCGAGGGCAAAGATGCCGCGGCGCGTGAGACCTTTTGAAGGAGTCTTAGAATGCGGAGCAGAATCGGTTTTCTTCATGGAGGTCCTTTTACATCACGCGCCTTGCATCGCCATGACAGGACTTGCACCAGAGCCACGGTTGAAGGCAAGGACAGCCAATGACCGATACACGATTTCACGAAATGTCCGACGGGCGGCGTATTGCCTTTAGGCTGGTTCAGGGTTCTGGCCCAACGCTTGTTTTCTTGCCCGGCTATATGTCGGACATGTCGGGTGGCAAGGCGACTGCTATTTTCGAAAATGCCAAGGCGAAAGAGCGTGGTTGTCTCCTCCTCGATTATTCGGGGTGCGGAGAGAGCTCGGGAGATTTTGCCGATGGCACACTTTCGCGCTGGCGCGAGGAAGTCTTGACGCTGATCGAGGGCTACGTTGAAGGCCCAGTGCTTGTGACTGGCTCATCCATGGGAGGATGGTTGATGCTGCTGGTCGGAGAGGCCTTGGAGGATCGGCTTGCCGGAATCATCGGAATCGCATCAGCCCCCGATTTCACCTGGTGGGGTTACTCCGAAGAACAACGCGCGCAATTGGCTTGCGGCGAAGTCGTCCTCGAAGACAACCCCTACGGCCCAGAACCTACACCCACGCACCCCGGCTTTTTCACTGACGCTGAAGCGCAGTATCGACTGGTCGACGAGAGCCCCATCGACGCGCCGATCCGATTGATCCACGGTCAGCGCGATGCCGACGTGCCATGGGAGGTCAGTCTCAAACTCTCCGCCGCCCTTCGTTCGGACGACGTACAGGTCACACTGATAAAGGATGGCGATCATCGCCTCTCACGAGAAAGCGATATCGCGCAGCTTTTGGCTGTGGTGGACAGCTTTTATTGACGGAAAAATACGCCTGTGGCTCTAATCTCATCGCTCTTGGTCGCCGCTCTTCAGGTTGGGCCAAACCCTTCCGCCAACAGCGTTCTCGGGACGCCCGATGAATTGCTCAATCGGCCTCCACGGCCAGAGCAAGAGCAGAGCATTGAACGGGATCCGGATGCGCTTTGGCTTGCTGAATGCCTTGGGATGCTGCCGGAACAAGCAGCGCGTGCGCACACATTGGCTCAGGTACGGCGCAATGACAGTTCCGGGCGCCCACGCATTCTCGCAAACCATTGTTTGGGGCTTGCCGCGACTGAGCTCGGGCTCTGGGAAGATGCCATCGCAGCCTTCACTGCCGCCCGCGATGAAACACCGGCGGAAGAATTGCGAGCCAGGGCACGCTTTGGCGCCATGGCTGGCAATGCTGCATTGGCAGCGCAGGATCTTGAGCGTTCGCAAACTATTCTGAAATTGGCCAAAGACAATGCTGCAGCCGCTGCTTCAGCCCCAATGCAAGCCATTATCGCCAGTGATTTGGCCCGCGTCTATGTCGCTCTGCAACGGCAAGAAGATGCGCTTGCAGAGCTCGAGTTATCGACCCAATTGGTGCCGGAACAGGCAGGCTCGTGGCTTTTGAAGGCAACTCTCTTGCGACGATTGGACCGGCTGGCAGAAGCTCAGACAGCGATTGAGCGGGCAAGCTCGCTCGCGCCTGCCGATGCCTCAATTGGGCTCGAGGCGGGAGTGATTGCCGTGCTTTCCGGCCGTGAACAGGCTGCGCGCGAAAGCTGGCAGTCGGTGATCGATCTCGCGCCGGAGAGCCCAGAGGCCTTGACCGCCCAAGAGTACCTGGCGCAGATTGGGGCGGCATAAAGAGAGGCTTCCCCAATGACCGACTTTTCAGTGCTTGACCTTGTCCCCGTCCGTGAAGGCGGGTCCGTCGCCGAGGCGCTGGGGAACGCGGCGCAGCTGGCCGTTCAAGCAGAAAAACTCAGGTGCAAAAGGTTTTGGGTCGCTGAACACCACACCATGGAGGGTATCGCGGGCGGAGCGACCTCGGTTGTGCTTGCCCATATTGGCAATGCGACAAGCAGCATCCGTATCGGCTCTGGCGGGATCATGTTGCCCAACCACACGCCTTTTCAGATCGCTGAGCAATTCGGGACTCTCGACGCCTTGTTTCCGGGTCGCATCGATCTGGGTCTCGGTCGTGCACCCGGAGCTGGTCCTGAGTTGCAACGCGCGCTGCGCAAGGATCTGCACAAGGCCTCGGAATATTTCCCTCAGGACGTGCTCGAACTGCGTGCATTGATGACGGGCGACGTCGATCTGCCGATCAAAGCAACACCGGGCCTAGGCGCGAATGTCGAATTTTGGATGCTTGGCTCCAGCCTTTTTGGTGCGCGACTCGCGGCGAAACTCGGCATGCCTTATGCCTTCGCGGCGCATTTTGCCCCCGACCATCTCGATAGCGCCCTGGAAGTCTACCGCCGCGATTTCCAGCCTTCTGATGCGCTCGACAAACCACATGTCATGGTGGCCATGAATGTATTTGCGGCTGAAACCGACGAGGAAGCCCGCATTCTCGCTTCAAGCCAGCAGCAGAGCTTCGTCGCCTTGCGAAGCGGTACGCCGGGCAAACTCCCGCCTCCGATCGCAAACTACACCGAGACTCTTCCCGCCCCCGCCCGCGCCATGCTCGATCATCTTAGCCAAGCGGCAGCGGTCGGCACGCCTGAAAAAGTGCGCGCGGACATTGAAGCCTTTGTCAGGCGGACGGGCGCAGATGAGATCATTCTTTGCGGCGCGACCTTCGATCCCGAAGCGCGACTTCGCTCAATCGAGCTCACTTTGGAAACCTGCCAATCAGTCGCAGCGTAAGGCAGATGAATTTGTGAGCTAATCGTGCTTGCCTAAGCCCCCCAAAGACCTGTATTGCACAGCACGATAAGAACAACTCGGCACAACATAATTACGCGAAGTCCAAGCCGAGGTACACCAAAGCCAGGAGAGGAGCCCTCGGCTATGAGTGCGAAG
Source organism: uncultured Erythrobacter sp. (assembly GCF_947502395.1). Taxonomy (GTDB): domain Bacteria; phylum Pseudomonadota; class Alphaproteobacteria; order Sphingomonadales; family Sphingomonadaceae; genus Erythrobacter. The sequence goes on from NZ_CANMZM010000002.1 coordinate 565,204, forward strand.
ACCGATTCCGCCCAGACCAAGTCCTTGTTGAAAGCGCTTAAACAGCACCTTTCGGCCTCAATCCTCCCTGGTGAAACACCGCTCGACAAATCCGCATTGGAGAGCGCGGCGCAGTTCTTGCTTGCCGCCGCGCAGAAGCGAGCGCCTAAGCGTTCGGTCATCACGCATGAATCGGATACGAGCGAGCGGCGTTTGCGTATCGCTATCGTCAATGATGACATGCCGTTTCTGGTGGACTCGATTGCGGCAACAATCACCGCTTCAGGCATCGGCATTGACCAATTGCTCCACCCGATTGTTCCGGTTGCCCGAAACGCACAGGGCGTTCTCACAAGCGTTGGTGGTAAGGCCAAAGACGACTCTAAAGAATCGCTCATCTATATCGAAACGCCCCGCGTGGACGCAAAGCAACGGCGAACTTTGTTGAGCGCATTGCGCGCCACCTTGGGTGATGTGCGGGCAGCTGTTACCGACTGGCCAAAAATGCGCTCTATCATGGCGCGCGATACAGATGCACTGGGTGAATGCGAAAGCGCCAAGCTCCTCGAGTGGCTCAACAGCGGCTTGCTGACACAGTTGGGTCATTTGACGCGAATCCGCGATGGCGAGGTCAAGCAAAGCCTCGGCATTTGTCGCAAGAGCGCCAAGGCGATCCTTGCCGATGCGTCTTATGAGCGCGCCTTTGCGTGGTTCGAAAAGGGTGGCGATGGGCGCGATCTCCTGGTCGTCAAAGCCAATCAACTTGCCAATGTTCACAGGCGCGTGCCGCTCGATGTGCTCCTTGTGCCTGTGCGCGAAGGCGGCAAAGTCACTGCACTTTCCGTCCATGCCGGGGTTTGGACGAGCGCTGGCCTGACCGCGCCCCCTGAAAAAGTGCCGGTCGTGCGCAAAGCGCTTGCCAATATGACCCAGGAATTGGGCTTTGATCCCGCAGGCCACGCCGGCAAAGCGCTCGCTCATGCCTTCAGCGCTTTGCCACGTGATTTGCTTGTCAGCATCCACGAAAACGACATCACCCGGCTAGCAACCACCATGATGAGCCTTGTCGACCGCCCGCGCCCGCGGATCATCTTGGTGAAATCACCTCTTGGTCGCCACGTCTTTGCCTTCGTCTGGCTGCCCCGTGACTATCTCTCAACCGAGTTGCGCCTACAGATTCAGGATCTTTTGACCGAGACAACCGGGCTCGACCTATTGAGCTGGAGCCTTGAGGTCGAAGGCGGCTCGCTTGCCATGCTGCAATTCCTGCTCGACTCGCGCAGCATCGCGAAAATGCCCGATGCAGATGCAATTGAGGAGCAGCTTGAGGACCTTCTCAAAGGCTGGACCGAGGCGGTTGAGACCCATCTTGCCAAGACCGATGACAGCTCGCGTGTCGCCGCCATTGCGCAGCGCTATGCCGAAGGGTTCCCTGCCGGATATCGCCTCCGCTATGGCCCGGCCGAAGCCGCGCTCGACATTGCTGAAATCCACGGAATTGCGACCAGCGATGCTCCTGATACGCGCACATGCCGCTTGTACCGGCTGGAGAATGACACGCGCGGTGATCTGCGCCTGAAAATCTATCATGTTACGGGCAGAGTCGCGCTGTCCGATGCCGTACCGGTGCTCGAGAACTTCGGCTTCCGTGTACTGTCAGAAGTCCCCACCCGCCTGGATGAAGGCAGGCTGGGAACGATCCATGAATACACTCTGGTTGCGCCCCAAGGCAGCAACATTGACGCGTTGCAAGACCGCGCCGAACCAATCGAAACCGCCATTGCCGAAGTGCTCAACGGCCAGTCGGAGAATGATCCCTTCAACCGGCTGGTGGTGGCCAATGGATTGGGTGCAAAGCAGACGGTGTGGCTGCGTGCAATCTATCGCTATTTGCGTCAGACAGGCGCGAACTTCACAATCTATCCGGTAGTCGAAGCGCTCGAGCGCGCAGGTGACGTGACCAGAGCCATGATCGACCTGTTCGCAGGTCGTCACGACCCCAGCTTTTCTGGCGACAGAGAGGCCGCGATTGAAGCAGCAATCAGCGCCTTTGGTCGAGGCCTCGCCAAGGTCAGCGCGATCAATGACGACCGCCTCCTGCGTCTCTACCGTGCAGTGATCGATGCGATTTTGCGGACCAATGCGTTCTCGCCGGCTGCTGAAGAAGCGCTGGCGTTTAAGATCGATTCTGCCCAGGTTCCCGGCCTCCCTAAACCGGTGCCATGGCGCGAGATTTTCGTCTATTCCAGGCGAGTGGAGGGCATTCACTTGCGCTCTGGCGCGGTCGCGCGCGGCGGGCTTCGCTGGTCCGACAGGCGTGACGATTTCCGGACCGAAATTCTTGGGCTTATGAAGGCACAGAAGGTGAAAAACGCCGTTATTGTGCCGAGCGGAGCCAAGGGCGGATTCTATCCCAAACAGCTTCCTTCACCGGCTATCGATCGCGATGCATGGGCAGCTGAAGGCCGGGCGAGCTACGAAGTTTTCATCCGCACTCTGCTGTCAGTCACCGACAATATCGTCGACGGCAAAGCGGTGCCCCCCAAGGCTGTGCGCGTGCACGACGGCGAAGACCCGTATTTCGTGGTCGCCGCCGACAAGGGCACCGCCACCTTCTCCGATGTCGCCAACGGCATTGCGGAAGACGCTGGCTTCTGGCTCGACGATGCTTTTGCGAGCGGTGGCTCCAATGGCTATGACCACAAGGCCATGGGCATCACCGCGCGCGGCGCGTGGGTAAGCGTTCAGCGCCACTTCCTCGAAATGGGGATCGACATACAGAAGGACAGCGTTCGGGTCGCGGGTTGCGGCGATATGTCGGGCGACGTGTTCGGCAATGGCATGCTTTTGTCCAAAGCGATCAAGCTGGTCGCAGCGTTTGATCACCGCCACATATTTATCGATCCGGATCCTGACCCCGCGACCAGTTGGAAAGAGCGCAAGCGCATTTTTGAGCTCCCACGTTCAAGTTGGGAGGACTACAATCAGGACCTCATTTCTAAGGGCGGCGGGGTTTATTCGCGCTCATCCAAGAGCATCAAGCTTTCCAAGAAAGCGCGGGATACACTGGGAATTGAGGACAAGGAGATACAGCCCGATGCCCTGATCACCGCAATCCTCGAGGCCGAAGTCGATCTCCTCTGGTTTGGCGGGATCGGTACTTACATCAAGGCCGAGGATGAAAACCACATTGAAGTGGGCGATCCATCGAACGATTCCCTGCGGGTGAATGCACGCGAAGTTGGTGCCAAGGTGATTGGCGAGGGTGCAAACCTCGGGATCACACAAGCAGGCCGGATCGCGTTCTCACTAGCTGGCGGGCGGATCAACACTGACTTCATCGACAATTCAGCCGGCGTTGATTGCTCGGACAATGAGGTGAACATCAAAATCGCCCTCGCCGCAGCAACGCGCGATGGCGCCATCAGCGGTCGCAAGCGCAACACATTGCTCGCTGAGATGACTGATGAAGTTGGCGAGATTGTGCTGGAGGACAACCGTCTGCAAGCACTCGCCTTGTCAATTGCAGAAGCTGGCGGTGCAGGTGCGAGCGCCTCTTACACCCGCCTGATCGAGAGTCTTGAGGAAACGGGCGCGCTTGATAGGCGAACTGAAGGGCTGGCAGACAGCGAACACTATTCGCGCCGCGCTGCCGATGGACAGGGTCTGACAAGGCCTGAGTTGGCGGTGATCCTTTCCTCGACCAAACTCGCGCTACAAGATGCAATCGAAGCAAGCGGACTTCCTGACGATCCAGTGCTGGAAAGCAATCTGATCGCGCTTTTCCCCAAGCCGATGCAGAGCAAATACCTTTCCTTCATCCGCGATCACCAGCTGCGACGCGAGCTTATTGCGACTGACCTTTCCAACCGCATCGTCAACCGTCTGGGCTTGATCCATGCGTTCGAATTGCCGGAGGAAGAGGGCGTTACCTTGAGCGACGTCGCCGCCGCCTTCGTGGTTGCTGAGCGCCTCTACAATTTGAAGGAGTTGTGGCAGGATATCGACGCGTCAAAGATGCCTGAAACCGCCCGAATTGCCCTGCTCGACCGCCAGGCGGCAGCGGTGGGCAATCTTATGTCAGATGTGCTGCGCACAACCGGTGGGCGGGTCGAAGCAGGTGTTATGGTTGAAAGTCTGCAAGACGGCGTGGCCGTGCTCTGTAAACAGCGTGCGGACCTACTCGTTGGCGAAACGCAAGAACGCTCACAAAACCTACGCACCGACTTCATTGGCAAGGGAGCACCCGCCGATCTGGCCAACCGCGTGTCGGACCTGTTCGATTACGATGGCTCGGTTGGCCTTGCCAATCTGGCGATTAACACCGGAATAGACCCGGCCAAGCTCACGCTTGCCTTTGGCGATATAGGGCACCGCATTGGTATAGACTGGGCGCAAGGGACAGCGGCGCATATGTCGCCAAGCGATGTATGGGAGCGCCTGCTTGTCGATGGCCTCGCGCGCGATTTCCAGCATATGCGGATTGAGTTCCTGCGTCGCCTGACCCGGCGCAAATCGGGCAAACATGATCCGCAAGCTGCGATTGCAAAATGGGCCGATGCCAATGGGCCAGCGATTGCGCAGTTCCGCTCAATGATAGGACGTGCGCAAAGCTCACCTCCGGTGGCACCGGCTGCTCTGGCGCAAATTGCGGCACAAGCGCGCAACCTCCTGGGGCGTTGAGCGCGTGGTAGAGAGACCTCAACTGTTCGGTCTTGACGAAAGCACACTTTTTGGGCGAACGGCGTGGGCATGAGCGAAGCGGGACCATCTGCAACATCGGCTGATGTCGTAATCGTAGGCACGGGCCATGGCGGTGCCCAAGCGGCCATCGCACTGCGCCAACAGGGGCATGAAGGCTCGATCCTGATGATCGGGCGTGAGGCGCATCCGCCTTATGAACGCCCGCCCTTGTCAAAAGAATATCTCGCCGGCGACAAGATTTGGGAACGGATCATGATCCGACCCGAGAAATTCTGGGCAGACAAGGGTATCGAACTGCGGCTGGGCAGCGGTGTTACCTCAATCGATTGGATGCGGCACTCGCTCACGCTCTCTGATGGGTCCGAAATCGGCTATCGCAAGCTGATCTGGTCGGCCGGCGCAGACCCGCGGCGGCTGGGCATTCCAGGGGCTAACCTCAAAGGCATTTACTACGTGCGCGACCGGCGTGATGCCGATGGCATGATGGCGGCACTTGAGGACGGCGCAAAGCGGGCCGTGGTTATCGGTGGCGGTTATATCGGCCTCGAAGCCGCCGCTGTCCTGCGCAAACTTAAATGCGATGTGACCGTGGTTGAGATGCAGGATCGCTTGCTCGCCCGCGTCGCTGGCACAGCGATTTCGGATTTCTACGCGGAGGAACACAAGCGGCAAGGCGTGGATATCCGCCTGTCGCATGGCGTTTCTGAAGTGCTTGGCCAGGGTGGGCAGGTCGCCGGCGTACTCCTCGATAATGATGAGACCTTGCCCTGCGATATGGTCATTGTCGGGATCGGTATTGTACCAGCGGTTGCGCCCTTGATCGCAGCAGGGGCGGCGGGTTCGAACGGGGTGGATGTCGATGTCTTCTGCCGGACAACGCTCGATGATATTTTCGCTATCGGAGACTGCGCGGCGCACGCCAATCCATTTGCCAACAGTGCGGTAATCCGGTTGGAATCGGTGCAGAACGCGAATGACATGGCCAATACCGTCGCCAAGGCGATTATGGGCGACAAACAGCCTTATCACGCGCTGCCATGGTTTTGGTCCAACCAGTATGATCTCAAGCTCCAAACCGCGGGGCTCAACATTGGCTATGACGACACGATTGTTCGCGGCGACCCAGCGACACGCAAGTTCACGGTGGTCTATATGAAGGAAGGTCGGCCAATCGCCTTCGACTGTGTGGGCACGATGAAGGACTATGTTCAAGCACGCAAACTCTTGGAAAGCGGGCCAGAAAAGATCGATCCTGCGCTGCTGGCCGATGCCGATGTCCCGCTCAAAGAGATGATTTGAGATAGCTTTGCCGGCGGAGCCTCGTGACAACCAGCCGATGCTTGAGGGCATCAAAGTGGTCGACCTCACCAGCGTGGTCTTTGGCCCATATGCCACGCAGATTCTCTCCGACTATGGCGCGGAAGTCACTAAGATAGAAGCACCAGGCGGCGACGTTTATCGCTATGGCGCAAAGCCTGCTGTGACGCCAGGGATGGGTCCGGGCTTTATCGCCCTCAATCGCGGCAAGAAGTCACTCATGCTCGACCTCAAGCAAGAGAGTGACGTGGAGCGGCTGCGTGGCCTTCTCAAAGAAGCGGATGTGTTCGTGCACAATGTGCGGACCAAGGCGATCGGGCGGCTTGGTTTCGATTACGAAGCAGTCAAGGCGCTCAACCCGGAGATCATCTATGTCCATTGCGTCGGCTTTGGGTCCAACGGCCCTTACAGCGGGCTGCAAGCCTATGATGACGTCATTCAGGCAGCGAGCGGCACGACGTCGCTGCTGTCACGCGTCGATGGAGAGGGGCGTCCGCGCTACCTACCATCACTGATCGCTGACAAAGTTGCGGGACTTCACGCCGCCTATGCTACGCTCGCGGCGATCACACATCGCTTGCGCACGGGGCGCGGGCAAATGATCGAAGTGCCCATGTTTGAGGCCTTCGCAAGCTTCATGATGAAGGAACATCTGGACGGTCACACTTTCGATCCGCCCAATTCGGGTGCCGGCTACAAACGCCAGGTTGACCCCGACCGCCAGCCCTTCCCCACGAAAGACGGCTGGGTCAGTATCGTGCCTTACGTGCTCCCGCATTTTCCGCTCGTTATTAAACTGTTGGGTGATGTTGAATTTGCGCGAGAGGAACGCTGGAAGGACCCGGCAACTTTGGTGCGCTCCGCGCCCGAACTCTACACCCGCATTGGCGAATTGACAGCGACCAAGACCACCGATGAGTGCGTTGCAATCATGCGGGGAGCCAACATCCCCTGTATGCCCGCAATAGATCTCGATGATGTGATCCACGATCCGCATCTTCGCGAGTCCGGCTTTTTCGTGCGAACCGAGCATCCAAGTGAAGGTCCGCTCTACCAAATGCGCGACCCCAATCGTTTCAGCGATTGGGAACAGGACAAGCTGGGCCATGCTCCGCGCCTTGGAGAACATAATGAGCGCGAGCAAGATGACGAGGGTTAAACGGATTCGCTAAGTCGCGCTTTGGCCCATTTGGCTGCATCGGCAACCACCGGATCGGGATCATTCAGCAACGGTTCTACATAGGCACGCAATTGCGGCTCCCCGCTGTTACCCGCTGCATAGAGACAATTGCGCACGAACCGGTCCCTTCCAATCCGCTTGATCGGAGAGCCGGAAAAGAGCGCCCGGAACCCTGCATCATCGAGCGCCAACAGGTCGGCCAGGCGCGGCGCGGTCAGCTCAGCACGGGGCAGGAATTCGGCCGCAGCATAGGCTTCGCTCGCAAATTTGTTCCACGGGCACACCGCCAGACAATCATCGCAGCCATAGATTCGGTTGCCCAAAGGCACGCGGAACTCCTCCGCAATTGGTCCCTTGTGCTCGATGGTAAGGTAGGAAATGCAACGCCTTGCATCGAGTGTGTAAGCATTCGGGAAGGCATCCGTTGGACAGCTATCAAGACACGCCCGGCAGGAGCCACATTGGTCACGGTGAGGCTGTGATGGCTCCAACTCGAGCGTTGTGTAGACCGCCCCCAGAAACAGCCATGAGCCGTGATCCGGGCTCACCAAATTGGTGTGCTTGCCCTGCCAACCGATCCCGGACGCTTCGCCCAAAGGTTTTTCCATAACCGGGGCCGTATCGACGAAGACCTTAAGCTCGCTCTCCGGCTCCTGCTCAACCAGCCAGCGCGCGAGCGCTTTCAGACGTTTCTTGACCACGTCGTGATAGTCCTTGCCTTGAGCATAGATCGAGATGCGAGCGCGCTCTCCAACATCGTCCAAAGCCATCGGATCGAATGCAGGGGCGTAGCTCATACCAAGCGCAATAACTGACTTGGCCTCTGGCCAAAGCCCTTGCGGAGAGCGGCGGTGGTGGAGGCGGGTTTCCATCCATTCCATGGAGCCGTGACGTCCTTCCCCCAACCATTCTTCGAGGCGCTGCGCCCGCAAGGGATCTTCGTCCGCACCGGTGAAACCAACACTGGCGAAACCAAGCTCCCGCGCTTGCGCCTCGATGCGGTGTTCCAGGTTAAGTCTTGTGCGCGTGTTAACCATGCTTGGGGTTGCTCCCATTCAGTTTCACGCGTTAACTGTCGCTTCCATGCACATGCAGGTAAATGATCACATGACGCCAGACAATGGGTCGCTTCTTCACAACTCTGTTCAGCCCGACAGTCGCCCGTTAGCAATCGAAGCGCGGGGCCTCGTCAAGAGCTTTGACGGCACGCGAGCCGTTGACGGTGTGGATTTGTCAGTGCCCGAAGGCGCTATCTACGGCGTGCTTGGCCCTAATGGCGCAGGCAAGACGACAACCTTGCGCATGCTGCTTGGCATTATCGATCCCGATGACGGGGTACGCATGATCTTTGGCCATGATCGGCCGCACGATATTGGTCGGTTGATTGGTTACCTCCCTGAAGAACGCGGGCTCTACCCTGCGATGAAATCGATCGAGGCGATTGCCTTTATGGGAGCACTTCGCGGGCTTCCGCTCGCCGAGGGGCGCAAGCGCGGCTTGGAGTTGCTCGAGCGGCACGATCTCGCGCACGCCGCCAACCGGACCATTCGTCAGCTTTCCAAAGGTATGGCGCAGACAGTCCAGCTGCTCGGCACCCTGGTCCACCGCCCACGCCTGGTAGTGCTGGATGAGCCCTTCTCGGGCCTGGATGCGATCAATCAAGGCAAGCTTGAAAGCATGATCCGTGCACTGGCTGACGACGGCGTGACGGTGATCTTCTCGACCCACGTGATTCACCATGCTGAGCGACTGTGCGAAGGCGTTGCGATCATTGCAGGAGGTAAAGTCCCTTATGCGGGAAGCGTCGAATCCGCACGCGACCGCATCCCGGCACAAGTCCGCCTCGAGACGCGCGCGCGCGAAGGAGGGTGGACAGCTGCTCTTCCTGACGCGGCTCGGCGCGAAGGCGATTTCTTCTACTTCCCGCTTCCCGAAACAGGTGTGGAGCCTCTGCTCAAAACCCTGATCGAAGGCGAGGCAGGCATTCTCTCACTCTCAATCGAGCGTGCCGGGCTTCATGATGCCTTTGTCGCGATTGCTGGTGAGGCGGCTGCCAAGCAACTTGAGGCAGACCAACAGGGAGATGCCAAATGAGCGCTCACGATCAAGCCGCCATTGACGCATCACCGCGACTGTCAAAACTCGAAGCGGCATGGGTCATTGCCCGCCGCGATTTCGTCGCTGTGCTTTTCAGCCGCGCCTTTCTGTTCTTCCTGATCGGTCCACTTTTCCCAGTTCTGGTAGGCGGTCTTGCCGGTAGCATCGGTGGCCAAGTGTCGCGTCAAGCGGTCACGATTGAGGTCGGCCTCGCGATGAGCGCGGAGGACAACGCCGCCATTATAGCCGCAAGCGATAGGCTGCGCCCGCAATTGGGCGGCGCGATACCGGCATTGCGCGAAGTCACTGAGGCACAAGATGATCCCAAATTTGACGCACAAGCCTTTATGGAAGAGCGCAGAGGCAATTACGCCGCTATTGTCACTGGATCGCTGGCTGCACCCGAAGTTGTCGGGACCGAACCTCACGTGAACCGTTGGAAAGGGCCAGTTGAGCTTATGGCCGCTGACGCGATGGCAGCGAGCCCGCTAGCTTTCCCTTCCTCACGAACGACGACAGTGGCCTCAAGCGCGGCCTCGGAGCGCACCAATCGCATTCGCACCGCACAAGCCGCGCAGATGGTGATGTTCCTTTTGACCATGCTTCTGGCGGGAATGGTTCTTTCCAATCTGGCCGAGGAAAAGGGCAATAAGGTCATCGAAATCCTTGCCGCCGCCATCCCGATGGATTCTGTCTTTATGGGCAAGCTCTTCGCCATGCTTGGCGTTTCCTTCGTCGGCATTGCCGTTTGGGGAACACTGGGATGGGGTTTCTGGGCCATTGCCGAAGACGCGATTGTGACCGTTACACAAACCAACTTCCGTGAACTTCCTGGCCCGGCTGTTGGCTGGGGCATGTTCCTGTTCCTTGGCGTGCTCTATTTCTCGATGGCTTATCTGCTGCTCGGAGCTTTGTTCCTCACGATCGGTGCAATGGCGAGCACGGTGCGCGAGGTGCAGACCATGTCCATGCCGGTCACTATGATGCAGTTAATGGTGTTCTTCCTTGCCGCCTACACCATCACTCAGCCGGGTTCCGCGTTGGAGATGGGTGCGATAGCTTTTCCGCTATCCTCACCCTTCGCGATGTTGGCGCGCGCCGCGCTTGAGGAAACGCTTTGGATCCATATCGGAGCCCTCGCTTGGCAAGTGCTTTGGGTCGGCCTCCTCGTAAAAGGCGGCTCTTTGCTCTTCCGCAAAAAGGTTATGAAGTCTGGGAGCGCTGGCACCAAGAAGAAGCGTGGTTGGTCATTCCGCCGCAATTCCTCGGAAATGGAACCCGCCGAATAAGTGGCGGATCAAAACTCATATTGACATTGCTGTCAGTTAAGGCAGGATGACAGCAGATGGGAGAGTGTAGTGAACTGAGTCTCGCACCTCCTACAGGAGAGAGACATGGCCACCGTAGCACCGCAGAACCCAATGACGCGTCCAGAGGTTCGCACTTCGCCGACCGCTTACAAAGCGCTGACAGAGCACTTCGCAAAGCACCCTGAGGATGTCCCAACACACAGCCACAAATGGGATTTGAGCCGCTCGGACATTTACTACGAAGATAAGTGGCAGCCGATCGTCGCTGAAATGCAGGCGGCTGGCCCTTTGCATTGGATCGACGATAGCCCCTTTGGCCCCTATTGGTCGGTGGTCGGCCACAAGGCGATCCAGCATATCGAAGCCCTGCCCGAGACGTTCTCATCAAGCTGGGAACAAGGCGGGATCACCATCCTCGATAGGCTGAGTAAAGAAGAGTTGGCTGAACGCGGAATAGATAGACGCGAGCTTCCGATGTTTATTGCGATGGATCGCCCGCAGCACACCGGCCAGCGCCGCACTGTGGCTCCCAAATTCACGCCTTCGGGTATGAAGGAAATGGAGCCGGAAATCCGTCAGCGGACCGGCGAACTCCTAGACACACTGCCGCGCGGTGAGGTGTTCGATTGGGTCGATAAAGTCTCGATTGAACTCACAACCGGCATGCTTGCGATACTTTTCGGCTTCCCTTGGGAAGACCGCCGCTTGCTCACCTTCTGGTCGGATTGGTCAGGCGATACTGAGCTTGCCACTGTGCGTGAGCTCGATGAAATGCGCTGGGGCTTTTTGCATGAAATGGCCGCCTATTTCCAATCGCTTTGGATTGAGCGCACGCAGGATAAAGAGCCCGGCAATGATCTCATCTCTATGATGATCCACTCCGAGGCGATGAACCAGATGCGCCCGGAAGAATTCATGGGCAATCTGATCCTTCTGATTGTGGGCGGCAATGACACCACCCGCAATTCGATGAGCGGCTTTGTCCATGCGCTCGACAAGTTCCCGGACCAGCGCAAGAAGTTCGAAGAAAACCCAGACACCATCCCGAATGCGGTTCAGGAAATGCTGCGGATGCAGACCCCGCTTGCGCATATGCGCCGCACCTGCACCGAAGACACCGAAGTGTTTGGCAAAACGATCAAGAAGGGTGAAAAAGTCATCCTTTGGTATCTGGCAGCCAATCACGAAGAAGAGATCTTCCCTGAGCCTCATAAGCTCGACCTCACTCGTGAAAACGCCAAGCGCCACATCGCCTTTGGCTATGGCATTCACCGCTGTGTGGGTGCACGTCTGGCGGAGCTGCAATTGCGCGTTCTGCTGGAAGAAATGCACAAGCGTCGCATGCGGGTCCATGTGGCTGGCGATGTGGAACGCGTACGCGCCAATTTCGTCCACGGCTTCCGCAAGCTTGAGGTCGAAATCACCGAGTTTTGATTTTTTCAGGGATTGATGTGTAACTTTTTGGGCTCAGCCAACGTATTCACTGAGTGAAACCAGTGATCATAAAGAGTACAACCAATGCCAACGACAAAGACCAACCGAAGGTCATTCCTGGCGACGAGCGGGATCGTCGCTGTTTTGCCATTCCTTAGCGGGTGCGGCTCGGAGGTGCAGGCACGCACCGCGAGCGGCGACTTCCGAATCACAAGAAGTGAGGCCGAATGGCGTCGCAAGCTCACGCGCTCCGAATATTATGTGATGCGCGACGCAGGTACGGAGCGCGCCTATTCTTCGGCCTTGGACCGCGAAGAGCGCAAAGGTAACTTTGTGTGCAAAGGCTGCAACAATAAAGTCTATTCCTCGGCGCACAAATACGACAGCGGCACCGGCTGGCCCAGCTTCTGGCAAGCAATCGACAGGGGCGCAGTTGGCACCTCGGTTGACTTCAAGATCGGATTCCCTCGCACCGAAGTGCACTGTGCAGATTGTGGGAGCCACTTGGGTCACATTTTTGGTGACGGCCCTGAGCCCACCGGCAAGCGTCATTGCATCAACGGCATCGCCATGAAATTTGTGCCGGCATAGCCAGACAAGCACCTATTCCGACTTGATCTTCCAGAGTTTAAGACCGTTGCTGTCAGGAACGGCAACCGGCTCAAGCCAGTCGGGCACCTTGTCTTGAGCCAATTGTGGCACAAATCCCTGCGGATTGATCTTCGCATAGGTGCGCGATTCATGGAGAGTGGGGCACATCGCGACATAGCGTGTGCCGCGCGCCACAAGAGTTTCGCGCGCCTCATCCGGGGTGCCGATAGCCGTTTCGATTAGCACTTTCATCGCTTGGTGCCCCCTATGGTGCCCCGTCGCGAAAACGCTATGATCGCTTGCAAGTAGCAATTCAGGGGCGATATCCAGAAGGGCGTAAATCTCGCCTTTGGGGAGCTCTGACAAGGTATCGCTCGCATCTTGGACGCGGCAATCAGCGACACGGATCGGCACATCGGCTGCGCCCCCTACCGAGGCTCGAACTGGCATAGCGCTGGTGAGCAGCAAGGCGGGTAGGGCAGGAAGCAGCGCACAGGCGACGCCAACCATTGCAGCCATGCGCGGGAGCGGGTTTTCCATCAATCGAATAGCCTTCAACCAACGCCGCAATTGCCAGGCCACCAGCGGGCTGGCGAGAACGCATGCGACCGCGCCAGTGCGCGCAACGAAAACCGAGATCGCCAAGGCACCGCCAAGAACAAGCGCGTAGTCCCTCCAAAAAGGCCTCAACCCGTCATGAGACCTCGCCGCCAGCTGGAGTGCGGCGCAAATTCCGATCAACGGTGCGGCGAGATATTGGAGCGCGATGGCGAGCACCTGTTCCCACAAAGGGCGGCCCTCCAGCACATTGGACAACCAAATGTCGGCCACCACAGGATCGACTTGGGCAAATCCTCCGCCACTCGCGCATTGAGGCGCGGTGTTCAACATCATGGCCAACGCACCACCTCCCGCCAAGGCGAAACCTACCATAATTGTGAGCAGTGTCGGCCGCTTTATCCGGGCGAGCAGAGTCAGAATGACCGCTCCCGAACCGAACATGGCGAGGTGAACCGGGCTGATCGCATCGCAATACTGTGCCAGATCGCCAAAACCCCGCGTCAAAGCGAAAAGCGCTGCGCTCACCATGGCAAGTGATTGAATCGCGCCTACAAGCCAGGCTTTGGCGGCAGGATCGCGCAGCCAGCGAAGAGCCAGAATTGCAAATGTTATCGCCGCCAAGGGAAGGCCTTCGATCGAAATAGACAGCCAGATCGCGAACCCAGCGCCGATGATCCAGCCGCCCAGCCGGGCTGAACGAGCGAGCAATCCGTTTATAGCAACAAGCGCACAGGCCAATTGCCAGCCGTGGTGGTCGATCCGCAAGGGCGAAAGCTGGAAGAGAACTGGGATCGAGATCACGATCACGAGAGCAGTGAGAATAGCCTCCTCATCGCCCCACATCTTCCATGCGATGCGGGATGCAAGCAACATGACGCAGCCCAATGTCAGGAGCGGAACAGCAACGAGCGCGATAGCTTCAGCCAAGGCGCTGCCGAAAATTGGGGTCATCACCCAGATGGAGAACGCCAGCGGTATGTCGACAAGGCGTGACCAATGCATGGCAACGCCTCCACCAGCGGCATCCACGCGATATTGCGTGACGTCAAACCAGCTTTGTCCGCCCAAAAGATCGCGTACCTGGATAAGGCGCAAGACGTCGTCCGGGTCGGAAAGATGCATACTCGTGATAGAGCCCCAACTGGTGGCAACCAGAAAGGCACTGACAAAGACCCAAGCCAGCCCAGCCTTCGCAAGGAAGGAGAGAGGAAAGGCTGCTCTGCGGCGTTCCTCCAACATGGTGCTCACACGCTCTCTGCAGTTGCTGAGTCCTCGCGAAAGACCACTTTTGCGCGGAGTAGCCAGGTGGCGAAGAAGCTGACACCGATCGCAACAAGCTTGGCTGCGCGCGGATCAATGCCGCCCCAATCGCCAAGGCCCACGATGGTTGTCGTAAGCGCGAGACCCGCCAGCGCAGAAATCACAAACAGGGCCTTTTGCCGCGAACGGGCAGCGCCAGAGGCGGCTACACGATCCTGAAAGACCGCACGGCTCGACATCAACCAGTGTGCAAGAATGCCTAGCGAGTAGCCTATTGCTGAGGCCGGCGCTGCCATTACTCCAAGCGCAAGAAATGCGAGAAAGCTCCCGACGTCCACCGCCAGCGCGCCAACGCTGGCGAGCAGGTAGCGGATGAATCGCACATCGCTCAACCTGGTAAGAAAAGGCGCGAGGAAACCCATCAGGCGCTCTTGCGGACCTCTTCTTGAGGCGCATCTTCAGAGGCAATCCGTTCCGGCACACCGCGAAGCGAGGTAAGCGCTGCCACCTGATCTTTGTTGAGAGGCTTGGTCTCGGATTCGCGAGCGGGAAGAGCATTCTCTGCGCCCTCATCGCCAGCTTCGTGATACTCAGCATCTTCATTGACGCACCAAGTGTCATAGATGCGCTTGCCAGCCACGATGTTCTCAACCGTCAACATGGCGGTCATCATCGCGTGATCCTGGTTGTTGTAGCGGTGCATGCCGTTGCGGCCGGCCAGGTGCAAGCTTGGGTGCTTCTCTTCGAGCTCCAAACGCATCGCATCGACATTGGCTTCGTAATCATCGTCGTAAACAGGGTATGCCTTTTCCTGACGAACGACCGCGCCGCTGACAACTTTCTTGGGGTCACAAAGGCCGAGGATTTCCATCTCGCGTGTGGCTTGTGCGACCAGATCTTCGTCAGAAGACAACCACAGACCATCCCCTTCGAAGCAGAAGTATTCTAGGCCAACGCATGCCATGTCGTCATCCGGCACCATTTCAGGCGACCAACTGCGGAAGTTCTGAACCCGGCCGACCTGCACCCGGTCATCATGGATGTAGATCCAATTGTCGGGGAAGAGATCTTCGGATTTCACCATGAGAGCCACGGTAAGGAAGTCGCGGTAGCGAAGGTTGTCCGCCTTAAGCGTGGATTCTGGCAGCGGGTGAATACGCTTGGAAAGCTCGCGCATGGGTGCAGAGCTGATGACATGTTGGGCGCGGATTTGTGCGGTTCCTTCAGCGGATTTCGCGGTCATCGTCCAGCCATTGCCATCGTCTGACACACGATCAAGCGCATGGCCCATCAAAACCTCGCCTTTGCCGGTTGCCAGGATGTGATCGCGCGCAGCATCCCACATCATACCCGGGCCAAGGCGTGGATAGCGGAAGGTTTCAAGCAAGGTTTTGACCTCTTGCCCGTCATTGGGTTTCTTATTGAGGCCAAGCGAACGTTTAAGCCCATCAACAACCGCGCCCCAGAGCGAGAGGCCCTTAATACGCTGCGCTGCCCAATCGGCGCTCATTTCATCGCAAGGCATGCCCCATACCTTCTCCGTGTAAGTCTTGAAGAAGATCGAATAGAGTTTCTTGCCGAACTGATTGGTGGTCCAGTCCTCAAAGCTCTTTACGTCTTTGATCGGGAACAGCTTATATTTGAGATAGCTCGCCATGCAGATGGTCGAGCGCCAAATGCCCAGGTTCCACAGCGCTTCGAATGCGCGAAGCGGGTAGGAATAGAACTTACCCTCATAATAGATCCGGCTCATGCGCGGCCGTTGAATGAAATCGTCAGGCAAGATCTCATTCCACAGATCGACGACCTCTTGGCTTTTTGAGAAAAAGCGGTGCCCGCCAATATCAAAGCGGTAGCCTTCATGCTCAACCGTGCGGCTGATCCCGCCGACATAGGTCTCATCTTTCTCGATGATAACAACCGACTTGCCCTGTTTGGTGAGCAGGTATCCCGCTGTCAGACCCGCCGGTCCTGCGCCGATAATGGCAACATCGCAGTCCAAAACCCCCGGTTGTCCAGAAGGTGTTTGTTCCCGAGTTCGCGTCATGAATGGCCCCCAATTGAACCTCTAGCCAGCACGGTTGCGGCCAGTTCAAAATCGGAAGTGAAGGAAATTGGTTAGCGAGGCGTAAACGTGAATGCGAAAACCCGTAAAATCTGCGAGAAACTCCCTGATGGCGCTCCTAGGGGTTTGCGCTTAGCAGTTCGGGTTTCTGCAGTTTCGCCGCAAGCTTTGCGAATTCTTCAAGCGAGAGCGTGTTTTCAAACACCACGCCATATTCGCTGTCTCTTCTCCAACGAACCTTGGCACTCACCGCGCCGAAGCCTACCTCTTGCTCGGTACATTCGACGCGCAAGGCCTGATCAATCGCGTACATTCCCTTGCAAGAGAAGCGCGCGCCTTGCTGCGAGAGATTGACGATCGTGCCGTCGTCTCTGAGTCCACTCAGCGAGACAATGTTGATCGGAAAGCATAGGCTCAGCCTGAGACCGCGCTTGGGGTACGCATTCTCTTCAGTGAGAAACCTTGGAAGGTCGATGCGCTCAATGAACTCGCAACCCACTTCATTCCCGTCTTGCCTAACCTGACGCAGCGAATAGACATCGCCGCCTACCATATGGAGCTCGATCGGCTCGCCCGTAGGTGGGTCGTGAAAGAGGCGCAGGCGGACGCCGGTTTCGGAGACGTCTCTGACCACACAGATAAATTCTCCATGGTCGGTCACTAGCTTTGCTGCGCGAATCAAGAGGGTGTATCGTGGGGATCTTAGACGCTGAGCAGGCCGTCCATTGTCCTCTTTGGAGATGCCCAAGATAGAAGCATCGCGGGGATGGCCAAGATCGACCGTCAATTGAGGATCGCGTGCAGTGCTTTTCATTGTTTAAACTGCCCAAACGTCGTTTCACCGCGACATTGGGCGAAGCGGGTTAACAGCCGCACAAATGGTTCACGCGCAGTCACACTTAGATGACAGTGAGGCGCCGTGAGCCACACTGCACAGCTGGGGTTGAACCACAGCATGGCTCTCAACAGAGGATTTGTGAAAGTGGTGCGGGTGGTGGGACTCGAACCCACACGATCTATAGGATCAGGGGATTTTAAGTCCCCGGCGTCTACCATTCCGCCACACCCGCATCATGTGCTTGCCAGCGACAGCTCAGCAATCAGATGGGCGCGATAGCAGACATCGCGTCAAGGGCAACTCGAGAAACGAGCGATGTTAATCGTCGTTGAGGCGCTGTTTGATCTCTTTACCCGCTTTGAAATAAGGCACGCGCTTGGCCGGTACGTTTACTGCTTCGCCTGTCCGAGGGTTGCGGCCGACGCGGGCTTCGCGCTCACGGGTCGAAAAAGCCCCGAAACCACGAAGTTCAACCCTGCCACCCTCCGCGAGACGTTGAGCGATCTCGTCAAAGAAAACGTCGACAACCTGTTCGACTTCCTCAGCACGAAGCTCTGGATTATCCTTGTGCAGTTCAGTGAGCAATTCGGATCGTATCATGTTGTCCTCCGAGCATTCGGTTCGGCACCTGTCCGTGCAATATTTGCGCAGCAGCATTGGCCTGCGTTGGTTTAGTCTTAGCCCAGAACCGGAAAGCCAAACCGTCCTTTAGACGTGCCAGAAAACACAGGAAACTGCAAGGATTGAAGGGCCTAAGGCCCCGTAAAGCTAACCCGGATTGGACAAACACGCCCGGCTCTGGTCATACGATGCGAATTCAGCTTCGTTCGACCAACTCCTCGAGCTTGATCCCAAGGCGCGCCATGCGCTTGCGAATCTCGGGCCATTCTTGCGCCAAAAAATGCTCGCGCTCGCGCTGTCGCAGGGCTTTGGCCGCGCCTTTGACGACATACATGCCGACACCGCGGCGCACTTCGACCAGACCGTCATTCTGAAACTGCTGATAGGCTTTGGCCACCGTAAGCGGGTTCGCCCCTTCTTTGGCCGCCAAGGTCCGCACCGACGGAAGCATCGCTCCTTCGGGATAGTCGCCCTCAATAATGCCGGCGGCAATCTGATCGCGCAGCTTAAGGTAAACGGGTCGTGCCTGGGTCATAATCGAGTCTCTTTTATGTGGCCCCTTATAGGTGCATCAGTGCCATAATACACCCATGCGCGTCAAGCGAGGTTCAGCTGGGCAAGATTATGTGGCTACCGCGAAACAAAAGCTTCACACGAGGGAATTGCTCGCTAGGGTGGCGCGATCTGCGGCCCGGCAAAGCGGGCGCTATTCGGGATAATGAGACAATATGGTCGAGGGATTGTTTTTCACATTCGATAGTGCATTCGAAATGTGGGCTTTTCGCGGTGCGTCTGTCGCGCTTGCCGCCTTCTTGCTTGGAGGGCTCTATCTCATAACGCGGCCCACGCCCGAAGTGGTTGGGCACCCAAAGGGCCTATTCGTGCTCTTCCTCGCAGAGATGTGGGAACGCTTCTCATACTACGGTATGCGCGCGCTGCTGATCTTTTACCTCATTCAACACTGGTTGTTTGAAGAGAGCAAGGCCTATGTGATCTACGGCGCTTACACGGCGCTGGTGTACATCGCTCCGGTGGTTGGCGGTTATCTTGCAGACCGTTACCTTGGTCAGCGCAAGGCCGTACTGTTCGGCGCGATCCTGCTCACTCTTGGTCACTTTTTCATGGCGTTTGAAGGGTCGGGCGGTCAGTCTGATCCGATGATAAACGTCTTCTGGCTGGCGCTGGCGCTGATCATTGTCGGCTCGGGCTTCCTCAAAGCCAACATCTCGGTTCTCGTGGGTCAGCTGTATCCACGCACCGATATGCGCCGCGATCCCGCCTACACGATCTTCTACATGGGGATTAACGTTGGTGCAGCAACGGCATCGATCATCTGCGGTTTCCTTGGCCAAACTTACGGTTGGGAATATGGCTTTGGTCTTGCCGGTATCGGCATGCTCATTGGTCTCATCTTCTTTATCATCGGTAAGCCGCTGCTCCTGGGCAAAGGCGAGCCTAAGGATCCGGCGAAGATCGCCGGCGGTAAGGAATTTGGCATTTATGGTGCGGGCCTTGCGATGGTCGCTTTGTGCTGGGCCGCAATCCAGTACCAAGACCTTGTCGGCTATGTCCTTGGCATCTTTGGCGGTGGTCTTGTGCTCTACGTCCTTTGGACAGCAGTTGCGAAACTGAAGCCGCAAGAACGCGATCGTATCTTTGCCGCAATGTTCCTCATCCTTGTTTCGATCGTCTTCTGGGCGCTGTTCGAGCAAGCGGGCTCATCGCTCAACGTCTTCACCGACCGTTATGTCGATACGCAAGGCGTGAACGCCTCGATGTTCCAGTCGATCAACGCGATCTACATCGTGCTCCTCGCACCATTCTTCGCCATGCTGTGGCAGGGCCTGGGCGCGCGCGGGGCGGAACCATCTACACCGATGAAGTTCGGTCTGGGAGTTGTGCAGGTTGGACTGGGCTTTCTGGTCTTGGTCTGGGGCGCAGGCACAGTTGGCGTCAGCGTCCCGACACCAGTGATCTTCATCTTCCTGATCTACCTGTTGCACACTACCGGTGAGCTTTGCCTGTCACCGGTTGGGCTTTCGGCGATGAACCGCTTGAGCCCGGCGCATATGGCCTCGCTGGTCATGGGCACCTGGTTCTTTGCATCAGCGCTGGGCAATTTCGCCGCTGGTCTGATCGCATCGGCCACAGGCGGTGACGGCGTGACCGAAGAGGCAGGCAAGCAGGTTGTGCTCGAGGTTTACAGCACGGTGGGCTGGTATGCAGTCGGCATCGGTGTCGCCGTGATGGTGGTTAGTCCGCTGATCAAGAAGCTTATGCATCTCGATACGCTCACCGATGAAGGCGGGCATATCGAAGGCGAGGCCGAGGCCGGTCCCGAAGCTGGCGAACCTGGTTTCAGCAAAAGCTAATACAACTGTCTGGGTAGGCCCCGCCCCTCTCGTTAAAGCGAGGGATCGGGCCCCCCAAATCAACAGGACACTCCATAATGTCTGGCAATACAAGCAAATGGATCGCTCTGGCGTGCGCTACAACTCTTGGGCTGTCCACCGGTGCCACTGCTCTGGATGAAGAAACGTCTGCTCCGGCGCAGGGCCCCTCAAGCGAGCAAGAGCTGGCTGAGCGCGCCTATCACAATGCGCAGCAGACCCATCTCTCGGGGCTTCAAGCGGCGGATGGCTGGTACACGATGGAGGGCGGCCTCCGCTGGCGTTACGTCACCTATCTGGGGCTCGGAGAGAGCCCAACGCCCGCCGACACCGTCACCGTGCATTATGAGGGCAGCTTCATCGATGGCAATGTATTCGACAGCTCGTATAGCCGCGGACAGCCCGCAACATTCCCGCTGAGCGGCCTTATCCCAGCTTGGGAATTGGCGATCCCGCAAATGCGCGTTGGTGAGACAATCGAACTCGCGGCTCCTTCAAACCTTGCCTATGGCCCGCGCGGTCGCGGCGGACGCATTCCAGGCGGTGCAACCCTGCTGTTCAAGGTTGAGCTGATCGGAATCGAAGGGCGCTAAGCCTCAGGCAGAGGGCCATTCAGTGGGTTTCTCACCCTCGGCAAACAAGTGCTCTTCGCCCCAGACGGCCATCTCTTGAAAGACAGGCGTGAGCGCCTTTGCGCTGTCGGTCAGGACATACCGCGCGCGCTTCCCTTCAGGTGGTTCGCGGGTGAGCAGACCGGCTTCTTGCATCATCTTGAGCCGTGAGGTGAGCGCCGCGCGGTTAATCCCCAGCGGTTCGATAAAGTCCTCAAACCGCTGCGCTCCGAGATACAGCTCGCGGATAATCAAAATAACCCAGCGATCGCCAAGGACGCGCGCGGCGCGGCCAATCGGGCATGGAGAGCGGGAGGGCTGATAGGTCTTCATCTAGTCTGTCTATCAGACTTGTCAGAGCCACTGGCAAGAGCTAATAAGTCTGTATTACAGACTTAAAGGATCTCTCTCATGCAACATTCGCGTTTCGATAGCCCTGAAGCCTCAATCAAATACATGAAGCGCGTGGCTGTTGGTCGGTCGGGCTTTTCTAACTGGCTTGAGGTTGAGCCCATTGTTGTGTGGGAGGGTCAAAGCGAATTGCTCCTCAAACTGCGCCCGGAAATGACCCAGCACCACGGCTTTGCCCATGGCGGCATTGTGGGCCTGATGGCCGATAATGCCTGCGCGTGGGCAGGCGCCTCGGTGCTCGGCGATGTGGTGACCGGTGGCTACTCCATCAACTTTCTGCGCCCCGCCAAGGGAGAGCGTCTGCGCTCCAAAGGTGAAGTCATCAAAGCGGGCAAGCGCCAAGCAGTGGTGCGCGCAGAGGTCTTTGCCGAGTCCAGCGGCGAAGATCCGATCCTCGTCGCAGCCGCGCAAGCTACTATCATACCCACCGGTATCCCCGGCCAGCCCTAGGTGATTTGTAAAATCGGTGTTAGTTTTGTGGGTATGGACACCGCACTCATATTACTGATCTTCGCGAACATCGCCTTTGTCGGAACCCACTTCCTAATGTCACATCCTTTGCGCAAACCCATGGTGGACCTGCTTGGCGATATGGGTTTTCAGGTCGGCTATTCGGTGGTGATCCTTGCGTCACTCGCGGCGATCTACTTTGCTTTCATAGAATCCCCCGCAGCTGATCTTCCGGGATCAGGGCAAATCGGCTGGGCCATTGCAACCTTCATTGCCCTTCCAGCGATGGTGCTTTTTGCAGGATCGATGGTTGGCAATCCAGCGATGGCCGTGCCAGGCGCAGAAGAAAGCGCCCGCGCCGCGCCCAAAGGGGTTTTCACCATCACGCGTCACCCAATGATGTGGGGATTTGCGCTTTGGGCGCTCTCCCACATCGTGCTGTACTGGAGCTGGCGCACTACGGTTACTGCCGCATCTGTCGGGATACTCGCGCTTATCGGTTCACGGTTGCAGGATCGAAAGAAGCGAGCCCTGATGGGTGAAGCATGGGTCGAGTGGGAATCCAAGACCAGCTACTGGCCGCGACTTTCCGGTTTTGCCAAAGCCGGTGCACTCCCTTGGAGCGCGGGCCTTATTCTCTTCGTCTTCCTGACCTGGCTGCACGTTCCCATTGGGGGCATTCCGGCCGGGATCTGGCGCTGGTTCTAGCCATCATCGGGTGTCACTCACCCGCAAAGCGAGGATCCAGTCTCGCCGTGCCTCTTGAGAGCGCTGTTCGAATGAGAGAGCGTGTCCCGAACCATCAAATGACTGAAATTCGGCGACCTGCGGAATACGAGCCAGTGCCTTCCCGTGGCTATCCTCAATCACATTGTCGATAGTGCCATGTTGTATGAGCACTGGAACCTGCGCCAGCCCTCCTAAACGCTCTCGGTTAGGGAAAGTTTCATTTAGAAAGACTCGGACCGGCAACCACCAGAATGTCTGTGAAGCCACGTCAGGCAAGGAGGTAAAGGGCGCAATCAGGATCAACGCAGCTGGAGGGGTTCCCCTGTCCACGAGGGCTTGCACCGCAAAAGTCGCGACCCCACCGCCAATCGAGTTGCCCGTGACTACAGTTTGCGAGGGTGCAATCCCCTCGTCACTCAACCACCGCAAGGCCGCTTCTGCGTCAAGGTAGAACCCGTCTTCCGAAGGTTCTCCCGGATTGCCGCCATAGCCACGGTACTCAACCAGCAACACGCCAAGCCCAGCCTGCGCCACCGCTCCGTTCGAAACGCTAGCGCCCGCCAAAGTACCGCCGTTACCATGGAAGTAGAGGACGGTCGGCTTGCCATGATCGGCCCTTTGATGGAACGCTCGCAAGCTCAGCCCATCGTCGGTTTCGAGCCGGACCTCAGAATAACCCGGCGTCAACGGGGGCACATCCTGAGGCGCAGGGTAGATCAGGGACGATTGCAGCGCGAACAAAATCGCCAATACCGCCAGGTAGGCGACACCAAGAACAGCCAAAATCCGAACGGTGGTCGCCAAATCCTATTGTCCTTTGAATTCCGCCGTGCGTTTCTCAATTAATGCCGCGACACCTTCGGCGTGATCCTCAGTTGTGTGCATCATTGCCTGCGTGTTTGCGGCCATCTCAAGCGCAGTGTCGTAATTGATCTGCTGACCCTGACGCAGGAGCATCTTTGACTGGCGCAAAGAGTGCGGTGGCATAGAAGCGATCTTCTGCGCCTTGGCCTTTGCCTCATCGAGCAGGTTTTCGTGCGGCACCACCTTGCTCACGAGGCCCCAATCCTGCGCCGTAGCGGCATCGATCACATCTCCGGTGTAGAAAAGGTCCGCCGCCCGGCTCATCCCAATCACGCGGGGCAAAATCCAGGTGCCACCATCGCCAGGAATGATACCCAGCTTAAGGAAGGTCACGCCGAACTTGGCTTTCTCACTCGCAATCCGAATGTCAGCGAGGCAAGCGACATCGCAGCCCAGACCTATCGCCGGACCGTTGACCGCTGCGATGACGGGCACACGGATCGAGTGAAGCGCACGTAGCATCATATGGATGTTGTCGCGGTATCCATCGGAGATCGCTGGCGTGCTTCCGCCAAAAGTCCCGGTCTTCTCGCGCATCGCCTTGATATCGCCACCTGCTGAAAACGCTCGTCCTGCTCCGGTCAAGACCACGCAAGCCACGCCCATATCGCGGTTTATCTCTGTACACACACGGGCAAACTCATCGCCATCGCCCGGGCTGCCGAGCGGGTTCATCGTCTCGGCCCGGTCAATTGTGAGGGTGGTCACCGCGCCATCGCGCTCAATTTTCAATAAAGACATGGATTGGGTCTAACTTTCTTGTGCTTAGTGATTATTTGCCAAGTCATAGCAAGTTCATTCACGGCATGGGACTCGTCTGAGGCTGTGATAGCACCGCTCTAGCAATAAAGGAGTACTGGATTGCCAAGCGCTTCGTTTCTCATGATGGCAAGCCCGCTATTGGTTGGCCCAGCACCGGTCAATGTCGCATTGGAAGTGTCAGCTGCCGCGCCGGTCGAAGCAGTGACTGCTCGCGTAGAGCAGCTTCCCTGGGAAACCCAAGCCTCTGATATTCTTCAGCTTGACTGGTCTTTAACACCGGCTCAGGAAAACGAAGGGCCTCCTGGAGAAGGCGATACTCAGCCCGATGGCAGCGAGATCGTCGTCGAAGGCGACATGGGCCCCGTTGAGCGTGACCCGATGGCCGCTGTGAATGAAACGAGCTTTCGTATCACTCAGGAAGTGGATCAACTTCTCGTAGAGCCGCTGGCAGATGGTTATCGCGATGGATTGCCAGGGCCATTGCGCGATGGGCTTGGCAATGTCGTGCGCAATTTACGTGAGCCAGCCAACTTTCTCAATTTCTTGCTTCAGGGCAAAATTGGCAAGGCAGCAGAGACACTGGTGCGCTTTACAATCAATTCCACGTTTGGCCTTGGCGGGCTGATTGATCTGGCTGAGAAACCAGGCATTGGCTTGCCGTATCGCCGCAACGGCTTTGGAAATACGCTCGGCTTTTACGGAGTGGGCGGCGGTCCTTATCTGTATGTGCCTATTGCCGGAGCCACCAATGTACGTGACCTTATCGGCAACACGCTTGACCAGGCGCTATTGCCAGTTGTGGTGGGATCGCCTTTTGACACGCCAGAATATGGCATCCCTCTATTCGTTGTGACCAATCTGGACTCGCGTGTGGCACTTGATGAAGAGATCGAGCGATTGAACGATACGGTTGATCCCTATGGGGCACGACGCGACATCTATCTCTACCGCCGCGCGCGCGATATCGCGCTTCTCAAAGGGGAGGAGCCACCTGAGCCCCCAGCCATTTTGCGTGAGATCGAGATGGGCCTTGATGCAATCGAGGCAGAGGCAGACGCGGAAATTGACGGTCAATCAGAACCCTCAGTTCAACCGAGCGATGCCCCGCCGATTGCAGGCGAGTCAGATGACGAGCAAGCGCCGCCTCCGGTTGCGGTGCTGATTACGCAGCCTCGGACCCGCTAACAGTTCTGTTCAGGGCGGTAAGCGGCAAGCCTCAGGCCCGCGCTTCTTCCTCGACAGCGGCCGTGTTGTGCTTGAGCGCCTTGAGCACTGTCTCAACAATGTGCGGGGCATTGAGGCCGGCCTCGTCATATTGTTTGGCTGGCGAATCCTGATCCTGGAACGTGTCAGGCAGGCGCATCGTGCGCACTTTCAGTCCGTTATCCGTGAGACCTTCGTCCGAGGCATAGGTCAGCACATGCGCACCAAGCCCTCCAATCGCGCCCTCTTCCACAGTGATCACCACTTCGTGCTCGCGCATTAAGCGCGCGATGAGGTCCTCATCGAGAGGCTTGGCAAAGCGCATATCGGCAACCGTGGTCGAAAGCCCTTTGGCCTCCAACTGATCAGCCGCCTTCTTGGCTTCCTCAAGTCGCGATCCCAAGGAAAGGATCGCCACTTTCGAGCCTTCGCGCACGACCCGACCTTTGCCGATCTCGAGCTTTTCGAGCGTGTCAGGCATAGGCACGCCGATGCCTGCGCCGCGTGGATAGCGGAAGGCAATCGGCCCTTCGTCATATTCCGCAGCGGTGTATGTCATATGTGCAAGCTCTGCCTCATCGGCGGCGGCCATCACCACCATGTTGGGTAGGGTTGCGAGATATGTGATGTCAAAAGAGCCTGCGTGCGTGCAACCATCCGCGCCCACTAGCCCCGCTCGGTCAATTGCAAAGCGCACTGGCAGGTTTTGGATCGCCACATCGTGGACCACTTGGTCGTAGGCGCGTTGCAGGAATGTCGAGTAAATCGCTGCAAACGGACGCATGCCTTGTGCGGCAAGGCCAGCGGCGAATGTCACACCGTGTTGTTCCGCAATGCCCACATCGAAGCTGCGGTCCGGATGTCGCTGCGCAAAGCGGTCTACCCCGGTACCCGAAGGCATCGCAGCCGTGATTGCGCAAATGCGCTTATCTTTGTCCGCAAGATCCGCCAGCGTATCGCCAAAGACGTTCTGATAATTGGGTGGGCCCGCCGGACCCTTTTTCTTTTCACCCGTAATCACGTCGAACATGGGCACGCCGTGGTACTTATCTGCGCTTTCTTCAGCGGGCTTATAGCCCTTGCCTTTCTCAGTCACGACATGGATCAGGACCGGGCCTTCGGACGTGTCGCGCACATTCTCCAGCACCGGGATCAAGTGATCGAGGTTATGGCCATCGATTGGCCCTACATAGTAAAAACCCAGCTCTTCAAACAGAGTGCCGCCGGTCACCATGCCACGCGAATATTCTTCCGCCTTGCGAAGACCTTCGTGCATGCGGCGGCTCATCTTCTTGATCGCGCGACTGGCAAGGCTGCGCAGCCCGAGATACTCGCTCGAAGAAACCATACGCGCCAGATAGGCTGAAAGGCCGCCGACTGGTGGTGCAATCGACATATCGTTGTCGTTGAGGATCACGACCAGACGATTGCCAGCCTGGGCTGCGTTATTCATCGCTTCATAAGCCATGCCGGCGCTCATCGCGCCGTCACCGATCACAGCGATCCCACGGCCGGGCTGGTCATTGAGCTTATTGGCTACGGCAAAGCCGAGCGCCGCTGAAATCGAAGTCGAGGAGTGAGCTGCGCCAAACGGATCATATTCGCTTTCCGCACGCTTAGTGAAGCCCGAAAGTCCACCACCCTGACGGATCGTGCGAATGCGATCGCGCCTGCCGGTAATGATCTTATGCGGATAGCATTGGTGCCCTACATCCCAGATCAGACGATCTTCGGGCGTATTGAAGACATAGTGGATTGCGACAGTCAGTTCGACAACGCCAAGGCCAGAGCCAAGGTGTCCGCCCGATACACTGACTGCGTCAATCATTTCCGCGCGCAGTTCATCAGACAATTGGCGCAGTTGCTCAGGCTTCAGCTGACGCAGCTCATCGGGTGTTGGAACCGTGTCTAGAAGAGGAGTGTTTAGCGGTGAACTCATAATGTCTTGCCCTACACCCAAAGAAAGAGCCTGTCGATTAACGCCTAATCGCAGGGAATGCACCCTTGGGTCATTAAGTGTCAAGTTTAGTGGAATTTTATTGCGTCAATTGCAACTGACACAACGATTTGATGAAGTTTGTTTACGGACAGTCAGAACACTTGCCCCGAATCTCCAGAACAGGGCGCTCTGCCCGGAACTTCTGCGAGTCGGCAATATTGCGCAAACTCTGACCGACTTCGGCGCTATCAACATGCGAGGCACCGCCGCAGTTGTCGCAGACCAAAAATACGCAATCGTGCTCCTCGCCCGGATGCGCATTAGCGAGAAAAGCATTGGCGCTTTCAATCTTCACAGCCAGACTGTTGGCAACAAAGAGATCGAGAATGCGATAAACACTGTTTGGTGCAACACGCTTACCGCGCGCAGCTGAGAGATCATCGGCGATCTGATAAGCGGAGGTCGGTCCGTCATGGCGCGCGAGCTCAAGGAACACGTCTTCACGCATCTTGGTCCATTGCTCACCGGATGCGGTCAACGCCTCTCGTGCCTGAGCTTTAAGAGTGTCGACATTGTCGTGAGAATGATCGTGCTTATGAGCGCTATCCATGGACGCGATATAGTGCCTCTTTTGAGCGAGCACCAGACTGATCGGCGCGCGCGCGCGATTCAGCTCAATTATCGCGCAGGAAAGTCCGCGTGAAATCACGTGGGAACATCTGTTTCAGCGCCGCCACCTTCGGCTTGTCCCATCGCGCAATGTAGCGGTGATCAGGGTTTTTCGCCATGAAATCTTGATGATAACCTTCGGCGCGGTAGAAGGTGCGCTCGTTTTCAATCTTGGTCACGATGGGACGATCCCACACACCTGACGCCTGCATTTGCGCAAGGTAGGCTTCGGCAACAGCACGCTGCTCATCACTTGTGGGCACCAGAGCGGAACGATAATGGGAACCCACATCGGGGCCTTGGCGGTTTTTCAACGTCGGATCGGCGACGACAGAGAAGAATATCCGCAGAAGCTCGTCATAGCGAACAACATAGGGATCATAGGTGATGCGCACCGCCTCCGCGTGCGCTGTCCCGCCGGCGATGATGCGGTTGTAGGTAGCGGTGCCCGCAGAGCCACCGTGATATCCCACAGTAGCGGTTTTAACGCCTTTGACGTGACTAAAGACCCCTTCAACACCCCAGAAACAGCCACCTGCGAAGATTGCAGTCTTCAAACCCGCCCCTTCGCGAGCGACCCGTTTTGGTGCTGGTGCATTTACAGGCTCGTCGAGGGCTTGGCTGGGAGAAATCGGGACGAAAACGCTCAGCCCGGTGAGCGTCACAGCCGCGGCAGCAAAAAACCCGAGGGCTTTCACTCAGCCTCTTCCAGTGGCTCGATCAGAAAGACATCGCTCGGCTGCGGCGCCTCAATAGGCTGAGCTGCATTCACAGGAGCATCAAGCGTGTTGCCCACGATATCGAAGTTATAAAGCCCAAGAAACAAACCGCCCACGGCGAAGCCAAGGGCGAAACTGCGGAAGAGGTCTGGCGCAAACAGGTTCATTGTTTTCTCATCGGGGCGTGTGCCTAAGGGATTTCGCTCATAAGAGCTGCTCTCTTGCACCGGAGTGAACAGGCAACTCAGTAAGCATTTACGTTGCGCGCAAGGATTTAGTTACTCACCCACCTGAGAGAAGTGGCGAGATAGCCAAGCCTTTTTTGCGCAGACCCAAGGAAAAGTTCAGATCACACGCGCAGGACGGAGCGCTGCGGACAGGTTAATGCCTAAAGTGGCGCATTCCGGTGAAGACCATCGCAAGGCCCGCTTCGTCCGCCGCGGCGATCACCTCTTCATCGCGGATGGAGCCGCCCGGTTGGATTACCGCACTTGCTCCCGCCTCCGCAGCCGAGATCAGGCCATCGGCGAAGGGGAAGAACGCATCAGAGGCAACCGCACTGCCTTTGGTGCGAGGCTCACCCCACTCGTAAGTCTCGGCCGCTTCTGCCGCTTTGGTTGCCGCGATGCGCGCCGAATCACGTCGATTCATCTGTCCCGCACCGATGCCAGCGGTCATCCCGTCCTTGGCATAGACAATCGCATTGGATTTGACGTGCCGCGCAACGGTCCAGGCAAACAGACAGTCTTTGAGCTCTTGCTCGGTTGGTTCGCGTTTCGTGACGACCTTGAGGTCGTCGAGCGACACCGCGCCATTGTCACGCCCTTGGATCAGCATGCCGCCTGCAATGGTCTTCATAAAGAAGCCGCCACGGCGCGGGTTTGGCATTGTGCCGCATTCCAGTAGCCGCAGGTTCTTCTTCTTGGCGAAGATGTCGCGCGCCTCTGCGCTGACCTTAGGCGCAATCACAACCTCGGTGAAGATGCTTGCGATCGCCTCTGCCGTTTCACCATCAAGTTCGGTGTTGACCGCAACAATCCCGCCAAAGGCCGATACGCTGTCGCATTCCAGCGCACCGTTCCATGCCTCCAGCAGGCTGCCCGATTGCGCCACACCGCAGGGGTTGGCGTGCTTGACGATGACGACGGCGGGGTCTTGCCCGTCAAACTCTGCCGCCAGCTCAAGCGCTGCATCAGCATCATTGAGGTTGTTGTAAGAGAGCGCCTTACCCTGAAGCTGCTCAGCCTGAGGCACGCCATTGGTGCCGGTCACTTGGGGCACATAGATCGCCGCGGACTGATGCGGGTTCTCGCCATAACGCAGCGTGTCCGAACGCTTGAAGGCCAGTGGCATGGTGTCGGTGAACGGCGTGGCCTTCAGAGCTTCCATCCCAAGCGGATTGGTGAAGGCATCGCCAAAGGCAAACCAATTGGCAATCGCTGCGTCATAGGCCGCCGTGCGAGCGTAAGCTTTGCCCGCCATCCGGATGCGGAAAGCATCGGATGTCGCTCCATCATTGGCGTCCAATTCCTCAAGCAATTCAGCGTAGTCAGCCGCATCCGTCATGATTGTCACAAAACCATGGTTCTTGGCTGCCGAGCGCACCATCGAAGGTCCGCCAATATCGATATTCTCAATGATTTCATGACGTTCCGCGCCTTTGGCAACGGTTGCCTCGAACGGATAGAGATTGACCACCACCAGATCGATCGCGCCGATATCGTGCTCTTTCATCGAAGCCATGTGATCATCGTTATCCCGAAGCGCGAGCAGCCCGCCGTGGACCGTAGGGTGGAGGGTTTTGACCCGTCCATCCATCATCTCTGGAAAGCCGGTGAGGTCGGAGACGTCCTTCACCTCAAGCCCGGCCTCGCGCAACATGCGCGCCGTGCCGCCGGTGCTCACCAGCTCCACGCCCCGCGCAACCAATGCCTTGCCCAGGTCCGCCAAGCCGCTTTTGTCGGACACTGAGAGGAGTGCCCGCTTGATCACTGTATTCGTCATTTTGGAGATGCCACCTTTGGTCTATCCCATTTTCTTGAGGAGCCAGGAGAATTGGCCGCCGCCACGTGAAGTGAGCCCCTGTATCACCAATTGATCGGTAGCGTGAGGGCGTCCTTCCCCATCAACCCAAATGCTATCATCTCGCGAGAGCTTGACGTCTTTTCCGCCAGGTGCCTCACTGCGAAGGCGCAGCTGCCACAGCTTTCCGTCCGGCGTGAGCAGGCTTGCACCCAGGCCATCCTCGGCAAGGTGTGCCTCTACCCCTTTGCCGAGGTGGAAACGGATCGCGAAGGCGATCTTACCGCGCTTACCCTTGCGCGATGCAGGCACGAGAATGTCTTCGCCCGCGATTTTATTGCCATCATTGGCAATGGTGAGAACACGTTCATGGATAAGGCCAAAACGCGCAGCATATCCGTCATGGCTGGCCTCGATACGAGTACCTTCACGCCGTTGGGAGCCCGATCCGTGACCCACAACACGCCGTTCAACCTCAACTGTTTCTGCACCCCGCCCAAGCTTGCCATGAAGGAGTACAGCCGTTGAGTTTGCATCATCGAGAACGAGAGTGGAGTGCGCCGCTGTCGCGCGAAGACCCTGCCCGATATGCGCTGGCACCAAACCGCCTGCCAGTGCGGCTCCACCGCAGTTGACGATCACGCGCGAAGTGCCGTCTGACATCTCAAATGCGAGGGTCGAGGCACAGCCGCAGCGCGTGTGGCGCGCCCTTGGCGGAGGACCTGCGTCAAATTGCACAGTCGTTTGTGCCGCGCGAATACGCTGATAACCCCAATGCTTTGGCTCGTTCAGCGGACGGGTTCGCACTCCGCTCGCCGTGATCAGCGCTGAGACTTCATCTGCCGAAGTCGCACCCTGACCCTGCCAATTGCCGAGTGCGCCATCCCCATGCCGCAATGCTAGCAATGGCGGCACCAAAAGCTCTCGCATCACCAAAATTGCCTCGGGTGGGTCGCGTTCAACCGCTTCATAGCAAGCAACCAGATCGGTAAGCACTCGAATCGCGTCCATCTGTGCTTGCGGACAGCGAGCCAGCCCGCCCCCATCTTCTGCGACAAGTTCGCCAAGCGCCTTTATAAGACCCGCTTCGCCATAAAGTCTGCGCGGACGTCCTTCGGGGAGGAGAAGTCCCGCCGCTGTGACGCCAGCCCACCCGGCGACCTGGCCCAGCCCGGCTCCACTGCGCAAAGCCTTGCGGTCGAGCCAATTTGCCGTGTCCTCAATCGCGTCAAGCAAACGCGGTCGAAGCTCACCGCCCAACACCAAAGGCGCATGGGTGAGCAAAGCGAGGAGTCTCAGGCCGGCGTTCTCTACATCCCAAGCGGCGCTTCGGGCCGATACTTTTGAGCGGGTCTCATGCGCATCAAGCCAGCCCTTGGTGATCCGCTCAGCAATGCCTCTGCAATCCTCTGGCGGGGCGCAGCTCGCCAAGTCCGCCAGCCAAGCGAAGGAATGGACTGCTCGCTCAAGGCCGGGCGCAAGCCGTGTGCCAGCGGTGAAATCGAGCGTGCCGATCGGCTGCTTGACGCCGTGCACCTGAAAATGGCCCGCTCGAAGAGCAATGCCTGATGCACGGTTGCCGGTGACCGGGCTCTCTACGGTTGCCAAAAGGCGTTTGGCGGGCGGGCGGCGGAAAGGCGCCGCCAATGTGTGCCCGGGCACTCCCATGCGATAAGCGAGGCGGATCAGCGCTTCGCCAGGATTGGAGCGCGGCGCAATCACATCGCTCAATGCTAGTGCTCGCGAGCTGTCTATCGGCTCTGCAGCAAAGGCGGGTGTTTCTGGCGTAACTTGCTCAGAAAGCTCAGTAGTAGCCTCTTTGCGCAAGGCTTCCTCTTCCTCGCCCAGTTTTATCGCCGGAACATCGCCCGCAGTTCGACCTTCGGCGACATCAAAGTCGGCAAGGCTGGCTGAGCCACCTGAGCTGTCTGGACTTCGCCCGCTGAACAGCGTCTCCATCAATTACCCCCTTTGAGCGCCCTGATATTGGCGGCGTATTGCTCGGGGCCACCTTTGAATGTGGCGGAGCCCGCCACCAGCACATCGGCCCCTGCTTCGATGCACAATTTGGCGGTGTCCGCGTTCACACCGCCATCAACTTCCAAATGAATATCTCGCCCTGTTGCCTCGATCATTGCGCGGATGCGCGTGATCTTCTCGAGCTGTGAATGGATAAAGCTCTGTCCGCCAAATCCGGGATTGACGCTCATCACCAGGATAAGGTCGACAAGGTCCATAAGGTTATCCAACACCTCCACTGGCGTGCCCGGATTGAGCACCACGCCCGCTTTCTTGCCAAGCTTACGGATGGCCTGAAGCGTTCGGTGCACATGGGGGCCTGCTTCCGGGTGGACAGTGATGATATCCGCGCCAGCCTCGGCGAAGGCCTCAATGTAGGGATCGACCGGCGAAATCATCAAATGAACGTCGAAGACCTTGTCGGTATGCGATCGAAGCGCCTTCACCACATCGGGCCCAATGGTGATGTTGGGCACGTAGTGACCGTCCATCACATCAATATGAATCCAGTCCGCGCCAGCCTGATCGACGCGGCGCACTTCTTCGCCCAATTGAGCGAAGTCTGCGGAAAGGATACTCGGCGAGATTAATGGTGCTGACATGCGCCACGCTTTCAAAAGGTCCGGCCAGCTTGGTTGCGGCGCGTAAACTTAGTTAAAATTTGCCATAGGCTGGCCGCGAATCGTGCAGCAAGCTGTCAGCCAGCGCTTTTCCCCGCCCTTTTGTAGAGGGATTCCCTCGGAAATCCGCCAAAAACTCCCAATTCAGCGACAATTCAGCCCGCAAATGGCATTAAGCGCACACATTTCGTGTCTATGTGTTTGGTGCACATCGGCAATGAGCTCAGCGAAAAGCTGAGATGAAGGGTTTGAATTGATGGCAAGATCTATGAGCACTGCCGCAATGGCGGGCGCTGCGATGCTGGCGAGTCTGGGCGCTTTGGCGCCTGCTGCGCCACTGGCCGCCCAGGCAACAGCCAGCAGCGACTATCGCAATATCATCGCCAACAATATGCGATCCTGCGCACCCGGAGGCGGTCCTGCAATCCGCGTGACAATCAA
This sequence comes from uncultured Erythrobacter sp., assembly GCF_947502395.1. Lineage (GTDB taxonomy): Bacteria > Pseudomonadota > Alphaproteobacteria > Sphingomonadales > Sphingomonadaceae > Erythrobacter. The sequence goes on from NZ_CANMZM010000002.1 coordinate 599,010, forward strand.
TGGCATCAAAGAGGCTAGCGGCATGGTTCGTGCGCAAGTCTACAACGGCACAAGCGCTGATTGGCTAGAGCGCGGACGCTGGCTTAACCGCGTGGAATTGCCTGCCCGGAGGGGCCGGATGACGGTCTGCCTGCCAGTCCCCGAAAGCGGCACCTATGCCGTCGCGGTGCGACATGACATCAATGGGAATGGCAAGACTGATATCCGCACTGATGGCGGCGCAATGTCCAACAACCCCTCGATCAGCATCTTCAATCTCGGCAAGCCGAGCGTCGACAAAACCCGCTTCAGTGTCGGCCGCGGGGTCCAATCCATTGCGATTACGATGAAGTATTTCACCTAAGGCTTGTTCTGTTTGCGGTGCTTTCTAAGCGCCCACAGCACGCTGGGCGCTGCCAGAATGGGAAGTTTCTCGCGAAGCGGGGTGACTTCCACAGGCATCCCGGTGTGCCTCTCGATCTTCCAAGCCGCATAGCGAGCTGCTCCTTCGAAGGTAGTGCTCGCCTTGAGCAAGCGAGTAAAGTTCAGGGGTTTGCCCATACGCTCGCGTCGCTTCCACCAGCCAAGCGTCGCGCTCCGCTCTCTTGCGGTGAGACTGGGCGTAATCCGCTCGTCATTCACGGTATGAGCGATGCCAGCGGCTTTGAGGGCGATAGGCAAAAGACCGGCGAAATGCTCTTCATTGACGCTCAGAATATCGTTCTCTCGCCCAGCCTTTTCGACCCGAAATTCGGCCTTGTATGTCGCACGAAAGAGCGCACGCCAGTAATCTTCCGAAGTACCAGAAGGCGGGCCAAGTGTTACGGCCAGCCGCGCTGCAGTCTGAGCCGCTGCCCCTATCGCTGCAATCACTTCAGTGCGCGCCGTGTCATCCGCGTGCCAGACCAAAGTAGCGGGTTGGACGAAGCGCGCCCAGATCGTTGTGTCGAGCAGCTCACCCGTGGCGGCCTTGGCAAACGTAGACAGCGCCATCGTTGCAACCTTTGCACGCAAAACCGTGCCATTCGGCTCTTCGCGCTCCTGATAGCTGACGCGTGGCCAAATACGTTCACGCTGTTCTCCGGGCAACAGGATGTAGAAATCAAGTACTCCGTCGAGCGAGCGGGTGCGCAGATTAGAGCCATAGAACAGCACAGCAGATGCGCCCGCCTCTTTGGCCAAGTCCTGCGCAAAGCGCGCAACGGCGGGATCGATGCTTGCACCAAGGCGCGATTCAATGCGGTCTGCCAAAGTGGGAGAGCTGCTCGTCATAGGAGCCCTGTTACCGCCTTAAGGTGCTACAAATTCGAGCTCAGGGCCCTGTCCGATACGATATTCACCGGGCGGGAAGGCCTCGCCATCAAGAATGAAACTATCGTCAATCCGCAACGAGAACTGGTTTGTTGAAAGTTGGTGAAAGCCCTTCTCCCGAATTCCATCAGGGGTTTCGCCGCGCATCATCTTAATCAAGGTCAATGCCGAACGACGCGAAATCTGATCGGTCACCGCAAGCTTCAATCCTTCAAGGATCTTGCCAAAGGGCTTCATGCCTGCTGGCAATTCTTGCAACGTGGAGGCGAACAGCAGTTGACGCCATTCGGGATCGCCAACGCCGGAATGCTCCATTGGCACGTCTTTGACACCCAGCCCGATCGTCATTTTGGAACCGCGCCGCCAGGCATTCTCACGCGAGGCAAAAAACCACTGCGCAACGCCCATTACAATGGCAGCTGCGACCGCCATTGAATTGAACGCACCCAGCTTGTGCGCACTCTGCCCTGCTGTGGTCGCAGTGGTGAATGCGCCTGCGCCGAGAATGAAGCCGAGTACGCGCGCCTCTGGACGGCTACCAATGGGTGTTATCTCGATCGGACGACGACGCACGCGGCTCCCAGCCTCAAAAGCGTCAATCGCCTCTTGCAGCGACCAGCCTTTGGGAACACCCAAATCAACGGTAAGCGCATTTGTCTTGCCCTTGGGCAGAACCGCAAGCGCTGGCCAATTGTCGCCAAAGATCGAAGCGCCGCTCGTGAGCACGTCGCGCACGGTTCCATCACCTCCATTGATCACCAGCAAATCTATGCCCTGACTGGCAAATTCGGCCAGCGCCTCAGGCAATTGCGAGCGATCCCCAGGCTTTGCGATAAAGACCTGCGGGGACATGCCGCAATCGAAGTCTGCGCCCTTATTGCCATGGCTGCGCGGGTTGTAGATCACCCCTACCCGAGGCGTATCGCCCGGCTCTCGCTCGATACCAACTTCCACCGGGTCAAGAACCGGGGTCGCCATTTGTGGCAACTTGGCAAATTGGAAGATACGCGAGGCCATGCGCGCTTCTATAGGTATGAGTGGCCAATAATTCCACTCCTGCTTGCAGATCACCCGCACATAGTCATAGCAAAGCAACACATTGGTCGCGCCGTGAGAGTGCACCTTTCCGTAGCGTTTATCGCCTTAACATGCATCGTGCAGGGGCTAAATCTGAGCGCGCACCCAGCAGGCAAGGAAACAAAGGAGCAGCCAAACGAGCTCCAGCAAGTTGATTGGCGTCACCAAATTGATTCTGAGATTGGACCAGTCATTGAAAAATGGCGCACCCGAGAGGATTCGAACCTCTGGCCTCTGCCTTCGGAGCTGGAAAAATAGCGCATTTTGTTGCAACGCAGCAGAACGCAAATGAACCATAAATAATTATTTTTATTGCTTTATTTCTGTATCGCAAAGTTGCGAATCGTTCGCAGTTGCTGCACTGCGTTCACCCCTCCTGCACTTACATTTCACTTACGGATTCGCTACTTTGTGATCGAAGGACAGATCGCAATGCATGTCGCGCTAAACAATTCTGTAGCATTAAAAGCAGCCGCGAAGGCAAAGCCCTATGAGCTGCGTGACCCTAAATTCGGCGGGCTTCTGCTGCGGGTCCAGCCCTCCGGTGTAAAGACATGGTATCTCGAATTCGAGCGCGGAAAGCGCATCCGGCTCGGTCGCCTCACGGGTATGGGATATGGTGAAGCAGTCGAGGCATCGAAGAGCGCACTTGGCCCTTACTGGGCCGGTGTCGATCCGCGCATCGAGCGCCAGAAGCGCAAGCAGGTTTCGACTTTTGGCGAGTTTATTGACGAACATTACGCTGACTGGGCGCGGGTTCACCAGAAAACCGCAGAGGCCAATCTCAAGCGCCTCAAGGTTGCCTTCAAGAAGTTTCTCAAGATGCCGATGGCGACCATCTCGCCACTCGATATGGAGCGCTGGCGCGCCCAGCGCATGAAAGACGGCGTCAAGCCAAACACCGTCAATCGCGACATCACAGCGATCAAGGCGGCGCTCAACCGGGCTGTCGAATGGGAACTGATTGCAGTGAACCCGATCGCCAAGGTCAAGAAAGCGCGCGAGAACAAGGAAGTCCGTGTTCGATACCTAGACGAAGCCGAAGAATATCGCCTGCGCGCCCAACTGAAGAATCGCGAAGACAGAATGAGGTATGAGCGCGACACAGCCAATCAATGGCGTCGCGAGCGCGGCAGAGAGATTTTGCCCAGCCTACGCGCCGTTCCTTTCAGCGATCACCTAATGCCGATGGTCCTTCTATCGCTCAATACGGGTATGCGGCGCGGCGAACTGTTCGACCTCAAATGGTCGCATGTAAATTTTGACCGGCGCATCGTGACTGTGTCGGCGGAGACGGCGAAGTCGCGCAAGACACGGCATATCCCGCTTAACGCAGAGGCCTATGAGACTCTTAAGTTCTGGCGCTCACAATGCGACCTCGGCAACAGCCGCGTGTTTGAAAGCGAAGACGGTGCACGCTTCGACAACGTCAACTCATCGTGGAAGAAGCTGCTCACTGACGCGAAGATCGTGGATTTTCGCTGGCACGACATGCGTCACCACTTTGCTTCACGCCTCGCCATGGGCGCTGTTGACCTCAACACCATTCGCGAACTGCTAGGACATAGCGATTACGGTATGACGCTGCGCTATGCCCACCTTGCGCCCGAGCATCGGCGCGAAGCGGTCGAAGTGCTCGACAAGGCAAAACCTCACCTAAAGATTGTGGCAACAAACTGATGTTTGCTGCCCTGATTCATTGGACGGGAGCGCAAGTTCTGATTGACTTTTTCACCTCTCGCGCATACACATCAGGTAACAGAACCCGCCACGCCTCTCAACGATGCGCACCAGGCGGGTCATTTTTTGCCCAAAATCCGTATGGCAGGAGGCCCGATTGATGCCGCCTAAGCCTCTCTACAACAAGCCCTCACTTTCGTTGGCTGATCAAATCGCGAAGCTTGAAGCCAATGGCATGGTGATCGACGATCATGCCATTGCAGAACACTGTTTGCAGCACATCAGCTACTACAGGCTAAGCGCCTACTGGCTTCCGTTCGAGCATCCAAAGGGCCAAGCGGGCCCAAGATTTCAGACAGGCACCAACTTCCAGACCGTACTCGAGCTCTACGAATTCGATCGCAAATTGCGCCTGCTCGTTCTCGACGCGGTCGAGCGGGTTGAAGTCGCGGCTCGTGGTGCCTGGGCGTACGAAATGGCGATGCTGGGAGATGGCTTCTCCTACCTCGATCAAGCGATCTATGCCGATCAGAACAAGTTCAATCGCAACTGCGCTCGACTTGATAAGGAAGTTGCCCGATCAAAAGACACGTTTGTCCGTCACTACAAACGAGAATATTCTGGTCCGGCGAGGCCACCGGTTTGGATGTCATCGGAACTGCTATCGTTCGGACTGTTGTCGCAATGGTATGCGGCGCTCAAGGAACCGAGTCTCCGGCAAAAAGTCGCGGATCCCTTCGATCTCGACGAAGTGATCTTCGTGACGTTCCTCCACCAATTGGCGATTGTCCGGAACATCTGCGCCCATCACGGGCGGTTGTGGAACAGAACTCTCGACGTTTCCCTTAAATTGCCAAAGAAATCGCCACCGGACTTGGCGACGGCGTTAAACCGGGCCGCACCAAAGAAGGTCTACAACACATTGGCGATGATCCAGCATTGTTTGGACCGGGCGGAACTCGGCAATACATGGCGCGACAGGCTTTATGCACTCGTTGACGAAATGCCATTTGGCAATCCGCAAATGATGGGTTTTCCAGCCGACTGGGCTGACTACAAACTTTGGGGCGGGGCGCAGTAACCTTCGAGAATGCGAATGGAAGAGCTGACTTCGCGCTGACAGAGCTTTCTTACGCAGCGTAGCGACCATCCTTCAAACGCCTCGCTTGACCAATAGCTGTTAGGGAATCGAGGATCGGGCGCACGGTAGCGGCGCGTTTTCCTTTGAATGTGCGCGCGACATCTTGCGGGGCGAGCGGCAAAGTCGATGAAGAGAGAACAGCGGCAACGGCGCTGACCTGCTCGGGCAGTTTGTTGGGCCAGGGCAGGATGTTGTCGGGTGCAGGCGCAGAGACTTCGCCAAGGTCGAGCGTTTGCGACACTGGTGCTTGATAGTCTGGCGCTTGATAGTCAGGGCGCAGCCAGCGGATTAGGCCCTTGGCCTCTTCACCGGCGCGTTTCTTGTTGAGGGCAACTAGACGGGTGAGAATGTCCTCGTCAGACAGGTCAGCGGGCCAGTCATAGGCTTCGGCGACTTGGCGGTCGATTGTATCGTGATGTTGTTGGATCAAAGTGACGAGCCCGCGATCGTGAATGTCACGCTCATCATCGGTCAGCGCGCGGCCCTTGCCACCATTCGCTCGCAAGGCTTCGAGCACATTGTAAAGCTTGGTCAGAGTTAGGTCTTCATGTTCCGCAAGCACCTTTTTGCGCAGCGCGTCGAGAGCTTCAGCTTCCTCGCGGATTTTGTTTTTCAGGGGTTCGGGTACGTCGTCGGGAAAAGGGAAAGAGTCGAAGCAGCGGCCTTTATTATATCGTGGATGGTTACCGATTCCTCGTCGAGTGCCCGCTTGGATCGACCAAAGCGCATGGATGTTCGATGACAACACTCCAAGAAGATATTCATCGTCGGTCGCTATCATGACTACGTTGCTATCACCACCGACTGGCGCATCTAAGAAAGTAAACACACGGTGCTTGGAGGTTATTGGCGTCGCAATGTAGCGCTTCAAACCTTCAATCGCGGGACGAAAGGTGCTGAGCGCTTCGCCAAAAATCCACCAATTGCGCCGTCGCACGTCTCTAGGGTTCACATCCCTCTCCGGCTTCACGTGTAATAAGAGGTGCTGATATGCTTCAGGATAAGAGACGGAGAGCTCGGTTTCCTTAAGCCCCCAAAAATCGAACATCCATAGATTGCGGGGCTTCTGTGTAATGTCGTTGCCATTCACAAATGGCTTTAGATGCTTTGAAATCGTTTTGTACTTTTTGATGTATTTCTGGGCTTCATCCGCGTCGACAGCAAAACCTCTGCCATTGAATTGATAGCCCACTGCCGATAGCAATTTGTTTGCAGATAGTTTTTGGCAACCCCTCACATTGGGCCCAATCATCAAGTTGGAGAGGATATAGCCCTTGGTAGACTCAAACTCGGCGGAATCTTTATGATCTCCATCGCCACGGACGTGCTCCAGACGCCTCAGCACGCCCTCGCGATTACCTTTACCGACTGACGTCATGGCGATCCGCACAGACGCGCCGTCATTGTTGTCCACCCAAGGATGATCAGGAACGGCATACAGTATCGAAACAGGTTGCTCGTCGAGGAGATGATCGGATACGATGCTCGAATTGAAAGACCCTGTTATTTGCGAAGTCGTGATCAACCCAAAACGCTGGCTTTTCCCTTTTTTCACTAACTCTGCTGACAAATGCCACCAGTACATTACGAAGTCGCAGTTATCTGGGAGACCAAACGAGCATCTTACAGCGTCTACGTATTTTTCGCCGAGTTGAGTTTTCATCTCCCGCTTACCAATGAACGGCGGATTTCCGACGATAAAGTCCGCGGTTGGCCATTTGGTCGCGTGGGGCTTGATGTAGCGGTAGAGCTCTTTGCGGCCTGTATCATCAGGCACCAGCTTTCCCGTCACGGGGTGCTCTTTGAAGCTCACCCCATCCCAAATTGTCAGCGCATTGCCCTGCTCGTCAAGCTCAAGCACGCGGGCATCATAATCGATCAGCGCATCGCGGTTCTCGATCGTGCGGATGTCCTTCAAGATCGGCTCTGGCGGCGCGCGGTCTTTGCCGTTCACCCGGAAATGCCATTGCAGATAGCCAATCCACAAAACCAGCTGCGCAATGGCGGCGGCGCGCGGGTTGATCTCAATCCCGAGGAAGTTTTCCGGCGTGATAGTGTGCCCGGTGATCTCGGCCACATATTGGTCGTCGCCAAGCTCGGCCAGCAGATCGAGCACTTCGCCCTCCAACTCCTTCATCCGCGCCATGGCAACATAAAGGAAGTTTCCTGTTCCGCATGCCGGGTCCAGCACGCGAGTCTGAGCGAGCTTGGAGTGGAACCCCTCAACTAGATCTTTCGCCTCCGCCGCTTTGTCTGCGCCGATAAGCTCGGAAGCAGCGGCGCGAACCCCGTTCCAGTCAGCGCGCAGCGGCTCCATAATGGTGGGGCCAATCAACCGTTCAACATAGGCGCGCGGCGTGTAATGCGCGCCAAGCTTAGCCCGCTCTTTGGAGTTGAGTGCGCGTTCGAGCAGAGTGCCGAAAATCGCCGGTTCAACCTCGGTCCAATCTTTGTTTGCAGCCTCGATGAGGACCTGAAGCTCTTCGGCATCCAGGGCCAGTGCTTCGGTATTCTTGAAAAGATATCCGTTGAACTTGCGCACCTGCAATGCGAGCGCAGGTGAAAACTCGCCAGAATCCATGGCCTTCCACAGGGCGGTTAGCGACATCGGCAGATTGTCGAGATTGTCTTGATGCGCGGCAAGGAGGTTCTTGAAACTGTCTTTTGGCAGAAGGACTTCGGTGTCTTCTGCGAACATGGTGAACAGCACGCGCATCAGAAATCCGCTAACTGTTTCAGCATCGTGATTGCGCTCTAAACGCTTGGAGAGGGTTGCCAAGAGATCGGCAATCTCTCGCGTGACCACCGCGGAACGCGACGCTGGGTCGAGGCTTTGCGGATCGGTCCAAATGCTGGCGAGGCGCTCGCGCACTTCCTCCTCGCGCAAATCCTCCAACATGATGCGATAACCGGCGCGGTCGGGGAATTGGGAATAGGCTTTGCCAGTGCCGGTGAAATCGGCGTAGACCTCCATGCAATAGCCGATGTCCGTGACGAGCAGGAAAGGCGGCCAGCCATGCTCCGTAGGCAGCGCTTTGGCGTAGCGTTCGGCCTGCCCCTTGGCCTCTTGCATCGCCTTTGCCCAAGACGGCGTACCCCGACGCGCCGTGCCTCGCGCAACGCGGGCCTTGGCCGTTTGACCGAAAAGATCGAGATCTTCATCACCGCCTTCAGCAGCGGCGCGGTCCGCTTCGCTGCCTTGTTTGGCCTCAAGAACGAAACAATCGCGCTTGTAGCAATCTATCCGGCCAAAGCTTTGGGTTCCATCGCCATTGTCTTGGAAAACTCGCCGCTCGAACACATAATCATTGGTCGTGTCGTCGGCCTTTGCCCCGCGAGGCGTATCGACGCCGAGAAGTTGAGTCAGGCCATTGATAAACAGTTGGGTGTTCGCGAGTTCGCTGCCGCCCGTTTCGCGCCAATCGGCAATGAATTGTTCGATTTGTTCTTCGGAGGCAGTCATCAAGTCCTTGTAGTCAAAAGATAGACTGCGCGGCAATTGCAATGTGGGTTCAACTCCCGCTTCGCTTTACCGATTGTAAGTAGTCGGCAGCCTTGGCTGCCGCACTCGCGGCGGTAAAGATCGCGCGGTTGTCAGCCTTGAGCACCTTGTGCCAACTGGCGAGATAGCTGGCGTGATCCGGACGTGGGCTCGTGGAAAGGCCAAGATCGCCGCATAGGAACGCTGAACCAAGCTCGGCGACCAGTTCCTCCATTGCATAGGCCTCGTCACCGAACCGCTTGCCGAACTTGCGTGCGAGCCGGTGGTCTGCCCCAGACCAATGGACAAGCTCGTGGAGCAAGGTCGCGTACCAATTCTCGCCCGCGCTTCCGCTGGCGGTGGTAAAGAACCGCTCGCGGTCGGGCATGGTGATCGTATCGGTCGAAGGGGTATAGTGAGCGCTTTCACCTTGGGCGCGGACTTTCGCACCCGTTCCTTCGACAAAGGCCTGCGCTTGCGGGATGGGGTCAAACCCTTCCCCTTCCGGCGTATCCGGGATCTCATATCCTTCGACCTGGCTGACGTTGAATACATGAGAGGCCCGCGCGAAGATGTGGCCAGGGCTCTTGTCTTCCTCGATCTTTTGATCCTCGCGCTTGTCCAGAACCTTATAGAACACGATCGGTGAGGCTTTCTCGTCTTTTCGGACTTGTGCTCCGAGTGACTGCCACTGGCGATAGGTTGCCCAAAGCCCATGGCCGAAGTCTTGCGCCTCGGCGCTGGCCCAAAGGGCAAGGACGTTAACGCCGCGATAGGCGTTTTTGCTTACAGCGTTCATCGGCCGTGAGAGCGGCGCAGTGCTGCGATGCCAAGGGAGCGAGAATTTCTCAGTGCCATATTCTAGGGCTTCGATAATCTGGTTGGTGATGGTGTCGTAAATGTTGGTGGTTTTGGTGCGAGCCATGTTGAAAATCCTTCGTCCAATCGTTGGGAACGCGGACAAAGGGACGGGCCGGATTGGCCAGGTGGGTCAGCGGTTACGCGGCACAGCCAACACGGGAGGGCGCGAGCCCGAATGGAGCGGGCAGGCTGTTGATCCCATCAGGCTCGGCCTGTCGAAAGAGAGCAGTTCATTCCATCGGGAGGACGAAGGACGTCATGGCTTGGCAGTGCCAAGAGCTATTTAATCACCCCAAGCCAGCTCCCATCGCCTTGGATTTGCTGGCCTCAGGAGTGCTCGATGCCATGGCCATCTGCTTCTCGCCTGCACGTTCGCAGATCGCACGGACAAGCCTTTCCTTATCGTCGGTGACAATCACTGCCTGGGTTTTGGCGCGCGAGAGCGCGACATAGAGCATTTTCTGGTCGACCAGATTGGTGGAGCGGCTGTCGGCGTGGATTAGGACACGTTCGGCGGTTTGGCCCTGCGCGGTGTGAGCGGTCTGGACATAGGCATGACGCAAGTGGGCATCGCGAGGGTCGGAGAGGTCGAGCTTCTGCTCGCGACCGTTGGCGAGTTTCAGCGTTGCCAGGCCACGGTCGGAATCGATGCTGGTGACGGACCCGCCAAGGCCATTGACCCGCCCCGCTTCCCGGTCGTTGCGGGTGAACTGCACGCGGTCGCCGGTGCGCAGTTCCATCGGCCTCGGTTCGAACACCTCAGTCTTGCCAGCACCCCATTGCCGGGGATGCCAGTCCAGCGAACGGCCATCGCGTCCTTCGAGGGCAATGCGTCCGCGCTCGGGATCGATAGCTACAATTGCTAAGCTCTCGCCCCAGCGCACGCCTTTGGCGGCATAGTCGCGGCTGAACCGGACGACATCGCCGATGGCATAGCTTACTGGCTCTCGCGCTTCGGCACGGGTCAAGCCTTTCGCTTCAAGAGCATCGAACCGGACTGCCTCTGGTGATAGTTCGCCACGCTCGGTCAACTTCGCGCGGATCATGCCGGTGAGCCGGTCGCGGCCCTCGCGCGATGGCTCGATCACTAGGGTTCGTGTGCGCTCTGAGACCGGCAACGCCAGGTAGTGCCGCGCCATGGCTCCAAGGCGCTCATCCGGCGTTGCGCCCTCGATCACCTTGCCCCCGCCACGTTCCAATGCGGCCAGCGCCTTGCCCGCATGGCCTTCGATCGAAGCCATGACGGCTTCCCGGGTCCCGGCATTTGTCTGCCGGACTACCTCGGCAAGCTTCGCGGTCGCCATGCCCGCCTGCTGCAACTGCGCGAAGGCAGCGCCTGCACCGACCGATCCCAGCTGCTTGACGTCACCGACCAGAACAAGCCGGGCCCCGGCCTTGTCGGCGCGGGTCGTGAGTTTCGCCATGTCGTGGGCTGAAAGCATCGAGGCCTCATCGACGATCCAGACGGCCTCCTTGCCTGGCTTCTTCGCCTCTGGCGCAAGCAAATGCCGCGCCACGGTGTCAGCGCGTAGGCCGAGTGCTTCCCCAAGCACGGTCGCCGCCGATGCGGTTGGCGCAAGGCCTGTAACCACAACCCCATGTCGCCGTGCCTCGCGCGCATAGGTTGCCAGAACTGTGGTAGTCTTGGCCGTCCCAGCATAGCCCTGGACAGCGGCTACGCGATCCCGCGAGGTGAGCAATTCGGCGGTCGCCCGTTTCTGGCCTTCGGTCCAGGCATAGCCGGATCGTGCCGATTGCCGCGCGGCGCGTTCGATGCTCCGTGCTGCCGTCACCGGACTGGCGAGCGCTTGCGCCATGCCGCGTCCGGCTTGTTCGAGCCGCAGCATGGTTCGCTCGGTCTCGATAGCCTGCGGCGTTGTGAACCCGGCAAACTCTGCACCGCGCCGGTCGAGGAAGGTGCGCGGGACAAGCTCGCCGCGTTCTCCGGCTTCGGCAATCGCCGCGCTGATTGCACCGTGCCCGGCCTTGCCAAAGGCAAAGTCTCCGGCTTCGCGTGCGAGGGTGCTGGCCGAAAAGACTGCTTCGCGTTCGGAGAGCTTGGCAGTGGCCCAGGCCACTGCCTGCTGCGCTAACAGTTCGGGACTGGCTAAGGCTTCGCTGCTTCTGACCCTCTCTCTCGCGACACCGATCAGCCTGTCTCGCGCAGCCTTGTCGAACCCGTTGGCATCGGCGGTTGCCCGCCAGTCGCTGCGCAAGGTGCGATGATCGGCACTGGTCTTGGCCTCGCGCGTATCGAGTGCGGCGATCTGCTTTTCGGCGGCGCTGGCTTGCTCGCGGTTCGTGCCGCGCTCGGCAAGCCGGGCATCGATTGCTGCGGTGCGCTGGCTGAGCGCTTCGATGGCATTTTCCGGCACGCCCGCAATCTCAAAGAGCGCATCTTTCCCAGCATCAATCCGATAACCCAGCTCGGTAACACCATGGGCTAGCTCCTGCCGGTAGATCGCGCCGATCTCCTTTTGCAGCTGATAGAAGGCACGCGGCTCAAGACTGCGCCAATTACCATCCTTGTCCTGCGTCGCGTTGAGGATGACGCCGTGGGTGTGTAGCTGCGGGTCCTGCGCCCGGCTTGTTGCATGACGGAAAGTGGCGATGGCGAGATTGCCGGTTGCCTCGCGCCGGACCTCGCCGCCCTGCCTGATCCGGGTTGCCGCCATGTGCTTCTCGACATGGGCGAGCGCCACTTTCACCGCTGCACCATGCGCCTTGATCAGCCGCTTGTCTCCGGCAACCTCGGCCATGATCGAGACGGACTTGGGCGCAGAAAAGGTAATGTCCCAGCCTGGCCGGTGCTCGACCTTGCCATCGCGGGTAGTGCCAAGCTGCTGCCCGGCAATCCGGCCTTCAAGCATCTCGCCGAATTGTTTGCGGTCGACCTCTCCAGAAAGGCCAAGCTTCTCAGCAGCCTCACCAAACCACTCTGAGGGAGCCATGCCGCCTTCGGCATAGTAGTCGTCGGCCTCATAGTAGCTCGCAGCCTGAGCTGCGCTTGACAGGGCAGAGACAGTGGCGACCATTACACCGGCCCTTGGTGTTTAGCCCGGCCATTCTCGCTTTCAGCCTTGCCCTCGTCGACCTGTGAGCCTTTGGCGATCTCACTCACCTTGCTCCAAAGCGTGTCCGCAGGATCGCCAGGGATGTAGCCAGGCTGGCGCGCTTCTCCGCGCTGCGTGATGTGGTCAGCGGTAAGACTGATCTTGGCGACCGGCAGGCCATCTGGCAGCAGCAAATAGCCTTTGTAGGGACTAAGCCGCAGATCACTTTCAAGCACCGCTGCACGAAATTGGCGCTGCGTTGCCATGGTTGTTCGCGGACCCTGATTGTTGATTGCCAGCGTATCGGTTGCAACACGCATTTCGATCTCGCACTGGCCGATGGTGGCGCTCGCCCACTTGCGGGTTTCCTGATCGACCGTTTGCAAAAAGAGCTTGGTGTTGCAGCAGGCAAGCATGGCTTCGGCAATGTTCGCACCGTAGCGATTGCGCATCTGGCCGAGCGCCTGGAAGGTCAGCACAATCGCTGCGCCAAACTTGCGGCCCTCTGGCAAAAGACGCGCAAGGTTCTCGACACGGGGCAGGTCAGCCAGCTCGTCGAGCACGAACCAAATGCGCCTGTCAGAGGATGGCGAAAGCCCTAGCACCGCGCTCGCTGCGCATTCGAGCCAGCAGGCCATAAGCGGCTTGGAAGCCTCGAAATAGTCTTCCTTGCGCGGCACAAATATCCAGGGCTTTGCGCCCTTGCATTTGTCCAGATCGACAATGAAATCGCGGAAGGCAAAAGGGTCGCCCTCATCCTGCTTGATCTTCAAAAACTGGATAAGGTTGGCAGCCTTGGCCAACATAAACAGCACGCTGCCGGTGGCCCGATCTGCATCATCAGCAAAGGTGCGGGCTGACGATGTGTTACCCAGCCATTCCTTCAACTGCTCTTTGCTTTTGACCTGTAGGGCTTCCAGCAAGGCTTCGAGGCTGCAGTTCTTTTCCGCCCATAAGGAGCGCATCATATTGGCGACAAGAATACGGCTTGTCTCAAGCCAGACATCATCATCCTCGCTGCCTGTTTCTGCCACCAATTGGCGTGCGATACGGTCCGCATCAGCCGGGTGCGAGATCTCGTCAAAAGGGGACCAATAGGTGCAGCGCGCATCAAAGGGATTGAGGATGATGTCACCGCGCGCAGGGTTGTAATAGTGGGCGATGAACTCGCCGCTTGTGTCATAGACAAGAGCGGCTTCGCCGCGCGCTTCTATGCCATCCAGCATTTGCCGCAAGACAGTCGTCTTCCCGCTTCCGGTCGTGCCCAGAAAAGCAAAGTGACGGGTCTCCATGCGCTGCGGGATCGGGACTGGACCGATGCGAAGAGCATCCCTTCCACTAAGCAAAGTGGTCTGAGCAGCCACATCCGCTTCATCCGCCACACGGGTACCACCAATGACCCTGTCGGCGAGCGTATCTTTGCCTTGCTCGGACATGGTGCGCTTGATGAAGTGGGACACCAAAAAGCCCGCGCCGATCCCAGCAAGCGCTCCGCCCATGACCAGTTTTATCGCCTTGCTAAAGGTCGCGGCGACAAGTGGCTCGCTGGCAAAAGCCGATGCGGATACAGTCCAGCTTTGGCCGTCCATCGACACCTTCATCATCATGTCTTTGCCAGACAGATCACCCAAAAGGGTGAGCAAGTTTGCGCCCACGTATTGAGCGGCGACGGCAAGCTCTTCGGGCATCAGACGGAGCTGAGGGACAACTATCGCCCCAGCCAATGCCGAGATGAGAATAAGCTTGGCAAAGAAGCCAAAGCGCTGCTGCCAGTGCGCCATACGCACCCGCCAAAGGGCATGGGCGCGGGTGACAAAATCGGTCCCAAAACTCATGACTCGGCCTCCAGCGCAAGGGAGCGTTGCCGCTCAAAAGCAGCCCGTGCTTCAGCGGCAATAGCCTCATCAGACTGCTTCTTTCCAAGCGCTGCACTTCGCGCATAGGCATAGGCAGCGCAGGAGGTGAACAGAGCGCGGTCAAGCACCCTTTCGGTCTCTGCCAGGCGCTCCGATATCGAACCGATCTCGCCTGCCAGCTCAGCCAGATCGGTCTCTTTGTCGGTGCCGTGCAGCAGCGAAAGCAAGCCCGCTTCCACCACTCTTGCGAGCATAGCATATTGGGTCAGGCCGCGCCGTTTCGCAAAGTCCGCAAGCAGCCTGTGTTGTGACGGATTGAGGCGCACCGTCTGCGCCCGCGCACTCATCGGTTCGCCTCGATGGAGATGCTATCCGCCATCGCGAAGAATGGCGGAATTGCGAAGGTCTGCAACAAGCTATCGTCGCGAGGTGCTATCAGCATCTCACTAAACCCGCAGAAATCCTCGATGCACCCGTGCGTGGGGTGTGTATCCACTTTCTGGGCTCGATGCGTAGCATCGCGGCCCTCTCTCCCTCCTGTCTTTGTGAGGCCATTAGTCATGACGCTCATCCTCCTGATTTGCTTTTGGAGGCGTCGCAGACCGGATCAGATTGCGGGCGACATCGTCGTCGAAATAACGCTCGCGGGACTGGCGGGAAGGCAACTGGCGATCCGCCATATCGGTACACGTGAACCAGCGAAGCAATGCGTGGTCGATCGCCGTTCGAACTTCATCTGCGAGCAGGTTGGTCTCTTCTGGCGTGAGGTCGAGCCACCCGAATTCGGTGCGAAGCTGGCTACCAAGCGGATACCCGGTTCCATCTCTGCTTTGGTAGATTGGTCCCTCGACAGTGAGGCCGCAATCGTGGCCCTCAAACCGATCTAAGACGGGACGCTCATACCAGAGCCAAGGCCTTAGTGTATGCCTCCGGGAGCGCCCATCAGCGTTTTCTTCAACAAGCAGCTCAACAAGTTTGGCAGTGCGCTCCTTGTCATCAATTGGAGCGCGGACGATGATCCAGCCCTGCTTCAGCAAGGCCGTCTTGATCCATGATTGGATAGACATTTGGGAGTATCTTTCTGCGGACCATTGCCCGCATTAGCGGGGTCAATAGCGGCGCAGAGGGAGGGCCTCGATCCAATCGTCGATATCCGTCGACCGCCAGCGGATACGTCCGCCGCCTATGTCTATCGGATGAGGAAAGGCACCCTTGCGAATGCGTCTCCAAATTGTGGTTCGGCTGCGAATGCCCGTGAGGCGCATGACCTCATGGCAAGTGAGTAGTTCGATATTCGACATGACAGATTCCTTTTCTTGAAGGGCCTGTCACCGTTGCCGCACTCCCCTGCGACGTTGGGTTGGTTCTCAAATTGCTGTTGCGGACCTTGCGATCAGATACTCAACTCAGCGCCACCCTTGGCTTAGGTGACGTTAGGCAAACTAGGCGAATCGCAAAGGTGTAGGAAAGAACAAAAAGAGACCAAGTGCCGTTCCAACTATGCCAGGAGACGAGTTTGGATGCGTTTAGATGCTGTGAGACGCGAAATAAATTGCCTCTTGCTCTCAATATCCAGAGAGCAGGTTAGCTTTGCGCCCCAAAAGCCGTCATTCAGCGCTCAGATGACTTTTTCTGGAAGCAGTCGTACGTTGTTGGCTCGTCCGCTCTCGCATTCGCTGTGATCCTCATGTCGAATTGAAGCCCCCTCTTGCGAGATGAAGCGGCAATTCCTCTAAGGTTTGGTTTTGTAGTTTCCTTTGTAGAGGTCGGGCAATTCAAGGATCGAGAGGATCTTACGAGCGGTGCTCAGGACTTGATTGACCTCTTCGATCGAGGGTCGGTGGCCCCTATGCACTACTTGGTTCCGGACTAAGCGAGCTCTGTTAGCGATCTGCACCATGTCGCCCACGGACCCGTCATATGCCTTTAACAGTAGCGGCAGAATCTTGTTCACGACGTCTTTGAGTGTCAGCTGATCGGGATCCTTGCGGATCGCCCATGGAGCATCGCCCTGCTGTGATGCGCGCAACCGTGCTGCGAGAATGCCTGCTTCCAGGACTGAGATGGACTCAACGACCGCTGCACGTAAACGACCAGTACGGAAGGCCAAGTCGGCGAGCCGCTCTATTTCGGCGAGATTTTCCGACAGCTTGAAGCCGCTTAAAAGTCATGAGCCGAGCTGTTCGGAGCGGGTTTCGAGGTTTGCAGGATCATGGTCTTGAAGAGCTTTTGCCGCAGTCTTGTAGCTCATGATGGACAGGCTCAGCGAAGAAGGAAGCGCGTTCTGTATGCGTTCAGTGAAGGGCAGGAGACGTTCCCGGTCGCGATACCGATAAAAGCCAACCCGCAGTGGAGTCGTATCGGCGGGGGTCTCGTCTGCCATCGCCAATCGCGGATCCGGTGTCAGATAGCGGTACGTACCAATTAAACGTTCGAGCAGCCGCGCATGCCCTTGTAGACCTGCGCTTTCCTTGGTGTCGGCGGTCTCAGTGCACGTCTGGAGTTCGGTATATATGTCTTGATAGAAGATCCGTCCGGTCACCGGTTTTTCGATAGCGAAAATCGGACCCAATCGACCTTCACGCCCAGTTGCCATTGCAGATAGCGAGTCGTCAGCAACGTTAGTGATGGGACGGGCGATCCTAGTCATCTCGCCGGCGTCTTCGGAAACCGTGACGAGCCGATTTTCAAAGTCAGTTACAACCAGCGGCCTAACGTGTGAGATGATCTGAACACTGCCCCGCAGATCGGGAGCGTCAACGACGAATTGGGAGTTTGGTACGACGTCGATAAAGCCCGGGAAATACTGGTGAACAATGCTGACACCGAGCGGCTGTTCGACCCATCCGGTTCGCGGCTCTGACTCTACTTCCGGTTTCATAGGACGCCCCCTTTCTGCCCGCTCGGCAGAGCGACCCCATTGCGCCGCTTGGTCAACCGTTCACAACATCTTCGGGTCACTGAACAGAGACCGGCCAAGGCTCCTGGCTTTCAACCATCGGGTGATAGGGCTCGACCAGCGGCTTGCCATAGTGATCACGCAAATGATCGATTGCCACGAGACTGGCTCTTGCGCACTCGGCATTATAGCCTTGTGCAAGAAAAGCATTGAATGCGTGCCGCCTGAAACTCGTCAAAGGTTCTGCTTCCAACTCATAGAGGTTGGAGGCTCCGTCAACCGGATTTCTTTTCACGGCGGCGTTTTCGAGGCGGCTGACCAAGCTGCGCGCGATGGGAGCCTTGTCGGGCCCGGATACCAGGTCGAGCATTCTTTTGGCTTCGTCTTCATTCAGGCTCTCAGAAAACGCATCAGAGAGGAGCGCCAGTATTTGCGGATCGTCAACCTCTCGCAACAGATCGTAAACGCGCTGACGGACCTTCCAATGCTTGGCGATGAGCGGGACCAGGGCCTCGCGCAGCCTGTGGCCATCTACTCGCTGCCCCTCGCCGGATTGCCTGGCAGTGATGCCCTCCAACAAGACATTTGCGGCTTCTACGGTCCCGATTTGACTCAAAGCGGCGGCCCAACGACCGCTTGTCGATATGGTAGAGTCGGCAGCGGCGAGATCCGACAATGCATCTACTGCTGTTTTCGAACGCGAATAGCCAAGAGCGAAAACCAGATCGCCAATCTGATGTGGTCGTTTGGATAAGTCCGGCAAGTCCGCGATATCGGGCAGCGCGGCGCGTGCATCATCAGCAAACGCCACCAGACGCAGCCAAGCATTGATCTTCCAATGGTCATTCTCCGAAGCCCAGCCCAATGCCGCGACCTCGGCAACGCTATCGTCGATCCCTTGGCGGACAATGTCGGCCGGTAAGGCTTCGCCATTTTCACCAAGCGCCTTACATAAATCGACCAATGACCTGTTTTCTCTCCCCTGTTCGACCAATTTGAACAGGGATCCTACGCGATCGCCATAGTTCATCACTGTTGCTGGACCCGCCAGTTGAAAGGCTCGCGCGATCGTTGAGGAATCGCCAATTTTCACCAGCCGATCAATGCGATCCAGGATCGCTGCCGCTTCAGGGCTGGGTGGAGACGAACGCCTCTCTTCCAGACTCGCACACCGAGCAGCATAGTCGTTCCAGGCCGGACCGATGGCGTGATGCACAGGCGCGCTTACTTTTAGAAGCTGCCCGAGCACAATTGCTGCGTCATGTTCGCATTCATCATCCGAGAGCCGCGTCATCATTTCGGCGATAACCGCGTTGCCGCCGATGGAAATCAACGCATCGCGATATGCATTATTATAATACATGTGGGCTTCGCTGTGACTTCCCCCGATCAGGTCTTCCGACAATGCGGCTCTCTGCACTGCTTGACGTTGCCTGTTCTCGTCCCACAAGCGCAGTGCATCCGGCAAAAGACTATCCGAGCCGATCCTGCCAATGAGCGATACCAGCGCGGCGAGCTCTCCGCGTGATAACGCAGATTCGCGGATCATGGGGTCAAGCAGCTGATGTGTCCATACAGCAAGGCGGTCGCGAACCTTGGTACTGACCGGAAAGCGGTTTCTGCGATCCTCATCGTCGCGCCAACTCGACAGGATCGAAGCCAGAGCCGCTGCCTCGAAAGCATTATATGAAGTACGGCGCACGACTTCATCGATCAGGAGTTCGAGCCGTACATGAAGCAAAATATCGCGGTAGAGCTGCATGGCTTGTTGCCAGCCATCAGAGCGATCATTCGCAATTGCCATCGCCTCGTCGACAAGACTGGCAATCGAATTGGAAACCAGCAGAACGGCGATCAGTTCGCGGCGGTGATAGTTGCCATTCTCCTCCTTCGCCAACGCCAGAAACTGGTCCTGCCTATCGGTTTCCACATTCTTCAGATGAGACTTTGCATCGTAAGGCAGCCTTGCGCCTCGCTCCAACCTCTCAACAATAGTCGCACCGAATTCGGCCGGATATCGCTCGGACAATTGTTTGTGCAGCTCACTGTTTGCCCAGGCGCTGTCCATTTCCACATCCAACGCCGCATCAACGATGTCCCCGGGCGGCGGGCCGCCAAATTCCAAGGCCAGGTTGACCCATTCGATCCCTGTTGCAGATGCAAAGCGCTTCTTTTTCGCACTTATCCATTGGGCGCTGTGCTTTTCGCTGAGGCTGTCCGGTGTTCGCCGGCGGACAATCTCGATCCACATCTTTCGATCCAGTCCGTCCAGCAGCTGGTCGAGATGCTGTCTTTCACCGCGGAAGTCCAGATAATCGATGACACCGGATACGACCTCGGAATCCGGGTCCTTCATTGCAGCCTGAGTTGCAAGATCGAGACTGGCGATATCGCCCTGCTCGACAAGATCGATCAACAAGACCCGCCGGGTCTGTGCATTGAGTTTTGGAAAGTTCGTCTGCCAGTTTGGTTCAAGTGCCGTGGTGGGAAACTGATGATCGGATCGCCTGATATCGAACACATGATCCCCGCCCGTTTCGAGCGCCTGCCAGAGCCGCACACCGAATTGCGGCCTGCCGGTGGCAAGCATGAACCGAATGGCGCGCTTTTCATCCGTCAGCGCCCAATTCTCGGCAAACTCTGAAATGCGAGCATCCAGACTGTCGCCTATAAACTCGGATGCGCGGTGCAAAATTTCTGCGGCAAGAAAAGGCTCGATCCCAGTCATGGTTACGACAAGCGAAGACAACGCGTCGCATGGCGGGTCTTGCTTTCGCGCCAGCCGATCGGCGGCAAACATTACCGCGACACTCCAGAAGGGGGAATCGAGTATTCTGACCAAATCGGTATCTTGCAGGCCACCGCGATGCGCTTCGATCATCTTGCCTATCCGGTGGGACGCGAACCATTCCTGCAAGAGCTGGTGCTGCAGTCCGATAGTCCGTTGATCAGGCGTCCCATGTCTGACCAGCAAGTGATGTGAGATCAAATGATCAAGCACATCTTGCGGAGACACCGGCTGAACCAACAGGCCCTTTTCTTTTAGAATGGCGCTTGTGTTAGCAATGACCGGCAAAAGGTCTTGTTCGTCGACGATGACTGTTCCCGCTTCCATCAGCGTCCAAGCAATCGCTTCAAGATAGACCTGCTGTTGACCGTCGAGAACAGCGCGCAATTTGTCCCGGCGTTGCTGAGAACCGCCCGCTGTTGCCACTGCCGCAGCAATTGCGGATTCACGGTCGCTCGGGAGAGCGCCGTCGGTCCCTTGCTGCAGAATTGCGGTAAGAAATATCGGCGTCTTCAGCAACGGTCGAAGCGGACCGACTGCGCGCGCGCGGATCAGGATATCTCGTCCGTCAGAGCCGTACAACTGCTCTGCAACAGCAAGTTGACGGTCGCGAGCGAAAGGACGAATCTCAAGTATATTATCGTCGTCGAGTGGCCCCGCCGTGCCAATCCGGCTTGTAAGGATCAGCAGGATCGAAGGATGGCTGCGTTTCAGCTCTTCGAGTTGATGCCAAGCCCATTCCCTTTGACCGGCATTGAGTTCGTTCCAACCATCCAGCAGAAGGACTAGGCGTCCGGCACGGGCAAGCTCCGAAAAGCCATCCAAGGTCACCGCATCGAACGGACCGCCCCCACAGATATTCGCGTCGATAGATATTTCTTTTGCTGCCAAGGCAGGCAAGCTGCGAACGACCGGTATCATGTCGCTGGTTTCAAGCAGAGCAAGCGCGATCTGACTCAAAGCATGCGACTTGCCGCTACCCGGATCGCCGATAATCGTGACCATCCGCGCCGAGCGCAAGTATGCCTCTACAGCCGCTAATTCGATACTGGCTTCCTGCTCGGGGCTTTCGGAGCTTTGGGTTTTGACGGCGTGAAACAATGGCTCGATAATTTTGGGCTCGCTCACCGTCTGAAAATGCGTAAGCTCCGTTTCGGCCGCTTTGCGGGCAGCATCCACAGTCGCGTCGAATTTCGGTGTGCGGCCCTCAATCCCGATGCCGTATCGTTCGTCCAGAATCTTGACGAGCTGATCGCGGTCTATGGGGGTCGACCGCACGTTCAAGCTTTTGGCGAGCGACTCCAGCAAACGGAACAGGTGATCGGGTCTGGTGTCTGGTTCAGCGGATGTTATGCCGCGCAACTGATCGATCGCCCTGAGCCGATCTGGGCTGCGTTCACTGGTCGTCTCCAAACGCACAATGATAAAATGACGCCAGAACCTGTGCAGCTGGTCTGGACCAGGCCGGTGCCCCAAGTGGGCTTCAAGTACGGTTGCCACGGAGGCACGAACGGCTTTCGCATCCTTGCCGATCTGACCGGGCATATCCAGTGCTTCGGCAAAGGTTTTGCCATCACTCGACAGGCGCGCGATATCACCCAGTTTCTCGCAGGCATAATACCTATCAACGCTTATGATTTCAGCGGCACCGCCCGCACGATCTCGTCCTTCGGTGAATGATGGCAACTCCATAGTATCCCAGGCGCCGCTGACGATTTCTGCAAAGTTTGGATTGCTGGCGGCAGCCGAGATCGTAAGTCGGCGTTTGAGCTGCAGATCCATCATTGCAATTTCGCCTGCATCGCTTTGCGAACGGACAAGCAGATCATCGAGTGGCCTGCCATTGGAACCTTGCTGGGCGGCAAGACCGACAATGACGCCCACAGCTCCGGGAGCGCCCGATTGGGCAAGCATTGCAGCCAGATAGATTGCGATTGCGTCGCCCTCGTAGTTCGTACCGATCCCCCCGGTTGATTCGGCCGATATACTCGCCTTTCGACTCAATTCTTCATTGCCCCGCTCATTATCCGCTCCAACATTCTCAGCCATCGTCTTTTGGCGTCTGCAGCCGTTCCTGAAGGTGTGCAGCCTCTCTGCGTAATTGGCGTCTGGTATCTTCAACCAGGATCGCTTCTTCCTCGCCCAGGTTCTGCAGAAAGCGAAACCTATCAGTGACATTCTTTACAAGATCCGGGGGCGAAGGGCTCTCATCTTTGCGTAACAACATGCGCAAATCTTCTACATCATAGTCGGCGTCGTTTATTCGCTCGCAAAAACTCTCGAAGTGAAGCCGATCGCCAACTGCCCACAGTTTGAGGACGGCAAGCGCACGAACGGTATCCTGATCAATCGGGCGTTTCGCTATCTCGGACAAGTCGTGCAGATCGCGAATCTTGGTTCGCTGGCTTGCCGCTCTGACCTTTTCCGAAGTGATCTCTTCATAGGCCAGGCAGGGAATATCTACGGGGTCGAATGGAAGCAGTTTGAAATAGTCTTGCGGCAATTGCGGGATTGGGATGACAGGCAATATCGGCTGTTCTCGTGTGCTGATCTGGACCTTTATCCGCACGCCGTTCTTGTTCGCGTCATGGGTGCAGAGGGGGTTGGCCGACAGACCATCTTCAATATGATACCAGTCCTTATCCCGGTCGAAGGCGAAGGTGATCCCGTGATAGGGCGCCTCCACCAGGACTTCAGCAATCTCTAGCAGCAGGTCATCGCCATCAATATCGCTGTTGCGGGTGAAATCCAGATCGGTCGACAAGCGCCCGCGCGGGCCGAACACCATCTTTCTGAGCATCGTGCCGCCTTTGAAAGCCAGATGTTTGAGCAGGTCGCGTTCGTGAAAAAGCTGCAATATATGTGTCAGCAGAATGTCGATCTCGACATTGCCGATGTCGCGGGCACCCGATCGGCGGGCGACATTGCGAAGCTCGTCGACGGTCAGCACTTGCCGGGTTCCCGTGTAATCCGGGGGACGTCTGCCAGCAGGTCTTCTTTGGATGCATGAACCAAAAGACCCCAGTCATTGACATAGCCAATATCGCCTTCGCGGCGCGCCTTTCGCCCGAACTTCGATCGCGTAGAGGGCGCGATCGCTGCGCGCAGTTGCTCGCGGATTGGACCGGGTATCGGCCATCCCACCAGATCGGACAAAAAGCCCAAGCGCTGCAGTAATGATTGCGATTCCATGCGTATCGCATCATCCACCACGTCATTGAATTCAAGACTGCGAGACGCTCCGAACACAATACGGGCCACCTCTCCCGGCCCGCCAGCCAGAGCGGGTCGGTCAAGACAGTCAATGACCGTTTTGATCGGCGTGGATATTGTTGCTTGGCGCCCGTAGATTTCCACCTGCTCAAAACCAAAGAACTTGCGTTCGGCCATTTGGATGAACCGCACGCTATGGCCTTCTATGGTTACCGGAGCGCGCTGCTTGAGCACGGCTATGGTCACCCTATGCGGACGCTGCGTTGTAAATCCGTGAAAAGAGGCTGCTGACCACCAGCCGACATAAGACGGATTGACCGCCGCCGAAGCCAATGCCAGCAGATTATTCTCGCCCAGATTTTCCGGACCATGAGAGGGCGGCAGCAGCATATAGCGACCGCCCACCAGTCTGGTGAGCCAGCCTTTGCGGATCAGGTTCTGAATGACCTTTCGGGCTCGGCTTTCCGATCCCAGCAAGGCAATGACTTCGGAGGCCTGTACGATTTCCTGGCCCTGCTCGGTGAGCGACAATACGAGCTTCGTTTCGTTCGGACCCAATGTGCGCAAGTTAGTTTGCATGACACTTTATGCCTCTGAGGGTTATTTTGGCATATCATCTAACCAAAAGAAGTTAGTTTGTATAGCATTTTTGCCCTATGAGGCGCAAAATGCTATAAAGAATAACAAATTTGATCGCAGATTCGTCGGTGAAGAAGAGGGCAATATGAAACGCAGGATTATCGAAAGGGGCACTTTGTTCTGTGAATAGCATCGGCCATCCGACTTCGCACTGCAAACGCCGGCGTCTCTCCCTGATGGCAAGGGGCTAATGGTCGTGGCGAAATCAAGCCAAAAACGCCGCAACCGCAAAGCAGGTCGAACACGATCAGCTCCAAAGTCGCCCAAGCCTGCAAGCCGCGCGGGTTCACATGCCGGACGCGGTTTTCGCTATCAGGACGCTGTTGCGGCAAATCTTGCAGTGATGATCTGGGCTGATTTGCGAACGCCTGCCATCGTCATTCCGGAAGGAGGCGATGACATTGAGCTGCGAGGGTCCGATTCTGTTTTCGTACAAGTAAAAAGCCGCCGAGAACATCTCGGCGAATATCAAACCGGCAAAACGCTTTCGGATATAAGCGATCTATGGAATCGGCGCGACGGCACGGTTCCACATCCTGACCGGCTGGAGCTCATACTCGAACGGGGCGTCGAGGGTCTGACCAATCAAAGCGATCCTGCCATCGCAACCGCAATTGACGGCAAGCTAAGTAAAGAGCTCCAAGATCTGCCAAATGCGGCAAGTCTGCTGAAGAAGACCAAATTGTACATCATGGCCTCACCCAGAGAGGCTGCGATACAGGCGATTTGCGACAAGACCGGCTGTCGCCCGATAGCTGCACAGATTTGCTTTGCCGATCTGCTAAAGCGCGTCGGCGATCTGGCCGATGCGAACGGTCTCCTGCAAGCGGAAGACTATCAGGGCTTATCGGTTAGCGACACGGAGCACGCCATCACTGAGCTCCTGCACGTCCTTGATGTCGAAGCGATCGAGCAGGCCATCCAGCAAGGCCTGTGCGAAGCAGTGGACTTTTCGACACCTCTTGACGATCCGAACTTCTACCTCGGCGTCGATGTGGAGCCGGGGCACGTCACTGCAGGTTTGGTGTCGGAGCGTCCCGATGCGCGACGCACCGTATCGCAGGGGCTCGAAACACAGCGTGCCGCGTTGATTGTGGGGCCATCCGGTTCCGGAAAATCCGCGCTGATGTGGGAAACCGCATATATAATGCGGCATACGGTGCGCTGGTTTCGCGTAAGAAGACCAGCAGTCCAAGACATCCCCGCATTGCGCCAGCTGATCCGGGCCATGCGGCCATCCGAGACCAGCCCGATCGGATTTGTCATCGATGATGTGGGGCGTCAGGGTCCTGAGGCCTGGACTGCTTTTCTGAAGGAAATTGGATCTTTGCCGGGTGTACTTTTGCTCGGGTCCATTCGCGAAGAAGACATATTTTTGGTTGCGGAACGCGCACGAGCAACAGAAATCCGCGCCGATGCAGATGATGCACTGGCCGAGCGTCTCTGGTGCGAACTGAAAACGTCCCAGGATACCGAGTGGCCCGGCTGGCGCGAGCCATGGAAGCTCAGCAACGGGTTGCTCCTCGAATATGTTCATATCCTCACTCGGGGAAAGCGCCTGCACGACGTGCTTGCCGATCAAGTGCAAGCCAGAATTGCCGACGCAGCCCGCGACTTGGAACTGGATACTCTGCGCTTAAGTGCTTGGGCTGGCTCTGCCGGAGCCCGGGTCGATACAGGAAAAGTCACCGATATTCTTGGCTGCTCGGACGCCGAGCTTTCGCGCGCCCTTCAACGCCTGGTCGACGAACACCTGATCCGCGCACCGGAAGCCGGATTGTTTGGCGGCCTCCACCAATTGCGGTCCGAAGAGCTGTTGCAGCTGTCGCATCAGACCCTGCCACCAACATATTCGGCAACATTTGAGCGCACATTATCCGCAGTTCCGCGTGAGGATGTTGAATTGCTCGTTGAAGATGCTGTTTCCAAACGCCGGATTCCGGTCGCTTCGGTCCTCGACGCTATTGCAGCGCGGTTACGTGCCGATCCCGAAGCGGAGGTTCTGGCATCGGCCTTGCGCGGGCTGGGAGGCGGACGAATATCGGCAGTCATCGAGGAGTGGTTCGCAACATCGGAAGCCGAAGCCCTGCCGCGAACACAAATAGGAACGGCGGCCATGTTTGGGGTCGCTGACCTGGACCTGGGCGAGTTGGATATCATTCCCGAGATACGGGCCGCGGCAAACCGTCTGGCACAACTGAAAGGCGATGCCGAGGACGATCCCAGAAGCCAGCTATTCGACCGACTGTCCGAGGAGGATCTTCGCACAATCGCCGCGAATAGCAGTATAGCCGAACTGAACGCTATAACCTCGGCGCTTGTCGGAATAGCCCTGCCGACTGACCTTCGCGCGACTTTGGTCTCAATCGTGCCGGAACTCGACGATGACAATTTCAACGCGTTCGCAGAGCTTTTAGGTGCCGTTGGTGCGGTCGATCGTAGCGTAGCGAATATCTGGGTTGACGCGATCGGACAGGCTGAACTGTTTTCGAGGTTGGAGGCGGAGAGGGCATGGGTTGCAACGCCGACGATCAGCACGGAGGATGACGGCGCGATCGTCAGCTGCGATTACTGGCATGTCGTCGTATCGCAGCAGCCTTCGCCGCATGACGATGTAGTCAAACTGTGCGAGATTCTGCTGTCGATATGTCCATCGGCCGATATCGCCGCATCCCGCGCGATCTATGCCGATGGCAGCGTAGCGGGACTTCCGGAATATCCGACCGCCACCAAGCGCATAGCTCGGGAAAATATCCTTGTTGAATCGGTTCCGGCATGGAATCGGCGATGGATTGATCAGATCGCCCGGCGAGTGGCGGCGCCCAGCTACAGCGATTACCTCGAACGCGGGATAGCCATACTGGATGAACTGGTCCCGACGCTGGATCGCGCATTCGATATGCATTTGCGGGGACGTGATGTTCCGCAGCAGGTGGTTGATACGCTGAATCGTCTCAACGGATTGACAACGGCGTTAACCCCTCCATCGATTTCGCCGGAGGAGGCAAAGGGCGACGCGGCTGGCGACCCCAACAACGCGGTTACGAAGTTCCAGAATGTGCTGTTTTGCGGCACCGTGAATCTCGTGAAGCGCTTTGCTCGCTTGCCCGAACAAGCAGGTGCCTACATCGCTTGGCTCAACGATCTCAGCGAACAGATAGACCATGTGGCGGCGGAAGAACCATGGGAGCTGGTTGCCGATGAGGTGCCGCCGATGCTCTCGCGCCTTCAACAATTGTTCGTTTCAGTGCGCGTTCTTGCCGAGCGCGCGCACGAGCGTGATATGCCTCCCGCCGAGACATGGCGCAAAGTCGGGCGTGCGGCCCGTAAGGGTAACGCTTTGGGAAAAGTCACGGCCATGGCGCGTGCCGCAACCGATAAGGCTGTCGCAGATCAAAAGGCTGAGATTGAATCAGCGATTTCGGCTTTGGGGGCGCCGGTGACGGTTCAATTTCGTGACCGAACAAGCGCCGTCCTACCCTTGGTCGGTTTTGAAATCCTGGTTTTACTCGAATCTGATACGGTGGTCGAAGCGGCCCAAGGCGTTGACGCCTGGGCAGAACCTTTGCGTGCCTCGGTCGACCATTTGATCGGCATGACAATCACTCCGGTTGCCAACAGATATTCGGTCAATCGCTTCACAAAATCCGGCCACCAGACGCTTTATCCCAATCCCGATGCAGGTGCTGAGTGGCTTGGAGCTTTGGGAATTTTACCGCTCCAATCGGACACGCTGGATGCGCTCGATAAGACTATCAATGCTGCCAGTGAACTCGCTTCGCTGGATCGATGTGCATTGGCTACGCCCTCGCGCGCTCCACAGGAGACAGCAGCGCGCACTTCCGTACAGGAAGAGTTCGACGTCGGGTTGCCAGCACTTAGCCAGTCGCTCGACGACACCGCACCGGAAATCAAAGACGAGATCGTAGCCCTTGTCCAAGATGTAAGGAGCGGCGAGATCGACTTTGTCGCCGCCTCGCAGGCGCTGATGGCTGGAGAGCAGTTGGCGGTGATGTCGGAATTGACCGGCGTGATAGTTTACCTGCTTGAACGCCAGCTAGAGCGGAATTCCACCGTATCTGAAACATGAGCGTAAGAACCTCACTTGGTCGAAGAAGTCAGCATCAATTTGCATCGTTCGGATCAATGCCCTGACGATTGATTGATCCGCCTGCTAAGTCACCAGTTGCTTGGGTTCTCATGCTTCAGTTGCAGAAGGACGGCATTCTATATCTGTTTGGAAAATATCGGACAGTCTGCTTCCGGCCCATATTGCGCCAAAACTCAATGACTGCAATTGGGGGTGAAAGCAGAATGTCTTCTCTTTCGATGGAGGGCCGTAAAGGCGGTCATGAATTTCGAGCAGGTCTGATGGCGCCCACCGACCTAAAAAGTGAACACGAGATTTGCTTGGCACAAGGAAACAAGTTGCACTTGATCTGAGCTATTCGCGAAGGCAATGCTTCGCTGCAATGTGAACTTGCAAAGCTCGCTTCGGGAAGTGGTCATGGGTCTAAAACTGATTGCAGTGCTTGTCTCTGGCTTGGCGTTGGCGTCATGCGCAAATGGGCCACGGACAGCAGAAATCCCGCCAGTCCAGAGCGAGATGATCGAAAGCCTGCATGCGCAGTTGAAGGACGACGTTGTTGGGTATGCATTCGCACTCGGGACAGACGCGCAGTTCGTTGGTGCTGGTGGTCTTGCACGGTCCGCCGCAGATGGTGGCCCCTTGCCGTTCTCAGCCGATACACCGATGGTTATCGCAAGCGCTTCCAAACTGATCAGCGCAATCGCGACGATGAAACTGCTCCAAGATCAGGGGCTCAAGATCGAGGAGCCCATCGGGCCATATTTTCCAAGCGATTGGCGCGTCGATCCATATCTGCAGTCGATCACGTTCAAGCAATTGCTCAATCAGACGAGCGGCATCAAGGATTTCGGAAATGGCCCGATGCCTTATGATCGCCTGAAGGCATTTTTCGAACAATCGACAAGCCCACAATCAAACATCGCCTGCAAAGACCCGATCGATGAAACGCAGCCTGTCAGAGTTACGCCAAGTGACCTGGGCTTTTGCTATTCTAACTTTAATGCTGGCATACTCGTCGTTTTGCTGCCGAAATTGGCCGGATTTGAGGGAGAAGCGAACACCGCGGCTCGGCCTAAAGTCCTAGCCGCGCAGTATGAACTGCTTGTTCAAACCAAAGTGTTCGCACCTGTTGGAGTGTCAGATGCAGCGTGTGCGCCAGATGGCGACGATCATGCTCTATCGTACATCTACGGCGTTGATGCGCCTGGAAAAGACTGGGGTGAACAGTATGACAGGTGTGCAGAAGGCGGTTGGTATGTCTCGGTCCGCAGCCTTGCAAAGGTGCTGGCCAGCATTGTGAACAAAGACGAGCGCATTCTTATAGAGACCCGAGCCTACTCTTCTTTCGGAGAGATGCGAGAGTTTGGGTTGGGCCTCGACAGAAATTGGCCGGACTTAATGGAGAAGGGCGGCGTTCTCGGCGACGAACCAGGCGTTCTCGCCACATCGGCTATGATTTTCGCGCCCGATAGCGATAACCCCTTGCCTGCGGTACTTTTCACCAATTCCACAAACGCAGCGGGTCGAATTGCGCATCCGCGCCACTATCTGCAAAAGGCCTATGAGGACGCTCAGGTTGTAAGAGACTAAGGGGCCAATGTATTGCGATAGTGAAAGTTCTGTCCGTTTTCGGGGACTTCAACCAAGCGTCAGAGCGTCGGCAATTGGGTCGTAAGCGGAGCGTCGGCTTTTGAGGCTCTGCCTGCCTAAACCAGACATTCTGCAATCGGCCCAGAAGTTGCCATTTGAAGCCATGTCGATGGACGAGACCGAAACGACTGAAAGTGAGTCTTTTGCCGAAGGTCTGGAAGTCATCGCACAGGGCAGAGAAGAGCTGATCCGCACAATTTTGGACAGCTGCGAACCTTTATGCACGTACGAACTCGCAAAACCTCCTGATTTTCTGGGGAAAAATAACGGTTTGCACTTATATTTCACTTACGGGCCTCCCCGACGAAATTGTGCAGCGCGGCAAGTGTTTGAAAAAACTGGCGCACCCGAGAGGATTCGAACCTCTGGCCTCTGCCTTCGGAGGGCAGCGCTCTATCCAGCTGAGCTACGGGTGCCTGTGCCATGGCGCTTGTCGTCCATCGAAACAATTCGCGCAAGGGCGTTCATCGCGCCGGGCGCGCCGCTTAGCAAGGGTCTGGCGGGCGCGCCAGTTCTAAATGGTTCGCCCAGCTCTCTCCAAGCCGCTTCCTCCGCGCTTTAAGGTAAATTCTCAACTCTCGGTCCGTCGCGCTGCGTCGGGGGAGTGAGTTTAACCAATCGGCAAGAGTCTTGGGCCTAGGCCCTTCACATGGCGGCAGAGAAACCCATCCCATTTATCGCAACGAACGACCGCGAAGCGCAACCGCTCAAGACGCTGGGCCACTGTTGGACTGCGGTGCATGAGAAGGCTGGGCAGATCGCAGCAATGGCCGATCTCGCCCCTGAGCCGATGGACACTGTCACCTCGCGTCTTGATCAGGCTTTGGCAGTCTCGGGCACTCACTCCTACGGCGCAGCTTTGCGCGGGTTGGAGGACGTGGACATGCTCGTGACCATGGGGTTGACTGCTTTGCGCGAAGTCAAGGCACGTGGACGGGATGCCAATGCTCCCGCGCTTGCCCTGTGGCGCGAGTTCTATCACGCACGAGAAGCGGTTCTCACTGTCCTGGAGCCTGCCGCAGCCTAAGCGCTCAAGCGCTTGACCGTGTTCGCTTTATGTTCCATTCTGGCGGTATGGACACCTCAGTTAATACGATTCTCGAAAGCTCCCGCGCCGAGCCATCGGCGCCTTGCGCCAAAGATGTGGCGCGTGGGATCAAGCGGCTGTTTGCCCGCAACGATATCTGGTGCGTGGAGGAGATGGCGCTTAAGAACAATCGGCGCGCTGATCTGATGGGGATCGATGCACGTGGGCGGATTATCATTGTCGAGATCAAGGTCGCTCGCGGAGATCTGTTGGGCGACAACAAGTGGCCCGATTATCTCGACTTTTGCGATAGATTTTTCTGGGGCGTTCCTCCGGGACTTGATCGCAGCCCGTTAGACAGCGAAGGGTATAGCCCTGAGCGATGCGGCGTGATTGTGGCCGACGCCTATGATGCTGAAATCCTGCGGCAGGCTCCGTTAGAGCCGCTTGCTCCCACCAGGCGAAAGGCTCAGGTCGAGAAACTTGCCCGGATAGCGATGCGCCGCAACACCACCTTGCTCGACCCTGACTGTTCGAACGTGGACAGCGCTGGCTAAATCCCGCCGAGAAGATTGCGCACATTGCCCTGTGCGAAGCCTGATTTATGAGTCATAGGGACAGACATGGTCCCTGCTGACACACCCGTTTGGCTCGCATTTCTGATCGTCGGCGCTGCAATGAGCGTGATGGTTGCACTACGCTATTTCATGAGCAGTGGGATGTTCGCCTGGATCACCAACCGCGCAAAACCCGGCCTTTATTCTGATCAGCGAAATCAAATTTTGAGCGAGATACGCTATTCGCTCATCGCAGCCGTCATTTATGGCGTCCCGGCAGGAGCGATCTTCTGGTTGTGGCGACACCATGATTTCGCGCTGATCTACACCGGTTGGACAACATACCCGCTTTGGTATCTGCCCCTTTCGGTGTTCCTCTATCTCATTGCGCAAGACACGTGGTTTTATTGGACACACCGCGCGATGCACCATTGGCCAAGCCTCTTTCGCTTGGCGCACAAAGTGCATCACGATAGCAAACCACCGACTGCCTGGAGCGCCATGAGCTTTCATCCGATTGAGAGTGTGAGCGGCGCAATTGTGATCCCTGTGCTGGTGTTTGTCGTCCCGATCCATCTCGCTATGCTCGGCGTGGTGCTGACGATTGCGACGGTCATGGGAGTGGTCAATCACATGGGTTGGGAGATATTCCCCCGGCGGCTTGTTAATTCTGCGTTTGGGGCGAGCGTGATAACTGCTAGTCATCATGAGAGGCATCACGAGGGATATCGATGCAATTTCGGGCTATATTTCCGTTTCTGGGACAAAATCTGCGGGACCGATCGAGGTCTTTCGCACCGGTTTGGGCGGCACGTGGAAACCAACCACTGACGCGGAGTTTCCTGACTGTAATGGGCGGTGCATTGGTCGCCGCCTCCGCTCCGGCGGCGGCGGGCAATGTCACAATTACCATTACTGATTTGCGCAACACCAAAGGCGTGGTGCGCGCCTGTATGACCACGGTGGAGAATGTCTTCCCGCGTTGTCGCCGTGATCCCAATTCTCACCGCACGGTGGTTGAGGCGGCCGAGACAATCACCATAACTTTCGACAATGTTGAGCCGGGCGAATATGCGATCGCGCTGCTGCATGACGAGAATGAGGACGGCAAGGCCAACCGGGTGCTCGGCATGGCGCCCAAGGAAGGGTATGGCTTTTCGCGCGACGCGCCGGTGCGCATGGCTCCGCCTGATTGGGACGATGCAGTCTTCACGGTCAGCTCTGCCTCGCAGGACCTGACGATCAAGATGCGGTACTTTCTGTAATTCTGGTAAAGCCCGCGAGCCGAGCGCCCAAAAACGCGACTTAAAGTTTTGCCAGCCCCCTTAACGGGATGTTTACCACGTAGGGCCACAACCTCTCCAAGCTTGTTTTGATTTGGGGGCACTTGGCCTGATCATGGATACTCTGCGCGGACCTTTTGACACCGGCACTTCGGCCGACGACACTCCCGATTGGAGTGTGGAAGATGGCGTGCGCGACGAAGGCACCGTGCGTGAATTGCCGCCCGAGGCGATCGGTCAGGATGAACGTCGCATGCAGGTCCGCGCCTATAACCACTGGGCAAGCCTCTTGGGCGATGCAACCTTCCCATCGATCGAAGATCTTGATCCGGAAAACCTCACCGATTTCGGACCCAACAGCGTCCTTCTTGATTTCTCGCAAGGGATTGAAGACCCGGCGGTCCAGTTCCTCGGCAAGAAGCTCGCAACAGAATGCGGAACACCAGGTCAGTCGATCCAACAATTGTCCGATGTCCCGCCCCGCTCACTGCTGAGCCGGATCACTGATCACTACATGCAAATCCTTGCCAATCAGGCGCCGATTGGATTTGAGGCGGAGTTTGTGAATGAGCGCGGCGCGTCCGTACTCTATCGCGGAATATTGCTGCCATTCTCAAGCGATGATGAGACTATCGATTTCATCTATGGCGTGATCAATTGGAAAGAAATGGCTGACGCAGCGGCGGCAGATGAGCTCCTTCTTGCGATCGATCAAGCGATTGACGAGAAGCTCGCCGAGGGTCCTCAGGATGATGAGGACCAGCCCCACAAGCACAACACTGGCCCGCTCACCGAATGGGCTGATTCCCCTTTGCATGACAATGTCGATGAGTCCGCTGAAACATATGAACCAAGCCAAGCCGGTCTTTGGGACGAAGATGAGGCTGAGCAAGACTTCGGTGCACTAGAAGACGGCAGCAATGACAATGTCGCAAGCTTTGGCGATCCTTCGCCCGCCTCCGACGGCCTAAGCTCGGGCCTGCCGGAACCAGACTTTGGCCATTTTGAACTCGACGACCCTGAGGTTGATGAGTTTGGCGAGGAGATCGATGAGGAAGAAGGCGACGACTCCCCAGGCTACAGCTTTGCATCGCTTGCCGATTACATCGAGGCACCAACGAAGAAGGTGGTCGACCTGGAAGCAGAGCGCTTCGATCCGGAAGACTACAAGGTCGAAGAGCCCGCGAACGAACGCGAGGACGTTGTCGAAGGCACGTCTGAGAACGAAAGCGCCATGAACGACCAAGGCTCGAGCGTGGCCAATAGCGATGTTGCCGCGAACGATGTGGTCGAATTCCCCACGTCCGCAAAAGAAGCTTGGGATGCAGAAGCGTCAGAGGAAGAATTCGCCTTTAATCCCGATGCAACGCTGCATGATTGCCTCGCTTCTGCCCGTGAACTCGCGCAAAGTGCGAGCGTTTCCGAAGATCGCAGCCGCCAAGCGCTCTACGCAGCAGTTGGCCGGGCCTATGATGTCTCGCTTGCTGCCAAGGATGAGCCCGAAGCGTTTAACGAGCTAATCGAAGACAGCGGCCTCACGGTTCAGGACCGCGCGCCGATGACACCGGTGGTGAAGCTCGTATTTGGGCACGATTACGACAAGACGCGCCTGACCGAATACGCAGCCGTTCTCACCCACGCGCATCGCCTCAATCTTGAGCGCGGTAGCCTTGCTGATTTCCTTGCCGAAGCGGAAGGCGGTCTTAAATCGGTGGTCGCCAGCGAACGTCGCTTGCGCCGCGAAGAATCGGGTCAAGTGGTCGAAGATGAAGGCGATGTACGCGCCAAGCTTGCCAAGAAGCTGCGCGAACTCGATGCGCTGCTGTTCGATGCCATTTCTTCGGAAGGCCCCGAGTTCTCGCTCGTCATGGTCCGCCGCGATGGCGAGGGCAATGTGGCAATGATCGGCGAGATTGCGGACGATGTTGCTCTGATTGAGCGCGCAGGCAAGAAGCTCGTCGGCTAAGCCAGCCACGCTTCCCATAACGGTTCAATGTTTGATGGTGAGCGTCAATTCGGCGCTCGCCCCAACCCTTTATTGTCCGTGCACTTTACGATCGTTGCAATGCATCCCAATAGGGGTGGTGTATGGCCGAAGAATTGAATCGCAAAACCAAAGGACCCTTTCGGATCATGGTATGGACCCTAGGCGTTCTTATACCCTTCATCATTGTTGCCGCGATTGGTCTGCAAGTGGCTATTGCCCGCAATGGCCCGGCCGTTTTGAGCGCGGTTGATCGCCTCTCTGGCGGCACGGGCGAAGCCGAGCTCAAGGCCAAGATCGCGACCGGCGACCATCCTGATCAAAAGCTATTCGTTTGGGGACCACAGGAGCAGAAGGCGAAGACCTTGCTTCGACCGGTCCTCCTGTTTGTGCATGGAGGCAGTTGGAATTCAGGCGATCCGGAAGACTACAGCTTCGTCGCGCGCAGCTTCGTCGAACAGGGCTTTGTGGTGGTCTTGAGCGGGTATCGCCTCGGCGAAGCAGGCAAATATCCCGGCATGATCGAGGACACAGCCCGCGCCTTTGCCTGGGCGCACGAGGAAATCACCCAATATGGCGGAGACCCAGATCATATTGTTATCGCAGGGCATTCTGCGGGGGCTTACAATATGATGATGGTTGCCTTGGAGAAAAAATGGCTCGGAGCCCATTCACTCCAGCCCAAAGACATAGCGGGGGTAGTTGGCTTATCGGGCCCCTATGATTTCCTTCCGCTTGATAGCGACAGTACCATTGCAAGTTTCGGTCACGCCAAGGATCTGGATGCCACCCAGCCGATCAACCATGTCAGTGAGGCAGCGCCGCCAATGCTGTTGATCCATGGCGAGACGGACACCACCGTGGGCGTGTTTCATTCGCGCAACCTTGCTGAGTTGCTGATTGATCAAGGCCGCGATCCCACCCTCGCGCTATATCCAGAGATGGATCACGCCGACCCGCTGGTCTCCATTGCTGCTCCTTGGCGCTCTCGCCGCGATATTGTGCCCAAGATTGCCGCTTTTGTGCGTCAACGGGCCTCACCCGAGTAAAACTTCAGTTCCCGTTCAGGCCCAAAAGCGTTAGCACGGGTCCACGATGCCTTTTCTTCGCTCCCTTGCCGCTTCGCTTCTGGCGCTGCTCGCTACATTTGCGCTGACACTTCAGCCGGTCGCAGCCCAGTCCATCCTCCGCGATGCCGAGACAGAGGCACTGCTTCGCGATATGTCTTATCCGTTGATCGAAGCATCCGAGCTTGAACCGGAAAATGTCGAGATCGTCCTGATCAACGACCCTTCCATCAACGCCTTCGTCGCTGGCGGGCAGGTCGTATACGTCCACGCAGGGCTTTTGAACGCCGCCGACACCGCCAATGAAGTGCAGGGCGTGATCGCGCATGAGTTGGGTCACATCACCGCTGGTCACGTGGTGCGCTTTGGAGAGCGGACACGCGGCGCACAGGGGATTACGATCCTGTCGCTTCTGCTGGGCGTAGGCGCAGCGCTCGCAGGCGCAGGCGATGCCGCATTGGGCGCAGTTCTGGCGGGCCAGCAAGCCGCAGCCGGAAACTTCCTTGCTTTCAACCGCAATCAGGAAGCCGCAACCGACCAGGCTGGTGCGCGCTATCTTTCCGGTGCCGGTATTTCTGGGCGCGGAATGATTTCTTTCTTCGAGAAGCTCCGCAATTTTGAAATCCGCCGCGGCTATAGTCAATCTGATGATGCAGCTTACGGTCGGACCCACCCGCTTTCCGGCGACCGTGTCCAATTCCTTCGTGCGCAGCTTTCAGAAGATGCGGCTTGGGATGCGCCGGATGATCAGGAATTGCAGGCGCGCTTTCTTGCGGTGCGAGCCAAGCTTTTCGGCTATCTTGCTGAGCCCAAGCGCACCTTGCAGCAATATCCCGAAAGCGATCAAAGCACCCCTGCTCGCTATGCAAGGGCCTATGCCTTCCACAAGGATGCGCAGGTTGAAAAGGCGCTTGCTGAAGCGGACAAGCTTCTCGCGCTCGATGCACAAAACCCCTATTTCCTTGAGCTAAAGGGTCAAATCCTGCTCGAATCCGGCCGCCCGAAAGAAGCGCTTGTGCCTCTACGTCGAGCCACGGAACTCACACTCAATCAACCTCTTATCGCAGGGATGTTCGGCCACGCGCTGATTGCAACCGAAGAGACGGACAATTACGAGGAAGCAGAGCAAGTCCTGCGCGCAGCGGTTGCCAAGGACCGTTTCAATCCCTTCGCCTGGTATCAATTGGGCGTGGTCTACGCGCACCGAGGTGACATTCCGCGCGCCAAGCTTGCTAGTGCAGAACAACAAGTGCTGAGGCGGAACTACCCCCAAGCGCTTAATAACGCCCAAGAAGCCGAGGCTGGCCTTCCAGTTGGCTCACCCGACTGGATTCGTGCACAAGATGTCGGGCTGCAAGCGCGCGCAGAACTGGAAGCCTTGCGCGACAGCCGCTAAGCCTCCAGCTATGACTGAAACCGCATCGAATCCGTCGCCTTTTCGCCAATCGCTGCTGACCGCGTTGTTGGCGTTGACCTTTGGCTTCTTGGGAGCGGCGATTTGGTCCTACGCAGGCCTCGCTGACAATCGCACGCGAGCCTATTTGATGGACAATCCCAGTGTGCTTCAAGATGTGGCGGAGGCCCTCGCCGCAGAAGGTGCGCGCAAGCGATTGGCTTCAGTCAAAGAAGAGCTCTACACTCCCTTTCCCGGTGCGGTGATGGGCAATCCGCAAGGTTCCAAGGTTCTGGTCGAGTTCACCGATTACAACTGCCCCTATTGTGCGGGAAGCTTTCAGGATGTGATGCAGCTGGTCTCGGAGGACCCTGAGCTCAAAGTCATCATGCGTGAATGGCCGATCTTTGAGGGCAGCGAAGTAGCGGCGCGCATGGCACTCGCCGCCGCCAAGCAAGATCGTTACCAAGCCTTCCACACCGCTTTGTTCGAGCGCGGCGATACCAGCCCAGCAGGGGTGGAAGCCGCAGCCGAGGCCGTGGGTCTCGATATGGAGCGCGCTCGCACAGATGCGATAAGCGAAGAGGTTTCAGTCGAGCTCGTCCGCAACCTTACCTTCGCGCAATCGCTCGGCTTTAGTGGCACGCCCGCCTTCGTCACCGGAGACACGCTGTTGCCCGGCGCGGTGGGTGCAGATCGATTGAGAGAAGCGGTTACTGAGGCCGCATCTGGGGCCGCATCTGGGGCCAGCACCGCTTCCTAAATGGATCGAGCAGGCGGCCTTCGCTTCCTGACAGTCTTAGCTGCTCTTTTCTTCAGCGCAGCGGCCACTGCTGACCGCGATACTATCAACTGGGATGAGGTCGATCTGGCAGCTGAACGCCGAGCGATCGAGAATTTTCAAAGATATGACCAACTTTTGCAGAACGTCGGTTGGAAGCTGGCTCAGGCGAATTGGGAATTTTGTGACCGCGTGATGCCGGCAACTGGCCTGCACTTGCAGGACATGGCAAGCTATGGCTCACCTCAGATTGCGCGCCGCGCGCTTGGGCTTTCGGGCGATTTTGCAGTGCAGACGGTAGCGGAAGGCTCCCCCGCAGACCTTTCCAATAGCCTTCCCTCCAACCGGGAAATTGTGGGTCTGGCCGGGATCAATCCGAATGAGTGGGAGAGCCAGGGCCCTTTCGATTGGCGGCGCCTTGCCCGTGTGCATGACCTGATTGATGAGGCAGTTGAAGGCTACGATAGCATCACGCTCGATTTCAAAGACAACAACGTCGCAGTGATCGCTTCCGTCCCGGTTT
Organism: uncultured Erythrobacter sp.; assembly: GCF_947502395.1. Classification (GTDB taxonomy): domain Bacteria; phylum Pseudomonadota; class Alphaproteobacteria; order Sphingomonadales; family Sphingomonadaceae; genus Erythrobacter. The sequence goes on from NZ_CANMZM010000002.1 coordinate 637,343, forward strand.
GTGCCACGCGTTTTGAGCTTATGGGCAAGGGGAAGAAAGCGTTGGCCGATGGTCGCCGCGTTGTGATCGGCATCGAGTTTCCTGCCTTTCAGTACGACGAGGATGAATTTGCAGCTCTGCTCGCGCATGAGTTGGCGCATAACCTCCTCAGCCACACCGCATGGCTGGACCGCAATAAGAGAAAGCGCCGCAATGTTCGCATGACTGAGCGCGAGGCTGATCGGCTGATTCCATGGCTTCTCGCCAATGCTGGCTATGACCCGCGCGCAGGCAAGCGCTTTTTCGAAAAATGGGGGCCAAATGCCGACGGTGGTCTGTTCCGCAATCGAAGCCATGATGGCTGGGATGAGCGGGCAGAGTTTGTCGAAGCCGAGATCCACCAAATAGAGGCACTTATTGTGCAGCATGACAAAGCCGACTGGCGCACCCATTTCCAGCGCGAGATTGACCCTCACCAAGGGCTTGAGAACGGGCAGCGCTAAGTTGGGCAAGTGTTGCGGCAGGCGGTTTTCCCTTTGCGTTCATCTGCCCATGCAAAAGCCTTAATTTGTGCGACGAACCGAATTTTGCGCTACAACACCCCAATGTCGATGGTGAATTTCCGTCCTGCGCCTTTCTTTGCGAGCAAGAATCGCGCCTTCTGGAATCTGCAATTTGCGGGTTGGGGAGGCTATTTCCTTATGCGGACGGTAATCGCGATCAACAATGGGCAGCCCCTAAGTCAAATGGTTGTTCTGCTGGTCACAACCATTGTCGGGTTTTCGATAACGCTCGTCTTATCAGTGGTATACCGTCAGTTGATCGACAGGCAACCGATAGTGACATGGGGCGGCACGGCCATCGTTCTCGCGCTTGCTGTGCTCATCCATGTGACGATCGAAGCTTGGCTGCAGGGCGTATATCAGGGCTCGTTAGCCGAGATAAGCTTTGCCCAGCGTCTCGTCGGTTTCAGCTTCATTCCGCTTGCCATTATTGGCGGATGGAGCGCTCTGTATTTCGCGATCAATTTCTTTTTGCGAGTCGAAGAACAAACCGACAGGGCTGACCGATTGGAAGCCCAAGCCACCTCCGCCCAGCTCGCCATGCTGCGTTATCAACTGAACCCGCACTTCCTGTTTAACACCTTGAATTCCATCAGCACTTTGGTGCTTTTGAAACAAACCGAGCCCGCCAATGCAATGCTCACGCGCCTCTCCGGGTTCTTGCGCCACACTCTTATCGCAGAGCCGGGAAGCAAGGTTGCTCTTGCACAAGAGATTGAGACGCTGCAGCTCTATCTCGACATTGAGCGGATGCGGTTTGAAGAGCGGCTCCGCACCCATTTCGACCTTGAAGATGCGGCTATGGGCGCGCTTTTGCCAGCCATGCTGTTGCAACCACTGGTCGAAAACGCGATCAAATATGCGGTCAGCCCGCAAGAGGAAGGCGCGCGAATCTCACTAACGGGCCGCGTCGTTGGGCAGCGCCTTCGCATAACTGTTGAGGATACCGGACCCGGCGCTAGCTCAAGAGAAGGCCACGGCGCGCAACTCTCAACACAGGATCAGGCGTTTGCCACAATCCCAGGAGCGCCCGTTTCCACCGGCGTGGGCCTCGTCAACATCCAGAACCGGCTTGCGCAGGGCTATGGCGATAACCATCTATTCGAAACGCGTTCCCAGCCGGGCGGCGGCTTCACGGTTCTGATCGAGATCCCCTACGAGCCCTCTGCCAGCGCCACCGATACACCCCCGCACACATTCGACTCCGCCTCACCCCCCGATACAGAGGCGGCCGACAATGTGATTAACTTAAACTCACAGCGCGTGATTGGAAAATCATAACATGACCATTCGCACCATCCTTGTCGACGATGAAAAGCTTGCCATTCAAGGCCTGCAATTGCGGCTCCAGCCGTTTGAAGATGTCGAGATTATCGACACCTGCTCCAACGGACGCGAAGCCATCCGCAAGATCAAGACTGAGAAGCCCGACCTCGTGTTTCTCGACATTCAAATGCCCGGATTTGACGGCTTCAGCGTCGTCAAAGGCGTGATGGAGATCGAACCTCCGCTGTTTGTTTTCGTCACCGCTTATGAAGAGCACGCGATCCGCGCGTTCGATGCCAACGCGGTCAACTATCTGATGAAACCGGTCGATGAGGACAAGCTCGCGGACACAATTGAGCGCGTGCGTCAGCGGCTTTCTGAGAAAAAGTCAGCCGATGATGCCGAACACTTGATGGGCGTCCTTTCCGAAATTGCACCCGACCGCGCAGCCGATTTCAGTTGCGAAGCAACGGCAGAGAGCACGGATCGATTTGAGAAGCTCATCAACGTCAAAGACCGCGGTCAGATTTTCCGCGTGGAAGTCGAATCTATCGAGCATATCGAAGCCGCGGGCGACTATATGTGCATCTATACCGGCGATAACTCGCTGATTTTGCGCGAGACGATGAAAGACCTTGAGCGCCGCCTGGACCCGCGCAAGTTCCAGCGCGTCCACCGTTCAACCATCGTGAACTTGGACCAAGTGCGTCAAGTCAAGCCGCACACCAATGGCGAATGCTTCTTGGTGCTGGATTCGGGCGCAGAGGTGAAGGTTTCGCGCAGCTATCGGGATGTGGTCGCGCGTTTCGTGCATTGATACCTGGGAGTGCGCATCCACGCACTCCTCCTCGCTAGATGTCCTCCACTGCGTTGCGGACCCGCTGCGGGCGCCCACTTGGGCTTGCGGTCGCCGTGCGACCGTTTAGACACGCTACATGACCTTCACGCTTCCCGGCTTCGACCTCGATACATTTGTCCGCGAAACGCTTGCTGAAGACCTAGGCGTTGGCCTTCCCGGTGGTGGTAAGGACGTGACTTCTGAGAGCGTGATCCCGGCCGATGCCCGCTTTTCGGGCGTCATGGACTCGCGCGATGCAATCGTGGTGGCGGGGCTTCCGCTCGCTGAGGCGTTCTTCCGCCATTTGGATCCATCTTGCGTGATTGAGACGCTGGTAAGCGACGGCGATGCGGTGGCTGCGGACGCGGACCTTATGCGCCTCGAGGGCAATGCCCGCGCGCTTCTGACGGCAGAACGCAGCGCTTTGAACATTGTCCAGCACCTCTCTGGCATCGCCACGATGGCGGCAGAGTATGTCACGGCAATGCGGGCAGGCAGCGCAACCTGTACTCTTCTTGACACGCGCAAGACGCTTCCCGGCCTTCGCGTGCTGGAGAAATACGCAACCGTCCAAGGCGGGGCGCAGAACCACCGAATGGGGCTCTATGACGCCGCCATGATCAAGGACAACCACGTCGCGGTCGCGGGCTCGGTAGGAGAGGCGGTGCGGCGCGCGCGCGATGCAGGGGTGAGCCCGATCATTTGTGAGGTTGACCGGCTGGACCAGATCGAGCCCGCTTTGGAAGCGGGGGCAGATCACCTCCTCCTCGACAATATGCCACCAGAGGTTTTGAAGGAGGCAGTCGCAATGGTCGCAGGCCGCGCCAAGACCGAGGCGAGCGGCGGGATCAACCTCGACACCATCGCAGCCAAGGCTGCGAGCGGGGTGGATTATTGCTCGGTGGGCAGGCTCACCCAAAGCGCGCCGGCGGCAGATGTAGGACTGGACTTTAAGCCGTTGTGATTGAACAGCTGAAGGCGCGTCCTTGGTCCATTCACGCTTTCGCGATCCTACTGCTTACAGTTGGGTTGCACGCGCTCATTGGCGGCCTCACAAATCTTGATGAGTGGCTTTTGGTGTTCGAGGGCATCGTCCCGGAATTCCCATGGAGCCGCGATTGGACCATCGTTGCCCATTGCGCCCGCTTTTCTATCGTATGCATTCCCGTGGCGGTCGTGTGGATATGGGGGCGGCGTTTTGCCAGAACACTCGTCACATTTTTCACAGTGTTGACTTTGCTTGCCCTTATCCGGGCGCTGGCGGATGGCAACGCTCCGATTGATGCTGAAGGGATCGTCAAAACCGCACTTATTGCCCTTGCTTGTGCCTTGTTGTTCACCCCGTCGGCGAGCCGTTGGCTGGAACCTGCTAAGGAGGCAAATGATGCCGATGTTTTCGATTAAACACATCGCCCTTGGGGCTGCGGCACTGGCACTAACAACGCCTGCGACACTCCATGCTCAGGCTTACCAATGCCGCGCGCCGCAGGTGTCCTCGGTGCCGCAAATCTCGCCCGATCAGCGCCCGCGCGTCGTGCCTATCACCGGATACACCCTCGCGCTTAGCTGGTCCCCAGCCTTTTGCCGGACACGTCAGGACAGCCGCTCTCACCGGGTCCAATGTTCGGGCGACAATGGCCGCTTTGGCTTTGTCGTGCACGGTCTCTGGCCGCAAGGGTCGCGCACTTGGCCGCAGTGGTGTGGGAGCCCCAACCGCCTGACCCCGAGGGAGGTGCGCCAGAACATGTGCATGATGCCCTCTGCCCGTCTGATCGCACGCCAATGGGCAAAGCACGGATCTTGCATGGTCAAGAAGCCCGAGACCTACCTCGCCGTCACCAATGTCCTATGGGAGAGCCTTCGCATCCCCGACTACGACAGGATCAGCCGCGAAGAGGGGCTAACGGCGGGCCGCATTCGCCAAGCGTTCGCCGATGCCAATGGCCGCATGTGGCAGGCCAGCCATGTGGGCGTAAAACTCAACCGCGACGGTTGGCTCGAAGAACTGCGCCTTTGCTACAACAAGCGCTTCCGCCCCACGCGCTGCGATGATCGGCGTTACGGCGCGAGGGATAACGTACAAGCCAAAATCTGGCGCGGGCTCTAGGCTACGCATCCTCGGCCAAATTTGATCCTGGTCAATGATTGCAAGGCGACTCGCGGCGTAAAAGGGGAATTATGGAGGCCCCCTTATGATCAATATCGAAACCCTGTCGCCCAAAGCCCACCGCGTGACCGTGATGGGCCCGTTTCACTTTGACGATGCCGAAGCGCTCGTCGCCTTCGCCAAAGAGCGCCTCGCCAGCAGGGAACGCGGCAATCTGCTGATAGATGTCACGTCGCTTGCCGACTTTAGTTTCTCGGCGATAAGCGACCAGCTGATGCACATCCCCTCGATGCTGCAATTCGTCTATTCGCTCGACCGTATCGCGTTCATTTCAGACGAGGAATGGATGCGCAGCGCAGCGCGGCTCGAAAGCATGCTGCTGCCCGGTGTCACCTATCAGGTCTATGACGATGATGAGAAAGACGCAGCGCTCGCTTGGATACTCGAAGAAGAGGAGGCCCCGCACAAAGGCGCCTTCCGTGAGCTTGACGTTGGTAGAGCCGATGTGGCCGCGTTTGAGGTTGTCGGACGGCTTGACGGGCCCGAATCCGATCGCGGCATTGCTATGGTCGAGGAGCGGCTGAACGATCCGCAATGCTCGAAGCTGATGATGGTAATCCGCCACTGGCATGGCTTTGAAGCAGAACTGCTCTTCACCCCCAAACTGATGGCATCCAAACTGAGGCTGATCGACAAGATAGACCGTTACGCGGTTGTCGGCGGTCCGAGCTGGGTTGGCAGTGTCGCGCAGACCATCGGCATGCTGATCAAGCCAGAGATCAAGGCGTTCAAATTGGACGAGCAGGACGAAGCGCTTGAGTGGCTGAGTGAGGCTCTGGTAGAGGCTGTCTAAGCGCCCCTTTCCGCCACAGAAAAACCCGGCCAAGCTCTCTAAAGGGAACAGCGCATGATCTGCGGATCGTGAACGTTTCCCAAGAGCAAATTGCCTTCCCAAAATGCGCCCACGGATGAACCGTTGAACTCGCCATCGATCGACATAAAGACCGTTTCTTGGGCGTGTGTTGAGGGATTGATGCGAATGATCTGAGATGGTGAGGTAGCGTTCTCATTTTCCGCATGCGCCGCAAATGCCAAGAGGTTGGGATGCGTTGCAATGTAGAGGTCCCCATCCGACCCCACATCGATGTTATCGGCCGCGGTTCCAATCGAGAAACGCTGCCGCTTGCCTAACTTCCCAGTGGCAGGATCACGCTGAAAAGTATTCATTTTTTGCGCAAGAAGCTCTGCCACATAGAGTTCGGATCCGTCTTTTGAAATGTTCACCCCATTGGCGGAAACCAGCCCATCTACCGCGATGCTGGCCTGCCCATCTGCGAACTGCACAATATTCGTGACCGGCAGCCCAAGATACCGCTCCACCGTAAGTCCAATGCCATCCCGCGCGTTCTGAAAGTTGGACACGTAAAACGTATCAGGTTTGAAGGCGACGATGTCATTGGGTTCGATGAAAAGCTCCGACGTGATTGTTCTCAAGTGAGCGAGGCGATTTTCCTCGATCTTGAACACCTCGACCGTGTGCCCAGTGCTTGGATGGCTGATCACAAACAACAGCTGCTCTTCTTCCAAGAGGCTGATCCCATGCGGAACAAAATCCGATGGACCGTCCCTTTCCATCAGCCGTGGCTTTGCATCGGGGTCATTCAGGTCAAGGGTGTACATGCCATCCAAATGACCATCTGTACGCCCACGCCTTTGCGCGGCCGAAATATACGCAATGCCCGTCGAATGGTCGATCTGAATATCTTCGGGACCCGGCGCCGACTCAATAGCCCTGCACTGATCAACAGCTACCGTCGAAAAGTCACTCAGAACGCCCGTAGCTGGCACGACCATGTAGAGAAATCGGCCAAGTGGGACGAGGATGAGAAGCGCAATTGCAGAGAAGACAACAACTCGCATTCTTTACCGCCTCGCCTTGAAGAAATCGCGCAAGAGCTGCGCCGCGTCTGCCTCGCCCATGCCGGTATAGACCTCGGGCGCATGCATACATTGCTCTTGTTCAAAGACGCGGGCGCCATGTTCGACGCCGCCGCCTTTGGGATCGCTTGCGCCGTAATAGAGCCGCGCAATCCGAGCATGAGAAATCGCGCCTGCGCACATAACGCAGGGCTCCAAGGTCACATACATGTCGCAGCCCGTTAGCCGATCATCGCCCAAAGCTTGCGACGCCAGACGGATAGCGCGCATCTCTGCATGGCCGGTGGGATCAGGAGGGGAGCGGGTGGCATTGGCCGCGACCGCCACAACCTTGCCATCCTTGACGATCACCACCCCAACGGGCACTTCGCCTGCGTCGCTCGCCCTACGAGCGGCCTCAAGCGCGGTTTGCATTGCAGGAGGAAGCGGCCAAGTGTTCATTGTCCTGCACGCGCTAACCCTCACCGGCACACGAATCAATTGACGATTCGCATGAGGGCAGCTATGCGCCGCGCTTTCCGGGACACCCTTTGCATAAGGGCCGCCTTAAAGGCGCTGTTCCTGTCACTTGAAACGAGACGAGATTTATCATGTCGCGCATTTGCGAACTCACTGGCAAGGGCCGCCAGGTTGGCAACAACGTCAGCCACGCTAACAACAAAACCAAGCGCGTTTTTCTGCCGAACTTGCAGAACGTGACCCTGATGAGCGAAAAGCTTGAGCGCAGCTTCAAGTTCCGCGTGTCGACCAACGGCTTGCGATCGGTTGAGCACAATGGCGGGCTCGACAACTGGCTGCTCAAGACCAAGGATGAGAAGCTTTCTACTCGCGCACAAAAAGTGAAGCGTGAGCTTAAGAAAGCTGTGGCAGCAGCCTAAACTGGCTAGCGATTTTGCGAATGAGGCGTGGCGCAACGGCGCTCACGCCTTTTTTGCGTCTTTGTTGCCCTATCGCTTCGCTACTTGAGGGCACGCTTTTCGCCCTACCGCTTTGCTACTTGAGGGCGAGTCTACCGTCCTACCGCTTCACTGTGTCAGGGATCGCGCTCGGATCATACACCAACTTCACCAGCAAGGTGCGTTGCATCGCGGCGAGATTGTCGTCCGAAATCATCCACACGACCACCCTTCCGTCTTTCTGCTCGCTCACCGCAAGCCCCTCGTAATTCTCTGGCGGCAATACGCCTTCAAAGCGGAAGAGCACTTTGGGCGCGAGTGGCTTAACTGAGCCAACCTCAGGCACATCGACAATCGCCAGAAGCCCGGCAAAGGGCGGATAATTCCCCCAGTCCACATCGCGCATCACCGTCAGAACACGCCCATCGGGCAATTGCGCAAGATCGGTAACGGCAAAGCCCTCTGCGGCACTTTCGTATGGGATGATTTGAGGATCCCAAGCCTCAACCGGATCACTTTCCAGGATCAAGGCCTCATCGCGCCGCTCTGGGATGATCAGAAAGCGTCCGTCAGACAGCCGCTCCATCGCCTCAAGTCCACCATTGTCATACCAATCGACGTCATCGCGGATGATGCGCACGTCCTCAGGCTCGGTCTTGTAGGAATAGCGGTGGATCGCATGGGTGTTCTCAAATCCGACCCAATAGTCGCCCTCCGGACTTGAGTCGTGAGTGACCGATTCGATATCCCATAGGATCGGATAGAGCGAAGGGTCATTGAACGGCATGTCCGCGATCTGGCGCCGATCAGGTAACTCCTCCTCGCGGTCAGGTTCTACGAAAGTGAAGAGAAATCCTCGATCAGAAAAAGCGCGCAAGCGCCCAGCGCCGGCCGGCAGCAGGGCAGAGAAGCCACCAAAGCGTAGTGAAGGCCCGGCCGAATAGTGCCACACACTCTCGACACTCCAACCGGGTGCGCCTGTCTCACTACGCCCAGAAATCTGCTCCAGAGCAATGCTCTTAGGGTTTTCCGTCGAGATCGGCGTGCGCAGCCAGGTGCCGGGCGCACACATCGTTGCAACGACAAGCGCTGCGATGAGCCGGACCGGCCCACGCATCTTAGTTCATGGGCCCTGCGAGAAGGATCGGATCAAAGCGCGCGTCGTGCCATTTGAGACCCCAATGAAGGTGTGGCCCTGTTGAGCGTCCGGTAGAGCCGATATCGCCAATATGCTGACCCTGACGCACAGTATCGCCTTCATTCACATGGATGCGGTGGCAGTGCAGGAATGCGCTGTTGAGACCGTTGCCGTGGTCAATCATCAGAAGGCCGCCCTCAAGGCTAAAGCCCGTCCGTGCGAGGATCACCACCCCGTCAGCCGGAGCCACGAAAGGTGTTCCCGTGGGCTTTGCGATATCGATTCCCGAGTGATAGCTGCCTGGCTCACCGCGATAGATGCGCTGGCGGCCGAAGCGCCCAGAGATACGGCCCGATACCGGCCATATAAAGTCCTGTTTCCACCCTTGGGCGCCAGTCTTCTTGGCGCGAGCTGCGACAATGGCATTGTGCTCGGGCTCACGCTGGCGCCAATAGGCTTCGGGATCGCGAAGCTTGCGGCGGGCAACATTGACCCGTTCGATCTGCCAATCGCGCGAAGAAACCTTGAGTGTTTCGCCATGAAGCTGCCCGCTGTCGAGCCGCGCCGTGAGGCTTAGGCTGGCCGGGCTATCGCGATCGAACGCAGCGAAGAACGACCCGTCTTCGGCAATATCGAGCGCTTGATCGCCGATTGTCGCGCTCACTGTACTGTCGGGAACCAATCCCCGGATAAAACCGCCTTGCGTAAGTTCACCAGAGTAAGAAAAGCGGGTGTTTTGCCCGGTATATTGAGGGGCGGGAGCAGCCTCTTCCTCCGTCTTGGGCAAAGCCGCTGGCTCCGCAACGGCTTCTGCGACCAACTCGGGTGCGGTGGGAGTAGCAGCCTCAGTTCCGGTGCAACTCACCAGCGACAACAAACCCAGTCCTGCAATAAGGCCAATCGTACGGCTCATCATGCGCATGGCCTATTCTTTGGCCTATTCTTGGTCAAGCAGGCGTCGCGTCGCAATCTCAGGAGAAGCATAGGCCTCCTGATGTTCAGCGCTCCAATAGCGCAATTCTTCGAGCGGTATCACCTCGCCCGAAACCGCGCAGATAACATGGTGCCCCGGTCGAAGAACGCGGAAGCCGGAGGGGCCATAGTGGAGTTTGGCGGTCTTATCGCCCGATGACATCAACATGAAAGCTCCCATAGCATGGACCGCTAACCGAACAAATCATCTTGCGCCGGATTGGGCGCAGTTGGACGGGTTTTGCGCTTGGGAGGTGCGGGTGGCGGCGCTTTGGGCTGGGCTTTGGCTTGGGCAGGCGGAGGGGCATCACCAACGCCCACCGAAAGCTCTCCATCCTTGAACTCAAGGTTGAGGGCCGGCTTTGAAGCGGCCTCTTCGAAGGTAGTCACAACCCTTCGGTCGCCATCCCGCACCATGGCATATCCACGCTCAAGCGGCTTTTTCGGGTGAAGCTGCTCTGCCAATCTTGCAAGCGCATCGAGGCGGTTTTGCCCTTGCGCAATCGGGCGCGTCACAAGCTCAGGCGAAAGCTTAGCCCGGACCAACCGATCTTTGCGGGTATCAAGCGCTTGGTGAAGGAGGCGCGGGCTTAGCCTTGCCGCCGTCCCAGCGAGTTTTTCGCGGCCCTGTCCGGCACGGTCACGTAGGCCCCGGCGCAGGCGCTCTGACAGGTCGTCCAGCTTCTGCGCCTGTGGTTGAAGCAGCGCCTCGATCTTCGGCATCCGGCGCACGCGCGCGTCCAATCGTTCGCGGCCAAGCTCCAATGGGCGGTGCACTGCGCGGCGTTGGCGGGCGGCGAAATCGGCAACCGTCGCATCAAGATCCACTCGCACAGGGACCGCCATTTCAGCCGCAGCTGTGGGCGTTGGCGCACGCTGGTCTGCGGCATAGTCAGCAAGTGTCGTATCAGTTTCGTGGCCTACCGCCGAGATAACCGAAATGGTACATTCTGCGATTGCGCGAACCACAACCTCTTCGTTGAAGCTCCACAAATCCTCTATCGAACCGCCCCCGCGCGCCACAATAACCACATCAGGCCGCGCTATGGCTCCACCTGGAGCGATCTCGGAAAACCCCCTGATAGCGCCCGCTACTTGCTCGGCTGCACCCTGCCCTTGCACCAGCACCGGCCAGACGAGCACATGGCTGGGGAAGCGGTCAGCCAGGCGATGCAGAATATCGCGGATCACCGATCCCGTGGGCGAAGTCACCACGCCAATTGTGCGCGGAAGGAACGGCAGTCGCCGCTTGCGTTCCCTCGCGAACAGCCCTTCTGCCTCAAGCCTCGCGCGGGTTTTCTCAAGAAGCGCCAACAAAGCGCCCTCGCCCGCAATCTCCAGGCTGTCCATCACGATCTGATATTTAGAGCGCCCGGGGTATGTGGTCAGCTTACCGGTTGCGATCACCTCAAGCCCGTCTTCAGGGACAAAGGCCAGCCGCCCGGTGTTCCCGCGCCACATGACTCCGTCGAGCACCGCCTTATCGTCTTTCAGCGCACAATACATATGGCCAGAGGCCGCGCGTTTGACCCCCGATAGCTCACCGCGCAGCCGAACATAACCAAAGCGATCCTCCACGGTGCGCTTCAAGCTTTGGGAAATCTCACTGATCGTCAGCGGTTCGGCGTTGTCGCCGTCTCTGCTGCGCGCTAGCAGGCCAGAACTGTCAGAAGGTAAAGAGGGGCTGCGAGCCATGAATATCCTGCTAATCGGGTCGGGTGGCCGCGAACATGCGCTAGCCTGGAAGCTCGCGCAATCCCCCTCTCTTACCAAGCTTTACGCCGCCCCCGGAAATCCTGGGATCGCCGAGGAAGCGGAATGCGTGACGCTGGATGTCAGCAATCACGGCGCGGTGGTGGAATTCTGCCAGGCCAAGAAGATCGGCCTTGTGGTGATCGGCCCGGAAGCCCCTCTGGTTGATGGCCTTGCTGATAGTCTCTCTGCCGCAAGCATCCCCGCTTTCGGACCCAGCGCGAAAGCCGCGCAATTGGAAGGCTCCAAGGGCTTCACCAAAGACCTTTGCGCGCGCGCTAATATCCCCACCGGTGGATATGTCCGCGCGCATTCATTGGCGGAGGCGACTGCAGCGCTCGCCAAATTCACTGCGCCTTACGTGCTTAAAGCAGACGGTCTGGCGGCAGGTAAGGGCGTGGTGATCGCTCCCGATAAAGACGAGGCCAAAGCAGCACTTGCCGATATGTTCGACGGAGCGTTCGGAGAGGCGGGGGCGCAGGTCGTGATCGAAGAGTTTCTCGAGGGCGAAGAGGCCAGCTTCTTTGCGATCACCGACGGTGTGAGCGTGCTGCCCTTTGGCACAGCGCAAGACCACAAGCAGGTTGGCGAAGGGGACGTTGGCCCCAACACCGGCGGCATGGGCGCATATTCACCCGCGCCTGTCCTGACAGGGGAATTGCAGACCCGCGTGATCAAAGAGATCATCCAGCCGACCGTCGACACGATGCGCGCTGAAGGAATGCCCTATTCCGGCGTCCTTTACGCTGGCCTTATGCTGACCGCGACCGGGCCCCAGTTGATCGAATACAACTGCCGCTTTGGCGATCCTGAATGCCAAGTGCTCATGACGCGGTTCGAGGGCGACTTGGCAGCGGTGATGCTCGCCTGTGCCAAGGGTGAGCTTGCCGGGGTGGAAGCAGGTTTCGACGCAAAAACCGCGCTCACCGTGGTGATGTGCGCAAAAGGCTACCCCGGAACACCCGAAAAAGGTGGAGCGATTGATCTGGGCGCGTCGGAAGAGGACGGCGCAAAGGTCTTCCACGCAGGAACGAAGCTGGTGGATGGCCAGCTGGTCGCGAACGGCGGCCGCGTGCTCAACGTAACAGCCAGCGGTGGAAACGTGACCGAGGCGAAAGCGGCAGCCTACGAAGCGGTGGCGAAAGTAGACTTTGCCAGCGGCTTTTGCCGCAGCGATATCGGCTGGAAAGAAGTCGCGCGGGAGGGTCGTGCATAAAGAACGCCTTGGGCCTTCTTTCGAGTCAGTAAAAGAGCTACTGTTCTTTTTTTGTTCGCGAGAGAATCATGACTGATCAAGAACCCGTCCACCTCCAAGAAGATGAAGACACTGGCGACCGTTTCTTGGTGTATTCAGACGGAACCGGGACTCACGTTGAAGTGAGCTACGCAGGTGAGCAGTTATGGATGACACAAGCTCAGATTTCAGAGCTTTTTGGTAGAGACATCTCGACAATATCACGCCATATCAACAACATATTGGACGAAGGCGAACTTGATCCGACTTCTTTGCAGAAAATGCAAAGAAGTCATGGGCGCCCTGCGGTTCTCTACAGTCTAGATATGGTGATTGCCGTAGGTTACCGGGTTTCAACCAAGCAGGGAACTCTCTTCCGCAAATGGGCCACTGACAAGCTCGTCCAGTTTGCGGTTAAAGGCTTTGTGATCGATGCTCCAAGGCTCAAGAATCCTGAGAATCGCGATAGGGTAGCCGAACTTCGCGAAATCATTCGAGATATTCGGTCAGATGAAGCCAACCTTTATCGTGAACTCCGAGCAATTTGCGCTATGTGCCAAGATTATGATGGCAGTTCAGAGGCTTCGCGCAAATTCTATCAAGAGACCCAGGCCAAGCTAGTTTACGCCGTAACCAGCCAAACGCCTGCTGAGGTAATCTCTTCGCGTGCAAGTATCGCATCGGAGAACATGGGGCTGCAAACTTGGCCGAACGAGAATATTCGAAAGAAAGATGTGGCGGTATCAAAAAACTACCTCGCTGAATCTGAAATCAAAGAACTGAACAGACTGACGACGATCCTCTTGGATATCTTTGAAGACCAATTGGATCTTGGGCGCCTGACGATGATGAGCAAAGCTCAGGCTGTGCTCGACAAGCAACTCCGTGATCTAGGAAGGGTTGTTCTGCAAGGCGGCGGCCGAGTCAAAACATCTGAGGCACGGCGCGCTGCTGAAAGGGTTTACCAATCCTACAAGGCGAAGCAGAAGCTCAAACGTCATGAGGAAGCTGACAAAGCGATCTCCGAAGTCAAAGGCGTTCAGAAATCCTTGCCACGCGCTAGTAAAAAGCGTTGAGCTTGCGACGCTTATACCCATCCCCAAACTTGATCTGGATCAAAGACCCTTTGTTCTGCTGCGCTCATACATCAACCATGACCCATCGCCTCATCATTCTCGCCAATGCAAGTCTGGCTCTGGCCGCTTGTCAGTCCGCTTACCCAGCTGAGCCTCAGGTGGGAGCAGCCTCGTCTGCGCCTGCACCCGCGTTTATCGAGGCGGCGTGCGGGGGGTGTCATGCGGTGGAGCCGCCGTTTCTCTCACCCAACCCGCGTGCTCCCGATTTTGAGGCGATTGCCAATCGGCGAGGTGTGACCGCGTCGACGATCAAGGCATGGCTAAGAAACGCGCACAATTATCCCGAGATCATGGATTTCGACCTGACGAGGGAGCATGTGGACGAGGTTTCGGACTACATGATCACGCTCAGGCGCAGGGACTATGTGCCGGTGGAGTGAGGCCTTGTCACAGAATTTTCCTACATGCTTCCAGCGCGCTAATGTGAAGCATGGTCCTGAAACACTCCACTATCCGGGTCGCGCTCTTCATCGGTAAAACCGATCAAAATCCACTCTATTAATCGAAAGGATTTAAACGCTTAGACAGTGTCTCAAGTGTCTCAAACCGGCGCGGCACTTACAAACTCTTTTCCATTAGCGCTTTCATATCCGCCTCGGGGCGAGGGCCATAGTGGCTGATCACTTCGGCAGCTGCGATGGCGCCGCGTTTGAGGCAAGTCTCGAGCTTCTCGCCCCGCGCAAAGCCAGCGAGGAATCCTGCAGCGAACTGATCACCGGCGCCGGTCGTGTCGACCACTTTGGCAACCGGAGCTGCGGCGACAACGGCGCGTTCACCGTATGCACTGGCCACCGCGCCCTTGGCGCTGCGGGTTGCGACGAGAACAGGGACATTGGGAGCAATCATGTCGAAGCCGGTTTCGAAGTCTTCCTCGCCGGTCAGTGTCGCAAGCTCACTCTCATTGACGAAGAGGATGTCAATCAACCCTTCCTCGATCATGGCGCGGAAGTCATCGCCGTGACGGTCGATGACAAAGCTCTCGCTGGCCGTGAACGCGACCTTGCGGCCCGCGGCACGGGCGACGCCCATAGCGCGGCGCATGGCATTGCGGGGTTCTTCGGGGTCCCACAGATAGCCTTCGAGGTAGAGGATCGCCGCGCTCGCAATGAGGTCCTCGTCCAATGCGGAGGCAGGAAGGAACTGGCTCGACCCAAGGTCGGTGTTCATCGTACGCTCGCCGTCGGGCGTAACAAAGATGAGGCAGCGACCAGTTGGCGGATTCTCAGACGTGCCATCAGTGGGACGCGGCGCGGTGTCGAAGTCAATGCCGGTGGCCCGCATATCGTGGGCAAAGACCTTGCCGAACTGGTCCTCGGCAACCTGGCCAACGAAGGCACACTGGATGTCAAGCGCCGCAAGGCCAGCAAGCGTGTTTGCCGCCGATCCGCCCGACTTCTCGGTCGCCGGGCCCATTGCGTCATAAAGGCGATCAGCGCCCGCTGCGTCGACGAGGGTCATGCCGCCGCGGTTGAGCTCAAGCTCATTGATATCGTCTTCGCTGCAAGAGGCGATGATATCAACGATGGCGTTACCGATGGCGATCACGTCATAGCGTGTAGGTGTGTCTGACACGAGGAAAGGTCCTTGGATGGGAAGTCGGGAATAGGTTTCGAGCGCGCCTAGCGGCAAGCGGGGCTGAGGCCAAGTGGAAAGGAGTATTGCGCGGTTTGACTCAGATTGCCCAAGCCCGCACAGCGTGGGCCATGAATGCAGTGCTATCAGCTCTGGTGAGTGGATTTGGCCAACTCACTGACCGCGCGGTGGTCAGACTACTGGCCAAGACGGCCGCGCTCACGCTGCTCGTGTTCGTCCTGTTTGGGGCGGGACTGTACTATGGTGTCTCGACAGCCATTGAAGCGTACGGCTTTGAGGGCGGCGGCTGGGCTGGAGCGGCATTGGCGGTCGTGATTGCCGGTCTCGCCTTCTGGTTCCTGTTTCGGGTGGTGGCGCTCGCGGTCTTGCAGTTCTTTGCTGATGAGATCATCATCGCAGTAGAACAACAACACTATCCCGATGCCGCGTTGCAAGCGCGAAAATTGCCCTTTCGCCGTGATCTTGCGAACAGCGTGCGAGGCGTTGGAAGGGCGTTGCTATTCAACGCATTGGCGCTTCCTGTGGCCCTGGTTCTGGTGTTCACGGCGATCGGCCCTGCCGTCGTTTTCCTACTCGTGAACGCGGTGCTATTGGGGCGCGAACTAACCGATATGGCGTGGCTTCGCCATTGCGGAGAGCCCGCGGAAACCAATCCTGTGCCTTCGTTTCAGCGCGTATTGCTCGGCGGGGTCATTGCCGCGATTATGGTGGTGCCAATTGCCAACTTCTTCGCGCCAATCTTGGGGGCAGCGGCAGGCACTCATCTGACGCATCGCGCCCTCGCAAATGGAAGGAGCGAAGATGAAGTCTAAGCACCTGACCCTCCTCAGCATAAGCTCAGCATGCCTCGCGGCCTGCTCGCCAAGCCTTAGATCACCACCGGTATCAGCGAGCGCCGCTCCGGCTGCTTCGAGTGTCCCTGCTCCACAGATTCAACGGGGGGAAGGGCTCGAAAGCGTGATTGGCGAAAGTACGATGTCGTTAACCAGACGCTTTGGCCGAGCCCGGATTGATCTTTCGGAAGGCGATGCGCGTAAACTCCAGTTCATCTCCCAAAACTGCGTCCTTGATATCTTTTTCTACCCGCTTGAGCGAGGTTCAACGCCGGTAGCGACGCACGTTGAGGCGCGCCAGAGAAAAGGTGGCGGGGATGCGGATCGGGCAGGATGTATCGAAGAGGTCGAGCGGTCTGTCGCAGGCGGATAAGCTCGCTGGTAACGCGGCCTTAAGCACATTGTGTCATGCAAGAGCCCGTATCAAAGGGGTTTATACCAAGATGACCACGCATTTTACTGAGCTTGCAAAAGCCGCTGCCGCAGACGGAACCGTCGATCCGCAGGAAGTTCTTGCTCTTCGCCGTCAAGGATGGGGCGATGGGGTGATCCATCAGGATGAAGCAGAGGCCCTGTTCGCATTGAACGATGCGCTGGATCAGCGCGACTCCGAATGGTGCGATTTCTTCGTCGAAGCTATAGGCGAGTATGTGCTAAACGGCACCCCACCCCGCTTGCAATGCGACGATGCAGAAGCGCGCTGGCTGATCGCTCAGATCGATCATGACGGCGTTGTGGACAGCGTGGTTGAGCTCGAAACGATCGTGCGAATCATCGAGCGGGCGGAAAACGTGCCGACGCTTCTCAAAGACTATGTGGTCAAACAGATTGAGCAGGAAGTTCTCACTGGCACTGGCCCCACACGCTGTGGCGGCGAACTGTCAGACACGCATATTACCGGTACAGAAGCCAAGATCCTTCGACGGGTGATCTTTGCAAGCGGGGGCTGTGGTCCTGCTGCTGTAAGCAGGTTTGAAGCTGAGATGTTGTTCCGCCTGAAAGATGCGACGCTGGCCTCTGCAAATTCTCCGGAATGGGAGCAATTGTTCCTTGATGGTGTCGAGAATTATCTCAAAGGCTTCACCGTGGCCAATGCCCAGCTTGATCATGATCGCAGGCTTGAGCTGCAGCGTTTCGTTGCGGACAATGAGCCCAATGTCGGCCGATTCATGAGCCGGATGGTTCGCGAAGCACCCAATGTGTCTCAAAACTTTGCAAACGCAATGGGCGTTGTCTTCGGCAAGCGTAAAGACGGCGCAGTGTCAGAGCACGCTGGCGAAAAAATTGTCGCGGCTTCAATCGAAGGCGCAAAAGTCACGCAGGCAGAGAAAGACTGGGTGAACACGATGGTCGAGGCCGACGGCGAGCTTGACGATCTGGAGCGTCGGTTGATCGCGCGGATTGCTGCGGCCGGGTGAATGGTCGCTGGTAATGGAGCGCACTCTCCCGGGCGCGGCACCCGGACTAGACCATAAAGCTCTCGCCGCAGCCGCAGGCGCCTTTGGCGTTGGGATTCTCGAATGTGAAGCCCGCAGTGAAATCGTCCTCAACCCAATCCATGGTTGAGCCAACCAGATAAAGCACGCTTGCGCCATCAATGTAGAATGTGCCGCCCGGCGTTTCGATTTTCTCGTCGAACTTGGCCTCTTCGTCCACATAGTCGACAGAGTAAGCAAGCCCAGAACACCCACGTCGCGGGGTTGAAAGCTTAACTCCGATCGCATCTTCTGGGGCTTGGCTCATAAGATGCGCGATGCGGTCTTCCGCCCCCTTGGTGAGGATCACGGCCGCTGGCATTTTGCGTGTCTTCGTATCAGCCATCACAACATCCCCAATTCAAGCCGCGCCTCGTCGGACATTTTCTCTGGACTCCATGGCGGATCCCATACCAAATCTACCTCCGCATCACGAATGCCGGGCACAGATGCCGCGCGCAGTTCAACTTCGCCGGGCATAGTCTCAGCAACCGGGCAATGCGGCGTGGTCAGAGTCATAGTGATCGTCGCATCGCACTCGTCATCCACGTCAACACCGTAGATCAGTCCAAGATCATAGATATTGACGGGGATTTCCGGGTCGTAAATCTCTTTCAGCGCGTCGACCACGGCTTGCTGCAAGTCACCGCCCGGCCCGCCAGCACTATCACTTGCTGGCTTCTGGTGCAGAAACCCCTCAAGATAATCGCGCTCACGCGGCGCCTCAGTTGACACCGCATCAGGGTCGATAGCGTCTTCTACCCGAGCGCGTGGCGGCTTTGTGGATGCGTCGTTTGGCGTGGTCATAATGTCCTAACCTTTTCCAAAAATACGGCGGGTGCGGGCGATGCCTTCGAGAAGCGCTGTGATGTCCTCATCGGTCGAGTAGAGCCCGAAACTGGCGCGGGCTGTGGCTGGCACGCCGAGATAGTCCATCAATGGCTGTGCGCAATGGTGCCCTGCGCGAATGGCGATATTCGCCTCATCCAAAATGGTGCCGAGGTCATGCGGGTGGATATCATCGATAGTGAAGCTAACGATGCCGGCGCTGTCAGCCGGGCCATAGACAGTCACATCGTTCATTGCGGTCAGTTCGCGGCGTAGACGTACCACCAAATTGCTCTCGGCCTCATGCATCGTCACAAGGCCGACCTCCCGAACGTAGTCCGCAGCAGCTGCGAAAGCGATGGCTTCGGTGATGGCCGGTGTTCCTGCCTCAAAGCGCTGGGGCCCGTGTCCGTAGGTGGTCTTTTCAAACGTTACGCGGTCGATCATCGCCCCGCCGCCTTCCCAAGCCGGCATATCGAGGAGAATTTCGGAACGGGCCCACAAGGCTCCGATGCCGGTGGGGCCATAGAGTTTGTGGGCAGAAAAGACGTAAAAGTCACAACCGAGCGCAGCCACGTCCACCGGCATATGCGGGACCGCCTGACAGCCATCAAGCAAGAGCTTCGCGCCAACTTTGTGTGCCATCGCCGCTGCGCGTGACGCATTCAGCACGCCGCCTAACACATTGGAAACATGAGCGAACGCAACAATCCTATGCTGCTGCGTCAGCATCGCCTCTGCCGCATCAAGATCGATCTGGTGATCGTCAGTTAGCGGCACAACGTCGATGCTCGCGCCCACTTCCTCGGCCAGCATTTGCCAAGGCACGATGTTTGAATGGTGCTCTAGCTGTGACAGCAGAATGCGGTCGCCCGCTTTGAGGTT
The DNA here is from genome assembly GCF_947502395.1 of uncultured Erythrobacter sp. Lineage (GTDB taxonomy): Bacteria > Pseudomonadota > Alphaproteobacteria > Sphingomonadales > Sphingomonadaceae > Erythrobacter. The sequence continues at coordinate 656,776 of NZ_CANMZM010000002.1, forward strand.
CGCACGGCCCCAAGTTTTCGCCACCAGATTGATGGCTTCGGTCGCGCCGCGCGTAAAGACAATCTCATCTTCTCGGCCGCCGATAAAGGTCGCGATCCGCCGCCTCGCCGATTCGTATGCCAACGTCATATCCGCTGACCGAGAATACACGCCGCGATGGACTGTTGCGTAGTCTTCTCCCAATGCGCGGGTCATCGCCTCGATCACTTGGCGCGGCTTTTGCGCAGTTGCAGCTGTGTCGAGATAATGCCACGGATCACCATCCTTGGTCACAAGGCCAGGAAAGTCAGCACGCACATCGCGGTCAGGGAAGGTGGGCGCGTTCACAGCTTAGCGCTCTCCAGCGCCGACAAAGCAACATTGAGTAGTCTCTCTCGTTCCACCTCGTCGTCCAATCCTACAAAGGCATCGCCAATAAATGCCTGCACTAAAAGGCGCTGTGCCAATTCAGGTGAGAGGCCGCGCGCGGCCATATAGAAACGAGCGGCTTCGTCGAGCTGACCCACGGTCGCACCGTGCGCGCATTTCACATCATCGGCGAAAATCTCAAGCTGCGGAACAGCATTGGCGCTCGCGCCCGCTTCGAGCAGCAAGCCTTTGAAATCTTGTGCTGCATCGGTCTTTTGTGCATCGCGTGCAACCTTGATCTCGCCAAGGAAATTGCCCGTTGCCTGCCCCCAGTGAACACTGCGCACCGTCTGATTGCTGGTCGCGTCAGCCTCACCATGGACAGTGGTTGTGACGAATTCGCGCACGGCATCGCCACCGCCAATGGTAACGCCGCCAAACTCAAAGTGTGCGCCCTTGCCCAGCCGTACTTCGATTTCGAGGCGGGTGTAGTCATCGCCAGCACTGGTCGCGAAGACTTCACCAGTTGCGCCGTCACCCACGATTAGGCGAATACGCGTGACGTCAGGAACCTCTCCGCCAACGATCAGGCAAATGCGCTTGGTTTCTCCAACAGCGACGGTGATGTCCTGCCGCTCGGCAATGCCAGCCGTGCCAAGCTTTGCGATCGCCCCCAGGTCGGCATAGCGCCATGCTTCGTCCCGGCGGGTGGGCAGTGTTGCGGTGTCGCTCATTTCGAATCTCGATTCATCGCGCGCTCAACTTCTCTGACAAGCCGCGCACGGCTATCGCTAATGCACTCGCGAACTTCCTCTTCATTGCTCGCGCCTTTGCGCACGCATTTGGTCACCGCCCGGCAGAACCGATCATCAAGCCTTGGTCGACCAGTTGAGCGATTGAGCGAGCAATGCCATTTCCCTTCGCTGTCTTGGCCAACCGATGCTTGCATTGAGCGCAGGTTTCCAAGCACAACGATCTCAGGCACCTCCTCTACTGGAGCTGCCTGAAGGGCGAGCAAGAGAGACGCGATAATCATGCTGCAACTTCAGCCATGACAGCGTCATAGCCTTCGTCCTCGAGGCGTAGGGCTAGGTCTGGCCCGCCGGTTTGGACAATGCGACCATCGGCAAGCACGCTTACCCGGTCAGGTTTTACGACGTCGAGTAGGCGTTGATAGTGGGTGATGAGCAGCACGCCTTTGCCGCTATCGCGCATAATCGAATTGATGCCCTCGCCCACGATGCGCAGCGCGTCGATGTCGAGGCCTGAATCGGTCTCATCCAGCACGGCAAATTTGGGATCGAGAATGCCCATCTGGACCATTTCGGCGCGCTTTTTCTCGCCGCCGGAAAAGCCGACATTCACCTGCCGCTTGAGCATTTCCATGTCCATTTTGAGCAGGCCAGCCTTCTCTTTGGCAAGTTTCAGGAACTCCCCGCCAGAAAGCGCTTCTTCCCCGCGATATTTGCGCTGAGCGTTCAAGGCCTCGCGCAGGAATTGGACGTTGGAGACGCCGGGGATTTCAACCGGATATTGAAAGCCAAGGAACAGGCCGGTGGCCGCACGCTCATGCGGGTCGAGGTCGAACAGGTCTTCGCCCATAAATTCGACCGAGCCGCTGGTCACGTCATAGCCGGGCTTCCCTCCAAGGACATTGGCAAGCGTCGATTTGCCCGCGCCATTGGGGCCCATGATCGCGTGGACTTCGCCTGCCGCGACTTCGAGGGAAAGGCCCTTGAGGATCGGCTTGGGATTGTCTTCGCCAACGGTGGCGTGAAGGTCGGTGATTTTAAGCATTTGCGTTGTTTCCATGGCATTTTTCGTCATTGCGACCCCGGGCTTGATCCGGGGGAAGCAATCCAGGGCGGGGTGCGGTGCGGCTCTGGATTGCCGCGTCGCCTTCGGCTCCTCGCAATGACGGGAGGGGGAGGTCGGTCATCGGCGGCCACCATCGTCGCGGCCATATCCGCCGCGCTCATCCGAACGGTTATCCCGCCGATCAGGCCGCGAATAGTCTTGGTTGGGATTGGCCTCGCGGTGGGCGCGGGCTGCGTCTTTCCGGTCGCCAATGCGGATGCGCATTCCGGCGGTGATGCGTTGGAGCACGGCGTCCATATCGTCGAGGATATCGGTCGCCTTGATCCGCATTACGCGGATGCCAACGCTCTCAAGACTTTTGTCGCGGCGTTTGGCCAGCGTTTCGTCCTGATCCTCTTCGTCGATCATGATCGCCATGCCGAGATTGTGGCAGTTGAAGTCGACAATGGCCGAGCCAACAACGGCAAAGCGCTTGAAGGTGTAGCGGCCAAGGTCGGCGTCAGCGAACTTCTTGGCGAGCGCCTTGTTCGCAGGCGAGGCAAAGCGCCGCATTTCGCGCGCGCGGTCGTGGAGCGCATCGAGACGCTTATCCGAGATCTTCCAGCCCCGACCCTTCTTGGGCAGCTCGGGGGCTTCACCGGATGTGTCTTTGATACCAAGGGTTTTGCGGTCAGTCATTCTATTCTTCTTCAACAATCGGTCGCCCTCGGACGAGCCGCTTGATCGTATGCATCAGGAGCGCGCCGACCATAATGATGCCGTAAGTCCCGCCTGCGAGGATCGCTGCACCCCATGCTATCGCGAATCCGGAACTGCTTTTTTCCACGCCGAACAACATGACGATCGTAGCTGCCAACATAAGAAACACAACGGACCACAGCATCCCGCCGAACACCCAAGCACGCCAAAGGCGCGTTCGCGCAGCCTTGATGCGCTCAGCTTCCATCACCCGACACTCCCCTCAAGCGAGATCGCCAGCAGCTTCTGCGCTTCCACGGCAAACTCCATCGGCAGCTCTTTGAGCACATCCTTGGCAAAGCCGTTGACGATCAGCGCCACCGCTTCCTCTTCGTCGAGGCCGCGTTGCATGGCGTAGAAGAGCTGCTCGTCGGAGATTTTAGAAGTCGTCGCCTCGTGCTCGATCTGAGCGCCGGGGTTCTTCACCTCGATATAGGGCACGGTGTGCGCGCCGCATTCATCGCCGAGCAGCAGACTGTCGCACTGAGTGAAATTGCGCACCCCTTCCGCCTTTGGCCCCACACGGACTAGGCCCCGGTACGTGTTGTTCGATTTGCCAGCGCTGATCCCCTTTGAGATAATGGTTGAGCGCGAGCCCTTGCCGTTGTGGATCATCTTGGTGCCGGTGTCGGCCTGCTGGTAATTGTTGGTGACCGCGACCGAGTAGAACTCGCCCACGCTGTCCTCGCCATTGAGGACGCACGACGGATACTTCCACGTCACCGCACTGCCGGTTTCAACCTGTGTCCAGCTGATCTTGGAGCGGTCGCCCTGGCAAAGGCCGCGCTTGGTCACGAAATTGTAGATCCCGCCCTTGCCCTCGGCATCGCCCGGATACCAGTTCTGGACGGTCGAATATTTGATTTCGGCATCTTCCATCGCGACCAATTCCACGACGGCTGCGTGGAGCTGGTTTTCATCGCGCATCGGAGCGGTGCAGCCTTCGAGATAGGAGACGTAAGCGCCCTTCTCTGCGATGATCAAAGTGCGCTCAAACTGCCCCGTATTCTCCGCATTGATGCGGAAATAGGTGGAGAGCTCCATCGGGCAACGCACGCCTTCGGGGATGTAGACAAAGGTGCCATCCGAAAAAACAGCTGCATTGAGGCAAGCAAAGTAATTGTCGCGCGTGGGCACAACGCGGCCCAGCCACTTTTTGACGAGTTCCGGGTATTCCTTGATCGCCTCAGAGATCGATCGGAAGATAACGCCAGCGCGCATCAACTCCTCGCGGAAGGAGGTCGCAACGGAGACAGAGTCGAACACCGCGTCCACAGCGACTTTCTTCGCGCCTTTGACCCCGGCGAGCACTTCTTGTTCGCCCAAAGGAATGCCAAGCTTGTCGTAAACGCGCTTAATCTCAGGATCGAGATCGTCGAGCGAATCGAGTTCAATCTTCTTTGTGGGCGCGGCGTAGTAATAGGCGTCTTGGTAGTCGATCTTGGGATAGCCGACCTTGGCCCAATCGGGCTCTTCCATTTCCTGCCACATGCGGAAGGCTTTGAGACGCCAATCGAGCATCCATTCCGGCTCACCCTTTTTGCCAGAGATAAAGCGCACCGTGTCTTCGGTAAGGCCCTTCTCGGCAAATTCGGTCTCAATATCCGAAGACCAGCCATGTTCGTACTCAGTCACAGCGGCGGCTGCGTCCTTCGCATCCTGGTCAATTTCAGGCCGGTCCAATTGGATGTCTTGATCGACGTTATCGGTCATGCCGTAAGCTCTTTTTGTGGGATCGTTTGAGAGGGGTCTGCACGAAGATCGTCCAGAGTAATTTCTGCGAGCGCACCGCGCAGCTTGGCGTTGATCATCGGCCAATGCGGCTTCATGTTGCAGCCCGCTTCGTAGTCGCAATCGCCGTTGTCGAGACAAGCGGTGAGAGCAATCGGCCCCTCCACCGCTTCGACAATATCAGCCACCGTGATCGCAGCCGCCGGGCGACCCAATTGCAGGCCTCCGCCCGCTCCGCGTACGGAACGCAGGAGGCTGGCCGCTGTCAGCTTGGACACCAATCGTTGAACCGTAGGAACGGGCAGCCCAGTCTCATTCGCGAGCTCAGCCGCGCTCACCCGGCCATCCCCACAATGGGTGGCCGCCTGAACCATCGTGATAATGGCATAATCGGTGAGATTGGAGAGGCGCATGAGAGAGGAGTAGCCCGCTTGTTGCGAATGGTTCTTAAATCGGAGTAAATCAGTCGTATTTCAAATACGCGCAGATCGCTCTGATTTCAAGCACAAGTGCTATCCCGAACGTAACAAAGGCACAGTGCGCCCAGGATTCAGAAGACTCATAGCGGCGGACCGTCCGGCTTCTGTCCATTGTCGAGTCCTCGATATGGCCGAAATCGATCTAAATTTTGCATGTTGGTTAGCCGGACAAACAAAGGATCTTGAGATCCCCCCAGCCGCGAAGGTGTGTATCCGCAGAACCGGCGGATCTCGCGGATCATATGGGGCTGATCTGTAAAGGCCATTGCAATTTCAGATTCGCCTTCATCGGTCAAATCGGGTTGGGCCAGCAAGTTGGCGGCGCGAATCGCTCGAAATTTTCGGGCAAGGCCTCGTGGGGCAAACCCGAAGTACCTCTTCACCAATCGCTCGATTTGCCGGCGAGAATAAGGTTGTGTGCCGAACAACTCATCCACTTGCGGGTTGAGTGAAGAGCCAAGCCAAGCCAATACCTCCTCAATCACATCTTCATGTGTTGGCGGAATGGGGCTCAGGCGAGGGCGGATCCACTCGGCGACCTCAATACATGCTTGTTCGCTCGACACTTCTCCCGAACGACAGCGTCCGACCAGATCATCGGAGAAAAAATCAATGTCCTCACCCAAGAGCTCGCTTGCCGGAATGAAACGGTTTCGGCAATTGTCAACAGGAGCGTGAGTGAGTGAGGCCCACCCAAAGGGCGAAAGCGATGCACCAAGGCATCGCCATGGCCCATCGACGTGATAGGGTGCCGCCACATCGAAAGCATTGAAGAGAACAGGGCCGCCATCGACCCGGTCAACCCTATCTCCGAAGTATGCGTACGCTCGGCCTTGGATAGTGAAAAACAACTGGCCCAACGCCCCAGGGTGCCGGTCATCCCATGCTTCCTCGTAGTGCTGCAGGTCAAACAGCGCCAAAATATGGCGCTCCAAACCCGCAGGGGGATCGAAGTAAGTGAGGCTAAAGTGTTCGTTGCTTTTGTCGATCGGGCGAAGTTGGGACGATTCAGAGCGCAAAGTGCGACCCGCAGGCTGAATCGTCCCCAGTGCCCGAAGATCAGGCTCCGACAAGCCGCTCGTGTTGGGCTCGTTGTCGTTTGAATATGCGTATTTGGTCACTATGGCTTGTATCTGAACGACATCGACGGTTTAGCCATTGTATCCTAGCGACATTGACCCCGAGGGGTTTCCCCTTATGCGAAGAAAATGGCATGAAAGCTAAATCGCAGTTCCAGTGCGTCGTATGAAAGTCTTCGATGCGCTCAAAGATTGAGTTCGCGTAGGTTTTGCGGGGCGATCATCTCACTTAGGAATGGAGTGTCCGGATCGCGCAATCGCGCAGGAGTGCGGCCAACAAACAGATTGATCTCACGGATCATGTGAGACTGATCGAAAAAAGCTTCCGCCAACTGCGCTTCGAATTCTTCGGTCAGCATCGGGAAGGAAAGCAATGCAGCGGCGCGCAGAGCGCGATACTTGCGTGCTAAAGCTTGAGGCGGGAGGCCAAAGTACCTTTCAGTCAGGCGCTGAACCTGACGCTTGGAATAGGCCGCTGCCTCCATCAAATCTTCTAAGCTAGGGTTGAGCGATGCACCCAGCCATGTGTTCACGACCTTGATAAGCTCGGCATGGCGGGGATTGATCGCTTTGACACGGACACCGACGAACTCGCCCATCGCGAGTGCGCATGCCCGCCCACTCATCGTACCCGCACGGTATTCGGTATTGAGCTTTTCGCCAAGTTGCGCGGCTTCTCCGCCAAGTACCTCACTTGCCTCTTTCATTTGATCGCGATTGTCGCCTGCGTGAAGTCCGGTCAACGCCGCCCAACCAAGCGGGGTGAGTGCGGCTCCCACACAGTGCATAGGCCCTGCGACATGGATCGGATGCGACGTGGACAGGGGAGTCATCACTACCGTCTCATGGTTGGGAACCTGCCTGCCATCCCTAAAGTGCATTTCACCTTTTCCATGAGGAAAGATCGCGAAATGACCAACCGAGGCAGGCTGAATATCGCAAATCTCGGGCTCATCGCAGCGGAAGTGGTACAGTGTAGTGACATAGTCGCTAATGGCGGCCTGAGGCGCGATGTAGTCGACCTGGATGAGATCGCTGGCGGTCAGCTCAAGCTTGGCATCTTCGGACTCGGTTTCCGAAAGACCGGGAAATCCGTCTAAACCCTCAACCATTCGCGCCCCTGTCTTTCGTCGCGCCGACGCTAACAGACGGAATCGACAAAAAAAGGGCGGCCGTCAATTGAGGACAGCCGCCCATATGAGTTGAGGAACTCTTTGCATCGCTGCTTGGAGCCCTTCGGGTCGCGGTGTCTTATTAGCCGCGGTGCACACAGAATAATTGTATTGAAGCGACAAGCTTCGGAACCGGCGATTTTTTAGCTTTTACCGAAGCTTGCTAGGCTCCTAGAAAAGCACAAATCGCTTTCTGCTCGACACAAGGTTGGTTTTGAGGCTTAGCGATTGACGATGCTTAGCCAATTCAAACTGTTTGATCTTGCTCGCCCGGCCATTTTCGCGCTCGATTCGGAGACAGGTCACAAACTTGCGATCAAAGCTCTCAAAGCGATCCCGATTGGCACGTCGCTCTCGCGACGATCTGAATCCTCTGGGCTCGGCGTGACAGTTGCCGGGCTTGATTTTCCCAATCCTGTGGGAGTTGCTGCAGGATTCGATAAGGATGCCGAGGTGCCAGATGCCCTGCTAGCGCTCGGATTTGGTTTTACAGAAGTGGGATCGATTACGCCGCGCCCACAAGCCGGCAATCCGAAGCCGCGCCTATTCCGACTGACCGAAGACCAAGCCGTCATCAACCGTATGGGATTTAACAATGCAGGGGCAGCAGCAGCGCTAGAGCGGCTTAAGGCTCGGCAGGCACGCGGAGGTATCGTTGGTATAAACATTGGCGCCAACAAGGACTCTGAAGATCGGATCGCAGACTACGCTGAGATGGCGCGGGTAATGACCCCATACGCCAGCTATCTTGCAGTCAATGTTTCAAGCCCAAATACGCCGGGCCTTCGGGCGCTTCAGGATGAAGGGGCGCTATCCGCCCTTATTGATGGCGTTATCGCCGCACGCGCCGAGGCTGGAGGCAAGGCAATGCCACCTATTTTCCTCAAGGTTGCTCCCGACCTCGAACCGCAGGATGTTGATGCCATCTCTCGGATTGCACTCGATAAGGGCCTCGGTGCTCTTATAGTTTCAAACACGACCATCTCTCGCGAAGGGCTCACCTCAAGATATGCGAGCGAAATGGGCGGCTTGTCGGGCAAGCCTTTGCGCATGCTCGCTCTTCAACGCTTGCGCGACTTCCGAAAGGCAACCGGAGGGGAGCTGCCCCTTATCGGCGTGGGGGGAATTGCCAATGCAGAGCACGCTTGGGAGCGCATCCGTGCCGGGGCCAGCCTCATCCAACTCTACTCCGCTATGGTCTACCATGGGCCCTCTCTAGGTGCCCAAATAGTTCAAGGCCTGCAAAGAATTATGGATCGCGAAGGAATTTCGAGCATTGCGGAGGCGGTAGGAAGCGAATAGCTACGCACTCCATGCTAAGATACGTCGCACTTCTCGCACCGTCCGCGCTGATACTCGCCGGATGCACAGCTGATTCCAGCCAGCTCAACAGCACCCCCGCCCCAGTTGAAGCACCAAGCTCTGGCGCAGTCAGCAGCGCTGATCCTCGCGCAACGGCGGCGGGGGAAGCAATCTTGGCGAAAGGTGGGTCGGCCACCGATGCCGCCATCGCAATCATGCTCGCCCTCACCGTGGTCGAACCGCAAAGCTCTGGCATTGGCGGGGGCGGCTTTATGGTTCGCGCAGGCGATGGTGATCTCGTTACCTTCGATGGTCGAGAAACAGCGCCTGCTGCAGCGACGACCACCCGCTTTCTGGACGAAGAGGGCAAGCGCCTTCCCTTCGAAACCCGCGTAATCTCAGGCCTTAGCGTCGGTGTTCCCGGCAATCTCGCGCTCGCTGCCAAAGCGCATGAGCGTTATGGCAAATTGCCATGGGCAGACTTGTTTGCACCCGCCATTGCCCTGGCGCGCGATGGCTTTGTGGTGAACCGCCGACTTCATGCCTCGCTCAGCGGGCGGCAAGACCGGGCCGGCAAAACAGCAGCTGCACGTGCGATCTTCTACGGAGCCAGTGGCGAAGCCCTACCCGTAGGCGCAACGGTCAAAGTGCCCGAGCTGGCCGACACTTTTGAGCGGCTAGCCAGCGAAGGTATTTCAGCCTTTTATGAGGCGAGCGCACAGGGATTTGCGGGCTATGTCGCCGGAGAGACCTCGCAAGATGGCGCCCTGACTGCCAGCGATGTGTCGAGCTATCGAGCGAAAGAGCGCGATCCCGTCTGCGTTAGCTACCGCAGTTATAACGTCTGCGGCATGGGGCCGCCATCTTCAGGCGGCGTAGCCGTTGGACAGATGCTGGGCCAGCTTGAGCGTTTCGATGTGGCAGCCATGGGTCCTGAAAGCCCGGAGTTTTGGCACCTCTTCCTCGATTCCCAGCGCCTCGCTTATGCCGATCGCGAACTCTACATTGGGGATGAGGACTTCGTCTCGGTTCCCGTCGCAGGGCTGGTTGATCCGGCGTATATCGCCAGCCGCGGCTCCTTGCTTGATCCCGGCAAAGCGCTTGCAGAAGTCACGCCCGGCACACCTCCGGGGGCTCCCCTCGCCCGCGCTGACGGCGATGAACCGATGGAGAACGGCACCACCCATTTTTCCGTGGTTGATGCTGAAGGCAATGCGGTAAGCTACACTTCCACGATTGAGGGCGCATGGGGCTCTGGCCTGCATTGGGGTGGCTTCTATCTTAACAATGAACTCACCGATTTCAGCACCAACCCCGAAATGGACGGCAAACCCGTTGCGAACCGTGTTGAGGGCGGGAAACGTCCGCGGTCGTCCATGGCACCAACGATCGTCTTCGATGACCAGGGTGAGGTTGTGTTGGTGATCGGAGCGGCAGGGGGCCCGACCATCCCGGTTCAAGTCGCTCGTTCGATCATTGGTGTGATCGATTTCGGCATGACCGCTGAGGAAGCGATCGCATTGCCACTCTTCATGTCTTTTGGCCCGGTTGCCTTCACCGAAGAGGGCAATGTGGTCGCCGATATGGTCGATGAGCTCAAAGCACTGGGTCACGAACAAATCCGGGTGATTGGACCTCGTGGCAAGACCAATGCTCTGCGCCGGATCGATGGCGGTTGGGAGGCGGCAGGAGACCCGCGTATTGCTCCCCTGCTCTCCTATGAGCCGGATCTCGAAGCCGATCAGGAAAATGCAGCCAACGCGCCTTGAGCGAGCGAAGCGCGGCTTGCCGCCCCGGCGATCATCGCTTAACTCACAGTCAGAGAGATCAAAAATAAGACCGCTTGCCCAGCTTTGAAATGGCGATTGGCGGGCGGATTGAGGAGCCCAAACCCGTGAATGCCCCTTATGCGATGCCTGCCGTCGATCCCAATGACGACCCTATCCTGCAGGACATTGACGCTGCGCAAAACTTGGTTGCGCTTTTCCTGAAGCGTGCCAATGCGAAGGGCGACAAGCCATTTTTGGGTCGAAAGGCGGGCGGCGAATGGACGACCCAAAGCTGGAACGAGGTCGCTGACACCGTGTGCTTGCTGGCAGAGGGCCTGCGACGGATTGGACTGAAGGATGGAGACCGGGTCGCTTTGGTTTCCGAAAACCGGCCCGAATGGTGCATCGCCGACATCGCGATCATGGCCGCCGGGTGCATTTCGGTCCCCACCTACATCACCAACACCGAACGCGACCATGCGCATATCCTCGACAATTCCGGTGCGCGCGCTGTGATTGTGTCAAATGAGAAGCTGCTGGGACCGCTCGTCGGGGCCATCGGACGCACTGGAATCGCAGATTTCGTGATCGGAATCGACGACCTCAAGCGCCAGCAGGCGAGCAGCTTTGAGTATCATAAGTGGGAGGACATGATCGCCGGAGACGCAGCTGCCGCGCGCGCCGCTGTTGATTCGCGGATCGCGGATATTGGCCGCAATGACACCGCCTGCCTTATCTACACCAGTGGCACGGGCGGGGCCCCACGCGGGGTGATGCAGCACCATGGCGCGATCCTGTGCAACATTTCTGGCGCGGCAGAGATCCTGCTGACTGACTTTGGAATCACCGAAGAGCGATTTTTGTCGTTCTTGCCACTGAGCCACGCCTATGAGCACTCCGCTGGGCAGTATCTGCCGATCGGGGTTGGGGCAGAGATCTACTATGCCGAAGGTCTGGAGAAGCTGGCCTCAAACATTGAAGAGACTCAGCCGACGATCATGGTGGTGGTCCCGCGCCTGTTCGAAGTTCTGCGCACGCGGATCATGAAGCAGGTCGAGAAACAGGGCCGCGTCGCCAACATGATGATGGAGGCCGCGCTCAAAATCAGCGGAAATTCTCGCGAGGGCAAGAAACGCCTGCGCGACCGTCCAATGGATTTGCTTGTTGAGAAGACGCTTCGCCCCAAAATCCGGGCGAAATTTGGCGGACGATTGAAGGCTATGGTGTCGGGCGGAGCGCCGCTTAACCCCGAAGTCGGCAATTTCTTTGAAGCCATGGGTCTCACCATGCTGCAAGGCTACGGTCAGACCGAAGCCGGGCCGATCATGAGCTGCAACCGGCCCAAAGTCGGGCTCAAGATGGACACGGTTGGCCCGCCGATGCGCGCAGTGGAGATCAAAATCGCCGAGGATGGCGAAATCCTGTGCGCGGGCGAACTCGTCATGCACGGCTATTGGCGCAATGATGCCGAGACCGCGCGCACCATCCAGGATGGCTGGCTGCACACAGGCGATATTGGTCTGATTGACGAGGCGGGCCGGATCAAGATCACCGACCGCAAGAAGGACATGATCGTCAACGATAAGGGCGATAATGTTGCCCCGCAAAAGGTGGAGGGCATGCTGACCCTGCAACCTGAAATTGCTCAGGCCATGGTAAGCGGCGACAACCGCCCCTATGTCGTCGGGCTAATCGTACCGGATGCCGAATGGGCATTAGAATGGGCAAGCGCCAATGACGAAAAGTTTGACCTTGCCGCCCTGCAAGACTTGCCCGCGTTCAAGAATGCGGTGCGCGCAGCAGTGGATCGGACGAACAAGGACCTCTCCGTAGTCGAAAAGGTCAAGAGCTTCGCCTTTGCCGATGAAGCCTTCACCATCGAGAACGAAGAAATGACCCCGAGCATGAAGATCCGGCGGCATAAGATACGGGATCGCTATCAAGAGCGGATCGATGGGATGTATCGGCGGTAGGATCCCGAATGCGAGCGTGGACAAATGGAACTGAGCGACCTCGCTAGTGACGACGGAGAACACCTAGTCCCGGCGACTTGGCGAAGCGTATTCGAAGATATCGTCCGGGCATTTTCCGCAGGCGATTTTCAACTAAAGGAGTCCACAATTGATTTTGTGGCACCCATAGACGAGGAAACGGCCAAGCACTTTGAATATTGCGTTGCTTCCTACGGTGACATCATTGTTGAGCTCGATCCCAAAGTCTGGGATCAATCAATTTATGCGCGCACTTTTGATGGATGGCAGTTCCTTATCGACCTGACCACAAGGAGCGAGCAAGTGAGCGACTTGGTCCTGCATGCCAAGTTTGACCAGGCGACCAGACTTCTAGAATTGCAATCAGTACATGTGCCCTGAACAAAGAGCAACACGGTCTCAAGCCGCCTCAACATCCTCTACATATTCCAGCAGGAAGCTCGGCTGACGCTCTGACCATGCAGGTGCTGTCGCGGCGGCTTCGCTCAAACTCTGCAACAGAACCTTGCGGTGATCCGGGCGGATGATCGGCATGGCCGCTGCTGCGCAGAGTATACTTGGCAGGTAGGGGCGGACTTCGACCCCAAGCAGCAGCTGAATTTCAAATATACTAACGGGAACTCAAACTAAAAGCTGAACAAGGTTGCCGATCCGACGGGCGTTGTCGGCTTGATTTCGCAAACCTTTATGCAGGTATGCCCGTCAATGCGTTCGCGGACAAGCTTACCCCCCAGTTGCGTGGCAAGGTCGTCCATCAGCTCAACGCCAATACCTCCGGTGCCCTGCGGCGGCTCCGACGGATCGGGCAATCCAACTCCGTCGTCGCAAATCTCAATACTGATCTCACCTTCGTGCTGCTTGAGTGCAACTGCAATCTGCCCGCCTTGGTCTGGGAATGCGTGTTTGTAGGCGTTGGTAACAGCTTCGCAAATTATCAAACCCAAAGGCGTCATCGTATCGCCCTCCAGCGTCATCATGCCAATGTCAGCCTTTAACTCGATATCATCGCGCCCGATGCTCCCGCGTAACAGCGCGAGGAGGTCGTCTATGAATGCTGGAGCTTCGATCGATGTGGTGGGTTCCAATCCATAGAGCCTGTCATGCACCATCGCCATCGTGCGAGCCCGGTTGACTGCATTGGTCGGGACTTCACCACTCTCTCCATGACGCTTGCTGCGGGCCTCAATTGAAAGCAGACTAACCAACACCTGAAGATTGTTCTTAATTCTGTGGTGCATTTCCGCGAGATAGGTTTCGCGCGTTCGAGTGAGTTCACGCTGTGATCGATACAACCGCCAAAGCACTGTGGCGACCAACCCTATGAGCAAGACAATGAGTATGGCAGCGATGAGGAATGTTCGCGATCGGCTCAACGAGAGTTCAGCGATCTGGGTTGATTGACGTGCTTGCGTCAACTCATCATCGCGCTGTTTCAAATCAAACAACAGATCCGCATTGGCAGCAGCCTTGGTCTTCTCTGCTTCAAACCGGTCTTCACTCAGATCCAGCGCGACAATCGCATAGGTCAATGCCTCTTCACGACGACCCAAAGTCGACAAAACACGGGCCACGGTTCGAGCGTACTCAAGCGTCCAGAAAATATTGTCATTGCGGGCCCGTAGACCATCGGCGCCCACACCCCCCGGATCAACGATATCGCGTCCCCGTTGAAGTGTTTCGGCCGCTTTCTCGGGATCGCCTTGCTCCAAATATCGCGCCGCGAGCCAATTGAGCGCAGTCGCAGCCTCAACCGGATCACGATATGTCAACGATTCTTCAATTGAACGTTCGGCCATTGCAATGGCGTCATCCGTCTGCCCCAGTGCCTCAAGAGACTGCGCCTGGAAGAAATGAAGGAGACCATCAAGATCGCGGCGAGAGGCCTTGCTCACGATCGGCGTAGCGCGCTCATAGATTTCCAACGCCTTTTCATGCCGCCCTTCGATCGTGTGAATCGAACCAATATTGGTCAGCAGCCCAGCCGTTAAGATGGGGTCATCCACTTTCACATTTTCTGCGAGCTGCAATGCTCGGTCGTAATATTTGAGAGCGGCTTCGCCATCGCCCAGATCGGAGAAGATATTTCCAATGTTGGCGGTTGCATTGGCGACTCTATAATCATCGCCGATTTTCTGCGCGGCTGTGATTGCGCCATCATACAGGTCGATCGCGCGCTTATAGTCGCCTTGCAAAGTGGCGCTGACGGCGAGGCTATTGATCACTTTCGGCAACAGGCGGTCCATCCCACCGGCTTCCGCCAGATCAAGTGCCGACCGGGCGCGGGCGCTCATATCGTCCATGTCGCCTTTCATGAGCGCGAGCGTGCTGAGACCGAAATCCAGTGCCACTTGCGCTGCATCATCGTTGCTTTCTGCCGCCTGATCAGAGAATTGTGCGATCTCATCATAAGAAAGATCGACGTCTGGGCGCCGCGCATATTGCGCCTCGATGGCACGAAGTCTCAGCGCAGTTGGGCCGGTACGACGTTCTGCAAGTGGGCCAAGTGCAGTCGGATCCAGAAACTGGCCATCGGAAAGCAGATATTGTTCAAGCAGTGCGCTTGACACATCATCTTCCGCGACTTCGATTTCTGAAAGGCAACTGGCCGAGGCAAGAGAAGAGTCTGCATCGCCAACAGGAATTGAGCCAATCCACTCAGAACAGCTCTGGGCCGTTGCTGGAGCCGGCGTATGAATCAGCAGAACAAACAACGCGAACAGCGCATTTCTGACAAGGTGCCCCGGTTTCCGACAATGCGAAACTGCTCCGTTCCAAACGGAATTTCGGGATTCCGGTACCACAGCAATTACCTCGTTGACGCCGAATTACTGATCTGGCGTCAGTGTGGCAAGCACTTTGGCGAGTGGGTAATTGTGGTTCTGCTCAAAAGCGCCATTCAGGCTGCTTCAACGTCCTCGACATACTCGGGTAGAAAGTTCGGCTGACGCTCTGACCAAGCTGGCGCGGTGGCTGCGGCTTCGCTCAAGGACTGCAATAGGACTTTGCGGTGGTCTGGGCGGATGATCGGCAGGGCTGCTGCGGCACAGAATACGCTAGGCAGATAGGGCCTTACTTCGGCACCCAAGAGCCGCTCATAAAGGAAACGGAAGGCGGAGAAACTTTCGATCCGCTCTTGGCCAAGGTCAAAGGCTGCGATGCGAATGCACTTGCTAACAAAACGTTCAATCTCGCCGATGCCACCTTCTTGTGGTACCAGATCGCGCAAGGAGCGCAGATCCTGATAGGCGACATATTGCCGGCGGATCGCGACATTCTCATCCTCAGTGCGTCCCCACAGGCGAAACGCATCACAGCGCGAGAGGCCGATATCGAGGCTCCGCTTGATGTAGCGCTGCTCGCCCGGAGTGAATCCCGCGAATTCGCGCATTTCGCCAATGGTCAAGGTAGAGGTGCTGGCAAGTGTCATTCATCGTCTCCTGACTTCAGAAGACGGGTTTGCCCACACATGGTTAATACGTAGTAACCAGAGCGACTAATTTACAAATTGCTTAGAATTGAAGGTGCTCAGATAAGCCCAGCAAGCGGGCTAGAGGGGTCTGCATATTTGCGCCGTCCCATACGGCCAGCGAGATACGCTTCGCGCCCACATTCGACCGCCAACTTCATCGCGCGGGCCATGCGGATGGGGTCTTTCGCCTCGGCAATGGCGGTGTTCATCAAGATGCCATCACAGCCAAGCTCCATGCCCACCGCAGCATCGGACGCAGTGCCCACGCCTGCGTCGACTAGGACAGGAACCGAGGCCCCTTCAACGATCAGGCGAATGGTGACTTGGTTTTGAATACCAAGGCCGGAGCCAATCGGCGCGCCCAATGGCATGATCGCGACCGCACCTGCGTCTTCCAATTGCTTAGCCGCAATAGGATCATCGACGCAGTAAACCATCGGCTTGAAACCCTCTTTCGCAAGCACTTCGGTCGCCTCGAGCGTTTCTTTCATATTGGGATAGAGCGTGCGCGCTTCACCCAATACTTCGAGCTTCACAAGGTCCCAGCCCCCAGCCTCACGCGCTAAACGCAATGTGCGAATAGCATCGTCTGCATTGAAGCACCCGGCGGTGTTCGGGAGGTAAGTGATCTTCTTAGGATCGATAAAATCGGTGAGCATAGGCGCTTTGGGATCGGTCACGTTGACGCGACGCACGGCCACTGTGACGATTTCGGCACCGCTTGCCTCAACGGCGGCGGCATTTTGTTCAAAGTCTTTGTACTTGCCGGTGCCCACGATCAGGCGGGAGGTGAAGGTGTGGCCTGCAACAGACCAAGTGTCCTCGTGATCGCCCCCGCCGACAAAGTGGACAATCTCAAGCGTGTCACCTTCACCGAGGGTCGCATCCTCAAGTGTTGAGCGCGGGACTATCTCGCGGTTGCGCTCCACCGCGACCTTCTCGGGCGCTAGATCGAGCTCGCGAACAAGCGCTGCAATCGTGGGGGCAGAAGTCTGGCGGGCTTCGCCGTTGAGGGTGATGGAGATGGTGTCGCTCATGGCTCATCAAATAGAGGGCTGACGAAGCGGCGCAAGTGCTGCGTACGGTCGGGGTTTGCATGAGATGCGGTGCACTTTTCCGTAATTGCACTTGCTTGCGAGGCACAGCGCGCACATTTACGCTCGCGTAATGGCCACCACCGCCCCCCTATCAAACGCCGAAACTGCGCCCGATGCCGGTGCGCGGCCGCTTGCGCTTGCCCGGTGGCTCGACGCTGTGGCGTGCCTGGTTGTTCTGATTGTGCTGGTGGGCGGCATCACTCGGCTCACTGAAAGCGGCCTCTCGATAACGCACTGGAGCGTTGTAACTGGCATCCTGCCCCCGCTCACTGATGCAGCATGGCAGGCGGAATATGCACTCTACCAGCAGACGGGCGAGTACAAGTTCGAAAGCGGCCCAGCAGGCATGGATTTGGACAAGTTCAAGTTCATATATTTCTGGGAGTGGTTCCACCGAATCCTGGGCCGGGTGATTGGGCTGGCATTCCTGCTTCCCATGGTTTGGTTCTGGGCGAAACAAGCCGTTCCTCAGGGCTATAAACCGCGCCTCCTCGCACTGTTTGCGCTGATCTGCGGCCAAGGCGCACTTGGTTGGTATATGGTGAATTCTGGCGTTGGCACCGACCTCACCGATGTCAGCCATTTCCGCCTGTCTGCGCATTTGTTGACCGCGCTGTTCCTACTTGGCGGGCTGGTGTGGACCGCAAAGGATCTGCGGAATCAGGCAGGCAATGCTGGCGCAGCGCCGGCAAAGCTCACTAAATCGTCTGCAATTGTAGCAGGCGTGCTGTTTATCCAACTGCTTCTTGGCGCATGGGTCGCCGGGCTTAATGCAGGCCATGCCGCATATGACTGGCCGCTTATGAACGGGCGTTTCATCCCAGAAGTCGACTTCTCAAGCGGCGTCATCGCGACGCTCACCAATGACCCCTTCCTACTGCACTTTCTCCACCGCTGGTGGGCATGGGTAGCCGTTGCTGCGCTCATCTATCTCGCCCGCCGCGTGCGAAAGAGCGATCGTGCCGCTTCGATTGCAGTGCACAGCGCCTTTGGCTTTATGGTGATCCTCGGAATCGCCACAGTCATGACCCAGGTCGAATTGTGGGTCGCCGCTGCGCACCAGTTCACCGGGGCCCTGCTTGTAGCGAGCGTCGCCTGGGCGATGCACTCCGACGGCAAGGCAAGGGCATGAGCAACAAGGTGAAAGCCGCTTTGGTCTGGTGCCTCTTCCCAGATGCTGGGACCGCCCGCGTGGTGGCTGGGACATTGCTCGAAGAGAAGCGGATCGCCTGCGCCAATATCCTTCCCACCGTTGAGTCGGTCTTCACATGGAAGGGTGTGGTTTCGAGCGAGACTGAGAGCGCTGTGCTCTATAAGACCACCGCCGAGCATTTAGAGCCCCTCACCAAGCGCCTTGAAGAGCTTCATCCCTATGAAACACCGGCCATCGTCGGGTGGTTAGTTGATGAGACATCTCCACAGACCTTGGAGTGGTTGATCGGTTCCCTGAGCTAGCTCCTGTACCATGTGGTATTATTTTACCGCCTTTGAAACCCCCGGATTTGCTTGACTTAAAGGACCCAAAGCGACAAATGCGCCCAACTTCGTTGGACAGGGAGACCTGTACACACCCGTGATTCGTATTCGCGCATCACAATTAGTTTTCGATAAACCCTTGTTTTAAGGATGCATCAGCCATGAAGGCTCTCAGCAAACAGACCGCGTCGGTGAAACCGGCAGAGGTCGAGAAGAAATGGCACATCATCGATGCCGACGGCCTTGTGGTCGGTCGCCTCGCTTCGATCGTTGCCAATATCCTGCGCGGTAAGCACAAGCCGAGCTACACCCCGCATGTCGATTGCGGTGATCACGTGATTATCATCAATGCCGGCAAGGTGAAATTCACCGGCAAGAAAAACACCGACAAGATTTATTACAAGCACACCGGTCACCCCGGTGGTATCAAGGAAACCACGCCTGAGAAGATTCTCGAAGGCCGTTTTCCTGAGCGTGTGATTGAGAAGGCTGTTGAGCGCATGATTCCACGCGGTCCACTGGGCCGCGATCAAATGCGCGCGCTGCACCTCTACGCTGGCACCGAGCACCCGCATGACGGCCAAAAGCCGACTGTGCTCGATGTTGCTTCGATGAACCGCAAGAATAAGGTCTCCGCATAATGGCTCAGGAAGACACTGGCTCAAACAACACCGTCTCCGATCTCGCAGATCTCAAAGACATCGCTGCTGATGCGCCTGCTGCTGACGCTGCCGAAATCGCCCAAACCACTGCGAACAACCCAGCCGCGCCTCTGCGTGAGCAAGAGCTCGACGCACAAGGCCGCGCCTACGCAACCGGTCGTCGTAAGGACGCAACCTCACGCGTTTGGTTGAAGCCAGGCACCGGCAAAGTCACCGTCAACGGCAAGGACCAAGAAGTATACTTCGCACGTCCAACGCTGCGCCTCATCATCAATCAGCCTTTCGCCATCACTGAGCGCGAAGGTCAGTACGATGTTGTCGCGACCGTCAAAGGCGGCGGCCTTTCTGGTCAAGCTGGCGCGGTGAAGCACGGCATCAGCCAAGCTCTTTCCAAGTATGAGCCAGAGCTGCGCAGCACTGTGAAAGCTGCTGGCTTCCTCACGCGCGACAGCCGTGTGGTCGAGCGTAAGAAATACGGCCGCGCGAAAGCACGTCGTAGCTTCCAGTTCTCGAAGCGTTAAGTTTCGCATACGGCCATCACTGGCTGACAAAAAAGGCGGCTCCCAACCGGGGCCGCCTTTTTTTCATCTTGGATCAAGGCACTTAACGCTGGAGCAGCATCAAGCCCCAGCCCAGCCCGCTTCCGCAGAAGAACAGGGGCCACGACCAGAAGAAGCGAAATCCCTCGTGACTGATGGCATAGATCGCGAGGGCTCCCCCCGTCGTGCCCTGAGAACCGATCACCAGAGCCACGCAGGCGGTCAACAGCGCGCTTGCGCCCATCGCCTTCAACATTTCCATTGCTCGCACTCCATCGGGTGTTCGCTTGCCAGCAAAACCAATAACCTAAGACCTACCGCATTATCGGTAGGAAGGTGTTAAGTACGAATCTCCAATGACGGTTAAAATTGGTGAGCGCGAGGTTAATGTCAGCTCAGGGGAAACTCCCGAACTTCTACGGCGATCCCTTTGCCCTTCACACAGGTAAGCACATTATAAGACGGCGGATTTCCCCCGCGAAGCCGGGTGGAAAGCGTGCCAGCTCCGATCACGTGGGTACTCCAACCCGTGCCTGAGCGATGCTCGTCAAATGGCCTATGTATATGGCCAGTGAGCACCGCATTCATCCCACCTTGCGCGAGAGCAGCGATAGCCTCATTTCCATAGATCGTGTCGCTTGGTCCGTGGATCTTGGGGCCATGCAGTGGGTGATGCGCGGTCACAATCAGATGTCGCGGATCGCCGTCATATTCCTTGAGCGTAGCCTCGGTGCGGGCTTGTGAGCTCGGAGTGACATAGCCATCTGACCACGGCCAGCGGTTTTGCGATCGCACTGTCGTCTTCAGCGGTAAAAGCACCACATCGTCGGTTTCGAAGTGATCGACCGCCACTGCCTGACGCAAAGCGTTGTAGCGCGCGTAGGGCGAGGTGAAGCGTTCCCACAGATTGTAATAGGGCATGTCGTGATTGCCCGGATCAATCCAGATCGGCACATCGAACTGAGCAAACCAATCGGCTGCAGCCTTGTACTGCTTTTTCGTTGCGCGCTGCGTCAGGTCGCCCGTGCACACAAGAGCATCGGGACATTCTTCGTGCACAGCCTTTGCCACACTCTCAAGCGCGGCGCGGTCTTCAACCCCAAAGTGCACGTCACTGATATGAAACAAGCGCGTCGTCATGGCCTAACGGCCCAAGCGCGATCACCGCTCCAATGCAAGCTGGGATTGACGCAATTAGGGCGAGAAGACCAGAGAATCATATCTTCCGCGAAAGGATCAGCCACGCTGAAATGCCATTGAGTGTGCTGTATCCAGCGTAGACCCAAGCCAGTGCGCCCCACCCATTGGCTACCAAAAGCATCGCGACAACAAGAACAAGGAACTCCGCCACGAGAGACAATCGCCCTCCTAAAAGGTGAATGAAACCTGACATTTGCTGAAGCAGAGGGTGCCCGCTCTTGAGCACCGCGCTGTGCAGGGCAAAGTTCCCGATTCCCAGCAGGAAGGTTATGGAAAGGCCAACAATCACAAATGCCAGTATGGCGCATACGCTCGTCCATTGAAATATGCCGTTTGTCCAACAAACAGCGCATTCCGTCATTTCTGATGCCGCCAATCGACGACTACAGATGGTTTCGTCGAGCACCAAATGACGTGCCAAGACCCATTTGCTACTTAAGGATCACAGCGAGACGGTTGGCATCCCCGGTTCGGCCCCTTTCGAACTCCGCCGTCGCTGCCTGATGGAGAGTAGATATGAAGACCCTTGCAATCGCGTCCGCCACCCTTGCGCTCGCATTCACCGCCAGCCCCGCTCTGGCATCCAGCTCTGATTTGCCCACCAAAGACGTTAGCTACGCTGATCTCAACCTAAATACACCGCAAGGCCAAGCCCGCCTTGAAACGCGCCTTGAATCTGCCGCTCGCAGCGTGTGCCGCAGTCACGAAAGGCGCTCTGGCACTCGCATCCGTTCACCGCATCTGGATGCTTGCCTCGCCAATGCCCGCGCCAGCGCGAAGAAGCAAATGGCAGCCGTTATGGCTGATCAACGACGCGGCGGTTAACCCCAGCGTCCCATTCCTGCGCTCCCCGAAGCGCAGACTTTGCGGCTCGAACCCTATTCAGTCCCGGGGTTCGGGCCGCTTCTTTCCGCAGAGGTGACAGCTATTTTAACGACCCGCCATTGCTTTCACTTTGGAAAGGTAGGTCCGGCCTATCCGCAATGCGTCACCATTTTGCAATTCCGCTGACCATACCCCCAGGCCATCGTGCCGCAGTCCGCGTATGTTATCGCGGCGCAAAATCGTTGAGCGGTGGATACGAATGAACTGTTCCGGGTCGAGCCGCTCTTCAAGACCAGCAATCGTCTGGAGCAAGAGGTAAGAACGCCTCGCTTCCGCGCTTTCCTCCGGATCGCCCACGTGAAGCCGGACATAATCTCGCTCCGCGTCGATTTGATGCACTTCGCTTACAGCAATCCGCAGCAGCTCAGAACGGTGGGGGACCCACAATTCATCGAGCCATTTGCTCGGTGACGCCTTGCGTTCGCCTTTCCTCGCCACCGCTCGCTCAATCGCTCGGTCGAGCCGTTCGGAAGAGACAGGCTTCAGAACATAGTCGATGGCTTCGAGATCGAAGGCCTCCACCGCAAAATGATCGTGTGCGGTTACAAAGATCACAGCAGGAGGATTGTCATCCTCGGCAAACTTGCGCGCCACACCTAGCCCATCAAGCTCTGGCATGGTCATATCGAGCAACACCAAATCCGGCTCAAGCTTTTCAGAAAGGCGCAAAGCCGCTGCACCATCGCTTGCGGTGCCAACCACGTTGATTGCGGGCAGTTCAGCGCAAATCACCTGGATGCGCTCAACTGCCAAAGGCTCATCGTCGACGATTAAAGTGCGAAGTTGGATTGGGGTGTCTTCGCTTTCAGCCTTTGCCAAAAGTCACCTCTTTCTTGGTTTGGTAAGGGGAATACGAATCTCCGTTCGATATCCACCCGGGATAGGGGTTGAGGTAAATCCAATATCCGAACCAAAGCGGGCTTCCAACCGGTCACTTACATTTGCAAGACCAATTCCAAATCCATGCGGCGATCCCTCTGGAACGCCGGGACCATCATCGCTGATTGTGATGACCAGCCGATCAAACTCTTCGTGGGCAGCCACATTGATCGTGATGGGTCGCGTCACTGTTGAGACTGCATATTTGACTGAGTTTTCAACCAGGGGCTGAAGGATCATGCCTGGGACGCGCGCTTCTTCTAAATCTTCGGGAAGGTCAAATACTGGCTTCAACCGCTCGGGAAAACGCACCGCCTCGATATCGAGGTAGAGTTTCTGAAGATCAAACTCATCTTTAAGCGTCACATCGCTGGTGGGTTCGTCTGCAAGGCTGTGGCGGTAGAAGCGACTGATGGTCTGAATCATTCGCTCAGCTTGCTCTGCCTTACCTGTCATCACCAGCGCCGAGAGTGAGTTTAGCGTGTTAAACAGGAAATGCGGGTTCACTTGATAACGCAAGCTGCGCAATTCGGCCGCTTTTGCGGCTGAGCGAAACTTTTGCTCGCGCCGCTCCGCCGTGCGTGCCTGCGTGCCAGCAAGCAGCGCAAAATAAGTCGATGCCCAGGCAAGCAGGAGGAAGTAACGCCCAAGCGCAATCTCTAGCACCGAACGCCAAGTGCCCCTTGTAAGATCGGCCGACGCGATCAGCAGTGATTCAGTCTGATTGATTGAGCCCGAACCATCAGGCCCAGGTGCCGGAACGGCGGTACCTTCGGGAAGATCAAATAGAAGGTTGCCCTCGTCATCGAAACGAAAACCGCGTTCTTCGGCAAACTTCTGTTCCAGTTTGACCTGAACATCCTTGAACGCAAAATGGTTGATCTGACCAATGGCAATCGCAACCGGGATCGCGAACAGGCTCGCAGCGCCGATTTTGATCCAAAGGGCCTGCCGATCGACGAGGCGCAGGAACGCCCACAAAACCATTGTGAGGCCAATGCCTGCCAGAGTGACAAGGAAGCGCCGCCCCGCCATCTCAACCTGCATATCAAGTTCAAAAACATAGCTGCGCAGAGTGATTAGGAGGAAGTATGCCCCCCACAAAATCAGCATCGACAGCAGAACCGATCGAAACGGAACGCTAATCATGCCCTCTTTATCGGGCGCTTCGGGAGTTCGACTTAAATCCATATTGGCTGTGCGGAATAGCCGCTTGAGCATGAAAGAGCCAACCGGTGGTCGGGCTCAGAAGTCACTTGGTCGAATGCAGCGATGCGTTCAACGAGGGTTCAACTGCTTGTATCTTAACTGGTGGGTCGATCAATCCCTTGGTTTGATCATATCGACCGGCACCACCCACTGAGCAAACTGCTCTTCGGTAAGCAGCTCCAACTCCAATGCGGCTTCCTTCAAAGTGGATCCGTCGGCATGCGCTTTCTTGGCGATCTTGGCTGCATTGTCATAGCCGATGTGAGGGTTCAGCGCGGTCACCAGCATGAGGCTTTCGTTCATCAGCTGGTCGATGCGCCCCATATTGGCTTCGACCCCGACCACACAATTGTCCGCGAAGCTGCGCGAAGCATCAGACAAGAGACGCACCGATTGCAGCACATTGTAGATCATCACAGGCTTGAAGACATTAAGCTCCAAATGCCCGTGTGAGCCTGCAACGCTAACCGTCGTTGCATTCCCCATCACCTGAGCGCAAACCATAGTGAGCGCCTCGCATTGGGTGGGGTTCACCTTGCCCGGCATGATCGAAGATCCAGGCTCATTGGCGGGAAGAGCAATCTCACCAAGACCCGAGCGCGGACCGGAGCCAAGAAGGCGAATATCATTGGCGACTTTCATCAGACTCACTGCGGTAGAATTGAGCGCGCCAGCCAGCTCCACCAATGCATCATGCGCTGCCAAGGCCTCAAACTTATTGGGAGCCGTAACAAAGGCGTGGCCCGTTGCATCGGCAACTTGAGCGGCAAATTTCTCCGCAAAGCCAGCTTTGGAATTGATCCCTGTGCCCACTGCCGTCCCGCCCTGAGCAAGCTCAAGCACTCGAGGCAAAGCGTTTTCAAGCCGCGCGATCGAATATTCGACCTGCTTCGCATAACCTGAAAACTCCTGGCCCAATGTCAGCGGGGTCGCATCCTGCAAGTGCGTGCGTCCAATCTTGACGATATCGGCGTAAGCCTTTGCCTTTTCATCCAGCGCGCCGTGAAGATGCTGAAGCGCCGGGATCAGCTGCTCAATAGTCTCACAACCGGCCGCAATATGCATCGCTGTTGGGAAGGTGTCATTCGAGCTTTGCCCCATATTGCAGTGATCGTTGGGGTGCACCGGCTCCTTGCCACCATGAACGCCGGTAAGGATTTGGTTCGCGCGGCTCGCAATCACCTCATTGGCATTCATATTGGATTGTGTGCCTGAACCCGTCTGCCATACGCTGAGTGGAAATTGGTCGGCAAGCGTGCCGTCGATCACCTCGCCAGCTGCTGCGACGATTGCATTGCCCAACTCCGCAGAAAGCACGCCCAGCTCCATATTGGCCTTGGCAGAGGACTGTTTCTGGATGCCAAGAGCCCTCACCAGCGGTGCGGGCATGGTCTCGGTACCGATGGCAAAGTTGTAGAGACTGCGTTGCGATTGCGCGCCCCAATGTGCGTCAATTGGGACCGCCACTTCACCCAGCGAGTCCGTCTCGATCCGCACTTCGCCGGTTGCCCCGAAGATTGATCCATTATTGTGAACGGCGCGCTCATCGCCAGATTTGCCCATGTCACTCATCGAAAGCCTCCATTCTTCGGTCGATCCGGTGTCTCGGTGTCCGAAACCCCATTGCTAAGAAGCGCTCCATATGACGCGAAACTGCGACAGGTCAAAGGGAAGCTAGTGTCGTTTGTCCTATTGACTTGGAAGTCTCACCTGCGAGGTCTAGGAAGGGTTGACGAACTGTATTACAAGAATAATACAGTACCCCAAGGGCATAATGAGCGATAGGACAATGACTCTCAACGAGACCACCACCACCCAAACCGCGCGCAAAGCCATGATCGACAGCCAGTTGCGCACAAGCGGAGTGAATGAAGAATTTGTGCTGGCGCGGATGAATGTCGTTCCGCGCGAGGCGTTCCTGCCCGAAGATAAGGCGAGCCTTGCCTACATTGACCGCGCGATTGCTATCGATGCGGGCGCGCACCTTGCTTCACCATTGTTTTACGGCAAGCTCTTGCTCGAAGCCGCACCCAGCGCATCGGACCGTGCTTTGGTCGTCGAAGGCGGCACGGGTTATCTCGCTGAATTGCTGCGACCGCTTGTCTCCGACCTAACTGTGATCTCCGCAGAAGATGCCGTCGAAGGGTCGAAGCTCAAGGGCACTTATTCACTGATCGTTGTCGATGGTGCAATCGAAGAGCTTTCTCAATCCCTCACCGATGCTCTGGAGGAAGAGGGAAAGATTGTCTCTGGACTGCTTTTGCGCGGGGTCACGCGGTTGGCTTCGGGACGCAAGATCGCCGGACACCTTTCACTTGAGCCGGTTGAGGATCTTGGAATCCCTATCTTGCACGCCTTCGACCAACCCACAGAATGGACTTTTTCGTGAAATTTCTCCCGCGCTCCTATTGGGCTCTGAGGGCTGTCACCTGCACAAGCGTCGCAGCTTTAGCTTTGAGTGCGGGCACTGCGCAGGCTGAAACCCTGCGCGACGCTCTGGTTTCGGTTTACAACACCAACCCGACAATTGAAGGCGCGCGCGCCAACCAGCGGGCGGTTGACGAAGACGTTCCGATCCAGCGCGCGCCAGGCCTTCCAAGCGCGACGGTCACAGCGACTCACATCGAGTTTCTTCGGCAATCCGCGAACTCCTTTAATGCTCCAGAGCGCAATCTTGGCGTAAATGGCCTGCTTCAGGTGCCCGTCTATTCTGGCGGTGCAGTGCGCAATGGCATTCGTGCTGCAAAAGAACGTGTGTCGGCTGGTCAAGCCGACTTGCGCGGGACGGAAAGTGCAATTTTCAGCCAGGCAGTCGCTGCTTATATGGATGTTCTGCGCACTGAGGCGTTGACGGAGCTCGCTGCCAACCAGGTCGAGGTTCTCGAAGTCACCTTTCAATCGACCAGCGACCGGTTCGAGATTGGCGATTTGACGCGCACCGATGTGGCACAGGCCGGCTCAAGACTGGCCGTGGCACAAGGCGATTTGCGCACCGCCTATGCAAACCAGGTTGGCGCGCGTGAAGCGTATATTGAGCTCGTTGGCCGTGCACCGATGGATCTGCAAGCTCCCCCCCCATTGCCAGGGCTTCCAGAGACAGTCGGCATGGCCGTCGTGACTGCGCTGCAGAACAATCCCGATTTGATCGCTGCCAAGGAGCGTGCCGAAGCGGCTGGATATGACACCGAAGTCGCAGGCGCTGGTCGACTCCCAACAATTGGCCTGTTTGCCAATGGGGACTACAGCAACTTCTTTGGCACTCTGGGCGGTCCGGTTGCCGCACAGTTTGCACAAAGCGAAACCACGGCCAATGCGGGTGTACGGCTCACCATTCCGATCTTTCAGGGCGGCCTGACGGCAGCGCGGCAGCGCCAAGCAGGCGCGCGTGAGACCGCGGCTCTGGAGCAGGTGATTGCCGCTGAACGCGATGTGATTCAGCAGACCCGCACCGCCTATGAAAACTGGCAAGCCTCAAATGCAGTGATCGAAAGCTCAAAAGCCGCCGTGGATGCGGCGGAGGTCAGCCTCGAAGGTGTTCGGGCCGAGAATTCCATCGGCAATCGCACAATAATTGATGTACTCAACGCGGAGCAAGAGCTCCTCTCAGCAAGAGCCAATCTCGTGACCGCGCGACGCAATGCCTATGTTGCAGGGTTCACTCTGCTTGCTGCAATGGGCCGCGCAGAAGCGCGCGACCTCAATCTGGACACCGGCGGTCCACTCTACGATCCTCAACTCAACTACGAACGGGTGCGTGGAAAGACCTGGGATTGGGACCGCGATCCAGAACCTGAACCAAAATCAACCAGAACCGTTGACATTGAAGCCGCTGAAGCCTTCATTGGTCCGGTCTTGGGACCTAGCGAAGCACCCTGAGACGCGATTCGTAATAGTTAACGTGTGAATGGGGCAATTCCTTGGCTAAGAGCGGCGAACCTTCGGTCGAAGAGATTCTTGAGTCGATCAAGAATGTGATGGAACGCGACAGCCGGGCGATGGCAGCTGATGCCAAGCGCCGCAAACGCGCTGGAAGTGAAGAACCTGCCACCAGCGCCGCCGAATCAAATGCCGGTGAGGCATCCGAAGAAGAGATTCTGGATCTTTCAGAACTTGAGCTGGCTGATGTTATTGAGGAACCAGCGAACGCAGATGAACCGCTGATCGCGGAAGAAACTCGAGGGGCGATGCAGGAAAACCTCGCAGCCCTCGCGATGCTCGCAGAACCCGGAGCGAAGCCGCAAATTGTGCGTTCGGGTGAAACCTCGCTGGAAGGACTCACCCGCGAATTGATGCGCCCAATGCTCGCAGAATGGCTCGACAAGAACCTGCCCGGCATGGTCGAAAAAATGGTGCAGGCCGAAATTGCGCGGATCGCCGGCAAGCGCGACTAAGCACCTACCCCAAGAAGATAGGCGAGATTGTTAGTCCTCGTCTTTTGGTGTCCAAAACTCATCGCGGCTGGGCAGGCGATTGTCGACTGATTCGTCATGACCTGTGCCGTTTGAGAGGAAAACAAGGCCCATCAATCCGCCGCCAAGCAGCATTGTGAAACTAATCCCCAACGCGACAGCGATGTAGAAGTGCACTGAAATCGCACCGTTATAGGCGTACAATAGGCCCACAGCGATCGCGACGGTCAATACTGTAACAGTCAGCAAAATCCGCATGATTTGCCGAAACCGTGCCCAGGCGTGAGCAGCATTCTCGGGATCATCGAGGGGCGATTTCTTGACCATTGGGGCTCCATGCGGCGCGGGGGTACAGTTTGCAATGGGGAAGATACGAGCTGTTGGCGGTTTAGGTTTTAACCCTGACGGACTCGCATTTTGGGGCAATTGATGGCATTTTGCTCTTCTCGAGAGGAAATGGCTATGACAATTGCGAAAATCATTGGCGAACGGAGATCATCAGACATTATCTCTTGCGATGTAAACACGCCCGTCAAACAGGTGATCACAATGCTCGCTGGCAAGCGGATTGGTGCCCTCCCCGTCTTGCGCGATGGCAAGGTTGTAGGGATCGTTTCTGAGCGCGATATCGTCTATCACCTTGCTGATGAGGGAAAAGGCTGTCTCGATGGGCCAGTCGAGGGGATCATGACGTCCCCGGCGGTCACCATCGAACCTTCGACCAAGATTGACGACGCGCTAGCCTTGATGACTAAGCGGCGCTTTCGCCATTTCCCAGTGGTCGAGAATGAGGCTCTGGTTGCGTTTGTGTCGATCGGAGATCTGGTGAAAGACAAGATCGACTCAATCGAACACGAGGCAGCGGCGCTGCGAGATTATATTCAGACGGCCTAAGGCAAATACGCGCCCTTGAGGAATGCCTGCGCCAGACTTAGATATGTGTCATGGCTGAAACACTGACTCTCACCCCTACTGCCGCAAAGCGCGTCGCTTGGATCGCGGAAAAGCAGACCAAGCCTGCTATCTTGCGGCTTTCCGTCGAGGGGGGTGGATGCTCCGGTTTCCAGTATAAGTTTGATCTCGCTGACGGTGCTGATGGCGATGACACTGTTAGCGAAACCGACGGGGTTAAGTTGGTTGTCGATCCAGTCAGCCTGGATCTGGTTGGCGGAAGCGTGGTGGATTTCGTCGAGTCCTTGGGTGGTGCGGCATTCCGTGTCGAAAACCCCAATGCAGCGGCTGGTTGCGGCTGCGGCTCAAGCTTCGGCATATAATCCTGAGCAGGCGATAGACGTGGGGGCGGCGATCCTTCATTGGTAACGCCATGAAAATCGCCACTTACAACATCAATGGTGTCAAAGCGCGCCTCCCCCGCCTGAAAGAATGGCTTGAAGAGACGCGGCCAGCGGTTGCTTGCCTTCAGGAAATCAAGAGCCAAGACAAAGACTTCCCCGCCAGCGAGTTTGAAGCGCTTGGCTATCATTTGATCTGGCACGGGCAAAAGAGCTTTAACGGCGTCGCAATCCTTGTGGATGCCAAGGCGGGCTATTCACTGAGCGAAGTGCAGCGGGGGCTGGGGATCGATGGACCCAAAGAGGGAGAAGGTGAACAGTCCCGCTATCTCGAAGCTGATGTCACTAAAGACGGTTCCACCGTCCGAATTGTTTGCATCTACCTTCCGAACGGCAACCCGCAACCGGGCCTCAAATTCGATTACAAACTCGCCTGGATGGAGAAGCTGCGCGCGCGCATGAACGCAATCTGGACTGAGGAAGTGCCCGCAGCAGTGCTGGGTGACTACAATGTTATTCCAGAAGACGACGATGTTTACGCTGTCAAAGCCATGGCCTCAGACGCGCTCATGCAACCCGAATCGCGGGCCGCTTACAACCGGCTACTCGCCGATGGTTGGACCGACGCGGTGCGTACATTGAACCCGAGGGGCGGTGTGTGGACCTATTGGGATTATCAGGCAGGCGCATGGCAGCGCGATCACGGCTTTCGCATTGATCACGTTCTGCTGACACCCGAGCTGGCAGATCGGCTCGAGGCAGTGGGCGTAGATCGCGATCATCGCGGGCGCGAGAAAGCGAGCGATCACGCTCCAACCTGGGCGATTCTCCGCGATTGAGCCGCAAACAAAAGGACCCCGCCCTCGGGGGAGAGGGCAGCGCCTTAAGCCATCAACATGAGCGAAACTCAGCGATAGAAAACGTGTGTGTCAATCGTGGCCACGCGGGTTTTTTTCCGGCTCCATGACGGGCGGACATAGTTCGCATGAAAGTAAACCGCGTTGCTGGCTTCTGACTGCCAGAGGTTGTCATGGGCTATCTGCGCGACCGCTTTTGCGCGCCGCCAGGTCGCTTTCGACGTGTTGATGGAAGGCATGCGGCCCCCGCGGACAAAAGAGAATTGGGCACGCTGATAAACAACGCCGCAATAGCTGGCCGGCCAACGCGAATCTTGTGAGCGGTTGATCACAACCTCCGCCACGGCAAGCTGACCGGCAAGGGGTTCACCGCGTGCCTCAAAATAGACGGCGCCTGCCAGGCAACGCATTTGCTCTGTCAGGTCAGTATCCTTGTCCATGCTTGAGACGAGCTCACCCAAGGATGCGGAATCACCCGGGGTCGGGGACGCTGGTCCAGCGACCGGCTGAACCACTTCGTTGGTGACAAAAGTGATTTCTTTTTCGGAGGCGGCTTGAGGGACGATTTCCACCGTTTCAACCTCAACAGGCTCGGCCCCGCTCTCGGCAACTTCACCTTCAGCGATAAGGTCCTGAGCAAAAGCCTGAGCGCCATCGGCGCTCGAGAAACTCAATCCGGCAATCGCGGCAACGGCGACTGCACTGTATGAATAAGTCTTGCGACTCACTGTCATCTACTTTTTGTGCGGTGAGCGAGCACAGACACAGGCACGAACCATGGAGGTGCGATTTTGTCGCGGGTTTGAGAGGTGGTTCAAAAAGCCTGCCGGCTGCCCCCCGTCTGCGTGCCATTCACTAAGCCGAATTGCTCTGCGGATGGCCTCCGCATCTGGAAGCTGTGCGCCAAATAGTCTCAAACGAAACTATGTCAAGCTAACGGGTGATCACTTGGGCAAAAGCGCGATGAACCGTTCTGGATCATCGATATCCACCTCCAGAACCCAGATGTCGGGATCTTGGGAATGGCGACGAGCAATATACTCGTCGAATTCTGATGGTTTTTCAGAGCCTTGTGACTTCGTGAGCACGAAAGGCCGGGTTCCGTCCAACTGCGGCATTCGTTCGTAAAGCCGTATATCGGCCCCGCGAAACATACTTACAATAAGGATAGTGCCTGCATCGCGCTCGCCTTTGGCTAACACCATAGCGAAGCCACCGTTTGCTTCGGCAAGGCGAATCATGCTTGAGATTTCGAGATGTGCCGGAAGCCGCTCGCTCATCGAGCGCCCTTAGCTTACATAGCCAGGCAGGCTGGAGAGCGGAATGCGCGAACGCATGAAAGTACCCGTACCTCGACCGATTTCATCGCCTTCCGCATCGACCAACCGCGATTCAGCCACCATAACGCGCCGGCGACCGCTGACCCATTTACCCTCTGCCACCACTTCGCCTCCGCGCACAGGTTTGGTGAAGTGGAGGTTGAAACTGGTGGTGAGCAAGAACGTGTCTGTGGCCAGAGTGTTTGCGGCATAGAAGGCCGCATCGTCGAGCATCTTAAAATAGATCGTGCCATGCGCGGCGCCCGCTGCGTGATAGACATCTTCAGATATCGTGAATGTCAGGCGCGAGACACCCTCACCCGTGATGGCAAGTGTGGAATCGAACAGCGAGTTTACCGGCGCGGAGGCATAGAGTCGCTCAAGCGCGCGATAATGCTGGTCTGCCCCGGTCTGCTCAGGCGGCATCGCGGCTCAGGAATTGATTGGTCAGCAAAGCAAAAATTGCTTCTGAATCAGGCGCATCAGCCAGCGCATGGAGCATATTCTCATCGCGCATCAGACGAGAGATCGCCGCCAGCGCATGGAGATGCGTAGCACCTGCATTTTCTGGCGAAACCAACCCAAAGACAAGCGATACTGGAACGGCATCAGCGGCCTTGAAATCGACTGGCTGATCAAGCTTGAGCACCGCAAGGGTAGGGCGCGTAATGGTGGCGAGGCGACAATGTGGAATGGCAACGCCACGCCCAAAGCCGGTGCTGCCAAGCGCTTCGCGCTGCTCCAGCCCTTCGAGCACCTCATGGGCATCCTGACCATATTCTGAGGCGAAAATGACAGAGAGACGGCTCAAAATCTGGTGGCTGGATTCGACGCGAGCAAGCTCTATCGCTTCCGGAACAAGTGCAATATTAACGTCCATGTAAATCCCGAAATCTTGAAGATCCCTATCCCAAGGGGGTGTTCTGAGAAGTCACTAATAGGAAATAGTGCCGCAATTATGGCGCGGTTCCTATTTTCTCTCCGTTGTGAATTGGACCATTCTGACAGCTTCGTGGCTCTCTACCGCCTCCAGATTTTCACGGTCCTAATTGGGTTCAACCCATCCGATCGAGCCATCGGCGCGGCGGTAAACCATATTATGCCTTCCAGTTCCAGCGTTTTTGAAAAATAGTGCGGGCGTGTCGCGCAAATCGAGCATCATGACAGCGTCGGCAACACTGCTCTCGGGCACATCGACGCTGGTCTCGGCTATCACCGGGGGTGCTTCTGCGACCACCTCTTCGACTGCATCTTCGGAAGCGAAAATGGTGTAAGCTGCCTCCTCCTCAGCGCGTACATGTAGAGCGCGTTCGTGGTGATCTTTGAGTCGGCGTTTGTATCGGCGCAGCTGTTTTTCGATTTTGGTCGCTGCGTCATCGAGAGCCTGATGTGCATCGTGCGCCTGACCTTGCGCCTTTAATACAAGACCTTGCATCACATGCATTACGATATCACAGCGGAAAGCCCCAGCAGGGGCTTTGCCAAAGGTCACGTGCGAGGACAGAGCGCGCTCGAAGTGCTTCTCGACAATTCCACCCAGCCGGTCGGTTGCGTGTTCCTGGAGCGCAGCACCGGTTTCCACCTGATGCCCGGAAATTCGCATATCCATACTCGCCCATCCTCCTGTTTATTTTCTTCCGGTGGCCGCACTGGATTGATCGAAGCATGCAATCATCTCGTCCAGATTGCCTCTTTTATTCCAGCGACAAATTTTTCGTGACGCGCCAATTCTTCGGCGCTTGCCGAATGTGGTCGAGGCTCTCTTCGAGCCAATTTGGTTTTCGGTGCTGATGCTGATTCGAAACGAGCGGAGGGATCGACTTGTGAATCGGTCGATTCGGGCTCCGCTGCAAGCTCAAGGCCAATCTGCCGCCCGCCTTTAAGCTCAACATACACCTGCGCGAGCAACTCTGCGTCGAGCAAAGCTCCATGCTTCACCCGATGGCTTCGATCCACACCATAACGGGTACATAGAGCATCGAGCGAAAGCTTGGCACCAGGATGCTTCTTGCGTGCAATCGCGACCGTATCGACCATGCGATCCATCGAAATCGGCTCGCGGCCGACTCGCTGAAGTTCGGCGTTCAAAAAGCCGAAATCGAACCCGGCATTATGCGCAACCAAAGGCGCATCGCCCAGAAAATCAAGCAGTTCGCTTGCGGTTTCGGAGAACAGCGGTTTGCCAGAGAGAAAGTCTATCGAAAGGCCATGCACCGCTTCAGCGGCAGTAGGCATATCGCGCTCCGGATTGTAATAGGCGTGGTAAGTCTCACCAGTTTCGACCCGGTCGACCATTTCAACACAGCCAATTTCGACCATCCGATCCCCGGTTTTGGGGTCCAATCCTGTCGTCTCTGTATCGAAAATTACTTCGCGCATTTGGGTGACTATCGGCGCATGTGCCAGAATGCGCAAGAGGCTAGAGCGGTGCGATTAGCGTCTCGACGAGCGCACGCACCTGTTCCTCGGTTTCTTCAAGGCTCACGCCGGTATCGATAATGTAATCTGCGAGTTCGCGCTTTTCTGCATCGGGTGTTTGCAGCCCCAAAACATGTTCAAATTTCTCGGGTGCCATGCCCGGACGAGCGAGCACCCTTTGGCGTTGAACCTCGGCGGGAGCAGAGACGACTACAACATGGTCGACCTGCGCATGACCGCCGCCTTCAAACAGGAGCGGAATATCGAATAGGATCAGCGGCGCATTAGCGTGTTTCTCAAGGAACTGCGCGCGTTTGCGGCCAACTGCGGGGTGCACAATCGCCTCAAGCCTCGCGAGTTTCTCTTTGTCGGCAAACACAAGCTTGCCCAGCGCCTCACGATTCACACCCTTTTCGCCGGTTGAGCCGGGAAAAGCCGCTTCGATAGCGGGAATCAACTCACCTCGAGGTCCCTGCATTGCTCGAACCTCTG
Organism: uncultured Erythrobacter sp.; assembly: GCF_947502395.1. Classification (GTDB taxonomy): domain Bacteria; phylum Pseudomonadota; class Alphaproteobacteria; order Sphingomonadales; family Sphingomonadaceae; genus Erythrobacter. Next base: position 691,406 of record NZ_CANMZM010000002.1, read on the forward strand.
CATCGGCATCGAAAATCGGGATCCCCGCGCGTTCAAACATGGCGGCAACGGTCGATTTACCCATGCCAATGGAGCCGGTCAGGCCAATGATCTTAGGGCGACTCATTGGGTAAGCATCTCCATAAGTTCGACATCATGCTCGCGGGGAGGGGCAACGCCGAAGAACTTCTCAAACGCAAAGGCAGCTTGGCCGATCAGCATGGCAAATCCGTTGATGGTCTCATGCCCCGCCGCACGCGCCGCTTGTAGGAAAGGCGTGTCCGCTGGGCTGGTCACAATATCATAAGCAATGGAGCCAGGCGGTGCATGACTCCAATCGAATTTGAGCGAAGGGTTGCCTGTCATTCCCAATGGCGAGGCATTCACGACCAGATCAAGGCACCCTTCGCGATCATCAAAGGCAAAATCAGTTGGCTCAGCGAAATGATCGAGATGAATCACATGGTGTTCGCCATCGGGAGCTAGCCCATCAAGGATTGCTTGTGCCTTATCAGGGTTTCGACCCGCCAAGACGAGGGTGAAACCTTCTTCCGCCAAAGCCCAAACAATCGCTCTGGCAGCGCCACCGGTCCCAATAATGCGGGCCATACGAAAATAATGCTGCTTCTTCAACTCTTCACGAAGCGGTTCGAGAAATCCATCGATATCAGTGTTGGTGCCAAGAAGTGTCCCGTCTTCCTGCGAAAGAACAGTGTTTACCGCTCCAGCCGCCTCGGCTTTATGATCCACGTCGTACATCTCGTACATGACTGCGCGCTTGTGCGGCATAGTGACATTGCAACCGACCCAGTCAGGATTTTCGCGCATTTCGAGGAGATAATCAGACAAATTCTCACGGGTGACATGCCGCGTTTCGTAAACTCCTGGAATGCCCAGCTTATCGAGCCAGAACCCGTGGATCAGCGGTGATTTAGACTGAGCAATGGGATCACCAATTACATGGGCTGTCGGCGTCACTTGGGAAGCACACCTTGTTCACGCAGTCCCCCCAAGACGGGCAAAAGCGGCATACCAAGAACGGTAAACTGATCACCTTTAATGCTCTCAAACAGCTGCACACCCATCGCCTCAATCCTGAAACAGCCCACTGTGAAGCCAATCTCTGGCCATTCTTGCTCAAGATAATGTTCGATAAACTCAGACGAAAGATCGCGGACTTTCAGCCTCGCACAATCAGTGTGACTCCATTCGCACCCACCATCGCGAACCAAAGCGGCGGCGCTGTGGAGTTCGATCACCTTGCCTGAGAAGAAGGTGAGATGCTCGACGGCATTTTCGCGCGATGTCGGCTTATCAAAGCGACTACCTTGCACAACGACGAGAGAATCGCTTCCCAAAACCAGTGCCCCGGGGTGGGCCGTGGCCACTTCAGCGGCCTTTGCCACGCTCAGCGCCTCGGCGATATCGGCTGGTTCAGTGCCTTCGAGGCTCTTCTCGATAGATCGCTCGTCTACATCAGCAGGAACCGCCTTATAGCTAACACCGGCCGCATCGAGCATCGCCCGGCGCGAGGCCGATTTTGAAGCGAGTATCAGATTGGTCATATGGGTTTGCTCACACCATCAACTTGCCGCTCTTTACGATGGCGCTCTTGCACCAGCCGAATAATCGCCGCGGCGCTTTCCTCAATCGAACGGCGAGTGACATCAATCACCGGCCAGCCGTTGTCAGCAAACATCCGGCGGGCAAATTGCAGTTCGTCCTTCACCGTGTCATTGTCGACGTAGGAGGTCGCCGTGCCTTCGTTCAACGACAAAAGGCGATTACGACGGATCTGCACCAGCCGTTCGGGCGCAGTGGTAAGCCCGACAACCAAAGGGTGGCGAAGTCCAAAGAGAGCCTTTGGTGGCGGACTTTCGGGCACAAGCGGGATATTTGCGACCTTATATCCGCGGTTAGCAAGGTAGATGCTGGTCGGTGTTTTGGAGCTGCGCGATACGCCTGCAAGCACGATATCGGCTTGCTCCCAGTTTTCGTGTCCGATGCCGTCATCGTGTGCAATAGTGTATTGTATCGCATCGACGCGTTTGAAATAGTCGTCATCCATCGAGTGCTGTCGACCAGGCCGACCGTGCGCTTCCTGACCAAATTGCGATTCAAGCGCTGCCGTGACTTGATCGAGTACAGGCACAGCTGGCAGACCCAGATGCCTGCAATGCTCCTCCAACCTCTTGCGCGTCTCCGGATTGACGAGCGTAAAAAGCACGAGACCTGGGTTCTCAGCCAAATCAGGAACGATGCGATCCAGATGCTGGCGCGAGCGCACCATCGGCCAGAAATGTCTGCTGACATCAGGATCATCAAACTGAGCGATGGCAGCCTTGGCTATCATCTCGAGCGTTTCACCGGTGGAATCCGAGACAAGGTGCAGATTCAAACGGCTCATGAGATGATTCGCTGGAGGCTCATTTGGCTTGTGGACAGACATGCGCATAAACCACGGGAGAGAAGCGTCGACAAGCATGGGACAAAGATTCCTGCCCATTAACTGGCAATTCCTCTTTCTATTTATAGACATCGCAGAGCCAATCTCGACAGGCTGGGAAGATTGGGGATAGTTCTCGCTTGACCCAGCGGGCTTGCGGAGTCGCACCAATGCAAAACTCATCAGGCCTCAACCAACGGACCGGGGAAACACCGGTAATTCCCGCTTTCCACAGGGCCAACAGACTCCATCAATCCTTTTAAATTTATAATTTATTTGTTTAGAGAAGAGCCATGCCTGGTCCATTGCTCGAAACCCTGAAGGGTCACCGCCAAGAAACCGCTCCTATTTGGCTTATGCGCCAAGCGGGTCGATATCTTCCAGAATATCGCGAGCTTCGTGCTGAGAAAGGCGGCTTTCTAGAGCTTGTCTATGATAGCGAGGCGGCGGCTGAAATTACGGTGCAGCCGATAAAACGGTTCGGCTTTGACGGAGCCATTCTCTTTTCGGATATTCTGATAGTCCCTCATGCCATGGGGCAGGGGTTGGAATTTCTTGCAGGCGAAGGTCCGAAGCTCAGCCCAACTCTGCTCGAGACAGAGCTTCATAGCTTTACGCCAACCTTTGAAAGGTTCGATCCGGTTTACGAAACCGTGCGCCGGACCAGAGCTCAGATTTCTGATCAGGTAACGATGCTGGGCTTTGTGGGCTCACCTTGGACAGTCGCGACTTACATGATTGCCGGGGAAGGCTCCAAGGATCAGGGAAAAGCACGGCTGTTGGCGTATCAAGACCCTCAACGGATGCAGGCGATCTGCGATGCGATTATCGAAGTGTCGGTTGAGTATCTGCGCGGGCAGATCGATGCAGGTGCTGAGGCGGTGCAGCTGTTTGACAGCTGGGCAGGCAGCCTTGCTCCGGATCAGTTTGAACGCTGGGTGATTGCTCCCAATGCCAAGATTACAGCAGCGATCAAGCAAAGCCACCCCGACACGCCCGTAATCGGCTTTCCAAAGGGGGCTGGTGAAAAGCTACCATCCTATGCACGCGAGACGGGTGTGGACGCAGTGGGGCTTGATGAATCGCTTGATCCCGCTTGGGCAAACGCGGCTTTGCCTGAGGGAATGCCGGTTCAAGGCAATCTCGATCCGCTCCTCGTTGAAGCTGGCGGTGATGCGCTGCCAAAACGAATACAGACCGTGCTCGAGGCATTCGAAGATCGTCCTCATGTCTTCAATCTTGGCCACGGCATCGGCCAGTTCACCCCAATTGAGCATGTTGAAACGCTCTTGAAAGCTCTGAGAGGCTGACCGGGATGCGAGACGTGCTAATGACAATCTATCCTTGGCTCACCGCCGGCCATGTGATCTTCATGGTGTTCTGGCTCGCCGGCCTTTTCATGCTTCCGCGCCAATGCATTTACATTCTCGATGCAGCGCCCGGGTCCGAGGAAGAGGCCAAGTGGTCGCACCGGATGGGCCTTTTGCGAAAAATCATCCTGTCACCGAGCATGATCGTGGTTTGGGTATTGGGTCTGACGCAGGCAGTTGCGATGGACATGTTCTCGCAAGGATGGCTCCACATCAAAATCACACTTGTGGTCATTCTGACAGCCTATCACGGTTGGTTAGTCGGACAGACGAAGAGGATGGCTCGTGGGGAACGTCCCTTGGATGAGAAGACACTGCGTTTGGTGGGGGAAATTCCCGGAATTCTGCTCATTCTCATCATCGTCACCCTTTATGTGGGTCGCCTCTATCTGGTCTGAGCAGGTAACTGTTTTTCCGTGAGGTTCAGGGATTGATCATTCATGGATTGACCAAGGCATGTTCGGACCCTATTTTGCGCGCCAACCAACCGGAAGGTCACCTGCAATCGGCAGGAGGCCAATCTGCTTTCTCCAAGCCCTGCCTTTGCCCGCTGTAATGCGGCGAGGCGCCTCTTTCACAAAGAGGTACTGATGTCCGGTTCTCCCCTGGCGCGAAAGCAGTGCCTTCGCGTCCTTTGAACTTGGAATTTGATTAGTCATGCATCTCAAAGACTTAAAAGAACGCACCCCCGCTGATCTCGTCGCCATGGCGGAAGAGCTTGGCGTTGAAGGCGCGTCAACTATGCGCCGTCAGGACCTTATGTTCTCGATCCTGCGCGAGCTTGCTGAGGATGAGGAATATGAAGAGAAGATCATGGGCATCGGCACTATTGAAGTGTTGCAAGATGGCTTTGGTTTTCTGCGCTCACCAGAGGCGAATTACCTTGCTGGGCCCGACGATATCTATGTTTCACCCAACCAGATCCGCAAATGGGGCCTTCGTACAGGTGACACGGTTGAAGGTGAAATCCGCGCGCCGAAAGACGGTGAACGCTATTTTGCGCTAACCGGCCTGAGCACGGTAAACTTTGAGGAGCCTGACGCGGTTCGCATGCGGACCAACTTTGATAACCTCACTGCGCTCTATCCAACCGAGAAATTGAGTCTCGATACGCTTGATCCGACGGTTAAAGACAAGTCAGCTCGCGTCATCGACATCATTTCTCCGCAAGGGAAGGGCCAGCGTGCCCTAATTGTGGCTCCACCGCGCACGGGTAAGACGGTTCTTCTACAGAACATCGCAAAGGCGATCACGGACAACCACCCAGAGGTGTTTCTGCTTGTTCTTTTGGTCGATGAACGCCCGGAAGAAGTCACCGATATGCAGCGCAGCGTGAAAGGTGAGGTGATCTCTTCAACCTTTGACGAGCCTGCAACGCGTCACGTTCAAGTCGCTGAAATGGTTATTGAAAAGGCCAAACGCCTGGTTGAGCACAAGAATGACGTGGTCATTCTACTCGATTCTATCACCCGCCTTGGTCGCGCCTATAACACGGTTGTGCCATCCTCGGGTAAGGTGCTTACAGGCGGTGTGGATGCCAATGCGCTCCAACGGCCGAAGCGCTTCTTTGGTGCGGCACGTAACATTGAGGAGGGCGGTTCGCTTTCGATTATCGCCACCGCTCTGATCGATACGGGAAGCCGTATGGATGAAGTTATCTTTGAAGAGTTCAAAGGCACGGGTAATTCTGAAATCGTTCTTGATCGCAAGGTCTCTGACAAACGTATCTTCCCCGCGCTCGATGTGGGCAAGTCGGGCACCCGTAAGGAAGAGCTGCTGGTCGAGAAGGACAAGCTGTCCAAGATGTGGGTGCTGCGCCGTATCCTTATGCAGATGGGCACCGTAGATGCGATGGAGTTCCTCCTTGATAAGATGAAGGATTCCAAGACAAATGAAGATTTCTTCGATACGATGAATCAATAAAAGCCATACGGCTCGGGGAGGGGTCAAAGCTTGATAAGTCAGTACGTCTATATCAGCACCGCGCAGGGCCTTTCCCGCGAGGAGGTTGAAGCTATCCTTGCCGTTTGCGCGCGAAACAACGTTGCGCAGAAAGTAACAGGGCTTTTGCTCTATAACGGCCGGAATTTCCTCCAGCTCTTGGAAGGCGCTAAAGATACGCTTGATCGCCTTATGCAGAATATAGAAGCAGATCCCCGCCATGCCGGCGTTGCGATCCTGCACAAGGGCGAGGTTGACGACCGTGTTTGTCCTGATTGGGCCATGAAGCGCATTGCGATCACCGAAGCGATTGAACAGCGCCAACAAAGGCTTGAAGAGGAATTGCCTAGCCTGATCAATCCGGCGATCCGCAAGATCGTGCTGAATTTTGCGATGCTCAATTGAACTTGGGCTCCTACTCTCGAGCTCACTCTTTCTTAAGCTGAGCTCCCATCATCTCCCAGACCTTGTTTACAGCTTTCAATGGTCGAACCATCACTTTGAAATCAATGATCTTTCCATCACTATCGAACGTGATCATGTCGACTCCATTGACTTGAATTCCTTCCATCTCGGTCTGGAATTCAAGTACGGCGGTCTGATCGCTCACAACCTCACGCAAATACTCAAAGCTGTCGTTTCCAAGCGTCTTGCCCGCGGCTGAAAGATAGGCGGTGGTGATTGCGCGTCCAATTTGAGGGGTGTGGACGACGGGGGAGTGAAACACCACGTCTTCATGCAAAATTTCGGAGAGCGCTTCCACTGAGCTCCCGCTTGAAATCACCGCGTGCCAGTGTTCAAGGCCCAAATGCGCTGAGGAAGGTTGAGTCATACTGAACATTCATCCGATCGTTGTCTGAAGAATCAAGCCTAGCCATTGCCTGGAGTTTGATGCAAACCAAAATTCAGGCGGTTAACGAAGCGCTTTGAAAAGAGGGAGATGGCGATGAAGATTAATGTGGAAGTCGATTGCACACCCCAGGAAGCGCGCGAGTTTCTCGGTCTCCCAGACGTTAGCGAAGCGAACAACCTCTACGTCGACAACATCACCAAGGCGATGCAAGGGGTCCAGAATCCTGCGCAACTACAAGAATACGCTCAAGCACTCGCTCCGATGGGACAGATGGGACTGAAGATGTTCCAGAGCTTTGTCGAAGGCGGAATGCGCGCCGCGGGGGGGTCATCACGCTCAAAATCCAAGTCTGACGATTGATTTCTCGGCCCGGATAAGAGCGAATTGAGCATGAATACGGGCACCCAGACCATTTTTGCTGTCTCAAGCGGTTCGCCCCCCGCTGCCATTGGTGTTATCCGCATAAGCGGCCCACAGGCTGGACATGCGTTACAAACCCTGTCCCGCCGTGAAATCCCGGCCCGCCGGGCCTCCTTGGGACGGCTTTATGGCGCCTCCGGCGATATTCTCGACGAGGCGCTGCTGTTGTGGTTTCCTGGCCCCGCTACGGCGACGGGTGAAGATCTGGCTGAACTCCATTGTCACGGGGGCAGGGCGGTTTTGGCGGCGGTTTGCGCTGAACTGGACAGCATGGACGGCGTGCGTCCGGCCCAAGAGGGTGAATTCACCCGTCGAAGTTTTGCCAATGGTCGGATTGACCTCGCGGAGGCAGAGGGACTTGCCGATCTTCTTGAAGCGGAAACTGAGCTTCAGCGGGCTGCGGCAATCAGCAATGCGAGCGGGAATCTGTCGGGGAAGGTCGAAAGATGGCGTGACACTGTCTTGCAACTCTCGGCACAGGTAGAAGCGGCGCTTGATTTCTCGGATGAGGATGATGTCAGTGAACTGCCCGAGGGATTGGCCTTAAGCATCTCCGCCCTGGCTGAAACGTTGATTGAATGGCTATCCCGGCCTCGCTCCGAGCGTCTCAAAGACGGATTCCGCGTTGTTCTTGCCGGACCTCCAAATTCCGGGAAATCCACCCTGTTCAATGCTCTGGTGGAGAGTGAAGCGGCCATCACATCGCCAATCGCTGGCACAACCCGCGATGTAATCGAACGCAGCGTGGCGATCATGGGTGTGCCCTTCGTTTTTGTCGACACGGCGGGCCTTCGGGAGGAAGGTGCTGAGGAAATCGAGACAATCGGTATTGAGCGAGCTCGCAGTGAGCTGGCAAAGGGTGATTGCATCTTGTGGCTCGGTCCTGAAGGTGAAGGGCCTGAGAGGGCTTGGGAAGTGGCCGCGCGTATGGATAGCCCTGATTTCACACCAAAAAACGCTGCCCGACATACGGTCTCGGCAACCACTGGTGCAGGTATTTTTGATCTGAAAGATGCTTTGGTCCAACTTGCGCGGGATATTCTGCCAAAACCGGGTGAGGCGGCGCTCAACGCACGCCAGCACGAACGATTGAGCGAGGCGCGAGAGGCTCTGGTTTCCGCAACGAACCAAAGCGACTTGCTTCTTATCGGTGAGGATCTGAGGAGCGCACGGGTCGCTTTCGACCATTTGATTGGGCGTTCTACCACGGAAGATATGCTTGACGCACTGTTTGGCCGCTTTTGTATCGGGAAGTAGCGTCTTTTGACCGTATCAAGTGCATGTTTCACGTGAAACAGCTTTGACGCAGCAACGGTGAGAGCCTATTTGGCGCCCTATGCAAAACTTCGATGTTCTTGTGATAGGCGGCGGCCACGCCGGTGTGGAGGCGGCTTGCGCAGCTGCTCGCATGGGTGCTCGTACAGGGCTGATCAGTTTCGATCTTGAAGCGATTGGAGCGATGAGTTGCAATCCAGCAATAGGTGGCCTCGGGAAGGGCCATTTGGTTTGCGAGGTCGATGCGCTCGACGGTATTATCGGGCGGGCTGCCGATGCCGGTGCCATCCACTACCGCATGCTTAACCGCTCAAAGGGTAGCGCAGTATGGGGGCCGCGGGTCCAGGCGGACCGCAAACTATTCAAGGCGGAGGTTCAGCGGCTTGTCAAAGCACAGGGGAACCTGGCTCTTATCGAGGGAGAGGCCGCAGCACTTTCGCTTGTTGGCGGGCGTGTTGCGGGTCTTGAACTTGCCGATGGCACAATTGTTGAGGCTGGCCGGGTTATCCTGTGCACCGGGACTTTTCTTGGTGGCGTGTTGTTTCGCGGTGAAGAACGGTTTGAAGGCGGGCGCATCGGAGAGAACGCAGCTAGTCGCCTGGCCGAGCAATTGCGCGGTGCAGAGCTTCCCATGGCGCGCCTAAAGACGGGTACGCCGCCGCGCCTTGATGGCCGGACAATTGATTGGTCTCAGCTGGATGAGCAACATTCCGACAACGAGCGTTGGACCATGTCGGCGATTTCTAGGGGGCGCTGCAATCAGCAGATATGCTGTGGGATCACACGCACCACGCAGGCTTCTCACGATATCATCCGTGAGAATCTGCATCGTTCTCCGCTCTTCTCTGGTGCCATAGGTGCCGCCGGGCCACGCTATTGCCCTTCGATCGAGGATAAGATCCACCGCTTTGGCGACCGGGATGGGCATCAGATCTTCTTGGAGCCCGAGGGGCTCGACACTCATTTCATCTATCCCAATGGGATTAGCACCTCACTCCCAGTTGATGTTCAGCACGAAATGCTGCGTGCGATGCCTGGTCTTGGTGAAGTTGAGATGGAAGTGCCGGGTTATGCGGTGGAGTATGATCATATCGATCCACGGGCGCTGACCCCCGATCTCCAGCTTAGAGCTATTCCTGGCCTCTACTGTGCTGGTCAGATCAACGGCACGACTGGTTACGAAGAGGCCGCTGCACAGGGCCTTGTGGCAGGACTTGAGGCCGCTGCTGCGGCGTTGGGTAAGGATGCACCCAGTCTTGACCGGGCAAACTCCTACATAGCGGTCATGATCGATGATTTGACGCTTCAAGGTGTTAGCGAGCCGTATCGCATGCTCACATCGCGAGCGGAGTATCGCCTACGTTTACGTGCGAACAATGCCTCCACACGGTTGACTGAGCTAGGTCTGGAGGCGGGCTGTGTCGGCGAGGAGCGGGCAAATTGGTTCAGGGCACGCAGTGTTTCACGTGGAACAGTTGGGCAGGGCTTTGCCAAGCGTGTGCATTCACGCGAGTTGGCAGATGCTGGTCTGAATGTTCGCAGGGATGGTGGAGACAAGCCAGTCGAAGAGTGGCTTCGTCACGGTGGAGTCACCCTTGAAACACTAGCCCCGTGGCTCGGCGAACTCTCAGACATCGAACCCAGCCTCATCGAAGAAATGGCTGAAGATGCGACTTATGCTCCCTACCTTGCGCGTCAAGAGGCTGAACTTCGCGATTTGAGGGCGAGCGAAGAACTCGCTCTGGCCCCGGATTTTCCATATGAACAGGTTCCGGGTCTCTCGAATGAGATGGTAGAGCGACTCAGTCAGGCGGCTCCGGTGAGTCTGGCGGCGGCAGGCCGTGTTTCAGGGGTCACTCCTGCGGCGTTGTCTGCACTCCTTGTTCATGCACGGCGGTGGCAAAGCGCAGCGTGACTGGACAGGAAATCCTAACAACGGAAACTGATGCACGGGATTATGTGCACGGCCTTGCCGATCAAGAGGCTCAAGAGCGCCTTGGGCGCTACACCGAGTTACTTCTCGATGAGAACCAGCGGCAAAACCTTATCAGCAAACCGAGCGAGACTAATCTATGGGTGCGGCATATAGCCGACAGCGCTCAGTTGCTTGAGCATGTCGGTGCCCCAGAAGACTGGAGTCACGCCCCTGGTCCATGGCTTGACCTTGGTTCTGGGCCCGGTTTGCCCGGCCTTGTGATTGCGATCTTACGCCCGCAACTTCCTGTAGTATTGGTGGAATCGCGGGGACGCCGGGTTGAGTTTCTCCAGAGATGTGTGTCCGAACTTGCGCTCGATCACTGTGAGGTTCTTGGGGATCGATTGGAGCGCGTCCGGCCCTTTCAAGCATGGGTCATTTCGGCACGCGCCTTTGCTCCATTACCAAAGCTCCTTCGTTTATCCGCACCCTTCTCCACAAAGGCGACACGCTACCTCTTGCCTAAAGGGCGATCGGCAGCGCACGAACTGAAAGAGGCTAAAGCGTCGACTCGGAACATGTTTCACGTGAAACATTCGTTGACCGATGCAGAAGCAGGGATCATCGTGAGCAAATAGGTATCGGAAGCGCCAAGTGCGCTTGTCGATGCCCTTCAGCAACGGGAGTAGGCAGTGCTAACAATTGCCATTGCAAATCAGAAGGGCGGGGTAGGGAAGACCACGACCGCTATCAATATGGCGACCGCTATGGCGGCTACGGGTTGGCGCACGTTGCTGGTTGATCTTGACCCCCAGGGCAATGCTTCAACGGGACTTGGGATTGAGGCCTCAATGCGTGAGCTTTCGAGCTATGATCTGCTCGTGGAAAATCTCCCGATCTCTGATGTGACCTACGAAACTAGCATTCCTGGTCTCGATATTGTGCCGGCCACCGTCGATTTGAGCGGAGCTGAGGTTGAATTGGTCTCGGTTGAGGAGCGTGCAGAACGCTTGCGTGCAGCTCTTTCCCAACACACTGATCACGATATCTGTTTCATCGATTGTCCACCCTCGCTGGGGCTTTTGACGCTAAATGCGCTTTGTGCAGCAGACTCTATCCTTGTGCCGCTTCAATGCGAATTTTTTGCTTTGGAGGGCCTTAGTCAGCTCTTGCAAACCGTTGAAAGGGTTCAGCAAATGTTCAACCCATCGCTTAGTATCATCGGCGTCGCGTTGACCATGTTTGATCGGCGCAATCGCCTGACAGATCAGGTGTCGGACGATGTGCGCGATTGTCTGGGTGATCTTGTGTTCGAAACAGTTATTCCGCGCAATGTGCGTCTGTCTGAGGCGCCAAGCCATGGCCTTCCCGCTTTGGTGTACGATCACAGCTGTGTTGGAAGTCGCGCTTACATTGCGCTTGCGCGCGAACTTATTGGACGTTTTCCTCCTGAAAGGCAGGCAGCAGCATGAGCGGCAAGACCACAGACCCCATCCGTTTCTCCGTGCCTCAGCGTGGCCCTGCTGATCGTAAGAAGAAGCTTGGCAAAGGTCTCGGTGCACTTTTGGGCGAGACCAAGCGAGAAGAGCCCCTTGTTGCGCAGGATGGTGTTGCGCAGGATGGTGGATTGAAGGCCACGCATGCCGGCCAATCGGTTGAAAGTCCCGAAATTACGTCCGATTCTCCTTTGAAGTCATTACCGATTGCGTCAATCGAACCGCTGCCAGGGAACCCGCGCAAGCACTTCGATGAAGCAGCTCTCGAAGAATTGGCGGCATCGATCGCCTCGCGCGGAGTGATTCAGCCGATTATCGTGCGTCCTAAAGGGAAAGGACGCTACCAGCTGGTCGCGGGTGAGCGACGCTGGCGCGCCGCGCAGAAAGCGAGACTGCACCAAATTCCGGCGCTTGTTCGCGAATTGAGCGAACGCGAAGTCATGGCCCTGGCGCTTATCGAAAACCTCCAACGCGAGGATCTCAACCCTGTCGAAGAGGCACGGGCATATCAGCGCCTCTCAGACGATGAGGGCATGACTCAGGCCGAGATAGCCCGCATGGTGGAAAAATCCCGGAGCCATGTTGCTAATATTCAACGCCTTTTGGGCCTGCCAGAGCCAGTTCTTGATCTTGTAGAGGGTGGGAAACTCTCGATGGGTCACGCGCGCGCACTCGTTGGGCACGAAGAGGCCACAAAGCTCGCAAAGCTGGCGGTCAATGATAACCTCTCGGTACGCGAGATCGAGAAATTGGTTCGTAAAGCCGGCAAGGCGGTGAGTGAAGGCGCGGCGACACCAAAGGCCATCGCCATTTCAGGCGATGACGCTGATATCATTGCGGTCCAGCGGCATCTGGAAGAGTTCCTGGGTCTCACAGTTCGGATCAAGGCGGATGCCGACCCTCGAACTGGTGCAATTACCATTAAGTATGGCTCGCTCGATCAGCTCGATTTGGTCTGTCAGCGCCTTACAGGTGGTGATTTTTAAGAAGAATTTTCGCGACACCTGAAAGTAAAAATCCAAAAATTTCAGTGTTCTAATGCGCTTCAGTGCAAAACCTTACGCGATTGTTAACCACACCTAAAAACGAAAGCGGAACCCCGGACTTCTACTTAGGTCTGACGAACGAGGAAAAATACGTTCGGTTAGGGTGATCTAGGCGCAGTGATTCGCGACGGGTTGCGAGAGTGCTTTCGCGGTCATCCTGGCAATAAGGAAAAGAACTTTCGGAAGGACCACTTAATGACCAAGATCATCCGCTCAGCAGCAGCAGGCGTAGCGCTCTTTGCCGCTATGGGCCTCGGCTCAGCTGCTCACGCACAAGTTTCTGAAAGCGCAGATGCACGAGCAGAAGTTCTCGCTGCGCTCCAACTCACCAACGATGCCGACCTGGACTTTGGCGCTCTCGTACTGAACGCGGGCTCAGCCGGCGGTAGCGTGACTGTCGACTCAACCGGCTTCCGCGACTGCTTTGGTGACGTAATTTGCGGCCCAGGTGGAACCGAGCAAGCATCGACCTTCACTGTAACTGGTGCTGCAAACACCAACGTTCTTGTGTCGGTACAGGATCTTTTCACGAACCCAGTGTCCCTGACGCACACCGGTTTTGCGGGTTCACCGAATGCTGAGCACAATATCGAGTTGACCGGCCTAGATGACGGGTCATTCGGTGGCTTTTTCGGCTTCAGCGGCAGCGAAAGCTTCAATGTTGGCGGCACGATCGACCTCGATGGTAGCGAAGTTGCTGGCACCTATGTTGGTTCATTCGACGTAACCGTCGAGTACCAGTAAACTCCTCGCTTTGGGCGCCAAGACAGCTTGGCGTCACTCGAGAAGAGCACGAAAGCCGCACCCTTACTAAAGGGCTGCGGCTTTTTGCTTGGGTGAACCCTTCAAAACACCCGCACATCTTTAACCAATCTTAACCCTGATTGCTTACCAAACCCACGTGAAACTACGTGGAAGTCCGGGCGAATAAGGGCTTCCAACACGGGGAGCCAATCGAATCATGTTCTTGAAGTCTTTGCGAAAATTCTCACTTGTAGCGGCCGGCCTTGCCGCGTTTGGTGCTCTAGGGCTCACCACGCCCGCACAAGCCCAAGGCGATTTGCTCGTGGCTCCGACGCGGGTGGTGCTCGATGGGTCGCGCGGCACCGAAGTGATCCTCAGCAATATCGGTTCTGAAGAAGCAACGTATCGTATCAGCCTCGAGCTGCGCCGCATGACCGAAGCAGGGCGCTTGGTCCCGGTCGAGAAGACCGAAGCCAATGGTGTTGAAGAAGCATCGCTTGGGATGATCCGTTATGCACCGCGCCGGATCTCACTTCCGCCAGGGCAACCGCAGGCGGTGCGCCTGGCAGCGCGTCCGGGTGCTGAGCTTCCGGACGGCGAATACCGCGTGCATATGTCCTTCAAAGCGATTCCGCGTCCACGCGAGGTTACGGAGGAACAAACGCAAACTGATGCGGTCTCTTTCAAGCTTATCCCGATCTACGGGATTACCATTCCCATTATCGTTCGCCACGGCCGCGTTGAAGCGCAGGTCGCGTTAACGCAGCCCAGTATTGTGCAGGGGGAAAATGGTCCCGAGCTTGCGATGTCGATCGAGCGTTCGGGTGAAAGCTCAACCTATGGGGTGCTCAGCGTCGTCAAGGACGGCCTGGACGAACCGATGATCCTGGCCGGAGGGATCGCTGTTTATCCTGAGGTTGGCTCACGCCAAGTGCGCGTCAATCTGACGCCCGAGCAGGTCGAGCAAATCAAAGGTCCTGCGCGGATCGAGTACCGCGAGCTGCCAGAGCTGGGCGGGGGCCTGATCGCGGCCGTTGACGGAATGATCGGCTAGGTCCTGCCCCTAGGGATCGGGTCACTCCCGGAACTCATCTGATGACTGTCTTACGCAAACGAGTACTGAGCGCCGCTGCGGGTTTCGCAGTGGCGCTTGGCTCGTTTGCGTCTGCCGATCCCGTTGCCGCTCAAACGAGCGGATCCACTGATAGCGGATGGCAGGCGAATGAAGACGACTATCTTCTGCTTCAGTTGACCATCAAGAATTTCAGATTATCCTACGATGTACGCGGCTACCAGACCGACCGCGGGGTGTGCCTCGACCTTGCCGATGTGGTGCAATCGCTCGACCTGCCGATCCGCATCGACAAGAAGTCGCGCCGCGCAACTGGCTGGTTGTTCGCGGAGGACCAGGAAATAACCATTGATCGTTCCTCTGATACAGTACAAAACGTGAACACTGGTCCCGTCCCACTTGCTAACGATATTTACGACACGCCAGAAGGGTGGTGTGTGGATACCGATGCGCTATCGCTGTGGTTTGGGGTCGAGTTCAAGCCTGATCTGTTTAACGCTGCTGTTCGCCTCGAATCTGAGACCGATCTGCCCTTCATGCAGGCGATTGAGCGGCGAAAGCGTGCTGAGAAGATTAGACCTCGCAATGTAACCTTTGACCTGTCTCAATACCCGTCGGCTGAGATGGAATATCGCGCCTGGCGCACCCCATCGGTTGATGTGGTTGCCGATGTGGAGGCCCGAAAGAATAGCGGTGTAGCTGGTCGGATTGAGCTTTTCGCCGCAGGAGAAGCTTTGGGCGCGAGCTACACGGCGCGCCTGAGCACGGATAATCAGCTGACCCCCCAGTCCGTGCGGGTTCGGGCCTATCGCAGCAATGCGGACGGCGGGCTCTTGGGGCCTCTTGACGCAACCGACGTCGCAATTGGTGATGTCGAGACTGTTCCTGGACGGCTGGTGGGCCCAACGGGGGTTGGCCGTGGTGCTTTCATCACAAATCGCCCACTCAACCAGACGTCGCGCTTTTCGACGACTGTTCTGAGGGGAACATTGCCATCTGGCTGGGATGCCGAGCTTTATCGCAATGGCCAATTGATCGAATTTCAAAGCTCGCGTGACGATGGTCGATATGAATTCATCGATATTGAGTTGTTCTTTGGCCGAAACGACTTCGAAGTTGTCCTCTATGGCCCTCAGGGTCAGATCCGCCGTGAACGATCCTCGATCCCCGTCGGCGTCAATCAAATTGAGCCAGGTCAGACCTACTATTGGGCAGGTATTCTGCAAGAGAATCGCGACCTGATACAGCTCCAAGCCTTTGATGTTCGACGCTTTGAGCAACCTCAGGAGTGGCGCTGGGGGACTGGAGTTGAGCGAGGGTTGAACAAGCACACCAGTGTAGGTTTGGGTGTTCACAATCTGGTCCGAAATGATGTTCGCCGAACCTATACTGAGGCAACGCTCACGCACTCATTGTCCTTCGCCCAGCTCGAGCTGGCAGCGGCCCATGAATTCGGCGGAGGGGTTGTGACCAATCTCAACACCCTTGGCAGGGTTGGAAACGTCAATTTTGGCGCGAACGCTCGCGTGTTCTTTGGGGAATTCACCGGAGAGTTCGCAGAGAACGACATCGACTACCTCGGTGGGGTCAATTTCTCGACCGCCCTGCGTGCTGGCCGATTGTCCATTCCCATTCAGGGCGCGCTGAGTCACGCAAAACGCAACAATGGTGAGACCATCAACACCTTAAGCCTGCTTACTTCAGTGACCGCGGGCAGGTTGTCACTATCCGGTCTCATCGCGCATGAAAAAGACAGCGGCAGGCCGCAAAATGACCGAACCGAACTCACATTGATCGCAAACCGGCGATGGCGCGACTTTAGATTGCGTGGAAATGCAACATTCCTAGCAAATGGGCCCAATCAAGGGCTGGAATCGGCACTCGTTCGCCTTGAAGCCGATATCGGAGACGATGGAGCGCTCCAAGGTGACCTTGAATACACCTCAAGCAACGATGAATTCCGTCTGACCGCTGGATACACGCGTCGATTCAAGGAGTTCTCGCTCCGTGGTGATGCATTCGTGACCTCAAATGGTGGTGTTGGCGCTGGGATTCAGGCCGCCTTTAGCCTGGGTCCCAACCCAGTTTCAGGTGGTGTACGCGTATCGCAGGCCAAACTGGCAAGGAATGGTCAGGCAGCAGTCACCGTGTTCCGCGATGATAATGGCAACGATCGCCGTGACGCTGGTGAACCCTTGCTTGAAAACGTGCTGGTTGAAGCAGGATTGCGAAGCACGGATGCCGTAACCGGTGAGAATGGCACAGCGATCGTTGATGAGCTGCGTCCGTTCTTCCCCGTTCTCGTTGGAATCGATGAAAGCTCGCTCGAAGATCCGTTCCTTGCACCTTCGACAAAAGGGATTGTGGTAACTCCGCGCCCCGGTGTCGCGGCGCAGATCGAATTGGCCGTCTCTCCTACGGGCGAGGTCGAGGGTTCGCTGCGCAATGCCTCAGGCCTTGAGCAATCCGGGGTGAGATTGCAGCTGATTGATGAGAGAGGCGCGGTCGCGGCCGAAACCGTCAGCGAGTTCGATGGATTCTTTCTGTTCCAGCGAGTGCCCTACGGCAAATACAGCCTCAAGGTCTCGGATGAAGCGGCACAGGCGCTAGAGATTAAGCCCGCGCTCTCGCTCAAGGACGGGAGAGATACATTCACCCTAGACCGCGATGAGGATGTTATCCGCTTCGGGACAATCAAGCTCACGCCCGACGATGTCCCCAGTCAGCCGAATCACCGACCAACTGGCCCCGTTATTGCCGCGGCCAGCACCGGATCAAACTAGACGGTCTTAGTTGCCCTTGATCATACGTGGCTCGCCCTTGATTGGACGAGGTGCTGGCATGGGACGAGGAGGAGGCGGTGCGGGGATTTCCCGGCGCGCGCCTGGGATAACCTCTTCGCGAACCGTTTCGCGCACGATCACTCGCTGGCGTTGCTGATAATCGATCGGTACGTAGGTGATCTGCTGCGGTGGTGCGTAGTAATACTGCGGCGCGGCATAGCCATAACCATAGGCGGGCGGAGCGTACACAGGTGGCGCCGCATAGACGGGAGCGGGTGCTGGAATGGTCCTGGCAGCAATACGCGGAGCACCATGGGAATATTGTGAGAGATAGGCATCGAGTGCCGCCTCACAGTCATATTCACCGCGATCATTGCGGCCACCGCCAATCAGGCCGCCCAGCAGAGCCCCGCCAATCCCGCCTGCACCAACGCCAATCAGTGTTCCAGCAAGGCGTTCGCTGTCCCACAGTCGATTGCCAATAATCCCACCGGCGATCGCGCCTAGAAGGCCACCGATGATTCCACCTTTCTTGCGACCTCTATGTCCATCAGTGCGGCGTTCGCATTCGGCGATCCACTGTTCGCGCTGAAACACTTGAGCACCTGGGGCATAAGCGGCTGGCGCATACGCATGTGAGTAATGGCGAGTGTGAACCGGTGTGGCATATTCCTCACGCTCGACCCATGCGTTCGCCGAGTCGGCAGCAGGAACAGCGCGAGTAATCCGCCGTGTGCGGGTGATCGTTTCAACCCCATCTGCCCCAATGCTGACCTCGCCGTCCATCGCCGATCGCGTGGGCGCGGTCTGAAGATCAACTGGAAGCGTACGGGTCTCGGCCTCGCTCAACACCTCGACCTGAGGCATATCGGGCATAATGTCCTGCGCGAACGCGGTTGATGGGAGCGCCATGGCAGCGCTCGCCAGACCAATGCCGGTGAAAGTCGTGCGAGTACGGGCAGTGAGTGTCATTCTGGGTCCCCTCTTGCGCCAGGAATCGCAGACGAACGACTCGTATTCAGCGCATCAGAAATATGCTTAGTAAATCATTACCATGCGCCCACAGGCACCCACAAATGCCCTCGAGCGACCTGTCTCGAAACGGGGCGAAAACAGCGAAGAAGGTAAGCGGGGGCTAGATCCGATCGACAAGCATTCTGGCGAGGGCCTCAAGACCATCGGCATCTTCTTGGGTGAAGCGAGCGGGCCTGGGGCTGTCGAGATCAATTACCGCGATGACTTTGCCATCGCGCATGACCGGGACAACCACTTCCGACCGGCTGGCTGTGTCACAGGCAATGTGCCCGGGGAAAGCGTGAACATCTTCGACCAGCTGGGTTTCGCCCGTTTTGGCAGCTGCACCGCAAACGCCAACGCCAATCGGGATACGAATACAGGCAGGCCGACCGTTGAACGGGCCAAGCACCAGCTCATCACCGCCAGATGCATTCCCGCCCATACGATAAAAGCCGGCCCAATTGAGCTCAGGCACGAATTCCCAGATGAGCGCCGCAACATTCGCCATATTGGCAACCGCATCGGGCTCCGCGCTTGTTAAAGCGTCGGCAGCTTCGTTCAATTGACGATAAAGCTCCGGTTTGCCGAGTGCCTCGTCGGGTTTGAAATCAAACATTGTATCGGTTTCCTCGCTCGCGCGCGCTCCATGCGGCCACTGGGTGCTTGTGGCAAGCACAAGGCTGCCGTATCGCGCCTCACATGGGTATCATTCGCAAGCTCGCAATCGCTCTCGTCGTATTTCTGATCGTCGCTGGGGCTGGACTGTTTTATCTCTCACTTGGCCAGACGGCCGAACTCAGCGTTGATGACGCGACAGGGACCGATCCTGTTTTGGCAGCGCCATCGGCGGAAAACTTCCCAACGGTTCAGATCGCGGAGCCTGTCGGTTGGGAAGACGGACAAGCGCCTGCGACGGCGGATGGCTTTGCGGTTAACCGCTTCGCCGAAGGCCTCGATCATCCCCGAGTGCTTTACGCATTGCCCAATGGTGATGTGCTGGTCACGCTCACGAGAGCCCCCGCGCGTGAAGAGGGCGCTGACGATGATCATGGAGTGTTCGACACTGTTCGCGGCTGGATTGGGGGAATCCTCTTTAGCCGAGCAGGTGCTGCAGGTGCCTCTGCCAATGAGCTGGTGCTGTTGCGAGATGCAGACGGTGATGGCGAGGCCGAAGTTCAAGAGGTTCTTCTCAATGCCGACGATGGGCTCGATTCCCCGTCTGGAATCAGCTGGCATGATGGCACGCTCTACGTCGCCAACCACAATGCGGTCTTGGCTTTCGACTATGAGCTGGGTGCAGAAACCGCGAGCAGCGAAGCGCGCAGTATTATGGACCTCCCGCCCGGTGGGGGCCACTGGATGCGCAATATCGAAGTGCATCCCGACGGCGACCGGATGTATATTGCGGTCGGCTCCGTCAGCAATATTGGTGAGCAGGGCATGGCGGTCGAGGAAGGCCGCGCCATGATCTGGGAGCTAAACCTCGAAAGCGGGAGCACTCGGCCTTTCGCTGTGGGCCTTCGCAATCCCAACGGCCTCGACTTCAGCCCTTGGTCGGGCGAGCTTTGGACCACGGTCAATGAGCGCGATATGCTCGGCTCTGACCTTGTTCCAGACTATCTCACCAATGTGCCGGTTGGGGCGCAATACGGTTGGCCTTGGGTGTACTTCAAAGACAATATCGATCGCCGGGTGAAGATCCGGATGCCCAATTATCTGACTGAATACACGCGCTATCCCGAGTTTGCGCTTGGCCCGCATGTTGCCGCGCTCGGACTGGTTTTCACCGCTGAAGGTCACCGAATGGGCGACGAATTTGCGAGCGGTGCGTTCATTGCGCGTCACGGGTCGTGGAACCGTAAACCGCCATCAGGCTATGATGTTGTTTATGTTGCGTTTGATGAACTCGGAAATCCGATTGGAAAGCCGGTTCCGGTGCTCACTGGTTTTCTTAACGAAGACGGCAGCACCAAGGGCCGTCCAACCTGGGTCGAATGGGCCAGTGATGGCTCCTTGTTGGTTTCGGACGATACGGCTGGCATTATCTGGCGCACGCTCGCGCCGGAAAGCGAACCTGGTGAGGGCATTGCAGAACTGACCGGCGAACCACTTCCGCCGCTTCGCGAATTGATTGATCCGCGTCAGGCATTTGAGGAAGATTATCTGCGCGAGCAGGCTGGGCAGGTCGTCGAGTAAAGCTGGTTTAGAGAGCGAGGCCAGCGCGGCCTGCAACCTCGCAGGCGAATTGATACGCCGTGCGCCCTGAACGATTGCCGCGTGCAATAGCCCAGCTCTGCGCTTCGGTTTCGTCGATTTCCAGCCCGAGCGGATCGGTGTAGGCGCGCACAATCTCCAGATAGGTCGCCTGATCGCATGGGTGAAAGGCGAGCGTCAGTCCGAACCGATCCGCCAGCGCTAGTGCATTGTCGCGCTCATCGCGTTCGTGGAGAGCGGTCGGCGAATCTGCCTCACGCTGAACAATGGCACGCCGGTTGGAGGTGACAACAACCTTGATGTGCGCCGGCCTGCCTAATGCCCCGCCATCAAGAAGGCTGCGAAGCGCCAAGTTTCCTTGCAAATCCCCTTCGTCAAAGCCGAGATCATCGATGAAGAGGAGGAAGGCGCGCGGTTGCGGCATCAGTGCTTCGATCAGCTGGGGAATTGAGGCGAAGCCAGGCGGTGTCACCTGCACCAATGCGATGTGCGCGCCCGCATTCTGCAAATCACGCACCGCCGAGCGCACCAGCGCGGACTTCCCCATGCCTCGCGCACCCCAAAGCAACATATCGTGCGCCGCGGCACCTTCCGCCAAGCGCTTGAGGTTCTCGTACAGGGTTGTCTTCTGCGTATCGATCCTGCGCAACTGGGTTAGGGGAAGCGCGTCCAAGGCCCCCAACGCGCGCGGTTCTTCGCCCAACCACAGATAGGCGGGATGGCCAGCCCAATCGGTCGGACTCTTTGGCTCAGGAGCTAACCGTTCGAGCGCGGCAGCAATCCGCTCCAAGGCTTGGTCGCGCTCGCTCATCCTTTGCGGGTCAGCCTGCCAATGCTTCGGGCGAAAGCGTATAGAGATCGTCCGCCCCAGCGGTTGCTCCCGCCTTGAGGCCGATTGCCTCAGGGACAATCCTGTCTAGAAAGAAGCGCGCCGTTACAGGCTTGGTTTTTGCCAAGGCGGGCGCTGCACCATTTGCGATAGCTTCGGCCTGCTTCATCAGTTGCCAGCCAGCAACAGCTACTGCTGTCATGGTGCAGAACGGCACGCTTCCGGCAAGACGGTCATCAAGGCTCGCTTCATCACGCATCCAGCGGGCGATTCCAGCGCAATCTTGTGCGAGCGCTGCGAGATTGGGTTCGCTGCCAGCGTCACGGGCAATTTCGTCGAGAAGCGTAAGCATCGCCTCGCCGCCTTCCAGACCAAGCTTGCGGGTCACAAGGTCGGCGGCCTGAATGCCATTTGTGCCTTCATAAATCGGAGCAATACGCGAATCGCGCCAATGCTGTGCTGCACCGGTTTCCTCGACAAAGCCCATGCCTCCATGGATTTGCACTCCAATGCCTGCAACTTCGACACCGACGTCTGTGCCCCAAGCTTTCAGCAGAGGGACGAGGATTTCCGAGCGCATGCCGGACGCGCTGTCATCCAGTGTCCCGCGATCAACTTGACCCGCGCAATAGTAAAGGAGCGCACGCGCGCCTTCGGTCAGAGATTTCATCCGCAGAATCATTCGCCGCACATCAGGGTGTTCGATAATCGCAACCGGGGTCTTGTCGGGAGAGCCCGCGCGCGCCGACTGCACCCGCTCCATGGCGTAGGCAATCGCCTGCTGCGTTGCGCGTTCGCCTATCTGAACGCCCTGGTTGCCAACATTGATCCGCGCATTGTTCATCATCGTGAACATTGCCATCAACCCACGGTTCTCCGCGCCGACGAGTTCGCCAATGCAATTGTCATTGTCGCCATAGGACATGACGCAAGTGGGCGAGGCGTTGATGCCAAGCTTGTGCTCGAGGCTCACGGGACGACAGTCGTTGTGTGGCCCGAGCGACCCGTCGGCGTTCACATGATATTTTGGCACCACAAACAGCGAGATTCCGCGCGAGCCTTCAGGTGCACCGGGTAGGCGAGCAAGCACGAGGTGGATGATGTTTTCAGCAAGAGTGTGATCACCCCAGGTGATGTAGATCTTCTGACCCTTGATCTTGTATTTACCCGCATGTTCGCCGTCGGTGATCGGCTCGGCCGTTGAGCGCAGTGCGCCTACGTCGCTCCCAGCAGCCGGCTCGGTCAGGTTCATGGTGCCCGACCATTTCCCGCTGATGAGATCAGGAAGATACATCGCCTGCTGTGCGTCGCTGCCGTGATGCTCTAATGCCTCAACCGCACCGACCGAAAGCATCGGAAGCAAACAGAACGCCATATTGGCAGCACCCAGATTTTCGAGCACATTACAAGAGAGCGTGAAGGGGAGTCCTTGCCCGCCATGGTCGATCGAGCTCGCAATCGAGTTCCAACCCTGCTCTACATAGGTGTCATAGGATTCTTTGAATCCATCGGGCAGGCGCACAACGCCATTCTCAAGCTTCGCACCTTCAAGATCACCCACTCGATTGAGCGGGGCGAACTCACCGGAGGCGAACTGTCCAACCCCTTCGACTATCGCTTCGACCAGATCGCTTTCTGCATGAGAAAACTTCTTTGATTTCGCGAGTTCTTCGATGCCGGCATTCACGCGGATGGCCAGCAATTGGTCTTGGGTGGGCGGAGTGTAAGGGGTCACTGGGATTTTCCTCTTGGGGCTAGGGCAAGGAATCCAAGAAAGAGTTCACTTGGAAAATTGAACTATCAGATATAGCGCGAAGACATGCCCCGCAAGAACGTTACGGAACAGTTGTCGGCCAAGGATGAGGGTCTTGCGCGCGCAGCGGAGATTTTGGCCGACGGTGGCCTGGTCGCCGTGCCAACGGAGACGGTCTATGGCCTTGCTGCGCGTGCCGATTCGGCTGAAGCAGTTGCACGGATTTACGACGCCAAAGGTCGCCCCAGTTTCAATCCGTTGATCGTTCATGTGAAAAGCATTGAGCAGGCTGAAGCTCTTGCCTATTTTGATGAAAGTGCACGCGGTTTGGCCGCGCGATATTGGCCCGGGCCACTGACTCTTGTCCTGCCGATGCGCGAGAGAGCTGGATTGGCCGCCGCAGTGAGTGCGGGCCTCCCGACAATTGCGCTTCGGCACCCGGGACACCCTGTTATGAGTGCCTTGTTGGACAGGCTGGATTTTCCCTTGGCCGCCCCCTCAGCCAATCGCAGCGAAGGAGTAAGTCCAACCAAGCCTGAGCATGTCATGGCTTCGCTGGGTGTTTCGTGCCCTGCGGTTATCTTGGGAGGGCCAACGCAAGCCGGGCTCGAGTCCACGATCGTGGCTCTGCGCAAAGAAGGCGAATGGAGCCTTTTGCGCCCCGGTCCAATTACGAAAGAAACGCTTGAGCAAACCCTTGGGCCCGAATCTCCGAAAAGCGCCGTGAAAATCGAAGCTCCCGGTCAACTCGCGCGTCACTACTCTCCTGGCAAGCCAGTGCGCCTCGAAGCCACAGAAGTTGCGCCAGACGAGTTTTGGATCGGCTTCGGGCCTCTCGATGGCGATTGCAATCTCAGCGAAAGCGGTGATCTCAATTTGGCGGCTGCACAGCTCTACGAAAACCTTCACCGTGCTGCAGCGTCAAGCAAGCCCCGGATTGCCGTCGCGCCCATTCCCGAGTCTGGAGTGGGTCGTGCGATCAATGACCGGTTACGGCGCGCAGCGACTCAATAAATCAGCGCGGCTCGAGCGGAACTTGTGGCACAAGCTCTTCGATTTCCTCACGGGTTTTTTCCGCGTCTTTGCAGGCCCCCCGATCGCCATCTTCGCAATCTTCGACCTCTTCGCGATACTGCTTTTCAAGTCGTGCCAACCGCGCTTCGCGCCTGCGTATTTCGCGCCCTCGGTTTTCGTCGGCTTCAGATTGGCTGGTGGTAGCAAGATCAACTGCCTTGCTTCCCATGCGCACTGGTGCCGTGACCACATCAGCAGCGGCTTTTACAAGACAACCTGAAAGCGTGAGCGGAAAGGTTGCTAGGGCAATGGCGAGCAAAGGAGTGATGCGCATGCTGTTGAGTTTGCGCTTGCCGATCGTCGAAAGCAAGTGAGGGATTACCACTTGCTACAACGATTCACCATTCTGTTGGCTCGGATCAGCCCGAACAGTTCAGGGATCCTGATCCTGAGGCGCGCTCAGTACATTTTGCCGTGCCCGTCACACGAACACTGCCGGACCCCGAAAGATCTGCTGTTACTGTGCCGTCAGACTGGAGATTGACACTGCCCGATCCGCTTACGGAGAGGCGGGCGTCGTCTGCCTTCAGCTTTGCGAAGTCGATTCCGCTTGATCCAGAAAGACTGGCATTTAGGCGCTCGGTGTTTCCCTCGCCATAAACGCTTCCCGAGCCAGACAGGCTGAGTTCGAGAGCCTCCGCAGTAATTTTGCCAAATTTCGCACTGCCAGAGCCACTGACATGAACTTCAATGCTCTGAACCTCAACGTCTCCACTGGCAAAGCTGCCAGAACCGGAAAGCGCGACTTCCGCATTTTGAGCCAGAGCATTGGCTTCTACGCTGCCGCTCCCTGAAACTGCGATATCTCTGGGTGCTGGCATTGTAACACGGATAGTAGCGGGGGACGCATAGTCCCAGGATCCTTGTTCGCGTGTGATTCCAAGAAAGTCCTCATCAATAACGAAACGTACAGCGGCGACCGCGTCGTCACCCCCTTCGACATCAATGCTCAGCGTATCACCCTCGGTCAGAATGACATCGTCTGGCCCTTGGACGATGAGCTCAAGCGGAGTTGAACCGGCTGTATCCAGCTCGGATAAAGGCACGCCCGCCTCCCCATTGATTGTACCATCCATGCTGAAACAGCCGGCAAGGCCAAGAGCTAAGGGAAGCGATGCGAACGCAAGGATGCGAGTGCGGGGTGATGATGACATGAGGTTCCTCCACCAAAGACTGTGCGTATTACTTATATAATACACCAACAGGATCAGTTCAAGCCTATGGGGTTTTGCTGAGGGGGCAATGAAAAAGGGCCACCCTTTCGGGCAGCCCCTTTGTTCGCAGATCGGAAGAGAGCCTTAGCTCTCGTCGGTGTTTTCATAATACTGCGGAGCGTGCTCACGAAGCACCTCAAGGATCTTCTCAAGGGCTGTCGCTTCGTCGGTTTCTTCCATCGCGGCAAGCTCGCGTGCCAGACGGCTTGAGGCGGCTTCGAAGATCTGACGCTCAGAATAGCTTTGCTCTGGCTGATCGTCTGGACGGAACAGATCGCGCGTGACTTCTGCAATCAGAACAATCTCGCCTGAATTGATTTTCGCTTCATATTCCTGGGCCCGGCGAGACCACATGGTGCGCTTGACCTTCGGTTTGCCTTTGAGAGTTTCCATCGCCTCTTTGAGAGTCTTGTCGCTGGAAAGCTTGCGCATTCCGATCGATTCGACCTTGTTGGTCGGCACGCGGAGGGTCATGCGCTCTTTTTCGAACCGGAGCACGTACAACTCAAGCTGCATTCCGGCGATTTCTTCGTTTTGCAGTTCGATCACACGGCCAACGCCGTGCTTGGGGTAAACAACATAATCGCCTACAGTGAAGGCGGGCGCATTGCTTGCCATGCGAATTCCTTTCTAGCGGCGGCCTCCAGCGGGTCCTAACCGACGAAACAGTGATCGAAAAATCCCGCATTCGACCTCCACTTCGGGCGAAGTGTGAGTCTGGCAGAACCCGTCGCGAATTGTCGTTGCTGGTACTTGGCCTTCCTAATTCTAACTGCCGAGACTGGGACCAACCAGTCCGGTTGATGCATTATATAGCACATTCGCAACAAAATTGCGAGTCGCAGTCAGGTGAGGTCTGTTCGGAGGGCGAAAAGCCTGCGCAAATCATCAATGCGAATCAGTGAGTCGGTCGCTCGAGTTAGTCACCTTCACCGGGGGCTTCGCTGAAGTACTTCTCAAACTTGCCTTTTTCACCCTTGTGATCATCAGCGTCTGCGGGCGGTTCTTTCTGGCTGGTAATATTGGGCCACTCGGCCGAAAACTTGGTGTTCAACTCAAGCCACTTTTCAAGACCGTCCTCGGTGTCTGGCAGGATCGCTTCCGCTGGGCATTCAGGCTCACACACGCCGCAATCAATGCACTCAGCTGGATTGATGACCAGCATGTTCTCGCCTTCGTAAAAGCAATCCACCGGACACACTTCCACGCAATCGGTGTATTTGCATTTGATGCAGTCATCAGTGACGACATAGGTCATTAGAGCATCTTTCTCTTCGTCGAGCACAGCTGATGCAGGCTTGACAGGAATTTCAAGTTTCGCGCTGCTAGTGGCAAGTGGGCCTAATGGTCAAGGCTCTGGTCAGAGCCACGATCAAGCTCGCTGTAGAAGGACTTTGCCAAAGCGGGCGATGCGCGCCTCTTCGGCAAAGCTGTGATCTCGATAATGCGCACATCATCGCCCACAACCAATGTCAGCACATCGCCAATAGCGACCATCTCGCTGGTCCGCCGCACATGATTTCTATTGCGACGCAAAGCGCGCTTCTCAATCATCTTTTGCGCTGCCGAGCGTGTACGAGCAAATCGCAAGTAAACCAGCAACCGGTCGAGCCTCAGAGTGTCTGCCCCAGCGCCGCCGTCTGCCATTAGCGAATCATCCGCCTAGCAGGTCCGCCAATTTATCGAAGGCACCGCCAGCGCGGGCCGGGCCAAAATCAGGTTTGGGCCGGTTGGGCTTTCCGCCGCGCTTAGGCTTGATACCATGGGGTTTGCCTTTCCCCTTGGCTTTGTGACCCTGCCGATCGTTGGGCTTGCCCTTTCCTTTGCGACCTTGCTTGCGCGGATCGCCGCGTCTGTCCGATCGCTGCTCACCCGCGCGACGAGGCCGCCAGGTCCAGCTGTCTGGCAAAACGGGACCTTGAGCGCCTTCCGCAAGCGCCTTTGCGCGTTGAACCCGGAACCCCGCACTGCCTAAGAGCCGGCGCGCATTGTCTTCTTCAAGGCCGATGGAAACAGGCAAGGACAAATCGAGCGCAAACTTCGCATTGCGTGGATTCGCGGCCTTGGCCTTCGGTTTGGGCTTGGCTTTCGCTTCGGGTGCAGCCGCAGCTTTTTGAGGAATGGGCTCCGCAGTTGCTACTTCTGGAGCCGCTTCCTTTCTGGCATCCGCGGTAGGTTGCCCCGTGGGCGTTTCCGTCTCCACAGCCTTAACCGGTGCAGTTTTCTCGCTCATTTTTGCACGCGTATCGAAAGCCGAGCGGAGAATTTTCTCAGCGAGATCGACCCTGATCACCTGACTTCCTGCAAGCCGGTAACCCGCAGGGATTACCTTGCTGTCCGAAAGAACCGGCAACATCGCTTCTTGCAGGGGGCGGTCATCCAGACCCAGTGCGTGGAGCAATTGTCGCGGCGCGGGCTTCAAAAGATCGCGCGCAAAGATGTCCAGCGCGCCAAAAGTCACGCCAAGCTTGCGCAAGAACGGGCGCATTTCTTTCGGGAGGTGCTCCAGGCCAGCCTTTTCGCGCGCCACCACTCCGCGGGCATCAATCAGAGTAACCAACAAGGCCCGCGCTTGGCTCCCTGCACTCGGATCGCGTGCGGCTTCTGATAATTTGCGAAGCGGTTCAAGCGGCGTAAGCTTGGTTTCGAGCCAACCGACAAGACCAGATTCGAGCTTCTCGCGCGCCGCATCCGGAATCGCGGTGATCTCTCGTGGGAAGATCAGGCGAGACGTTCCAAAATCATCCGGAATCTCGATCTTGGCCAGTTCTCGTCCCTGCCACTGGATCGCGCCGCCTTCGATTATCAGGTCATCAAGCCCTGCTGCCAGCAACTGCTCGGCACGCTGCGACAAGAGGCTGGGCAGAGCCCTTTCGCCTGCCGCCAGCAACATCTTGCGGTCAGCCAATCCGGCTTGCGGGTCAACCGAGAATCGGAAGCCATCCAGTCGACCGATGGTCTCTCCTTCCACACTGACGCGGCCATCGGCCTCCAGAGTGACTGGCAGTGATGCTCCATCTTGTCCGAGCGATTTCATCAGTATTGTAGTCCTTCGATTCACAAAGCGTTCTGTTAGCCGAGCATGCAGCGCATCGGAAAGCCGCGCTTCCACACCTCTGGCGCGCGCCGCCATTTCGTCTCGGGCAAGCACCCAATCGGGCCGTTGACAGATATAGGCCCAGGATCGGATCGCGGCTATCCTTCCTTGCAGGGTGTCGATATCGCCGCCTGTACGGTCTAGCTCTGCGATGCGAGCGGCCACGAAATCAGCCCCAAGATAGCCTTCGCGCAAATCCTGCCAGAGCCTTGCGACAAAGCGCGAATGGGGGTCCACCCCAAGTTGGCGGAAATCAGGGAGCGAACATGCCTCCCAAAACCGGCGTACGCTGCCGTGGCCTTTGACGGTGTCGGCAAGCGGCTCGCCGGAAAGTCGTTTGAGCACAGCGAGATCAATCGCTTCGGGAGCGGGCTGCAAAACCTCATTTTGGGGCTTGGATTCCAGGTCGCCGATCAGCACAGCAAGCGTATCAAATCGCGGTTCGGCCTCGCGCCAATACAGCTTGGTGAGTGGCGCGAACTGGTGTTCCTCTATGGCGTAGATCTCTTCTTCGGCAAATTCGAGCGGTGCACCCGAGCGGCTGCCACCACCCGTGAGCACGCCAAAGCTGCCATCGGTCTGGTGCCGCCCTGCGCGCCCCGCAATCTGCGCCATCTCGGACGGAGTGAGGCGGCGCTTGCGCTTCCCATCAAACTTGGTGAGGGCCGCAAAGGCGACATGGTGCAGGTCGAGATTGAGGCCCATCCCAATCGCATCGGTGGCGACGATGTAATCAACCTCGCCATTCTGGAAGAGTTCGACCTGCTTGTTACGCGTCTCCGGCGAAAGTGCTCCCATGACGACAGCGGCTCCGCCCCGAAAACGTCTTAGAGCTTCGGCCATGGCGTACACTTGCTCGGTTGAAAAGGCGACCACCGCGCTACGTGGCGGCAGCCGAGACAGTTTGCATTCGCCAGCGTGGCTCAGCGTCGAGAAGCGCGGGCGCTCGACCATCTCGGCGCGGGGGATCAGCTTTCTGACAATCGGCTCGAGCGTTGCCGAGCCAAGGATCATCGTCTCTTCGCGGCCCCGTGCATGCATCAACCGGTCCGTAAAGATGTGCCCGCGTTCAGGATCCGCGCCGATCTGCGCTTCGTCTATCGCAATGAAGGCGTGGGGGCCGTTCGCACCCATTCCCAGCCGATCCATTGCTTCCATCGTGCAGCAGAAATACCGCGCTTCGGGCGGTTCAATTCGTTGCTCGCCCGTGATCAGGGCGACCGCTTTATCCCCTTTGATCGCACGCACGCGGTCATAGACCTCACGCGCGAGCAATCGCAAGGGAAAGCCCATCATGCCACTCGAATGCGCGCACATCCTCTCTATCGCAAGATGCGTCTTGCCAGTGTTGGTAGGCCCAAGAACAGCGCG
This sequence comes from uncultured Erythrobacter sp., assembly GCF_947502395.1. GTDB lineage: Bacteria > Pseudomonadota > Alphaproteobacteria > Sphingomonadales > Sphingomonadaceae > Erythrobacter. Next base: position 721,315 of record NZ_CANMZM010000002.1, read on the forward strand.
CACACGGCTATCGCTGACAGGGCGATGAGGGATCTGAGACGTCACGTTGGGTGCTGTGTCAAACAGAGTCGGCCTGGGCAATGGCTTATTCGTGCGAAACACCCGATTGAATGCTTACCTTATAAGGAAAACACCTTATCGCGCCTTCGACTCTTTTGGCCGCGTGTTAAGTTTACATTTACCATGTTTCGCCATGAAAGGAGTGCGGCAGTTCGACCATTCGAAAGACAACGAAGGCGAACTGGATGCAGTGGGTAGACTGGATTGGGACAAACGGGTTTGGAAAACACTGGTGAAATTTCCCCCAGCCCTTTGGGCGAAGAACCGCGCTTTGACGAGCTGCGAGCCCCTGACGCTGCGCTGATCCCTGCTGACGATGTCGCTGAAGGCGAGATGGATGGAGAGACCGTGCGCAGTTTTGCTCCCATCCTAGCCAATTCAATGAAAGTCGCACCGCCAACCGGCAGTCGCAAAGTCAAGCGGCAGGTGCTCGCTCGGGTTCAAGGCTGGCGCGCGCGCTGTGACGAATGGAAGCTGGGCGTTAGTGAGAGACTCTCTGGCCTGGACCTCGCTCCTGACCTTGCAGAGAACATCGGCAGCCGCCGTTGGTTTCGCGGGCTTGGCACCATGGTCGCATTGGGAGCCATCGCGTTCGCCTTTTGGCCAAGCCTTACGCCATTGGAAGCGCGCGCTGCGATTCCCGAAGGCGAAGACATTCGCGATGAATTTCGTAGCCAGATGATCATGCCCTTGGCCCTTGGTGCCGACAGCGGCAGGCGCATGGGGCCGACTGCAGCGGTTATCCCGCTCGCCAGCGCACCAGAGCGCCCGCAGATCGAACTGGTGGTGACGTTGGCCAAGGGTGACAGTTTCTCCACTATGTTGCGCCGCGCCGGAGTGTCGGCAACTGATATTGGCCGCGTGAGCGCTTTGATCGGTGATGCCATGCCTCTGTCAGAGATCGAACCCGGTACCAAGATGGACATTGTGCTCGGCAGACGGACCGAAGAGGGCGCACCACGCCCCCTAGATGCACTGGCATTTCGTGCGCGCTTTGACCTTGAGTTAGAAATTGAGCGTAACAGCGCGGAAATCGAAACCGGAGAGCCCGGAACGCTTTCACTCGCGCGCAATGTAATCCGTGTCGATGACACGCCTTTGCGTGTCCGTGGACCAGTTGGCTCGAGCCTCTATCGTTCCATGCGGGCCGCAGGCGTGCCAGCGAGTGCGGTACAGGATTATCTGCGCACTCTGGATGACCAGATCGAGCTTGATCGCGAAGTTCGCTCGTCGGACGAGTTTGATATCATTATCGCCTATCGCCGCGCGGCGACAGGAGAACGCCAAGCAGGCAATTTACTCTATGCGGGTATTGATCGTGAGGGTGAGCCCAAGACTCAATTGATGCGCTGGGGCGAAGATGGCCAATTCTTCGAAGCATCTGGCGTCGGTGAGCAACGCAAAGGGCTGGTTGCACCCGTGCCGGGGCCAGTTTCCTCGGTCTATGGCATGCGTCGCCACCCGATCCTCGGAATTAGGCGAATGCACCCAGGGCTCGACTTCCGCGCTCGTCACGGCACACCAATTGCCGCGGTGACTGACGGGCAAGTGGTCTCCGCCGGTCGCGCTGGCGGCTGCGGAATCGCTGTTCGCCTGCGACATGGGGGCGGGCTCGACACGCGCTATTGTCATATGAGCCGCATGGCAGTCCGCCGCGGACAACAGGTTAAGCGTGGGCAGGTCATCGGCTATGTCGGTTCAACCGGCCTCTCGACGGGGCCGCACCTGCACTATGAGATGTACCGCAATGGTCGTCACATCAATCCGTCGAGCGTAAACTATGTCACACGGGCGGTCCTTGAGGGGACTGAGCTTATTGATTTTCGCCGTCGCCTGATCGAACTGCGGCAAATCGAACCTGGTGCCGCCCTTGAAGATCTCGAGCAGCTGCCGAGCGAAGTCGAAGAACCCTCACGCGAGATCGAAAGAATCGCTGCAACTTCGATGTAGAGCCGTTTCTGGTTGACATAAGGCCCTGGCAACATGCGTTGATTGCGCTGGCAATTTCGGGCAACAAACTGGCCTATGACAGCCAGCTATCCCAACACCCGCCTTCGTCGGACCCGCGCCTCCGGCTGGAGCCGCGCGCTTTACCGCGAGAACTTGGTCACACCTGCTGACCTTATCTGGCCGATGTTTGTGACCGAAGGAGAGGGTGTCGAAGAGCCCATCGGCTCGCTTCCCGGTGTCTCACGTTGGTCGGTCGATGGCATAGTTAAACAGGCGAACGAGGCGGTCGCGCTGGGAATTCCAGTGGTCGCACTCTTTCCAAACACCCAGTCTGATCGCCGATCTGAAGACGGGGCCGAAGCGCACAATCCAGACAATCTCATGTGCCGCGCCATCCGCGCCATCAAAGACGCATGCGGCGACGACCTTGGTATACTGACCGACGTCGCGCTCGATCCCTACACCAGCCATGGGCAGGATGGGCTGCTCGATAAGAATGGGTATGTCACCAATGATGACACGGTTGCGGTGCTGGTAGATCAAGCGCTGAACCAGGCCGAGGCCGGAGCGGACATCATTGCGCCCTCTGACATGATGGATGGCCGTGTGCACGCCATTCGGATGGCCTTGGAAATGAATGGGCACCCGAACATCCAGATTATGAGCTACGCCGCGAAATATGCCTCCGCCTTCTACGGTCCGTTCCGCGATGCCGTGGGCTCGGGCGGCCTGCTCAAAGGTGACAAGAAGACCTATCAGATGGACCCGGCCAATGGTGATGAGGCCTTGCGCGAAGTTGAGCTTGATATCGCAGAGGGCGCAGACAGTGTGATGGTGAAACCCGGTCTTGCCTATCTTGATATCGTCCGCCTTGTGAAAGAATCTCTCGGCGTGCCGACCTTCGCCTACCAAGTGTCTGGCGAGTACGCGATGATCGAGGCCGCCGCTGCGGCGGGTGCTGGCGATCGCGACGCATTGGTGCTCGAGACACTGCTGGCATTCAAGCGCGCAGGTGCATCGGGCGTGCTGACCTATCATGCGCCGCTCGCGGCACGCCTCCTCAATGGCTGAATTCCATCACGAAACCGAACGGCTTATCCTTCGCGATTGGCGCGAAGAGGACTGGGCGCCGTTTTGGGAGGGCACCAACACACCGGTTGTCATGAAATGGCTGGGCGGGCTTGCGGATGAAGAAACGCGGAAAGGCGCACAAGCCCGGCTCGAAAGTTATCATCGCGACTACGGCCACACCTTTTGGCCGATTGAGCGCAAAGAGGATGGCGCGATCCTCGGCTTTTGCGGTCTCAAGCGCTGCACCGATAAGAATGGTCCCTTTGGCATGATGGAGGCTGGATGGAGGCTTCGCGAAGACGCATGGGGCAAGGGCTATGCAAAGGAAGCGGCCATCGCGACGCTGGACCTTTCCTTCGATCGATTTGGCGCGGAGGAAACCATTGCAATGACGGTCGAGGGTAACACCGGGAGCTGGGGCCTAATGCATCGTTTGGGTATGGAGCGCAGGCCAGATCTCGATTTTCCCGAGACTTTTTGGGCGCAAGATTACGGCATGGTCATCGTTTATTCTATCACGCGCGAGGCTTGGGAAGCGCACCGCGCGACCCTCGCAGGCTGAGAACATGGGCGACATTGTCCTTGAGACAGAGCGGCTGATCTTGCGAACCGTCGTTGAAAGCGATGCGGCGCTTCAGCACCGCGTGCTGAACACACCCATCGTTATGGAGCATCTTGGCGGGGTGAAAGAACTGCATGAGATCGAGGCAAAGCACGCGAAAGTGATGCAGCTGCATGCACGCGAGGGATATTCGTTTCTCATGCTGATCGAAAAAGCGACCGGCGACCTTGTCGGCCATTCGGGGATCAAGCAGGTTGATAATCCCAATGCCCCCAATCAGGGCGACCACGAAATAGGCTGGCTTATCCGTGAAGATCGCTGGCGCCGAGGATATGCGCATGAGGCGATGGTCACGGTGCTCAAATGGGCCTTTGGCCCTGAAAATAAGAAGGGGGTGGATGCACAGCATGTTGTTGCGATCACTAACCCGCCCAATATCGGCAGTTGGAAGCTGATGGAGAAGCTGGGTATGGAGAGGCGAGAGGATCTCGATTTCGTGGACGGTGAGCCATTGATCCAATACTCGCTCACAAAAGCCAAATGGGAGAGTGCGCAATGACCAACTACCCCGGTGTAAACATCGTGCCGATCCACGGCAAAACGCCCAAAATCCACGAAACCGCCTTTATAGCTCCGGGATGCACGATCATTGGCGATGTTGAGATCGGAGCAGGTTCTTCGATCTGGTACAATTGCGTCCTTCGCGCTGACGTCTACAAAATCCGGATTGGTGAGCGCACCAATGTCCAAGATGGCTCCGTTCTGCACTGCGATCCGCCGCGGCCCGGGGATGAGGAAGGCTCCCCGCTTATCATCGGCGATGATGTGCTGATTGGGCACATGGCGATGGTCCACGGTTGCACCATTCACGACCGAGGCTTTGTCGGGCTTGGCGCGATTGCTATGAACAAGTCGGTGATTGGGTCAGATGCCATGCTGGGTGCGGGTGCTATGTTGACCGAACGCAAAGTGATGGGCGAGCGTGAGCTTTGGGCAGGCCGCCCGGCAAAGAAGCTGAAAGAGCTCAACGACGCAGCAATTGCCGGTATGCGCATCGGGGTTGCCCATTATGCAGAGAACGCCAAGCATCACGCCCAAGCCGTGAATGAGGCGATAGGCCGAAAGGGAGATCAAGGATGACGTTCAACTACATCACATTGGGTTCCAACGATCTGCAGACATCGCGCAGTTATTATGACCCAGTCATGGATGCGCTGGGGGCGAAGCTTGAAGCCGAGTACGAGGGCATGACCTTCGCGTACAAATTCCCCGATGGCTTTATGGTATGGGTGACAAAGCCGCAAAATGGCGAAGCGGCGGCGTGCGGCAATGGCCACACCGCCGGCTTCTTCGCAGCGACACCCGAAGCGGTGGACGCGGCGCATGCGTCAGCGCTTGCCAACGGGGGCAGCGATGAAGGCGCACCAGGGCCGCGGCCGATGTATGGCCCCGAATTCTACGGAGGCTACGCCCGCGATCCTGATGGCAACAAGATGAGCTTTGTGACGTCTGTGAAGCCCAACGATTAAGCGGCCTGACTGGGCCCGCGCGTCACATAGGGCATCATATGCGGCATAAAGTCGATCTTGCCGATTTCGAGACCCTCTGAGCGCAGAATCGCATAGGCTGTCGTCAGGTGGAAATAGAAGTTCACCAGCGACCAATCACGGACGTAGTTTTCTGCGCTCATGGTAAACTGCATCCCGTTGGGGATCTCTATCATGAGCATCTCTTCGGGCGCGACCAGCTCATCGGCGCTGATCTCGTCGAGCAGCGCGGCTGTCTCCGCAATCATCGCCTTGGCATCGGCAAGCGTCTTTGGATCGTCTTCTTCTTCCCGCGAAGTGAAGCTGCGGTCCGTCAGTCGGGGCAGAGCTTCTCCCGGCAAATTGGCGACAAAGCGGACTTGCGTGGCTAGCGGAAGCATGTCTTCGCTCAGTCTCACACCAAGCAGAGCATCGCCCTTGGGATGGTTTTCAGCCTTGGCCAAAAGGCCCGACATGATGTTGAGGCGTGCACGATAAACTGCGATGGAAGCGTCGTGTAATGTCATTGGAATTCCTCCTCTTTGAGGGGATAGGTAGCGATTAAGTTTTCAGTTGCAACTTATTCTCGCACGAGCGAGCGCAGCGCCTCGATCCGATCTGCCTCATGCACCGGTTTATCCCAGCGGATTCGGTGAATGCGTGGGAAACGCATGGCGAGGCCAGACTTGTGCCGCTTGGAGGAATGCACGCTGTCGAATGCGACCTCGAACACCAGCGTGCGCTCGACCTCGCGCACGGGGCCAAACCGGTTGAGAGTGGTCTGGCGCACCAGCTTATCGAGCTTTCTGAGTTCTGCATCGGTGAAGCCGGAATAGGCTTTGCCCACCGGGAGAAGCTCGGCCCCATCGTCCGGGTCGCCATCCCAACATCCAAAAGTGTAGTCGGAATAGAAGCTTGATCGCTTTCCGGACCCGCGCTGGGCGTACATCAGCACGCAATCGATCAGCAGCGGATCGCGCTTCCATTTGTACCAAAGGCCCACCTTACGCCCCGCGATATAGGGTGCGTCGCGCCGCTTCAGCATCAGGCCTTCGATCGCGTCATCGCGCGCGCCTTCGCGGATCTCAGCCAGATGATCAAAATCGCGCGCTTCGACGAGCGCCGAAATGTCGAAATGTGATGACGGCAGATCGGGAACGAGTGCTTCCAATGATTCCCGCCGTGCCTCCCACGCGCTTTCACGAAGGTCTTCGCCCTTGAGGATCAGCGTATCATAAAGCCGGACAAAGGCTGGTGATTCGGCCAGCATCTTTTTCGACACCGTCTTGCGGCCCAATCGCTGCTGGAGCGCGTTGAAGCTTGCAGCCCCGCCCGCCTCTCCGCCCTGAGTTTCGCCCCGTACCAAAAGCTCCCCATCGAGCACGGCGTCTATCGGCAACACATCGAGCAGTTCCGGAAAAGTTGCCGAGATATCATCCCCGGACCGCGAATAGAGGCGTGTTTCGCCAGCGACCCGCACCAACTGCACGCGAATGCCGTCCCATTTCCATTCTGCCGCATAGTCCCTGAGGTCGACTTTGGTTTCCTCGAGCGGATGGGCCAACATAAAGGGGCGGAACATCGGACGATTGGATACATCGGGCGGGTCCGCGCCATCTGCAGCCCATGCAAAGAGCTCCGCATAGGGCGGCTCAAGCGCATGCCAGTATTCTTCGACTTCATCGACGCTGACGTCGAAGGTCTGCGCAAAGGCAGTCTTCGCCAGCCGTGCCGAAACCCCGATACGCATGCCCCCTGTGGCAAGCTTGATCAGCGCAAAGCGACCGTTTGCATCAAGGCGATTGAGCAGCTTGGGCAATTCTTTCAACGCTGTACTTCGATTAAGGTGTGCGAGAAACTCAACCGCTTCGCTGACGCTGGGCGGGTCTTCGTCAGGGACGCCATCCCCGGGCCACAAGAGGCTGGCGGTTTCGGCGGTGTCGCCGACAAAGTCCCGACTCAGACTCCATAAAAGTGGGTCAATCCGGTCCTTCATCAGATTGCGAATGGTAGAGGATTTCACTCCGGGAAAATCAAGCTCGCCCGTCAACGCGCCCAAAGCCCAGCCGCGATCCGGGTCAGGGGTCGTGCGCAAATACTCCGCGATCAAAGCAAGCTTGCGGTTGCGGCTGGTCGTGTAGACCAGCGTGTCGAGAAGGGTCGCGAAGGCCTTCACACCGTAGAACGCCCCGCTTCATCGTGAGGAAAGGTGCAAATCCTAAAGGATTGTGCCAAGTCACCTTTCTGCATCCACTTTTTGAGGAACCCACCACGATGAAAATGCTTCACGCCGCCGCCTTGGCGATTGCCCCTGTTTTGGCCCTTTCTGCGACCCCTGCCCTTGCTGAGGAAGGCGAGAAGGCCTCTTTGACGATCGACAGCTCGATTGAAGCATTGATGGCCAACGAAGCAACCAAAGCGATCGTTATCAAGCATTTGGGTCCACTGGATCAGCACCCATTCTATGGCCAGTTCAAGGGCATGACCCTTGCGCAAGTTCAACCGATGTCGAACGGGCAAATCACAGACGAAACGATCGAGAAGATCAAAACTGAGCTTTCGGCTCTTTAAGGGTATTGGGCAGGAAGAGGAGCGATCAATCATCCTCTTCCTCCCGCCCCACCAGCGCCAATGCTCGCGCGCGGCGTTGGTTAAGCTCGCACCATCGCAGCAGCGCTTCCTCGCGCCCGTGGGTGATCCATGTTTCGGCCGGGTTCACATCTGCGATCGTCTCGGTGAGCTCATTCCAATCAGCATGGTCTGAAATGATCAACGGCAGTTCGACTCCCCGCTGACGCGCTCTGCCGCGCACGCGCATCCATCCGCTGGCCATAGCTGTGATCGGCGAAGGCAGGCGGCGCGACCACCTATCATTAAGTGCCGAGGGGGGTGCGATAATGATCGCGCCTTGCATCTCCTCCTTGGTATGGTCTGCGACGAGGCGAAGCTCACCCAGATGCACGCCGTGCTCCTCATAAAGCCTGCACATTTTCTCCATAGCGCCGTGCAGATAGATCGGGGCTTCATGCCCTGCCGCTCGCAGCTCTGCGATAACACGCTGCGCTTTGCCTAGCGCATAGGCGCCCACCAGCACGCTGGCCTCGGGAGTCGAATCGAGTGCAGAGAGCAGCTTTGCCATCTCATCCTCAATCGGTGGATGGGTAAAGACAGGTAGTCCAAACGTCGCCTCCGTAATGAAGACATCGCAAGGTATGACTTCAAAGGGCGTGCATGTTGGGTCTGGGCGGCGTTTATAGTCGCCGGTGATCACCACCCGCTCGCCTGCATGCTCGAGCAGGATTTGCGCGGAGCCCAAGACATGGCCAGCAGGCACAAATGTCGCATCTACGTCGCCAGGAAGCCTGACCGTCTCGCCATAGGCCACGGGAGCCGCGCCCGCGCGTGTATTGTAGCGCAGTTCCATAATCGCAAGCGTTTCGGGCGTGGCGATTGTCTCGCCATGCCCCCCTCGCGCATGATCAGCGTGTCCATGGGTGACCAGCGCCTTGTCGACGGCGCGCGAAGGGTCAATCCAGACACCCGCTGGGACGACTTCAACGCCCCAAGGGTGCGGATTAATCCAGGAAAAGGGCGCGCTCATAGGATGTTATACCACCAAGAGCACCCCGAGGTTCCGATTACTCAGCCTCTTTGTCCGTCCGATATTTATCGAACCACGCAATCACACTCGCCGTGCGTGCAGCCTGCTGGCTGGGGCTTTGGCTGAGGTTGTTGTGGCTGGAATCGGGCGTCACCACGAGCGCGGTGTCCACGCCCACCAGCTTGAGGGCGGCGTAGAATTGTTCGGCTTCGCTTCGAGGAGTGCGATAATCATCCGCGCCGACAAGAACCAGCGTTGGCGTGGTCACATTGGCCATATTGCTCAACGGGCCACGCTCCCAATATTCCTCAGGCTTCTCCCACGGGAGGCCGCCCAGCCAATAGCGCGGGATAAGGGTGGGAAGGTCGGACATGAGGCCCTGGCTCACCCAGTTGATGACGGGTTTGTGCACGGCGGCTGCATTGAACCGGTCAGTCTTGCCGACCACGTAAGCGGTGAGGATACCGCCGCCAGACCCGCCCGTGACAAACAGGTTCTCCTGATCGGCGAAGCCTTGCGCGACCGCTGCATCGACGACGGCCATCAACTCAGGGACGTTGCTGATTGGGTAATTGTCTTCAATCCGGTCCGCAAATGCCTCGCCATAGCCGGTCGAACCGCCCGGATTGGCAAAGACAACAGCGTAGCCCGCCGCGCCATAGAGTTGATAATCGACCGAGAATTCAGGGCCATAGGCTGCATAGGGACCCCCGTGCATCTCGAGGATGGCAGGGACTGTGTCGCCGGCCTCATATCCTGGCGGGAGCATGATCCATGCAGGGATCACCGTGCCATCATCCATGGTGACAGAGAGCTCGCGCGTTTCACCCATTTCCTTGCCTGCAAGGCTGACGGCGTTGAGCGATGTCAGAGTGCGGATGCCGCGGCGCGTTTGGACCCCAACATCAGGCGGCGCGACCGAACTCTGTGTGGTAAAGGCGAGCGAGCCGTTGTCGCTCACTGACCATTGGCCGCCGGTGTAAGGAAGCGCGTAATACCCGCTGCCGACGCGCGCATCCAAGGGATCGGGCGCGGCCGCATTTAGACCAATCCGCGCAACGCGATGCTCTCCGTCATCCTCATAACTCGCAAAGAGTCCCGCATCATTCCATTCGATCCCGTCAAAGCCGCGGTCAAAACCGGGCACCAGCTGGCGCGAACCGCTGCCATCGGAGTTCATAACGTAGAGATTGGTCTGATCGAAGGCATTGCCTAGATCGTCGAAACCCAAATAGGCGATTTGGGAACCATCAGGGGAGACCTGTGCGCCGCCGTCGGGGCCATCGCGCGTGGTCAGGGCTGTGATATCGCCGCTTGCGATATTAAGCGCGTAAATCTCGCTGCCGAAGATTTCGAGCTCCCAATCCTCTTTGCGATTGGCGGAGAAATAGAGCTTTGAGCCATCCGGAGACCACTCGACCGCGCCGCCGTTGGAATATTCGCCAAAGGTGAGCTGACGCGGTGCGCCGCCCTTTGCGCTAACGACGAATAGTTGTGTCGTGCCCGGCTTCACATAAGACCCGCCATCGCGGCGATAGACCAGTCGGTCGATCACTTGGATAGGCTTGCCCCACTCCGCGCCTTCAGGCTTCGCGGGAGCTGCGCCAAGGGTCAGACCTTTGCCGGGAACACGCGCCGTGTAGGCGATCTGCGTGCCATCAGGTGACCACTGAATGCCGCCCGGCCCTTCTGCCAATGCGGTGATATTGGCGCTTTCACCCGTGCCCATCCAGCGTACGTGCAGTTCCGGGCCGCCGCCGCTTTCGGTTGAAACATAGGCGAGACGACCCCCGTCCGGCGACCAGCGCGGGCTCACATGCGTGCCTTCACCCGTCACTAGCGGGGTTTCTTCGCCGCTGCGCACATCGATGAGCCAGATCGACGAGACCGCTCGGTCTGTCATGATGTCGTTGGTACGCCTGACATAGGCGATCTTGCTGCCATCCGGGCTAATCTGCGGGTCCGCTGCAACGGACAGGCCGAAGATATCATCTCCGGTGAAGTGCTGCTCAGGAGCCGAAACACCATCGCTGCTGTCATCCGCTGCTAGCGGTGTGGTCAGCGCAAGGGCGCTCGCGGAGAGAATAGCCTTAAGGGCAAAACTGCGTGCAAACATAAACGGCTCCAGAGATGGAAATCTGGAGCCGATCAATGCCGATATTTCGGGTCTTGTCTAGCGCTGTAGACTAGCTTTCTTTGTCGCTATCAGTGTCAGAGTCCGATGCTTCCGGCTTCGGATCATCCTTCTTGGGTGGAGGCGCCTTTTTCGCGGCCGGTTTGCGCTTGGGCTTCGGTTTTGCCTTGGGTGCAGCAGGGGTGAGTTCAAAGGCGGGTTTGCCGTCCTTCATCGTCACCGAAACCTCGCCACCATCAGCTAGCTTACCAAACAGAAGCTCCTCGGCGAGCGGTTGTTTGATCTTATCCTGAATGAGACGCCCCATTGGACGCGCACCATAGAGGCGATCATAGCCTTTATCGGCCAGCCAGGCGCGGGCATCGCTATCAAACTGGATGTGGACGTTCTGCTCAGCCAGCTGCAGTTCGAGCTCGAGGATGAATTTGTCGACCACGCGGGCAACTGTGCTCTTGCCGAGGTAGGCGAACGGCACAATTGCATCCAGGCGGTTGCGAAATTCGGGGGTGAACATTTTGTTCACGGCCTCGGTCCCTGCGTCTTCCTTTGACACATCGCCAAAGCCAATGCCGCTCTTCGCCATGTCAGCCGCGCCCGCATTGGTGGTCATGATGAGCACCACATTGCGGAAGTCGACGGTCTTGCCGTGGTGATCGGTGAGGCGACCATTATCCATGACCTGAAGCAGGATATTGAAGAGGTCTGGGTGCGCTTTTTCAATCTCATCGAGGAGGAGCACGCAGTGCGGGTTCTGATCCACCGCATCGGTGAGCAGACCGCCTTGATCATAGCCGACGTAGCCCGGAGGCGCACCGATCAGGCGGCTGACCGAGTGGCGCTCCATATATTCTGACATGTCGAAGCGCTTAAGCTCGATACCCATGATGGACGAGAGCTGGCGTGCAACCTCGGTCTTACCAACCCCGGTTGGGCCGGAGAACAGGAACGAACCAATGGGTTTGTCCGGATCGCGAAGGCCAGCACGCGACAGCTTCATCGCGGTCGCGAGGCGCGAAATCGCCTCATCCTGGCCAAAGACAACGTGCTTCAGATCGCGGTCGAGGTTTTCGAGCGCTTTCTTATCGTCCTTGCTGACCGATTTCGGCGGTATGCGGGCCATGGTTGCAATGACTTGTTCAATCTCACGCGCGGTGATTTTCTTCTTCCGACGGCTGGGCGGGACCAGCATCTGCATCGCACCGACTTCGTCGATCACGTCGATGGCCTTATCGGGCAATTTGCGGTCGTTGATATAGCGTGCCGAAAGCTCAACGGCAGTTTTCAACGCGTCGGGCGTGTATTTCACCTTGTGGTGATCTTCGAACGCCGTGCGCAGACCTTTGAGGATTTTGATTGTGTCCTCAATCGTCGGCTCATTCACGTCGATCTTCTGGAAGCGGCGCAGCAGCGCACGGTCTTTCTCGAAGTGATTGCGGAATTCTTTGTATGTGGTCGAACCGACGCAGCGGATCGTCCCGCCAGAAAGCGCAGGTTTGAGCAAATTGGAGGCATCCATCGCCCCGCCACTGGTCGCGCCAGCGCCGATAACGGTGTGAATTTCGTCGATAAAGAGGATCGCATGCGGCATCGCTTCAAGCTCGGTTACGACCTGCTTCAAGCGCTCTTCAAAATCGCCGCGATAGCGCGTGCCTGCAAGCAATGCGCCCATATCGAGCGAGTAAATCACCGCAGGCTCAAGTACCTCAGGCACATCACCTTCGACAATCTTGCGCGCAAGACCTTCGGCGATGGCGGTCTTACCAACGCCGGGGTCACCGACATAAAGCGGATTGTTTTTCGAACGGCGGCACAGGATTTGAACCGTACGGTCTACTTCTGGTCCGCGACCAATCAGCGGATCGACTTTGCCGTCTTCCGCCTTCTTGTTGAGGTTGACCGTAAACTGGTCGAGCGCGGTTTCTTTCTTATTGCCGCCATCCTTGGCCGCTTCGGTATCGTTTGGCGCGCTTTCTTCGCCGCCACCCGCATTGCTCGATTCGATCTGGCGTCCACCTTTGCCAATGCCATGGCTGATGTAGCTAACCGCATCGAGACGGCTCATATCCTGCTGTTGGAGGAAATAGACCGCATAAGAATCGCGCTCAGAAAACAACGCGACCAGCACATTCGCGCCCGTAACCGTATCTTTGCCGGAAGATTGCACGTGCAAAATGGCGCGCTGGATCACCCGTTGGAAACCGGCGGTTGGCTGCGGATCGGCGTCTTCCTCGGTTTTGAGCGACTGATACTCTTGATCGAGATATTGCTTCACCACCTCGCCAAGTTCAGCCAAGTCCACCCCGCAAGCGCCCATCACCGCCGCGCCATCTTCATCATCGATCAGCGCGAGCAGCAAATGCTCCAAGGTCGCATATTCATGCCGACGCTCTGACGCGTGTGTGAGCGCGTTGTGAAGGGTGCGTTCTAAATTCTGAGCAAAGCTAGGCATTTACAGTCCCTATTGGGGTGAAAGCGGGGTGGGGCAAATAGTGTTTAACGCAATATGGGGGGCATTTTGGTAAATGCGACTCCAATTATGTGCGAAACCCGACGCGGGCATAACTGTGATCATGAGCCCGAACTCTTAAAAAGTGCATCTGCCGCAGCTCGGTGTTTTGCGGCTTTGTCGCTATGCTCCTGAACGCGGGCAATTTCTGCTTGGAGAAGGGCGATGCGCGCAGCCAGCTCGTCTTGGCTATAAGGTGCGAGATCCTCCGCTGCCAGCTTGTGTGCAGCGTCTCCTTTGGCCCGGGGAAGGTCTTCTTCATCCATTGAAAGCGATCATCGCTTCTGCATCGGCTTGCTGTCAATGCGGATGCTGGGTATTTGCGCTGTTTGATTGAAGGTGGCGCATTTGTACCATGGGGTGGTGCAACCATGGCGACCTTCAGATTTGCAAAGGGTGGGGGCACATATGCCGGAATTGCCAGAGACGATGCAGGCCATTGGTTTTGAGCAACCGGGAGGGCCTGATGTGTTGCGCGTCGAGGAGGCCCCGCTCCCTCAGATTGGTTCTGGCGACGTTCTCATCAAGGTCGCCTATGCGGGGGTTAATCGTCCCGATTGCATTCAACGCGCCGGCAATTATCCAGCCCCTCCGGGCGCTTCGCCCATTCTGGGTCTCGAAGTGGCCGGCGAAGTGGTTGGAGTAGGCGGCGATGTCCCTCGTGAAATGCTGGGAAGTGTGGTTGCGGCTCTCACACCTGGCGGAGGCTATGCCGAATATTGCACCGCCCCCTGGCAACATTGCTTGCCCGTTCCTGATGGCATGGATTTGAAGCATGCGGCGGCATTGCCTGAGACGCTGTTCACCGTGTGGCACAATGTGTTTGAGCGTGGCTGCGCGCGCGATGGCGAGACGTTGCTCGTTCACGGCGGCACCAGCGGTATTGGCACGATGGCGATCATGCTGGCGAAAGCCTTTGACCTCAATGTGATCACGACTTGCGGTGATGAGGCCAAGTGTGAGGCGGCTCGCGGACTGGGTGCAGATATTGCGATCAATTACCGCGAGGCGGATTTCGTCGAAGCCGTTCGAGAGCACACCGGGGGCAAGGGCGTCGACATCGTGCTCGATATGGTCTCGGGTGATTATGTTCCGCGAAATCTCCAGTGCCTTGCCGAAGATGGTCGCCATGTGACTATCGCCGTGCTTGGCGGTGCCAAGGCGGAAATATTCATTCCTATGGTGATGATGCGGCGCCTGACGTTAACAGGATCAACTCTGCGTCCGCGCTCTGACGCCTTCAAGGCTGCCTTGGCTGACGAGATCGCAGACAATGCCTGGCCGCTGTTCACAAGCGGCGAGCTGTCCCCAGTCATGGACCAGACATTCCCGCTTGCTGGGGCCGCCGAGGCGCATGCAAGGATGGAATCGAGCGCGCATATCGGCAAGATCATGCTGGAGGTCGCGCCTTGAGCTACCCGGTCCTGCAAATCACGGGCGACTATGCTTTTGTCGAAATCCGTAAGGGACGTGCGGCCGAGCGTTGGGAGGACATGGCGCTCGTCTATCGCGGATCCGCCTCGCGCGGCGATGAATGGAAGGGCGCGGAGGGCGAGAAGCTTTGGGGTTGCCACTGCCTCTGGCCGAGCGATCCCAATTCCACCCTCTCGCAGCCCTATGATGTGTCATCGCGTGCTGGTCTCGCCGTTGGACAGCCGCGGCTTCTTCGCTTTCCCACCCGCGTTGGCAGCTTCCGCTCCTTCGCCGCATTTGAGTCGCTTGCCGATGAGGTGCAGGAGGACGCTTTGCCTCGTCTCTTGCTGCACGAAGACCCAAAGAGCGGCAATTGCTACAAGATCAAGCTGACCACAGCCTTATTGGGCCTGCCGCTCGAGACGCGACAATACGACATTCTCAATGGCGAGACGCGCACGCCTGAATTCCTCGAAAACGTCAATTCAAACGGTCGGATTCCGGTATTGCAAATTGGAGAGAGCGAGAACGCGCGCTTCCTGCCCGAAAGCAACGCCGCTTGCTGGTATCTCGCGTCCGGCTCAGACTTGATCCCAGACGATCGCTTCGCCCAGGCCGATATGCTGCGCTGGATGTTCTTCGAGCAATATCAGCACGAGCCCAACGTTGCGACGTTGCGGTTCTGGTTGCGCTTTGTGGGGGAGGCCAATCTCTCGGATGAGCAACAGGCCCAAATCCCGGCTAGACGCGTAGCGGGACAAGCGGCATTGGAGTTGCTCGACGGCGAGCTTGCAGATCGGCCATTCCTTTGCGGCGAGGCGCTAACTCTCGCGGATATAACCCTGTTTGCCTATTCGCACCTAGCGGGTGACGCAGGGTTTGAACTTGGTGTCCTTGGCAATCTCAGCGCGTGGATTGAGCGCGTTAAACAGGTGCCCGGCTTTGCGCCGATGGATTGATCCTGCGACCTCCCAGCAGACAAAGCAAAGCATTTCCTTGCCCCGCCGACCGACTTCGCCTATCTAACGTCGTGCAATGGCCGCTCCGCAAGGGGCGGCCCTTATTATTTCTAACGGAGATTTCCCCCAATGGCACAAAAGGAACAGCCAAAGCCGCTGATGCCGCATGCCACGGCCACTTGGCTGGTCGATCACACCGGTCTGGCGTTTGAACAGATCGCCGAGTTCTGCGGGCTGCACATCCTTGAAGTGCAGGCCATGGCCGATGATCTTGCTGGCAGCAAATACACCGGCCGTGATCCGGTGCACGCTGGCGAATTGACGCTGCAAGAGATCAAGCTGGGCGAAGAAGACGCGGAATATGCGCTGAAAATGCATAAGGCTCCGGTTGAGGTGACCCGCACCAAAGGGCCGCGCTATACGCCTGTGTCCAAGCGTCAGGATAAGCCTGATGGCATTGCCTGGCTCTTGCGCAACCACCCTGAGGTATCCGATGCCCAAATCGGCAAGCTGATTGGTACGACGCGCAACACCATCGGTGCCATTCGTGAGCGGTCGCACTGGAACATTCAGAACATTCAGCCCAAAGACCCAGTGACCCTTGGCCTTTGTGCACAGCGCGAATTGGACGCTGTGGTTGCCAAGGCGGCCAAGCGCGCAGGCGTCACTGAAGAAGCGCCCGTTGTTGATGAAGCGGCGATCGATACGCGGTCTGACAAGGATAAGCTGATCGAAGAACTGCGCGCTGAACGTGCGGCAAACGAAAAAGCCGCCGCCGAAGCTGCGCAAGAGGCCGAAGCTGAAGCATGGCTCGCTGAAAAGCGTGCAGCCGAAGAAGCGAGTGCAGAAGAGACAGTGGATGTCGAGGCCGCTTTTGCCGCTCCTGAAGCCGCGCCAGCCGAAGAGGCTGCTCCGGTTGAAGAGGCGAGTGAAGACGACTCGGAAACAGACAGCGGCAGCTAAATCAGACGGTCAATGGAACCAAAGGGCGGCTCGTTTTTTCGCGAAGCCGCCCTTTTTTGTCTGATTGGCCAGCAAGTCGCCAATATGCCTTGCGCTACGCTGAGGTATCGCGCATGCAATTGACATGGTTGTAAATAGTGCCGGCTATCATCACCCCACCGCGTGGGACACTGCGTTTGAACCCCTGACACTGCCCGCCATGCTCGAGCGCACTGTCACGCACGACCCGGACGCGCCGTTTCTGCACTTTATGGGCCGCACCTTTTCCTATGGCGCGATCCATGCAGAAGCGCTGAAATTTGCCGCTGGTTTGATCGAAATGGGTGTCAAGCCGGGGGATCGGGTGGGCCTGTTTCTCCCCAATGTCCCGATCTATGCCTCTGCCTATTACGGCGCGATGATGGCGGGCGCGATCGTGGTCAATTTCTCGCCGCTGTATTCGGTTGAGGAGCTGAGTTGGCAGGTGGCCGACAGTGGCTCCCGCATCTTGGTGACGGTCGATGTGCCTGAGCTTTACGGCACTGCAGCCAGGGTGCTTCAGTCGTCCGAGCTTGAGACATTGGTTGTCGGTTCCCTTGGCTCGATGTTGCCGCTTGCAAAGAGTATTGCCTTCAATCTGTTCAAGCGAAGCCAGATTGCGAAGGTGAGCTGGAGCAATGAGGTGCGCCGCTGGAGCGATGTACTCAGCGATAAGCCCGTAGAGCTGCCCGTTGTCACTCCGGAAGATCTGGCGCTTCTGCAATACACCGGCGGCACCACCGGAAGGCCTAAGGGCGCTATGCTGGGGCACAGCCAGCTTTCCCAAAACGCCCAGCAAGTCGCAGCGATCAACCCCTTTGGTGATCCGCGCGGCGAGGTCTTTATGGGGGCGCTACCGTTTTTCCATGTCTTCGCGAACACATCGCTGTTGAACCATGCCATGGTGACAGGCGCGTCGATTGCGATGCTGCCGCGCTTTGATGCGAAACAGGTGCTTGAGACGATTGAGAAATATGGCGCAACGGGCTTTCCTGGGGTGCCCACCATGTTTCAGGCGCTGCTCGATCATCCCGATTTAACAAAGACCAATCTGTCATCCCTAAAGGTCTGCATCTCGGGCGGCGCGCCCATGCCCGCGCCAGTGCATACCCGTTTTGAAGAAGTGACCGGCGTGCGCGTGTGTGAGGGTTATGGTCTCACCGAAAGCTCGGGGGTTGTCTCAGCGAATCCCTACGCCGGGACCCGCAAGAAAGGCACCATCGGCCAGCTGATCGCTGGCACTGAGGTGATCTTCCTCGACAAAGAAGACCCCAGCAAGCTCGCCCCTGAGGGGGAGCCCGGAGAGCTGGCTGTCCATGGCCCGCAGATCATGCGCGGATATTGGGAGCGGCCAGAGACCGATGCCGATGTCTTTGTCGAGCGAGACGGCAAGCGCTACCTTCGCACAGGCGATGTGGCGGTTATGGATGAAGACGGATTCCTTGCAATTGTCGACCGGATTAAGGACATGATCGCAGTCGCGGGCTTCAAGGTCTTTCCTAGCGTTGTCGAAGATGCAGTGCTCAAGCACGAAGCGGTTAAAGAGGTGCTCGTGATCGGCGTGCCTGATGAGTATCGCGGCGAAGCTCCGCGCGCCTATGTGGTTTTGGAAGAGGGTTCCGACGCGAACGGCGACGCTATCAAAGACTGGCTGAATAAGCGCATCGGCAAGCACGAGCGGGTAGACCAGGTGGTGGTTCGTGAGGACCTACCCAAGACCATTATCGGCAAACTCGACCGCAAAGCCTTGCGCGCAGAAGTTCTATAAGGCCCCGAAACAAAAAACGCCGCCACCCGAGCGGGGGTGCGGCGTTCAGTGTACCCAAAATGGGAGGCGTCAACTCGCGAGGAGTGACTCCTGATCGGCCTTGGTCGGCTCGACCCGCTTAACGGGCTTCGCGTCAGCGACAGGCTTCGCAGCTGCGGCGCGGCTCGCGTTCGGAGCGAAGCGCCCGTCAACTTGCGCGCCTTGTTCGATGGTGAGCGCATCATAATGCACGTCGCCATTGATTCTGGCAGATTTAAGGATCACCAGCTCTTTCGCCGTAATCGAACCTGACACTTTGCCCGACATGCGCGCAGTGTCTGCAACGACTGCCCCGCTGATCGAACTGGATTCGCCTTGAACGACGCTGGCGCATTGGATGTCACCTTCGATTGTTCCGTCGACGTGCAGGTCTGCGGAAGCGGTGACATCACCCTTGATCGTTACGTCTGATCCGATCACTGAGAAGGTGGAATTGGAACTAGCCATGCTTCGTCCTTTAGACTTTCCGTTAGCGCTGGGGGCTGGCGTTGGCGGAGCGACTGGGCTCGGTTGTTCCGCGGGCTTCTTTGAGAACATCGGGGGCACTCTCCAGGAAAGGACGCGGATTGACCGCGCGGCCATTGATACGAACTTCGAAATGCAAGTGGGGTCCTGTAGACCGGCCAGAGCTGCCTAGGCCACCTAATGTGGAACCGGCATCGATAGTTTGACCGGTTTTTACGCCAATACGCGCCAAATGCGCGTAACGTGTCATGATACCGTTGGCATGGGTGATCTCAACGGTGCGACCGTAGCCGCCTCGCCAACCTGCAAAGGTCACCTGCCCATCGGCCGCCGCGAACACCGGTGAGCCATAGGCCCCCTTAAAGTCGATACCCGGATGCATTGACGGACGGCGACTAAAGGGATCGCTGCGATAACCAAAGGGCGAGGTAACGCGCTGGTCACCAGTAGGAATCAGGCGCGGCACGCCCTCAAGTGCAAGCTCGAGTGCTGACATCCGCTCGAGGCTCATCCCCAAACGCTCAAAACGTGGGTCGAGCGAGCCATCGGCCGATGTGGCGAGCAATTGCAGCGGTCCACCCATCGCCTGACGCGCTTCAGCGCGGGCCGCGCGTTCCATGGCACGCGGATCAAGGTTCAGCTTGCGCAAAGCCGCTTCTGCCCGGCGTGCACGCCAGTCAGCAAAACGCGTCATGTTCTCCACATAGGCGAGCTGGCGCGCTTCGATTTCGGCGAGACCTCTTGCCTGGGGGAAGAAGGACCCGACCTGCTCGACTGTCTTGGACGTCTCATCAGAACTGTCGGTCACATTGGTGTCGACCGTTTTGATATCGTCGGGCAGCATTTCCGACATGGCTTCGAGAGCTTCCTGGCGCGCTTCGAGGTCGGTCACGACAGATTCAATATTGCCGCTGTAGGCATCAAGCCGCTGCTGCGCCTTGGCTACTTGCGCTTTTTCCGTTTGGAAAGAGGCGAGCGTGGCTTCGGCGGAATATTTGTTCCATGCCATTACGCTCATCGAACCAGCCCACCCCAAGGCCAAGATGATAGCCGCGGTCGCCGCGCCTTTTTGCAGGCGCGATGAGATTTTTATGAAGCGAACCTGCCCCTGGGAACGCATAAAAAACTCGCGGTCAGGAAACCATTCCTTGAGCCTTTCAGCGAAGCTGCGCTTGGTGTTTTTATCTGACAAAATGCGTTTACCCGAACATTTTTATGTTGTGTTTGAGCGGTACGCTAGCGCGACAAATGTAAAGAATCGAATCCGGAAACCTGCCGAAAGGTTGAATCGAAGCCTTATCGCGGTGAATCGTTCATCCAAGAGAAATCCCCTACAAACGAAATCATATCATGCTCATTGGCAATACGGGGAAGCTCCTCAGGATTTTCCCGTGGAATCACAGTTTCGCCCTGTGCGAGAGCCCTTTTGAGACTCCGATTCGATACCGATTCGCTTATTGAGGCCTCCCCGATTCGCCCCTAAATGCCTATCCGAATTGGGCCAGTAACGCGGCGTTCTCCATGCTGCCTGACACAGCTGCAACCGGCTGCTATCGCGGCACACATGAATAAGATGACTCCCATGCCTCAGACTGAAACTCCCGAGCAGTTGATTGCCGAACTCGCAGGGTCAGGGCGCGCGGCACAAACAATGCTGGCGCAGATGACCAGTGATGCGCGTGCTAAGGCACTGAAATGTGCAGCAAAACATATGCGCGCAGATGCACCAGCCATCCTCACCGCCAATGCGAAAGACATCGAAGCGGGCCGCGCAAATGGTCTGTCCAAGGCGATGCTCGACCGGCTGATACTCGATCAGGCGCGGCTTGAAGGCGTGGCGGCTGCCGTGGAGGCGGTCGCAGATCTGCCTGACCCGGTGGGCGAGATAATCGATGAAAGCACGCGCCCCAATGGCCTTAAAATGTCGCGGGTGCGTGTGCCCATCGGGACGATCGGCATCATTTATGAAAGCCGGCCCAACGTGACCGCCGATGCCGCTGCTCTCTGCGTTCGAGCGGGCAATGCAGCCTTACTCCGCGGCGGAAGCGAAGCGGTTCATTCCAACCGCGCCATTCTCAAAGCCTTCTCTGCCGGTCTTGCCGAAGGCGGTGTTCCGGCAGAAGCGGTGCAGCTTGTGCCCACTCAGGACAGAGCCGCAGTAGGTGCTATGCTGACGGCGAGCGGGTTGATCGATATGATTGTACCGCGTGGGGGCAAGAGCCTTGTCGCGAGGGTCCAAGCCGATGCGCGGGTACCCGTTCTGGCGCACCTCGATGGGGTCAATCACACCTACGTCCACGCCGCTGCTGATTCGGCGATGGCCTGCGAAATTGCGGTCAATGCCAAGATGCGGCGCACTGGCATTTGCGGAGCTATGGAGACGCTCCTGATCGACACCAGATTCGTCGATACTAAGGCGCTTCTGGACGCGCTCCTTCAAGCGGGAGTCGAGCTTCGCGGCGATGGCCGCATTCAGGCGCTCGAGCCCCGCGCAACGATAGCTAGCCAAGAGGACTGGGATACCGAGTATCTAGATAGCATCCTTTCTGTCGCGATGGTCGATGGGCTCGATAAAGCACTTGCGCACATCGCCGCACATTCCTCCAATCACACCGATGCGATCATCACTGATGATGGAGTCGCTGCTGAAAAATTCCTGAACGCGGTCGACAGCGCGATCGTCATGCACAATGCCTCATCGCAATTTGCCGATGGCGGCGAGTTTGGGCTGGGCGCAGAGATTGGCATTGCCACCGGCAGGCTCCACGCAAGGGGGCCGGTCGCGCTGGAAGGGCTCACCACATACAAATGGCTGGTGCGCGGAACCGGGCAGGCGCGTCCATAAAATGCTGACTGGATTGTTAGGCGGGAGCTTCAACCCTGCCCATGGTGGGCATCGGCGCATCACGCGTTTCACCATCGACGCGCTGGGTCTGGACGAGGTGTGGTGGCTGGTTTCGCCCGGTAATCCGCTCAAACCCAAGGCCGGAATGGCACCATTGGCGGCGCGGCTTCGTTCTGCTGAGGAGCAAGCCAGGCGCGCACCCATCACTCCCACCACAATAGAGCGAGACCTCGGCACACGCTACACTGTGGATACTCTGCGAGCGCTTCAGCGTCGCTATAAATCGCGGCAATTTGTGTGGCTGATGGGATCAGACAACCTGGCGCAATTCCACCGGTGGAAAGACTGGCGGACCATCGCACGCACCATGCCGATTGCAGTCATTGCACGTCCGGGTTATAACCAATCCGCTATGACGAGCCCCGCCATGGCCTGGCTCAGGCGCTATTCGGTGTCTGTGCCGGTCTTCCGCAAAATGGGGCGAGAACGCTTGGGGAGAGCGCCGGCACTGGTGTTGTTGCGTTTTGATCCGGACCACAGATCGGCCACGGCTATTCGCCGCGGTAATGCCGATTGGGCTGAGAGATACAACAAGACAAATACGAGCGCGCTTCGCGACAGGCTGACCTTCCGGCAAATCATAGGATCTGATGAATGAGGCCGCTTTTCGGCACCTCGCATCTTTCTTCATTTGGCTTTGGCCCACTTGCACTTCGTTTGGCCCAACCCCACGTTTCACCCTCAATCAGGAGACAAACCGTAGCCTATGACACAGGCAGATACCGCCCCTTTGACAGGAGCAAATTCGCCCGACTTGAAAATGGTGCCCACTATGGCTGACAACGACGGCGTTGATGCGCTTTATGCGCTCGTGATGCAGCAATTGGATGACGATCAAGCGCAAGAGATCGTCTCAATCCCGCTTGAGGGCAAAAGCTCGGTCGCCGATCATATGGTCGTCGCCAGTGGCCGCTCGACTCGGCAAGTGGCAGCGATGGCGCAAAAACTTGCCGAAAAGATCAAGCAGGCAGGCTTTGGCCCGGCGCGCGTCGAAGGTCTGCCTCAGGCCGATTGGGTGCTGATCGATGCAGGCGATATTGTGGTGCACTTGTTCCGGCCCGAAGTGCGCAGCTTCTACAATCTTGAACGCATGTGGTCGTTCGAGGGCGGTGAATTGAAGCAGGGGCGCAGTTAGAGTTTTTGTTCTGCGAAGACGCATCCGCGCCTTCGTCCTCGGTGCAGTTCCCTCTTTTCGCTCCGCTCAATGCGGGGCACCTGCGGGCGCCCGGTCGGGCTTGCGGCCTCACCGAGGCCGTGGTCGCCGAGAACTCGGCGAGGATGCGCTGGTTCGACGCTCTAAGCGTTGCAAGGGCGACTGCCCGCCCGCAGCGGGTCCTAAGCAAAGCGCAGGACGTCTAGCGAGGACGCGCCCGCGGATACGGGTGCGAAAACCAAAAAACCGCTCTCTCTAAGCGAAAGGGTATTTTCTTTGCTCCTACACATCATCGCTCGAGGGAAAATTGCTCGGTCGCCTGAGGCGGAGCTGGTTGCGCGTTATGAAAAGCGGTTGACTTGGCCGGTGAAGCTTACCGAATTGCCCGAAACCGGGGGAAAAGTGCCGCTTCCGCAAAGCCCGCACAAAACCGTTCTCTTGGATGAGCGCGGCAAGGCGCTTGCTTCTGAGAAGCTCGCCTCCACTCTTGAGAATTGGCGGGATACGGGCACGCGCGAAGTCCGGTTTGTGCTGGGTGCCGCCGATGGCCATTCGCAGACTGAGCGTGCTGGGGCAGATCTTCTCTACGCCTTTGGGCCAGCAACGTGGCCACATCTTATGGCGCGCGCGATGCTGATGGAGCAGCTTTATCGCGCCACGAGTATCCTTGCAGGTCATCCCTATCATCGGGCAGGGTAGGATCCATGCGCACAACACACATCCTTGTGGGCCTGACCGGAGCCGCTGCCACCGCACTGCTGTTTGCGGTGCCGCAAGGATGGGCGCAGCGCGACGTGCTCCTACTCGAACCCGAGGAAGCACAGGCCGAACTGACAAGGGCCACTCGCGAAAGCCAGCGCGCAGAGGCGCGAGCAGATCGTTTTAGTGCCGAAGCGGAATCGGCAAGTGATGCGGCAGACAAAACTGCTCGTCAGGCTGCGGCTATCGCTGCGCAGATTCAGGCGGCTGAGGCCAATATCGTGGCCGCCCGAGCGCGGTATTCACTGCTCCAGAACGATCGCGAGGAGCTTTCAAAGCGCCTTTCGGACCGACAAGAGCCTCTGGTTCGTTTGACGGGCGCGCTGCAGACCAGTGCGCGGCGCCCACTGGCCTTGTCTGCACTCCAGCCTGGATCGCTAAAAGACCTGGTCTATGTGCGTGCCGTGCTCGATTCGGCCATCCCCGAGATCCGCAAGCGCACCGCAGCCTTGCGGGCAGAGCTTGACGAAGGTCGTCGGTTGGAGCGCCGAGCGGCGCGGGCTCTCGAATCCCTGAGTGCTTCGGAAGAGGATTTGCAAACGCGTCGCACCGCGCTTGCCGCCCTGGAGGCCCAGCAAAGGCTCGCTTCCACCGAGGCCCGCAGCAACGCCGTGCGAGAAAGCGAACGTGCGCTCGCTTTGGCAGAAGAGGCACGCGACCTTGATGGCTTGGTCGACACTCTTGGTGAAGCCGCAAAGTTGCGCGCGGAACTGGCCGCTCTTCCAGGACCGATCGCGCGGCCCAAAGACCTTTCTGCAAGGGTTGTCGAAGCCGGGCCCACACCAGCGACCACGCCGACCTCAGCCGCGCGCCCGCCGGGCTTTCAGCTTCCCGTTCAGGGCCGTACACTCGCCGGCTTCGGGGAACTTCGTGACAGCGGACTGCGCTCCAAAGGGCTGACGCTTTCGCCTGCGCCAAGCGCGCAAGTGGTCGCACCGAGTGCAGGTCGGGTGGCCTTCGCCGGACCCTATCGCGGTTTCGGGCGAATCGTCATAATTGAGCACCCCGGCGGCTGGACCAGCCTGGTTACGGGCCTTGCCCGGACCAAGGTTGCGGTGGGCGATGAAGTGATTGGCGGTTCGCCTTTGGGCGTTGCCAGCGGTGGCGAAGAGCCTATCAGTCTTGAACTTAGGCGCGATGGAGAGCCAGTTAACCCTCTCAATTACCTGGGTTAATCACGTTGGCGCGTTAACAACTTCGCCAGTCTCCTGCCCCGTGAGGGGACGACGAAACCCCTGGGCTGCCTCTCATCTGGCGTTCAGGCCCGTATTTCTATACACCTTGGACCTCAGACAAGGAGCACATCGCCCATCATGAAAATTGCCGGTCTTCCCATCCCATCACTGTTGCGCGGCGCTGCTTTGGTAACCGCTGTCGCGCTCATTCCCGCCACCACTGCCACCATGGCGCAGGTTGATGGCCGCGCTGGCCCGGAACTCGCCAAGATCTTCGCTATTATGCAGCGTGTTCAGGCCAGTTATGTGGAACCGGTTGAGAATGAGGTGTTGGTACGCGGCGCGATTGACGGCATGTTGGGTGCGCTCGATCCGCACAGTGCTTATCTTGATGGGAGCGATCTTGAGCGTTTGAACACGCTGATTGACGGCAATTACTCCGGTCTTGGCCTTTCGGTTATTCAGGAAGACGGTGCGGTCAAAGTGATCTCCCCCTTCAAAGGCAGCCCTGCTGACAAGATGGGCATCAAGGCTGGCGATTATATCACTCACCTCGAAGGCAAGCTGATCGTTGGCGGTGAACTGGATGATGCGGTTGCGCAAATGCGCGGGCCAGCGGGCACCTCGATCAACCTTACGATTTTCCGCCCTGGGCGCGATGAGCCGCTTGAGCTTAATGTGACGCGCGGTGTGATCGAGCTTGAGCCGGTCACCTACGAGCTTAAGTCGGGCAATATCGGTCATATTTCGATCAATGAATTCTCCGCCGATGTGGGCAGCGATGTTCACAAGGCTTGGCAGGCGCTCCAGAGCGAGGCGACCGGTCGGATGAGCGGGCTCGTGCTTGATCTGCGCTCCAACCCCGGCGGCAGCCTTGATGAGGCCGTCGCGCTGACCGATCTCTTCCTCGAAAAGGGCGAAATTGTTTCGCAGCGCGGGCGTTCTTGGGGAGAAACCTTTGAGTTTCAGGCCGATGATCTGGATTATTATCTACGTCGCCGGGTCAGCCGCAGCGAAGCCCAGATTTTCATGGGTGAGATTGCCAAGAACGTGCCGATGATTGTTCTGATCGATGCAGGCTCCGCTTCTGCCTCTGAGATCGTCGCTGGTGCTCTGCAAGATCATGGTCGTGCTTTGATCATGGGTCAGCGCAGCTTTGGTAAGGGCTCGGTCCAATCGCTTCTGCCTCTGGGCCCGGACTCTGCCCTCAAGCTGACCACCGCGCGCTACTACACGCCGAAAGGAAAATCGGTGCAGGAAGGCGGGATCGCGCCGGACATTCGCGTGCCGCAGCTCTCCGATCCAGACTTCGCCTTGCGCGAGAAGTATCGCACGCGTGAGAGCGATCTTCGCGGCCACTTGGTCAACGAAATCGGCATTTCGGACGAAGACATGGTCGAAGACACCGTTGCCGATCCCCGCTTTCAGCTCACTGCTGAGCAATTGGAAGAGCAGGGCGTTGAGGACTTCCAACTGCATTATGCTCTGGAAACGCTTCGTCGCACGACGGCAAGCTCGGTCGCTCTGCGCACGCGCGGCTCCAATTCTGGCGGCTAGTCAAAACAAACTTCGGTTTTTAAATGAGCATCATGGACGGACTTAACCAAGCGCGCACCCTTGCCGTGCTCATACCGGCTGGTCTTTTGGGCGGCGCATATATCTCTGAGTATGGCTTTGGTCTCTACCCATGTGAGATGTGCTGGTGGCAGCGCTATCCGCATTTTGCCGCTGTCGCTTTGGGCCTCATATCTTTCGCAGCTCAGCCTGCGCGGGTTTGGGCAGCGCTCGCCGGGCTCGCTATCATTACGTCGGGCCTGATTGGCGGATTTCATGCGGGTGTCGAATATGGTTGGTGGGAAGGCATCACGGGATGCTCAACTTTACCATCGGCAATCGACGTTATGGACGTGAACGCGGCTCCAATAGTGCGCTGTGATGTTGCGCCATGGGATTTGTTTGGCATCTCACTTGCGGGTTGGAATTTCCTGATTTCTTGCACTGGTGGTGCGGCTGTTGTGGCGCTGGCCGCGTATAAGAAGTAGGACTGGCTTCAGGCGATTTTTGAAAGGCCACTCAATGGACCGTGATGAACTCCACCGTATGATCCGCGTCGATCAAGCCGGCGAATTTGGTGCAACGCGCATCTATGAAGGGCAGCTGGCCGTAATGGGTGACCGTGGCCCACATTCGGCGGAAATCCGCCATATGGCCGATCAGGAAAAGGTTCACCGCGCCAAGTTTGATGAGCTTATGGCAGAGCGTGGCGTTCGTCCGACCGCTTTACAGCCATTCTGGCATATCGCTGGCTATGCGCTTGGTGCTGGCACGGCTTTGCTTGGGCCTGAAGCCGCCATGGCGTGTACGGCTGCGGTCGAAGAGGAAATCGACAAGCATTATTCCGAGCAACTTGACCGGCTTGCCGAAACCGATTCGGAGCCAGAACTGGCAGAAATGATCGAACAATTCCGCGAGGAAGAACGCGAGCACCGCGATGCCGCATTGGAACACGGCGCCGAGAAGGCGCCTGCCTATCCCTTGCTTTCGGGCGCAATCCGTTTGGGCTGTAAAATCGCGATCAAGGTTAGCGAGCGGGTATAGCCAGCCCTGAAAAGGTGCTGGGCTAAGCAATTGTTTGAGGCTTGGTGTATCGATCCGTTCGCCAAGGCCGTAGATACATTTGTGATCTTCGATTGAGCGAAGGCCACAAAACCCTTCAGTAGTCGTTCACTCGGCGCTATCTAAGGGGCAGAAATGCTCCCTTTCCGAATAGGAAACACCATGACGAAGCTCTCGCGCCTTGCCCTTATCGCCCCCTTCGCAGCGCTTGCCGCTGTTCCCGCTGCCGCGCAGGATCAGGCTGGCGATCGGGTAAATCTGGTTATCGCCTATAGCGAAGACGAATGTCCCGAGCAGACCGCCGAGAATGAGATCGTGGTTTGTCAGATCGTGGTCGAGGCTGATCGCTATCGCATCCCATCGAACCTGCGCACCAGCAATTCGCCGGAAAACATCACCCAGTCTCAGCAATTTGAGAAGGTTCGCTACATCGGTGAGTTTGGCGCCTTCTCTTGCAGTCCCGCAGGAGCAGGCGGGTTCACGGGCTGTACGCAGCAATTCATTGAAGCGGCATTTGATGAGCGTCGAAGGGGTGAAGGTGTACGCTTTGGCCAATTGATCGAGGAGGAACGTCGCAAGCGTCTCGAAACGATCGATGATGATGCCGCCGCTGAGCAAAGCCGCGTCGAGCAGATCGAACGCGAATATCTTGAGCGGCTTGAGCGCGAACGCAGTGCCCCTCTTGCGGGTGAGCAAGAGCTGCCTGCCACTGTGCAGGGCGAAGTTGATGTGCCTGATGAGGGGCCGAACTAAACCTGATAGTAGTCGCGATACCACGCCACGAATTGGCGAATACCCTCGCGAACGTCGGTTTTGGGCGTGTAGCCAGTCAGCTCTTTGAGCAGCGTCGCATCGGCCCATGTCGCGGTCACATCACCCTTTTGCATGGGCATGAAATTGCGGATCGCCTCGCGCCCGCATTCTTCCTCGATTGCATCGACGAAATCGGTGAGCTTCACCGTGTTGTTATTGCCGATATTGACGACGCGATAGGGCGCGGCGGGTGAGAGCGAGTCCCACTCAGGAATATCCTCTGGAGTGTCGGGCCGCACAGGCGCTGCGTCGATCAGCAGACAAATTCCGCGTGCTAGATCAGTTACATAGGTAAAGTCGCGATGCATCTCACCATGGTTGTAAATGTCGATGGGCGATCCTTCGAGGATTCCGCGCGTGAATTTGAAAGGAGCCATATCGGGCCGCCCCCATGGGCCGTAGACCGTGAAGAAGCGGAACATGGTCGTGGGCAGGTTCCAGAGGTGGGCATAGGAATGCCCCATCGCCTCGTTCGCTTTCTTGGTCGCAGCATAGAGAGTAAGCTGGTGGTCGGTCTTCTCATGCTCGTCAAACGGCATATCAGTGTTCGCACCGTAGACTGAACTGGTCGAAGCCATCAGCAAGTGGTCGACTTCCAACGCGCGCGCGCATTCCATCACATTGAACGTACCGACAAGATTTGCATCGACATAGGCCCTTGGGTTTTCGAGCGAGTAACGCACGCCGGCCTGTGCGGCGAGGTGCACGATCACATCGGGTTTATGCTCCATCGCAAACTCGTGGAGCGCATCAAAGTCCTCGAGCATCCCGACTTTGCAGGAGAAATTTGCATTCTGGAGAAGCATCTGATGCCGTCGCTCCTTGAGCGCGACCTCATAATAATCGGTCAGCCCATCATAGCCGACTACGCGAAACCCTTGATCGAGAAGAGTCTGCGCCAAGTGGTAGCCGATAAACCCGGCGGACCCCGTGATAAGGACGGTGCGCATCGACCGAGCGTGGCCTAGCTAACCGTGATGTCCGGCGCGTCCACCTGCTTCATGCCGACGGTGTGATAGCCGCTATCGACATGGTGGACCTCACCCGTGACACCGGAGGAAAGCTCGGAAAGCATGTACAGGGCTGCGCCCCCGACATCCTCGAGAGTTGTGGTCCGCCTAAGGGGCGAGTTGTATTCATTCCATTTGAGGATGTAGCGGAAGTCGCCGATCCCGCTCGCTGCCAGAGTCTTCACTGGCCCTGCGCTGATCGCGTTGACGCGGATATTGGCCGGTCCAAGGTCATTGGCGAGATAGCGCACACTGGTCTCAAGCGCGGCCTTGGCAACGCCCATGACGTTGTAATGCGGCATGACCTTTTCAGCACCGTAATAGGTAAGGGTCAGGATGCTCCCGCCTTCTTCCGGCATCAGTGCCGCAGCGCGCTTGGCCACCGCGACAAGCGAATAGGCCGAGATGTTCATCGTCAGCAGGAAATTATCGAGGCTGGTGTCGACATATTTGCCGCGCAACTCATTCTTGTCGGAAAAGCCGATTGCGTGGACCACAAAATCGATCGTGCCCCAGCGCTCTTTGATCGCATCAAAACCAGAGTCCAGCGATGCCATGTCTGACACATCGCATTCGAAGGTGAAATCGCTCCCAAGCTTTTCGGCCAAAGGCTTCACACGCTTGGCCAGAGCATCGCCCTGATAGGAAAAAGCCAGCTCAGCGCCGTGCTCTGACAGCTGCTTTGCAATTCCCCAGGCAAGGGACTTGTCATTGGCAAGCCCCATGATCAGACCCTTTTTGCCTTCCATGAGTTTGGTCATGCCGTCTCTTCCCCTTCGATGTCTTGCGCACCCCCGAAATCGTCTTCCGGTTCGGCGAGCGCCGCGTTCAGTTCTGCTCCGATAACGAGCCCGAGGCCAACGAGCCAGAAAAAGAACAATGCGATGATGATCCCGGCCATGCTGCCATAGATCAGGTCATAGGTAAAAACGCTGCGCAGAATGGGCGGCATTGCCGCTGTTACACTCAGCCACCAGACAGCTGTAAAGGTTGGCCCCGGCCACTTTGGGTAGATCTTGCGCCGATACTGAGCCGGGGTCAGCGTGAAAAACAGGAGATAGAGCGAAACGCCAAGCCCCAGTGCTGGCACAATGCGGGAAATCCGCAGATCCATCACAACTTCGGAAAATTCAGGCAGATAGCTCAGGATCATCTGCTGGATGGTCCCAATCAGTACGCTTGCAAAGAGCGACACCATCAAGAGCACCACCGCTGCTATGATAAATGCTGCTGAAAGCAAACGTGCCTTCCAGAAGGCGAGGAGCGGCTGCGTTCCATAGGCGCGGCGCAGGATATCGCGGATCGTCTCCACCAGGTTGGAGACCGTCCACAGCGCCACGCCTGCACACAGCCACAAGAGCCAACCCTGAGGGGCATCGACGATCTCCTCAGCCACCGAGCCGATCACGCCGCCAACCGTGGGCGGCATGGCAGCGATCACGGTATTGACGATTTCGAGCGCCCGACTCCGGCCGCCCACGATTTCGAACAGGGCAGCGCCAATGATGAAGAACGGGAAGATTGCCAGCATTGAGAGATAGGCAAGGTTGCCCGCGTGGATAAAACCGTCTTGCCAAGTCCCCACAGCGGTGCGCCGGATCACTTCGAACACCCTTGTGCCAGGGCCAATATGATGCGCGACCCTGATGAAAAGGCCGGGCTGGGCCCCTGCATCAGCGAAATCTGACGAAAAACGCACCGGCTGCGAAAGTGCTCTCAATCGACGCGCTTCGGGCGAAAGCGAGCGAATTTCCATCCGCACATGGGAATGGTCTCTCAGGCTGTGATCAGCCGTATCGTTGAAAGGCGATGAGTGTCCCACGTCTGAGCTTGCTCTGGCTTTTGCGCTTATAGCCCGAACTTCGAACGGGGCTTTGCTGGGTCTTTCCAATCTCCCAGCTTGTCTTTGAGCGCGTCCAAATCCTCCGGCATCTGTATCTCAAGCGTCACCAGCTGATCCCCGCGAGCAGGCTTGTCGCCCGTGCCCGATTTCTTGGTCCATCCTTTGCCGGTGAGGCGCATAACTGTGCCGCCATTTGCGCCGGGTTTCAGTGTAAGCATGACCGGGCCGTCCACGGTCGGGCACTTGACCTTGCCACCAATGACCGCCTCATCGAGCGTGATCGGCAGATCCATCCGAATATTATCGCCATCGCGGCGGAAGAAGGGGTGTGGGGCGACTTCGACCATAACGATTCCATCGCCATTGCCGCCAGGTCCCGAGTGTCCTTTGCCCTTAAGCCGCATTTGCGTGCCGTCTTCGACTCCGGCTGGGAGCTTTAAGCTGATCGCCTTGCCGTCGGCCAATGTGATCCGCTGATCTTCGCCAGCCGCCGCTGCGACGAAGGGCACGGCGAGCCGATACTGAATGTCAGCGCCTTTCTTGGGCGGAGGAGGGCGATTGCCGCTAAATCCACGCCCGCCAAAGCCGCCTCTGGGAGGAGGCTGAGCCGTCCGGTTGCGACCGCCGCCAAACAGGCCCTCGAACAGATCGCCCAAATCCATGTCTTCGGTGCCAAAGCCTTGGAATTCCTGGTCACGAAAACCGCCGCCGCGCGCGCCTGCACCACTATAACCACCTGGGCGACCACCACCCATGCCTGCAAAGGGGTTCAGCGGATTGCCATCGGCATCGATCTCACCCCGGTCAAATTGTGCGCGCTTGTCCTTATCTGACAGCAGGTCATAGGCCTTTGTCGCATCAGAGAATTTCTCTGCCGCCTTGGGATTGTCCTTATTGCGGTCAGGGTGCAGCTCTTTGGCGAGCTTGCGATAAGCGCTCTTGATCTCCTTTTCGGAGGCCGTGCGTTGAACGCCAAGGGTGGAATAAGGATCGCGCATGGTGTCTTAGCTAGGTGAGACGCTCCTGAGGTGCAAGCACCGACTGGCATGCTTTGCTAGGGAATATCTTTCCTACCGCGCTTCCACACTCTATCTCGCGGCATATGAGTTGTCTGAGCTGCCCAATTGGACGCATTATGCCGCGATTTTGGGGCAGGAAGGTTTTTCTCCTTTAGACAGTGTCTCAAGTGTCTCAAAAGGCACCGCCCAATTGCAAAAGGTTTTTTAGATGAGTGACGCGCCCAAACTAAACGAAGCTCAGTTGGCCGACAGCGTTATTCCTTCTGGCGCAGACCCTTATGCGCTGTTTAATGCATGGTTCGCCGAGGCGAAAGAGAGTGAGCCCAACGATCCAAATGCGATGGCATTGGCGACCGCAAACACAGATGGGATGCCTTCGGTACGCATGGTGCTTTTGAAAGGACATGGGGCAACGGAAAGCGGCGAGGGTGGCTTTACCTTCTTCACCAATGCTCACAGCCGCAAGGGCGGTGAGATCCGCTTAAATATGCAAGCAAGTCTGTTATTCCATTGGAAGAGCCTGCGCCGTCAAATTCGCATCGAGGGTCCCTTGGAAGAGGTCACACCCGAGCGCGCCGACGAATACTTCCATTCGCGGCCCTTTAAGAGCCAAGTCGGTAGTGCAGCGAGTGAACAGTCTCGCCCGATGGAGCAGCGGCAGGACTATCTCGACCTGGTGGAGGCGTTATGGGCTGAGTATGAGGCTGCCGGTAAGGTTCCACGGCCCAAGCATTGGACCGGTTTTACCCTAAGGCCGCAGCGGATCGAATTCTGGATCGACCGCGATAATCGCCTTCATGATCGCCGCCAGTTCGATCGGCCACACAGTGGCGGCGATTGGGTGGACACCCTGCTTTACCCGTGACGCAAGAACTCACAATCGGCCCTATTCCCTACTGGCACATTGATGCCTTCAGCGCCGCGCCTTTTGGCGGCAATCAGGCGGCAGTGATGGTTCTGGACGAATGGCTGCCGGATGAGACCCTGATCAACATTGGGGCCGAGAACAACTTTGCTGAAACCGCCTTTCTTGTGCGTGATAAGACTGGCGAGGCTGATTGGGAGCTGCGCTGGTTCACTCCCACTAGCGAAATTCGCCTGTGCGGTCACGCGACCTTGGCCAGCGGGCATATGCTTCTGACGCGCGATGCACATGACAAAAGTCGCGAGCGGGTGACTTTTCGAACGCGCCAATCCGGCATTTTGGAAGTGCGGTGTGCCGGTGAGGGCTACGAAGTTGCGCTTCCGGCAATTGCGACAGAGCAGGGCGAATGGGATGAGGCGGCGCGGCTTTTGGGTGGTGAACCACAAAAGATGCAACGAAATGCGCTTGGCTACAATCTCTTCCTATACGAGAATGAGGCGGCAATCCGCGCGCTCGAACCGGATTTCCGTGGCCTGGACGCTCTGGGCGATGAGCTGTTCGTCTGCACCGCTCCTGGCCGCGACACCGATATTGTGAGCCGCGTGTTCGTGCCTGCCTATGGGATTGACGAAGACCCCGTGACCGGCGGGGCGCATGCGGTTCTAACGCCGTTTTGGGCGGCGAAGCTCGGACGCGAGAGCTTCACTGCATTCCAGGCGAGTAAGCGCGGTGGCTCACTCAGCTGCCGGATTGATGGTGAGCGGGTTTGGCTCGCTGGGCCGTGTGTGACGGTGGTGAAAGGCGAATTCTACCTCTGACTATTCGCTTGGATAAAGCGCCAGCACATCGGCTGCCTCGCCCAGCATGGCGACACGCTCTTCGCGGTTCGAGTGACCGAGCCGCACTAATGTCAGCTTCTGATCGGGAGAGACGAGAACATATTGCCCCATATGACCGATAAGCGAGAACAGGCTCTGCGGCGCACGGTCCGGAAATAGGGGGTGGGGCCATTTGAGATCGGGATTGGGCCGATTGAGCCAGATTTGATAGCCATAATGCGAAGACGCAGGACTAGGCGTGAGCATCTTTTCGACCCAGCCGCTGGGCACCAATTGCTCCCCACTCGGCGCTTGGCCACCGGCGCGAAGAAACTCACCGAACTTGGCATAGTCGCGCGCCGATGCGTGCATCAGGCTTCCGCCGATCAAAGTGCCCGATGCGTCGAACTCGGGGAGCATCGAAGTCATGCCAAGCGGGCCGAACAATCGCTCTTCAAGGTAACTCGCCACAGCCAAGCGCCGCGCATCTGGGTCATCGCTGTCGGTCAAAGTGCTGGCTGCAATGTCGGCCAAGATCACGGTCGTGTTAGAAGAGTATTCGAACATCTCACCGGGCTCCGCCTCAAGCGGCTGTTCTTTCGCCCACTTGGCCATATCATCGCGGCCATCAAGGAAGAGCATGCGCACCTCGGACGATTCATAGGGCGGATCACCGGCCTCTGTGTGTCTCAATCCAGCCCGCATCTGAAGAAGGTGCTCCAAGGTGATATCGGCACGCGGATCGCCGCTTCGCTGCCATTCTGGGACAGGGGCGGGGGCCTCTTCGCTAAGCAGACCATCTGCCACCAACATGCCGACCAGAACGGCGGTGACAGTCTTTGCCATCGACCAGCTGATGTGGCGGGTCTCCGCATCATAGCCTTCGGCATATCTCTCAGCTGCGACCTTGCCATCGGCGAGCAAAAGCACCGCACGAGTTTCACCAAGACCTTCCTTGGTGAACAGCTCGTCCACTGCACGAGCCAACTGATCCTTTGGAGCGCCCGCATCCTGGCTGACAGAGTCAAGCGCCTCCTGGGTCAAAGGCGGCAGAGCGTCGGGCGAGCCCGCACCACATGAAGCAAGGGCTGGAAGACAAGTGAGGACAGCGATAGAAGCTTTGAAACGAGCAGTCATGGCCTCTCAATCGAACAAGGACACATCCAAAGCAATGGCAAATTCAGCGGGCCGACAAGGCTCATCCAAATCAAGCATCGCCTTGATAGTCATTCTAATGTTGGCCATAGGGATCGCCGCGTTGGCCTGGTTCAACCGCGAACCGATCCAAGGCTATGCCGGCGTGAGCACCAGCTATGCCGCGAGGGTTGCGTGTTCGTGCCGCTTTGTGGCGGGACGCGATCTGGTCGATTGCGCGAAGGACAAGCTTGCCGGCATGGAAATGGTGTCGCTCAGCGAGAACCCGGAGGCGCAGAGCGTGACCGCGAGCATTCCCTTTGTGAACGCAACCACTGCGACCAATCGCGCAGGTTATGGTTGCGTGCTGGAAAGCTGGGACAGCTAGGACGCGACAGAAGTCGTCGCATCGATCCATCCGCCACCGATAACGCGCTCATCGGCATAGATTACCGCGGCCTGCCCGGGGGCGACACCGAATTCGGGCGTTGCAAAGCGGATACGGGTTGCGGCTCCATCGCCAAATGGTCCCTCGAGAGTGATCGGTACCGGCTTAGCGAGACTGCGCACCTTGGCTGTGAGCTCCGCGCCTTCAGGAACATCGCCAATGCAATTGGTTTCGATCACTTCAGCGCTTTCGACCGCCAGCATGCGCTTTGGACCCACGCGCACTTCGCGGGTATCAGCGTCCATGCTGATGACATAGAGCGGCTCGGGCTGGCCGCCTATTTCGAGACCTTTGCGTTGGCCCACTGTGAAGTGGATGATACCTTTGTGTTCGCCCAGTGGCTCACCGGTGGCAGCATGGACGATTGCACCCGGCACACCGCCTTCGGGGCGCATCTTGGTGACAATCTTGGCGTAATTGCCATCGGGCACAAAGCAGATGTCCTGACTGTCGGGCTTCATCGCGTTCCGAAGGCCTGCAGCCTCAGCAAGCTCACGAACTTGTGTCTTGGGCAAGCCGCCGAGCGGGAAGCGAATGTAGTCCAGCTGCTCCTGCGTCGTGGCATAGAGGAAATAGGATTGATCGCGCGTAGGATCATTGGCGCGGTAGAGATGTGGTCCACCTTCGGCCTC
Organism: uncultured Erythrobacter sp.; assembly: GCF_947502395.1. Taxonomy (GTDB): domain Bacteria; phylum Pseudomonadota; class Alphaproteobacteria; order Sphingomonadales; family Sphingomonadaceae; genus Erythrobacter. Next base: position 757,540 of record NZ_CANMZM010000002.1, read on the forward strand.
GACCCGGCGTACATAATGCCCGGTCGCCAGGCAATCTGCACCCAGCTCGCGCGCCATGCGGAAAAGGTCGGTGAATTTGGGCCCCATGTTACAGCGAATGCACGGCACTGGCGTGCGCCCGGCAAGATATTCGTCGGCAAACTGCTCGACTACATCTTCGCGAAAGGCGCTCTCGTGGTCGAAGACATAATGCGCAATGCCCAGCCGGTCCGAAACCGCGCGCGCATCGGCAATGTCATCGCCCGCGCAGCACGCACCCTTGCGGCCCGTTGCTGCACCATAGTCGTAGAGCTGCAGGGTAATCCCGATCACCTCTGCGCCAGTGTCTGCGGCAAGTGCAGCGACCACGGACGAATCGACACCGCCGCTCATCGCCACCACGATTCGGCACTCAGATGCCGGACGCGGCAGGTCGAACAAAGCGGCCGTATCAAGCCCAAAATGGGAGCTTTTTGTAAGGGTCTCAGCGCTATTCATGATCGAAGCGGCATATAGAGATGACTAGGCCGAATGACTAGTCGCACGCGACTTTCCGCCTGAGGTAATTGATATCACAGGATTTTTCACCATTGGCCCGGTGCAACCCTGGCTTGCCATCTGCCCCGGGACTAATCCTAAGCAGTGGTAAAGCCCAGTTTTACCACATCTTGACATCCGCCCCCTATACCTTGGCCCATGTTCGAAAACGCTAAGCCCCCAGCGATTCTTTCTGAGACGTCTAACTCGCACCGAGAAACGGTGCGGAGCGACGCTGTGGGAGCGCCTCCTTTGCGTGAATTGGAATGGGGCGAGCTGACCGCACGGTTGAGTGCGGCTCGCGATCTGCGTCAGGTTCTGCAGGCGGATATGGGGGCCGAAAATGGCACGAAACATCTGGGCTTCACGGACGCGGCGGCGCAATTTTTTCGAGCAAACTCAGAAGACGAACGGTGCGTTAACCCTAATGCTTTAGAGGCCCGAAAAGCCTCGTCGGGCATGAAAGACAAACCAAATCGCGAAGCGGATATTGATGGCTCCTTTGCGGAAAATGACAGTGCGGATGGCGTCGCGAGCGAGCGATGCGAGCCGGGCGATGCGAGAGAAGAGCAATGATTGAGAATCAGGATATCAGACCGGCACAAGTGATCGGCCCATTAGGGGAGCCGCTGACGGTTAATGATTTGCCTTCGCCATCCACCAAGCGGTGGGTCGTGCGTCGCAAGGCCGAAGTCGTGGCTGCGGTCAATGGCGGCCTGCTTACGATCGACGAAGTGCTCGAGCGCTATGGCCTAACTCTCGAGGAGTTTGCTTCATGGCAGCGCGCAGTGGATCGTTCCGGTATGCAGGGCCTGCGCGTCACGCGCATCCAACACTACCGTGACCTGTATGAGCGCCAGCTCAAATACTAACTGCGACGCAGTTCGGAGCCAGTCGCGACCACCGTTTTTGCAAAATCACATTTCTCTCTGACGCAATTTTGCGCTAATCCTCTTGAACACCCGGTTTGGAATCACGCCGATTGAGCGTGATGCAGGGTCGAATAAGGGGAAGCAAAATGGGATGGATTGTCGCACTTGTCGTTGGTGGTGTTGCTGGTTGGCTTGCTAGCCTTGTGATGAACCGCGATGCATCGATGGGCATTTTCTGGAATATTGTTGTTGGTTGCGTGGGTTCGGTCATCGGCAACATGATTGTTGGGCCGTTGCTTGGAATCACCGGCAGCGTGCAAGAATTCTCGCTAACCGGTCTCGTGGTAGCGGTTGTAGGCGCGGTTGTGCTACTTGGCATCTTGAACCTGATCCAGCGTGGACGCGTGCAGGGATAAGGCTTCGCTTCTCACAGAAGGCTAAGCATAAGAATTTTCGAGGCGGTGCAGCGCAATTGCCTGCATCGCCTTTGGTTTATTTGCAGGACATACGCCTTTGCCATTCGTCTAGGCTCAAAGTCATCGGTCGAGGGGTGGATTGCCCTTTTTTGTGCTATGGCTAAGAGGGATTGTATAAGGTGACTTATGTCTATAATACACCAGGGCAGGTTCATCGGGCCATGCCCATCGGACGAAGGGTGTCACCGTTAAAAGGCAGGCGGAATGAATTACGCAACGACTATTACAGCTGAAGCGCAGGATGACATTCCTGCAGATGCGCTGACGCGGTATCAGCAGCAGCAAGGCTCGTCCTTAGGGAAGAAGCTGCTCATTGTCGGTGGCGGGCTGATTGCGCTTTTGCTTGCAATTGGCGCCTACTTTGCACTCGCGGGTGGGGATCCGGTTGGTGCCGGTGACGACAATTCTCAGGCGCCGGTTGTGACAGTGATCGCTCCAGGTCGCACCAGCGTGAGCGGCACGATTGAGGCACCCGGTACGATTGCCGCGCGTCGCCCTATGCCGGTTGGTGTTGTGGGTGAGGGTGGTCAGGTGCTTTCGGTTAGAGCCGATGCGGGTGATTGGGTCGGCCAGGGTCAAGTGCTCGCCGTTATCGATCGTTCGGTTCAGACCCAACAGGCAGCTGCGCAAGAAGCGCAAATTGGTGTCGCTCGTGCCGATGCTGAGCTGGCTCAGTCCAACCTGGATCGTGCTCTTCAATTGGTTGAACGTGGTTTTATCTCAAAGGCAGAAATTGATCGGCTGACGGCAACGCGCGATTCGGCCATTGCTCGCATCCGGGTCGCCGAGGCACAGCTTGGAGAATTGCGTGCACGCGCTGCACGATTGAGCGTCGTCGCTCCTGCCGCTGGATACATTTTGGAGCGCAATGTTGAGCCCGGCCAAACTGTGGGTGGGGGGTCTGGTGCCCTGTTCACAATCGCGCGCGGTGGTGAATTTGAGATGCTTGCGGACCTCGGTGAGACGCAGCTTGCATCGCTTTCTGTTGGCGTTTCGGCCGATGTTGTTCCGGCAGGTTCGGACAAAAGTTTCTCGGGTCAGGTGTGGCAATTGTCGCCGATCGTGAATGAGCGCACCCGTCAGGGCACCGCCCGTATCGCTCTGTCCTACCAACCTGAATTGCGTCCCGGTGGCTTTGCCACTGCTACTATTGATAGCGGCACGGTGACCGCCACGGTTCTTCCTGAAAGCGCCGTTCTGGCGGACCCTAAAGGTAGCTATGTCTATGTAGTTAACGAAGACAACGAAGCGATCCGTACACCCGTTACCACAGGGATGGTCACGCCGCAGGGCATTGCGATCACTGGAGGATTGAATGGAGACGAGGCGATTGTGCTCAGAGCTGGCGGGTTCCTCAATCCTGGTGAGACCGTGAGCCCCAGGCGAGAAGAGGACTGATCGGCATCTTATGGCGCGATCAAACCGTATGCTTTTTGACGCACCTTTTAGTCGCCGCAGAAGACAAAGGCAGACAGGAAACTCATGAACTTCCGTAATCTTTCAGCCTGGTCGATCCGCAACCCGGTGATCCCTCTCGTCCTTTTCACCGCCGTGCTGTTTGCCGGGCTGGTGAGTTTCACTCGCATGGACATCACCAATAACCCGGATGTCGAATTTCCTGCGGTCACTGTTGGCATTTCCCAGCCCGGCGCCGCGCCAAGCGAGATTGAAAACCAGATCACTCAGCAGGTCGAAAGCGCAGTGCGTTCGATCAATGGAGTGAAGCAAATCTCTTCCACGGCGAGTGAGGGCTTTTCCAACACCTTTGTGGAATTTGAGGTTGGCACCGACGCGAATATCGTCGTCGCAGAGGTCAAGAACGCCGTAGACCGCATCCGAGGCAGCCTGCCGGACGGAATTCAGGAGCCTCGTGTAAACAAGATTGAGGCGGCTGGCGGTTTCCTTGGCATTTATGCCGTGCAGGCAAGTGACCTTACTATTGAACAACTAAGCTGGTTCATTGACGACACTGTCTCGAAGCAGTTGCTCGATATTACCGGCATGGCCGAAGCGGGCCGATTTGGTGGTGTAGACCGCGCAATCGAAGTGATCCTTGATCCTGCAAAGATGCAAGCGTTTGGCGTAACTGCTTCGCAGATCAATAACGTCCTGCGTCAATCGAACGTCGACGCGGCGGGTGGTCTCGCCGAAGTCGGCGGCACGCGCCAATCGCTCAGGGTCCTGGGCAATAACGACACCGCTTATGAGCTTTCTCAGCGCCAGCTCCAATTGGGCGGCGGTCGCACGGTTCGCCTCGCAGACGTGGCGACGGTTCGCGATGGCTTTTCGGAGCGCACCTCGATCAGCGAAGTGCGCGACAAGGAGGTCGTCAATTTCTTCATGAGCCGTGCTAAAGGCGCTTCAGATGTCACCGTTTTTGAGCAAGCCCAAGCCAAAATCGCGGAGATTCAGGCGGCAAATCCTGACCTAGAATTCATTCCGCTCTTCAACACGGTGAAATATACCAAGAGTCAATATGCAAGCTCGATGCAGGCCCTGATCGAGGGCGCTGTGCTTGCGGTTGTCGTGGTGTTCTTGTTCTTGCGTGACTGGCGCGCGACATTCATCAGCGCGGTCGCCATTCCACTGTCCGCTATCCCAACATTCTTCTTCATGGACCTGCTTGGGTTCAATCTGAACTTCCTGTCTTTGCTCGCGCTTGGTCTCGTGGCTGGAGTGTTGGTCGATGACGCGATCGTGGAGATCGAGAACATCGTCAGGCACATGCGAATGGGCAAGACCGCCTATCAGGCCAGTATTGATGCCGCCGATGAGATCGGACTGCCCGTGGTGGCGACCAGCTTCTGTATTGTTGCAGTCTTCCTACCAGTGGGTCTGATGCCCGGTATTTCGGGACAGTTCTTCCAGAACTTTGGCCTCACTGTCGTGGTTGCGGTGCTTATGTCGCTCGCAGTTGCGCGGATGATCACCCCACTGATGGCGGCTTACTTCCTTTCCGCAAAGGGTCACGCGGACCATGGCGGCGGCAAGTGGATGGAGTGGTATCTTCGCATCCTCGAATGGACGCTCAGCACTGAAACCATGAACCGCTTGCGTGAAGGAGTTGAGGGGCCACGCTCACGTTGGCTTTACACGCTTGGGCTGCTTGTCACCTCAATTCTAATGTTGGCTGTGCCCGCATTTGTTGTCTTCGCGCTTTGGGGCGTGGTCGGCGAAGTCGGTCTTCACGGCAAGATCGCAGGCCTAGTTTCAAGCGACCAATATGGCTTTGTATTCAAGACCGTTGCCAAGATCTTTGAGGTTGTACAGTTGCTGTGTGTGACCTTCATTGGAGGGATTGCGACGTGGCTTACGCTCAAGTTTCTCGAGCTGTTTGCAGGTTTTGGATCACGCTTCCGCGAGTCCATGCGCTATCTCACCGCGCGCTTCCATGACCATCGCGTGTGGATGCTTGGAATGGGCTGGATGTCACTCTTGGTGACCTTGGTGCTATTTGGCTCGGTCCCTGGCCAGTTCCAACCCGACATTAACGATTCGAATGCCGAAATTGCCGTTGAAATGGTGCCCGGCACCACGCTTGCCGGAACAAAGCGAGTGGTCGATCAGGTGGCTGACGTCCTCTACGCGGAGCAAGAAGTTGAAGTTGTGCTTGAGCGCATTCGTATTGGCGAAGCGACCATGTACATCACCTTGAAAGAGGATCGCGAGCGGTCTTCGATCGTCTTTCAGCGTGAAATGACACCCATCCTCAACCAAATTCCCGACGCACGCATCCGCTTTGTCGCCGAAAACTTCGGTGGTGGCGGGTCAGGGCGTGACTTGACGGTAATGCTCGCCGGCTCTGATCCCGTGCTGCTCAATGAGACCGCGACCCAAGTCATCGAAGAGATGAAAGGGCTCAACTCGATTGTCGCTCCCCGCATCGGAGCTGATCTGCGTCGACCTGAGATCATCATAACTCCCAATGAGCAATTGGCAGCTGAATTAGGCGTCTCGACGCTTGCTCTCAGCCAAGCAATCCGCATCGCGACTCTGGGCGAAATCGAGCAGAATGCCGCCAAATTCTCGCTTTCGGATCGTCAGATCCCGATCGAGGTCAAACTTGGCGAAGATGCTCGTGGCCGCATGACCACGATCCAAAACCTGCCCGTGCAGACGATTGATGGCGGAACGGTTCCGCTGTCTCGTGTGGCTGATATCGAGTTCGGCTCTGGCCCGACTACGATCCAACGCTTCAATCAGAATCGCCGTGTGTTCATCGGTGCTGACCTTGCGAGCGGCGTGCTCAGAGGCAATGCGCAAGAACAGATTGATGCGCTTCCCACTTTGCAAAACCTGCCTCAAGGCGTGATCCGCGATGCGGTTGGCCAAGATGAGATTCAGGAAGAATTGATGGCAAACCTTACGGTTGCGATCATCTCAGGTGTGCTTCTGGTATTTGCCTGCCTTGTGCTTCTCTACAAACGTTTGATGAGTCCACTGGTCAACATGACCTCGCTCGCCCTCGCGCCGCTGGGTGGTATCATGCTGATTTGGCTGGTCGGGATGCCGCAATCTATGCCGGTGTACATCGGTATTCTGCTGCTCCTTGGGATTGTTTCCAAGAACTCGATCCTGCTTATCGACTTTGCAATTGAGGAGATGGAGAAGGGCACAGAAAAGCTCGAAGCCATTATGGAAGCGGGTCATAAGCGGGCTCAGCCGATTGTGATGACGACGGTCGCGATGACCGCTGGAATGATCCCTACCTCGATTTCGCTTACCGGCGACGGCGCTTGGCGCCAGCCAATGGGCATTGTCGTGATTGGCGGCTTGATCCTTTCGACGGTGCTCACATTGCTGATTGTGCCTGCGGGCTTCAGCCTTGCTGACGGCGTTGAGAAGCGCATTGGCCCATGGATGCGCCGCACGCTCCTCACGTACAAGCCCGGCGATGATGTCAGACCGATCGCGCCTGAACAGGTCCCAGGCGGTGCGGTTCCTGCTACGCGGCTACCGCCCGGAGCCGAGCCTGCCGAATAAGGCAGCCATCTTGCCTAGAAGTGCGGTGCCTTGGGTCTTTCCCAATCGCCGTCTTTGGGGCAGATAGCGCGACGTCATGGCAAGTACGGCTCAATCCATACCTTTGAAGTTCGGCGGAGAACCGCTCACGCCTGATCGTGCGCGGCGGATGCGTTGGACGGCGACCGGCCTGCTCGCTGCCATGGGCGTGCTGTTCTTCACAACGCATGGCCTGGTCCCAGCGCACCCTGCATGGGGCTATGTCAATGCCTTTGCCGAAGCGGCGATGGTGGGCGGGCTTGCCGATTGGTTTGCGGTGACCGCTTTGTTCCGCCACCCGCTTGGACTCCCCATCCCGCACACGGCGATCGTGCCTTCGAACAAGGACCGTATCGCCGATACCATGGGGCAATTCCTCAGGGAAAACTTCCTCACACCCGCAGTTGTTGCACGGCGCATGTCGAACATGAATGTCGCGCGGGCGATTGGTGATTTTCTCGCCGTGCAGCCCGATGAGGCGGATGGGGAAACTCGTTCGCGGATCACTGGCGGTGCGGCTGAGCTGCTCGCCGAAGTGCTCGAATCGCTCGATCCAGACAGGCTAGGCAATCAGGTGCGCGCCGGTCTCGGTAATCAATTAGCGAAGATCGATGTATCGCCACTTGCAGGGCGAATGCTTGAGAACACAATGGTGGATCAGCGCCACTTACCGCTCATCAATGGCTTTGTTCGTTGGGCCGGGCTGACGCTTGAGGACAATGAGGAGACCGTACGCAACATCATTCACGACCGCGTGAACGGCGTTTTGCGTTGGGCCGGGCTTGATAAGACCATATCCTCCAACGTGCTCGACGGCCTCTACAAATTGCTTGCCGAGGTGCTGGTTGATCCCGAACACCCCTTGCGCGGCAAGGTTGAGGAAGGGCTGCAGAAACTCGCCTCTGACCTGCGCAATGATCCGGAGACCCGCGAGCGCGTAGAAGAGATGAAGCGCGACCTTCTCGAAAACCCGGCGGTTGCTGAATGGTGGATGGGAGTGTGGGAGCGTATTCGTCAATCGTTGATCCGCCGTGCGCGCGATCCGGAGAGCGAACTTGGAACAGACTTGCGCAACAGCTTGGCGGATCTCGGCGAAGCACTGAAGCAAGATGAGCGTCTCCAGACCCAAATCAACCGTTTCGCCCGCCGCACTGCCGCCGGGATTGCCACCCGCTATGGCACGGAGATTGTGACCCTGGTGTCAGAGACTGTGAAGCGCTGGGACGCAACGACCATTACGGGCCGGATCGAGACGGCAGTGGGGCGTGACCTTCAGTTTATCCGCATCAACGGCACGATTGTCGGCGGCCTTGTCGGCATGACACTGCACTTCATTGTGAGTTTTATGTGAGGGCCGGGCAACGGATACGCATTAAGTGAGTATCCATATTCGCAATCTATCTTGTGAGTTGAAGCGCATCAGCTTACTGAACTTTATCTAAGGGGAACCAACGTGACAATCGACGATTCAGTCGTACTGATGGCGTTCAGCGTGGATCACGCTGCGAGGGTTGCGAAATTGTCCAAATCTCGCTTGACGCGCTGGGATAAACTTGGATTTTTCTCGCCGGAATACTCGGACGAAAGTGATCGTGGTAAACCATATGCGCGAGTCTATTCGTTCAATGATCTTGTCGGTCTCCGAACTCTTGCGCTGCTTACTGACAAATATGGTGTCACACTGAGTGAACTTAAGAAGGTCGCTCCAGAGTTAGAGAAGCGCGCTACAAGACCTTGGTCTGAACTTCAGCTCGCGGTCGTCAAACGTAAAGTAGTCTTTGATCTCGATACAGCACCGCGCGACGGCGATGGACAGCTTATTGGAAGGTTCATCCCCCTCGGTCCAATAGCTGCAGAAGTTGCTGCTGACGCGGGAGACCTTCGTAGTAGAGATTCGACCAAGGTAGGAATGATTGAGCGAACGCCATTCGTGTCGCACAAACGACCTGTGCTGGCAGGCACTCGCATTCCAGCTGCGGCTATCGAGAGCTTCTTGATCGAGGGTTACAGCGATGACGACATTATAGCTGAGTATCCTTCGCTGAACCGCGAGGATATCGGAGCCGTGCGTAATTACATGAAGGTGGCTGCCTGAAAACTACACGCATCCTGACTTTTCTCTCGGACGAATGCGTAAACGAGTCTGCGTGCAGGTTCCTCGAGGGGCGAGGGCACACCGTGTTGCGCGCACGGGAGAAGGTTCCAGAAGGGACGCCCGATCCGATTGTCGCCAAAGTTTCTCAAGATCTAGAAGCGATCCTGCTGACCGACGATACTGACTTTGATAGCTTCGTTGCGAAACGGCAAGATGGGCAAAAGATGCGTTTCCGTAAGCTCAGTCGAATTCGTCTCGGGTGCAAACATTCTCAAATTGTAAATCGGTTGGAGGCCACAATCGAGTTGATCGAATTTGAATATGAGCTCGCTCAAGGTCGAAAAGACAAACGCATAATCATTGATATAAAGCCAACTCTTATCCGTCTGCTTCGTTGAGGGCGCACAAAAAACCTCCGGCAAGTCCGAAGCTTGCCGGAGGTAACTAACGATTTCAGACCCTCGAAAACAGTTGCGTTAAAGCGCTCCGGTCATCTCCGGCACTGCGTTAAACAGGTCTGCGACCAGACCGATGTCAGCGACTTGGAAAATCGGTGCGTCTTCGTCTTTGTTGATCGCGATGATGACTTTGGAGTCCTTCATCCCGGCCAGGTGCTGAATCGCGCCTGAGATGCCGATAGCGATGTAAACTTCTGGTGCCACGATCTTGCCGGTTTGGCCAACTTGGTAATCGTTGGGCACATAGCCAGCGTCAACCGCTGCACGCGATGCACCGATCGCTGCACCCAGCTTGTCAGCCAGCGGGTTGATGACCTGTTCGAAGGTTTCGCTGTCTTTAAGGGCACGTCCGCCAGAAACGATGACCTTAGCAGCAGTCAGTTCTGGACGATCGCCGCCGTCGGCGACTTCGCGGCTTACGAAGGTTGAGATGCCGGCATCGCCTGCGCCGCTTGCGTCTTCAACAGAAGCCGAACCACCTTCGGTTGCCGCCTTTTCAAAGGCGGTGCCGCGAACGGTGATGACGAGTTTTGCGTCCGAGCTTTCTACCGTAGCAATCGCGTTGCCTGCGTAAATCGGACGGGTGAAGGCCTTTGGACCCTCGACCGAGAGAATGTCCGAGATCTGCATCACGTCGAGCATAGCTGCGACGCGCGGTGCAATGTTTTTGCCCGAGGTCGTCGCAGGTGCGAGCAGTGCGTCGTAGTCAGCCATAAGGCCAGCCACCAGCGGAGCAACGTTCTCAGCGAGGCCTTCGCCGTAAGCTGCGTCGTCCGCTTTGAGCACTTTCGAAACGCCAGCGATTTTCGCTGCCGCATCTGCTGCGCCGCCGCAGTTTGAGCCTGCAACCAGAGCGGTTACGTCGCCAAGCTTGGCAGCGGCAGTGACCACTGCGAGTGTCGCATCGTTGACGGATGCATTGTCGTGTTCGACCAGAACCAGAGTGTTCATATCTGTTTGTCCTTTTCCTTTAGCCGGGCCGCTTAAGCGATCCCCAGCTCCTTGATCTTGGCGACTAGAGCGGCGACGTCCTCGACCTTCTCACCCGCTTGGCGAACGGGGGGTTCGGCCACATTGGTGGTGGTGAGGCGCGGCGTGATATCTACACCGAAATCGCCAGGTGCTTTCGTGTCGAGGGGCTTCTTCTTCGCCTTCATGATGTTGGGAAGCGAGGCATAGCGCGGCTCGTTCAAGCGAAGGTCAGTGGTGACAATCGCTGGCATGGTGAGCTTGACCGTTTCAAGGCCGCCATCAATCTCGCGCTTCACACTGACGCTGTCGCCGTCAACTTCGACGGTGTTGGCAAAGGTGCCTTGCGGACGGCCCATAAGAGCAGCGAGCATTTGGCCGGTCTGATTGCTGTCGTCAGAGATCGACTGCTTACCGAGCACCACGAGGCCGGGCTGCTCTTCGTCAGCGATAGCCTTGAGGATCTTGGCGACTGCCAGCGGCTCAACCTCTTCATCCGTTTCAACCAGGATCGCGCGGTCCGCGCCCATGGCAAGGGCTGTACGCAGGGTTTCTTGAGCCTTTGCTGGACCAACCGAAACCGCGATGATCTCTTCTGCCTTGCCTGCTTCCTTGATGCGGATCGCTTCTTCCACCGCGATCTCATCGAAGGGGTTCATGCTCATCTTGACATTGGCGAGGTCAACGCCGGTGCCATCGGCTTTGACCCGCGGCTTGACGTTGTAGTCGATCACCCGCTTGACGGGGACGAGGATTTTCATGGCGGTTCCTTTCCCATTGCGCAGCCCGCAGACAATTGCGGGAGCGAATAAACTTGTGCCGGCGCCCTAGCTTGCGTTTACGTAAACGTCAACCTTGGAGAGCAGCTCTCATAGGGGACCAGCAAATGGCTTGCATTGGTCCAGCCCACTCGTCAATTCATTCTGTCATTTATGGCTAATTCCCGCAGAAAACGAACAAAATCTGGACTCACGTCGCTGCCGTGATTGCGCTGTGCTATATGGAGTTGGGTTGGGAGGAATTGGAATGATCCGGCGTCTTGTAAATTTTGCTGCAGCGCTTGTTTTGGGCGCAAGTTGTGCGCTTCCCTTGGCCGCACAAGAAACACGGATGGCCGAGGCTGGTGCCGAGCCGCCCACTGCCACCCTGGCCGAAATGGACTGGCTGGTTGGGCAATGGTCGGGCGAAGGAATAGGGCGCGCGCCGGCCATGGAAAGTTGGCTGCCAGCAACAGGCGGAATGATGGTCGGAACCTTCGTCCAGCAGACGGTTGATGGCGGTATCATGTTTACCGAGCACCTCTATCTGATGGAGGAAGAAGGCACGCTGGTGCTCCGCTTGAAGCACTTCAATGCAGACCTTACCGGCTGGGAGGAGAAGGACGATATGCTCAGCTTCCGCCTCGTCGCGATTGAGCCATGCTTGGCATATTTCAACGCGCTGACCTTGCGCTGTGCTGATGCGGAGAAACCCGGTGAAGGCTTAGTCGCGGCGGTGCGGATGCAGAGCGGCAACGAGCTGATCTTCAAGTTTGAGGCGATGGACTAGTCGCTCCGCCCGGCAAATGATCTCGCAAGCGCTGGGTAATCTTCCGGCGGTGGAAATCCGGCGTATTGGTGCGCAGAACCAAGAAGCGCCCAATCCTGCGCTTCGTTGGTATACATTTCGACATGTGGCCGTCCGCGGGGAGGGTCATCGAGCAGTGTGAGGCGGACATTCACAACCGGCGTCTCCCCCGGCGGGACCGTGTAGATCCAACTCTTACAACTGTCGCAATACCAATGCTCTACCTCGCCGCGCAGCGCACCGATGACGGGTTGCCCCGCCGTCAGTTCAAATGCTTCACGAGCGAAAACGCCGCTCACCGAATATGCACTTGAGGTAAGCCGCTGACAGCCTCTGCAGTGGCAGGCCAGCGTCATCAATGGAGGGCTTGAAATCGAGAAAGTGACGCTGCCGCAACGGCAGCGCCCCGTTTCGATAGATTTCTTGCCTACGTCCAATCAGGCCGCCTTTTTCACTTCGGCGACAATCTTCTTCGCTGCGTCACCAAGATCATCGGCCGGCACAATCGCGAGGCCGGAGTTTGCGAGGATTTCCTTGCCTGCCTCAACATTGGTGCCTTCAAGACGGACGACCAGCGGCACCTGAAGGTTCACGTCTTTCGCCGCCTGCACAACCCCGTTGGCGATGATGTCGCATTTCATAATGCCGCCAAAGATGTTGACGAGGATGCCTTCGACCGCAGGGTCTTTGAGGATGATCTTGAACGCCGCAGTCACTTTCTCAGTGGTCGCGCCGCCGCCTACGTCGAGGAAGTTGGCTGGGAATGCGCCGTTCAGCTTGATGATATCCATCGTCGCCATCGCAAGGCCAGCGCCGTTCACCATGCAGCCGATGTTTCCATCAAGCTTGATGTAGGCAAGATCGTATTCGGACGCTTCGACTTCTGCCGGGTCTTCCTCAGTCTCGTCGCGCATCTCTTCGATCGCCGGGTGACGATAGAGCGCGTTGGAATCAAAGCTCATTTTCGTGTCGAGCACGAGGAGAGAAGCGTTGCCATCCGCGTCGGGCTTGGTTTCAACCAGCGGGTTGATCTCCAGCATATCGCAATCGCTTGCGGTGAATGCGCCGTAGAGTTGCTTGGCGAGTTTCTGACATTGCTTGTTGAGGTCGCCGGTAAGGCCAAGCGCAAAGGCAACTGAGCGCGCGTGGTGCGGCATAAAGCCTTGTGCAGGATCAATCGTGATCGTGGTGATCTTTTCAGGCGTTTCATGGGCCACATCTTCAATGTCCATCCCGCCTTCGGTCGATGCAACCATGGCGACGCGGCCCGTCGCGCGGTCCACCAGCATAGCAAGGTAATACTCGCTCTCAATGTCGACACCATCGGTCACATAGAGGCGATTGACCTGCTTGCCTTCAGCGCCGGTCTGGATCGTCACCAGTGTATTCCCGAGCATTTCCTTGGCGTGCGATTCCACTTCATCAAGCGAGAAGGCGAGGCGTACGCCGCCCTTGGCGTCTTCCGGAAGTTCCTTGAACTTGCCTTTGCCCCGGCCCCCTGCGTGAATCTGTGCTTTCACCACATAAAGCGGCCCTGGCAGCTGCTTCGCGCCTTCGACGGCTTCTGCGACTGTCAGCGCAGCGTGGCCATCAGGAACCGCGATCCCGTGTTCTTTAAGCAGTTCTTTGGCCTGATATTCGTGGACATTCATGAGAGGATGATCCCTTTTGGTATTGTTCCGTCGAGAAAAGCTGTTCGCAGCGCGCCTAAGCACGGATTGGAGCCCTTGAAAAGTGTCCAAAGGTCGCACACGAGAGTTGGACCTAAGAAAGCCGCTCAATGATCGACCAAAACCAGTTTCAAGAGATCGTCCGCGAAGCGGGGCGGATGGCCTATGCGCGCTGGCCCGGGGCTGGGCACGCGCTTGAGTCGTGGGAGAAAAAACCGGGTGACCCGGTGAGCGAAGCTGACCTTGCGGTCGATAACTTCTTGCGCCGAGAGCTTGGGCGGTTGTTGCCAGCTGCGGCGTGGCTTTCGGAGGAATCGACCGATGACCATGTCCGCGTTGGTCAGGATCTCATCTGGCTCGTTGATCCGATTGATGGCACGCGCGATTTTGTGCGTGGTCGCAACGGTTGGTCGATTTCGGTCGCTCTGGTTAGCGCGGGCAAGCCGCTTATCGGAATGCTAAGCGCCCCGGCGCGCGCGGAGGAGTGGATTTCGGTGGCCGGACGTGGTGCCACCCTTAATGGCGAGCCGCTCAAAGCCAGCACTCGCCAAGAGCTTTCTGGTGCGCGCGTACCGGTGGATCAGCTTCCGCCAGCAGATTCCGACCTTGTCGCGGTTGAAAAGCCCAACTCGATTGCGCTGAGAATCGCGATGGTTGCCGATGACAGAGCCGACTTGGTGGCGACCCTGCGCTGGGGCTTTGAATGGGATATCGCTGCCGCCACCCTCATAGCCCGTGAGGCAGGCGCACGTGTGACGGACGCGTTTGGTAAACCGCTCGCTTACAATAAGCGCGATCCGCGCGATTTTGGGGTGTTGGTGAGCTCGCCAGAGATTCATTCTGAAGCTGTGGCTCGCATTGCTGAGCGTGCTGAGTCGCTCAGAAAGAACAAGTGACAGAGGTTTTCTGAGGGCTGCACAAAAGCGCAGCCCTCAAAAAATGCTATTGTGCGCGTGCCTCTTCAACTTGTTCCTGGCTGATCGGGATGATCTTGATCTCTACTCGGCGATTCAAGGGCTCATCCACGCCATCTGCCGTTTTCACGCGCAGGAAGTCATAGCTTTCGCCATAACCGCGTGTGGCAAACCGGCTGCGTGCTACACCGCGGCTTGCAAGATAATCCGCCACAGCTTGAGCCCGTTGTTCGGACAGCCGTTGATTGAGCGCATCAGAACCAGTGGTGTCGGTATAGCCGTACACATCGATAAGGCTGTTCGGATACTGGATAAGGCTTTCCGAAATGGAATTCAGCGAATCGTAGAAGCCGGGATTGATGTCTGCCGAACCACGCGCGAAAGTCACGCCATCGGGCAGGCGCACAAGGATGGCATCCTGGTCGCCCACTTCCTCGACATCTACGCCAGTGCCTTCAAGCTCTTCATCAAGCTCGCGAATTTGGTCGTCAAACTGCTTCCCGATTATAGCGCCGGCCGATCCGCCAATCCCCGCGCCAATAATTCGCCCGGTTCCGCCACCGATTGCGCCGCCGAGCACCGTGCCAAGCAAACCGCCCGCCACCGCGCCAATCGCGGTCCGTGAGGCCTTTTTCTCGCCCGTATTCGGGTCCGTCACACATGCACTTGTGCCAAGCAAGGCAATCGCGGCGGTGCTCGAGAGCATTATCCGTGAAACTTTCATACCGTCCTCCCATCGTGGTTCGAAACGCAGTATACGCTCGCAGAGGGGAAGCGCCAGCCGTGCGTTTCGGGAATTTACAATGCTGATCGCATCTTAGCCTCGACATGGCTCTGTTGGAATTGCGACAGGCTGAACAACGGCGCCTTCCTGCGGTGCGTCAAAGCGAGGACTGGCAAGCGTCAAAAATTGTGCTAGCGATTGCGGTGTGACACCGTTTCCTTGGACCGAACTCTTCATCATCGTTGGGCTGATCTTGCTCAATGGCGTCTTTGCTATGTCTGAGCTTGCGATTGTTTCTGCCAAGACGAGCAGGCTCAATGCCAAGGCTGAGGGCGGATCGGCATCGGCTCACACTGCTCTGGCTCTGGCTGCTGAGCCGGGCAAGTTTCTCTCGACGGTCCAGATCGGTATAACGCTGATAGCGATCATCACGGGCGCTTACTCCGGGGCGAGCCTTGAGGCCCCGGTTGGTGAGCGGCTCGCCTTGTTGGGCGTCCCCGAAGATATGTCTGGCGAAGTTGCCTTTGTGACGGTGATTGCGCTCACGACATATTTGAGCGTGGTTGTGGGTGAGCTCGTGCCCAAACAGCTGGCATTGAGAGCGGCTGTGCCGGTTGCGCTTGTCATGGCGCGGCCCATGGCCACTTTGGCGGCCATCGCTGCCCCGCTTGTATGGCTGCTTGATCGTTCCTCTGCCGGGATAATTCGTATATTCGGCATCCGATCCAAAGGGCAATCCTCAGTGACGGCTGAAGAGCTTCAGATGATTTTTGCCGATGCGACCCGTTCTGGCGTGATTGAGCATGATCAGCACCAGATCCTGACCGGAGTGGTCCGCTTGGCGGAGCGGCCCGTGCGCGAGATGATGACGCCGCGCACCGAGCTCGATTGGCTTGATGCCGATGCCGATGAAAAACAGATCCACAAGACCCTCAAGGAAAGCCCGCATTCGCTTTTGCCCGTCGCTGAGGGATCGCCCGATAGCATTTTGGGTGTGGTCAAGGTGCGTGAATTGCTGAGCCGGATGGTGACAGGAAGGTCCGTCTCGGTCCGTAATATGATGCACAAGGCTGAGGTCGTTCCCGATCAATTGGACGCCATGGATGCGCTGCGCGTGCTGCAATCGGCTGAGATCGCCATGGCTTTGGTGCACGATGAGTACGGCCATTTTGAAGGGATCGTGACCCCGGTGGATCTGCTAACAGCGATTGCTGGCAATTTCCTGAGTGATCAGGACGCAGGCGATAGCCCGGACATCATCGAGTGCTCGGATGGCTCCCTGCTCATTTCGGGAGCGCTTTCGGCGAACGGTCTGTCTGATCGTTTGGGGCTGGCCTATGGCGAAGATCGCGAGTTTGGCACTGCCGCGGGTTATGCGCTTTATGTGCTCAAGCGGCTCCCGGCGGCTGGTGACAAATTCACCGATCAAGGCTGGGAATTCACCGTAACGGAGATGGACAATCGCCGGATCGACAAAATCCTCGTGCGCAAACTGCAAGAGACTTAGAGTTTTACGCGCCCGGATGGGCGTGCGGAAAACAAGCTATCCAGGTATCACAGTGCTCGCGTTTTGGCCGTCGCCTTCTGGCGCTGCGATAATGTCGCGCGTTACTCGGCCTTTTGCCACCGTGTTGGTCGCTTCATCGCCGATCTGCGAGCGAATGCTCGGCGCAGCCGGTCCTGCGCGGTCAAGCGCACTGGTCTCAATATCGCTGCGTGGAGCTGGCCCGCCAAAGAGAGCGTCGAGCGCCTGCTGTTGCGCCGTTCCATCAGCAGGGCGCGGTGCGCCGGGGGCTGGCGGTGTCAGGGTGAAATCTGGCGGAATCACCAGCGGTGCCTGACGCTGCACTGCAAATTCATCAGGGCGGTCGCGATTAAAAATTCCGCCGCCTCCGCAAGCGGCAAGCATCGCGCTGCCGGACACAAGAAGAATGGCGGTCTTAACGTTACGCATTATGAATTCTCCGCAGGGGCGTTTTCTGGGGCGGTATCCGCGCCCGAATCTTCATCCTTTTCGCGCACGAAGAGGCTGCGCGCAAGGATGATCACAACACCGATGGTGATAGCTGCATCGGCGATATTGAATATAAGAAAGGGTCGAAAGGTGCCGATATGAAGATCGGCATAGTCGATCACATAACCAAAAACATAGCGATCATATATGTTGCCAATCGCGCCCCCAAGGATGAGCGAGAGGCCAAGGATATCGCCCAGGATCTTCTCGCGCATCATCCAGACGAGCACCACGAGAGCGATCAGCGCGGTCATCGCGACCAGCAGCCAGCGCATCTCCATATTGGTCGCCTCTAACATGCCGAGCGAGATGCCGCGATTCTCGGTGTAGGTGAGGTCAAAGAAGGGCACGAGCTCAATATTGCGTACATTGCGCAGGTTCAGGGGCCCGGTCACATACCACTTCACCAATTGGTCGGTGGCTGCGATGAACGCGGCAAAGCCCAAACCGATCAAGCGGTTTCGAGTGAAAAAACTACTCATGCGGCGTCCATCTGCGCAACAGCATCATCGCAGCGACCACACAGATCGCCATCTTCCGCCACATCGGGCAGCAGGCGCCAGCAACGGCCGCATTTGTTGTCGGATGATTTGGTGACGGTCACTTCGTCGCTTTGACCGCGAGTCACTGTCCCGGTGATGAACAATTCCGCGAGTTGTTCGTCGGAAACGCCCCGGGGAACTGCCGAGGCGGGCACGACTACCGTCGCTTCATTGCTGGAACGGATGACTTTCTCACGGCGCAGTGGCTCAATAGCCTCGTTCACGCGCTCTCGAAGGGCGCGCAGTGCGTCCCATTTGGCGCGGTCGGCTGGCACAGTCGGAACGCTCGGCCATTCAAGGAGGTGAACGCTTCCTTCCTGTGCGCCATCCTCGGGATAGCGGGTCTGCCACACTTCCTCGGCGGTAAAGACCAGCACTGGCGCGGCATAACGGACAAGCGCGTGGAACAAGAGGTCCAGCACCGTGCGATAGGCGTTGCGCATGGTTGAATCCGGCCCGTCGCAATAAAGCGTATCCTTGCGAATATCGAAGAAGAAGGCGCTCAAATCTTCATTGCAGAAGTCGACCAGAAGACGCGTGTAGGTGTTGAAGTCGTACTCTTCCGCGGCTTTCCTGAGCTTGCCGTCCAACTCACTCAAAAGCGAGAGGATATAGAGCTCCAGCTCAGGGATTTCGCCCGCATCCGACATATCGCCGACAAAGCCGTCAAGCGCGCCCAGCAAATAGCGGAACGTGTTGCGAAGGCGGCGATATTGGTCGCCCACGCCCTTGAGGATTTCATCGCCAATGCGGTGATCCTCGGTGAAATCGACGCTGAGTGCCCACAGCCGGATAATGTCCGCGCCGGTCTGCTCCATCACCTTTAGCGGGTCGATGGTATTGCCGAGCGATTTCGACATTTTCTTGCCCTTGGCATCCATGGTGAAGCCGTGGGTGAGAACCTGATCGTAAGGCGCGCGGCCCCGCGTTGAGCAACTTTGCAAAAGTGAGGATTGAAACCAACCGCGGTGTTGGTCTGAGCCTTCGAGATAGAGGTTGGCAGGCCATTGCAGGTCCGGCCAGCGATCCGATTCCAGCACAAAGGCATGGGTGCAGCCCGAATCAAACCAGACGTCGAGGATGTCTTTGACCATCTCGAACTCATCAGGATTGTGGGCGTCCCCAAGGAATTCGGCCTTGCGCGCCTCATCCCATGCATCGACGCCTTCTTCTTCAATCGCTGCAACGACGCGCGCGTTGACCTCGGGGTCTTGCAGGTAAGTACCGTCGGGCCGGACGAAGAGCGTGATCGGCACGCCCCATGCGCGTTGGCGTGAGAGCACCCAATCGGGCCGTCCTTCGACCATAGAGCCAAGCCGGTTTTCGCCTTTGGGCGGGATAAATTCGACCCGGTCAATTTCAGACATGGCGCGCGTCCTGAGCGTATCACTCTCACCCGATTGCGCCAGTGAGCCACCAGCTGCTGCCTCGATGTCTTCAAGGCTGGCCGAATGCAGCGAGGAAGGCGCACCTTTGCCGCCCAGCTCTTTGTCCATTGGAACAAACCATTGCGGCGTGCAGCGGTAGATCACCTTGGCTTTGGAGCGCCATGAGTGCGGGTAGGAGTGCGCGTAATCGGCGGAAGCGCTGAGCAGCGCACCTGCTTCGCGGAGGTCCGAGCAGATTGGGCCTTCGGGCGCGTTGAACGGCTTGTTGATCACCGAGCGGCGGCGTTCTTTGCCCTCTTCGTCTGTGTCATCTGCGCCCAGCCACAGCCAATCGTCGCGATAACGGCCATCGTCCATCACCGCGAAAACAGGGTTGATGCCGTTAGCCTTGCACAGGTCGAAGTCGTCCTCGCCGTGATCGGGCGACATATGGACGAGGCCTGTGCCTGAATCGGTGGTGACAAAGTCGCCTTCTAGGAAGGGGCGGGGTTTGGCGAAGAATTTGAGTGCTTTTTCCCATTCTTCGTCACCCCGGCGCAGGCCGGGGTCTAGGGCCTCTTCGGCCACACTTTGCCGCTCTGGATTCCGGCCTTCGCCGGAATGACGGGATTTAAGAAGGTTGTAGATCGGATGGCGGGCTTTGGTTCCGGCTAGTTTGGCACCGATGTAAGACCGATCCAGTTTCCACTTTAGTAGCGCATCACCGCCTTCTGGCATACCCGGTTCGTCAACGAGGGTCAGGCCGGACCGTGAGAGAAAATTGTCGACGAGATCGTGGGCAACAAGGTAGCGCCTCCCATCACTTAGGCTGAGAAGTTCATATGCCACCCTCGCCCCATAGGCCAAAGCCTGGTTTACCGGGATCGTCCAAGGCGTCGTCGTCCAGATCACCGCATGCGCACCGACCAACTCCGGCACCGCGCTCTCGGTGATCTCAAACGCCACATCGATCTGCGGGCTGTCGGTCAGGTCCTCATACTCAACCTCAGCCTCTGCCAGAGCGGTCTTCTCAACCGGCGACCACATGATCGGCTTTGATCCGCGGTAAAGATTGCCGCTCTCCGCAAACTTGCAAAGCTCAGCAACAATTGTCGCCTCAGCCTGAAAATCCATAGTGAGGTATGGGTTGTCCCAATCACCCAAGATGCCAAGGCGCTTCAGCTGCTCGCGCTGGGTGTCGACCCATTTCTGAGCATAGGCGCGGCATTCGGCGCGGAATTCCTTTGCTGGAACCTCGTCCTTGTTCTTCTTCTTCTTGCGATATTGCTCCTCGACCTTCCACTCGATCGGAAGCCCGTGGCAATCCCAGCCGGGCACATAGGGCGCGTCTTTGCCCATGAGGTTCTGCGTGCGGCACACCATGTCCTTGAGGATATGGTTCAGCGCATGGCCGATATGCATATCGCCATTGGCGTAAGGCGGACCATCGTGGAGGATGAACTTCTCGCGCCCAGCGCGCGCCTCGCGCAGTTTGCCGTACAGATCAATCTCGCGCCAGCGCGCCTCAATGCCCGGCTCCTTCTGCGGAAGACCGGCTTTCATCGGGAACGCAGTCTTCGGCAGGAAGACGGTGTCTTTATAATCGCGCTTTTCAGACATAGGCCGAGCCCGTTAGGACATCTGAGCCGCCGGTGGAAGCCTCATTGACGCGCTCTTCGCGCATCAAGGGCAACTTCGCCGGCATCGATTTCTTCCTGGGTCCGGTCATCAAGGCGCTGAATAAGCGCCGGTGTGATTGTGAAAGCATCCTCGATCCAGACATAGCCGTTGAAACTGTTAGGTATTTCGGTGAGCTGTTCGGGAAGGGTGAGGCCGCGCGGAAGGTTTTCGCCAATTGGACCGATCACGATGACCTGCCCGCCGTATTTCTCCATCCGAGCGATCAGGCGATTGGGCCAACCCCAGAACGCCCATTGGTAGTTGAGCGGGACAAGCAAGGTCTCACCCCGACAGCTTTGCGGGAGATAACCGCTCCATCCAAACAGCACATAATCCTTTGAGCATAGGCGGGCACCGTCTGTGTTCCAACTCCACGCCTCGGGGAAGATCTCGCGAATACGATTGATGGGCCCGCTATGGCCGTAAAATGCATCGCCCGCTTGGACCGGGTCACGGCCGATTGCAGCGAACTTCTCCGCGATCAGATCTGCTTCGTCGGGGTCCTTGGACTTGAAATTGATCATCAAGCGACCGCGCCGAGGCATGGCTTCTCCTAGCTCCTCAAAAGTGGGCATCGCTCCCACAAACTCTCCGCTGCGGAACGGGAAACTCTGGCCGCCATCGGGGGTATAACCATAACCGATATCGAGCGCCTTAAGCTCTTCGAGCGTTGCCTCGCGAACAGGTCCCGAGCCTTCGGTGCGGCAATCAAGGGTCCAATCGTGCCATACGACGACCTCTCGGTCCTTGGTGGGAGCGATGTCGACCTCAACCATCCATGCGCCCATTTTGAGCGTGCGCAGAACGCTGGGTACGGTGTTCTCAAGATAACGGTGATAGGGCTCGTGAATTCGGTCGGCGGTGCAAGTGTCTCGCTCGACCCCGGCCTTGTCGTAAAGCTGATGTAGGCCGCGATGGGCGATCAGCTTGGGCGCACCCTTGGGCTCGGGCGCGAGCCAACTTGCATTGACAAATGTGAGGGTGAGAAAGGCGAGGGCAAGGCCAAGACCGGCCCATCGAAGCCGGCGCTTCACCCGAGCAATTCCTTGGCCCGCGCGCAATCCTTCTCCATCTGGACCATCAAATCATCTAGCCGCGCGAACTTGGCTTCACCGCGCAGGAAGTGATGGAAAGCGACTTCGATCTCTTGACCATAAAGGTCGCCATCGAAGTCGAAGAAATAGGGTTCGAGCAGCTCTTTGGACGGCTCAAACTGAGGGCGGATGCCGATATTGGCCGCGCCTTTGAGCGTTTCTCCAGACGAAAGGATCGTGCCCGTCACCGCATAGACCCCGTATTTGGGGCGCAGATAGGTGTCGATGGCAAGGTTCGCAGTGGGGTAACCCAGCTTGCGACCGTTCTTATCGCCATGCTCGACAATACCGCGGATGGCGAAGGGGCGGGTGAGCAACTCTGCGGCCAATTGCGGGTCGCCTGCGCGCAAAGCTTCGCGCACGCGGCTCGATGACACGACATCGCCCTTTCCCTCGACCGCTTCGACTACGCGCGACTTGAGGCCACGCGCCCCGCCAAAATCGCGCAGGAGCTCGACATTGCCCTTGGCGCCCTTGCCGAAGGAGAAGTCTCCCCCGGTCACGACACCAAAGGCACCAAAGCGCTCGATCAGGATTTCGGTGATAAAGTCTTCGGCGCTTGTGCCCGCCAGGTCTCCATCGAAGTGAAACACCAGCATCGCTGTGGCACCCGCTTCGAGATACAGCTCTTGGCGCTGCTCCAGAGTGGTCAGGCGAAAGGGTGGCACATCGGGCCTGAAGTGCCGCACCGGATGCGGGTCGAAGGTCGCGATGATCGAGGGACGGCCCTCTTCATGTCCCCATTTGATCGCTTCGCCAGCGACCTCTTGGTGGCCGCGATGGAAACCGTCAAAATTGCCAAGCGCAATGATGGCACCGCGCAGCGCCTGTGTGACGGGTTCTCTGTGATCAAGCCAGCGCATCAGGCGGATTGCTCAGCACGGGTGTACGTTACAAAGGAGAAAGCTGGCGCACCGCCTTCGGCTTCGTGATCTTCACGTGCGGCCTCAACCCACTCATTTTCAAGTGGCTTCATAAAGACATCGCCTTCATAGTCCGCATGGATTTCGGTGACTTCCACTCGTTTGGCGAGAGGGCGGAAAACATCGTAAATTGCAGAGCCGCCGACCACCGCGATTTCACCTGTCGCATTGGCTTGGCGTGCGATGCTTAAGGCTTCCGCGACACCGTGTACAACCTCCGCGCCCTCGCTCGACCATGCATCATGGCGGGTGAGTACGATGTGACGGCGGCCAGGAAGAAGGCCGGGCAGGCTCTCAAAAGTCTTTCGACCCATAATCATGGGTATGCCCATAGTCATTGCTTTGAAGCGCCTGAAATCCTTCGGGATATGCCATGGCAGCCGATTCTCAAATCCAATCGTGCCATTGGCTGCACGGGCGTAGATCAGGAAAATCTCGTGAGAGTCCATTGGGCTCAGGCGACCTTGTTCGAGACCCGGGTGACATGACCCATCTTGCGGCCCTCGCGCGCCTTACGCTTGCCATAAAGGTGGAGGTGCGGCTCGCCTTCCTCGGCCAGAATCTGGTGTGCGGTGAGAGCATCTTCGCCGACAATATTGCGCATTTCGATCTCAGCAAAGCGCGTCTCGGTCCCCCCAAGAGGCAGGCCGCAAACTGCGCGAATGTGGTTTTCAAACTGGCTTGTGGCGGCACCTTCGATCGTCCAGTGGCCCGAATTGTGAACCCGGGGAGCCATCTCATTGAAGATGGGCCCCTGTTTGGTCGCAAAGAACTCAAGCGTCAGCACACCGACATAGCCAAGCGCATTTGCGGTTTTCCGGGCAATTTCGCGTGCCTCCTCAACCTGCTGCTCGACCAGGGGTCCTGCGGGAAGGGCAGAGCGGACAAGCATACCGCCCTCATGTTTGTTGGTGCCAGAATCCCAGAAACGGATCATACCGTCCTGACCTCGGACCAGGATGACGGAAAACTCGGTCTCAAAATCGACGAGTCCTTCGTAAATGCAGGTGCGGCCTGGGAATCGCACGCCTTCTGTTTCATGCGCCGATCCGATGCGCCATTGGCCTTTGCCATCGTAGCCATCTCGAGCGGTCTTCAGAATACCCGGAGTGCCGACAGTCTCGGTAGCACGCGTAAGATCATCTTCGCTTTCAACGCGCTTGTACGGGGCGCATCGGCCGCCAAGCTGTTCGACAAAGCCTTTTTCGGAGAGGCGGTTCTGAGCCACTTCAAGCGCACGTTCACCAGGAACCACCAGCTCTTGTGGAATGGCCTCGATCGCTGAAACGGGTACGTTCTCAAACTCCCAAGTGACGACATCGCATTTGGTCGCGAATGCCGCGAGAGCGGCCTTGTCGCCCCAGCCATTTTCGAAGAAATCGGCACACACATCGGCAGCAACGCTGTCGCCAGGAGGCGAATAGCAAATCACGCGGTAGCCCAATTGGGCAGCCGCCATGGCCAGCATGCGCCCCAGTTGGCCTGCGCCAAGAATGCCGATGGTTGATCCCGGTTTGAGAGCCAATGTGTCCTGTCCCGTTTGCTCACCCTAGTCGGTGGAGAGCTGATGTCTGTTTCGCCCCGTTCAATATGGAAAGGGCATGGCTTCTACAAGCGTGTCTTAGCCCTGAGGGGCCTCAGCCACATCTCCGGTCCGTGCTGCGCGCCAATCTTGAAGCCGCTCGGACAGTTCTTCGTCACTCAAAGCAAGGATCGCGGCGGCCATTAGACCAGCGTTCTTTGCACCTGCATCGCCGATGGCCAGCGTCCCGACCGGTACACCTGCCGGCATCTGAACAATCGACAGGAGGCTATCCATTCCCGAAAGCGCCTTTGACTGCACTGGCACGCCCAGAACGGGGAGATGCGTCATCGCCGCGATCATTCCAGGCAAATGCGCCGCTCCGCCTGCGCCTGCGATAATCACCTCGAAACCTTCGCCTTCTGCACCTTTGGCAAATGCGCTCATCCGGTCAGGGGTGCGGTGAGCAGAGACAATCCGTGCCTCATGCTCAACTTCGAGCTCTTCCAACACTTCGCTTGCGAGCTTCATGGTCGGCCAGTCGGACTGGCTTCCCATGACGATTGCCACCTTGCCTGCCATTATGAGTCCTTCAGATAATAGCGCTCGCCCGGGACCATATCGTCATCAAAATCATAGACAATCGGCTGACCGGTCGGGATTTCGAGACCCGTGATGTCTTCATCGGAGATCTGCGAGAGGTGCTTCACCAGTGCGCGCAGCGAATTGCCGTGCGCAGAGATGATTACCGTTTCACCGCTAGCGAGCACTGGGAGAATATCGCTCTCCCAATAGGGAAGCACCCGCTCGATCGTGAGCTTCAGGCTTTCGGTGTTGGGAACATCGATCCCTTCATAGCGCGGGTCTGCACCCGGATCGTATTCGCTGCCCGGTTCCATCGCCGGAGGCGGTGTGTCGAAACTGCGGCGCCAGATGTGGACCTGTTCATCGCCATGCTTGTCGCGCGTCTCTTGCTTATTGAGCCCGGTCAGGCCGCCATAATGCCGCTCATTCAAACGCCAATCCTTGGTGACGGGAAGCCACAGGCGGCCCGCCTCTTCCAATGCCAGATTAAGTGTCTTGATCGCGCGGGTTTGAAAGCTGGTGAAGCAGGCCGTGGGCAATACGCCCTTTTCCTTCATCAGCGTGCCCGCAGCCTTGGCCTCGGCAACGCCTTTTTCGGTAAGGTCGACATCCCACCAACCGGTAAAACGGTTCTCGAGATTCCACTGGCTCTGACCGTGGCGGACTAGAATGAGTTTAGGCATCTTCGCTCCGAGTTAGCGGGTGGTTCTGGCCCCTTAAGAAAGAAGCGCGGGTTAGCTTGACTTGCCCGATTTGGGAAGGTCACTTTCGTCCGAATCGCGCATTTCGCGGCTTTGCGCCTTCCTCCGGCGCAAATTCTCGCGTAATTTTGCCGCTAGCCGCTCTTCGCGCGACATTTCAGTGTCTTTGTCTTCACTCATGGTTAGGGCTCTGCCGCTAGAGCGCGTTTTGCTCAAGAGGGAAGCTGCATGGGTGTAAAGAAACGCCGCACACACCGCTTGACATTCCGGGCGGCTCTGACGATAGGCGCGCCTCGGTTAGCTGCTGTAGCTCAGTGGTAGAGCGCACCCTTGGTAAGGGTGAGGCCGAGAGTTCAATTCTCTCCAGCAGCACCATTTCCCAAAACTGGCAAAAAATTGACCCGATTTCGGGCCAAAAACCCTGTAAGTACAGGACGTTTCAGGAATTCTATAACCTGTTCCGCGGTCATACTTTGGCGGCTGTGAAAACACCAATTTCAGTACCAAACGGCGCAATTCAAAGATACGAGAACTGCATATGTTATAAGGGTTTGCGAAGAATCTGAGTGGGAGTTCTCGAGACTCTTTGAAGCTCGGCTGCGGTAGCGTCGCTTTTGATGCCTGTTCAGCCAGAACCAGCTTCTGCTCTTCAAGGCTGGCAATCTTGGGTTCGAGCGCATTGGTTGCTTGCGAGTTGCTTATCTCGACGATCTTATCGACCATCTGGTCAATTTTGCGTCGATGCGCCCAATTTCGTTTTTGATCGCCTCGCTATTTGCTTTCGCCTGACCTTTCTTCTGCTCCCAATAGACGCGTGCGATGGCGACGGTTGCTTTGATCAGGTCACGGCTCGGTTGGAGGTTTCTAAGCAGCGTTGCAAAATCGTCTTCGATTTTGACGCGAGGAATTGGTCTGCCGTAGTGTTTGCACTTGTCTCCCATGCCGTTGATAATTTTGTTCTGATATAGGTAGTACGGATAGCTTTTGGTGTTGCCCCTCGGCCAACTTGCAGTGAGACAGTTTCCGCAAGAGGCACACGTGACACCACCGCGCAGTACAAAACTGCGGTTAAGGTCTTTACGTGCAGGGGCGTTGGCGTGGCCTGCACCTGCACGGCAATCCGACCTCTTCCTATTTGTGGCGCAATGTCATCCCGCACGTAATTGCAGCGCGACGCCGCGCAATTCCGCCAGACCTCATCGGTATGGGGGACAGCGGCAAGCCTGCCATTGGCTACACATTCGCAGAGCACGCACGTTATCTCGACGCTTTGCTCGCGGAACTCGACTTGTCGCCTGCAACTTTCGTGATCCACGACTGGGGCAGCGCTTTTGACATGCGCTACACCCGCCTCAGTCCGGCGCGCGTCGAGCGCCTCGCCTACATGGAAGCGATCGTCGCGCCCGGAATACCGTTCCGTCGCTTGAGGCGATGGGGCCTCAAATGGGTGAGCTCTTCTCGACCTTTCGTTCGCCGGCTGGCGAAGAGATGGTGTTCGGCAACAACTTCTTTGTCGAAACCGTGTTCCCACAGTTCTATGTGGCGCGGACGCTGACGGACGCAGAAATGGCGGCATATCGCGCGCCTTATCCAACGTCTGAAAGCCGCCTGCCCACGCTTGTCTGGACGCACTAGACTCCGATCGCAGCGTTGCCTTCTGGTCTCTAGGCGACGTGGACAAGTTTGAGCCAGTATCTGGCTGAAGCGATATGCACCATGGAGAGGAAGCTTTCGGCGAGTTGGTCGTATCGGGTTGCGATAGCGCGGTTGATTTTCAGACGACCAAAGAATCGCTCGATCTGGTTGCGCTCCTTGTAGAGCGTCCGGTCGTGCTGGATTTTTAGTTTGCGGTTTGACCTTCCCGGAATGACGGCTTCGATGTTCCGGTTTGCAAGATCGGCACGGATGGCATCGGCATCGTATCCCTTATCAGCCAGGAACGCCTGCGGTGCCCGCTCTGGCAGGGTAATCAGCGTGTCATACGCCTTGCAATCTGCCGCTTCGCCGACTGTCAAGTGGAAGGCGAGTGGTCGTCCTCGCCTGTCAGCCAGACAGTGAAGCTTACTGGTGAACCCGCCCCGCGAGCGGCCAAGAGCTCTTCGACGAGTCCCCCTTTTCCGCCCGCTGCCGAGACATGGGCGCGAACCGTGGTGCTATCGATGCTGTAGTGGCCGCTATCCGCCATGATCTCAGCCAGTGTGACGGACACTGCCCCCCAGACCCCGGCTTTGCTCCATCGCCTGAACCGTCGGTAGATCGTGTTCCAGTTGCCATACTTGGGCGGAACGTCGCGCCACGGTGTGCCGCAGCGAAGCCGCCAGAGTATGCCATTGATGATGGCCCGGTTCTGTTCAGGACGTCTGCCACGCCCCCTGTTTGCCGCCTCAATCGGCAACAAGTCCCTCAAAACACGCCATTCTGCTTCTGTGAGATCACCTCGGCTCAAGCCTGCCTCCAAAAGGCAGCCTTGAATCAACCAGACAACGCAACGTCAATCAATTTGTCCACGCCGCCTAGTCTTTGCGGCGCTCAAGCTTTGTGCTGCGTACCAACTTACTGACTAAGGCCTTGGAGATTAACGAATGAAAAAGCTTATTGTAGCATTTGGCGCAGCGGCGCTTATTGGCACACCAGCGATTGCAGGTCCTAGTGACAGTGACGAGGTAACGGTCAATGCCACTGTTGAGAAAGAGTGCAGCATTGAAGACGTTACTGTCCTCAACCTCGGCGCTCTTCCTATCGTGGAAACACCGGGATTGGATGCTCTTCAGCTGACCGACACTGAAACGCGTGCGGAACAGCTTGCTTGGGTTAGCTGCAACTTCACCAACCGTATGACGCTAAGTGCACCGACACCACTGACTTCAGCATCGGGTGCAGCTCTGCTTGGCACGACGGAAGTTGGTAGTCAGCCTTTCGTGAACGAGATCGATTACCGTTTCCGTGCGAACAACTATCGTCGCTCGCCAGAGTCGCGTTCAGATGGTGGTCCTAGCCGTACGTTCGATGAAACCGGTCCGATCCATAAGAACATCCGTTTCCGTGCATATGTTCTGGGTAGCGACAACTCGGGCGTTCGTCCGGTAGCCGCCGATGATTACACCGCAACGGCTACGATCGAAATCACCACTTTGTGATTTGATTTTGAAATGATTTGGGGCGAGACGGGAAACCTTCTCGCCCCTCGTCATAACTGAAGAGCACTCCTGTCGGATTCGGGCTCGGCTCGCGAGAAGCGAGACGCTCTCTGACATTCGGGGTCGAAGGGAAACCGCCTTGCATATGTTTAACCGGTTCATCCTTGGGATCGCCGCCGCAATGCTGGCTTGCGCAGCTCCAGTCTCCGCGTCCCGCGCATGGCTGTCGATCTCGACACTTTCGGCCGAGGCTCTGTGGCGCGCATTCAATTCACCAACACCGCCGACCGCGAATTCCCTGTCGAAGTCCGCGTTTACCTCGGCGAGATCTCCGAAGATGGTGAACTCGAACTCACGCCCGCAGAAGATGACTTCCTGATCTTTCCGCCGCAAACCGTGATCGACCCGCTTGGAGAGCAGGTTATTCGGGTGCAGTATGTAGGCGAACCGGCTCTAGAGCAGGCAAAGGTCTATTATGTTTCTCTTTCGGAATTGCCTGTTCCGCTTGAGGCCGGTGGTGGCCCAAAGGTTCAGGTCACCGTTCGCTTCAACGTGTTTGTAAATGTCCAGCCTGAAGGCGCCGAAGCCCTACCTCGTGTGGACACTATCGAAAGTGCCGAAGTTGAAGAGGAAAAGGGCATACGGGTTCGGCTCGCTAACGATGGGAATGGCATGCTGCTTGCTGGTCAACGCGCGTGGCGGATTACGGGCAACACCACCTCCGGCGAAGCCTTTGAACGCGAATTCACAACGGCCCAGATGGGTGTGATTGTGGGTGCGGGCGTTGTTGCACCATCAAAGGCCCGGAATTTCTTCATCCCCCTCAGCATCGATGTCGATGCTGCGAGTGTTGCCGTCGATATCGAGTAACCCAATGGTGACGGGGGCTAAAACAAAGAGGAGCACAAGCAGCACGGCGCGCATTGCGAAGGCGACTCTGGGATCGTTGACCTTACTGCTCTTCACAGCGCTTATCTCTAGCCCGGCCCTGGCGCTCAACGCGGCGGGTGCGCAGGGGAATTTATCTGCTGAACAGCCCGCCCGGTCCGACCCACGCAGTGTCACGATACTTTCCTTGCCGTTACTGCGCGAGGAAGATGTGCTGGGTGAAATCGAGGTGGAAATAGACGCGGCAGGTGCCGCGCGTTTCGAACGTTTCACACTGCTGCGTACACTTGGCCCGATCCTTTCAGACGAAGGCCGCGCCAAGCTCTCCGAAGATTTGGTCGATACCGACTACATTTCTGCTCGAGCGCTCAGCGAACTCGGCATTGAAATGCGGTTCGACATGTCTCGCCTCGAGGTCGTGATTGGGCGCTTGGACACTAACCTTTTGCCGGTCGTCGATCTCGAATCGCGCAATCGCAGGCTCGAAGATCGTGAGCCGACGATCCAACCAAGCGGGTTCTCAACCTTTCTGAATGTCGCAGGAAACTTCGAATATGTCGATAATGACGGGTTCGGAACGTCAACGCCGGACCCCGATATTATCGCTTTCGGAGCAACACGCATCGGTGACTTTGCGCTTCAATATGAAGGCGGGCTTACGTCGCTGGATGATGGGGAATACGGCCCTTACCGACGCTTCGTGCGCGGCATCTATGATATCGAAAACCGGTACATGCGTATCAGCGCCGGTGAGGTTCAGACCATGTCGCTTCCGCTGCTCGGTACGCAATTGATTGGCGGGGTCGGAGTAGAACGTCGTCGCCGGATATTCGACCCGTTCGAGCCGGTTTTTCAGCTCGGGGGCAGACGGCTGCGGATCAACAGTCCTTCCACGATCGAGATCATCAACAACGGCAATCTGGTCAGCACCATTCCAGTTGAGCAGGGAATCTACGACCTTGATCAACTTCCTTTGGCGTTTGGAGCCAACGACGTACAGGTCGTTATCCGTGATGCTGCAGGGCGGACGACAACCACTGACTTCAACTACTTCTTTGACCCGGTCGATCTTGAAGTGGGTGACTATGAATTTGGAGCGTTCGCGGGGTTTGTCTCAGATCTCACTGGCCTCCAGCCCAGCTATGGTGGCAAGGTGGGTGCCTCGGCGTTCTATCGCCGCGCCATAAGTCCCTCTCTCTTGCTTGGTGGCGCATTCCAGCTTTCTGAGGATGTCCAGGCTGCAGCAGCTGAGATCCGATTGGTCCCACAGATCTTCCCTGGGGTGATTGAAACCCAACTGGCCATGTCCAATGGGGACAACGGTATCGGGTTCGCAACGCGTACCGGCTATCGCTGGTCGCAAGCCATCCCGCAGGGATCGCGGCAAATCTCAATCTTGTTTGACTATGAGAGCAACGGTTTTGAGTTACCGGGTCAGCCGGACCTCTTTCGACAGGAGCGATTGTCGATCAACGCGACCTATGGACAAAGCCTGTCGCCCTCAACATTTCTGAATGCAGGGATCAGCCAGATCATTCGGGACACGAATCCTGGGCAAACCACGGCCTTCGCCGATATCGTCCACCAGTTTACCGACCGCCTGCGGGCGACTGGTGGCGTTCAATATGGGCGCAATGATGGGTTCGACACCGAATGGGGCGTACGTGTTGGTATCACCTTCCTGTTTGATCGAAACAGCCGCGTAAACGCAGATGCGCAAACACGGCGGTCGCTCTATCGGGTAGGCGCCAATCGAGGAGCTGAAAACCGTGTTGGTGCGTGGGGCTACGATGTCGGAATTGAACGGAACAGCGGTTCAACTTTGGCTGACGCTTCGCTGCAGTATCGCGGTAACCGTTTCGACGCGCGCCTCTTGGCCCAAACTTCGGGCGACGGCTTCGGCAGTGTCACTGACAACCGCCGTGCCCAGTTACAACTGTCGACAGCATTTGCCTATGCAGACGGCGCGTTTGGTATCGGGCGCAGTATCACGGACGGTTTTGCTCTGGTCCAACCGGTCGATGGCATAGGCGGAGAAGCGATTGTCGGAAACAACCTGAACGAAGGCGAATATCTTGGACGCAGTGGTACGTTTGGTGCGGCCGTGGTGCCCGACATCTTAGGCTATCAAACGCGCGAGATTGTGTATGATATCGACGCCGACGGAACAGTGTTCGATGTTGGCGACGGCAATGACCGGGTCCGTGTCGCCACGGGAGGCGGCACGAAGATACTAATCGGCAACACCCGCTTCGTTAGCGCAGTTGGCACCCTTATGATCGATCAGGAACCAGGAGTTCTGCTTGTTGGTGAAGTCACATCACGGGACGACGAAGGATTCGAGCCGTTAGCATTTTATACGAATTCGGCGGGACGTTTCTCCATCCTAGGCTTAGCGCCAGACAAAATTTATCTCATAACATTGCGCGATGGGCGCGAGTTCGCGATAACCGTCCCCGATACCGACCAAGGCCTGCTTCGTCTCGGCACGGTCACTCTTGAAAGGA
This sequence comes from uncultured Erythrobacter sp., assembly GCF_947502395.1. Classification (GTDB taxonomy): domain Bacteria; phylum Pseudomonadota; class Alphaproteobacteria; order Sphingomonadales; family Sphingomonadaceae; genus Erythrobacter. Next base: position 789,761 of record NZ_CANMZM010000002.1, read on the forward strand.
GTGAAGAATGACCACGTTCAACCGGATAATTGCGTTGATTGGCGCTTTGCTTCTTATGAGCCCGGCCGCCGCCTCCGCTCAAAGCGGCACAGATTGCGACGTGCGTTTCACACAGGAAAGCGCAACAATCACCATGGTTGCCCCCGATATCGGCCGGGGGCAGCAGGCTTTCGGCGAGCAGGTCATTCGGCTGACTACTGTTGATGATGATCAGAACAGAGCTTGCCGAGCGGACTTACGCATATCACGGCTTAACACTGCCCCCTCATTTCCCAGCTATCGAATTTTCGCGCTTGGTCGACCGATTGTCCCTTCGATCAGTGAGACAGTAGCAAATGCGCAAAATCAAATTATCGTCGCGATTCCGCGAAATCGCTCGGGTAGGAGCATCAATCTTAGAGCCGTAGCTCCGGCAAATTGGGGCATTCACGCTGGTAGACACAACGAACAATTGCAACTTTCATTGGTCGGGCAAGCTGGAGAGGTCCTCGATAAGCTAGCTCTCAATCTGGTGCTGGACGTGCCTAAGGCCGTAGATGTTATGTTTGTCGGAGCGACTGGAATTGGGCGCGCCAATCGTATCAATTTGGGCCGATTGTCAGCGGCACAGTCCACGCGGTCCGAACCCTTCGGGCTTAGGGTCTGGAGCAGTTCTGGTTACCGCATTGGGTTGAGCTCGGAAAACCAAGGGAAACTGGTGCACCGACAGGGAATGGATGAAATTCCATATAAACTTCAATTGGAAGGTCGTGAAGTGCCTCTAGAAAGTGGCATTGCTCCTTACACAAGTCCTGAAGCGACCGGGCGGTCTGGCGACATCTATAGTCTTGGTATCTTGGTTCCCGCACGGCGTAGCGTCGCAGGCCGATATCAGGATCGGATATTGGTCACGGTCAGCGCAATCTAGATTGCCGTCATTGAAACGCTCAAAACGAGAGGACGATTAAGGTCCTTTGCATTAAGCGACATCGGCACCTGCTTAAAAATCGGCCCTGAACGGTTGACTAAGTCGGTTTGTCCAACAGCATTCAGCTCGCGAATGAGATTGCCATAGCGTAGCACTATGGTCTCACTTGAATCCAATGCTCGGGTTAATGCCGCAATGCGATATCCGCGACCCGAATTGCACATTTCCCAAGCGACGCCGGTCGCCGCTTCTGAGCCTTCGTTGAGACTGAGGTTCGGGGCATCGAGGCGGCAGCTTTCAGGCACCGACGCTGTGACACGGGAGGACGAGACCTCTGCATGTGCGGCATGCGGTAACACGGCAAGACCCGCAATAATTGTCAGAGTAATGCGATGAAGCACGGCGTTTTCCTTTTCTTTTCACCATGCATTGTCGCAAACAACCGTTACCAAAGGTTTCAGATAACCTTTCCAGGTGCTTTCACAGATTGGTTAACAACCGGACTGAATAAGTATACGTTTTGCTCTTGCGCATCTGAACGTCAGGCAAGCGAACAAGCCTGCCCGGATGTCGGGCGCATTCTCATATTGTGTTGATCGCCCGGTCTTACGTAAGATAAATATCACGCTTGTTCTGATACTTGGTCTGTTTCAGCACGGTATAGACTTCGCCGTGATGATCGATAACCACAAAGCCGAGTTGGTTCCCGCGAGCGAGCCAAAACCCGCGCTCTTTAACGCATGCTCGAACGAGCTGCGATTGTCCGAGATCGCCCAGGCATCCAGCTTTGAGAGCCTGCCGTACCTGAGAATTGAAGGTTTGCAGATCGGTTTCTTGCCGATACCAAGCGTTTTCAATTCACTCACGAGGTGCCGCTATCAATTTCGAACTCCCCGAAGAGTATCAGATGCTCGAAGACCTTGTGCAAAGGTTCGTGCGTGATGAGTTGATGCCCTTGGAAGCAGGCGTCTTGGAGCGCGATGCTCGGGGCCAAGGCGGATACATCACCGCTGACGAAAAAGCGCGGCTGGATGCGGTTTCGAAGGATATGGGGCTCTGGGCTCTCGATGCGCCAGAGGAAGTGGGTGGCATGGGGCTGCCTCATATGGCGCTGGTCGGCGTGAACATTGCGATGGGCAGCACTGTTGCGAAGTACAATCTGCCGCCTGACAGCCCGAACCTCAAAATGCTTGCTGGTTATTGCGATGAGCAGCAGCGCAAAGCCTATCTTGAGCCTCATGTGAGCGAAGGAACGCTATCGGCCATCGGGATTTCGGAACCGGGTGCGGGCGCTGATCCATCAGGGATGACAACCAAGGCTGTTCTCAAAGGTGACAAGTGGATCATCAATGGGCGCAAGATCTGGATCACTTCTGCGAAAGAGGCCGATTTCACGATCCTTCTGGCACGCACAAATCCCGAAGCGAAGGGTTCGGGCGGCATGTCCTGCTTCCTCGTTGACCGCGATGCACCCGGCTTTAACGTCGTGAAGCAAGTCCCGATGCTTGGCGGCGAGTACACCTATGAGATCGCTCTCGAAGACTGCGAGGTCGAGGATTGGAAGCTGCTTGGCACCGAAGGTGAAGGCTTTGCCCCTATGCAGCTGCGCCTTGGTACTCGCCGAATGCAGATGGCGGCCTGGTGTATTGGTGCGGCAGAACGCGCGCTTTCCATCATGACTGAGCACGCACCCCAGCGTGTAACCTTTGGCCAGCCATTGTCGGCGCGTCAGGCGGTGCAGTGGTGGGTGGCCGATGCCAAGATGAAGATCCATGCGGCCCGCCTGATGGCCTATGACTGCGCATGGAAACTGGATGAGGGCCGCGATGTGCGCTCTGAGATTTCAATGATCAAAGTCTATTGCAGCGAAATGGCGCAAGAAGTCATCGACAACGCCATGCAATGCCTTGGCGGGATGGGCGTAACCAAGGAAATGCCGCTTCATATGCTTGCCGGCCGCGTTCGCAACATGCGCATCTATGACGGCCCTTCAGAGGTGCACCGCATGGTGATTGCACGCAATTCCATGGATGTGCCCCGCAAGTGATCGGGTCGCCAAAAGCGCCAACCACAAAAAATCCAGAAAGAAATCACCCACTCTCTGCGAGTTTACACTTGCGCGGGTGCGCCGCTCTAGCGCAAGAATTGCCGCATGAGTGATCGGGATCAGTCTGGTAAAGGTGATACAGACAACGGGCAGCCAGCCCCGAAGCTTGATCCTGCACGCCAATTGTTTGGTCACAAGGGCGGGGCGAAACCGTGGGAGCCGGGGCAACGCACATCCCAAGCCGCTGCTACCCCATCTCGCCCAGCACAAGCCGCTTCTGCGCCTTATCCGCGCGATGCCCAATATGCGCCGCGTCCATTTGAAGAAAATGCAGAAGCAGACCCCGATGTGAGGCTGGCTTCAGCGATCTTCACTGAGGTGGATGACGAAGCGGAACTCACTTTGCTGCACCCCAATTACAAGCTGCTCATGCGGATTGCGGCGATATTTATTGGCTTTCTTGTTCTGGTCGTGGGTCTTGCGATTGACGGGGCTTTGCAAGCCGAGGAAGTGCCCATCCCCTTCGGCATCATTACAGGCTTAGCTGTTCTGATGGCTTTGTTCATCGTGATCCGAATTCCGCTCGCCCGGTATAATGCGCGCGGTTATCAAATTAGTCCTGATCGGTTGCGTGTTGTGCGCGGTATTATGTGGCGCTCCGATACGATTGTGCCTTTTGGCCGCATCCAGCACATCGACGTTGATCAAGGCCCGATCGAGCGCGCTCTCGATATCGCGACCATGACGTTGCACACTGCGGGCAGCCACAATGCCTCGGTCAGCCTACCCGGCCTTGGCCATGAACTTGCAGTTCAGATGCGCGAGGAGATCCGCGCCCACATCAAGCGCGAGAGCATGTGAGCAAGGCTGCTTCTCCAGTCTCGCCTTCGGGAATTCCTCAAGTGGAAGGGGCCAACAACGCGTTTGAACCGCGCAACACTGACCCCAAAACGGTGCTGGTTGGCCTGCTCCAAAGCGCGCAGAACGCGATCATTCCCGCCCTTGCCATCGCCTTTAGCACCGCAGGGATGGGCCTTCTTATTGCGCTTCCCGTTGCCGCCGCGATTGTCGCTATCGGTACGCTGTTTTCCTACATCGCCTGGAAGCGCCTTACATACACGATCGGTGCGGCTGATATTCGTGTTGAAAGTGGGGTGTTGAGCCGCTCTGCGCGCTCTGTTCCCTATGAACGTATTCAGGATGTCAGCCTTGAGCAGAAATTGCTTCCTCGGCTGTTAGGGCTTGTTGCGGTCAAGTTTGAGACCGGGGCTGGCGGGGGAGAGGATCTCAGCCTTTCCTATCTTACCGAGGAACGCGGCGAAGAGATGCGTCAGCTGGTTCGAGAGCGCAAAGACGGCCAGGCTTCTGGCGCATTGGTTGAGGACTGTGCGGCGTCCCCAATAGGAAAGATAGATGAAGAGGCGGTGGCTCTCTTTACTATGACACCGAAGAGGCTTCTCACTTTTGGCCTTTTTTCATTTTCTCTCGCGGTGTTCGCGGTGCTGGCTGGTCTGTTGCAATATGTCGACAGCTTCCTCGACTTCGACTTTTGGGAGCTCGAAGTCTGGCAGGGTTTGATTGAAGACTACGGTTTCGATCTGAGTGCGCTTGATCGTACCGTTCAAATTGTGGGCATAATATCCAGCATTGGCGTGTTAGTCGCTATTGGTTTGCTGACAGGAGTGGTGCGGGTCTTCCTGCGCGAATGGGGTTTTTTGCTCGAGCGTACCGCAAGGGGGTTCCGCCGCCGCCGAGGTTTGCTGACAAAGACCGATGTGGTGATGCCGATCCATCGGGTACAGGGTGTCAAAATTGGGACGCGCTTTATCCGCTATCGCTTTGGGTGGCATTCATTGAGCTTTGTTAGTCTCGCGCAAGATTCAGGAGCCTCGAGTCATGTGGTTGCGCCCTTTGCCAAGATCGACGAGATTTCGCCCATCGCGGAGGTCGCTGGTTTCACTCTGCCGGGCGAAAGTTCCGACTGGCGGAGAGCCAGCGAGAAATTCCTGTTTGATAGCGCAGTGCGCGACGCGCTGTTCTTTTTGATACCGGCTGTTGTCGCAGGAATTGCATCGAGCATTTATTCGCCCGAATGGACGTCCTTTGTGGTGGGCGCTTTGTTCGTTCTCGCCGGGATTTCCGCAGCCCTCAACGTGCTGGCTTGGCGGTATCAACGCCATGCGCTCGATACCACGCAGATTGTATCGGCCCGAGGGGTTCTTTCCCCGCGGAGCCAGATCGCGACTCGGCTTAAACTGCATTCTGTAGAGATCGCTCAAGGCCCCATTGCGAGGTGGCGTGGCTACGCAACGCTTCATTTGGGGCAGGCCGGCGGAGTGTTCGCAATTCCCGGTGTGTCGCTTGAGCGAGCGCAAGAAGTGCGACGCAAGGTCATGGAGACAATCGCCGCGACCGATTTCTCTCAGCTCGATACGGCTTAGGCGCGTAAATCGGCCCAATCGGGATTCTGGTCGAATTTCTTGGCGACATACCAGCATTGCGGCACGACTTTGAAACCGTGCTCGCGCGCATCGGCGATAAGTTCTTCGACCAATTGAGCGGCAATGCCACGCCCACCGATTTCCGAAGGGACGATTGTGTGGGTGGCCACCCGAACGCCTTCCCCGTCCGGCTCCCATTCGAGATGGCCCGTCGCAGTCTCTCCCGACACTTTGGCGATGTACTTTCCGCCATCACCATGGGCTTGATGGGTAATGGTAACCTCGCCCAAACGATCTCTCCTTCTTGCCATGTGCGCCCAGAGCACTAGAGGCTTGGCGCATGACTGACCTCATGCCCTTCCTCTCCGACAATGCCGCTCCGGTCCACCCCAAAGTGTGGGAAGCAATGCGTGCGGCCGACAGTGCAGACAGCCCATATGATGGCGATGCACTCTCAGCCCAGCTTGATGAGCGGTTCAGTGATCTTTTCGGACGCGAATGCGCCGGGCTTTGGACGGCGACCGGGACCTCTGCCAATTGCTTGGCGCTTGCGACTATGGTGCAGCCGCATGGAGGCGTGGTGTGCCACGAGGAAGCACATATCGAGGTCGACGAGGGTGGCGCACCGGGGTTTTACCTTCATGGTGCCAAATTGATGTTGTGCGAAGGTGAGGGTGCAAAGCTCACACCCGAAGGGATCGCCGCTCTGATTGATCCGATCCGCGATGATGTTCACCAGGTGCAGCCGCATGCAATCGCGATCACTCAGGCGAGCGAATATGGGCGCAGCTATTCGCGTGGCGAGCTTGAGACTCTGCATGATTTCGCAAAGGACCGTGGCCTCGGCATTCATATGGATGGCGCGCGTTTTGCCAATGCTGCTGCCTTCCTTGGAGGTTCAGCGGCTGATGCGGCGCGAGGGGTAGACAGCCTTGCCTTCGGTTTCATCAAGAACGGCGCCATGAGCGCCGAAGCTGTGGTGCTTTTCGACCCGGAACAAGCCGGTATGGTCAAATATCGCCGCAAGCGCGCCGGACACCTTCAGTGCAAAGGTCGCTATCTTGCCGCGCAGATCCTTGCGATGCTTGTTGGCGATCTGTGGCTCGCCAACGCCCGCCATGCCAATGCGGCGGCGGGCGAGGTGGCAAGCGGCTGTGAGGGGCGTTTGATGCACCCGGTCGAAGCCAATGAGTTGTTTGTGCGGATTTCTCCGGAAGAGCGAGAGACATTGAGATTGCAGAATTTCGCTTTCTATGATTGGGGCGCGGATGCGGCTCGATTTGTCACTGCTTGGGACACTCGCGAGGATCACGCCAAGGCGCTCGGCCAGGCGATAGCTGCACTTTGATCGCTGCCATATGAGTTCCGAAAACCCATCCATGTTGAACCTGCGGGTAATCCTCCCATTTGTGCTGACCGGCACGATCTGGGGGTCCACCTGGTTTGTGATCACCGGACAGATTGACGGTGTGCCTGCCGCCTGGTCGGTGTTCTATCGCTTCGCGTTGGCGACACCGGCGCTGTTTCTGGTGGCATTCTTGATGAAGCGGCGGTTGCTCCTCAATCGGCCTGAACACAGACTCGCAGTCCTTGTCGGCCTGTTCCAGTTCAGCGGAAATTTCCTCTTCGTCTATCACGCAGAGCTCTATGTGACGTCTGGCATTGTGGCCTTGATGTTCGGGTTGATGATGGTGCCCAATGCCATGCTGGGTCGCTTTTTCCTTGGAGAGCGGGTGCCGACCGGATTTATGCTCGGCAGCTGCGTCGCGATTGTTGGCGTGTCTTCTCTTCTCTTCCACGAATGGAATGCCAATCCCGATGCGGGAGTGATTGGCGGGAATGTCGGGCTGGGCATTGCGCTGGCAATGCTGGGCATTCTTTCTGCCTCGGTCGCCAACGTCATTCAGGCCAACCCTACTGGCCGCGCGGTTCCAATGGTGAGTCTGCTTGCGTGGGCGATGCTCTATGGCACGATCTTCGACCTTGGCTTTGCATGGCTAACTGCTGGCCCACCACCTGTGCCCACGGAGACGGCTTATTGGGGCGGGATTGTCTATCTCGCGCTGATTGGATCGGTGATCACCTTCCCGCTCCATTACAATCTCGTGCGTGAGATTGGCGCGGGCAAGACGGCCTATAATGCGATCCTGACTATCTCGGTGGCGATGGTGATCTCGACCGTCTTTGAGGGTTACCGCTGGACTGGGCTGACGGTTGGAGGAATGGCTCTGGCCGTGCTGGGAATGGTTATTGCGCTCAGATCAAAGCAAGTCCGCTAGACCTTCGATGTAAGTTGGGAGTTTCGGCCGCCAATCAAGCACACGCTTGGCCTTGCCATTCGCTACGCGGCGGTTCTCAGAATAGAAGCCGCGCGCCATCTCTGAGAGACTGGCCTCTTCGAGCGTCTCGAGCTTGGGCGGCTCCAAGCCGAGAAGCGCGCAGGCATGTTCAGTCACCGCATTGCCGCTGGCCGGCAAGTCGTCGCCCAGATTGTAAGCCCCCGAAGGCGCGTCGCGCGTCAACGCGGCGACAACCCCGCTTGCTATATCGTCGACATGAACACGGCTGAACACCTGGCCTGGTAGATCAATCCGCCGCGCCTTTCCTGTTTTCACCCGGTCAAGCGTGCTGCGTCCCGGCCCATAAATGCCCGGCAGTCGAAAAACTCGCGCACCAAGCTCGATCCAAGCGGCATCCGCCTCTGCTCTTGCATTGCGGCGACCCGCGCCAGTTTCGACCACAGTGGGCGTTGCTTCATCAACCCATGCCCCCTGCTGGTCGCCATAAACTCCGGTGGAGGAGAGGTAGAACAGCGCTCGGTCTCTGAGCGCCTCGCCATACGCTGACAAAACCGGATCATCGCCCGAAGCTCGGTCTGGCGGTACCGAGGAGAGCACATGGGTGGCTCGCTCAAGTGCGGCGTGGACAGCTTGTGCATCGGCAAAATCCACCGCACCAGCACTGCCCGTCGCCTCCACGCTCCACCCTAGCGTCTTCAGCGAAGCGGCGATGCGTTTGGCGGTGTAGCCAAGGCCAAAGATCAATAAATGCGCCATGTCAGGGCTAGTGCCGCTGGACGCGGGCGCAAATCAACCTAAATCTTGTTGCCATGGATATTGCACACGACTCGATCACCGTCGCCCCACCAACTCCCGCAGAGCCCCCTCTGATAAGACGCGAGGATTATACGCCCTTCGCATGGATAGTGCCTGAGACACAGCTTCACTTCGATCTTGGTATTGAAAGGACTACGGTGACAGCGACGCTCACCGTCCGGCGCAACGCAAAAGCGGTCGCATCCCAAGTCTTACGGCTGAACGGCGATGGCCTCACCGCGAAAAGTGTGATGGTTGATGGCACCGTATCTGACGATTGGGTGATGGAGGGGCCGGACCTTCTTTTGACGCTTCAGGGTGAAGATCATCAGGTGACAATCACAACAGAGATTACGCCTGATCAAAACACGACACTTATGGGCCTCTATGCGTCAAACGGTATGCTGTGCACACAGTGCGAAGCGGAAGGCTTTAGGCGGATCACCTTCTTCCCGGACCGTCCCGATGTGCTCTCGACTTACCGCGTGCGGATGGAAGGCGAAAGGTCCGCCTTTCCGATCCTTTTGTGCAATGGCAATAAAGAGGCGACAGGCGAACTTGAAGGAGGGCGACATTTTGCCGAGTGGTTCGATCCGTGGCCCAAGCCCTCGTATTTGTTCGCCCTTGTTGCTGGCGATCTTGCCGCTAAATCTGGACCCTTCACCACCATGTCTGGCCGGGAGGTGGAGTGCAATATCTGGGTGCGTGCAGAGGATCTGGACCGCACGGACCATGCGCTCGAATCGCTCCATCGGTCGATGAAATGGGATGAGGACGTGTTTGGGCGTGAATACGATCTTGATCTCTACAACATTGTAGCCGTTTCAGATTTTAACATGGGGGCGATGGAGAACAAAGGTCTCAACGTCTTCAACACGAAATTTGTGCTCGCCGATAGCGACACCGCGACCGATGCGGATTTTGACGGCGTGGAAGGGGTGATCGCGCACGAATACTTCCACAATTGGTCTGGCAATCGCATCACTTGTCGCGATTGGTTTCAATTGAGCCTCAAAGAGGGCTTTACCGTCCTGCGCGATCAACTGTTCAGTCAGGATATGCGCGGAGAGGCGGTAAAGCGGATTGAGGATGTGCGCATCCTCCGCGCAGCGCAATTCCCTGAGGATGCAGGGCCTTTAGCACACCCGATCCGTCCGGACAGCTACCGCGAAATCTCGAACTTCTACACCGCGACCGTCTACAATAAGGGCGCAGAAGTCATCCGCATGATGCGGTCGATGGCTGGCGTGCAAGCCTTCCGCAAAGGCACCGACCTTTATTTTGACCGCCACGATGGCGAAGCGGCGACCTGCGAGGATTTCGTCAAGGCGATCGAGGATGGCGCGGGGCTGGATCTTGAGCAATTCCGCCTGTGGTATTCGCAAGCAGGCACACCACGCATCGAAGTGAGCGAGCGCGTGGATGGTGAGGAACTGGTGCTTTCGCTGAAACAAGTGCTCCCGGCGACACCTGGCCAGACCGAGAAGAGCGCGATGCCTATTCCATTGCGGGTAGCAGTGCACGACTGTGAAAGCGGCGCATTGGGCGCTGAGCAGACTATTGTTCTCACCGAGGAGCATGGCGAATTCCGTCTCCCCTTGGTTGGCTCAAGACCGGTGGTCTCAATCAATCGCGGCTACACAGCGCCTGTTGTAATCAAGCGGTCGCTTGACCGTGACGCGCTGCTGTTTCTTGCCGCCAAGGATGATGACTCCTTCGCCCGCTACGAAGCGATGCAGGAGCTCGCGGTTGGGGCACTTGTCGCCGAGGCCAGCGGCGAGGCCGACGCGGCGCAGATTCTCGCAGGGCGCGAGGCTGTGGTTGAAGCGATGCAGGCGGTTATCACCGATGCGTCGCTCGATGATTCGATGCGCAGTGAGCTGATGATGTTGCCGAGCGGAAGCTATCTGTTTGAAGCCATGGCCACGGGTGAACGCAAAGCTGATCCCGGTGCGATCCACGACGCCCGCGAGGCAATGAAAAAGGCGATTGGGGCGGGGCAATCATCCGAGCTGCATGCCGCTTATGAGCGCTGCGCCAAAGTTGCGTTTGACGATCCTGCTGGAGTGGGCGCACGCAAGGTTAAGACATTAGTGCTCGGCTATCTTGCGGCATCGGATCCTGACAAGGCCGCTGAGCTTGCTTCACGTCAATTTGATAGCGCCGACAATATGACCGATCGCCAAGGCGCCTTGATGGTTCTCTCCGGACTTGAACACCCTGCGCGCGAGGAACGGCTTGCCTCTTTTTATCAGCGCTACAGCGGCAATGATCTGGTGATTGACAAATGGTTCACTTTCCAGGCGCTTTCGCTTCATCCCAATGTGCTCGCCCATGTTGAGGCGTTGGCGGGGCATCCGGATTTCACCATGACCAATCCCAACCGCGTGCGTTCGCTCTATATGGCGCTCGCAGGCAACCCTGCGGCGTTTCATGAGGCGAATGGCGCCGGTTACCGAATGATCGCCGATGTCATCATCGCACTCGACCCCATCAACCCCCAAACTGCGGCGCGCTTTGTACCAGCTCTCGGCCGCTGGCGGCGGATTGAACCGGGTCGTGCAGCGCTGATGAAAGCCGAGTTGGAGCGGGTCGCAGCACAAGACAATCTGTCGCGCGACACATTCGAGCAGGTGAATAGGAGCCTTGATGGCTGACCCTGCGCCTACCTCGCCTTCTGAGGTGCCTTTTGCGATTGAGCGCTCGCCGCTCCTCGAAGACGTGTCCCACGGCTTTTTCGGGTCGGCGCGCGGGGCGCACCAGTTTGGTTTTGGCGGTCCCGGCGATCCGGAGGAGATTCGTGCGCTCAGAAATGCCGCGGCGGGGGCGATTCTGCCCGGTGCCCCTATCCAAACACCGCATCAAGTGCATTCGCCAGAAGTGATCACGATCAGCAAGGTGACAGACAAGAAATGGCCTGACCACGCCAAAGATCGCCCAGTCGCTGACGCAGTGGTGACCGATCGTACCGACATTGTTGTCGGGATTGTGACCGCGGATTGTGGCCCTGTGCTCTTTGCCGACCGCGAGGCTGGTGTCGTGGGTGCAGCTCATGCGGGGTGGCGCGGTGCACATAATGGCGTGCTGGAGAACACAGTGTCTGCAATGGAGGCGTTGGGCGCAACTCGTCCGAACATCGTCGCTGTCCTCGGCCCCACGATCGCGCAGCCTAGCTATGAAGTGGATGCCAAGTTTTACGAGAATTTCGCTCGAGAAGAAGCTATGCATTTCGCTGCCGCTGGCGTGCGTGATGGCAAAGAGCGTTGGCAATTTGATTTGCCCGGTTACATTTTGGCGCGGCTCCGTCATGCGGGGCTGAGCACAATCAGTATCCTTGGTCGCGATACCTGTACCGAATCGGAAGCCTACTATTCCTATCGTCGCGCAGTGCAGAGCAGTGAACCCGACTATGGGCGACAATTGACTGCAATTTCACCGGGATAGAGGCGGTTTGGCCTCGCGGCTTGCACGTAGTGGAACCATAAGTGATTAAAACACCATTGGCATTATCTTCAAACGGACTATACGGGCGCCATCCGTGGAACTGAAAATGAGGCTCCAACATTATGGTGGCGCGGATAACAGGGATAATTAGCGCAGCTTGCGCTGTCCGTTAGATTAACATGATCGCCGCAATGGGCCTCGCCTATCTGCGGTTAAAAGAGCAGGGTATCGATAAATGGCTACGACTGCAGACAATATGAACACTGAAGACGGTGTTCGTCGTCGCGATTGGATCCACATTGCCGCTGTAAGCTTTGCAGGCGTTGGCGGCGCGTCAGTTTTGTATCCGCTGGTCAGCCAGATGGCACCAACCGCAGACGTTCTTGCGGCTTCGACCACCGATGTGGATGTGTCCGCGCTTGAGCCGGGTCAGTCGATCAAAGGCGTTTTCCGTGATCAGCCGCTTTTCGTGAAGCGCATGACCCCCGAAGAAATCGCCGAAATGCAAGAGGTCGACCTTGGCGGCCTGCGCGATGCGGAATCGCTTGAGCAACGGCTTGGCGAAGGCAATGCAGACATTCTGGTCCAGCTTGGCGTGTGCACGCACCTTGGTTGCGTTCCGCTTGGCGCTGGTGAGGGTGAAGACAAGGGCGAATTTGATGGGTATTTCTGCCCATGTCACGGTTCGCACTACGATGCGGCTGGCCGCATCCGCAAAGGTCCGGCACCGACCAATCTGGCGGTGCCTGAATTCGCATTCCAGAATGAGAACGTCATCCGCATCGGTTGACGTATAGAATTTTCCTTCAGCAAACTGTTTAACAGCTGAGAAGAGCAAGAGAGCATTATGAGCTTCGCCTGGGCAAACTCTTACGAGCCGAAAAATCCATTCATGGTGTGGATGGATGAGAAACTGCCGCTACCGCGCTTGGTCTATAACGCGATTGGCGCAGGTTATCCGGTTCCGCGTAACTTGAACTACATGTGGAACTTCGGCGTTCTTGCTGGCTTCTTCCTCGTGTTCCAGATTGTCACCGGCATCATCCTTGCGATGCACTATGCGGCGAACACCGATGTGGCCTTTGGTCAGATCGAGCACATCATGCGCAATGTGAATTACGGCTGGTTGATGAAGTATGCACACGCCAACGGCGCGAGCTTCTTTTTCATGGTGATCTACCTCCATATCTTCCGCGGCTTCTATTACTCATCGTATAAAGCACCGCGTGAGATGATCTGGCTCTTGGGCGTGGTTATCTTCCTCCTGATGATGGCAACCGCGTTCATGGGTTACGTTCTCCCATGGGGCCAAATGAGCTTCTGGGGTGCGAAAGTGATCACTGGCCTGTTTGGCGCTATCCCGTTCATCGGTGAGCCGCTTCAGGTTTGGCTGGTTGGCGGCTATGCGCCGAACAACTCGACCCTCAACCGCTTCTTCTCGCTGCACTTCCTGTTGCCATTCGTCATTCTCGGCGCGGTAATCCTGCACGTTTGGGCGCTCCATATCCCGGGCTCGTCAAACCCAACCGGCGTTGAAGTGAAGAAAGAAAGCGACACCGTTCCTTTCCACCCATACTACACCGCCAAAGATGGTTGGTTCTTGGGTCTGGTGCTGACGCTCTTCGCCTTCGTGGTGTTCTTTGCACCAAACGCATTGGGTCACGCCGAAAACTGGATCGAAGCCAACCCGCTTTCGACACCGGCGCTGATTGTTCCAGAGTGGTACTTCTATCCGTTCTACGCGATCCTTCGTGCCTTCACCGGCGATCTCACCATTCCGTTCACCGGAATTGTTCTGATCGAAGCGAAGCTGCTCGGTGTTATCGCGATGTTTGGCTCTATCCTGCTGTGGTTCTTCCTGCCATGGCTCGACAAGAGCCCGGTTCGCTCCGGCTCCTATCGTCCGATGTTCCGGATCTTCTTCTGGATCTTCGTGATCGACATGGCTGCACTGTTCTATCTTGGCGGTGCCAAGGCTGAAGAGCCTTACATCGTGATGAGCCAAATCGCGACGGCATGGTACTTCCTGCACTTCCTGGTGATCTTGCCGATCGTCAGCCAAATCGAAGTGCCAAAGGCGTTGCCGTTTTCGATTACCGAGGCTGTCCTGGGGAAAGATGAGCCAGCAGCCCAAACCGCGGCCGAGCCGGCTGAGTAAGCCGTTTCACTGACCCGATAACGAGAAAGAGTTAGGTCATGACTATTCGTCTTGGAGGCATCCTTTTCGGTCTAGGGATTACGGGGGTTCTGCTCTTGTGGTCGCTTCTGCCCGGAGCCCTCAACTTCGCGTTTCCTACGAAACCCGACTATTACGCCTTCCAGGAGAAGAATATCGCGCCTGAAGGCGGCTTCTCTTTCGATGGACCATTGGGCACGTGGGACACCCAGCAGCTGCAGCGTGGCTATCAGGTCTACAAAGAGGTTTGCTCGGCCTGTCACAGCCTGAAGTTCGTCGCTTTCCGCAACCTTCAGGAAATCGGCTACACCGAAGCGGAAGTTCGTGCTGAAGCGGCAAGCTGGGAAGTTCCGGGTATCGATCCAAAGGACGGCTCGGTGGTCAAGCGTCCGGGTCTTCCAACCGACATGTTCCCGTCGCCATATGCGAACGAAGTCGAAGCACGTGCGTTCAACAACAACGCTCTTCCGCCTGATCTCACGCTTATCACCAAAGCGCGTAACGACGGCGTGCACTATGTTTACTCGTTGATGCAGGGGTACAACGAGGTCGATCCAGAAGATCAGGCTAAGTCACCCGACTTTGAGACGCCTGCGGGCCTCTATTTCAACGAGTATTTCTACAACATCAACATCGCCATGCCTCCGCAGCTTCTTGACGGGATTGTCACTTACTCAGACGGCACCGAAGCCACTGAAGAACAAATGGCACAGGACATCACGGCGTTCCTGACATGGGCAGGCGAACCTACGCTGATCAAGCGCAAGCAGACCGGCTGGTTCGTGATTGGCTTCCTGCTCTTTGCGACTTTCTTTGGCTTTATGTCATACAAGACAGTCTGGGCTGGGAAGAAGAAAAAGAAAGGCGATGTTGAGCTCGTCTGATCGTTTTTCAATCGACTAAAAAATGCCCCGTCATCCGCGCTTGGATGGTGGGGCGTTTTCGTTCCAGAGCCTCAAATTCCATTCTTTTCCGGAGATATTGATGAGCAATCTGACCTTGTCGCCTGATGCGCTCAAAGCGCTTGTGCGCACAGTGCCGGATTTCCCGGAACCTGGCATACAGTTTCGCGATATCACCACGCTGATTGGCCACGGCAAGGGGCTCGCTGCGAGTGTCCATTATCTGTCTGAGCTGGCGAAGGCCAACGGTGCGCAGAAGATCGCTGGGATGGAGGCACGTGGGTTTATCTTCGGTGCCGCCGTAGCCGTTCACATGGGCATTGGCTTTCTCCCTGTGCGCAAGCCCGGCAAGCTCCCAATCACGACTATCGGCGTGGACTACGCGCTCGAGTACGGCACCGACCGGCTTGAGATCGACCCAAGCGCCATCTCTGATGGGGAGCGAGTGGTCATTGTCGACGACTTGATCGCAACCGGCGGCACGGCCCTCGCCAGCGCGCAACTGCTGCGTCAAGCGGGAGCGCGTGTTGACCACGCGATTTTTGTGATCGACCTCCCAGATTTGGGCGGAGCAGAGCGTTTGCGCGAAGCAAATGTTGACGTTTGCGCTCTGATGTCGTTCGAAGGCGAGTAAGGCACCCTCGAGCCTCGTCGCAAATGAATCCCGAAAGGCCCCAAGCATCTCACTAGAAAGCCAAGCTATTACTATCGCCGCTGTCGGTGCACTTGGCATTGGCGCGCAATGGGCTGCGTGGCGTACCGGTTGGCCAGCGATCGTGCTGATGCTGGCGGCGGGTTTCATCGCCGGGCCCATCACGGGAATGATCGACCCCGAGGCCGCTTTTGGGGAGTTGCTAGACCCCATGATCAGTATCGGGGTGGCACTCATTCTGTTTGAGGGCGGGCTCAGCCTCGATCTTCGCGAACTCAGACATTCGGGGAGGGCTGTCTGGCGTCTTGCCACCGTTGGTGTGTTGGTTGGTTGGACCCTTGGGGCGCTCGCAGGCTATTATATTGCTGGCCTGGTTTTGCCTGTCGCGGTTTTGTTTGGTGGCATTCTGATCGTGACAGGACCCACCGTGGTGATCCCGCTCCTGCGCCAAGCGAACATCCAAGCCCGGCCCAATTCGATCCTCAAATGGGAAGGCATCGTCAACGACCCGACCGGCGCGTTGTGCGCGGTGATCGCATATGAGTATTTCCGCCGGGTCAATGAATTCCCCGATGCTAGTGTTTTCGATGTCGCCCCGCCATTGATTATAGCTGCAGTCCTTGCAGGACTTATTGGATATGCAGCCGCGCGGATAATTTCATGGCTCTTCACCCGTGGAGCCGTCCCCGAATTCCTGAAGGTCCCGGTGCTGTTTATCACCGTGATCGCTGTCTTCGTGCTCACTAATCAGATCGAACATGAGGCGGGATTGGTCGCGGTCACCGTAATGGGCGTGACTCTCGCCAACCGGGATATCTCCAGTCTTCGCTCGATCCACCCGTTCAAAGAGAACATAGCGGTTCTCCTTGTTTCGGGCATCTTTATCTTGCTTGCGGCTTCGCTCAAATGGGAAGAGCTCACCTATCTCCAGACCAGCTGGCGGCCTTGGGCCTTTCTTTTGGCACTTCTGTTTGTGGTGCGACCCGTCACGGTTTTGGTCAGTCTCTGGGGCACGACCATTCCATGGAATGAGCGTCTGTTCGTTGCCTGGATCGCGCCGCGTGGGATTGTCCTGGTGGCGATCTCCGGCCTGTTTGCCCTCCGCCTCGGTGATCTTGGGATTGCCGGTGGACAGATCCTAATCGGTCTTAGCTTTGCAGTGGTGGTCGCCACCGTTATCGCGCACGGTTTCAGCGTCAACTTGGTCGCCCGGCTGCTCAAGGTGAAGGGTGACAGTCGCCCGGGTCTCTTGTTGGTCGGCTCCACGCCGTGGACCGTTGCCCTTGCCAAGGAAATGGAGGCGGTTGGCGCACCCGTCATGATCGTCGATCAAAGCTGGCAGAGGTTGGCCAAAGCGCGCCTTGAGGGCCTTCCCCATTATCACGGCGAAATCCTCAATGAGGCGACCGAACATAACCTTGATCTGACGCCATTTCAGGTGATCGTCGCTGCTACTGAGAATGAGGCCTACAACGCGCTCGTGTGTGCCGAATTTGCGCATGAAGTGGGCCAGGATATGGTCTATCAGCTTGGCGAGAATGAGGGTGAAGAAAGTCGGACTGCATTGCCTGAAAGCATCAGGGGCCGCGCCTTGTTCGAAGACGGGTTTGACGCGAGCGAAGTGCATGAGCGCACGCGTGATGGTTGGGTGTTCAAGAAGACCAAGCTGTCGGATGAATTTGACTTCTCGGATGCTCAGAAGAAGCTCTCATCAGAGGCGAGCCTGCTGCTGATCGTTCGCGAAAGCGGCACTTTGCGCTTTTTCACTCACGCCGTGCGCCCGAACCCGCGCAGCGGCGATATCGTAATTTCCTTTGTGCCGCCCAAAAAACGTGAAAAGGTAAGTGTATGAGCCCTAATACAGTCTCGCTCGCTACCATCCCAGTTCTGCTGTTACTCAGCGCTTGCAATCAGGAACCGGAACCGACGGACACCCCCGATGCCGCAACCACCGAGACTGAGCCTGCGCCAGACGAGACAGAACCTGTGTCGATTTTGCGGCCCGATGTGGAAGCGGAAACGATCAAACCTATGGACCCAGAGCCGCAAAGCTATGCGACCACGGTCGGATTTCCTGATGGCGGGAAAGAGCTTGATGCCGATGCGATGGCGGTTCTGGAGCAGGTGCGACAGAGCGATCAGTTCGCGGGGAATGGCGCTATCGTTCTTTACGCGCATAGCGATAGCGCGGGCACCGATGCCGACAATGCGAGTATGTCTGAAGAACGGGGGCTTGCGGTTGCCGAATGGTTGATCGCGGCCGGGGCGGAGCCGCGAAGGATCGACGTGATAGTTTTCGGCGAACAAAACCCCGTTCAACCCAACGCTTTGCCCGATGGTACCCCCAATGAAACGGGCCGGGCAGCCAACCGGCGCGTTGAGATTGAAATCCTCGCTTCGTCGAGCGATGCGCCTGAAAATGCGATTTTAGAAGCCGCCTCAGAGGTCGGCGACGAGGGCTAGAACGTCCTCGGCGTATTCCCGGCGGCAGATGAGCAGGTCCGGCAAATAGGTGTCTGACTGGTTGTAGCGCAGCGGCGATCCATCGATGCGCGAGCAATGCAGGCCATGCGCCCTCGCGACAGCCACCGGCGCACAGCTGTCCCATTCATATTGCCCACCTGAGTGCAAATAGATCTCCGCTTCGCCGCGCACGACCGCCATCGCTTTGCCGCCAGCGCTGCCCATGCCCACAAGCTCGCCACCCATGGCTTCAGCCACGGCAACGGCTTCTTTGGCGGGCCGAGTGCGGCTGACGAGAAAGCGGGGTTTGGCGGCGGGTTCGGGCAAAGCGCTGACCTCATCGGTGCGAATTACAATCCCGCCATTCAGATCGGGCAATGCCACCGCGCCAGTTGTCGCTACGCCATCAATTGCAAGGCCTACGTGTACCGCCCAATCGCTTCGCTCCTCCCCATATTCTCGGGTGCCATCGACGGGATCGACAATCCAAACTCTGGATTTCTCAAGCCGGTCCTTGCTGTCTTTCTCTTCTTCCGAGAGAAGCCCATCTTCCGGGCGATTGCTGCGAATGGCGCTGCACAGAAATTCATTGGCGGTGGCATCCCCCGCGTTGCCAAGCGCCTTGCCTTCAAGCAAGCCGCTGGCCCGCACGTTGAGCGCGATACGGCCCGCCACTTCGGCAAGGTGCGCGGCAAGCTGCGCGTCGGACAGTTCAGGCTGGCTCATTTGAGCGGCAATATCTGCGCGATGATATAATCGGCAGCCTCTTCGACGCTCATATCCACGGTGTTTACGCGGATCTCGGCCAGCTCGGGCTCTTCATAAGGACTGTCGATCCCGGTAAAGTTCTTGAGCTCTCCCGAACGTGCCTTTTTGTAGAGCCCCTTCACATCGCGCGCCTCGGCCACGTCCAGCGGGGTGTCGACAAAGATCTCGATAAACTCGCCCTCAGGCAGCATTTCGCGAACCATGCGTCGCTCGGCCCGGAAGGGTGAGATGAAGGCAGTGAGAACGATCAGACCAGCATCTGCCATTAGCTTGGCAACCTCGCCAATCCGGCGGATGTTTTCGATTCGATCAGCCTCAGTAAAGCCCAAATCCTTGTTGAGGCCGTGGCGCACATTGTCTCCATCAAGGAGGAAAGTGTGCCTGTTCATCAACGCAAGCTTCTTCTCAACCTCATTGGCGATGGTGCTTTTTCCAGAGCCCGAGAGACCGGTGAACCAAAGCACGCGGGGTTTCTGGTTTTTCAGGATCGCGTGGTCCTCGCGCGCGACCGTAGTCGGTTGCCAATGGACGTTTTGTGCGCGGCGAAGGCTGAAATTGAGCATTCCCGCACCAACCGTCGCATTGGTGAATTTGTCGATCAGGATAAAGCCGCCGAGCGTACGTGAGGCATCGTAGGGCTCAAAAACAATCGGCTTGTCGGTTGCGAGCTCGACCTCGCCGATCCCGTTCAACCCAAGGGTCTTCGCCGCAAGGTGATCGAGGCTGTTAACGTCGATCTCAAACTTGGGGCTCTGCACTGTCGCAGTGACGGTTTGCGAGCCGAGTTTCAGCCAATAGCCACGACCCGGTTTGAGCGCTGTTTCGTCAAGCCAGACGAGCTTGGCGCAGAATTGGTCTGAAACCTCAGGCGGATCGTCGGCCGCCGCGATCACATCGCCTCGGCTGCAATCGACCTCGTCTTCTAGGGTAAGCGTCACCGACTGGCCTGCAACCGCCTCGTCGAGATCGCCGTCGAAGGTGGTGATGGTCTCCACCTTGGATGTCTTACCGGAAGGCACCACGCGCACGGTGTCGCCCGGCTTGATGGTTCCCGTCGCGATCTGTCCGGCAAAGCCGCGGAAATCGAGATTAGGGCGGTTCACCCATTGGACGGGCATGCGGAAGGGTCCGCGCTGAGCGGTCGTCGTGGCGACTTCAACGCTCTCAAGATGCTCGATCAGAGCCGGGCCTTGATACCAAGGTGTATTTGAGGATGGCGCTGCGGTGATATTGTCGCCCTTGAAGCCTGAAATCGGAATGGCGGTGAAATCCTCAATCCCGACTTCCTTGGCGAACTCTGCATAATCTGCCAGGATCTCCTCAAATGTGCTCTGGCTGTAGTCGACCAGATCCATCTTGTTCACTGCTAACACAACCTGCTTGATGCCAAGAAGGTGGACGAGGAAGGAGTGCCGCCGCGTTTGTGCAAGCACGCCTTTGCGCGCATCGACAAGGATCACCGCAAGATTGGCGGTTGAGGCACCGGTGACCATATTGCGTGTGTACTGCTCGTGCCCTGGCGTATCGGCGACGATGAACTTGCGCTTCTCAGTCGTGAAAAAGCGATAGGCGACATCAATCGTGATGCCCTGCTCGCGTTCGGCAGCGAGGCCATCGACCAGAAGCGCGAAGTCAATCTCTTCGCCCTGCGTTCCATGCTTGGCGCTGTCCGCTTCAAGGCTTGCCAGCTGATCTTCGAAGATCATCTTTGAGTCGTAAAGCAGCCGTCCGATCAGGGTCGATTTTCCGTCATCCACGCTGCCGCAAGTGATGAAGCGGAGCAGGCTCTTATGTTGGTGCGTGTCGAGATATGCGTCGATGTCTTCCGCAATCAGAGCATCGGTTTCATAAGCTGGGTGGCTCTTTTCCATCAGAAATACCCCTCCTGCTTCTTCTTCTCCATGCCGGCCCCGCCCGCATCCTTGTCGATCACACGGCCTTGGCGCTCGCTGGTGGAGGTCAGCAGGGTTTCCTGCACCACTTCCGAAAGGGTGGAGGCTGTGCTCTCGACCGCCCCAGTAAGCGGGAAGCAGCCAAGCGTGCGGAAGCGGACTGACTTCATGGTGATCTCGGGCTTTTTGCCCATGACCTTTTCAAGCCGGTCGATATCGTCGGCCATAAACAGGCCACCTTCCCACTCAAACGTTGGACGCTCGGCAGCGAAATAGAGCGGGACAATCTCTATGCTCTCACTCATTATGTACTGCCAGATGTCGAGTTCGGTCCAATTGGACAGAGGGAAGACACGGATGCTCTCACCCTTGTTCTTCTTGGCGTTGTAGAGATTCCACAGCTCAGGGCGTTGATCCTTGGGGTTCCAGCTGTGTGAGGCGGTGCGGAAGGAGAAGACGCGTTCCTTGGCGCGGCTTTTCTCTTCATCACGGCGAGCGCCGCCAAAGGCTGCGTCAAAACCATAATGGTCGAGCGCCTGCTTCAACCCTTGGGTCTTCCACATATCGGTGTGCAGTGGCCCGTGGTCGAACGGGTTGATCCCGCGTTCTGCCGCCTCTTCATTCTGCCACACCAACAGCTTCATGCCGGTCTTTTCCGTGACCGCATCACGTAGCGCATACATGTCCTGAAACTTCCACGTCGTATCAACATGGAGCAACGGGAACGGTGGGGTAGCCGGGTAAAAGGCCTTGCGGGCCAAGTGCAGCATCACTGCGCTATCCTTGCCGACCGAATACATCATGACCGGGTTTTGAGCCTCAGCCACAACTTCGCGCAGGATGTGAATACTCTCGGCCTCAAGCCGTTGGAGGTGCGTAAGCGTCGTCATGCAGGGGCAGCTAAGCCTTAGCTGCTCCCAAGCAAAACTAGAAAAGCTACTGCAAAGGAAATTTTTGGAGCGGGTAAGGGGAATCGAACCCCTCTAGCCAGCTTGGAAGGCTGGAGCATTACCACTATGCTATACCCGCCCGCTCTTGGAGGCGCGCCTTTGCCACTAAAGCGGCGCGCTCGTCAAGCGGCCTGTGGTGCCTGATTGGCCCTGTTGGCACGTACTGATGACCAGAATGCCAGGCCGATCAGAACTGCACCAATCAGCCCGGTGATGACCTCGGGGATATGCGCGAATGTGTTGATGTACATGATCACCGCCAGCGCGAGGATCGCGTAAAAAGCGCCGTGCTCCAGATAGCGATATTCCGACATCGTGCCTTTGCGCACGAGGAAGATTGTCATCGAACGCACAAACATCGCGCCAATGCCAAGGCCAATGGCGATGATGATCAGATTGTTGGTAAGCGCGAAGGCTCCGATCACTCCATCGAAGGAGAAGCTTGCATCCAGCACTTCGAGATAGAGGAACGCGCCGAAGCCAGCCTTCGCCACATCACCTGAGGAAGGGGTCGGCGGTTCGAGTACGTGGTTGACCACCTCTACGACCAGATAGGTCAGCAGCCCCCCGATGGCGGCGGTGATGAAAGTGAGTGCGTCCTCGTCCGCGAGCATGGTCGAAGTTGCCCAAGTGCCCAGCAGCACAAGACCGATGGAAATCGCTTCGATATCTGCCACCTTGGCCAAAGGGCGCTCGATCATATCGATCCAATCATGCTCTTTGTCGGAATCGAAGAAGAATTTGAGACCCACCATGCCAAGAAACGCGCCGCCAAAGCCCATCAGGCCAATATGCGCATCGCTCACGATTCGCTGATATTCAGCCGGATCGCTTAATGCCAAACGCACTGCGTCCACCGGACCAAGCGAGGCAGCGACCATCACAATCACAATGGGGAAGACGATCCGCATTCCGAAGACTGCGATGGCGATCCCCCAGGTGAGGAAACGTTGCTGCCAGACCGGGTCCATATCCTTCAGGATCGAGGCGTTGACCGCGGCATTGTCGAAGGAAAGCGATACCTCAAGAACCGCCAGAACCGCACAGATCCATAGGATAGAAAGCGTGCCCTCAACCGTGCCGTGCAGCGCCCAGCCATACCATCCGCCCAGCGCCATGCAGATGGCGGTAAAGAGGAGCGAACCCCAAAAATGCTTCAACATCGCTGTGTGGTTCCTTCGTGGCCGCTCATGCAGAGACGGCCATATTGTCGATTAGGCGGGTGCCGCCGATCCGGGCCGCGACCAAAAGCCGAGCCGAGGAGCCCGTTAGGCGGTCAATAGCTCGAAGGGAAGTGGCATCCGCAAGCACCGCATAGTCGACGCTTTCAAAGCCCGCTTCGAGAAGGGCCTTTTCAAGCGAGGCCAGAGCGGGAACAGCATCGCTGCACGCCTCAATCTCCGCAATCGCTTGCTTCATTGCCTTTGGGAGCGTGGCCGCCGCCGCCCGATCCGCAGCCGACAAGTACCGATTGCGGCTCGACATCGCGAGACCATCCGCCTCACGCACTGTGGGAACACCAATGATCGAATGCGCATGGGGAAGCGTAAGATCGAGATCACGCGCCATCGCCCGGATCACGGCAAGCTGTTGAAAATCCTTCTCCCCAAAGAATGCCATGTCAGGGAGAACCTGATTGAAAAGCTTGTTCACCACCGTGGCAACGCCATCGAAATGGCCAGGGCGCGAAGCCCCGCACAGACCCTCGCTGACTTCGCTCACGGAGACATTAGTGACGAAGCCATCCGGGTACATCTCGCGCGCCTCAGGTGCCCAAAGCAGCGCGCATCCTTCCGCCTCAAGCATGGCCGCATCTTCAGCCAGTTGGCGGGGATAGGCGTCCAGATCTTCGTTTGGGCCAAATTGAGTCGGGTTCACAAAAATCGATGCCACAACTGCGTCACAATTTTCCAAAGCTTTTCGAACAAGCGTCAAATGCCCCTCGTGCAGCGCACCCATGGTCGGCACGAGGCCAATCCGCGCGCCGCTGCTGCGCAGCTTGGTTACGCTCGTTCTCAACACATCGAGTGTGTGCACCGTTTGCACGTGGGTGTCCCCTCGGATAAAGTTCACTTGGTTCGATAGACCGGGGTGTAGGGCTCTCACAAGATGTGCCGTTCCGCTGGTCACCGGTAAAGCGCAATCAGCCCACCGAAGCTGACCCGCTTGTTCACGAGGAAATAGAATACATGGTCGCCGCTCCAGCAAAACACCGAACGCACCGGATTGTTTTTGCAAATGAAAAAGGTGGAACCGGCAAATCGACCACGGCGGTGCATGTTGCGGTCGCCATGTCCTATCTAGGTCATCGGGTGACGATGCTCGATCTCGACCCGCGCCAGCGTACCTCGCATCGCTATATGGAGAACCGCTTTCATACGATGCAGCGGCGCGATCTCCACTTGCCGACACCCGCTTGTGAAGTGTTCAAAGGCCGAAGCCCGCAAGCCCTATTGGTCAAGATCGACAAGCTAGAGAAAGACTGCGATTTCTTGATCATTGACAATCCGGGGCGCGATGATGAGTTCGCGCGGACCGCAGTCGAACAGGCGGACACTCTGGTCACGCCGATGAACGACAGCTTCGTGGATTTCGACCTCATCGGTCAGGTTGACCCAGAGAATTTCAATGTGAAGAAACTGTCTTTCTTCGCCGAATTGATCTGGGAAGCGCGAATGAAACGCAGCCGCGCAACCGCCGCTGGAGAGCGACCGGAAATGGACTGGATCGTGGTGCGCAACCGCACGGGCCATACTGAAGCGCGAAACATGACGCGCATCAATAAGGCGCTCACCGAAATGTCGAAGCGCGTGGGCTTCCGTGTCACCCATGGCCTATCGGAACGCGTGATTTTCCGTGAGCTCTTTCCCTCGGGTCTGACCTTGCTCGACAAGGGGCACTTGGGTGATCTTGGCACAAGCCATCTGGTCGCCCGCCAGGAACTGCGTGCTCTTGTTATGGCGTTGAACCTACCCCAGATGAACAAGCCAAAAGCCCCGATGGAGCCCGCGTAAGCCATGCTGAAGATTGCCGTACTTCTTATCGTGATCACATTGCTGTGCCGCTGGGCCATGGGGAAATGGCCGTGGGAGCTCCTCGCTGGGCCGCCTTCGCGCGGGCAAAAGCTGGCTGAGGCGCGTAAAGCTCTGGGCGTTGACCGTTCGGCCAGCCGCGAAGATATTCTAAGCGCTCATAAGAAGATCATTGCCAAGGTGCATCCCGATCGTGGCGGCTCGACTGCCGAAGTTCACGAGGCCAATGATGCGCGGGACTTTTTGCTGGCGAACCTTCCTCCCTCCGTTGCCGATGCCAAACATGACGATCCTCCCGATGGTTCGTCTTCGGACTGACGCGATTGTCGTGGAAGGTTGAGCGAAGGGCGTTTATGACCTTGGCTATATTACAACGCATCCATGCGTGCACTTAGAACTCAAGATCAAAAGGCCCCTAAAGACCGATGCACCACACTTTCGATTCTACAATCCTTCGCGAATACGATATTCGCGGGATCATCGGCGAAACGCTTGGCGCGGAAGATGCGCGTGCGATTGGTCGATCCTTCGGCACCATGCTTCGTCGCGCAGAAGAGGCCGATGGAGCGGTGAGCGCTCCCAAGGTGGCAGTCGGATATGATGGCCGGGTGAGCTCACCCATGCTTGAGCATGCATTGGTCGAGGGAATCTCAGCCAGTGGCTGTGATGTGGTGCGCGTCGGCATGGGGGCCACGCCCATGCTCTATTACGCGGAGGCTTCAGCCGAAGACGTGAAGGGCGGCATTCAGATAACTGGCAGTCACAATCCCCCCAATTATAACGGCTTCAAAATGGTATTTCAGGGGCGACCGTTTTTTGGGGCTGATATTCAGGCGCTCGGGACCATGGCCGCTGCCGGGAACTGGGCCGACGGAGCGGGGGAAGTCACCTCGCGCGACATCCTTGGCGAATATGTCGAGCGCATGCTCGAAGGACTGGCCGGCATAGACGGTTCTCAACTGAACGACCTCAAGGTCGGCTGGGATGCTGGAAACGGCGCGGCCGGACCGGCCCTCGAAGCGCTGGCGGCGCGATTGCCGGGTGAACACCATTTGCTGTTTACTGACGTTGATGGACATTTTCCCAATCACCACCCTGATCCAACGGTTGAGGAGAACCTGACCGATCTGCGCGCGCTCGTCGCGGAGAAGAGCCTCGATTTTGGAGTTGCCTTTGACGGCGATGGCGACCGGATTGGTGCGATTGATGGCCAAGGTCGGATTATCTGGGGCGACCAACTCTTGATGATCTACGCTGAGGACGTTCTAAAATCCCATCAAGGTCAAACGATTATCGCCGATGTAAAAGCCAGCCGCGCGCTGTTCGATCATGTGGTAGAACACGGCGGTGAGCCACTGATGTGGAAGACGGGCCACTCGCTGATTAAATCCAAAATGAAGGAAACGGGGTCTCCTCTCGCGGGTGAAATGAGTGGTCACATCTTCTTTGCTGACACGTATTATGGCTTTGACGATGCGCTTTATGCTGGGATTCGTTTGCTGGCGGCTTCGGCACGGCTAGGCAAATCGGTGACCGAGCTGCGCGGTGCAATCCCAGATATGCTCAACACGCCGGAGATGCGTTTCCAGGTGGACGAGGCGCGCAAATTCCCTGCTATGGCCGAGATCACTGAGCGGCTTACCACCAACCCTGGCGATGGCGTAGACGAGGTCAATGCAACCGATGGTGTGCGGGTGAATACGGCTGATGGCTGGTGGCTCCTTCGCGCGTCCAACACGCAGGATGTGCTCGTGGCCCGCGCCGAGAGCGACACCGAAGAAGGCCTCGAACGCCTGATCGCTCAGATCGATGAGCAATTGACACTTTCCGGCCTCGAGCGTGGGGAGAGCGTTGGGCACTGACCCCGCGCTCGAGGCCCACAAGGAGAAACATGATGAAGCACAATGCTCTGGTTGCCGCAGCGGTTCTCTCACTCGCCACAAACACGTCTCCATTGGTGGCGCAGGGTCAGGCCGTACCGGAGCTACCTGTGACCATATCAGACGATCCCACGGCCGCTCAGGCCGAAGAACTCGGGGCAATCAGCTCGCTGTTCGGGGATATGTTCGGTGGGGCGGAACCCCTCTCACCAGAGGAAGAGGCGCGTGTAGGGGCGGCCATGCAAGTCGTGACCAAGCTCTTTCCCGAAGGCACCTATGCCAAGATGATGGAAGAGAGCATGGCACCCATGCTTGAGGGTATGATGGGGGGATTGGGTGGGTCGCCTGCGTTTGCGCTCGTGTCACTAACCGGCCTGGACCTCGTCTCGCTTCAATCGATTGACGAAGACAGACTTGCAGCGGCGGTGGCATTGCTCGACCCGGCAGCAGCGGAGCGCAATGCTGCCATGGGTGAGGCAATGTTCGCGCTGATCAGCGAAGTCGTAGTTGAGATCGAGCCCGCTTATCGCGCTGGCCTTGCTCGCGCCTACGCTGTGCGATTCAGCGAAGACGAACTCACCGACCTTGCTGCCTATTTCAAAACGCCTGTCGGAGAGAAATACGCCGCCGAGAGCTTTTTGATCTTTGCAGATCCGCAAGTGATGGCTTCGATGAACGAGGTGATGCCCGTTATGATGCAACGCATGCCGGCCCTGTTCGAGACGATGGGTGAGGTTGGCTCGGAGTTCCCTGAGGGACGCACGTTTTCGGCGCTGGGCGGGGATGAACGCGCAGAACTGGCAGTGCTTCTGGGTGTTAGCGAGGAAGAGCTTGCTCAGGCAGAGCCCGCCGTCCGGACTACCAACCCGATCGAATGATTTCAGACACGCCGACGGTCCCATCTGAAATCCAGAGTTGGTTTGACGCGCGGGGGTGGCGCATCCGTCGGCATCAGATCGATATGCTCGCCAAGGCGCGGGAGGGCCGCGATGCGCTGCTGGTGGCGGACACCGGTGCGGGCAAGACGCTGGCTGGGTTTTTACCGACCTTGTGCGACTTTGCGCCCTCGGTTGGCGAGCTGCCTGAAGATGGGCTCCATACGCTCTATGTCTCGCCGCTCAAGGCGCTTGCGCACGATGTGAAGCGCAATCTGCTCACGCCGGTAGAGGAGATTGGACTGCCGATCCGGGTGGAGACGCGTTCAGGAGACACCTCATCTGACCGCAAGAAGCGACAGCGCACAAAGCCGCCCCATGTTTTGCTGACAACGCCGGAAAGTCTGTCTCTGCTGCTGTCCTATCCTGAAAGCATGGAGCTGTTCGGCACCCTTAAGCGGGTCGTCATTGACGAGGTGCACGCCTTTGCAACTGGAAAGCGCGGTGACCTTTTGGCGCTCGCTTTGGCGCGACTTCAACAGCTAGCACCCGATTTACAGCGGGTGGCTTTGTCGGCGACGCTGGCAAATCCTTTGAGCTTTCAGGAATGGCTCAGCCCGCAAACCGTTGATGACATAGGCGAGATCCATGCGGCGGACCTTGTGCTGGGCGAGAAAGGGGCCTCGGCCGAAGTCGATATTCTTTTGCCGATCGAAGAGCGCGTTCCCTGGGGCGGACATGCGGGACGCTGGGCGGTTGATCAGCTGATGGAGGCGATCAAGGACAATCGCACAACTCTGATTTTCACCAATACACGCTTCCTCGCCGAGTTCATTTTCCAATGTTTGTGGGAGGTGAATGAGGACAATCTGCCCATTGGGGTGCACCACGGGAGCCTTTCCAAAGAGGCGCGCCGCAAGGTTGAGGACGCTATGGCGGCGGGTGAATTGCGGGCGCTGGTGTGCACCGCTTCCCTCGATTTGGGAGTTGATTGGGGCGATATTGATCTGGTGGTGCAAATGGGCGCGCCGAAGGGCTCCTCCCGACTGCTCCAACGGATTGGGCGCGCGGGCCACAGGCTCGATACGGCAAGTCGCGCGATGTTGGTGCCGGGCAATCGGTTTGAGTTTTTGGAGGCGATGGCGGCCAAGGACGCTGTCGATGAAGGCATGCGCGATGGTGAGGGTTTTCGCGCAGGCGGACTAGATGTGCTCGCACAGCATGTGATGGCCTGCGCATGTGCGGGGCCTTTCCACGAGGACGACCTGCTGGCTGAAGTGCGTAGCTCCATGGCTTATGCTTGGGTCGACCGCGAGGCTTTTGATCGGGTGCTTCATTTCGTCGAAAGCGGAGGATACGCGCTCAAGGCCTATGACAAGTTCAAGCGGATCACACGCGACAAGACCGGCGTGTGGCGGCTCACCCACCCCAATCAGGCACAGCGTCACCGGATGAATGCTGGGATCATTGTTGACTCCGAAATGCTCATGGTCCGTTTCAAGAATGGGCGGCAGCTGGGCAAGGTGGAGGAGCGGTTTGCAGCGCAACTCTCTTCCGGAGACACCTTCTTCTTTGCGGGCATGAGCCTTGAGGTCGAAAGCGTCAAAGACATGGATGTGATTGTGCGCGCGGCGAAAAAGTCAGCGACCATCCCGAGTTATGGTGGCTTGCGCTTACCGCTCACCACCCACCTTGCGACGCGGGTACAGGCGATGCTCGATGACCGCGCGGGCTGGGGGCGCTTTCCCGATGATGTGCGCGAATGGCTTGAGGTGCAGGATTATCGCAGCCGCTTGCCGAAACCGGGCGAACTGCTGGTCGAAAGCTTTCCGCATGCAAGGAAGCACTACACCGCCTACTACACTTTCGAAGGGTGGAACGCGAACCAGTCGCTCGGGATGTTGATCACTCGGCGGATGGAAAGCCTTGGCCTCATGCCGGGGGGATTTGTAGCGAATGATTACACGCTGGCGGTGTGGGGTTTGAAGCCGGTGGAGGACCCCAAGCCGCTCTTGTCGCCCGACATTCTGACCGAGGAGTTCACCGAATGGGTGACCGAAAGCCACCTTTTGCGCCGGGCTTTTAGGGAAGTCGCAGTCATCAGCGGTCTGATCGAGCGCCAGCATCCAGGTAAGCGCAAGACGGGAAAACAAGTCACTTTCTCAACCGACCTCATCTACGATGTACTCAAGAAGTATGAGCCGGATCATGTGTTGTTAGAGGCCGCATGGGCGGATGCGCGCGCGCGGATGACTGATGTGGGGCGGCTTGCTGACCTGCTGGAGCGTTCGCAATCAGAGTTGGTCCATGTCGAACTCGAGCGGGTGAGTCCCCTTGCTGTGCCCGTCATGACCATGATTGGCCGCGAAGCCGTGCCTCAGGGAGCGGTCGATGAAGAGCTGCTAATCGAAGCTGCGAGCCTTGCGGGCGAAGCTATGCGGATCGATCCTCAGGACATGGAGGCGTTGGAGGGGGGGTAGGCGTGCTCAATCGAACCGCCGGTACTTCTCATTGCCGACAAAGCCGAAGTTGGTGACGCCTGAGACTTTAATCTCGCGCAGGACTTCGGCGGAAGTCTGGTAGCTTGCTTGCGCCTCGGGTTCGAAATGGAGGGCTGGCTCTGGTGTCATGAGGGTGGAGGCCTTCAGGAGCCCGGCAAGCTCTATCTTCGTGATCAGCTCGTCATTCCACAAAATGGCATCTGATTGCGAGATGACGACTTTGTTGATCACAGGGTCGGGTGCCTTAGTGATTTCATCAGTTCCGCCGAGGCCGACTTCCACCAAATGTGAGGCAATCGGAATGGTGATAATAAACATCACCAACAATACCAAAAACACATCAATCAGCGGGGTCATGTTCATGGAACTGACGGGGGTATCGCCATTGGGGGTATGCGAAACAGCCATGTATTCTCTCCTCTTGTGATCAGGACAGAACTCAAGTCTAAAGCAAAACCAATAGGTTGCCTAATGCACACGGGTATGCGCGCAGCAACCGATGCAACTCTAGGCCAACAAAAAAGGCGCCGCGGTTTCCCGCGGCGCCCTCTTGTCGGAGCCGAAACTCCGATATTTGCTATGCCTTATTCGCCTTTACCGAAAACGCGATACTTCTCGTTTCCGACAAATCCGAATTTGGTCACGCCTGAGTTTTTGATCGTCTGCAGCACCTTGGCTGAGATGTCATAGCTTGCCAGCGCTTCCGGCTCGAATTGCAATTCTGGTTCAACCGCCATTTGAGTGGTTTCTGCCAGAATGGTGCGCAATTGACCGCCATTGACGGTCTCACCATTCCACAGGATCTGATCAGCGGCGGTGAGAACAAGTTTGTTCTTCACCGGGTCGATCACAATGTCCTGCGGGGGCGGATTGCCTTGCGGCAGATCGATGTCGACCGAGTGTGTCGCCACCGGAATGGTGATGATGAACATAATCAGCAGAACGAGCAAAACGTCGATCAGCGGCGTCATGTTCATATCCATCATCGGTTCGCCGTCGAGTTTACCTCCAGCCATACCCATGTCAGTTACTCCTTAAATTCGCCGATCAGCCGTTGGGATCAACCGGGTTGGAGATGAATCCAACCGTCGGATAGCCGGCAGCCTGAATGTTGTAGATCGCGCCTGCAACGCAGCGCCACGGAGCGTTCTTGTCGGCGCGGATATGCACCTGTGGGATCGCATCAGGATCTTCCATGATCGCTTCGACACCGCCAGCGCGCTGGACAATGTTGTCGAGGCGCTCAAACGCCTGATTGTAGAGTTCTTCAGACGTCACCGGAGTGATGTTGTTGAAGTACACCCGGCATTCACCGCTACGCGTCGCACCGGTAAATCCGCTGCGGATTGTGCTCGCAGTGGAACCGGCAGCATCGGTCGTGCTGACGGTCAGCTGGAGGTTCTCCACCTTGTTCTTCGACTCAATCGATTCAAACACGGGGATTTCAAGCTGCTCGATCGTTTGGATCGCCACCGGAACCGCGATGAGGAAGATGATGAGGAGAACCAGCATCACGTCCACGAGCGGCGTGGTGTTGATGTCGGACATGGGGGTATCCCCGCCTCCCATCGAAATCGCCATTGTGAATTCCTTATCTGCTCAAAAAAGAGCGTTTCTCAAAAGAGACATCTCGCAAAAGATGCCGTTTGCGAAGGGGGTAAGCCCGGCCGGGGGACGAAGACCATTCGCGCGCCCCGGCCGATGAAACTTACTTCTTCGCTGGTGCAGCAGCCGGCTTCGCAGCAGGCTTCTTAGCAGCTGGTGCGGCAGACACCGCAGGCTTAACCGCGCCGTTTGAGCCGATGTAGGCCACGATGTTGTTCGAGAAATCGGTCATGAGAGCGTCGATGCGACGGTTGCGCGACTGGAGCCAGTTAAACGCAAGCACAGCAGGCACAGCCACAAGCAGACCAATCGCGGTCATGATCAGTGCTTCACCAACCGGGCCAGCAACCTTATCGATCGAAGCAGAACCTTCGATGCCGATGTTGATCAGAGCGCGGTAGATGCCGATCACTGTACCGAGCAGACCAATAAACGGTGCGGTAGCGCCGACCGATGCGAGGAAGGAAAGACCACCAGACAGAGCCTGGTTAATGGTGTTCTGCGAGTGAGCGAGCTCTTCTTCGACGAAGTGGATCTCGTTCGCTGCGCCTTCCATCTTGGCGTGGTGGTCCTGAGCGGTGACAGCATCGTCAGCCAGCTGACGCCATGCGCTGTTCTTCTCAAGCTTTGTTGCACCTTCTTTAAGCGAAGCAGCACGCCAGAATGCGGTTTGAACGCCTTTGTACTGACGCATCACTTTGTTCTGCTCAAAGTACTTGGTGAACAGGATGTAGAACGATCCAACTGACATGATGACCATGACGGCAAGGATCGACCAAGCGACAGGGCCGCCTTCTTCCATGGCTTTCCAGAAGCCAAATTCGTTCACAGGTGCTTCAGTGTCGGCAGCGGCCGCAGCAAGATAATAAAGGTTCATTGCGAGTAGTCCTCTTGAAATTGTGTCCCGGGAGAAGCGGCTTCTTCCAATCCGCTAGCTCCATTCATTCGATTAATTCAGTCGGTAGGTGATCCGCGTGGAATACCGACCGGTTGTCTCATTCCCTTGAGCGTCAAGCGCCGGATTGAAGCGTGCGTAACGCTCCATCCCGCGGCATGCTGCCTGATCGAGGATGCTGGAGCCGCTTGATGCGGTGACCGAGCATCCGGTGGCACGGCCATTGGGAGTGACAGTCACACTCACACCAACAGTGCCTTCGATCTCTTCACGCAAAGCGCGTGAGGGATAGTTTTCCTGAATTCGCGCAGCCCAACGGCGCTCATTGCGTGTGGTAGCCCCACGAGCAAGCGACGGCGGCGGCGGCGCTGGAGGCGCCACAGGTGCCGGCGGCGGAATCACAAGCGCCGGTGGAGACGGCGGAGGGATTGTCGGCTGCGTTTGAATCGGCGGCGGAGCCGGCGCGATATTAATCGGCGGAGGCGGTGCTACCGGCGGCGGAGGAGCAGTTTCCTCCGGCGGGGGTGGTGGCTCATCCGGCTCTTCAGGGGGCGGGGGCTCTTCAATGTCGACCGTAGTAACCCGCTCAACGACCTGTTTCACTGCCGAAATGGCAAGGCCGGAAATGAGCAGATACCCAATCGCTACATGGATTACCCCAACGATGATAATGGAAGTAACCCTACTCCCACCCATTTGTTGATCAGCGTAAGCCATCCAGTCGCTTTCACTCCATTTTATTGGTCGAACGGGACCGTCCGACACATATTTTCACAACTCGAGGCAATTCAAGCAGCGACGATTCGCACCTTTAATAGGCACCTGTCGTGCTCAATTTGTCCCGGGTAGTGACTCCCAGAAACTTGAACTTCCGATTGGTCAGATATTTAACCACGACACCCGTCAACCCGTTAGGCGCTCGTCTAAAAATTCATCCCAATCGACCGCACGCAAATGATCCATTCCAGATTAAAAACGCAGCGGTGCTTTTCGTGCTGACTTTGTCCCCAACCTCAACACGAGTTTCCCGCTTTAACGGTCAACACTTAGGCAATCAAACGCTTTATCCATTCAGCGGCGATTCATTGCGATGGACTTGCAATAGAATACGCACGATTATGTTGTGCGCTCGCAAATTAGGATTCGAAGATGAAGACAGGCGTTCACAGAAATTTAACCAATCGATTCAGAGGCCTAATTGCTGCCGCTATTGGGGGTTTAACGCTGCTGATCGGCAGCTCGCCCGCGCTATCGCAAGGCCCTGTCCCGGAATTGGGCACTGCTGCTGATCGGGCAACTTACGTCGATCTTGTCGATCTCGCGGAGCGAAGCGACATGGTTATCCGTGCAGAGATTCGCCGCCAAGTCACAGTCGAGCCCGAGCGTGCGCCGGGGCTCGAGCCCGGATTTGCCCGGCTTTACATAGAGGCGCGCACTCTGGCGCTTATTGCCGGATCTTCGGCTGTCGGCGAATCACTGGTCTTTCTGGTCGACGTGCCGCTCAATGAGAAGGGCAAGCCGGACAAGTATAAGAAGCGCCAAGTGCTACTGTTTGCGGATCAGGTTCCCGGACGGCGCGGTTCGATCCGTCTGACGGGTAAGCAGGCCATGCTCGACTACACGCCAGAGTTTGAGGTGCGCCTGCGTCCAATACTTACAGACCTGGCGAGCGCCGATGTTCCTCCTCTTGTTACGGGAATTGGGGATGCGCTTGCGGTGCAGGGCACGCTTGCAGGCGAATCGGAAACGCAGATATTTGTTCGAACTGAAGATCGTTCGCCGGTGTCGATTACCGTGTTGAGGCGTCCAGGACAGCCCGCCGCCTGGGGTGTTTCCTGGGGTGAGATTATCGATTCGGCCGCGAGTGCGCCTTCGCCGGGCACTTTGCGTTGGTATCGCCTTGCCTGCTCGCTCCCCGAACGTCTGCCATCGAGCGCCAATCTTGCACGCGACCCGCAAGCTCGGCGCTTGGCGGAGGCGGATTACCGCTTTGTCATCGAGAAACTTGGTCCATGCACGCGGGAAATTACTGAGGCAGATGAGGTATAAGCGCCCATTCCCTGCTTGACGTGAGGATGCGGGGTCTTAAGCGGAGCGCTTCTTTCCGCAATCCTGCAACCGGAGCGCTCCTCTCTTGAGTACCAACTCGTCGACAACCGCACCCCTTCGCATCGGTATTGCCGGCCTTGGCACTGTGGGCGTTGGGGTCATCCGCCTGCTTGAGACCAATCACGGTTTGATTGCCGCTCGCGCAGGCCGCGCGATTGAAGTCACAGCCGTGAGCGCGCGCGAGCGCGGCAAGGACCGCGGTGTCGATATCAGCGGCTTCGCCTGGGAAGACGATATGACCGCTCTCGCATCACGCGAGGATGTGGACGTTGTGGTGGAGCTTGTCGGAGGTTCCGATGGTCCGGCTCTTACTCTGTCGCGCGCCGCATTCGGCGGAGGCAAGGGTCTTGTCACTGCCAACAAAGCGATGATTGCGCACCATGGGCTAGAGCTCGCTAAGGCGGCTGAAGCAGGCAATCTTTCTCTCAAATTCGAAGCTGCGGTTGCGGGCGGCATTCCGGTGGTCAAAGGTCTTCGCGAAGGCACCAGCGCCAATGAGCTAACGAAGGTTTATGGCATCCTCAACGGCACCTGCAATTACATCCTCACAACTATGGAGGCGACAGGAGCCGACTTTGGAGAGACCCTGAGTGAGGCGCAGACATTGGGTTATGCCGAGGCCGATCCGACCTTCGATATCGAAGGGGTTGATGCCGCTCATAAGCTCGCAATCCTCGCCACGATCGGCTTTGGTGTAGAGCTCGATTTTGCCAGCGTAAACACCACCGGCATTGTGGCGGTGCGCGCGGCAGATATTGCTCAGGCAGATGCCCTGGGCTTTGTGATCCGCCTGATCGCGGAGGCAGATATTCAAAACGATCCCGATGGGCCCAAATTGCTCCAGCGTGTGCGGCCCTGCCTGGTGGCAAAGGATCACCCGCTTGCCCCCGTCGATGGCCCGACCAATGCTGTTGTCGCTGAAGGGAATTTTTCAGGCCGCCTGCTGTTCCAGGGCGCGGGTGCTGGTGACGGCCCGACAGCAAGTGCCGTCGTCGCAGACCTGATCGACATTGCCCGCGGTGAAGTGGGTGCACCTTTCTCAATGCCAGTCGCGCAGCTTGCAGCCCTTGGCCCTGCCGAGCCCGGCGGCCGGACGGAGCGCACCTATTTGCGCTTCACCGTCAACGATCGCCCCGGCGTGCTGGCGGAAATCACCGCTGCCATGCGCGATGCCGATGTCTCGATCGAGAGCTTGATCCAACAAGGACGCGCTGGTGAAGATAGCGAAGTTCTGGTTGCGATGGTCACCCATGAGGGACCTGAGGCCAATGTAGGCCGTGCCATGAAATTGCTCGAAGGCTCTGACAGCCTCACTGGCGACCCGTTGGTGCTGCCCATCTTGCCAAGTTAGGCATTGCCTCAGGGGCGATATCTATCGCTGGCAGACCTTCAGCAACGCGATCAGCGTCTGATCCCTCCGGCGACTCGGGCAATGCTTCAATGTCGATGATGCGCAATGGGGGCGGCGGGCCACCGAATTCGGCCGTGAAGGTGATTCCGACCATTGCAGGCGTTGGGTCTGAATAAAGCTCAGGGGCTGTAATGCCCTCGCTCCGTTCGGCGTAGCGCCGCTGAAAACCTTGCTGGTCCCAAAGCCCATCTGTAGTTTTGCCCAGGGATCGGCACACCACAATCTCACCGGTAATTCGAGCGGCGTCTGCCTCGTCGGCGCAGCGTTCGTGTGCAAGCGTATCAGGCTCTTGCGCCTCATCCCGATCCAGAATGTCTATTATCAACCGCCCTTCGTCAGACTCCTTCGCTATGGCTGGAACTTGGGCGGCGGCGAGGGACCCAACCACCGTTAGGCCAAAGAAAGCTCGTGAGCTGCCTTGCAACACCCTATTGACCTGGAAGGTCTGGTGCATCCAGGCCCGCGGCGCGTCGCCGCCGCTGGATTTCTTCAGGGCTCAAATTTTCGTCCCGGCCAAGCGGCGGGAGCCCCCGTGCAATCCGATCTGCATCGGAGCCTTCGGGTGCTTCGGGCAGGGCCTCAACATCGATCAGCAGCGCCGCTTCGGGAGGACAAGGCGGGATAAGACAAAGCCCGCCAACGGTGGCCGGCCCCCGAAAAATCCCTTCACCCGCCACATCAACGGGCTGCTCGCCTTGGGTGCGCTGAGCCAGCCTGCGCTCATAGTCTTCTTTGTTCCACGACCCGTCGGTCCCCTCGCCAAGCTGACGGCACACCACAATTTCATTGGCAATACGCCCTGCATCCGCCTCTTCTTCACAGTCTTGTTCGAGCAGTTGGTCTGATTCGCTTTTCGGCACGGTAATCATCAAATCGAGCACGCGGCGACGCGGCGGTGGTGTTGTGGAAGCCGGCGGTGTATTTCCCTCAGTCTCAACACTTTCCGCCGCAACACCATTGTCATCCTGCGCCGCCAAAGGTGTGGCTAGAGCGGCAAGACATAAACCCAGGCCAATCGTGCTTGAGCGATGCCAAAAACCGACTTCTGGTGAGTTATGCATAGGAATGCTCGACAAGCCTCTATCCTCATGGCTAAGCGCTCGGGAAGCAAAAAGGCCCCACACCCTTCTTGGGCGCATAAGGACTGAATTCCTGATGAACACTCCGAATGACAACGCTGCTCTTGGCACAGATATATTGGCCGCAAAAGAGGGAGCCAACAATCCCGGGGACGAAAACGCGATTGACCGCGTGCTTGTGCTTGAGATGGTGCGCGTGACCGAAGCGGCTGCAGTTGCTGCTGCGCAATTGATCGGACGCGGGGATGAGAAAGCGGCGGATGCAGCAGCCGTTGAAGCCATGCGTCGCGCGTTCGACACGCTCTACATGGATGGAACCGTGGTAATCGGGGAGGGTGAGCGCGACGAAGCGCCTATGCTTTATATCGGGGAGAAAGTTGGTGGCGCGCCGGGCACCCCTGACAAAAAGGGCGGCCCCAAGATCGACATCGCATTGGACCCGCTCGAAGGAACCACCATCACTGCAAAAGCAGGCCCCAATGCGCTCGCCGTTTTAGCAGCGTCTGAAGAGGGCGGACTTCTCAACGCGCCTGACGTTTACATGGACAAGCTTGCCGTGGGTCCGGGCCTTCCAGCCGATGTGATCGACCTTGCCAAAACACCTACGCAGAACGTCGAGGCTGTCGCAGCAGCCAAGGGCGTAAAGCCATCAGAGATCAATGTCTGCGTCCTCGACCGCCCGCGCCATGCTGACCTTATTGCGGAGCTGCGCGCGATTGGATGCGGGGTGCACCTTATTGGCGATGGCGATGTGGCGGGCGTGATCGCGGTGACCGATCAGGACACCACCATCGACATCTATATGGGCCAAGGCGGCGCGCCCGAAGGTGTGCTGGCAGCCGCCGCGCTGCGCTGCGTCGGGGGCCAGTTCAACGGACGGCTGGTGTTCCGCAATGACGATGAAAAGGCGCGCGCCAAGAAATGGGGCATCACCGACCTCAATAAGATCTACAAGCTGGAAGAGCTTGCGAAATCGGACTGCATCTTTGCTGCGACCGGCGTGACCGACGGCTCACTTCTCGAAGGTGTGAAGAAGCGCAAGAAATCAACCGGCGCGACCATTATGACCACAGACAGCGTGGTCATGCGCGCAAGCTCTGGCACGGTCCGCTGGATCAGAGGCGAGCACAGGATAGCGCCGCATCGGGGGTGATTCGTGACCGAAGACTTCGAAGCAATGCTCACCGGCGGCCACCCGAATTCACTCGGCCGCACGATCGAGGTGGTCGAGACGGTCTTCGCCAGTCCAGAACGCTTCGACGAACTCTACCTTTGCTACCGCAGTCAAGACGAAGTCGTACGCCTTCGTGTCTCCAACGCCATGCGCCGGGTAGAGGCCGAGCGGCACGACTTGCTAGTGCCCTATATCGATCGGTTCATCGAAGAGATCGGCGTTCTCGATCAACCTTCGGCGCAATGGACGCTTGCCAAACTGTTTGAAGCTCTGCGGCCCGATATGACACCCGCGCAAGAAGCCGGCGCATTGGCCATCATGCGGCGAAATCTTGCCGAGCATGATGACTGGATCGCGCTGAACAACACGATGGAGGCACTGTCCAATTGGTCGAAGAATGACGCGGACCTTCGCGCATGGCTGGTCCCGCATCTGGAGCGCCTTGCCAATGACAGCCGCAAATCGGTCTCCGGTCGCGCCAGGAAGCTGATCGCGAAGATATAGACGTGCGCCTTCGAGGCGGTGCACATGGTCTCTAAAGGGTTGGCAGGGCGGACAGAACCGGGCATTTCTCGACCGGAGGAGAGCCCCTATGCCTTTGTTTTCCAGCCTCATGGTTCTGGCTGCGAGCACCACGCTTGAGCCGCCGAGCCCGCCAGAAAGCCTGCCTGAAACCTTGGGCGAAGGCACTGTCTCGCTTCCCGATCGCTACGAATATTGCTCCAGCTTCACGCGCGACCGAAGCACGCTCTACATCGGGATTGAGCATGGGAACTGGCAGTCGATTGAGGCCTATGATTGGAATGGCAAGGGCTGGACCAATCGCCGCCACATCGTCGGCAGCCCCGATTTCAACGCGCATGACCCCTATCTCTCGGCTGACGAACAAAGGCTCTATTTCATCACAGCAAATCGGGGCAGCGCAGACATAGCATACCTTCCGCGCCAAGAGGATGGATCTTGGGGGGAACCCAAATATCTGGGCGATGAAGTCAATGGCGAGGCCAATGACTATTATTCCTCATTCACCGCAGGAGGAGATCTCTACTTCTCCTCCAATCGAGCGGGCGAAAACTACGATATCTATGTCGCCCGCGCCGGAGAGGCCCCTCAACGCCTCAACTCCCCGGTCAACACAGAAGCTTATGAGGGCGACCCCTATATCGACCCCGATGGTCGATACCTCATCTTCGCCTCGACCCGCAGGCGAGGGCTTGGGCGCGGTGACCTTTATCTGAGCTTGCCCAATGGGGAAGGTGGCTGGTCCATGCCCATCGCCTTTGACGAGCGCGTCAACACAAGCGGTCATGAGCTGTGCCCATTGGTGTCGCTCGATGGGAGCGCGTTCATGTTCACCAGCGATCAGGAAATCCGTTGGGTCTCGACCGCGCTCATCGAGGAAATGATTGCTGAGCATTCGCAGTAGTTCGTCCAACTGCTCAGCGCGCGTTCATGACAGAGCTCCAATGACTACAAGCTCGACCTGACATTGGCTCAACTGGACCGAAGAATGATCGTGGCCCGCCCCATCCTCGCATTGCTGCTTCTTGTGCAGGCGAGCGCAACCGGCGCAGAGGCTGCCGAAATGCTTCCCGAGCTGCCAATTGAGGAGCAATTGGCCCAGTTGGTTGAGCACGACGCGCCGCTCCTGTCAGCTGTCGAGGGCTCTCCAGACTGCGAGATTGGATGCATCCTCCCGAGCGAAGCGGCAAAGCTCGCCTTCGATGCTGGCGAGGGTGAGGCCAGAGCAGGGAGATTCCTTCTCGACATCAATGGTGGTGGGCAAAGTATCAGCGGATCGCTCGAGCAGCTGTTCTTCGTGAGCTCGCGCCAGGACTACGCCCGTTTCGGCACTCTCACCATCGCGATTGCGCCCGACGCGCTTTTCAACCTTCTTCGCCGGGCTCGTGTGTGTAAAGCGCGTGATTTCACTCCTGGTCGGATCAACGTGAAGGGGTGTAGGCAGGACGCGAATTTCGACCTCAATATGTTCACCATGATCCAGCGGCTTGGCGGTAGGCGAATTGCGGTCGATGGCGAGGCCAAGCTGCAATGGATCGATGCTCGCACTGGGCTCCCGCGACCTGAGGCCAACAAACGCGGAGAGCATGAGGCGGGATATTATCAAGTCTGGGTACGAGTTGATGACGCGGATCAGGTGATCTTCGTATACGATGAGTAATCTGCACGAAAATTCGTGTCCAAGAATGGCGTTTTCGCCGCACTTCACACGCGATTGACGACAAGCCTTCATCCGCATGTTGCAATTCAATGACGCTGCATTAGGCGGGTCAAAAGCACAAGATACGGGGATTCGCATACATGAAGATCATGTCCGGCAATTCGAACCTGCCGCTCGCCCGGGCCATCGCGGCCTATCTCGAAATCCCTTTGACCGATGCGAGCGTGCGCCGCTTTGCCGACGAAGAGATCTTTGTCGAGATTCATGAGAATGTGCGCGGGCAGGATATGTTTCTGGTCCAGCCGACCGGCTATCCGGCGAACGACAACCTTATGGAACTGCTCATCTGTATCGATGCGCTGCGCCGTGCGTCGGCTAAGCGGATCACGGCGGTCGTCCCGTACTTCGGCTATGCACGTCAGGACCGGAAGCCGGGTCCCCGCACCCCGATTTCGGCCAAGCTGGTCGCCAACCTCATCACCGAGGCGGGTGCAGACCGCGTGCTTGCAGTGGATTTGCACGCAGGACAGATTCAGGGATTCTTCGATATCCCGACCGACAACCTGTATGCTGCGCCCGTTATGGCTGCGGATATTCAGGCGCGATACGGCGACCGAAATCTGATGGTCGTCTCGCCCGATGTTGGCGGCGTGGTGCGCGCAAGGGCTCTTGCCAAGCGCCTCGACAATGCGCCTCTCGCCATTGTCGACAAACGCCGTGATCGTCCTGGAGAATCCGAGGTCATGAACATCATCGGTGATGTCTCTGGCCGGCACTGCATCCTGATTGATGATATTGTCGATTCAGGCGGCACGCTTTGCAACGCTGCCGAGGCGCTGCTGGAGAACGGTGCCAAATCAGTCGCTGCCTACATCACCCACGGAGTGCTCTCAGGCGGGGCAGTGGCGCGTATCGATGGCTCGAAGCTCAAGGAGCTGGTTATCTCCGATTCAATCCAGCTGACTGAAGCTGCGGAGGCCTGCGCCAAGATCCGCGCGCTGCCTATCGCCCCGTTAGTGGGTGAAGCGATCCGCCGGATTGCTGATGAAAGCTCGGTGTCGAGTCTGTTTGATTGAGGCTTTGTTTTGCGTATCCGCATCCGCGGGTGCGTCCTCGCTAGACGGCAGGCAAGCTGCCCGCGCTGCGGGCGGGCGGTCGCCCTTGCGGCTTGAAAAGCCGTTTGGCACTGTGGAGGTATGTTCGATCCAGCCGAAGTCCGGGACATCCTCATTGGTGCAGCGCGCGCTGGAAATGCGCTCACCTATTCTCAAATGCTCAAAATGCTCGGCTACCGCTTCACGCGGCCCAAGATGCGTGCGCTTTGCACAGTGCTAGACAAGTTGGACGAGGACGGACGGGCTTCGGGGGAGCCGGGTCTCGCTGTCTTAGTTGTACGCCAATCAGACGGCTTGCCGGGGCAGGGCTGGTTTGTAAGCCGCTCGCATCTTAACGGGGATCTGCCCGGAGAGTGGCCGCTCGATTGGGAAAGCGCAGAGGCAAAGGCCTATGTGGCG
The DNA here is from genome assembly GCF_947502395.1 of uncultured Erythrobacter sp. Taxonomy (GTDB): domain Bacteria; phylum Pseudomonadota; class Alphaproteobacteria; order Sphingomonadales; family Sphingomonadaceae; genus Erythrobacter. The sequence continues at coordinate 831,755 of NZ_CANMZM010000002.1, forward strand.
CTGCATCAAGAGCAGGCTTTCGATTATTGGCAGGAGTCTTCGTTTCCGCACCCGCATCCGCGGGCACGTCCTCGCTAAATGTCCTTCGCTGCACTGCGGACCCGCTGCGGGCGGGCACTTGCCCTTGCGGTCTTGGAGACCGTTTCGTAACGCGGTTCCATGACCCCAGCCGATCTAGATTTCGCCAACCGCCTTGCTGATGCAGCGGGTTCCGTAATCCGCCCGCTTTTCCGAGGGGATTGGGAGGCGGAGACCAAAGAGGACTCCTCTGCCGTGACCGAGGCCGATCGCGGCGCAGAGGCGGTCATGCGCAAGATGATCGAAGAAGAGCGCCCCGGCGATGGCATCATTGGCGAGGAATATGGTCGTACGAATGAGGGGGCAGGGCGCCAGTGGGTGCTCGACCCCATTGATGGAACTGCGAGTTTTGTCGCAGGACGTCCGATCTTTGGCACTTTGATCGCATTGATGCAGGACGGCTGGCCTGTACTTGGCATTATCGATCAACCGATCCAGCGCGAACGCTGGGCAGGCCGCGTGGGTGAGGGCACGACCCTCAACGGGAAAGAAGTCAAAACGAGGCCCTGTCGCGCGGTTGAAGGCATGAGCATGGCGACCACCAGCCCCCATTGCTTTAGCGCGGATGAGGCAGATGCCTGGCTAAACGTGGTCACCAACGCTTATCCTAAAATGCCGTGGCCACTCTATGGCGGAGATTGCTACAATTATGGCCTCGTTGCGAGCGGTCATATCGATTGCGTTATGGAAACCGGACTCAAGCTCCACGACTACGCGGCGCTGGTTCCGGTGGTTGAGGGCGCTGGCGGCATGATGTCCGATTGGCAAGGCAACCCGCTAGATGCCGATAGCGACGGGACGGTGATTGCCCTTGGCGATCCGGCCAGGCTTGAAGATGTGCTGGCGGCGATGGGATCGTCGGAGATGCCAACGAATGTGAAGCTGTCGCCTGATACTTTCAAGATACCTTGAGCGAGAGGGTTTGCTGAACATGGCCCGCATTGCCTCCCTTATCGCCTTTGTCTTTTTGGCGCTCACCCTGTCGAGCGGCGCGAGCGCCCAAACCCCTACCCCCCGATATGACTTCGTTTTTGAAGCGGATCTTGATCACCTGAACTGCCAATCTGAGGTCGATCCGGCTTGTGTCGAGGTGATGAGCGACAGTCTCGACAGCGTTGGGCTGCGGCTGGATGCGATTGGAGGGCTTGCCTACCAATTGGACTATTATGGCGGGAGCCAAATTCGCCTCATCCTGATCGATAACAATGCACCGCAAATTGCTCGCGATGTGTTTGGCATCACCGGTGATGTGTCGCTCCGATTGGTCGAAAAAGAGATATCCGATGTTGTGCCCTACGAAGGTGAGCTCGAAGGCACCGAAGTCCTTCGCATGGCGGATGAAATGCGTGCCTTTCTGGTGCGAAAAGATGGCGGTGTGACCGCGAAGCATATTGCCCAAGCGAAGCGTTCAGTTGATGAGACGAATGGCGAGGTCTCTTTGGTGATGCAATTCGATGATGAGGGCCGCGCGAGGCTTGCACGCATGTCCCGCGACAATGTGGGCAAGGCCATCGCGATTGTGGTGGACGGCGCAGTTGTTTCAGCGCCGATCATTCACGAAACGATCGTAGATGGAAATGCGCAGCTGAACCTCGGTTTCGGCGCGGATGAAACACTTCGCTTGGCAATCGTGCTGAGCACTATGCTGCCCTTGGAATTCACGCTTGTAGACGAACGGCGCGTTTCGCCTGAGGGTGCTCCGAATGAATAGTGCAGCTGGCTTGGGACAACCCACCCACCTCTTCTTCTACGGCGTCCTTCAAGAAGGGCTCGGCCCAGACGGCGGCGATTGGCCGTTCTTGAAAGGTCTCGGCATGGGTGCACCGGCCACCACGCAAGGGGCGCTTTATGCTATTCCGACAGAGCACGGCTGGCATCCGGCGTTAATCCTGACACAGGCGCGCTATTCTATCGTCGTTCACGGTGCGATCCATGAAGCCAGCCACGTGGACATCGCAGCGGTCGATGAGTTCGAGGGTGCGAGCTACACCCGTGAGGTCGTGCCGATCGATGGGTGGGATGGGTACGGGGACACTCAAGCGGACGCCTACATCTGGACTGACGATCTACCCGAAGGCGCAGAGCTTATTGCAGGCGGCAACTTTGCCGAGTGGCTGGAGGCGACAGGGCGTAAAGCCTATTCGGTTGGATAGGGGCGAGCGCGTTTTCCTACTCGGGTGTTCTGCATTAAATCTGCACGCATGAACCACTCAAAGAGCCTTCATCTACCCCTCAATTCTTGGCCGCATTCCCAAGGAAGAGTTTTTTGCTCTTGGACAGTGTCTCAAGTGTCTCAAACTTTTTCCTTCCGCACCGCTTTCGAATCGCTTGCACTTTGCAGCATTTTCTTTATGTGCCGCCGCTTCCGACACGTATTTGAGCGTTCGGCCTGGCGACATAGGGCTGCCAGGGCTGAGCCAATGTGTCTCTCAGTAAGGAGATGAAAATGCCCAAGCTTAAGACCAAAAGCGGTGTGAAGAAGCGCTTCAAAATCACCGCAACTGGCAAGGTTAAGCATGGTGTTGCTGGTAAGCGCCACCGCCTGATCAGCCACAATGCAAAGTATATCCGTCAAAACCGCGGCACATCGGTTGCCTGTGACGCTGACACCAAAACGATCAAAAAATGGGCCCCATACGGGCTCGATTGATCGAATAGTCAGGAGATAGAGATATGCCACGCATTAAACGCGGCGTTACTACGCGCCAGAAACACAAGCGTCTTCTTGACCAGGCCAAGGGTTACCGCGGCCGCCGCAAGAACACGATCCGTATTGCTCGCCAAGCCGTTGAGAAGGCTGGCCAATACGCCTACCGCGACCGCAAGGTTAAGAAGCGCAACTTCCGCGCGCTGTGGATCCAGCGCATCAACGCAGCAGTGCGCGCTGAAGGTCTGACCTACTCACAATTTATGCACGGCGTGAAACTTGCCGGGATCGAGCTTGACCGCAAAGTCATGGCCGATCTTGCCATGAACGAAGAAGCGGCGTTCAAAACGATCATCGCTCAGGCGAAAGACGCTCTGCCTGCATAAGGTGAGCGTGCATTTTCAGCCAAGCGGCTGAAGGCGCTAGCAAAAAGACAAAGGGGCCCAACGCTTGTAACAGCGTTGCGGCCCTTTGCTTATTTCGGTGGCAAATTGTATAAGTCCGACGCTAATCTTGTAGTTTTCCGACATTTGGGCCAAGGAGCGCGAATGGGTAGGGAGCAACATCTAGGCAATGCTGCAAAGGTCTTGGCAGAGGCTCTAGCGAAATCGCGGCACTCGATCCGTTCGGAATTTCATGCTCCCGACAGACAATTTGAAGGCTGCTTCACCACCTATTACCAGTTGGAGTTGGATGTAGCAGGTGACGGGGTGGTCGAGGATTTCCTCCAACCCGAATGGGCTAATCTGCGGTTCTTTGGTGGCTCTCGCCCGGCCTGCGAGCTCGAAGACTACAGCCTTTCGGATACTCGCTTTGTCGTGAGCGGGCCGAGTTCCAGAGCCTGCCAATTCAGTGTTGGCAGCTGCCGTATGTGGGGCATCGGCCTCCTGCCCTTGGGCTGGGCTCGCCTCATTGACCAAGATGCATACGACTACAGCAACACTCTAATCGATGGAGCGCGCCATCAGGCTTTTGCCAAGTTCGACCAGCTATCCGATCTTTTGTGCAACCCAGATGCAGCGCAAGATGAGCAATTGGAGGCGATCAACCGGACGATGGAAAAGCTGATGCGGCCGAACCGGGACGAAGACAAGATCGTTCGGGTGCATCATGAGCTGGTGAATGGGGATCATCTGGCGGTTGGCACGATGGCCGATGCTTGCGCTATGAGCATCCGCACGCTTGAGCGGGTTTGCCGCCGCTATTTCGGATTTACGCCAAAGCGCCTGATGCGCCGTCAGCGGTTTACGCGAAGCCTCACGACCTACATGCTACATCGCGGCGCGCTTTGGACTGAGGCGATGGACGAGGAGTACCATGATCAAGCTCAGTTCACCCGTGAATTCACCGAGTTCATGACGATGACACCGAGCAAATACGCCAGACTTGAGCACCCCTTTTTGGCTTCGTTCATTGAGGCACGTGCGAGGATTTGGGGAAGCGCGGCACAAGCACTGGATCAGCCGCTTCAAGGCGATCCAGCTGCCGATTAGAGGCAACCGCTAGGGCATCTTGCCGCGCGCTGGGGCCATAGTGACCGAGTTTATTGGCCATGTCGCAATAAGAAAGAGCCAACTTGAGTGACTATCCAACCGAACCTTCGGTATTTCACACAAGCTTTTGCTGCGGCGGCGGCCTTCCTTACAGAACCTCTTCCAATCAGTGCTTGATCGTTCGCTCAAATGGCTGAGCGCCTTTGGCTAGCTGAACCACAGGAAAGCCTACTTTATATGTGACTCCAGATGTTTAACTGGCAAAGGCCCAGGTGAATGCGCCAAGTTGGACGAGCCGATCCTTATGGCTTTGGCGAAGGCACGCATGGCGATTGCAGGGGAGGCGGTGCAAGCTCTCTATGATCCGAATGCTGTGTAATCACGCCAGATTGTGAAACGCGCTTTGCATGTGGGCGCGATTCTCGCTAGCGGACCGGCCAATTGGAAAGCGGATTTAATGACCGATTTGATTGATCAGAAGCAGGCGGCCCTTGCCGCCATTGATGCGAGCACCAGCATTGACGCGCTCGAAGAGCAGCGCGTGGCAGCGCTTGGCAAAAAGGGCTGGGTGAGCTTGGCGCTCAAGACGCTCGGCCAAATGAGCCCTGAAGAGCGCAAAGAAGCGGCGCCTGCTATTCAGGCCGTGCGCGGTGAGGTTGCCGGCGCAATCGATGCGAAAAAAGCTGAGCTTGAAGCTGCCGCTCTTGAAGCGCAGCTTGCCAGTGAAACTATTGATCTGACGCTTCCCGCGCCTGATCAACCCAAGGGATCGATCCATCCCGTCAGCCAAGTGATGGACGAACTGGCGGAGATTTTTGCAGACCTTGGTTTTTCTGTCGCCACTGGGCCAGAGATCGAGGACGATTGGCATAATTTCACCGCGCTCAACATGGATGAAAGCCACCCAGCGCGCGCGATGCACGACACCTTCTACTTCCCTGATAAGGCGGCGGATGGGGCGGCCTCAAGTAGCGAAGCGGTAGGCCAACAAAAACGCATGCTCCTGCGCACGCACACATCTCCAGTGCAGATCCGATCGATGAAGGATGAAGGCGCGCCCGTCCGCTTGATCGCTCCGGGCCGTGTTTATCGCTCTGACAGCGACGCGACGCATACGCCGATGTTCCACCAGGTCGAAGGCCTGGTGGTCGATGAGGATATCCACCTTGGCCACCTGAAATGGACGTTGGAGACCTTCTTCAAAGCCTTCTTTGAACGCGAGGACATCGTGCTGCGCCTTCGCCCATCCTACTTTCCCTTCACTGAGCCATCGGTCGAAGTGGACGTGGGTTACTCCAACGAAGGTGCCGGGAAAGAAGGGGGGCGCCGGGTTGTTGGCGGTCACGGCGATGCGCCGGGCCACGATTGGATGGAGCTGGGCGGCTCCGGCATGGTCAATCGCCGCGTGCTCGAATTCGCTGGCATTGACGCTGACAAGTACCAAGGGTTCGCCTTTGGTCTCGGCATCGACCGGATTGCCATGCTCAAATATGGGATGAACGATCTGCGCGCCTTCTTCGACGGCGATCCGCGCTGGCTTAATCACTATGGCTTCTCGCCATACGATCAGCCGACGCTTTCTGCAGGTGTAGGAGTGCGCCCATGAAGTTCTCACTCACATGGCTGAAAGATCACCTCCAAACCGAGGCAAGTCTCCAAGAGATCACCGATGCGCTGAACGCTATTGGCCTCGAGGTCGAAGGTGTTGAAGACCCGTCTGAGCTGCTCGCAGGCTTCCGCGTTGCGCATGTCCTCACCGCTGAAAAGCACCCGGATGCCGACAAGCTTCAAGTGCTTAGCGTCGACACAGGCGAAGGCGATCCGGTACAGGTTGTCTGCGGCGCTCCCAACGCGCGCGCTGGCATGAAGGGGGTTCTGGGTCTTCCCGGCGCCGTGGTTCCATCCAACGGTATGGAGCTTCGCAAGGCAGCCATACGCGGGGTCGAGAGCACCGGCATGATGTGTTCCGCGCGCGAGCTGGACCTTGGTGAAGATCACGACGGCATTATCGAATTGCCAGAGGATGCCAGCGTCGGTCACAGCTTTGCCGACTATCAAGGCTCATCGCCGATTATTGATGTTGCGATCACGCCCAACCGCCCCGATTGCATGGGTGTTTACGGCATTGCACGCGACTTGGCGGCGGCTGGATTGGGCACTTTGAAACCAATCGCGGTGCCGACATTCGAAGCGTCGGGCGCGTGCCCGATCCAGATCAGCACTGATGATGCTGAGGGCTGTCCTGCCTTCTATGGCCGCGTTATCAAAGGCGTTAAAAACGGCCCATCGCCTGATTGGATGCAGCAGCGATTGAAGTCGGCTGGTCAAAAACCGATTTCGCTTTTGGTCGACCTCACCAACTATCTGATGCTTGCCTTTGGCCGTCCAAGCCATGTCTACGACCTTGCCAAGCTTCAAGGTTCGATCACCGCTCGCCGCGCAAAGGCGGGCGAAGAACTGGCGGCTCTCAATGAGAAGACTTACAACCTCGATGAGACCATGACCGCGATTGCCGATGAGGCAAAGGTCCTTGGGATCGGCGGCATCATGGGCGGCGCGGAGACGGGCGTCTCGGATGAAACCACCGATGTGCTGCTCGAAATCGCCTATTTTGACCCCGCTGCCACCGGCATCACAGGCCGCAAGCTTGGCCTTGCAACCGATGCACGCACGCGGTTCGAGCGCGGCGTTGATCCTGAATTCCTCGGCCAAGGCCTCGATCTCCTGACGGGCCTCATCACCGAGCTTGCTGGCGGCACGCCGAGCGAAGTGGTGCAGGCGGGCTCTCCCCCAAGCGAGGCAAAAGTCGTGGCCTTCGACACTGGCCTGACCAAGCGGCTCGGCGGCGTGGACGTATCGGATGAGGAGCAGCGCGCTATCCTCACGAAGCTCGGCTTCGAAGTGGCCAGCGATTGGCAAGTCACATGCCCGCTTCGCCGCAATGATATCGAAGGTCCAGCCGACCTCGTCGAAGAGGTCGTGCGCATTCACGGCCTTGATAAAGTCGAAAGTGTACCTTTGCCGCGCCTTGATGGCGTTGCTCGCCCCACGGCCACTCCCATGCAGAAAATGGAGCGTAAGCTTCGCCGGGCTGCTGCAGGCGCTGGCCTCAACGAAGCGATCACTTGGTCGTTTATCAGCGAGGAAGAGGCGGCTCTTGTTGGCGGCGGCGAGTGGTCGCTCGACAACCCGATCAGCGAAGACATGAAGGTCATGCGTCCTTCGCTTTTGCCGGGGCTTTTGTCTTCCGCACAGCGCAGCTTCGACCGCGGTCTTTCGAGCGTGCGCCTGTTTGAACTTGGCCGCCGCTATTTGAAAGACGGTGAGCATCCCTCGCTTGTCGCAGTGCTTGCAGGTGATAAGACGCCGCGCGGCTGGGCCAATGGCAAGGCGCAGAGCTTTGATGCGTATGATGCGAAGGCCATGTGTCTGACCCTGCTAGAGGCTGCTGGCGCGCCGGTTGGAAAGCTTCAAGTGATGGGCGACGCTGGTGATCTCTATCACCCAGGGCAGTCCGCCACTTTGCGCCTTGGTCCAAAGAACCAGCTGGCAAGCTTTGGTATGATCCACCCAACTCTGCTCAAGCAATTTGGGATTGACGTGCCAGTGGCAGCGCTCGGCATTCACCTTGATGCGATCCCTGCGAAGAAAACCGGTAAGGGCGCGGTGAGTTTTGCCCGCCCAAGCTTCACCCCGCCTGCACTCCAAGCGGTAACACGCGATTTTGCGTTTCTGGTGCCTGCCGATCTGGCGGCGGAGGAATTGCTCAAATCGGTGCGCGGGTCAGACAAGGTGAACATCACCGCCGCGCGCGTCTTTGACGTGTTCACCGGCGAGGGGGTCCCCGAGGGGCAAAAATCGATCGCGATCGAAGTGACGCTTCAGCCCCAAGAGAAGAGCTTTAAGGACAAAGACCTCAAAGCGATTGCCGATACCGTTGTGGCGGCTGCGGCCAAATTGGGGGCAGAGCTTCGGGGTTAAACCGTAAGCGCTGAGATCCTATGTCAAACCGCCGCACCTTCGCGATCATCTCGCACCCTGACGCTGGTAAAACCACGCTTACCGAAAAGCTCCTCCTGCAAGGCGGTGCGATCCACTTGGCGGGCGAGGTTAAGGCACGCGGGGACCAGCGCCGCGCTCGCTCGGACTGGATGAAGATCGAGCAGCAGCGCGGGATTTCGGTCACATCCTCGGTCATGACCTTTGAACGAGAAGGCGTGACCTTCAACCTGCTTGATACGCCGGGACACGAGGATTTCTCGGAAGACACCTACCGCACGCTGACTGCGGTGGATTCTGCCGTGATGGTGATTGATGCGGCAAAGGGTATCGAGCCGCAGACGCGCAAGCTCTTCGAGGTTTGCCGATTGCGGAATGTTCCGATCATCACCTTCGTCAACAAAGTGGACCGCGAGGGTCGCGATCCGTTTGAGACCCTGGACGAAGTGGCCGATATGCTTGCACTCGATGTCAGCCCACAAGGTTGGCCGATCGGCATGGGCGGGCAATTCGAGGGCATCCTTGATTTTGCCACTGGCGAAGTAAGCCGCCCGGAAGGCCCGTCCAAGGAATTCCTCGGCAAGCGTGACAGTGATCCGGCTATTCCCGATGAGTTTGCCGAAGAGGCGGAACTCGCACAGGTCGGCTACCCCGAATTTGATCTTGAAGCCTATCGCAGCGGCGATTTGACGCCGGTCTACTTTGGATCAGCGCTGAAGAACTTCGGTGTCACCGAATTGATCGAAGCGATTGCGCGCATTGCGCCTCCGCCTAGGGCTCAGCCGGCGGGCGGTGAGCAGATTGAACCTGATCACGATGAAGTCACCGGCTTTATCTTCAAGGTTCAGGCAAACATGGACCCCAATCACCGCGACCGCATTGCCTTTATGCGGCAGGTGTCGGGTACGTTTAAGCGCGGCATGAAGCTCACGCCGTCTGGTCTGGGCAAACCGATTGCGATCCACTCACCCATCCTGTTCTTTGCGCAGGACCGAGAGATTGCAGATACGGCAAAAGCGGGCGATATCATCGGTATTCCCAATCACGGAACTTTACGGGTCGGTGATACGCTGTCCGAAAAGAACCAGCTGCGTTTCACGGGCCTGCCCAACTTTGCGCCGGAAATTCTGCGCCGTGTTCAGTTGAAAGATCCTACGAAAACCAAACAGCTTCGAAAAGCGCTCGACGATCTTTCCGAAGAAGGCGTCATTCAGGTCTTTTATCCTGAGATCGGCGCTCAGCACATTGTGGGCGTTGTCGGACAGCTCCAATTGGACGTGCTCATCTCGCGCCTTTCGGCAGAGTATAAGGTTGAAGCAGCGCTTGAAGCCTCGCCCTTTGCCACCGCTCGCTGGCTCAAAGGTGATGCAAAGGCTCTGAACGAGTTCGAAGGGTTCAATCGTGCGAACCTTGCGCGAGACCGCGATGGGGACCTTGTGTTTATGGCAAAGTCTCCCTGGGACGTGAACTATCAGGTTGAGAAGAATCCTGAACTGACCTTCTCGGCAACGAAAGAAAGGTAGCTTGCGGCCTAGCCCTCTTCGCGGCATTGGGAGCGCATGACCCACTCAGGCCCAACTTCACAAAGCTTCATTTCGCAGCGCCTCAAATTGAATTACGTCGATTGGGGCAATCACGATGCGCCGCCATTGGTGTTGGTGCATGGTGGACGTGACCACGCGCGCAGCTGGGACTGGACGGCCGAGGAGTTGGCTAAAGACTACCATGTCGTTGCCATGGATCACCGCGGTCACGGTGACAGCGATTGGGTGTCCGACGGAAACTACAACTCGAACGACATGGTCTATGACCTTGCGCAATTGGTGCATCAGCTTGGTCGAGGACCAGTCGCAATCGTATCTCATTCGATGGGCGGCAATGTCGCGCTTCGCTACACGGGCATGTTTCCGGACATGGTGACCAAGCTTGTTGCGATCGAAGGACTGGGTCCATCGCCAGAATGGAAGGCAGAACAGCGCAAGACACCTTACCCGGAACGGATGCGTGGGTGGATCGAGAAGAAACGCAAAGCTGCTGGTCGAACTCCGCGAAAGTACGAGAGCATCGAAGCTGCTTTCGCCCGAATGATCGAAGAAAACTCCTATCTTACTGAGGCGCAAGCACGCCATCTCACCATTCACGGTGTCAATCGCAATGAAGATGGCACTTACAGTTGGAAGTTTGATCCGCACCTCAACGTCTGGGGTGTAGAGGACGTAGCCGATGAATTCATGGAAGCGATCTGGGGCGCGATTTCTTGTCCGACGCTTCTACTCTATGGTGAGAAGAGCTGGGCCTCTAACCCTGAAAAGGACGGGCGCCTAGAACATTTCAATACCGCCAGTGTGATCGAGTTTGAAAACGCGGGCCACTGGCTCCATCACGATCAATTCGATAGGTTTATGTACGTCCTTCGCGATTTTCTCTAACGATTCAGAGGTTTCATCATGGCTGAGTTTTTCGATGCATTGAGTGAGAAGCACACAGCCATGATTGAGGCGCAGGCCGTGTTCTTCGTCGCAACCGCTGCAAGCGATGGTCGGGTGAATTTGAGCCCCAAGGGCTACGATGCGTTTCGGGTGCTGTCGCCAACCCGGGTTGCTTACCTAGACCTTGGCGGCTCTGGCAATGAAACGCACGCCCATGTGATGGCCGATCAGCCCGACAAAGGGCGCATCACCATCATGTTCTGTAATTTTCAGCGACCGGCTCTCATACTGCGCATTTATGGCAAGGGCCGCCCTATCCTTCCCCAGGATGAAGAATGGGAGGCTCTGGCAGCCAACTTCGATCTTTTACCCGGTACGAGGCAAGTCTTCGTGATTGATGTCGAGAGTGTGCAGACATCTTGCGGATGGGGTGTCCCATTTATGAGCCTCGAAGGCGAACGCGAGACGCTCCAGAAAGCACATCGCCAGTCGGATCCAGCTGAGTGGGAAGCGAAGATGGCTGGCCGGATTTCAAGTATTGATGGCCTACCCGTGCGACCGACAGATCGATATATTGCGGGTGATTCCTGAACGCAGCTAGATTATTGCCCAGAGCGGGTCATCTTGATGTAGATCAACTCTTGATGCCCAATATGTGACCAAATGATTAAATTTTAGACATACGTTATTGTGCAAGTGCGAAGGAATCGTTGGATTCCGCTGCGTAACCTTTCCTATGCGAATGTGGCACGCTCCTTGCTGCTCCAGTGGTGAGCCGGATTGGCCGGCTGGAACCTAAGAAGGGGGCAAGGATGAAGTTCATCATCGCCATCATAAAACCATTCAAGCTCGATGAGGTGCGCGAAGCTCTCGGTGCCATCGGGGTCGCCGGAATGACCGTTTCAGAGGTCAAGGGTTTTGGCCGGCAAAAAGGCCAGACCGAGATTTATCGCGGAGCCGAATACTCCACCAACATGCTGCCGAAAGTGAAGCTCGAAATCGCCGTGAGCGATGAGGTCACTGAGCAAGTGGTCGAGACAATCCAGCAAACCGCCAACACCGAGGCCATCGGCGATGGCAAGATTTTTGTACTCGATCTCGCTTCAGCCACGCGCATCCGCACCGGCGAAGCTGGCGAAACCGCACTTTAAGTTTTGGAGACAAGACTGATGAAAAAATCCCTTTCCAAATTGGCTGCGATGGCAACCGGAGCAGTGCTTTTGGCACAGCCAGCCCTCGCAGCTCCAGCAGCCGTGCCAAACCCAGGCAACAACGCCTGGATGATGACGGCCACAATCCTTGTGCTCTTGATGATTATCCCTGGACTGACGCTGTTCTACGGTGGTCTTACCCGTTCAAAGAACATGCTTTCGACGATGACTCAGATCGGTGCGACCGCCTCGCTTGCGATGATCATTTGGGTGATGTGGGGCTATTCGCTCGCTTTCGGCGACACCACCTATGAAGGCACTTTGGGCCTTTTCATCAGTGGTGGAAGCTACTTCCTGGCTGGCACAGATATGAGCAGCACGGCAGCGACCTTCACTGATGAAGTGATTAGCAAATACGTCTTCATCAGCTTCCAAATGACCTTCGCTGCCATCACGGCCGCCCTCATTCTTGGCGCGACCGCAGAGCGTATGAAGTTCAGCGCGGTAATGATGTTCGTGCCGATCTGGCTCACCATTGTTTACTTCCCGATTGCACACATGGTTTGGGCAGGCGGCGGTCTTCTGTTTGAAGCAGGTGCGCTCGATTTTGCTGGTGGGACTGTGGTTCACATCAACGCCGGTATCTCAGGCCTCGTCCTGGCCTACCTTCTGGGCAAGCGCCGTGGATACCCGCAAGAGCCAATGCCTCCTCACAGCCTAACGCTGACCATGGTCGGTACTGGCCTTCTTTGGGTGGGTTGGTTCGGCTTTAACGCGGGCTCTGCTCTTGAAGCTGATGGTTCTGCTGGTCTTGCCATGATCAACACCTTTGTTGCTACCGCCGCTGGCGCGCTTACATGGATGGTGATCGAGCGCCTGGCCGGCCATAAAGGTTCAGCGCTTGGCTTTTGTTCAGGCGTGATTGCTGGCCTTGTCGCTGTGACACCAGCTGCCGGTAACTCGGGTCCATTTGGCGCTATCTTGCTCGGTATTGTCTCGTCGGCAGTCTGCTACTTCGCTGTTGCCAAGCTCAAAACCAAGTTCGGTTATGACGACAGCCTTGATGCATTCGGCATTCACGGCGTTGGCGGTATTGTCGGCGCGATTGGCACAGGCATCGTCTACCAGCCGTTCATTGGTGGCCCTGGCGATGGTTCAACAGCGCTGCTCACCCAGCTCTGGATCCAAACCGAAGGCGTTCTGGTGACGCTGGCTTGGGCGGGCATCGGCACACTGATCGCTGGCTACATTGTTAAGCTCACAATCGGACTTCGTGTTGACGAAGAAACCGAAGTGGATGGTCTCGACATCGCTGAACATGGCGAGCGGGCATACAATTGATCACCCAGTTTGGCGGGGGAAGAGTCTCTAATTCTCCCTCTCTTTCCCCGCCAACCGACGTTCCTCCTGCGAACGAACAGACTAGTGAAGGCCGGAGTGCAAATCGCACTCCGGCCTCTTTTTTGTTCCTTTTCGTGGTCGGTTTCAGGCGGTTTCAGCTGCCTTGATAAAGTCCGCGCAACGTTCGCCGATCATAATGCTAGGGGCGTTGGTGTTGCCGCTCACGAGCTTGGGCATGACGCTCGCATCGGCAATCCACAAACCGTCGAGTCCGCGCATCTTGAGCGTTGGATCAACTACAGCATCACTATCGGCGCCCATGCGGCAAGTGCCGACAGGATGGTATACCGAATCCGACCGTTCGCGAATGAGATGGTCGAGTGCGTCGTCATCATCCAAATCCACCGGGTGGCGGTCGGTTGGCCCATAGGCTTGCATGGCAGGGGCATCGACAATGCGGTGAGACAAACGAACTCCCTTGCGCATAATGGCTATATCACGGTCATCATCGAGGAAGTTGGGATCAATGACGGGCGCAGCAGCAGCGTCGTTCGAACCGAGCCGCACTGTGCCATGACTTTCAGGACGCAGAACACAGGCGTGCAGCGAGAAGCCATGCGCTTTCACGCGCTCACGGCCATGGTCTTCGAGGACTGCAGGCACAAAGTGCCATTGCACATCAGGCGCGGGCGCTCCGTCTGAGACAGTCCAGAAGCCACCGCCTTCGGCATAGGGCGTGGTCATTCGCCCTGTGCGTTTGCGACGGTGCTCAACTACAGCGGCCGCCATCTGGAGAGTGCCCTTGAGGGTGCCCCCAATGGGCACATCGCTCTCGGTTTCCCAGCCAGAGACGTAATCAATGTGGTCCTGAAGGTTGGAGCCGACCGCAGACTTGTTTAGCACGACTTCGATTCCGTGTTCTTTCAGGTGATCGGCCGGCCCTATCCCTGACAGCATGAGGATCTGCGGTGAGTTAAAGGCTCCGGCTGAAAGGACCACGCCCCGTCGCGCGTGGAGCGTTTCTGATTCTTTGCCTCGCCGGATTTGAACGCCTGTCACCCGGCCATCTTCGACGACGAGTTTCTCGACCAGAGTGTTGGTCCGAATGTCGATGTTGCCCTGTTCGCGGATTGGCTCAACGTAGGCCCGTGAGGCAGACCAGCGCTCGCCATCACGCTGTGTCACTTGATAGAGACCGAACCCGTCCTGTGTTTCGCCGTTGAAGTCTTCGTTTCGCCGCAGCTGAAGCTCGCTTGTCGCTTCAACAAAGGCGTGGCTCGTGGGGTTGGTTCCACGTTGGTTGGACACGAAAAGCGGGCCACCGCCACCGTGATATGTGTCGGCGCCTCTCTCGTTGCTCTCGGCCTTTCGGAAGTATGGGAGCACATCATCGTAGGACCAACCGGTGCATCCCATTGCGTCCCAATTGTCATAGTCCCAACGATTACCGCGAATATAAACCATCGCATTGATCGCAGAAGAGCCACCCAGGCCGCGCCCGCGCGGTTGGTACCCGATCCGGCCGTTCAGGCCTTTTTGCGGGACGGTTTCGAACTTGTAGTTTGACGAATTGCGGATGAAGGGCATGAAGCCCGGAGTCTTGATCAGCACATTATCGTTGCGGCCACCTGCCTCAAGCAAGCAGATGCGCCGTGTGCCATCAACGCCTAATCTCCCGGCAACCGCACTGCCCCCGCTGCCACCACCAATGACGATGTAGTCAAAACTCTCCATGATCTCTCCTTCAAGAAGGAGAGTTAGCAGCTTCGCCGTGTCCTGCAATCAGGTTTCGATCTGCCACTGGCACCGCGTCCTTTTCAGCACCGCTCGCTTGCCGCTCAAGCCAGCGTTTGCGAATTGTGTCAGAGGTCTCTCGACTGGCGTCATGCGTCCAGCCCGGCTCTCGAAGCAGATAGGAAAGTTTGTGCTTCCAAGGGCTTCGCCAAATGTCGCTCAACATACTGATCCACTCATGGAAAACGGCATAGAGAAGATTAAAGCTGCCTAACTGTCTGACGATTCCATAGCGGATGGGATCGGCACCTTCTTCGGGAGTACTCTCAGCCTGAAAGGTGCCGAACATCTTATCCCAGATGATGAGAACACCGGCGTAATTGCGGTCAAGATAGCGGGGATTGGTGGCATGGTGGACGCGGTGGTGGCTTGGCGTGTTCATCACGGACTCAAACCAGCGCGGCATGCGATCAATCGCCTCGGTATGAATCCAGAATTGGTAGATCAGATTAAACCCACCGCAGATCGCTATCATCACAGGGTGAAAGCCAAGGAGCACGAGTGGCAAAGCGAAGAGAAGTCCGAACGTGAAAGATCCGGTCCACGTTTGCCGCAATGCTGTCGACAGATTGTAGTGTTGAGAAGAGTGATGGTTCACATGCGCTGCCCACATCCATCGGATGCGGTGTCCAGCACGGTGAACCCAGTAATATTTGAGATCGTCGAGGGCGAAGCAAAGCGGCCATGCCCACCAAAGGTTCCACCATTCGGGGCCCATGTCGAATAGCCGGTAATCATAGGCTTCGATAAAGATGAAAGCGGCAAACCCACCGAAGAGTGCTCCCGCTATTGTAGATCCAAGCCCGAAAGAGAGGCTAATAAGGGTGTCCATCGGCTCATAAGCTTCCGGGTTGCGCAACCGTGCCCAAACCATCTCCGCAAGGACGGCAACCACGAAGAACGGGACGGCGTATTGAGTAGGTGAGAAATCAGGCATGTCTGGCTGCGCTATAGCCGGTTGATCGCATCAACCCAAATGCCAGGCTGTTCAATTGAGAGCCTGACTTTGCCAAAACGCTTGTCTCCGCAATCGACGACAATGGAGTCTACTTCCTCATGCACGTGGGCCCGCGAAGTTAGAACGCGGCCCGCAAATTGATTGCCATGGCGCTTGATCAGCATGATCTTACCATCGGTGTCAGAAGTAAGGGCTGCGTTGCCTTCCCTGGCGACAGCAACGCGCTCCGCAATAAAACCATCCTCGACCTCGCCAGCCGCGAATCTTACAGATTCTTCACTTTCAAACTTAGGGCGTCCGCCCAACTTGAGTGTCCGCGCGAGCGTGTAAAGTGCGAAGATGGCGATCAACGATCCACCAAACTGAAGCAGAAGCGGTGGAATGCTCACTGTGCTGAATCTCTGATTTCCTGCCGAGCCGAATCAGCGAGCGGCCAGCATGTCCATCATGGGACGGATCGGGCTCAGATCGTAACCTGCCGCCATGGCATCACGCGTAATTGCATCGGGATCGGCACCCATCTTTGCACTCGCGAGTGCCCAAAGAAATGTCGAACGCGTGCCAGACCGACAGTAAGCAAGGACACTGCCCTGTGCGCTCTGTAGTGCCTCGATCATGGCATCGATCTGCGCTTCGCTAAAGCCAGAATGTCCAATGGGAATAGACACATAGCTCATGCCCGCTACCAATGCCTCAGCTTCAATTGATGCGCTTTGAGGCGCACTCGGGTCTTCGCCATCGGGGCGATTATTGATGATCGTAGTGACCCCTTCGGTCTTTGCCACCGCGATAGCATCAAGTGTGATTTGTTCGCTGGCAAAGACGCTATCCGAAAGTGGCTTAAAGTCTGGCAAAGTAACTTAGTTCCCTTTTTGCGCGGCTTTATTGAGTCGTCGGCCTTTCGCCTTATGGGTGCCGAACAACAACATAGCGGCGTTCTAGAAAATTGCGTTGATGGTCGAATTTGTCACATTTTTACGACATTGCTGCTAAACAGCTTAAATCGTTCGCATAGCAGGCTTATGTGCGCTATGTAGCAGTTTGAAAAGGGTGGGGTCAGATTCTTTCATGGCTCGCTCAGCGCTTGATGCGGCCCGTTGCCGCCGTATTCAGCGTTCGTGAATTTGGGCAGCGTGATAAGGTAATTGCTCAGTTATGGGTTACGACAGAGGACGTCGACGCGGTCGGGACAAGCGTGACGGTTTCGGCGAGGACGGATTCGATCCATTTGGTGGCGGTGACGGATTCCCGCCCCCTCGCGACTTCGGAAATGATCGCGGTGGTGACCGCTTTGGTGGCGGTGGTGATCGTGGTGGCGGCTTCGGCGGCGGACCACGCGGCGGAGGCGCCCCTCGTGGCGGCGGCTTTGGCGGCGGCCCGCGCGGCGGAGGCGGCCCCCGTGGTGGTGGAGCTGGTGGTGGTGGCGTTGACCGCATGCCTGCTCAAGTAGTCGGAACCGGCAAAGGCACGGTCAAGTTCTTCAACGGCCAGAAAGGCTTTGGCTTTATCCAGCAGGAAACTGGTGGTGAGGACGTGTTCGTCCATATCAGCGCTGTAGAGCGTGCCGGATTGGAAGGGCTCGCCGAAGGACAAGAGCTCGAATTCAACCTGGTTGATCGTGGCGGAAAAGTCTCTGCGCAAGATTTGCAGGTTGTCGGTGATGTCATCGAAGTTCAGCAAGCAGGCGGCCCACCCAAGCGCGAGCTGACCGGCGAAAAAGCGACTGGCACAGTCAAGTTTTTCAATTCAATGAAGGGCTTTGGCTTTCTTGTTCGCGATGATGGTCAGCCGGATGCCTTCGTTCACATCAGTGCGGTAGAGCGCTCCGGGCTTTCGGAGATCAATGAGGGCGAACGTTTTGAATTCGACCTCGAAGTTGATCGACGAGGAAAGCATTCTGCGGTCAATCTGGTGCCAGTGCAGGGATAGTATCCCAAAGCACCACGGCCGTTTGACCAATCGATTGGGCGGCCTTATCTGACTTTGAAAGGCGGCTCATTTATGGGCCGCCTTTTGCTTTCAGGTCCGTCACAAAAATCCAGGAAAAGAGATAATGACAATTTCACCGCTCATGCCTGTTTACCCGCGCTGCGGAGTTCGGCCGGTTAAAGGGGAGCACTGCCATCTGATCGATGAGGACGGCACACGCTATTTGGATTTCGCGAGCGGTATTGCAGTGAACCTTCTAGGTCATTCGCACGAGGGGCTGATCAAGGCGATCCAGAACCAAGCTTCACAGCTCATGCATGTCTCCAACCTCTACGGCAGCCCGCAAGGTGAGAAGCTGGCACAACAGCTAGTCGATGCGACCTTCGCTGATACGGTTTTCTTCACCAATTCTGGTGCTGAGGCAGTTGAAGGCGCGATCAAGGCAGCGCGTGCGTACCATCAGAACGCCGGCGAAGACGGTGATGCCGAGCGTTTCGAACTGATCACATTCTCAAACGCGTTCCATGGCCGGACCATGGCTACGATCAGCGCGTCTAATCAAACCAAGATGCACCATGGGTTCTCGCCTCTACTTGAGGGCTTCAAATACGCAGAATTTGATGATCTGGAATCGGCGAAGGCTCTGATGGGGCCTAAGACTGCTGGATTCCTCGTGGAGCCGATCCAAGGCGAAGGTGGTATCCGCCCCGCATCCGACGCTTTCATGAAGGGCCTCCGGGCGTTGGCCGATGAGCATGATCTCATGCTGATTCTCGACGAAGTACAATGTGGCGTTGCGCGCACGGGAAAAATCTACGCTTACGAACACTATGGCATCGAGCCAGACATTGTCGCCACGGCAAAGGGGCTTGGAGGAGGTTTTCCGCTCGGAGCTGTACTCGCAACAGAGAAAGCGGCTCGCGGTATGACCTTTGGCACTCATGGCTCGACTTATGGCGGAAATCCGCTTGCAATGGCTGCGGGAAGTGCAGTGATGGATGCTGTCGCCAATCCTGAGTTCCTTGCAAGTGTTGCTGACAAAGGTGAACGCATTCGGACGCGGTTGGAGCAGTTTATCGGGAATTATCCGGAACTGTTCGAGCTTGTGCGCGGAAAGGGTTTGATGCTGGGCATCAAGATGAAAGTCGAAAGCCGTCCCTTCTTTGTCCATCTGCGCGACAATCACCAGCTGTTGACAGTGGCCGCTGGTGACCAGACGTTGCGAGTTATTCCGCCGCTCGTGATCGGCGATGAAGAAATTGATGAGTTCTTCGAGAAGCTCTCTGCAGGCGCAGCTAGTTTCAAAGTGCCAGAGCCAGCGTAATGTCAGGAAGTCCGCTTCATTTCCTCGATTTGGGGGACGCTGGCGCCAACGCCATGGCCGCAATGATTTCCGATGCGATTGATCGTAAGGCTGCTCGCGCTGGGTCACCAAAGGGAGAAGCGGACAATGATGCCCCGCTTGCCGGCCGGGTCTTGGCGCTGGTTTTCGAGAAGAATTCGACCCGCACTCGGGTTAGTTTCGACATAGCGATGCGGCAATTAGGGGGAACAGTGCTGATCCTTGAGGCCGGATCAAGTCAACTGGGCCGTGGTGAATCGATTGCCGATACTGCGCGTGTGCTCAGCCGCATGGTGGATGCAATTATGTTGCGCACTGATGATCATGCTAAGATTGAGGAGATGGCACGCCACGCCACGGTGCCAGTTATAAACGGTCTGACAGATCGCTCGCATCCCTGCCAAATCGTCGCAGATCTGCTGACGGTGATCGAGCATGGCAAAGCGCTACCAGGCCTAGAGCTTGCGTGGTTTGGCGATGGCAACAATGTGTTGCACTCAGTTTTGGAGGCTGCTGGCCTCATGAAATTCAACGTCCGAGTTGCAACGCCCCCAGGCTTTGAGCCTGACCCAGAGTTTGTTGAGTTGGCGCGGGCAGGCGGAGCGCGGGTGACGCTGACCAATTCTGCCAAAGAGGGGGCGTCAGATGCCGATGTGCTTGTGACCGACACTTGGATTTCCATGGGTCAGGATGACGCTGATGAAAAACGTCGCGCCATGGAACCGTTTCAAGTGAACGAATCTCTCATGGGCATGGCCAAATCGAATGCCTTGTTCCTGCACTGCTTGCCAGCCCATGTCGGCGAAGAGGTCAGTGAAGGGGTATTCGAAAGCGCCCAATCGGTTGTATTCGACGAAGCGGAGAACCGCATACATGCGCAGAAATCGGTTCTTCTATGGTGCTTTGGGAAACTTGGATAATGCCCAACAGACTTTCGCCCTCGAAACAGGCCTTAACGTGAAAGCGAAGAGTCACCATATGGCCTCTCATGAACACTCAGGCTGAGACATTTTCTGATAACCTTTTGGGATTTACCGTGCCCGATCGATCGGCTCGTGGTAGATTGGTGCGTCTCGATAAGGTGATCGATGACGTTCTCGCGGCGCACGATTACCCTGCTTCTGTTACCCATTTGCTGGAAGAAGCACTGGTTCTTGCCGCTCTGATGGGCGGCTTGCTCAAAAGCGAGGGTGAAGAAGCGCAGCTCACCATGCAAGCGCAGACGCAGACTGGTGCTGTGTCCCTTTTGGTCTGTGATTATCGGGGAGGTAGCCTTAGAGGCTATGCCGAATTCGACAATGATTGGCTGTCGAGCCTTGGCGCCAATCCATCGCTATCCGCGCTTTTCGGCGACGGTTATCTGGCGATCACCTTCGAAACAGGTGGGGGACAGCGATATCAGGGAATTGTGCCACTTGAAGGCGATAGTTTGGCGCAAGCTTGCGAGGCGTATTTCAGTCAATCGGAGCAAGTCCCGACTTTGATCCGGCTTGCTAGCCGAGCCGACCGTGAAGGCGGTGTTGCGGCTGGCTTACTGGTGCAACATCTCGCTGATGGTGAAGAAGGGCGCGAACGTCTTCACGTCAGGATGGACCACCCAGATTGGGAGCATGTGGCGACGATGGCCGGTTCCATCAGCCACGACGAGCTTCTCGATCCCGGACTGTCTCTTGAAGCTCTCGTCTGGCGTCTATTCCATGAAGAAACCGAAGTCAGGGTCCAATCTGGCGACGGCCTGTCGCGTGGCTGTCGCTGCAGTGCAGAATACTACACCTCCGTCATATCGCGCTTCCCGGAAAGCGAACGCCAAGACATGCGAAATGATTCGGGCGTGATTGCGGTAGACTGCGCATTCTGCGCAAAGACGTTTGAGTTAGCGATTTAGCGTTTTATCGCTGTTCAGGAACGGCTCATCGCGGAATTCTATTAAAGTGCAAGGATTTCAGACGGGACTAGCGGAAGAAATACGCATGACCTCACACGCGAAAATATCTCCAATCGGCATCGCTGCGGCAATCGGTATGGTGGCCCTCGGTGTTGCGCTTCCTGTTGCCGCGCAATCAGACAGCTTGGCGATGCTGGAAGGCCTGTCGAAAGGCGAGTGGACTATCAAGCATCGTGACGGTTCAGTGGATCGCAAGATCTGTGTGAGGACAGGTCAAGAGCTCATCCAACTGCGGCATGAAGAGCCCGATTGCAGTCGCTTTGTAGTAGAGGATGCAATCAACAAGGTATCCGTCCAGTATACTTGTCCCGGCAATGGCTATGGCCGTACAGACATTCGTAGGGAGACAGAGGAACTGATCCAGATTGAAAGCCAGGGCATCGCCTCAGGCCTTCCCTTTCAGTTCGCTGCCGAGGCGCGGCTTACAGGCGATTGCTAAATCTTCGTTGGGGCAATTCCGCCCATTGCCAATTGGTTAGATGGTGCTTAGCCCCACCCATATGAATCCCCCAAAACCTCCAGCCATTGTCCTTCTTTCAGGCGGTCTCGATTCGATGGTATCGGCGGCGAGAGCCTTGGAAGAGGGCTTCGCGGTTCACGCATTGACCGTGAATTATGGACAGCGGCATCGCGTTGAACTCGATTGTGCCAAGATAATTTCAGACAAGCTTAATCTTGAAAGCCAAACGGAAATCGCTCTCGATCTGCGCGCCTTTGGTGGATCTGCTCTGACCGACGATATTGACGTTCCCAAGTCAGGGGTGGGTGACGAAATACCGGTCACCTATGTGCCTGCACGCAATCTCGTTTTTTTGGCGCTTACTACGGCGTATGCCGAAGCTAGGCAGGCGTGCGATGTGTTCATCGGCGTAAATGTGCTCGACTATTCTGGCTATCCGGATTGCCGGCCCGAGTTCATTCAAAGCTTCGCCGAAACGGCACGCCTGGGGACCAAAGCTGGAATCGAAGGAAGCCCGCTCACAATTCACACACCCCTCCAGCATATGACGAAGGCTGACATTGCGCGAGAGTGCGCGAGACTAGGGCTTGATCCTTCTTGGAGTTGGTCCTGCTACGATCCGACTCCCGAACGGCAGGCGTGTGGTGAGTGCGACTCATGCCGTTTGCGCAAAAAAGGTTTTGCCGAAGCGGGAATAGTCGATACGACTCTTTATTAAGAATAAGGTGGCCACAACGAAGCTGCTACATTTCAACAAGAAGCCGAGTTTGGGGAGTTTCCATTGACCGAAGCCGAAGCGCAGCCTGAATCCAATGATCAGGTGAAGCAATCCGTACCTGCCTACAGTTGGTACGCCCTAAGCATCTTGGTGATTGTTTACGTTCTGAATTTTGTCGACAGGAACATCATCTCGATCCTCGCGGAGGACATCAAGGCAGACCTAGGGCTCCGAGATGATCAGATCGGCTTTCTCTACGGCACCGCCTTTGGGGTATTTTACGCGCTGTTTGGCATTCCCCTTGGGAAGCTAGCGGACTCGTGGCACCGCATCCGGCTGATGACGGCTGGCCTTGCCATTTGGTCCGCATTCACCGCACTTTCGGGCTTTGCGAAGAACTTCACAATGCTGAGTGTCGCTCGGATTGGCGTTGGAGTGGGCGAGGCGACGGCCAGCCCATCCGCTTATTCGCTCATCTCCGATTGGTTTCCCAAGAAGATGCGGGCGACGGCCCTCGCGATTTATTCATCCGGCCTCTATATCGGAGGAGGCATTTCGCTGCTTATCGGCGGCGCGATTGTTGAGAATTGGAATGAGGCTTTCCCAACCGATGCACCCTTGGGCCTAGTCGGGTGGCAAGCCGCATTTATTATTGTTGGCCTGCCTGGCCTTTTGCTTGCTTGCCTCGTCTTCACCTTGCGTGAACCTCTGCGTGGTGAAAGCGAAGGGATAATTGCCCCTCCATCTAAAGATCCGTTCCGCGGATTCCTTAGAGAGCTAATGGCGGTCATCCCTCCTTTTACGCTCTACGGCGCTGCGCAAGCGGGAACAAGGGGGCTTCTTTTCAACCTTCTCGGCGCATTTGTTATTGGCGGTGCTGCTTATGGGATGGCGTTGGCAACGGGTAGCTACCAACAGTGGGGTGCCATCGGTATTGGCTATTATGCGATCTTCTCTTGGGCCACGACCTTGAAGCGCAGAGATGCTCCGACGTTCAAACTGATCTGGGGGACACCTGCCTTTCTCACCACCATCCTTGGATACGGCATGGTGGCATTCATGTCCTATGCGGCTTCATTCTGGGCAGCGCCATACGCAATCCGCATCCTTGACCAAGCGCCTTCGGTGGCAGGATGGTGGATTGGGGGTCCTGGAGCTGCAGGCGGGTTCCTCGGCGTCATTCTTGGCGGCTGGATGGCAGATAAGTTGCGGGCGCGAAACCCCGCTGGCCGGTTGATCGTCGTCGCATTTGGACTGGTTGCCGCGGCGCCATTCTTGGCGATCATGTTTACGACGCAGAACGTCCCTCTTTTCTATCTTTGTGCTTTCTTACAATCGCTCTTTGCCAGTTCGGCGCTCGGGGCTGCGGCTGCGACTACGCAGGATCTGGTTCTGCCACGTATGCGCGGGACCGCAACTGCGACATTCTTCCTTTCAACCACGCTCGTCGGCTTGGCGCTGGGGCCGTATATGGCTGGTCAAGTTTCTACGATGACCGGCAGCCTTTCTACGGGCGGCCTGAGCCTGCTGATCGCTGTTCCGATTGGTGTTACGCTTTTGCTGATTGCCTATCGGACCGTGCCTGAAGCAGAGCGTACTGTTCTTGAGAGGGCAAAGTCTGCGGGTGAAGCGGAGTAGGTTTAGGCCTCTCGGTTCAGTCTGAAACACACGGAGAGCTGCGGCTGAGATGGCTTTGATATGTAGTGCAAAGGTGCAGAGAGAAGCTTTGCCAAACTGGTGAGAGTGAAGAGGCTATTTGCCCGCCCCGACAATTGGTTTGGTGTGCGCAATCTGCACCACCTCCTATTGACTGAATTGTTCATGACTCAGAGTCCATAATCAAACCGGAAATGTGCAACAAAAAAGGGGCCGGAAAACCGGCCCCTTTTCATTCTGGCTATGAAGCCTGTTCTTACATGCCCGAACCCGGACCGTAAGTGACTTCAACTCGGCGGTTCTGCAATTCACGCACACCGTCCGCGGTAGGAACGCGCGGCTGTGATTCGCCGAAGGCCTCGCCCGAGATACGACCGGCAGGGACACCACGACCAGTAAGGTACTCGGTCACGCTGGCATTACGACGCTCAGCCAAGCCAATGTTGTACTGAACGCTGCCCGAACGGTCTGTGTGGCCAGCAAGCATCACGGCTGCAGTACCGCAATTCGCGTATGCCGTAACCGCATTGTCCAGAATCGTCGCAGCATCTGCAGTGATCACGGACTCATCGAAATCAAAGAAGACGATGTATGGGCCAGTGTTGCACGGCGGTGGAGGCGGCGGCGGCGGTGGAGGTGGCGGCGGCGGTGGAGGTGGCGGCGGTGGAGGTGGAGGTGGAGGAGGTGGTGGCGGTGGAGCTGCACCACCAAAATTGTAGACGATCGAACCCAACAGTGAGTGCGAAGCGACCGTAGTGCTTAGATCACGCCCAATTGGATCGATTATGTCCACACCTTCTGCACTGAAGTAGCGGTACTTGACACCGACATCCCAATTGTCGCTGATTGGGGCGCGAAGACCTGCAAGCACCTGCCATGCGAACCCTGTGTCCGAATCGTCATAGATTCCTGGGCCAGGGGCAAACGCCGTGCCTTCAAGATCAACACGTGCGATGCCAACACCGCCCCCTACGAAACCTTGAATGCCATCGTCTGGGCCAAAATCGGCCAATCCGTTAAGCATAAAGCTAAGTGTTTCAGTGCTTCCGGATGCCGGGCGAACCTCTTGGCTAAATAAGGTGGTACCCGCGGTCGTATTGAACAGCGCGAGACCTGCACCGCCCGCCTCGACGTTATCGAGGACTGCGCGGCGATAGCTTGTTTCGGCCTCAAGCCGGAACACGCCGAAATCGTAACCGACGGCAGCACCTGCGTCCCATCCAGTGTCGTGATCCACGATAGCTTCATCAGGGCTACCGTTGATATCAATGTCGACGTCTTCAACGATCATCGCACCTGCATCACCTTGAATGTACCATTGACCCTCGCGGGCCATGGCCGGTGTTGTCAGTGCCGTTGAAGCCATCGCCAAACCAATGACGATATTGCGCATTTTGGAATTCCCCTTTTTTGAGTTGAGGCGCTAGAGTTTTCTAACTTCTCAGTTTTGTGCGCGCAAGCAGTCAATCAAGCTTACTGTTGCAAGTTTGCCTCTATATGCGTCTCGAATTGCGAAAAATGGAGCAATATTGGCCTTCTCTGGGATGAATTGCTTAAACGGACCTTGCGTTCACGCTGGTTTTTCGAAGACTCCAGCGGCGCGCAGCGCGTCAACGAGCTCAGATACTGCCGAGCGTGCTTCGACATCTATTGTAGCTCCTCCACTTGGCAATGTCGGCTCTGCTGCCTTTTGCCAGCTATCATAAAAGTACAATCGGACGCCTGCCGCTTGATCGAAACTTGTCATGCCGTTGTACGGGGTGACAAACTCCCAAGCTCCTCCGATCCGCAGCGCTATAGCATTGTCATGACCCGCCCAGTCTCCCGTTGCGCCTTCCAGAATGCGGAACGAGGCGCCTTCCTGCGGGTCGGCTGGGGGTGTCGCCATTGAGTCATTCACTATCCCGGTCACGAGCCCATCTATCAACGAGAACGCCTGATTGATGAACGGCTCCTTTTGAGCTTGGCCCACGAAAAGAAGCGGCAGCGACAGGTGAGTTGTTTTTGAAGGAAATGCTATCGGGTTGGTCATAACTGATCTCCAGAAAATTATGTAAGCTCGGCAAGCAGGAGCGGTGGGGATTCACCATATGAACCGATCTGTTTGACCCAAATCTGGCCTGGCCCGTAGTTTGCTAGAAGGTCCGCCCGTTGGGCTTGTGATAGAATCAGTTGCGGCTCATCTAAGGGCCAGGCCACAAACGGAGCTTCGCAGGGGCCATAGCCGACGCTGTACAGTTCTTGCTCTTCCACCAGTGGTACCTCTACCCCATCAGGCCAGGTCCACTGCCCTCTTGCGCGCCGAGTCCAGCACAATTTCCAAGCACCATCATTCTCTTCTCGAATCAATGGAGCGATCGGGATGATGGCTCGCCGAGAAAGTCCCACATTCTGCAGATCGGCGAAAACTGGTTCATCATCTGCAAGGCCGATGGCAGCAATCCGTAAACTTTGTGAAGCGGGAATGGTCGAAGGGTTCAGAGTCGTAGTGCGGTCGTCCAAAAGCACAGCGCTTGTACCCATATCATGCCCGACTAACGCGGAAGGTTCTGTCCCGGCTCTGCCCCGCAGCAAACCAGACAATCGCCATTCGCCATTGCCCAATGATTGTGCGTCAAGGAATTGGATAAGTTCTCCGCCGACCATAAGTCTGTTCGCGCCATTCGATAGGCCCATTACATCAGTGCCTTGAAAAGCAAGATCCGGCGAATTCAGGTGGACCAAGATATCTGCATTTGGTTCGATATGGGTGCAAAGTGAGGTGCCGAGCGGAACAGTGAGGGTGCCAGCGACCGCGCGAGAACTGCCAGTTTGACCTATCTCTTGAAGTGCTGTGCCTTGCTCAATGAAAAGCGCAGCCCCGCGCCAGCCTTCACTTTGGGAGGTTGCCGCCGCGAAAATCGCACGATCAGTGGGGTTGGAGTTGTCGCCGGCGGGCGCTTCGAATGCGAACAATTGTGTCGGCGTAATGGGGTTGTCTGCGGGCGCGTTAGATGCGCCTGAATCGCTAACGAGTTCCCCCAATATCTCTGGTGATACGCGATCCAAGCTCAATTCGACACCAAAATCAGACCATTCCCAACTCTTAACGAGCCAAATTCCGGCGGCATTGGGCAAGCGTACAAGGTGACCTGGACCGATATCGGGATTAAGCTCCCCAATTCTCCAGATCACATGCTCGTTCCTCCACCGGGCCCTGTGCGCGTTGGAGTTTGCGAGTTGACGCGCACCTTGGGCGTTCATTGCTGCGGGCAGATCAACCATGACCTGGCGTCCATCTGGGCGGATGCCCAAGGCGCGTTGGACGCTGGGCTGGTAGTCTCGCTCTTCGTCATAGTAACGCAGAGCAATCGGTTCGCTGCCGATCCTCCCACCGCGCTGCTTATGTCGCTCCTGCGCATCCTCGCTGTCACGGATAGATACTTGTTCTGGAAGGATGGGGATCTCTTCAGATACCGAATAGGCTGACTCTAATCGAAGCCCACTTGCGTGCGTCGTGCATACAAGTGGGAAGACCTGATCAATTGTCGCAAGCGTGGATCCGATTGACCCACCTTCATCCAAATACCCCCGCGCATGGTCCAGTACGGCATTGCCCTGACTAGGTTCCGCACTGGGTACGAGCTCGCTTACAGAAATCGTTTCACCGTTCTCAGAGAAAATCTCGAATGTAAGCGCCGGGATGCGATTGCCGAAATCGGCGAGCTGGAGATCCTCGAAAACCACACATGCAACATCACGAAAAGCAGGTGCAAGCGCTCCGCGATCTGCGGCGATCAACGGGTCAACCCGTGAGTCGCCCTTGCCTGGATAAAAGCGCAGATCGCCGGCGACCTTGAGATCCCCGGCAGCCCCACGCAGCAAATTTCCGTCAGCCCATATTCTTCCAATTCGCTCGATCGGTGTGCTCGAAAGCGCCACAGCGAATGAGACGGAATATGAGTAGGTGGTCGTCGATGGTTTGCCTTTGCTGCCACCTTGTTTGTTCTTCGATTCTTGAAGTTCCGTCGACCAGATGATCGATCCAGCCACCCGCATTCGGCCAAAATTACGCGGCAACGGTTGGCCGTAGCTAGATGTTGTTACGGTCAGTTCTTTAAGGCGGGGGCCTTGTCGACTTGTCCCAAAAAGTGCCTGATCAGCCTGTCTGCCTATGAATGCTCCAACTGCACCGCCAATAGGACCGCCAACGGCGGTGCCAACCGCGGTCAAAAGCAGAGTTGCCATTTCGTGTTCCTTTAAAGTGCTAGGGCAAGCGCCAGTGCGCCAGTTCTTCACCGGCGTTGAGCATGGGTTGGCGCACGACCCGTCGAAGGCCAGCGTGCGCATGAATTACCGAGACCGCACACTCGGCGATCACAATATGATGCTGGCCGGGGCCAGGCCTCAAAAGGAAGACGTCACCGGCGCGGATCGGCCCACTAGCGGGCAGCAATCCGCTCTGCGCGGCGCAGTGGATCCAAGGCGAGGCATCGGAATTACGCAGCCCGTACCCTATGGGCACAACAGGCTGGCCTCCAACCGCTTGGAGACTGCACGCAAGAAGACCGATGCAATCTAGGCCTTGTGTTGGTTCGCGCCCTAAAAGCCGAAAGCGCACGCCAATGAAACTGGCGGCGGCCTCTGCGAGCTGCTGCCCGCGCGCCAGCTTTGAGATCACCCTAATCCCTGACCATATCTAGCCAGCAGGTCGTTCCCAGGCAGGAAAGGCTCACCGCGAAAGTTCAGAGCATTGTCGAAACGGGTAGAACACGTGGTGAGCGTGTGGTCACACCCTTGGCGCAGTTCAGCCGCAGTCCCACCGGTAAGCTTGTCAGCCAAGGGCCGATCAAGGGCGAGCCATTCCCCGTCTACACCTACAATTGCGAAGGCAATACCGGTTTGGGGGCCATCTAGAAAACGAATCTGGCCATCGAGATGGTCTTGGCCCGAGATGCCTAGAACTCGAACGCGATTGAGATCGGCATCAATTTCTTCGACGATCACTCGGCTGGTAAAGCGTATGGCTGACAATCCACAGCCTTTCCCACAAAATGTGGCTCGGCACGTCGGGCTGGTGCGAGGAACCAGGTCCTGTTCGAGCACGGCCTTGGCCGATTTAAGTTCGCCAGTGAACCCGTTCCTGTCATCCTCGATCCGCCCAAGCTTGCCGGTGTAGACAATGTGGTGGTCTAGGGTCTCCCAGTCGACAATGCCGACGTCGATGGCAGCTTCATCAAACAGACTGGCCGACAGTTCGCTTTCGCGTATCGCATCATGGCTAAGCGCTCCTTCTACCCCTGCGTTCTCTTCAGAAAGGTCGGATGTCAGCCGAATGGCTGTTGGCACCATCCCTGGTGCTGCGCGATGAAGTATGCCCTCGAATGTCAGGTCTTTGTCGTGGCTGGTAAAACCCAGAGTTACTCCATCGCGTCGAAAAATCCGCCAGAATGTAGCCGCATTGTCGAGCTCGCGATCGAAAAATACCCTCGTCATATTTCTTCTCGGAGTTCGATCAGTGGTATGCTTGGCGCTTCCCCGGCTTCAAAGTTTACCCCTGAGATGTCTACGCGGTCTTCGGCAAACCGGACGGGCACATCAAACAAGAATCCAGCGCGGACTTGGGACCCCGGAGCTGGGGCTGAAGTGAAGATCAGCTTACCCTTCTCGCCAAGCAACCAATCAGAGGAGGGATTGCCATCCACGCTTACAAGCAGCGTCTCTGCCCGTGGACGAGTGATCGGGCGGACCTGTGGCTCTTGAGGACCGCCGTAGGATTTGATGAGCTGGAATTCTGCTGCAACTCCGTCGCCAATGCCGATCAACTGGTCGAGCATAGAGGGCGAACCTGTCATTCCGCTTGAGCTGTGATCTGTCGGATCACTGATGCGAAAACCTCTTGCTGCTCCGCGTCTGGCTCGAAAGAAGCTGATGACTTCAGAGAGTTCTTGCTCGGAGCGGATCCCAGGGCCCACGTCGAAGTGAATCCTGGCATCGGACCAAAGCGAATTGCGACGTTCATGGCCCGATGATGTAACTGATATGGATGTTGAGAACTCAGGCGCCACAGAGGCGCTTCGCCCGAGTGCGAAGGGATAGATGATATCGTCGAAGGCTTCCATTGCATCCTCTTGGCTTGAGCGCATT
The DNA here is from genome assembly GCF_947502395.1 of uncultured Erythrobacter sp. Taxonomy (GTDB): domain Bacteria; phylum Pseudomonadota; class Alphaproteobacteria; order Sphingomonadales; family Sphingomonadaceae; genus Erythrobacter. The sequence goes on from NZ_CANMZM010000002.1 coordinate 861,821, forward strand.
CGGGTATAACCATCACGATTTACCTGGGGTTGTGCCCAGACATATCGTCGTTCGATGCCACGTTTGACGGCTTCATCGACGCCGCGATCAATGCGGGTCCAATGCTCCTCACGGTCCTCGGCCCGAAGAACGAAGCCCGCGAGATAATCTTGTTCGTCAAGCGGATACTGGAGCCGAGAATCGGTAAGCGTGTAGGCCGCGCGCCGAAGAGCATCCGCCCCATCCGTAAGCCAGTCGTAGTCTTCGAGCTGGAGGCGATCGAAGGCCGGTCGTGCCCAGCCGACTGGCAGGTTGGCGCGGTACAATTCTGGCATCTGGGGATCGAGAATTGTTGGCGTGAAGGCTAGCAGTAGAATTTCAGATGACGCTGGCGCAGCTGCACGGATTGCAGCGGTTAAGTCAGATGTCGATTGGGCCAGGAGTGCCCCAGCTGCCTCAAGCAATGCGATTTGATCTGCGTCCAAGGTCTGGCGCAAATCCGGAATCTCGGGGGGATCACCGCCAAAGGCCAAAAGTGCGGCATCGTCATAGATGCAGATTTCGCCTTGTGCAGTGGTCCACCACCACGGCTCTCCGATCTGCATTCTCACCGGGAGATTTGAAGCGACCAAGAGGCTAACAAATGCGCTTGCACTGGTTTGCAACCAGGCCATGGCATCGGCATTGGCTGGTGACAATAGGCTGGAGGGTGGCACCCAACCTGTCAACGCAGGATCACCATTGAAGGTTCTTTGTTTCCACGCCTCAGGGCAATAGGCGTTGAAAAGCTCATAAGAAATTGAGGCGATCACCTCGAGGTCGTTCTCGTAGGCAAGTGCAAAGAAGTTTCGGTGCCATTGGGTGCAAGGCTGGCAAAGCTCCCCAGCAGGAACGGCCAAAAGATCTTCGCCCTGCAAGCCAAGGCGCATAAAGTGGCTCATCCCTACGTAGTGGATGAGGTCATGGCGGTATCCTAAGCCAATCAGGTTCCGAAGAATTCTGGAAGGTGTTTGATCGTAAGCGTCGTCATAAGCGGTTGCGAGCCTTTCACCGTGAACAGGAAGACGCACGTCTCCGATTTCAAGGACCGAATGACGGCCATCGGCAACGATATTGGAAACTGTGACGCTTCCGTTGAAGCGAGAGGGCAATGGGGTGTTGCTTCCCAACGCAAATTCAGGTGCAACCAGCGAAATAAACATCCGATCAATATCGGCCACATGAACTGGGCTTCCCGGTAGCGAAAAGCCGCTTTCGATCATGGAGAATGGCAGTGTGATGACTGCGTCTGTGGGCGTTCCCTCGGCATAATTCCAAAGCCTTACGAACCAGGCTCGAGATTGACCTTGGGCATCGCGCCCCTCGATAGTAAGTGTGGGCCCATTGACTGCATCAAGCGCGATCACTCCTTGAGATTGCCAACGAAAGCTCAGCGTTGTGTTTGAGTAGTTGCGATTGGTTTCGTACGCCAAAAGCGGATGGTCCAGGGTATCTTCGCTCTCCCAGATCAATCCGACCAGCTCGCCCTCACGGTGGAGCTCCACATCGATCTGCATCGAATCTGGGCCAGTCGTGACAACGGATGCCATCGCCGGGCGGGGGAAGTTTACCCGCCAAAACCGAGGATCGAATCGCTGGATAAAACTGGATTCTTGCCCACGGCGCTCGCGGGCTAGCCAATATGCCATAGCTGGAAAATCCTTGCGTCAACGATCTTGGAGCGCTCTGCGAACTGCGCTTGCAACTTGGCGCGACGAGCGCCGCATCGCAGTAGGAGCGGCGGTTCCGCGTGGTGTGGCCAGCTGTATTGCAACGCGCACATCGCGGCCTGCGGCTGTTGTGCCTTGATTGGCGGCAATCCGCCCGGAAGATGTTGGCACAAAGAGCTCAGGTCCATTCTCGCCAACGAGATATCCCCTGCCCGGGGAAACAGGTCCGCCGGTTGCCCGGCCGGGCAGGCCCAGAAGCGAGCCAAAAGTTTGACCTAGCAATCCGCCAAATCCTGAAGCCGAGCCATTGAATATCGAGCCAATGCCCGACGTAATGGCACGGGCAGCGATGGAATCCATCGTGCGAAACGCTACTCTCTGCAAGTCATCAAATCCGAGCGAGCCGCGCCTAACTGCTGAAAGAAGCCCTCTCTCAAGGACGGATCCAGCCCGATCAAAGTTGCTGATCAAATTCGAATCCACCGCACTGCTCACAGACTGTAGGTCTGCGTTGAAGCCGTCAGTGGTTGCGCGGACATCAATTACGAGTTCTTCAAAATAGTCATCCATCTCTCTCGCGCTCCAACATTTTGGCAATCATTTCCATCGATGGGCCTTGCGCATCTGAGCGGGCCTTTGGTTCAGAAAGAGCTCCTTTCAGTTCGCTCGGTGTCGCGCGCCAAAACTCGTTTGGTCGCCATCCCAGCCATTGTGCGGTGATGGTCCAAAAATGCTGGGCGTGGGCGGTGAAGCCTTCGGGCATTGTCCGTGTCACGATTGACCTTGCAAGACCTGAGAAAGAATGGCGCGCACAGGTTTTGTGGTATCGATCAGGCCTTGCTTGAGTACTGATTGGCCGACGTCTTCGCGAGATGGCCGTGGGTCAGTGTCGATACAGTGCCAAATCAACGCGCTTACTTCTGTGAGCGTCAAAGCGCCTTCAGATGCGCGTTCAACTAGGGCGAAAAGCGAACCGATTTCCTCTTCGGCTGCAACGAGATTTTCAAAGCTAGGGCGCAAACGCAGTTGGCGGTTGCCAAGCTGAAAACGAGCCTCACCTCTTAAGGCATTGGCTGTCTGGTTCATGCCGGTACAATCGGTCCAGAGCTTTCAAGCTGAAGCGTGTAATTGCGTTCGCCGTTGAAATCGCCCGAGTAGTCCAATCGCTGCACCAGAAAACGCCCACGCAGGCGTTCGCCATCTTCAAAAGATAATTCGTAATCGTCGATTGTGCCTGCCAAGGCATGGGTGCGGACTGAAGTTTCTGCGTCACTGCCAAGGAATATGCCAGCCGCATTGACCGAAACAGACCGCGTGCCCGCGCCTGAAAGCAGATCGCGCCAGCCACCTGATTCCTTATTAGTCACGGCCACGAGATCGCCATTAATCGTCAGCTGTGTGGTCCGCATTCCGGCCACTGTTTCATAAGAGATAGGCGATCCACCATCTCCTATTTTTAAGAGGAAGGCAGATCCGTTCTGCGCTGGCATAGTATCTCTCCAAAATGAAAAATCAGGTTTGCGGGGCGAAAATTCGGAACCGGAATTCGAGTAGGGCTCCGCGCAGGTTTCCTTCGCGCTCTTCACTGCGCGCGCGCAGGAAGCGGATCGAAGCAATCTCAAATCCGGTTTGAAATGGTGGGAGGTCCAAGATCCTACGTTCGATTGCGCTGATCAATGAACCGTCCGCATCAGGCTCATCCGCTCGGGTCTCAAGCTCAATTGCAATGCGAACCTCGCGGCCGGGTCGTTCCTTTGTGCCCCAATCGGTGGACGCGCTTGCGGCTATGCCGATCCAGGGTGAGCTTGCCTTGACGGGAGCTTCCTCTTCGATCGCATTGATCGTCGCGAGTGCGGGGTCGTCGCGAAGCCATGAAATGAGCTCCGCTCGCAAGTGATTTTCCATCAGGTCAACCTCTCGTGAATTTTGGCCACAGCGAACGGGCGGAATGCCAGTCGACCGTGTCTTCTTTGCGGATGCGACGACGATGCTCTGCGTATTGAAGTCCCCGAATCTTGGCTCGTTCTTGCAGTCTTCGAATGAGAGCATCTCTGGACGTAGTTGCGGTAATCATGTCAGCCGCACTGCCCGCCAAGGTCTCCAGAGGGCGCTGACAATAGCTGGAGGTGAGGTCACTGTTTTGTCGCCACTGTGGCGATCTCGATCGCGGTAGTGATGAGCGCTGAGACGAATGATACCTTGTTTGAGTGGTGCTGGTAATCCGTCCCAAGTGTCGCTGAGCCCCACGCTGGCAGTCACAACCAACGCTTGCCCTTCGATACTGTCAAGCAGCTGGACGACAAGGTTTCCGTTGGCCTGTATCTCGGCCTCAAATTGAGAAGCATTGAGTTCGGTTCGGTCTCCGCCTTGCGAAACAATCTGCACGCGTGAAAGAAAGGAGACTGGCCGGGAGGTCAGCGCGGACTGCTCACCTTGAATCGGCAATCGTTCCTCGACCAACTGCGACAAGGGTGTCTGGCCAGTAAAGCCTTCACACATTGAAAGGGCTGATTGCAAAAGGCCGATGAGGAGAACGTCCTCATTGGGCCGCGTTATTCCGAGCCAACTCTTCAGATCCGCAAGCGCTTCGCCGCCTACATCTGCCGGCTCTACAATTCTCCGCTGCATTGCGGTCTCCCAAGTTTAAAGATGGATCAGGGTGCGCCCGCGCCAGTCGCAACCAGCTGGAGTGAAGCTTGGTTTGCGGGGCGCGGGCGCTGTGTACCGGCAGGGGAGCAAGGGGGAACTCTACCCTGCCGGGAACAAATTATGCCGCATCAGTGCGGCAAAAGTTCTTTGTTTAGGCCTCAATCTTGAGAAGCTTGATCGCGTTTGAGTCGAGCACTTGTCCGCCCACGCGCTTGGTCGCGTAGAAGTGGACAAAGGGCTTGTTGGAGAATGGATCGCGCAGAACGCGGGTCGCGCTGTGCTCGGCGATCAGATAGCCATGGCGGAAGTTGCCGAAGGCAATCGGGAATTCACCCGAAGCCACGTCTGGCATATCCTCAGCTTCGACCACGGGATAACCAAGGAGACGGTCTGGTTGGCCCTCGACCATGCCTGGTTGCCACAGGAACGCACCGTCAGCGGTTTTGAGCTTGCGGACCGACGCAAGAGTGGCCGAGTTCATGACGAAGCTCGCCCCCTGGCGATGGCCAGACTTGAGCGAGTGGATCAGGTCGATGAGCTTGGAGTCGGGCGCACTGTCAAAGCCATTTGCATCGCCCGATCCAACGTATTGGACCGTCCTGAACGGACGCACACCGTCTTCTGCAGCGCTGGTAGGCGAACGCAGGAAGCCTTCCGGTTGGTTGGTGCCGGTGCCATCGACAAAGGCAGATCCCTCAGCGCGAGCAAACTCGATCGCGATTTCATTTGCGAGCCATGTTTCAAGGTCAAACGCTGCGTCGTCGAGCATCGCTTGGCTGGCCGCCGGATTGGCAAATAGATCACCAGATGGCGGTGCGATCTCCGCAAAATTTGGCGCTTGCGTTTCTGGGCGTGGTGCGATTTCGCTGACCCAACCTGACGCTGTGCTGCCAGTTGCCACCAGCTTGCGATAGCCGGACGTACCGGTCTGCACGACTTGAGCGATGGAGCGGATCGGGCTGATCTCGATAAGCTCGCTTGCGATGACCGCGTCGATCTTTTGTGGCACCGCAAAACCGCCATCTGAAGGTGACGAACCATTGATGGATTTCACTTCGGTTTCACGACCTCGACGCAGATATCCATCGACGAAGCCTTTTACTTCAGCATTGTCTGAAACCGCACCACCAATTGCTGGTCGCGAAGCTGCGCGTGAGACCTTGTCGAGACGCGCTTTGACTTCGTTAACATCACCACGAAGTGTTTGAATGTCGGCTTCTGCTTGGTCCTGCCGCGCAACGATATCGAAGCTTTGCTCCATTTGATCGTCTGAAATTGCAGGCGTGGTATCGGGAGTTGTGTTGGTATCCATAGGGTTATTGGCCTTTCTGTTGGGCATAAAAAAGGCCGCCCAGCATGGCGGCCAATCCGAGGGGCTTGAGGGTGCGCTCAGGACATGAAGTGGACCCGAGCGCCATGCTGAAGCGGATGAGTGACAAGGCTCACTTCGAACAGGTCGATTTCTGTGAGTTCGCGGCCCGCTTCGCTATGTCTGGCCTGACGGGCGCGATATCCAAAACTGAGACCCGATACCTTACCTTTGGTGAGCAATTTCGCAGCCCGGCTGGCAGTGCGATCGATTCTTGCAATGACGCGAAGGCCGCGCTCATCTTCACTGATGGTCTCAATCTCGCCGATCTGTTGATCAGGACGATGTTGCCACAAAAGAGGCAGCGCCTTTGTCTGTGCTGCGAGAGTGGCAGAAAAGGCACCTGGTAGGATTGTGTCTTGATCTGAGTCAGGGATGTTGAAAAGCCCCGCGTAACCCGCAAAACGAACCGGCTTATTCAGGTGGTCATTGTCGGTCATCACAGCATCTCCCAAACGCCAAGGCGCACAGCGATGCCAATCAGAAGTGCGGCGAGGAGGGCGCGGATGGCCCATTCGACAAAGGCCTTCCAAGCGCTTGCTTTGGCATCGCGCCATGCTCGAAGCAGTTCGCGCAGTTCATCAAGGTCACTTTCCGCGTTGGGATCTGCGAGTCCAAACCGGTCTAGGACGCGGTCGGTTGCGACCTCGGTCGTTTCTTCGACAATTGCCCGCAAGGTGACAAGGTTGGCGCCGTCTTGATTGGCTTGTGCCAAAAGGCTGGCGAGAGTATCGGAAGGCGTCATTGGCCGTTTTCCTCTGAGCCAAATCCAAGCAGTTCGCGTTTCTCATCGCGGGTCAGGAAATCCGCATCCGAAACTTGCTTCCAAAGACGTTCACGGTCTTCTGAAAGCGCAGTGATCCGGTCGAGGTCGATATGAATTGAGCTCTTCGAGAACCATGGGGAAAGCCCCTCTTGCAACGCTGAGAAGAGTTTTTCCGCCAACGGCAATAAGGTCAGCCGCCAAAGCGCCCTGTTGGCCTCGCGATAGTTTGAATAGGTGTTGTCGCCGGGAAGCCCGAGCAACATTGGCGGCACGCCAAAGGCCAATGCGATCTCTCTTGCTGCGGCACTCTTAAGCGTTGCAAAGTCCATATCAGCTGGAGACATTGCCAGCGTTTGCCAGCGCAATCCACCATCCAGCAGCATGGGTCGACCCGCATTACCAGAGCCAGAAAACGCCGTTTCAAGCTCACTTTTCAGGCGCTCAAATTGATCATGAGTGAGCCCTGCGCCATCTCCTGGCTCGTAGACCAGTGCTCCAGAAGGGCGCGCCGCATTTTCCAGCAGGCAGCGGTTCCATTCAGACGCCGCATTATGGATCGCCACCGCTTGTTGGGCTGATGCCAACGCACTCGCACCAAGGTGGTCGTCTAACGGATGGAGCGTCTTGATCTGGATAACGTTGGGCCAGCCATCCTCATCTTCGATGGGCAAGGTAATCTTATCGCCAACGACGGAGTATGTGTAGGCACATGGCCAACCGTCTGACCCAGCGACAACATCTACTCTGTCTGGCCTGAGCGCAAAAAGTTCAATCGGATGCCCTGTCGCATCTTTCACGACTTGGACAAATCCGTTGCCGTGAAGAAGAAGATGTGACGCGAGCGTCTCTATCAATGACTGCCCTGCACTGGTCGCATTGATCAGCGCTGCCAGCCTGTCATCATTGCTCCCGAGCGGGGCTTGGCCGACGCCCTCGGCAACAATGCGCACAGCTCTTTGGGCGATAGGATTACTCAAGAATCCGTCACGCACGCTGCGCTCATATTGGTAGGGTTTCGAGCTTCCGGTCTCGGTAAAGGCTGGTGTCCAACCCTGCATGATTCCGGGCGCCAATGGCACGCGGGAATCCTCCCCACCCTTGAAGGCAGAGAACAGCTGTTCGAGCAATGCCATTGGCAATTCCTTTGTTTGTTTCTTGGCGCTAGATCGAGCGCACGCTCGGTTTGGCGATTGGGCCAAGCATCAATTCTGTAAGTGCCCAAACGAGGGCATCTGCGCGGTCAGGCGAACGGCCCGGTCCAGCATATTGGCCACCAATCAGCATTCCGCACATTTGGTCTTCGAGCTTCGGGAAGGAGCCGCAATGGCGAACCCTTCCTGCTTCGTACAATGCTGCCACAGGCTCTGCCCTGGCAACTTTACCGCGGCTGGCGCGAACCAGCTTTATGGGCAAAGAGGCGTTGGCTGCGCGAAGCACATTTTCAACCATCGCGCCGCCCTGATTGGACTCCGCAACAACCCTGTCAGCTTTCCAGTGTTCGGCCGCAGTTGCGACTACCTTTGCCCACTCGCCGGGTTTGGCCTTAGCAAGGGAGCAGTCTGCGAGAACATTTGCGAACCCATCCTCCCCTATGGCCGCGACGATAATCCCACACTCATCTCCCGTGGATGAGATTGGGGGATCTACAGCCACCACGACCCTTCGCATTGGCTCACTTGATCTCTCGGCGCGCGCCCTTTCCAAGGTCGTACGGGGCCACAAGGTTCCCTCCAGATCGGTTAGCATCTCACCAGCAATTTCCTGGCGTGCGAGCTGAGTGCCGCTAAAGTCGCTGCTGATAGCGTCTAGGAACCTCTTCGGTAGATTAGCTGCGTTGTCATAAGTCGAACCTCGTGTGACGACGACGCTTCCACTCTTTTCATTGTCTAGCAATCTTTGCACCAGTGGAACTGCGCGCGGTGTGGTGGTGACCGCAATGCGGGGGTCATGGCCAAGTCGCAAACCCATGAGCAGATTGTCCCAAGCCCGGGTAGCACGATCATGCGATAGCGGCCATTTCCCAGTCTCGTCACACCAAGCGTGACTGAATTGCGGGCCTCGCAGAGATTCCGGTTCAGCGGCAGAAAACAGTTGTGCCTGCGCTCCGTTGGGAAAGCGTACCCGTCTTAACGAGGCCTCAAATGCGGGTTTGCATTCAGGTGGACTGCAAGCCAAAATTCCGCTCTCTCCTTCCACCATGACTGACCGAGCTTCGGTCAGAGAGGACGAAATCAGAGCGATGCGCGCCTCGCAATTTTCCTCTGCAATTGTCCGCACCCATTCAGCGCCTGCCCGGGTTTTCCCAAATCCGCGGCCAGCAAGGATCAGCCAGGTGCGCCAGTTTCCGCGTGGCGCAAGCTGAGCTTGGCGGGCTTGGAGTTTCCAATGGTATTGCCATTCATTGCGTTCCTCCTGATCAAGTGAGTTGACGACCCGTTGCCGAACGGAATCCTCTTCAAAAGCGAGCCAATCAAGCGCACCAATCAATTTGAATTGCTTTCACGACCCTTTTCTTGCCGAACCTGTTGTCGGATCGCTTCGACCTTGCGGTCGATTGATGCGCGAACAGCAGCAGCTGTGACATTGCGTTGCTCGGCTTGAGCGCGAGCAGCGTTCTCGCGATGTGCGGTAAGCAGTCTTATCGCGTTGGCGAAATCGTACTTATCGTCATTGTTGCCCGTCATTTCACCTTCGCGAAGTCGGCGGACCACTTCCAACTCAAGGTGCAGATATCCCTCATACAAGGCGGCAAGCCATCTGCGTGAGAATGCAGAATCTTGCCGCCTTCTTTGATAAACGGTCCCAGGTTTCAGGCCGGCACGCTCTGCTGAACGCTTTACGTTCGAGCTCTCGGCCAAAAAACCGAGGAACGCCTCATATTTGTCCTGCTTAGGGCATGTGTTTTCGGCTTGGACATGTCCTGAATCACGGGCAGTTAAGCGGTTGTGAGAAGTAATTGGCCGTCTCCCGAAGAAAGAGTGACCAGACAAGGCGCGCATCCCGAATTTGGCGCTCCCTTGCGAGGCTGATCCCAAATTGTCGCTAAAAGCGAATCGCAATTATCAGATGTTGATCAATTAGTACCATATAGCGTCACGATGTCAAGCAAAATAACCAAATGGGTTACTATTTATCAATTGCATGGGATTGGCGACTGGCATAGGGCGCGAAAATGACGGGCCTCGCGATCGCAGCGAGGGAAGATCCAGAGGAATATCGCTGAGTGTCTTGGCTGCGCGCACTATACAATTGGACCATGGACAAAGCAGCGCATCCTTATGCGGTGTGGTGGCTGGCTTTCTTTAGCTTCATCGAATCAAGCTTTTTTCCGATTCCGCCGCATCCTTTGCTCGGCCTGATGTGTCTGGCTGAGCCCAACAAGGCGATCCGATTTGCAATTATCGCCACGGTCGCATCTGTGTTTGGTGGGTTGTTTGGTTATGCGATCGGCTATGCGCTTTACGAGGCAGTTGGCGTGCCATTGCTCACCGCAATTGGCCTGATCGATAGCGTTCCAGCTGCGCAATGCACGTTCAACGAATATGGCGTGTATGCGGTGACGATAGCGGCTGCCACCCCGGTTCCTTTCAAGCTGCTCACCATCACTGCGGGTGCGCTTCAGATGGATCTCGTCCCGTTTATCCTCGCGTCTCTTGCCGGTCGTGCGTTGATTTTTGTCACCGTTGGAACCTTGTTTCAGCTTTTCGGTGCGCCAATCAAGCGTATCATCGATCAGTATCTTGGTACGGTTACCACTGTCTTCGTGCTACTCGTCCTGGGCGGTTTCTTCGCAATCACGCAGCTTGGTGGTGACGGCAATGAAGCCGGCGAGGCAAACAGCTGTGAAACCGCTCCGGAAATGCCCGTCACTTGACATAACATGGTACGGCGCACGCTGGGCTATCAGGGTATGATGCCGATAGCCTTCCCGGATCGCTCGAACATCGCCAGGATTGTTTGCACTTCTTCCGCCGTATGCTCGGCACAAAGCGAGCAGCGAAGCAGGGTCATGCCCGCAGGCGTTGCCGGCGGCCGCGCAAGATTGACATAGAGGCCTTCCTTCAAAAGCGCTTCCCACATCATCGCGCCATTTTCCAAGTCGGGCATGATTACAGCGATAATTGCGCTTTCAGGCTCTTCGGTCCCTAGCTTGAAGCCCAGCTCCTTCAGACCTTTGTGAAGTGTTTTCGAATTCTCCCACAAATGCGCGCGCTTGTTTGCTCCGTGGATCAGTTTGCGGATTGAGGTCGCCGCAGTCGCAACGACGCTTGGGGGCAGACTCGCAGTGAAGACATACGGGCGGCACACCAGACGCATGATGTCGAACTTCGGGTGATTGGAAACGCAGAAGCCCCCAACGGTCCCAACACTTTTGGAAAAAGTACCGACGATGAAATCGACGTCATCGATAACGCCCTGTTCTTCACATACGCCGCGTCCGTTCTCGCCTATGAACCCCATCGAGTGTGCTTCGTCGACGAGAACCATGGCACCATACTTCTTGGCGATGGCGATCATTTCTTTCAGGGGTGCGACATCGCCAAGCATCGAGTAGACACCCTCAAGCACAACGAGCTTCCCCGCTTCTTCCGGCAAACGGCGCAGGCGCTTTTCCAATGCTTCGATATCATTGTGGCGGAACGGAACTATCTCCGCCTTGCCCATCGCGCAGCCATCATAGATTGAGGCATGGCTGTCGATGTCGAGTATGACATAGTCGCCTTTGCCAGCAATGGTGGAGATGATCCCTAGATTGGCCTGATAGCCAGTCGAAAAGACCATAGCATGGTCCATCGCATAGAATTCTTTGAGCGCATCTTCGCATTCTTTATGGCCCTGATAGGTTCCATTGAGCACTCGGCTTCCTGTGGTGCCTGAACCGTAATCATTGAGGGCATCCTTTCCTGCATCAAGCACGTCCGGATCGAAAGTCATGCCCATATAATTGTATGTTCCGAGCAAGATAGTATCGCGGCCATTGCAGATGGCCCGTGTTGGAGAAAGCACCTTCTCCATCACAAGATTGTATGGATCCTCAACGCCGGTTGCCAGGAGGGTCTCCCGCAGTTGGATCGTACCATCAAACTTGGAAAACAGATCGCCTTTCGGCGCCGCGGTTTTGGTTGCAGTATCGGTCATAGGAAGGGCTCTTATCAGCTATCTTGTAGCTTGTGCACGGCACTCACCAGCTGACCGTAATTCTCGATCTCGGCCTGCTGGTTCATGCTTATGATGATGTCAAACTCGTCTTCAATCTCAGCTACGAAATCCATCACAGTAAGGCTGTCAAATTCGAGATCATTTGCAAAAGTTGTCGCGGTTTCGATTGACACACCCTTCTTGTTGAAGGGTTCAATGAGGGCGCGGATGCGTTCATCGACTTCGGCTTCGGTCATGACAAAGAGTACTTTCTACCTGACGCGTCACCAGCGACGCGATACGTTTCGTCTGCAAAAGCTGAGCCGAGGCAAACTTGTCAAGCTCTCGCCTTAGTGGCAGATCGATTTGGCAGTGTTATGGGGGGGGAAAGATCGTGGCACAAGCAAAGGCTGATACTGTTGCGCCAATGAGTGGTCAGAAAACGGCTGGTGATGAGAGTGCCAGCGAGGCGGATGTGGTCACGAAAGAACGCAAATTCTCCAACCATTCGATCCATCTGGTGCGTACTGCGCAAACCCAGACATTGTCGCTTTCCTCTATGGCCGACAACAAGGCATCAATCTTGATTGGTGCGACCTTTGTGGTGTTCTCGATGTCGATCACCAATCTGTTTGGAGGCGGTGCGACTTGGGCCGTGCTTACACTTGCCGCAACCGCTTTTGTGTCTTCACTTTTCGCTGTCCTCTCAGTCATTCCGTCGGTACCTAAGGCACCTGAAGACAAGAAGTACTTCAACTACTTGTTTTTCGGCCATTATGTGGCGTTGGAGACCGATGAATGGATCGACGATATGCTCGACAAGCTCGAGACCGACGAAACGCTTTTCCGCACGATGCTCACCGATGTTCATCAAGGCGGTCAGGTCCTAGCAGGTAAGAAATACAAGTATCTAAATTACGCCTATCGCACATTTGTTTGGGGCGTATTCGTGACCTGGATCGTCTTCGCGTACGAAAATCTGGTTTTCTAACCGGGCAAAAGCGCTTTGACAGCATTCATGAACGGTATGATTGAAACGGGTTTTGAAAGGTAACCAGAAGCGCCCGCTTCGCGGATTCTCTCTTCATCGCCCTTGGCCGCAAAAGCAGTGACGGCAAGTACGGGAATCTCCTTGAGAGCAGTTTCGTCCTTGGCGGCCGCAATCAAATCGACGCCTGAGATTCCAGGCAATTGGATGTCCATAATGATCAAGTCTGGGCAGGTTTGGCGAGCCGTTGCCAAAACGTCATTGCCGTCGGCAATAGGGTCGACCTCATAGCCTTGGGCCTTCAAGACATCGCAGAACAATTTCCGGTTGAGGTCGTTATCTTCAACAACCATAATTCGCTTTGTCATAGATGCGCCCGTATCATTAACCTTCATAACACCTAATCGCGGAAAGAGACCATCACAATCCCCGATCCAACGGCTGACCCGGATACACCTGAAGTCATGAGGCGCGCCAAGACGCTGGCCCTTGCTGCACTCGGATGGATCTTGCAGGACACCGAAAGGGCTGACCGTTACCTTGAATTAACAGGTCTTGATCCCGATTCATTGCGTACCGGTCTTGATAACCCAGCGGTTCTTGGCTCAGTGCTTGATTTTCTTGCCAACCATGAACCCGATCTCATACGCGCAAGCGAAGCTTTGGCTGTAACCCCTGAAGAATTGATTGCGACACGAAGGATTTTTATCTGATGAGCCGCCCCCTGGTGATTAGCGACTGTGACGAAGTGATTTTGCACATGGTCGCGCCTTTCAAAGTCTGGCTCGAAGAAAGCCAAGGTGTCGATTTCAACCTGTCTGGGGGCGACTTCGGTAAGGCGTTGCGGTGGCGCGAGAGTGGCGATTTTTTGGCGCCGGAAGACATTTGGAAGAAACTTGGAGGGTTTTTCGATACCCAAATGGATAACCAACTGCCGATTGCGGGGGCGATCGATGCGCTCAATGCGGTCACTGAACATGCTGATCTGGTGGTGCTGACCAATTTGGTCGATTTCAGAAGGGACAAGCGCGCCGAGCAGCTGGCCGTGCATGGTCTCCACGCCAAGGTCTATACCAATCAGGGACCGAAAGGTCCGGCGCTTGCCAGAATCATCGAAGAATTTCAGCCTAGCAAGGCGCTTTTTATCGATGATCTTGCCCAGCATCATGCCTCCGTCAAAGACACCGCACCAGATGTTATGCGGCTCCATTTTTGCGGCGAGCCCATGATTGCCCACGCCATTCCGTGTGCGCATGAGGCAGGTCATGCCCACGCCCGCATCGACGAATGGGCTAAAGCCCTGCCGTGGCTGACCGAACAATTGAAGGGATAAGACGCATGAGTATTGAAAATCGGTTGAACGAGCTTGGGATCACTCTGCCAGAAGCGGCGGCGCCAGTAGCAAGCTATGTGCCGGTCGTTGTCACCGGCGGTTTTGCGCATGTTTCGGGGCAATTGCCATTTGTTGACGGCGTTCTTGTCAAGGGCCGACTTGGTGACGATGTCGAACTTGTCGAGGGAATGGATGCCGCGCGGGCTTGCGGCCTAATGATCTTGGCCCAGCTCAAGAATGCAGGCGTATTGGACAACGTTGAGCGTGTCGTAAAGCTCGGCGCTTTCGTCAATTCAACCCCGGAATTCACCGCTCAGCCCAAAGTGGCCAATGGCGCATCGGATCTCATGCTTGAGGTTTTTGGCGACGCGGGCCGTCACGCTCGCGCCGCGGTCAGCGCGCCTTCTTTGCCACTTGGTGCGGCCGTTGAAGTTGATGCAATTGTGGCTCTAGCAAGCTGATCTGACCATTCGATGACCAATCGGCAATGTCCTGACTGGCTGACCCAATGGGAGTATGCCCATCGGGGGTTGCATTCCCTTGGCATACCCGAAAATTCGATTGAGGCAGCGCGGGCGGCAATCGATGCGGGAATGGGCATTGAATGCGATATCCAGCGCAGCCGAGATGGTCTCCCGATGGTTTTCCACGACTGGGAACTTGATCGCCTCACGGGGTCTTCGGGCCTCACGGAGGATCGCACGCAGACCGAATTGGAGGCGCAAAAGCTCTTTGAAAGCGAGAGCACTTTGCCCAGTTTGACGGCTTTCTTGCAAGAGATTGCGGGCGCGGTTCCGCTATTGATCGAGCTTAAGTCGAAGCCGGGCTATGACATTGAAGTGACGTGCGAAATTGTTGCGAGGGAACTCGATAGCTACTCTGGCGATTGTGCAGTTATGAGCTTCGATCCCCGCGTGGCACAGTGGTTTCGGCATAATGCTGCGCAGTTGCCTTGTGGCCTGGTCATGCGCGAAGACGAACATGGCGACACACAGACCGTTCAAGAACAAGAAGCTGCTTTGGCGCACGCTGATCCCGACTTCCTCGCCTACCACATTGCTGCGCTGCCTAGTCCATGGGTGGCCGAACTGCGTGCCAAGGGACTCCCGGTTCTGACGTGGACGGTTAACTCGCCAGAAGCGCGCAGCAGAGGGTTGGAGCATGCCGATGCTCTTATCGCTGAGAGAGAAGGGCTGGCGTGAGCGAAAGCGAACTGACGGTCCGAATTGCCCCTAGTGTTGGACATTTCGACGCGGCGCAATGGAATGCGCTGGGTGGAGATCGCAATCCATTTATATCTCACGAATTTCTAACCTCACTCGAAGATTCTGGAAGCGTGGGCTCAGGTACCGGCTGGGATCCGGTGCCAATCGTGATCACCGACGCTGATGGCCAATTGCTGGCAGCCCTACCAAGCTATGCCAAGGGGCACAGCCAAGGCGAATATGTGTTCGATCACGCTTGGGCTGATGCGCTTCAAAGGGCGGGGCGCAATTACTACCCCAAGCTTCAGATCGCTGCGCCTTTTACGCCTGCTAATGGGCCGCGCCTCCTCTTATCGGATCCGATGCATGCACCGCACCTGCTTAAAGGTGCCGAGGTGGTATGCGCGCAAAATGGGCTTTCATCCGCCCATGCTACCTTTGTCGAGCCCGAGCAGCTTGAACTCTTTGAGGCCGAAGACTGGCTCATCCGCAGCGATATTCAGTTTCATTGGCTCAACCGCGACTACGATGGGTTTGAGGGCTTTCTCTCCAGTCTTGCTTCGCGCAAGCGCAAGAACCTACGCAAAGAAAGAGACGCGGCGAAGCAGGGGCTTAGAATAGAGCGATTCTCAGGGGATGATATCAGGCCTGAGCACTGGGATGCCTTTTGGGTGTTCTATCAAGACACCGGTGCGCGCAAATGGGGAACACCCTATTTGACGAGAGCGGCTTTCACCTTGCTTGGAGAGCGCATGGGCGACCAAATGGTGCTTATTCTTGCTTCAGATGACGGAGGGCCCGTCGCAGGCGCGCTGAATTTCGTCGGCAAGGATGCGATCTATGGTCGCTACTGGGGGTGCACACGCGATGTGCGCTTCTTGCATTTCGAGCTTTGCTATTATCAAGCGATCGACATCGCGATTGAGCTCGGCTTGGCGCGCGTTGAGGCAGGGGCGCAGGGTGGGCACAAATTGGCGAGGGGCTATGAACCGGTGCAGACGTATTCGGCACACTATCTGGTAGACTCAGGCTTTCGCGAAGCCGTTGCCGATTTTTTGGAGCGCGAGCGCCAAGGTGTGGCAGCTGACCAGATGTTCCTAGGCCAAAGAACACCCTTCAAGAAAGGGTGAATCTCCGAGAGGAACTATGCTGCGTGCCGTTCTTCGGCAAGCCAGCGACGAGCCCGGCGTTGAGCTTCGGCAATCTCACGAGCTGTCATCTCATCCGAAACATCCGAACGGCAAAAAGCTGCGTCTTCATGGCCCCTGGAAGCGGCAAGGTTGAACCATTTATGCGCTTCAACAAGATCGCATTCAACACCATTGGAGCCGGTTGAATAGGCGACTCCAAGATCGAAGAGGGCAGCAACATCGCCCCTGACTGCTTCAGCAAGATATCCGGCAATAGCCAGATCGATTTCTCCGCTTGCTACTGCCGCAGCTTCAATTTCACGAACTGATTTCCATTCCATTTCATACACCCCGTCTTCTCTGTTAGTCCGAACCCCCGTTGCGGACCGGTCAACGACAGACCTCAATGATCATGGTCAACAATTCGTTAACAAGGCTCAGATTTCTTGCGTTCTAGTGTGCGCTTCTCAGCCCAAGACCCATGCAATCTTGCCGGTCTTGATGATTGAAGTGGGACTGCGCAGTAATCTGGCTTGCGGCCCATTGACCGCAAGCCTATAGGGCGCGCAGCAAGGGATTGCCGGGTATGTGATGCGAGTGGGGTCGCAACATGTCTGGCCGTCCGCAACACGGGTTTGGGATAAGAGGACCACATGTCAGCGGCGGCGTCAGAAGAAATTGCAATTATTGAAAAAAACAAAAGCATGCTCGGGGAAGACTACATCCCTTGCGATGACGAAAAGTATATGAATGAAAAGCAGCAAGCATATTTTCAAATGCTGCTGCTCGAATGGAAGCGTTCGATTCACAGTGAAGCAGGGCAAACGCTGGAATCTCTGGCTAACGGCCCGATCCGTGAGCCCGACCTCAATGATCGGGCGTCAAGCGAAACCGACTGGGGCATCGAGCTGCGCACGCGTGATCGTCAACGCAAGCTGGTCTCAAAGATTGATTCGGCCCTTAGACGCATTGAACAGGGCGAATATGGCTACTGTGAGGTCACGGGTGATCCAATTGGCTTAAGGCGATTGATCGCGCGTCCCGTGGCGACCATGACCGTTGAAGCTCAAGAGGCTCATGAGCGGCGCGAGAAAATCTCACGCGACGATTAAAGGGATCGGACATCAGCGGGAGCATTCCATTGATGACACAGGCTTGTACCAGTTTGGGACGATCCATCGTTTTGCCGCCAAACCGGTACCAAATTTTACGAGCCTTTAACTGGGCACTTGTACCTAACTCTCCAGAAATCCGGTGCGCGAGCGACGCTAGCCGGGCTCTGGAGAAATTGAGCCACGTCAAAAAGTGGCCCGGGTTGAAGTCGGAGACGCAACGACAATGACAGGTGTCGAGACGAGAAGTGTAACGCGCGATAGCCTCTTTCTGCTGGCCAACGTGCGCGTTGAAAAACAGAGCGACCAGCATCGTGTGCGCGTGCGTAATCTGTCGGATGGCGGCATGATGGGCGAGGGCACGATCAAGATCAATCGTGGCAACCGTGTCGAAGTCGAACTGCGCACTGTTGGCAAAGTCATGGGTTCGGTCGCATGGGTCCAAGATCAACGGTTTGGTATTGCCTTCGACGAAGAGATCGATTCACAGTCTGCGCGCGCACCATCAAGCAGTGACGGAGATGAGGCCGAACGTAGCGGATCACTGTCCTATGCGCACCGCGCACCGTCCACCCCTCCTTCCCCAGATAATCTGCGCAAAATCTGATCTCCTTCGCGTTCCCGAATGCTGACCCGTTTTAGATCCTGAGTGCGCGACTAGGCACTGTTATTGAGCGTATTCGGTGCTAGGCTCGAAAGTGTGTTTCGCGCCTGCTTCGCCTCTATTTTTGCGTTTCTGTTGTTCGCTTGCGGTCCTGCAACTGACAATGGGCCTGTCGATATTGCGGTCATTGGCGGGGAAGATTCACTTTTCGCATCTGGCGTAAGACTCTCACCCGGAGCACAACATCTCCGTGCGGCGTCGCACGAAGGACTGGTCGCATTGGACCAATCGGGGCAAGTGGTCCCAGCGATCGCCGAACGTTGGATCGTGACCGATGACGCGATGAGTTATATTTTTCGGCTGCGCAATTCCAGCTGGCCTGATGAAGAACCGATCACGGCCGCGCAGATCCGCCTTTTGCTGCAAGAGAAAATCCGCCAGCTAGAAGGCACCTCGCTTGGTCTCGACCTTGCCAAAGTGGTCGAGGTGCGGGCAATGACGGGCCGAGTGATCGAGCTTCGGCTTTCCGGGCCAATGCCTGAATTCCTGCGATTGCTTGCCCAGCCTGAAATGGGTCTTGCTTTGCGCGGAGATGGAATAGGTCCCATGGCAGTGGAGCTTGAAGAGGATCGCTCTATCGCGCTGCTGAGTATGCTGCCGCCTGAAAATCGAGGCTTGCCAGCGCGAGAGGGTTGGCAAGAGCTAATCCGCGATGTGGCTCTGCAAAATCTGTCAGCGCGTCAGGCGATTGACGCATTTGCGCGCGGCGAATTGGATCTCCTCCTAAACGGTTCAATTGACGATTTTCCAATGATTGAGCTTGGTCCCTTGTCACGCGGCGCGGTTCAGGTTGACCCAGCATTAGGGTTGTTCGGCCTAATCGTGCGTAGCGAGGCGGGGTTGCTTGCCGCTCCTGAGCGGCGCGAGGGGTTGTCTATGGCAATCGACCGAGAGGCCTTGATTCAACCCTTTGGGCTTGGTGGTTGGGTCTCTGCCACGTGGATTGTTCCAGCAGACCTGTTTGGCCCGCCTGCATATCCGGACAATCGTTGGTCGAGTCTCACATTCGAAGATCGGCAGCGTATCGCCAGTCAGCGGATTGCGGCTTGGACAGCCCAAAGCGGAGATGAGCCCGTCGTGCGCGTTGGGCTGCCGAAAGGGCCCGGGGGAGATCTTCTTTTCACTTCTCTCGCACGCGATTGGCAGGCGATTGGTGTTCGTGCCGAGCGGGTCGGTCTTGGCGAGGGCGGAGATCTTGAACTGCGAGATCGATTGGCGCGCTACTCCTCCCCGCGATGGTTCTTGAATCAGCTGAATTGCACGATCGAAATCGGGCTATGCTCTGAGGAAGCCGATGCTTTGGTCCGCGAGTCCCTTGCGCTTCGTGATCCAGCGGCCAAGCAGGCTCTGCTATTTGAAGCTCACCAGGTTTTGACAGAGGCCGAGGTGTTTATCCCGTTTGGAGTGCCGGTTCGCTGGTCTTTGGTACGCGGGTCGTTGGATGGGTATCAGGCCAACCCGTGGGGCCTTCACCCCTTGCCCGCGCTCGCTGAACCCACCACCTAGGGCGTGTAGGAGCGCAAAATGACATCTTCAGGCAATCAGCCACCCATTCTAACACGTCGCACAACTCATGATCGGGCGGGTGCGGATCAGCCCGAAGGATTGAGCTTTGCTCTTCCTACCGGAAGTGATCCCCATTCTGTTCGTGCAAGGGTGGAAGCGGTTGAATTGTTGCTTGAACGCAGTTTCCGTGTGCCTGGCTTGAATATGCCGATCGGGCTTGATGCAATCATTGGCCTTATCCCGGTCATTGGCGATATCGTGACCACCGCTCTTGGTGCTTACATTGTTTGGGAAGCGCGCAACCTCGGCTTATCGAAGTTTCAACTGACCCGCATGGGTGCAAATGTCGCATTTGACACACTTCTGGGCCTTGTTCCGGTCGTTGGCGATGCGGCGGATTTCCTTTACCGTTCCAACACCAAGAACCTGCGGATCATCAAGAAACACCTCGACAAGCACCACCCCGAGACAAAGGTGATTGAGGGCTGAAGCACACTCTCCAGCCTGTATTCTTGTGCCCGCTTCCATGAGCTGTATGCGCCGCATATTGTATTGCAGAGGGAAAATGAAAACGCCCTCCGTCGAGGGCCGCCCCTAGGCCTGCAGCTCAATGTCCCAATACAGCCAGTCGCGCCATGTTTCATGCAGGTAATTGGGCGGGAACATCTTGCCCTGCTGCTGCAATTGCCAGCTGGTGGGGCGGATAGGCTTCATCTGCACGGGCATGGCCGCTTGTTTGGGTGTACGTCCGCCCTTCTTCATATTGCACGAGCCACAAGCTGTTATGATGTTCTCCCACGTTGTCTTACCACCAAGGCGGCGCGGGATAACGTGGTCGAATGTCAGTGTCTCTTTGGAGCCGCAATATTGGCATTCAAACTTGTCGCGCAGGAACACGTTGAAGCGGGTAAAAGCAGGAAACTCGCTCTGCTTCACATATTGGCGAAGCGCGATAACGCTCGGGATTTTCATGTCGAGACTGGGTGAGTGCACTTCGCGGTCATAACTTGCGACGATGTCAACCCGGTCTAGGAACACCGCCTTGATCGCGGTCTGCCAGGGCCACAGGCTCAACGGATAGTAGGACAGAGGCGTGTAATCGGCATTGAGCACAAGCGCAGGACAAGCAGACAAGTGGCTTGATGCGTCGTCCTCTACACTGCGGTAGCGCGCGGCCTGTTCTATCAGTTCGGCTTTGAACATGGGTTCGCAATTCCTTTGCTGATTGACACGGAACATGACGTGACTGGTCAAAGAGTCAAAGGCATAACCCTGTGGGTATCCACAGGTGCAGCCTGTGGGTAGCTTGTGAATAGCGCGAGGATAACTCCTGTGGCATGGCTCTTACATGAGCGATTTGCCGCCTATCACTCGTTTCGCGCCCAGCCCCAACGGACCGTTGCACCTGGGCCATGCCTACTCAGCAATTGTGGCGCATGATTTGGCGCGCGAAGCAGGTGGGCGCTTCCTATTGCGGATTGAGGACATCGATGGTCCGCGATCAAAACCGGAGTTTGCCGATGAGTTTCGACGCGATCTGGAGTGGCTTGGGCTTGAATGGGATGAGGTCCCTGCACAGTCCACTCGGCTGGATCATTATGCAGCTGCGGCCGAAGAGCTGTTGGAGCGAGGTCTCGCCTACCTATGCTGCCTAACGCGAAAGGAGCTTTCCGGACTTCCACCGCGAAGGGGTGCAGATGGATTGAAATACCCAGCGTCGAGCCGGGGGCAATTTGCGGGCGAAGGGATGGAGGGAGCAGCGCTTCGGCTGGATATCGACCGTGCAATGGAGGAAGTGGGCGAGTTGCTCTGGATCGACGACATAGCGGGTGAGATTAAGGCCGACCCCCGCCCGTTTGGCGATGTGGTTCTGGTGCGCAAGGATTTGCCCGCAAGCTATCATCTCGCCGTAACTCTCGACGACGCACGGGACGGGGTCACCCTTGTGACTCGCGGCCTCGATTTGTTCGCCGCGAGCCACATCCACCGTGTTTTGCAAGCACTACTGGATCTGCCCGTTCCTCGTTGGCATCACCATCGACTTTTGCTCGACGAGAACGGGGAAAAGCTTGCAAAACGAAAGGGTTCCCCTTCGCTCTCAGACCGAAGAAGAATGGGCGAGGAAGGAGCAGTGCTTGCCGAGCAACTGCGCTTGCAAAATTTCACGCTTGGAACTTGAAGCCAATGCGACCATTTAGTCCTACATGAACTATGTCCTCATCCCCCTACTCATCATCCTGTGTATCCTTGTGGTTGTCTCGCTCGTGCGCGGGATTATTGCCTTTCTGAAGACGACCAAGGTCGATCTTGAAACCGGTGAGGCGGAGACAGTTACCGAAATGCAAATGATGCAGAACAAGGCGATGTTTTCCCGGATCAAGTACCAGGCGATGGCGATTGGCGTGGTTGCAGTGATTGCCTTGTTGGCAAGCGGCGGCAGCTAAAGGCCCCGGGCGTTGGTCAAGCTCACCAAGATTTACACGCGCACGGGCGATGACGGGACAACGGGTCTTGTCGATGGGTCGCGGGCTGAGAAGCATTCAGCGCGTATTGCAGCCATTGGCTTGGTCGATGAGGCCAATTCGGCGATCGGTTTAGCGATTTGCGCGATTGACGATGACCGCCACCGCGTGGCGCTGACTCGCATTCAGAATGATCTGTTCGATCTGGGAGCCGACATCGCCACGCCTGCCGAGGATGAGGATTTTACCCCCAAGGAAATGGCTCTGCGAATAGTCGCCAGCCAGGCAAAATGGCTTGAGGCAAAGATTGACGTGCTCAACGATGACCTGGAGCCCCTGAACAGTTTTGTCTTGCCTGGTGGCAGCGAAGCTGCGGCGCGCGTCCATGTTGCGCGTGCTTCGGCGCGCGCTGCTGAGCGTGCGATGACAGAGGTCGCGAGTGAGACCGCGATCAATCCAGCGGCGCTTGCCTATATCAATCGTCTTTCTGATTTCCTTTTCGTATTGGCGCGCGTGCTCAACGATAACGGAAAAGCAGACGTAAAGTGGGTTCCTGGCGCGAACCGCTAGTCATTCGTCGACAACCCCGCTAGGAGCGCTTTCGCTGCACTTGCGAAGGGAAATTGTGCCATGCAGAAAATCGCTGTTATCGGAGCCGGGCAAATGGGCACCGGCATTGCTCAAACCGTCGCCGCGCATGGCATGCGAGTGATGTTGTCCGACGTTGATCTGGCCACCGCTGAGGCAGGCAAGGGCAAGATCGACAAGGCGGTATCCAAGCTGGTGGGTCGCGGAAAGATAGACGTTGGTGCAGCCGAAGCTTTGCTTGACCGGATCACGCCTATTGGGGACTATTCACCAATGGAAGAGGCCGATCTCATCATTGAGGCGGCAACCGAGCGCGAAGAGATCAAGAATGCGATTTTTGAGGCCGCTGGCAAAGTCTTGGCCGATGATGCGATCTTTGCCTCGAACACCAGCTCGATCCCGATCACCCGGATGGCGAACCACTCGCCCGATCCAGCGCGCTTTATCGGCCTGCACTTCTTCAATCCGGTGCCTGTCATGGGACTGATCGAAGTGATCCCGGGCCTTGCAACAGCGAAGAGCACGACAGACAGTGTCACTGAGTTCGCGAAGGGTCTCGGCAAAGAGGTGGTTCTTAGTCAGGATGAGCCCGGTTTTGTCGTCAATCGCATCCTCCTGCCGATGATCAACGAAGCGGTGTTTGTGCTGGGCCAATCGACCGCAGGGATTGAAGATATCGACAAAGGATGTCGCCTTGGTCTCAATCATCCCATGGGCCCGCTTCAATTGGCGGACTTTGTTGGGCTGGATACCTGCCTAGATATTATCAACGTGCTCTACAGGACCACGCGTGACAGCAAATATCGCCCTGCGCCCTTGCTGGTGAAATATGTTGAGGCTGGATGGCTGGGCCGCAAAACTGGCCGTGGTTTTTACGACTACACTGGCGAGGCGCCGGTCCCTACACGCTAACTTGCGGAGTCAGGGTGAAAGCTGGCTAATTTCCGACCTCCTCAATTTGAGCCGATTGACCACTGCGTGGTGGCGCGACTTCTGGTGCGCCGGGGGCAGCCCTTGTGGTGATCGTTGGGGAACCCGCCTGGCGGGCTCTAGCTCTGGATGCCGTTTGAACCGGGCGATAGTCATCAACGGGTACTTCGCTGATGTCGTCCGGCGCCTCGGCAAATCCGGCCTGCGAAGAAGAGCGTGGCGCGCCCCAGTCACTCGTTGTGCCAGAATCACTGGCCCAGCCAGCGGCAGGGCTCGCCGCAGGAGTGGCTTGTGTTTGCAACGGTGTCTCAGCCTCAGCGGTTTGCTCGGCAACCGGCTCACTTGGCACCAGCCCGTCAAGAGCGACGCTTGCAACCAGCGCGACAGCAACGACTACACCGGCAAAGCCGAGGGCAATCTTCGGATTCTCAAAAAGCGAATTAGCCATGCTCACGCGTATGCCAAAAGAGGGTTAAGGATTGGTTTGGCCCCTCAATGAACCAAAGTTAATCAAGCGCCCTTTTGAGCTCGTATAGCAGATCGAGTGCATCTCGCGGCGAAAGCGCATCAAGGTCAGCGTCGCGCAGGCGATTGGCCAAGACTGCCTCAGGCGTTTCGACTGGAGGGGGCCGCACTGCAGCGGCAAAAAGCGGCAATTCGCCAAGACCTGCTGCAAGGCCGCCTGTCTCATTGCGCGCCGCTTCCAGCTTTTCGAGCACTTGGCCCGCGCGCTCAATCACTGTGCTGGGCACGCCGGCCAATTTGGCAACAGCCAGTCCGTAAGATCGATCAGCGGGCCCCTCGGCGAGCTCATGCAAGAGCACCAGATCGCCCTTCCATTCACGCGCGCGGACATGATGAAGCGAAAGTTGATCACAGGTTTCTGCAAGCCGTGAAAGCTCATGATAGTGCGTGGCGAAAAGGCAGCGGCATTCGATTCTGGAATGCACGGCTTCGGCAACGGCCCAGGCCAGCGCCAATCCGTCATAGGTTGACGTACCACGCCCGACTTCGTCCAGGATCACCAGGCTGTTGGGGGTCGCCTGCGCAAGAATTGCGGCGGTTTCAACCATTTCGACCATAAAGGTTGAGCGACCTTTGGCGAGGTTGTCTGACGCGCCAACTCGGCTGAAAAGACGGTCGACCAGCCCGACATGAGCTTCGGTTGCTGGGACGAAAGAGCCTGCCTGTGCCATCAGAGCAATCAGAGCATTCTGACGCAAGAAGGTCGATTTACCACCCATATTGGGGCCGCCAATCAGCCAAAGCCGGTCGTCTGAGTGGAGCTTGCAGTCATTGGCGACAAAACGCTCACCCGTTTTGGCAAGAGCCGCTTCGACCACCGGATGCCTTCCACCAATGATGGAGAGCCCTCCATTTGGCGAAATGACAGGCTTGCACCAATCGCCCTCGCTCGCGCGTTCAGCGTTGCCAGCGGCCACGTCAATCCTGCCAAGTGCGGCAGCTGTGGCAGCGATCTGCTCGCGTGCGTTGCCTACGATCTGCGTCAGCTCTTCGAAATGCGCCTCTTCCGCAGCGAGCGCCCGCCCACCTGCTTCCGAAACGCGTGAGGCTTCTTCGTGAAGCGTTAGCGAATTGAATCGCACCGCGCCTTTCATGGTTTGGCGATGGGTGAACCCGCTGTCGGGTGCCATCAAGCTATCCGCATGGCGGCTGGGCACTTCGATGAAGTAACCCAGAACGCCATTGTGCTTGATCTTCAAAGAGGCGATGCCCGTCTCCGCACGGTATCGCGTTTCCATTGCGGCAATTGCGCGCCTGGCATTGCCTGACATTTCGCGCAGTTCATCAAGGCTTGCGTCGTAGCCTTCCGCTATGAAGCCGCCGTTGCTCCGTTCTGTTGGAGGCGAAGCAACAAGCGCGCGCGATAACTGATCGGTGAGAGCGCCGTTTCCGGTGAGTTCTGGTAAAAGCATATCCAGCAGAGCAGGGCGGTCGCCTTCCCCCATAAGCCAGTGATAAATGTTTGCTGCTTCCCCAAGCCCATCGCGCACTTGGCCCAGATCTCGGGGAGATCCACGTCCCGCCACAATTCTGCCCAGTGCTCGACCGAAATCTGGGAGTGCTCTAAGAGCATCTCGCAGATTTGCCCGTTCAATCGGCCGATCAAGCCAAAACTGCACCAGTGCAAGTCGCTTCTCGATCGTCTCTTGATGCAGAAGTGGAGCGGCAAGGTCCTCGGCAAGTAAGCGCGATCCAGCGCCGGTCGAGCATCGGTCGAGCGTGGCCACAAGGCTGCCCGCGCGACGTCCATTCGAGGCTTCAAGGATCTCAAGGCTCGTGCGCGTTGCCTCATCCATCGCCATGCGCAGCGCCTGTTCGCGCGCAGTGGGTGGAAGCAGAAATGGCAACTCACCCCGTCCAACGTGGGAAAGATAGGCGACCAATCCCCCGGCGGCGGCTAGCATCGCGCGCGAAAACTCGCCGAAACCGTCAAGTGTCGAAACGCCGTGCAGGGATTTGAGTCGTTCCGCCCCGTCATCGCTGGCGAAGGTGGCGCGCGCCTGTTCCACCGCACCTTCGGGGCCATGCTCCCATCCTTCAGGCACTACGACTTCGCTTGCACCCAACCGCGCCAATATTGCCCCGAGGAGGTCTGGCGCACATTCCTCGAGCACCATGCTGCCGGTTGAGATGTCACATGCTGCAAGACCAATGGTTCCGCGCACCTCGCAAATCGCAACCAACAAATTGGATCGGCGGGGTTCCAGCAATGCCTCTTCTGTCAAAGTTCCTGCAGTGACAAAGCGCACTATATCGCGGGCAACCAATGCTTTGGAGGCAGGCCTGCCCTCGCGCTTGGCGCGCGCTTTGGCCTCATCCGGCGTCTCGATCTGTTCGGCGATTGCGACCCGCTGGCCCGCCTTGATGAGTCTTGCCAAATACCCTTCTGCCGAATGCACGGGGACACCGCACATCGCCACCGGTTCGCCGCCATGCTCTCCGCGTGATGTCAGAGCGATATCGAGAATGTCAGAGGCCACTTTGGCATCGTCAAAAAACAGCTCGAAAAAGTCGCCCATGCGATAGAAAAGCAACGATCCTTCCGCTTCGCGTTTGAGAGCGAGATATTGCTCCATCATGGGAGTGGGCTTGTTGGAAGCGGCCATCACAAGGGCCTAGCGAGAGGCCTTGCGATTCGGGAAGGGCTGCTGTGCACTTATCCAATGTGCATTCGCCCACTATCATCAAACCGAAACGCGGGCTAAGGCACTGGACGATGGTGCAATTGACGATGATTTGAGGGGGTACAGCATGGCAGACGAACCGAAAGGCGGCTTTACCAGCCGCGAGGCGCTTTTTTACCACGAGACTATTCGGCCAGGGAAACTTGAGATCGTCGCGACCAAGCCGATGACCTCCCAGCGCGATCTGTCGCTTGCTTATTCGCCTGGCGTGGCCGTGCCCGTGGAAGCGATTGCAGCCGACCCATCCTTGGCCGCGCGCTATACAGCTAAAGCCAATCTGGTTGCGGTGATTTCGAATGGGTCTGCCATTCTCGGCCTTGGCAATTTGGGTGCGCTGGCTTCCAAGCCGGTGATGGAAGGTAAGGCGGTTTTGTTCAAACGCTTTGCCGATGTGGATTCGATCGATATCGAGCTTGCGACCGAAGACCCACAAGCTTTCATCGAAGCGGTTGCTCTGATGGAGCCGACCTTTGGCGGCATAAATCTTGAAGATATCAAGGCGCCAGAATGCTTCATCATCGAAGCCGCTCTGCGGGAACGCATGAACATTCCAATCATGCACGATGATCAGCACGGGACGGCAATCATCACCGCAGCTGGCCTGCTCAACGCTTGCTATCTTACCGATCGAGACATCAAAGACGTTAAGGTTGTCGTAAACGGCGCTGGATCCGCGGCGATTGCGTGCACAGCTTTGGTCAAGTCCATGGGCGTGCCGCATGAAAATGTGATTATGTGTGATCGCAAGGGCCCTATTACGATTGGCCGCGAGAACGTTGATCAGTGGAAGAGCGCTCATGCTGTGGCTACAGATGCAACAAGCCTAGAAGATGCTCTCGAGGGCGCTGATATCTTCTTAGGGCTTTCGGCCGCTGGGGCGCTTAAGCCTGAATGGGTGACCAAGATGGCCAAAAACCCGATCATTTTCGCCATGGCGAACCCAACGCCGGAAATCATGCCAGATGAGGCGAAGGCTGTTCGCCCAGATGCAATTATCGCCACGGGGCGCAGTGACTTTCCCAACCAAGTCAATAATGTGCTTGGGTTCCCCTTCATTTTCCGCGGCGCATTGGATGTCCAGGCGACCTCTATCAATGAAGAGATGAAGGTCGCCGCTGCCACCGCAATTGCAGAGCTGGCGCGTCAGCAAGTGCCCGAAGAAGTGGCGAGCGCTTACGGCAAGAACCAGAAGTTTGGTACTGACTACATAATCCCTGCGCCTTTTGATCCGCGCCTAATCGAAGTCGTGTCTTCAGCCGTAGCGAAGGCAGCGATGGATTCTGGAGTGGCTCAGACCACTATTGATGACTTTGATGCCTATAAACACCAGCTAAAATCGCGTCTGAATCCTACGACTTCGGTGCTCACCGGTGTTTACAACGAAGCGCGAGCAAACCCAAAACGGATGGTCTTTGCCGAAGCCGAAGAGGAAGTGGTGCTGCGCGCTGCTATCCAGTTCCGCGACTTTGGCTATGGCACACCAATCCTGGTTGGCCGGACAAAGGCGGTGATGGACAAGCTCCATCAACTCTCAGTTTCTGATCCCGGGAGCTTTGAAATCCAGAACTCGGCGGACAGCAAGCATGTGCCCGCGATGGTTGAATACCTTTACTGTCGTCTCCAACGCCGCGGTTACACCCAGCGCGATGTTCGCCGAATGGTCAATCAAGAGCGGAACGTCTTTTCCGCGCTTCTGGTGGCGCTTGGTCATGCCGATGGCGTGATTTCGGGCCTTACTCGCACCTATGCGCAAACGATGCGTGAAGTGAACCTCGTTCTCGATAAGAAGGAAGATGCACTTCCATTCGGCATCCATATGATGATCGGCAAGAACCATACGACCTTCTTGGCCGATACCACCATCAACGAACGTCCCAGCGCAAGCGAGCTTGCGTACATCGCTCGGGAAACAGCGGCGGTGGCGCGTCGCATGGGTCATGAGCCGCGGGTCGCGTTCCTTTCATACTCGACATTCGGCAATCCGTCGGGTCAGTGGCTTGCCAACATTCGTGAGGCGGTGGCTATTCTCGATGAGGAAGGATGCGACTTTGAGTATGAGGGCGAAATGGCGCCCGATGCAGCGCTCAACCCGGCGGTGATGAAGCTCTATCCGTTTAGCCGCCTCTCAGCGCCCGCAAATGTGCTGGTGATGCCTGGTTTGCAATCGGCCAATCTGTCGGCGAAGCTGCTGCGCGAACTGGGCGCTAACACCACCGTTGGCCCGATGCTTCTGGGCATGGAGAAGCCGGTGCAGATTGCGCCAATGACGGCTGCAGCTCCGGATGTGTTGACGTTGGCTGTACTCGCGAGCGCAGGTGTTGTGGGCTAGGGTTGTTGTGATCTCCTGCCAGAGGGATCGTTTCTCGATTCCACCGGATATTCACTATCTGAACTGCGCCTATATGGCGCCGTTATCGCACGATGTGCTTGGGGCGATGGAGCGCGCTGTCCAGCACAAGGCTCAGCCTTGGAACTTTACGCCGCCCGACTTTTTCAGCGTTTGTGAGCGGTTCAGAGGGCTCGCTGGCAGCCTGACCGGCACCAGTAGTGAGAACCTCGCGATTGTGCCTTCGGTTAGCTACGCGCTTGCGACGGCTGCGCGGAATTTGCCGTTCCAGCCTGGCCAGGAAATCGTCACGCTCGCGGATCAATTCCCTTCGAATGTCTACGTTTGGCGCAAGTTGGCCCAGCGGCATCAAGGGCGGATCGTATCAGCACGGCGAGATTCTGGCGATGATTGGACGGCTTCGGTGCTCAACGCGATTGGACCTGATACGGCGATTGTGGCCGTACCGCATTGTCATTGGGCCGACGGGCGCGTTGTTGACCTTGAAGCCGTAGGCGAGGCCTGCCGCGCTCAAGGTGCCGCGCTGGTCCTTGATCTCACCCAGTCATTGGGCGCGATGCCTATCGATTTTGCCAGGGTGCAGCCGGATTTCGCCGTGGCGGCTTGCTACAAATGGTTGATGGGGCCTTACGGCATCGGGGTCATGTATGTCGCCCCGCAACATCAGAATGGTGAACCGATCGAGCACAACTGGATCAACCGGCAGGGCGCGCAGGATTTCTCACGGTTAGTCGACTATCAGGATGAATATCAAACGGGTGCTCGGCGGTTCGATATGGGCGAGAAGTCTAACCCGCCCTTGCTCGAAGGGGCGTGTGCGGGGTTTGAGTTTCTCCTTACATTTGGGGTGGACAGCATCGTTGCCACGCTGGCTGAAAAGACGACCAAAATCGCCGAGGCGGCCGACCAAATTGGCCTTGGTTCGGCTCCTGTCGGCATTAGAGCGCCGCATTTCTTGTCGCTGGACCTCACCAAAGACCGGATTGACGGTCTGACAGAGAGGCTGGCGGAAAAATCGGTTTTCGCCTCCGTTCGCGGCCAATCGCTCCGTGTGACCCCGCATCTCTACAACAATGATGACGATACTCAGGCGCTGTTAGAAGCGTTGGCTTAGCCCTTCCGTCTAAATCGGAAGTACCAAACTTCATGGCCAAAAACGGTGCGCGCTTTTGTCTCGTAGCGGGTTTCGCACCAGCCTGACGGGCGATCTTGCCAGCTCTTGGGGCCCTCAACCACCCATTCGAATTCATCGGTGAAGCGCTGCATCACCATCAGAGCATGACGAACATAGATCGGGTGATCGGTTCCGAACCGAAATTCACCGCCAGGTTTAAGCTTGTCCGCGATCATCTGGACCGGGCCATCGTTCATCATTCTGCGCTTCGCATGCTTATTCTTGGGCCATGGGTCCGGGTGGAGGAGATACACCATCAAGAGCGAGCCATCGGGCACGCGGGAGAGCACTTCGAGCGCATCGCCATGGTGGAGCCGTACGTTTGAAAGCTTCTGCTCTTCCACATGTGAAAGCGCCTGTGCGACACCATTGAGATAGGGCTCAGCGCCAATAAAGCCGTGATTGGGCAAGAGGTCAGCGCGGTAGGCGAGATGCTCTCCGCCGCCGAAACCAATTTCGAAATGCAGCGGGCAATCTTCCCCAAAAAGACGCTCGGCCGTGACTGGGCTTTCTTCCGGCACAGCGATCTGTTGTAGCAGATCGTCGACCAAGCGCTGCTGCTTGGCGCGCAGGGGTTTGCCGATGCTGCGGCCGTACAGCCGACTGAGAGTGGTGGGATCGCCTTCTTTATATGCGCTCATGGCGCGCTCGCTAGTCGGGGAGGTTAGGGCTTGTCCACCCCCAACAATCATGCGTCGCCGCCTTGAGGCTAGGGGGCCTCTTCCTATATCGCGACCTAATGGAACAGCTTTTGGCCCTCTTCGAAGCGCAGCCCATCTGGGCGCAGAGTATTATCGGTGTGGCGGGGCTCTTAATTGCGTCGCTCGCGGTCAACTACATTCTGAAGGATGTGATCCTGCGGTTGGCTGCCCCTTATCTGGACGGCCAAACCAAGACGATCGACTCATCGGCCACCTGGTTCGCAACGGTTGCGCCGCTTCTGATCATCTCGAATGGTATCGGTCTTGTGCCGGGCCTTCCTCCGATGGCGGTCACGATCACTGCGAATGTCACGCAAGCTTTGATCGTGCTCTCCATTGCAATGGGGGTCGTCAAGGCGCTCACTTACTTCAATGAACTTTACGAGCGGCTTCCCCAGTCCCGCAATCGACCGATCAAAGGCTATCTGCAGGTGGTCAAGATCGTTGTCCTGTGCGGCGCAGCGATCATCCTGATCTCGATCCTGATTAATGAGTCTCCCCTTCTTCTTCTGAGCGGCCTAGGCGCGATCACAGCGGTCCTGCTGTTGGTGTTCAAAGACACGATCCTCAGCCTTGTGGCGAGCGTTCAACTCACCACCAACGACATGCTGCGTGTAGGCGATTGGATTGAGATGCCGGGCATGAACGCGGATGGTGATGTCATCGACATCTCGCTCCACACGGTGAAGGTGCAGAATTTCGACAAGACCATCACCACCATTCCCACCCATCGCTTGGTCTCAGACAGTTTCCGCAATTGGCGCGGGATGAGCGAGAGTGGAGGCCGCCGGATTAAGCGTTCGCTGCAAATCGACCAAAATTCAGTGCGTTTCCTTTCCGATGAAGAGGTGCTGGACCTCAAGAAATTCAAAATCCTGAAACCCTATTTGGCGCAGCGCCGCGAAGAGCTGGACGAGTGGAACAGACACGAGCTTGGCCAAGACGATGCTCCGGTTAACGCGCGGCGCATGACCAATATCGGTACTCTGCGGGCCTACATCGCGGCTTACATCAAGTGGCATCCCCGAATCAGCGAGAACTTCACGCTGCTGGTGCGCCAGCTTCCTCCCGGCGCGCAAGGGCTACCGATTGAGATCTATTGCTTCACCGATACGACCGACTGGAACACCTATGAGGGCATTCAGTCCGACATCTTCGATCACCTGATCGCGATCGTGCCCGAATTCCACTTGAGCCTGTTCCAAGAACCCTCAGGAAGCGATTACGCCAAGCTGGTAGAGCACGAGTAGGGCTGTAGGAAAGCAAAACGCCCGGCGACCACTTGGGCTACCGGGCGTTTCTCGCTGAACTGATGGGATTAGAAGCTTACGCGGCTTCAACTTCTTCCTGCGGATCGCGCAGCACATAGCCGCGGCCCCAGACTGTTTCGATGTAGTTCTCACCGCCGCATGCATGGCTTAGCTTCTTGCGCAGCTTGCAGATGAAGACGTCGATGATTTTGAGCTCTGGCTCGTCCATCCCGCCATAAAGGTGGTTGAGGAACATCTCTTTGGTAAGGGTCGTGCCTTTGCGAAGCGAGAGAAGCTCAAGCATCGCATATTCTTTACCAGTGAGGTGCACACGGGCGCTGTCGACTTCGACGGTTTTCGCGTCAAGGTTAACCGCAAGCTTGCCGGTGCGGATGATCGACTGGCTGTGGCCTTTCGAACGGCGCACAACAGCGTGAATACGCGCCACCAACTCTTCGCGGTGGAAAGGCTTGGTCACGTAATCGTCTGCGCCAAAACCGAAGCTCCGAATCTTGCTGTCCATCTCGGCAATGCCGGAAAGGATCAGAACCGGCGTTTGCACCTTGGCAACGCGCAGCTTTTTAAGAACATCATAGCCGTGCATATCCGGCAAGTTCAGGTCGAGCAGGATGATATCGTAATCATACAGCTTACCCAGATCGAGGCCTTCCTCGCCCAGATCGGTGGAGTACACATTAAAGCCTTCAGTCGTCAGCATAAGCTCAATGGCTTTTGCCGTTGTTGGCTCGTCTTCAATCAACAGCACTCGCATTTCTGGTCCCCTAATTGCGCCCCATTTTGGTGGAGGGAGATGTGCATCGTAACGTCTCGCTAAGAGATGTTGCTCTCTATTAACCACACAAGTTCTGAACGGAAAAGGTTAATTTAGCGTAAACCCAGCTTAAACCACGAGTCGCGGGGGCAATACCTAGGTCTTTGAGAGGGGGCGTGAGACACTTGAGACACTGTCCAAAGGGCAAAAAGCCGGTGTCGCGGTTGATCCGAATTTGTGCGTTAAGAAAGGTAAGCGCCGGGTCAACATAACGTGGCGTTTAGCGCGCCAGCCACCCGGTAGGAAAACAGTTTTGCCTTGGGAGTGATGTGGCATTGACCGCTTCGGGTTCGGCCCTGCCCTCTTTTGAATGGCCAAATCTGAGGGTGAAAGCGGTCGCTATCCACAGATGGTACCGCGCCCCGATTAACCTAACCAGGAGTCTGGCGCGCCAAAATGTCGCTTTGGATGGATTCCAACACAAGATCCTCTCCGTCCACGAATGCACGCCAGGTGTTCTCGATCGGTAGATCAATGTCCATAGACCCCACACCGCTCACCAAAAGCTTGTTCGGCAAAAAGCAATCGTCGAACCAATCGCACCCTTTCGCAACATCACCCCAAGCCGTTGTGATGTAGAGTTGAACGCCGGACGCCGGGAGTTTGGGGGCAAACCCCTCTGCCTTGAACCTCAAGACATCACCGACTTCACTGCCAACAATCGTCAGTTGATCGGGAATATGGTGCTTGAACTGCGAACCAGCGACAAGGCCTGCGGAAAATGTGTTGGGGCCGGTGATCAAATAGAGGCGACCATCAGATGGCACAGCCTCCGAAAGGTCACTCACCAGCGGCAGCAGCTGTGTGTAATCGCCGCCGCGATTGTAGCGGAAATCGACAATGATGTTCTGAGCATTCGCTTCAGCGATCATTTCCAGAACGCGATTTCCAAAGTGAGAAATCGTCTCGTCTTTATCGTCAAAGCTCCCATTGACACGAAGATAGACCGCTTGCTCAGCCGGAAGTGCTTTTGCAAATAGCGTCCGCTCCGCTTCCTGCAGATACAAGGGAAGCGGCTGATCGGCGGTTAGCAAGTTCACCCAACCATCTGTCTCAAAACTTGAATCTTCCGGAAATGCATCGAGAAAGTCCCAGAAAGGATCTCCTGGCATTTCGACAGGATCAGCCTCGAGCATTGTCTCTGTTATCAAGCCATCTAAAGACAATACCTCGAGCTGCACCGCAGCCCCATCTGTTTGAGCGCCCAGCAGTAAAAGCGCGCTCGGCGCTGAATACAGAAATTCGCTCCGATACCGTTTCCAACTCTGGGTCCCGCCGCCAATCAGTCGTGGTACATTTGCAATCAGTTCTTCCGGAGATTTCCCGCCCAGCGAGAGCACTCTTTGCCCGACAAGTGCGCTTTGTTCCGGCCTTGCCTTCACAATGATGAGCGCATCAGACGTCCAATGAAAGCGAACCGGCAATCGATGCATTCGAGGGGAGAGAACGGTCGTATGCGCGTTGTCCAAGGGCGCTAGCGCCCTTAGCATCGATAGCGAAAGATCATCGACCGATTGCGGCGGCTTCGCCGACTCAACAATGGCCTTAAATTCGTTCGCCTGCCCTTCGGTAACGCCGGCTTCGTTGAGAAGCACCAGTTCGCGAAAGTATGAGAAGTCCGAGGCTAAGTCGTGTGGAGGCGATGTTTCCGGATAAGTTGGGGAAGTAATCATTTGCATCCCCCCAAGAGAAACAAAAGCGATCCCAATCAGTGTGGTTGCCAGAACAGATGCGGACACGATCCACAGCAAGATTCGTTTCATTATCATTCCATCTGTTATTTCCACTAGCATTCGGCCTAACCTGGCCGATAAACAAGAAGAAATATCTCCTGTCGGTGGGTAGTCGCCGCTCCAGCCAGAGAGCCTCTGGCGGCAGAATCAGTATCGTTTAACTGACCGCAATTGGGTCGCTAGCGGGAGGTCCGCTTTCATATACACCACCCCAACCAGATACTCAGCAAGCGATGTGTCACAACCGATGGTGGGGCCGCAAAGCCCGGTATTCTCAGAACCCAGCGAGTTTTTTAGCCCGCCTGCGTTCTGCACTTGAGCCAATCCCAATCGCTTCACGATATTTGGCAACCGTTCGCCGAGCGAGGCCGAAACCCTCCTCGTTGAGCAGGTCCGCCAGCTTCTGATCAGACAGCACCTTTTTGGGGTCTTCGGCATCGATCAATGCTTTGATCCGCGCCTTGATGGCCTCGGAGGACGCGCCCTCTCCATCGGAAGAGGCGACACCGCTGGTGAAGAAATATTTGAGCTCGAATGTGCCCCGGTCACAATGGAGATACTTGTTGCTCGTCACACGGCTGACCGTGCTTTCGTGCATATCGATTTGCTCAGCGACTTCGCGCAAAGTCAGCGGACGCAATTCAGAGACGCCGCGCCTGAAAAAGCCATCCTGCTGCTTAACGATTTCGGCGGCGGTCTTGAGGATAGTCCTCTGCCGCTGGTCCAGCGCGCGGATCAACCAATGGGCATCCGCCAGTTTTTCCTTGAGCCAACCCTGAGTTTCCTCGTCGGCTCCTTCACCGCCCAGCTCTATATAATAGTCGCGGTTAACGATCAGGCGTGGAAGTGTGTCCTGGTTAAGGGCAATGTCCCAGCCGCCATCGTCTTTTGCGCCAAGCAATACATCGGGCACCACCGCCTCGCTGGTTGACGAAGCGAAGGCCAAACCCGGTTTAGGATCATATTCGCGCAGTTCGCGCAGCATATCGGCGAAGTCTTCATCATCGACTTTGCACAATCGCTTCAGGCGAGGCACATCCCCTTTGCCAAGCAACTCCAAATTGGCGAGCATGGTTGCCATGGCCGGATCGTAGCGGTCAGCATCCTTGGCTTGCAGAGCCAGGCACTCGCCCAGATCGCGCGCACCAATTCCGGTGGGATCGCACATCTGCACCACTTCGAGCGCATCTTCTGTGCAATCCATATCAACGCCCAGATCATAGGCGACATCGCGCAAAGATGCCGTGAGATAACCCGCGTCATCGAGCAATCCCGCAATATGGCGAGCGACAAATTCCTCGTGTGGGTTGGTGGCGATCCCGCCAATCTGCGCATCCAAATGCTCGGCAAGCGTGAGCTCTGCGGCCTTAGTGGCCTCGATGCCAGGCAGATCATCCATACCGCCGGATGCGCCGCCAGCAGATCCCCATTCTGCTTCCGAAGGCCCACCAGCGCCAATGCTGGCTTCGCCTGTATCGCGGTCCCGGTCGATGGCGCTTACGTCGATGTCGAGCGGAGCCTCGCTTTCGCCTTGCGCCTGCTCCATCAATTGGTCAGCGGTAAACTCCTCACGCGGGATGTCGTCGGGTTCGCCGGGAGGCGTTTCATTATCGGCAGCGACAGAGCCTGCCTCCAGCAGCGGATTGCTCTCCAACGCATCGCCGATGAACATTTCGATTTCTAGATTAGAAGCCGCAAGCAGTTTGATTGCCTGCTGCAGCTGAGGCGTCATAACCAGCTGTTGCGATTGGCGTAAGTCGAGGCGGGGGCCTAATGCCATTGGCGCGCGGTTTAGAGCGTAAAGCTCTCCCCTAGGTAGAGCCGCTTTACGTTTTCATCTTCGACCAGAGCCTGCGGCGTCCCAGCAAATAGCACCTGCCCGCCATAGATGATGCAAGCGCGATCCACGATATCCAAGGTCTCGCGCACATTGTGGTCGGTAATCAGAACCCCGATACCGCGGCTCTTCAGGTCTTTCACAAGATCGCGAATGTCGCTGATCGAAAGCGGATCAATCCCTGCAAAAGGCTCATCCAGAAGCATGATCGAGGGCTTGGCCGCCAAGGCCCGAGCAATCTCACAGCGCCGCCGTTCACCGCCTGAAAGCGCCATAGCAGGGCTTTCGCGCAGGCGAGTGAGCCCAAATTCCT
This sequence comes from uncultured Erythrobacter sp., assembly GCF_947502395.1. Taxonomy (GTDB): domain Bacteria; phylum Pseudomonadota; class Alphaproteobacteria; order Sphingomonadales; family Sphingomonadaceae; genus Erythrobacter. Next base: position 898,746 of record NZ_CANMZM010000002.1, read on the forward strand.
CGAGCAAGCGCTCCAATTCGCGTCCGCGTGTTTCTGCGTCAGGCTCCACCATCTCGAGGACGCAATTGATATTCTGCTCAACCGTCATCCCGCGAAAGATGCTGGTCTCCTGCGGTAGATAGCCAAGCCCGAGGATCGCCCGCCTGTACATCGGCAGGTTGGTAACATCCTCGCCATCCATCAGAATGCGGCCGGAATCCGGTTTGACGAGGCCCATGATCGAATAGAAGCAGGTGGTTTTGCCCGCGCCATTGGGTCCAAGCAGGCCGAGCACCTCGCCTTTGGCAACCGTCAGAGAAATATCGGTGAGGACTGCGCGCTTGTCATAGCTTTTGGCGATTGAAATGACTTCAAGCCCGCCTTCGGGCATCGGCGCTGTTGCGTCCGCGACGTTTTCGGCCACAGTGCTTGTGTCATCATAAATGCTAGTGGGCTCGCTCATATGATTCTCATGTAGCATCGTCTTTTGCGCATGGAAGGGCGAGTGGGTGCATTTTGGCAAGATTTTTGCTTTCGGGCACAATTCTTGAGCAAACGCCTATGCAAAACCCCTTAATTCCGCGGGTTTATGTGAAAATCCACGGATCGAGCTCGTCGACTAATTCGGCTTGGTTACTGCGCTTGCAACAATGCGTTCTGTTTGAGATACTCATCGCAGAGAGAGCAGAAGTCGTTGGGGAACGCTTTTATGAACGAGCTGACGAACAGCCACGGATCAGGCAGCCGTGGATCAGGCAACCAAGAGGTCGTCGATCAGTCAGATGCCAAGGCGCGCGATTGGCGCAAGTCGATGAGCGACCATGTCGCATACGCATTGCTGGTCTACACCGGTCTTCAAATTTTTATGACGGTTAAGGCGCTTGGCGAAGGAACGTCGTCGCTTCTGCCATATGTTGCCCTCGTTATCCTGGTAGCCGCCATCATTCCGGCGTGTCGCTGGTTTGAGCGCCGCTGGACCGGGATGTCGGACGAAGAGGCTGCGGATGAAGCGCACGCCGGCGCGTTCCGCCGCGACACCGTGATGCTCTGGGTTCTAGCGATTGGTCTGCCGCTTGCTCTGACCGGCCTTTGCAAAGCGATCTTCGCCGTTATCTAGCAAACAGCTAAACCGGCTGAGTAGCGGGCCTATTTCTGGGCCCGCTCAACCGCTTCTATGACGATCTGGCGCGCTTCTTGTGCGTCGCCCCATTTGCCGATGCGGACCCATTTTTCCGCTTCAAGGTCTTTGTAGTGGGTAAAGAAGTGCTCGATCTGCTGCAGGATGATCGAGGGCAAATCCTTGGTTTCGCCAACATCTGAGTAATACGGGAACGTCGTATCGACCGGCACGCAGACCAGTTTCTCATCCCCACCGTGTTCGTCTTCCAAGTTTAACACGCCGATAGGCCGCGCCTTCACCACACAGCCCGGGATAAAGGGTGAGCGCGCAATCACCAGCGCATCAAGCGGGTCACCGTCGGGCGACAAAGTGTGCGGAACAAAGCCATAATTGGCCGGATAGCGCATCGGGGTGTGCAGAATACGGTCGATGAAAAGCGCGCCGCTGTCCTTGTCGAACTCATACTTCACCGGCTCGCCGCCGAGTGGCACTTCGATGATGACATTGAGGCTTTCGGGTGGATTGTCGCCAGTAGGGATCTTGTCGATACGCATGTAAGGTTCCTGATAAAGTAGTCAGCCCCTCTCCCCAAAGGCTCGGGCTGCGCCTCTAGCGAGCTTCAAAGGATTGCGAAAGCCCTTCCTTAGTCGTAATCGCGCAAACCTTATGAGTAAGAACACGCCAAAAGCCATTCGCGGCACGCAGGACATTTTTGGACCCGATGCCGAGGCGTTTGCCTTTGTGGTGGAAACCTTTGAGCGTGTGAGGAAGCTTTACCGCTTTCGCAGGGCGGAAATGCCAGTGTTTGAAAAGACTGAAGTGTTCAGCCGTGCGATTGGTGAGACGACCGATGTGGTCTCAAAAGAGATGTATTCGTTTGAGGATCGCGGCGGGGACTCTTTGACCCTGCGTCCAGAATTCACCGCTGGGATTGCGCGCGCGTACCTCACCAATGGCTGGCAGCAGCACGCCCCGTTGAAGCTGGCAACTCACGGGCCATTGTTCCGTTACGAGCGCCCACAAAAGGGTCGGTATCGCCAGTTCCACCAGATTGACGCGGAGATTCTGGGCACGGGCGAACCGCAAGCCGATGTCGAGCTTCTCGCCATGGCTGATCAGCTTTTGAAGGAGTTGGGCATTGAGGGTGTGACCTTGCACCTTAACACGCTGGGGGACGCCGAGAGCCGCGATGCCTGGCGTGCCGGTTTGATAGACTATTTCGAGGCGGTTTCAGGTGAGCTTTCCGAGGACAGCCAAGAGCGGCTGCACAAAAATCCGCTTCGCATTCTCGACAGCAAGGACCCTCGCGACAAAGCCTTTGTTGCCGATGCGCCCAAGATTGATCATTTTTTGTCTGAAGAGGCGCTGGCGTTCTTCGAGAGTGTCACAAGCGGGCTCGATGCAGCAGGCGTCAAATGGAAGCGCGCCGAAAGCCTTGTGCGCGGTCTCGATTATTACCGCCACACCGCGTTTGAGTTCATCCCGGACGAGGGATCAGCGGCGGCCGATGCTTTGGGTTCGCAAAGCACCGTACTCGGGGGTGGTCGTTACGATGGCTTGATGGAGAGCCTAGGCGGACCAGCGACCCCTGCGGTTGGCTGGGCGGCTGGAATTGAGCGGCTGGCGATGTTGGTGGGGGAGAAATCAGAGGGTCCCGCCGATGCTATTATCGTCATTGAAGATTCAAGCGATGTAGCTCTCGTTCGGGGCTACGCAGCGCTTAAATCGTTGAGACTGGCAGGATTGAGCGGCGAATTGATTGCGGAAGGGTCGCCGCGTAAGCGCTACGACAAGGCCGTAAGGCGATCTCCGAATGCCATTGTGAGTTTCTCTGAAAATGGCCATCGAATATCAGGGGATGAGACGACGCATCCAGAGCTTGAGCGCATTCTGGGCCTTTAGCCTTTGCGTCACCCTGAACTTGGTTCAGGGTCCATCTCTCCAATTACGAAGTTGTTGAGGAACGAAGAATGGATGCTGAAACAAGTTCAGCATGACGAGTTAGAGATTAAGTCCAATGAACATCCCACAAGACCGCCTCAACCAAATCGCCAATCGCTTTGCCGAGCTTGAAGCCCGTATGGCCTCTGGCACGCTCGAAGGCGATGAATTCGTCCAGGCCTCACGCGATTATGCCGAGCTTGAACCGGTCGCCAAGATCGCTGCCGAGGTCACTGCTATGCGCGAAGAGATGGTTGGCCTTGAGGAGATGCTCGCCGACCCTGAAATGAAGGCGATGGCCGAAGAAGAACTCAGCGAAATCCGTGCATCTCTGCCTGAAAAAGAGCGTTCGCTCGCCATTGCTCTGCTGCCGCGCGACCGGGCGGACAGCAAACCCGCCATGCTCGAAATCCGCGCTGGCACAGGCGGCGATGAAGCGGCGCTTTTCGCGGGCGACCTTTTCCGCATGTATGAGAAGTTTGCTGGTGAGCAGGGCTGGAAAGTCGAGCCGGTCTCCATGAATGCATCCGAAGTCGGCGGCTTCAAAGAGATCGTGGCCAACATCACCGGGCAGGGCGTTTTCGCCAAGCTCAAGTTTGAAAGCGGCGTGCACCGCGTCCAGCGCGTGCCCGTGACCGAGAGCGGAGGGCGCATTCACACCTCCGCTGCGACCGTGGCGGTGCTGCCTGAACCCGATGAGGTCGATGTGCAGATTGATCCGGGCGACCTCAAGATCGACACCTACCGTGCCTCTGGTGCAGGCGGTCAGCACGTCAACACCACCGACAGCGCGATCCGCATCACCCACGAGCCCACAGGCCTTGTGGTGACCTGTCAGGACGGACGCAGTCAGCACAAGAACAAGGAAAAGGCGATGCAGGTCTTGCGCGCTCGGCTTTTCGAAGCACAGCGTGATGCTGCCCAAGGCGCAGAAGCAGAGGCGCGAAAGGCAATGGTCGGCAGCGGCGACCGGTCAGAACGCATCCGCACCTATAACTTTCCGCAAGGCCGGGTGACCGATCACCGGATTGGGCTTACCTTGCACAAACTTGAAGAGGTGCTTGCGGGCACGGGCCTTGATGAATTGGTGCAAGCGCTGATCTCCGAGGATGAGGCCAAACGCTTGGCAGCTTTGGCAGAGTGACGGTTTCTGAGGCCATTAGAGCGGCCACCGCAAAGCTCGACGCCACCAGCGACACCGCGAGGCTCGATGCTGAATTGCTAATGGCGCATGCGCTGGGAGTGAGCCGTTCGGATATGCTTTTGTGGCACATGACCAGTGACACACCCCTCAGCTTTGACGATCTTGTCACGCGCCGCGCTACGCATGAACCGATCGCGCATATCACCGGCATACAGGAGTTTTACGGTCGCCCGTTTTCCGTCACCGCTAACACATTGATCCCCCGAGGCGATACAGAGAGCTTGATCGATGCGGCTTTAGAAGCGGTACCTATGGCCAGGTACGTGCTCGACCTTGGGACAGGGACAGGCGCCATTCTAGTGACCGTCTTGCTCGAACTCGAAGGGGCAACCGGTGTTGCGACCGACCGTTCCGTCGCGGCGCTCAAGATTGCCGAATGCAATGCGCAATCGCTCGATCTTGGTCAGGACCGCGCACGATTCGAACTGCGTGATTGGACAAAGCCAGGCTGGACAGACGGTCTGGGTCGTTTCGATCTTATCTTATCCAACCCGCCGTATGTAGAGGATGCGGCTCCGCTTGAACCAGATGTACGCGAGTTTGAACCAGTTTCTGCCCTCTTTGCGGGGCCAGAGGGACTGGATGACTATCGGGTATTGATCCCGCAATTGCGTGGTTTGATGAGAGATGAAGCGGTCGCGATCCTTGAAATCGGTTTTGCTCAAGCAGAAGCTGTCACCCAAATCGCGCTAGACCATGGCTTTACCACTGAACTGCGCAACGACCTTGCAGGACACCCGCGTTGCTTGGCGCTTCGTTGACGAAAAAGTCATCAGGGCTTGGCAAAAGCATCATAGGCAGCTAGCTATCGAATCAAGCCACTGTCATGCGTCGGACGCGAGACACTGGCCTAAGCTCCAAATTCGATGTTGAACGGCCTTTCCGGGGTCACCCCCATAGGTCAGGAAACGCGGGCAAGGGCATGCCGCATGGGCGGCTTAGCTTAGGGACGAAAGGTCTACTGACCGATGGTGCTTATCTGTTGAGAGACACCAAGGTCGTTAACAGGAAGATTTTCCTTGAATAACAATCGTAACAATCGTCGCCGCGGTCGCGGTAATCGCAGCAATCAAGGCGGCGGCAATAACCAGAACCGGATCGATAGCCGCGCGCGGGGCAATGCGCCTCAGCTGCTCGATAAGTACAAAAAGCTGGCACAAGACGCTCAGCACAATGGCGATAGGGTTCAGGCTGAATATTACCTCCAATTCGCAGACCACTACTTCCGGGTGATCGCCGACAATAAGGCGCGTCAGGATGAAGCACGGGCCAAGCGCAATGAAGAGCGTGGGGCCAACAATGATGACCGCGATGAGGATGATGGTGAGGGCCGTCGCCGCGGTAATCGCCGAGGTCGTGGGCGCCGCGACAATCAAGAGGGCGACTCACAGGACGATAACGCAGTCACTACTTCTGCTGATCAAGGTGAAACGGGTGTCGAAGGCGAACCTGCAAGCGCCGACGAAGAGAACGCCAAGCCCAAGCGGCGGGCGCGCAAGCCTCGTGAAGAGGGCTCTGATGAAACTCCACGTCGCCGGACTCGTCGGAAAAAAACCGAGGATGCTGAGGATACGGGTGAAATCGACTCTTCAATCCTTCCTCCTGCGATCAGCGCGAGCGCCGGATCAGAGGATGATGACGGCCTCGAAGCGGTCGGCTGAACCAATCTCCTTGCTGTAAGGGATCGGGTCGATGGCCGCTGAAGGTTCTGACACTCTGGCCGGTCAAGCACCGATAGCGAGTTCCGGTGCTTTTGCCTCGCTTTGGGGCAAGGCCAAAGCATTTGCGCAACGTTGGCCGGGCGTGACCTCAGGCCTTTTGGGCCTTGTTTCAGCGCTTGGCTTCCCTCCCATTCATGCTTGGTGGATTGCCCTTCCAGGGCTCGCGCTCTGGATTGCGCACTTGCGCAGCGCTTCCGGCTGGAAGGGCGCGTTGTGGATTGGCTGGACCTTCGGCTGGGCGCATCTGACGTTGGCCAACAATTGGATCGCCACCGCCTTCACCTATCAAGCGAAGATGCCTGAGGCCTTGGGCTGGGCAGCAGTGCCGCTTTTGTGCATCTATCTTGCGGTGTACCCGGCGCTGGCGGCGCTGGCGGCGCATATGACGGGGCGTTGGAATGGGCGGCGCAGTGGTACGCTTGCGTTTGGGGCGGTGTTGGCCGCTGCATGGATTGCCACCGAATGGCTTAGAAGCTGGGTGTTTACCGGTTACCCGTGGCCGCCCTTGGGGCTGATGTTGCTTGGCGGATGGGAAGAGCCAGGTTGGGCACGGTTTCTTCCTTGGCTTGGCACCTACGCGCTTTCAGGCATCGCGATCATGTTGGCGACCTATTTGGTCGCGGCTTCGACAGTTAAGCTGCCGAGCGGGTGGCATCGCGCGGTTGCGTTTTTGGGAGTGGCGGCGATCGTTGCCGGGCCCATGCTCCTACGGGTCCAATCCGATGGTGAGACGGATATCCAATTCACCCTCGTCCAGCCGCTAATTCCCCAAGAGGAGATCAACGACGGCTCCAAATTCGAAGAGCAATTTCAGCGCATCGCTCGCCTCACACAAAAGAACGCCGATCAATCGCGCCTTGTCCTGTGGCCCGAAAGCGCCGTGCCAGACTATCTCGAAGAAGGCTATCCTCAGCGATACTACACCCGCATGACGGCGGGCGCCGATCCCGATTTCGCGCGGCGTAGGATTGGCATGGTGATTGGGCCGCAATCAACCCTGCTCACTGGTGTTGTTAATCTCAACATCGGGCCAGGAACCGATGGCATCCCTCGTGCCCTTTCGGCTCGCAATTCGGTGATTGCGATGAATGGAGAAGGCGAGATCACCGATCACTATGCCAAGGCGCATCTGGTGCCCTATGGCGAGTATTTGCCACTTGAGGACGTCTTGGGCGCAATTGGCCTATCTCGCCTCACAGCTGGTACAGTGCCATACATTCCCGGCCCCGGTCCACAAACGCTGGATCTCGGTGAGCATGGCAAGGCTGGCATTCAGATCTGTTATGAGATCGTGTTCTCCGGCCAGGTCGTCGACCAGGAAAATAGGCCTGACTACCTCTTCAATCCTTCCAACGACGGTTGGTTTGGCACCTGGGGGCCGCCGCAGCACCTTGCGCAAGCGAGGATGAGGGCAATCGAAGAGGGGCTGCCGGTTTTGCGCTCTACTACGACCGGAATCAGCGCGGTTATAGATGCGGATGGGATTGTACGGGATACTGTCGCCAGCGGAGAGGCAGATGCGCTCGAAGGCCTTATTCCTTCAGCGAAAACCCCGACACTGTTCTCACAGTTGGGAAATACACTCCCGCTGATGTGGGCCGGATTGCTCGCGCTTTTGGGTCTTGGGATGCCAAGATTGCTTGCGCTGCGCAACTCTCGCGGCTAGGGCCTCATCCAACAGACATAAAGATTTCCTTATATCTGCATATAGCGCCCTGGGCGCGTAAGAATCACTGGCTCTGGAGGCCCCAAAATACCATGCGCAGCGATTATCTTTTTACCTCTGAAAGCGTTTCCGAAGGCCACCCTGACAAGGTTTCAGACCAAATTTCGGATGCGGTCGTCGACCTTATGCTGGCCAAAGACCCAGAAGCACGGGTGGCTTGCGAGACGATGACGACGACCCAACGCGTGATCCTGTCTGGCGAAATCCGCTGCGCGCCGATGTACGACGAAGCCAATGAGGATTGGGCCGTCAATGGTGGATGGGCTCCGGGCGCCAAGGAAGAGATCGAACAGGCGGTGCGTTCTACAGTTCGTGACATCGGCTACGAGCAAGATGGTTTCCACTGGAAGACGCTGTCCTTCGAAAATCATCTCCACGGTCAGTCCGCCCACATCGCACAAGGTGTCGATGCCGGTGCAGACGGTTCGAACAAGGACGAAGGCGCCGGCGACCAAGGCATAATGTTTGGCTTTGCTTGTGATGAGACTCCGGACTTGATGCCGGCAACGCTCGACTACAGCCACAAAATCCTCGAGCGGCTCGCCAAAGATCGTCACTCGGGCGAGGCACCTTTTCTCGAGCCCGATGCCAAGAGCCAGGTGACCTTGCGCTATGAGAATGGTCGTCCGGTCGAATGCACGGCACTTGTTGTCAGCACTCAGCACACGGAAGGCTATGACTCAGGAGCGCAAGAAGCCGAACTAAAAACTTACGTCAAAGGCGTTGTGGCCGACATCCTTCCAGAAGGCTTCGTCTCGGACGCGACCCAATGGCACATCAACCCAACAGGCAGCTTCGTAATCGGTGGTCCGGATGGCGACGCAGGCCTGACCGGGCGCAAGATCATTGTCGACACATACGGTGGTGCAGCTCCGCACGGAGGCGGCGCGTTTAGCGGTAAGGACCCAACCAAGGTTGACCGCAGCGCGGCATACATCACGCGCTATCTCGCCAAGAATGTGGTGGCAGCTGGCCTTGCGACTCGCTGCACGATCCAGATCGCCTATGCAATTGGCGTGTCAGAGCCGCTTTCGCTCTATGTCGACACGCATGGGACAGCTGCCAATGGCGTGACCGACGCGAGCCTTGAGGAGGCGATCCACTCAATCGGCAAGCTTGGCGGGCTGACCCCACGCTCCATCCGCACGCATTTAGGCCTCAACAAGCCAATCTATCGTGTCAGCGCAGCTTACGGCCACTTTGGCCGCACAGCTGATGGTGACCGGTTCCCCTGGGAGCGTACAGATTTGGTCGAAGACTTGAAGGCAGCGCTTGGCTGATAGCGTAAGGCGTCTGTTATGACGACGCCCCACGCTTCATCCAGACGTGTTGCAGAGCTCGACGCTCTGCGCGGACTTGCCGCCATCGGTATTGTCTGGATGAACGTCTATGTCTTCGCGTTGCCAGCGCAAAGCTATTACAATCCGGTGGTCTGGGGACCTGGTCTTGGCGAAGGATCGAGCCTTGATCGCTTAATCTGGGTCGTCAGCTTCGTCTTTATCGAGGATAAGTTCCGCACGCTTTTCGCGATGCTCTTTGGCGCGGGTTGCCTCATCCTTCTTGAGCGGGGCGGAGAACGGCCCTGGCGCGCGCATTTTTCCCGGATGGCGGTGCTGCTGGTGATTGGCCTGGCGCATGCGATCCTGCTTGCCAGCAATGACATATTGCGCGCCTATGCAATTGCGGGCTGTGCCCTGCCGCTTTTGAGCGCACTCAATGCAAGGGCGCTGTTTGCAATCTGTGTGGGGCTTGTTGCGGTGCATGTGGGCGGCGGAATTGTGGCCTTGGGTTCGAGTGTGCTGGATTTATACAACGGGCGCACTGGCAGCGATGCGTATCTCTATGCTGACCGCACCTTTGGGTCGAACCCTGCTGCAGTACAATACATGATCGACCAAGGTCGGGAGGAGTTTGGGACTCGCATCGCGCGTGGTATTGAGAGTGTCTCGTCGCAGATATCTTATGTCGGGAGCACTTTGCCGATCAACCTTGCAGCGATGGCGCTGGGCATGGGTCTTTGGAAGACGCGTATGTTAGCGGGGGAGTGGCGGGTATTCCTTCTGCAGCGCTGTGCGGCAATCGCCGCCATTATTGCTATACCTGCACTTTTCGCGCTTGCCTGGTGGGTGTCCGACAACGGCTTTTCCGGCCCCATTGTGGGCGCCGCTGGCTTTGTGCTTTCTGCACCTTTCGACACGCTTCTCGGCCTTGCCTATGCAGCCATGGCGATGGCCTTCTTTGGGCAAGGCGGTGTGGTGACCGAGCGGTTGGCAGCAGTCGGCCGCCTTGCGCTGACCAACTATCTGCTGACGTCTGTGATCCTGACTGCGATTTTTGCCCCTTGGGGCTTGGCGCTTTTTGGTGAAGTCTCAAGGAGTGAGGCACTTTTGCTTAGCTTTGCGCCCGTCACAGCGATGCTTCTATGGTCGCCAGTGTGGCTGCGCTGGCTCGGAATGGGACCGTTCGAACGGCTTTGGCGTGGAGCTGCGCGCTTATTATCCTAACCGTCTTCGCCTAGCATCGGAGATGGGCGATCAAGCGCCAGTTCCGCATCTGAGAAGGTGAAGGGACTTCGCACACCGGGCATTCCGCCAAGGTCTACACGAAGGCCTCTTGCGAGCACTTGAGGGTCGGCAAAGACTTCATCGAGTTCATTGATTGGACCCGCAGGAATCCCTTTCGTAGCGCAAGCTTCAAGCAAATCGGCCTTGGTCCACTTGGCGGTGGCCTTGGCGATTTCGGCATCGAGGGCATCCGCATTGTCCACTCGACCTCCATTGCTGGCAAAGCGAGGGTCTTGGGCAAGTTCGTGGCGATCAAGCAGCTCAACCAATCGCGCAAATAGCCGATCATTGGCGGGGGCAAGGATCACATGCCCATCACTCACAGGAAAGACGCCGTAAGGTGCGACTTGCGCGTGGGCATTGCCCATACGCGGTGGGTTGCTGCCGGTGGTGAGCTGATAGGTCGCTTGGTTGGCGAGGAGCGCGACCGAGCAATCCAGCAGGCTCATATCGATCTGCTGCCCCTTGCCCGTGCGCCCTCGCTGAATAAGGGCTGCTTGAATGGCATTGGCTGCGTAAATGCCGGTAGTGAGGTCGCTGATTGAAACGCCCATCTTGACCGGAACACCTTCGGGTTCGCCAGTCACAGACATAAAGCCACTCATGCCTTGAATCACGAAGTCGTATCCGGCCTCATGAGCGCGAGGCCCGGTGTGACCAAAGCCGGTGATCGAGCAATAGACAAGCGCGGGGTTGAGCTGTGTCAACGATCCAAAGTCCAGGCCGAATTTGGCAAGCCCCCCCGTCTTGAAATTCTGGATCAGGACATCGGCATCCCCAACAAGACTGCGCACGCGCTCAAGGTCGTTGGCCTTGCTGAAGTCTGCGACCACGCTGCGCTTGCCACGATTGCAGGCGTGATAATAAGCCGCCTCGCGCCTGACTTCGCCGTCTGGTCCCTCTCGTTCCACCCAAGGCGGACCCCATTGGCGAGTACCATCACCTTCAGGGCTTTCTATCTTGATCACATCCGCGCCAAGGTCGGCCAGAATTTGACCTGCCCAAGGCCCAGCAAGTACGCGCGCGAGTTCAAGGACCTTGAACCCAGCAAGCGGCGCATTCGGATTGCGCGGTTCTTCGAGCCACATAGCGTTACGCTCTTTCCAGAGCCACTTCGTAAGCTGCTGTCGTGCTGGCGGCGATATCTTCTTCGCTCACGCCTGGTGCCAGTTCGATGAGGCGGAATTGCGCGTCTTTGGAGGGTCGGTGAAAGACCCCGAAGTTTGTGATGATCATGTCCACCACATTGGCACCGGTCAGGGGCAAAGTGCATCCAGGTATGAACTTGGGGCTGCCATCTTTGGCGGTGTGATCCATCACCACAATGATCTTTTTGACGCCGGCAACCAGATCCATCGCACCGCCCATTCCTTTGATCATTTTGCCTGGGATCATCCAATTGGCAATGTCACCATTCTGCGCAACTTCCATCGCTCCCAGCACCGTCAAATCGATATGGCCGCCCCGGATCATTGAAAAGCTGGTGGCGCTGTCGAAATAGGCACTGTGCGGCAGTTCGCTGATCGTCTGTTTGCCCGCATTGATGAGGTCTGGATCGACTTCATCCTCGAAAGGGAAGGGGCCGATACCGAGCATCCCGTTCTCGCTTTGCAGTGTCACCAACATACCCTCAGGAATATGGTTCGCGACAAGCGTGGGGATACCAATGCCAAGATTGACGTAATAGCCATCTTGTAGCTCTTGCGCTGCGCGCGCCGCCATTTGGTCGCGGGTCCAGCCTTTAGTTTGTTCACTCATGAAACGGGTCTTTCGCTAAAGCAGTGAAATTCAAAGAAGCGGCTGCGGGATGAGGAACCAGCCATCACCGATGAGAGGTTCAAGGGCATCCGCATCTGCAGGTTGCTTCAAAAAGTCGTAAAGTTCATCAAAATCGGAGCGGGTGTCGCCAGCAATCGCAACCAAACAGCTAATCTGGGCCAGCTCTTCGCGCAAAATCTGTTTGCGGTCATTTGGACTGCGGAGCAGCAAGATGCGGTCTTCATTACCAATGTCGAGGCCGCTCAAAGCAAGGCTGCGATTGATGATCTCAATCTCGCCTATTCCGTGACCGGAAATCCATGCCACCGAAACACCATTCTGGCGCAGCCGGGAAAGACCCTGCGCGAGCCCTGATGGAGGGCGAGATGCGATGGATGGATCGAAGAGCTCACCTTGCGGGTCAAGATCGATGAGAATGGTGGGCGAGACGGCGCTGCATTTGGCCTTTGTAGGCTGAAGCGACACACGGTCGCTCAATACGGCGGCGTCTGGAGCTTCTTCCGGATCATTTTGCCATTGGTTGGCATAGGACAGAAATTGATTGATCCCGTTGGGGGCAATCGGCTCACGCACCGAGGGGACCGGCTTTGGCAAAGGGCGAACAACTTCAGATGTAGGTACGTCGGCAGCGCGAGGAGCAGAGCCAGTGTGGCCGGATATCTCCCGCTCCCCCGGTAAGTCGCTAGCCGTGACGGGAGTTGCCGTGGCCACACAACCTTGCAGGGTCAAAGCCGCTCCCGAGGCGAGCACCATTTTGAATGTATAGTTAAGTGAATTGCCGATCAATTACGCTTCCTCGCGGGTGCGAACGGTGCGGAATTCAATCTTCTTATCGTAGGGCGCGCCAAGGATCATTCGATTGACGAAAACTCCGGGCAAATGGATTTCATCGGCTTCCAAAGCGCCAGCTGGCACGATTTCTTCAACCTCAGCCACACAGACTTTGCCGCAAGTGGCGGCGGGTTGATTGAAATTGCGGGCGGTCTTGCGGAAGATGAGGTTACCGGTTTCATCCGCTTTCCACGCCTTAACAATCGAAAGATCGGCAAAGATGCCGCGCTCAAGAATGTAGGTCGACATCACTCCGTCGTGATCTGCGAAGTCCTTGTGTTCTTTGCCCTCAGCAACCTGCGTGCCGACCCCTGTTTTGGTGTAGAAGCCCGGAATGCCAGCACCGCCAGCTCGCATTCTCTCGGCCAAGGTGCCCTGGGGACAGAATTCAACTTCAAGCTCGCCAGAGAGAAATTGCCGCTCAAACTCTTTGTTTTCACCAACATAGGATGAAATCATCTTTTTGACCTGACGGGTTCGCAAAAGCTTGCCGATACCTTCATTGTCGATCCCGGCGTTGTTGCTTGCAAAAGTAAGCCCAGTCACACCGCTCGCTTTGACCGCATCGAGCAATCGCTCTGGGATACCACAGAGGCCAAACCCGCCCGCTGCGACCAAAAGGTCATTGGCGATGACGCCTTCAAGCGCTGCTTCTGCATTTGGGAAAATTTTTGACATAAAGGAAAGCCGGTCCGTTTGATTTCTGTCTGGCCCAATTCCGTCTCTATTGAGGGCGGTCGTGTTAGATCGCTCGACAAAGGTCGGGTCTGATGTGGTCTCAGCCCCTGATTAGTCGTAAGCAACCGCCATGTCACGGGGTTGCGAATGGTGACAACTGAAACTTCGACACTCTGATCCCGAATTCACAAATTGCCGATATTTTAGGCAACTGATCAAAGTTTAGACGGCATAATGTGCATGGTGTGCCCGGAAAGTGATACTTCACAACCTCAAGATGAAGTTTTTGCAACTAAAAGTGCGGCTTTCGCACTTGCACAAAAAATGGTGCACTGCCACAAAGAGGGCATGCCTTACAGGCATCCTCTCCCAAACTGCTAAGCCCGGCCATTGTGCCGGGCTTTTTTTGTTTGGCATGCGAGCGATATCAAAAGGTCGAGCCTACGGATATGCGCATTCGCTCACTGCCAAAGAGTGGTTTGCAATCGCGCCTAGCGCGTCCTAGCTAATCGAAAGCACTCTCCAAGATCGCACTGGCGATTCCCTCTCAGCCAAAGGACAACACGCATGGCAGATGCCGATGTAGCCGAATCCACTTCCAGCCGTTCGCTTCGCCTTCAAGTCGCGTCGGCGCGGACAGAGGAATCGGGACAAGGCATTGCCCGAATGCCCCGAACCGCTTTCCAGAAGCTTGGCATTACGGAAGGTGATGTGGTTGAGATCACGGGTAAACGGTCAACGGCTGCGATTGCTCTTCCTGCTTACGAAGAAGATGAATCGCTCGATGTGATCCGCCTGGATGGTCTGCAACGCGGCAACGCTGAAGCCGGATCAGGCGAACATGTCGATATCAAAGTTGCCGAATCCCGCCCGGCGACGCGGGTCGTATTCGCACCGGCGCAGCGCGATTTGCGACTGCAAGGGCCAACGCAGGCGTTGAAGCGAAATTTCTTCAGAAAACCGCTTGTTGCTGGCGACCTTGTGGCAACCACCGGTCAGCAGCCGGTTCAGAACATGCCCTCAGATGTGCGCCAGATGCTGCGAGCGCCGGCATATGCGCTGACGCAGATTAGGCTTTCGGTTCACTCGACGAGCCCGAAAGGCATCGTCCATATTGACGAGAGCACAGAGGTTGAGCTTCGCACCGAATACGAAGAGCCGCGCGATGCCAGGGGTGCGGTCAATTATGACGATGTTGGCGGGATGGAAGACACCATTCAGGCCCTTCGCGAAATGGTTGAGCTGCCGCTTCGTTACCCAGAACTCTTCACGCGGCTCGGTGTCGATCCGCCCAAAGGGGTTTTGCTCCATGGCCCTCCCGGCACCGGCAAAACGCGTTTGGCCCAAGCGGTTGCCAATGAAAGCGACGCTGAGTTCTTCATCATCAACGGGCCTGAGATCATGGGCTCAGGGTATGGCGAGAGCGAAAAGCGCCTTCGCGAGGTTTTTGAGGAAGCTGCACGAGCATCGCCTGCAATCGTGTTTATCGATGAGATCGATTCCATCGCGCCTAAAAGGACGCAGGTGCATGGTGAGGCAGAGAAGCGTCTCGTTGCCCAAATGCTCACTCTCATGGACGGACTGGAAGCGCGCGCTAATATTGTCGTGATCGCGGCGACCAATCGTCCCGATGCTATCGATGAAGCGCTTCGCCGTCCTGGCCGTTTTGACCGAGAGATCGTTGTCGGTGTGCCCGACCAAGGCGGTCGGCGTGAAATTCTGGCGATCCACACCCGTGGTATGCCGCTTGAGGAGGGTGTTGACCTCAACGAGCTTGCGCGCATGACGCACGGCTTCGTCGGTGCAGACATTGCCGCACTCGCCCGTGAGGCCGCCATCGATGCGGTGAGACGGATCATGCCGAAGCTTGACCTTGATGCGCGGGAGATCCCCCCGGAAGTTCTTGAGGAGCTGTGCGTAACGCGCCGCGACTTTCTGAGTGCGCTCAAACGCATCCAGCCCTCCGCCATGCGCGAGGTCATGGTGCAGATGCCGAACGTGCGGTGGGATGATATCGGCGGGGTCGGCGATGCAATCGACAAGCTGAAAGAGGGTATTGAGCTCCCGCTGAAGAATGCGGAAGGGTTCCGTCGTCTCGGCATTCGCGCGGCCAAAGGGTTCCTGCTTTATGGTCCGCCCGGAACCGGGAAGACCCTACTGGCAAAAGCCGTGGCGAAAGAGGCCGAGGCCAATTTCATCTCGATGAAAAGCTCAGACCTCCTCAGCAAATGGTACGGCGAAAGCGAACAGCAAATCGCCAAGCTGTTCGCCCGCGCAAGAGCGGTCGCGCCCTGCGTTGTCTTTATCGATGAAATCGACAGTTTGGTTCCGGCACGCGGCAGCGGTCAGGGTGAGCCACAAGTCACGGGCCGGGTCGTGAACACGATCCTTGCTGAAATGGACGGACTTGAGGAACTGCAATCGGTCATCGTGATCGGAGCGACCAACCGCCCGACGTTGATGGACCCTGCATTGCTACGACCGGGTCGATTTGATGAATTGGTCTATGTCGGTACGCCTGATCTTGAGGGGCGCAGGCATATCCTCGGCATCCATACCGACAACATGCCGCTTTCAAGCAATGTCGATCTGGATGAGGTCGCGGCCAAGACGGACCGCTTCACCGGTGCTGACTTGGAAGATGTGGTGCGCAGAGCTGGTCTTGGTGCGTTGAAGCGCCTTGGTGGTGATGTGCCAGCGGTTGAGATGCAGGATTTCGACGACGCACTTGAGGACAGCCGTGCGACGGTGACCCCGCGGATGGAAGCCGAATATCGGGCCATGCGCGGCGAGCTGAAAAAGCGCGCTGTTGAGGCAAACCCAATCGGCTTTTTTGCACCCGAACATTTAGAGACGACGCGGGCGGAAAAGCACGAATAGGGCTTTCAGATCCTCTTCGATGCCAGCCACAACATTATGGCAAGCAGAGCCAGCAGAAGTGCAAGTGCGCCGTAAATGACGACGCTTTGCTGGTGCAGGACGACTGTGGTCTCCGCGTCGAAATAGCGGCCTTGATCATTGTAAATGAGCGTCCTGCGGCTGGTCCATAAGGCAGCGCATAGGCCCGCACCAGCCAGCGATGTGGCAGCTGCTAATCGTATGGCGATACGTAGCATCAGTGCGCCGCGTCCCAACTCACCCCCGTGCCAATATCAATGGCCAAGGGCACGTCGAGAATTACCGCAGGAAGTGCCGCTTCTGCCATAACCCGCTCGATGATTGGCGAGGCAGCGGCGACATCGCCTTCTGGCAGTTCGAACACCAACTCATCGTGCACCTGCAAAAGCATCCGCACGTCATTAAGACCTGCGTCGCGCAGCGCTGGAAGCATTCGTGCCATGGCCCGTTTGATAATATCGGCGCTGGTGCCCTGGATCGGTGCGTTAATCGCCGCCCGCTCAGAGCCTTGCCGCTCAGCTTGGTTCTTGGATTTGATCCGAGGGAACCATGTCTTGCGGCCAAACAGAGTCTCGGAATAGCCTTGTTCGCCAACGTTGGTGAGCGTTTCTGTGATGTAACGCTGGATGCCGGGGAAACGCTGGAAATAGGTGTCGATCATAGCCTGTGCCTCGTCAGGTTCGACTTCCAAGCGACCGGCAAGTCCCCAGCGGGAGATACCGTAGAGGATTGCGAAGTTAATCGTCTTTGCGCGGGCGCGAGTGTCGCGCGTCACCTCTCCAAACATCTCCGTCGCGGTGCGCGCGTGGATGTCTTCGCCTGCTTCAAAGGCTTCTTTAAGCGTGCCGACATCGGCCATGTGCGCGGCGAGGCGCAGCTCGATCTGTGAGTAGTCGGCGGCGAGCAGCACATTGCCATCCTCAGGCACGAAAGCCTCGCGGATTTGTCGCCCGATGGGTGTGCGGATCGGGATGTTCTGCAGGTTCGGATCGGTTGAAGACAATCGCCCAGTTTGGGCTCCGACTAGCGAATAGCTCGTGTGGACACGGCCTGTGTTGGGATTGATCTGAGCTTGTAGCGCATCGGTATAAGTCGATTTCAGTTTCGACAAATGCCTCCACTCAAGCACCTTCTTGGTGATCCCGGCGGCCTCTGGATCGCTGCTCAGCTTTTCGAGCGTTGCATGATCCGTCGAGTATGCTCCGCTCTTGCCTTTCCTCCCGCCCTTGAACCCCATCTTATCGAAAAGGATTTCGCCCAGCTGTTTAGGTGAGCCGACGGAAAACTCTTCGCCCGCTGCCTCATGGATTTCCTTTTCGAGTGAGGCAGTCTCAGTAGCGAATTCTTCGGAAAGCTTGGCCAGGCGTGCGCGGTCCACCTTGATCCCTTCGCGCTCCATTCCCGCAACCACCGGGATAAGAGGGCGGTCCACGCGTTCGTAGATTGAGGTACCGCCTTCTTCGGCAAGGCGTGGTTTCAGGTGTCGATATAGGCGCAGGGTCACATCTGCGTCCTCGGCGGCGTATTCAGTGGCGCGGTCCAAAGGCACCTCACCAAAGGGAATGGCCTTCTTTCCGGTGCCGCATATCTCCTTGAACGAAAGCGGAGTATGGCCAAGATGACGTTCGGACAGCTCGTCCATGCCGTGTCCGCCACCCATGCCCTCACCGCGCCCCGCATCGAGATCAAAGCTCATCACCATCGTATCTTCGATTGGCGAAACGCTGATGCCCGAACGCTGAAGGACGTTCAGATCATATTTGCCGTTCTGAAAGACTTTCAGGACAGCATCATTCTCAAGCATCGGCTTGAGCGCTTTGAGCGCGTCTGCCATCGCCACCTGCTTTGGAGTCTCAGCGAGCAAATCGGTTCCGCCGTGCGCAAGGGGAATGTAGCACGCATCATTCGGGCCAAGTGCGAGGCTAACGCCTACAAGATCGGCCTGCATCGCATCCAAAGATGATGTCTCAGTATCCACCGCCACCAAGCGTGCGGCAGTGGCGCGCGCTACCCATTCTTCCAAGCGCTCCAAAGTCTGCACGGATTCATAAGCACTGCGGTCGAGTGTGGGCATTTCGGGCAGCGGTTGCCGATTGCCTTGCGCGGTTCCCTTATCGCTGGCTTTATCTGCTTTGGCCGGATTCAAATTGTTCGCCCGTTCGGGTGAACCCGTGCCCGCTCCAAGGCGCTTCAAAAGCGAGCTGAAGCCATGGATCTGAAGGAACTCAACAAGTGGCTCTTCAGGAATCTTCGAAAGCGCCATATCTTCGATCGCCACAGGAAGGTCGCAGTCCTCCTTGAGTGTCACGAGAACGCGCGACAATTCGGCTGCCTCGCGACCTTCAATGAGACGCTCTTTCAACTTGGACTTTTTCATATCCGGCGCTTGATCAAGCGCGGCGGTGAGCGAACCATGTTCGGCAATCAGCTTTGAGGCGGTCTTTGGCCCCACGCCGTAGATTCCCGGCACGTTGTCCACGCTGTCTCCCATCAGGGCGAGAACGTCACCGACGAGATCAGGCGTGACCCCGAACTTTTCGTGGACTTCATCGAGGTAGATGCGCTGCGACTTCATCGTGTCGAGCATGTCAACGCGTGCGCCGTTCTCTTCACCCACCAATTGCATTAGGTCTTTGTCGGAAGAAACTATGGTGACATCCCACCCTTTGCGCTGCGCTTCGCGTGCGTAAGAGGCGATCAGATCGTCAGCTTCCAGGCCCTGTTCCTCTATACACGGCAGGCTAAACGCGCGCGTGGCATCTCGAATTAGCGGAAACTGCGGGCGCAGATCCTCAGGTGGCGGCGGGCGATTGGCTTTGTATTCGGGATAGATGTCGTTCCGGAAACTCTTAGAATCCTTGTCGAGGATCACCGCTAGGTGCGTTGGTCCGTCGGCTGCGTCCAGATCGTCCGCCAGTTTCCACAGCATGGTCGTATAGCCATAGACCGCGCCAACCGGCGTCCCTTCCGGATTGGTGAGTGGGGGAAGGCGGTGATAGGCGCGGAAGATATAGGCCGAGCCATCAACGAGGTAGAGGTGCTGTTTCTTATCCAACATGCTCAATCTGCTAGCACCGCAGACGTGTGCGCGTAAGGCAAATTGATGCTTTAGCCCCGCCTCAGACCACTCTGGTGCCCCCATTCGCCGAACGTCGAATTGTGGCAGGAATGAGGCGAAAAAGAGGCGTTTTGCCACATTTTACTTGTCTGGCCACATTCTGGCCACTATTTAGGAGGTCGAGCTGGTCGGGTTTTGTCTGGCTTTGGCGCGTTCCCTGAAGGAGGGGGGTGCGTGTTCTATTCGCTGAATAAGGGATTTTTATTATGCGTAAGATCGTTCTTGCCGCTGCCGTTGCAACTTCGGCTCTTGGCCTTGCTGCTTGCGGCGAAACCGCTGACGCTGTTGGTGAAACCGGCGATGCCATGGCTGCTGATGCTGCTTCGATCGCAGACGATGCAACTGCTGCTGTTGAAGAAGGCGCGGAAGCTGCCGGCGACGCTGTAGACGCAACTGCTGATGCCGCTGGCGACGCTGCTGACGCTGGTGCAGAAGCTGCTGGCGACGCGGCTGACGCTGTCACCGACGCTGCTGAAGAAGCGGCTGCTGCTGCAGAAGCTATGGTGGAAGGCGAGTAATTCGCTAACCGCTGGCTTTCAGCTAAAAAAAGAAAAGGCGGTGCCCTGCTCGGGCGCCGCCTTTTTCTTTGGTGGGTTTTGGGCCTGAGGTTCAGCCGCCCCCCATACGCGGCGCGCTTACCCAATTGCGGTTTTGGCGGGCGCGCACATTGAATCCGTCATACAAAGCGCGAGCAATCGCAGCGATGCGCGCTTCGCGTGCACGGCGGGCGCCTTGACCCGTTACATAGATCGCAACCGCAACAGCGCGGCCATCGGGGCTTTCGATTATGCCCACGTCGCTTGACGTATTGTTGAGCGATCCAGTTTTGTGGCTCACCCGCGCCTCCCCTGGCATATTGGCAACGATGCGCCGTTTGCCGGTGACCGTGCGGCTCATAGCGCCTAAGAGCACTCGGCGGCTTTCGTCAGATAGAAACTCTCCGCGATAGAGACCGGCAAGAAGGCGCACCATCGCCTTGGGGGTGGCGGAATCACGCGGATCAATCCAGTTGGCAGGATCATACTCCCCATCATCGCGAACAAGGGTGGCGATGTCGCGATCAATCGAGAAGTCGCCAATGCCCTGACGGCGCATCCAGTCGTTAACCGCTTGCGGACCGCCTACAGCGGCCAAAAGTGCGTCGGTTGCAGGGTTACTCGAACGGGTGATCATGATCTCAATCAGATCGATCGCCGCCATGGTATTGCCTTTGCGAACAGGCGCGGCGGCGGACGAGAATTTCCTTGAGCGCACAGGGATGAGCAAAGGAAACTCACTGGTGAGCGAATATCGACCTTGCTCAACCATCTCCAGATATTTGGCGGCGACAGCGATCTTGCTGGTCGAGGCCATCGGGAAACGCTGATCGCCAAGCACAGTGATTTGCTCGCCAGTTGCCAAGTCCCAAGCGGCAACGCCAATGCGCCCCTGCCCACCATCAGCCAGTTCAGCAATGCGTCGTTCAAACGAATTCGAATAGATCGCTTCGAATGTCGAAGGTTCACGTGGTTCCGTGCCAAACGCATTGTCAAAGCTCGACTGCAGCTCATTCCCTTGCGCTGAGGCGGGAGCAAATGCAGGTACAAAACTCGCCGCGATCAAGGCCGCCACTGGAGCTGATTTGCGGACGAAAGACGATAATAGATTTTGGATTGCCATTTAGAAAAGCTACTCCAGACAAGGTTAGCGCTGGCTTAAGCACTGACCATAGGGTCTTACGATTCGCCGCGACAAGCGCACGGCCCAGCGCTTGCGCTGACTTGTGCAGCATGCGGGACCGATTCGAGGTCAGAGCATTAGTCACTGCACTAATTATAATGCGAGGAACCCTTCGATTGTTCCCTTGTTGCGTAAGTGACGGTCGTTATAGAGGCGGCCTTGACTGGCGCATTCAATCGGGCAGGTATGCCGTCAACCAATGATCACAAGGAATGATATGACCATGCAACGCACATTCGCTTTGGGCTCACGGAGCCTTCTTACGGGGCTTCTTCTAACCGGATCGAGTCTGGCGATGGCTCAAACCGCTCCCATCCTTTTGCCGGGTGCACCGGGCGAGGCGAGCAAGATGCTCAGTGCTGATGAAGCAAGCGAAATTGCTAAGGCGAGCTACACTGTTGCGGATGTAGACTTCATGCAGGGCATGAGCGTCCACCACCAGCAAGCTGTCGACATGTCTGAGTTGGTCGCGGACCGCACCAATAATGAAGAAGTCGTCACTCTGGCTGGCAAGATCTTGAGCAGCCAGGCCGACGAAATCGAATTCATGAACAATTGGCTGACCGAGCGCGGCGAGAAAACCGCGTTCTTGGGCAGTCATGAAGGCCACGCGGGCCACGGCGGACATGAAGGGCATGCCGGTCACGCAGGCCATGGTCCCATGGAAATCGACGGTAAAGTTGTGGTCGACCACTCGCAAATGGCAGGCATGGCGAGCCCGGAGCAATTGGCGCTGCTTGCCACACTCGAAGGCGCAGATTTCGACCGCCTCTTCCTTACTTTAATGATCGCCCACCACGATGGTGCCATCAAAATGGTCGATCATCTGCTCGAACAACCTGGCAGCGCGGCTGACCCAGTGTTGTTCCGTTTCATCACCGATATTGAGAACGATCAGACCGCTGAAATTGACGCTATGGATGTTATCCTGGCCGGTCTTTCACCCGATCCTCGCGCTGGATTGGCCGCTGGCTTTGACAATGCTGGTGAAGCGATCATGAACCTTCGTCACGTCACCTTCCTGCCCAAGCCTGCTGGTTTCTTCGACCCTGATAACCCAGCCGATCTTCGCCCTGCCAAGGCCGAAGCGAAGGAAGAGGAGGCTGAGGAAGAGGGCGAAATCACCCCTGCGCAGCGGGCGGTCAAAGACGCGCAAAAGGCGCTTGCCGATGCTGAAGCGGCCGCTGCGGCTGAGCGCGGTGACGAGGAAGAGGAAAGCCTTACCGATTTCGCTGAGCGTTCACCGCTTCTCGACTTTGCCAACACGGACATGGCCTTCTTCGACGACATTATGGTTGCCGGAAACTATCACGGATTTAACATCTATAAGCTGGGCGATGATGGGGTGCCGAACCTCATGAGTTCGGTCGTATGCCCTGGCGGTCAAGGCGACGTCTCTGTTGTCGGCGATCTGCTTGTGATGAGCGTTGAGCAAACGCGCGGCCGTGTCGATTGCGGCCTTCAAGGCGTTGAAGGCGACGTGTCAGAAGAGCGTTTCCGCGGCCTTCGCATCTTTGATATTTCCGATCTCACAGCGGTGCGTCAGGTCGGACAGGTCCAGACCTGTCGTGGTAGCCACACTCACTCAATCGTGAGTGCGGATGATGAAAAGGTCATCGTCTATAACTCAGGCACTTCGCGGGTTCGCGAAACCGAAGAGCTTGCTCGTTGTATCGACAATCCGTCCGATACGCGCACTGCGCTCTTCAGCATCGACGTGATTGAAATTCCGGTGGCTGACCCATCACAAGCGCGCATAATCAGCAGCCCTCGCGTCTTTGCCGACAATGAAACCGGCGAAATTGCCGGCCTGTGGAAGGGCGGCGACAGCGGCGAGGGGACTCAAACCACTCGCCAGACCAACCAGTGCCATGACATCACGGTCTTCCCCGCGCTGAAAATTGCGGCGGGCGCATGTTCTGGCAATGGGATCATCATGGATATCTCCGATCCCCACAACCCTGTCCGCACCGACAGCGTGTTCGATAAAGGCTTCGCCTATTGGCACTCGGCCACGTTCAACAACGACGGCACCAAAGTAATCTTCACCGACGAATGGGGCGGTGGTGGCCGCCCGCGCTGTAAGGCGAAGGACCCAATGACCTGGGGTGCCAATGCGATCTACGATATCGTGGATGGCAAGCTTGAATTCCGCAGCCACTACAAAATGCCTGGACCTCAGAGCGACACCGAAAACTGTGTCGCTCACAACGGCTCGATCATCCCTGTCCCGGGCCGCGATCTTTTCGTTCAGAGCTGGTATCAGGGCGGCATCAGCGTGATGGACTTCACTGACAGCGCAAACCCGCAAGAGATTGCCTTCTTTGACCGTGGCCCAATCAACAAAGATCAGCTTGTCGTAGGCGGCTTCTGGTCGAGCTATTGGTACAATGGCCGGATCTACGGCACCGAGATCACCCGCGGCATTGACGTATTTGCGCTTCAAGCGAGTGACCACTTGACTGCCGAAGAGATCGCAGCAGCTGAGGCGGCCTCCTACGCCAACACCCGCTTTAACCCTCAGACCCAGACACAGGTGACCTGGGATGAGGATGTTATTGAAGCGGCGGCGGCTAGTCGTAAGGGCGGTTGAGGGCGACCAACCCATCGTTAAACGGTAAAAAGGGGCTGCACAGTAATACGCTGCGCGGCCCCTTTTTTTGTATTGGCCGTTGAACTGAACCGCTTGGCCGGTCAGCCCAGCGGCTTCGCATCGCAGGCTCAATCCCCGCTCTGGATTGTGCGAGCAAGCGCATAGCCCGGAGTGTACCCTTCCAACTCGTTCAATGTTGGTCGTGCATCCCGAAAAAGGATCGCACGCGCCTTGCGGTCGTTCATCAAAGACCCCTCAATTTTGCGAGCGAGGAAGATCATGCTGCGAACGTCTTCAGGTAAGCTGTTGAGGTTCAGACCAACTTCCTTGTCGGTCTTATCCTGCAACCGCTCCTTCCACTCGATCACATGTGCGACCCTCTTGTCGATCCGAGCTTGGATCAAACGCTCGATCAGATCGAAGTCGTTCCAGAACTCTTCAGGGATCTGTTGACGCACCTTCTCCAGATCATCGTCTGCCTGCATCAACTCCCAGATCGCGAGCGGTGTGATCCGAGAGATCAATGCGTGAACCCGGCAATAGGCACTTCCCTTGAGCTTGAGACGGTGCCCATCGTCAAATCGAAGGACGTACCCTTCTTCGGTTTCAGGCAGCGTTTCAGCAGACGCAAACAGCGCGTCGACGCTCTCGAAACGATAACGCTTCGCCGCCTTCCATCCAAGCCGTTCAGCAGTCTCGAAGGTGGTCTCAGCGTCGAACTCGAACCCTTGCTCGTCGTAAGCCGATAGCAGGACAAGACCGCTTTCGGCATAGTCGATCACGATGCGGTTCTCCGGATAGATTGCCTCGCACAGATAGGTCGTACCCGGTGTGAGCGCAGACAAATCCTTGTTAGCAATCCAGTTCTGCGCCCAAATCGCCTGATCCGTGCCCAGCGCTCCACGTGTCGCCGCATGCCATTGGCCCTCATGGTGGAACAATATGATAAGGCTTCCATCCAGCTTCTCGAAAACTTCAAAAGACTTGTCCGGCAGCTTCATCCCTTCACCGGCCTCAGACACGTTGAAGAATTTGGGAAATGGTGTTGCAATCACCGCCCGGCGTTCCGTGTCTAGGATCAGACCACGCGCATGCATGCTGATCGGTGTCCACATTTTGTCGTAGACACATTTATTGGTGTAGTTCCAAATCAACAGGCCCGGCATGTTTTCATGACCACGGCAATAGATTGCCTTCTCTGCACGAGCCTCTTCGAGCCGCGTTAGCAGCGTCTCAAAGTCAAGCTCGCGCGCGAGGTGGCGCTTTCTTTTCGGCGTGTTTGGTGGTTTTTCAATTGTCGTCATCTTGGTTCTTCCCTGTTCGAGAAGACCACTGAGCCAGAAAATGACGAAGGGAGCTTATGCCAAGATCAATTCCGCCATGTTCTGACGAAGTGATCTTACTGGTGTTTGCTACATGCGCACGCAGATCACTTCACCGGAGGACAAGCGCTCCGACACATTGCCGACTGTACCGGCGTAGAAGTTGATCTGTTTGCACATGGCGGCGCGGACTAGTCGTGCTCGCGGAAACCGTCAAGAAAATAGATGGTTAACAAGAAAAGGCCCCTCCAGAGAACGCTAGCGAGGCCTTTTGTCTTGTCCGGCAAGGCGCGCTTACCTCGCCTTCACACTCTCAATCCATTGATCGATCCGCGTCTCGAGGATCGAAAGCGGTACTGAACCGCCGCCCAGAATGGTATCGTGGAAGCCGCGGATGTCGAAGTCTTCGCCAAGTTCCGCTTCTGCCTTGGCACGCAATTCCTGAATGCGGATCATGCCGATCTTGTAAGACGTTGCCTGACCGGGCAGCACGTAATAGCGCTGTACTTCGCTTCGTACCGCGGTCTCTGGGTTGGGCGAATTCTCAAGCGCATATTGCACCGCCTCCTCCTCGCTCCATCCTTTGGCATGGATGCCTGTGTCGACAACCAAGCGGATGGCACGCCAAATCTCGCTCGAAAGGCGGCCAAAGTCAGAGTAGGGATCCTGATATCCGCCCATCTCCTTGGCCAGCAGCTCGGTGTAGAGCGCCCAACCTTCGCCATAGGCAGAGATAAAGCCGCCTTGCGACTGGAACTTGGGCACGCCTTCCAGCTCCTGAGCGATGGACAGCTGCATATGGTGACCCGGATTGCCTTCGTGATAGGCGATCGATTCCAATTCGGGGATCGGCATGGAGGTCATGTCCGACAAGTGCGCGTAATAGATGCCGGGCCGTGATCCGTCAGGTGTACCGGGCTGATAATGCTGCGCGGCGCCATCCTGTTCGCGGAAAGGTTCCACCCGGCGTACTTCCAGCGGTGCTTTAGGTAGAGTGCCAAAGAACTCAGGCAGACGCGCGGTAAGCGTATCGATATGCGCCTTGGCTTGGTCGATATACTCTTGGGCGCCTGCGTCATTGTCCTGATAGAAGAACTGTGCATCGGTCCGCGTGAACTCGAAGAAGTCTTGCAGATCTCCTTCGAAACCAACCTGCTTCATGATCGCGCGCATTTCAGTCTTGATACGAGCAACTTCATCGAGTCCGATCTGGTGGATGTCATCTGCCGAAAGATCGGTGGTGGTCATCTCCTTGAGCGATGCGGCGTAGAATGCTTCGCCATTGGGGAGGGCCGTGACCCCGATCGTATCCTCGCTCGTATTAGGCCGATCCTCTTCGTACCAAGCGACCACCCGGCCATAAGCAGGAGCAAATTGCTCAGTCAAAGCGGCGCGAGCTTCTTCGCGAAGCTCGTTCGCGCGCTCTTCGGTGATGGCTTGGCTCTCAAACAGGCTGGTCAAATGGCGCTCAACGCCATCCCACATGGCCGAAGGCTCGCCCTCATCAAAAGGTGCGCCGGTAGTGAGATTAGTCGATTCCAAAATCACTGCATCATAGGCAAATCGCGGGGCACGCGTACCCGCCTCAGCATTGGATTGTGCCGCAGCAAGAAGCTGATCCATAGCTGTCCCAATTCCACCAATACGCGCGATGAAAGCCTGCATATCGCTTTCGTCTTCGACCGCGTGTTGCGTCAGCAGGAAGGTGGGCAGGCTCGATTGTGCAGAGCCCATTTGATGCAGAACATAGGCTTGTTCGCGGAACTCCCACGCGCGCTCAGCCTGTTCCAGACGGAACTTCCACATATCGTAGGACAGTTTGGAAGCGTCAGGCAGCTCGTCATAATCGAAGCTGGCTTCCATTTGCGCGGTGGCTGCGCGCATCCATTCGAGCTGTTGAAGCTGGGCTTCTTCGCTGAAATCGTCGATCTTATCATAGTCGGTTTTCCGGCCCAGCGCAGTCTGCGTTATGGGTGAGAAAGCAAGTTGCTCCTCAAACTTCTCGTCGAACCAGGCGTTGAGGCATTCGGCCTGAGCGGTCGCGCCGCATTCGATCGTTTCGATTGGGGCCAGAGCGTCACAACCGGCAAGCGAGACGGATGAAAGCAGCAGCGCTGCAAATTTGGTTTTCACGGAAGCTTTCCTCATAGGTTGTTTTGAACAACCATGGAGCAGGGCGGAGTCAAAGGGAAGGGCTTCGCTCCTAAACTATGAGCGAAGCCTTCGTCCTTCTTGAGAGAGGTTATTCCGTCCCGCGAACCTTACGCGCATGGGCGACCAACTCCGCCATACGCAGCCGTGTTCCTGATAGGGACTGGCGCGAATGATCTGCGCCAACATGCTCTGCCGTTGCAGAGGCTTCGGCAAACAAGCGTCCGCCGACCGAGATCACCAGCGATTGATCAGCCAGGATTGTGCGGCTGTGCTTTATTGTCTCACGAAGAGCGGCGATCCGACCCTGACGCGAAAGCGCCTCGGACATGCCAATATCAAGAGCATCGGGGCGTTGATGCTCAATCTGATTGGCCAGCGCTTGATCGCTGCCGGGAAATGCCATTTCCACCGACCAGCCAGCATCGGTGAATTGATCGGCCAGCAGACTCGGCCCCAGCATGTGTGGTTCACCCGGCGCGGAAACCAGTAGAATGGAGTAGGTCTTGGAGCGCAGATTCTCCGCGTCCTCACTATAGCGCACCGCATGGCCTGCCATTTGCAGAATACCAAGCCCAAGGGTCAACTCAAACTCACTGCATTCATCGGACAGCCAGGCATCGCCCATCGCGCGGGCGGCGGGTTCGAGCAGCTGGCTCGCCACTTCATCGCCGTGCCACCCCGATTCGGCAAGACGCGCAAACAGGTCGCCTAACCCTGCTTCATTCGCCTCGAAAGCGTCGCGCACAACCCGCTGAACATGTTGGCTTAGCGGGTGTTTGCGACGCAGTCTGTCCCATAGGCTGGGCGGCGCTTGCTCGCGTTTGCGATAGAGGAGAAGGTCCCAGTCTGAGAATAAGCGCGCTTCAACAAAATGCTCGGTTAGGACTTCTATGTCCTGGTGGCGTTCGTCCTGCTGGATCGATCTCCACACCTGACCAAGGCCCTCTGGGGGGCCTTCAAGGGTTTGTAGGAAGCGGCCCTTTTCATAGAGCAGCATGCCCGTGACACCCACGCTCTGATTGCGAAGGCGTGCTCGTGCGACAAGGTCGTTGAGTTCAGAATCGGACGGCGGGGCAGAGGCGCGACTCTGATACGTCAGGCAACCGATCAGGCTCGCTTGGCCGTTACCACTATCAGGCGCATGCATAGCTCTACCCTCCATTTGCGGACTGGCAAAGACAAGCAGACGTAAGCATTAAGGAGGCCGACCACCCGACCCTTCTTATCCTTAAATGTTCCGCAGCGTTCCCATCCGCAGATCCCATTCATCCGGAAGGCCAGGAGCCTCTTTTTGACGCGATCCCCAAAAGTCAAACAAGCCAGATCCAGAAGCTGAGTTTGACCTAAAAATGAGCGTCCAGCGCCATCGAGCCCACAAGCCATGCGACTCCGCGAGACCGGAATAAGTGTAGTTTTCACAATACACCTAAATACGTCAAGTTTGATTCACGCATTCGGCCGTTTGATTTGCGTCAAAACGCGATTTTTTCGCGCAGTTGCACATAATCGAACATTTTCAGCGAGTTGAGTTGCATCAAAAGCAAGGGCCCCGCCAGATATGATCTGACGGGGCCCGCTGATAAGCTCGGGTGTTTGGCGTCGACTTAGAAGCCCATGCCGCCGCCCATGCCACCCATGCCGCCCATGTCAGGCATTGCAGGAGCGCCAGCTGCTTTGTCCTCTGGAGCATCGGTGATCGCTGCTTCGGTGGTGATCAGAAGGCCAGCAACGGAAGCTGCGTCTTGCAGAGCGGTGCGAACAACCTTGGTTGGGTCGATCACGCCTGCTTCCACGAGGTTTTCATAAACATCGGTCGCAGCGTTGAAACCTTGGGTCTCATCGCCTTCACGCAGAAGGTTGCCAGAGACAACCGCGCCGTCATGGCCAGCGTTTTCGGCAATCTGACGAACCGGCGCCATGATCGCGCGGCGAACGATGTCGATGCCGCGGGTCTGATCGTCGTTTTCGCCCTTAATGCCTTCAAGCGCCTTGGTTGCGTAAAGAAGCGCAGTACCGCCACCAGGGACGATGCCTTCTTCAACAGCTGCGCGGGTAGCGTGAAGCGCGTCATCAACGCGGTCCTTGCGTTCCTTCACTTCGACTTCCGAAGCGCCGCCAACTTTGATCACTGCAACGCCGCCTGCAAGTTTCGCAAGACGCTCTTGCAGCTTCTCACGGTCGTAATCGCTGGTGGTGTTGTCGATCTGCGTGCGGATTTCGCCCACGCGTGCTTTGATGTCGTCTTCCGAGCCAGCGCCGTCGACGATGGTTGTGTTGTCTTTGTCGATGGTGACGCGCTTGGCTTCGCCGAGCATGCCGAGTGTGACGTTCTCAAGCTTGATGCCGAGGTCTTCGCTGATCATTTCACCTTTGGTGAGGATCGCGATGTCTTGCAGCATGGCTTTACGACGGTCACCAAAGCCGGGTGCTTTAACAGCAGCAACTTTGAGGCCACCACGCAGCTTGTTCACAACGAGCGTCGCGAGCGCTTCGCCTTCAATGTCTTCAGCAATGATCAGAAGCGGACGGCCCGATTGCATTGCAGCTTCGAGCACTGGCAGCATGGCTTGCAGGCTGGAGAGCTTCTTCTCGTGGATCAGGATGTATGGGTTGTCGAGTTCGACAAGCATCTTGTCCGGGTTGGTGATGAAGTATGGCGAGAGATAACCGCGGTCGAACTGCATGCCTTCGACGACGTCGAGTTCAAATTCGAGGCCTTTGGCTTCTTCGACGGTGATGACGCCTTCTTTGCCGACCTTGTCCATGGCTTCAGCGATCTTCTCGCCGACTTCGCGGTCGCCGTTCGCTGAGATTACGCCGACTTGAGAAACTTCTTCGCTGCCAGCGACTTCTTTCGAACGACCCTGAAGGTTTGCAACAACAGCAGCTGTAGCCGTGTCGATGCCGCGCTTGAGGTCCATCGGGTTCATGCCAGCAGCAACAGCGGTCATGCCTTCGCGAGCAATCGCTTGACCCAGAACGGTAGCCGTCGTGGTGCCGTCGCCAGCAAGGTCGTTCGTTTTAGAAGCGACCTCTTTGAGCATTTGTGCGCCCATGTTTTCAAACTTGTCCTGAAGTTCGATTTCCTTGGCGACGGTTACGCCGTCCTTGGTGATGCGCGGTGCGCCAAAGCTCTTGTCGATGACGACATTGCGGCCTTTCGGGCCGAGGGTGACTTTAACTGCGTTTGCAAGCGTATCGACACCTTTGAGGATGCCTTCGCGTGCGTCGCGGCTGAACTTTACGTCCTTTGCAGCCATTGTTGTTTCTCCGTAAGAATGTGTGTGAGTTAGAAAGCGTTGGGTTGGTCAGCTCAGCTGACGATGCCCATGATGTCGCTTTCTTTCATGATAAGCAGGTCTTCACCGTCGATCTTGATCTCGGTGCCGCCCCATTTGCCGAACAGAACGCGGTCGCCAGGCTTTACGTCGAGCTCGACGAAAGCACCGTCTTCGCGGGTGCCCGGGCCAACAGCGACGACTTCGCCTTCGGATGGCTTTTCTTGAGCGCTGTCAGGAATGATAATGCCGCCTGCGGTCTTTGTGTCGGCTTCGATGCGACGGACCAGAACGCGGTCGTGAAGTGGACGAAATGCCATTTTTATGACCTTTCCTACTTGGGTTGATAATAAGCCTTGGCACTCTCCTCTTTAGAGTGCCAGCAAGCGCGCAGATGGTTGCGCAAGGTTCAAGAGTCAACAGGTCGCCCTCAAAAAAATCGCACGCTTTTGATGGAATCCATCAAAGGGTTGAATTGTCATAGGATGAAAGCCATCTGCTCCCCAGTTGGCGCGCATCTTGACGATGCGCGCTTTTGTTTTGCCGATCGAGAGCACCCTCATGAAATTCAATCCTGAGATCACCACGCTGACCTATGCCGAGCAAGGCCTCATTTGGCTGCGGCTCAACATTATGGATATCGCGGGCGGAATCGCGGTGCTGGTGATTGGCCTGTTTATCGGCAGCCTCATTTCGCGCTGGGTTTTGCGCGGTCTCCTGCGTTCCTCGAGCATGGATGTCTCCATTGCCCGCGTGATTGCCAAAGCGGTCAAATATGGCATCTGGTCTGTCGTTCTTCTAACGGTCCTAACCCAATTCGGGGTTGAGACCACCAGTATTATCGCAGCGCTTGGTGGACTTGCCCTCGCGGTCGGCCTTGCGCTTCAGGGGACGCTCTCAAACGTGGCCTCAGGCGTCATGATCATGTCGCAGCGCCCGTTCCGTGTGGGCGAAGTGATCAACATTGGGCCCATTATCGCAACGGTCGAAGAAATCGGCCTTTTCACCACTCAGCTAAAGCAGCCCGATGGCTTGTTTGTGATGATGCCCAACAACGAACTTTGGAACCAGCCGATCATCAACTTCACCCGCCACCCCACCCGCCGTTTCGAGCTGATTGTGGGGATTGGCTATAACGATTCGATGCAGGAAGCGCGCGAGGCTTTGCTCGCTTTGGCGGCAGGGGATAGCCGGGTGCTCAGCGATCCGGAGCCCGTCGCCTATGTCGCCTCGCTCGATGACAGTTCGGTCGGCATTGGCCTTCGCGTGTGGTGCAACACGCCCGATTACCTTGGCCTTTCCTGGGACCTTACCGAAGCGGCAAAGTCGAAGTTTGACGAGCGCGGCATCAGCATCCCATTCCCGCAGCGCGAAGTAACGACACGGGCGGCTTAAGGGGCCGGCTCTTTAAGGAGCCCCAGCCGCTCTCGCGCCATCCAGCGCCACAAGAGCAGCACGGCGGCAAATGCGAGACCCGTTGCAAGACCGATCCAAACGCCAGTGCCTTGCAGCGGCGTAAAGAAGCCGAGGCCGATGGAAAGGCCGATGCCGGGCACCCAGTAGCTGAAGATTGCTATCCACATAGGCGCGCGGGTGTCTTGCAGTCCTCGCAGTGCTCCTGCCGATACCGCTTGAATGCCATCGACCAATTGAAAGGCGGCGGCGAGCACCAGGTATTGAAGTGCAAAACCGACCAGGGCTGCATTCTTCGCAGCGTAAGGATCCACATAGATTGAAAGCAATGAGTAGGGCGCAACCACCATCGCGGTTGCCGTGCAGCTCATAAATGCAGTCGAAATTGCTAAAGCCACCCAGCCCGCGCGCATGACACCGACTGGATCGCGTGCGCCATAGAAATAGCCGACACGGATCGTCACGGCCTGACCCACGCCGAAGGGAACCTGAAAGGCAAGCGCGGCGAGTTGTAAGGCAACCGTGTGCCCGGCGAGCTCAGCGGCACCAAACCGACCCATAAGGAATGCCGCTGCACCGAAGATGCCGGCTTCTGCTGTTACCGTGAGCGCGATCGGCACACCGATGCGGATAATCTGACGGAAGCGCCCCCAATCGGGTGACCAGAACCTACCAAAGATATGGTAGCGGTGCAGGCGAGGATCGAGCCGGATCGCCAAAATATATGCGCCAAGGATCACAAAGGCGGTGATAATGGTCGCCACCGCTGCACCCTTAAGCCCGAGTTCTGGCGCGCCGAAATTCCCGAAGATAAGCGCGTAGTTCGCAAAGGCGTTCACGAAAATGCCGATGCCAGTGATGGCTGTCGCAAAAATCGGACGCCCCAATGCGGAGACAAAATTCCTGAGCACGCCTGCAAGCAGCATCGGGATGAGTGAGAATATGATAATGTAATTGTATTCGCGCGCCAATGCGATGATCTGTGGTTGTTGCCCGGTCACATGCATGATCGGCTCAAGAGCGAGGCAAATCCCCATGCCGATAACGCCAGTTATGACCGCTAACCACAAGGCCATGCGCACAGATCGCCTGACAGGGCGCAATGTCGGGCCGCCTGCACCAACAGCTTCGGCAATGAGAGGTGCAACCGCTCCTATGAGCGACGTCATCGCCCATAGGACCAGCCCGAAGAGAGACACTGCCAAGGCAGAGGCAGCAAGCGGTTCATCCCCCAGCCTTGCGATAAAGATCACATCGATCGCATAGGTGAGCATTTGCAGTAGATTCGCAGCCGCCAGCGGAGTCGCGAGCGAGAGCATCGCTCGAAACTCCTGACCCCAACTTGGGGTCGCCCTCAATTGTTGATTGGGGCGCTTCTGATCGATCGTATCCTGCGTCATATCGAATCCGCCCGCACTCAAGCGAGCCGATCCGGATAGGTGGGGCAGTCACGCTGGAAAAGCGAATTTCTACCGCGCAGGAGAATGCTTCGCATATGTGTTGTAATGGGGCACCGCAGGCTGCATTCGCATAAAGCACTTTATCTTAAATGCAGAAATCGGCATAAGAGAGCACGGAGTTTAGGGGTAAGCTCAATTGAGCGGGGGCGATTCCATGGCTAACATCGGTGGAGCATCGGGCTCCCAGAGCGAATGGCTTTTGCCTGCCCGCCTTATGCGGTCTCCGCCAACAGTCGTGGAACAAGCCGCGTTAGCGGCGGGTCGCCATATAACCCCAACTGACAATTCATTTAGCAAGGCGCGGATAGCTTTTGGGACTGCCGCAGTGGCTGTGGCCGTAGCCGCGCCCAGTATCTCACTTGAGGCCATGGTCGTGACGATTGGCGAGGCATCATTTGGTGCCTTTCCTGGAATCGGTACAACTGAAACCGATGCTGAAGAAGTGAAGCCATCACAACTTGCGTCTTCCACCCCGGTTTGGACACCCGCCCCCCAACCAGCAGGTCCCGTCTACGCGCGGGCACTCTTAGAAGAGGGCACAGATTCAACGGTTAGCAGCCAAACTCGATTTGGCGATTTTGACCGTGAATTGCCATTGGCGGTTCTTGATGGCGGCTCTGAGACTTTTGATCTTGCCTTTGCTGGGGTAGCCATGCCGACCCCGCTGACCGCCGTGGTTTCGGGCGGACTGCGCGACGGGCCAACGCCACTGACGCAGACGCGCCGGGCCGCTATCGCCACCGGTACTCTTGAGATTGAGCAAATCACCGACCTCGATTTGGTCGTCCGGGCCACACCAGAGAATGTGCGTGGCCCGGGCCAGATTCCAGCTTCTGGTTCATCTTCATCGCGAACCGATGCGATTGCCAGTCGATCGGTTGAGGCGGCATTTGCAGGCGCGATTGACGCGTCAAATGCGGTACGCAGCTCGCTTCCGATTGCCCCCAGCGCAGAATCTGGCTCCCCCCAACCAAGCGCTGATGAAATTCGTCGCGCTATCCCGGTTGGTGCAATTTCGCCTGAAGTGAGTGCGACTGCTGCTGCTGAGGCCGTTCTGGTGCCAAAGGCAAAGCTCGATGCGCGCGTGAATGGTGTGCACACGGGCAGTGTCGATTTCCGCCAGTTCGATGGGACGATTGCAATCCGCTTGCGATCTGTAGCGAATTTGATGCGCGAACAGTTCAGTAAGACGGAGTTTGCCCGATTAACCCAAGGGCAGTCCATCGATACCTATGTGCCGTTGGCGCAGTTGCAGGCAGCGGGCATACCGGTCAACTACAACCCCGCCTATGACGAGGTTGAGTTTGGTATCGACTATCAAGACGCGCCCAACGCGAAAAAGGTTCAGGTCGATCAGATTTCGGTTCCGTCTCTTAGCTCTGAGCTGGTCGCGATTGAGCAGATCCCGCGTTAACCTGTCTTTGCTTTCAAGGTTTTATTCAAACTTTTCGCTATACTCAAATGTGGCATGCTGAGGTGCACGGCAATGCCATTGGGTAGCGAACCATTGCTACGTTATCCTAAACTTGGCGCTCTGAGCGCGGTCTTTGCGGCGATGCTGCTTACCGGATGCGCCACATCTGGCGCGCCAAGCCTTGAAAAGCTCTGAGACTAAACAAAAAGGCAGCGCCATTGCTGGCACTGCCCTTTGATGTTCGACCTTGTTGATCGAGATCCCTGCCTTCGCAGGGATAAAGCTGCGACTAAAGGCGCGGGCGAGCCCGCACCCAAGTCTCGCTTTACTTGAGCTCGACGGTACCGCCGGCTGCTTCGATCTTGCCTTTGATCTCTTCGGCTTCTGCTTTCGCAACGCCTTCTTTGAGAGGCTTTGGTGCGCCTTCGACGAGACCTTTCGCTTCGGTAAGGCCCAGGCCGGTAATGGCACGGACTTCTTTGATGACCTGGATCTTTTTGCCACCGTCGCCGGTGAGGATGACGTCGAATTCGTCTTTTTCTTCAGCAGCAGCTTCGCCGCCGCCGCCAGCAGGTGCAGCAACAGCAACAGCAGCAGCTGCAGAAACGCCCCATGCTTCTTCAAGCGCGGTAGCAAGTTCAGCTGCCTCAAGGACGGTCAGCTTCGAAAGTTCTTCAACAAGCTTGGCGATATCAGCCATGATGTTAACTCCAAAATTATGCGGGGCTTAAAAGCGCCCCATGATGTTTCGTTTATCGTGCGAGTAGCGTCTTAAGCGGCATCTTTGGCGGCATATGCGCCAACGACACGGGCCAGCTTGTTGGCAGGTGCGGTTGCAACCTGGGCGATCTTCGTCGCAGGTGCATTGACCAGACCAACAATCGTGCCACGCAGCTCGTCAAGGCTTGGCATCGAGGCAAGCGCCTTGATCCCAGCTTCGTCGAGCACCTGACTGCCCATCGATCCACCGACGATTTCCAGCTTGTCGTTCGACTTTGCGAACTCGACAGCAGCCTTAGCTGCAGCCACCGGGTCTTCAGACCAGGCGAGAGCTGTTGGACCATTGAGGTATTCCTCGAGGCCCGTGTAATCGGTATCTTTCAGGGCGAGCTTTGCAAGACGGTTCTTCGCAACCTTATAAGTTGCACCAACTTCACGCATCTTCCCGCGCAGTTCAGTGGACTGGTCCACCGTCAGGCCAAGGTTGCGGGTGACAACCACCACGCCGACCTCGTTAAAGACATCTGTGAGCTGCGCAACCGCATCGGCTTTTTGCGAACGATCCATGCATTTGCTCCTTCACTATGGCCACAGGAGGGATAAGCCCCGAGCGACCGGCTCAAATCAACCCATGCCGTTCATCGACACGAGCCAAAGTCCATCAATGGGGAAGGAGAAGCCAAGGGCTTGGGCAGTGTAAGCGCGAACGCGGCACACCGAAGAAACTCATTTCCCCGTCTAGGCTGCAAATTAAGAACGGCCAATTCCGCTCAGCAACTGTCTCGGACGGATGACCTCCCAGAGGAGATCGAGGCGTGCAACTAGAGGAGTGGGCGCTGGAGTCAAGGGAAAGTGATCTTCAGGTAGTATCGCAGTTTGAAATTGGTGAGGCTTGACGCGGGCTGGAAGTAACTTCCAAGATTCCATTTTCCTACACTGGAAAATTGTGCTTTCGATACCATATAGGTCCGGAAGACACGTCCAGATACGAGGCGGTTCGTCGAACAAAGGTTGACATTTGGTGTCAAGCAATGCTTTCGAGAAGATAAGACGGTCAATGACCCTCTCCTTGTGCGCGATTCCCGCCTGCTGCCGTTAGGGGTTTTTATACCCTTAAGTGGTAATTCATGTGCGGAGCAATATTAGGACATTTATGCCTAGAGGTCCAAACGGTCAAAAACGCCCAGCTGATGCTATCGGTGGGGCTGTTATGGTTGGAAAGATTGCAACAGGTGAGGTTGGTGAGGAGGTTGACTATGGTACCTCTAAGTCAGCGACGGGGAGTGCAGGCGGCAAGGCTCGTGCCCAGCACTTATCAGAAGGCGAGCGTCAAAACATTGCCAAGGCGGGTACCTCGGCAAGATGGAATAAGGAAAGGAGAGTAAACATGACCAATAAAGAGCGTCTAATGACAGCTCTCTTTGACAATCCTCAAAGAGAGCACGTCGATATTAAATTTTGGCTTGGCGGCGGCGTTGAGATCAACGAAGATGCCCTATGCGGCGAAGCGGTAAAAATGCTGGATCAAATGGACGCAGGTCAGGGCGACACTGAGTTCGTTGAAGATTTCGAGCAACGTGAAGCCACAGAGTTTGTCGCTAAGTAATTGAAAAATTCGAGAGGTGCCGTTACCGCCTCTCGAATGTCAATAACGATTTATGAATCCTTCGCGGCACACACTAAGCTGCCAGTAAAATTGCGAGATGTTCGCGATTTTATTCTTGGGCGCGGCGCTGCTGCGCGGATTGAGCGTTATCCAACTGAGCTAGACCCAAGTCTCCTTCGGGGTGGTATGCACAGTTACTATGACCTTGCCCCACCCTATGCCGAGCGCCCTTTAATCGTTCGCATTGGTTACCCAAAGGAAGCCAGTGAGGGGGTTCAACGACTCATTCAGGTGAAGGAAATGCTGCATGTACTCGACCCGGCAGATGCGACTTCACCAACAAAAGGTGATGTTGAGACACTGATTGGCGACCTGCTTGTGAGAGAAGCGGAGCGAGAAATTGGCCTTGCGGCTCACGAAGACCACACGAAGCTCTTGAATGCGCTCTGCATCTTGATGCCACGCGATGCGCTGGACATAATCAGGCCAGCCTACAAGCGCGGTGATTTGACCGTAGATGAGATCGCAGCGGAAGCAAAAATCCCAAAGGCATATGTTACCGCGACACTTACGGACCACTGGCGAGACCTAGCGGAGCGCATCTGATATGCTTTAGGCATCTAGCGAGAACATCCCTTCTCATGCTCAACCTGAGTTTGGGGATCGATAAAAGAGAATTGCGCCCCCTTTACAAATCCAACATTCCGCCTAAATACGCCTCCACACACCGACTTCGAGACGGATTTGTCCATGCGCGACGGACAGGGCCAAGGATAGAAGCGGTGCTTTGCCATATTCGCGAGTAGTTAAGCTGCATCCATTTTGGACCCGGTGAAGGGCCCATGCTGGAGTGCGGCTTGTTTGCGTCTCGATATATATGGCATCGCAGTCCTGCGCGTGATGACTGAAACCAACTTGGCTCTGGGTGGTTCAAACCCAGAGCATCAAGCAAAGAGGCACAATTCCTCCATGGCAACCAAGGCGAAAGCAACCCGCAGCCGCGAGGCAAAGGGTACCGCAAAGCGGCGCATCCGTAAGATTTTCGGCGACATTCACGAAGTCGTCGACATGCCCAACCTCATTGAAGTGCAGCGGGAGAGCTATGAGTTCTTCCTGCGCTCTGACAAGGAGACGGGCTATGTTTCAGGTCTGGAAAAGACCCTGCGCAGCGTCTTCCCGATCCGCGACTTCGCGGGCACCGCTGAGCTCGACTTTGTTCACTACGAACTCGAAGAGCCAAAGTACGACACCACTGAATGTCGTCAGCGCGGGATCACTTATGCCGCTCCCATGAAGGTAACGCTTCGCCTGATCGTGTTTGAAGTCGATCAGGAAACCGAAACGCGGTCTGTTCTCGATATTAAAGAGCAAGACGTTTACATGGGCGACATGCCGCTCATGACTGAGAACGGCACGTTTATCGTGAACGGCACCGAGCGTGTGATCGTTTCGCAAATGCACCGTTCGCCTGGTGTCCTCTTCGATCACGACCGTGGCAAGACGCACTCTTCGGGCAAGCTCCTGTTCGCTGCGCGCGTTATCCCTTACCGCGGTTCGTGGCTCGACTTTGAGTACGACGCCAAGGATATCGTGAACGTTCGTATCGACCGTAAGCGTAAGCTTCCTGTGACTGCGCTTTTGTATGCGTTGGGTCTCGATAGCGAAGGCATTCTTCATCACTTCTACGACACCATGACTTGGGCGCGCGCCAAAGATGGTTGGAAGATCCCTTACACGCCAGAGGCATGGCGCGGCGCGAAGCCGACTTTCCCATTGGTGGATGCAAAAACCGGCGAAGAGATCTTTGCTGCTAACCAGAAGATCAGCCCACGCGCTGCCAATAAGGCTGCGAAAGATGGTCTGACCGACCTCCTGCTTCCGACCGAGGAAGCTGTTGGTCGTTATGCCGCTTACGATATGATCAATGAGCAAACCGGCTCGATCTACATCGAAGCCGGCGATGAAGTGACGCTTGAGCACATTGAGGCGCTTGATGAAGCAGGCTTTGATGCTCTCGAACTCCTCGACATTGACGAGGTTAACACCGGCCCGTGGATCCGCAATACGCTCAAAGTCGACAAGGCTGAGAACCGTGATGAAGGTCTTGAGGCGATCTACAAGGTCATGCGTCCGGGCGAACCGCCCACCAAGGAAACCGCAGAAGCTTTGTTCGAAGGCCTGTTCTTCGATGGTGAGCGTTATGACCTTTCCGCTGTTGGCCGAGTGAAGCTCAACATGCGTCTTGGCCTTGATGCGGAAGACACTGTGACAACGCTGCGCAAGGAAGACATCCTCGCTGTGGTCAAGGAACTTGTTGATCTGAAAGACGGCAAGGGCGATGTTGATGACATCGATAACCTCGGCAACCGCCGTGTTCGTTCGGTTGGTGAGCTTCTCGAAAACCAATACCGCGTTGGTCTGCTTCGTATGGAGCGTGCAGTTAAAGAGCGTATGTCTTCGGTCGATGTATCGACTGTGATGCCAAACGATCTCATCAACGCAAAGCCAGCTGTGGCTGCTGTTCGCGAGTTCTTCGGTTCTTCGCAGCTTTCACAGTTCATGGACCAAACCAACCCGCTCTCCGAAGTCACTCACAAACGCCGCGTTTCGGCGCTTGGCCCGGGTGGTCTGACGCGTGAGCGCGCTGGCTTTGAGGTCCGCGACGTTCACCCGACCCACTATGGCCGTATCTGCCCGATTGAAACGCCGGAAGGCCCGAACATCGGCCTCATCAACTCGCTGGCATCGTTCAGCCGGGTCAACAAGTACGGCTTTATCGAGACGCCATATCGCCAAGTGGTCGACAACAAAGTCACCGGCGATGTGAAATATCTTTCAGCGATGGAAGAGCAGAAACACACCGTTGCGCAGGCGTCGGCTGAGCTCAACGATGATGGCACATTCGTCGAAGATCTGATCTCGGCACGTCAGGCTGGCGACAACCTGATGGCGCCAAACGATCAGATCACTTTGATGGACGTGTCACCAAAGCAGCTCGTCTCGGTTGCGGCATCGCTCATTCCGTTCCTGGAAAACGATGACGCGAACCGCGCGCTCATGGGCTCGAACATGCAACGCCAAGCTGTGCCGCTTGTGAAAGCAGAGGCACCGTGGGTCGGCACCGGTATGGAAGAGACCGTGGCGCGCGATTCAGGCGCTGCGATTGCTGCGAAACGCGGCGGTATCGTCGACCAAGTCGATGCAACGCGTATCGTGATTCGTGCAATTGGCGATGTTGAACCCGGCCAATCGGGCGTCGACATCTACACGCTGCAGAAATTCCAACGCTCCAACCAAAACACCTGCATCAACCAGCGTCCGCTGGTGAAAGTGGGTGAGACGATTGAGCCGGGCGATATTATCGCTGACGGTCCGTCGACTGACCTTGGTGAGCTGGCGCTAGGCAAAAACAGCCTCGTCGCCTTTATGCCTTGGAATGGCTACAACTATGAGGATTCGATCCTCATTTCAGAGCGCATCGTGAAAGACGACGTCTTCACCTCGATCCACATTGATGAGTTCGAAGTGATGGCCCGCGACACGAAGCTTGGCCCAGAGGACATCACTCGCGACATTCCAAACGTTGGTGAAGAAGCCTTACGCAACTTGGACGAAGCAGGCATTGTCTACATCGGCGCAGAAGTGCACCCAGGCGACATTCTCGTCGGCAAGATCACGCCAAAGGGTGAAAGCCCGATGACACCGGAGGAAAAACTCCTTCGTGCGATCTTCGGTGAGAAAGCTTCCGATGTTCGTGACACTTCGCTGCGTCTGCCACCGGGTGTGGCTGGCACGGTTGTGGAAGTACGCGTCTTCAACCGCCACGGTATCGAAATCGATGACCGTACCCGTGCGATCCAGAACGAAGAGATTGAACGTCTTCGTAAGGATGCTGCTGACGAGCGCGGCATTTTGAACCGTGCGACCTACAACCGTCTGCGTGACATGCTGATGGGCCAAGTGGTCGCAGCAGGTCCAAAAGGCGTGAAGAAGGGCATCGATATCACCGAGCAAGTGCTCGCCGATATCGAGAAGCACGAATGGTTCCAATTCGCGGTTGCCGATGATTCACGTCAGACGCAACTCGAAGCGATCAAGTCGCAATATGACGAATC
This sequence comes from uncultured Erythrobacter sp., assembly GCF_947502395.1. Classification (GTDB taxonomy): domain Bacteria; phylum Pseudomonadota; class Alphaproteobacteria; order Sphingomonadales; family Sphingomonadaceae; genus Erythrobacter. The sequence continues at coordinate 940,099 of NZ_CANMZM010000002.1, forward strand.
GGCTGGCATGATCGATGCTAAGTTCGAAGACCGTAAAGAGAAGCTGGAGCGTGGCGATGAACTTGCCCCTGGCGTTCTCAAAATGGTCAAAGTCTTCGTCGCGGTGAAGCGTAAGCTTCAGCCGGGCGATAAGATGGCTGGTCGTCACGGTAACAAGGGTGTGATCTCTCGCATCCTTCCGGTGGAAGACATGCCGTTCCTCGAAGACGGTACGCCGGTTGACCTCGTGCTCAACCCACTGGGTGTGCCTTCGCGTATGAACGTCGGGCAGATATTCGAAACGCACCTTGGCTTCGCCGCTCGCGGTTTGGGCATGGATATCGCGGAGAAGCTCGAAGAGTGGAAACGCGACAATCCGAACGCTGCCGAAGACTATGCTAACGCGAAGCCTCCAGAGGCTGTGGTTGAGCGTCTGAAGGATGTTTACGGTGAGCAGTACTTCGATGACCTCGAGAAGCGTTCGACGTCAAACATCGTTGAGCTTGCGACCAATCTCTCGGCAGGTGTCCCAATGGGTACGCCGGTCTTTGACGGTGCGCGCGAACCGGACGTGACCGATTATCTGGTCAAAGCCGGTGTCGATAGCTCTGGCCAATCGACGCTGTTTGATGGGCGCACCGGTGAAGCGTTTGACCGTAAGGTGACCGTGGGCATCATCTACATGCTCAAACTGCACCACCTCGTCGACGACAAGATCCACGCCCGCTCGATCGGCCCATACTCGCTCGTCACGCAGCAGCCGCTGGGTGGTAAAGCGCAGTTCGGTGGTCAGCGCTTTGGTGAGATGGAGGTCTGGGCACTGCAGGCGTACGGCGCTGCTTACACCTTGCAGGAAATGCTCACCGTCAAGTCAGATGACGTGGTGGGGCGGACCAAGGTCTATGAAGCTATCGTCAAGGGCGATGACACCTTCGAGGCTGGCATTCCAGAGAGCTTCAACGTTCTCGTTAAGGAAATGCGCTCGCTGGGCATGAATGTTGAGCTGACTTCGCTGGGTGACGGCGAAGAAGACGACGACGATCACGGAGCGATTGCAGCGGAATAATGGGAGCGGGCCATCTCGGCCCCTCTCATATTTTCCGCGAACACGTTTTCATCCCAAAAGGGAAACACAGTTATGAATGAACTGACAAAATTCACCAACCAGCTCGCAAAGCCGGAAACCTTTGACCAGATCCAGATCGGCATCGCCTCGCCAGAGCGCATCCGTTCGTGGTCTTTTGGCGAGATCAAGAAGCCAGAGACGATCAACTATCGTACGTTCAAACCTGAACGTGACGGTCTGTTCTGTGCACGTATCTTTGGTCCGGTAAAGGACTACGAATGCCTTTGCGGCAAGTACAAGCGTATGAAGTACAAAGGCGTCGTTTGTGAAAAATGCGGCGTTGAAGTTACCGTTACCAAAGTGCGCCGTGAGCGTATGGGTCACATCGAGCTTGCCGCTCCTGTTGCGCATATCTGGTATCTGAAGTCGCTGCCATCGCGCATCGGCCTTCTGCTCGACATCCAGCTGAAGCAGCTTGAGCGCATCCTCTACTTCGAAAGCTACGTTGTGATTGAGCCGGGCCTTACCCCGCTTGAGAAATTCCAACTCCTCACCGAAGACGAGCTGCTCGAAGCGCAAGACGAGTATGGCGAAGACGCTTTCTCTGCCGATATCGGCGCAGAAGCGGTCAAGGTTATGCTGATGGACCTCGACCTTGAGCAAGAGCGCGAAGACCTTCTTGAAGAGCTTGCGACCACCAAGTCTGCTCTCAAGCCTAAGAAGATCATCAAGCGTCTCAAAGTGGTTGAGAGCTTCATCGATTCAGGCAACCGTCCTGAGTGGATGATCCTTGAAGTGATCCCTGTGATCCCGCCTGAGCTTCGCCCGCTTGTGCCGCTGGATGGTGGCCGTTTTGCGACGTCTGATCTGAACGACCTCTATCGCCGCGTGATCAACCGCAACAACCGTTTGAAGCGCCTGATTGAGCTTCGCGCACCAGACATCATCGTCCGTAACGAGAAGCGTATGCTTCAAGAAGCGGTTGACGCTCTGTTCGACAACGGCCGCCGTGGCCGCGTGATCACGGGTGCTAACAAGCGTCCGCTGAAATCTCTCTCTGACATGCTCAAGGGTAAGCAGGGCCGCTTCCGTCAGAACCTTCTTGGTAAGCGCGTCGACTACTCTGGCCGTTCGGTCATCGTGACCGGTCCTGAGCTCAAACTGCACCAATGTGGTTTGCCGAAGAAGATGGCGCTCGAGCTGTTCAAGCCGTTCATCTACGCCCGTTTGGACGCCAAGGGTCTTTCCATGACCCTGAAGCAAGCCAAGAAGTGGGTTGAGAAAGAGCGCAAGGAAGTCTGGGATATCCTCGACGAAGTGATCCGTGAGCACCCGGTTCTCCTGAACCGTGCGCCAACGCTTCACCGTCTTGGCATCCAAGCGTTCGAACCGGTCCTCATCGAAGGTAAAGCGATCCAGCTTCACCCGCTGGTGTGTTCGGCGTTTAACGCTGACTTTGACGGCGACCAAATGGCTGTCCACGTGCCGCTTAGCCTCGAAGCTCAGCTCGAAGCGCGCGTTTTGATGATGTCTACGAACAACATCCTCTCGCCTGCTAACGGTAAGCCAATCATCGTTCCATCACAGGATATGGTTCTGGGCCTCTACTACCTCTCGATGGAGCGTCAGGAGAAAACTCCTGAATTCCTTGAGAATGAAGATGGTACCAAGGTCGAAAAGCTGCCGCGCTTTGCCGATATGGCCGAAGTGCACCAGGCGCTTGAGACCAAAGCGGTCACGCTGCACACCAAAATCCTCGCCCGTGTTCCGCAGGCCGATGAGGATGGAAACATCGTCATGCGTCGGTTCGAAACCACGCCTGGCCGTATGCTTATTGGTGAGTGTCTGCCGAAGAACCACAAGGTGCCTTACGACATCATCAACCGCCTTCTGACGAAGAAGGACATAGGCGATGTGATCGACGAAGTGTACCGTCACACCGGCCAGAAGGACACGGTCCTTTTCGCTGACGCCATCATGGTGCTGGGCTTCCGCCACGCATTTAAGGCGGGTATCTCCTTTGGTAAGGATGACATGATCATTCCTGACGCCAAGGAAGGCATGGTCGAAGAAACCAAGTCACTGGTTGCTGACTACGAACAGCAGTATCAGGATGGTCTCATCACCCAGCAAGAGAAGTACAATAAGGTTATCGACGCTTGGTCCAAGTGTGGTGATCTGGTTGCTGATGCGATGATGGATGAGATTAAAGCTCAGCCCATCGACAAGGATGGCCGAGAGAAAGAGATCAACTCGATCTACATGATGAGCCACTCAGGTGCGCGTGGCTCGCCAGCGCAGATGAAGCAGCTTGCCGGTATGCGCGGTCTTATGGCCAAGCCTTCGGGCGAGATCATCGAGAATCCTATTATCTCGAACTTTAAAGAGGGACTGTCGGTTCTTGAGTACTTCAGCTCAACCCACGGCGCTCGTAAGGGTCTGGCTGATACTGCGCTTAAGACGGCGAACTCGGGTTACCTGACCCGTCGTCTGGTTGACGTATCGCAAGACTGCACCATCGTTGAGAAAGACTGTAAGACAACCAACGCCATGGAAATGCGCGCCATCGTCCAAGGCGGTAGTGTGATTGCGTCCATTGGTGAGCGTATCCTTGGCCGCACCGTTGCCGAAGACATCATGAATGCCGCAACCGGCGAAGTGATTGTGCCGGCGGGGACAATGGTTGACGAGCCTATGGTGAAGGAAATCGAGGCGGCTGAGGTTCAGTCTGTTCGCATTCGTTCGCCGCTGCTTTGTGAAAGCGATCAGGGCGTTTGTGCGACCTGCTATGGCCGTGATCTTGCTCGCGGTACGCCAGTGAACATCGGTGAGGCTGTGGGCGTTATCGCCGCGCAATCCATCGGCGAGCCTGGCACCCAGCTGACCATGCGTACCTTCCACATTGGCGGTGCGGCTCAGCTTAACGAAACATCGCACCTTGAGGCGATTTCGGACGGTAAAATCGAACTTCGCGACATGCCAACGATCACCGATAAGAAGGGCAACATTCTGTCGCTCGCTCGTAACGGTGAAATCGCGGTTATCGATGCCGAGGGCCGTGAACGTGAGATGCACAAGGTGCCTTACGGTACGGTCATCAAGTTCAAGAGCGGCGCGAAGGTCAAAGAAGGCGATCGTCTCGCTGAATGGGACCCGTTCACTCTGCCAATCATCACCGAGCAATCGGGCGTGGTGAAGTATCAAGATCTGGTCGAGGGCACGACGCTCGAAGAGCAGACCGATGATGCAACCGGTATCGCGCAGCGCGTGGTCACCGAAAACCGTGCGACTGGCCGCAAGAAGAAGGAAGAGCTGCGTCCGCGCATGATCCTTCAAGGCGAAGGTCAGACGATTGAGGATGAAACCGATGCACAGCGCTATATGCTGGCACCGGGCACCACTCTCTCGGTTGAAGACGGTCAAACGGTTGAAGCTGGTGACATCCTTGCGCGTGCATCGCGTGAGGCGGCGAAAACCCGCGACATCACCGGTGGTCTGCCGCGTGTGGCTGAACTGTTTGAGGCACGTTTGCCCAAGGACATGTCAGTCATCGCCAAGATCTCTGGTAAGATCGAATTCGTTCGCGAATACAAAGCGAAGCGTAAGATCGCGATTGTGCCTGAGGAAGGTGATGCAGTTGAGTATCTGATCCCCAAAACCAAGGTGATCGACGTGCAAGAAGGCGACTTCGTGAAGAAGGGGGATACCCTGATTTCCGGCGCGCCGAACCCGCACGACATCCTTGAGGTGATGGGCGTTGAGGCGCTGTCTGAGTATCTCGTCAATGAGATTCAGGAAGTCTACCGACTGCAAGGTGTGAAGATCAACGATAAGCACATCGAGGTGATCGTTCGCCAGATGCTGCAGAAAGTTGAGATTACCGCTGGCGGCGACACCACGCTTTTGCCGGGTGAACAAGTTGACCTTGCTGAAATGCTTGAAGTGAACTCCAAGCTCGGAAAGGGCAAGCAGCCTGCTGAAGGCGTGCCAATCCTGCTTGGTATCACTAAGGCATCGCTGCAGACCCGCAGCTTCATCTCTGCTGCATCGTTCCAAGAGACGACCCGCGTGCTTACCCAGGCTTCGGTCGAAGGTAAGAAAGACACGCTGATCGGCCTTAAGGAAAACGTGATTGTGGGCCGTCTGATCCCAGCAGGGACCGGCGCGGGCATGAACCGTATGCGTGTGACCGCATCGAGCCGCGACGCAGCTCTCAAGGCTGCTTGGAAAAAGCAGCAAGAGAAGCTGGCGGCTGCTGGTGCCGTTGAAGAGGAGCCGGCCGCTGATCCAGTTTCTTCGGAAGATGCAATGAAGGCAGCAATGGGCGGCGGCGCCGCACCAGCTCCTGAAGCGGACGCAGGCGACGCGGCTGAATAAGCCTACGCTTTAGAGACAAAGAGGCCCCGGGGGAGCGATCCTTCGGGGCCTTTTTTGTGCCCGTTCAGATTGGAGCTTGACTTGAGCGCATAGATTTCCGCCTATTCAATTTGGGAGGAACTGTATGAAGAAACTGATTTTGCTCGCGTCTGCCATCGCTGTTGTCGCACCCGTATTGCCACTTTCGGCACAAGACACCGTGGTCGTGACCGGCGCCCGGCAAGACCGATCCTCACTCAACGCTTATCTATCACCGAGCCGAGGCGGCAGCGGTCCATCGGCAATCGGCGTTACTCGCAGGGCGGATTATTTCGTAACACCTCTGTTTGTGAGCTCAGATTCTCGCAATTTTGAGGAGCGCAAGGCGGAGCTCTTCAAGATGTTGGGCGAGACGCTAACCCGGGCGAGCAATGAAGGTATCGATATCGTTGCGGGACAGTATACGCTTGAACCGGTAACGCTGGAGAATATGCGCGAGCTGCCGCTTGTTGGTGGCAATCGCCCCGACACCAACCGGGTGCAGATTTATGCGCGCATCCCGCTGCGCGGTGAAGACCCTAAGGTTCGCACCACGGCCGAACGGATTAGAGCGTTCGTCAAAGCCATCCCGGCGACTGGTCGATCATTCATCGATGTGGGCACAACTGGCCTCGGCATTGATGATCCCGAGCAGTATCGTAGAGCCGTAGTGCGCGAGATTGCGCAAGAGGCGAACGCATACGCAAAGCTGTTCGGCAATGACTATGGGGTGTCGATCACGGGCCTCCACGGCGATCTCTACTTTCAGCAATCGAGCGAGACCGAGGTGTTCCTCTATATCGAACACACATTCGATATTGCGCCCAAATAGCCGGGATGAAGAAAATGCTCTTGCGAAGCATTCGCAATTGAGTCATGGTTCGCTCCAGTAGTCTCGCCGACTCACAAGGAACCCCATGTCGCAAAGTCGCACGCCCACCGCTGCCGCCAAAGCCACGATTGCCGGATTGGCTGAGCCACGCCTGATGCAATCGCTCAATCCGATTGCCGCACGTTTCGTCTATTCGCTCAGACTGATTGCTTTGCATCAGCGGATGAAACGCGATCCCGTGCCTGAACTCGCCATCCGGCTGAACAGTGTGGATGTGGCGGTGAAGACACTCGGGCTTTCCCAGACTGTGTCTGCAACTTGGCCCGAGAACCTCCATGTCTCACGCTTCTGTTGTTGCAAACTGACCCATGACGAAGCGACCGCAGCCTCGATGATTGAAGGCGCATTGGACCGTGACCGAACGGCATTCGAGCGCGCCACAGCAGGCTTGATCCGCCCAGATCGGGCCGAGCGGCTGTGGGACAGTGTGCTAGCACTGGTCGAAGCGGAGCTGCGCGCTGTGTGAAGCGGCTTGCAGCATGCGCCGCGGGGCTTTACCGGGGCGCGCATGGTTACAACGCGTTTCGCCCCTTCGCCTACAGGCCGGCTGCATGTCGGCAATATCCGTACCGCGCTCCATAACTGGATGCTGGCTCAGGAAGAGGGCGGCGAATTCATCTTGCGCATCGACGATACCGATGCCGAGCGCTCTCGGGAGGAATATGTCGAGGCTATTCGCGCGGACCTGAAATGGCTTGGCCTGAACTGGACCCGCGAGGAACGCCAGTCGACACGGCTTGAGACATATGAAGCGGCATTTGCGAAATTGCGCGAGGCGGGCCGGATCTATCCCGCCTATGAAACGCAGCAGGAGCTTGAGCTCAAGCGCAAGGTCCTTCTCGGACGCGGCCTGCCACCGATCTATGATCGCGGCGCGCTTGAGCTTACAGCAGCAGAGCGTGCGGCAAAAGAGGCCGAGGGTATCCAACCGCATTGGCGCTTTAAGCTCGACCATGAAGAAGCCATCGAGTGGGTCGACGGTGTACGCGGCAAGGCCAAGTTTGATCCTGCGCAGCTTTCCGACCCTGTGATCCGGCGGGCCAATGGTTCGTGGCTCTATATGCTTCCAAGCACGGTTGACGATGTCGATATGGGCGTGACTCAGGTTCTTCGTGGGGAAGACCACGTGTCAAACACCGCCGTGCAGATCCAGATGTTCACAACGATGGGGGTGACCCCGCCAGCGTTCGCGCATGAAGCGCTGCTGGTAGGCAAAGAGGGTAAGCTCTCAAAACGCCTCGGCTCGCTTGGATGCGACGCTTTCCGCGAAAAGGGCATTGAGCCCGAAGCGATTATCGCGCTGCTTTCACGCCTTGGCACATCGCTTCCCGTTGAGCCGATTGCGGATCGCGGTAAGTTGCTTGAGACCTTTGACCTTGGGACTTTCGGTCGTGCTCCGGCAAAGTTCGACGATGCGGAGCTGGAGCGGGTCAACACGGCCATTGTCCACGCCATGCCTTACGCAGCGGTCAAAGACCGTTTGCCTGAAGGTATAGATGAAGCAGGCTGGCACGCGGTGCAGCCCAATATTGCGACCGTGGATGAGGTGAGCGAATGGTGGCGTCTCGTAACCGGTCCGATTTATCAACCCGAATTCTCTGCCGAGGACCGGGCCTATCTTGCGCAGGCGGCCGAAACGCTCACATGGAGTGACGATCCTTGGGGAGCGCTAACCTCTGCTCTCAAGGAAGCAACAGGCCGCAAGGGCAAGCAGCTGTTCCTGCCGCTACGCCAAGCGCTCACTGGAATGAACCATGGTCCCGACATGGGCGAGCTTTTGCCGCTCATCGGAGAGGAAAAGGCAAGGTCGCGCCTGAGCCGAACGACTGACTGATGTTGACTCTGGCACCCATCGGCGCAAATCGTTGGACATGAGAACCAACTTTTATCTTCCCGCGTTCGTCGCCGCGCTTGTTCTTTCAAATGGCGCGCACGCGAAATCACCCGCTTGCCCAGATCCTGAAACTGCGCGAGCAGAGGTCGAGCAGACCATAAGCCAGTTTTTCGATGCGCTGCGTGGCGAAGGCGAGCTTTCATATGCGGACCTGACCACTGCAAACATGTATTCCTTCGACGTGGGCGAGCGGTTCGACGGACCCGCTCTGGCGAAGGTGATCGAGGACGCATTTGCCCAAGGGGTGGAGATCAACTGGTCATTGGGGCCAATGGACACCAAAGTGCGCTGCGATGTGGCCTGGTCCCAATGGGAGAACACCGGCAGCGCCGGAGTACCGCCTGAAGTCCGCCCGGTTCGGTGGCTCGAGTCCGCGGTTTTGGTTCACGAAGGCGGCCGTTGGAAGATTGACTTCTTTCACTCACAGCGCGCTCGCGAACAATAGCGACCGGTTTGTCGGTAACCGATACGCCGCAAGTTATTATCCCAAGCGAGTGAAGTGCAATTCAATCGCATCGACATGCCAGCACGTCCCAGAAGAAGACTGTTCGAAGTGTGCTGCGGTGGCAATCTGATCGGCGAGATCGTGGATAAGGTTTGTTCCAACGCCGGGCAGAGCGGGATGTTCGCCGGTATCGCCAATTCCGTCGTCGCAAACTGAGATGCTGAGTCCGCGCTCGTCTTTCGAGAAACGCAGCGTAATCGTGCCGCCAGAATGCGGGAAGGCGTACTTGCAGCTGTTGATGACCATCTCGCAGATCATCAGGCCAAGCGGTGTAGCCACGCTTGGGGGAACGTCGAGCTGATCGCACTCGACAGAGATCGACACACCCTCAGGCGCCATCGCCTTCTCCAACTGGCCGCACAATTCCTCGAAGAATGAACACAGCTTCACCTGAATCTCGGTTTCGGAGGTGTGGAGGTGATCGTGCAGCAGTGCCATCGTGTGGAGCCGTTGCCGTATCTCACGCAGATCGTTGGAACCGCTGCGCTCGTGAAATCGCGTCAGGCTGGAAGCCAATTGGAGCGCGTTTTTTGTGCGATGATGCTCTTCACGCAAAACAATTTGCTGCAATCTGGAGACGCGTTGTTGAGACTGCCACGAGAACGCCAAAAGGCCTGCGATTATCGCCAGCGCCACAACCCCGCGAGCGCAGCTATAGTCCCTAGGCGTTGAGTGTAGAGTTCGCTTACGCTAAGCGCGTTTTGCAATTCGAGCTCTTCGATATTGCGATCCCGATTGCGCAGTTCCAGCAGTGTCTCGGCGTTGACGGTTGCCCTGACTTTCTCCGCTTCGAGCCAGTCAGAGTGCATATCGAGTGCGAAGTTGGCATAGCGCAATGCCTCGCCCTGCTGGCCGGTCCGTTCGAGCACGTCTGCCATTGTCTGCGCGTAGGACACCGCCCAATAGCGATGCTCGTTGCCCAACACTTTGGTAGGATCATCTCCGGGCTTCATTCCTAGCTAAATCGGCTCCTCGGCTCAGAGACAGCAGCGCAGCCTCTTGCTCGCCAGCATCAAGCTCGCGTGCGGCAAGCCAAACGAAAGAATTGGCCGCTTCCATAGCACTGCCATATTCAGCGCTTAGCGCTGCCCCTTCGCGTGCTAGACGGATTGCTTCGCGGTGCCGTCCCAAAAAATCGAGTGACTTTGCCTGCCAGAAAAAATTGTAGCCCAGCCCAGCGTTATTGTTGTTCCTGCGGTCGATAACGGTTGCTTGTTCGTAATAGGGAAGCGCCTTTTCGTGCTGCCCTAGGTCAGTGTAACTCGATCCGATGTTCTTGAGTATCACGCCATAATTGTGCGTTCTTGTACGTCCAGTTTCTTCGAGGGCAAGGCGTCCTTCCTCGTAGAAGCCTAAGGCCATTTCGTAATCGCCCAGGTCGTAAACGATATTACCAAGGCTGATACTGTTCAGCGCTGCGAGAGCTTTTGCGCCATTGCGGTTGTTGTAGTCTGCGAGCTGCCGAACAGTTTCAATCGCATCAATGGTATCGCCTTTGGCTTTGGCCAGCTGTGAAGAATAGTGAAGCCAATCGCGCTTTGTACGCGGCACTTTCAGTTGTTCTTTTAGCTTTCCCAAGCGATCGACAACCTCTTGCAACCCGTTCAGATTGTCGCGTCTCACGAAAATCCTACCAAGAAAATTCAAGGAATATGCTTCCGCCAAGAGATCGCCCTGCGCGACCGCCGCATCGCGCGCCGCGATTATCTCTGATTCGAATTTTCGACTGGTATCGGCGGCTCTCCCGGTCAATTTGAGCGCCAAGACCTGGCGGTATCACGGTTGGCGAACTGTAGTCCATCAAGTTCTGTGATGGGCCGTGTAGAGACCAGTATCAGCGCCTGCATTGCCGCATCAAGGTGATAGCCGCGTTCATCGATCGGGGCCGATGAGATCGCGGCAATACACAGGTCCTTGCGTAACGGTATTGAGTTTTTTGGGTTCAGTTCAACTTGATTCAGCTCAGACAAAGGGGGGTAGCACGGGGAATCATCATTGGTGATCAAGCCCTCATCGGGACCGCTCCCGGATTGGGAATAAACCGGCTGTGGCGATGAGGAGGAAGCAGCAATCAAAAGGGTGATTGCATAGCGGCCAAATTTGCCGATCATGTCGTTGAAATCACCCACCAGGACACTATGCATACCCCTCTTAAGCCTGCAAGATTCTAATAGTCTTTGGGCCAGTTTCGCTCAGTTTTGCGTTGCATGCTTTTCAAGTTCATCACCGGTCAGCGTCACCACATGCAGCACATTCGTCGAACCCGGCGTTCCGAAGGGGACCCCGGCGAGCACAATTTGTCTCGATCCCGGCTCACCAAAGCCATGGCGCAGGGCCATGCGTTTGCCTTTGGCGATCATCTCTTCAAAGCTGCCGATGTCCTTGGTCACGACCGCATGGGCTCCCCAAAGCAGGGCGACACGCCGTGCCGTTCTTACGCTCGGAGTGAGGACGAGGACTGGCGTATCGGGCCGCTCGCGGGAGACGCGGCGTGCGGTGGAGCCGGACGATGTGAAAACGGTGATCGCGCTGATCGGAACCGTGTCAGCGATGGTCATACAAGAGTGTGCAAGCGCATCGGATGTCGTTGGATCAGGCTGGGTTTCAAGGAGGCGCACGCGCTCTTTGTAGCCTTCATCGCTCTCGATCTGGAGTGCGATGGAGTTCATCATCGCCACCGATTCTTCTGGCCAGTCACCCGCTGCACTTTCGGCGGACAGCATCACCGCATCCGCGCCATCATATACCGCATTGGCGACGTCTGAGACCTCTGCGCGCGTTGGCATGGGGCTCTCGATCATGCTCTCAAGCATTTGTGTTGCCACGATCACTGGCTTGCCAGCGCGCCGTGTCGCGTTGACAATTTTCTTCTGAAGCGGGGGCACTTCGAAAGGTTCAAGCTCTACACCAAGGTCTCCACGCGCAACCATTATGCCATCGGCCTGATAGATGATCTCTGACAGGCGATTGACGGCCATGGGCTTCTCAATCTTGGCACATAGGGCTGTCTTTGAGCCCTTATGCGCCGCGATCAGCTTGCGTGCCTCCGCCAAATCTTCTGCCCGCTGCACAAATGAGAGCGCGATCCAGTCTGCGCCATGCTCGACAGCGAAGGCCAAATCCTTGCGGTCTTTGTCAGTAAGTGCAGGGATGGGAATCTCTGCATCGGGTACGTTTACCCCCTTACGGTCTGATATCACCCCGCCAACTTCTGCCGAGCAAAAGATACGGTCCTCATCCGCTTCTTTCACCACCAGCTTGATCTTGCCGTCATTGATTAGGAGGCGCTGACCGCGCTCCAATATGCCGAAGAGTTCAGGGTGGGGTAGGCACACACGAGTCTCATCGCCTGGCGTAGGGTCGCGGTCCAAAGTAAAATGGCCCGAGTGGCGGATGACCGCGCTGCCATCCTTGAATTCACCCACACGCAGCTTTGGCCCCTGAAGATCGGCAAGGATCGCGATCGGCCGGGCAAATTCTTTCTCAAGCGCCCGGATCGCCTTGATCGCCTCGGCATGATCCTTGTGGGTGCCATGGCTCATATTGACCCGGAATGCGTCGGCTCCCGCTTTGAAGAGCTTCCGCAGCATTTCCGGAGAGCGGCTGGCGGGGCCAATCGTCGCCAATATCTTGACCTTGCGCCCGCGCGGGTCGATTCGAGTATTGTCTCGCCCAGTTTTAGCAGAATTTGTCATGGCGGCGCTGATCCCTTGGGCTATCTCTCGCTATGCTTGCTATGACACAGCATTGTTGCAACTCAAGGAAAAGACCACATGAATACGAAATCAGCCCAGGATGATCTCTCTCAACTGGACGATGCTGTGGCAGCGGTAGCCTTTAGACGCTTGGTACGCCATCTTCAGCACCGCCATGATGCCCAGAATATCGAGTTGATGGGCCTTGCCGGATTTTGCCGCAATTGCCTGGCCGACTGGATCCGTGATGCCGGCTTTGAGGGTGACAAAGCTGCGGCGCGCGAGCTCATTCACGGCATGCCTCAGGATGAGTGGAAGGCGACGCGGCAAAAACCCGCGACACAGGAACAGCTCGCCGCGATGGAGGCGAGCATCGCCAAAAACGCAAAGGGCTAGGCTTCCTCGCCCAGGCTATCTAGCCGGTAGAGCTCTACCTCCCCGTACTTCTTAGGCAATAGGACACGGCCGACTGAGGTGAAGGTGCATTCCTGGCAATTGTCCATCAGAAGCGCTGCAGCAAAGCTTTCGGTGCAGTAAACGCCGCCCACTGGAGTGACGGGTTCGATCCGGGCGGTGCGGTTGACCTCGCCGCCGTACCACAAACGATTTCCTGTGATCCGGTCTGTACCAACCCAGATTGGGCCGTAATGCACACCAATCCGCATTCCCGCGACCGCGCCTGAAGGCACAAGACCGCGCGGAATATCATCAAGCGCTTCTTGCAGGGCCAGCGCAATCGCGGCGGCCTTTCTGGGTTCATCTACAATCGCGTAAACAGCATCGCCCCACGTATTGCGGAACTCGACATGGTCACCATGCTCGTGCAGCACGAGTGCGATCCGACCCATGATGAGGTGCATGAATTCCGGCAATTCGCGCTCTCCAAGTCGCGAGAAGCCCTTGTAGTCGGCAAAGATGATCGATCGGATTTCGCGTTTGGTCCCATCGCCAATCTTGGCCCGTTTGGGGAAGCGCAGATTTCGCGGCACCTTGCCTGCTGGTATGGTCACGGTGTGGCGGCCGAGGTCCTGCCACAACTTCATATCGGCTTTCGTGCCTGCTTTGCCGGTGGCCGAGAAACTCGCGAATTCATCGGAGACGACGGCGATTTGAAATGCCTCGCATTGGCGTTTCTGCGCTCGCAAGAGCGCTAATCCCATTGCATAAAGCGTGTTGTAAGCGAACTGATTGTCATCGCCGACATAGTCGCTGGGAGTTGCAAAGCTTATCGTTTTGGCGGCGTTCCGGCAGGCGTAATACCGCTCTGCCCAATCGTGGCCGCCCGAGGTTACGCTTTCGTCGATGAAATCCTCTTCGGCGAAGGGCAGTACCACGTTTAGCTCCGCTCCCCGCTTGAGCAGCTCTTCGGCAATGACGATATCCGCGCCGCAGGCGAGTGGACCGTAGCCAACTGTTATTTCGAGCTCTTCCAGGTGATTGCTCACCCTTTGGGCGAGAGATTGCTCCGCTTCGCTTCCGCTGTTGAACATGTGTCCGCAAAAGACCACGACATTGCCGCGTGTATCCGTTTCGCTTGGCACTGTTTCAAGTTGCTCTGCGGTCATGCACGCCTCCACACCAAAAGGGCGGGCAAACCAAGGGCCCATTGCGCGCGTTGAAGAACACCGCTGCGCTCTATCCGTCCATCCACTGGCTACTCCCCCTCGCGTGCCATGTGCAATCGATCCTACAATATCGAGCGACCTTAGCAAGTTGTGGGTAGACCGGTGGAGAAGAGAAAGGCAAAGCTGCACAGCCTGCATTCGCCTGATAAGCGTGCGCCGATATTTTCAACCGATTCTCTTGGAGTACCCAAACGATGGCCGAAGCCACCGACGACCGCCTACGCTTGCTGATCGAGCGAATTGAACGTCTCGAAGAAGAAAAGAAGGGCACAGCCGACGACATCCGCGATGTCTATGCCGAAGGCAAAGCGCATGGTTATGATACCAAGATAATGCGCCAACTTATCAAGCTGCGCAAAATGAAGCCAGATGAGCGTTCGGAGCAAGATATGTTGTTGGAAACATATAAAGCCGCATTGGGCATGGGCTAATCGCTATCGTCAAGTCGGCGTTTTGCTTGCTGATAGGCTTTGATCGCCTCCAAATTTCTCGTTTTGAAATCAGACAATTCGTGCTCGATGCTATCAATATAGGATCGAGCGGCCCTTGTGGCGGCTGCCAATGAATGTGTGGTCTCTTCGAGGAACCAATAAAATGCGTTGGTGCAAGTCACAGTTTGCTCTTCTGACAAGATAAGGTCACTCAAATCCTTCGGGTGCGTTAGCCGATTTCTGACCTCAATCGCCTCTTGAAAGAGGCTCCATTCGCCGCCGCCGAAGTTAATCTGGTGGTCTGGAGCGATACGGTGCGCGATTCTAGATACGAGCCTAACGCTCGCAGTCGTAGTCAGAAACCTTGGGTGGGAATGAAGTTTTCCGGCTTTGTCGACGGTTAATGTGACTTCTGACAAAGCAAGCACCTCATCCGCTTCGATCATGTCCGTGGTTTCCGCTAAAGCTTGAATGTGTTCCTTGTAAATCCAGGCAGATCCCTCGGTTGCGGCGAATAGAGTTCTAATTAGATTGTTGGTTTGAATGCGCCTCGTGACGCTCTTGTGAAGCCGCAACGTCTGACAATAGCATTCCAATAAAGCTCGATTTGTTTTCTTCAGCCATCTGGAAGCTTTAGCGCAACAGGCAAGCGTATTGAAACTCTCCGCTCCTGTCTTATTTTGATAACACACTGTGACAGGGAGGATTTGACATGGCCGGACCTTGGAAAGACGCACGCGGCATTCTGGTGACCACCACTCCATCCGTGGAGGGCCGTCCTATCCAGGAGTATTGCGGCATAGTGGTCGGCGAGGTGATCGTCGGAGCGAACCTGTTCCGCGATCTTTTCGCCAATATCCGGGATATCGTCGGCGGACGCTCGGGCAGCTATGAGCGGATCTTGAAAGAAGCCCGTGATGAAGCAATCGCCGAGTTACAAGCCGAAGCGGCGAGCAAGGGCGCGAATGCTGTGGTCGGGATTGACCTTGATTATGAGGTTGTCGGCGACACGGGTTCCATGCTGATGGTGTCGGCCAGCGGGACTGCTGTTCGGATCTAGAATCCCCGAAAGCGCGATGATTGCATTTGTCGCCCGCGGTGTTGGTTGCAATGGCGACATGCAGCGGCAAGGTTCTCCTGCCTGTTTGATCCACCATCGGCAAGTGGTTTCAAATGTTCGATTGTTGCTTCGAGTAATGAGCCTTTTGGTCCGAATACCCGCCCGCAATAGCAGCAGCGGTGCTTCTGTTCGACTACAAACCTCTGTCTGGTTATTCGACGTTTTTTTGAATCCATAGGCTCGAATTAATTTGAGCCCAGTTCTTTAAGAAAATGCGAACTTGATCTGCGTTTAGCTAAGGTCGCTCGCCAAGGCAGCTATTGAAATCGCTGTCGCATTGTGTGCTGCATGGAGCAGTATCGCCGCCCAGAGTGCAAACCGCACGCGCACGTAACCTAGCATCATTCCCAGAACAAACTGGGGTAGCACCAGCGGCAGCAGGATTGCGAGAGAGCCCTCGTCAAAATTTGCGAGATGGACGAGCGCGAATGCAGTGGTTGAAAACCAGAAGAAGAGCGGGAAGGCGCGAGAGAACCAGCTCATCGTAGGCCTGTTTCGCAGCAAAAACAGCGCTAAACCCGCACCCACAATTCCCGCAATCGCCAGTATCGAGCCGTAGGCCGGACTGCTTGCGTGAACGAGCGCAAAACCAAGGCCGCCAGCACCAAGCAGCAACAACGCGAGGATCGGGCCCGGTTTGCCCCCGAGCCAGCCGCGAAAAGCGATCTCTTCCATTACCGGCGCGCCGACAACCACCAGTAGAATGATCTCCCAAGTGAACTCCATCCCCGCTAGGGCAGTCTCCGGGATGTAAACGCCCATCGCGACCAGCGTGCTGGCAAGCCCGACCAACGCTGCCATGACAGCGATATCGAGTACATAAATGCGAGCCAATACTGTGAAAGCGTCCTCGCTCCGGAAGCGTAGATCGAGGTTTGGCCGCTTCAGAAATGCGCCAAAGCGACGCCATTCGCCGCCGATGCTTTTGGCCGGGGCGGCGTGCGTATCAGCGATGCGACCATCACCGAAGACCGCCTCGGCTTGGTCGCTCGAAAGCGGGCCAGATTGAGGGCCAGATAGAGGGGTTGTCGTCATGTCACTCATGGGGCTAATGCAATCCCCCTAATTCACGCTTAAATGACCTCATAAAGAGAGTTCGCATAAAAGGTTCCCATGGCAGGCCATTCCAAATTCAAGAACATCATGCACCGCAAGGGTGCGCAGGACAAGAAGCGCTCAAATCTGTTTTCCAAGTTGAGTCGCGAGATCACGGTTGCCGCCAAAATGGGCACGCCTGATCCGGACATGAACCCGCGCCTGCGTCTGGCGGTCAACACCGCCAAGGGGCAATCCATGCCCAAGGACAATATCCAGCGCGCGATCGACAAGGCCGCTGCCGCCGATGGCGAGAACTATGAAGAGGTTCGCTACGAAGGCTATGGCCCCGGCGGAAGCGCGATCATTGTCGAGACACTAACCGACAACCGCAATCGTACGGCGACAGCAGTGCGCACGGCGTTTTCCAAAAATGGCGGCAACCTTGGCACGGAAGGCTCGGTTGCGCATGGCTTTGAACGGGTTGGGCTAATCGAATACTCGGCAGAAGCTGGAGATGAGGACACCGTTCTCGAAGCCGCCATGGAAGCTGGCGCAGAAGATATCGAATCCTCCGAAGACGGCCACACAATCTGGACTGCAGCAGACGGCCTTCACGGCGTTTCCTCGGAGCTGGAGAAAGTTTTGGGTGAGGCCAAAGAAGTCAAGCTTGCATGGAAGCCTAACCTCACCGTCGACATGGATGAGAAGGGCGCGGGCACGCTCTTGAAGCTTATCGACACGCTCGAGGATGACGACGATGTGCAGACCGTTTGGGGCAACTATGCGATCAGCGATGACGTGATGGAGAAACTCGACGCTTGATTAAGTTCGAGTGGCTCTATCTGGCTGCGCTGCTCGCGGCCTTCGCGCTGGCGATTGCATGGCGACTGGGCTGGCTGGTGGGGCTCTCATGATCATTCTTGGCCTAGATCCGTCCTTATCTTGCACTGGGTGGGGCGTGATCCGCTCAGACGGCTCGCGCCTGACCCACATTGCCAATGGTCAGATCAAGACCAGCACCAAGGCGCCTATGACCGAGCGGCTAGCGCTGCTCCATTCCGAGATTGCTCGGGTAATTGACGAGCACTCACCCAATCGCGCCGCATGCGAAGAGGTGTTTGTCAATGAAAACCCTCAGTCGACGCTCAAACTTGCGCAAGCGCGTGGGAGCATTCTTGCAGCATGTGGAGGCGCTGAGCTATCCGTCAATGAACACGCAGCCCGGCTGGTCAAGAAAGCGGTTGTGGGTACAGGTGGGGCTGACAAAGCTCAGGTTGCAGCAATGATCAAAGTGTTGCTGCCGGGTGCAAAGGTGGCCGGTGCAGATGCAGCAGATGCACTTGCTGTTGCCATCGCCGACGCGCATCTGGGCAGTAAATAGGAAGCATAATGACTATAGAATTTTATGGCATTCCCAATTGCGACACGGTCAAGAAGGCGAAGAAGTGGCTTGAGGCCAATGGCATCGACTACGCCTTTCACGACTATAAGAAAGAGGGTGCTGACGAAGGCAAGCTGACCACGTGGATCGCGGATAAGGGCGTGGACACCGTGCTGAATAAGCGCGGCACGACATTCCGCAAATTGTCAGACGCTGAAAAAGTGGATGCGGCCGATAGTCACAAAGCTGTCCAATTGCTCGTTCAGCACCCCTCTATGATCAAACGTCCAGTGGTGGAGCATGCCAATGGTATTCTCGTCGGATTCAAGGAAGATGAATGGTCCGCAAACTTATTGTGAGCGCAGCCGCAGCGCTGCTTATGGTTCCCATTCCGGCACTGGCCACCTCTGAAATGGGTGTGGGCGATCCATTGATCATCGCGCACCGGGGTGCAAGCGGCGATCGGCCCGAGCACACGCTTGCGGCCTATGAGCTGGCGATCGATCAGGGTGCGGACTTTGTCGAGCCGGACCTTGTGGTGACAAAGGATCTGGAGCTCGTTTCGCGCCATGAGAATGAGCTGTCAGGCACGACCGATGTCGCCAATCGCGAAGAGTTTGAGCATCTGCGCCGCGAGAAGACTATCAACGGCACGCGCGTCGCCGGATGGTTCGCTGAGGACTTTACGCTTGCCGAACTTCGCACCTTGCGTGCCAAGGAACGCGTGCCGGGAAGTCGCCCTGCGAACGCGCGCTACAATGGGCTTTATCAGGTTCCGACCTTTGAAGAGATCGTGAAACTGGTCCGTGCTAAAGAGGCGGAGACCGGGCGCAGCATCGGGCTTTACCCGGAACTCAAGGCACCCAACTTCCTCTTGGAGGTTGAGGGCATCGACATGGTTGACCTGATCTTGCGCGAACTTCGCGATCTGGGGATTGAGCCGAGCGATCCGATCTTTATCCAATGCTTCGAAGTGGGCACGTTGCGTCGTCTCAATCAGCGCAGCGACTTCAAACTTATCCAACTGATTGCGCCCGAGGGCGGGCCTGTCGACGAGCCGGATATGCGCTATGCCGAAATGATAACGCCGACGGGGTTGGAAGAGCTTGCTGCCTATGCCGACGGGATCGGCCCGTGGCTGGGTCACGTTCTCGATCCGCAGAGCATGGTTCAGACCTCGCTGGTGGCCGATGCGCATGGATTTGATCTCAAAGTGCACCCATGGACGCTGCGCAAGGAAAACGGCTTTCTCCCTGAAAGCCTCCAAAACGAGGGTGGTCCTTCGGCAGACGGCAAATGGCGCTCGCTCTGGAAGGCAGCGATCGAGTCGGGTGCTGACGGTTTCTTTACCGATAATGTGAAAGAGTTTGTCTCCCTGGTGGAGAACGAGGATGCCCCTTGAAGACAGTGTGGTTGCCGATGAGGCCTTTGCCACTCTAGCGCGCGATAAGCCGATCATCGTTTTCGACGGCGTGTGCGTTTTGTGCACCGCCAATGCGCGCTTCATCCTGAAGAATGATCCCAAAGGGCGGTTCCGGATGGCTGCGATGCAGGACGCGGCAGGCGCAGCCATCATGCGTCACGGGGGTCTTGATCCGCTTGATCCCACCAGTTTCATCATTCTCGACCCACCAATTGAGGGCGGCCGCATCTGGATGAACAGCGATGCTGTGCTTCATATGTGGTCGCAGCTTGGCTGGCCCTGGCGTGCTGGAGTGGTCTTCCGGCTGGTTCCGCGCTTCATCCGCGATCCCATCTACAAGACGATCGCGCGCAATCGCTACAAATGGTTCGGCAGACGCGAGGAATGTTGGGTGCCAAGCCCTGAACAGGCCTCACGCATATTGTAGCTACGCGGCTCGGCGCGCACTCAAAATGTAATTGAGCGCCTCATCATTCGACAGATGCAGTCCTTTGCCTGGTCTCCAGGCGATGCCACGACGCTCGATCACCTCAAAACCAACCTCTACAAGCAATTCTTCCAGCTCTTCTGGCGTTACAAAGTCTTCCCAATGATGCGTGCCCTTGGGCACGTAGCCGACCGCTTCGGCGGCACCCACCAGCAGAAGTCGCGAGGCCGCTGTTCGATTGGGGGTCGAGAGCACCAGCAATCCACCAGGAGCCATCCGCGCTGCCACATCGGCCAGAAACACGCGTTTGTCCGCGACGTGTTCGACCACCTCAAGGCTGGTGACCAGATCGAATTTGCCAATATCCAGTGGAGCAACCTCACCCATCATATATCGGATGTCGAGACCGCCGGCCTCTGCATGCGCGCTCGCGGCTTGCACATTGTCGCTTGCTGCATCAACGCCGGTGACCTCTGCGCCAAGCCGCGACAGGGGCTCGCATACCAAGCCAGCGCCGCAGCCGATATCTAGCGCGGTCTTGCCCGTCAGCGGTTTGATGCTGCGTGCATCGGTCCCAAAATGCGCATCCACCGCCGAACGAATAAAGCCAAGCCGGACGGGGTTCACCTGATGCAGGCTCGCCATTTTGCCCCTGGGGTTCCACCAATCCTTGGCAAGGTTGGAGAAGAACTCAGCCTCTTCGGGGCGGATCGTTACACCGCTCCCACTGGAGCGATTGACTGAATCGACGTTTGCGTTTCCCATAGACCCTCGTTAGCAGCGCCAGCGACACGTAACCAGCAGGAGCTTTTCGGTCTTGTCCGACACAAAGCAGAGAGTTGTCATGAAATTTGGCGGTACCTCGATGGCGGGGACCGAGCGGATTCGCCGCGTCGCTAACATCGTGCGTGCGCAAGCCGCCGACAATGCCGAAGTCGCTGTCGTAGTCAGTGCGATGGCGGGTGAGACGGATCGCCTCATAAACTTTTGCCGCGAAGCGAATGCGCTTTACGATCCCGCAGAATATGACGTGGTCGTCTCCAGCGGAGAGCAGGTCACCAGCGGTCTTCTCGCCCTGACCCTGCAATCGCTTGGGTGCAAAGCGCGCAGCTGGCTTGGTTGGCAGATGCCGGTGAAGACGGCTGAGGCGCATGCCAAGGCCCGCATAACCACCATCGATGCGCCCGAGATGATTGCGAGTATCGAATCTGGGGAGATTGCGGTGTGTCCGGGCTTTCAAGGCATGTCAGATGAGGGGCGCATAACAACGCTTGGCCGCGGTGGCTCCGACACTTCAGCGGTGGCGGTGGCTGCGGCGGTGAACGCGGATCGCTGCGATATTTATACCGATGTCGACGGGGTCTACACCACTGACCCACGCATTGTGGCAAAAGCGCGCAAGCTCAAAGCCGTCACCTATGAAGAGATGCTTGAACTTGCGAGCGTCGGCGCGAAGGTTCTGCAAACCCGCTCTGTTGGCCTCGCGATGAAGGCAGGAGTGCGCATTCAGGTGCTTTCCAGCTTTGTGGGTGACGACGCAGTGCCCGCCGACGAACTGCCTGGCACATTGATCGTGTCGGATGAAGAAATGGAACAAATGGTCGAAAGGGGCGAAATGGAACGCCAACTTGTAACCGGGATCGCTCACGACAAAAACGAAGCCAAGGTGACGCTGACCCGCGTGCCGGATAAGCCGGGTGCGGTGGCGGACATCTTTGCGCCACTGGCTGAGGCCAGCATCAATGTCGACATGATCATTCAGAACGTCGGCCGCGACAAGGGTGAAACCGACGTGACCTTCACCGTGCCCGGTGCTGACCTGGCACGGACGCAGGCGCTTCTGGACGATCGGCGCGAAGGCATCGGCTTCAACCGCATCATCACCGACAGCAAGGTCGCCAAGATTTCTGTCGTAGGCGTCGGCATGAAGAGTCACGCAGGTGTCGCCAGCACGATGTTCAGTGCGCTGTCGGACCGCGGTATCAATATTCAGGCGATCTCGACTTCAGAGATCAAGGTCAGCGTCTTAATTGATGAGGATGAGACGGAGCTCGCGGTAAGAGTGCTTCACACCGCTTACGGGCTTGATGCAGAGGAATAAGCTTCAGACGACTTACTGCGGGCAACGGTTCACCGCGTGTTAGTGCATTTGGTCGCTATTAACCAAGCTTGCTAAGTCCGTCTTAACGTTTTTGGCCGGAATTGAGGGCTCTTACCAAGGAGCCCTGTCATGGCGCTGAAAGCTTACCTCGAGCAGACCGAACTCACTAACGGCATAACAGTCGATGGCAGGCGTCATCCGCGCCGGGCCCTGAAGCTCCAGACGAGCGGGGTATCGTCTGGGGGTATGCCGACTAATGTGACGATCCATAATCTGTCCGCCGTTGGTCTTTTGATTGAAACCGATCTGGAACTGGTACCCGGCGAGCGCTTGGCGATTGGTCTGCCTGATGTGGGGCCAGTTGGCGCTGAGATCGTCTGGGTGAGCGAGCGACTTTACGGCTGTGCCTTCGAGCAAGCTTTGGGCGAAGCAGAGCTCGCGGCGAGTGAACTTCGGTCGGTACCTTCGCGCGCGCTCCCGGAGAAAAAGGCGACACCATCATTCGGCAGTCCCTCATCAGGCGGTCAGCTTGGCACTCAGCTCAACCGATTGCGCCGAGAACGCTCCTTGACGCTTGAGCAGGTTGCCAATGCGCTTGGCGTTAGCAAACCCACGGTCTGGGCGTGGGAGAAAGGCAAGGCGCGTCCCTTGCCCGAACGCATTGGCCCCATCGCAGAGGTTCTTGGCGTCTCCGAGACCGAGCTCATGGGAGCACTGGATGAGCCAGCAAATGACGGCCTGATTGAGGAATGCCGCGTACGTATCGCTTCGGAATATGGAATCAGCCCAGAATATGTTCGTATCATGATCGAAGTTTAAGGCCCCTCCCGAGTCGCCGAGGCTTCCTGTCAAAGTCTACAAAAACCGATTTTATGGTAAACATGGCTAATGCTGATTCGTTATTTAGTTCAGTTACTTAACGAAGGCTAACAGGGGCAGGGCAAAAGTGGCGGGAGATAGGCAATTCTCCTGAAACTTCGCGATAAATAGTAAGTTTACGCGGGCCTTTCTCTTTGGCGGATCTGCAGTGGGTTGTTGCTGAATTGCCGGGGGCCAAAAGGAATGTTTACAAAAGTTGACAAAGCGGGCGCGAACCCGCTGCGCGATGTAAAGAATGGGTCGGCACGTGAGATTTTCGTGCAATTGGATCAAGCGGGTTTTGTCGTAAATGCATCGCAAAATGCGGAGCATTTGGGAGTTGATCTGCAATCATTATTGCTGATGCCACATATCGCTGATTTCGCCTTGGGCGATCACCAGCGGCAGGTGACGCAGTACTTCCAAAAAGTCATGGCTGGGGAGGCGTGCGAGTGCAAACTCGAGTTTCCGGTTAAAATGATTGGTCGTCCAAATGAGGTCGAGTTAGTTGATCCCGATAACGCGGAAAAACAGCAGGGTCATGATCAGCATTGGTATTCATTGACGCTCAGGCGTTTGGACTGCGATGCAGAGCATGCTGTTGGCGCCCTGGGTGCCTTGCAATCGGTTCAGCACAAATATGTGACACCCCAGCTGACGCACAAGGGTGCGATCAATGACCCCTTCACCGGGCTTGCAGACCGTCGCTCGTTCGTCGGCAGTCTGACCAGCAGTATCGCGATGAACGAAACCGTCAGCACCGCAATCTTGGCTATTGATGGCATGCGCGCGATCTTCATGCAGTATGGGCAGGGCACTGCTGATGAAATTCGCTGGGGCTTTGCCCGTTTCCTCGAGACTATGGTGGAGCCTCATCACAGCCTTGCGCAAATCGACGATGAGCGATTTGGCGTGATTCTTCCCGGCATGCGGCCGAAAGAAGCGCGAGCTTGGGCGGTTGACACGCTTCAGGTGTTTAGTCGGCTCGCGATGCCCGCTACCGGGAGCGAGCCAGAACTGAGCGCAAGCGCCGGGATCGCTCGGGCAGATTTGAGCGCAGAGTGGACAATCCGCCAGGCCGAATTGGGCCTTGTGATGGCCCGCTCGGCTGGGGGTACGCAGGCCGCGATCTGTCAGCCGCATTCCTGTCTCTCAAACGGGCGCACGGTTGAGCGCGCAATGGAGAGCGTGGTCGAGCGTTCGGCCAAGAGAATGCCCTAACCAACTCCACTACCGGATCGCGCTCTCTGGGCTTGGAGGGGCTCGAGCACTGCGCTACGGCGGGCGTATGTCTTTTACAGCCACTATCCTCCTCCTCGGTTCTGGCGAACTGGGCCGCGAGTTCACCATTTCAGCCAAGCGTCTGGGCGCGCGGGTTATTGCTTGCGATGCCTATGAGAACGCCCCCGCCATGCAAGTTGCCGACGCATGCGAAGTCTTCTCCATGTTGGACGGATCCGCCTTGCGCGCAGCAGCAGAAAAGCACCGCCCTGACCTGATCGTTCCAGAAATCGAAGCGATCCGGACCGAAGTCCTAGGCGAACTTGAAGGCGAAGGTTTCAATATCGTCCCGTCTGCCCGCGCGGCACAGCTGACGATGAACCGCGATGCCATCCGCGATCTGGCAGCCGGGGACTTGGGCCTCACCACATCGCGCTATCGCTACGCCACCAGCCTTGAAGAGGTGCACGCGGCAGCGGAGCACTCGGGTTTTCCTTGCGTCATCAAGCCTGTGATGTCGTCGTCTGGCAAAGGTCAGAGCAAGGTCGACAGCGCCGCGGCCCTTGAAGAGGCGTGGGATTATGCCTGTGCCAATATGCGCGGTGATCGCGCACGGGTGATCGTCGAGGAGTTCATAGCCTTCGATTATGAGATCACGCTTCTGACCGTGCGACATGCGGGCGGGATCAGCTTTTGTCCGCCTATTGGTCACCGCCAGGAACGCGGCGATTATCAGGAAAGCTGGCAGCCCACTGCCATGTCACCAGGTGCGATTGCCAAGGCGCAAGAGATGGCGATCAAGGTGGTCGAAGCTCTGCAAGGTGATGGCCGTGGCTGGGGCCTATTTGGCGTTGAGTTCTTTGTTCGCGATGATGAGGTGATCTTTTCAGAGCTCTCCCCGCGTCCACATGACACCGGCATGGTGACGCTTGCGAGCCAAGACCTGACCGAATTCGACCTGCACGCCCGTGCGATCCTCGGACTGCCTGTCCCCAGCGCAATCGAAGCCAATCCCGCCGCCTCTGCCGTCATCCTCGCAGAGCGCGAGAGCGGAGACTTTGCCTTCGAGGGTGTCGACGCGGCTCTCGGCACCCATGACAGCGCCGATGTCCGCATCTTCGGCAAGACTACAACGCGCCCCTATCGCCGCATGGCAGTTGCACTTGCCAGGGGCAGGGACACCGATGAAGCCCGCATTTTGGCTGCCACTACGGCAAGCAAAGTTCGTATCGTGCACCATGACTGATGTTTGGCGCGATTGATCTTTTGCAGCCGCCCCCCTAATCGAACCTTCGTATGACCAGTTATCCAAAAACCAGCGCGATGATGCAGCGCGGAACCGATTTTCTTGGCTGTGAAACCGCGATCCTTTGCGGTGCGATGAGCTGGGTGTCTGAGCGCAATCTTGTTTCTGCCATCTCCAATGCAGGCGGTTTTGGTGTGATTGCGTGCGGTGCGATGACGCCCGAGCTACTCGATGCTGAAATCGCCGCAACCAAACAGCTGACCGATAAGCCTTTTGGTGTGAACCTCATCACCATGCACCCGCAGCTTTTTGATCTCATTGAAGTTTGCAAGAGATACGCAGTCAGCCATGTCGTACTGGCTGGCGGGATTCCGCCAAAGGGCAGCGTTGAGGCGATTAAGGCATTTGGTGGCAAGGTTATCGTGTTTGCGCCAACGCTCGCGCTAGCCAAGAAGCTCCTTCGCTCTGGCGGCGATGCTCTTGTGATCGAAGGGATGGAAGCGGGTGGCCATATCGGCCCGGTTGCAACCAGCGTGCTGGCTCAGGAATTCCTTCCCGCTCTTTCTCAAGACCATGTAGTGTTCGTCGCAGGTGGCATTGGCCGGGGCGAGGCAATTGCGAGCTATCTCGAAATGGGCGCATGCGGCGTGCAGCTGGGTACGCGCTTCGCTTGCGCGGCAGAGAGCATTGCGCACCCTGATTTCAAAAAAGCCTTCTATCGCGCCAAGGCTCGAGATGCGGAAGCGAGCGTCCAGGTCGATGCGCGCTTGCCGGTGATCCCGGTGCGTGCGCTTAAGAATAAGGGCACCGAAGAATTCACCAAGAAGCAAATTGAAGTCGCCGGTATGCTCGACCGTGAAGAGGTCGATATGGGCGAAGCGCAGCTCGAAATCGAACACTTCTGGGCCGGAGCGCTCCGCCGGGCAGTCATCGAAGGCGACGTCGAAAACGGATCGCTTATGGCGGGCCAATCGGTCGGAATGGTCACCAAGGAAGAGCCGGTGATGGACATCATTACGCAGCTAATGGAGCAAAGCGAAGCGGCGCTGTCAGGGAGGTAAGCCCACCAAATGAGTGATAACCAACCACAAGACTTCCCGCTTCCCAACGCGTCGACCGACCTTTCGGGAAGCGTGGCCGTGGTCACGGGCGCCTCGTCCGGCTTCGGTAAGCGATTTGCCCGTGTTTTGGCGAGCCAAGGGGCAAAAGTCGCTCTGTGCGCGCGGCGGGTGGATCGATTGGAAGCGCTTGCTGAAGAGATCAATGCGAATGGCGGCAAAGCGATTGCCATCCCGATGGATGCCACCGATGCCGATGCTCTGGTGAATGCGGTCGAGGCGGCTGAGAAGAAACTCGGCCTCGTCGATATCCTTATCAATAATGCTGGCATTCCCGATGCGCAACGCGCGCATAAGATGGAGCTTGAGCTTATCGACCGCGTGCTAGGCGTGAACTTGCGCGCGCCGTGGATCCTGTCTTGCGAAGTTGCGCGCAGGCTCTTGGCCGCGAAGAAGCCAGGGCGGATCGTCAATATCTCTTCGACCGCGCATTACCGTTATGATGGCGGTGGGGCAGCGCTGTATGCCACCACCAAGACCGCGCTTGCCCGTATGACCGAAACGCTCAGTGTTGAGTGGGCCTATGCCAATATCAACGTCAATGCGATTTGCCCCGGCATGTTCGTTACCGAGATGACGGACGGCATGTTTGAACGCATCGGCGACCCACGTCCGATGCTTGCTCGCAAACGCGTGCCAGTGCCCGCCGAGCTGGATTCAACCTTGCTCTATTTGGTGGGGCCGGCGAGCGAATGTGTGACTGGTGCCGTGATCAAAGTTGATGATGGCCAATCTGCGCGCATGAGAATGTGAAAAGACCAGCATGAGTGACCCCCTAGTTCTGACGCTCGATTGCGCGGACCAGACCGGTATAACCGCTAAAGTGACCGCGTTTCTGTTTGAGCGCGGGTGCAACATTCTCGACGCGCAGCAATTTCGCGATGAGACCAGTGATCGCTTCTTCATGCGGGTTGCATTTGATCCCACCGGTACGACCGCCGATCAACTTCGCGCGAGCTTTACCAAGCTGGCGAGCGAATACGCGATGGAATGGAAGATCGTCTCGCAAGACCGTCCGCGCCGGGTGATCATTATGATCTCAAAGGGCGACCATTGCTTAGTGGACCTGCTCTATCGTTACCGCGTAGGTGAGCTGAATATTGAGCCGGTTGCGGTTGTTTCCAACCATCCGCGCGACGTTGCGATCCGGACCGATATTGGCGACATCCCATTCTACCATGTCCCGGTGACGAAAGAGACGAAGCCTCAGGCTGAGGCGCGGGTCCGCGCGATCGCTGAAGAAGCCCAGGCCGAACTGGTGGTGCTCGCTCGCTACATGCAAATCTTCTCCGATGAGCAGAGCGCGCATTTCGCTGGCCGCTGTATCAACATCCACCACTCTTTCTTGCCGGGCTTTAAAGGCGCAAGACCCTATCACCAGGCTCACGAGCGCGGGGTCAAGATCATCGGAGCAACCGCGCATTTTGTAACCGCGGACCTCGATGAAGGGCCAATCATCCACCAAGATGTGGAGCGTATCACCCATGCCGACGAACCTGCTGATCTGGTCCGCAAGGGCCGCGATATCGAACGCCGTGTGCTTGCCGAAGCCGTGCGGCTTTTTGCAGGCGAACGTGTCCTGATGAATGGCAATCGGACGGTTGTCTTTAGGGGCTAGTGTTTGGTAAGGCCATGAAATGTATGGCGCGGTTATCAATGAATACCGGCAGGCGATTGGTAATACCCAGTTATTCAATGGTCGGGATTTCAGAGAATACATCTCATGGAGAGGGTAATCTCGAGAGAGGCGATCCTAATTTCCGGCCCGTGGCGGCCGGGCGATAATCGCCCCATTGCGTTTCTTGCGGCGCTCTTCGTTACGTTTTTTCTGTTCAGCTGGATTCTGTTACTCAATTTCTCTGCCTCACCTTCGGTGGAACTTGAAGATGGATTGATGATGGTTGAAGTTGAGCTGCAAAGCCCGCAGCATGATTCTGAACAAGCGGAACCCAGAAAAGACGACCAGTCGGCAGGCATTGAGGCTGTTGTAACGGCGTCAGCAGCCCCTTTGCCTCCCGCGCCATTGCCGCCAACTCGGCCAATCAATCCGTCGCCGCCGCTGGTTTTCAATCCGTCTGAGCCACTCACTGATTTACCCCCTTTAGACGTGGGGCCGGTCGATATTGGCCGTGGCATAACGAATGCACCCAGTGACAACCGAGATGGCGGTGCCAATCGGCAGGCAGGCACAGGGGGAGGAACTGGCGGTCGTTTTGGCGGAAGCGGCAATGGGGATGATGTGCGCCTTGACCTCACGGCGCGTTGGGCGCCTTCGATGAACAAGATCCCATTTCCTGCAGAATATCCGAGGGCTGCACGCTCAAAGGGCATTCAAGGCTTTGCGCACCTCAAATGCTTTGCCGTCCGGCGTAACCGGGTGAGAAAATGCTCAATCTTGCAAGAGAGCCCTCCAGGCTACGGTTTTGGGCGTGCGGCGCTTAGGGCCCAAGACAAGTATCGTGTTATCGTGGAGGACCTTGAGGGAAACCTAGTCCGCAATGAGTGGATCATCATCACGGTCGAGTTTCAACCGGAGCGAGGGCGCGTTGGGGCTCAGGCACTGACTTCTTGAATGTGTTGTCTATCGTACCCCTATTCGCCCAAGCCAGCCGTCTTCGCGAACAGTGTGGCGAGGCCCCTCAATCCCGAGCCAAGGATCGAGCGAGAGGCGAAAGGAGATTTGAGTGCCATGATCTTCATCGGTGCGATCCTCATCGACTGAGCAAGGGAGATGTTGCTGTATTGGTGATATAATACAGCAAGTCAATATTTGGATTAATTACCTCTCTAACGACATGCGCAACAGATCAACGCCGCGCCACTTGTTCAGCGCTTGCCGCTTCCAGCGCTTTGTCCTCGTTGGCGCGCTGGATCACGTAAGCGCGGATCGCCTCGATCTCGTCCTTGGACATCGAGGCTGCAAAGCTCGCCATACCGTTATCGGCAAGGAGCCCATCGTGAACAACCGCTTGCCAGCTTGTTGCATTGCCCAACGTACCTGAACGCCGCAAGTCCGGTAGCGTGGTTGAGCCCACAGCTGCGGGCGCATGACAGACAGCGCAATAGCGGGCGTAGTTCACCTTGCCCAAGGCAATTGTCTCAGCGCTCGCGCGTGATGGTGGCGGATCGAGTGGGATTTCGGCAAGGGTCAGCACGTCAGGCAGGACGGCCTCGCCACCGATCTTGAACACAAGCAACCGGGAAATGTTTCGTACCGGCCCCTGATCATTGATCATATGGCCATCCGCAGTGATTGCATAGGCGCCGCCCCATCCGGCCAGAACAGCGACATATTGTTCGCCGCTCACCGTGTAGGTGATGGGGGGAGCCACAATGCCCGTCTGTGCAGCGAAGCTCCAAAGCTTCTCACCCGTGCCCGAGTTGTAGGCCGCAAACTCGCTGGAGGAGTTACCTTGGAACACAAGACCGCCGCCGGTCGCAAGCAGTCCGCCGTTCCACGGCCCCGGAAACTCGACCGTCCAGCGTGCTTCTTGTGCCACGGGATCCCAAGCCGTCAGCTTGCCTTTGACAGTGCCATAAAGGCCTTTGCGAATGCCAAGGTCAGGCGGCAAATCACCAGCGCCCAAGTCAAAGCCCACGTTAAACCCGCGCGCCCGGTCCGGCTTCCAATCCGCTTCTGGTGCGTAGACGGTCGCCGCTTCGAAAGCGGGGATATAAACAAGCCCTTCGCCCGGATGAAATGCCATCGGGTGCCAATTGTGGCCCCCAAGCGGCCCCGGCATCACTATCGCGGCCTCCCCGGTTTTGTCGATGCGCGTTTCGGGGTTGAAGATTGGACGACCATTTTCGTCGATCCCCTCCGCCCAGTTTTGCGGAATGTATTCTTCAGCGGAAATGAACTCGCCAGTCGCGCGGTCGATCACGTAGAAGAACCCATTCTTGGGAGCCTGCATCAGAACCTGACGCTCCTCACCCTCGATCTCCATATCAGCAAGGATGATGTGCTGCGTCGCGGTGTAGTCCCACGTTTCGCCCGGCGTGGTCTGATAGTGCCAGACATATTCGCCCGTATCAGGTCGGATCGCTACGATGCTGGAAAGATAAAGGTTGTCGCCTTCGCCGGTCCCGTCTTCACCGGGGGAACGGTAGGCGCGGTTCCATGGGCTCCCATTGCCAACGCCGAAATAGAGGAGGTTGAGATCGGGGTCATAGGCCATGGAATCCCAAACGGTTCCCCCGCCGCCAATGGCGTCTGATCCGGCGAGCGCTTCCATATTCCACGTCTCTGCCGCTGCTTTCAGGTGGCCGGGCGCATCATCACCCTCGGTGCCATCGGGCACGGTGTAGAAGCGCCACAGCTCGCTGCCGTCATCCACATCATAGGCCGCGATATATCCGCGCACGCCAAACTCGGCGCCGCCATTTCCGATGATGACTTTGCCATCAATGATGCGCGGCGCGCCGGTGATCGAATAGGCCATGTCCTGATCAACGGTCACGACCTCCCAATTCACCTCGCCCGTGTCGCGGTCAAGTGAGATCAGGCGACCATCAAGCGAGCCTAGGAAAAGGTCATTGCCCCATGCAGCTAAGCCTCGGTTGACGACATCGCAGCACACTTTGACTCCGGTTTCGCCGGGAACTTGTGGATCATAATCCCACAGGGGCTCGCCTGTGGTCGCATCAAAGGCCTTCACCTTCGACCATGCGGTGGTGAGGTACATCTTGCCATCGATGACAAGGGGTGTGGCTTCCTGCCCGCGCGCAGTGTCCATATCGGCAAACCATGCAAGGCCAAGCTCGCCAACGTTGCCTGCATTGATCTTCTCTAGCGGAGAGAAGCGCTGCTCATCATAGGTCCGGCCATGGGTGATCCAATCGGCGTTGTCCCCGTCGCCGTCACTCCCTGCACCCAGGAGCATTTCTGCCGTAATGCCGCCCTCACTGTTTCCGGCCATCTCTTCGCATGATGCCAAACCCAATGCGCCCAACGCCAATACGGGCGCTGCCCAAAACAGCTTTTTCATTTGTCTCTCTCCCCAGGGTGCAGTGAAGCCCCCTCTCGCAGCGCAACCTGCCTTGCAAATTGCCGCTTGTCCATGGCGGGACCTTGGGCCTATCAAACCGCGAGATCAGGGTTTTGAGGATGAGACACGATGTGTGATGAAGCCAAACTAAAAGAGTGGGCACGCGGGCAGATTAGTCGCCGCGATTTGGGCGTTCTTGCTGGCGCTGCTGCGGTCACGGCATGCGCTCCCGAGGCTGTGACGGCCAGCGGGGAAGAAGGCGAGGAGGTTGTGCCCCTTACCCAGACCGATGTGACATTCGAAACGGCCGATGGCGTGGTGGATGCTATTTTTGTGCATCCAACAGACGGCAAGCATCCGGCGGTCATTTTCTGGCCGGATATCGCTTCAATCCGCGCCGCGAAGATCGATATGGTGCGCCGCCTCGCGGGTGAGGGCTATGCGGTGCTCATGCTCAATCCATACTATCGCGATGTCGCGGGCCAGCAATTTGAAGACTTTGCTGATTTCTTCGGCAATGAGGGATTCCCGAAAGTCGCTCCTTGGCGCGAAAAGCTCGATGCCGATTCCATCGGGCGGGATGCGGGCGCAGCCGTGGTGTGGCTCGATGCGCAAGCGGCCGTCGACACCAGCAAAGGTATCGGCACCCAGGGCTATTGCATGGGTGGTCCATTCACCGTTTGGAGCGCAGCTGCGGTTCCCACACGGATCAAGGCTGCAGCCAGTTTCCATGGTGGAGGGCTTGTGCGCGATGATTATGCAAAGAGCCCACACAAAGTGCTCGGCGCGAGCCAGGCAGGCTTTCTGATCGCAGTCGCGCAAGATGATGATGCCGCCGCGCCAACGCATAAGGACGAATTCGTGGCCGCCGCTGAAGCGGCTGGTCGTCCTGCCACGGTCACGGTTTATGAAGGCGATCACGGTTGGACCGTGCCTGATAGCCCCGTCTACGCCGAAGCAGCTGCTGAGCAGGCTTATACTGATCTGCTGACGCTTTACTCAGCGAACCTCTAGGCGCGTTTTCCTACTTGTTCCGCGCAGTGTATCGCGGTGAGTATGCAGCCACTCGAATACCTCTCTCGCCCGCGCTTTCTACGATCGCGACTTGCGAGAGAGGTTTTTTACCCTTGGACAGTGTCTCAAGTGTCTCAAACTCTTTTTGATGCCGCGAGGCGTGGCGCAGAATTCTCAGGCGCTCTGCTTGCGTTTTTTGCTTCTTTCATTGGAAAGGCCAAAACGACCAAATCTGCGATAGCGGGTCATCCATTTGTCGAGGAAGAGCCCAAGTGGACGCGCTTCGATACCGAGATCAGCAAGGGTGTTGGCATCCTCGCTGACCACGCTTCCTGCCTTGAGCAAGGTCCATTGATCGCGGCTCATCGGGGTGAGGGGCATGGCGGCAAACAGTCCGCTCAACCCATCGGGCATGGCGATAAATTTGGACTCGCGCCCGGCGGCGGCGGCAATGCGCGTGTTGATATCCATCATGGTGAGCACTTCGGGCCCGCCAAGTTCGAATATCTTACCGCCGTGTTTGGCAGGATCCTCGAGCGCCACTGCAATCGCCTCGGCAACATCGTCCACATAGACAAGTTGGAGCTGTGCATCGGGGCCAAAGACTGGGAGGACCGGTGCCATCTCAATCAGGCCGCCAAACATGTTGAGGAAGTTGTCGTCCTTGCCAAACACGATGGACGGGCGAAGCACGGTCGCGTTCTTAAAGCCTTCCAGAACAAGACGCTCGCCCAAGCCTTTGCCCTTGGCATAGGTGGTAGGCGAGTCCTCGTCGCCCCCAATCGCGCTGACATGGACGAAGCCTTTGACGTTGTTCGACTTGGCTTGTGCTGCGATCTGACCCGGCGCTTCGCCCATCAGTTTGCTGAGGTCACCAGCAAAAGCGCCGACAAGGTTCACGACATAATCGGCACCGCTTAAAGCCTTGGTGATATGTTCAGGATTGGTGATGTCGCATCGTGCAAATTGGAGCTGACCCAGATTGGCGAGTGGCTTCAAGGGCCAGCTTTTCTCTGGATGGCGGCTCGCAACCCGCACGCGCGCGCCCCGCGCAAGCAGAGCCTGAACGACATAGTTCCCGATAAAGCCTCCACCGCCGAAGACAGTAACGAGGGCATTGGACAGCACTTTGGACTGGGTGGAAGGGTTGGACATGGCTCGAATATCCCGTGGAGCTGATCGGTTTGCAAGGAGCAAACTCGCTGCTCCCATGCTCCAATGCGATGGCGAGAGCAAGAGGCGAGATTTACGCATAAGGTTTGCGTTGACAGCACAGCGCACCGCCCGCTATTTGCGCGCCCCTACCCGGAAGGCCCCTTGGCGGCTTTTCCGATTGTGTGCCCAGATGGCGGAATTGGTAGACGCACCGTCTTCAGGTGGCGGCGCTCGCAAGGGCGTGGAGGTTCGAGTCCTCTTCTGGGCACCATTTGTTCTTCCCTTGTTCTCTCAGACAATCTATAAAAACCGCAGAAATCCAAGGGGTTTGGCCCTTGGATCGTTCCGGATCGTCCCACCTGTTCTCGGCCGTTCCAGACATTTTTGCGGGCCTTTTGTGGGCCTTTTGCAAAAGGCCCAAATGAAAAGGCCCACACATGCCTCTGACGGATACCAGACTCCGAGCCCTCAAACCGAAGGCAAAGCCGTACAAGGTCGCTGACGAGCGTGGCCTATATATCGAGGTCACACCCGCTGGTGGCAAACATTGGCGGTTTCGATATCGAATTGGAAAAGCGCAAAAGAAGGTGTCGCTCGGCAGCTACCCTGTGGTTAGCCTCAAGGATGCGCGAGAAGCAGCAATGGAAGCGAGGCAGACCATAGCTTCTGGCGGCGACCCAGCGGTGGAGAAGCGCAAACAGAAGATTAGGGATGAGTTCCTTTCGGCGAGTACTTTCGAGGCGGTCGCCCGCGAGTACATAGAGCAGATCATGGTTCAGAATGGCCGCGCTGAAGCGACTATCGTCAAGGCGAACTACTTTCTTGATAAGCTGGCACCAGCGATCGGAAATCGGCCGATCCACGAGATCGAACCTTTCGAAGTGCTCGCGCCTTTGAAGCGTCTTGAAGCTACTGGGAAGCACGAGACGGCAAAAAAATGTCGATCATTTGCAGGACGGGTATTTCGGTACGGGGTGGCGACAACTCGGTGCAAATCTGATCCAACTTCGCTGTTGAAGGGAGCGCTCATCACGCCAAAGCCGACGCACTACGCCGCCATTCTTGATCCAGAGAAGCTAGGCGGGCTGTTGAGAGCTATCGACGACTTTGAAGGTTACACTCTCACAAAGTTTGCGTTGAAGATTGCCCCGCATGTTTTTGTGCGTCCTGGTGAACTGAGGCATGCTGATTGGGCGGAGTTTGACCTTGATGAAGGCGTCTGGCGGATCCCAGCAGGCAAGATGAAAGCACGGCGCGCGCACGCGGTTCCGCTCTCAAAGCAGGTCATCAGCCTTTTCGAAGAGCTCGGCACCATGATGGGTAAATCAGGTTATGTGTTTCCATCAGCCCGGTCCGGTCTACGTCCCATGAGTGAAAACGCTTTGAACGCAGCCTTTAGAAGGATGGGGTTTAGCAAGGAGGAGGTCACCGCGCATGGGTTGAGGGCGACCGCATCTACCCTGCTCAATGAAAGCGGAAAATGGAGCTCAGACGCGATTGAGCGCGCGCTCGCGCATGGAGACAGTAATGCGATCCGTGGTGTTTATCATCGAGGTAAGCACTGGTCTGAGCGCGTAAAGATGTCGCAGTGGTGGAGTGACTATCTTGATAGCCTCAAGTTGGGCGGTGACTTGGTATTGCTGAAAGCGAGCTAACTCTTGAGCTTCTTCAAGATCGCGCTCATTGTTTGGCGTATGCCATCCATCGCCGGATAACGTTTCTCACATATCCTGGGGTTTCTCGATTTTTCGGAATGCCTCCTGCTCGCGATACGGCACCTGGGCCAGCATTGTAGGCTGCCAATGCGAGATGGATCGCACCGAACTGATCGAGCATCTGCCGCAAATATCTTGCGCCGCCATCGATGTTTTGAGCGGGGTCATGCCGATTGGTAACCCCGAGCTCCCGTGCTGTTGCTGGCATGAGCTGGGCTAATCCAGCCGCCCCTGCTGGGCTGATTGCCATCGGATTGAACCGTGATTCTTGCCAGACTAACGCTTGGAGGAGCCTTGGCGGCAAGCGGTGACGAGCTTCTGCTTGACGGATCAGAGGCTCGTAGAGCGCCTCTTTGAAGCTTCGTTCAATCTGCGATTTCTGACTTCTAGGATCGTATTGAACGTCCGCTCGTCGGTCTGACGCGCTTTCAACCGACCCCATAACGTGATCGAAAATCTGGAATTCTTGCGCGATGGCGCAGCTTGGGACTGCCAGTCCTAGCGTACCTATCCCGATCGCTATTTTCGAGCTTTTCACTGCGCAATCTCTCAATCTTGATAATTCTGGCGTGAGAACATATTATGAACGTATGGGTGTAGGAAACCATATGATTGGTTGCACCAACAAGAGGAGAGGGAAGCGACAGAAGGGGCAATTGAGCAACTAAGGAGCTCGCATGTCCTTTTCGAATTCCCATCAGTCTCGCGCGTCGTTTGAGGAAACCGCTCGCAAGCTCTGCGAGAGCCGCGACGGGAAGTGGTCTGGCACCAAGGGCATGGCCCGTTGTCCAGCGCACGATGACCGCACGCCTTCGCTCGGTGTCACGCTTGGCCGAAAGGCGATCCTCCTACATTGTTTCGCAGGGTGTGATCAGGCGAGCGTGCTCGCTGCCCTCGCCCGTGAAGGGATCGAGACCTCAGCTCTATTCTCAGGTTCTTCTGACGAATTTCCGTTCCAGCCGAGCTATTCCAGCAAGCCATCAGCTGCAGCACTCCGCATCTGGCGCGATGCCCGACCGCTGCAGCGAAGTCCTGCCAAGGCATATCTCGAAGAGCGCGGCATCCTCGCAACCTCCCATGCGCTGAGGTTTCATCCGCGCACACCGCTTGGACCGAAAGGTCGCGCGCGCTTTTTGCCGGCGATGATCGCTTCGGTCAGCCTCGACGAGGGGCCGATTGCCGTTCACCGGACTTTCCTGTCGCATTCCGGCAATACGCAGGCATCGTTTGCCAAGCCGAAACGTGCTCTGGGGTCTCTCGGCAAGGCGGCAGTCCGTCTGTTCGCACCCGCCGAGGGAAGGCTTGGTCTCGCCGAAGGCATTGAAAGCGCGATGTCGGCCTATGCGCTTACCGGGATCCCAACATGGGCAACGCTGGGCAATGAACGCTTCGGCCTGGTTGCCATCCCCGAGAGCGTGAGCGAGCTACATCTCTTCGTCGATCACGACGCAGGTGGAGAACTCGCGGCAACTCGCGGACTGGAAGCCAACGTTTCACCCAATCGCAAAATCCTGATCCGCAAGGTCAGATCGCGAGGCGAAGACTGGAACGATGAACTGCAGACGTGGCTGCTCCGAAAGAGCAAAACTTAGAGGAGAGAGAGCTCCTGGGTCTTTGGCCGCACGGTTGTCGTGAGGCGCAACAAAGACAGGAGACTACTCATGATCCAATCCATTCCTCTCAAGAAACTAATCTCAAGCCCTCGCAACGTACGCAAAACAAACGACGTTCTTGCCGATTTGCAATTGCGGGCTGATATCGCGGCACGCGGGCTTCTCCAAAATCTGGTAGTTCGCAAAGCCACCCGAGGGAAATTTGAAGTCGAAGCTGGCGGGCGCCGCCTCGCTGCATTGCAAGCGTTGGTCGAGGAAGGCACGCTTCCCAAGAACCATGAAGTCACTTGCCTTGTCATCGAAGGTGAGGAAAGCGAAGTGCGCGAAGCGAGCCTTGCCGAGAACTTCCAGCGCCTCGCAATGAACCCGGCCGACGAGGCGCAGGCTTTCGCTGCGATTGTCGAGGCGGGAGCTAGCACCGAAGACGTGGCTCGCCGGTTCGGTCTCACAGTCCGCTTTGTCGAGGGCCGTCTGCGCTTGGCGGGCCTCGCACCTTGTGTCTTCGAAGCGCTCGCCGAAGGCGCGATCACGCTCGATATGGCCAAGGCCTATGGAGCGATCTCAGACATTGACCGCCAAGCACACGTCTATGCCGAACTGCAGGACGCCTGGTACCAGGTCACGCCTGACACGATCCGTCGCATGGTGCTCGATGCCACTGTTCGTGGCTCCGATCCGCGCGCGGTTCTGGTCGGGCGCGAGGCCTACCTCGCAGCAGGTGGTCGGATCGAACGCGAACTCTTCGACGACGAAGCCAGCGAAAGCTGGATCGATGTCGCGCTGCTCGAAGACCTTGCCCAGAAAGCGATGGATGACGCTGCGAAGAGCGTCGCTGAAGAACACGGACTTGCCTGGGTGCGACCCACGCTTGGCAACTATGTAAGCCACGATCTCGTCGAGGGCCTCAATCGGCTTCCATGCGAACCGGCTCCGCTCAGTGAGCAGGAAGCCCGCGAGCTCAGCGACCTTGAAGCCGACTACGACCGGACAGCGGCCATCCTCGAGGATGAGGACAGCGACGAAAGCGAGATCGCCAAGGCGGAAGAAGAGCTGGTCTCGATCGACCGCGCGATGCGCGATCTGCACGATCGTCCGCCAGTGCTTGCCGACGAGCTAAAGTCAGAGGCTGGAGCGTTCCTTGTGCTCTCACGGAATGGCGAACCTGCAATGGTGCCGCAGTTTTACACTGATGCTGAAGTCATCGACACTGATGACGGAGCTGTCGAACCGGTGGATGCAGGTGCTGTTACCAAGCGCAAGAGCGGGGCGCTTTCGCAGCGTCTGCTCGACGAGCTCGCGATGCAGCGTCGCGATATCCTGGCGATCCACCTGGCCAACGATCCTGCGCTCGCGCTTGATTTCATGGTCTTCACGCTCGCAGATGCTGATGGGCATGACTGGCGCGCGAAAAAGGCGTCGACGCTCGTCGGCTCGGTCGCATCGGGGCCGGTGGCCGGATTCGAGGCGAAGGATGCCCCCGCAAGTGCTGCGCTCGCCGAGTTCGCCGCTTCGCTCGACGAGAGCTGGCGCGCCGGCGAGACTGACGTCGAACGGTTCGAACGCTTCCGCGCATTGAGCGATGAAGCACGTTCGGCCTGGCTCGGCCATGTCGTATCCCGCACACTGGTCGCGAGCCTTGCCTGCGAAGGCGATCGCTCGGCGCCGCTGCACGAGATACTCGGGTCGCTGCTCGAGATCGAAACCGCGCATTGGTGGCGGCCGACGGCGGCGAACTTCTTCGATCGTGTGGCCAAGGCGCGCACGCTTGAAGCGCTCGACGCTGCAGGCGGTCCCGAACTCGTCAGCCGCTATGCAGGTTCGAAGAAGGCAGAACTAGCGAGCGCAGCCGAGCGTATCTTCTCCGGCAATTTCATTGGCGAAGCGGATGTGAAGACGCGCGCGGGAGCGTGGGTGCCCGAGATCATGTGCTTCGGTTCTCCTGAGGAACCGGTCGAGGATGAAACTGCGGCCCCGGTTGAGGACGAGACCGCGAACGAAATTGCCGAGCAGGCTGCCTGACCCCTCCTGACAGGTCCAGGTGACTCGGCGGGCGGTCCGTCCCTCTCGGGATGGGCCGCCTTATTCGCGTTTCCGTCCGAAGGTCGCCTACGATGGTGAGTCTTAGAGGGGAGGACGCTTTGTTCATCCTGAACCCGGACACGTCCGTTCCGGCGATCAGGAGACCATCGATGACAAAGTCCCGCCGCACTGCTTCAGTTTCTCCAGCTGCGCGTATCACCGCCGCCATTATCGAAAAGCTAGAGCAAGGCACCAAGCCTTGGGTCAAGCCGTGGCGTGGCTTGCCGCTTTCTCGCCCGCTGCGATCATGCGGGACGCCGTATCGCGGCATGAATACCTTCTGGCTCTGGATGGTTGCTGATGCCTGCGGCTACGCCTCACCATACTGGATGACATATCGCCAGTGCCAGAAACTCGGCGGCCAAGTCCGCAAAGGAGAAAAATCGACCATCGCGATTTTCTACAAAAACTACACCAAGGAAGTCGAAAACGCTGAAGGTGGGCAGGATACGGAGAGCCGGCGCGTGCTGAAGACCTATTCAGTCTTCAATGCCGACCAGTGCGATGGCCTCCCCGAATTCTACCATCCCAAGCCACTGGTTGCCGCGCTTGAGCCCGAAGGCCGCGAGGAGCGGCTAGATGCCTTCTTCGCTGAGATCGACGCAGAGCTACGCCATCATGGCGCGCAAGCCTACTACGAGCCACTGCGTGATCGCGTCACCATGCCGCCGGCCGAACTCTTCGAAGCCTATGACCATTACTACGCAACACTTGCGCATGAGCTATCGCACTGGACTGGACATTCTTCGCGACTCGATCGAGGCCTCAAGAACCGCTTCGGCAGTGATGCCTATGCCGTCGAAGAACTTATCGCCGAGCTGTCCTCCGCCATTCTTGGTGCCGAACTGGGATTGCCCGTCTCGCATCTCGATCATCATGCTAGCTATATCGCGTCCTGGCTCAAGATCCTTAAACAGGACGAGCGCGCGATCCTGACCGCGGCCGCAAAGGCCGAGGAGGCAGCCACCTTGCTGCTCGAAATGGGCGGTCACCAATCGAGTGCCAATGAGGCTGATGCCGAACTTTCTGACGCAGCCTGAATAAGAGACTTAACTTGAGCAACTCTGTCAGCCAGCCCGCACGTACTGGCACT
Organism: uncultured Erythrobacter sp.; assembly: GCF_947502395.1. Classification (GTDB taxonomy): domain Bacteria; phylum Pseudomonadota; class Alphaproteobacteria; order Sphingomonadales; family Sphingomonadaceae; genus Erythrobacter. The sequence goes on from NZ_CANMZM010000002.1 coordinate 980,171, forward strand.
TGCCTTCACACCGAGTCAATTCGGTCTGGCCGAGCGCTCCCGGACCGATCCTGGATCACTCCCAGACAACTCCTGCGCCACTCCGACACGATCCCGCACAGCCTGTTCGCTGGTCCTCGTGCCCTGGACCGGTCAGGTCCCACAGCAACCCGCGCAAGGCTGCGGCCCGTGTGGCCCACGCCAGCCTTGCCTTGCGGGGTTTCCCGCTGACGCGGTGCGGTGGTCTCTTATCCCGGTCCTTTTCGGACACGGCGAACGGGCCCGCGCGGAACTTCCTCCGTCGGCATTCGCCGGTCTCAGGAGGACTAAAGATATGTATGACAATTTCGCCACCCAGCTTGCCGGCCTCGATCTATCCGGCTTCTCGATCACGCCTGCCCCATTCAACGGATCCGACTTCCCTTGCGAGGACGCCATGTCTCACACGCTCGGAGCAGTCTGGTCCGATCTGTTCGCGCTGTTTGCCGACACCGCGCTCGAGGCCGACGCCGAGGATCTCGCTTGGGGCTTCGTCAATCTCTTTCACCGTGCAGCCAGCCGCAAGTCGACCCAAGTAGATCGGGCCTCGGATGAAATCCGCGCCCTATTGGCATCCGCCGACGGGTCCGAAGTGCATTCGTCAAACCTCCAGGAACAAACCCTGCGTGCCCAGTCTGCTGAAGCCAGCATGCAGGTGTTCGAGCAGATGCGTGAGGTTGCAGCAGGTCTCTATCGCGACGAAACCGGTTCCTCGTGGAAGCCCGTATCGGGATCGCGTGCGCGCCACTCGAAGAACATGACATCGGCCGTGATTGATGCCCGCGACTTTTTGCGCGTACGCAAGGAGCGTCGTCAGGCTGCACATTCTCCCGAGGGTACTCCGGTGGTCTTTGCCGGTGGTCGCAACCGTTTCGAATGCGAGGCCGACGCCAAGACTTACGCGGCGAACATCTGGGCTACACTCGACAGGGTGCGCGAGGTCGTTCCTGACATGTTTCTCGTACACGGCGGCGACGGTAAGGGAGCCGACAGACTGGCCGCATCCTGGGCCGAGCGCCACGAAGTGCAACAGCTCACATTCGGGCTTGAGCGTCGTTTGGGTGCTCGTGCAGGGTTCAAGCGCAACGAGCAAATGCTTGGTCTCAGCCCTCGCTATGTGGTGGCATTTCCGGGCAACGGCGTGACCGAACGCCTCGTGATCGAAGCCAAGAAGCAGCGCATCACGGTTGTTGATCGTCGCGGGCCGTTGGGCACTAGTCCCGCTTGACGGGGAAAGAGCAACTAGACCTCTCGGATGATCAATTCCCAATCGCCGAAGAAGGGCGGCCCCATTCAAGGCCGCCCATGAGGCGCAGAACTCATTGCTGCTCCGAGTCCTACGGGTCGCAATGGCAGGGGAGTACCGAACGCAATCAATTCCATTGTAGGGTTATGAAATGCCCGAATGGATACGCCTCTGAACAGCTTCATTGCTCATCGCGCGTAACCAGCGCGCCTGTGCAGCAATCTTCCTGGACGGACGCGGTTACTGAAAACTGCGGCGCGGCACTTATCGTTCCCGCATCCGATTTTCCAAGCTACAAGATCGGCAATGCAACTCGATGATCTTCTTCTTCGCTACTTTGCCTCGACCAATTTGTCTAACGTGGCGCCAGACACTTTGGCGGCCGGGATCGAGCATTGCCGGGTCGACCTCGGTCTCGAGCAAGACAGGGGCAAGCGCTTTGCACTGTGGTCGTTCTTGCACATGTTCGGGTCCGCCCCCGACCTCGACGTGGCGTTCGACAACGAGGAAGACCGGGAGGCTGCGCGCAACTTCATGGATCTCCTGGCGGCATCGGGAGGCGATGGTGTAGGTTGATTGAAGCGGGGTCACGCGAGCCTTCAGACCCGCACCCGATACCCATCCGGCTTTCTTCGCGAACAGTCCTGAACCAGGTCAGCTGAGGAGCCGCAACCCGTTCCTTTCCGGCCGTGTTGGCAGCTGCGCTGCCTGCCCGCACCACCCGTCATGAACAGGTTCCCCTTAGAGCTTCGCTCCTGCGGTGCAGTCCTCCCATGCCCTGCTTCTTCTGGATGTTCGCAAGCCGGAGATGGTCTCCGGTTTGAGGAACTGAAGGAACTAAGATCATGACCAATATCGCAATCCTCACCGGCCGCATCGCCCGCGATCCGGACACCCGCGAGACCAAGGGCGGCACCAATGTCACCGGGATCACTGTCGTCACCGATCGCCCTGCAAGGGACAAGGACGGGAAGACCTACAAAGACGAGAACGGCTACACCGCAAAAGAAAGCGAATTCCACCGTGTGACCTGCTTCAATGGCCTCGCCAAGACCGTCGGACAGTTCTGCTCCAAGGGCCAGCTGGTTTCCGTCCAAGGCCGCATCCACTACACCCAATGGGAAGACAAGGACGGGGTCACACGCTACGGCACAGAGATCCTCGCCGACAAGGTCGACTTCCTCTCAAGGGGCAATGGCTCCGGCGAGAACGACGAGAACAAGGATGCTCCCGAAATCGACTGATCTCAGCCATCCAGCCGCCCAAGAAAGGGCTCTGTCCAAACGGGACAGGGCCCTTTCTCGTATTCACTTTCAGTGGCTTTGAGCTGTGCGTGATGCGGAGGCTGGCTTTTGAAACAGCCGCTTTATGGCTTCTTCTTCGCCTAGTTTTCCGAGCTCATTTGCAACTTCGGATAGGCCCCTCTTTGAGAAGGTCTCTATCCCCGTTCCAAGAATAACCTGGCCCAGTTCAATGGCAGCCTGTTTCTCGAGTTCTTTCTGACGTTGGTCGAGTGCCAGCCTGTCGGCCTCCAGTTTCTGGAGTGCGGCTACAGCGCTTCGTTTCGATGGCATTGAGGATACTTCTTTCTTCCCCTCCGATGACCCTCTCCTCGGCTGACGTGGACTATCACCCGTCCTGTAGGAAAGCGATTTCCCCTTGGTTTTCGCGAACACCTGAGATCGAACGGGAGGGGAGTTTGGCTCACGGACTTTCAAGGATGATGGGCGTGCAGCTGGCGCGTCAAGGACGGCGGGGCCCCACCATTTTGCCGTCCCTTCGCTTCGCTGCAGTCCGACAAAATCGTTGCCCCCACCGCCGCTTGGCGGTCGCCCAGCCGGGCGATCCCTGACCCGCCAGCCACACACCCATCTGCCTTCCTCCTGTCGTCTTACCGACAGATATCAGGAGGATTTCATGACTGCGCTTGCATCGATTCAATCAAACTCGAACAGCTACTTCGAAGCACTGGCCACTGCCGAACGGCGGGCCTTGCACAGCTTCTTCGACCAGCACGTCGTGGAAGATAATGACCTAGGATACTTCGCCCTGGACGAGGGTGACTACAACGCCTTGCCGGCGCATCTGGCCAGCCGGGTTGTGCACACGGTGCACGGCGCAATGCTCGACGAGTTCTGAACGTCCGATGGGGCGGGAGCCGGTGACGGTTCCTGCCCCTTTTTTGTGTTCGCTGCTGGAAGAGGAGAGAGTAGTAAGGAGCGGTGCTGGTGACGCGCTCGGTCCCGCACCACCTGCGGCGGCGCTCCTGCGGGCGCGGCGTATTTGGTCCGGGCCCCGCATGCACTCCTGAGCGCCAACGGGTCGAAGCGGCGCGAGGCTGACGGGAGCGACAAACCCCGCTCCCTTATCTCGCACGCGCTTCTTTTGCCGTCAGCTTATCAGGGGTGCGTCTTGGTTGGGATGCTTGCTTCCGAACTGGCGCTTGCGGTTCGCTTCAGCGTCCCGGGCTGTTGCTTTCGCTCGATCGGCACAGATGCCAATGCCCGTTCAAAACCCATTCTCTGTCGTTTCTGGACTTAGACCTCGCAGTGGGAAAACGGTAGCACACCGTACGCAGCGGGGCTGGCAAGTAAGATCATGAAGTTTATCATGAATTTGGCAATGTCCACTTCTGTGCCAGTCGTGTGCCAATGGCTTTATCGACTGTGCCAGATTGTGCTGAATTCACTTAGCACATTGAATTTCTGTCCTAATTTTCCGGTTTCCTACACCCTATTGCCCGTGCCAGAGTGGCACTCACTTTTCCGAAGAGTGAACCAGGTTCTTTTTAGCAAAAGGAACTTGGATTCATGCAAAGACATCATCGTTTTGTGACCTATGTCACGCCTCTCATTGCCGAATGGATTAAAGCTCAGGCCGATGAGCGGCGAGTAAGTTCAAGCATCGTGATTGGCGATTGCATTTTTGATGCCTGGCAGCGTGACACGGAAGCCGATTTGAGGACGCCAGCGACCGATCCGGTTCGCCAGAACATCTTCATCACCGTAGCTTTGGATGCGCTGCTCACGCACCATTCTGTGCCCGATCTGCGCGAGCAGACGGTCGCGGCCTATCAGCGCCGGCTGGAGCGTTTGGGGCTCGTTGCGCCGCGCCCGCAAGGGGGCGGCGATGAAGCATAAACTCGTCAACTTCACTCGCGGAAGCCAGCTCCTTGGGCACTTTGGTTTCATGTTTGCAGCCGGGCTCAAGGGTCCGCTCATCATCACACTGCTGGTGATTCTAGGACTTATCTATTGGGAGGTAACAAGCAGCCTCAATGACCACCAAACCTACCTTGTCTGGATGCACATCTACTCATCCTTTTATGCGTTTATGGAGTTCGATCCTGACAAGCTTGTGAACCTCACCTTGGCTGATGGAAGCATCGTCGCGTTCCCGATCAGCGTAGTCACAGAATACCCGCCCATGAAAGAGGCAATGACCGCATTTGAGGGGGCGGTTGAGGCTGCGCTTGTCACCTCGGCGTGGGGTCTTGTTCCTGCCTTCATTGCCTTTTGGTGGGTTGCTGAGCACTTCGGTTGGCGGTCCAAGCAAAGGAAGCATGTGCGCGGCGCATCGCTTGCAAGCCTTGCTGAACTGGAAGGCGAAATCGACGATCACAATCGCCATGAACGCGCCCGCGAATATGGCAGCAATTTGGGATGGAGGTGGCGGCTTGCAGGCAGCAGCGCGCTAGCTTCAGCCGGTCTCTATAGCCCCGCGCATCTTGCAGGCGTGAGCTGGCCCTGGCGTAAAGAACAAAGCCACACCATGCTGGTCGGCACGACAGGCACGGGCAAAACGGTCGCCCTTTTCGAGCTCCTTTCCGAAATCAGACAAAGACGCGAACGTGCGGTCATTTTCGACCTGACCGGCGCCTTTATCGAAACCTTCTTCGATCCCGAACGCGATATCATTTTGAACCCATTGGATACACGCTGCCCAAGCTGGAGCGTCTTCGATGATTGCACATCGCGCGCGGAGTTTCATGCAGCAGCGGAGTCGCTTGTGCCCCATGATGGAGGCGGCTCGGAACAGTTTTGGGTGCTCGCTGCGCGAACCCTATTTGTTGAAACATGTATCAAGCTGAAAGAAGCAGGGCGCGGGACCAATGCCGCACTTGCCGATGAATTGATGAATGCAGATCTCTCGGATCTGCACCGCCTGGTAGAGGACACAATGGCTGGACCGATCAGCACGCCGGCCGCTGCTCGCATGGCGGAATCGGTCCGCGCCGTCTTCAATGTGAACGCAAAAGCGATGCAAATGCTGCCTCAATCAGGGGACGCTTTTTCGGTGCGGCAGTGGGTGACTGGCGAAGGAAAACCGGGCTCCTTTCTGTTCCTATCCGCGCGCTATGTAGACATGAGCGTGCTCTCACAATTGCTGACGCTGTGGCTTGATACAGCGATCAACACGCTGATGACGGGTCGCCGGACGCGTGACCTGCAACTGTGGTTTCTGATCGATGAGCTAGGCGCGCTTCACCGCCTGCCGTCGCTCGAAAAAGGTCTGCAGACTGCGCGCAACTTTGGCGGTGCTATCGTCACGGGTGTCCATACCTTCGCGAAGCTCAAGGAGGTCTACGGCGAGAACATGGCAATGACCTTGTCGTCACTTGCCAGGACCAAACTCATCCTTGCCACTGCCGATCGCGAGACCGCCACATGGTGCTCCGACATTATCGGCCACCGCGAGGTTCGCGAGATGGAAGAAGGGTACAGCTATGGCTACAACAATGCGCGCGATGCGGTCAGTCTGACGCCGCGTCGGCAGGTGGTTCCGCTGCTTTTGCCTGATGAGTTTATGGGCCTTCCCAGCCTTGAGGGCTTCATCAAGTTCCCTGATGGTTTTCCGGCGGCGCCTGTCTCTTTGCAACCCCGAGATTGGCCGCGCCGGGTCGAAGGTTTTATCCCGTGCGAGGATGCCAAAGGACCAACGTCAAAGGCAAAGGCTGAAACTCTCAAGGAAGGCGAGGAGACTTCCAAGGTTACGGCGATTAAGGGCGGAGAGGAAGGAGAAGACGGCGGCGATCCGCGCAAGATGAAGGAAGCCACGGATCGCAAGCGTGAGCCAGCGAAGCGTCCCAAAGCGCAGTCTCGCGCGCGTGACAAGAAGGTAAAGACTGACAAGCGAGAACGTTCGGAGTCTCGCTCTAAGACAACCCTCAAACAAGCTGTTGAAGCCTCGCTCAAAAGCGAAAGAGCAGCCTCTTCAGGCAAAGTACAAGGCGAGCTTCCGCTTGGGGAGCAGCAAGTCGATCACCGTGAATCAGACGCCCTGAAAAAGCCTGCGCCTCGCACTGATCGGCCCGATCCTGACGCCGCGCAGCGTGAAGGTGAGCAACTCGCCAAGACGGATAAGACGCTTCAAGAAGAGCAGCAGCGCTCGCTCTTGGGCGGCGCGGCACGCGAAGAATATGATCACGATCTCGGCGACTTCGACGCTGAGATGTGATTGCGATGATCGGGGAGGACAGAGGGACTTGAATTGTGTGAGGCCTGCCCATGCTCTCCGTTGCCAATGTCCGCTCGTCCTCCGCAGCGGCCAACTACTTCGCATCCGATAATTATTACGCCAAAGCTGATGCTGATCGCTCGGGTGAATGGCTCGGTGAAGGCGCAAAGCGGCTTGGTCTAGAGGGGAAGGTAGACGCCATGGCCTTCGACGCTTTGTTGCGAGGTGCGCTCCCCGATGGAACGCAAGTTGGCAACCTTGGGCAGGCCCATAGGCCAGGAACCGACCTTACATTCTCTGTTCCCAAAAGCTGGTCGCTTCTTGCCCTTGTGGGCAAAGATGAGCGCATCATCAGCGCTTATCGTGAGGCGGTTGTCGAAGCGCTTCAATGGGCGGAAAAGAACGCTTCCGAAACCCGCATCATGGCGCAGGGCAAGGTTCAGACCCAAAAGACAGGCAATCTGGCGATTGGACTTTTCCAGCACGATACCAATCGCAATCAGGAACCCAATCTCCATTTCCACGCCGTGATCGCCAATGTGACACAAGGCAAGGATGGTAAGTGGCGGACGCTCAAGAATGATCGTCTATGGCAGCTCAACACCACGCTCAACTCCATCGCGATGGCGCGCTTCCGAATGGAAGTCGAGAAGCTTGGCTATGAAACCGGACCAACTCTCAAGCATGGCAATTTCGAAGCGCGCGCGATTTCGCGCGAGGATGTCATGGCCTTCTCTTCGCGGCGCCAAGAAGTGCTTGCAGCGAGGCAAGGTCCAGGCCTTGAAGCTGGGCGGATCGCTGCACTTGATACCCGCTCTGCCAAAGCGCCGATCGAGGATCGCGATACGCTTGGAGGCATGTGGCAGGAAACTTCGCAATCCATTGGTCTCGATCTAAATCCCATGGTCGAGCGTGCGCGTGTGCGCTCAGCCATGCCTGAAAAGCCTCATTCGGGTTTCGCGACACTGGTGGAACGGGGCCGAGCTCTGCTTGCCAAGTTTGCGAGCCATGTTCGAGGGGCATCAGAAGATCCGTTGGTGCCGGCCTCGGTGCTTAAACAGGACAAGCAAACGATCGCGGCCGCGCAGGCGGTTGCCTCGGCTGTGCGGCATTTGTCGCAGCGCGAGGCCGCTTTTGAACGCGAAGCGCTCTACAAGGCGGCTTTGGATTTTGGTCTGCCAACGACCATCGGTAAGATCGAAACGAGAACCCGCGCCTTGGTCAATTCTGGTCATCTTGTAGCGGGACGCAGCGAGCATAAGGGCTGGCTCGCATCGCGAGAAGCGATTGAAACCGAGGAGCGCATCATCGCCGCAGTTCAGGCGGGAAAAGGAGAATCCGCGTCTGATCTCAACGCTGAAGAGGCAGAAACCCGTGTGCAGGCCTCGGCCGAGATCGGGCACGGCTTTAGACTGAATGACGGCCAACTCTCGGCTGCGCGCCTTATCTTGACTTCATCGGATCGAACCGTTGCGGTGCAGGGCGTAGCAGGTGCTGGCAAAAGCAGCGTGCTTGGGCCGGTCGCCAAAGTACTGGGGGAAGAGGGACGGCCTGTCATCGGCCTCGCTATCCAGAACACGCTCGTTCAAATGCTAGAACGAGACACGGGAATTGAATCGCAAACGCTTGCCCGCTTTCTGGGTGGCTGGAAGCCTTTGCTGGATGATCCCTCCAATCGCACACTCAAAACCGAAGCAAAGCAGGCGCTTGGAGGCACCGTTCTCATTGTGGACGAGGCTTCGATGGTCGCCAACAGCGACAAGGAAAAGCTCGTTGCGCTCGCAAATCTAGCCGGCGTCCATCGCTTGGTACTTATGGGCGACCGCAAACAGCTTGGCGCTGTCGATGCCGGCAAGCCCTTTGCGCTCCTGCAAAAGGCCGGGATTGCGCAGGCCCAAATGAACACCAACCTGCGCGCGCGTAACCCTGTTGTTCGTGAAGCCCAAGCCGCTGCGCAGAAAGGTGATGTTCGAACTGCGCTTGCCAAACTTGAGCCCCATACGATCGAAGCCAAAGGCGATGGCGCGATTGTTGCAGCCGAGCAGTGGCTTTCTCTGAAGCCAGAGGACCGAGAGCGCACATCGATCTATGCCTCGGGACGCAGGATCCGCTCAGCTGTCAATGAGGCGGTGCAAACAGGTCTTCTTGCAAGCGGGCAGATTGGGCCGGAGAAAGCTCAATTGGCTGTACTAGAGCGCGTGAACACCACTTATGAAGAGCTGCGCCATGTTGCAGCCTATCGGACCGGCCGCATTCTCGAGGTTTCAAAGAGACAAAAGACGCTTGGCCTTATGCCGGGACAATACAGGATCTTAGGCAGGGATCCGAAACGCGAAAGGGTCGTTTTGGAGAGCGCCCGCAGAAGAAAATTCAGCTTCGATCCTTCGCGGATTAGGGCCGACAAGGCCGCTGACACTCTGGCTCTATTCAACGACCGACAGCTCGAAATCCATCGTGGCGACAAAATTCGCTGGACGCGAAATGATCACAAGCGCGGGCTGTTCAACGCTGACCAGGCAAAGGTCATTGCCATCGATAAGGGCAAGGTCACGGTTGAGACCTCAAAGGGTGAGCATGTGACGCTTGGAAAGGACGATCCTATGCTGAAGCGCATCGATCTCGCCTACGCGCTAAACGCTCACATGGCGCAGGGCCTCACCTCAGATCGCGGGATTGCTGTTATGGACAGTAGAGAGCGCAATCTATCGAACCAGAAGACGTTTTTGGTGACAGTGACCCGCCTGCGCGATCATCTGACTTTGGTCTTGGACAACACTCAAAAACTGACTGCCGCTGTTGCTCACAATAAGGGAGAGAAGGCCTCTGGGCTTGAAGTTACATCGCGCCTACAAGCAGCTGCGACGAAAGGTGGCGAGATAGAACGGAGTGAAACGAGCCAGAAAAGCGCGGGCCAAGAATTTGAGCGCATCAAGAGTAAAACGCTTGATCGGGGGATTTAGTGACGGCTTTGCGCCTTAATTGCTGCCGTTAAGGGGCAGGCTGCCCAGTGCACTAAGCTGGCGTTGGCCTTCATGTGAAAGGGGTCTCTGGCGAGTGCGGCGAGGGCTTCAAGTACCAAACTCATCTCGCGCTACCCCTTGTCAGACTGGCCCTCCTGAGTCGCAGTTGAGATCGCAGGCTATCTCTAAGCAAGACTAGGTTCTCGCGATCAGTACGTTCCCGAACCTCTTCGATGTGCTCAAAACTGCAATCGCGTATCTTTAATCCTGACCCACAGACACACGTCCAATGTCCCTTGGGTGGGCCGCCAGTTAGGGCTGTGAGATGGTCTGACGCCTGAGTTGGTGTGACACGAAAACCCAATATTCTACTTACCGACTCGGCCAAGCCTTCGGCACCATGCTTGCGCTCTCCAAATGGCCATTCCCCCTTTTGCTCGAAATAGAGCTGACTCAAAAAGAAGTCGCGCATCGGGCCACCGCAAAATGCAGCAAAGGACATGTCAGCGGAGGTTTCAAGCCACTCGGCCCATACGCAAATGCAGCAAGTCCCGTTGCTGTATATATGCCTATCAATATCCCTTGGAAAACGACCCGCTTTCTCCTGCAATACAGGCTCTGTGCTAGGGTAGTTTTCGTCCGCAGCGATAAGGACATCGAATTCCTCAATCGCCCCGTCGGCATGAGGCCCATCATTCAGGCAGTAGATGCCAGTCGCTATAAAGGTGCCGTCCTTCTCAAAGAATTCGAGCTTGGGCTGGGAGAAGTTTAAAGCACGTTTGAATTCTGCGAAACTCAACATGGGTTACTAGATGCGGTAATAAGGTGATGTGCCGCTGCGCGTGCTCTTCACCTCTTCTACGGCTTCCTTAACACGCGCCGCCACGGGTGCTGCCGTGGTAACAACTGCTCCAACAGCTCCGATAGCAGTCATCGCCGTTTCCACAGTCCGGTCGCCAAGACGCTCTGCCAAAACCGTTGGGACTTCGGTGGGACGAGACGCATTGATGAAAAGCCCAAAATCACTTCGCGCCGCCGCAAGCCAGCGATCGAAGCTGTGTTCTAACCTGCGATCTTCTGCCCAGCGGTCAGCAAAATTTTCGGCAGGGTTAACGGGGTTCGGTATCCACTTTCCATCAGAACGCGTTTCGATATGAGCGTCCATGTTGGTGAGGATGGCAGTTAAAGCACCAACAAGCGTATCCTCGTTGTCATAGGATTTTGCTGCAAGGGTCGTGATGATGATTGAGATCGGGCGAACGTCCATATCTTCAGCGAACATCGTGTCGCGATGCCGCTTCAGAAGCTGAATTGCCTTCTGCAATGTGGTTTTGACCGCGTGGTCGGGAATGTCTTCGACCTTAGCAAACGTCGAGTCCTTGGCTGCCAATTCAGCCTTTCTCAAGTGAATTGAGACGGCCATTATGTCGCGAAACCATGCAGCATATCCGAGGGGGTTACTGCACGGCCAGTCCTCGCAATATCGATCAAAATTGGGTTCAGTCTTGTCGGTAATCGCAACAGCATCAAGCGTTTTGGTGGCATCATTTGCAAGTTCAACGAACCCAGCTTTGCGAAGGCGTGATTGGTATTCCTGCGCATCTGGAATGCATGGAAGAACATCCATATGGAACTGCGACCCGTCTGCATATTCAAGTGTCCAGCAACGGCGCTTGTCCTCTGGCTCGTGGGCCATTGAATGTGCTTTTGCATAGGCAATGACCTCACGACCAACTGCGGCCTTGAGAGACTTCTGAGTGAAGGTCCCTTTATCGGATTGAAGACGACAAATCAGATCGACATCGTAGTCTTCATCTTTGCCAACAGGACGGTTTGCTGTGCCGAGCAAAAAAGAGCCCTGCGGCGCGATGTAGGGATCATATTGTGCTATACTGGAGTCATTGCGCTCAAGCCATTCACCAAGGCTCTTGAAGTGAGCTCGTGCTTCCTCGGCCTTATCATCTGGCATGTCGATTGCGCGAGCAAGCGCTTGCAGGGCATCTTCGTGGGAAGGTGGGGGTTTATCAGGCATCTGTTTTCTCTTTCAACTGATGGACAGGTGTGAATGGCGGAACTTTCTCTGCGAAAAACACCGGCTTTAGAATTGGTTTCTGCTCACGAGCTTCGACAAAGGCGCGATCTTTGAGTTGACCAATGCGCTTGGTGTTATCGAGCGAGAAGAATCCGTCGGGCGCGGCCTGGCATACGCGGTATATCGCTTTTTCCTTGGCCGCTCCGCCGACGTCACCGGTCAAAATATGAGCTAGGCCCATTGAGCCATAAGACTGCCCGGCCATGAAGAAGCCCGTGGCCTTAAGCGCAATGCTGGCTTTGCTGTATTGATCGCCCACGGCGAAAATGTCTTCGAGGCAGCTTACGGAAAGAACTTTGATGTCGTCCTTGGGCCACTCCAAGGTGCCTATAGCCTCGGCTACTGCGTACCCTGTCGGATTATTGGCCCAAACTCCTCCATCAACGAGCCCTACCTCGTCTTCGGTGACATGCTGCGGGAAGTAAGTGGGCGCTGCTGATGTCGCCAAGGCCGCATCGACGGCAAGCGACAGGTAATCGGTTTCAAGTCGAGCGTGATGGGCAGTCTTGAATATGTAAACACGCCGTGTTTGTGGGTGCCAAGCGGGTATCATCAGCCGCGTTTTTGCGTCGCCAATGCGTCGATCTCCTAGTGTATCAACCAGTGCTTTTCGAAGTGCTGTCGGGTCGTACTTTGGTCCGAGTACTGCCCCTTGGACGTTACGACGTGCTTTGCGGAATAGTCCGCGCCCACCGCCTTTGTCTTGCTCGAATATCTCCGGACCACGCTCTTCGTAGAGAGCCAAGATTTCTTTTGCGCTCAATCCCATCGCGAGCCCGATTGCGATGATGCCGCCTGTTGAGGTGCCTGTGATAAGGTCGAAATAGCTACCAATGGGGTGCGGCAGATTATCTTCAATGGCCGCCAAGAAAGCCGCCGGAAAGACACCCCGGATGCCGCCACCGTCAATTGATAGAATCTTCCGCAATGCCAAACTCCGAAATAGAATATTAAAACAAATTCGTACAATCATATCATACGGCAAGTCTTGCATCCCGTCAAGGTTGTGTCGTATGCTTTTGTATGATTTAAACTGACAATTTGGTTGTTGGACTTACGCATGAGAGAGGAAATCAATGTCATTCGCAGCGCGGCTCAAGACTGCTCGTATGAGGAAAGGCTATTCACTTCAGAAGCTTGCTGATTTGATTGGAGCATCTAAGGCCCATATCTGGGACTTAGAAACGGAGCGTGCGAAGAACCCCTCATTGGAAGTGCTCACGGGTTTGTCGCGTGCGCTCGATGTATCAATCGCCCAATTGGTTGGGGAATCTGCGTCGGAGGATGAACCGGAAACAGCCCGCGCAATGTTCAGGGATTTGCAGTCGCTAGACGAGACTGATCAGGTGACAATAAAGTTGATGATGGATCGGCTTCGCGAGCGCAAAGGAGAGGGGTGATACATGACGCTATCGCGCCTTGATCTTGATGGAACCTCCTCACCTCGTGGCTTAGTGACCAAGATTCTAAAGGCTCTGCCCAGCTTGAGCCTTCCTATGCCTATCGAGGACATTGCAAGAGCGCTCGACATTGCTGAAATCGAAGAGATTGAAACGGAAGGATTTGTTGGCGGCCTTGTCACCGACGATGCTCGCAGTTCCGGCGGAATTCTTGTTCAAAAGGGCCTCGGTCGGCAGCGACGACGTTTCACAATTGCCCATGAGCTAGGGCATTTCTTGATCCCATTTCATCGACCCGTCACTGGCGAACAGTTCATGTGTGATAGCGCGGCTATGCGGGCATGGGACGAGAAGACCAAGAAGGGTCATTATAAGATGGAGGCGGAAGCCAACCGCTTTGCATCCACGTTGCTTGTACCTCCGCCACTCTTGCGCGAATTTCTAAAATCCTATCGGACTGCCGATATGAAGGCAGCGATTGACGTTCATAGAGAATTCGATGTCAGTAAAGTCGTAGCTGCTAGGTGCTACGCTGAGTATTCTGGTGAGCGCGTAGCGTTTGTGGTCACGCGCAATGGAAAGGTCCTCTACAATTTCCGCAATCGCGAATTTCCTTGGATAGTGCCGACGAACGGTGCCCCCATTCCATCAGGTTCGCGCTTTCACTCACACAGAGGTTCTGACATTAGCCCGTTATTGAGCGTTGGCGCAGAGCATTGGATCGAAACGGAATTCGGGAAGAGAGTCCCGTTTATGAAAGAGCAGGTTTTGCCACAAGCAAACGGGCATGCCCTCATCATGCTGTGGATGGACGTTGACGATGATGATTACGACCCTGAAGAGGCGATGACATCAAAGCAGCGGCTTGAATATCGGACAGCCGAGCGAAGTTGATTGCCTATCGCCCTTCGCTTTGAGCAGTGATGGGATTGTTGGATGCACTTAATCCTGTCCGAAATTTGCATACATTTTTCGGACGGATCGTATCGACAATGTCCGAAATTGTGCTACATATTTCGGACATGAATGCTGATGCATCATCTTTGAAAGCGCAGATTCTCGAGCGCATCGCAACTCAGCCGGGGAACGCAGTCTGGACGCCATCTGACTTCCTCGAGCTCGCTAACCGTGATGCAATCGACAAAAGCCTTCAGCGGCTGGTGAACGCTGGAGAGCTGCGCAGGATCGACCGGGGATTATACGATCGGCCGAAAATCAACAGTCTTACCAAAGAAAAAAGTGCGCCCGATCCTCGACAAGTTGTCGAGGCGGTGGCGCGTCGAGACCAAATACGCGTGCTCGTCGATGGAATGACAGCAGCCAACGACCTTGGTCTAACCAATGCAGTGCCGGCGAAAATTGTCGTGCACAGCGAGGCAAGGTCCAAGACAATCAAGCTCGGCAATCTCACCATCGTGTTCAAACAGACTGCCGCCAGCAAACTCTTCTGGGCTGGCCGCCCAGCCATGCGGATTGTTCAGGCCTTGCACTGGCTTCGCGACACGATGCTGGGTGATGATGTCAAAAACTGGCGCGAGAGAGTGACCAGTATTCTCACGGATCCCGATCATGGGAAGAAGCTGCGAGCCGACCTAGCAGATGGTTTCGCTACATTACCCGCCTGGATGCAGGACTTTTTGCGTCCGTTACTGCACGATCAGGCGCTATTATCGTGAGCTCCGCATTCAACGAAATTCTGCGTACCGATGCAGAAACGCGCAACGGGCTATACGCAGCAACTGCCCAAAGGCTCGGTACAACGCCGCAGAATGTCGAGAAAGATCTCTGGGTCTGCTGGACGCTAGACGCACTATTCAACGGACTTGGCGAAGGGCCTCGGCTGCTTTTCAAGGGCGGTACTTCTCTGTCCAAGGCATTCGGTCTGATCGAGCGCTTTTCCGAAGACATCGATGTGACTGTCTTCCGCGATGATTTGGGCCATCCGGCGTCAGTTGACGAACTCGAAGCGCTGAGTGGTAAGAAACGCCAAGCCGCGCTCGACCAAATGCGTGAGGCCTGTGAAGCCTATATCAACGGGCCGTTGTTGGAACGCCTTGAGGCACTCTGCGCTGAAACCGTTACTAGAACAGGGATCGAGAAAGCTGCGCTACGGGTGGAGGCTGATCCTCACGATCGACAGACCCTCTTGTTGGTCTATCCCAGTGCTACACCCACTGATGACTACATCGCGAAGTCGGTGAAGATCGAATCAGGCGCAAAGTCAGCCCTCGATCCCAATTCGCTACAAACCCTCACACCTTATGTCGATGCCGATGTTCCGGACATGGACCTTTCAGTGCCGAACGTCACCGTGGTCGATGCTGGGCGTACGTTCTGGGACAAGGTGGTCATCCTTCATGGTCTGCGCCGCTGGTATGAAAACCGGGGGCAATTGCGAGGCAACGGGCAACGTGTCTCACGCCACTATTACGATGTGTTTCGTTTGCTCCAGTCCGACGCAGGCCTAGCAGCGCTGAAAGACCCGGCTCTCGGTGAAGACTGTGTCGCTCACGCCCGCATGTTCTTCAATCGACCGCCATTCGATCTAGCCTCGGCCCGCCCGCCAACCTTCGCCTTGTGTCCCGAGGAAGGAATGATTGATGATCTGCGGCAGGATTATCAGGCAATGAGTGTCATGATTTTCGGTGATGCGCCTGCATTCGACGAAGTTATTGAAGCCGTCGCCGACTTGCAAAACCGTTTGAACGGGCGAACATGACAGGCTTCCTCGACCGCCTGTTCGGAAAACGCTCGCCTGAGCGCAAAGGGGGAAGCAAGCGCTCAGGTGCAAGGCTCGATATCGACGAATACAGCCACGGTCTTGTCAGCATCGCACAACTCGACTTCATAGGTCATCATGCCAAGTCACCCAACGGAAGTTACCGGCTGATCTGGGCCGACAGAACACCTGACGGCTCGCGAGGTGGGAACCGAGAAAGCGGGCACGGTTCGTGGTCACTGCTTCTTCACGATCAGATCGTCAAATCTGGCAAACTTGAGCGACCACAAGAGGGAAAAGTCGCCGATAATGGCGTTTTCATTCTCCATGATTGTATGTTTGGAAACGGATTACAGAGCCGTTTCACCGCCTATGACCGCGATGGGCAGCAGCTCATTAATCAGCACTTCGCAGCCAACCTTATGAGCAATAGCCTCTCTCCTGATGGGCGCTATGCGATCTGCCAAACAGCTAATGCACCTGGAAGTGATGACAGCTGTCGGTACATGCTGTTTGACCTTGAAGCCCGACACGAGATGGCAAGATGGGAAGTCGAGACTGGTTGGGCTGAGGGCTATGATTGGGATACTGGCGCGGAAAAAGTAATCATTTGCCTGAAAGATGGAGAGCGGGTCGCTTACGATTTTGCTGGTTCTATGATCGACCGTGACGGTTGGCAGAGAGCTCGGATCGCATCTGGCGATCTGGGCGTGATCAAAGACCTGCTGGCATCGCAAGAACCCCTTTCAGAAGGAGCGCGAACGGAAATCAAAGCTGGTCTCGAACGTGCAGCGCGCGAAGGTGAGCTATGGGGTCAGGCTCGTGCGTACCGCCTTTTGGGTGAAATGTATGAAGCTGAGGGTAAGCGTGAGAAGGCGATCACGGCCTATGATGAGGCGCTAACACTAGACCCTAAGGTCGGTGTCGCAAGACGCGCTGACAAGCTTCGAAAACAAATGGGTCAGGGCGAGGCGAAACCTGCGCGCAGAAAACAAAGCCGTTTCGAAAAACAAGCGCAGAGGCTTGGTATCGAGCATGATGTAATCGTCCTTGAGAAGGGTGACGGAAAGGACTGGAGGCTACAGGCAGCCCATCAATGGTCCTCGGTCGAGTTTGCTTCACTGGAACACTATCGCAATTTGGGCTGGAGCGGAGCTGCTTCCGAAGGCGGTTTAATCTTGACTTTGCTCAAGGCGGCATCGTTTCCAAGGCTCGATCCACGCAACGCCGACACCTTTGTCGAAGCATTGTATGCGCAAAACGTTGCGTTTGATGAGGACCGTTTCGACAAGGGAGATCTGATCGCGGCGGTTTCACAAGCGACGCGTTCTCAGATCGAAACCAACTGGAAGATCATCTCTGCGAGCGCTGGGAGAACCCCAGCATTCTACCCCACCGTCCATGCAGAGCACGTGCTCGGCCTGTTCGAAACCCTCGGGACTGAACGTCTAGCGAGGATTGCTGAGGTCTTCGCAAATGCCCCATACGATTTCAGATCCGGCTGGCCTGATTTGACTTTGTGGAAGGATAATCTGGCCCGTTTTGTCGAAGTGAAAGCGCCATCCGATAGCTTTCACGCTAGTCAGGCTCGACTTATCTCCAAGCTGCTGCTGCCACTTGGATTTGACGTTGCATTGGCCGAAGTTCGGCCAAGCCCATAAGTACGGTCAATTGCCGAGAAGATGTACCGCTTCAAGCTGTTTGCGGATAGGCATGACTAAAGAGCTCTCCCAAACCATATGACCCGGCCGATCACCTCAACTCCTTCACGATCGACATCATTCCATGAAGGATAGGCGGGATTGTCACTGGAAATTGTAATCTGTTTCGCGCCGGGCTTGATGGCGATGCGCTTTACGACCAACGTATCGTCGGAGCGCAGCACATAGATGCCATCCCGCAGCCTTGCGCCATGATCGGACGCATCGACCAGAACCTCATCGCCATCGCTAAGTGTGGGCTCCATCGAATCTCCCAGAACGCTTACGATTGAAAGGCTGGCGCCCTTAGCGACGGTCAATCTCCTGAGCCATTTCTCGTCAAACCCAAAGCGCGTGTAACTGGTCTCATTCGATGCAATAGCGCCGAAGCCGGCTGAGGCATCCACGTCCAGAACGGGAACTTCGATCATTCCATCCATTGGTGTTTGAGCAGGACCACCGAGCCTTTGTTCATCGACCCCAAAGAAGCTTGCAAGTGTCTTGCGATCCTCGGGGTCAAGGATACGAGGCGATCCGCGCTTTATGAATTGCTGGATATAGCTTGGATTGCGTCCAAGCAGCCTCGAAACCGCCGCGTAGCCGTATCCGCCCTGGGTGATCAGCCTCTCAAGTTCCTCTCTTACATGTTCCATTTGTGTGGTCCTTCAGGATTGATCGTAGGATTTCTTCCTAGACTCGCGGAAATCATCCTAGTAAGAACATAACAAGAACACAAGGGATTTGCGAGTCGGAGTGAGAAAGGTATGACGCTGCTGGAACGGATCGAAAGGCATCTGAAAGACAACCATATTTCTGCAACGCGTTTTGGTAGGCGAGCCGTGGGCGATCCCCGATTTGTGCTCGATTTGAGGATGGGGCGCAGACCACGCCGAAGAACCATTGAGCGACTCAATGCCTATTTGAATACACCTGAAAGCAGGCGTCCTTCGATCTCCCCGCAGCATTGCGCCAAAGACCCGAACGGTTTGACCAACAGACCCTAAGTCCAGAAGGTGACCGACCAGATTTTGAGCTTCGTACAACTTGGCTTACACTCTCGTCTTGAAAGCAGAGGGGGCTTTGGTTTCTGGCGAAAGGACGCTGACTTATGAGCAATTCTGACAAAACTCCGCCAGAGAGCAAAAGCGATTGGGAAGGCTTTCGCGAGATCGACCGCGCTATCGCTGAGGATCGCCTTACATCGTACACTTGGAAAAAGATCTGGGCTGATCCTTGGGAACGAAAAGGCATCTACCTCTTCGCAGCCTTATTCATCGCATTTGTAATCTATGTCGTGATCTACGACGGCTTGATCTAACTACCACTCCTTCACATCGTCCGCCGCTTTGGCAGACGCGCCTCGTGCGTCTCGTGTGGTTCGATCAAGCTTCCCTCTTCTTTGCCCGATGCTTCGAGAGCCTTCGCTTTGCCTCTGACTAACGTCGTCTGCGATCTCATCTCTGGCATTTGAAGGTTCTTCCAACGAGCTTGGCACGCCGCCAAGCCGAACCGAGCCGCGCACCCCGCTTGCGCTTCCGACATTGGGCCGAGTCACCGGCGCTCCATCAGGTAGAACAAGTTCGCCCGTGATCTCATCATTGAGACCGTCAGCGTAGCTTTCCACAAAGCGGGATTGCAGTTGTTGTCCCTGCGCGCTCATCTGGAAATCGATGTCATCAAAGCGCGCTTGGCCGTAATAATCCCGATTGGCATCGATCTCAGCCATGCCCCATTCGCGGTAGGCCTGGCTTAGATTCAAGGTCCCGGCTGCATTGGCGCTTTCATACCAGCTGGCCTGGTTCTCAAGCCGATTGGCTATCTCCTCAGCGCGCCGCGCTTCGACCGTATAGCTTTGCGTTTCGGTCAGCGAGGTTGTGACACCGGCTGCACTGCTCGAGACAAGCGCTTCTGAACTTGAGCTCGTCTCGCGCAAGAAACCTTCTCTTGAGCTTGACCAGTTTTGGCTTTCTGAAATTTGGCTCAACGCGTTTTCGATGCGTGAACGATCTTCCGAGGCGATCCCGATATCGCTGTCGGTCCAGGTCTGGTTCCTTCCGCCACTCAGACCGAGTGAACCACGCGTACCCTTTCGTTCTACTCTTCCCTCGGCCCCCGCGTTTCCATTTAGGAACCATGAGACCGTGATGTCGTCCGATGCCCGGCGCGATAGGCCAAATTGCTGCTGGAGTGTGTTCGATGCATTATCGAGTTCACTGAAGGTTCTGCCAATGCTGTCATTGCTTGATGTTCCGCTGACCGTCTCATTCGAGCGAGAACGGGTGTACGCATCGCGCAGTTCGCTGAATCGCGTAACCGCCGAGCTCGTCGATTGCTGAGCGAGGTTGGAGAAGGTCTCACTCTGGCTGCGGCTCTCGCTCGCCATGGTCGAAAGTCGGCTGGAAAAATCCTGTCCAAGTGTCGGGGTATAGGGATAGCTCGAAGTGGGCACGTTGGCGAAGTCCGCTTGCGGGAAGCTGGTTGTCTGGGTGCCGTTCTCGCCGATGCCCCGCGTTTGGGCGGCTCCATAAGCGATGTTTGGCGCGAGGCTGCCTTGCGCAAATTGGCGGGAGAAGACGCTCGAATTGTCGAGATTGGTGTTACCAAGTGAGACGTTGCCCGTGCTCGCTTCGCGCGCTGCCTCTTCGGCCGCGTTCTGGCTGGGATTGAGATAGCTTGTGGCTTGGCCCGAAATGGCCATCGCGCCGCGCGCAACCCCGCCTGCGAGGAAGGGGATCGAGGCGACAAGATATCCAGCGAGAATACCAATATCGTTGTTGACGTCGGTCATGCCGGAAAAGGTTGCAAGGCTAAGGCCGCTAGAGCCGCTTGCTGCCGCAACATCGCCTGCGCCTTTCAGCATCAAGATCATGTGGAGGATGACGAAGAGCGGTCCCCAGGCAGCGAGGTAGAAAAAGCCGGTCACATAGCCTCTCAGCGCAATCGGCCCGGTCCTTGGCATTAGGAAAAGCGGGAAGAGAACTGGAAACAGCGCGTAAAAGACCACCGTCAGCACAACGTTGAGGATGGGCACCCATTTCATCGCATTATGGGCGATTGAGGAATAGGTGCGTTCGGTCTGGATATCGGCTCGGGTCTGGGCAAACACGTCAACACTTGAAGCGCCGCTTGATCCGGCAAAGCCATGCATGGCCTGATTCATCGCGTTGATCGTCAGCACCTGGCGAAAGATGCTGCTCGCATCCTTCGAAATGCCTGTCAGATATTGGTAAGCAACGGGCAAGTCCGCGATGAGCTTGGCTTTAGCGAGCACTTCGGTTTGCCTCGGATAGAGCTGGCGGCCGGCCACAAGCGTCATCTCATCGATCATGCTCGCCCATTGGCCAGATAGGCTTGTGTAGGCCTCACGGCAGGTGACGATATTGGCTGTGACGCTGTCATCACCTTGGCGGGTCAGGAACTTCTGCGCACGCGCCGGGCTGCCCGGCGCTATCGTTGCCCAGATGTCATCGCTTTCTGAGAGCTCTTTCATCGAATAGCGGCCAAGCAGCAGATCATAGAACACGCACTGGCGCACATGCTCATCGAAATTCGCGGCAAATTCAGGATCAGCGATGCGCAAGCTCCGCGTGGCCTCGAGGAGGCGCGCGCCGTAAATCATACCATTCTTGGAATAGTTGAGATCATCGGGCAACCCGAACACGGTCTCAGCCGAACGCGTTAGATAATCGCCAATCTGGCTGGTGAAGCTCGCCATAAGTGCAAGGCCGAGCGGAACATTGGCGACAGTCGCAGGAGCCAGGCTGGGATTGACGCGGTCTGTCACTTGCACATCCATGCGCGGCACCATCAGGCACATATAGATGAGTGTCGCTCCCAAGAACCAGTTGAGCCAAGCGCGCCAATTCTGATTGAATGCAACAACTATAACCGCCAGCGTCATAGCCATAACGAGCGCCACCTGAATCAGGCTCTTATAGCCTCCGGCACCCGTCCAAGCGGCTACGGCGTTCAGGACATTGACGATGTATTCGCCGCCGCCCGTGGTGAAGATCTCAACCATTGTCTTTGCCTCAGGGCACTATCGAGCGCGATTGCAGGCCGCGCGACCAGTCGAGCGCAGCCGACATGGACGGTGACATCGACGCGGCGAGCGCGTTTTCGATCATCGCTGTCTTCTCGATGATCTGCATGATCGCAGAGACTTTGGCTTGGCCTGTCGCTTGCCGCTGGATGAGACTGCTACGCACTTCGGTCACTTGTCCGCGCCAGATCGCCAACTTGGCTTCGTCCGCAGCAATAAAGCTCGCCATCGAACGGCCAGCTTCCGAGACGATCCGGTCAAGGATTGCATAGAGCAGGTCGACGCTTGCAATCTCAGCCAGCGTGTCGCGGTCATCGGTCGGCATGCCGCGCCCATAGGCGGCTTGGACAGTTAGTATCTTGTAGAGCGGGATCGAGGCGACCTGAAGCAGCTCCTTTTCGGCATTCCCGATGGCCGTGTCTGTCCGGATCGCATCGACCATATTGCCAATGAGCTGCGCCACGCGTGGTCGGATCGCCTTGGCGTTTGACAGGCTCATCTGCTGGAAGGTGGGATTGAGGCAGAGATCGGTTTCATCGCAGCGGAACACGCGCACGCTTTGGCCTTGGGTTCCATCAAGCAGCGCGCTCACCAGCGTCGAAGACGCATCGCCAGCGAAGGGCACAAACTTGCCCGGCTCGTCATCCTTGGGCGGGACGTAGATCACCGTGCCGATCAGCGTCATGGCGTATTCGGCGAGTTCGCGGTCGAAAGTGCCGCTGGGGTTGAAGAAGGCGCTCTCTTTAAGGACGTGCCAAGTGTAGTTGCGCGCTACGCCGGGATTGACGTCTGCATAGTCACTACCGGCGCTTTCATTGGTTGAAGCGCGCTGGCCTCGCGTGCCGCAGCCATGCTTGGCAGCGGCATAGTCGGTGAAGATGCCTTCAGAATTTCCGATCGCTTCGCAGATTGCTTTGTCGGCCAAATCGCCTTTGGGCCAGAGCCCTCCCACCAGCCCCTGCGCCATCTCGCAGGAATTGATCGAGAGATTGTTCATGAGCTGAGCCTTCTGGCTAAACTCCTGCATGATCTTATTGCATTCAGGGCAGACGGTATCGATCGCCAAGCTGAAGGCGAAGCCGACTGCATTGTTGGCCACTGCCTTCATCAGCGCGACCATCTCGCTTGCATTGATAAAGGAAAAAGAGCCGGCAAAGATATCGATCCCGCCGCACCCCGCACGCGCTCTGGGCAATTGCAAATTGGCGATATTGGTCGTCTTTTGCGGAAATCGCGTCCACACATTGCCCAGACTATAGTAGCCCGCAGACTGGCCTTCGAAGGCGGTCGGACCGGTAACGTTTGCCGCCGCGCCCATGTCATCCATAAAACGATCCATGCTGTCGCCGACATTTGCCGCGAGAGGCGAGGCTATCATGCTGGCAGCAGCAAGGCCGAGCGCAGCGTTTCTGATGCTAGTAATCATGTCCGGCTTCCTTTGAGGTGAGGAGATAGATGCGGTCTTGCAGCTCATCAGCGGACAGCACACCGTATCCGATCGGGATCGGCCGTTTGGCCTCGCTGTCCCACAGGACCAAAGCGGGCGTTGCTTTGGTCTCA
Source organism: uncultured Erythrobacter sp. (assembly GCF_947502395.1). Lineage (GTDB taxonomy): Bacteria > Pseudomonadota > Alphaproteobacteria > Sphingomonadales > Sphingomonadaceae > Erythrobacter. Next base: position 1,003,365 of record NZ_CANMZM010000002.1, read on the forward strand.
AGGCCCATCCGCTCTCTTTGATTGGTTTCGACCCTGTAGTCGGGAAAATGCCTTGACGGCCCGCCATCGGTTGAGATCGCGCGTACGGTGATCCCCCAGCGGCTGGCGACGCCTTTCACGATCGGGCTCATCACTTCGCACGGGCCACAAGTGGCGCTAAAGAAATAGAATAAGCCATAACGCTCCGAGAGCCTGCCCATCACGGTGTTGCGTTCCGCTGCCCGCACATCCTGCCACTGTTTCTTGGCGACCGCACCGACAGGACGCTGCAGCGTGTAATCGAGTTCGGGATCCTGCCAGATGGCCCGCTGCCAGACGTCGGAGAAGAGCGAAGCACGATCGAGCTGCGCGCGCTGGAAGCGGATGTACGCTGCGACATTGTCTCTCGTCGGATAGAGGATCGCGCGCGCTTTCAACTCGCGCAGCTCGCTGGTAATTGCTTCCAATTCTTGGGCGGCTGGTATCGCCTCCTGCTCCGGTTCTACCTCTTGCTGTGGCTCGTTTTTGGGGATCGGATTGGCGCAATAGAACCAATAGCCGAGCTTGCGCTCCTGGCAGTAGAGCGTGCCTGCTGCAGTGCTTCTCTCGGTGCTCTCAACTCGCTGTGCGCTTGCTGGCACTGCGCTCAAGACTGCCGAGATGAGGATTAGCGCAAGCCGTGATGCTATGCTCATCATTGACCGCCCCTTGCGTAATAGTCGTCGATCTTTTGCTGGATGAGGATGCTCGTTTCGAGCTCATCGGGGAGGCGCGCCGCTTCGGTGAATTCGGCATAGACTTCGCTGAAATCCATGAGGCTCAAATCAAGCTGCGCAAACTCGTCGAGGGTAAATCCTTCGCACTGCTCGTGCTTGGGCTTGTCCCATGGTTTGGGGAGCTGTTTGCGACCCTGTTCCTGCAAGATGCGCGACAGTTTGCTCTCAAAGCAGCAATAGGCTTTCTTCTTGGTCAGGCAGACACCGAGGAATTTCTTCGAACAATAGGTCCCGACATAGGCACAAAGCCCCTGCGCATCGCGTTCATGGAGCAGCACTTCCTCGCGGTCGCAGCCAAGCGCGACCAGCAAGCTGATGCCGGGGATCAGCGGAAAGCCTTTGCCCTTGCAGCAATTGAGCACGCCAAAGACTTTGGACGAGCAGGTGTTTCTGGTCCCGCGGAATAGCGTCAGCGTATTGGGATCGAACTGCCCACGCGCCTCATCCATTGCATTGAGCGCGGTGACTGCATCTTTGAACTCATCATTGGGCGTGCGCTCAATGGTCTCGCAGCTTCCATCAATGCAATAGACATCGCCATCGCAGACGAATTGGGGTGAGTTCTCGGTTTCTGGAAGCGGGCATTCGTAGATGCGCTCCCAGGTCTCGCAGGGAACCTCCTCTGTGATGCATTCTTCGCGCACAAAGCGGCAGGTGCCGAGCGCTTCAATATCTGAGCAATCGCTTGCCGCTTCGCGCGATGTGCAAGTGTAGCTTCGCTCCCATTCCCAGCAGCTCTGCGTGACCGCCACTCCATCAACAATGCGGGTTTGTGGGCTTTCATCGGTGCAGATTTCCGCATCGAGTGTGCAATCTCCATCCTCCGCAAAAGGCTGGCACTGGGTTTCATCTGGAGCGGTGTCGACCGTGCTCTGGGTCGTGATCGCATAGGGCGAGTAGCGCGGGTCAGGCGTATCGCAGGAAATCTCAGCGATGGGATCGCCCGGTTCAGAACAGTAACGGTTAAAGCCGTTATCCCACCACTGCAGACATGGGCCGGGCCGGTAACCGGTGATGCGGCACAAGCCGCTGTTAAATGTAGAGCACCATGGGAGACCTTGTTGGATGCCAGTATCGTTGCAGAGATAGTGCCATTGCTGGCGCTGGGTCACGCTGGCGACTAGCGGGACAGAGCATTGCCCCTGGGCTTGCTCGACCCGTGTGCCCGTGTTGCATGTTGCTGTGTAAGTGCCAGCGGACCCGGAGCCAGGCGGCAAGGGGACGCATTCACCTTGACTGCCGGAGATCGACATGCCGCTGGTGTAATCAAGCGGTGCCTTATTGATTGCCAGACTGCGGGCGATCACCGCTTCAATATCATCGCTTTCGAAGCGCGCGCGATTGGCCATGCTGTCGCGCACCAGGCGATGGCCTTGATGATTGCGCGATGCAGCTGTGGCCGCTCCCTCGATCTGGTCGGGATTATCGGCGAGCCGCTCGAGATTTCGCACAGCCTCGCGGTCATAGTTGGGGAGCTCGGACGCGCTGGGTTGCGCTTTGCTTGCCGCTTGCGCTTCACCGCGCAGGCTCTCGCCGAAGGCTTTGCCATCGCTTCTGGCTTCCTGCTGCTGAGCCGAGGCAGGCGCGGCGAGCAAAGACAGAGCGAAGAGTAGAGCTTTGATGGATGATTGGCGGATCACATGTGCTCTCCTTGCATGCGGCGAAGATGACGGCGGGCAAGGCGGGCACCGGGGCCGCCGCCGCCTGCAAAGGTCTGGAGCACTTCTTCCACGCTGATATTGCCAGCGACACGGTCGTGGGGTGGCACGGCATCGGTGCAGTCGAATCCATCGCAGGGCGCAAAGTCGCTGGCGATCATGACGAAGCTCGGTGCCGCTTCGATCTGGAAAGCGCGAAAGAGACGCGGATCAATGCCGAGCGCGCCGGCTTCATCACCATCACTCCAAATTGCTGCGAGACGCTGCTTAAAGGCTTTGCTGTCGCCTTGAGGGAAACCTCGAAGGACAGTGATACCGCCCGCTTTGGTCACGTCTCGCACCAGCGCTTTCAGCGAAGCTTCCGGCATGCCTAGCGAAGCAAAGGCGATGAATTTGGGTGTCTCAGTGAGGCTCGCCGCTTCTGCATCGGCTTGCGCGCGGATCATACCATCCAGATCAAGCGGGCCTTCATCCACCGCCGCCTGCGCAGTTGCGGCGTAGCCAGCGCGATTATCAATCGCCTCTTGCTGGGTTTGTTTGGCTTCTTGCGCCAAAGCATCGGCTTTCGTGCGCACTGCAGTGGCGAGCGCTTCGGCGTCTTTCGTGTGTTCGTTCGCACGAGCCCGGATTTCGGCAAGATCGAGCTCGGGTGAAGCATCCTGTGCCGAAGCCACAGCCACAGTTGCAGCGATCGCAATGCTGGTGATGGCGAAGAGCGAAAAGGCGTGTCTCATAGCGCGCAGCAATTCCTTTTGCGCCAGACGAGATATCCCATGTCTTCGCCAATGGCGGGGATCATCTGTCCGGGGGATTGAAAGGTGGTTGAGGCCCCGATGGGAGGGCAGGCGTAGCGGCCTTTGGTTGCCGGATTAGGGTTGGTGGCTTGGAAGCGATATTGCTGCTTCCGCATCACAGGCATGAGGTATTTGCCGCAAAGCCCTTTGGAGCCCATCGTGCCCCATGAAACGAGCTGGCGGTGCAGCTTGTAAGCAAAGCGTGAAAGAACGAGCCGCGAGGCTTGCACATGACCGATCGAGGCAGAGACATTGCCATTCATCGGATACATTGAACCCTGGCAGCCCGCGCACCAGAACATTTCATCAAGCGGAAGATTGGCGGTCGAAGCCGCGCAGTCGGCAGCGCAGGCGGCTAGTGCGAGCGGATTGGCGAAGAGCACCGCTTCAGGGTTGATGATCGCGGTAAGCTCGCTGTCCTGCCACAGCGGATCAATCTCGGAGATGTAGAGAATGTCGATTGAGCCGGGTTCGAGGCACAGGAAATCAGCAACGATCTCCATCCAATAGATAAGAGGATAGGCGTACCAGTGGACGTGCCAGCTTGAATAATACTGGCTTGCCCCGCCGATTGCAGACGGTCCGGAGATCGAGCGAAAGCCGATATCGAAGCCGGGATCGAGCTTCATCCCGCCCAGATTGACGAAGCACCATGGCTTCATGCTGACATCAGCAAGCCGGACAGGCTCCCAGAACCCCATCGCGATGCCGGGCCGGATACCGCACAGGCAAACGGGCAGGTCGGGATTGTCGGGATCGGGCCGACTGCTAGGCCAGATTTCTAGCCCGCCCACCGAGATCGGGAACAGGCACGACCAACAAATATCGGTGATCGGATTGACGAATTGCCCGGTGCATTTGCCCGGCCCGGCATCAGCGGAAGCGGGCGAAGCGAAGGCCAACGACAACGAGGCGATCACGAGAGCCAGGAAAGCGCGGAAACTGCTCATGGCCGCACCTTCCGCGTTGGCAAAGCGATCTCGCTTACCTCAAGTATGCGCCCTTGCTGACGCACTCGTGCTGGCACGGCTTTGATGTTGAATTTGGCCGTGAGTTTGCCGCCTTGATCGAAATAGAAGCGGCGCTGACGGGTTTTCATGAGTTCGAGCGGTGCGCCTTTGACCAAGATCAGCTTGGCCTTTGAGTCTTGCTCAAGCGCCCATCGGATCTGCACTGGATCATCGCCATCGAGGAACAGAAGGTCAGCGCGCAGCTTCACACTGTTGAGCGGATTGACCCGCGTTCCGGCAGCATGGATGAGCTCGCCTTTTGCCCCGCGAATATCGGCAGCCAGCGTGATGGTTGGATCGAAGATCCAATTGCGGCTTTCATGCGCGCGGATGAGACCGGGGACAGGATCGGGCCGATTGACCCGCGCAATCGTCCGCCGTTTCAATTCCTGATTAAGCCGCGCGGTCTCGCCCGACTTCTCCATTTGGACGAGCCGCGAGTGGATCTGTTCGAGCAGGTCGCGCTCGACAATCGGAAAGAGCGCGCCGCGCTGACCGTAGTCGCGCGCTTGTGCCTGTGTCGGCAGGATGGCGAGAGAAAGCGCGATGAAAGACAGAGTGGCGCGCATCACAGGATGGCCCTCCCGCTGCCCATGATCTGCCTGGCGCAGACAAAACCTATTTCCGCATAGCGGCTATCAAGCCCGCGCGGATGATCGGTTCCGGCGTAGAAACACCCTTCCGGGATCTCGCCTTGCGGCCCTTGCGTGAGCGCTATGCCGAGGCTGGTTCTGTCGAGACGCGTAGCAATGGGTTCGCCATTGATGAAGACTTGGTCGCCTTCATGGCTGACCATATCGCCGGGTATGCCCAGCACGCGCTTGCCGAACATTTGTGGCTCTTTGCCAAAATGACTTGTAACAAGGCGGCTCTTGGGAGGCTCAAAGAATATCAGGCTGTCGCGCGTTATCTGCGCGTCTTTATCGAGCCAGAACGCCCAATTGGGCAGGCTTGGGCTCGCATTGATGAGGAAGGCGTGGTTTTTGCTAAAGGCATCGAGAGGTGCCCAGGCGAGCGGCATGAGGACGACCCCTAGGAGGAGCAGCGGGCGCTTGAAGCGAAGAGGCAGATTCATGGCCGTTCTCCCGCTTTGAGATTTTCAGCGATGCGCGCTTCGAGCTCGGGTGTTGCGTCCTCGGCCGCGCCCGCGAGCACAGCTTCGGCAACCAGAATGACGCGCCCGTCGCGTCCCATATCGTCAACCGCGCTTTCCGCTGCTTTGAGGTAGGCAAGGCTTGCCGCCTGGACCGCCGCAGGATCCGCATCAGCGCGCGCGGCTTCTTCGACAAATGTCCCGATCGTCTCGGCAAGCCGGACTGTGACGATGCGTTGGACGGGTGGTTCGCTTGTGATCTCTCGCGTGATCCATACGCCCCAAAAAAAAGCGGCGATGCAGGCTGACATGACAAGCGCTTTGAGAAGGAGCGGGCGGGTTAGGTTTGCATCAGGCATGGGACACCTCGTCTTCATGGAGGCGGCGCTCAAGCCGACGCAGGAAACCTGGTATTCTAAAAAGGGCAAGCGTCCCCGCGATTATAAGGAAGGCGATCTGCAAATCCGATGCAAAGAGCCGCTGCGCGAGGGGTTCAGCGGTTCGGTAATGGTCAGCAAGATTGCCAAGCTGCGCGAACAGCGTGGTGAGATCCCAGCCTGCGAGCAGCAGAAAAACGAACAGCGGCAGGCCAAGCACCAGTAACAGAGTGCTGGCTGCGAAGATGACGCATTCGATCAGCACAAAGCAGCTGCCTTGAAAGAGCGCGAGCCAATTGAAGGAGCGCCGCGTACGCTGTGCCCATTTCGTCAGGGGCAACGGTGTGCGATCGACAAGCGTGTTGGTTTCGAGCGTCATTGGCTTTCCCCTTGGATGCCCGCGACGAGAGCGACTGCGCGTTCTAGAGGCATGCCGCTTCCGACATGGCTCTGGATGGCAGCATAGGTGTCAGGATCAGAGGAGAAGATCGTGGCTGAGAGCGGGTCGAGCACCAGCCTTCCCACCGCTTCAGTCTCTGGGCCCTTCACATAGATCTCGCTATATTCGGTGCCCGAGCGCTTGAGGCTGCGGATCAGCGTCTCAGTGCGGTCATCCATGTCGAGCCGCGCTTCCTTGCGGAAGTCGGCGATGGTCTCGGGCTTTTGCTGGAGCACAAGCATCCAGTCGCTGTTTTCAAGCGCGGCGCGCGCGCCATCCGATTTGTAATAGTCATTGAGAGACTGGGTGGCGGTCGCGAGAGCGCCGCCATATTTGCGCGCTGTTCGAGCGTAAGTCTCTACAAACTCGCCCATCGACCCGCCTTTGAGCATGGCCCAGGCCTCGTCGATAAGGAGCAGCTTCTTGGTTGCCCTAGAGCTGCGTGTCATCGCCTGACCGGTCATGAACATGATGGCCGAGAGAACGACGCTCCTCAGTTCCTCGCGGCTCGCCAAATCGCTCATCTCAAAGACGGTGAAATCATCTTCGAGCGCAAAGCTGGCTTTGCCGGAGAAAAACCCGGCATAGCTCCCGCCTTGGCAAAAGGGTGCAATCGCTGTCGCAAGCTCTTTGCCAGCTTGGTTCTCGCTTGAATGAAGCGCGTGGGCGACATCATCCACGGCCCCGCCGCTCCCAAGTGCATCCCATACATGGGTCACAGCCTGATCAATCAGCCCACGCTCGGTGTCCGACGGCGCCGCGCTTGGCCGCGCCATCTGGCCGATGATCGCTTTGATCATGGCAAAGCAGTCGAGCCTGTAATCTTCGTCGACCTCGGCGCGGGCATCATCTACCATCGAAAAGGGGTTGAGCGAAAATCCAGAGGCGAGCGTAAACTCGACAAAGCGCCCCCCTTGAAGCTTCACCGAGTGCTCAAAGCTACGACCATCATCGATCACCACAACCTTGGCGCCCGCCCCGCGCAAAGCGGTGCAGAGTTCTTGCAGCAGCACCGACTTGCCCGAACCGGATTTACCGCAGATCGCGATATTGTGATTGCCCGCGTTGTTCTCGAAGGGCGACCAGAAAAAGGGTTGGCCGCGCCTTCCAAGCAGCAAGAGATGCGGGATTTCTCCGCCAAGATACTCGCCTTGCATCGGCGCGATGTTCGCGGCAGTCGTTGAGAGCATCGTCCGAAAGCGCTTGAGACGCGCCATGTCTTGAACAAGGCCGTCTGCAAGGCTCAGCGGGAACGCAGCGACCAGACCTTGCAATTGCAGGAAGCGTTCGTCGGCCAAATCCCATCCGGCCGCTTTGTAGATTGCCTTGATTGTGCGCTCATGCGCATCGCCTTCGCCAAGCGGGGAGATGGTGGTGACACCGTAGAAGAGTTTGACCAGTTTCTTGCCCGCTTGAAGCTCGGCCTGAACGTGTTTCCATTCGGCCGATTGCTGGGAGAGATTGGGAAGAAAGCGCGCGCTTTTCGTTTCAGAAAGGCTGGTCGTACGCATGAATTTATAGCCTACACGAGCGCTAGCTGCTTCCTGATCGGGATAGTGCAGGCACAGCATGGTGGCTGCAGGGCAAGGCAAGCGCAGTTTGTCGGTGAACATATCACCGATGAGGCGCGCACATTCCCACGGCGCCCAGCGTTCAGGTGTCGAACGCACGCCATAATGGCGAACGTCAAAGCGGTCGGGATAGCATTCGCCCATTTGCGGCACGCCATCGCGGCTTCGCCCGGTTTCGCGAAAGCGCTCGGTGCGAAGGATCAACCGATCATCTTCGACTTCCAGTTCGATATCGCGTCGGATCGCTTGGGCATCGAGCGTGTCTTCGCGGTTCCAATGTGTAGTCTCAGGCTCGCGCGCCGTGGTGGGCGATGTGAGTTCATCGATCAGCGCCAAGAGCCCAGCGGGCTCAAGCGGGATTGACGAAAGGCCCAGCGAATTGAGCATGCCCATCAGGCCCTTGCGGCATTCGCTAAGCTCTGCGTCGCTCACATTGCTTGGAACTGGCACGCCAAGCGAAATGATCAATCGTGTATGGCGGGCATGGAAAGGCGCGTGCTCGGAGCCAGATTGCCAGACAAGATCGTAAAGCCGGTCGGTGCGCGCTTTAGCTATCGCTTCATAGATGCCACCTTGCTCGTAACGCGGAGCAAACCAGGGCGCGACAATCGAGCCGATGCGCGGGCTCGCAAAATTGAGCACTTGGAGGCATGCGCCCCGCGGCAGACTTTCAGAAAAGAACTGGCCCAGGATTTCGCCCGTGCGTTCGTCGGCACCGATCAGCGGGGTTACTTCAAGCGCAAAGCCTTTCGAATGGGCGTTGCGATAGAGCCCAGCGCCTTGATCGAAGACGCGGTAGGGTAGCCAATCCGACAGCATTTCAAGCGAAAAATGCGCCGCCGTTTGGTCGGCCTTTTTGGCATCGCCGAACAGGCCTGAAAGAAGCGCATCGCGCGCAGAGCTTAGTGAGAGGGTCATAGCGTCTCTCCATCATCTGTTGGCGATTGGGGCACCCGGCCTGGGGAGGGGGAAAGGCCGGGTGCCCCTGCGGCCGGCGCTTTCGCGCCGGGCAGCTCCGGAGAAGTCTGGGAGGGGATAACCAGAACGTCCGGGAGCTGCTGCGGGGTAAAACTGGAAGGTGGAGCAATGGGTTGCTTTTGCTGTGTGCCTTGGCTGGCACGGCCGAGCGCGCGAAGAACGTGGCCCGTTGAAAGAGGTGCTCGCCACTCCGAATGCGGCGGCTCGGGCAAAGGCACATGGACAACGCGCGCTTCGTGCTCACGTCCGCTGGCATCACGCCGTGCAGCGACTACAATACGCAGCTTGCGGTCGTTGCTTGGCGCTATGACCTGAGTGACAGGTTCTTGAGGCAAGCTCGCCTTGGTCGCGGCATCATCAATCGCCGATGTGGGCGCGCAGCTGCCACCCGGCGCGCGGCAAGCGAAATCACCGCTCACATTGCTGCCCAAAGTTGTGCAGCCACTGATTGTGACAGCGAGCCCAGCAAAGATCGCAAGCTTGTAGGTGCGCCGGCTCATTGGTCCGCTCCGCCTTTGGCAAAACGGATCAGCGTTTGCGCATTGCGGTAGCCGTGAAGCACTGCACCATCTTTCGCGCGAACGATGACGGGCGTTCCGGAAAAGCCATTGGCTTTGGCAAAGGCCTCATTGGCATCTAGCGCGTCGCTTACATCGCAGCTCGAGGGTATTGGGTGTGTCTGCCCGGCATAAGCCTGATGCATCGCTTTGACGGGATCACGCGCGCAGAGCACACCTTCAGCCATCCGGCGGCTTGATGCGCCAAAGATCGAGATCGGGCGTTCTTCGATGAAAAGGCCTGTGTCTGTGAGGGCGCCGGTGAGCTGGCGGCAATAGCCGCATTGAAAGTCTGAAAAGACGATCAGCTTCTCACCCCTGGGATTGCCCCAGTGCACTGCGCCGTCTTTCGGAAGGCCAGCTGTATCGACTTTGGACTTGGCGGCTTTGGCTGGGTGGCTTTGATCCGCGCTTTCGGTGCTCCCAGCGGCGCGCGCGGCTCCTGCGGCCAGAAGATCGGGGTTGAGCTCGATCAGCCGAGTGGCTGTCACATCACGGCGTTTTTCAAGATCATAGAGCCGTCCGACGAAGAGATAGCGCGCCGCCTCGTCGATATAGAAAAGCGTGTCGCCTGAGACCACTTCGCACCAGGGCGCAAAACTCTTGCAATCTAGCGCATCAATCGGCGTTTTTGGCAGCCGGAGCTTGAGCGCCTGGCTGACATCGCGCGCAATCGCGGCATGGGCCGGGATGGCGGTCACCATGGCGACACCGCTGGTGACCACGGCAGCGGCGCTCGCTGCTGCGATCGAGAAATGAATAGCCCGTGTCATCAGACCGGGACGAAAATCGTGAAAGTTCATTGAGAGGGGCTCCTGACATGGACGCCGTCGAGAAAGACGATTTCGACTTCGATGCCGGTCGGCATCTCGACGACGGGTTGGTATTGTTCGGCGCGTTCGATGAGGTATTGGCTGACGGTGTCGGCGGCTTCGCCAGCGCCTTGACCGAAGCCGCCTGCAAGAATGTCGGTGGGGGAAAGTGCGTCGCGCTGGCCATCCTCGCCGACACGGCCGGAAAAAATGCCATTGGCGTTGGCGGAAAAGCCCCGGCCAAACCCGCCGACAATCCCAGCGAGCAGCGCTTGGCTTACAAGACTGCCTTCGCGGCTAACGACGCGGCCGCGAACGCCGGACTTGCCAGCAAAGGCGATGAAGCCTTTGACCTCGCTTACCGCATAACGACCGCCTGGCTGCGCGCAGGTCATGCGCGCTAATTTGACGTAGACTTTCTCAGCCGAGAGATCGCCGCGCGCCGCGCCATTGACGAGGCAACCGGTCAAATCGGTGGTCAGGAGGCGATTGCCTTTGAGGACAGAGCGCGCCGGGCCAGTGATGCGCAGCACCACAGGGAGCGGATCGCTTTGACTGGTCACGCCCGTAGACGCATCAACCCCGACAATGACCGTCGCAGGCGCGTAGCTGTTGGGCGGAAGGTAATCTCTGCTCGCTTGCAAGAGCAGCGGGGGTGATCCATCGCTTACACTGGTGGGCGCACCCTTGGAGTTCTCGCTTTTAAAGCTGAGCAGGCTTGCTTTTGGCTCGGTGAGCAGTGCTGGCTCCAATGCTGTTGGCTTGGAGCCAGGCTGAGGCGGAGCAATCGGCGCGGCAGGCGCCACAGGAGGATTGGCTCTCGCACTTTCGAGCTCCGAACGAAGGGCCGCATTTTCAGCTGAGATCGCATCGATTGCGGCCTGGCCATCGCTGAGCATGCGCGCGTTTTCGCCGCGCAGTGTATCGAGTTCCTGTTCGATCGAGCTTTTAGGAAGCTGGGTTTCTTGCAGGTCCTTGATCGCGCGGCCCTGCGCATCGAGCCGATTACCGTAGGTCGCCACAAATTCCCGCTGGGAAAGGTTGCGATTGACCAACCCGCCCGTATCGATGGTGGTCGCACCGCCATCCGCGCCATTTTCCGCTTCATCGCCGCTGAAAATGAACATCGACCCGCCGATGAGAGCTACTGAGCCGATCCCGGCGAGGAGCAGCTTTTGCCGTTTGGCGATTGCGCTGTTGAGACCTGCTCTTTTGCTGTCGGGTGCTTTGGCTTTGCTCTCAGCCATCACTTCAGCCCTCCCTTGGCAAAGACAAGGAAGGCCCGCGTCGTCTCGCCGGGTGCGAGCGTTTCGCTGGCATAGGCAAAGGCGAGCGCGCCTGCGGGCCCATCGCGTTCGCTTGCAAGATCGATTGTCTCAGGTCCGAGATTGCGCAGGGTGAAGGCTTGGCCGGTGAGTTTCGCACCTTCATATTCTGCGACCTGTTGAACTTCGAGACCGCCTGTGCGGCGCGGGCGCGACAAAGCTGCGCGCGTCCGAAAACCGGGTAGCACCGCATCGCTCGCCATCGCTTCGATCAGACGGATCGCGGCTTCGTCTTCGGATGGTGCGGAGCTCAAGCCGTCGCCATCATCAGGTTTGGCTAGCGCTGGATTGGTGACGAAGAGCTGGCTCGCTTCATCGCCGTCGACTGTGCAGGTGAATTTGTAGACATGGCCCTTACTGCTGGTGGCAAAGAAGCTGACCCGTGCGCTCGCATATTGCTGCGGGACGGAGACATAGATGTCGCCGCGCACGGGCTCATGCGTCACCTCAAAATCATTATAGGGATAGCCGCTTGCCATCTTTGAGACATTGGCAAAGCCGTCTTTGATCAGCGCAATCCGGGTGAGCGCACCGCGCGCGAGGACGCAATCAATCGTTGCCCCATCAGCGGCTTCGACAAACTGATCTGCATGCGCAGGGGAAGCCTGGATGAGCGAGACTGAAGCGAGCAGCACACTTGTAAGGGCTGTCGGCAGGGATCGGGTGGAGAAGCTCATTGGCTTTCCTCCTCTTGGGCAGGAAGTTGGCGGAAACCGGTGAGCCCAAGGCTGAGGCCGCGACGCTGCCAGATGAACTCAAAGCTGCGGGTCTGGCTGGCGATGACTTGCGCGCCGACAAAGGTCTTGAGCGTTCCGCTTACAGTTGAAGTGAGTGTGTCCGGATCGACATGGATTTGCGCAATCACGAAGGCTTGGCTGATGTCCGAGCCGCGCTGCTCATCAACGATCTTGATCAGTTCAGCCTTGAGACTTCCGCGCGCTGCTGGATCAGCAAGCTTGAGGATGCTCTCCATCCAATAATCGAGGCTTTCGGGCGCGCGATTGAGCAACATCAGAGCGGTGTCACGGGAAACAAGCTCAAGATATGTCGCTTCGATCCCGCCACTGGAGAGCTCGACCCGTTCCGAAGTGATCGGCACGAGGACAATGGCTTCATCGCTTGTCGCTGCGGTCCCGACTGCAAGGATGGTGGTTAGACCCAGCATACCAGCGAGCGCGGCAAAGCGGTTGCGCTGTTTCAGATGGCGCTGCGCTTCTTCATAGGCGAATTCAGATTTCATGGGTATCCTCCCTCAGCCGGCAAGCAAGCGGCAATGGGAGGGCGGCGTGGCTTTCAATCCGAGGAAACTCCCCGGCAAATACCAATAGGCAGCGTGCACCAATTTTGAGCTTGCACCAGATCTTTTCGCTTTCCGAAGAGCGAACCAGGTCACGGCCGCGAGGCCAGTCCCAATGATGATGTGCTGCGCTAGAATGCCCCAAGCGAACGGGATCAGCAGCCCCGCAAACTCATCGATTGTCCAAAAACCAATCAGCTCCGGATCATCGAGCCGCTGAGGCACCAGGTATGTGTCGGCCATGCCGCCCTCCTTTCAGCGTAACCAGCGATCAGATGGTCGCGGTCACGACAGAGGTGACGATCGGCACACCGGTGCCAACGCCGATGCCGACGCCCACAGGCACAGCGACCTGACCAAGCGCGAAACGGCCTGAGGCCAGCGCGATGAGGCCACCGGCGAGGCTAAGGACAGTAATGATCTTACCGCCGGAGCCTTCAAGAAAGTCTGTGAACTTCTGCAGCGCGGGATCGAAGGTCGTATCAGCGCCGGCATAGGCCGCGCCGGCGCAGGCCAGGGCAACGGCCGCAGGCACGATATAATCGCGTGTCCGAATGTTGCTTTTGGCCTTTGGGGGGAGAGTAAGGGTCTTGGTCATCGAGGAACTCCATTGGGAACAAGAAGCAGCGATGAGTTCGCTGTATGTTCTTCCTCGATTGAAAGACTGGGTGTAGGAAAAGCGAAACTGAGAGTTTGTCGGCCGCGCCAAGCAAAAAGCGACATTGAAAGGCTGCAGGGCCGGAATGTGCGTCGACCGGGCGTCGTATGGAGCGGTCCGCGCCATCTGGTGCGCCAGGCATGCCGCATTGTGCGCGTAACCTGCCGGAATCCGCGCGAATCATGAGAATTGACTGATTCGGCAATTCCTTGGTGTTCTATTTATGTTCTTTTGTATTTCCTACACCCTTCCTAGATCGATAGCTCGATCCTGAAGCCACAGCTCAAGGAAGGAATCGGCAATGACCGACATGGTGCAATTCTCCGAAGAACAGACCCGCGCTGATCTCGGACGGCTACTGACAAGCGCGGTCGAAGCAAGCGGGCGCACACGCTGCGACATTGCGCGTGATGCGCAGATCCATAAAGATGCCTTGCGACGCGTTCTCAACGGTAAGCGTTCGGCGACATTGGGTGAAGCAGCTCGAATGCTCCAGGCCAGCGGCGTTAGCCCGCAGCAAGCTCTGTCGATGTTCTTGCTCACCGATGCCGATCAGTCGGCAGAATGGCAGGGAACCGAGATTGGTCGGTTTCTGGAAGACTTCCTGACCGCTCTGCCGATAGCCTTGGCCTGCGAGCTTGGGGGCCGGCTACAAGATGTAAGGCCCCGCTGGGCCAGAGGCACTGCGCACCGTGTTGCGCGGCTGCTGTCTGATCATATTGATGAGCTTGAGCGAAAGGATGTGTTGCTCGGAGATGTCTTTTCAGTGGCCGAAGGAAGTCATCATGGGTGAGCATTTAGGAAAAAGACTGGCCGAGCCGCGCCGCGTGACACGCCTCATTCGTCTTCCAGAAGTGATGAGCCGGGTCGGGCTTGGCCGTTCAACGATCTATCGCTGGATGAGTGAGGGTAGGTTCCCCAAGCCTGTGCAACTGGGTGGGCATGCCGTGGCTTGGTCTGAGGACGACCTCGACAAGTGGATCGCAGGTAAGCTCAACTAGCCTTTGCCTCGAGCTCGCGGTCATTCCAGTCCTGACCCAATTGCGGACGTTAGCTTAGAGCCCAAGGTCACCGCTGGGAATGCCTTTTAACAAATGTGAGAACGGCTTTACTTCAAAGCGGCTTCAAGCGCTCGTGCTTGTCAGTCTCGCATTCAGAGTGGTCATTGATCGCCGCCATGACCTGGCATCCGCCGACTTTACCGCCCCTGCAATTTTCGATCATGCGTTTCAGCTCGCGTTCCAGAGCCTCTAGCTGTGCCAGCCGCTTTTGAACTTCGGCAAGTTGCTTCTGAGCGATTGTGTCAACTGCCGAGCAGTCTTGGTCTGGTTCAGTCTGCAATCCAATCAAGTCTTTGATTGCGTCCATCGAAAAGCCGAGTTCGCGTGCATGCCTCACAAATGAGAGGCGTTCCACATCGACGCCGCCATAGAGCCTTTGCCCACTTGCGCTACGGTCTGGCGTGCCCATCAAGCCGATACTTTCGTAATATCGAATGGTGGTCACTTTGACCTTTGCCGCACTTGAAAGACGGCCAATTGTCATTGGTTTCATAGGAATGTGCTTTTCCCGCTTGCCTCTACAGTCGCTGTAGACTGTATCACTTGACTCGAATCATAATCAAGCGAGTCGGAAAATGCCTCAAACCCAGATTTCAGAGCGATCCAAGAAACAGAAAAAGCTGTATTTCCCGCCCCTGATGCAGTTCGCGTTCTATGGCCTTGCTGGCTATATTCTGGCGACAAACCTGCCCGCGCTTGGTTACGGATCAGTGCCTCTTTTTTGGCTATCGGTTCCCGTCATTGCGGCTGGAGCGCTGGTGCTTTTCTTTGCGGTTCGATCGTTTGGGAGGGCGAACACAACGGTAAATCCGATTACGCCTGAGCAAGCCGAGCAACTCGTTACAACAGGCCTCTATCGCTTTACCCGAAACCCGATGTATCTGGGTATGCTGCTCGTGCTTGTGGGTGGAGCCTTGGCCCTCCAAAACCTCGCAGCATTCAGCGGGCCAATTCTCTACGCCCTCTCTATCACGCTCATCCAGATAATCCCTGAAGAGCGAGTTCTGGAGCAGAATTTCGGAAGCGCATTTACAGCCTACCGCAACCAGACGCGGCGCTGGTTGTAGGAGTGCTGCACATGATTGACCTGCCTTCATGGGTCGCTTGGGGTTTGTTCGGATTAGCGGCCAGCTCGATTTGCGCGATAATCGGGCTCTCCATTTTTGCGGTCTTGAGCGGAAAGTTTCAGTTCTTCCCTCCCCCTTCAGGGGACAGTTGGCAGCACCGCACCTTCATGGCGCTGTTTCGCCTGTTCCTTTACCCATTGCTGGCCCTTTCCCTTCTCGACTTTGCATCTGTGGCTCCCGCTGATGCCTTGCTCCAATATACTGTGGGCCTCGCACTGTTGGTTGTAGGCTTTGCTCTGGCATTCTGGATTACGTTCCAGATGGGCTGGCGCAATGCATTTGGCGAAAAGCACGGTCTGAAAACCACTGGTTGGTTCAGCATAAGCAGGAACCCTGTCTACGTTGCGACATGGGTTGGCATGATTGGTTGGGGCCTGCTCGCCAACACCTTGCTTGTCTGGATATTATTGACGCTCTGGGCGGCCATGTATTTGCTCGCTCCTATCTTCGAAGAGCCATGGCTGGAGCAGCAATACGGTCAGGACTATTTGGACTATAAACGCCAGACAAGGCGGTTCCTGTGATCAGCAATCTTCGTCGGATCTTGGGCAGCGTTTACCCTTCTTTTGCAGGATGCATTTTTCTCGCGCTCGGAATAGCAACTCTCATTCAGCCGGAAATCATGAGCTACTATGCGATTGGGCTCGACCACCCATCTGCCCGGGTGGCTATGCGCGCCATGATCGGAGGCGGCGAGATAGGTATCGGCGTTGTGCTGATCCTTGGGGGGCGCATCAACCTCTCTTCGCGTCAGCTTAGTCTGATTGCTGCCGCAGTTTTTATCTGCGTGGGATTAAGCAGAGTTGCGGCTGTTTTCATGGAGGGCGCTGACCTGCTTGCCGTCCAACCGCTGCGTGAAGCTCTCATCGAGATATTGCTTGGCGGCATGGGGCTATGGGCTGCGCGTGGATTGGAGAACGATCAACTATGAGCATTTTCAGCCATCCAAGTTCCATGATTGATATAAACTTGTATAAATCTTCACGTGTTTCTAAGATGTTCGCTGAAGTGACACGCAAGATTTTGCCTTTTCTCGCGGTATTAGCGATCCTATTCAGCAGCGTACTGTCTCTCCCGGACGTGCATGCCGGGGAAGGCGAAAGCTTCGCTCATGCAGCCGATCATATCTACGCGCATGGCGCGGACCATTTTGATGCGAACGATGCAACGCCAGACCATGATGGCCAGGACCATTCGGCAACGCACCACCACAATTGCAGTTTTAGTCTCGCTGACACCAGCATGCTCCTGCGATCACCTTTCTGGAGTTCGGATAACCTGAGGGGCCCGCTTGCCACGTCATCGCTCGCCTCCCGTGCTCCCCCAGTCCTGATACAGCCTCCCAAAGCCTGACCGACAATCATTTGCGAGCTCGCTTTCGAGCGCGCTCGATTGGTTTCAGTCAGGAGATAAGAAATGCGGTGCATTGCACTGGCCGCGGCCTTGTTTGCCGTGTGTACGGGTTCGCCGATATCGGCAAAGGAAACAATTACCCTCGAAGAAGCGCTCGCCAGAGCGGGCGTTGACGGTCAAGAGGGTACAAGTTCGAACAGCAATCCGCGCGTCTACGGCCCGCAAGCGGAAGCAGAAGCCGCGCGTGCGGCTATCGACCAGGCGCGGCTTCGGCCTAACCCTTCGTTGTCGTTCGAGGTGGAAGACATTGCAGGTTCCGGTGCATTTTCCGGCCTGCGCTCCTCCGAATATACTCTGGCGATCGGCCAGCAGCTTGAACTCGGCGGCAAACGAAGGGCGCGCATCGCGAGCGCACAGGCATCAGCCGACTTCACCGGCTTGCAGAGCGATTTGGCGTTGTCGCAACTCGCGCTGGGCGTTCGTGAGCGATATGTCGAAGCTGTCGCCGCAGGCCAGCGCCTCGTCCTGGCGCTCGAAATCGTCGAGCGTAACCGTGAGCTGGCCCGGATCGCCAATGTGCTTGTCGAGGTCGGGCGGGAGCCACCGCTGCGTGCCATGCGCGCCCGTGCAGCGCTTGCAGAAGCGGAAGCTGAGCTGCAGGCTGCACAAGCTGCCGATCTAGCCGCACGTCAGGCGCTCGCGGCTCTTTGGGTGTCCGGCCGGCCCAACCCGGTGGTATCGAACGTCTTTCCTGATTTAGCGCCGCCGCTCGAGCCGCTGGGTTCCGAAGATCCCTTGCAGCTGCGCATTGCGGATGCGCGAACCACCTTCGCTGAGGCCGAAATTGCGCGTGAACGCTCGCTCGGCGTTCCCGACCCCACGCTGTCGGCAGGCGTGCGCCGATTTCAAGAAAGCAACGATCAAGCCTTCATTGTCGGGATTTCCATTCCTCTGCCCTTCCGCAACCGTAACCAGGGCAACATCGCAGCCGCTGAAGCGCAATATCGCGCGGCAAGCGCGAGCGAAGCGATAGCCGAGGCGGACTACCGCGTGGAGTTCGAGCGGACGCGAACGCTCTATCTGGCCGCCGAAACGCGGGTGGAAACCCTTTCCAGCGCATCTCTGCCTCAGGCCGAGGAAGCACTCCGACTTGTCGAGATAGGATACCGCAATGGCCGGTTTCCGCTGATCGAAGTGCTGGCAGCTGCCGAAGCGCGCGACGCCATTCGTGAAAACCTGATCCAGGCAGAAGAGTCCCGCGGCCTGCTCGCGGCGCGGCTCATCTGGCTCACCGCACAGTGAGATCCCTTCCCATGAAACGTAACTATCTTATCGCAATAGTCGGCATCCTTGTTCTGGCGGCCGTATCTGCTTGGGGCTTCTGGCCGTCAGGGTCTGCCGACCACTCCGAAGAAGGACAGAGCGAAGAGGAAGGCGGAGCAGAAACCGAAGGTTCCGAAGGCGCTTTGCAAATTAGCGAAGAGCAAATCGCGGTTTCCTCCATCGAAATCGAAGCTGTTCAGTTTGGTGCTGTTACAGAGATCGTATTCCCCGCAACGGTCGCAGCCGCGCCCAACGCCAGCGCGCGAATCGATGCACGTGCCTCGGGGGTCGTGCGGAGCGTGAACAAGATGCTTGGCGATTATGTCAGGCAGGGGGAAGCGATCGCGCGGATCGAGAGCGCTGATGCTGCCGGACTGGCTGCGCAGGTCGCGGCCGCGCGTGCGCGGGTAAATGAACTTTCTGCACTCTATGACCGGGAAAAACGGCTGTTCGAGGCCAATGTGACGGCTCGGCAGGATCTCGAAGCTGCGCAGGCGAATCTGCAGGTGGCAAGGTCCGAACTTTCCCGCGCGCAAGCCGCATCCGCAGCTGCTGGTGTCAGCGGAGATGGACGGTCGCTCGCTGTGACGAGCCCGATTTCAGGGCAGATCACCAGCGCGCCGATCGTGCTGGGCTCCTACGTCTCAGCCGGTGAAGAGATGTTCCAGATCGTGAACGCGAGCGGCTTGCAAGTGCAGGTTGCTCTGCCCGCCAGCGATGCCGTGAGAATTAGGCCCGGCGACGAGGCAACGCTCGAATTCGGAGAGGAGCGGGAGATCGGCGGACGTGTGCGCTCGATAACCCCCGCGCTCGATCCGGAAAGCCGAAGCGCCACCGCTATTATTTCCCTTGCGAATGCAGTGCCCGGATTACAGCCAGGCGCATTCTTGCAGGCGCGTATTCGGCCTTCCGGAGAGACCGATGCGACTGCCATCTCGGTGCCTGAGGCAGCCGTTCAGATGGTCGAAGGGCGCGAAGTCGTGTTCGTTCGCACCCAGACTGGCTTTCGGGCGACGCCTGTCGTGACGGGATCGCGCTCGGGAGGGCGCATCGTGATTGTGTCAGGATTGCAGAATGGCCAGCGGATCGCGACCGAAAACGCCTTCCTGCTCAAAGCCGAACTCGGAAAAGAGGAAGCCGAACATGGACATTGATCGTTCTGAAAGCGGCTTCGAAAAAGAGCGCAACAACAATGGCGGCCTGATTGGCGGCGTCCTTGATTGGTCGGTGCGCAATCGCTGGGCGGTCGTGGCCCTTGCCCTAGGTGTAGCCATCTGGGGCGCCTTCAATCTTGCGAAACTGCCAATCGATGCGGTGCCGGACATCACAAATGTTCAGGTGCAGATCAACACCGAAGCACCGGCGCTTTCACCCTCACAGATCGAAACGCAGGTAACCTTCCCTGTCGAGACGGGCCTCGCCGGGATCGAGGGACTGGAGATGACCCGCTCGATCTCGCGCAACGGCTTCAGTCAGGTTTCGGCGATTTTCGAAGAGGGCACCGACATCTACTTTGCGCGCTCGCAGGTTGAAGAACGGCTTGCCACGCTCGCCTCTTCGCTTCCTGCAGGCGCGGAGCCGTCGATGGGGCCAATTGCGACCGGCCTTGGCGAAGTCTTGATGTATACCATCGAATTCGAGCATCCGGGTGGAACGGATGCGCCAAAAGGCGGCGCCATTGGCTGGCAGAATGACGGCAGCTTTGTCACCGACCGGGGCGAGCGATTGGACACGGAGGTGGCGAGAGCCGCCTATCTGCGCACGGTGCAGGACTGGGTGGTTGCGCCGCTGATGCGATCAGCCGACGGTGTCGCAGGCGTCGACTCGATCGGCGGCTTTGATAAGCAATATCTGGTGCAGCCCGACCCGGATCGTCTGGGCGGCTACGGTGTTTCACTCGACCAGTTGATTACTGCGCTCGAAGTGGCAAACCAGGCGGAAGGCGCGAACTTCGTCGAACGTGCCGGCGAAGCGCTCTTGGCCCGTGTCGATTCCCGGCTGAATTCGGTAGAAGACATCGAGCAGGCGGTGGTGACGACCCGCGAAGGCGTGCCGATCCGCGTAGGCGATGTTGCCACAGTCGAGATTGGCGGTGACCTTCGCACAGGGGCTGCCTCGCTGAACGGCGATGAAGCGGTCGTCGGAACTGTCCTGATGCGAGCGGGCGAGAACAGCCGAACCGTTGCCGCTGGCGCTGCAGAAAGACTTGAGGAAGTTCGTGCATCGCTGCCTGCCGGAGTGGTGGCTGAGATTGTCTACAACCGATCCACTTTGGTCGATGCGACCATCGCTACGGTTCGCAACAATCTGGTCGAGGGCGCTTTGCTCGTTATCGTCGTGTTGTTCCTGCTACTTGGAAACATACGCGCCGCAATCATTGCCGCATTGGTCATTCCTCTCTCGATGCTGATGGCAGCCATCGGAATGAACCGGCTCGGCGTATCTGGCAATCTGATGAGCCTTGGCGCGCTCGATTTCGGCCTCATCGTCGATGGTGCTGTTATCATTGTCGAGAACAGTATCGCACGCCTTGCCCATAGGCAGGAGCTTGAAGGACGCCTGCTAACGCTGCGTGAACGCCTCGTGGAGACCCGCGCAGCGGCGCATGAGATGATCAAGCCGACCGTCTACGGTCAGGCGATCATCTTTCTGGTCTTTGCGCCTCTTCTCACCTTCACCGGTGTGGAAGGCAAAACCTTCACGCCCATGGCCATCACCGTTATGCTTGCCCTGGCTTCGGCTTTCATCCTGTCACTGACTTTTGTCCCTGCGATGATCGCTCTCTTGCTGAACAAAAAAATCAACGAGAAAGAAGTGAAGCCAATTCGCGTGGCAAAAGAACGCTATGGCCCGCTACTGCGTAAGGCCCTGGTCCGTCCATGGCCGGTCATCGGCACCGGTGTCGGCGTATTTGCACTTGCAGCGCTGGTCTTCAGCTTCATTGGCAGCGAATTCACGCCGCAACTCGACGAGCGAGATCTGGCGGTGCAGTCGCTGCGCATCCCATCCACCCCATTGGAGCAGTCGCTCGCTATGCAGCGCCAGGTCGAGGCGCGCCTCACACAATTCCCACAGGTCGAGCTGGTGTTTTCGCGCACCGGCACGGCCGAGGTCGCAACCGATCCCATGCCGCCGAACATCTCGGATGCCTATGTGATCCTCAAGCCACGCGAGGAATGGCCCGATCCCTCGCTGTCCAAGGAAGAGCTGGTTAGCGAGATGGAAGAAGCGCTCGGCGGCCTCGTCGGCAATCTCTACGAGTTCAGCCAGCCCATCGAACTGCGCTTCAACGAGCTTATCGCCGGTGTCCGCGGCGATGTGGCGGTCAAGCTCTATGGCGATGATCTTACAGCCATGACTTCAGCTGCAAACGAAGTCGCCGCCGTGCTGCGCGGCGTCGAAGGCGCGGCCGACGTCAAGGTCCAGCAGGTCGCTGGCTTCCCGACACTCGATATCGCCTTTGATCGGCCCACGATCGCGCGCTACGGTCTAAGCGTCGAGGAGGTGGCGCAGTCCGTTGCCATCGCGCTTGGCGGTCGCAACGCCGGCCTTGTGTTCGAAGGCGATCGCCGGTTCGATGTCGTCGTCAGATTGTCTGATGCCAATCGCAACGATTTCGACCAGCTCGGCACCTTGCCAATTGTTCTACCCAATGGGGGAAGCATCCCGCTCAGAGCCGTAGCTCAATTCGAGGTCGTCGATGGGCTGGCCGAGGTCCGGCGCGAACAGGGCCGAAGACTGGTTATCGTATCCGCCAATGTGCGGGAACGTGATCTTGGCTCATTTGTCGAGCAGGCCCAGTCCGAAGTGGCCGCAAACGTCGATCTGCCATCCGCCTCGTTTATCGAATGGGGCGGGCAGTATCAGAACTTGCAGCAAGCGCAGCAGCGCCTGCTGATCGTGGTTCCGCTCGCCTTCGCGGTCATCCTGTTGCTGCTCTACATGGCGGTCGGCGGATGGGTTTCGGCGCTTGCGGTGTTCAGCGCGATTCCGATGGCACTGGCTGGCGGGGTCTTCTTTCTGGCCCTGAGAGGCATGCCATTCTCGATCTCGGCGGCCGTGGGTTTCATTGCTCTATCCGGCGTGGCCACCTTGAATGGTCTCGTCATGATAACCGCGATCAAGCAGCGGCTCGAAAAGGGTTTGGAGCTTGGTGAAGCGATTGTCGAAGGCGCAATTGCACGCCTCCGCCCGGTTCTGATGACGGCGCTCGTCGCCTCGCTCGGCTTCGTTCCGATGGCGCTTGCGACCGGAACCGGTGCCGAGGTGCAGCGCCCGCTCGCCACGGTTGTGATCGGCGGGTTGATAACGGCAACAGCGCTCACGCTGTTCGTGCTGCCTGCCATTGTGAGCCTGATTTTCGCGCAGAAGTCGCGGCGTAACGGTTCTTTGGACACGCCGGGCCCTGTCGATGCGTGACGTCTCGACCGGCTAGGAGCATGCATAAACTCAAGAAGTTGGCTTAAAGGAGAGTAGATATGAAGAATATCAATATATTACCGACAATAGTCGGCATTATGACGATCTCGATAGCTCCTGTATCGGCACAGGAGCAGACTACGCCGGCTCCGATCGCCGGCGTCTGGAGCATCGGTGAAACGCGGTCCTGCGACAGCGGGCCGGCATGGGTGTTTTTCGCAGATGGCTTTTATGCCGAAGTGCAGCTTCCGGACGGTGCGCCCGCCGCTGTAGGCGTCTGGCGCGACGAGGGCGACGCCATCGCTTACACGCATGCCCACATGCCGTTCGAAGGTCATGAGCGGCCGATGAGAATTCGTCATTTGACCATTGAAGAGCGTAGCGCCGAGCGGTTGACGATGCGGAATTTTCGCGGCGATGCGCGCGTGTTTCACCGCTGTCCGGCAAGCTCTGTTCAAAAGCCAAATGGTCGCTCAGGCCATTAAACACGACAATCGGCGGACATCGAAATCACCCCAAGAATGGCGAAAGGTTTAAGAAGGGAAATACCATGAGCGGCGAGCATGAATTCGAGCTGGATACTGCTGAAAAGCGCCGAACTTTGTGGATTGTCCTGTGGCTTAATGTCGCGTTGGCCGTCGGTTTCTTGTTCGCCGGATACTTTGCCGACTCTAACGCGCTTCTCGCCAATGGTCTCGACAATGCATCTGATGCTCTTGTCTATGTCCTGAGCCTTTTCGCACTTAGCCGTTCTCGAGTGTGGAAGCGCAACGCGGCTCGCCTTTCAGGTGGCTTGCTCCTGTTGTTTGCCGTTGGCGTCATTGCCGATGCAATACGTCGCTTTCTGGAGGGCTCGGACCCTGGCGGCATCGAGATGATGGCCATGGCTGCGATCGCAGCCGTAGTGAACCTCATTTGCCTTCGCCTGCTGCAAAACCTCCAGCAGAAGGACGTCAATCTGCGAGCCGCAACGACTTTTAGCTTCAACGATTTTGTCGCTAATGGCGGGATTATTGTCGCAGGACTGGTCGTCATGCTTACTGGTGCGAATTGGCCAGATCTACTGGTCGGCGTCGCTGTTGCCGGGATCGCGATCTATGGCGGGATCGATATCCTGCGCGATGCGCACATGGACCAGCACGATGAAGAAGGCACGACCCACAGTGAGAACTAGAGCCAATTGCTCGTGGGCTTTATGCTGGCTCTCACCTCAAACTCTTATGCAAACTGCGGCTTTGCCAGCATCCAAATCGCCATGCCGATCATGAACAGGTTTTCGGTCAGCGAAACAAAGCCGAGCGGCACGTTGCTGTCCCCACCGACGCACGCGCATTTAAGTTCACGCTTGTCGATGTAGACCGCCTTGAACACGCTCGCTGCTCCGATTGTGCCGATGAAAAGCGCTACCGGAATCGAAATGATGTTTAGCACGTGCGCAGTCATCAGCACCCCGGCAAGCCCCTCGGCGAAGGGGTAGATGTACCCGTAGGGCACCCACCGTCTTGCGAGCAGGTCATAATTCAGGAACATGGTCGAGAAGCTCTCTACGTCGCGCAGTTTGAGATAAGCGAGGCCGCACATCGAGAAGCTTACGAACCACTCGGCAGAAAGGATCGAGACAGGCTGCCCATTGGCAACCCAGGCCGCTGCAAAGGCCATAAGAGCCATCATACCAAACAGCACAACGACAGGTCGATAGGTAATCCCGTCCTTCTCGACCGCATTCCCGAAATGGGCCGCGAGATCAGTGTATCCGCCTATGCGCTTGTCGCCGATCCAGGCTTGCGGTGTAGTTTTGACACTGTGCTCGTCCTTGAAAGCATCGGTTTCTTCACGCGTTGTCAGATGATGATCTTCGACCCTGTAGCCTTTGCGCTCAAGCAACCACTTGGCCTTCAGGCCTGACGGACAAAGATGATCGGGCATCACCATGCGATAGAGTTTTGCTGTTTTCATTTGAGTCATCTCTGATTGCCTCGACGAAGTCTTAGTGTTGCTGGGATAGATGCCCTGGCCCGTGGGACAGTTCCGCTCCCCAATACCCTTGCAGGACCACAGCGATGGCAGCGATTGACAGACCTGTGCGTAGGGTTCTTCGCGCATGGTCAGGAGGTCTCGCTGCGAGTAGCGCAAGACCAATCGACAAAACGGCCAGTCCCGTTCCGACCCACCTGTGCTGTTGCATCAGGGCTTCTCCTCCCATCCACATGCCAGTGTGTATCCAGCCAAAGAGAGCTGCAATGACTGTTCCAGCGGCAGCGAAATAAAGGATGATGCGGACGGTCTGTTCCAGACCGGAGTTGGGGCGAAGGATCAGCAAGGCCTCAACCGCAGCAGCCAACAAGAGCAGCGCAATCGGGAAGTGAACTGTGGCCGGGTGCAGCATACGCAGCGTTTCGAGAGCCGAACCGACCTCATCAGCAAGTTCGATCTCGCCCCCTGCTGCGTCCGCTTTCTTGGCAGCTGGCTCATCTCCTACCGCTTGCGCAACAGGCTTTTGCGCCGCCGCAGCGGTGCCATGTTGCTCATCGCCATGCGCCCAAACAGGCACACTTGTGAAAGCCGAAAACATCGCAATGCACAAAATCATCATTCTGGCGATAATTGTCATAAGTGCCTTCACCTCGTCTGTTTTCCGCCTTGGAATACGACCTACTGCTTGGTCAGCGCGGTAATCGTGTTGCCGTCTTCGGTTGCCTCGACTGTAAACTCGATTGTATCACCCACAACCACATCGCCGCGCACGTCTTCGCTGGCATCGAAAGCCATCACCATCTGAGGCCAGCCAAGCTCTGCAACGGGTTCGTGATCGACAGTGAGAGTGCCTGCCTCGGGATCAATGGCGGTTACGGTACCGATGGCACTGGCGGTTTTTGCACCCTCGCTCTCATCCATCGCTGACATATCATGTCCTTCCATCGACATCTCGTCCGCGCCCATTTCGTCCATGGTCTCCATCTCCTGCCCGCTGTCGCAAGCAGCGAGGGCCAAGGGCGCGGCCAGCAACATAACTAGGTTTGAGGTACGCATTCAGTTTCTCCTTCGGATTGTGTTGGCCGATCGGGCCGGGGGCGCCGCATCAAGAGATATGCGGCGGGGATAACGAACATGGAAAGCAGCGGCGCGGTGATCATGCCGCCCACCATCGGTGCAGCGATGCGGCTCATGACCTCCGATCCTGCGCCGGTTCCAATGAGGATCGGGAAGAGACCGGCAAGAATGACGGCCACGGTCATTGCCTTGGGACGCACGCGCAAAAGAGCGCCCTCCCTGATCGCTTCGCCCACGCCGTCCGCATCGAGGGCACCGCTGCGCCGGGCCAGTGCAGACTTGAGGTAGATCAGCATGATGACGCCGAATTCCGCTGATACCCCGGCAAGGGCGATGAAACCCACCGATGTCGCAACAGACTGGTTGTAGCCCATCAGATAGAGCAGCCAGAAGCCGCCGGTGAGTGCAAAGGGCAGCGTGCCCATAACCAGAAGCGCTTCGTCGAACCGGCGGAAGATCAGATAGAGCAGGATGAAGATGATGCCGAGCGTTGCGGGAATGACGACCTGCAACCGCTCATTCGCGCGAGTGAGATATTCAAATTGGCCCGCATAGGAAATGCTCACACCGGCAGGCAGATCGACGCCCTCTGACACCGCCGCCTGAAGATCGCTTACGACCGAAGTCAAATCGCGCCCGCGCGTGTCGACATAGACCACGCTGATGAGACGGCCCTGCTCATTCTTGAGCATAGGAGGGCCATCGCTGACGCTCACCTGTGCGACCGTTCCGAGCGTGATTTGCTGGCCTGACGGGGTTAACAAAGGCAGCGCGCGCAGTTCTCCGAGGCTGTCGCGGATCTCGCGCGGATAGCGGACATTGATGGGATATCGCGCCAGCCCTTCGACCGTTCTGCCGATATTTGCGCCGCCGATCGCGCCTGACACAATCTGCTGAACATCGGCGATGTTCAGCCCGAAACGCGCCGCAGCGACCCGGTCGATGTCCACATCGACATAGCGGCCTCCCGATAGACGCTCTGCCAAAGCGGAACTGACGCCGGGAACCTGTTTTGCGACATTCTCGACCTGCAAAGCCACGCGCTCAATTTCGGCAAGGTCTTCGCCGGACACTTTCACACCGATTGGGCTCTTGATACCGGTCGCGAGCATGTCGATGCGGTTGCGGATCGGTGGCACCCAGACATTGGCCAGCCCCGGCACCTGCACTGCACGATCAAGCTCTTCGACGAGCTTCTCTGGCGTCATTCCCGGCCGCCAGTCTTCGCGCGGTTTGAAGCGGATCGTTGTCTCGAACATCGTGAGCGGTGCAGGGTCGGTCGCTGTATCGGCCCGCCCCGCTTTCCCGAACACGGTGTCGACTTCCGGCACAGATTTGATCAGTCGGTCTGTCCGCTGAAGCAATGCGGACGCTTCACCGGGAGATAGGCCGGGCAGCGCGCTCGGCATGTAAAGGAGGTCGCCTTCATCGAGCGGCGGCAGGAATTCTCCTCCCAGACGGGTGAACGGGACCAGCGCTGTAAGGAATACAAGGCCTGCCACAACCAAAGTGGTTTTCGGTCGGCGCATTACCCAATCAAGACCCGGCCGATAGGCCTTGGTAAGCACGCGATTGAGGACGTTGGTGTCCTCCTTGGGTATCTTCCCGCGGATCAGCCAGCCCATCAACACAGGGACTAGTGTCACCGACAGAATGGCGGCCGCCGCCATGGCATAGGTCTTTGTAAAGGCCAGCGGTGAAAACAGGCGGCCCTCCTGCGCCTGCAAAGTAAACACCGGAAGGAACGAGAGCGTGATGATGAGAAGGCTGAAGAACAGCGCTGGCCCCACTTCTTTCGATGCTTCCGCGATCAGCTTCCAGCGCTCATCGTTGGACTTCTGTTCGCCCGGATGGTCCTCTTCCCAATGCTCGATGTGTTTGTGCGCGTTCTCAATCATGACGATGGCAGCGTCCACCATCGCGCCGATCGCGATGGCTATGCCGCCCAAGGACATGATGTTCGCATCGACCCCTTGAAAACGCATCACGATAAAGGCCGCCAGCACCCCCAATGGAAGCGTGACGATAGCCACCAGTGCTGATCGCACATGCCACAAGAACAGCGCGCATACGATCGCAACGATGATGAATTCGGCAATAAGTTTTCCGGTCAGGTTTTCGATCGAGGCATCGATCAGCTTCGAGCGATCATAGGTCGTGACAATCTCGACCCCTTCAGGAAGACTGGCTTGGAGCACGTCGAGCTTCTCTTCGACAGCCGCGATGGTTGCCCGCGCATCTTCGCCCTGTCTGAGCACAACAATACCGCCTGCGACTTCGCCTTCGCCATTGAGTTCGGCGATCCCTCGCCGCATTTCGGGGCCAAGCTGGATCGTGGCGATATCGGATAGAGTAACCGGTATACCGTTCCCGACTGATTTGAGTGGGATCTGCCGGAAGTCGTCGAGAGACGTGAGATAGCCTGATGCGCGGACCATAAACTCGGCCTCACCCATTTCAACCACCGATCCGCCAGCCTCCTGATTGGAAGCTTGTATGGCGCGCACGACATCGCTGTAAGTGACGCCAAGCGAAGCCATCCGGTAGGGTTCCAGCACGACCTGGTACTGCTTGACCATGCCGCCCACGCTGGCGACCTCTGCGATGCCCGGAATGGTCTGAAGCTCATAGCGCAGGAACCAGTCCTGAAGGCTTCTGAGCCCAGCAAGGTCGCTGTTCCCAGTTCGGTCAACCAACGCATATTCGTAAATCCAGCCCACGCCCGTCGCGTCCGGCCCGAGCGAGCTGGTCACACCTTCGGGCAATTCGTTTTGCACCTGGTTGAGATATTCGAGCACGCGCGAACGCGCCCAGTAGAGGTCCGTCCCATCCTCGAAGATCACATAGACGAAGCTGTCGCCGAACATCGAATACCCGCGCACTGTTTCCGCGCCCGGCACCGAAAGCATCGTGGTTGCGAGCGGGTATGTGACCTGATCCTCAACGATGCGCGGAGCTTGGCCCGGATAATTAGACCGCACCACGACTTGCACATCAGACAGATCGGGGATCGCATCGACCGGCGTTGCGCGCACCGCCCAGAAGCCGGCGAGCGTGACCGCGACGGCCGCCAGAACGATGAAAAACCGATTGGCGATCGACGCGTCAATAATCCGCGCAATCATCGTTCGACCTTCCGAATGGACTCGATGCGCGGACCGGTGTCGTGCTGCGAGAACGTGAACTCGACATCGTCCCCCGGTTCGAGACCCTCGACCAAAGAGGCGTCGGCCAGGGCAAAGGGCATCACCATGCTCGGCCATTCGAGGGCGGGAACCGGCGCGTGATTGAGAGTGATCGAAGCTCCGGCAATCTTCGTTATGCTTCCCGTGGCAGTGTAGGTTTTCATCTTTGCGGGGCCGTCGGATGCCATATTCATGCTTCCGTCGATCGATCTGACATCGATCCCGGCCAAACTCGCTTCGGAATCGATCAGGAACTGCCCGGAGGTGACGACCTCTTCGCCTTCGGCAAGGCCTGCCAGGACCTCGGTCCTGCCATTCGCCTCGCGCCCGATTTCGACCTCGGCTGGAAGAAAGGCGCCTTCATCCTGCTTGAGCATCACAAGATTGCGGCGGCCGGTTCGAATGACCGCCTCCGACGGTACCAGCAAGGCTCGCCGTGTGTCGGGTGAAAGCGACACCTGCGCAAACATCCCTGGCTTCAACCTGCCGCGTGGGTTCGGCAGCTCAGCCCGGACGGTGATCGTCCGGCTTGCAGTATCGGCGTTGGGCAAAATGGCCGTGATACGTCCTCCAAGTCGTTCATCGGGAAACGCTGCCAGAGTGGCGCTGACAGTTTGACCCTGCCGTACATTTGCGGCCTGTGCCTCGGGCACTGAGGCTTCCAGCCATATCGGCGAGAAGCCTGTAATCTCGGCCAGTGTCTGACCTTCCATCACCGTCATGCCTGGCCGCACACCGAGCATTGTTACGGCACCGCCCACCGGAGCCGTGACAGTGATCGTGTTTTGCGCTCTGCGTGTGCGTTCAACCGACGCGATCATTGCGTCGGTCATGCCGAGCAGGAGCATGCGCTGCCGCATCGCATCTGCAAGTGCCTGATCGCCGGTATCGAGCACGGCAATGTACTCACGCTGCGCACCGCCCCAGTCAGGAACGAGAATATCGACTATCGGAGTGCTGCGACCCACGACATCGTCCTGCGCAAGGCCATAGGTGCGTTGGACATATCCGCCCGCTCTTGGCTGGACGATGGCAACATCTCGGCTATTGTAGGCTAGGACGCCCGTCACGGTGATTTCCGGCTCGAGAACTCCGAACTCCGCCGCTGCCGTGCGAATGCCGAAATTCTGGACCAGGCCTGGATCAATCCGGACGCCCGCTTTCGCAGCTTCTCCCGCGCACTTGGGAACCAGCATCATGTCCATGAAGGGCGACTTGCCAGGCTCGTCAAAGCGCTGTCCGGGAACCATCGGATCGTACCAGTAAAGGACCTCTTCGCACTCCGCCTCAGCGGAGCCCGACATCCCACCCTCGCTCTCATCGCCTATAAGCGAGAGCGCATATCCCGCGCCGAGGCTGACAAGCGCGACGGCTGCCATGATTGCATAGGTTCGCTTTGAAGGGCCGGAGCTGTCGACTGTATTGCTCATGGCTGCTGCTCCCCGTAGGTCAAGCGAAGCATCTCGGCCCATTCCACGGTCGCAGCTTCGCGTTCAAAGATTTCAAGATCGAGCAAGGCCAAATCTGCCTTTGCTGCAATCACATCGATCAGGTCTGCGTTTCCGGCAGCAAAGCTCGCCGTCTCCAGTTCAACCCGTTGCCGGGCCAGCGGCAGTAATTCATCGCGCGCGCGTTCCCATTGACGCTTCGCGCTGCGCCATGAGGCGAGATCAGATTCGAATTGCACACGCAATGCCCGCAAACGATCGTCGCGCTCTGCCTGCGTAGCGGCGGCTTCTGCCTCGGCGGCCTGAATGCGCGGCTTTTGACGTCGATCGGTGAAAATGGGCAGGGTAACCGATCCCATGACAGAGAATGCGTCTCCGAAGGCAGGGTCGCGTCGGCCATAGTTCACGCTCACGCCGAAGTCGGGGCGCAAGTCGGCGCGCGCGAGGTCGGCGTTCGCTTCTGCGCGTCCGGTGGCAGCATCGGCAAGACGGATGACGGGGTTAAGGTCCAGAGCTTGTTCGAGGCTGCCGCTGTCGACATCGGCCGCTGGCGCATCACCCGCGACAGTAGGGTCGTCTGTCTGAATGTAGCTCGAGAGCATGGCGCGCGCGGCATCTCTTTCGGCTTCAATTCTTGTGATTGCATCTTCAATCACAAGGAGCTCGCGGCGAATGGCAAGGCTTTCAGCTGGACGCGCTGACCCCGACGCGACAGCGCTGTTTGCCACTGGCTGAAGCCTGCGCAGATCGCTCAGCGCCGTATGGGCGAAGGCGAGCTTCTCCTCGGCATAGTACAAGTCGATCCAGGCGGTTGATGTGGCGATGTCGATCCGCTGCTGCGCAACTCCAAGCCGCATTTCTGCGACCGCGACGTCTGAGTCCGCGACGCCTCGACGGGCTCTTCGCCGTGCAAGGTTTGGGATTGGTTGCTCAACACCAATAGCTATCTGCGTTGGAAGCTGGCGATCAAACTCGAACGCCACAGGCCCGGTGATTGGCAGGTTTGCAATCCCGCCACGCAAAACAGGATCGGGCAACTCATCTGCGGCATCCGAGGCATCTCGTGTGCCGTCGATACGCAATTGCGCGGCCTGGAGCAGCGGCTGATCTTCGCGAGCTGCCCGCAAAGCTTCTTCATAGCCAACCGGCTGCGCGAGCACGACCTGCGCCGGCATTAGGGCGGCGGCAAGGATACCGCCTATGGACCGTTTCATGGAAAAATCTCACTCGATGTAAGCGATGCGCACGCCCGGCAGTCCATCACTGCTCGTTGATGAGCAGTGACGCGCACAGACAGCATCTCAACAAGGGGCTGACAGCCCCGCTGTTACATTGGAGTTAGAAGCGCGGAGGCGGGTAGTCAGGCGGAAGCGCTCGACCAGCCAATTGATCAGTCACCGCCGCAAAAAACTGTATGGAACTAGAAGGAAAGTTGTTGGAAAGGTTGGGAAGGGTGTTCCCCATCAGAACCGGAGCAACGGCGTTCATGGAAAGCATGCACTTCAACGACATGTCATCACAAGGGTCATCTTGATCGTGACCTGCGCGGCCGGAATGATCCGATGCGTGTGAAGCGTGATGCTTCATCTTGGCGCAGTCCGCCAAGGTCATAGTCTCAGCTTGGGGCAGCGATGCAGCCTCGGCCGAAACCTGAAAAATCAGGCCTAGGCACATTAGAACTGCAATGATGTTCCCGAAAACACGCATTGCCGAGACATAGGTGACAAGCGCTTTCCCGACAAGGCGCAAAGTCTGAATAGGCAAGTTGTCCTGGGTAGTGGATCCCATGTTTATGTCGGTTGCGGCATTCTCAAACTCGACATGAAACTGTAATCACCAACCTCCGATTTCAATCCGTTCAGTCCACCAAAATCAAAATTCAGAGGTACTATTGAACAAGTGGGCGGGCCGTTTTGTGGTCCTTTTGATATTAACGCACGGGAATATGCTTATTTTTCAGAGGTATAGAGTTTTAATTCGAGTCCTCTTCTGGGCACCATTTGTTCTTTCCTTGTTCTCTCAGATAATCTATAAAAACCGCAGAAATCCAAGGGGTTTGGCCCTTGGATCGTTCCGGATCGTCCCACCTGTTCTCGGCCGTTCCAGTGTGAAGCGACAGATGTGAAACGACAGCGTCTAGGTCATTTATGTCCTTATGTGCCCGGTGTTTCCGACAGAGTTAGAGTCATCTGTTTGATGTCAGAGAGCTTAAATGAGAGCATTTTGAGACTTGAATGCCGCGCTTTCTTCAGTTAGAGGCAGCCTCCAACTAGACTCGTTGTTGCATGGCGAACTGACTGGCAAACGCATTTGAACGCCGTGCCGGCCTT
>NZ_CANMZM010000003.1 GCF_947502395.1 uncultured Erythrobacter sp.
GCCTCTTCATGGAGTCTGGAAGGCCGCCGTGAGTCGATTCAACCTGCGATGCCGAGTCATTCGTGATGCCACCGCTACTTCAGTCCCATCTCCATCCAAAAAAAGCATCCAAAAGCGCCAATGAGAAAGGCAAGTCCGGGCACACTGGCCCATCCATATCTTGCAAGCGCGGGGCGCTCAGATCCGCCAACGAGCCGCCAGACACGCCTCCCGTCTGGCACATCCTCCGTAAACATGGGACCACGGAACTCTGATAATCATTGGGTGCGTTCATCCATCCGCTCCAACAGCTCATCGCGCCGGGCAATGCCGTTGAGCTAGCTTACCAATCGAGCATTCTCACTATTCCTGTTTGCGACACGGCTCGGCAGACGCGCTCCTGATCGTTACTAGACAAACCAGCAAAGGCGCATTTTAGCTCGCTAAGGCACTTCCCCTGATAGCGGAATACGGGCTGGCTAAAGATACCGCCGTAGATATGCGCGTCAAAGCGTTCTTCTCGGCGGTCCATCGCGGCCGCATTGGCTGTCATGTAAGGAGCGTAAGTGTTGCCGATTTCGAGGAGAAGCGGCCTTAATCGCTCCGCCACCGTTTCCAGGTCAATCCAGGCATCGACGGGCTCGAACCCTGAAAGATCATCCGTGAAATCAGTCCACGCACGAAGTCGGGGCGAGACGGCATCCGCAAGCGCTTTGGAAGCATGGTCGATACCGACGAGCTGAGATAATTGTCCCTGAATCGCAAAGTCGGCGCTTGAGGGGCGCTCGCCAAACAGAAACAGTCCAGTCTCCAAGACCAAGTCGAAAACACGCAGGAATTCGCGGTAGCTGCGCTCGATTGTGGGCGTATTGGCGGAAGAGGCACCTACGAGCGGCATTCTTGCAATCTGCCGCTCTGCGAACGATTTTGCACGACCTCGCCCCTCATCGGACGGTAGGGCGGGGTTATCCCAATATGTCAGAAGGCCTGATATCCAGTCGACGTGCTCATCATACGACCAGCGAAAATGAAAGACGGGCTTCGCGAGCCATTCATCCGCATAGTCTTCGATGAGGTCGTTGAGGAATGCCAGTGCCGGATCTGGAGGAATAACGGATCGACCCTCGAAAAGGTTTTCGGTCCGCCGAACGATTGGCGTTGAATCGATTGCGGGAGAGTTGGCCTCGCCAGGATCGAAATAGACGATTGGCAAAAGCGGAACTTTCGGCAGCACCCTGCCCGTTTGGCGAGCGGCCGGGTCGATCCAACGCACGCGATGCGGAACGCGCCGATAGCGCAAAACCGAGATAAGCTTGCGTGTGTAGGGCGAGCCCGGCGTGCCGGCCACCAGCATCGTGTCCACCTCGGCGTCGGTCGACGTGCTCTCGGATGCATCTGTCATGGCAATTCCAAACCGTTCATTGGCACTGAATACAGGAATTATCTACAAATGCGACTCTTTGATGCTTTAAGCCTTGCCATGGCTCTGGCAGCCATCTAAAGCGACATCATGTTGCATTAAACTGCGGAGGGTTAATTGGCGAAGGCCGAACTGACATCGAGAGCGAACCGGACCTTGTCGGACATTGACCGGCAGTCCTTTCTGCACCCCTTCAGTTCGATTGCGGATCAGAAGGTGAAGGGCGCACATGTCCTGGCCCGCGGCTCGGGAGCGACGGTAACGGGCGCGGACGGTCGGCGTTTTCTCGACGGTGCGTCTGGCCTGTGGTGCGTAAATGTGGGGCATGGTCAGGAAAGCATCATTGAGGCAATGACCAAGCAGGCCCGCGAACTGGCCTTCTTCCATAATTTCAATGGCAGCGCGACGGAATCCGTTATTCGTCTGGCGGACAAGATCATCGATCTTGCACCCGACAACATTGCACGTGTGTTCTTTGGCAATTCCGGGTCCGATGCAAACGACACCAATATAAAGCTGATCTGGCTCTATAATAACCTTTTGGGCCGGCCGCAGAAGAAGAAGATAATCGCTCGTCGGCGCGGTTATCACGGCGTCACGGTCGTGGCGGGCAGTTGCACGGGGCTGGCCAATGTTCACGCCCGCTTTGATCTGCCCATTCCGGGCATATTCCATGTGTCCGAGGCCGATTGCTATCACAATGTCGATGCCGGTGATGAAAACAGCGAAGCGCAATATCTTTCGAAGCTGCTCAGCGAACTCGAAGATCTGATCGAGCGCGAAGGGCCAGAGACAATAGCAGCGTTTATTGCTGAACCCGTCATGGGGACGGGCGGGGTGCTCATCCCACCGACGGACTATTTCCCGCAGGTCAAAAGGTTGCTCGATAAACACGATATTCTTCTTGTGCTGGACGAGGTCATCTCCGCCTTCGGTCGGCTTGGAGACTGGTTCGGTGCAGATCGTTTCGGAGTTGAGGCCGATCTGATCACGACTGCAAAGGGCTTGACGAGCGGCTATGTGCCAATGTCGGCTTCGCTGATCGGCGAGAAGATCTGGAACGTATTCGACGAGGCGGCGGACGAGCTAGGCGCTCTAGGGCACGGCTTTACCTATTCGGGGCATCCCGTCGCAGCGGCGGCCGCGCTGGCCAATCTGGAGCTGATTGAGACACATAATCTCGTGGACGCGGCTCGTATCCAGGGCGACAGGATGCTCCGGACGTTGCAAAGTTCAATCGCAGGCCATCCCCTGGTTGGCGACGTCCGGGGGGCTGGGCTGATGATCGGGGTCGAACTCGTCGCCGACAAGTGCTCACGTCGCAATTTCGAACCTGCGCTAGGCGTCGCGAAGCGCGTGCAACTGGCCTGCCTCGAGCACGGTCTTCTGGCAAGAGCTCTGCCCACGAACGATGTGTTGGGTTTTTCCCCGCCATTCATCGTATCGGATGCCGAAATCGACGAAATGACTGAGGCTCTCAAGCAGGGCCTCGATATTGTCGCGTCCGATCTTGTCGCAGAGGGGGCTTTGTAACATGGCGGATCGGCTCAGTGGAAAAGTTGCGGTCGTCACCGGCGGCTCGCAGAACATCGGCGCAGCATTTTCCAGGCGACTGGCGGATGAGGGTGCGCGCGTTATCATCGCAAATAGAACGCGGTCGTCGGCGCTTCGGATCCTCGAAGAGATCGAGGCGGTCGGCGGTGAAGCGCACTCGGTCGAGTGCGATGTCTCCGATCCGGAGGCCATCGAACGGGCGGCGGCGGACATTGAGGCGCGGTTCGGCGGGATCGACATCCTCGTCAACAATGCCGGGATCTATCTTCACGATCACCTCAATGACGTGACGGTCGAACAGTGGAGGACGCAGGCCGACATCAATTTGGCGGGCGTGTTGTTCTTCAGCAAGGCGGCCGCTGATCAAATGAAGCGAAAGGGTCGCGGTCGAATCATCAACATCGGCTCCGCTTTCGGGCAGGACGGGTTTCAGGGTGCGAGCATCTATGCGGCAACGAAGGCAGGGGTCGCGCAGATGACCAAAGTGCTGTGCCTGGAGCTTCGCGATTTCGGCATCACCGTAAACTGCATAGCGCCGGGCTGGATCGCCACCGACATGAATGCCGCCATGCGCGCGGATCCCGAAGGGGAGTTTTCCCGCCGCGCCCGTGAGCGTTTCGGAGGCGACGGAGTGTGGATGGAGCCTGAGGAGTTGGCTGGCGCACTGGTATTTCTCGCGTCGGACGACGCCGCTTCGGTCAACGGAGTGGTCTTGCCGGTCGACAAAGGTTGGGCGGCGTACTGACGATGCGGCTTGCGACCGATACCGGAGGCACGTTCACCGATCTGGCGGTAGAGGAAAGTTCGGGCGATGTTCGGCTTTTCAAAGCCCCGACAACGCCTGATAATCCCGCCCGCGGGGTCATCGATGTGCTGGGCAAAGCGGCGGAGAGTTTCGACTGTTCGCTTGCCGCTTTGCTGGCGAATACCAAGTCCTTCGTGCATGGAACGACCCATGCGCTCAACGCGCTTGTTACGGGCAACACCGCGCGAACCGCTCTTATCGTTACGAAGGGCCATCCGGACATCCTGACTTTGCGCGAGGGTGGCCGGAGTGACCCATTCGACTTCTCGATCGCTTATCCCCGCCCGTTCATACCTCGATCGCTGACATTCGAAATCGCCGAACGCATCGGGCCGACCGGAGACATCGTGGGGCCCCTCGATCTGGATCACGCCCGCGCGACTATCAAAGAATTGTCGGGCCGCGACGTCGAAGCGGTCGCGGTTTGCTTCCTTTGGTCGGTCGCCAACGGAAGCCATGAATGCGCTGTCGAGAGCATGTTAGCGGAGCAACTTCCGGGCATTCCAGTGTCGCTTTCGCACCGGGTGAATCCCATTTT
Source organism: uncultured Erythrobacter sp. (assembly GCF_947502395.1). Classification (GTDB taxonomy): domain Bacteria; phylum Pseudomonadota; class Alphaproteobacteria; order Sphingomonadales; family Sphingomonadaceae; genus Erythrobacter. The sequence goes on from NZ_CANMZM010000003.1 coordinate 4,297, forward strand.
GCGCGAATATAGACGCGCAGTCGCAACAGCTATCGACGCGTCACTCAAACCCGTGATGTCGACCTATCTTGGAGACCTTGAGAGCGCACTAATTGAGGCCGGCTATCACGGGCCGATCCACGTTCTGACCTCGCAGGGAGCGATGACGGATATCGGGGAGATGGTCAGCACCCCGATCCTTTCGGTCAATTCGGGTCCTTCTATGGCTCCAGTGGGAGCGCGGGCGGTCATCGCCACGGAGTATCCAGATCAAGAAGGCGACACGGTCATCTTCGACACAGGCGGGACCACCTGCGATGTGAGCCTGATCCGATCGGGGAGAATTCCGCGGACTCAGGAATGCTGGCTCGGGTCGCCCTTCCGCAGCGACATGACCGGGTTCCCTTCGGTCGATGTAAGGAGCGTCGGGTCCGGTGGCGGATCTATTGCCAGTGTTGACGGCGGTGGCGTGCTTCGCGTCGGTCCGCAGAGCGCCGGCGCAATCCCTGGTCCAGCCTGCTACGGGCTCGGCGGCGAGAATGTCACGGTGACCGATGCCGCCCTGCTTCTAGGTTATATTGACCCCGCCAATTTTCTCGGCGGCGCTCGGGCGCTCGATATCGCCGCGGCGACGACCGCCTTGGAGGAGAAGGTTGCGCGCCCGCTGGGTCTTGACAATGACGCTGCTGCCTTTGCCATTCTGGAGGTTGCGACCGAACATATGGTTCAGGCCATCAACGACATTACGACTAAACAGGGAATCGATCCGTCCAAAGCGATATGTGTTGGTGGCGGTGGTGCGGCGGGACTGAACGCCGGGGCAATCGCGCGCCGTCTGGGCTGTCGCCGGTTGGTCCTCCCGATGGCTGGCGCGGCGCTCAGTGCGTTCGGCGCAATTGAGGCGAGGGTATCAAAGGAGTTTCGCCGCGTCTGGCGCGCGCACACGAGAAACTTTGACCAAGCGACTGCGTCGGTGCTTCTTGCCGATCTGAAAGGGGCGTGCATTTCGTTCGTCGACAAAGCGAGTCCGGGTGCAAAGCCCGACATCTCTTTCAACGTGCAGGCGCGATATCCCAACCAGATTTGGGAAATCGATGTCGAGATTGATGCGGATTCTATTTCATCGGGCTCGATCGATCAATTCAAGTCAGCCTTCCACGAAGAGCACGAGCGTCTCTTCGCCTATTGCGAACCCGAATCTCACATCGAAATCCTGTCATGGAGCGCCCTTGCTGAGATCCCGAATGATCGTGCCGACAGCGACACATCGCTTGCTTCAAGTCAGCCGCAGATGCAGCGGCGTTCGGTTTTCATCCCGGAATCCGGCCGCACCCTCATTCCGGTTTTAGCGATGACGGCGCTTCCCCCGCAGGAAACAATCGAGGGTCCCGCGATCGTCGAGACCGACCTCACGTCGATCTATATCGAACCTGGCACTTCCTATTTCCGCTCTGCGGCGGGGAACCTTGTCGTATCGCCGTTCGGTTTGCAGGATACCGTTTGATGACCGCTAGTCCCGTAGAGCTACACGGAGCACAGCTGGCGGTGCTCATTGCGCGCCTCGAAGGCATAGCGCGCAAGATGACCAACACCCTGTTCCGCACCGGACGCTCGGGCGTGTTGAACCGAGCCCGCGATTTTTCATGCTGCATAGTGACGGCCAATCATGAGTTGATCGCATCCGCCGACGCGCTGCCGATCCATGTCTTGATCGGTCCGGACATGATGTCCGTGGCGACCAAGGAGTTTCATCCGAATTTGGTGCGCGGCGACGCCTTTCTGAACAATTCTCCGTATCACGGTTGCTCGCATGCAGCCGATCACACCATCTTGGTACCGGTTTTTGACGACACCGAAACGCATCGGTTCACCGTACTCGTGAAAGCGCACCAGGCCGATATCGGTAATGCCGCGCCTACCACTTACCGGGGTGATGCCCGGGACATATACGAAGAAGGCGCGCTCATCTTCCCATCGGTGAAAGTTCAGTCTGGCTATGAGGACATAGACGACATCGTCCGCATGTGCCGGATGCGCATCAGAGTGCCGGATCAGTGGCATGGCGATTTCCGGGCAATGATGGGTGCCGCGCGCATCGGCGAGCGCGAAGTTGAGGCTATGGGACGCGACGTTGGATGGTCCGTCCTGCAAGCGTTCGCCGAACAATGGCTCGATTACAGCGAAACGCTCATGAGCGAGGCTATTGCGCGTTTGCCGGCGGCGGAAAGCACTGGTGCCAGCCGACATGACCCGATGCCCGGAACGCCTCCCGAAGGTGTGGAGATAAAAGCGCGGGTGGCTATCGATCCGGCTGAGCGTCGCATCGCCGTCGACCTTCGCGAGAATCCCGATTGCTTGCCTTGCGGACTGAATCTCAGTGAAGCTTGCTCCAGAACGTCGGCTTTGGTCGGCATCTTCAACTCTATCGGCGGCGGTGTCCCACGCAATGCGGGAAGCTTTCGGCGTGTCGACATTCAGTTGCGAGAGAATTGTGTCACCGGGATCCCGCTTCATCCGACAAGTTGCTCGGTGGCAACGACCAATATTGCGGATCGCGTGACGCACGCTGTGGAGTTAGCGATTGCGAGGGTCGCCGAGGGTCATGGGCAAGCCGAGTGCGGCGCCGCCCAGCCTCCGTCTTGCGCGGTCGTGTCTGGGACCGACCCCAGAACCGGCACAGCGTTCATCAACCAGCTTTTTCTCGGCTGCACTGTCGGCGCCGGTACCCCCTGGGGCGATGCTTGGCTCACATACACGCATGTAGGCAACGGTGGCATGAGCTTCATCGACAGTGTCGAGATCGACGAGCTTCATCACCCCATCTGCGTGTTCGAACGTCGCTTGATGCCTGATACGGAAGGTGCGGGTACCTTTATTGGCGCGCAAAGCCTGAAGGTCGCCTTTGGTCCCGTCGGGTGCGATCTGGAGGTCAGCTATGTGAGCGACGGCGTCCACAACCCTCCCATGGGGGCAAGAGGCGGTGGAACGGGAGGCGCGGCTGGCCAATACCGGATCGACGCCAACGGGAACCGGCATGAATTGGACGGCTGCGCTAGCGTCGTTCTGGGTGACGGCGAGCAGATCGTCTCGATTAGCGCGGGAGGCGGGGGATATGGCGACCCGCGCCGACGGGAGACGGGCCTTGTTGAGCGCGATGTCGAAGAGGGGCTTCTCAGCCCAGAACGGGCGCGCCGAGTCTATGGCTTCTGCATCGATGACGCCTCGACGGCCTCAACCCCTGCTGCAGCTCATGAAATTTCGGGGGAGAATCAGGAACAAGGTGGCGGAAATGTATGAGAAGTTCGGGTTGTATATCGCCGGCGAGTGGCGACAGACTGTCGAGTCATTCGAGGTGTTCGATCCTGCCACCGAAGAAGCTCTTGGCACCGTCCCTTCCGCGTCCGAACAGGATATCGAAGCGGCGATAACGGGTGCCGTGTCGGCAGCCAGCAGCTGGCGAGCGACCGCTCCCCGGGAGCGGAGCGCACTTCTTCGCAATGCCGCAGGGTTGGTCCGCGCAAGGCTTGACGACTATGCAAGGATCATGACGTTGGAATCGGGCAAGCCGCTCGATCAGTCGAAAGCAGAATTCGCCGGCGCCGCCGACTATTTTGATTGGTATGCCGAAGAAGCAAGGCGGATCTATGGGCAAGTGATCGATCTCGGCGCTGGCAACGCTCGCGTCTCGGTCCGATACGAACCGGTTGGTCTCGTCGCGGCGTTCACCGCCTGGAATTTCCCCGCACTCCTGCCGGTCCGCAAGATCGCAGCCGCTCTTGCTGCCGGGTGTCCGGTCATCCTGAAGCCGGCGTCGGAATGTCCTGGGTCGGCCATGGCATTGGTTGAGGCGCTCCACGAGGCGGGATGTCCGCCAGGGGTGGTGGGTCTTCTAGCGGGATCGTCCGCCCTTATTTCGGGAAAGTTGATTGACGACCCGCGGGTTCGCAAGATTTCGTTCACCGGTTCCACCGAGGTAGGCAAATCGATCCTCAAGCGGGCCGCCGGAACCGTGAAGAAGGTTTCGATGGAACTCGGCGGACACGCGCCGGTTATCGTCTGCAGTGACGCGGATCCCGAGTTCGCAGGGCGGATGGCCGCGCAGGTGAAATTTCGCAATGCAGGCCAGGTCTGCATTTCACCTAGCCGATTTTACGTACATGGCTCGCTGCACGAGAGGTTCAGCCGCTCGTTCGCCGACTATGCGCGCGGTCTTGTCCTCGGGCCGGGTATGCAGGATGGCGCTGAAATGGGTCCGCTCGCCAGCAAACGGGGTCTAGCCCATGCCGAGCGGCTGGTCGACGACGCGGTTTCGGGTGGCGCTGATCTCCTTGCGGGTGGTGGACGGCCGGCGCGCTTCAACAAGGGTTGGTATTTCGAGCCAACGGTTCTGGACAACGTGCCGGACGATGCGGCGGTCATGCGGGAGGAGCCCTTCGCTCCCGTCGCACCGATCGCTCCCTTTTCGGACCTCGACGAAGCCTTGGCTCGTGCGAACGATACACCTTACGGACTGGCCGCATATGTCTTCACGCAATCGCTCTCAACGGCCAATCGGGTATCGGAGGAACTGCAGGCTGGCATGGTCGGCGTGAACGACCTCTTATTGAGCACCCCCGAGGCGCCTTTTGGCGGGATCAAGGAGAGCGGTATTGGCCGCGAAGGCGGCGCACTTGGAATCTATGATTACCTCGAACCCAAATATGTGAAGACGGCTTTGTGAGATGACCACACCCACTGCACCGCAAGGTATCGATGGCGGACTGACCGATTACGGTGACAAGGAATTTTCGAGATATCTGAGGCGGTCTTTCGCCAAATCGATGGGCTATTCGAACGAAATGCTCGATCGCCCGATTGTCGGCATCGCGAACACCGAGAGCGGTTTCAACAGCTGCCACCGGCACTTCCCTGAACTGCTCAAGGCTGTCGAACGCGGGGTGCTCGCTGCGGGCGGACTACCGATCGTGTTTCCAACCATCTCCTTAGGGGAAATGTACCTCGCTCCGACCAGTATGCTCTATCGAAACCTCATGGCGATGGACACCGAAGAGATGATACGCGCAAGTCCGATGGACAGCGTGGTGTTGATGGGTGGGTGTGACAAGACTGTCCCGGCCCAGGTGATGGGAGCAATCTCTGCCGGGAAACCGGCGATCCAGCTCGTAGCTGGCCCAATGTCTACTGGCCGTCATCGTGGGGAACGCTTGGGCGCGTGCACGGACTGCCGCCGGTTTTGGGCGCGATACAGAGCGGGAGATATTACTGCAGAGGAAATCGACCAGGTCGAAGGGCGGTTGGCGACAACACCCGGAACCTGCGCGGTAATGGGAACGGCCAGCACGATGGCTTGCCTTGTCGAAACTCTGGGTCTTATGCCCGCCGGCAGTGCATCCATCCCAGCGGTACATACCGATCGACTGCGTGTCGCCGAGGAGACCGGGCGCCTTGCAGTGGGTCTAACCGAAAGTGGTGTACCGTTCAGAGACCTCATTACCGACGCTTCGATAGAAAATGCCTTGACAGTCCTGCTCGCGATCGGCGGGTCCACGAATGCGATCATCCATCTCACGGCAATCGCGCGCCGCGCTGGATGCGAAATCTCGCTGAAGCGTTTCAATGAGCTGTCCGAGACCACCCCCGTACTCGTCGATCTCAAGCCGTCAGGCGATCATTATATGGAGGACTTTTTCGCGGGTGGAGGTGTTGGAGCAGTTCTGCGAGAGCTCGAACCGCTTCTCAATCTCGAGTGCCGAAATGTGTTCGGCGAAACGCTCGGTGATCGCATAGAACGCGAAAAAGACAATTATGTTGATCGTCGCATGGTCCGCGCGTTCGACGATCCGATCTCGCATGTAGGCGGGTTAATCGCTCTTTTCGGTTCTCTTGCTCCCGATGGCGCTATCATCAAACGCGCTGCCGCCGATCCAACGCTTTTCGAGATCGAAGCGCGAGCATGCGTGTTTTCGTCGCTCGAGGATCTCGCGGATCGGATCGACGATCCGAATCTGGATGTGCGGCCCGATGATGTCCTGATCTTGCAGAATGCCGGCCCCAAGAGCGCCGCCGCCATGCCCGAAGCGGGATGCCTTCCGATACCGGCAAAGCTTGCTGCCTCCGGTGTCAAGGACATGGTCCGAATCTCGGATGCGCGCATGAGCGGCACGGCATACGGCACCGTCGTCCTCCATGTATCGCCCGAGGCGGCGGTTGGCGGGCCTTTGGCGCTGGTTAAGTCGGGTGATCGTATAGCCATGAGCGTCGAGAAGCGGCGTCTCGACCTGCTGGTCGACGAGCGAACCCTTGCGGTTCGGCGGGATGCATTGGCACGCTCGTCCGCGCTCGAAGCAACCGAGGAATTCGGGTATCGAACGCTTTATCGGCAAAAGGTGCAGCAGGCCCATCTGGGTTGCGATTTCGACCTTTGGTAACGATGTTCTCGCGACCAAATGGTGCGCAGGATGTGGCTCGTTTTCCGAGTGTCTCGGCAAATACTCTCGCTATCGAAGCCACATTGGCTGAACGTTAGAGATCACGGCTGCCGCCCGGCGTGTTTCCCATGCAATTGGGGCCGGGCGAGCAGCCGAGACGGACCTCAGAATCGATAGCTCAAACTAGCGCCGTAGGTGGGCGGGTCATTGACGAAGGTATTGAACGATCCTGGCTGCAGCGGGGAATCGAAGATGACGTTGAAGATCTCTTCGTCGGTGATGTTTTTGCCCCAGACCGCGATATCCCAGCCATTCGCATCGCTGAGCAAAGTGATACTGGCGTTGAGAACGAAGCTGTCTCCCTGACGGGTGTTCGGGTCGAGGTTCTGGCCGATCAGATAATCGTCGCGGAATCTGTAGTCGGACCGAAATACGAGTTCCAGATCATTTCCAACCGGCTGCACATACTCGATCGTGCCGGTCACTGTCACATCGTTGGCAAAGTTCAGGCTTCGTCCAGTGAGGTCCTGAGTAATCGCGCCGGCCTGGGCCTGCTCCAGGGTTGGCTCTGCCGTCGTGAAGGATCCATAGGTGATGTCCTGGAGCGTAAGCCCTCCGGAAAATGTCAGTCTTTCCGTCGGGCGAAAGATATATTCGAACTCCATGCCGATGCCCTCGACCTCGGCGGCGTTGCGGATCGTGAAAAAGATCCCATCGAAACTGTTCGCCTGAAAATTTTCAAGCTCCTGATAGAATGCAGCCACGTTGAGAACGAGACGGTTGTCGAAAAACTGGCCTTTCAACCCCGCCTCGTAGGAGTCCACCGTTTCAGGTTCGAAAACGGCGAGCGAAGGGTCTGAAACGGGATTGGTCGCTGTCTGCCCTCCGGCGGTTTGGCTGAGATTGATGCCGCCCGATTTGTAGCCCCGGGCGTAACGCAGATAGGCGCTGGCATCGTCGCTGATTTCATAGGAGAGGTTGGCGGTTCCTGTGACAACATCATCATCGAATGCGGCCGTGTAGGGCGTACCGGGCGGAAAAACCTGAAAGCCGGCGAGCGGCGCGAAGGGCGCCAGTGGACCCGCGAGCGGTACGGTTGCGAACGTATCCGAGGAGGCAGGATCGGTATCAGACGACTTGCTTTCGTTCGTGTATCGCAGACCGCCAGTTACACTCAACTGCTCAGTGATATTCCATGTCGCCTGCCCGAAAAATGCGAAGCTTTCGGAAGAATAATCGTAGGTGGAGAGATCACCTTGTCCGTCGCCGAAAAAGGTTCCCGGCGGCGTCCCGGTCACGAATTCGAGGATATCCAGATTACCTTCAGAAAGAACGTCCGCGTAGGCGCGGAAGTCAGAACCGAAGAAGCCCGGGTTGGAGGCGTCGATCGACTGATCGAAATAATAAAAGCCCATGAGCCAGTCGATCGTTTGTCGCCCGGTGCTTGCCAGCCGGAGTTCAACAGAAGTTTCTTCGATGTCCTGGGTCTGGCCAAAATTACGTAAGAGATCGAGTTGCCCGAAATCAGCGTCTACGTCAGGCGTCGTGTCGAATTCGCGATGGGCAAGGATTGCGTTGAATTCGACGTTGTCGAAATCCCATTGCAGGTCCGCAGAGATCCCCCAATCAGTGAAGCTGTTGTCATATCCTTGACCAGGCGTGACGGCGACTTCGCGCTCGAAAGGATCCGTGATCCCGTTGGTATTGGGTTGCAGGGTTCCGCCGAGCGCCTCGATGATCCCGGCGGTAGGGCCGTACAGCGCATAGGGCGCGGCGCAACAAGACTCGTTCGCCTCGGCATAGTCGCCGATCAGCCGCAGACTGACGTCCTGCGAAATATCCCAAAGCAGCTGCCCGCGAACCGTCACGCGATCGAGATCGTTAAAGTCCTGACCGGTAACGAAGTCTTCTATGAAGCCGTCGCGTGCCTGATATTGGGCGGCGATGGAGCCTGCCAAAACATCCTCAACGATAGGACCTGTAAGTCGGCCGCGGACCTGGACCAGATCATCGGAGCCATAGGTCAGTGAGAGCAGGCCGCCAAAATCATGACTCGGCTCATTGGTCCGTATCGAAACAACTCCCGCCGAGGTGTTCTTGCCGAACAGAGTGCTCTGCGGGCCGCGTAGAATCTCGATCTGTTCGACGTCGAGGAGATCAACGAATGCGGAACCGATGCGACCTCGCGCCACGCCGTCGATTACTACGCCGACCGATTGTTCGAGACCACTGTTTTGGCCAGCGGTCCCGATCCCGCGAATGGTGAGAATCTGCTGACTGCTACCGGTTGTGCCGTTAACGAGGAGAGAGGGGGACAATTGCTCGAGATCGCGGAGGTCGCGCACCTGAGCGGCTTCGATATCTGCCCCAGAGATCACCGAGACTGCAACAGGAACGTCGATAAGGCTCTCGGAGCGCTTCTGAGCGGTTACAACGATGGTGTTCTCGGGAGAGATTTCATCTTCGTTTGCGCTTTGAGCCCATACAGCGGACGGCATTGCCGCACTTGCCAGCAGCGCGCCTGCCAGCGATTTGTAAATCGTCTTTTCCATTGGTCCTACCCTCTGTTTGTTTCGTCTGCTGATTGGTGATTTGGCATCACGCGGTCATTTGAGATGGCTTAGAATTGCGGCGACGCAGTCATCGGCCGCGTCAAACTGCACGAAGTGGCCTCCGCCATCGATTCGATCCAAGGTCGCGTGCGGGATCATGGCGGCCCAGGTTTCCGCCCACTCCCAAGGATAAACCTCGTCCGCGTCGCCGAAGATCAAGTGGACCGGGCAGGACTGCCATAATTTTAGTGTTTCGAAGATGCGGTTGTGGTCTGAACCGGTTTCCGCGTTTTCTCGCAGTCCGAAGGGAATCAGGTATGGGAAAGCTTGTGCGCCAGCCTTCGATTCAGGCGTGGTAAACGGAGCGTCGAAAGCGCTGCTGACCAGCGCGGGATCATGGCCGCCTCGCTTCATCGCAGCGAAAACGATCTGGCCGACCGGCATGTCATGTCCGAACGATTCAGGATCGTCGCATTTCTTCATCCATTCCCACAGGCGAGGGGAGTAGGTCACTCCTTCATGCCACACTGTCGTATTAAAGATGAACAGGCGCGCGAATCTTTCGGGTTGGTCGACCGCTTGTCGCAGGCCGATGGCGCCACCCCAATCCTGCACTACGAGATGGATGTCGCGCAGGTCGAGCGCGTCAATGACGGCGCGCAGCGCACCGCAATGGCGTTCATAAGTATACCAGTCTCGGGATGTAGGCTTGTCGCTCTTGCCGAAGCCAGGCAAATCAACCGCAATGCAGCGATATCCCGCTTCGTTCAGCGGCCCTATCCAGTCTCTGTAAAGATACGACCAGCTCGGCTCGCCGTGACCAAGCAGGAAGGTGCCCTTGGGGTTCTCAGGGCCTTCATCGACATAATGTATCGAAACGCCATCGTATTCGATGAAATTCGGCTGAAATGGGAAGTCGCGTATCTCCGCGAATTGCGTTGCATCGGCCTTTATTACGTTCATTACTTCCCCATCCCCTAATCAGCATCAAAGAGCATTAAAACAACATTTGTCGCTTTTGTGGTTAGGGCAAGCGATATTGGTTCTCTGCGTAGGTCGAGAATCATTGGCTAATCTCTGCTTCGAAAGACCGTGCCGGGCCCTAAATGGACTTGCGTGGACGAATTCCGATAGCCCCCGACCGGTATCGGGAGCCGATCATGAGTCGTAGAGCCCCTCAGGGGCACTCGGCTCGATTCGGCCATGATGATAGAAGCGTCCATACTCAAGGGTTAGCACCTTCCATCTCCTAACGCAACATAATGTCGCATTAAAGGCGATAGTCTAGCACAAATGTGGCGCCAGCGCCCGATCGACGAGCTGTTCGACCTCAGTTTTAGATGGCCCGGCTCCTGTGCGCAGGGACAGCAGGTAGAAGGGGCCAAAAGTCTGATCGATCAGTCCGTCGAGATTGTCGATCGGAGTGAGTTCCTTGCGCTCAATCCCACGCTTCAGGATTTCGCGGGTGAACTCGAAACGTTGTTCCCAAAAGTCGCGCACTGCTTCGCCGACTTCAGGGTCCTTGCGGGCCTCAACACCCATGACCTGCATAAAACTCGCCGATAGGGGCGTTTCCATGAAATCGCTGAGTTCGGTCATTAGTTCGACGAGATCGGTCTGAACGCTGCCGGTATTGGGAGTAGGGGCGTTGACATGCATGAATTCAAGCATGGCAGATGCGACCAAGCGGGGTTTCGACTGCCAGCGTCGATACAAAGTCGCCCGATTGACACCCGCGCGATCGGCAATTTTTTCGAATGTGATATCCGCGTAGCCGGTTTCGCGTAGAAGCTCGAGCGTTGCCTTCGCGACCGCTTTGCCGACACGCTCGCTTCGCCCAAGCGGACGTTCCATCGGGGTCGCTTCAAGTTTGTGCAGTGCATTCTTGCTCATCCGCCTCTTTTACGCGGTGCCATCAAAGATGTCTGCCCGTAATTTCTACTGCCCTGGCAGCGAGACTTGCGGGCACAAAGACCCCGACAGATTCATAAGTAAAGCTTTAAAGCAACAACATGTTGCATTAGCATGATTGGGATGATAGCGATGGCAACGTCGTCCGGCATGAGCGTTGCGCTGACGCGGAGAACAGGACGGCCGACGATCGGAGGGGTAATCAAGGAATGCTTATCGACCCGCGAGGATATCGCCAGTTTCACAACGATGACGGGCTCAACTACATGTTGAATCGGCTTGCCTGGGTCATACCGGTCGAAGATCTGCACGACGTCGCGTCCCGCATCGAAACGCTCGAGGATTGGGTTCGCGAAATGACACGGGAGGCGCTCCGCGCGGAAGCCGACGGCCGCAATGCAATCGCTTCCAAATATTATCAGGGCGCCGAATTCTACATGGCGCAACAGACACCGGGCAAGCTCGAAGCTTACGAGAAGTTCGTCGAGCTCCACGATCTTGCCTACCCGGAAATTGCTGCGCTTCGGGCGTCGGTTCCTTTTGGCGATGGTGCGTTGCCTGCGCTGGACAGGCCGGCCGAGGGGCAGGAGCGCGGCGTAATTCTCGCTCACAGTGGCTATGATGGGCTGGTTGAGGAAATGTATCCCACCCTCGAACCGCTTGCAAAAGCGGGCTATAGGGTCATCGCCTTCGAAGGGCCGGGACAGGGCGGCGCGCTCCGCCGGCATCATTTGAAAATGACCCGTGATTGGCACCGCCCCGTGGGCGCTGTCCTGGATCATTTCGGACTTTCGGAATGCACCCTTGTCGGCGTGTCGCTTGGCGGGTGTCTCGCGCCTCGCGCGGCGGCCAAAGAGCCAAGAGTGAAGCGTGTCGTTTCCTGGGGCGCGATGTATGATTTTTTCGATACATTCGCGCAGCGAATGGGGCACACGAAACTCGAAATTCTGAGGCAACTGACCCTTCTGGGAGCCGCACCGATTATCAATGCAGCGGTCAAATCAGCCGCGAAATCTGACCAAACGATGCGATGGGGCTCAGCTCATGGCCTGCATGTTACAGGCATGAATTCCCCGTATGAGTTTATGAAGTGGGCGATGGGCATCAACCTGCACGATGTTCACGACCAGATCTGGCAAGATGTCCTGATTATCATGGGGACGGATGATCACATCGTCCCGATTGGCCAGCTTCACGATCAATCCAGCGCGATGATGCAGGCGCGATCCGTCACCACTCGCCTGATGACTGCCGAGGAAAATGGCGCGCAACATTGTCAAGTTGGAAATCCGTTTCTGGCAACGGACGAGATCAGGAGATGGCTTGAAGGCCTGGACCTGCGAAACAGTCAATTACCTAGACTGGCCAACGCCGACGGACCGACTGATCACGAAGATTCACGCACAGCCACCCTACAGGCACCTGCGCCGTTCCCGCCAAACGGCGTGTTGCCGTAGGCCACCTCGCCGCTTCAGCTTAATTTTCCGGAGACCAAAATGCGCGTAGGAGTTCCAAAAGAAGTCAAGGATCAGGAAAACAGGGTTGGACTTACTCCCGGAAGTGTTGAAGCATTTGTCAGCGAAGGTCACACGGTTTTGGTAGAGACCGGTGCTGGCCTGAACCGCCAAACGTCCAGCGCGGTGGCGCGGACATCAACTTATGCCCTCAACAACGCCACACTCCCTTACGCACTCAATCTCGCCAAGTATGGCTGGCAAGAAGCAGCCGCGCGTGATCGCCATCTGGCCGCTGGTGTATGCATCATCCGTGGTGAGCTCGTGAGCAGCGCAAATGGCGGCGCGGTGATGGTGTCAGACTAAAGTGGCAGGAAACGGTGCGGGTCGTTCGTTGCGGCAGCCTCGTCAGACACACTGCGCCTCTTGTGGAATGCGGCTGCGAGGATAGGGCGCACGCATGCCAAAGCGCCGCATACCAGCTAGCCCATTCAAGCGCTTTAACTCATCGCCTGAGGTCATTCGGCTAGTGATGATGATTATGTTCGCTTTTCTCTAAGCTTGCGAAACATTAAGGACCTTCTGGCCGAACGAGCGCTCGACATTTGTCAAGCGCGAGAGGCATTCTACCGAGCACCTGGCCTACGAGGTCATCAAAGAGGCCGGCTCAACAGGCATATTGTGGGAGAAACTATGGCCGCAAGTCCCAAAGCTTTGGCTGATCCGGTGCACTGAGCTGGGTCGAACAATGGCTCAATGGCATAAGCTGGGGCGGATAAAATTTGATGTTTGGGGGCCAAATCGGCGCTCGGCCAGAGATGGAGACCTCATTCGCGTCGCAAGCCTTACCGAACCGAATGCGTAAATTCGGCTGTCACGTTGTGCTGATTGTTGGTGCCGCAAGCGCTGATAGCGCACATTCCGCAATCGGCCCAGCTTGCATCTTAGTCCAATGGCATGGATTGGGGTCGAGCGCGGATCGTCTGATCGTAGCAGGAAACCGTAGCAAGCGGAATGTTTGTCTTGGACAGATTCGATTGGTTGGAATTGCACGGTCCGCGATTGGCCGAGATGGTGTGGTTCGGCCCATAACATCAAGTTCAGTTAAGAGGTGCATAAACGAGCGTGTCATGTGCCAGACCCAACTGCGGCTCGCGAAGCGACAAGCAGGCCTAGCGGTTCGGCGAACAGCGATGGTCATTTGAGTGCGGAAGTACTTGGCAAACCCTCCAGACTGTCATCTCCTCAACTGGGGGTGACGGTCCCCTGGTCCATGTCGCTGCGCACAGCGCTATAGCCTCGCAAAGGATCCGACGATCTTGGAGAAGCCGACCGGATCCTCAAGCTCGGGGAAATGCCCAACATGTTCGAGCCGAACGAGTTCGCAATCCTTCGCCAATGATAGCGACGAGTTCTTATCCGTTTCCACATGCGATTGGTCCTGCTCGCCCCATATTGCGAGCGTCGGTTGCAGAGGTGGCTCGAACGGAGCTTCGCTCGCCGAGAGGTAATTCTGAAACATCGTTGGAAGCGCGAAGGTTGCCCCTTGGTCAAACGCCTGGGCCGTGCAGGTGCAGAAGTGCGCCACCGCAGGCGTGTCGGCCATCGAGTGCTCGTACCACGCGGGCGCTCGCGGTTTCATCATACGTGGAAAGAGGATTTGGCCCAGAAACGGCGTGGACACGATCCCCTTTGGGTCGCGGCGCTTCTTCCAGAGCATTTCTTCGGACCAAGACGGAACCTGGATGGCGACAAGGTGGCTGCACAGCTCGGGGTATCGACTTGCAACATCGATCGCAGCGTAGGTTCCGCCACACGAAAATGCGAGGATAGCCGGCCCTCCCGCAACCGATTGCAAGAACCTAGCAACCCCATCGTTCACCGGCTGGAATCCGAAATCGTAACCAGGCTTGGGTACGGAAAATCCGTTGCCGGGCGCTTCAAAGGCGATGACGGTAAATCGCGATTTCAGGGCGGCGAACAGGGCATCATAGACCTCCAATGTGGCAGGGCCGTCGCATAGAAATACGATAGCCGGGCCGCGACCTGCCAGCTTATATCGTATCAGGCAAGCATCATCTTCGTAGAAATTGATATCGGAGCAGGAGCGAGAGGGAGGACCCGTGCGAGCCCATTGGATGCGCTCCTTCCAATTTCTCGTCTCAAGTCTTGCGGCCAGTTTAGAGAGCAGCATCGCGAATAATCCTTATGCGAAGGGAATGAGTACAGCGGACATTGCCACCCGGCCTATCTCGCCATGCTCATCAAACAATGCGCCTTCACCCAGACCAATTCCCTCCGGCATCCAGGTTGTCTTGGGCCTTATTCCGATATGTTCCCCGCGCGGATGTCGCGCGAGGGCGACCTGAAGATTGATGTTGGGGTCGGCCAGCTTCGGCTCGGAAGGACGAGCGAGGCCGTGGGTCCAATCGGCAGGTCCCAACACACTCGCAAGCGGAGTAGCATCCGGGGTGATCTCGTCCTTCTGGCGGAACCAGATAATTCCATCAGCGCCGGGTCGTATTTCAAAGTTGTCCATCAGCCACGGGCGACCATGTGGAGCGGCTCGTGTGGGAAGAGGATCGATCTTGCCAACATCGATTTCTGATGGGGTCTTCGCAGAGATCGCTAATTCGCCAACAGGATGGATCACGCAGACGGTCGCTGATGCGGTTTGTTTCCCATCTGCCCAGACCTCGTTGGTCAGCACACTTGAACGGCGACCCCGGCGAAGAATCTTGGGATTGGTCTTGAGCGGCATGAGAGGAGTCGGGCGGAGAAACTCCACAGACACAGACATCGCCACTCCCATGCTTTGCTGCGTGGCAATGTTCTCGATCTCCGCGACCATGACAGAAGCGACGCCCCCACCTTGTAGCCCGGTGAATGGTCCTTGCGCCTGTTCACTACCCGTCCAGTGACCGGAATCGTCTTGTTCAAAAATCGCCATCTTCTGCCAAACTTGATTGAGGTTATTTCAACTGATAATAGCGTTATGGCGGAACAATCGCTGGAATAAAGAGAGTTTGATTCATGTTTGATGAAAATAACTCATCTATTTCTTCCATACCTTCGACAAAATCTCTCATGGCGTTTGAGAGAGCTGCCGCGCATCTTTCGTTCATCGATGCCGCAGAGGAATTGGGCAGAACGCCATCGGCGATTTCCCACGCTGTTCGCGCTCTGGAGCAGCAGATCGGCGTAAGCTTGTTTGAGCGCGTGGGCAGAACCGTTCGCTTGACCAATGCGGGTGCGGACTATTGTGAAGCCATACGTTCAGCGCTGCGAGAGCTGGAGTTGGCGACCATCCAGGCTCAACGTGCGCGGCAAACCAATGTGGTGCGGATCAGCGCCTTGCCTTTCTTCACCAGCACCGTCCTTTTGCCCAACCTCGCCCGCTTCGAGGAGAAGAACCCAGGACTAGAGTTGAAGATTGAGACATCCAACGCGTTCGCAGATATTCGGCGTGGAGAGGCCGATATCGCGCTGCGGTTTGGCGGCGACCACAGTCAAGGTCTGGCCTGCAAATCGCTCGTTTCGGTAAGTGGTCTCCCGGTTGCTTCGCCGCAATATTTGCGGGATGCGCCTCCCCTCAAACACCCAAGGGAGATCTTAGACCACGCACTGATCCACGTGCGCGCAAGTCCAGCGGCTTGGCAAGACTGGCTGACAGCAGCCGGATGCGAGACAGACAAAAGCGAGCCTGGTCTCGCGTTCGATTCAATTCTTGGCGCGCTGGATGCCGCTGAAAACGGGCACGGGATCGCGCTGGCGATGGATCCGCTTATCCGCCGACATCCCTCATTCGGAACCCGGCTGACGGCACCCCTAAATGAAGTGAACGCCGAAACTCAGGACTACAATTTCTTATGTCAGGAATCGCAATGGCTCTCGCCAAACATTCAGAAAACCTACCGCTGGTTGCAGGATTGCGTTGCTGAATTCGCCGATGCTTGATCGCTCACACCGATTTAAATCCTGAGTTGCCGATCGCACCTTGATACCGTTTCGAAATTGGAGAAAATGAAGATGGGAAAAGTCATTCTGATCACCGGTGCCTCATCCGGCATTGGCGCGCATTGCGCCCGATAGGCGGTCACGTCAGGGCACAAGGTCGCGCTTGCTGCTCGTTCCAAATCGAAATTGGACAGCCTTGTCGATGAGCTTGGACCTTCGAGCGCCTTTGCGGTCGAGTGCGATGTGACCTCCCCCAGTTCACAAGAAGCGATGGTCGAGGCAGCTGTGGGCCACTTCGGCAGATTGGACGTCGCCTTCGCCAATGCCGGATTGGGTGCAACCGCGACCGGCACCGAGCACGGCAATATCGAGAACTTCAAGGAGATGATCCTCGTCAACAATTTTGGCGTCACCCTGACCTGCAAATTCGCCATCCCGCATCTTCGAAAGAGCAAAGGACATCTCGTGCTGATCGGTTCTCAGGCCGGGCATGTGGCGTTGTCGGGCTCTGTCTATAGCGCGACCAAATGGTTCATTCGGGGCTATGCGAAGAACCTCTCCAACGAGCTCACCCCTCATGGCGTGAGGGTGACAAGCATCGATCCGGGGATGGTGGACACGCCATTCTTCGATGAAGAGAAGCCGAATGCACTCAGGCCCGACGATATCTCAAACGCATTTCTCTACGCGATAGAGGCACCGTCGCACGCCCGCATTGCCGAGATTGAGATCAATCCGATGGTCGGCGCGCATCACTCTTGAGGCGAATTGTAGGACGAGTGATTTAGACCGAACAGCGTTGATCGTTGTCGATCCCTACAACGATTTCCTGTCTGTGGGTGGGTGAGCTTGGCTGTTGAACCGCGCGACGCTCAAGCGCCTCAGCACGAATGCGAACCTGGTGCGTGTGCTTTCCCATGCCCGCGCACCCGGTCTGAAAGTGTGCTATGCGCCGCATGCGCGCTATTGCAAGGGACTGTTCGACCATCGCCAGTTCCTGAACCCATCGATCTATCTTGCGCGGTTCTTCCGGACATTCAGCGCCGCGGGTTGGGGTGGCAGGTTTCGAAAGGGCCTTGAGCCGCGCCCAGGTGAGTTTGTCGCAAGCGAGCACCTTGTTTCAAGTGGCTTCGTCGGCACCGACCTGCACGAAAATCTGTCCAGAGCGAACATCACCCATGTCGTCCTGTGTGGCTGTCTGTCGAACACCTGCATCGAATCCACTGCACGCAGCGCAATCGAACTAGGTTATCGGGTAACGATCGTGTCCGACGCGCTGGCTGCGATGTCAGTTGCGGATCACGATGCGGCGATTGAAACTGGTTTTCCGATGTGCACGCATGCGGTGATCTCGACCGAGGATTGGATCGGGGAGATGAGCTAATGATTGCCAAACTCGTAGATCGGTTTGGCCGGGTGCTGACGAATCGCCACGCTAAAGGATATGGGCCGTTCGAGGCCCGTCAGACTGCGGTCTTGGTACTGACCCCGCAAAATGACGCGGTTATCGAAGGCGGCGGATTAGCCGGACTTTGCGAAGTTCCGGTTGATCGTCAAAAGCTGAGCAATTTCTTGCAGCACTGTCGCGATCGTGAATGGGCAATCTATCATTCTCCAATGTCATGGTCAGACGACCAGCTCCAAATCCTGATCGACTCTACAAAGCACATGGATGCGCTGCGGAAAAATAACCTGCTGCGGAAGGGCTCTACAGGTGCGGACCTGGCAGAAGACCTTGCACTTGAGGGCGACCATGTTCTGCCAGAAAGACGCGGCTTCAATGCTTTTGTCGACACTGATTCCTCTGCCAGAATGGCGGTCGAGTACGATTTCTATGTGACCGTGGTTCGGGATCTGCTTGCCGCTTACCGGCAGATTGATCTCGTGAACACCATGATCATCACTTTGCCGCGGATCGTAGCCCGCGTTGTGACCAGCCAGCAGTCGGCACCTTGAGAGGAAAGTCGATCGAGCAACTCTCGTGATCGACTACCCGGCAAACTGGGCGATGGCTGCGATCAGGCTGATGATCGCTTGAGCGGCGTCCATGGCGAAGATGAAGAACATCGGTCCGGACAACACGTACCAATAGCTTTCACCTTGCCGCTCCCCGTTTCGAAGGATGGGGACGTTGAATATGAATTGCGAGAAATGCGCTGCTGCAAGCACAAGCAGCAACAGGCCGCGCTCAATTGAATTCGAGAACAGCGTAGATTCCGTCGCCCACAGCACCACCAACATCAAGGACAGGAGAGCGAGCGCGGCATTCATTCCGCCGAGAAACCGCGCCAATGCTGCGGTTGTCAAAAACACAGGAGAATGTCTTGCTGATTTCGGGACAAGCACCTTGGCTGCGGCCAGTTGCTGAAAGCTGAAATACCGAAACGCGGCGCTGAACCATAGCGCGCTCGCAATGAGGGCAAGTGGATATGCAATTTCTGCGATCATGATACCAAGGCTTCCCGATTAGCTTCGTCATGCTTGAAACCTCGATTGCAATTAGCTGCCGGCGAGTTTAGTTCAAGGCTGGACTTTCATTAATTCAAGATTGAACTAAATGCAATGGCTCATACTTTCCGCGCTTATCACAGCCTGCATCAAGCTCACTCAGCGGTCTTTCGGGCTGCGGATAAAGCACTAAAGAAACAGGAGGGTATTCAGACCGCGCATCAATTTATCTTGTTCGTCCTGTATGTCGAAGACGGGCTCCCCAGTGCCCTCGTCGCGTCACGCGCTGGAATGTCAAAGTCTCGTCTGACCGGCCTTACCAACACGCTGGAAGACAAAGGCCTCATTCGTAAGCAGCGGGGCGAGAAAGATGCGCGTCAGCAAGTCCTCTATATCGCACCAGAGGGTCGCGCACTGATTGAACGGACGAAGGATTGGGTTTCCGAGATGAACGCCGATCTACTGGCCGATTTTGATGAAAGAGAAAGAATGGCGATTGAGAAGTTCTTGCGCCGAGCGGCCTCGTCTCGGTGACTGAGCCACGACGATTCTGCTCAACGCAGGATGATCGCACTATGACAGGGAGGCGTAATACCTCTTCCAGCATTCAATGCCGAGCGCATTGTAAGCTTTCATATCGTCGACAACCTGTTGGAAGTCAGAGCGATCAATCAGCTCTGTCGGCAAGAGTGGGTCGAAATTGATCAGCCGGATGACTGATTGACCGACCAGCAGTGTTTCCTTTGCCGCTTCGGCGTCGCTCATTCTCGCCACCTTTTGAGAGCTTTGCGCCATCGCTTGGATGGCAGCGCTGTAAGATGCTGCGATTTCCTCTGCCGACCACAGTCCGGTCCAGTCTTCCCCCTCCATCACCGCAAGCTCCGTGACGACCAAAAACTTTGCCTCTTGGTCCAGACCCAAATCGACCAGAGAACTTCGTGTGGCGGCGAGTGAAGCTGCGAGATTGTTCGGGCGCACCCATAGTGCACCGTCGGTCTCTGCGAAGCCGCTGAGACGCAGCGCACGTTCTCGCGATCGCAGCCGGGTCTTGTCGGTTCGCCCCAAATGGCTCGTATGCACAATAAGCCAGTCACCCGACCAAGGACGAACCTTTTCCATGGCCGATTTCCAGCTTGTCACCTGACGCTGCATCGCTTGGCCGTTTGGCCCGATCTTGTAACTTCCGCGCTCTATCACCTCCAACGTGCCGTCTTTTGTAAGTCGTGTAATAGCCATACGCATTGCTGCAGGCTCAATGTTGAACAAGGCGCCCGCCGCAACCAGATTGGCGGCTGACTGTCGCTCGCTATCGGTCACACTCAAAAGCGACAGAGCCAGTTTCTTTGCGGACATATCCGCCTGGATAGGAAGATCAGAATATAACTTCATTTGACTCATTATTTCACATATTGTTATATTGAGCCAAGGTCAAACAAACCGGAGTTGACGATGGCGACCAGTTTGAAGTTATCCGATTGCATCTCCAACGACGAGCTAAGAGAATTGCGGCGTCCGTCGAACTGGCGAGCAATCTTTTCCCTGATTTTCAACTGGGCAGTAATCGCATCTGCGCTTGCAATCGCGATTATCTGGCCAAATCCGATCACAATTGTTCTTGGCATTCTGATCCTGGGCGGCCGGCAATTGGGGCTTGGTATCCTTAATCACGATTGCGCTCATGGGGCGTTCTTCACACGCCGGAAGATGAACGATTTCGTTGGGCATTGGCTGTGTGGCGCACCGCTCAATACCTCACTTTACGCCTATCGCGAATACCATTTGAAGCATCACAAATATGCCGGCACCAAAGACGATCCAGATCTCAGGTTCGTTGAAAAATATCCGGTAAGTCGGGCCAGTTTGAAGCGGAAACTCATCCGCGACATCACGGGACGCACGGGCCTGCGTGACACTCTTGGCAAGATCAAGCGTTTCCGCCTTGCTGACAACTATCCATGGCTGATGTTCCATGTCTTGCTGCTTGCGGTCCTGACAATTGTCGGCGCGCCGTGGGCCTATCTGATGTGGTGGGCTGCCGAGATTTTGGTGTACCCATTTATCATGCGCCTACGACAGATCGGTGAGCATGGCGTTGCCTCGAACAGATCCAGCAGCGACCCTCGGGAGAACACATCGACGACGCTCGTATCCTGGTGGGAGGCGCTGTTGGTGGCCCCCAACCACGTCAATTATCATCTGGAGCACCATCAATTTGCAGCGGTGCCGGGATATCATCTGTCCAAGCTTCACAAGCGGCTTGCAGAGCGGGGATATTATGACGGCTTCGACTGCATCTCGAATGGGTATGTTGATGTGTTGCGCCGTGCGGTTCGCCCGGATGAGCCGCGATCCGCAACACAAGGTTGAGTCAGGGAAAGGACCAAAGACATGCCGACAGTCGTCTACGAGAAGGACGGACGCATCGGGCGTATCACGCTTAACCGCCCGGAAGTCATGAATGCTATCAACACAGATCTTCCCCGTGAACTCGAAGCTTGTGTCGAGCAGGCGAATGACGACAAGGACGTGCATGTCATTGTCTTGAGCGGTGCGGGTGATGCATTTTGCGCAGGGTATGACCTCACGGCTTATGCCCAGAACACCAGCGGAAAGTCGCAATACGGCGAGGGTCCATGGGACCCGATGCAAGACTATGCATTTATGATGGGAAACACCCAGAAGTTCATGTCGCTTTGGCGCAGCTACAAGCCCGTCATCGCGAAGGTTCACGGATTTGCGGTCGCCGGCGGTTCAGACATCGCCCTCTGCTGCGATCTGGTTGTGATGGCTGACACGGCCAAGATCGGTTACATGCCGGCGCGGGTTTGGGGCTGCCCCACAACGGCGATGTGGGTCTATCGCCTTGGAGCAGAGCAGGCGAAACGCATGCTGTTGACTGGCGACAAGATCGATGGGCGCGAGGCAGAGCGGATTGGTCTCATCCACAAGGCAGTTCCAGAGGCCGATCTCGACGTCGAGGTTGAGCGTTTGGCCGAACGCATGTGCACTGTCCCCATCAATCAGTTGATGATGCAAAAGCTCATGATCAATCAGGCCCTAGACTCAATGGGACTGCAGAACACTCAGATGATCGCGACCCTGTTTGACGGGATCACTCGGCATTCTCCCGAAGGGGTGAACTTCAAGCGCAGGTCGGAGGAGATGGGCTGGAAACAAGCGGTGCGCGAGCGTGACCTTGGAACCTTCGATTGGACCGAGAACCGTTCGATCAACTCAGCGAAGTAGCCGGCTCAATACGATACATCACGCGGGTCGATCTCGATTTGGCAATGCCCGCAAACGCAAACTGTCCTGACATCGGCGCCGCATGGTTTGTGAACGAGTTCGGCCCAAGGTTTGTCAGCTTTGGGTGCCCAATCAAGCGCCCACGTTCGCATGACCAACACCGGGTCGAGGATCGCCAAACCTGCATCGGTCGCGCGATAGGCGGCGTTTTTGCTCGAATGAGTGCGCTGGAGAATTCCCTGTCGAGCAAGGTGTTTGAGCCGGTCACTAAGGATCGTGTCAGCAACGCCAAGAGTTTTCTGCGCATCGCGAAATCGAAACTGCGTCTGCAGCGCGCCGTAAACGATCAGCATGGACCAGCGGTCCCCGACAGCTTTCAGCATGTCGACCGCCGGATCGGGACGATCCGAGATGTCGTCGAATGAAGCCATCTTGCGCCACCCGCGCACGCTTCCAGTTCCGGGCGTCGATCGTTTGAGAGCGCCGATCCGAGGCCATACAAGGTCCTGACTGCGGATCTGCTGACGGCAATTGGTGCACACAGTCCTGATGCTTAGCGGCTTTCCGCAAGCCTTGTGGATCAACTTGGAGGCACCGGGTTCGGATCGCCATTCCTCGCCCCATGCGATCATAGATAGAGCGATTGGATAGACCGCGCGCCCCTTTGCAGTGAAGCGATATTCGAAGCGCGGCGGTGCCTCGTTGTATTGGTGCCGCTCAAATATCCCGGTCTCGATCAGATGCTTGAGTCGCTCGGTCAAGCGAGCTCGTGAAATGTTCAGTCTGTCACAGAAATCCTGGAATCGCGCCGCGCCGAAGAATGCTTCTCGCGTGATCAGAAACGTCCAGGCGTCTCCTAGAGCGTCGACAGCAGCAAAATAGGCATCTTTCCCGGTTGGGTTTTTGGCATCCATCGGAAGGTCCTAGCAACATTGCTCAAGCAGCACCAGAATTCACTAGCATATTGAAACTCGCTCTGATAGAGTTCCACTATGCTAGTAACGAAAAGCACCAATGCGATTAGCGGCCTCCCATCGGCGCGACCGCAGGAATCCGTGCCGATCTGCTCACCTGTTTCACTGAAGACAGCAGACGGTGTGGGTTTGCATCTGGATCACATTCGTCCGGTCGAGATCACGGGTGCAGCGATACTCATTACGCCTGCGATGGGGGCACCCGCGCGAGCCTATCGGCGATTGGGCCATGCGCTCGCGGACAGAGGGCATGCGGTCGGAATACTCGATCCGCGAGGTATCGGCGAAAGCGACCTTACCCCGTCGCGCAACGTTGACTTTGGTGTGCGGGAGTTTCTCGAACAAGACTGGCAAACCGCCGTCGAATGGCTTCGCACAACCCATCCGTCGACCAAGACAATCCTTCTCGGACACAGCTTCGGCGGACAGCTGAACTCGATCTACGCTGGTAAGCATCCTGAACAAGTCGATGCTCTGATCAATCTATGCGCTGTCTGGCTGCATTTTCGCGAGATGGGGTCGATCGCACAACAAGCAAAAGGCCTGATTTTCTTCAGCCTCATGCGAGCATGTGCGGAAGTCATCGGATTTGGCCCCGGCGACAAGCTTGGCTGGGGCGCACGGTTCGCCAAACAACATGTTCGCGACTGGTCATCCTGGGGTCTCGACGGAAAGTACATGTATCACGGAGGCGACGCGCGCGAATGTCTGCGTCAGGTCACGCAGCCAACTCTGGCGGTGTCCTTCACTGACGATGACACACTCGGACCTGGCCCGGCCTGGACCCGCTTCTGCGATGAGATGGCGGCATCAGAAATGACACGATGGCGCTTGCGCCCTGAGGATATCGGAAAATCAAAAGCTGGGCATTTTGGCGCGCTCAAGGATGCCGACCCACTCTGGGAAAAGATCGATGCCTGGATCAGGGCCTCGGTCCTTGATGGATGAGCCTTGAGCAAAAGGAGAATGACATGACGGACGACCGACAGGAAAAAGCGCGTGCAATTGTCGAGCAGCTCTGGGGGAAAGGGGCGGCATCGGGCAGCGACGGCAACGACGGCAACGATGATCCATTTCGCGGCGTTGCTCTGGAACATTTGTTCGGAGAAATTTGGCCAAGACCAGGCCTTGCGATCCGGGACCGGTCCCTGATCACTGTCGCCGCTCTGCTGGTTCTTGGCCGCGAGAAGCAATTTGCGCTGCATCTGCGCGGCGCACTCAATGTCGGCGTCACCCCCGAAGAGATCGAAGAGATGATGGTCCACCTCGCCTATTATGGCGGGTTTCCCGTCTCCGCCTCTGCTCGCGACATTGCGCACACAATCTTGCCGAACGCAGGCGACAAGAACTAATCACAAGGGAGAGTTTAGGATGAGCAAAACACCACACGGATACAACCGCAGCACAGCCACGCGACCCGAAACCGAACACCTCATCTATGAGGAAGATGGTGACGTCGCGACCATCACGTTGAACCGTCCCGAAGTTATGAATGCGCTTTCCATCGATTTGTCGCGCGAATTCACTGAAACGCTCGAATACATCCGCGATCAAGAGCACCTTCACATCGTCGTACTGAAAGGTGCTGGCGGAAATTTTTGCACCGGCGATGATCTGACAGAAATGGCCGCCGGCAAATGGGGGCACCCCAATCAGGTGTTCCGCCGAGTGCGCTACTACCAATACATGGCGAATACGTTGGAGGAGCTCGACAAAATCACCATAGCCTCTGTCGACGGCAATTGCGTTGGCGGCGGACTTGAAGTCACTATGGCATGCGACTTCGTTATCTGCACCGAGCGAGCTCGCTGGGGCATGCCCGAAGTGGACTGGGGCATCACACCCGGTTGGGGCGGGACGACCCGAATGGTCCGACTGATCGGTCGCCGCATGACGAAGGAGATCAATCTTCTAGGCGCGCTGCATCCTGCAAAACGCGGCATTGATCTGGGCTTGTTCAACCGCGTTGTTGGAAACGACGAACTCGAAGCGGCGACACAGGAACTGGTCGAGCTGCTTCAGATGAAAAACCATCAGGGGCTCCGCCAATTGAAGTTCATCATCAACAAGAATGTCGAGGCCGACCTCAACACGGCGCAAGGCTTCGAAGCGCTCCAGACTGCGTATACCAGCTCGGTCAATCAAACGGGCGCAGTTGCCGACGCGGATGATCGCCATGGCTGGGCCTCATACGTCAAGAAAGACCCGGAAAGTCCGATCGCGAAGCGGCGCACCACCTCAATCGATTTCTGGGTGGACTGAAATATGAACCGCGAGGAGACACAGGCGGTGCTGGACGTATACTACAACGCGTTCAACACCATGGATAAGGACGGCGTGCTTGCCGTCTTTACCGAAGATGCCGACTTTATCGACTTCACCATGGGCCGTAATATGAAGGGGCGCGACGAGCTTGCCGCCTTTATCGACGAGACATGGCGCCTCAGTCCGTATTTCCGTCTCGAGCCGGAGATCATCGTCATCGACGACAGTCAGGTCGCGGTTCAACTCTACATGTCAGGTGCCAAGAAGGTTGATGCAGCTGGCAGGCCCAAGCCCGGTGAGTTGTGGCGCATTCCGTCCACGTCGTTCTTCAAGTTTCGCGGTGAGCAAATCCACTGGAAAGCGGATTGCTGGAATGCGCTGGCGATCCCCAAACAGATCGGTTGGCTGAAGACAGTCCCCATGATGATGCGATCCAACGGTAAGTCGGCGAGATAACGATGCGATATCTTCTGGACCGCAACCAGACAGTTTGTTTCCATCCTTGCCGTCGCGGTTGTAGTCATCCCAATCTAAAGGACAGCCCTCGGTAGCGGCCCCACCTGCTTGGCCGCCCGCACGTCGCCAAGCTTCTTACTCCAGCAATTTTACGTCTTCTGACCAACGGGTTTCGCCGATTGTGCATTCTTCGATGGGGTAAAACATGGTGGTCATCAGTGTGCCCCGTCATGCGCGAGTAACTCGACCGGAGTTCGGTCCATAAGCAAAAACAATTGCACCGGCGCACCACGCTTCTTGCGCGGCGCTCTGTGGAATTAGGCGAGCTTAGGGTGCAAATGGACTTTTCCTGAGTTCGTACGGTCGATGTACGAGCCATGCGCATCCATCCCCATGAGCAATTCCTTGCCAGCGGTATAAGGATAGCTGGACCCGAAACCGACCACCTTAAGAAGCTTCGAACATTCTTCGGCATAGGGATGCAAGTCGCCTGTCAGTTTCGCATCACTGTCGGACCCTTCGAGTTCGACCGGCGATCTAAGTAGCAAGGTCAGCTTGAATTTCGGCGTTTAGAAGGCATCGGTTTGAAGTCGAATGACCGCAATTGGTACACAAAGCGGTCACTCGACTTCAAACCTCCTGCAGTTCACGCTTAGCCAAAATACTACTCGGTATCAGTTAGGGCTGGAGTTATGCCCGGGCAAGTGGGCTTTTTCGCGGGCCATTCGGAAAGGTCACGGAAATTAATGCAATGCAAGCAATAACTTAAGCCGTAAGTGCGATGCTTCTTCTGCACCATTTGTTCTTCTCACGTTCTCCCAAATAGTCTATGAAAACCGCAGAAATCCAAGGGATTCCGCCCCTGGATCGTCTCGGAATGTTCCGCCCAATCTCGGCCGTTCCCCACATGTCTTTGAGCATTACGCGACTCAAATCTCTGAAGCCCAAAGCCGGGCAATTCACGGACAAAGCCAAGCGCTGCCAGCCCGCTTTTTGCGATGAGGTGCCGCTGAGCCTACAGTTCGTATTTGAGTCAATTGCGCACGATGTTCTAGCCAAAGTCGTAGCGGGGGATTGTTTGTTGGGCAAAGAGTCAGCGCATCACCCCCAATTGAAACAATCGACATCGCGAGAAAAACACTAAACAAAAACCGTGCCGGCCGGATTGACTCATAGGGCCCGGTAACTGCCGGCCCTGGAATCTGATTTTCGGAGTGTTAGATGACGGCGATTTTCACAGGTCTCGGTGCAGGCCTTGAGCGTGGTTCAGCAAATATCTTAGGCGGTGCGGGCCAAATCGGTGGGAAAGCCCTTGGGCGTGCAGGTGAGAATGTCTCTGTTAATGCTGCGACCGGCAATCTTGTCATCAACCGCCGCGATGAATTCCTGACCGGGCGCGGGCTCGATCTTGGCGTCTCGCGCACATACAATTCGATCATCGACGCCCATGATGGCGACAATGGCGATCAATGGCAGCAGAGCACGCATCGCCGCATCTTCGATATCACTGGCCAGCAGAACCAGTCTGGAAGCACGATCAAGCGCCAGGGGGCCGATGGCTCGGTTATCACCTATAGCTGGAACTCTTCCTATGGCGCCTATGTCTCCACCGATGGCAGCGGTGCTTTCGACACGATCCAAAAGGTCGGTAGCAATTGGGTTTGGCGTGATGGCGCGACCAAGGTCAAGGAAACCTATGCAGCCTCAGGCACAAACAACTGGCGGATAATCAGCCAGCGCGACTCCGACGGTCATGGTCTTACCTTCTCCTATGTCGGTACAAAGCTCGACAAGGTGACCACAGCCAATGGCGAGTGGATCAAGTATCACTACGAGGGTGCTAATGTCCGCCGGATCGAAACCGGCTACAAGGATGGCAGCACCGACAAGACCCTCTCGCGCGTTTGGTACAATTATGACAGCCTGAACCGGCTGGAGAGTGTGACCACTGATCTGACGCCCGAAGATTCAAGCGGCTCGGATGGTAATGTCTACATCGTCAACTATGGCTACCACGGAAACACAAATCGTGTCGCGACTATTGGGCAGACCGATGGCGCGCATCTGGCGATCACCTACAATTCAGACGGGAAAGTAACCCACCTAAACCAGACAGCGGCGAGCGGTGAAATCCGGCAGACACGGATCGATTACGGACCTGGCTGGGCCTCGATCACCCATCCTGATGGCACGACGAACAACCTTTATTACGACAGTAAGGGGCAGTTGGGGCAGATCAACTTTGTCGGTCCGCAATCGGGCGATCCGGTGACCACGAATTACTTCACCTATGATGCGGATGGGAATGTTCTGACGGTTCGAGATCAGAACCTGAAGACGACCAAATACACCTATGACGACCGCGGTCAGCGCACCAGTTCGACCGATCCGCTGGGCCGGACGATTGTCTATCAATATGATGATCAAGGCAATCTGGTGCGCGAGTCTGAGCTGTTTTCGGATTTGCTCGCTCACCCACGCGAGTTTCTAACGCAGTCGTCTAACGGTTCACCTGAAGCAGCATCGGCTCTTCATGGTGACTGGGCGCTGCAAAATGGCATCGCCACCCAGGCCACCGATGGATACATTTGGGCAGGCATCACCGCCAAGTCAGTGATTACAGCGCAAACGGGTCACACCTACACGGTCACTGCCGAGGTGAAGATCGATGGCGGCACCTATGATCCTTCGCAGGGATCGCCTTTCGGCTTAGGCTTCATAACGCTGGATAGTGGCTATGGCCGAGTTGCGCACAAAGCGAACTGGCCAAGCCCAGCATCAGTCAGTAGCACGATCCTGGACAATGGCTGGGTGCGTTTTGACTACACCTACAAAGCCACAGCGGCTGACACATATCTTCGCCCCCATTTCTATCGTCGTCCCTCACTTGGCGGTAACGGTACCCTTTCGGTACGCAATTTTAGCCTCAGTTCGGGCAATGACGAGAACACACTCGCGCGCAACTGGGACCGGTTTGCGGATATTACCTCGAAGCCTACCACCAATCTCAGCCACGGCACCGAGGGACAGTCTCCCTCCGAAGCCTGGCAGCTTGGCAGCTATTGGACGTTTCAGGATGGCGTCGCGAGTAAAGCAACAGGCACCGATCAATGGGGCGGAATTGGCACTCGCGAACTGATCGTTGGAGAGGTCGGGAAAACCTATAAGATCTACGCCGATGTCAAGATTGAGGGCGGGACTTATGACTCCTCGAAGAGTGTTCCGCTGGCAATGGGTTTCGTCACCCTTGATGGAGATTACAATCGGGTTTCCCATCGTAACTATGCAGCATCCGCAAGCGACGTCTTCAATAAAGGCTGGGTACGCATTGAGTACACCTACACAGCCACTGAGTCAGAAAAGTTTCTCCGTCCGTATATCTATCAACGCCACTCGCTGGGCGGCAACGGCACGCTCTCGATCCGCAATTTCCACGCAGAGCCTGCGCATGATGTCGCAATAGGCCGAGAACTGGAGCAGACGCGCTACGTCTACGACAGCGAAAACCACTTGCGCTATGTCATCAACGGCGGCGGTGAAGTGACGGAGTATCGCTACAACAGCGATGGCACTCTCTACTACAAGTCCGAATACCCGGAGCACACCTATTCAACTGGCACCGGGATCCCGACGCTTGCTGAAATGGATACCTGGCGCAATGGCTTGGCGGATCGCCAGTCGGCGCGCGGAATCAAATACACCTATGACGCGCGCGGAAATCTGAAGGAAACGCTCGACTACGGCTACGCCGCTTCAAATGGCGGCGGCACAACAACCGAAGACTACACGCGCAAATATCTCACCTACGATCAAGCGGGCCGGTTGCTGCGCAGCAATTACTATGGCGAGATCGGCGAGACCTACATCTACGACGGCATGGGCCGCGTCATCGCCTCAACCGACGGTGCGGGTGAGACGACAAACTTTGTCTTCGAGGATGCTCAGACCAGAACAGTCATCTCCAACACTCTGGGTGCGGTCACCACCAACACCTACAACAAGGCTGGCGAGCTGATCAGCCAGACCAATAGTGGGTCTTATGACCACACGGGCACGTCATCGTATAAGTACGACAAAATGGGCCGTCTCCGGATGGAGACCGATGAAACAGGCAACGAGAAATACTACCTGTATGACAAGCTCGGCCGCAAGATTGCCGACGTCAATGAAAACCGCGAGATTGCCAGATATCGTTATGACAAGACCGGGCGGCTTGTTACAACTGTCAGGTATTATGAGGCGGTAAGTGAAGCCAATCTCACAACACTAAGAAACCCCAACAACACACTTGAGATCGATGATATCCGGCCTGGTGGTCACATTGACGATATCTGGAGCTGGAATGTCTATGATGCCAAGGGCCGCGTCATCCAGACCATAAGCGGTGAAGGAGGGGTGAGCCGGCTTGAGTACGATCACGCCGATCGCCTCGTCAAAACAACCAATTATTACAATAAGCTTTCCCAGACACAGATTGACGGCTTCAAAAGTGCCGCGCCCACATCACTGGTGCTTCCTTCGACGCATAACAATGACACAACCTCGCGCGTCTTCTATGATCGCGCTGGCCGCGTTGTCGGCGCTTTGGACGGTGAAGGCTATCTCACTGAAACCCGCTATGATGAAGCCGGGCAAAAGATCGAAGAGATCGCCTATGCCAAGCGCACCGATAGCGCGCATTGGGTCTCCGGCACATTCGGCGAGCTGCGCGAAAGTGCTGCACCTCATTCTGCGTCCAATCGGCGGATGCACTATGTCTATGACGGCCGCGTACTGCGTTATCAGATCGACCATGACGGGCGCGCGACCAGCTTCAAATACAACCGCGCGGGCAAGGTTACCGAGACGATCGTCTACGCCGCAGCAATCAACACCGGCGACACGACCTTTGACAGTGTAAAAGCGAAGCTGGCTACGGTTGCCAACTCAGCAAATGACCGCAAGAGCACAAACGTTTATACCAATCGGGGCCAGGTATCTTACAGCACCGATCCGGCAGGTCTCCGCACCACCTACACTTATGACGCACGCGGACAGGTGATCAAAACGGTGGTTGGAACGGATGCCAATGCGCGAACCACGCGCCATTGGTACACAAGCCAAGGAGCACTCAAATTTACTGTCGATCCCGAAGGCTACATAAAGCGCTTCGAATATGATCGGGAAGAACGGCTTACCGGCGTCAGAAGCGGGGCTAACAGGGTAAGCCCAGCCGACAATGCCAGCCTCAATCACATGAGTAGCCTCCTGAACAACTCATCTGCTCAATCGGTTTATGAGAGTTATACTTATGATGCTGTCGGTCGTCGAAGCTCTGTAAGCAATGGAGAAGGCGACAAGACCGCAATCAAGTACAACCGCGCTGGGCTTCTTATCCACGAAGAGCATGGCGATGGTACTGTCGATGAAAACCAATCAATCACGGTCTACAATAATGACGGAACCGTTAGATATCAGTCTTATGCGCGCGGTACCTCTGATCGTGTGGATACTCATTACTATTACGACGGCATTGGCAACGTCACCTCGGTCAAAGACCCTAACGGAAAGACAACCACCTATACCTACGACAAGCTTGGCCGCGTTCTTACAGAAACGAACCCTGAAGGCGGCGTAACCCGGTACGAGTACAACGCTTTTGGTGAAGTGGTGAAGACCACCGATCCGCGCGGCAACTCCAGCTACACCTATTACGATAACTTGGGCCGCGTCACGAAGACGCGCGATGCTGAGAATTACGTCACCGAGACCACCTATACGGTGTTTGGTGAGATCAAGAGCGTTACGCGGCGCTATAACAAGACCAGTAGCGCTGTGAGTACGACAACGCCGCCCAGCGTCTCTGCCCACAGCCTCGATGCGACGACGACGTTCGAATATGACAAGCGCGGACTCGTCACGAAGACCATCGATGCCGAAGGCCACTTCGAAACCTTCATCTACGACATCTACGGCAACCGTACGTCGGCGCGGGCCAAGTCTTGGAAGGAGGACAAGGTCCAAGGCTACGCAACCACATACACTTACGACAAGCGGGGCCTGCTGCTCTCCGAAACGCTGCCGATCTCTTCCTGGCGCAATGACGGAATTCAGGTCTCGGGCAACGTCACCAATCGCTACGAATATGATGCCCGCGGCAACCGCACCAAGATGATTGAGGCTTCAGGCCTCGTTGAACAGCGGGTCACCGAGTACAAATTCGACAAGGCCGATCGCCTTATCGAAACGATCTCGCCCACATTCCAGGGCACGTTGAACGAGCACATCAAATATGACGCTCGCGGCAACATTACCGAGACGATCGATGCAGCCGGTGCACGCACGTTGTTCTTCTACGATGACCTTAATCGCAAGGTTGTCGAGATCAACGCTGTTGGGACATACACCCGCTACACTTATGACAAGAACTCCAATGTCACCAAAATCGAAGTCTTCGAGAACACAGTAGGTTTGCCCTCAAATGGCGGTGCCCTGAGCGAGGCACCGAACGCCCCTTCCGGCAGCGCCCGCGTCACGACCTTCACCTATGACGGTCTCAACCGGATGAAAACCAGCTCGATCGCTGGGGTGCGGACCGGATATTGGAACGGGTCCACCTCCAGTCCAAGCTGGACCACCACAACGGCTGCGATCACGACGAGCTACCAATACGATGCCAATGGCAATGTGATTAAGCTGACCGATCCCAATGGCAACACGACCTGGAGCTATTACGACAAGCTTGGGCGCAAGACAGCGCAGGTTGATGGCGAACGCTATCGCACCGATTGGAGTTACAACTCAGAAGGCAACGTAACACGCGAAACCCGCTATTCAAATCTCACTGCGACGCCGAACAGTACGACCGCCCCGCCGTCGGTAAGCGCGAATGGCACCAACGATCGCGTCACCAAGTTTGGCTATGACAGGAACGGAAACCGTCTGTTTGAGCAACGTCTCTATGTACTTGTCCATGACGGCAATGGCAGTCAAACCAGTGTGCACTCGACGGTGAACTATCTCTACAACGGCCTTGGCCAAGTCGTTCGAAAGACCGAGGCGACGGGCGATCAGGTTAACTACCGCTATGATGCCGGTGGACGGCTGGTCGAAGAGAAGCATGCGAGCTTCGCTTCTTACAATGGCACCGTTACCCCTGAGGTAGATTACTACTACAACGGTGTAGGTGATCTCTCCTTAACTATCGCGAGGGGGCAGAGTGGTGCCGCAGACCGGTGGACAAAATATGGCTATCAGAATGGCAAGCTACGTTGGGTTGATGACCCACATGGGTTCCGCACGCTCTTTTGGTACGACAGCGCTGGCCGCCAGACGAATGAATATTATGCCCGTGTGACGTCCAACGGATCGCTAGCTGCAGCGAACGATGGAAAACGGATGTTTTACGACAAGCTCGGCCGAGTGACGCTGAGTTTTGAGGCGACTTATAACGGTTCGACCTGGGGCGATGCAGGCCCACGGACCGTTACCACATACAACGCCTTTGGCGATGTGGAATCCATCGCCGTTGGTGGTCGCACTCAGACGGAGAACCAATACGATCTTGCAGGTCGCTTGACCGCCACAACAGCCGGTGACGGCGTGTGGAAGCATTTTGGCTATGACAAGAACGGCAATCAGACGGTTGCCATCACGTCCGCAGGCTACAACACAGCTGGCAAGAGCTTTGACCATATGCGCGGACAGATCGGCCGCAGCGATGTCAACGCCACCTATACGCAATATGACAAGCGCGGCATGGCGACTAAGGTCGTCGAAGAAGGTCGTCAGCTTGGCGCTTCGACCGCAACGCTAACCAGTACCCGTGCCTACAACGCCTTTGGCGAGGTGATAAATGAGTTCGACGCCAGAGGCGCCAAGATAGACTACGAATACAACACCATGGGCCGGATGACCAAGACCATCAACCCAACCGCCTCGATCACCAACGCAAATGGTTCGGTCCAGTCGGTTCATCCGACCGAACACTATTTCTATGACAAGTCCGGCCGCCTCGTTGCATCCAAAGATGCCAATGGCAATCTGACCAGGCTCACTCTGCTCGCAGGCAGCGGCTATGACGGTTCCGAAGCCTTGGTCACACAGACCCGGTATGAAGACGACGGCATCGTCCGAACTGAGTTCGACGTTCACGGCGATGCGCGCAAGATCATCGATCAGGTTGGACGCACAACGACCCAAACCTTCGACAAAATGGGCCGGGTCAAACAGATCAGTCACGCTGGTGGTTTGATCGAATACATCACTTACGACGGTCTTGGCCAAGAGGTCTATCGCACCAATAATCACTATG
Organism: uncultured Erythrobacter sp.; assembly: GCF_947502395.1. Taxonomy (GTDB): domain Bacteria; phylum Pseudomonadota; class Alphaproteobacteria; order Sphingomonadales; family Sphingomonadaceae; genus Erythrobacter. The sequence goes on from NZ_CANMZM010000003.1 coordinate 38,260, forward strand.
GCTCTTCTGAAAAGCAGACCACGGATTACGATACGCAAGGCCGGGTGATCTCTACCCGCAGCTATGGCGGCGATGTCACCACCCACACCTACAGCTGGCAAAACAGCCTTGCGACCTCCGGTATGGGGACGTTCGGTGGATGGCAGAAGGTCACACGCTACCTCAGCAACAACCGCACTCTGACAGAGCGAACCGATCTATTTGGCCGGCTTGTTTACAAGAATGACCTTGGCGGGCGCACGACTACCTATGCCTATGACAAGGCAGGAAGGCAGACGTCGAGTTCGATTGGCGGATCGACCGCGACTTACACCTATTTCAACACCGGCCAGATTGCCACCAACACCAACCTTAACGGCGTTGCCACTTACCAGTATGATAAAGCGGGCAACCGCACGCTTGAGCAGCTGCGCCAAGCCGGCGTGCTGGTGAAGAACCAGACCGCAAGCTACGATTTGCTGGGCCGCCTCACAAATTGGCGCGAGCACGGTACAAGCAAATCACCCGCAGCCCATGAAAACCACTATTACGACGCCAATGGCAATATCCGCCGTACGCAGTCTAGTTTTTATAGGCTGACAGCGACCGGCGCTACATTAGGCGCGGCTCAAACCAGAGACGACTGGTTCGCTTATGACAGCATGAACCGCCTCGTTGTCGTGAATGGTATTCAATCGGGCAACAATGTCATCGCTCGGCGGATCAATGTTGGGAATGCCAACTCCCCAACCTCGGGCATCCCTAGCGGTGCCAGCTTGACCATTATGTACAACAAGGCGGGCGAGCGGGTCTCTCAATCGATCAAGACCACGCGGACTGTGTCTGAGTTTGTCGACATCTATGACGCCCAAGGCAATGGGCAGTGGCTGTATTACGATGTCAATGAGACGCATAGGGAAAGCTACGTTTACAACTCTGCGGGACAGCTGGCTGAGATATGGAACCATGTGACAACGGACAGCACCACGTGGCAAAATCCGCCGTCACCTCCTCCTCCGCCCCCACCGCCGCCACCTCCTCCGGCGCCGACACCGGCACCACCCCCACCACCGCCTCCGCCTCCTCCCCCGCCACCACCGGGCGGCGGTGGCGGCGGCGGAGGCGGTGGTGGGGGTGGTACAGATCCCAACATCAGCCTGCACAGCATCGGCGGTCCGGCTTTGATCGGGATTGCCGGCCTCGATACGAGCGTCGACGATTTCGAACCCACGCAGCCAAGCCTGACGGCACCTTCCACCACCACACCGGGCTCAGGCGGAAGCACGCAGCCATCGGTGCCCCCGGTCACAATCACTTCAGTCGCTCCAACGCAGCAGTCTTCAAACCCGCCGGGCAGCCGGGTCTCGTCATTCACCTATGACAAGATGGGCCGCCAGATCCGTCACCGGGACTTTAAAGGAAGCGGTTCGGTTTTCGACAAGCAGACCTTCTACAACACCAAGGGACAGGTCATTGAAGAGGATAGCAGCACCACCAACGCCTCAAATGACACCAATCGCCGCATCACGCGCTATGACTATGGCGTGGGCAGCAATTACGCGCTGGGCCAGGTCGTCCAGTCGGTCACCGATGGTTACAAGAATGGCGACGATTCCAGCCGATTGGATAGCGCGACCAAATACTTTTACCAATGGTATGACAGCGCAGTTCAGACGACGATCCAACACGACAAGCGCTACTCCAACCATTATCAGCACTCCATTGTTGGCAATGGCAGCGCGCGCGGCATGACGCAGGGTGCCAACCTCAACTCCTACCGCGGCTTCGATGTCGACTATACGACTACCAATACGCTGAATGCCTTCGGCCAGATTACCTATTCCCGGATCCGTGACGGCATTGCGAAAGACGTCAATTTCACCCTTGATGAGGCAGGGCAGGTCTTCCGCCGTCAGGAAAGCGAGCTCAGCCCCAGCGTTAGCCAGGTCGGCGCACCGGTCGAAGTGTGGTACCGCTATGGCGGGACTGAGATGGGCCGGACCAGCAACAATGGCACCGGCAATGTCTCCACTGTAAACTCGATCAGTGAGCGCACCGCGCGTCCGCATCACGAGGATTACACTGGAACCTTCCGTGGCGGCAAGAACAGCGGCAGCGGATACATCGACAGCACCGGCTTTGACCGCCTGAATTCTTACAATCAGGGCTCTGGCGCAGGCACCTACACCGTGCGCGGAGGGGAGAACCTCAGCCAGATTGCGGCCAGCATCTATGGCGACAGCAATCTGTGGTACAAGATCGCCCAAGCCAATGGCCTATCGGGCAATGAAGCCCTGCCAGCAGGTCGCGAGCTCCGCCTACCCGCAGGCGTGGTCAAATCGACCCACAATGCGAACAGCTTCAAGCCCTACGATGCGGGCGAGGCGATTGGCGATCTCTCGCCGACAACACCGAAGCCATCGAAGAGCGCGAAATGCGGTGTCTTTGGGCAGATCTTGCTGGTGGCGATTGCCGTTGCAGTCACGATTGCAACGAAGGGCGCGTTCGCCAAATTTGCAGGCAGCCAAATCCTTGGTGGAGCGCTCGCAGGAGCGGCTGGTAGCGTTGCGAGCCAAGGCTTTGGGGTTGCTAGCGGGATCCAGGACAAATTCTCCTTCAAGAGCGTTGCCATGGCCGCCATCGGTGGCGGTGTCGGCGGCGCACTTGGCGAAGGTGGACTGTTCGAGAAGGGTGTCTTCGGCAACGTCGGAAGCAATGCCCTCAAAGCAGGCCTGACCGCTGCGGCAGGCAGCGCCATCACTCAAGGCATTGGCGTGGCGACTGGCCTCCAAAGCAAGTTTAGTTTCGCAGGCGTGGCTGCGGCAGGTGTTGGAGTAGGCATTGCTAGCGCCGTTGGCGGAGCAATCGGCGGGGGAGCTGAGTACAACAGTGCTGGCGAGCTCACAAAAGCTGCAACTTTTGGTCACCAATTTGTGACAAACGCTGCCAGCGGGATCGCCAATGCGGCTACACGTTCGGCAATCACAGGCAATAGCTTTGGTGACAGCCTGATTGTCGCAATTCCTGACATTATTGGGCAAGCCGTTGGAGGAACGCTGGGCGAGGCAGCTACTGTCCGCCCAACAATTGCTTACGACACTAGTGGGCTGCTGGGCGGGGACACGAGTGTCACTGGTCAAGCAAAGCGCTCTGCGAATGCCAGCGTCGAAGCATCCACTCAGCAGATCGCTGTGAACAATGCACAAGTAACTGAATCGCCAACCGCAAATGTCAATGCGCCAAGAGGCGCAATGATAGAAGAATTTATCGCGTCGCGTGGCGACATCAGCACTCAAGAAGCTGACCTGATCCGCAGATCTCTTTCGAATGTGGATAATCCACAATTGGTGAACTCAGAGAATCGATACAAATCTGAGACCATCCCACCAGAGATGGCCCAACAACTAGGGACATACTTCACCAATAACACCAATTTGGGAGAGGAATTTCTCACATTTGCCAATGGCTTGCATGGCGAATTCGGGTTGTACGGGAATGGCTGGAATTCAGGTGATCTAGAGCAATGGAATAGCTTCGCTGCTGCCTATCGTGCGGATAGCGAGTCAGTCGGTTGGTCCTACCGCTATGAAGCCAGTGATATTGAGATCGCTTTTGGCGACTTTTTCGGAACGCCAGAGGGCATTGTAGTTGCCGGCGCAGTAGCCGAATACACCGGCGCTGATATGTTCGATTCAGACGGTGTCCTCGATGCAGTACGAGCACAGAATCCAGAACTCTATGATACCGGCCGGGCAGCAGGCTTTGCCGGTTCATTAATCGGCCCCAATGCGGCGCGTAGGGTTGGTCGAGAGATTGTTACCGAGGGTGCTGAGGCTGTCGGCAGAAGGAATGTCGACGATGCCTTGACTGGTGGGACAAGAGCCGCTCGCAGAGCGTGCTTCGCCGGCGGTACTCTCGTCCATACAAAGACAGGTTTGAAACCAATCGAGACAGTGCAGGTCGGCGATCTTGTATGGTCACGGTCAGAACACGACGTCGGTGCCCCAGCTTGGCGCCGAGTCATCGAGCATGGAATGACCGGTCAAAAGGAGATTTACGAAGTAGAGGTCTCGACTCCGAATGGCCGCGTCGAAACCTATCGGACCACCGAACTCCACCCATTCTGGGTCGAGGGATCAGGCGACGATGAGGGACGGTTTGTCGCTGCGGCTGATCTGAACACCGGAGACAGGCTGAGGCTCGCCGACGGCTCATCTGCATTTGTAGACGGAGTGAACAGAAGTTCAGATATCGAGCCGGTATACAACTTCTCAGTTGACGGCTGGCATACCTATCACGTTGGCGAACTTGGCGTTTGGGTCCACAACGTTTGCTGGGACGATCTCCCCGTCCAGGTCAGAGACGATCTCGCGTTACTGGGCGTAAAACGAGAAGGATTCAGACCACAAGGTTCCGCGGTCACACTCAATATTCGTATGATTGGTGAGCAAGACAGAACCCGCGTTAGCGCAATCAGAAGAACTATTCGTCATTTTAGTGGTAGTGACAGCGGAGTGGATCTTGTAACGGTTCGCTCGGGTCCAATCATCAATCCGCGCATAGCCGACCGACTGCAGAATCATGTGGCAGACGGCTCTCAATATCTTGGGTTCAATGTGACGAGAACCGCGCCACAGCACTTGAATGGTAGAGATTACCCGTCATACATGCTGCAATGGTTCAGGACGAATTGAGAATGATAAGAGGCATCGATCAAACTGAAAGATCTCGACGGCATACGTTCTTGATGCAGAAATTCGACGAACTTTGTCTTGGACAGTTTAACATGATGGCGGCAACAAGCGAAAACGAAGCCAATATTGTCACGGCAATTAGTGAGGTTATCGAAGAACCAATAGGCATCTATAGTTCAACCAACAAAGATGAATGGTTATCACTCAGCTGCACGCAAATTGCGGCAAAGTCAGGTGTCAGATTTATGTCGATTCCTCTCGACGAGGCGGCTTCCAAGGTGATCTTCACAGTTGATGGAAACGTCATCCTTCAGACCGATGAATTTCGTTTGAAACCTATGGTCGCCGACAACCTTAAAGGACTATTTTTCGAGTTCGTAACGCTTGTTGATGACTAGCTCTTGAAGATCAATTGTGGTGCGGGCGTCAATCGACGAACTAGGGAGAAAAAGGAATTGGTGCTTGAACAATTGAGTACCACTCATTTTCCTACACTTCCCAGCCCTGCTACCCAGCAGCGATGAGCTGTCACCTCCCCACACCCACTCAATCGCTTTTTCCGATAAAAACACCCCGTACTGATCGAGAGGATTTTAACCCTTAGACAGTGTCTCAAGTGTCTCAAACGGCACCATCGGCATTCCGCGCGCGCAATGTTAATCTTTCGCGCGCATCAACAAATCTGTGTCGCCGCGCCGTCTTGTGGCGGGCTCATCATAGAGCGAATAGGCAAGCGTGGTGCCCTTCATGACAATAGTCTCTATCCCAGCATCTTCGAAGGCATCGATGACCTTGGCTAGTTCATGATGATGGGTGGTCTCTCAAAGGGCAGTCACCCTGGCTTCTTCGGCGATGCGGTCTTTCAGTTCATTCGGCCCTGTCCCAAACGTCTTGCCAATCTGTTGCCTCTGCGACGGTCCACGGTGAATCCAATCCCGAGCGAATGTTGTGCAGGCAGCCGGCAAGAAAGTCACCGAGAGACGCAATTTCGCTCATTGGATTGGCAAGATTGACCCCCTTATTTGCCAGCCTGCCCCCGTAGGCGTTACATACTCATGCGATAAAACAGATGCATTTTCCAGCGCTAGCGAAGGGATGTGTCACAAGAAAACGTTAAACCTTGACCCCTCACAAGCATGCTGCAAAGCCCAATGGGAGCTCGAGGGGTGGGGAAAATTAGGGCTGATATCGTGACGAAATCGCGTAAGGGGATCATCCTCGCAGGAGGTACGGGCACGCGATTGTTTCCGTTGACAAAAGCATTGTCGAAGCAGCTGATGCCCATATTCGACAAGCCCATGATTTATTATCCGCTTAGCACGCTGATGCTGGCGGGGATCCAAGACATCCTGATCATCACCACGCCAGAGGATGCGGCGCAATTCCAACGTGTGCTCGGCGATGGATCAAGTTTCGGAGTCAACCTGTCCTACGCAGAGCAGCCGCGACCTGAGGGGTTGGCGCAGGCTTTTCATATTGGCGCGGATTTTGTGGCTGGCGGTCCAAGCGCGCTGATTTTGGGAGATAATATTTTTTATGGACATGGCCTTCCCGATATTCTGAGAAACGCCAATGCCCACGAAGGAGGTGCAACCATTTTCGCTTACCGCGTCACCGATCCAGGAAGCTTTGGCGTGGTTGAGTTTGACAGCGCGAGCAAGGCGATCTCAATTGAAGAAAAGCCAGCCGTGCCAAAGTCGAATTATGCAGTAACGGGCCTCTATTTCTACGATGATACAGTGATTGACCGCGCGCGCGAATTGCGACCTTCTGCCCGCGGCGAGTTTGAGATTACCGACCTCAACCAGCTGTACCTTCAGGAAGGCTCCCTGTCGGTTGAGATTATGGGCCGCGGATTTGCCTGGCTTGACACGGGAACGCATGCTTCGCTCCTTGATGCAGCGACCTATGTACGTATCACCGAAGAGCGACAGGGGCTTAAGATCGCTTGCCCCGAAGAGATTGCCTGGCGCCAGGGCTTTATCACGGATGCTCAGCTTGAAGAGTTGGCTGAACCCTTACGCAAATCAGGTTACGGCGAGTATCTTCTCGCTCTACTGGAAAAGCGACCCCTGCCGTGAAACTCATCGAAACCGATATCGAAGGTCTGTTGGTCATTGAACCGTATGTATTGTCTGATGAACGCGGCTTTTTATTTGAAGCCTGGAACGATAGCGCTTTTCGTGAAGCTGGGCTCGATCTGACATTTGTGCAGGACAATCACAGCCGTTCAAGAAAGGGCGTGCTACGAGGCCTGCATTTTCAGAATCCGGTCTCACAGGGCAAACTTGTGCGTGTCATCAACGGCGCGGTGTTCGATGTTGCGGTGGACCTTCGAGAGGGATCGAGCACCTTTGGCAAATGGGCGGGTGTGGAGCTTTCTGCTGAGAACAAATGCATGCTCTGGGTGCCTGATGGCTTTGCGCATGGGTTTCTAACCCTCAGCGAGAATGCTGATTTCCTCTACAAATGCACTGCCCCCTATTCCCCGGAGTTCGAGTACACACTGGCATGGGACGATCCAGCTATCGGGATCGATTGGCCGATCGTTGGCCTCGATCCGATCATCTCGGCGAAAGACTCCAGGGGTCTCACGCTGGCAGAAGTGCCGGTGTTCTCATGAAAGTCCTTATCACAGGGGCAGGCGGTCAACTGGGCAAGGCGTTGCTAAAAACTGCGCCCGAAACAGCTGAGATTAGTGACATCGACGTTGAGGATGTAGATCTATCTGACAGTGCCATGCTGCGGGCACGCCTCGCCGTCGAGGCGCCGGAGGTTATCATCAACGCTGCCGCCTATACCGCAGTGGACAAGGCCGAGGTAGAGGAAGAGCTCGCTCTTGCGATCAATTCAGACGCTCTGAAAGTGATGGTCGAAGCTGTTGAGCAGACGGGCGGGAAGTTGGTTCATATTTCGACCGATTTCGTCTTTGATGGCACTGCCACAGACGCTTACCAACCCGATGATACTCGTGCTCCGATCAACGCATACGGTCGAACGAAGTTGGCGGGTGAGGAACATGTTCGACCAAGCGACATCATTTTGCGCACATCTTGGCTATACGCGGCAGGCGGGACGAATTTTGTCCGCACAATGATCCGCCTTATGAATGAGCGTGAAGAACTGAGTATAGTGTCTGACCAAGTAAGCGCTCCCACTTGGGCCACAGGTTTGGCTCAGACAGTTTGGGGCCTTCTGGACAAAGGGGCCTTCGGTGCTTTCCACCATAGCGATGCAGGTCAGGCAAGCTGGTATGACTTTGCAGTGGCGATCGCGGAAGAAGCCCATGCGCTGGGGCTGATTAAGCGAATCCCAACGATCAAACCCATCGCCACATCTGATTACCCTAGTCCCGCAAGGCGCCCAGCCTTCTCCCTTCTCGACAGCAGTGCGACGCGTGCAGTTTTGGGAGACTTGCATACTCCGTGGCGCGAAAATCTGCGCGCGATGCTTCGAGAGGAAAAAGCTTTTGGCTAACATCCTTGTGACCGGTGGGGCCGGATTTATTGGTGGCAATTTTGTGCACTACTGGAATGCACGGCATCCGGCTGATCAAGTCATCGTACTTGATGCTCTGACTTACGCGGGCAACCGCTCTACGATCAAAGATGCGCCGGCAGCCGAGATCGTCGTTGGCGACATTCGCGATACGGCACTCGTTGAGAAGCTTTTGAGCGAACGTGAGATCAAGAAGATTGTCCACTTCGCTGCAGAGAGTCACGTTGATCGTTCGATTGCAGGTCCTGATGCTTTTATTGACACCAATATCCTTGGCACCAACTCACTGCTCAAAGCCGCGCGTTCAGTCTGGTTGAGGGGCGACGGTCGGGAGCACCGGTTTCACCATATCTCCACGGATGAGGTTTATGGCTCCCTCCGCGCCAAGGATCCCGCTTTCAGCGAGACTACGCCCTATGCGCCAAATTCTCCTTATTCAGCGTCTAAGGCTTCTTCCGATCATTTGGTGCGTGCCTACCACCATACCTATGGATTGAGCGTCACAACCAGCAACTGTTCGAACAATTATGGGCCTTTCCAAAACCCTGAAAAGCTGATCCCGAACTTCTTTCTCAGCGCGTTGTTTGGGAAAAGTTTGCCGATCTATGGAGACGGCATGAACGTGCGCGATTGGCTTCATGTGGAAGATCATTGTCGCGGCATCGAGGCGTGCCTTGAAAAGGGCGAGCCGGGTCATTCTTACAATATCGGAGGAGGGGCAGAGCTACCGAACCTTGAGGCTGTCGATGCGATCTGCCGGGAAGTCGACCTAGCGTTTGTAGAGGTTCAGGGCCTCGCCGATCGGTTTCCAAATGCGCCAGCCGCCAATGGCCACAAGAGCGAGACACTCAAAACCTTCGTCACCGATCGCCCGGGTCATGACCGTCGCTACGCCATTGACGTAACCAAAGCTCACGAGATGCTTGGGTTTGAGGCCTTGCGTGGTTTCGAGGAAGGCTTGCGCCAAACCTTGCGCTGGTATCTCGACAATGAAGCGTGGTGGCGGCCATTGGTATCGCCAGGTCACCGGAAATGCTAAGGCCTCCTGGGGGCCCTGTTGACTAACTTAGAATCAAAACAAGAAGCGCCGAAAAAGATAGCTTTTGTCGGGACATTTGACGTCGCAAACTATGGGGATTGCTTGTTTCCAGTTGTGTACAAGCACCTGCTTGAAGAGCGGTTGAGCGGGCTGGAGTTCGGCTATTACTCGCCTACGTCGAAGCCAGCCGAAATCATGGACTATGGGCCGATCAAGGCACTTCCAGAAACGGTCGAAAGTGTGGAATTTGAAGAGGATGCGTTGATCCTTTGCGGTGGCGAAGCCCTATGGATTGGACACAGCAGCGGTACATACAATTTCCCGAGATCAACGCTTAGCGCTTTTGCGCGTCTCTGGCTTGGACCCACCGTTGCCGCATCGCGCGGGAGTATCGATTTCTTCGTTCACAGCGCGGGTGCGCCGCACGCTCGGCTTGAAGTGCCAGCCGGGGTTGTCGGGGCGCTTTCCTCGGCAACCGGGGTTAGCGTGCGCGATGAGGTAACAGCACGTCGCTTGGGAAACCGTTTTTCCGTCCAAGTAGATCCAATATTCGCGCTATCGACTATTTTGACACCGCAGCAATGGGAACGCGAAGTACAAAAATGGTTGCCCGAAGGGTTCGCTGCGAACCGCTATCTGGCCGCACATGTCTCAGCACCCTATCTTATGAATGATCTGCGTGACTGGTGTGAGCAAGTGGCAGATGTGGCCAAAAACCATAAGATGCCGATCCTGATGGTGCCTGTGTGCCACTTCATGGATGATCACTATACTCTGGAGACCGCACGCCAGATTCTGATCGCTACAGGTGTTGATGCACGACAGATCCAATCGCCGCCTGATCAAAGCAGAAGCGTTATCGCGACTGCCGCCCTTTTGGGAATGAGTGGCGGCGTTATCACAAGTTCTCTGCACGCTTGTGTTACGGCTGCTGCGTTCGGCACACCTTTTGCGGTTTATGCCGGAAAAGACCAAGAGGATGGGAAGCACCGGCAGACGCTATTGGCGGCGGGTATCGACTATGGGATAGCTCGAGATATGCTGAGCATCGCGACCACTTTTGCGAACTCCGTTCGGCGGAACCGCGAAGCGGTTAGGCAAAAGGCTTCGGCGCTTGCATTGCAAGGCATTGATCAATTGGCTGATAAGCTGGCTATCCGGCACGAACAGGCGCGTAGTCTTTCCCAAGAAGCAATCGACGCTGTGCTCCTTCATGACACTGCACCCACCCGGCAATTGCATTGGGAGACGAAGAGAACGATCCTCAGGTGGTTACAGAAGTCGGATTTTCTCGCTAAGTTGCTGGTTTCGAGGCATCGTGCGCGCCTGCGGCGGGGTGTCTTTTGAGGGGCAGGCAGCAAGAGACAGATATGAGAGCCCCAAATGACCTAAGGCTTATACCGCTGGCAAGGCCAATGCGGCCACAAGAGTCTTTTGCCAGAGGGCGGATAAATCCCACGCTGCGGGTTCTGCCTGTAGTCTTGCTGCTATATTCTTTCCTGCTTTTCCCGATCGAAGTGAAGCTTGTTGTAGGCGGCTTGAACTTTTACGCATTTCGGATTGCGATCATTGTTGGTTTGCCGCTGGTAATTTTCCTCTCTCCTCGGGTCGCTGGCAAGTTCACCATGGTCGATGCGCTTGTTGCAGTGGGATGCAGCTGGATCGTGATCTCATTCGTGGGATTATATGGTTCAAAAACCGGGATTATTCGCTCGCTTGCAGTCGTTCTCGACACGTTTGGGGCATATGTTATCGCTCGCGGGTCTATCTCAAACCTGAATGATCTTCGCAGGGTGCTGATTCTGATCCTTCCGGGATTGATGTTCGCTGCAGCTTTCTTTGCAATCGAGAGTTTGTCCCGACAGCTCCTAATACGGCCACTTTACGCATCGTTGTTCGGGGATGCAGTTAACTACGAGGCGGGCGTTGCTCGCGGAAATCTGGCCCTTCTCTATGAGATTCGTCTTGGGTTGAGACGAGCTTACAGCGTCTTTTCCTTCCCTATCTTGGGTGCCGTTATCTTGACTTCATTGCTTCCGCTCTACTTGATGAGCGGCATTCGCATGCGCGCTTTGGTCATCGGCTCTATAGCTTGCGGAGCTGCTTTCTTTTCTATCTCATCCGCAGCTTTCATAGCGATCGTGCTTGCTTTGGGGATGGTTGGTTTCGATCGGTTTCTGCCCTACCTTCGCCCCCTTCGCTGGCCTTATGTTGCGGTAGGTCTCGTGTTCTACGGAGTTCTGGCCGAGATTGCTTTGAAAGGCGGTGTTGTGGGCGCAATCGGTCGATTTACCTTGAACCCAGCAACTGCATATATTCGACGCATGCAATGGAAATATGGTGGAGAGACGGTCATGGAGAATCCACTGTTTGGAATTGGGTACTCCATACACAATAAGCCCGCTTGGTTGACAGATGCCATTGACGCGCACTTTTTGTCATTGGCTCTTCGCAACGGTCTGATGACTCCGGTGCTTTTCGCTATCGCGGTGATCGTATTGATGTTCTCTCTTGGTCGCGTGGCATCCTATCTTCCCCAGACAGATCGCAGCCTTGTTATTGGCCTGAATATAATGCTGACGATTCTGATCTTCAGTTCGATGACGGTCACATTCTTTTCGGAAGCCAATGTCTTTTTCATGATTGCGTTGGGCGTCTCAACATCCTGCATGGTGGCCACTATGCAGTCGAGCGGGCGGCAGATTCCAATCATCAGTACTATGGTACGACAAACGCAAACTCAGTTCCAATTGAATAACCGCTGATAAGTAACCTGGCTTCGCTGACATTCATGATTGCTCGGAACAGCCTATTCTCGATTACAGGAAGCATCGTTCCCGTGCTGGTCACGATTGTGACATTGCCATTCCTTTTGGGACTAATCGGCGCTGAGCGATATGGAGCCTTGGCACTTTGCTGGTTGATATTGATCTATTCTGCGCAAGTCCTCGATGGGGTTGGAACAGCAATTACTCATGCAGTTGCTCGCGCTCGAGGAGATCAACAATCGGCGCGAGATTCGATGGCAACAGGCCTTGTGACGGCCTTGTTGATCAGCCCGATCACAGCCATTTTCGCAAGTGTGATCGCCTTTGTCTTTTTTGGGCAGTTTTTTGAAGTGAGTGACACAGTCAGGAATGAGCTGGTTGCTTCAATCTGGCTCATCGGCGCCTCCAGTTTTGTAAGTGGCGTTTCACGGGCTGTCTATGGCGCGCTGGTCGGCAAAGAGCGTTTCCCGAGTGCCTCCTTGGCGACTATGGTGAGCAACAGCGGCTTACCGGTGCTGGCATTGCTTTTTGCGAACGTGTTTGGGGTAAGCTTGGTTGTTCTGATGTGGGCAAGCCTTTCAGCATATTGCTTGGGTCTCGCTTTGCTCTCGTTCAATCTCTGGCGCTCTGAGCTTCGTGGGCAGCCGGCGTATGTGACTTGGGACAAATCCAAGGCTTTGCTCCAATTTGGAGTTTGGATCATGGTCGCATCAAGCGTCGCCCCGCTGCTTCTGACGATGGACCGGATGGTGATAGGCGTACAGCTAGGTGCAGTTGCCGTCGCTGCGTACACGATTCCTTTTCAGATTATCAGCCGGCTGCAATTGCTGCCTCAATCGCTCGTTAGAGTTCTGTTCCCGCGCTTGTCGATGTCTGATGGTACAAAAGCGTATGAGTTGGGGTTTCACTACTCTATCGCCATGTCTGCTTGTTTTGCCCCAATGGTTATCGGGATGATTTATCTGATTGAACCACTTCTTCGGCTTTGGCTGGGCGACAAATTGGACCCCAGTTCGGTGCAAGTGGGAACCTGGCTTCTGTGCGCATTCTATCTGAGTGCAATAGTGCAGACCAAGGCAGTTTACCTACAGTCGCAAGGCAAGGGGGCTCGTTTTGCAAAATTCCAGATAGGATTAATCCTGCCCTACCTGGTCATATTGTTTCATTCCGCACAAGCCTTTGGGATAATGGGTGTCGTAGTTGCATTTCTTTTGAGACGAATGGCTGAGGCCCTGTTTCTTGTCGCAAAATCGAACTTTGGGAACCGAACTTATTGGACCACCCAAGCCCCGGCGATTGCCGGGTTGTTGATGGCTATGGCGACCGTCGAGTTTTTACCAAACCCCGAATTCAAGTTGGCTGCAGGGGTGGTAGTAGCATCAGCCGTCTTCATAGGCGCTATTTTTATCGCTCCTGCCGAATTGAAAACCATGATCCTAGAGGAAGTCCGCAAGCGTTTTTCGCTCTAGGATCACGGCAAGTTGGTTCAAAAAGGCGGCTGCAAGATGTCCTAGCCCGGCTCGAACAATACAAGTGCGCTGACCGATCTTCCGGTTACATTGTTTGTCACAGTTAAGGGCCCACTTTCAGCCATCGTCCAGCCAAGCTGAATACCGTCACCGTAAGAAAACAGGTTCTCGACTTGCATTGCCCCCGTCATGGACGCTCCGCTAGTGGCTGTGCTCGAGCCAAGGGCCGCTAGGACAAGAGTGCCATCGGCGACCGCAGCTCCAGTGACATTGGCCGCTCGTTCAAACTCGATGACTGGTACTTTAGGCGCGTTCGTCAAAGATCCTGCAACAATGCCAACTTTATCTGGCACATTTGCACCTGCGGCGGTTGCTACAAGCTCATACGGTCCTTCGCCGGGCAGATTTGTCTCTTCAATGATAAAACCGGCAAAGGCTTCGAGCGAAGTGGTCGGGTCGACGTTCTGTGTGCCTACAAAGAACACGCGAGTCATTGCGACGGTTCCTCCGGTTCCGACGATCGAGCAGGAGATGTCATTCACTGCATCGCTTGTTCCTGCGCCAACCATGGCGAAGATTTGACGGTGATCACCAGTGGCGACGAGATTTGATGCGGTGGCAGACCCGGCAGACCCGGCACCTTGGACACTGTCAATGAGCATAGGTTCTTGGGTGGGAGAAGGACTGAAAATGACCGGGCCGATTTCCGGACTCACAGCGGAGTTTGCCCCACCAGGGCCAGTTGCTTCTACGGCAAATGTGATAAGCGAATTCTCATCAGCGGCAACCAATGTGTAAGCTGTGCCGACCGCGCCAGAGATAGCGAAGCCGTTGCGAAGCCATTGTTGACCATTTATCATGCCATTGGCCACTGACCCATCATCGCCGGTCAAGGTTTGTCCGATTTCGGGAATACCAGTGATCGAAGGGGCAACGCTCCACGAGGGTGGGGGATCACCTGAACTTGGCGTGGCAGATGCAGCGATGGCACCTTTAGTTGAGAGATCTGGGAATTCAGTTCCATGAAGGTCACTTGCTATTGATGGAGCAACACCGTTGCCAAGCAGGAGACCAGAGGGAGTGAAGTTGCCGTTTATCGCGTCGATAAACAATGATGTGCTGTCACCGCCGCTTGACGTTCCGTTGCTTCCCGCCGGCAGGCCGACACTCTGTACGAGATGGTTGTCGTTTACGGACAAGGCAGGCGAAATTGAATCGCCGTTTCTAACAGTCATGCGGAGGACCATATTGTTTGCAATTAGAGAGTAGCCATCGCCGCCTTGCCCATCGGCTGGGATTGACACTCGCTGGGTCGCCATTGTGTTGTGTGCGAATACGCCATGGCTGATCATACCGCCAAGATCGGATCGTAACTCTTCGTCGGCGGTACCCAAATTGTTGTACAGGGCATTCCCGATTACAACGCAGTCCAGCACGCCTGGGCTCGCCTGAACAAAAAAGTTCTGAGCATCAATCTGCCACATGCGGTTAAAGGCAAAGACTGTGTTTTCGCGGAAATCGGGAAGATTCGGGAGCTGGTATATATCCGAGTGAATGTCGAAATGGGTGGGCAGCGTTGTTGGTACTGCGATATCTTCGACCGCGAAGCCATTCGTTGTGCCCGGCGGAGAAAGCGATGTGCCTAACCTTGTGTCATCCAGTAGCATGGCTGACCAATTTGGTTGTGAATTGATCCAGTCAGTCGCACTCGCCACCCTGTAGTTTGTGTCATCCCGAAATGCTTGCTCACTTCCATCAAAGACAAAACTTCCAGCATCAGAGCCATCGACCCTTAAGACTAAGCTGCGTGGCGAGTTCCGGATAGAGACTGTTGCATTGCCTGGACCAACATATGAAATGCTGATCGCGTCGACGTTGGTATAGTAAGCTGCACTTGAATGATCGAAGACCTCGTTGGCAACAAAGCAAAGTGAATCTTGAGCCAGATCAGCCCATGTGGCTGAGGTTTTGCATCCACGTACAAGAGGTGCTTTGTCGAACACATCGTTCACATCCGAAATGCTGCAGTCGGTAAACCAAGCTCCATGCCTAAACAGTGCTGGAATGAAATTGCGCGGTGCCAAACGCCAAAGGTCTTCGCGCCCGCGGCTCTGAATAATGTTGATGCCATCAAGCCAGTGCTGACCTTCCTCAAGCTCGGTGTAGAACTCCAAAGAATTAGCGAAATCGACGGTGATCTCCGAGCCCTTGAAGTGGAGTCTGTCCATGCCAGGTCGTATCCTGGCAAAATCGCCTTCTAAAGCCGGAGGTGCTTGCATGAATTTTACCGGAGCAGTCGCCTCGATCCTGCACCAGCCAGCAGGAGTATGGCTATTGGCATTCCCAAGCTCGTAGTCGCCAGCTTCCAATACTTGGACGCGTGGATGCTGGGCATTTTGAGTGCGCAGGTGGGTAAATGCGTCTTCCATAGTGAAAAAGTCTGCACCACCACCAGCGGCGACTGATACGTCAAAGTCAAATTCGGAGGATGCCATAACAAAGCTGTAAGGGCCGCACATGCGTGATTGCATCGATCCATCGCTCGGCACCGCTTCGACATAGACATCCGCAATCCCCTCTTTGCCAGAAGGCTTGCTCAAAGTGACCCACCAGCCGAGCAGATCGTAAGTCGATCCATCTGCACGCTCGAAAGTTCGAAAGGTGGGAGCATCCACCCGGCTCACATTGCCTTCACAGTGAAAGTCCACATGCGAAAGGCCAAGATTTGGGATTAGCGACCCGCCATTGTTGGCAGCAGCAAAGGCGCCAATGACAGTTGCTGTCCTGACTGTTTGGCGGGGAGGGGTGAGCAATCGACAAACAGGCTTTGCAGTGGCGCGGGCAGGGTCGGCGGGCACGCTTGAAAATCCGCTTGTGGGCGAGCCATCCCAAATGCTGCTTGGCCTTAAGCTCTGATTGACCGGTTGATTGGACGCAAACTGCGCAAAGCGCGACAATCCGTTGCCAAATCCGGTTCCAAAACCGAATCCGACCATTAAATCAGCCCCACCAAATCCGTTGCCGTGGTGCCTGTTTCACGAACCGCAACGGGTCGGATATCCAGTACAGCGCCACTTGGCACGTTGCGAAAGATCACCTCGCTGTTGGAGCTCGCGCTGGACACCACAAGGTCGCCGCCAGTACCAATAAAGATTGCTTTTGGAACAAAGCTAAGGTCTGCATTGTCGCTCGGCGCGATGTCAAACCAATCGCGTGAAGGGGAAGTTACACTATCAGTGGTTGAGAAAAGGTCTTGGGGCATTGGTGTTCTCCTTAGTTTAGTCATGGAACATAAAAAGAACATTTGATGTAGGAAAGTGCTGGTTTGCTTGGTTGCCTAAGTGGACCAAGTCGTACGAAGGTACTTCAATCGCTCGAGACTGTCTGAGAATCCTTGCTTAATGATATAGTCAGGAGCAAAAGTACGACATCGCGAACAGGTCCACTGCCCAAAAATGCTTGCATCATCTCAAAGCGCTGAAGTGACAGTCATTATAGTGAGCTGGAATACGCGCGAATTGACCTTGAAGGCGATCGAAACCTTACTTGAGAATGCTGGGAATGTGCGAATGCAGGTGGTTGTTTGGGACAACGCCTCAATAGATGCCTCTGCCGAGGCGGTTGCACAGCGCTTTCCAGAGATTGAGCTCATAGCGCATGACGAAAACATCGGCTTTGCTGCGGCAAACAACCGCGTGGCGAAAGTAGCGAAGACCGAGTGGTTACTGTTGCTCAACCCTGACACAGAAACTCATCCTAAGGCGATTGAGAACCTGCTGCAGTTCGGGAAAGCGAACCCACAGGCAGGGATCGTTGGAGGGCGGACGGTGTTTCCTGATGGCACGCTAAATCCTGCGTCATGCCGCAAAAAGCCTTCACCATGGAGCTTAATCTGTAGCGCTTTTGGATTCAGCCGCTTGTTTCCAAATTCGTCTTTTTGGAACCCGGAGGCGATTGGGGGCTGGAATCGCGACAGCGTGCGCGAAGTCGATATCGTGGTGGGCTGCTTCTTCCTTTTGAAACGCGAACTTTGGGAGCGACTGGGGGGATTTGACAGCAAGTACTTTATGTATGGCGAAGAGGCCGACATGTGCCTTCGGGCCGCCAAACTGGGTTATTCTCCCATGATAACGCCTGAAGCGCAGATCATGCATCTGCTCGGTGCATCAACCAAGCTGCGCAGCGAGAAGCAGATAAGTCTGATGCGAGCTCGGGCCAGCCTGATAGAAGACCATTGGCCCGCTGCACTTGTTCCGATTGGCCGTGTGCTGATGTGGTTCTGGATTGCAAATCGCAGGCTTGCATCTGGAATACAATCTAGCTTTCTCGGAAAATCTGAGGCCGCCGTTGAATGGGAGAAAATCTGGAATGCCCGCAAGGATTGGATGAAGGGCTACTGAGCGGGAGTCTTTCTTCAGTATGCTACGGCACTTCCTAGGGCCCTTGCATACCTTTCGGCGATTCTTGCGCGAGTAAAGAACTGAGCCGCACCAGACCTTTGCCATTCAGTAAGAGCTTTCTTCATTTTTCTTTCTTCGCGGATCGCGCGATTGATTGCTTCTGCAATCGCTTTCGGACTGCTCGCGTCAACTCCTTGGGCAAAAGGCTGATCGCCAAAATAGCCGTCAATGGCAGTGTTTTTGGGGTAAATGATTGGCAGACCAGCGAAGAGCGCCTCAATAAAGACCAATCCAAAGGATTCGTCATGCGAAGGAAGCACAAGAGCGCAAGCTTCATTCATCGTGGATTGCATAGCGTCGCGCTCAATTGGCCCCGCGAAATCGATTTGCATTGCTTTTGCAGTTAGAAGCTTGCAGCGAGCGAGTTCAGCGTGGCTGCCTCCGCCGATGATTGTGATCCTTCGCTCGGCTTCCTCGCCCACAAGTTGTGCGGCCGCGTCGGCGAGACCCTTGAGGTTTTTCACTTCATGGTTTTTGAGATGAAAGACCGAGATGACGTTGCCGTTCGTGTCCTGCGGCTCAACAATACCATCAAGTTCGGTAGGACAAGGGATGAGCTCAATGCCGTCTGGCCGTGTACCAAGCATTCCTTCGATCGCAACTTTCGCAACGGGCGTGAATGTGGAGACTGCTCTCGCCCCCTGGTATATTGAACGAAAGAGCCCGCGCAGATCTGGCCGAGCATCAAGGATCCGCCTGTCGGTGTTGCCTTGGATCGTGAGGGCGTAGGGAATGCCGGTTATGTGTGCAGCCTTGGCAACCACAATACCTTCAATCGTGAGTTTGTGCCCAACGATCAGGTCGATCGGCGATTCTCGCGCATCGATTATGTTAGCAAGGTGCCTGCCCACGCGATCAAGCATGGTCCGATGAAGAATGCCTCCCCCCGGTGCGTTGTACTCCAGGCATCGACCAAACTCGAACAATTGCTCATTCTGAATCAATGCACCATCGCCAGACAGGTTTAACAGCAGGGAAGCAAGCCTGAGCAAGCTGGGTGTCACTCGATTAAGCGAGATAACCTCATGCTGAAAGGTGTCGGCGGTTAACTCCAGAAGACTCTTGATGACGGGTGTTTTGAACGCCTCAATCGGATCAGGAAAATCTCCGCTCACATGAAGAATTCGGCTCGTCATTTCGAACGCTGAGGCAGATCGGGTTGGAGTTGAGCGCGCGATTCAGCGGGAGAGAGAAACGGTGTCGTTCTTGGAGACGCCAATGGTCCAATCCCTACTCGTTGCTTTCGCCGTATTGGTAGTAGCTGTATTGGTAACTGTAATCCTGTCCTGCCTCCAAGGCGCGGTATTTGGTGAGGATTACGCCTAGCATCTTAGCGCCATTAGCTTGCAATCTGCTTTTGGCCGTTTTGGCCTTGCCAAACTGGATCCGGTTAGCCTCCATTACGAAGATCGTCCCATCAACAACGCGCGACAACATCGGAGCATCAGCAAGGCCCATGACTGGGCTGGAGTCGAAGATGATCAGAGAATAATCATTGCGGTGCTTCGCAATAAGCTCGCCAATATACGACTCAGCTAGCAATTCGGTTGGACTTGCTGGTATTTGGGCGACTGGGAGAATGTCGAGGTTCTCATGAACTCCTTTGATGATTGCATTCGCTAGCTCGGTGTGTCCAAGCAGAACTTCGACCAGACCCAGCTTTGGCTTCTCTAAATCGAGTAATTTTGCGATTGTTGGCCGACGTAAATCAGCGTCTATCAGCAAAGTTTTACGGCCCATGCGTGCGAACAGCTCTGCCAAAATGACCGCCGTTGTCGACTTACCTTCAGAAGCTTCTGTACTTGTGAATTGAAGCACATTGCGATCACGCGAGAGTGAGAAATCAATGCTCGATCGTATGGAGGCGTATGACTCCATAAGGGGGTTGAAGTCGTTACCGAACAATTCAATGTCGCCTTCGTCAACATATGGCGTTTGTCCAAACAACGGCAGACCGATCTTGTCTTCGACTTCTTCAAGCGACCGGATCCGATCATCGAAAGCTTCTCTCAGAAGGGCTAGACCGCCAGCCAAGGCGATGCCAGCAACGAGAGCTAGAGTGAGGTTGACCGAAAGACTGGGTGCGAACGGTGTTGAGGGCACAACCGCGCTATCGAGCTTGTCGAATGCCCCGGCATCCACGGTGGCAGCGCTGCTTACCTGGTTGTAGCGGGTGAGAAGTGACTCAAGCTGACTTTTTAAGGCTTCTGCCTCGCGCTCCAGCACGCTGAGTCGCACTTGGTCATCTTGTTCCCTCAGGGTTGCACCAGTCAGGCTGTTGCGTTCACTTTGAAGAGCCTGTTCTTGATTTCGAGCGACTATGTAGTCATTCCGAATGGAGGCCTTGATCGCTGTGCCACGCTCCTCGATTTGGTTATCCAAGATTGAAATCTGTTGCAGCAAGTTCTGAATCTGAGGGAATTCATCATTGTAACGCTGCCGCAGCTCGACAAGTTCGGTCTGCTTTGAGATCTTTTCTGAAACAAGACCTTGCAAGACAGAATTTGTCTGAACAGCAGGAAGTTGTTCTGCAGGAGCATTCTCAATTGAGCGCCACTTCTGCTCAGCTGCGATCCGATCAGCACGCGCTGCTGAGAAACGGGCATTGGCGGTCGCCAGATTCGTGCTGTTGAGAGTTGTCGGCGCCGCACCGTCACCTTCACCTGGCTGGACTATAATCTGAGCGCTACGCGCGTAATCATTCGCTGCCCCTTCAGCCTCTTCGAGTCGGCCTCGGATCAATGTGATCTGTTCGAGCAAGTACCCCTGCGCATATTCGTTTGTCTCGATCGAACTGCGTGTATCGGATTCCGCGAACGCATCGGCGTAGCCGTTTGCCAGCTCGGCGGCGAGAACGGGGTCGGGGGAACGATAGCTGATCGTAATAATCCAGTTATCGTCCGGGATTGAGGCGATAACGTTTTGCTGGATCGACCCTGCAGCTGCATTGTTCCTTGCCTGAAGCCACTGCTCGTCACTAAAATTGGGTGGACGAGACTGATCGAAGTCTGATCCAAGCAAAGCAGACCGATCACCAAGATTCAGGTTTTGCGCGACTAAGCTGGCAAGATTATGAGATTGAATTACGGCAATTTGCGTCTGCAGGAAATCGAACACCTGATTGCTGGCAATACCACTCTCGATATCCTGCCCTTCGACGATAAACTGTCCAAATGGCTGCACGCGGATGGTGGACCTTGCTTCGTACATCGGCGTTGACAGGATAGTGACAATCAAGCCGACGATCAGTGAGGCAATAACAACGCCTGTCAGAAGCCAGCGCTGACGGTAGAGCATGCCCCGGATAGCGGGAAGATCGAAAAGAGCGCGTGGAGCTTCGAAATGGCCGATTTGGCCATCGGGCATATGAGCGTCAACCCAACCCTGACGCGGATTTTGGCCAGGCGCCGACATGAGTGAGCGGTCATTCATGATGGCTCAGTTGTTATCCAAAGCGACAGTCGCGAACACCGCCAAAGCAGGAAGCGTTCTCAACAACTCCTGATAAAAAACTGCAAGGCCATCGGTGCCCATCACGACGCGATCGCCTGGTGCCAGAATTGGGTCAAGCATGGTGCCTTGACGCATTTGGTCGTAGTCGAACAGGGCGACCATCACACCATCGGGGCTCTCCCGGAAAACAGCTACCTGCTCGGTGTTGGCGGTCCGGGTCGGGCCACCTCCCATGGCTATGGCCGACGACAGTCGCGATCCTGGCTGAAAAGTGTATACGCCCGGGTCCTCAACAGAACCTTCGACTGTAACGAGGTGCGAGGCATAGTTTGCTATGTTTACGCTGACCATCGGAGAGCGCAGTCCAGCGGCAAGCAATCTTTTAGTTATATCCTGCTCAAGCTCACGCGAGGTCATACCGGCTGCGGGAATGGTGCCAAGCAAAGGCAAGGAGACCGCGCCATTGACACCAAGTCTAACCTCCGCAAGCGACAGGTCTGGCTCGCGGAAGACGTTGACGGAGATTTGATCCGAAGGGCGCAGGGCATACGTCGCAAGGCGAGTTTGCGCATAGAGCCCTTGGCCCAAGTCGTTCCGGGGCTGAGAGGCAGCCGCACCAATGATCGGCGCGGGTGTTGAAGCACATGCTGTCACACCGAAGGCCGCAATCGCAATAATTGCGCCAAAGTTTCTTGAGATGTTCATGCCCGCCCTTTCCCCAACTCCCACTTTACATTAGGGATCGCGTGATCTTAGTGCAACTGCTTTGCTAAATATACGACAATGATAAGAAAATATCGAGCAGATCAGCGGTTCGCGTCTTTAATTCAAGGAGCAAGCTACGCAGGCCTGAAGGCTCCCATTGCTTTGTCGTTTGGGTGAAGGGTAATGCTCCACTATCGCTGCGGCGTCGAGTGGCGCTCTTGAAGCTCGCAGACTGCGGGAGCAGGCTTAGCACGTCAGTATGTGGTGCTCAGTTGCGCTCCTCTTTGTCCTATTGGGCCTCACAGCGACTATCAGGCCGCCGAAACATCGCCATCACAATAGCGGTTGGGGCATGCGGGGTCATGATGGCGAATATCTCTATACGAACGGTGTCGTTTCACGCCCTCGACAGGCTGCTGAACGAGCCACTTAAACTGAATTGGGTGGGCGATATTGGTGCAACCCTAACGGTCATTGGCGCTGCAGTGATTTATGTGCGGAGTGTGCGCGGAAAGATGGAGCATCGCAGGTAAAAGGACTCGTTCAAAGCCGCCCTTGTTCGATGAAGCCGACAATCGCTTGGCACAGCTGCTTCGCGGTGGGCGAGAGTTCAGTGCCCACCGAGGTCATTGCCAGTCCTTGGGCGATGCGGTCCACCAATTCAGATTCCTCCATTGCGATGAGAATGCCCGAGCGACCTTGCAGGTGGCGAACGGTTGCAACCTGATGATCGTTTCGGTGTTCGCCTTTGTCGAAGCGTCTGGGAAACAACAAGATCGGCTTCTGAAAGCGCTGTGCGGTAAGAACTGTTCCAATTCCGGCGTGACTTACAATCAGTTTGCTGCGCTCAATCAGGGCTTCGAACTCTGCCGGCGCGAAACTAGCACGCGCTTCCAAGTTCTGTGGCTTGTAGGAGCCTTTTCCGGTTTGTGCGATGACATCCATGCCAAAGCTTGGCGCAATTCGATCCATGGCTTCGATCAGCCTGTCAAAACCAAGTTGCGTTCCTATCGTTAGGAAAATCACAAGACCGCACCTCGATATTTGACTGAATCTTGGTCGGCGAGGTGCCTCCACTGAGTGAGACATTCATGGGCTGTACGTTTTGAGAGCTTTCCGCACATGGAAAGCTCTTCTCCATTGGCAACGCTATCGATCCACAGTGTGCGAGCACCGACCAAGCGCCCGGCAAGAAGGCAGAAGTAGCCCGGTGCAGCACCAGTTGAGAGCACAATGTTGGGGCGGTTTTTGAGTATGACCTTGATTGCAACCAGCGCGCAAAGGAGCGTCCGAAGCGGTGTGTTGCGATTGCAATCTGGCAGTGTTTCCGCGTTCGTTATCCCATGTTGCTGTGCAAAAGTGAGGTCAGTCGTTGCAAATCGCACATCGTAGTTTTCAAGCGTGTCACGCAGCAGCATCAGCTGCTCCCAGTGTCCCCCACCCGAGGCGACAGCCAATACTTTGCGATTCGACTGTTTCATGCGTCGCCGAGCACCCTCCCGATGTATCCTGACTCTCTCCCGGCCTAAGTTGCAGATGCAATCACTGTCAATGTCATCTCCGTCTTGCTCTTGAGGATGGTTGTCGTCAAACAGCAGCGCAAGGCAACATGCGAATGGAGAGACGCTCAAATGACCACTGCAGCGGGACCACTATCTGGATTAAGAGTGATGGAATTTGCCGGGATTGGCCCAGGTCCTCATGTCGGAATGCTACTGGCCGATCTTGGCGCTGAAGTCGTGCGGATCGATCGTCCGGGTAGTGGTGTGATGAATCCTGTGGTTGAACGCGCGCGTCACCGAGTCACAGTCGACCTCAAAAGCGAAGAAGGCCATAGCTTTTGCCGTGACGCTGCCAGCAAAGCGGACGTTCTGATCGAAGGGCTTCGTCCTGGCGTTATGGAGCGACTTGGGCTTGGCCCCGATGAGCTCCTCGCTGCCAATCCAGGTCTTGTCTATGCCCGCATGACAGGTTGGGGCCAGGATGGCCCGCTGGCCAAAGTGGCTGGCCACGACATCAACTACATAGCCATAACCGGGGCATTGGATGCCGTCGGAAAGCGTGGTGAAAAGGCTATTCCCCCTCAAAACCTGATTGGCGATTTTGGCGGTGGTTCGATTTACTGCGCGTTTGGCATCCTAGCGGCGCTTTATGAGCGGGAACGCTCGGGCAAAGGACAGGTAGTCGATGCCGCCATCGTCGATGGAGTTACCAGCCTCATGAGCTTTTTCTTTGGCCAACAGCATGGGATGATCCGCACCAATGAGCGCGGTACAGGGATGCTAGGCGGCGCTGCGCATTTCTATCAGTGCTATGAGTGCAAGGATGGCAAAGAGATATCAATCGGCTCGATCGAGCCGCAGTTCTACGCTGAACTCGTGGCGCGCATCGGCGCATCGGAGCTTGCTGATGGGCAGATGAACCCGGCAAATTGGGTCGAAAATGCTGATAAGCTGGCGGCGTTGTTCAAGACCAAAACCCAAGCCGAGTGGAACGAGATTCTTGAAGGCACAGATGTTTGTTACGGTCCAGTGGTCGGGCTTGATGATGCACACGACCACCCACATATGAAAGCACGGAAGGCTTACGTGGAGCACGAAGGCAAGATGCAGCCCGCCCCTGCGCCACGTTTCAGCCGTACTCCGGGCGAAGTTCGTTCCAGCGATGACAATGGTGCTGAAATCGTCAAGAGCTGGCTTGGGAGTAGCTGAGTTATGGCGGGCAAGTTTTTCGATCAATGGCGGGTAGGGGAGCGGATCAGCCATGACATTCGTCGCACAGTCACCGAGACTGATAACCTACTGTTCTCAACAATGACCCACAACCCCCAGCCGCTTCACCTCGACGTAGAAGCGGCAAAGGAGAGCGGCTTTGGCCAGATTCTGGTGAATTCGACCTTCACCTTCTCACTGCTTGTTGGTCTGTCTGTAGGTGATACGACGCTCGGCACATTGGTCGCAAATTTGGGCTTCGACAAAGTCGTGACACCTAAGCCCGTCTACATCGGCGATACGTTGCGCGCAGAGAGCGAGGTCAAGGAATTGCGACCAAGCAAATCCCGACCGGAGGCAGGTGTCGTCACTTTCACACACGAGTTGATCAATCAGCGCGATGAGGTGGTTTGTCGTTGCGAGCGGTCAGCGCTGCTCAAGAAAAGCAGCGCTTAGGCTGAGTTACTGCGCTCAGTGGTCGAAGCATCGCCGCCAAGTGCTTGCCACAAGACGATCCGTGCACGCTGTGCCGCCCCCATAGCTGCGGCCGCGCGCTCACCGCTTGTATCGGCGGCCCTGCGAGCTTCGAGAACCTCGAGAAAACTCGAAAGTCCTGCTTGGTAACGATCGTTGGCAAGGCTCGCTGCGCGCTCTAACTCGTCGCGTTCTTGGGCTGCAAGTGTCGCTTGCTCGTCTGCTGCCGCAACAAGACCGTAGGCGGCCTCAGCATCACCTAAAGCCTGAAACACAGCGCCGCGGTAGGCTTGGAATGCAACCTTTTTGTTGGCTGCAGCTCCTTCGATCTCTGCTTCGATGCGCCCAAAGTCGAGAAGCGGTGCCGCCACTCCTGCGGTCAAAGTGCGCACGATAGAATCTTCGTCGAAGAAATCGCTGGGGCTGAACGAAAGCAGCCCCAAGACGCCTGAGAGTGTTAGGCGTGGGAACCGCGCTCGGGCCGTGGCTGCAAGCTCTGCATCACTTGCAGCAAGCTCAGCAGATGCAGCTAAAATGTCGGGGCGATTTGTTAGCAATTGCGATGGCAGATTCGCTGGTGTCGCATCCAGTTTTTGCATCGAGCCTGGCCGGGAAAGGGCAGAAACCACGTCAGAGCCATTCAAGCTTGTTAGCGTGACTAAACGTCCGATCAGCCGCGCCCGTTCACTTTTTAGCGCGGCCAGTCGAGAACGTGAGGCGCTGGCTTGTGACTCCGCTCTGACCCGATCAAAGCCGGGGGCGATCCCTGCGTCCTCACGGGTTTTGGCCAGGTCAGCAAGCCTAATGGCGGCTGCTACATCGTTTTCTATCGCTTGCATGCGCGCATCCAGCGCGCGCCAGTCGACAACGCTGCCGGCAATCTCGGCGAGTAATGCAAGACGCACGGCTGATGCAGATGCGCTGGCCGCGTCGACCCTTGCAAGTGCCGCGCGTTCTTGCGCGCGCAGTCTGCCGAATAGATCTGCATCCCAGCGCGCAGTGATGTTTGCGCCATAGGAGATCTGTGTTGTTTCAATTAGCGGCACAAAAGGGTTGTCTTCGCCGAACTGATTGGGGTTAGTTCGGTTCTCGGTAATATTCGCGTCAATTCCAAAATTTGGCAGGCGTTCCGCTCCTGATCGCCTTGCACCTGCTCGAGCGGCATCAATTCGAGCGATTGCCTCTAGGAGAGTCGGAGCGCGCTCAAGAGCTGCTTGCGATAGAGATGCGTACGCCGGATCATCCTGTGGAAGCAGCGCGTCCAATGATGCGGCGCTCGCTTCATCAACTGCGAGTGCATATGCCGCAGGAAGTTCCGGTGCAGGCGTAGCAATCTCTGGCGGTGGACCGGCGACGCATGCACTTAGGGCCGCGGCCAAGCCCAGCGGCAGCAGTCGGGGGAGGAGTGTGGACATAGGTTTACTCTCCCGTGTCGGTCGCAGGGATGAATGCGTCGATTTGCTGCCCAACACGGAAGGCTTCAGAACCTTTGGATCGAGGCAAGGCGTAGATCACCTGCAGTACACGTACGTCAACGCGCTCAGCAGCGCTGTTAGTCAAAGAACGTTTAGGAACGACCTGAGGCTCGACGCGAACAAACTCGGCTTCGGCACGAAGTTCAGCTGCACCGCGCGGTGAGACGATGGCCGGCGCACCAATCTTGACGCGGGCGGCCTCGTTCTCGTCAATGTCCACGCGAATATGAAGTGGATTGGTCTCGCCCATCTGCATAAATGGGTCGCGATTGCCTCCGCCTTGGGTTGCGACAAATTCACCGGGGCGCACATTCACAGAGAGAATCTCACCCGAAATCGGTGCGCGAATTGTCAGCCGCTCGATTTCAGTGCGCACGCTGCTTGCCCTTGCTTGGGCAGCGTTCAACCGAGCGCGGGCCACTGCCAGGCGGCTGGTTGCTGCTTCGGCCTCGCCTTCGACGCGGATTATCTCGGAGCGACTGACGGCGGCTGGGTCGGAAAGCCCATCATAGAGTGCCAATTGCGTCGTGGCGGTTTTGCGTGCGGTCTGTGCCTCAGCAATGGCAGCGCGAGCTTCTTCGATCGACGCATTGGCTTCGCTCAATTGAGCTCGCGCCGAGCGCGCATCGACCAAGAAGAGGGGCTGGCCCTTCTCTACCCGGTCCCCCGGCTTGACCCGCACATCAGTCACAAGCCCAGACAAGGCGGAGCCAATATCGATCACCTCGCTTGCGGGTTCGACAATGCCTGACCCGGCAACACGAGCAGAATCCGCAAGTTCATCAGTCGCCTTCGGCGGCTCTTTGTTCGGGGCCGCAATAGATCGGTCTGGGAGGCCGACGGCGATGTAGAGAACCGCACACGCAATGCCAATCAATGCCAGGACCGGCAGGATTTGACGGGAGAAGCTCACGTTTGAGGGAAAAAGTGCCATGATTATCTCTGGGCTACAGTTGGGTGGAATTGGGCGGGTTAGTGACCATCTGGCATGTCGCTCCCGTCGTGTGTGACAAGGCCATCTTCTAGAACAAGAATGCGGTCAGCGAGGTCAAAAATGCGGTTGTCATGGGTGACGATAATGCAGGCCCGGTCATGTGCGACCGCAACTTCGCGGAGAAGATCCATCACGCGGCGGCCTGAGCTTGCATCAAGTGCCGCCGTTGGCTCGTCGCAAACCACTAGACGCGGTTCGTGGACAAGAGCGCGAGCGATGGCAACACGTTGCTGTTGGCCGCCTGACAGTTGATTAGGAAGCTTCTCGGCCTGATCACCGATATTGAGCTTTTCTAGCAGCTGTTTTGCTTTTTCGCGGGCTTCCTCAACCGCCATTCCTTTTGCAATCAACGGTACGGCCGCATTGGCGGCCGCGTCGATCGACGGGATGAGATTATACTGCTGGAAGATGAAGCCAATGTTCTCGAGACGGAAGTTGACGAGCTGGGTGTCGGAAAGCTTGTAAATGTCGGTGCCAAAGACCTTTACCTCGCCCTCCGTCGGCCAAAGGATGCCGCACATGATCGAAATAAGCGTGGTCTTGCCCGAACCGCTTTCTCCGACGACAAAGGTCATCTCGCCCGGCTTAATATCAGTGTCGATGCCGTGGAGAACCCTGATGGTGGACTGGCCAGCCTGAAAGTCCCGGACAATCCCGCGCGCGCAGATCGCGGCATCAGGCGCGCATCCACCAATCGCCGTGGTATCCATATGCTGAGGTTGCAGATCGCTCATTGTCATAGCTTCTTACCTGAATACCGCTGCAGGTTCGGTTCGCATTACACTCCGCAATGAAAGCCAGCCGGTCAGCGAGAGGATCACGATCACCGCCACCATGCTCACGAACGGGACCTGCCAGGGGATGTAGAAGCCCTTGAAGGTCGGGTTTTCTGAGAAACCAAGAATGAACAAGACGGTGCCGATTACACCCAGCGCATAACCAATGGATCCCACCATTGCCGCTTGCGAGACAACCATGCCGGCAATCTTTCGATTGGTCACACCAATCGCTTTGAGCGCGCCAAACTGTTTAATATTATCGCGTATGAAGAGGCTGAAAGTAAGGCCGACAATGGCCACACCGACGATAAAGCCGAGCGCAACGGTGATCCCGAAGTTCAGTGGAATGCCGGTGTTTTCGATTATGAAGTTGACGCCAGCCTGTGCAAATTCGGCACGGGTTTCGGCCTTGAGGCCGGTCTGATCTTCAATGGCTTGAGCGACAGCTTCGGCGCTCTCACCATCTTTGATGCCAACAAGTACAAAGGTGAGTCGATTGCGGGTGCCCGGCACATAATTGAGCGCCTGAGAATATTTTGTGTAGAGCGTGACCTGGCTGGTGAAGCTTGGAATAGCATCGGCAACCCCGCGAATGATCGCACGTTGGTCATTCAGTTCAAGCCGTTGCCCGATCGGATCTTCGCCCGATTCAAATAGATTGGTGATGCCTACATCATCGATCAAGACTGTGTCGGGTTGTGAAAGGATCGACTTGTTTGCCTCGAGCAACCGTTCCGGCAAACCAATTAAGGTTGCATCATCAACCCCTACGATTTGCACTCCCTCCAAATCCCCAGTGCTGGAACGCACCGAAGCCGGGGCGCGAAGGTGCGGGACGGCCCATTCGACGCCTTTCACAGAGCGCACCTCGTCGAGTGCAGTCGAAGGCATGGCATAGTTGACCTCAGTCGTGCGACTTACTGGATCCATGACCCAAATCTCTGCCTCGGGGGCATTGTAGACCCCACTCGCTCCTCGCTCGATGAGATTAACGAAAATCGTCAGCTGCTGAGTGATCAGCAGCGTTGAAAATGCGATGCCAAACAAAAGTCCGTAGAACTTTTGGGCATCTCCCGTGAGCATTCGGATCGCGATCCAGAGCATTCGGATTGTGTGCTTTCGATCAGAGAGGGGTTGCGGGCGGAGAGGGAATTGCTATTAATGAACGACACCGTTTAATTGAACGCGACCGTTCAGTTTGTCAACCGGCCAATTCGCATCAGGTTCCAGAAAAATTGAACAGCCCCGCTCACACCCCCGAAAAAAGAAAGGTTGGACGTCCTTCGGACGCCGCGAAACGCGAGTCCATCGTTGCAGCTGCATCAGACCGCTTTATGAACGAAGGCTTTGCTGCGACATCGATTGAGCAGGTTGCTGCAGATGCGGGTGTTTCGAAGGTTACAATCTACAATCACTTTGGAGATAAACGGGGCCTATTCACCGCCGCTGTCGAGCGCGAATGCGAAAAAATGCGCGGGTATTTTACCCTCGACCACATGTCCAATGGCTCGATCCGAGAGCGTCTCTTTGAAATTGCAGGTGCAATGGTTGCATTTCTGTCTCGCCCAGAGATGATTCAATTTGAACGCCGGATAGCGGCAGAGACCGAGCATGAGCCGGCAGTGGGGGAAGCGTTCTTGGAAACTGGGCCTTGGCGAATGAAAGCTGCATTTAGCGCTTGGTTGGCGCATGCAGTGGCGCAAGGCGAACTGCAAATCGATGACCCTGACCTGGCCGCAGAACAGCTTGTTTCCCTAGCAAAAGGTATGGGGGATTTGGAGCGCAGGTTCGGTGCGATGCCCTCTGCCGGAGCGACAGAAGCGCGGATCAAGGGCGCCGTTTCGGTATTCCTTGCTGCCTACCAAAGACCCTAGTCTCGTATTGCCTTGCTTGGTGCATTAACAGCATAGTTGCTAGTGATCGAATTTCTGCATCTGAGTGTGCAGGTTTAGAGAGTGGTGCACGGACAGGCATTAGCTTGCGATTCATCGGACCAGTCCTACATTGGTCGAGCAAATAAGGAATCGATGCGAATGAGCGACCAACACGACCCGAATGAGCAACCGCCTGAAGGCCAGAATCCTTGGGTGAAACAACTGATGATCTGGGGCGGCATTTTCATGGCGCTTTTGCTTGTTGTTTCAATGTTCAACGGTGGTGGCCAGCCTGCAGGCGAGCAAATGGCCTATTCTGAATTCCGCGATAAAGTCGCGGAGGGTGCTGTTCAGGATGTTCAGCTTGGTGAAGATGTTATCACCGGCACGCTGAAGAACGGCGAAAGCTTCACTACGGTTCCCGTTGCAAGTGATATGCAGATTACCGGTCTGCTCGAAGAGAACGACGTTCAGTTCACTGGCAAAGCGCGTGAGCAGCAGAGCTTGCTTTTGATCATACTGATCCAGGCACTTCCTTTTATCCTAATCCTAGGCATCGCCTTCTTCGCTCTTCGCCAAGTGCAAAAGGGCGGTGGCGGTGGCGCTATGGGTTTTGGCAAATCCAAGGCCAAAATGCTTACCGAACGCCAGGGACGCGTCACCTTCGATGATGTTGCTGGTATTGATGAGGCCCGCGAAGAGTTGGAAGAAATCGTTGAGTTTTTGAAAGATCCGACGCGCTTTTCTAAACTAGGTGGGCAAATTCCGAAAGGCGCTTTGCTCGTGGGCTCGCCGGGCACAGGTAAAACGCTGCTTGCCCGCGCGATCGCAGGCGAGGCGGGCGTTCCCTTCTTCACCATTTCGGGATCCGACTTTGTTGAGATGTTCGTAGGCGTTGGCGCAAGCCGGGTGCGCGACATGTTTGAGCAGGCGAAAAAGAGCGCTCCTTGTATCGTTTTTATCGACGAAATCGATGCGGTCGGCCGTTCCCGTGGTCATGGCCTCGGGAACTCGAATGATGAGCGCGAGCAGACCCTGAACCAGCTTCTGGTCGAAATGGATGGTTTTGAAGCCAATGAAGGCATCATCATCATCGCGGCGACCAACCGTCCAGACGTGCTTGACCCTGCGCTCTTGCGCCCAGGCCGTTTCGACCGTCAGGTTGTGGTGCCGATCCCTGATATTGATGGCCGTGAGAAAATTCTTGGCGTGCACATGAAGAAGGTTCCTCTCGCACCTGATGTGAATCCGCGCACCATCGCGCGAGGTACGCCAGGCTTCTCGGGTGCAGACCTTGCCAACCTCGTCAATGAAGCTGCACTGCTGGCCGCTCGCCGTAACAAGCGACTTGTGGCCATGCAGGAGTTCGAGGACGCGAAGGACAAGGTCATGATGGGCGCGGAACGTCGCTCCATGGTTATGACCGAGGACGAGAAGAAGATGACAGCTTATCACGAGGCAGGTCACGCGCTTGTTTCGTTGAACGAGCCAGCCTCTGACCCAATCCACAAAGCGACAATAATCCCGCGTGGCCGGGCGCTTGGTATGGTGATGCGTTTGCCGGAGCGGGACAGCTATTCGTACCATCGTGACAAGATGCATGCCAACCTCGCTGTCGCTATGGGTGGCCGTGTCGCTGAAGACATTATCTTTGGACACGATAAAGTCTCGAGCGGGGCATCGGGTGACATCCAATATGCGACAGATCTTGCCCGCAATATGGTGACCAAATGGGGCATGAGTGAGAAACTCGGGCCGCTTCAATATGAGCAAAGCCAGGAAGGCTATCTCGGCATGGGCCAGACGGCGCGTACCATGGGCGGAGCCGAGACCAACAAATTGATCGATGCGGAAATCAAAGGCTTGGTTGAAGGTGGTCTGAAACGAGCGCAGGACATCCTTACCGAGCAAGAAGACAAGCTGCACTTATTGGCCCAAGCTATGCTCGAATATGAGACTCTGACGGGTGATGAGATCGATGCGTTGATGAAAGATGGCAAGATTGATCGCCCGGATGAACCGAAAGGTCCAAATGTGGTCAATCCGACACAAGGCTCCGCAATTCCAAAGGCTGGCAAGCGATTTGGCGGATCCGGAGGGGAAGCTCCTCAAGGGGCGTAAGTCTTCGACCAGAACCGAATAGAGCGGGCGTCAGATCTGATTTGGCGCCCGTTTTTGTTACCCTATAACGCACCCAGGAAAATCAATGACTGGAAGAACAGGCCAACGACGACCCAGATGAAAATGCTCATCACCAAAAGCCGCCAAAGAGCAGAGAAGCGGCTGAGCTCGTAAGTGCCCCGAAGTTGTTTGTAGATGTGCAACGGGGGAACAATCAGAAGAGGAAAAACAACAAATGGGGGCGGTGCGCCAGCCGTGCCCAAAAGCGATACGGCAATAAAGAGCATCGACATGAAAGCGAGTGAATACGTGACGAAAATCGCGTGATCATATGCCTTGAAACGTCGCTTCCAAGCGAAAATCAACCACATAAATGGAATGGATAAGGGGATCAGGAGCCAACTGAACTTATATGCGTTTGACTGAAGCTTGTAGATCATTAGGCCGGGGTTATCCCGCCACTTCTTCACCGCATTATCGATGAACTCGATACCCGATGCTTCTTCATCAACGCTCTGATTGAAGTTAAATGTGAGCTTTTCGATCTCATCGATGCCAGACAAGCTCTCCTTAAGCTGTTCGATCTCCGCCTCAACCTGAACCCGCTCAGGATCATTGGCTGACATGGAAGCCAGCCGTGCTTCGCGATCGTCGAGGCCTTCTTGCGCTTCATCGCGCATCAACTCAGTGGAGCGATTGAGGTCCGTTTCCGACCCAATATCTGAGGGCGCGGAGATTCCCACCATCTGAAAAACAGCAAACATCGCAAAAACGCTGAAAAGAAACATCGCCATCGGGCTAACGAATTTCGCGCGTTCACCATTGATATAGCGGCGTGTCAGTTTGCCTGGTTTGAAGACGAGCAGCGGCAGGGTTTTCCAGAACTTGCCGTCGAGATGCAGGACACCGTGAATAAGGTCATGGCTGATAGCCGCGATTGAGCGGTGGACTTTGCGCTTCTGGCCGCACTGTGGGCAGAAAGCAGTTGAGATTGAGGCGCCGCAATTGGCGCAGTCTTCAGGAGAGGGGTCGGCGATTTCGCAAGATCCCTCTCCCTGCGCTGGTTCGACTGCACGTCCAACCAGCGCCCCTTCGACCACTGCGCCTAGACCTTCGGCAATATCGCTCATTTGCAGCCACCCCTAACTGTGCTGTGCTGCACTATAAGGCTTGCCTGCGAATTGCCAAAGACTGCTTGCTGAGTAGTGGATTGATCTCATCGGCTGCCATCGCGAGCAACTCGAATCTGGTGCGAACAAAAAAGGCCGCCAAATGGCGACCCTTTTGAGAATTGGTGTTTTCGCAATTTAGCTTAGCCGTCGTAATCAGCGCCAATCGAAGTTGAGCGGGTCGGAGCGCTAGCCGTGATGCGCAGAGCTTCCGCGGATTGGCTGAGCGAACCGATCTCATCGGCATCATCTTCATCATCGGGAAGGATCTTTTG
Organism: uncultured Erythrobacter sp.; assembly: GCF_947502395.1. Lineage (GTDB taxonomy): Bacteria > Pseudomonadota > Alphaproteobacteria > Sphingomonadales > Sphingomonadaceae > Erythrobacter. The sequence goes on from NZ_CANMZM010000003.1 coordinate 72,197, forward strand.
CAGACCCGTGACGAGAGATTCACTCAACTCCTTCGGCTTGATCGTCTGTTCTGCAATCTCGCGCAGAGCCACAACCGGGTTTTTATCGCGATCACGCTCAAGAGTCAGCTCGCTGCCGCCTGAGATTTCGCGGGCACGCTGTGCTGCGAGCAGGACGAGGTCGAAGCGGTTTGGAACCTTATCGACGCAATCTTCAACGGTAACGCGTGCCATCTACGGGCCCCTTGTGATAATCAGTTGTGAATGAGAGCGCCGCAACTAGGGTTCAAAGGGGAGAGAGTCAAGAATTTGCAACCATTGGCGGTCTTGTGCATTGCTCTTTAGTGACCTCTGAAAATCTTCTTAATCCAGCGCATACGAGCCTTAGCGATTACAAAGACAGCGCCAGCTTTCGCGTTGATGCCGCCGAGCACGCCTTCACATTCTATCCGGCCGGGTCAGACCGGCTGGCTGCGCTCATCGATCATATCGAATGCGCAAAGCAGTGCCTTGAAGTTTTTTACTATGAATTTCAGGATGATCACGCAGGGGGAAAAGTGTTAGATGCGATGATTAACGCCGCGGAGCGTGGTGTTCACGTGTCGTTGATCGTTGATGCTTTTGGAAGCGACGTGCCTCGCGAATTCTTCAAGCCATTAGAAGATGCTGGAGCCAAGTTCGCGATATTCGCGGCTAGTTGGAACCGGGGGTATCTGGTGCGCAACCATCAGAAATTCGCAGTTGCAGACCAAGCCCGGGTCATGACCGGTGGCGCGAACGTGTCAGAAGACTATTATAACACGCCGAGCGAGAATGGGTGGTGCGATCTGGGGGTTGCAATCGAAGGTGCCATCACAGAGCGTTTTTCGGAATGGTTCAAGTTACTCGAAGAACTGACCAAGCGCCAAAGTCTTGGGTTAACGCAAACTAGGCAAATTATCCGCCAGTGGAAGCCGGGTGCAGGCGAGGTGCAGTTGCTCCTCGGCGGACCGCTTATCCGTCGCTCACATTGGTCTTACCAATTCAAGAAGGAAATCGCCAAAGCCCTCCGGCTCGACATGGTTACCGCGTATTTTGGCCCACCCGCGAGCTTTCGGCGTGCGATGGCAAGGGTCGCTCGCCGCGGTAGTGTTCGGCTGATTGCGGCAGGTAAATCAGATCTGAATGGGACCATCGATGTTGCAAGACTATACTATAAAGGTTTGATCGAAAATGACGCAAAAGTATCGGAGTTTCAACCGTCCAAACTACATATGAAGCTCTTGGTGGTGGACGATTGCAGTTACTTCGGCAGCGCCAACCTTGATCGTCGGTCAATCCGGATGAACATTGAGTTGATGGTTCGTGTTCAAGACAAGGCATTAGCAGACAGATTGCGTGAGCTGATTAACCATCTCGACGAAGCCAGTCTTCCCATTGACCGGGCATGGTATCGACGAAATGCTGGATTTTGGCAGCGGGCCCGCTGGCGATTTTTCCATTGGCTTGGTCTCGCAGATTATCACCTGTCACAAGCGATGACGCGCCCATATTAGAGATTACTCGTCCATGCCCCAGCTAGAGTAATCACGCATATTGGGTGAGGTGAACTTGGTTATCTCGCTTTGGAAATGCAGCGGGACATTGCCGGTTGAGCCATGGCGCTGTTTCGCAACGATAAGCGAGGCCTTGTTCTTGATCTCGAGATACTCAGCTTCCCATTGCGCGTATTTTTCTTGCACCTCGATGGAGCTCGAACCGTCCGGATTGGGCATATCGGGACGCACAGCCTCTTTGTAATAGTCGGCACGGTAGATAAACCAGACCATATCGGCGTCCTGCTCGATCGAGCCCGATTCCCTGAGGTCAGAGAGCATAGGCCGTTTGTCATCGCGCTGCTCAACCGCACGGCTGAGCTGAGAGAGCGCGATGACAGGTACACCGAGCTCTTTCGCCAGCGTCTTCAGGCCCCGGCTGATCTCCGAGATTTCATTGACGCGATTGTCATTTGCTCGGCCAGACCCTTGCAAAAGTTGCAGGTAATCAATGACAATAAGGCCAATGTCGTGTCGCCGCTTTAGTCGCCGGGCTCTGGTGCGCAACGCGCCGATTGTGAGGCCGGGCGTGTCATCAATATAGAGCGGAAGTTCAGCCAAGCGCTGGCTTGCAAAACTCAGTTTTTGGAAATCATCACGACTAAGCTGACCGGAGCGCAATGCCTCGGATGACACCTCTGACTGTTCGGCTAGGATACGTGTTGCCAACTGGTCCGCGCTCATCTCAAGGCTGAAGAAAGCGGTTGGTGCTCCGTAGCAATGTTCGCCGCCCTCGCTTTGCCACTTGAGGTGTTCTTCCGCACAGTTGAAGGCGATATTAGTTGCAAGCGACGTCTTGCCCATGCCCGGACGGCCGGCGAGGATGATAAGGTCGGAATCGTGTAGGCCGGCCGTTTTCTGGTCAAGCGTTTCCAGACCAGAAGTCTTGCCCGACAAACCACCACCTGAGTTCATCGCCGCTTCGACCATCTTGATGGCAGTCAAAGCCGCGTCGCGGAAACTCTCGGCATCTTTTCCGGTCGCGGCGCCTTCCGCCACTCGGTATAGATCCGCTTCTGCCTGGGCTATGCGGTCTACAGGGCTGGTGTCTTCCGAAGTGTCCAGCGCGCCTTCAACAAGGCCGCGGCCAACGCTGACCAACTCACGAAGAAGTGCCAGGTCATAGATCTGTTGAGCCAGCTCGCGCGGTGCCAAAAGACCGGCGCCATTCGCGGTGAGCTGCGCCAAATATTTCGGGCCACCGAGTTCCTTGAGCGCTTCATCGGCTTCAAAGTGCGGACGCAAGGTCACGGGCGAAGCGGTCGCATTGCGTTCGATCAGTGCCAGAATTCGCTCAAAAATCCGCTCATGTAGTGGTTCGAAAAAATGATGTGGGCGGATCGGTGTTTGAAGTTCTTCAATAACGCGGTTGTCAATCAGGACCGCGCCTAAAAACGCTGCCTCCGCTTCCAGATTGGAAGGGAGCTTGCGCGTACCGTCAGCATCATTGTCGACGAGCGAAAGAGGAGTGGGTTCGGCCATTGAGTGCTCAATGCGCCCGCACCTGCCTTCAGGCAAGCGTTGCCTGCGTCAATTTTACAATGAGAGGCTGTGGATAGCGGGGATTGGAGTTGGTTATGCTTGAAGTATGCCCCCTGAATCTGCGAAGGCGGCATCCACTATGTCAGGCCTGCCTTCCGATTCAGCGTCACAACCGATGGGCACACATCGCATTGTCCATATCGCGCTCGATGAAGAGACGATCCTGTGGCGCAATGCCGATGTCGAGCAGGAACGGCGCGTGGCGATCTATGACTTGATTGAGGAAAACACCTTTAAACCGGTTCGCAGTGCCAAGCGCGGGGTCAAGGGGCCGTACCGATTGAAGCTTGCGGTTCAGGATGGCCGATTGGCTATGGATATTGCTGATCAAGAAGAAAACCAGCTTGAAACGCTTCTCATCGGCCTTGCCCGCTTTCGTCGACCGATCCGCGAGTATTTCGCGATTTGCGACAGCTATTATCAGGCAATTCGCAAGGCGACCCCCGCGGAGATCGAAACAATCGATATGGCGCGGCGCGGCATCCACAATGATGCTGCTGAGCTCTTGGTCGAGCGGCTTGACGGTAAGGTCGAGACGGACTTTGCAACTGCACGGCGATTGTTCACGCTCATTTGTGTGCTCCACATCAAAGGCTGAGGCGGACCAGGGTGGCGCGAAAGAATAGAAAGAAATCGGGCTTGGGCCTCTGGGTTTTTCGCGGAGCTGCTTTGGTGGTTCTCTTCGCAGTGAGTTTTGCCGCATGGTTTTGGTGGGACATGCGCGAATGGCGGCCAGATGCAGACCTCTACCCAGAGCAGGGCGCAGTGATTGCCAGCCGGGCACCGACAACACGGTTTGAAACATTGGCTGCGACTGGAGCGGATTTTGTTTATCTTGAACTGGGTGAGGCGAGAGTTAAGCCTGATCCGGGTTTTGCCAAGCGACTCGAAAACGCGCGTAGTGCAGGTCTGAAGGTCGGTATCTCGACGCCGTTTGATCCGTGCCTTCGCGCCGATGAGCAATCCTCGCATTTCACACGCATGGTGCCGCGCGATGGCTCGTTCCTGCCACCCGCGATTGCGCTTCAGCGCCTTGGTTCGGGCTGCAATCCAACGGTGAGCGATGCTGCGGTTGAAAGTGAGCTGATGACGCTTATCAATCAAATCGAGATGCACTCAGGCAAGCCTGTGATCCTGCGGCTCGGGCGAGATTTTGAATTACGACATGACATCGCCCGGATGATTGAGCGTGGCTTATGGCTTGAACGCGATCGAGCGCGGCCCGATTATGCAGGGCGGCCCTGGCTTTTGTGGAGCGCGAATAGTCAGTTCGTAAGCGAGGCCTCAGAAACCCCGATTGAATGGATGGTGGTACAACGATGAGCGATCCAAAGACCACGCTAATCGAAGCAGCGCACGCAGCGGCGGAAGATGCTTATGCGCCCTACTCCGATTATCAGGTAGGGGCAGCGCTCCTATTTGACGACGGGGCGATCATAGTGGGAAGTAATGTCGAGAATGCCAGCTACGGTCTTACCTTATGCGCAGAGACCGTTGCGGTTGCGCGCGCTTTTGGCGAAGGGCGACGCGGAGGATTGAAAGCGGTCGCGGTTGTCGGTCCCAAAGACAAAGGCGACGGCGCGCCGATTACTCCGTGTGGCCGGTGCCGTCAGACCCTGAATGAAATCGCAGGGCTGGGAGGAACCGATCCAACCATTTATTGTGTGGGGAACAAAGAGGTGCGCGAAGTTACGCTGTCCCAGCTATTGCCCCATGCATTTGGGCCTGATCATCTGGCTTGAGCCGTAGCGATCAACAATAGCCAGAACTGTCAATGCAACATCAATGTTGCATTATGCCCTACGGATTCTAGGCGAAGTTCAATAATTTCAGAGATTTGTGAGAGCCGTTAGCGCAACACTCATCCGACCCAATTTCGTGCGTGGATTTGGTATTGAACGAGTCAACGTCACGATGGCGTCCGTTCTTCGGGCAGGAAACACGGTTTAGCGTCTCGATTTGCCCTAGCTCCCTAGCAAACCACTTAGCGGATTCTTGCGGAACTCGCGTTCCTCTGATCCGATATAGGAGAAAATCCCATCGAGGCCCTGATCGGTGACCGAACGGTTGATGCTTTCTCGATTGAGGCCTGCATCACGGATGAAGGAGTGTTCATCTGCTAGCCCATCGAAGGTTTTGTAGACTCCAGCACTTTCCAATGCGCTGTCTACCAGCGGCTCCAGCCGTGAATGCAGCCGATCATTGGCCGAACGGCGCAAGTACTGTGTGCCTCCATCGTCCTCTCGGATAATGCCGGGGGCATCAGAAAACGAAAGATCGTCAATTGCATCGCGGAAGATTGGCTTTGCCTCGCCCGCTGCAACGCCAGCCGCATCGTTGATATTGCGCGTGATACCATCGAGAATACCCAGACGGCTTGCTCCGCCAAGAATGGAGCCGAGTAATCCGCCACTACGCCCACCGAGATTACCAATAATGGGAAGGCCGATGCGCACATTCTCATCGCCATAAAACGCGCCCGGCACAGCAAGTTTATCAAGCGCGCTGTCGGTCGCTTTGCCAAGGATCGAGGAGAGGCCGAGGCCACCCCCTCCGCCGCGACCTAAGAGGTCGCCGAGGCCCTGTGCTTGGAGAGGGAACGAGACCAGGGACGCTAAACCAAATGCACCTGCGCCCGTGATAAACCCACGGCGATTGGCTGAAACTGACATGGCTTTCTCTCCCGATGCATTGCGGTATGAAGGTTTGTACCACAGAAATAGGCCGCTGGGGCCTAGGAGACGTAAAATCCTGTCAGCTCGTCTCGAGCCACTCCAAAAGCGCAGCGAGGCAATCCCGCCCCAGTATCTTACAGCGTTCTGGCGACCAGCCTTGCTCAGGCTCGGGAAAGTCACGCAGATCCTTGTAAGGCATTTCCAGCGTCATCGCGCAGGCACCAAAACGTTCGGCCACCTGATTGGTTGAGATGGTCAAGTTGGCTTTGCCAGCCCAGGCCTTGGGATAGCCGAGCTCGGTCTGGAAGTCGGGTGTTCGGCGATCAAGAATTCTCTCGTAGCGATAGAATTGCTCACCGAGTGCATCGGTCCACGACGGGATGCCTTCGAAGCCAGCGAGAAAGACTGCAGGGATCGCTTCATCTCCGTGAACATCGATGGCAAAGTCCACGCCGGTTTCATCCATCTTATTGCGGATCGCGAGGACTTCGGGAGATTTCTCTGCGCTCGGTGTCTCCCATTCCCGATTGAGATTGGCGCCTACAGCGTTGGTGCGCAGGTGCCCCCGGCGCGATCCGTCAGGATTGCAATTGGGCACGATATGGAACCGACACCGCTTCAATAGGCTGCGTGCGACCGGATCGGCTGGATCTGTGAGGCATTCGAGCGTGCCTTCCATCCACCATTCTGCTTGCGTCTCACCGGGGTGCTGCCGGGCGTAAAGCCAAACTTGGGTTTCCCCTTCGCCCATTTGCAGCATGTCGAGCGGCTGGCCATCAAGTGTCGCGGCAAGGCGGACGAGCTCAACGCCTTCACACGACGCAGCCTCTGCCATCAAGTCGTGGTGACGCTCCATCGAGTAAGGGGCGAAATAGGCGAAATAGCAGGCCCCAGATGCTGGGGTGTAGCGGATGGTAAGGGTGCCACCCTCTTCATCCTTGTCAAAACTGCTTGCCGCGCGAGTCCAATGCTCACGGTCTTCCGAAACGCAGGCATCATATCCAGGCCAACCGCCCGGATAGGCGCTTTCATTCAGGGCAGTGATTTTGAGCTCAACTTCTTCACCGCTCACCCCGCTCACCCGAAAGTGAAACCACTGCTTGAACTCAGACATATGATCGGTGGTCAGGGTGAGCCGAGCGGTTGTGCCTTCGATTGACAAAACCTCAATATTGCCGCTGTCAAAAGCAGCATCGATAGCGATTTGGGGCATGTTTATTCCTGAAGTTCATCCAATTCGATGGAAACGGTCTCGCCTCTAATCGCATCCTCGCCACCAGGAAAGCCCTTGAACAAGGCTGCAGCTAGAGCGCCTGCGCTTGCTTCCACATCAGCGTAGGGAGAGTTGATCGAGATCGCTTGTTGCGCGCGGCCTTCCCATACGCTGTTCCCGCTCGCGTCGGAGATACGCACGGAAAGTTCGCTTAGGGCGTTTGGCCTGCTGGTGTTTCCACCCAGATCAATGCCAATGCCGACACCCAGGCCACTGCCATAGCTACCAGTACTGCCGCCAACGCCTACGCTAACGGGCCCACGAGAGCTCGCCGGTGCAAGCGGGCTGCGCTTGGTCGTAACGCGCGCGGTTTGTGCGCCCAATTGGGATTGTTCCGCGATGGTGTAGCCAAGGCCAACCAACTCAGCAGCCACGGCATCATAGAACGCGTCTTTGGCACGGACGTTGCTCATCTCTTCGGGAAAGGTGATTGCGATTGGATCTTGCCCGATGGACATGTTTGCTTCGCCGACAAATCGGGTCACCTCGACAGGCCCCGAATAGGCTGTCCCTACGCAGGCGCTAAGCGACAGGCCGAGCAATACGGTGGCAAGAGTCTTGCCGTTCAAAAATCTGGAGCCAGGCATTTGTGTCCCTCTCAATTTCCTTCGCGACTTGAAAACCACTTGCTGCTAACGGCGCGCAGATGAATTCAATTGCGACACACACACTAGCGAAACCTTGCGTCCTCGTCACGGGCGGCGCGGGATATATCGGCAGCCATGCGGTTCTGGCTCTTTTGGATGCCGGATGGCCGGTGGCAGTGATTGACAACCTGACAACGGGTTTTCGCTTTGCGGTCCCAGACGATGTCGCCTTTTACGAGGGCGATGTAGAGGATGCAGGGCTGCTTGCGGGGGTCTTCAAAGAGCAAGGTGTGGGTGCGATCATGCATTTTGCAGGCTCAATAGTGGTGCCTGAGAGTGTGGAGAATCCCCTCAAATATTATCACAACAACACTGCCAAAAGCCGCGTTCTGGTTGAGGCAGCGGTCAAGGCTGGCGTGCCACATCTTATCTTCTCATCAACGGCGGCCACCTACGGTATACCGGAGGTCGAGGCTGTGAGCGAAGACACCCCGCAAATGCCGATCAACCCCTATGGCTGGTCGAAGCTGATGACGGAGCAGATGCTCACGGATGTTGCAGCGGCCCATGACCTCAACTTCTGTGCGCTGCGGTACTTCAATGTGGCTGGTGCTGATCCGCAGGCTCGGACAGGGCAATCGACTGCTGGGGCTACGCACCTTATCAAAGTCGCGCTTGAGGCCGCGCTCGGCAAGCGCAGTCATGTAGGGGTTTTTGGCACCGATTTCGACACGGCTGATGGCACCGGTGTGCGGGACTATATCCATGTAAGTGACCTGGCCTCGGCCCATGTCCACGCGCTTGAGGCGCTAATGGCCGAGCCAGATCGATCGCTGACGATGAACTGCGGCTACGGGCGTGGGTTCTCGGTGCTTGAGGTGCTTGATGCGGTAGACCGGGTGACGAACACGCCGATTCAGCGGCGCCTGGAAGGTCGGCGCCCAGGCGACCCTGCCCAGCTGATTTCGGACCCGTCACTGATTCGCTCGACCCTTCCTTGGAAGCCGAGGCATGATGATCTCGACACGATCATTACCCATGCACTCGCTTGGGAGCGCAAGTTGACGGAGCTGCGCGGCTGAGGGGGCAGTGATAGGTGCAGGAATCGGTTGACGAATCTGCCACGCACCCATATGTGCGCGTCTGAAATTTCCGCGCGCCGGGTTGCTTCTGGCGCGCTTTCTTATTCGAAAGACCACTCATGAAGATCCGCAACAGCCTTAAGTCGCTGAAAAACCGTCACCGCGATTGCCGCGTCATCCGCCGTCGTGGTCGCACTTATGTGATCAACAAGACAAACCGTCGTTTTAAAGCGCGCCAGGGCTAACTGGCTGCGCCGGGGCTTTCGCCTCGCGCATGAGCGTTTGAAAGGTAAACAGCGGCCCGCCTCCATCATAGGAGCGCGGGCCGCGTCTGTTTCTAGCTGCCAAGATGATTGAGGGGCGCACACGTGACGAAAGCTGTTGTGTTCGATGTGGGCCGGGTCTTGTTTGGCTGGCAATTGCGTGCGCTGTTTGGGAAGATCATTGATGATCAGGCGGAACTAGATTGGTTTATCGCCAATGTGATCACCGAAGAATGGCACTTTCAGCATGATCGTGGCCGCTCTTTGGACGATATGGTTCCCGAACGGATCGCTGAATTTCCCAGATTTGAAGCAGAAATCCTTGCCTATCGGGATCGCTTCAATGAGACAGTCACAGGCCCGGTTGCAGGCGTGCACGATCTTGTACGCGGCCTGCACCGTGAAGGTGTGCCGCTGTTCTGCCTCACTAATTTTGGGCACGAGTTTTGGGAGGGCTTTCGGCCGACTGAACCGATCTTTGACTTGTTCGAAGACATCATCGTGTCCGGCACAGAGCAAGTCGCGAAGCCTGAGGCGCGGATATATGAGATCGTTGAAGAACGTTCAGGCCTTAATGGCTCTGATTTATTCTTCACCGATGACAACCCTGCCAACATTGAAGCTGCGCGAAAGCGCGGCTGGGACGCGCATTTGTTCACCGACGCTGACGCTCTGAACACACAGTTGAGTAACACCGGGCTCCTTTAATTGCGCGCCATTGATCGCACATAAAAAAGCCCCGGCGCGCAGTTGGGGAATTGCGCTACCGGGGCCTTCAGTTTTGCCCGTGTGGAGAAGCGGGCCCTTGCGATTCAGGTCACACCTGCGGGTACTTTGGGGAAAGGCGTGACCTAAAACTCGATTAAGAGGGTGTCCGGCTTAATTGCCGTTGCAGCGTGCGAGCTTGTCTTCTGGCAGTGCTTCACCGTCAGCAGTAAAGCCTTTGATCTCGCCGAATTCGCGTGAAAGGCCACGGCAAATCCGCGAAGCACGTGACGAGCCTTTATTGGCGACGCAGGTTGTACCCTGACAGGCCCATGCAACACCACCAGCAACAGCACGGTTGTCTTCAGCGGGCTGAGCCAGCTGTGCGGTGTAGTAAGGGCCGCTGTCGGCCATTGCAGGGGTCGCGGAGGTAGCAACACCGAAGGTTAGGCCGGTGTAAACGAGAGCCGAAGCAAATACTGCGAGACGGCCGGTACGCGGGATAGAGAGGGTCATTTCGTTTTCCTTCTGATAGTGCCTGGAAGGTCATCATGTTGCGAAGCACAGTTTCGATTCGAAACCAGTTGCGAATCACTACCTATGTGATTAGGTTTCAGGTTGCAACTAGAAACTGAAATTTTTTTCGAAGCCTTTTTCAGCTTCGTTTCAGTGATGATTTGGCGAATTACGCAAGGTCGGTTAGAAAGGTTGCACGAGAAGGACTGATTATGGGCGAAATTAGAGAACCACTGCGCGAGTTGATCGACTGCGGCCTGCCGCAAGCATTGGAAGTGATGGGCGAACGCTGGGCGTTTATGATCCTGCGGGCGAGCTTTAACGGGCTTCATCACTTTGAAGAGTTCTTGAGTGAACTCGGGATCGCGCGGAACATCCTTTCAAACCGACTCGCAAAGCTGGTTGAACACGGCATCCTTAGGCGCGAGCCTTGCGCCGATGACCGTCGCAAAATCGAGTATCGCCTGACGGAGAAAGGCTTTGACCTCCTGCCTGCGATGATTGCTCTTCGCCAATGGGGCCAGAAATATGCCCACGAGCCAGTGCTCGAAGATCCGGTTCTCGTGGACGAGCAGGACCGCCTGCCGATCGGGCCGGTATCAATGCTATCGCATGATGGCCGCGTGCTTGACCATCAAGGCCTCAATATGATTCGCCGTGCCGACATTGGACGGCGCGCGGATGGCACAATCGCCACATTGGCTGGCGAAATCGGCTACGATGACGTTGTTGATCTGTCTTCTGTCAAAAGGGCCGCCCGATAGTTGTTTGCGTCCTGAATGATGGTGTGCCTTAGGACCGTCTAGGTGCACTGTCGTCATTCATAAGAATTCTGCGGACTTAGCGGTGGCTGCATCTGGCGGCTGACACGCGTCTGATCTAGCGAGAGGGTTCCTTTCTTCGCCCTCCGTTCGCCTTCCTTTTGGACGCCTCCTGCTTTGACCGCGACCCTTGATCCCGCAATTGCCGATACATCCGGCGCGCCTCTGCCCGGCGGCGTGTACGATGTGCTGCGCCGGACCTTTGGCTTTGACGGCTTTAGGGGGATGCAAGAACGGGTAATCGCCCGCATTTTGGATGGTGAGCATACACTTGCTTTGATGCCAACAGGGGCGGGCAAGTCGCTTTGTTATCAGATACCTGCTCTGACACTGAACGGGACGGCGATTGTCATCTCTCCCCTAATCGCGCTTATGCATGATCAAATCAGAGCAGCGCGCGCAGTCGGTATTCGCGCCGCCTCTTTGACTTCGGTTGATGCGGATCAAGCCGAAACAGTTCAAGCTCTGCGAAACGGTGAGCTAGACCTCCTTTATGTTGCCCCAGAGCGAGCGAACACTTCGGGCTTTCAATCGCTCTTATCTCAGGTGCAGATTGGGTTGTTCGCGATTGATGAAGCGCACTGCGTTTCGGAATGGGGGCACGATTTCCGCCCCGACTATCGGGCCTTGCGCGAAATGTTGGACCGGTTTGGCGATGTGCCACGCTTGGCTCTCACCGCGACCGCCGATGAAGTCACACGTGAGGATATCCTCAAACAGCTTGGCATTGCGCCTGAGGGGTTGATCAAAGCCGGCTTCGACCGGCCTAACATCCGATATTCGATTGCACCGCGCGCCAATCAGGCAAAGCAGATCGCCGATGTGATCGTGAAAACGCCCGGCGCTGGGATCGTCTATGCGACCAGTCGCAAAGGTACAGAGGATTTGGCCGCAAAGCTTGCCTCCACTGGCAGGCCTGTTCGCGCTTATCATGCGGGGCTTCCGCCAGAACAGCGTGCCGCAACGCAGGCCGAATTCGTGCAGTCAGAAGACATGGTGATGGTGGCCACAATTGCCTTTGGCATGGGGATCGACAAACCCGATGTACGCTTTGTGATCCACGCAGGACTGCCAAAGTCGATAGAGGCTTACTATCAAGAAACGGGCCGCGCTGGGCGTGATGGCGATCCGGCGGCAGCACATATGTTCTGGGGCGCAAGCGATTTTGCCAAAGCGCGCCTGTGGCTAAGCGATGTCGACGAAGCGCGAATGCCAAGCGAACGAGCGCGTTTGAATGCGCTGGCAGGGCTTGTCGAAAGCGCCCAATGTCGCAGGCAATTGCTGCTGAAGCATTTCGGCGATGATTTGCGAGAACCTTGCGGCAATTGTGATCGGTGTATGGAACCGCCCCAAGTGGTGGACGTGACGGAACTTGCGCAAAAACTGCTCTCGGCCGTTTACCGGACCGGACAGAGTTTTGGCATGGGTCATATTGAACGGGTTCTGCTTGGACGCGATGAGTCCCGCGTCATCCAACGCGGCCATGACAAATTGTCGGTGTTCGGCATCGTCGGAAGCCTTGATGCACCGCTTTTGAAACCGGTGATGCGGTTTTGTACAGCCCACGAAATGCTTGTGACGACTGAACATGGCGGATTGGCGCTAGGGCTGGAGGCAAGGGCGGTTCTCAAAGGCGACAGGGCTGTTGTGATCGCAGAGCCTCCCAAAACGAAGCGGCGCAAAGGTTCTGGCGGGGGCTCACGGGGGGCGGGCGCCATCCCTAACCCGGTTGGCGATCCTTTGTTCGATGCCCTGCGCGCGCGGCGAGGCGAGCTTGCCAAGGAACACGGGGTTCCTGCCTACATTATCTTCCACGACAGCGTTCTTCGTGCCATGGCCGCCTTTGTACCCCAAACCTTAAGTGAAATTGGTGGGCTTCAAGGTGTGGGCGAAAAGAAGCTCGACACTTGGGGGCCGGACTTTCTTGAGGTCCTGCGCGAACACGCCTCGAGTTAGACTGATGTGATAGGTACGCCGGGGCGATACGAAGTGGTAAGCTTTTCCGCCAGATCGCGGGTCAGTCGCATGTTAAGCGCATTGCCAAGATTCGGGTGCTTTACGCTCAATTTGCGCAAGTGATCCCAATCCCAAGCCACATATCGAACACCCGGAGGCGCGGTGACGGTTGCAGAGGCTTTGCTGTCCAAGACGAAGCTGATCTCGCCCACGAAGTTTCCGGCAGGCAGGCCAAATCGCTGGCTCTCCTTCTCGACCACGGCGTCTCCTTCGAAGATGTAGTACAGCGTGCTGGAAGGCGAGTTTTCCTGGGTCAGGAGATTGCCTTCTGCTTTGCTCACAGTAATCCAATCCGCACATTTGAGGGCTCGCCGGAACTGACCTGGTGTCAGTGTCTCGAAAGCCTCGTACAGCGCTTTCTCATCGTCAGACATGCGCATGGTGGTGCGCTCTAGAATGATCTGGCCCAGCACCCAGAAATTGACCGCGATCATCAAAAGGCTCGTGATGATGGCACCCCACAAAGGGCCGACCGCAAAGTAGTAGGCAATGTAAACGAAGGACGAGACTGCGATCAAAACGCGCAACTTCAGCTCATCGCGAATGGCGTAGCCAATCAGCAAAAGGCCAGCGCCCAGATAGATCAGCAGTTCGGGGTCAAAAATACTCATGGTTCAGATATTTACGCGCCATGACCTGGCAATATCAAGGCGCGCGCATCTTTTGCCGGTAAGATAAAGCCTCTGCGATATGAGGGCGTCTGACCGTTTGCGTGCCGGCTAAATCTGCAACCGTGCGTGCGACGCGAAGCACGCGGGTGTAGCTTCTGGCCGATAGGCGCAGCTTTTCCGCTGCTCTCATTAGCAATGCTCGGCCTTCCTCATCTGGTCCTGCATGGGTTTCCAGCGCATCGCCTTCAAGTTCAGCGTTGGAGCGGACACCGCGTGACCCTGCATGGGCTCTTGCCGCGGCAACGCGGGAGGCTACTTCGGCGCTCCCTTCGGCAGGTGGGGGAAGGGTGAGGTCAACCGCGCTCACCGCGGCGACATCGACGTGCAAATCAATCCGGTCGAGCAGCGGTCCAGATAGGCGCGATTGATAATCGCCCATACAGCGCGGATAGCGGTTGCAGTTCTGCATCGGATCGCCTGCATAGCCGCATCGGCATGGGTTCATCGCGGCAATAAGCTGTACCCTCGCCGGGAAGGTCACATGGGCATTGGCCCGTGCGACATCGACCTGGCCGGTCTCCAGTGGTTGCCTCAATGAATCGAGTACTGGGCGTTGAAACTCGGGTAGCTCGTCAAGGAACAATACGCCCAGATGAGCGAGGCTGATTTCTCCGGGCCGAACTTTGAGCCCGCCCCCGGTGAGCGCGGCCATGCTGGCTGAATGATGCGGGGCACGGAACGGTCGTGCGCGGCTGATCTGGCCCGCTTCTAAAGTTCCCGCCACCGATTGTACCATGGAGACTTCCAGAGCTTCGGTCGGTGTAAGGTCGGGCAATATCCCTGGCAAGCAAGACGCAAGCAAGCTTTTGCCTGATCCCGGCGGCCCCGCCATCAGCAGATTGTGCCCACCTGCCGCCGCGATTTCCAAAGCGCGCTTGGCAGTCTCTTGTCCTTTCACTTGCCGGAGGTCAGTAGCAAATGGGGTCTCATCGACCTCGCCACGAGGAGGTTCATCGAGAACGACATCGCCTTTGAGATGGTCCAATAGAGTGCTCAGGTCGCGCGGAGCCAACACTGGTACGCCGCTTGCCCACTTTGCTTCGGACCCTTGCGCGGCGGGGCAAATCAATCCGGTTTCCTCACCGCTCGCGTAAAGCGCCGCGATTAATACTCCGGGCGAGGGTACAATCCTACCATCAAGCGACAGCTCACCCACCGCAATCCAGTCATTGAGTTGTTCCGAATCGGTCACCCCCATTGCGGCAAGCAGTGCCAAAGCGATTGGCAAATCGTAATGCGAGCCGTCTTTGGGCAGGTCGGCGGGCGATAAGTTAATGGTGATCCGCTTGGGCGGCATCGCAAGGCCCATCGCGGAAAGTGCTGCCTGCACCCTCTCGCGGCTTTCGCTCACCGCTTTGTCCGGCAAACCCACTATGGTGAAGCGCGGTAAGCCCGGGGCCACCTGGCATTGAACTTCAACGCCCCGCGCCTCTAGGCCCAGGTAAGCAACCGTGCGAATGAGTGCGACCAACGCGCAATCCCCCCAACAATTTGCACCCGGCGTAACCCGATGGGGTCTTTACTGAAGGGTAAACACTTTCTTGTCGAGTGACTTGGTGCGACTACGCAAGGAATTTGCAAGCATAAACGTTGGCGGTTCGTGAACGAGCCACGGCATAATTTTGCAGGCATGAAAAGAATTGCCGCATTCCTGGCTGCTATGCAGCTTGCCCTCGTTTCCAGCCCGCTTTTGGCGCAGGGTTTTGCAACCCTAGGCATGGAAAACAACTCGGGTAGCTATCGCACGGTAACTACCCAAAGCTGGGTCGAGGAATGGGATCCGGTTCAAGGGCGATGGGTCAAAGTTGCCGATGATGAAGTGCGAGTAAGTGATGAAACACTGCCTACCGTCGTAACTACAATCGTCGATGGCAAGAAGGTGTCCGAAATTCGCAGCGCTGCGCGTTATGCACGGCCTGCCCCCAGAAATCGGCCTTCGATGGCGCGAGCGCAATTCGGGCCGTTTGTTGTCGTCAGCCCAAGTGTTGCCCAGATGGTCGGCTCGACTAACGACCGCTCGCCGCACGATTTCGAGGCCATGCTTCGCGAGTTTCCGGGCATCGAAACGCTCGAAATGGTCGAAGCACCGGGCACCAGCAATGACATCGCCAATCTCGCTGTAGGCCGGAAGATACGCGAGGCTGGCATCAGCACGCATGTCCCGCGTCGCGGTTCTGTGCGTTCGGGCGCTGTGGAGCTGTTCCTTGCGGGCGAATCTCGTTCGATTGAAGATGGTGCGACATTCGCAGTGCATTCCTGGCTCGACAATCACGGGCGCGAGGCGGATGATTTTGCCGCCAACCACCCAGCGCATCGACTGTATCTCGACTATTATGTCGAAATGGGAATGAGCGAGAACCAAGCGCACGCCTTTTATGCGATGACCAATTCCGTACCCCATGCAAGCGCCCGTTGGCTTGATGCCGTTGAGATGCGCGGCTGGATTGCCCCCCAGACCGTGGCACCCAATCGGTACGCGGTGCGCAAAATGCCCAGAATTTGCGCGTTTTGTGAGAATGTTCGTGCCAGTCTGGCCGAGACCAACGCTCGTATTGCAGAGATGAATTGGGAGCCTATTTCGGTTGAAACGACGAATCCTGCCATCAACTACGGTGATCTAACGAAGGTGCGGCTCTCTTGGTCAGGCATGTCTTTGCTTGACTCATGACGCGCTTTTCCATAGTTGCGCGGCGCTAATCGGACCGCTTGTTTCTAAGGGGTCAAATCCGGTTGCTTTCACTTCTCCTCATTGAGAACTTTGTGAAGGTGCCAAGCAATTATTCGAGGACGAAATGAAGCGGACTTTCCAGCCTAGCAATCTTGTGCGTGCCCGTCGCCACGGCTTCTTTGCACGCAAAGCAACTCCGGGTGGCCGCAAGGTCATCCGTGCGCGTCGCAAGCGCGGCCGCAAAAGCCTTTCGGCTTAACCCTTTCCCCGCGTGTGCGATTGAGGGCACGCGACAAGCAAATAGCCATGCGGCTAAGCGGGCTCCCAATGGGGGCCCGTATGCGTTATTGGGCCAGCCATGATCCAGCAGCCATTGCCTAGAGTTCTGACCAAGCGGGCGGACTTTGTTGCTGCCAATAAGGGGTTGAGAAACGCGCGCGCCGGCTTTGTCTTGCTAACCCGCCCCAATGAAGGCTTCGGCATGCGTTATGGCATCACTGTTACCAAGAAGATCGGCAATGCAGTGGTTCGCAACCGCATGAAGCGCCGGCTTCGTGAGCTATTGCGTGCCGCGCTCCCCAAGTCAGGACTCGCGAATCACGATCATGTTTTGATCGGTCGCGCTGGTGGAGTTGAGCGCGATTTCACCACATTGGCCGAGGAACTTGGCAAGGCGCTCACTCGCGCACGAGCAGGTCAGGGTGACCGACCAAGGCATCGACGCCCCCGTCGAAACAGCGGCGAAAAACCGAGAAAATGAAATACATCCTCATCTTTTTGGCCAAAGCTTGGCAGCTCGGGCCCTCGCTGATCCTGCCACCCACATGCCGCTATTCGCCTTCTTGCAGCCAGTACATGATTGAGGCGGTCCAGAAACATGGGGCCATCAAGGGTGGATGGTTGGGAATAAAGCGTATAGGGCGCTGCCATCCTTGGGGTGGTCATGGCCATGACCCGGTGCCGTAGAGGCACTTGGTTTGGGCGGTGTCATACCTATATAACACACTTCGGATAGCAATCACTTAAGGCGTAACTCTTGGACAATCAGCGTAATCTTCTGCTCGCCGTCGTGCTTTCAGGCTTGCTCATCCTGGGTTGGGATGTGGGAATGCGGTATTTCTATCCCGCTCCACCAGAGCCCGTTATGGCCGAAGCTGAAGTGGATGCAACTGCACCCGCTGGCACGACCAGTGCGAGCAGCCCTGGCAGTGTGAGTGAGGTTGGCGAGGCTGCTGTGGCCGATGCAGCAACCGGGCCTGTCGAGATCGAAGCTGCGCTTGCAGAGCCGACTCGCGTTGTCATCGATGCACCGCGTGTCGCCGGATCGATCAATCTGGTGGGCGCACGTCTTGATGACCTCGTGCTCAAAGACTACAACGCCACCACCGATGATGAGAGCGGCGCAGTCCGTTTCCTTTCACCTGATCGCACAGATGTTGAGCACTTTGCCGAATTCGGTTTTGTGGTTGCAGGCGAACGCATGTCGAGCAGTGCCATCTGGGAGGCCGATGCGCAGACGCTCACCCCCGCAACACCGGTCACACTTTCGCGCACGGATGAGAATGGCATCACCTTCAAGATCCAATTTGCGATTGACGACAATTACATGATTGCGGCCGAGCAGGTGGTGGAGAACGCGAGTGGAGCAGCGGCGATCGTCCAACCGTTCGCCTATATTAAGCGCACCAGCACCACCGCATCTCCCGATCAGTTTATCGCCCACGCGGGCCCCACGGGCGTCTTTGGAGGTTCGCTTTATGACCCCAATTCCTACGAAGATTTGGCTGAGCTTGGCCGCGATTCACCAGCAGGTGCGGCCTCATGGCTTGGGTTTACCGATACATATTGGGCAAGCCTTTTGATTCCGGGTGAGGGAGAGACTGATACGGCGGGCTGGCGTTCGCTTGGAGACAAGCTGTTCCGCGCTGACCTTATCTATGATGCTCAAACCGTGCCTGCCGGCGGTACCCTGTCGCAAACCACTCAGCTGTTTGCCGGTGCAAAGGTGAGCGAAGTCCTTGATGCCTATCAGGACACCGGCATCACCTATTTTGGCAAAGCAATCAGCTGGGGTTGGTTTGAGTGGTTTGAAAAGCCGCTTCTTTGGCTGCTTCGCACGCTTAACGGACTTGTCGGCAATTTTGGTGTCGCGATCATTCTTCTCACAGTCATCATTCGCGGGTTGCTCTTCCCGATTGCGCAAAAGCAGTTTGCTTCGATGGCGGCGATGAAGGCTATCCAGCCTAAGATGAAAGCGCTGCAAGAGCGCTATAAAGACGACAAGCAAACGCAGCAGCAAAAGATTGCCGAGCTCTTCAAGGAAGAGAAGGTAAATCCGCTCGCAGGTTGTTTGCCGCTTATCATCCAGATCCCAATCTTCTTTGCGCTTTATAAGGTTCTCTATCTCGCGATTGAAATGCGTCACGAGCCGTTCCTTTACATCAAGGATTTGTCCGGCCCCGATCCCGCAACGATCCTCAACGCATTTGGCCTTCTGCCATATGACGTGCCCGGCTTCCTTGGCATTGGTGTATTGGCGGTTCTCATGGGCTTCACCATGTGGCTGACGTTCCGTTTGAACCCGAGCGCGATGGACCCGATGCAGCAGCAGATCTTCAATCTGATGCCGTGGGTGCTCATGTTCGTTATGGCACCGTTTGCAGCTGGCCTTCTCTTGTACTGGGTAACCTCAAATATTCTGACGGTGGCTCAGCAAAGCTATCTCTATTCCAAGCACCCGCAATTGCGGGCCGCTGCGGAGAAGGAAAAGGCCGAGAAAGCTCAGAAAAAGGCCCGCGAAGAGGCGGAAAAGAGCGGGACCTAGGCTTTGACAAGGTCAACCGAGCAAGAACTGGAACGGCGCGCTAAGGAGCGCCGTGAACGCCAAGCGTCGCGCCTGTTTTCAGGCCGCGTGGACTTCCTCTTGTCTGCGCCTCAGCTCAAATTCCTGCCCGAGCCTATCGTGCCAGAGATCGCCTTTTGCGGGCGCAGCAATGTTGGCAAGAGCTCGCTCCTGAATGCGCTCACCGGCCGTAGGGCTATTGCGCGTGCATCCGTGACACCGGGTCGCACGCAGGAATTAAACTTCTTCGAGGTTGGTCTTCAAGACCCAAACATCCCTGATGGAAAACCTCTGTTCCGCCTCGTTGACATGCCGGGATATGGCTTTGCCAAAGCCCCGGTCAAAGTGGTTGAGCGCTGGAAGAACCTCGTGCGGACATACCTTCGCGGCCGTCAGGTGCTCGCACGCAATCTCGTTCTGGTCGACAGCCGCCACGGCCTCAAAGAAGTCGATCGCGAGATGATGAAGATGCTTGATGAGGCGGCAGTTGGATATCGCATCGTCCTCACCAAGACTGACAAAGTGAAAGCCAGCGAACTTGAGCGGGTGGCTAGTAAAATTGCCGACGAAGCGCGGAAACATCCAGCTGCTTTTCCCGATCTGCACTTAACCAGCAGCGAGAAGGGAATGGGTATTGAAGCCCTGCGCGCTGCCGTTGTCGCCGACGCTTTGGGCGATGAGTGGTTCTCAAACTAAAAACGACGCAGGAAACCCCGCGAGTTAGACTGCTGACTCCTCGCAAGAGGATGGTCGGGAAGCAGAAGCAGCTCGGTTGCTTGCGATGTTCACCTGAGAGCGAACGATCACCGCGCCGCGTTCGCTCTCTGTGGTCTTTGTATCGCAAATGGGGTCACACGAGACATGAGCACAGCGAACTCTGGAAGCTCTTGGCCCTGACGAACGCATCTTCGCTCGCATCCGGGCAATTCGCTCGGCCCTGCTCTCTCTTGCAGTATCTGCACGAAGATCCACCCCGGATTCTGAATGCACATCAGCCACAGCTTCTGACGCAACATTGCCTGTCGCGAACACAAGAACAGTGGCTAATAGAGCTTGCAACATTCTCGCATTGATACACCTGGCGTGCTAAGGAGTTTCTTAGAAGTAGCGTTAATTTCGTCTTAGCTTGCAAACAGCTGTGCTTGATCCGCAAAGGCTTTGAATTCAAGCGCATTGCCCGCGGGGTCGCGCAGAAACATTGTTGCTTGCTCACCCGATTGGCCTTTGAACCGAACCGTTGGTTCGATTACGAAATCAACGCTGGCAGCGCGCAATTTGCCCACCAGCGCCTTCCAATCTTCCACGTTTAGGACCAAACCAAAGTGCGGAACAGGAACACCGTGCCCATCTACATGGTTGGTGGCGGCATCGCGTTCCCTTTCAGGTGCCAGATGAGCGACGATCTGGTGACCATGGAAGTCGAAGTCGATCCACTCTTCAGAACTGCGCCCCTCTTCGCATCCCAGAAGCTCACCATAAAAACTGCGCGCTGCTGCGAGGTCATCGACCGGGAAGGCAAGGTGAAATGGGGGAAGGGACATTGGGTACTCTCCAGCGTTATCGACACTGTCCTGTAACCCGTTCAGGCTCGACAGCGAAAGCCTGAATATCTACGCTAGTGCAAACTCAGGCCCGCAAGGTGGAACAGGCTCTCTTATGAAACTCATCATCGGCAATAAGAACTATTCAAGCTGGTCCTTGCGCGGATGGCTTTCTGCCAAGCAATCGGGGCTGCAGTTTGAAGAGATCACCGTGCCACTTATGGGTGAGCATTGGGAAAGCCAAAAGCAGGGCGAAGAGTTTCAGCCATCCTCGGGTAAGGTGCCGATCCTGTGGGATGGTGATACTGTCATTTGGGACAGCCTCGCGATCATGGAATATTTGGCTGACAAGGTCGGGCGGGATCGCTTCTGGCCAAAGGATGAAGCGGCGCGCGGGATGGCGCGCGCAATGGTTGCTGAGATGCATTCATCCTACGGCGCGCTGCGCAACGAAATGCCGATGAATGTGCGAGCCAGAGTGCCGCTCGACAATCTATCGGAGATCGCGAAATCAGAAATCGTGCGTATTCTCCAGCTATGGGCTGAAGCGCGCGCTCGGCATGGGTCAGCAGGTCCCTTCCTGTTCGGCACTTTTGGAGCTGCTGACATTTTCTACGCGCCGGTCGTCTCTCGATTCATCACTTATGGCATTGGTGTGCCCGGCTTTGCGCAAAGCTATATGCAGGCGATCTGGGAACATGATTGGATGGCTCAATGGATCGCCGCGTCTGACGATGAGGAATGGGTAATCGAGCAGTTTGAGACGGCTTAAGGGATACGCTGGGTTTCGTATTGAGTGCCATCCTTGCGGAAATAGCCTTCTGAATTGAACACCATATCGATATCCGGATACTCTCCGCCGTCTGTTTGATAGTCGCCCGCAGCCGCCACCACAAAGACACAAGGGGCATTGCTGCGGTTTTGCAAGTGGTGACCGTTTTCCTGACCAGCGGGCCAAGCCACAACGTCCCCGGCAGTGACGAGGCTCTCACCAGTGTCGTCGATGAGCACGGCCTCGCCGAAGATCATCACCAAGAGTTCGTCAATATCGCGGTGCCAATGCCGCTGTGAGGACCACGCCCCAGGCTCTAGCACGACATGGCTTGCCCGCAGCTTTTCCATCCCCGTTTCCGGTGCAAGTCTTCGATAGAAACGCCCTTGAACCGGCTCGTCGAAGGGTGCCGGATAGCCTGTCGCATTGGTTTGCGGGATAGAGGCGAGATCAAGCTTGGGCATTGGGCAGGCTCCTGCTAGCGGTGGGGGGTATGAGTATTGCCCTAGAATACGCCAAGCGTCTAATCTCGCATTCTTCAGTCACGCCTGCGACAGGTCCCGTGTTCGACGAGATGGAGGCCATATTGAAACCGCTCGGTTTCGACATCCACCGCTTCATGCGCGGCGATGGGGAAGAAGGGTCGGACGAGGCTCCGGTTGAAAACCTTTTTGCCATTCGCAAAGGGCCTGAAGGATCAAAGCACTTCGCTTTTGCAGGGCATCTCGATGTCGTGCCTCCGGGTGATGGCTGGCATTGCGACCCATTTGTGCCGACAGAAGAAGGCGAGCTTCTCTATGGCCGCGGCGCGGTCGATATGAAGAGTGCAATTGCCTGTTTCGCCACCGCTTTGCACGATATTCCTGAGGACGCCGGCACGATCAGCATGATCATCACTGGCGATGAAGAAGGGCCGGCGCTCCACGGCACGCGGGCTCTCATCGACTATATGCGTGCTCAGGACATTCAGCCTGATCTTTGCCTTGTGGGGGAGCCGACGAGCGTCAACCGGCTTGGCGATATGATGAAAATCGGGCGGCGCGGTTCGGTCAATATTTGGCTCACTGTTGAGGGTACACAAGGCCATGTTGCTTACCCGCACCTTGCCGATAACCCGCTTCCAAAGCTTGTCGCGATGCTCAAGGAACTCGATGAACTGGTGCTCGATACTGGCACCGATTGGTTCCAGTCTTCCAACCTTGAGATCACCGATATCGAGGTCGGCAACAAGGCGCACAATGTTATCCCGGCGCAGGCGAAGGCGCGGATTTCTATCCGCTTTAATGACCTGCATTCTGGCGCGTCGCTTTCCGAACGGGTCGCAGCGATTGCTGAAAAGCACGGCGGGCGGGCTTTGCCGATTATCTCTGGCGAGCCGTTCCTGACCGCGCCTGGGGAATTCTCCAATATGCTGGCCAAGGCGGTTGAGGAAGAAACCGGCGTTAAGCCAGACGCCTCCACCACTGGCGGCACTTCGGATGCGCGCTTCCTTCGCGCGGTATGCCCAGTGATTGAATTTGGCCTGTGCAATGCAACCATGCATAAACGCAACGAAGCGGTGGCTATTCCAGATCTGGATGCGCTAGCCCGGATCTACACAAAAGCAGCGCTCGGGGCGCTCGCTCTCGAGATAACGCAAGAAGAGGCGTAGAAACTCATGAAAGCTTGGTTCCAGATTCCGCTGTGGCAGCGGGTTATCGGCGCTCTCATTCTGGGCATTATCGTTGGCTATATCTGGGGACCGGGAGCAGCGAGCATCAAGATTATTGGCGATATCTTCATCGCCTTTATCAAGATGCTGGTGGTTCCGCTGATCTTCTTCAGCCTTGTCGCAGGCGTTGCGAGCATCGGGGATTTGCGCAAACTTGGGAGTGTCGGCTGGCGAGCGCTTTTGCTGTTTGTTGTGACGGGGCAAATGGCGGTTTGGCTTGGCCTAGCAATCGGCACGATCGTTCAGCCGGGTGCGGGGCTCGACGCAAGTGCCATGAACCTTGATGCGGCCGCGCTTGAACGCGCTCAGGCCCGTCAGGAAGACGGCGTTACCGTTCAACAGATGATCCTTGAAATGGTGCCCTCAAGCCCGGTTCAAGTCATGGCAGACGTCAACGTCCTCCCGCTCATCATCTTCTCGCTCCTGATCGGGATCGGTATCCTGATGGCAAAGGAAGAGGGCGAGCCTGTCCTCAAGATCTTTGAGAGCGGCTCTGTCGTGATGCAAAAGGTCACGATGGTGGTGATGGAGCTCACGCCGTTTGGCGTCTTTGCTCTCATGGCATGGGTTGCAGGGACCCTGGGCGTTGATGCGCTTCAGGCGCTTGGGATCGTCGTCGTGCTCAACTATGTGGGCTGTTTGCTCATTATTGGCCTCATCTATGGCGGCATGATCAAGTTCATCGCCAAGCTGCCAGTGATCGACTTCTTCCGCGGCATTATCGATGCGATTGCGGTGAGCTATTCGACGGCGAGCTCCAATGCGACCTTGCCGGTGACCTTGCGCTGTGCGCGGCGGAACCTTGGTGTTTCCAATTCGGTTGCAAGCTTTGTCATCAGCCTAGGCGCAACGATCAATATGAACGGCACGGCCATGTATCTGGGCCTTGCGACATTGTTCGGGGCGCAGGTGTTCGGGGTTCAGCTCGACATGGGCGATTATGTCCTGATCTCGATCCTTGGCACATTGGGAGCCATTGGCGCAGCGGGCATTCCGGGCGCGGGTCTCATTATGATGGTTCTGGTGTTCGGCGCAGTTGGCGTGCCGCTTGAAACAATTGCTCTGGTCGCCGGCATCGACCGGATCATGGACATGATGCGCACCACCACCAATGTTTCAGGCGATGCAGCGGTAGCGACGACCGTCGCGAGCCTGACGGGTGAGATCGACAAGGCTGAGATGATCTCAGCCGACGATGTCTAATGTCCATTACTGTTGAGCGCGAAGCGGCAGCCGAGGACGCCGCCGCGCTTAGCGAGGGCATTGTCGCCTTTAACAAAGCGCACGTACCCGACCTAGAGGACGTCGCCGACGAGGTGCGCTTCTTCGTGCTCGCCAAAGATGATGCAGGCGCCCTTCAAGGCGGTATTCGGGCAGTGTGTTATTGGAGCACGCTGCATATCGAGCTGGTTTGGCTGGATGAGACTGCGCGCGGTTCAGGGATCGGCGCTAAGCTGATGAGCGAGGCAGAAGACTACGCTCAGGCGCACAATTGCGAAAAGGCCTTGGTAGAAACCACCAGCTGGCAGGCAAAGCCGTTCTACGAAAAGCTCGGCTACACCCTAATGGCGACACTGCCCGGTCGTCCCAAGGGGCATGCTTCGCACTATCTGAGTAAGTCACTCGTCTAGCTCAATATACTCTACTGGCACAAATTCGCCGAGGCTACAGCCAGCGCCCACGTCCAGTTGGCCAGCAACCGGCGTGATAACTCGAATGATCTCTTGCTTGCATAGCTGGTTGATCGAAGTGGAATAGGTAAATGCTTGTTCGAATCCGAGCCGGGGGCAGCGGTTCGGCAGCATCGAACGGAACACCCGGCCACCAGCCATTTCGAAGTCGATCACCTGATCGCTGCGTACCAGTGATTGGCGGATCGCCTGTGTCCGGATACAGGTTTCAGCCTCCCCCACCACTTTGACCGTTGGACCGGCGAGCCTCGGATCAGCAAGGCTGGAGCCAGGATCCATCAGAGTACAAGCTCCCGTAGCGAGCGCTGCTCCGATTGCAGGGACAAACAATAGCGTATTGAGGTTCATACGAGTTCTCCTGTTGAGCCCTTGGCTGAAAGGTGAACTACGCAAGCTGAACCCTCGGTGAGTTACCGCCCCTTAGGCTTATCCGTCACCTTCTTGCGGAAGCTGCACAGGTCCACCTGACCACAGCGCCAACATTCCGGCGTGCGCGCTTTGCACACGTATCGGCCATGCAAGATCAACCAATGGTGCGCATGCAGGCGGAAGGGCCCCGGCACACGCTTCTCAAGCTTGGCTTCAACGCTTTCGGGCGTTTTGCCTTTGGCGAGCCCCGTGCGATTGCCGACGCGCAAGATGTGCGTGTCGACCGCGAATGTCTCTTGTTTGAACCAGCAATTGAGAACCACATTGGCGGTCTTGCGGCCCACTCCGGGTAGGCGCACCAGATCGTCGCGCGTGTCGGGAACCTCTCCGCCATATTCGTCAATCAACAGCTGCGACAAAGCGATCACGTTCTTGGCCTTAGAGTTGAACAGGCCAATGGTCTTGATGTGCTCGATCAGTCTCTCAAGCCCCAGATCAAGCATCTCTTGCGGCGTCTTCACCTTGGCAAACAGTGCACGCGTTGCCTTGTTCACCCCAACATCGGTCGCCTGCGCCGACAGAGCCACAGCCACGACCAGCTGATAGGCATTGCCATATTCCAGCTCAGTCTCAGGCTCTGGATTGTCTTCCGCCAACCGCCGGAAGAACTCGAAAATCTGGTCTTTGGTCATGCCTTACATTTCATTCTGGAGGCTTCTGATTGGCTCGCTCGAGTTTCTCAAGCTTCGCCACCACATTCTCGTCAATCTCATCGAGCCGTGCCAAATGGTCACGCATTTCCTGAATCTTTTGGTCGCGGCGCGCTTGCATCGCATCGGAGAAGGCGGCGGCTATGATGCCTGTTGGCATCGCCACAAAAGCAACGCCCGACATGGCCAGAGTGCCGCCGATGATCTTGCCCATGATCGTAACCGGATAGGCATCGCCGTACCCTACCGTGGTGAGAGTGATGACCGCCCACCAAAGAGCGCGGGGGATTGAGCCAAAGGCATCGGGCTGAATATCGCCTTCGACCACATGCAGCAGCGTTGCCCCGGTCAGTACAAAGATGAACGCAAGAGCGGCGGTCACGATCAAGTCATCACCTCGGTCTGCGGTTGCTCTCCAAACCGATTGGATGGCCTCGTTGAAACGGCCAAATTTCATCACCGCAATCACACGGAAGAGCCGGATGACCCGCAGCACAGCCGCATCGCCAGCGATCAATGGTGCCAGCGTTGCGACCACCACGATGAGGTCAACAAGGCCTAGCCAGCTGCGCATAAAGGCCCAGCGTTTTTGCCATGCTGACCCTTCCCCCGGAGCCTCCGCTGCGGCGTAAACCCGCGCGACATACTCACCCAGGAATATCGTCCCGAATATCATTTCACCCACAAGCAAGGCGTAGTGCATCTCGTCAGATAGCTTTGGCTCCGTGCCCAGAGCCGCGCCGATGACTGCGAGCACAATTGTCACTATCAGCAGGCGATTGAGTATTGTTAGGCGTCCGTCAGGATGCGCGCCGACAAATAGCTGCTCGTAAAGTGTTGTTCGCAAAGCTGCCAACGCGTTTCCCCCTGATCTGCGAAGCGGCGAGCCGGGCCTTTAAAGATCCAGCACATTCTCCATGGTGTAGCGGCCTTGAGGCTTGCCGATCAACCATTGGGCGCCGCGCACCGCACCCCTAGCAAAAATCATCCGGTTTTCGGCTGAATGCGAAAAGGTCAGGCGCTCTTCTGCGCCGGCAAAGATCACCGAGTGATCGCCTGCCACGGTCCCACCGCGTAGAGTGGCGAAACCGATGTCCCCGACCTTGCGTGCACCGGTCTGACCGTGCCGCCCGCTGTCCATCGTGTCAGCAAGATTAACTCTGCGTCCGGCTGCTGCTGCCTCGCCAAGCAATTTCGCAGTTCCCGACGGGGCATCCACCTTCATGCGGTGGTGCATCTCCAGGACCTCGATATCCCAGTCATCGCCCAGCCGCTCAGCCGCCTGACGCACAAGCGCACTTAGCAGCGTAACCCCAAGCGACGTGTTGCCGGTTTGCAAGACGGGGATGACCTTGGCCGACTCTTCAATCGCTGCAAAGCTCGTCTCCTCAAGACCGGTCGTGCCGATAAGGATCGGAATTCCAGCGACGCGCGCGGCTTTCAGATTGCCCGCCAATGCATCGGGAGATGAGAAATCGACCACGACATCGCACTGACCGATCACTGGTGCGGGGTCACCGCCCAGATCAACGCCAACGCAAAACTCGTGCCCTGCCTCTTCGATGGCGGTGGCCAATGCCTGGCCCATCCGGCCTTTGTGTCCGATGACTGCAAATTTCGCCATTGCTTCCCTCGTGCGCGCAGTGTTTCATACGGTCATGGCAGACTTCAACAGCATCGTCATCCTAACAGGGGCCGGAATTTCCGCAGAAAGCGGGATCGACACCTTTCGCGATCATGGCGGTTTGTGGGAAAAACACTCGATTGAGGACGTTGCAACGCCCCAAGGTTTTGCACGCGATCCTGATCTTGTGCTTGGCTTTTACGATGCGAGGTGTGCAGCTTTGGCGAATGTGGAGCCCAATGCAGCGCACATTGCCCTGGCGAAGTTGGAGCGGGAATTTGCTGACAGTCTTCTCCTTGTTACTCAAAATGTTGACGACTTGCATGAGCGTGGCGGCTCTATCAATGTTTGTCATATGCACGGGCAATTGAAGTCGGCGCTGTGCACCTCGTGCGAGACCCGTTCTGCGTGGGACGCTCCACTGTCGAGCCGCCCGCCATGCCCCGTCTGCCAAGCGCCCACTTTGCGCCCGGACGTTGTGTGGTTTGGCGAGGCTCCGTACCAAATGCGCCGGATCGAAGAGGCGATAATGGAGTGCGACCTGTTTGTTTCCATCGGCACCAGCGGCGCGGTGTACCCGGCGGCGGGCTTTGTCCAACAGGCCAAGCGCCTTGGCGCGAGGACCCTGGAACTGAACCTTGAACCCAGCGAGGGAACGCCAATTTTCCACGAAGCCCGCCACGGCCCGGCGACACAAGTTGTGCCGCAATGGGTGGATGAATTGCTGGCGGGTTGACGCCCCTCAAAATTTCATCAACCAAATCCCAAACACAAGGCCGACACTGCCAAGCGTCATGCACGCAGCGATCAGCCGCATATTCACCGTGTCGAGCGGATCGGCTTTGTGCGCTTCAAGCCGGGTGGTCACAGCGCAGGCGTTACGCTGGGCTGCGTAGAAGATGAAAATGCCGATCAGGATGAAAACGGTCGCAATCGCCTTGGGCACATAAGCGGGTTCCATCTTGCTAAACAGAGCGTTGAAGCCGAGCCCGATCCCCACCGCCGCAAGCCCCGTCCGCATCCAACCAGCAAAGGTGCGCTCATTGGCCATAAGCGTCCGATCCTCGGCCCAATCGGTCCGGTCTTCGGCAAGGTCGGTGCGATCTTCTGCAAGATCGTTGGAGGATTTATCGTCGCTCATATCGGTCCTGCGCGCTCCTACTTTTTCTTCGTCGCTGGCTTTTTGACAGCCGGCTTTTTGACTGCGGGTTGGGGCCGGGTGAACACCAGCTGCGTCTCGCTCGAAGCGCTGGCATCCAGCGTATACCCTTCCGCATCAAAGCCGCGCAGATCATCCGCTTTTTCGATCCGGTTTTCCATGATCCAGCGCGCCATCAGGCCCCGCCCAAACTTCACGTGATACATCAGGCGGCGCGCTTCGCCGTCTTTCACATTCAGGAAGGTCGCCTCGATCACTTTGCCCGGAAGTGCACCAGTATCGACCGCCTTGAAATACTCGTTGGAGGCTAGGTTCACGACCGTGTTGTCGCCATGCCCTTCAAGGTCGCCCGCCAATTGCTCACCAATGCGGCTGCCCCAGAAATCATAGAGCGATTTTCCGCGCTTGTTCTTCATCTTGGTGCCCATCTCGAGCCGGTAAGGCTGGATCGCATCCATGGGGCGCAGCACGCCGTAAAGCCCCGACAAAATGCGCAAATGATCCTGCGCGTAAGCCAAGCTCTCATCACCCAGCGACTTCGCCTCAAGCCCCCAATAGACATCGCCGTCAAAGGTGAGCCCGGCTGGCTTTGCAGAATTGGAACGCCCTTCAAGGTCGAACGCCTTGAACCGCTCTGCATTGAGCTCAGCCAAATTGTCCGAAATGTGCATGAGCTTGGCGAGGGACTTCGCCGACTGCTTCTTCGCAACGCCAGCGATCTCCCGGGTGTCGTCCTTGAGCCGTGGGCGCGTGATCTCAAGCGAGGTCTTGGGCTCGTCAAAATTGAGTTTCTTAGCTGGCGAGAGGAGGGTGATCATGAGGCAAAGGTCCTGAGGCGGAAGTCAATTTAGCGTGGGTTAGGGGCAACAGTGCTCTTTTGTAAACATGCCACCCTCGTGCAGGTTCCGCTTCGCTCGATTCGAAAGAAAAGTCGCAGGCCAACCAACGCCACTAATGTAACAGTAGTGTTGCGTTGTTCCCTACCAGTATTCGCACAAGTGTCTCATATCAGGAGGGATTTTGGACTTTTCTAACGCAACACTTCTCCATCAAGACTTATTGGTGTTCGGAAATTCCGATGACGGATTTCGAGAAAATCCTGTGCCCGAAACAGGTCCTGTTGGAAAAAGGGACGAGCTGGTCCCCGTCTAACCACACCCATTGCATGCTGGATCTTTAGCAATGGTCAGCGTGCGCATGTCCGGCGTCATCCCATCGAGGATGTGAAGCTTACCCCACATGGGTTGACCAAAGCGGCTCACCCCGGCGAGCAAGACTCGCACCGCTTGCATCGCCGCAAAGCTTCCGGTCCATCCGGCCATCGCGCCCAGGATGCCGTCTTCGGCGCAAGTGTCGCAGTCCTCGGCATCAAAAGCATCACCGACAAAGCAACGGTAACAGGCCTGGCCGACGAGATGCCCCGCGAACGCTCCAACCTGGCCCTGAAAACGGCCTACAGCAGCCGAGAGCAGGGGCACACGTTCTGCGACACAGGCATCGGAAACCGCGAGGCGCGTTGCGAAATTATCGGTGCCATCGAGCACAAGATCAGCGCCAGCGATCAAGTCGCCGACGTTTTCCGATGAGATGCGACAGTCTGAAATGTCCACATTCAGCGCATCGTCAAAATTGGCGAGCCATCGGCGCGCGCTGGTGGCTTTGCCGTGGCCAACGTCGCGAGCGGTGAAGATCGTCTGACGTTGAAGATTGCTCGCGTCGACAACATCATCATCAACAAGGGTAAAGCGCCCAATACCAGCCCCTGCGAGATATTGTAGGGCGGGGGAACCAATCCCGCCAAGCCCGATAACCGCGATATGCTTGCTCGCCAATGTAACCTGCCCCGCGCCACCGATCTCGGGCAGCACAATGTGGCGGGCAAAGCGGTCGAGGCGTGCCGGGGATAAGCTCATGGAGAACCTGTTGGCAGGATGTGTATAGCCTGTCGACAGGGCTGTGGATGGCCCTGTCGATTAGCTGTTGGCCAGAAGTGCAAACACTGGGGAGCGCGGCTGCGGACAACCCTGTGGGCATCCAGTGCGCAAACTGTGTAAGCTTTGTGGAAGTTACCCTTTCAGCGCTTAGCTTTCCAGCTGGCGCAGAAGGCTGCGAACGTCCCCGTCCATATCGGCATCACGTGTACGCAGATCCTCGATCAGGCGTACGGCGTGGATAACCGTTGAGTGATCGCGTCCACCGAATTTGCGGCCAATCTCTGGATAGGACCGGGGGGTGAGCACTTTGGACAAGTACATCGCCACTTGCCGGGGACGCACCACCGCACGCGCGCGGCGCTTGGAGGACATTTCCGACCGGTCGATCCGGTAGAATTGGCACACGGTGCGCTGGATCTCATCAATAGTGATCCGGCGGCGGTTGGCGCTAAGGATATCGGTGAGCTGCTCTTCAGCGAGCTGCAATGATACCTCTTGGCCCGTGAGCTGAGCGTAAGCGATGAGCTTGTTGAGCCCGCCGATCAGTTCACGAACATTGCGCGTGATGGTGCGCGCGAGGAATTCGATCACGTCTTCTGGCACGCTAAGCGGTGCAAAGCGCGCAAGCTTGGAGTGCAGGACCTTCTTGCGAAGCTCGATGTCAGCGGCTTGAATGTCGGCCACAAGGCCCATCGAAAGACGGCTAAGCAGACGTGGTTCAACCCCGTCCAATGCTTGCGGCGCGCGGTCGGCGGCAAACACAAGGCGTTTGCCTTCAGCCAGGAGCGCATCAATCGTGTAAAGCAGCTCTTCTTGAGCTGAGGCCTTGCCGATGATGAACTGGATATCGTCAACCAGAAGCAGGTCAAAGCTGCGCAGGCGTGCTTTGAACTCGATCATCTGGTTGGCTTTGAGAGCCTGCACGAATTCCACCATGAACCGCTCAGCCGAACAGTAGAAGATGCGAGCACGGGGGTGAGAAGCCAAGAACCCATGACCGATGGCGTGCAATAAGTGAGTTTTCCCCTGGCCCGTCGCAGCCTTGAGGTAGAGCGGTGAAAACTGCGGCTGCTCGGTCGCGGCCATGCGCTGGGCCGCGTTGCAGGCTAGCACATTGGCCTCACCGGTGATGAAGGCTGCAAATGTCAGCGATGGGTCCAGGCCCACGCTTGATGTGAAACCCGCATCGCTGATCGTGCCCGCAGCAACCGCAATCGCGCTCGCACCGTCATTGGCAGGGCGACGGCCATCGTCAATGCGCAGATCTGGAAGTTGGCGGCGGCCGGGATGCACTTGAATGTTCACCGAGCGCACGTCGCTGCGCATAATTTTCCAAGCGAGTTGCAGGCGATCATGGAAGCGATCCTTGACCCAATTGGCCGAAAATTCCGTAGGCAAGAACAGGTCAAGCGTGCCCGTTTCTTTTGTGATCCCGCCAACCTGGATCGGCTTGATCCACTGGCTGTGCAATTGGTGGCCCAGGTCCTTTTTGAGACCCTGGCTAATGTCAGCCCAATCTGCGGCCAGGTTCACTGCCTCTGCGTCTTCCATTAAATCGTCATCAGCCTTACGGCGCGTGGACCGCGCCTTATCAATGTTATAGCCCATGGTTTCCCCACTGTTTTTTATCCTCGGAAGTCGCTCTCCAAGGTTGAACGCATGTAACTTCGACCCGGTAAAGTTTCCCTCTCCCCGCGAGGCACCCCTCACAGGCTAACCTGTCGACTAAATTGTATGGACCCGGACTGTCCCGCGCCGGGTGAGATGCAAATAAACGCATTCTCGGCGCTGAGTGCAAGCGATCAATTGCAATAAATCTTAAATATTTGTGTTGACTCGGCTCAAGCCCGCAGCCCTGCGTTTAACGTTCTGTTTTCACGAGGGTTTCGCCTCCGACCATGCGCGAATCGTAGGGTTTCTGCGCATTCTGCTTGTAACATCGAAGGCAAAATAAAAGGGCCGCCCCATCCGGCACGACCCTCAGCTCTTTTATGCAGGCTGCACTATGTAAAATCACCCTACGGGATTTTACATATGAGCACCCAAACAGCGAATCAGAGTGCAGCGACTCGCTTTGTCAGGCGCGACATTTTGCGCGCGACGGTGTTCTTATGCATCACGCCGCGAGCAACGCCGCGAGCCAGTTCTGGCTGAGCTGCCTTAAGAGCTGCTGCTGCTCCGTCCTTGTCGCCAGCTTCGCATGCCATTTCGACTTTTTTGACGAAGCTGCGGATGCGGCTCATGCGTGCAGTGTTCACTTCAGCACGGCGGTTATTGCGACGGATGCGCTTACGGGCTTGCGGCGTGTTTGCCATAGGTCTGTCTGTCTCGCGTTTGGTATGGGCCGCAAAAGAAGCAGCCGGAAAATCTGAATCGGATATACGAAAGGCGGCGATTCACCGCCGGAAAGCGGCGCATCTAGTGCGAAATGGGGTGAAAGGCAAGCCATTTGGAGCCCACTAACGCTTGCGGCCATGCCGCCCGCGTCCTTACCTCTGACACACAGGGCAATACCATGTGCTGCGACCGCCTTGGACAATGCGTTTGATCACGCCGCCGTCCTCGTGGTGGCAGGCCTCGCCCTCGCGGCCATAAACGTCAAAGCGTGTGGCAAAGTAACCGAGCTCTCCATCTGGAGCGGCATAGTCGCGCAAGGAAGAGCCCCCGTCCTGGATTGACGCTTCGAGCACTTCTTTGATTGTGGGCACCAACCGCTCCAGCTGGGGCGTGGTCACTTTTCCGCCTTGCTTGGTCGGGCGGATGCCAGAGCGCCACAACGCCTCGCACACATATATGTTGCCAAGACCCGCAACGATCCGCTGATCTAGGAGGCACACCTTTATGTTCTGAATTTTCCCTTTGAGCGCGGCCTTTAGATAGCCAGGCGTTAAGTCTGGGCCCAGTGGCTCAGGTCCAAGCGCTGCAAATGGGCCCCACTGATCGAGTTCGGCGGTTGCCACCATATCGACCGATCCGAATCGTCTTGGGTCGCAGAGGGCAAAGCGGTTGTGAGTGGTTTCAACCACCATATGGTCGTGCTTGTCGGATTCCTCCGGATCGATCCGCCAGCGCCCGCTCATGCCCAGGTGAAATATCACGCTTTGCTCGCGGTCGAGATGGAAGAGACCATATTTCGCCCGGCGAGACAGGCTGGTTATGGTTGCTCCAGTCATCACCTGAACCAGATCTTCGGGGAAGGGGCGGCGCAGATCGGGGCGGTTAAGCGTCACGCGCTCAATCCGTGTGCCATCGAGGAACTTTGCAAGTCCTCGGACCGTTGTTTCGACTTCTGGTAGTTCAGGCATTTCTCTCGATTTCATCACCCCAGCGAACGCTGGGGTTTAGGGTGGCTTAATATGCCAGCTTTCGCTGGCATGACGGGGAGATTCAAGTCTTTGCGACAACCGCAAACTTCACTAAGGCGCTTTGCTATGACTGACCAAGCTTCCGACACCGTCTCTTTTGGCTATGAAGATGTGAGCCCTGAGGAAAAGACTCGCCGCGTGGGTCAGGTCTTCTCCAGCGTCGCCAAGAAATACGACATCATGAATGATGCGATGAGCTTCGGCATGCACCGCGGATGGAAGGACCGATTCGTCAAGCGCGTGAAGCCGCAGGCGGGTGAGAACATTCTCGATATGGCGGGCGGCACCGGTGACATTGCCTTTCGCATGGCCGATCGCGGCGCGAATGTAACGGTTGCCGACATCAATCAAGAAATGTTGGACGTGGGCGCAGAGCGGGCAATGGAGCGTGATGAAGCGGAAGGCGCGGGCAGTCTCGTATTCTCCAACCAGAACGCTGAAGAGGTGACCTTTGCCTCCAACAGGTTCGATGCCTACACAATCGTTTTTGGCATCCGCAATGTGACTCATAAAGAGAATGCCTTGGAAGAAGCATTGCGTGTCCTCCGCCCCGGCGGGCGGTTCTATTGCATGGAGTTTTCGGTCACCGATTGGTCCGGTTTTCGCGAGATTTACGATCTCTATTCGATGCATATTATGCCGCGCATGGGCCAGGTCATCGCTGGCGACACCGAAAGCTATCGCTACCTCGCTGAATCGATCCGCAAGTTTCCGCGTGCGGCTGAATTTGAAGCGATGATCAGAGGTGCCGGCTTTGTGAACACCAAGGCCGAGATAATTCTGGGCGGCGCGGTGGCTATTCATTCCGGGTGGAAGATCTAAACGGGTGACCTCTCCTGCAACGCATCTTTTCCGTCTTGCACGATGGGGTGTCACCCTTGCCCGCCGCCGCGCACTACTGGGGATTGAGGAAGATCCCAATGCCCCGTCTCCGGTAAAGCGTTTGGCACGCTTAGCCCGGCTTGCAACACTGACTGGTAAGAGGGGTGAGCGGGACTATGCGGGGGCTTTCCGCGCGATTGGTCCTGCGGCGATCAAACTGGGGCAGTCGCTGGCCACGAGGCCCGATCTCGTGGGCGAAGAAGCCGCACACAATTTGCTGAGCCTTCAAGATAATCTGCCGCCGGTTGATTTTGCGCTGATCAAAGAATCGATTGAGTCGAGCTTTGACCAACCGATGGAAGCGCTGTTTTCCGAAGTTGCCCCCGAGCCTGTCGGTGCTGCATCTATCGCTCAGGTGCATAAGGGTATCACGAGCGATGGACGTGATGTCGCGATCAAAGTGCTTCGCCCCGGCATTCGCGAAAAATTTGCCAAGGACATTCAAACTTACGAATGGGCGGCTGCTCACGTTGAAGTCATGGGTGAGGAGGCAAAGCGCCTGCGTCCGCGCGCGACCATCGCCAATTTCAAGCGCTGGACCAATTCAGAGCTCGACCTGCGCCGTGAGGCGGCTTCTGCGAGTGAGCTTGCCGAAGATATGTCGGGCGTCGACGGCTACAAAATCCCTGCCGTCGATTGGGACCGTACCAATGGCCGGGTGATGACCATCGAATGGGTCGATGGAATCAAGATTTCGAAGCGCGATGAGTTGTTGGCGGCTGGCCACGACCTTCACGCGCTCTCCGAAAAGCTCGTCATCAGCTTTCTGACCCAGGCGATCAGCGCCGGTTTCTTTCATGCCGACATGCACCAGGGGAACCTATTCGTGCAAAGCGACGGCACTATCGTCGCCATCGACTTTGGCATTATGGGGCGGATTGACCGGCGTGCGCGTCAGTGGCTTGCAGAAATCCTCTACGGTCTCACGACGGGCAATTACAAACGTGTCGCCGAGATACACTTTGAGGCGCAATATGTGCCCAGCCATCACTCGGTCCACGAGTTTGCAACCGCGCTGCGGGCGGTCGGTGAGCCGATGCGCGGCAAGCCGGTGAAGGAGCTGAGCGTCGGGCAAATGCTCGACGGGCTCTTCGCCATCACGCGCGATTTCGACATGCAGACTCAGCCGCACCTACTGCTGCTGCAAAAGACCATGGTGATGGTCGAAGGGATCGCGACGCAGCTTAATCCCGACCTCAATATGTGGGACACTGCCGCGCCTTATGTGCGTGATTGGATCCGCGATGAGTTGGGCCCGGAGGCGGCGGTGGCCGAGCGGCTTAAGGAAGACGCGCAGACATTTATGCGCTTGCCCGATCTTATCCGCCGGATTGAAGACAGGTTCCCACCAAGAGGCGGTGCACCCGAGCAAGCGCCTTTGCCAGAAATCAAGCTTATGACCGATTTCGGTCAGGATGCCGCGCCCAAGTCAGGCGGTGGCTGGGTTGGTTACTTTGTGGCCGGGCTTGTGGGCGCAGGCGCGGTCTTGGCTGCGAGTATTGCTGGGGTAGTCTAGTCGGAATTTGGCAGTGCCCGCGCGGCGGCGAGCGCCAAGACAGCTGTAAGCAGCTCAACCGCCATTGGCATCATCCAGCCTTCATAGTTGCCATCGACCAATAGACTGTAGCCGCGGATCAAGAACACCAAGCCCATAAGCGCGGCGCCTGTGTTCAGCAGGCTCGCATTGGCTTTCCATACGCCGATAATCAGGCACCCTGCGGTCACCCAAAAGAATGACGTGAAATCGGCTCTGATTGTAGAGAACCCTTGGGCCCCGGCGCTATCAACTTTGGCGATGCCAAAGTCTGCACCCGTCGCGACCGGATCGGTCAGAAACGAATAGCCGACAAAGATATAAAGCACACCCAGCAGAAAGAGCGACACACGCAAGATTACAGCCAAAATTGATCCCCTTGTTTCCACCCCATTGAGGGCTTCACATAAGTGCAATCTTAACCATCGAAGCGCAAGGCTTTCAGGAGGCTTGGCGTAAGGGGCCAAGGCGGTTAGACGTGTGGCCAGCTTTGGAGTGTTAGGGAGTTGGAAGAGCTGTGAGCGGTGAGGGACCAAAGATTTTGCTGGTCGTGGGCGGCGGTATCGCAGCTTACAAATCGCTCGAGCTTGTGCGCCTTATTCGCAAGGCGGGCGGCGATGTGACTTGTGTGGTCACCAAGGGTGGTCAGCAATTCGTGACCCCGATGTCGCTCGCGGCCTTGTCTGAGAACCAAGTCTACACGTCACTGTTTGATCTCAAAAATGAAGTCGAGATGGGGCATATCGAATTGTCGCGCGAGGCCGATCTTTTGGTTGTATGTCCCGCGACGGCTGATTTGATGGCCAAGATGGCAGCCGGCGTTGCGGACGATCTGGCGACGACTTTGCTGCTCGCCACCAACAAACAAGTAATGGCGGTGCCAGCCATGAATGTGAAAATGTGGGAGCACGCCTCCACTGTGCGCAATGTCGAGAAACTGCGCGAGAATGGCGTTACCGTCCTGCATCCGGATGAGGGCGCTATGGCTTGCGGTGAGTTTGGTTATGGCCGCTTGCCTGAGCCTCCTGCGATCTGGCGCGCGATTGCCGAACACTTCGGTATTGAAGTCGAAGAAGAAGCGCCAGTTTCTCCAACACTTCCACCCGCCGAAGTTGAAGCCATCGAGCCAGAGGACGACATTGAGGCTGTCACGATGGGCGGACTTGGCGGGCTGCTGTCACGTATTATCCCGCGCTCAACCGAGAAACGCAGCGCTGAAGACATTGAAGCTGAGCTCGATGCGCTTGGCGAAGAAGAGGTCCCAGAGGAGTTCCTCGAAGAACTTCCCGAAGAGAATATCGAATTCAACCCAGAGCTAGATGGGTCTCCGCTGGCGAAAAAAGGTGCTGGCAAGGCAGCGCCGCCGGTCGACCAGAATGCTATCAATCACGAGTTTGATGATCGCCGACTGGCTCCTGATGAGGCTGAAGAGGGCCTGGCTGATAAAGCGTCTGATCTTGAAGAAGATGTGGACGACCTGCCCCCAGCCAGGATTGCGGCGAAGAAAGCTGCGCCTGCCAAGGTGGAGAGCATTGAGGCCGGTGAAGAGGAGATTGCCGGGATCATCGCCGATGCATCCTTCCAGCCTCTCAAAGGTCGCCACGTTCTTGTGACGGCTGGTCCTACCTGGGAATCGATCGATCCGGTGCGGTACATTGCCAACCGATCGAGCGGAAAGCAGGGTTTTGCGATTGCCGCCGCTGCCGCCGCTTTGGGCGCTGATGTGACGCTTGTTGCTGGACCTGTTTTCCTCAAGACACCGGCAGGTGTGAAGCGCGTTGACGTTGAAAGCGCGGAAGAAATGGCAAGTGCTGTCAAGCGGGCACTTCCTTGTGATGCGGCCGTCATGGTGGCTGCCGTCGCCGATTGGCGGCCCAAGGAGTATCGGGATGAGAAGATCAAGAAGCGCGGCTCCGCGCCGCCTGCGCTTATGCTCACTGAGAACCCCGATATCCTCACCAATTTGGCAGCTGGAAAGAACCGTCCTGCTCTGGTTGTCGGCTTTGCTGCCGAAACCGAGGCCGTGATCGATCACGCCAAGCAGAAGCGCAAGCGTAAGGCGGCAGACTGGATTGTTGCCAATGACGTTTCGGGCGAAGTCATGGGCGGCGATGCCAATGCGGTGCATATTATCACCGGTGATGGGGTCGAGAGCCTCAAGGAAATGCCCAAGGGCGAGGTGGCTATGGCGCTGATGCAGCGCGTGGCCGACACATTCCAGGCGAAAGCGGCTGAATGACCAAGACAATTGAGATTGAAGTGAAACGCCTGCCTCATGGTGAGGGGCTTCCCTTGCCTGCCTACGCAACTTCAGGCGCGGCAGGCATGGATGTGGTCTCGGCGGAGGATATCACGATTGCTCCTGGAGCACGCCATCCAGTCGCGACCGGGCTCTCTGTCGCGATCCCGTATGGCTATGAGATACAGGTACGCCCGCGTTCGGGCCTTGCCTTCAAGTACGGCATAACCGTTCCAAACACGCCGGGTACCATCGACAGCGATTATCGCGGTGAGCTCAAGGTGCTGCTGATCAACCACGGATCGGACGACTTCGCGATTGCGCGGGGAGATCGCGTTGCACAACTTGTCGTTTCACCCGTGACCCAAGGTATTTGGCAGGAAGTGAGCGAGCTTGATGCCACTGAGCGCGGTACAGGTGGTTTCGGTTCAACGGGCGGACACGCAAAGCTCTAAAGGCTATTCTTCAGCAAATCGCAGAGTGGACGAATAACGGCTTTGAACCACTTCGCCATCGCTTCCGCGCGCGGGTTCAAACCGCGCTCGGTCGATCAGCAGACGGCAAGCCTGGCGGTCGAAACGGCGGGAGCCTGTGCTTCCGTCGACTTCGCAACTCTCAGCTCGACCTTCTTCATCGACCAGTAGAGTGAAGCGCAATAGGCCTTGCCCGGAGCGGAATCCACGCGAGGGCCAAGGGAGCGAGTCGCTACTGCTTATCCATTGGCCCGGATTGATCGGACGGGCGGCCAAAGGCGTTGTAAGAGAGGGTGCTTCGACAGGTGGCGCAACGCTATTCTCTCTTATCCCTGGACGGGTGCGGGGCGAGGGCGTGGAAGGGGAAGAGGCAGTGGAAGACGCATCGGCCACGGGTCGCGTCCGAGGCCTTTCCAGCTCGCGAGTATTTGTGCTGGCTAGTCGACGATACCAGGGGATATAACGCCATTGCTCGGCGCACTGCTTGAGAAGGCGAAAGCCTGCGGAGCTGGTCTTCAAGTCAATGCGCGCGACTTGGCTCCCACCGTGCAGGACACTCAAGAATTTGGCAGAACGGAACACCGCTTCTACATCTCTCGAGCCCGCCGACAAGGCGTAGCGATCTCCAGAGAGATAACCGGCAAAGCGCGTGTCATCGAACGCCCATTCCACATCGCCAACCATGCCGGTGAAAAACCGGCCAGAGCGGCGCTCGATTGCCAAAAGGCCAGCTCGGCCATCTTCCATACGGTACCGCAGCACGAACCGGGGGTCACCTGAAAGCCGCAACTCGCACGCGCGCGCGCCTTCATCCTGCACAATGATCCAGCGTCCTAGATTGACGAAGACCTCTTCCCGGCTTTGCTCGCGGCCTTGTTGCATGGCGCTGACTGGGGTGGCGGACAAGCCGCATACAGCTGCGCCGAGAGTGCAAAGAAGGGAGAGAGTTTTCATACGCCCTTATGCCTAACAAGAATCATAATGGACCCCACGCGAAAGCTTTCCACAATACAAAAAGGC
The DNA here is from genome assembly GCF_947502395.1 of uncultured Erythrobacter sp. Lineage (GTDB taxonomy): Bacteria > Pseudomonadota > Alphaproteobacteria > Sphingomonadales > Sphingomonadaceae > Erythrobacter. Next base: position 112,435 of record NZ_CANMZM010000003.1, read on the forward strand.
GGCGCTGATCCCTTCCGCCGCCTTTCCGTCCCGTCCAAGGGTATGATCCGCATCTATCAGTTGACCGGCTTTACGCTCTTTCCATCTTCACGAATGGTAATGCTCAAGGTCTCGCCCGAGTTCCCTGGGAAATCGGTGAAAATGGCATCAACCAGATTGGGCACAAGCGATTGTAAGCGATTAGAGCGCGAGGCGGCTTGAGCCTGACCTTCGAACAGTCGCTCTCCGGTTGCGGCATTGTCGATCTTCAATTCGATATCGCTTGTATAAACGGTAAAGCTGCGGACTTCAGGGCCCGCGAGGAACGGATCGTAAAAGCCGAAAGCAAAGCCGCGTCGCAGACCAAATCCGCCAAACCTTCCAAATCGGCCGTAAGGACCAAAGTGTGAGAAACCTGCATTGGTGGTGCGTACGCGTTCGCGTCCGTTGTCGACACCATAGTCAAACCGCACAAGCAGGTTGGCTATTTCTGGCGTGGCGGCTTCTACATAGCCAAGCTTTGCCATTTCGGCGGCGACCAAATCGGCGTAAAGTGCAAACTCTAGCCCACCGGCCAATGCCGGATCATCCGCTACAACTGCAAAGGTTTGTCCTTCCGGAGCAGGCAGTTGTGCCTGGAAGCGCGAGACATCGGCTTTGAAAGAGGACGCACAGGCAGCAAGGCCGAGCGCGAGGCCCGCTACAAGACCGAGACGCAAAAAGCGACTCACGAGAGGTGAACGCGAGGTCATATTAGAGAGGTTCATGGCATATCCTTCACAAAATCGCCAGTGTGCAGCCTTGCAAAAAGGGTCCACGCTGAAGGTCGTCGCAAGGAGCTGGCGCGTATCGCCCTCGCTTATCGTCCAATCTCAAAGCGCCGGCTTCTCAAGAGAAGTCATTGGGCTATATACTTGGACGAAGACACCTATGTGCGGTCAGCCACTCGCGTAGTCGACATTACCCTTAGGGTCTGAACCAAGTTTGAACACAAGGCGAGGGTTCAAGCTACCCGCGCACGAGGCCAAGCGCCGTGTAGGTAGCATTCAGCGTGGGGATCCCGTGCTCGCGAGCCTGAGCTGCCCCGCGTGCAAGGATTGCATCAAGCGCCTCCTGGTCATCTTTCAATTCCATAAAACGTGCGTTGATAGGTCGCAGCGTTTCCACCAGCAGCTCCCCCAAGGCTGGCTTGAACGCGCCAAAGCCTTGCCCACCAAACTCCGCAAGGATGTCGCTAGTATTTGTGCCGGTCAGGGCACCGTAGATCCCGACAAGGTTCTTAGCTTCCGCGCGGTTATCCAGGCCCGCCTCTTCGCTTGGTAGCGGTTCTGGATCGGTCTTGGCCTTTTTGACTTTCTTCATGACCGTATCGGCGTCATCGGTGAGGCTGATGCGGCTCATCTCGGATGGGTCCGACTTGCTCATCTTCGCCGTGCCATCGCGAAGACTCATAATCCGGGCTGCTGCAGGAGGAATGTAGGGCTCTGGCAAGGTGAAGAGCGGCGCGTCCTCAGGGCAAAAGTCATTGTTGAACTTCTGCGCGATGTCCCGTGCCAGTTCCAAGTGCTGCTTCTGGTCTTCGCCTACCGGCACATGGGTTGCTTGATACAGCAGTACATCTGCCGCTTGCAGCACAGGATAGGTAAAAAGCGCAACGCTCTGCCCTTCGCGGTTCTTGCCTGCCTTGTCCTTCCATTGCGTCATGCGGTTGAGCCACCCCATGCGCGCCGTGCCATTGAGGAGCCATTGGAGCTCAGCATGGGCAGGCACCTGGGCTTGGTTGAAGAGGACAGTTTTTGACGGGTTCACCCCGCAAGCAACCAGAGTTGCGACCATTTCTCGCGTGTTCTGGGATAGTTCATTCGGGTTATGCGGCTGGGACAGCGCGTGAAGGTCAGCAAGGAAGATAAAGCACTCACCGCCAGCAGCCTGTGCCTCGTCCTGTAGCTTCACATAGTTGACGATCGCGCCAAGGTAATTGCCAAGATGCGGCTTTCCGGTGGGCTGGATGCCCGAAACAACTCTCATTAGTTTAGTCTTTCTTCTGATAGGGTGTGGCTGTGGCTGCGCTTTCTAAAGCGTCAGAGCCATCGCCAGGCCGCCCGCCCGCGCACTGCGTAACGCAGCGGGGCTGAACGGTGAAAGAAGAATGGATCATTCATGCAATCGGCGCATAGCAGATGAGGGTAGAGGTGCAAGGCTGGCTCACTGCTTACGAGTGAGTTGAACAATGCGCTGCTTGTCGACCGCACCAAGAGTGAAGGCCAGTCCGAAATAGACCGCGCCGGCCGCTCCGACGAGGACACCTAGTGCTCCGAGACGTGCCAGCACTCCAGCAGCGTACCAATCGGCGAGGTAGGCATTCGCGTAGTACAATGACGCTCCCATCCCGGCGGCGGCAAGCGCTTGCTTGGCGATACGGAAGAGCAGCAAAGCTGGCATGCGATAATGGTCGCGCAACGCCAATACAATCAGCAGAAAGGTGACATTGATCCACGCGCCTACAACACTGGCGAAAGCAACGCCGACCACGCCATAGGTGTCAAGGAAGAAGATGGCCGAGACGATGAACACGCCAAGAGCGATGAACGCGGCCACCACCGGGGTGCGCGTATCAGCGCGGGCATAGAAATTGGGCACCAGCACCTTCACCAGCACATAGGCTGGCAGGCCCAGCACCAGGGTTGCGAGGACCTCTCCGGTCACAGCCGCATCGGCAAGGTCAAAACGACCGCCTTGAAAGATCATCGTAACGAACGCCTCTGCACAGATCGCCAAAGCAACGGCGGCCGGAATGGTCAGCAGCATCGCCAACTCAATTGCATCCGATTGCAAACGGTCAGCACTTTCCTTGTCATCGCCGCCCACAAACTTGCTCAGCGAAGGCAGGATCGCAGTCGAGAGCGCAATCCCGATGATCCCGAGTGGCAGCTGATTCAGCCGGTCGGCATAGTTCATGTAGCTGACCGACCCATCTTCGAGCTGGTTGAGGAAATAGAGCTGCACCAGAGTGTTGATCTGATAGGCACCGCCACCAATCGCGGCGGGCAGTGCGATGATCGAAAGTCGCTTCACCTCCGGCGTGATACGCGGCCACAGTAGCTTGGGTCGAAAACCCTCAACCCGTACCCAATAATAGAGCCAGGCAAGCTGCATTACCCCCGCGCCCGTCACCGCCCACGCGATCCCATAAGCGACGTCAGTGACGCTAGCGTCGGTGGTTTGTGCATACCATTCGCCCGTCAACAAGGCTGCGATGAGGACAAGATTCAAGATGATCGGAAAAGATGCACCTGGGGCAAAGCGCGAGACTGAATTGAGCATCCCAGTGAACAGCGTCACCAGGCTCACCAGGATTATGTAAGGGAACATGATCCGCGCAAAATCGACAGCAAGCGGAAAGGTCTTGCCGTCAATCGGCTTCTTAGAAAGCAGCCAGATCACCCCAGGCATGACGATTTCGAACACCGCCACCAGCGCGATCAGAATAGGCAAGAATACACTCAGCACATCGGCGCTGAAGCTCTTGGCCTCCTCAAGTCCGGCTTCGGGGTCGTCATTCCCATGCAAGCGCTTCGAAAACATCGGCACAAACGCCGCTGAAAATGCCCCTTCCGCGAACAACCGGCGAAAGACATTGGGAATTATGAAGGCCTGAAACCACGCGTCGGTCACGCCATTCGCCCCAAGGACGCGCGCGAAGATCATCTCGCGCGCCATCCCAGCGATACGGCTGACAAGAGTGAGGGAACCAATGGTCCCCACGTTGCGCAACAGGCTCATACGTCAAGCTTATGCGATCCGCCTCATCTCATGGCAAGGTGGCCAGACCGGGCATGCCCGATGAAATGTCTAGGCGTCACTCGTCGGTGTGGGTGTGGTCACACCGCCTTCTTGCGCACGGCGTGCTTGCAGTTGCTGGATATAGAGGCCGTTGAAATCAATCGGCTCAATCATCAGGGGCGGGAAGCCAGCATCGCGCACGGCGTCAGCGATCACGCGGCGTGCAAATGGGAAGATAATCCGCGGTGCTTCTGCATAAAGGAAAGCATGCGCCTGATCTTCAGGGATGTTGCGAATGCCAACCAGCGCGCAATAGGACAATTCTATGATATAGGCTGGACCTTTCTCGGCATTTGCCGAAATATTGATCTTCAGCTCGATCTCGCTGATCTCCTCGCCCTTCGGTTCAGCGCCGATGTTGAATTGCACGTCCACCTTGGGTTGGTCGGCCCATTGATACACTTCTGGTGCATTGGGATTCTCAACTGAGAGGTCTTTCACATATTGCGTCACGATCGCGGCGGCAGGCTGGTTGTCCACGCCATTTGCGCCGGCGTTCTGGTTGTCGAGATTGGTGAGAACGTCGCCTTCGTCGGCCATAATCTTGTGTCTTTCGCTTGAATACTTGAGCGTCTTTGGCGCAATGCAGGTGAGCGTCCAATCCTGCCTCTTCTACCAAGGACTTTTGATCCGGTGAGCGCGCCTAGCAGGGGGCGCGCAGTCAGGCAATCCTTCCTATTGGCCTTCCTGTTGGCCTTGCAATCGGCAAGCCAACAATATCTGCGTTTGGACCCGGTTCGTGCTGATCGAGCGCCGAAAGTCGCCCCTTATCTCAAATAAAGCCCGGTTCTGGCGGGATTAGGGCGTTGGCGAATTGAATTTTGTGCCTATTTATGGGAGTGAGAAACGTGGCGTTGACGCATCTTGCGCCAATCCGGGCCGTATCTCGTGTTGGCATACACTTTGAATTCAGTCATTGTGGCTATGGATGGGAAGTGAACGCAGGCACAACAGTGGCCAAACCAAGGAAGTAATGTGATTCTAGAAATCGTCATCCTCGCAATGATCGCAGCCTTTTTGGGCCTGCGCCTATACGCGGTGCTCGGTCGCCGGGCAGAGCATGAGGAGGAATCAATTCCTCAGCGTTTCGATGCTGGCGAGAATGCACCTGCACAAACACCGGCAGCCGCACAAAGTCCGCAAGCTGCGCAACCGCGCCCCGCAGAGCTTGAAGGTGTTATGCCAGCGGTCGAACGCGGCATTCGCGAGATTGCCAGCGCCGACCGTAATTTCGAGTTTACCTCGTTCATGGAAGGCGCAAAGGGCGCTTATGAAATGGTGCTTGAAGCGTTTTGGTCGGGCGACAAAGACACATTGCGTGAGCTGTGTGATGAAGACGTCTATGCTGGGTTCGAAGGTGCGATTGATGCACGCGAGGCAGATGGACATACTCTGCAGAACAAGTTGATCCGCATTGAAGAAACCCGTGTTCATGCGGCAACTCTTGACACCGCAAAGTTTAGCAAGATGGCGCGCATTTCCGTGCTGTTCGTTGCCGATATTGCGGCGGTAACGCGCGATAATGAAGGCAATGTTGTAGCAGGCAGCCTCGACGATGCGGTCGAAAGCCGCGACATCTGGACCTTCAGCCGCGATGTCTCATCGCGCGATCCGAACTGGATCCTTGATGAAACCGATCAGGGCTGAGTTGGGGCTGGGACGGACGCATGTTTGGGCTGCGCAGAACAACAGCGGCCAAGCGTACCGAAACGATTTGGCTCGAAGGGCCTGAAACGCGTCAGCACGCTCCGCGTTCGATTGGCGCTGGCATCAGCGCTCTCGCATCGCTGGTCCTTCTTTCAGGCTGTCTGCGCCTGGTACCCGATGCAACGCCTCCACGTCCCGATCTGGCGACGCCTCCGCCTATACCGGCTGCAAGCAGTGCGGCTTTTGCGGGCGTGCAGCGTGGTCCCAGCGTTGGGGCTCTTGGAATCGGTCAAGGTGATGCTGGAACGGCGCTTGCCGCATTTATCGAAAGCTGCCCCCAGCTTCTTCGCCGCGAGGACAAGAGTGGGCTTTCCTACAATGCTGATTGGCGCCCTGCATGTGAGGCTGCTGTCGGATGGTCGATGCGCGATGCGCCCCGTTTCTTCCAAACCCATTTTGAAACAGCGCGCATTGGTGATGGACGTGCCTTCGCTACCGGATATTTCGAGCCGGAAATAGCCGGCTCGCGCACTCGCCGTCCCGGTTTCGAAGTTCCAGTGTATGTCAAACCCGATGATCTGGTGCGCGGTTGGCCCGCTGACGTTCCTCAATCCGAGCGTACGGGCCGTGCGCCGCTTGGGCGCTACAACGCCAAAGGCACTTTTGAACGTTATCACGACCGTGCGGCTATCGAAGACGGAGCGTTAGAAGGCCGCGTTCCGGTAATCGCTTATGCCGCTGATCCTGTCGAATTCTTCTTCCTGCAAATCCAAGGTTCGGGCCGTTTGCGCACACCGGAAGGTGACATCATTCGCATTGGCTATGCCGGTCAAAACGGGCGCGGATACACGGGCATTGGCGGGGTGATGCGTGAGCGAGGTCTCTTAGGCAATGGTCCGGGTCAGTACTCTGGCTCAATGCAAGGGATCATGTCGTACATCCGCGATAATCCGCGTGAAGGCCGCGAGCTTATGCGCATGAACAAGAGCTGGATATTCTTCCGCGAATTGAACGGTGACGGGCCCTTGGGCGCGCTTGGTGTGCCAGTTCGTCGTGGCGCATCTGTTGCAGCTGATCCATCCTTTGTCCCGCTGGGAGCTCCGGTTTGGCTCGATCTGGATCGCAATGAGGCTGACGGGCTTTGGATTGCACAGGACACTGGCGGCGCAATTAAGGGGGCCAATCGGTTCGACACATTCTGGGGAGCAGGCGATGATGCGCGCCGGATCGCCGGCGGAATGAGTGGGCGCGGTTCTGCCTTGTTGTTCTTGCCCAAGGGCACTGTTGCTCGGCTCAACTCTGAAAGATGAGTTATCCGCGCGGCCTCAGTGAACCCGAGCAGCGCGCTTGGGCCCATCTTGCATCGAGTGTGACACCCCTTGCTGGTAAGAAGGCACCCCAGCTGGCAGGGCCGGTTGAAAGGAAAGCGGCACCCAAGGCAAAGCCAGTAAAAGCAAAGCCTAAGCCTTCAGCTCAATCGCCTTCAGCCTCAGCTGCGAGGCGCCCATTGATGCGCGCTAACAGTCCAACTTCTGCAAAGAGACGCATGGCTTCCAGCCAGTTGGATGGCAGTTGGAACCGCAAACTCAAATCCGGCCAGATTGCACCCGATTACACGCTCGACCTCCACGGCCATAATCTAGACCGTGCCTATGACCGGATCATGAGTGGTCTGGATCAAGCGCGTATGATGGGGGCTCGCGTTGTCTTAGTGGTTGCGGGAAGAGAGCGTCCTGTGGATCCGGCTGACCGTGCATCAAAGCGCGGCGCGATACGGGCAAAGTTGCTCGATTGGCTAGCGGTCAGTCGTCATGCCGAAGCAATCGCAGCAGTGCGGCGCGCCCACATCCGGCATGGCGGAGAAGGCGCGCTTTACTTGGTACTCAAAAGGCCGGATTAGAGCTTAAAGGGTGTGAACCACTCACCCAAAGAGCATCACATTCATCAAACGACCTGGTAGGATGATCGCGAAGATGCCGGGGATCATAAGTGCGCCAAGGAACAGGCTCACGATTTCGGCCTTGTGGCGCTTGATATCACCCTTGCGAGCGCTGCTCACGATGATCCACGAAGCGCGGTAGGTGATCGGCACGAAGACGTGGATCCATGACAGCGCCATGCCTTCATGAATGAAGAGGGTGGAGGTTGCAGTCACCACCATCAAAGCAACCCAGAGCTTGCCCAGCGCTTTATGCGTCGCGGTGCCCTTTGGAGCGATCAGCAGATAGAGCCCCAGAGGCACGCAAGGGACCACTGTCGTCACATGAAACATGACGGCTGCATTGCCGAGGTGGGGGAGGTCGGGGGCAAATCCCAGAAACGCACGGGCAATGGCAGCAACGCAAACAACGGTCATCGTGGTGCCGGCAAACAGGACCAGCGCCCTGGTGAATAAGCCCAATTTCATCACGCCCTTGGGCTGGTTGAGGCGTTTGAAGGTATCCAGCGGGTTTGAAAGTGTTGCGGTCGTCATGGCGGGCCTTTCGAGTTCGTTGCGTCGTTGAAACTCAATCTGACCAGTGCCCATTCGCCAGCAATGCTCCTTGCGCGTTTCGGCTCTTCCCTTCGTGAAATGGCTCAAAAGCCCCCGATTTTGTAGGCTTTGCCACTTTACGAAGCGCGAATGGGCAGGCATTTTGAAGGCCTATGAACGGTCCTTCAGGCGAATTGGCGAATGCGCCACAATTGGGAAACCGAGCCGCTTTCCTGCGCGGAATGCTGAGCGATCTTGCAATAATGACCGCGATCGGCTTGTTTCTAGGAGTGCTTGGTCCGTTTGGGACAAGCGACCTGCCCTTCACGGTGCGGCTCTTAAGTTGGCTGGTCTTCGCCTATATTGGCTATGCTTGTTATCGCCCCATGGCTCCTCTGGTGGAATGGGCGGAACGCGCACTGCACTTGCCGAGCATTGGTCTTTGGATTGCTGCTGCTGCGATTTCGTCTGTGCCCATGACCTTCTTGGTTTTGGGCATAGGAAACCTTCGCAACCCTTTCCACTGGCCGGGTCTGGATATCGCGCTCACTAGCTATTTCTACGTCTTTATGGTCGGCGGGGCGGTGACACTGCTGTTCAACATTCTGGGTCTACGTGGTAGCGGTGAAGCGAATGGGCCAGTCCATAGCGAGGCCTCGGCTGAAGCAGCGACCAATCCTCCACCGCAAGAACCGACAGCCTCATCGCAACAGGTCCAATCAAGCCCGCTACTCGATGCTCTTTCGCCAGTGCTCGGCAGCGACGTGATCGCTCTGCAGATGGAAGACCACTACGTCCGCGTCCACACCGCGCTTGGCTCGGAAATGGTGTTGATGCGGCTGCGCGACGCGATCGTGCATGTTTCTGACATTGAGGGGCGTCAGGTCCACCGCAGCTGGTGGGTGGCCCGTTTGGCCGTTGAGGATGTGCGCCGCGAAGGGCGCAATGTACGGCTGGTACTACCCGGCGGTTTGGAGGCACCAGTCTCGCGCGCGCAGGTGTCCGAGCTAAAGGACGCGGGTTGGATTTAGCCTCGAGCTTCTCGGAACATTGGGGTCATTATCGGGGAAGATGGAGTGGTTATCTCGCCCATCATGCTAAAGCCGTGGCGCTCATAAAGCGAAATGTTTCGCGGATTTGACGATTCCAGATAGGCAGGCATCCTCGCCTCATCGATTTTGTTCAAAGCGTGTTTCATAAGGGCAGCGCCCATGCCTTGGCCCGTGGCAAAGGGATCAACGGCAATCATTGGGAGATACCAGCACGGCTCTTCTGGGTGGTAGCCATCCATCTGAGCGAAGAACATGCCGATTTCCTCCATGCGTTCTGGTGCAACTGTCTCTGCAGCAAGAGCGCCAATGCGTTCTGAGTCTGGTTCGACATTTGGGGGAAGCCACAATGCAGCGGCTCGTCCGCATGATGTTTCGAACACTGATCCGTGCTCAAAGCCGTTGCCGCCAAAGGCATCGACGAATTTGGGCTGCACGTCAAAATACACTGCTGGATCAGGCCAAACCCATCTCGCAACTGGGTCCGAGGCAAAGCCAAGAGTAATTGTCGCAATGACGGATGAGCGTCGAGCTTTGTCAGCAGCCTTGATTTGCGGAGGCACCACCAAGCTTCTCCTATATTATGGAAACCGGAAAGCAGGATAGGCGATTGAGATACCGTGGCAACCGCAATAAAAAGGCCCCCGGCGAGCGTTTCGCCGAGGGCCTTTAGTGACCCAAGTCAAGGAGCCTGGGGGGATGGCTCCGATCTTGGTTCGGCATCTCGCCTTAGGAGCTACCCCTAGAAACGACCTGCATTCATGACCTTGGTGAAGGCTGCGACGAAGTCGTTCACGAACTTCTCGCCTGCACCGTTCTCCGCATAGACTTCCGCTTGTGCGCGAAGCTGCGAGTTGGAGCCGAAGATCAGGTCAGCGCGGGTTGCGCGGAACTTCTCAGCGCCGGTCTTGCGATCTGTGCCCACATATTCCTCATCGCCGGAGCCATCGACCGGGGTCCATTTGGTGCTCATGTCGAGAAGGTTGGTGAAGAAGTCCGTGCTGAGCACGCCCGGACGGTCGGTGAAGACACCGTGGCCGGTGTTGCCGCTGACCGCACCCAAAGCGCGAAGACCGCCGACCAGAACGGTAAGCTCTGGAAGTGAAAGGCCCAAAAGGTGCGCCTTGTCGATCATCATGTCTTCAGTTTTCACCGAGAGCTTGGTCTTCAGATAGTTACGGAAACCATCGGCAAGCGGCTCAAGCGGCTCGAAGCTCTCTGCATCGGTTTGCTCAGCGCTTGCATCGCCGCGGCCACCGGTGAACGGTACGCTTACGGTGAAGCCAGCGTCGGCTGCCGCTTTCTCAACTGCTGCGTTACCAGCAAGTACGATCGCATCAGCAACCGAGATAGAGCCACGAAGCTCTTCGATCTTGGCAAGAACGTTTGAAAGCTCTGCTGGATCGTTTGCTGCCCAATCGTTTTGCGGTGCCAAGCGAACACGTGCGCCGTCTGTACCACCACGGTGGTCAGAGTTGCGGTATGTGCTGCCTGATGCCCAAGCTGCTTTCACAAGCTCGCTGACCGACAGGCCAGAGGCGAGGATTGCTGCTTTAAACGCGTCCGCTTCAGCTGCCGAAGGCGCCGTGCCAGCAGGCACTGGATCTTGCCAGATCAGGTCTTCTGCTGGAACTTCTGGGCCTTGGTAACGAGTCTTTGGACCCATGTCCCGGTGGCACAGTTTGAACCATGCACGCGCAAATGCATTGTCGAGCTGCTCTGGGTTCTCAAGGAAGCGCTTCGAAATTTTCGCGTATTCCGGATCGCGCTTAAGAGCCATATCAGCCGTGGTCATCATGGTTGGGACCTTCTTGTTCGGGTCCCGCGCATCTGGTGCCATGTCTTCTTCAGACTGATTGATCGGCTGCCACTGGTTTGCGCCAGCGGGGCTTTGCACGAGCTCATAGTCGTACTTGAACAGCAGACGGAAGTAGTCGTGGCTCCACGATGTTGGGTTGTTCGACCAGGCGCCTTCGATGCCTGAGGTCGTGATGTGACCCTTGGCGATTTCATCGGCGTCGGTCAGCCAACCAAAGCCTTGCTGGTGCAGAGCTTCGCTTTCAGGCGACTCTGAGAAAGTGTCCGATGGCTGTGCGCCGTGCGCCTTACCAAAGGCGTGACCACCAGCAGTAAGAGCGACGGTTTCCTCGTCATTCATCGCCATATTGGCAAAGGTGCGACGCATATCGCGGGCCATGCCTTCGGCATCGTGCGGATTCCCGCCTGGACCTTCTGGGTTCACATAGATGAGACCCATTTGGATCGCTGCGAGTGGGTTTTCGAGCTCCATTTCCTTGTCAGGCTGGATGCGAGTTTCAGCGCCGGTGTCGACCCATTGGTCTTCCGTGCCCCAATACACCATTTCTGGCTCGTAGACGTCTGGGCGACCGCCGCCGAAGCCAAAGACGGGCCCGCCCATGCTTTCGATCGCAACGTTACCAGCAAGCACGAAAAGGTCAGCCCAGCTGATGCCTTTGCCGTATTTCTGTTTGATCGGCCAAAGAAGACGGCGCGCCTTGTCGAGGTTGCCGTTGTCTGGCCAGCTGTTGAGCGGCGCAAAACGCTGTTGACCTGAACCTGCACCGCCGCGGCCATCACCTGTGCGATAAGTGCCAGCTGCGTGCCATGCCATGCGGATGAAGAACGGGCCGTAGTGACCATAGTCCGCAGGCCACCAGTCCTGATCATCAGTCATCAGGGCCGTCAGGTCTGCTTTCAACGCGCTGTAATCAATCGCATTGAAAGCAGCGGCGTAGTCAAAGTCTTCGCCATAGGGGTTGGCGGATTTGCCTTGCTCGGTCAGAAGTCCAAGGTCGGTTGCCTCAGGCCACCAATCTTTGTTCTGGCGGCCCAGCAGCGTGCGGCTTGCGCCGTCGCCGTGGAATGGGCAGCCGCTGATATCACCGGTCTTCGCGTCCATTGTCTCTTCTCCTTAGGGGTCGTTAGGGATCATTACGCCCGACTCGTCGGCGGGAGCTCTGACCCCTCACTGATTGAAATGAATGCCCCGGTCCAATCGATTAAACTGTCGAGATTGATTGCAAATTCCGATGACGCGATGGGTATTCTTGCAGATCGCGAAGCATCAGCGAACGAGCACAACTCAGTCGCAACCTTCAATCGGATTTCGAGAAAAAGAGGAACCGGAAGCCGCCGTAACCGCAAAGGGGGGTAAGGGGAGGGAGCCAGCAGGCTTCCGGTTCTTTAGGGCGCAAACCCAAACTTGGTTGGGCTTGGCCGAGTTGGAGGGACGATCCGGCGGGGAGAGGGGGGATTAGCCGGTAACGTCAGTATCGGGTGGGGTGGACCCGATGCATTCTGAAATAGGGGAATCCGTCTGCAATGGAAGTTGAGAGTTGCGATCAATGCAATCGAAAAAACTGATGTAACCTATTCGGGGTTTCGTGTTCGCGAGCCCCATACCCGGGTGCTGCGGATAAGACAATCGCGATCTAGGGGACGTGACAACTATGGATAGCCTTGCAGAACAGTATTTTAGACTACTCACTATTGGGTGCGGCGGCCGCTTTGTATGGCAAGACTTCAAGATCGTTCCGTTCCAACTGGGCCAAAACTTCTTCCCAGCCCCATTTCGTTCGCCAACCCATCTGTGCCTGAGCAGCGCCGGGATCGTAAACCCGATCGATTGATCGCGGCAGATCCCAACCGCGAGTGGCGAATGCTCTGGCGAGTTTGGGAGCTCGTGCCCGGATGATGGCGGGGGCATCGCTTACAAGTCCTTCGCAGTCCTCGCGGGTGAAGGGTGTTGCCCCCGATAAAATGAACCGCGTGAAAGCTGGTCCCTTATGGTCAAGCGCAAGTCTGTGCCCTTCTCCCACATCACGAGCATCCACGCCGCGATGAAGGCGGTAGGTTGCCATAAGGGCTGCATTCTCAGGAAAGCAGCGCGACATGCGCAGCACGCGAACCGGCAGGTCAATAGTTGCCAACGCTTCCAGACGCTCTTCGCCAGCAAGTTTGCTGCGGTGGTAGATGCTCTTGGGCAAGGGGGCGGTCGTCTCATCGACCCATGTGCAGTTCGCTGGCACAATCGCGTGACCATAAAGCGCGGTGGTAGAGGTGTAGACGTAGCGTCCAACTCCACTCGCGCGCGCCCATTCATAGAGTTGCCCGGTCGCCTGTACATTGACGCGTTCAAACTCATCATCGGAGACTTCGCCTACATGCGGCGCGTGGGGGCCAGCAGTGTGAATGACTGCATCCGCGCTTTCCAGCAGCGGTCGCATTGTCCCCTCATCAGCGCAGTCACCCATTACCTGCGTTGTTGAGAAGGCATGAGTATCAACGCCAATCACCTCATGCTCGGGAGCAAGACTGCCGAAGATGGCGCGACCAATGCGGCCCGAGGAACCGGTGAGGATGATCTTCATGTGGTGGGTCTTGCCACAATCATACTGGTGCGGAAAGCTATCTGATGATCTTCGTTGTCGCCTCTCGAATAGAGGCACGCGCAACCATTCGCATCGATGCTACCCGTTCGGGGGGTAATCCCCAATTCCCCATGCTTTGAACTCCTGAAGCCGCGACATAGGCCTGCCAAAGCGCAAACCGGAATGGGTCGACTGGCAAAGCTTTTTGGTAGGATTCGCTAAACTGGGCCGCGCCCTCTTGACCGTAGAGATAGCTTAGTTCGAGGCACGCGCAGGCCACATCAGAGATCGGATCGCCAAGGCCAGCATCCTCCCAATCGATCACCGCTGCGACAGCATTATTTTTCCAGATGATATTCTGCGGCCAGTAATCTCCGTGGAGCAGCGAAATTCGACTGGTTGATGGACAATCGCCGAGCAAACGCAAGGCTGCTCGTAACCGGTCCCATTCAGCATCTTCTCCCAGAAAGCCAAGCAGCTCCGGCACTGGGTCACTCCGTGGCGGAAGCGCAGGAAGAGCCGCGGTGTCTGATTGATGAATCGCGACCAATTGTTGCGCCATCGCGTCAATGCGCTCACCCACGCAGTCTGAGGGAATCTCAGTTGAGCCCTCGACATACTCGAGCAGCACATAAGGGTGCTCCAAGATCGCATTGCTTTCGTCCTTGTCCAGCGGTTCCGGAACCGGAAGGCTGGCCGAGGCTAAAGCGCGCAGCAAATCAAATTCAGTGCCTAGAGGAAGGCCACAGTGCCGTTTCCCGTGCGCGCGCAAAACAAGTTTTCGCGGCGTGCCATCCGCAAGAATGAGTTCCAAAAGTGACACATCGGCGCTAACACCGCCGGCGAGAGCGCTAAATGACTGAAGCTGTGCTCCAGGAAAGTGGTGCGCGATCAACCGCTCAAGGGTTCGCTTAGCGGTCACATCCGCCTCAACCCATTTGCGCGCGGTGCAGCAATTTTTGATCGGCCAGCACCAGCGCCATCATTGCTTCGACCACTGGAGCGCCCCTAATGCCTACACAGGGGTCATGCCGGCCTTTGGTGCGCACTTGTGTCGCCTCCCCGTCAGAGGTGACGGTGTCGACAGGTGTCAGGATTGAAGAGGTTGGCTTAAACGCGACCCGGCACACCACAGGCTGACCCGTGGAAATGCCGCCAGCCGTACCGCCTGCATGATTGCTGGCATAGACGGGTTTGCCGTCTTCACCCGGCGTCATTGCATCGGCATTTTGCTCACCCGTCAGGCGGGCTGCTTCAAAACCATCGCCAATCTCAATGCCCTTCGTCGCGTTGATCGTCATCATGGCTGCGGCAAGCTCGCTGTCTAGTTTCGCGTAAACAGGCGCGCCCCATCCTGCCGGGACACCTTCTGCCACGCACTCGACCACCGCGCCCAATGACGAGCCACTTTTGCGCGCACCATCAACCAATTCCTCCCAGCGCTTGGCAGCCCAACTGTCAGGGCAGAAGAAGGGGTTCTTGGTGATGTTCTCATAGATAATCGCATCGCGGTCGATTGTGTCGCCGCCGATTTCGCAGACGAATGCCGTGATTTTGACCTCGGGGATAACCAACCGTGCGATTGCGCCAGCGGCCACGCGTGCGGCGGTCTCCCGCGCACTCGATCGGCCGCCACCGCGATAATCGCGAATGCCGTATTTGGCATCATAGGTGTAATCGGCGTGGCCCGGACGGTAGCTTTTGGCGATCTCTGAATAGTCTTTTGAGCGCTGATCGGTGTTCTCGATCATCAGATGAATCGGCGTGCCCGTTGTGACCTGTTCGCCCGCATCATCGGTAAAAACGCCTGACAAGATGCGAACCTGATCCGCTTCCTGCCGCTGTGTGGTGTATTTGCTTTGCCCCGGACGGCGCGCATTCATATAGGGCTGAATGTCCTTCTCGGTAAGCGGGATATTCGGCGGGCAGCCGTCAATAATCGCGCCCAATCCCGGCCCGTGGCTCTCTCCCCAAGTGGTAAAGCGGAAGACCCGCCCGAAGGTGTTATAACTCATAAGGGCAAGCCAATAGCGCGTGAGGACCTTTTGTCGAGAGGATCACTTGCGCAAAACGGCCAGTTGGCTCTGGCGCTTGCCGGGCGTTTCCTTCAAGAACAAAACGCGCTCAAGCCGCTAAGCGGTAGCGCCAAGGAAGACGTATGATTGCAAAGCTTTCCGGCAGGCTGGATTCCATTGGCGAGGATTGGGCCATCGTCGATGTGCAAGGCGTGGGCTATCTGGTCCACTGCTCTGCGCGCACCTTGTCGGCTTTGGGCGAGGTGGGCGAGGGCTGCACGGTCCACACCGATATGCAGGTGTCGGAGAACGACATGCGCCTGCTTGGCTTTGCCCAAAGTGCAGAGCGCGATTGGTTCCGCCTTTTGACACAAGTGCAGGGCGTGGGCTCCAAGGTGGGCTTGGCGATCCTCTCCGCGCTCTCGACCGGCGAATTGCGCGATGCCTGTGCCAGCGGCGATGCGGCCAGCGTGGCGCGCGCGAACGGCGTGGGGCCAAAGCTTGCGGGGCGGATCGTCAATGAGCTGAAGGACAAGGCAGGCGCGCTTCCAGGTGGCGGTATGGCTGGCGCTGGCGTGGGCGGTGCAGCTCCCAAAGGCGGCGCGAGCGCAGATGCGGTTAGCGCTTTGGAGAACCTCGGGTTTAAGCCAGCGATTGCGGCGCATGCGGTGTTGCGGGCGGTGGAGGAACTGGGCGAGGGTGCGAGCGAGGGCGACTTGATCCGCGTGGCGCTGAAGAAGGCGGCTGGGTGATGGGAGGCCACACCCTTACTCGTCATCCTGGACTTGTTTCAGGATCCATCCTGCCTCCCACTCTGTTCCAGCGGAGGCAAGCCGAGCCCGACGGTCAGGTCATGCCAATCGGGGTTCTCGCTCTCGATCAAATTGATCTTCCATTGGCGTCGCCAATTCTTGAGCTGTTTCTCCCGTGTGATCGCGGAGGGCATGTCGCCAAACATCTCATATCGAACGAGCCGGTGGACTTTGTGTCGCGAAGTGAAGCCCTCGACGGCGCCCTCACGGTTCTGCCAAAGCCGTTTGATCAGGTCGCTTGTGACACCGATGTAGAGCGTCCCGTAGGGTTTGCTGGCAAGGATATAGACGCACGGGTTCCGCTCAATGGGCATGGCTCAGAGCGTTACGCGAAATGGACCCTGAAACAAGTTCAGGGTGACGAAATTGGCAAAGCATCCCGATTAAAACCCCGTCATGCTGAACTCGTTTCAGTATCCATTTGTCAGCTTGATGCGGAGAGAACGGGATGAAGTTCCTCCGCAAACAATCAGCCACTCAAGCCTTTGAAAAAGAGCTCATGGAACTCTTGATCGGATTGTATGTCCGATTGGAGAGAGATACCAGCCAGTGGTCTGTTCTTATTGGCCAAGACTTTGTTATAACAACGCTCAGCTGGCGTTTGATTGGTGCAAAGAGCATCATCGTTACGGACGAAGACGATGGCCATAAGTTCGGCCTACCTGAACCAGTCGATGCAAAAGTGCAGGCTAACGACGCGCTGAACGGATACGTGATAAGTAGACTGGACATTGATCGAAAGACCGGAGATTTGAGCATTCAAGTGGGCGATGGGCTAATCTTCCAGATAGTTTCTTCATCAAGCGGGTACGAAATCTGGCAGGTATATCGCAAAGGTGAGTTCTTCGGTGTCGTTGGAAGTGGGGGGCTATATTGACCGACGCTGACCCACCCATCCACTCAGGCGAGAACCAGCCCGGCGATCCGGACACAGCTCTGCGCCCAAAGCGCCTCGCTGAATTCATTGGTCAGGAGAGCGCCAAGGACAACCTCTCGGTCTTCATCGCCAGCGCTAAAGCTCGCGGGGAGGCGATGGATCACACCTTGTTCCATGGGCCGCCGGGGCTTGGAAAGACCACGCTTGCTCAGATCGTCGCGGGCGAGCTGGGTGTGGGTTTTCGCTCTACGTCAGGCCCCGTGATCGCCAAGGCCGGAGACCTTGCAGCGCTGCTCACAAACCTTGAGCCCCACGACGTCCTTTTCATCGACGAAATTCACCGATTGAACCCGGTGGTGGAGGAGGTGCTCTACCCCGCGATGGAGGACCGCGCGCTCGACATCATCATCGGGGAAGGGCCTTCTGCGCGCAGTGTTCGGATCGACTTGCCGCCCTTCACTTTGATCGGCGCGACCACCCGCCAAGGGCTGCTGACAACGCCTTTACGCGACCGTTTCGGCATCCCCGTGCGCCTCCAGTTTTACTCCCATGATGAACTTGATTTGGTGGTGACGCGTGCAGCGAACCTGCTGGGGTTGGACATTGAGCCTGCAGGCGCGCGTGAGATTGCGCGTCGCTCGCGCGGGACGCCGCGTGTGGCAGGTCGCTTGCTCCGGCGGGTGAGAGACTTTGCTCAAGTGGCAGGGCAAAGCACCGTCACGCAGGCAATCGCCGACAATGCGCTGACCCGGCTTGAGATCGACCGGCTGGGACTGGACGCGATGGACCGGCGGTATCTCACTATGATTGCGACCACTTACAAAGGCGGTCCCGTGGGCGCAGCGGCGCTGACCGCAGGGCTCGCCGAGCAACGCGACACGGTCGAAGAAGTGATCGAGCCCTACCTTATTCAGTTGGGTCTAATTGCACGAACAGAGCGTGGCCGTATGCTTAATGATGCCGGGTGGGAGCACCTTGAAATGGCCAAACCGATTCTTCGCGGGAACCCCACGCAGAGCGGCCTGTTCGATGAAAACGGCTAACATTGCGGTTAATTTCGGTTCCAAAACGGGACAGCGAACCTGAAAACATCCCCGATCCGCTCCCTTAGGGTGCTGAAGCGGCCTCCGAACATGGTTAACCGCGTTGCGGTGAAGCGAATTACAAGACCATCATAGTTTTGGATTTGGTGAAGGTGCGGACCGGCTGCGCCTGACCATTACAAGCTAAGGTTCGGTTTTATGTCGATCAAAATGGTAACAGCTAAGCTCGCGGCAACCGCTGCCGGCGTTGCGCTTCTGCAGGGTGGGGCGGTTCGGATGGCCGAGCCGATGAACACCGATGAGCCACGTTTCGCCTCCGATGCGGATGGCAAGCTTGTGGACTCCAAAGCGCTCCCCGTGGCTCAGCCGATCGGCGAGCCGCGTTATCTAAAGACGCAAGGGGTGGCTCAGCCACGTTACGTGAAGACGGACCGTGCCCGCGAATTGCCGCCTCTTCCTGAGGTGGAGCCTGACCGTCGTCGTCGCATTGTTGAGCGCACCATTGAGTGCCAACCAGTGCCGGGCGGCTACGCGCCTTCAGGTGCGACTGGTGCGGTTGCCGGTTCCGCACCTCTGCCCGACGGCGCAGTCAACGCCTATTTCGATGACGCGGAATGCCCACCGATTGCCCAGGTCGCATATGCGCCTGCTCCGCTTCCACCCCTTCCGCCTATCCGCGGCGGCGGTGGCGGCTTTGGCGGTCCAATCGCTGTTGGTGGCGGGCTCGGCGGATTTGGTGGTGGTTTCGGAGGAGGTTTCCTAGGCGGTTTCTTTGGCGGCGGAGGCGGCGGTGGATCGTCTTCGGGCGATGTCTCTATCTCAACCACAACCGGAGGGTCAGGTGGTTCTGGCGGTTCTAGCACCAGCACCAGCGGCGGCAGCACCAGCACCGGTGGCGCCAGCACATCGGGTGATGTGAGCACCTCAGGCGGTACAAGCTCGGGCGGAACGCCGACAAGCACGACGACAACGACGACGACAACCACTACCTCAGGGAATGTATCGTCCTCAGGTAATGTCTCAAGCTCGACCACTTCGGGCAACGTTTCAACTTCGACTTCGGGCAACGTTTCAACTTCGACTTCGGGCAATGTTTCGAGCACTACGTCGACGACCTCTGGCAACGTCTCAAGTTCCACGACTTCAGGGAATGTGTCGAGTACATCGACGACCTCAGGAAACGTATCGAGTACGTCTACGACCTCGGGGAATGTATCGAGCACGAGCAGCACGTCGGGCAATGTCTCAAGCACGAGCACGACCTCCGGCAACGTGTCGAGTACAAGCACGACATCCGGCAACATCTCCAGCACGTCAGGCAATGTCTCGAGCACCAGCACCGGTGGAGGCTCATCGTCGAGTTCTTCCTCCTCGTCCTCCAGTAGTTCGTCCTCATCAAGCTCTTCGAGCGGCGGTAGTTCGGGCAATATGGGCGGGACCAGCTCTGGTAACATGGACGGCACTAGCGGAGGCTCAGGTTCGTCTTCCTCCAGCAGCAGCTCTTCTTCCTCGTCGAGCTCTTCAGGCGGGAGCAGTGGTGGCAACACCAGTGGGGGTTCAGGCTCCTCATCGTCTTCCAGCTCAAGCTCTTCTTCGAGCAGCTCGTCTTCTTCGGGCGGCGGAAGTTCAGGCGGTGCGACCAGCGGCGGCAGCTCGGGCAACTTCAGCAGCTCAACCAGCTCGTCCAGCAGCTCCTCGTCGAGTTCTTCGTCATCGTCTTCGGGCGGTGCAAGCTCCGGCGGCTCGAGCAGCTTTGGTGGCAGTTCTTCGTCTTCGAGCTCAAGCTCTTCTTCGAGCAGCAGTAGCTCTTCTGGCGGTGCATCGAGCACAACATCAGGCGGCACTTCCGGGCATCCTGGTGGCAGCACCGGCGGTTCAACCAGCTTTGGCGGCTCGTCCTCATCCAGCTCAGGCTCCTCCTCATCAAGCGGCAGTTCTTCAGGCGGCTCCGGCGGTTCTAGCAGCTTTGGCGGCAGCTCAGGCTCCTCGTCTTCGTCTAGTTCAAGCTCTTCCTCGAGCAGCAGCTCGTCGGGCGGTTCTGGTGGTTCAACCAGCTTTGGCGGTAGTTCCAGCTCTTCGTCTTCTGGCTCAAGTTCGTCGTCCAGCAGCAGTTCGGGTGGCACATCTGGAGGCTCAACGAGTACTTCTTCCAGTGGCAGCTCAAGCTCCTCGACTTCGACCAGCTCGGGCGGAAGCACGAGCTTTGGCGGAACAACCTCGACCTCAGGTTCTTCGTCAAGCAGCTCAAGCTCTAGTTCTTCAAGCTCCAGTTCAAGTGGCGGCACATCGACCAGCAGCGGCGGCACCGACGTTCCAGCTCCGCCAATGATGATCCTGTTTGGCCTTGCCGCAGGTGCGATCCTTTCGCGCAGAGCACTCGGCAAAAAGATGGCCGGTGGAAGTCAAGGTGCCGAAGTCTAAACGCTCCTAAAAGGGCGGCTAACAAAAAAGGCGGCTTTCCAACTCGGGAAGCCGCCTCTTTTAGTGATGAATTGGAACTCTGATCTAACCGCCAGTGTCTGGCTCTAGGCCTCTGCCAGAGCGTTGCATGCCCTGCGTCGCATCTCGGCTGCGCTGTCGCATCGATTCCCATTCTTTTTGAGTTCCGCAAAGGCGTTTCTTAAAGCGAGAACCGACAATGGCAGTCCGACGACAAATGATCTTGTCCTCGTCATTCACAACGGGCTCTTCTGAGACGACCGAGGCCTCTGGCTCGGCGAGCGCGACTTCGGTAACATCTGCGGTTCTCTCAGGAGCCGGGGGTGCTTCCGGGGCGGAGACAGGTGGCGCGGCCTGAACTGACGCGAGCAAACCGGCAGTTAAGACTGATGAAATGAGCATTTCGAGTATTCCCCCTAATGAAGTGCCTGATATCTGGCATATGCCAAATCCGTCCTAATTCATTGCTTTCGCAAAACCAGTTGTGTTCGACCAAGTGTCAATACCTGCGCACCGGTGGTTTCTTAAGCGTCATTACCTCGACGGCGCCCGCAGTTCTCCCGCATTATGCGCTTCAAGGTGAGCGAACTCATACCCAAAAGGTGCGTTCGACGGTGCGTCCTTTCCATCATTGCCGCTCGGTGCGCAGGCAGAAATTGCCAGCGCCATCAGAGTGCAGAATGTGAGGCGTCTAATCATAAGTAGAATGCTGGTCCCTTAAGCAGCAAGCTTTCTCAAAACGTAATGGAGGATGCCGCCATTGCGATAATATTCCATCTCATTTTCAGTATCTATACGGCAAAGTGCTGTGAATGTGAAGTTTGAACCATCCGCTCTTGCCGTCTCGACTTCAACATCTTGACCGGGTTTAAGGCTTGCGAGACCCTTAATCGAGAAGGTGCAATCGGCATCGAGATCTAGGCTTTGGCGCGTGTCACCCTCTTTGAACTGCAAGGGGAGAACGCCCATGCCCACGAGGTTTGAACGGTGAATACGCTCATAGCTCTCAACAATGACTGCGCGCACACCGAGCAAGATCGTGCCTTTGGCAGCCCAATCGCGTGACGAGCCAGTGCCATATTCCTTGCCGCCAACCACGATAAGCTGCGTGCCGTTTTCCTTATGACGCATCGCTGCGTCATAGATCGGCATTTGCTCGCCATTGTAGGTGGTGACGCCGCCTTCAATTCCGGGGGTCATCTCGTTTTTGATGCGGATATTGGCAAAGGTGCCGCGCATCATCACATCGTGATTACCTCGGCGCGAGCCATAGGAGTTGAAGTCCTTTCGAGCGACCTGATTGCCTTTGAGATAGGAGCCAGCAGGGCTGTCTTCCTTGATCGCACCAGCAGGTGAGATGTGATCGGTCGTCACACTATCGCCAAGGATAGCAAGCGGCTTTGCATCGACGATGTCGGTGATCGGTGCAGGCGTCATCTCCATGCCTTCAAAGTACGGCGGATTGGCGATGTAGGTGGAGCCTGCGCGCCACTGATAGGTGTCGGAGGGCTCAACCGTGATCGCCTGCCAATGCTCATCGCCGTCAAACACGTTGGCATAGCGGTCAACGAACATGGAACGATCAATATTGGCCGCGCGGTGCTCAGCGATTTCGGCATTGGAAGGCCACAGGTCTGCGAGCATGACGTCATTACCGTCTTGGTCTTGGCCAAGCGGTGTTTCGGTGATGTCTTCAGTCACAGTGCCTTTGATCGCATAGGCGACCACCAGCGGCGGGCTGGCCAAGAAATTTGCGCGAACGTCAGGCGACACGCGGCCTTCGAAGTTGCGGTTGCCTGAAAGTACGGAGGCAGCGACAATATCATTGCCGTTGATGGCTTGGCTGATGGGCGCCGCGAGAGGGCCCGAGTTGCCAATACAGGTTGTGCAGCCATAGCCCACGAGGTCAAAGCCTACCGCGTCGAGGTCATCCTGAAGCCCTGACTTCACAAGGTAGTCTGTTACCACCTGGCTGCCCGGAGCAAGTGAGGTTTTTACCCAGGGCTTTGGCCGCAACCCGCGCTCATTTGCCTTCTTGGCAACGAGGCCGGCGGCAATCAGAACATCTGGGTTCGATGTGTTGGTGCAGCTGGTGATCGCCGCAATCACAACATCGCCATCGCCGATATCGTGATCGGTATCAGCCACATCTACGCGTGCCGGTTCGCTCTTCTTATAGACCTTCTCAAGGTCATCATTGAACAGCTCATCCACCATCGGGAGCGTCATCCGATCCTGCGGGCGCTTTGGTCCGGCAAGGCTTGGCACCACGGTCCCGACATCAAGCGAAAGCGTGTTGGAGAACACCGGCTCATTCGCTGGATCAAACCACATGCCTTGGGTCTTGGCGTAGGCTTCGACCAGAGCGATTGTGTCCTCAGACCGGCCTGTTAGGCGCATATAGTCGATCGTCTTGTTATCGATCCCAAAGAAGCCACAGGTCGCACCATATTCGGGCGCCATATTGGCGATGGTAGCACGGTCAGCGAGGGTGAGGTTCGCAACGCCCTCTCCGTAAAACTCGACAAAGCGGCCGACCACGCCGACTTCGCGCAGCATCTGCACACAGGTGAGTACAAGGTCGGTCGCGGTCACACCTTCGGCCATTTTGCCGGTAAGCTTAAAGCCGACGACTTCCGGGATCAGCATCGAAATCGGCTGGCCCAGCATGGCAGCCTCTGCCTCAATCCCGCCTACGCCCCAGCCAAGAACACCAAGCCCGTTGATCATGGTGGTGTGGCTGTCGGTGCCCACGCATGTGTCAGGATAGGCGACCAGTTCGCCGTTTTCGTCTTCGCTCGACCACACGCCGCGGCCGATATATTCAAGGTTCACCTGATGACAGATACCCGTGCCAGGAGGAACGGCGGAGAAGTTTTCAAAGCTCTCCGCGCCCCATTTGAGGAAGTCATAGCGTTCTGCATTGCGCTCATATTCGAGCGCCATATTGGCTTCCATCGCTTTGGGGTGGCCAAACTCATCGACCATCACAGAGTGATCGATCACAAGGTCAACGGGCACTTGTGGATTGATCTTGGCCGTGTCTCCGCCAAGTTTCTTGATCGCATCGCGCATGGCGGCCAAGTCCACAACGCAAGGAACGCCGGTGAAGTCTTGTAAGAGCACGCGGGCAGGGCGGTATTGGATCTCCTCGCCCGTCACTGGGTTCGCCTGCCAGTCGATGATGCCCTGAATATCTTCGCGCCCAACGGTGAAACCGCCATCCTCAAAGCGCAGCATGTTCTCCAGAAGCACCTTCATCGAAATCGGCAATTTCGACACATCGCCCATTTGCTCGGCTACTTTTGCAAGCGAGTAAAAGGCGTAGGATTTGCCGTTCACATCTAAGGTGGAGCGTGTGTTGAGGCTGTCTTTGCCGGTAGCGGTCATGAGCGTAGTGTCCCTTTGGCTGGCCCCACGTACATCTCCTGTCCGCGAGGCGACATTTCCTGCAAATGATCTGGGCAAGGTAGGCCACCAGGTCAAGGCAAAGCCTTGAATGGGCTAGGTCTGGGCAGCCTCGGCCTTGCCAGTCTGCCCTTTTCGTGTAGCCAGCCAGCAACCGGTCACAATCAAGAGTGTTCCAGCGAGAGTTGGGACTGTGACGGTCTCGCGGAAAAAGGCCCATCCGAGAACACTCGCCCAGATGAACCCAGAGTACTCGATCGGAACCAGTGCCTGTGCTTCGGCCCGTGCGTAAGCCCAGGCCAGTGACATGGCACCGAGCACGGTGAGCATGCCCGCTGAGACCAGGGGTACGAGCGCTTCGGTTTCAATCGGCGTGGCCAGGAAGGGTGCGAGCGCGAGCAACACAATGCCGCCTACGCCGCTGTGAAAGGTCGCAACTTCAACTGGCCCCGCCAGTTGCGACTGCTTGCGGATCACAATGAAATTGTAGGCATAGAGCATGGCAGAGAAGAGCAATGCGGCGAGGCCCAAAGCAACATCATCGTCAAAATTGCCCTGGCCAATTTTGCCGCTGATTATGACCAGAGTGCCTGCGAAGCCCAACAGGCTCGCGAAAATCGCCTTGGCATGGATTTCTTCGCCCAAAAGTATACGTGCAAGATAGAGCGCAATCAGAGGCGCAACGAAGCTGATCGCAATCGCTTCTGCCAGTGGAAGTTTCGTGAGCGAATAGAAGAAGCTCAAAGCCATAATGGCGCTGATTATTCCGCGCTCTAAATGCAGTTTCATGGTTGGACGGTCAGGCCAACCCGTGCGTTTCCAAAGCCAGACAGGAGCGATGATCGCTGCTCCAATGAGCGAACGCAGCACCGTTGCGGTGTATGTGCCCGTGGTGAGCGCAGCCTCTTTCATAAAGGCATCCATCATCGACAAGAACCCCACGCCTGCCAGGGCAGCGGCGAATGGGAGCCAAGGAGCGGATGATAGGGACCGTGACATTGTCGGTGCTCTCTAGTCACCTCTTGGCGTGCAGTCACGTGGATCAGTGCTATCCGTGTCGGGACAAGTTTTCACGGCCGATTCATCGCGAGGAAAGCTCTTGCAGTTGATAGCAGGGGCAAAGACACGATATATTCACCGTAACAGGGTTCGAACGTGGTCTAAATGCTCACATTGAGCAGGCTATATTGGGTGGAAGAAATGCACAAACGGGTAGGCACTGTCATGATTGGATGGGTCGGAGCGGCAGCTTTGGCCACGGGTGCGCTTGCCCAAGAGGAGCAGGTTGATCAGACACAGCCCGCAACTGAAGCTGATGCCCCGTCCGAAACTCCATCCGATACAAACTTCGACGAAGCATTCCCGCAAATGGTGTCTGAGCCGCTGGTGCAGGGCGATTTGGCGCCTCCCGGGCCCATCATTGAAAGTTGGGAACCCGAACAGGTCACGGCCCTTGTCGCGTTTATCGAAGGGATCGGGGCTGAGGGACTGGACCCAGCTGACTACGATGCCGAGGCGCTGAGGGCATTGGCTGCGGAAGGGCCTTCTGAAGCGCTCGACCAGCTCGCCTCAAAGAACTTTGTCTGGCTGGTTGAGGATCTGCGCGATGGGCGCACGCCGATGGAAGCTCGGGTGCAGTGGTTCGTGGTCGATCCCGACCGTGACCGGTTCCGTTCACGCGAACTCTTGGCTGAAGCCATAAGCACCAGCGATATCGCTGGAACGCTCGCCAAGCTTCACCCCACTCACCCTGACTACGCCGCCCTACGAGCAGCGCTGGCCGTGACCCCTATGGAGAATGCCGAAAAGCACAAGCTTATCCGGGCCAATATGGACCGCTGGCGTTGGCTTGCGCGTGATCTGGGCAACCAATATCTGATTACCAATGTGCCGGAATTTCAACTGCGCTTGACCGTCGCCGACAAGATCATCAGCACTTATCGCACTGTCGTCGGCAAACCTGGCCGCACCGCTACTCCGCAATTGGCCGAAGTTGTTTCAGGCGTTGTCTTCAACCCCACCTGGACCGTGCCCCAATCCATCGTGAAGGGCGAAGGGCTGGGCCAACGCGTGCTCAATAATCCGTCATGGGCGCGCTCGAAAGGCTATCGCGCAACCCGGCACGAGAGCGGCTGGATCAGCGTTGTACAACAACCCGGACCCACCAATTCGCTGGGCCGGATGAAGCTGGAGATGCCTAACCGCCACGCGATTTTCTTTCACGATACGCCCTCACGCCATTTGTTCAACAACGACATGCGCGCGCTTTCACATGGTTGCATCCGCACCGAGCGGGCTCTCGAACTCGCGATCACTATGGCAATACTTGGCAAAGGTGCGACACGCGATGAGGCGGTCGAGATCGCGACCTCCGGTGAGTACACCAAGGTGATGATTGAAAAGAAGATGAGCGCCTATATCACCTATTTCACCATGGGTGTGGACATTGAT
Source organism: uncultured Erythrobacter sp. (assembly GCF_947502395.1). Taxonomy (GTDB): domain Bacteria; phylum Pseudomonadota; class Alphaproteobacteria; order Sphingomonadales; family Sphingomonadaceae; genus Erythrobacter. The sequence goes on from NZ_CANMZM010000003.1 coordinate 138,862, forward strand.
GGCGAGCTTCGGACCTTTGACGACATCTATGGCCGAGATGCGCCGGTACTGGCGAGCCTCGACAAACCGCGAGTTCAGAAGCGCTCGGGCGAGAGCGATGATGAAGTTATCGTGATCGAGAACAACCCGCTGGCGGGTTAGCCCAGCTTAGAACGCCCCTGGTACGTACCTCTGCATGGCACTCGGATTGTCAGGTGTCAGCATTTGCAAGTTCGGCTTGTTTAGCGCGAGCTGCTGTTCGCGGGACAGCATCGCGCCATCTTCCTGTATGCCAAGACTGTCAGTGTAGAGCAGCCGTCCGCCGGAAAGGTTCAAGAGGACGTGCCGGAAATCGTCGGTCCCAAAGACAAAGCACCCTTGTGAGCGGCCCATTTTGCCCCAGCGTTGCAAATGTGAAGGCTCGGCATAAGCCGCGCGGTGCATCACAATATAGCGGCGCAGTGCTGCTTCATTGGTGGGCTCCAGCCCACCAAGTCGAACAGATGTGCCATACCGCCCCTGATACCACTCCCAAGTGACATAGGCCCCGCGGCTACTTGCATGGGAGCCTTCCTCATTGGAGTAGCTATCGAGCCAGCCGTCATGGTTGCGATCAGAGCCAGACCCATGACTTACATGGAAAGCCTGAACCTCTTCGAGCCTTAGATTGACCAGATAAAAGCGTCGCTGTGCTGAATGCACGCCGTAGTCACAAATGCCGACAATATCGCGCCGCCAGATGGCATCGCCTGCCTTATCGAGCTCTCGCTTCGCCACTTCGAACAATGTCCGGTCAAGTGGTGTTCCTGCGCGCGGCCTTGCGGCCAGTTTCGCTGGTAATGCTGGGAGCGCGGCCGACCCGACCAGCGCAACGCCGGTGGCCAGAGAACCCTTCAAGAGATCGCGGCGATTCATATCGGACATACTATCTAACGGATAATGACGTTCCCGTGAATCCCCAAAAATCCTTAGTCTACCCTCTCGTGAATGGCTTTGGCGGCCATGCCCAATTTGATGACTCCGGGCATATTGGTCTTAATTTTGAGGGCGATATCGGAAAGCGCTTCAAGCCTAGGGTTGCCTTCCGCCATCATCCTCGCAATCGCTGGCCCCGTAGGATGCAACCGGCTCTTGGCATTGAAAGCATTGGTCTTTTCATTACCAGAGAGGATCGCCGTGCTCATCAAATTGGACATCACCGCGTAAGGATAGGTTTCCGTGCTGTCGGTGAGCGGGGTTGGCGGGGTGAGATTATTCTTCTCTTGGTCCGTTTCGAAATTGGCCTCGATAAATGCTGCCATCGCGGCGCTGTATGGGACGAAGGGCGACTGCACAAGCTGTAGAGTGATCGTGTCGCCGTCAAAGAAAGGACGGGTCTTGTCGCGCTGTTCAAACGGCACAGCGCTGGCGGTGCAATTGATGAAAAGCGTGCCTTCGGGCATATCCACGCTTTCCCGGCCAAACACCATGGCCGAAGGCTCCAACGCGGTCACTCGCCTGTTACGATGGACCTTGGTGATGTGCCTTAGCAGGGCCACTTCGGCCTCAGAAATGACTGCAAAGTGGAACATTTTGGGTGTCACGCTCTCATCGATCCGCAGCATCGTGCCGCGCTCATCAAGCTTGGCAAACATCTCATCGCCGGTCTCAGATTCATTGGCGCATTCGACCAGATCGACCTGGAACTGCACCAAATCCTCAAGCCGGTGATAGGCAGGCTGAAGAAGCTTGCGGTTGAACATCCAACTGTCGCGCGGACGCACCCAGTCGATCTTGTCGGCTGGCACACCCGCCTCAAGCAACCAAACGGCTGTGTCCATAGCGGTCTTGCCGCCACCGATGATGCAATAGTGCTGAGGCAGATTATCTGTCTCCATCCAGAGCTTCGGCAAGTCTCCGGGCACCGCAAAACGCGTGCCTTCGGCAATATCAAAGCCCGGCGTGTGCGTCGCGGGGACGCTGGTCTTGAACCATGTGCCATCGACCAGCTTGCGACGCACAACAAAACTGTGTTCTTCGCCTGATAGGATACTGCGGGCGCTGTGCCGCCCACCCCGGCCGCTTAGATACTCGGTCAAAGGTAAATAGGTGACCCGACCACTCGGCACCAAACGCTCGGTCATCAGCTTGCTGTAATAGGAAAGGATCTCTGCATGTTTCGCGAGTGGATACATGCCAGCGTTGTGGCCATGCTCATCTACTCGGTCTGGGCACATCTCCATCGAGTTGACGCCGTAGGTGGCGCTAGGCTGGTGCAGGGCGACGAAGGAATAGGCATCGTTCCAATGCCCGCCGGGCCGTGCGTGCTTGTCGATTATCGTAATGTGGCAATCGGGATCTTCATCGAGCAATGTATCGACAAAGGCCAAACCCACAGCGCCTGCGCCAATGACAAGGTAATCGGTTTCTTGGGACCTCATGCGCGCATTTTCCTTTGGGACCTAAGGGTTTGCTATGGTGCCTCTCGAATCACGAAAGAGACCAGATATGCTGTACCTAACACGCCTCAGAACCGTTTTTGCGAGTTTTTGCATGTTAGCTGCCGCAACCGCTGCGATGGCTCAGGAAGGTGAAGCTCAAGTGAGAGAGGATGCAGGCTCGCAGAGTTACGAGGTATCTTTGACTGAGCTAAAGATTGTGCGCAGCAGCCGGACGGATGTGCCTGGTACAATCACGGTAGAAACAGCCGAAATCCCTGAGCAGCCTACGCGGATACTCGATCAACGGGGCGCAGAGCGGATGATGCGCAATGAGGGCGTGACGCTGCAATGGATCGATTGGGAAGAGCGTGGCCCAGTTTGGGTGGGCGTGACAGAAACCGGAAATTGGTCGCTTTTAGGTGGGCAAAGGGGCGAGGATGGTAGCTTGCTCGAACTAGAGGGGTTTGTAACGGAGATTGGCTCTGACTATTTCATTTATGAAGGAACGATCAAAATTCGTGGTGCTCCCGATGCGGATCGGGGATGTGGCAGAACTAAGCAGTGGCGCTTTGAGGTGACGCAGAACCGTTCCTACTATCGTCTGCGTGAATTTGAGTGGTGCGACAGTCTGACCGACTACATCGACATATACTTCCCACCAAGCCTTCGGTGAGAATAGTGCCTAACTCCCGCTCAGCACCATGCGGTTGCCTTCGATCTGGACCGAGCTGATCTGGCCCAAATAGGACTGGCCCAGAAGAGAGATATCAAGGCCTTGAGGCACGATCATCGCCCTCACATTGCGCCGTGTGAACCCACCGACATCGACAACTTCGAGCTGTCGCTCAACGCCATAAACGGTGCCGCTGGCACCGCGTGCGACAGGGCTAACCTCACTTTGATCCCAGTATATGCCAGCTGCACGTGCATCCGATCCGGTAAGCGCAATCACACTGGCACCGGTGTCGACTAACATGCGGAGGCTTGCGCCATTCACGGTGGTGCTGGCGTAGAAATGCCCATCATATTCGCGCGACAAAGTGTGGGTGCCGGCGTTCCAATCACTTGTTCCGGCGGTTCCGCTTTGGGCAACTGCACTGCGCGGGACCCAATCGCCGCCATTGGGCGAACCATTGCCGTCAAAGCTCCCAGCGACAAGCGCTGCGAAGAGGCAAATTCCTGCAGTTAGGGCGAGCGAACGTCCAATCATGGCAGCAACGTCTAGGGCAAAAGGTTTAAGACGCTCTAAATCTCGCGTTTTGTGCAGCGTTCTCATGGGCCATGGCGAGCATTGAGCGGGCGTGGCGTGCAGCCACTTCTCGCTGATCGTCGCCGTAACCTCCGCCCAATGCAGAGGCTATAGGAAGGCCCCGTTTTCTTGCTTCGCGCACAACAAAACGGTCGCGCTCAATCAACCCTTCGCTCGTCAGTGCAAGGCGGCCCAGTTTGTCGCCTTCGTGGGGATCGACACCAGCCTGGTAGAAAACGAAATCAGGTGCAAATCCTTCCAAAAGCTTGGGTAAATGGTTTTGAAGGACCGTCATATAGGCCGCGTCTGCCGTGCCATCTGGAAGGCCGATATCGAGATTGGAGCGTGCTTTGCGCACCGGAAAATTCTTCTCGGCATGGACGGAAAAGGTCACGATGTCCTCGCGCCCCGCGGTTAGACTGGCGGTGCCATCGCCTTGATGGACATCGAGGTCGACAATGAGAATGCGCTTCGCATCGCCCTTCGCGATCAAGCGATTAGAAGCGACGGCGAGGTCGTTGAAAACGCAATACCCGGCGCCTGTGTCTGCAAGCGCATGGTGGCTCCCCGCAGCGCTATTGGCAGCATAGCCGTGTTGCTTAGCGAGCTTTGCCGCGAGCCATGTACCTCCATTGGTATGACGCACCCGGTCGCGGATCGCTTCGGTGACTGGAAAGCCAATACGCCGTTCTTTGGCGTGGGGGACTTCTGCGCGGAGAACTTCATCGACATATTCAGGATCATGGACCGCTTCGAGCCATTCGCGCGGGCAGGGATCGGGGGCATGTTCGGTGATAGCGCGACCGGCACTTCGCAACTCTTCCATCACCAGGAAATACTTGTCGAACTTGAACGTGCCCCGCTCAGGTCGAGGCGCCATGTAGTCGGGGTGATGGACGACGTGGAGCAGGGTTACGCGCCCTTATCCGCCATGGTCACCAGCTCACCGTAAATCTCATCTTCGCTGCGGCTGGCAGTGTTGCGCCAGCTTTGAGCGGTTTCTGCATTGAGTGCTTCACCCTCGTGCGAAACCACCAACACGAGCGGCGTGCCTTCCTGTTCTCCAATGCCGAAGCGGTTGAGAAGATGCTGATTATGGCCATCACCGGCTTGTGGGTAGCCAACATTGATAAAGACCAGCTCGTAACGCTGTTCGATCATGCCGCCGATCCGCTCGCTTTGTGTCCACCCAGCAAAGGCGCGGCTGTCATGGCACCAGTTGGCACCAAAAGCGATGAGGACGTGAACTTGCCGCTCCTGCGCGCGCTTCAAAGCAGCGTCCACCGCCGCGCCCGCATCAATAGACGCATCGTAAAGCCGTGCCTCAGGGTAGTCATGGTCCCCCTCTGCGCCCGCTACCACAGCGCCGCCGATCACCAGAATGGCGGCGAAAAGGCCTGACAATATCGCTTTGATCATTGTTCTTTGGGGCTTTCCTCGATTTCGATTCTGCCGATGGTGAGCTTGTCGATCCGTGCCTTGCGGATTCGCATCTTACCTATTGCGAGCCTACCGATTGCCAGCGCGCCAATCGCAAGGGCACCCAATGCAAGTGCTCCTATAGCGACTGCACCAGCACTTGTCCTGCCGACAGAAAGCGCTTCTGCTGAGGCTTGCTGAACCGCTGTGTCTTCACTCGATCCAGTCTCAAGGTTTCGGGCCTTGGCCATTCTATTCTGCCGCCTCTACAGCATGCGGATCGAACGCCACCGCTTCGCCCGCCTCAATCGCAGCGGCTTTGTCTTCGACCAGCTTGACGATGTGGCTGAGCATGTCCTCATCCTCTATCGCATGCGCTTTGACGCCGGAGAGGTAGACCATGTGTTTGCCATTGCCACCGCCGGTAAGCCCAATGTCGGTTTCGCGTGCTTCGCCCGGGCCATTGACCACGCAACCGAGCACCGACAAGCTCATCGGGGTTTTGATGTGCTCAAGGCGTTTTTCGAGGGTCTCAACCGTTCGGATCACGTCAAACCCTTGGCGCGAGCATGAGGGACACGACACGACTCTCACCCCTCGAGTCCGAAGGCCGAGAGATTTGAGCATCTCATAGCCGACTTTGACCTCTTCCTCCGGCTCAGCCGAAAGCGACACGCGGATGGTGTCACCAATGCCTGCCCAAAGAAGCGAGCCCATGCCGATGGAGCTCTTGACGGTTCCGCCAATGAGCCCGCCAGCCTCGGTGATGCCAAGGTGCAGCGGGCAGTCCACCGTCTCGGCTAGCCCGTGGTAGGCCGCGACAGCGAGGAACACGTCCGAGGCTTTCACAGCCACTTTGAAATCGTGGAAGTCGTGATCTTGCAAGAGCTTGATGTGATCAAGCGCGCTTTCGATCAGCGCCTCTGGGCAAGGTTCGCCGTATTTTTCGAGCAAATCCTTTTCGAGGCTGCCAGCGTTCACTCCAATGCGGATTGCGCATCCATTGGCCTTTGCAGCGCGGACCACTTCAGCAACGCGCTGCGATGAGCCGATATTGCCCGGATTGATCCGCAAACACGCAGCGCCCGCATCGGCGGCTTCGAGGGCACGTTTGTAGTGGAAGTGAATATCAGCGACGATCGGAATACGTGCAGCCTTGGTAATCTTGCCAAAGGCGGCGGTCGCTTCCTCCGTAGGGCACGAAACGCGGATGATATCGCAGCCGACCTCTTCACATCGCCGGATCTGGTCCAGCGTTGCCACCGCATCTTCGGTGGGGGTGTTGGTCATGGTTTGAACGGTGATCGGAGCTCCGCCACCCACGGGCACATCGCCCACCATGATCTGGCGGCATTCCCGCCTATCGATATCGCGCCAAGGTCTTACGGACATGAAGGCCATATAGGCCCGGAATCATGAAGGGGCAATGACAGCGTCCCTGCCGTCATTGCCCCTTCGAACTTTTGAGATTTACCAGCGAATGAGTGGCGGAACGACGAGCCGTCCAATAACTGCGGAAATCCCAACAGGCGCAACATGCCAAAGACCGACATGCGAGAAGGTGTCGAGCGGGCAGGTGATGCCATAAGCAAGGGTTCCAAGTGCGCCGGCAGCAATGCCGGTAAGCCAGCTTGAACGCTCAATCGATACTGGTGCGCCGCGCCGCAGCCAAAGAATCGAGGCGACCATCACAATGGCTGCTGCAGACAGAGAACCCGTTAGGCACATCAAGGCGACCGGGTCATTTAATCCTTCGTGTGCGTGATTGCCGTGGCCAGAAAGCAGGCTTAGAGCTGCTCCAATGGGCAAAACGCCGACCATCAACGCGCCCCAGAAAGCCGCACTGCTTTGCCCGCCAACGCGGGGCATCGCTCCATTCACAACGCCCGCACCACTGGCGGCACCGAGCAGAAGAAGCAACCCATGCGTAATTAGGAAGTATCCCGATGCTTCGCCGGTCAACAATCCGTCCCACCACTCGTAAACGGCGATGGAGACGACTGCGGCAATAATCGTCGCAAATGCGATGAGAGCAACGCCGTCCGAAGAGCGTACGCGCTTCACCGGGCTCACATCTTCTGTCAATGCTGCGATCAGATCGTCGCGGTTCGAATACTTGTCCATGTCAGTCAGCTTTCTCAACCATCATGGCCAATTTCTTGAGGCCGCGATGGATATTAACTTTCACCAGGCTTTCACTTTGCCCGGTCTTTTCGGCGGCTTCGCGTATCGAGAGCCCCGAGATTTTTACCATCTCAATCACTTCTGCCTGTCGGTCCGGAAGTTGACCGAATAAGCGATCCAGACTCACCCGAGCCATAACGACTTCTTCTTCGCTGTCTTCGACCGCATCATCATCCATGAGTTCCTGACCCTCATGTTTGTAGACTTTGCGCAGGTGATCGACCCAGCGATAGCGTGCAATGGCTGCGAGCCACGGCAAGAACGGACGGGATTGATCCCAAGTCGCCCGTTTTGAATAAAAGGCGATAAGCACATCCTGCACCAGATCATCGATCGAGTGCGGTGGGACACGCCTTCTAAAATATCTCTCAAGCCAGAGCCCGGCTTCTGAAAGTAGCACGTTAGTAGCGGCTTTGTCGCCGTCTTGTGCCCCTATCATCAGCCGGGCAAAGGTTGGCTCGTCTGCAACCATATTAGGCAGCCTTTGCTCCGAAGAAACGGTCACCCAGACGGTCGAGCGCAAACATGCCTCCGCCACGGCTGATCAGGATTGCGGCCATTGCAATGATGCCTAGCGCCCAACCCCAGAAGTGTGCACCAGTGGGGTAGATGAAGATCTGAATCACGATCGCCATCACCGCAAGCGCTGCTGCGCCAAAGCGCGTGAACAGACCTGCGAACAACAGGAGCGGGAAAAAGAACTCGGCATAAATCGTCATAGGCATGGCGATATCCGTTGGGATCGGAAGCCCTGCATACTCATCTTGAAAAATGTAAGGCAAGAACTCGCTAGGTGTGAACCAGGTGCCTTCTGCCACTTTGGTGTTGTACGACCGCCAGAACACGCCGCCAAGCGCGATACGGATGCCAAGCAAGCCGAGGCTTTCGACAACTGGGCCTGAGAGAAGCTGCACGATGCGTCCGTACAGCGAAGTGATTGCGTTCATTGTATCCTCCTCAAAAACCATGGACGAAGGCGCTTGGTCGAATTGCCTGAACTTTGCGCTGTTGTCTTGGTCTTATTGAATTTCATCAAGGTTCCTATAACTCTCTCGCACGCCCTTTGATCCGGGAGGAACGGACAGCGAGAGAGCTTTAGGGGGCAACCGAAACCTATTAGCGGCGGATCGGTTTCAGCGAGCCATTGCCTTTAGGGGTCTTGATGGTGGTGCAAGTGCCCTTGTCAACATACTTCCAGGCGTTGCCCTGATAATCGCGGGTCGAGGTGCCGGCACAGCTGGTACCTGGCCCTGCAGCGCAGTCATTCTTACCTGCGAGCGAAATGCCGTAGCACTTTTCTTTGGCGCCTTGAGCAGCCACTGGCGTAGTGGCGAGCCCTGCAGCGATGCCTGCGGTAAGAGCAAGACCTGCGAGTGAAGCAATTGATTTCTTGTTCATGGATATTCTCCAAACTGTCATTTCAATAAAAATTCGGTGTCCCATTGTGTTGGAACTGTCTCGTCTTTCGCAGCAGGAACAGGGTCGGTTACACTTTTTAGAAAAATCTCATTTCTCGCGCTCGATATCATGGCTGTAACGGCCCCGGTACTTCGCGCGAACTTTTCCATGAAAATGTCCGCGTCACTTGCGGTCACAAATCTGCTAGGGAGGCATCTATGAGCTCGCAATCAGGCAATATCGCAACCTACTCTGGCTTTGGCCTTGGCCTTAGGCGCACCCATTATGATGACTTTCTCGAAGGTGATGTGCCGGTCGATTTTGTTGAGGTGATTAGCGAAAACTACATGATCGAGGGTGGTCGCCAGATGCGCATTCTTGAGCAGGTGCGTGAGCGATTGCCGGTGATTATTCACGGCGTTTCGATGTCGATCGGTTCGGCGCGCGGCCTTGATGAAGATTATCTCGCGAAGCTCAAACAGTTAGAGCAACGGATCGAACCATTGTGGGTTTCTGATCACCTCTGTTGGACCCGCACCAGCGCGCACAATTCGCACGATCTGTTGCCTATGCCGCTGACTAAGGAGGCACTTGCGGCGGTGTGCAACAATATCGACCGTGCGCAGTCCGTGCTTGGCCGCGCGATGTTGTTTGAGAACCCATCAAGCTATCTCACTTTTCCGGAGGATGAGATGAGCGAATGGGAATTTCTGACAGAGATGGTTCGCCGCACGGGGTGCTATCTGCTGCTTGATGTGAACAACATCTATGTGTCGTCGAAGAACCACGGTTTTTCTTCCCAAGAGTATCTCACCGGTCTCCCTCTTGATCGCGTGCGCCAGATCCATCTGGCGGGGCACGACCCGGCAACAGCTGACCGGGATATCATCATCGATACGCATGACCGCGAGGTGATCGAGCCCGTGTGGAAACTCTATGCCAAGGCGCTGGAAATGCTCCCCCATCTGCCCGCAGTTATGATCGAGCGCGATGAGAATATCCCGCCGCTCGGTGAGTTGCTGACTGAGCTAGATCGGGCGCGCGAAATCGCTGACCGGGTGTTGGAGCCAGCATGAGCAGTTTGGCAGAGCGGCAAGACGCATTTCTGCATTCCATTCTGGATGAGGCAGCACCTCTGCCGGACGGATGGGGGAATTCGCAAGCCGCAGGCATGACAGTCTATCGCGGCAATTACCGTTCAGCGCTGATGGGTGCTTTAGCCGAAACCTATGAGCGCACCGCCCTATGCGTGGGGTCCAAGGCTTTCGCGCAGGCCTCAATCAATCATGCGATTGCGCATCCTCCCAGCGGATGGACCATCGATGAGGCGGGGGAGGGCTTTAATGAAACCTGCGCAAAACTATTTCCCGAAAGGTCTGAAGTGGCGGAGCTCGCGTGGCTCGAATGGACGATGTTGGAACTTGCAACCGCACCCGATAGCACGCCCATAAATGCCCAAGACTTTGCTGCAGTGAGTGTCGATTTTGTTGACGAAGATTGGGGTGAGCTTCGCCTTGAATTTCAGCCTCGCGCAACGGCTCGCCTAGTCGGCCATGATCTTGAGACGCTTTGGCGAGCGCTTGGGGGTGATGAGCCCCTACCGGATACCCGATTTGACGCCCCTCATACCTGCATCGCATCACGCGCAGGAGAGCGTCCTACGTTCACGATTTTGGAAGCTGATCACGCTGTCGCTTTCGCCGCCATTCAAGATGGCGCGAGCTATGGTGAGTTGATCGCAGTTCTCATTGGCGAGAATGAAGCGCCGACACCTGAGGATATCCAAACTGCAGCGATGCGGGCAGGGGCCATGCTTGGTACCTGGCTCAATGAAGGCCTGATCGTCGCGATCAATCCTTGACTTGGGGGAAGGGTGCTTCACTCTCGTTCCCCAAGGAGAGAGACATTGTTGACCGACACCTCAATCGAACTGCGCAGCGCCAAGCCCAGCATCCTGATGCGTGTAGTCAAATGGGTGATGTCCAGGCGTAAACCCGTTTTTCCACACACTGCGCCGGAATTTGAAGCTTATATGGCTGGGCGGGCATTGCCGAAAGATGCGGCCATGCCGAAGAAGTTCCGCACCCAGTTCGATGTTCAAGAGTGGGAAGCTGCCGGGCAAAAGGTGATTACGCTCCATCCCAAGTCGGGGCCTGGTGAGTGGCACATGCTCTATTTCCATGGCGGCGGATTTGTCCTGCCGATGTTCAAAGAGCATTGGCCACTCGCACAGGCGATGGTCGAGACACTGGGTATCAGCATCACACTGCCGCTCTATGATGTCGTACCTGAAAGTCCTGCTGCACGGCAGGATGCACTCGCCGATGCGGCATTTGCAAAGCTTGCCGAGAGCCATGACCCAGTCAAAATTGTACTAAATGGTGACAGCGCAGGAGGGCACATGGCTCTCAGTCTTGCGTTGCGTCTCGCCAGAGCCGGCGGCCCGCAGCCAGGAAAGCTGGCACTGTTTGCGCCTTGGCTTGATGTGACAATGGCCGATCCGGCGATCGCCGCAGTCGAACCGCATGACATAATGCTCAAGATTGGCACATTGCGCTCTTGCGGCAAGATGTTTGCTGGTGGCCGGGAACCTTCTGGTGCCGAATGCAGCCCGTTCTTCGCCGCCAAAGAGGACCTTGCAGCTCTCCCACCGACCCGCATCTGGACCGGCCGGCACGATCTCTTCATCATCGACAGCCGCAGCTTCACTGGCAAATTGCGCGATGCAGGGGTGGATGCCAAACTATATGAATATGGGGGCGCACCGCATGTCTTTATGGCCGTGGTTCCCACCCGCGAATCCAAGGATTGTCTGCACCTCTTGCGTGAGTTTCTCTCCGAATAGCGGCACGAAAAAAGGGCGCACTGGACTTGCCAACGCGCCCTTAAGTTCTGCGACCCGACGCCGCAGCTAGCGACCCGAGGTCTCGATCACATCTGATCGAGTTGCTCGAGTTTTTGGCCCCCCGTTGTTGCCCAGTTTTGGGCAACAGGCCTGCATACCGTTAGTGGCGTGACGAATTTGTGAATTTCTGGCAGCGCTTTTTTCGCCCCTGCTCATGTTCTGGAGGTTTAATACACGGATTCACGGTGGGCTGTGGTAAAGCCATGTAAATTGTAAAATCAGCCTGATTTGACAAGGATATCTGCATCAGAATCGGATGTACTTTACCTTCAGAAAGCCGCGCCGGTCATCTGTTCAGACAAAGCCCACAGTTGATCGGCGCTCGCTTTGTCCAAGGCGTAGCTCCGTACGCCACTATTTCTCGAAATGTCATCGACCTTGGCGATATTACAGTCTTCACAATAGACCCCGCCTCGACCTTCGAGCTCCGAAGCGGTCGCGGCCCAAACCTGTGTTGCGGCGCCCTGGGGGATGCTCTTGAACTTGAAATTGGGATCAGACGCGGTGACGTTCTTGATCAGCTCTTGCTCGGCTTTGTCGGAGAGGTGGCGACTAAGGTTGGTGTTAATACCGCCTGGGTGGACGGCGTAAGCGTGGATGCCCTTGTCACCATATCGATCTTCAAGCCCTTTGGTGAAGAGGATGTTGGCGGTCTTTGAGCGGCCATAGCTCACCCAAGGTGCGTATTCTCCTGTCTCGAAATTGGGATCATCAAGATCGGCTGGGCAAATGTGATGGCCTCGGCTCGAGAGGTTGACAATGCGGCCGCTTCCTTGGGCATCGCTGCCCGCTTCAATCAAAGGCATCAGTTGCTTGGTGAGCGCAAAGTGGCCCAAGTGGTTAGTGCCAAACTGCATCTCAAACCCGTCAGCGGTCTGCGTTTTGGGGCAAGCCATAACACCAGCATTGTTGATGAGGACGTCGATCTTGTCGAAGCGCTGATTGGCTTGAGTGCCTGCCTTCTTGATGCTTTCAAGCGAGGCGAGATCGCAGGTGAGTGTTTCGACACGCGCGCCTGGCGTCTCACCCTTGATTGCCGCGACCGCTTCATCCATTTGGGCCGGATTACGAGCGGTGATGACAACATGAGCGGCTTTTGCCGCCATCGCGCGGGCGGTCTCTTGGCCCAGCCCCGATGACCCGCCTGTGACCAACACTGTCTTGCTGGAAAGGTCTATGCCTTCAAGCACCTCGTCCGTGATGGTTGTCGCTCCAAAGCCGCTCATGTGTGTGTCCGTCCCATTCCTCTGGCCAAAATCAGTGTCTGGCGTGCTGACCTTAAAATGGGTAGCGATGCAAGCTATGAAAAACGCATTTCTCACGATTGTCGCCGCCACGCTTGCCTCAGGGCTGGCCCTGCTTGCCCCCACAAACGCTTTTGCCGATGACCACGCCGAAGCTGAGAAGCCCAAGTGGTCGCTCGCGATCCACGGCGGGGCCGGGACGATCTTGCCTGAAAACATCACGCCTGAGCAGCGCGTGGCTTACGAGGCAGCACTGCAAGAGGCATTGGATGCCGGGACCGAGGTTCTCAAAAACGGCGGCAGCGCGATGGACGCGGTGACAGCGGCGATTATCCCGATGGAGGACAACCCGCTGTTTAACGCAGGGCGCGGCGCGGTGTTCACTTGGGAAGGCGAGAACGAGCTCGACGCCTCGATCATGGATGGCCGTGATCGCAGTGCAGGTGCGGTGACTGGGATCAAGACCGTCAAGAACCCGATCCTGCTTGCCAATAAAGTGCGCACAGACAGCCCGCATGTTTTCTTAATGGGCGAGGGCGCAGAGCAGTTTGCGGGTGAGCAAGGGTTCGAAGTCACCCCGCCTGAATGGTTCGCGACCGAGCGTCGGCGTGAGAGCCTTGAACGGATGAAAGCGCGCGAGTTGTCTTCGCTCGATGTTGATCTGAAGTTCGGGACCGTTGGCGCGGTGGCGCTCGACCAGAACGGCAATCTTGCGGCGGGCACTTCGACCGGCGGCATGACCGGCAAGCGCTGGGGCCGGATTGGCGATGCGCCGGTGATTGGCGCTGGGACCTATGCAGATAATCGTTCGTGCGCGGTGTCAGCGACGGGTTGGGGTGAGTACTTTATTCGTGTGGGCGTGGCTCAGGAGATTTGTACGCGGTTGCGGATAGGCCCCTCACTCAACGAAATCCTCGAACGTCCAGAAGGCGAACGACGTTTGATCACCAATCCAAAGTCGTTTGTTGATCCGCAAGTCGTCGCTTCGAATGCTCAAAGCACAGCCGATAGCGTCATTGCTGAGATCCAAGAACTCGGCGGAGATGGTGGCATCATCCTTGTGACCCCCGAAGGTCACGCAATCTACAGCTTCAACACCGCCGGCATGTACCGGGGCCGCGCGAATAGCGATGGGCTCAACGAAGTGGCGATCTTTGGCGGCGAGGAGGCCGAGGCCTCGAACACGCCAGACCATTAATACAACACCCATTCGTGCTGAGCTTGTCGAAGCACAGCCACCGTCTGCGAGCGTCCTTCGACAGGCTCAGGACGAACGGGTTTGGTGAGGCGCGTTACAACTCCCCCAAATCACATCCGCGCGCTTCCAAAATCGGCTTCATCTCCCAGAACGCCGCCGGGGTGCGGGTGAGCGGGATATAGGGGTGCAGGTGGTGGACGATATGGAACTGCATCCACATCGATCCCCAATTGCCCACCTTCGATTTCCACGCGCGCGAATTGCGATAGCGGCTCGTCTCATTGCTAGGATGATGCGGTGCCCATGACAGGAAGAACACTATGTAAGTGATCGCGATGTGGTAGGGCAGCCACCACAGGAACAAGGCCTCCATCGCGTATCCATTCCAAGCCAGCGTTCCCAATATGCCGATAAACCCAAGCATATAGCCAAGCGTTAGCAGCAGAAGGTCAGGCCGTCCTGCGCGCGTTATCGAAGCGGTATAGTCCTGACTTCGCTTCGCACCCGGTTGTCGTTCCTGAATTGCGCGCCAAATCGCTGACCAGGGGCCTGCAGCCTTCGAGGTGATGTCCACATCACGCTCGGGATCATTGGTGTGACGATGGTGGTCGAGATGCGTGATGCGCAGCACTTGGAACGGATAGATCAGCATCCAGCTGGTTCCATGTCCGACAAGCTCATTCAGCCAGCGCCACTTGGTGCCGGGGCGTCCGATAATGTCATGTTGTGCTTCGTGAGTGGGTAGGTACACCAGAGCCATGTTCACGGTCGCAATTGGGAAGGCGATCCAGAGCGGCAAGATCTCGAACATCACCAGCGGCCAAAGCGAGAGCCAGACAGCCATATTGCCGAAAGCCCAGACCACCGCTTCCCATGGGAACATACCTGAATGCTTTCGAGCAATTTTGAGCTCAAGACGCTTAAGCTCTGCGTCGGAAAGCTGTGAGAGATCGTCAGGGACAATGACCGAATGCGCGTTCATATCCACCTCCCTGAAACTTGCGCAAAGAGCCCCCAAGTGCCGCCTAAGATGAGCGCAAAGAGTAGGGTGGATATCCCAAAGGGTGCACCCAAACCGACCGCTCGCATCCCCTGGTCGATGACAGGGACAAGAAACGCAAAGGCAAAGATCAGCGGCAAAAGCCACACGATCGCCTTTAGGGTTTTCTCCAATATCATATTACGCGGCCTCCTTACCAGTATCTGGCCATTCGACCTCAGGCGAAGACAACGCTGCAATCCGCCTGAGCAACTCCTCGCGAAACTCCTCCGAAGCATCGGACGCGAGCACAGTGTAAAATCCGATCCGCTGACGCCTCAGCATCTCGTTTGCATCGATTGCTTGATGAACCCAATCATCGAGCGGTGCGCGGTAAGTGGCGAACATTTGCAAGGCGAGTTCGTGTGAGCTTAAGTTGCCTCGCAATTGACCAACGCTTTGGGCAGCGTCGCAGGCATATTGGGCCATCTCAATAGAGCGGCGCGCAGTGTGAGCCCCGGCATCTTCGCGCGTTGGATGATACGAAAACGCAATGCCCATCCGCTCAAGCGCGATAAAAGTGGCGCAATTGACTTCGGGTTCAGCCAAGATCTGGGCAAACGCTTCATCAAGGATTGCATCGGCCATCTCAATTGGACTGTTGCGCTCATCAAGATGCAGGCGCTCCCACAATTCATCAATCGAAGCGGTGGCCATGGCGCTTACAATGGCGAGTTTGTCCCCGATCAGATTGTAAAGCGTGGGTGCCGTCACCCCGGCTGCCTCAGCAATGCCGCGGGTTGTCAGCGCATCATAGCCATCGCGTGCAATGATAGTGCGAGCCGCATCAAGAATGCGGTTTTTGCGGTCCGCTATCGATTGGGCACGTTTGCTGGACATGAAGCATGACTACTCCATCTTCCAACTTTTATCAATGATAAAATTTAATCAATGATAAAATTATTGTTCTCACACCTTTTCGAAGCTTTCGACAAAGGCCCCTAGCACTTGGCCAATTTGGGCCAATGGCTCTTCATGGGCCTTGTCATAAGAGTTGTCTGTGCCCGCCGGGCGGTAGTAGGTTGCATAGGCCAAGGCCCCGCGCGTGGGTGGTTCGACGAAGCCGATGTCGATGTAGATCCCACCCGTGCCCGGTGCGAGGCCGGTTCCAGTCTTATCGCCCGCTCGCCACTCTTCGGGCAGACCTTGGCGCACTCGGTCAAGTCCCGTTGGAGTATCAACCATCCACTGCCGCAAGGTTGCTTGCTCGCCTTCGGGCAAGGCATCGCCATAGGCCAATTTTGCCACCGTGCGAGCCATAGCTGCAGGTGTAGTTGTGTCACGAATTTCGGTAGGCGGCACGTTGTTGAGCGCTGGTTCAATACGATCAAGCCTACTCACATCATCGCCAAGCGAGCGCCAAAAGGCGGTCAGGGCCGCTGGCCCGCCAATCTCGCGCAATAGTATATTAGCCGCTGCGTTATCCGAATACTTTTGTGTCGCCTCGGCCAGCTCGCGCAAGGTTGCTCCTTCGGAAAGCCTGCGCGTGGTGAATGGCGAGACGAACATGAGATCATCCTCACTCCACATGACGCGGCGATCCGCATTGTCCTCACCGCTCGCATTGCGTTGCAAGATCATTGCTGCCAACGAGAGTTTGAACGAAGAGCAATGGCCGAAACGCATGTTGCGATTAATGCCGACCGATTGTCCGCTAGCCACGTCAACGAATTCAGCGCCAAGCGTGCCGTTAGTTTTTCCTTCGATCTGACGCAACATGGCTTCAAATCGGTTTCCTGGGCCAAGCTCTGGCACGGCGACCTGGGGGAAATCAAGCGAGCACCCGCTAACGGCAAACCCAGCCAATGTGAGCGTACCGCCAACGAATTGCCTTCTGTCGATTGTCATGAGTGTTTGTCCGCCTTGCGTTTTCCAAACCGCATATCGCCTTCAAGCTTTGCCCGCAGCTGTGCGTAAAAGGCTTCAAGAAAGGCTCGTTCATCACCTGCACCCGGATCCCAGCCTATCTTGCGACAGATCGCCGCGTGCACAGGCTCAAGCGCTTCATCCTTGTCTTCGCGCAGCACTCTTTCGAGAACTTGCAATTCGTGCTCGCCGTAGACCGAGAGTTCAGTTTCCCCGAAGTTATAGCGTGCACCCGTCACATCGCTTGAACCACTTGTCGCTGCAGCTCCGCTGGTGGAGAGCGTCTCGGCCAACTTGGTTCTCGGGGCTTCGACAACCCAAGTTCCCGCAATCACATCTCCGGCGCGCAACTTGTCCTTGTTAAGGAAGGGGAAGAGCATAAAAATCGCAAACCAGATAAGGCCGGCTAGTCCGAAGTTACCTGAGTCTCCGACAGAGGCCCCTTGAATAAAGGCAAGCGGCAGGAACAGCTCCATATCGCGAATAAGGTTGCGGGCGATGACCGCTTCAGGAGTTAACCTGCCACCGGCGCGCGCAGCCACTCGAATACCAACCATGCGCTTGCCCCAAGTCGCGCCACGCGGTCCCAGTTCGAGCACCATGAAATAGCCGTATCGGGTAAAAAAATAGACGAGGATGAGCACAACAACCAAGAACTCAAACGCGCCCTGGGTGTTCTCATCCTCAATTGATGCCAGTTCTTCAGCAAAGCCGCCAACCATGAAGGCCATGATCAAGAGAAGCAGTATCGGGATCGCGGTCAAGATGATGTAATCAATGATCAGCGCGCCCAGTCGGCTACCTCGCGAAGCGAGCCTGATGGGTACGCTAATCCCCTCTGGCGTGACCAAAGTACGCTGCTGTTTGGCAAGCCTCTTGGTGTTTGTAGGGCTCATCATGCCTCCTCCAAACGGCGTGGCGCGTATAGGAAGAAGTATGCTAACCAGAAGGCGAGGAAACTCCCGCCAATTGTGAGGCGTGCTTCGACACTGCCGACCAGTTGGCGGGCGTACGATTCAAGCAGCCCCGCGATCACCATCATGATGGTCACGCCGACCATGACGACTGCGCCACGCCTCCCGCTTTCGGTCGCAGCGTCGAGGACCGATTTGTGGCCCGGGAAGGCCATCGATCGGCCAATATGCATACCAGCGGCCCCGGAAAGCAGGATCGCAAACAGCTCCGTTGTGCCGTGGACGCTGAGCCATGCGGCAAACTCCACCTCAAGGCCTTGGCCGGCGAACACCCACATCATCGCGCCCAACATCGCTAGATTGTGAACAAGCAATAGGAGCGATGGAATGCCAAAGGCGAAACCCAATGCGAAAGCCAGGATGGCGACACCAGCATTGTTCTGGAAGAGGAAGGCACCGAAGATCGCGAGGCCGTCAGTGTCGGTCTTCGTGCCCAGTGTTTCTAACAAGTCCTCGCGGCTTGCACCGGGAACGCGCGTTTCGCCAAAGCCGCCCGGGACCATGCGATAATACCATTCGGTGTCTTGCGCGACGAGCAACCAGCCTACAATCGCGCCCGCGACCATCACAAAGAGCGCGACACACACATCAAGCCAAATTGCGCGAACCGCGCGGCTCCACCCGCCGAGGATGAACTCTTTGAACCAGGCGAAGAACCCTTTGCGCGGGCCATAGACCTGAAACCATGCGCGCTGCACCAACGCTTCTAGATAGTTGAGCGTTGCGGCATCCAGTGACGTCTCGCGTGCGACAGAAAGGCTCGATGCGGCCGTGCGGTAAAGCGTGGGAAGGGCGAGCAGATCCTCATCCTTAACCCCGCGAAGGCCACCTTTTTCCATGCGTTTCACAATGTGTTCGAGCCGGCGCCAATCATCTTCTCGCTCGAGACGAAAACGGTCGGAGCGAAGGGCGGCGCTTTCGATATCGGGCGGCGCATTGACAGCGGATTTCCCAAACCACGAAGACAGAACGGGAGTTTTCATCCGATCGCCTCGCTATTTTTGATCGTATAGTATCGGTCGATGAGGTCGTAGCCGATCTGGTTGTAAGGTGCTTCGATAACATCAACGCCCATTTGCCGAAGGCGTTGGAGCACAATGCGGCGCTGCTGGAGCAGGGTGTCGGCGGTGACGCTCCGGGCGAGTGTCGCGATGTCGCCGGGATTGTGCTCGATAAAGGTTTCGAGCTCGCTATCCGCGATAGTTACGAAGAGCAGCAGGTGCTTTTTGACCAGCCGGCCCATGCTTTCGACCATAAGCTCGGCCGCCGTGGGATCGGTAAAGTCAGAGAACAGAACGATCAGAGAGCGGCGCTGTAGCTTTGAAGTGAGCGTTGCGAGGGCAAGTGTGAAATTGGGTTCAGTGCTCTCATAATCAAGCACCGCAGCTGCGCTCTGGAGCCGGTGGAATGCGCGCGAATCTGATACGAAAGGCGTCATCACTTGCGGGCGCTGCGCAAAGCCGAACAGGGCCGCTTTGTCTCCGCTTTTCAATGCAACATAGGCGCAGGTAAGCGCCGCAGATACCGCACGGTCAATCCGCGGAAGACCATAGACGGGCTCGCACATGGCCTGACCGCAATCGAAGGCAAAGACGATTTGATTGTTACGCTCGCTTTCATTTTCGCGGGCGTAAAGCTGGATGTGGCGTGCGCTGGCTCTCCAATCGATCCGGCGGCGGTCCATGCCCGCTTCATATTCGGTGAGCGCTTCGAATTGCGTTCCTTCGCCGCGAATGCGCCGCGCGATGAGACCGGTTTGTGCGTCGCGAAGGAAGGTCTGCAATTCCTTTGATCGCACAGGCGAGAGATCCGGCCAAATGCGCACCTCGTGGTCTTGGAGGGTCTTTTGTTCCTGCCTCGCGCCGAGACCTAGTGGTCCGCGCCACCTTAGCCAGGCACGCGTGATCGCAGCGGTCCCGCGCCTCGAAGGGCGTACAGTGTGACTCCCGCTGAACTCGCTCGGATTGGCGGAAGGAACAAGCTCAAAACTTGCCCCGCCGTCTTGACCAAGTCGCGGGTCGAACTCCAGAGCGGCCTCGTATCTGGTGGCTCTTCCACCGGCGAAGCGAGCGTGCACGTCAAGTTGTGTTTTCTGCCCTACTTCAGTGTCAGCGGGCACAACCAAGTGCCATTGCTCGCACCGACCTGCGATCAGCCCATCGAGCACGATCATGAGCGCCAATGCAAGAGCTGCTACCGGGGTGATGATCCAGTTTTGCGGCGAGAATGCTCCGATCACCACCGCAATGGGGGCAAGCCCGGCGATCATCCAGGCGGCGCGCTCTGTGGGCACTAGGGGAAGGGCGGATAGGCGAAGCACGAGAGGGGCTACCTGGGTGCCTCAGTCATCTCGATAAGCTCGGCAACCAGCGCTTCAATATCGCGCCCCTCAATTTCTGCCGCTGGGCTCAAGGTTAAGCGGTGGCGCAGCACCGGCACCGCGAGCGCTTTCACATCATCGGGTATGACATAGTCACGGCCCTCCAGAGCGGCCCGTGCTTTAGCAGCGCCGGCAAGCATAACGGCTGCACGAGGCGATGCGCCTACTGAAAGATCAACATGTTCGCGCGTCGCTCGCACCAGCCGGACGACGTAGCCCGCAACTTCTTCGGCTAATGTAACTTGTGAGAGCGCAGCCGTGGCGGCGGCAAGGCTTTCTGCACTGGCAACCGGGCTAACTCCAAGATCAGACGGATGCTGCGGGCCTTGCCGTGAACCAAAATTTGCAACAATCCGTGCCTCATCGGCCTCATCGGGATAGGGCACGAGGAGCTTGAACAAGAAGCGATCGAGTTGCGCCTCTGGTAAAGGGTAGACCCCTTGGTTTTCGATCGGGTTTTGCGTCGCCACTACCATAAAACGTGAAGGGAGTTGATGAGTTTCTCCGTCCAAAGTCACCCGGCGCTCTTGCATGGCTTCAAGCAAAGCAGCCTGCGTCTTGGGCGGTGTGCGGTTAATCTCATCGGCTAGCAACAGCTCGCAAAAGATTGGCCCGCGCGTAAGCGTGAACTGGCTTGTTTGGAAGTTAAACAGGTTCGAACCCAGAATATCGCCGGGGAGCAAGTCGGGTGTGAACTGGATGCGGCCAAATTCAAGGCCGAGCGCAGTAGAAAATGCCTGCGCGAGAAAGGTTTTGGCGGTGCCCGGAGGCCCTTCCAAGAGGACATGACCTTGGGCAATCATGGCGACCAGCAATTGGTCCACCATCGCCTCCTGTCCGACGATCGCTTTTGCGATCTCGCTACGGATGCTGCTTGCAAGGGAGCGCACATCGCCAAGCGACATGGTGCCGCTCAATGGGGGCGTGCTTGATTGGGGGTCGCTGATGCTCATCGTTTGGAAATCCCTGTTACCTTGGAGGCAAGATTGTTGAGGCTTTGCGCTGCGCGTAAGACCTCGCCAGCGCGGCTTGCGCTTTTCAGCTTGTCCACGCGGTTAGAAAACGGCTCTTCATCCGGTAATCGCTGCGCCAGAGCTGCGTCGATTGCGTCGGCATCCGGATTGCTAAGGCCAAGCGCGCGCGCGACCTTGCGCTGAGCCAGGTTTGCAAAGGGTTCAGCCAGTAGTTGCAGGCGTCCGGCGCGAACGATCAGGCCAGCGCCATTGGTCACCAGTTGCGTTTTACCGAACCTTGCTTCTTGGCTCTGTGCAACGACGGGCCCAAACCGCAAGAAAGCCCGCCAACCAACAATAAGCGTCGCGAGGATCAAGCATAGCGTTGCTGCCAGGAACGGCGGGCGAAACGCAAGGGTGAGCAGATTGGTTGCACCGCCAATGCCGACCATTGTTAAGTCGAACGTCACCCTTTTTTCATCGTATCCCGCCTGTTCAATCAACGCGAGCGCAAGAGCGGCGCGAGCGGGATCAGCAAGTCCATGATTGTTCATCAGATCAGGTTCGACCACGATAGTAAGCCAATGTGCTTCGTCATAGAAATAGGTTCCTTCTTGACCGATTACGTTAAGGGCCAATCGGCGACCGTTGTCATCTATGACGAGCGCTTCATGATTAGGGTTGTGCTCGCTTGATAGGATACTGTTCATCGGAAGCTGCCCGGCAAATCGCATCCCGCCCCACCGGGCTGGTTGTTCCTTAAACTCCACCGACAGATTCATAGAATACAGCTCTGGTAACTCGCCCGCCCATTCCGGCGAGTATGGTGAGATCAACTGCACCCAATCATCTTGCACGCGCTCTTCGTCTTCCTCAGCCACCTCCCCTTGAGGTCTGGCAGCAATCCACTTGGGCAAAATCACTAGAGTTGGACCTTGATATTGCCTGCTCTCTAGGATTTCAGCAAAGTCATCCGGATTGGTGCTTCGTGTCGGTGTCAGGATCAGAAGGTCTGGAGTTTCCAGCCCGCTACGCTCCCGTGATTTCTCAACGTTATACCCATTCGCCTCAAGCAATCGCGTTAGACCAGCAAAACCGTGGAGCGCATTGGACGAGGCGTGCGCATTTCGGTTCGCGCTTTCACCGCCGGTATCGCCCGCCCCTAGGAAATAGAGCATTGCGACAAAGGCACTGAAACCCACCACCAGGATTGCCAAAACAGAGCCGCGGGTGAAGGGTGAGGCCGTTCGGACTGCGGAACCCTGCGAAGGAGAAGCCAATGCCTCGCTCATGCAGCGCCCGCTGACTGGCGGCTGATGGAGATGCTTGCAAAGTCTGCGTAGGCCGCGCGCGCGGCCTCCCAATCGCTTTGGTCTAATGCCCGAAGAGCGAACAAGCTGCGTTCAACCCGCTCGGCGATTGTACGAAAAGCTCGACGAGCGCGATCTGATAATGCGGGAAGCACAGCGAGCTCTCGTGCTGTGCTGCTGGGATCGACCCAGCTGGGCTGAGCTTTGGCGATCTGACTGACGCTGCGTTTGAGCAACAAATGCGTCGCTTCATCAAAGCGTCCCTGTGCCGCTAGCCTGTCGGCATCCTCGAGCAACGCTAAGCTCTCTTCTCGATTGGGTTGCCAGTTTGGATCGCTGTTGGCGCCAGTTGCGGCATCGTTCGCATTAAACTGGATTCGTGCCATCCGGCCCAAGCTGCGCACAAGCCAATAGAGCACGAATATGGCCAAAAGCCCGAGGAGCAGCCATTTTAGAATGTGCCAATTGCGTACGAGAAAGTCGCCCACAGGGCCCAAAAGACTTGCCATAAATTCGGCAAATGCGCCCCAAAGCCCATCGAACCATCCGGGCGTGCGCACTTCGGGAGCGGCCATGGAAAACTCGTCGAACTGAATATCGGTATCGCCGCGCAATTCGCGCCAGCCAACCGGCTCTGACGGGCCGGTCTCCGCAAGCGGACCTTGCACTGGTGAAGAGACGCTGTCGTCGGGCGCTAAGCCATTGTTCGGCGAGGGGGGAATCATGCTGAGCGAAGGGGTGGCATGGGTTATCCATGCAAGCAACAAGCTTCGCGCTTCAAATCACACCAAAATGGTCATCTGGCACCATAGGAGAAACGGGGAACTTGGTTCAACCGCGTTTGCGTGCCTGTTCATAGGTGCCCAAAATACGCAGTTCCTTGGAATGGAAGGCGCATTCTTCGAGCGCGCGATCCACCGCCGGATCGCCCGGTATACCGATGATGTCGGCATAAAAGCGAGTTGCTGAGAAACTTGCGCCGACCTGATAGCTTTCGAGCTTGGTCATATTGACCCCATTGGTCGCGAAACAGCCCAGTACTTTGTAGAGTGCAGCCGGGATGTTCTTTACGTCAAAAATGAAGGTCGTCATTGCGGGCTTGTCCGGATCAACCGACAGAAAAGTTGGCTTGTCCGCGAGAATCACAAACCGCGTCATATTGTCATGAGCATCCTCGACGTGGTCCTCGACAATCTCGAGCCCGTAAAGCTCTGCCGAAATGGCTGGAGAAATTGCACCAATCGTACGGTCGCCAAGCTTCGCAACATGTGCGGCTGCGCCAGCCGTATCGACGAAATCTAGGGGGACTATATCGTGCTCACGCAAGAATGCGCGAGACTGACCCAGCGCTTGCGGGTGGCTGTAGGCGCCCTTGATCGATGCAAGACTGGGCTTAGGCCCGCCTTCAGCAGTAGGCGGAGCCATCAGAGCGTGGTGAATGGGAAGGAAGTATTCCCCCACAATCGAAAGCCCGCTCTCGGGCAGAAGGAAATGGATGTCAGCCACCCGGCCGTTGTGAGAATTCTCAATCGGAATAATCGCTTGGCCAGCCTCACCTGATTTGACCGCATCGATAGCATTGGCAAAACCATAGCAGGGAAGCGGTGCCATATTGGGGCGCGCTTCCAGCGCAGCACGGTGTGAGTTGGCTCCGGGTGAACCCTGGAACGCAATCGCTTTGGCAGGGTTGCTTTGCGCCTCTGCGCGCAACTGTTCCACAATGGGGAGGGCAAGGTCCGGAAAGCTCATCATAGCGGACCGGGTGCTATCCTTCCCCCAACACAGTAGCAAGCCCTAGGTCTCGAGCCATAGATTGTGATCAACCGGATTGTATTTGATGCACCAATTGATGATGCGATTGATCTTGCACAGTGACCAAGGCCAGATTATGGGGGCGCCGGGATGACACAGGACAACTCAAACATGTCAGAGAACAACGCGGGATCAGGCGATCTTTTCAATACCGCCGCAGGCTGGGTGCTTTTTGCTGGCATCGTTGGCTTGGGCCTTTCGGTTCTGAGCGGCAAGTTTTTCCATGCAGACAAGCCAGAGCGTCCTGAAACACTCGGCTACGTGATCGAGGGCGTAGAAGAAGAAGGCGGTGCAGCTGCCGAGATGACTATGGCGGCAGCGCTCAACATGGACGGCGTTGATGTATCAGCCGGTGAGCGTGTCTTCGCAAAATGCGCAGCTTGCCACACGGTTGAGCAGGGCGGCGCAAACGGCGTTGGCCCCAACCTTTACGGGATCATGGGGGCCAAGTTCGGAAACAATGCCTCCTTCAGCTATTCGAACGCTCTTGCAAGCACCGATGCCAATTGGGGCTGGGAAGAGATGAACGATTGGCTCGATAACCCGCGCGGCTATATCGATGGCACCAGCATGGGCTTCGCTGGACTTTCTAAGATCGAAGACCGTGCAGCGCTTGCACTATATCTCAACACTTTTGGTTCGAACCTAGAGGTGCCAAGCTATGTAGCTGACGTGGTCGAAGAGGCCGAAGCCGAAGCGATTGCTGCCGAAGTCAATGAGGCGGAAGCCGAGCAAGATGTTGCTGAAGGCGCTTCAGAAGAAACGGCTGAGGCGGCAGCAGGCTAACCAGCTTTGTAAGAGCACGATCTTAGTCGCGCCCCTTAAATCCTTGAGCCACAACATACCATTCGGATGAGCCCTTGCGGCTTGCTGGTGGCTTGGCATGCTTGACCGTCTTAAAATGTGTCTTCAGCAGTTTGAGGAGCTCGGCATCGGTGCCTCCAGCCAAGACTTTGGCAACGAATGCCCCGCCTTGTTCAAGCGTCTCAACGGCAAACCATGCCCCCGCTTCGACAAGACCCATCGTCCGCAGGTGATCGGTTTGTTTATGGCCGACGGTGTTTGCTGCCATATCTGACAGGACCAGATCTGGCGCACCTCCCAAGGCCTCTTCCAGCCGCGCGGGCGCTGCATCATCCATAAAGTCCATCTCGAGGATAGTGACACCTTCGATGGGCTCAGTCGGCAAAAGATCAATTCCGACGATCTCTGCCTTGGGCGATTTTGCGCGCACGACCTGGCTCCAACCGCCAGGTGCAATTCCCAAATCAACCACGCGCTTGGCGCCTCGGATAAGCCCGAATTTCTCATCAAGCTCGATCAATTTGTAAGCTGCGCGGCTGCGATAGCCGTCCGTCTTGGCCTGTTTCACATAGGGGTCATTGAGCTGACGCTGTAACCAACGCGTCGAACTTTCGCTGCGTTTCTTGGCGGTTTTGACCCGCCGATCCGGATTGCGGCCTGAGCGTGTCATCTTTTATCCTGCTGCACTTTGTTGAGGGCTGTCAGCGCGGGCGTCATGCAAAGATTGACGGCTGCGTTCTCCCTGACGCTCAGCTGCCATCATGCTACGCAATATACCTTCGCGAATGCCGCGGTCCGCAACGCCTAACCGCTTTGCAGGCCACAGGTCGAGAATTGACTCCAATATAGCGCAACCTGCCACCACCAGGTCCGCGCGATCCTGTCCGATACATGGCAGTTCGCTGCGTTCGGCCGGTGACATGCCTGAAAGTCGTTCGCTTATGTTACGCATCGAGGATGATGGAACGATCAGTCCGTCGACGGCCTTGCGATCATAGTGCGGCAATTCGAGATGCAGACTGGCCAGAGTGGTCACAGTACCGCTGGTGCCGAGCAGTCGGATGTCATCACAAGCCGCAGCCTTTGCAATCCGATTTGCAAAGGGTTCGAAACTGTCGGAAACCACTCTGCGCATCTCGGCATAGCGGGCGAGGCGTGCGTCTTTGGAGGAGAGTCCATCTGTATTGACCGAGCCCACTGTGTCAGTCAGCGAAACCACGCCCCATGGCACACTTTGCCAGTCGAGGATCTGCGGGATTTTCTCTCCGGGCTCTAACAGTACCAACTCGGTCGAGCCGCCGCCGATATCGAAAATCACCGCTGGGCCCTCACCGGATTCGAGCAGGATGTGGCATCCGAGAACCGCGAGCCGAGCTTCTTCTTCCGCACTGATAATGTCGAGCGCGATCCCCGTTTCGCGACGGACACGCTCAATGAATGCCTCGCCATTCGATGCTCTGCGGCACGCTTCCGTGGCGACCGAGCGAGCGAGCCGTACATTGCGGCGACGCAGCTTTTCCGCGCAAATCGCGAGGGCGCTCATCGTGCGTTCCATTGCATCGTCGGAAAGGCGACCACTTGTGGTAAGATCTTCGCCCAGTTTCACAACGCGGCTAAAGGCATCAATCACCGTAAAGTCGCGTCCCGAAGGGCGTGCGATCAGCAAACGGCAGTTATTGGTACCCAGATCAAGCGCTGCATAGGCTTCCCCTGGACGAGGACCGCCAGTGTTTGGGGCTCGCGCGAATTGCTTGCTGTTCGATCGAGGATTGCAAGCTTTCGAATGGCTGCGATTGTCGCGACCGCTCACATCATTCCTGTTGTTCGCAAGGTTACCCTTTTTGCTGGCCCGCTTCTGACTGGCGCGTTTGGGGTTGGCCTTGCTTTGCTGACTGGAGCGCTTGTACCGAAAATCGGCTACTTTGCCGGACTTACCGCTCCGTCTTTTGCCAGCTCTTTTCTTTCCGTCCGGCGGAAGCGTATCCGCCATAAGTCATTCTTCCATTTCACCGATACGCCTGTTGCATCGGCACCTGAGGTAGAAGGTAAACCAAGGTGCAGCTAAGAGCAAGCAAGCTTGGTCTTGACCCCTGGCACCTGCAAACTTAACAGGCGCGTCTCTCGTCACAGGTGCAGATGAAATCTGAACACTGTGTCATATGTGGGAAGCGATCATGCCCCGTCGTCTAATGGTAAGACTACGGACTCTGACTCCGTCAATTGAGGTTCGAATCCTCACGGGGCATCCAAGCCTTCGGTATTAGGTAGCAAACGCACAAAGGTGTGATCGGAACTTATTCGACTGCTTCGAGTAGCTTCACGCCTCTCATCGTGAATTCTTGACTGTAGCTGTTTCGGCCTAGCGCATCTTGCGCGTAGGCGATGATCACATTGTTCCCCTCATCGATAGCTTCATCAATCTTGTCGAAAGGAACCCAAACATCCACCGAATTCAGGGGATCGATAGCTCTTGGAAGGTCATCGGCTTTATGGTCTTCGGGCAGATGCCCACGCACCCAACCAATACGGCGTGGGAAGCGTTTGTAGAGAACCATATGCCTGATCCGCTCGGCGAGACTTACGCGTCGATAGTTCCACATCAGCCCGACGCCAAACAACACTAGTGGACGGTGACCCAAGTTTGATATGCGAATAACTGCGCAGACGCCTTCATGTTTTTCAGCATCGACTCCGTGCGAAACAGTTACCTTTAGCCGGACACGGTTGTCTCGCCATTCTCTAACAAAAATGAAAGTGCTGAGCAGCGCGGCATATACCGCTATCCAATCCAGATCAGTCACTGCGTCCGCCAGCAAATATGCTAAAACCATTACGGATGTAGCTGGCCCCTAGCCAAAGCTTGGCGCTTGAGGCGCTTACCAATCTTTCGCTGCTGTGAGGTGCCATGGTTCGTATAGTCCGCGAGTGCGTGCGCATCGTTTGCTGGATGATCTTCAGTCTCTTCAGTTGGTGCTGCGTAGACTGGCACTGTTTCACTAGCAAACTCACCGACAGACACACCAAAGACTGCCTGCGACTGCTTTCCGCTACTCGTATAAAGCAGATGGGAGTGCTCGGCTGTCGTTATCCCACCACGATCAACAGACAATTTTCCGTCATCGTTCGACTGAGGATAAAATCGATGGCTAACAGGTTCGCCATTCTGAATGAAATCTGGGTGAACCTGACGAAAGAGCACTTCGTCGCTATCATGAATCTGGTCACTCATCAGTTCGCGACCCTCTGATCGAATTCAGCCAAAAACTCGTCACTAATCTCGTCGAATTCGATTGAGTCAAAATCATCCTGATCGCCAAGCGCGATTCCGTAGATTTCCACCCCGCCACTAGAAGAGAAAATTATCGATAGGTCCCAAGTCTCAGTTTCAAATTCAAGAAAGATCGTACCGGCCTCGCCCGGAAAGAACTTGTATGAGTTACTAAGGGTAGGGCGACGCTTTAGAAAGTTGTGAGCGGAGGAAACAGCACCTTCCGTCACAGGAGGAACCTCACCCCCCGCTATGTCTGCGCCTTTTGCCAGCATTTCATCAAGTCTATTGCGGCAAACTGCCAATGCTTCACTCACTTTCTCGTCAATGACTGTTAAGTCGTAGACTTCGATAACGTCTTTCAACCCATCATTATGATCCAGTTCGATCTGGAGATCGAATTGAACATCAAACTCAAGATTGCCGTCAAATTCTTCCTTAACCGCCTGACGGTCAAGCTCTATGGTCATGTCGCCGTATTCAAACGTCCTAATGGTTACAGAACCGTTAGCATCATTCTTAATTAAGGTGCCCAAGCCCTCAAATCGTACCTGATAGGTCTCACGAGCATCTGTTATCAGCTTACGACGCCTCGCAAAGTCTAAGTAGATTACATTGCCATCTGGATCATTTGCACCAACAAATTCGATCCGCTCAGCATTCTTTAGCCCAGAACCCAAACGATTAAGTGCATATATTTGTTCAGAACTAAGAGCCTTCCCAACATTTTCTTTCTCAGCATCCGCAACTAATGCTACGAACCGGCGATACCCATCATCCAGCACATCTTTCAGGTCACCGTCAAAGCCGGGGAGGTTCTGTTGTTGCTCCGTCCCGCGCCATTCCAACTTAGGAATTGCGCTACCATCAGCGATATCGAGCAAGTCAAAAGTAAGGCTCTTGTCGAACCCTTTAGGAACACGCTCTCGGCCGGGATGTTTTTGCTTCCAAGAAGTTTTAGCAAACGCGACTACGAGGTCCCTGAATGCCGGGAGATCAAGTAGCACCTCCACTGGCAGACGCCCACCTTCGAAACGCGCACCCACGTAACGTAGATTAAATTCTCGCGTTTCGTCTGTCATGACTTCCCCTTCCCGAGGGTGGTTAGAAAGACAAGGACCTAAGATCAAGCTGAGGACGCAGGCAATAATCATTTTGCGAGCGTATAATTTCACAGCCGACTTTGTGAAATTTAGCACAAATCCGATCCTTTGTCAAGTTACGCGCCACTGAATAGCCCGCCCGTTACTTAGGCGATGACCTGAAAGATGTGCTGGATGATGTTGGAATGCCACTCGTTATCGTAGCCACGTCACACCCCATCGCTCGACACAGCCTTACCAATGAGACAAATGTCAGATTGTGCTCGCCGCGCTCGATCCGTCCAACGTAGCTGCGATCCAGCCCAGCCTCATTGGCTAAGCCTTCTTGCGACATGCCGAGTTCCTTCCGCTTTGAACGGATGCGTTGGCCGAGGATGTCGAGATAAGGGTCCACATCGCCAAGTCGCGGCAAAGGGGAGTATCAGTCCACGGCGTATGAATCCCGCTGTTAACCTTTTGGCGTTATTGCTCTCGTTGTCGAGTAGGGAGCAATTTGATGAGCAAGTTCAGAAATTACGTGCTGGTTGGCGCATTTGGATTGGCGGCTGTAGCATCAGCCATGCAGATCACTTTCAATGACGGCAATGCCTCTGCGTCAGCCTCGAAGGCCATGGCGAGCGTCAATGAAGTGCAACAGCCTGAGCCTGCACCAATCGAACAGCAAACGACTCAACTAGAAAATGCGATCC
This sequence comes from uncultured Erythrobacter sp., assembly GCF_947502395.1. GTDB lineage: Bacteria > Pseudomonadota > Alphaproteobacteria > Sphingomonadales > Sphingomonadaceae > Erythrobacter. The sequence continues at coordinate 169,056 of NZ_CANMZM010000003.1, forward strand.
AAGTAGCGTTTTCAGGCGATGCTGAGCGCACTCCGGAGGAGGACAAGCGTTGGCGCAAGGCGGTGGACCATCTGCGAACATCAATCACGTCGCGTGGCTACCGATGCGTCGTGCCTTATGAGTTTGAGAGGATCGATTCCACGCTCTACGGAATTGGATGCGTAAACAACCGTCAACGGACCGGACAGACAAACTATCTGGTCAATGTTCGCACTGGTGATGTGGAGCCGCTATGATGCTCTGGTTTATCGCACTTCTGATCTTGGTTGCTGTCGTAAGCAAGGGTGCTCGCGACGCGATCAAGGGGCTGTTGATGCTAATGTTCGGCGGACTGTTGCTGCTACTCTTCTAGGCCTCAATAGCACACTGAATGCGGCTCGTAGCGATCATCACACGCCTACAGACACCATCCTCATCTGCCTGCGCCATGTGGCCTGTCAGATAGCGGGCCGTAGCGGACTGATCCGCCAGATCGTCGATGTCGGCGCAAGGCAAGTCGAGAGTGATGGGCTGGTTCTGTCCCATTAAGTGTATTGTGAAGGTGGCCACTACGCGGCCTCCTTCCGGCGCTGCCAATAGCCTTTCCACTGACGCGACACGGGATGGTGCAGCCCCGCTGACGCTAAGGCTAGAAATTGCTCACCATTTGAGAGTCGGCGATTGTTTTCACGCCAAGCCATCTCGTCTCCATAGGCCTGTGTTTTGTCTGAGATATGGTGATAGACGCCTTGCTCGGCCCGCCTCACCCTAGAGTGGAAGGATTCTGCGTGGTTCGTTGAGATGTCACCCTCTGCGTAGCTTTTGGAGTGATCGATCCGTTTGATGTCGAACAGTGCGTGCAGGCGGTCGTAACTCTTGGCCTCATCGGCATAAAGAATGCTTCCCGGCTTGATGATCTGTGGAGCTAGATTGGCCCCTTCGAGTTCGCTGCAAACGAAAGGCCGAGTGCGACCGTTTCGTTCACGCATGACCGTGATGCACTTCCTTTTACCCGATTGGTTGCTCAATTTCCGGCGATCCCGCCGACCAGCCTTCCGCGTTGAAGGTTTTACGTAGCCGCCAAAATATGCGCCATCCATCTCGATTTCGCCCTCAAGCCGCTCGGCGTGAACTTGAGCGCCCATTGCCTCCCTCAATTTGTGAAACAAGACAAAGGCGGTTTTGTATTGCACGCCCAGATGCCGGGTCATTTCAAGGGCACTGGTTCCCTTCGCGCCGTTTGTCCAAAGCGCGATAGCGAGAAGAATATCTCGGTATTCCAGTTTGCGACTTGCGAAGATCGTCTGAGATGTCGGAGAGAATTGGCGCAGGCAAGACGCGCATTTGAAGATGCGAAGCTTCTTTACGACCTTACCTGTCTTACGGTTCTTCACATTCCTGTTGGACTGGTAGACCGCTGAACACTGACAATGCGGACAGAACGGCTCTCCCTCTGTCTCGGCGTAGCGTAGTGCTACAAACGCATCCACAGCCTCTTCTTCGGACATGCGAGCGACACGCTTAACTTTAAGCGTTCGAGCCCTTGCCGAAGTGAGAAAATGTTGCGACTTATCCTCCGATACAGTGAAAGTGCATCGAATTTGATGAATAAGTCCGAGTCTGTCAAGTGACTTTTCATCATATTTGGTGATTTAACCTCGTTAGGGATGATATGGATAGGGACTGGAACAGCTACGCAAAGGGTGTGCTGCAAGCAGAAATGGCTCGCAGACAGATTAAAGCGCCTGATCTCGTGAAGCTGCTCGCCGATGTCGGTGTGAAAGATAACCAACGAAACGTGGCGAATAAGATCGCCAGAGGCACGTTCTCTGCGGCGTTCCTCTTTCAATGCCTCGCCGCGATGGAGGTGCGAAACCTCCATCTGGGCGAGGACTAACTATTCTATGGACTCCACAGTAAGAGTCACGTATGGCGTAATAACGCGCAGTTGATCTGCGCGGGACACCTCCTTCTCACACGAGGATGGATGTTCAAGGGGCCACGAACACTTGCAGGTGTTTGTGGCTCCGCCCATTTTTAGGGCTGGAATCCTCGTATCTAGGGTGATTCGCACTGCTTGTAAATAGCATTTATTTTCAGATATTTAATGTATACTTATGATTGCAGTGAAAGCAATTTTTGCTTTACTTCTACGGATCGAACTTAATCTCCGGTTTATTGATGGCACGCCACTGTTTGGGATACTCTCCAGAGGACTCGACCGTGCGTCCGTCAAACTTGCGAAATGAGGACTCGATTGCATTCTGCACCCGGCGCAGGGTTTCCAATTCAGGCTCATCGACTCCAACTTCGCAAAGCACTTGTTTGGCGACTTGCCGGACGCTCATTGCACAGTCGGCTTCCTTGAGGACTTTCATCCCACGGCGTCCGCACTGACCGAACGGAACCGGGATATGATGAGTCCAAGGCTTGAGGCCGGGTGTTTCGTTGGGATCGAAGTCGGGATCATTATCGCGGAGAAGTAGCTCGGTCGCTTCGATCAACTGATCGAACTTCGGAAGCTCAGCTTCCATCTCATCTAGCTTCGACGCATCCCTGCGAACCGCTTCAACGCGAAGAGCTAGGTCTGCCCTCTGGCCCTTCAATTGAGAGTATCGCTTCTTGAGCGAAGCCCTGAGGTTAGTTTGGCCCATTATCTATTCCTTTGCTGTTTCGTGGACAGCAGGAATGTATGGGATCAGGGCTGGATCAAGCTAGGTGGGCCTTTGTGCGTTTGCTACCCAATACCGCAAGCCTTTCGCGCTGGTCCACAAAACTGGAGCACCAGCCGACGTGACAGAACCCGATTACTGGTCTCTCCACGAAGAAGCCTGCAATCGCGGTGAGACAATCTACACTGATCCGAAGACAGGGTTCGTAGTCTTTACGAGAGTGGGCCTGACGGAGCGTGGGAAATGCTGCGGAGCAGGGTGCCGTCATTGCCCTTTTGGACATGAAAGTGTGCCCACGAAGCGCCGCAGCCAGCGGATCCAGCAACCCGCTTGGCTAACCGGGTCGCGGCCAAATGGCTCGGGCGAAACGGTCATTCTCTTCTGGAGCGGAGGGAAAGACAGCTTCCTCGCCTATCGTGCGCTGATGGAGAAGCAACGATTTGCCCCTGTATTGCTGACTACCTTTGACGTGCGCACCAGAATTATCGCACATCAAGAACTCTTGATCGATGATGTGATCAACCAGGCTGAGGCACTAGGAGTTCCACTTATCGGTGTGCCACTTCACTCGGGCCGCGACTATGTGGAGCAACTTGTGCCAGCGCTCGATCTTATGCCGGCATGCAAATACCTCGCCTTCGGTGATTTGCATCTCGAACATATCCGCAATTGGCGTGAGGAAGCCTTCAAGGCCAACGAACGCACCGTCGCAATGTCGCTCGAGTTTCCACTCTGGAGGGCGGACTATGCGATGCTCTTGGAAGATCTCGCAGCATCTGGAGCGCAGTGCAAAATCAGCGCCATTGTTGCGGATTTGCCAGGTGTCGCCGTTGGCGATGACTATGATGCTAATCTGATCGCTAAGCTTCCAGCGGGAGTGGATGCGTTTGGTGAGAATGGGGAGTTCCACACAAAGATCGTGATTTCTGAAGCCGGATGAGCTTTTGCGGATACAAACGGCAACGGCCTTCGCTGTTCGGGCAAAAAATCAGCGACTTTGCTTGCTAAGCAGCGCGCTGGAGCAGTAGCATTGGCCGATAGTTAAGGGGAATGAATGATCGAGGACATCCATCTCGACGAAGATGCGCGCGAAGCGCTCGCCTTAAAGAAGGTCTTCACCCGCGAAGTGCGCAGTGAGGATGGGCGTTTATTCAGTCGCCAGGTGGAGCCCTATAAATCAGATTTCGGTGGGGTGATTGTTACTTACAATCCCATTGAATCAGCCCAATCCCGGTCAGGATCCGAGTGCAAGGCGAGGGCTGAGCACGCGAAGGACCTTAGTACCGAGGATTTGATCCAATCGCTCACGATGGGCGTGACCAAGATCGGTGTATGGACGATTGACACCGATGGCAGCAGCATGGAATGGGACCAGCGTTTCGCCGAGATTGTCGGACTTGGCAAGATCCCTACTCCCGCAACCCAAGCTGAGTTTGCAAATTACATCTTCGACGAAGATCGCGCCGAGTTTGACCAGAGAATTGCAGCTGTGCCCGAGGATGGCAGTCCTCAGGACTTCGAGCTGCGTTATTGTCCGCCGAGCAAGGAAACAATCTGGCTGCAATTGCGCTGCGCGCGCGTCGAGAATCCTGGCGGCGCGGTGATTGTTGGTATCATTGCTGACATTACAGAGCGCAAAGGCGATAGAGAACGCAGCGAGTTCATGATGCGCGAGCTTGACCATAGGGTGAAAAACCTGCTCGCCATCATCTTGTCGATTGCAGAAATCTCGGCTCGCTCCAACAGCGATATCGAAACCTATAAGGCTGATTTCCGTGAGCGGTTGGAATCGATGGCGCGCACACACAATCTGCTTTCGCAAACGCAGTGGGCTGGTTCGGATATGTTTGCGTTGGTCGAAGGGGAAACACTCAGCCTTGCACCGAAGGATTCCGTTTCCCTCGAAGGCCCTTCATTGCAGATTTGTCCGACCGCGGCGCAGTCGCTTGCGATGTTCATTCACGAATTGACCGCAAATGCGCTTAAGCACGGGGCACTTTCAAGTGAGGCGGGCCGGGTTTCGGTAAGCTGGAAGAGGACGGAAGACCGAGACGGACGCTTACGGCTATCATGGGAGGAGAGTGGCGGACCGAAAGTTTCTGAGCCGAGCAGCGAAGGCTTCGGTGGCAAAGTCATCAACCGCATTGTCAAACGCCAGCTTGATGCTGAAGTTGAAACCGAATGGCGATCGGATGGGATGAGACTAACGGCATGGATTCCGCTTTCGAACATCGAGGCACTCTCAAAGCCCGATGCTTCAGACGTTTAGGACGTGCAAAGTTCCCTCGATGAGGAAAAGGTGGTGTGAATTGCCGACTTGTCGCAAGCCAGCCGCGCGCCTAGGTCACCCGAATGAAAAAAGAAACGAATAATACGAGCCACGGCAACGATCACAATCTGGTGAGCCGTAAGTTCTATCCGGCTGAAGAAGAAAGCCGTTTTGCTGATGAGGCGCCTGACAGGACGCCTCAAACTGAGCATCCCGCGTATAAACTTGCCTTTCGTGATACAGATTTCCTGCTCCGCGATGAGCTTCGGCCGGTGCGTTTTCAGCTTGAGCTTTTAAAGCCCGAAATGATTCTGGACGAGGCGCGCGTGGGCTCGACAATGGTCATGTATGGTTCTGCGCGCATCCCTTCGCAAGAGGAGGCGCAGGCCAAGATTGATGCAGCAAAGAATGGCGATGAGTGGGATCAAAAGGTTGCTGCGAACCTCGCAGCGAAGGCGAAATACTATGACGAGGCTTACAAACTCGCGAGGTTGGTTTCGCAAAAGGCCATCATTGAAGAAGGCAAGCGCCAGTTTGTTGTGTGCTCAGGTGGTGGCCCTTCGATCATGGAGGCCGCCAATCGCGGGGCAAGCGATGCTGGCAGCGAGTCCATTGGCCTCAACATCATCCTGCCTCACGAGCAGGCACCGAATTCTTATGTAACGCCGTACCTCTCGCTCAATTTCCACTATTTTGCGCTTCGCAAGATGCACTTCCTGCTGCGCGCTCGCGCGGTGGCTGTGTTCCCGGGTGGTTTCGGCACCTTCGATGAGTTCTTTGAGCTTCTGACGCTGATTCAGACCGGAAAGATGAAGCCACTTCCTATCCTGTTGTTCGGCAAGAATTTCTGGACCCGCGTGATCGATTTCCAAGCGATTGCCGAGGAAGGGACGATCTCAAAGAAGGATCTGGACCTTTTCCATTGGTGCGAAACTGCCGATGAAGCGTGGGAGCATATCGCAGAGTTCTACGGGCTGGACTAAGGGTTTCGTACGGCCTGATGGCCGAGCGGGCCGTTCCCCGCGCCATAGCCTGGCGCGTTTTGAATAGCGCGAACTACGAATTGCCGGCCTAGTCGCACTGCGTTTTCAAGGCTCTGTCCGTGGCCTAGCAATGTTGTGATGGCCGAAGACAGTGTGCACCCTGTACCATGAGTGTGCGGCGTGTCGATCCGGGCATGGTCAAATTGCACAGCGCGCCCTTGCGGTTCGTAGAGCAGATCGATGACTCGCTCATCTTCGGTGTGTCCACCTTTGGCAAGCACAGCGGTTCCGGTCTGATTTGAGAGGATTTCTGCGGCCTCAACCATTTGTGCTGTGTTGGTGAGATTGCGTTCCAACAGGTGTGAGAGCTCGGGCAAATTCGGCGTGATAAGGCTGGCGAGTGGGAACATCTTTTCACGCAAGGCGGTGATCGCCTCGGGGTCGATGAGGGCCGCTCCGCTGGTCGCGATCATCACTGGATCGATCACAATTGGCGCCTCGATATCCTCTAATGCTTCCGCCACATGGGCAATCACATCGGCATCATGAAGCATACCAATCTTGACCGCATCCACTCCGATATCGTCCACGCAAGACGCGATTTGGGTCGCAACAACGCTGCCAGCCATGGGTGCGATCGCCTGCACGCCGACACTGTTTTGTGCCGTCACTGTGGTGATTGCACTCATCGCATAGCCACCCAGCATGGTGATGGTTTTGATGTCAGCCTGAATGCCTGCGCCACCAGAGGAGTCTGAGCCAGCTATGGTCAAAATGCGGGGAGGGGAGGCCATGGAACTGCTTTTCCCTAGGCCGCGCCGCGAACCGCTTCGCACACCCGGTCAACAACGGCTTCAACCTGGCTGGCATCGTCGCCTTCGGCCATCACACGGATCACTGGCTCTGTACCAGAAGGGCGGATCACCAGCCGTCCTTCGCCTTCCAGCTCCGCCTCAGCATTGGCGATAGCCTTCTGAACATCAGCATTCTCGAGCGGTGCACCCGCCTCATAACGCACATTTTTGAGCAACTGAGGAACAGGATCGAACAGATGCAGGATCTCGCTTGCTGGCTTGCTGGAGCGCACCAGCGAGGAGAGGACCCGCATCGCCGCAACCGTGCCATCGCCCGTGGTGGTGTGGTCGAGCATAATCATGTGCCCTGATTGCTCGCCGCCGACGTTGAAACCGCCTTCCTTCATGCGTTCGAGGACATAACGGTCGCCCACCTTGGAGCGCTCGAGCGTCAGGCCTTGAGTTTGCAGATAGCGCTCTAGCCCCAGATTTGACATCACCGTCGCGACAACGCCGCCACCCTTAAGTGAGCCTTTTTCGTGCATGCGTGTGGCGATAAGTGCCATTATCTGGTCGCCATCGACCTTTCGCCCTTTTTCGTCGACAACGATCAGCCGATCGGCATCACCGTCCAACGCAATCCCGATATGAGCACATTCTTCGACGACTTTGGCCTGAAGCGCTTCAATCGAGGTGGAGCCCACTCCATCGTTGATGTTGGTGCCATTAGGATTGACACCCAGAGTGACAATCTCCGCTCCCAATTCCCAGATCGCCGATGGCGCAACCTGATACGCCGCGCCATTGGCGCAGTCGACCACCACCTTGAGCCCATCGAAGCGCACTTCATTGCCAACCGAGTTTTTGACCGCGTGAATATAACGACCACGTGCATCCTCAATCCGGCGTGCGCGACCGATGTTTTCTGCGGTAGCGAGCTTAGGCTCGACCTCTAAAAGGGCTTCGATCTCAGCCTCAGTCTCGTCTGACAACTTAAATCCATCGGGTCCGAAAAGCTTGATCCCATTGTCGGGGAAGAGGTTGTGGCTGGCAGATATCATCACGCCCAAATCCGCTCTCATCTCTCGGGTGAGGAGTGCGATTGCCGGTGTTGGTAGCGGGCCTGTCATGATCACATCCATGCCCACACTGGTGAAGCCTGCGACCAGGGCGCTTTCCATCATATAGCCTGAGAGCCGAGTGTCCTTTCCGATAACGACGCGGTGACGGTGGGTGCCACGCACGAAGTAGTTGCCCGCAGCTTGTCCAACGCGCATCGCGGTTTGTGCGGTCATTACGCCTGCATTGGTGCGGCCTCTGATGCCGTCTGTGCCAAAAAACTTGCGTGTCATCGCTGTGATTGGTCCCCAATATTCAATGTGTGGCCAATTGGCCGCTTACGTTTGTCACAGCCTTCTGGCGCGGTTATCGCTCGAAGGGAAGGCAGCGAAACACGCAAAGGACCGATTTTTGAGCGATAAACCCGTAACAACCGCGCGAGAGAGCGGATTTGAACTGGTCACAATCCGTCTGCCTGTGATCGCGACCTTTGCAGCGCTGATCTTGGGACTTGGCCTTGGCGTGGCAGTTTCAGGTGCTGATTTGCCGCAACGGCTCTTGCAGTCACTTGGTATCGTAGGGTCACTGTGGCTGCGCAGTTTGCAGATGACGATTATCCCGCTCGTTGCGGCGCTGCTGGTGCTCGGGCTTGCGCAAATGGTTCAGGCCGCACGAGCTGGTGCCGCTGCGAGGCGGTTTTTGGCGCTTGTATTCGGCGTTTTGATTGTGGGTGGCATCTTCACGGCGGTGGTCATGCCGCTGCTCCTAGACATCTTTCCCATTCCCGAAAGCGCGAGTGGGTTTCTCGCCGAAGTGCCCGATGACGAGCTCGCCGTACCCGACATTCTTGACTTTCTGGGATCACTGGTCGCACCCAATATCATCGCGGCCGCAGGCGAGACCGCGATGCTGCCGCTGACGATATTCTTCGCGCTGTTCGCGATTGCCATCTCACGGCTTCCTGAGAAGCAGAATGCGTCGCTGATGGGGTTCTTCCATGCACTGGCTAACGCGATGCTTTTGATCATTGGTTGGGTACTGTGGATCGCGCCGGTGGGCGTCTTTGCTCTCGCTTTTGGAGTGGGAATGCGGAGCGGTGGCGGAGCCTTTGCAGCTTTGGCGCACTACATCCTGATTGTATCGGCCATGGGCGGATTTACCTTATTGCTCGCTTATGTGGTCGCGTGGGTATTGGGTGGAATCAATCCCTGGCGCTTCGCTCGCAACGTGGCCCCTGCTCAGGCGGTGGCTGTTTCGACCCAAAGCTCGCTGGCGAGCCTCCCGGCAATGCTCGACAGCGCCAGCCGACTGAGGCTGCGTTCGACCACGAGCGAGTTCGTTTTGCCTCTGGCGGTCGCGATTTTCCGTGCAACCAGTCCGGCGATGAATGTGGCTGTTGCGATGTACGTCGCATCGCTTGCGGGTGTTGAAATCACATTGCCTCTCGCGATCGCGGGAATTCTGGTTTCGCTTATCATCAGCGTTGGTTCTGTCAGCTTACCCGGCTCGATCAGCTTTGTGGTTTCGATCGGTCCGATTGCGATCGCGATGGGCGTTCCGATTGAGCCGCTTGCCCTGCTGGTTGCGGTGGAAATGTTGCCTGACATCATGCGCACTCTGGCCAACGTGACTATGAATGTCGCGGTGACGAGTGCTGTGGATCGTGGGGAAGGCTAGGACTATTGAGGCCCCATTGGCATAGGACCAGCTTGTTCGTCTTCCAGCCCGCGCTCCTGTATATCCCCTTTGAATAAGGGTTCTCCGAATACAAAGCCCACGAGGTTAGGTCTGCCAATATGGTCGAACAATGCGGTCAGCGTCAGCAGGATCGGCACTGACAAAAGGGCACCTGGAACACCCCAGATCCATGTGAAGTAGGAGAGCGAAATCAGGATCATCACTGGGCTCATTGTGAAGCGCGCACCCAAGATTGATGGAGTGATCACATTGCCCTCAATCGCATTCAATCCAAGATAGGCGAGTGCAGGTATCATCCCCAACCAAACCGTTTCTGCTGTGCCGAGCCCGAACAGCGCCAGCAGTGCAGTCATCGCTAACGGTCCGATGTATGGGATGAAATTGAGGATCATCGCAAGGCCGCCCCACATAATAGGAGCGTCAACACCAAGGGCCCAAGCGCCTAACGCGACGACCACTCCGACCCCTGCGTTAATGCAGCCAACAGTCATGATGTATGCGGCTACCCGATCTTGCACCTCACGGATGGCGCGCGCAGCCTTTACGCTCGATCCAAAACTTGCCCGATCAAACAGCAAGTGCCGCCGCATCCGGACACGCGCTTCGATCATGAAGAAGGCCATCAGCACCATGATCAGCACAGAGACCAACACCGAAGGCGTGGCAAAGGCGATCTCTTCCAAAAGGCTTGGCGTGGCGAGGACCACCTGCGACGTTCCGGTGTCTCCCATAATCTGAGCAATCTCGGCATTGGCAATTGCAAGCCATTCAAACTCGCCGCGCAAGTCTTCGAAGCGTTGACCCACTTGGCCTGAGATTTCCGGGATTTGATCAAACAAGTCGAGCGCGGGCTGCAGGATCAGACCCAGAGCAAGGAAAACCACTCCTAAGAAAACCAAGAGCGATCCCAGCGAGGCGAGGACATTGGGAAGGCCGAGTTTGGTAAGCCGGTCTGCAAGTGGAGAGAGCAGGATGGAAAGCAGCACCGCCGTCACAAGAGGCAAGAATACGACCGAGCCTATCGAAAGAACGAACGGCAACGCGAGAAACAGGCCGATGCCGAGGAGCATTACCAAAGCCGACATGAGCCTTAGCTCTTGCTGGGCAAAGCGAGGACCGTGTTTGTCCAGCCGCTCTGCGGGCCCGTTGCCAAGCCCTTCAATCGGTCTGTCTGGTGGTTGTTGGTTCATTCTCGCGCACGGTCCCCCAAGGGTACACTATGAGACGGGCCGCAATGCGCCAAGTCCGCTCTTCAGCGCGTGCTCAAATTGAGCCTAATCCGTGGCTTTTTCGCTACCGGTGCTCTTCGCGCCGGCAACGACTTCGTCCAGCTCATCAAGGATCGCGCCATGCGCAACCAGGTCATTGGGAGAGCGGCCAGGAATATTGTCCTTGGAGAGCATCTCGTTCAGGGCTGCGCGCGCGCGGCCAACACGGCTTTTGATTGTGCCAAGCGCACAGTCACAAATCTGCGCAGCTTCTTCATAAGAAAATCCGCCTGCGCCAACCAGCAAGAGTGCCTCGCGCCGCTCAGGGGGCAGGGTCAAAAGTGCGCGGTGCATATCGGAGAGGTGGATCGGTTCTTCTTGCGCAGCTGGCTGCGTAAGAATGCGCTCGGCCACCCCTTCATCATAGGTGCCGCGGAAGCGGTTGCGCCGCATGTCCGTGAGGTAGGCGTTGCGCAAAATCACGAAGGTCCATGCCCGCATTGATGTGCCCGGCTCAAACCTCTCTTGTGCTGCCCAGGCTTTGAGAAGTGCCTCTTGCACAAGGTCGTCGGCCATGTCTGCCCTTCCACACAACCCACGCGCGAATGCGCGAAGGTGCGGGATTACGTCGGTTAACTCGCGTTTGAAGTCTGAGCGCTGTTTAGCGGAGAGTTTGGATGAAGTGTTCTCTGCCGCCACTAATCAGGCTTTCCGGTGCCGGCATCATCGCCGGGCCCAGTGCCATCATCGAAAGCATCGAGCAGGTTCTTGAAACTATCCGGCAATGGTTCATCCACCACCGAATCGTAGAGCTGTTTAAGCCCCTGAGCCCAAGCCGGAGCATCGGTAGCTTCACCTGAGCGCGCATCCGCGCCTTTGGCAGCCTTATTCTTGTCCGGTTTTCTCGCTGAGCTCATTTACGAACCTGCATCATCCCATCGCCAACAGAAGATGCTGCTGGCGTACTATCGCCACCGAGCGCATGACCGAACGGTGGAGGTAGTGATGAAACCTGCAAGCTGCGCAAATGTTCCCTCGATTCATTGGGCTGGACAAACTTATCCATGTAAACAGCATTAGACGCTGTAGCCTGACAAATAAACTTGCTTATCCATTTTTTCGGCTAGCCGAAAAACAAAGCCTGACTGATGGCTGCTTTGACGGTTTGCTCGCGGAACGGCTTTGTCACGAGATAAGTTGGCTCAAGCCGGTCGCCTGTCAAAAGGCGCTCCGGATAGGCGGTGATAAAGACGACCGGCACCTCACTGCGACCGAGAATGTCTTCGACCGCGTCCAAGCCTGATGTTCCATCAGCCAATTGAATATCCGCAAGCACGAGGCCGGGCTGCTTATTTTCGAACGCGTTGAGCGCCTCGGAGCGAGTGGTTGCCGTTCCGCACACTTCATGTTCGAGTGACATGACCAGATCTTCAAGCTGCATCATGATCATCGGTTCATCCTCAATGATCAGGACACGTGTTTTTTGTTCCGCGTCAATTTCCGAAACAGCATCTTGGACTAGCGCTTCGACTTGGTTCGTATCAAGCCTGAGAATCTGTGCCGCTTGGCGCGGCGTGAATTCTTCAACAGTCGTCAACAAAAGCGCGTGTCGCTTGCTGTCCGTAATCGCTTGCAGCTTGGCGACAGCGTTCGCTTCTTTTGAGCCCGGGATGGAGCTAGGGTCGATTGTGAGTTTGTCATGGTCGAGGACCGCGTGAAATGTACGATAAAGCGCAAGTCGACCCTCGTTCAGAGATTCTTTGAGTGCCTCGTCGCCAAGTGCTTGCTCAAGTGTGACGCGGACCATTGCATCACCAGTCTCCTGAGAGCCGCTGAGCGCTCGCGCATAGCGGCGAAGAAAGGGAAGGTCGCTCGCAAGTTGTTGACTGAGTGACACAATCATCTCCAGAAAATCGTTCTTTGTGGCGCACTCGGCGGCCAGATTACCAATCCATGTCCCGATGGACATCCCCTTCCGGTTGCGGGTCTATGGACCTTACGATGGGTCGACGCAAAGCTGAAACCAAAAAAGTGTGGTTTCCCGGGAACCTCCGGCATGGTCACGCATTATGCTACTGTTGCTGGCCTGACCCCCCTCCCGTCCATGTGGTCGGCAGCAAGATCCCGAAAGGCCTTCACTCATTCGAGTGGAGGCCTTTTTTGTTAGGCTTCGAAGGGAAGTCCGCGCGGAATACTCCGCCGACGATCAATCAAGCGGCTTTGCATAGATCGCATATTCGCGGTTGATTGAACTGTCGATTGCATCGGCGATTGCCACCATTCCTTGGTTGTCATCTAGTATCCAACCGATTTCGGCGCGCTTTGACTGGAATTTCGCCGAGGCATTGCGGCGAATATAGCTGATCATCATAAAGGCCAACTGGCTTGCGAGGCGTGAACTTTGATACTCTTTCAATACGCCCATGAGTGGAACGCGCATATCGCAATTCTGCGGATTGCGTGCCCATTTGAGGAGGTGCCACCAACCAGTCGGGAAAAGTTTGCCTCCTGATTTCGCCAATGCATAATTGACATCGGGAAAAGTCAGCATGAAGGCCACTGGCTTGCCTTCGACTTCCGCTATCATGTTTAGCTCTTGATGGATCACTGGCTTCAGTTTGATGCCCGTGTATGCAACTTCTTCGGGTGTCAGTGGCACAAAGCCCCAATTGTCTGACCAGGCATCATTGAGGATTCCGAGAATTTTGGCGACCTCAGCATCCCAATCCTTCTTTCTGACCGGACGAACGGTGATCCTCTTGTTGCGCTCACCCGATTTCACAATCCTTTGAACAAGCGGCGGGAACTCTTTGCTGATGTCGAGATCATAGGTATAGAGCGTTTTTGCCCGAATATAGCCAGCGTTCTCGATCCACCTGGCATAGTGTGCCGGATGGTGTCCCATCATAATGACCGGCGCGTGGTCTTGCCCCTTTACGAGCAGACCTGGTTCTTCCCAAACCGACATAGATATAGGGCCTACGCTGCGGGTCATCCCCTGACTACGCAGCCAGTCTTGTGCGGTCTCAAGGAGAAGTCTTGCAACGTCCTTATCTTCAGCATCGAAATAGCCAAACAGTCCTGTGCCCGGACCGAAGCCCTGCTCGGCCGACATTTCGAGAGCCAACTCATCTATATGGGCAGAGATGCGCCCTACGGGTCGACCATCGCGCATGGCGATAAAGAGTTGGGCGTGGGCATGACCGAAGAATGGGTTCTTGTCCGGGTTGAGCAATTCAAGCTGCTCAGAACGCAATTGTGGAACCGAGTTTTCAACCCGAGCTGCAAAAGTGCGCCCCAGATCAACGAAGCGCGCGCGCCCTTTTTTGCCCTCGACCGGCTCGATAGCCAGGGTTGAATCGCCTTCAGTTGAAACCATTTATTCGCGCTCCCAGTACCTTTTCTGGTCGTTTGTTCTTGTGCATTTTGATTTTTATCAATGTGCTGTCCCTTTGCCCGAAGGAAACACGCAAGCCAATCGATCACTCTGATCAAATGACCGCGTTTGCGCCTTTGTGCCCCTATGCGGTAAGGGGTAGCGCTAGGAAACCCAATATTGATGACGATGCACCAACCTATTGCCTCAAACAACTCAGCTGACGCTCTCAAACCTCGCGCAAAACGCGAGGATTTTCAGAGCGCGGATGATAAGGACATGCTTCGCGCAGCGCGCGATTTGACCAAGGACTTAGGCGAAGCGCGAGGAAGCATTTATTGGCCCGATATGCTGATCTCGACCGCTGCTGGCTATGGAGGAATTGCGCTTGCAATCCTGACGAGCAATCTGGCTGTCGCGATTATTGCAGGATTGGTGGCCTCGCTCGCCCTCTATCGCTCGCTGATGTTCATTCACGAGCTTACCCATATTCACAAGAGCGCGCTGCCCGGTTTTCGATTGGGTTGGAACCTTCTGGTTGGCATTCCGCTTTTGACGCCCAGCTTCATGTATGAGGGCGTTCATGTCATCCACCACAAGCGCACGCAATATGGGACGATTGAAGACCCTGAGTATTTGCCACTGGCTTTGATGAAACCCTGGAGCCTGCCGCTGTTCGTGATTGTCGCACTGCTTGCGCCAATTGCGTTGATAGTGCGCTCCGGTGTGTTGGTGCCGCTCGGATTGATCATTCCACCAGTGCGTAGACTGGTGTGGGAGCGGGCCTCTTCGCTTTCGATCAATCCGGATTTCCGCCGCAAGCCTGCAACCGGTGATTTTGCGAAGCGCGTGAGGTGGCAGCAGATTGGAGCGAGCCTTTGGGCAATCGCGCTTATCGTCAGCCCATCGGTTATTGGTTGGAAACCATTGCTTATAGCCCTTGCTGTTGTCTCCTTCACAGCTCTCCTCAATCAACTGCGCACTTTGGTCGCGCATTTGTGGGAGAATGAAGGTGAGCCAATGACCGTCACCGCGCAATTTCTGGACAGTGTGAATGTGCCGCCTCCGGGCATTGTCGCGGAGATTTGGGCTCCTGTGGGCCTACGCTATCATGCTCTGCATCACTTGATGCCTTCTATGCCCTATCATGACCTGCCCGAGGCGCACCGTCGGCTGGCACGTGAACTCGGTGACGGTTCAACCTATGAAGGCGCGAACCATCCCGGCATGTTCACTCTTGTGGGTCGAATTGCTCGCAGCACGATGCTGCCACGCTAATTCATCAAGATCAGTTGACCCTTTGGACTTTGGAGCCTTTGGGAGGCTCAGTCATGTTAGGCGGATTGCTGCCTGATTGCATGGACTCTGGAAGCGACCTTTCGCCTGACGTTTCACCATCGGAAGATGCGGCGGAAAGGTTAGAGCTATCACCCGAAGCTTCTTCACCACCTTCCCCCGCGGCATCAGGAGATGAGTCATCTGAGTTGAGCGGGATTGCCTCAGTTATATCAGCAGACTCTTCCGTCTCTTCTTGGCATCCGGCTAGCATGAGTGCGAGGCTGATACTGCTTATTTGAATAAGGCGTTGCATGGACGTGTTCTCCTAAACCCACCTTGCACATAGCATCGGAACTACTCGATGAAATGGATCATTGCGCAGCGTCTCTCTGCGGGAAGGCCAAATTCGACAGCGGCCGCATGGCCGGCGGCTAAACGTGGGTAGGTTTCCAAGTCCTCCACAACTACAAATCCGTGGCGCTCATAGAACGGCGCGTTCCAAGGGATGTCGCGATAAGTGTGCAATGTTATCGCCCGAATGCCGCTGTTCTTGCAGTCGATCTTCAGCGCATTCATCAGGGTTGCACCGATACGCTGACGCTGGAACGCAGTCGCGACACTCAGCTCGTGCAAGTGGACTTCATTCCTATGTCGACGCGACGCCGCGAAGCCTACGACGCAATCTTTGCTGACCGCAGTCAGGCAATGGCGCTGCCGGATCATTGCGCGATATTCGTCCGGTTCGCGGCTGGGCGGGACCGGGATACCGGCAAGACTTGGCTCTTCCGCTAGCAGCTGCGCTGCGTCCTCTTCTACCTCGTGATAAGCTTCTGCGTCTTCCGCACGCGCAAGACGGATCGAAAAGTCACTCATTCTTCGGTTCGAATGAGGACGGTCTCACCCACCAGCAAGAACAGCAGGAACGGTGCCCAAGCGGCGAGGAAAGGCGGGTATCCGCCAAAGCTGCCCATGGCGAGTGCCGCATTGTCGACCACGAAATAGGCAAAACCCAAGGCCATGCCGATCACTGCGCGGACAAAAAGCTGTCCCGATCGCGCCAAACCAAACGCCGCTATCGAGCCGAGGAGCGGCATCAGCAGCGCCGATAGCGGACCTGAGATACGGTGCCACCATTTCGCGCGCATTTCGGAGGTGCGCCTACCTACCGCTTCAAATGAATCGATAGTCTCGGACAGCTCCCAAAAGCTCTGGCCATCCGGATCAACCGATTGGAGATCAATCTGATCCGGAGTGAGTGTTTCGCCCACGACTAGCGTTGGAAGATCCTCTGTCTCCGCGCTGCCAACATCAAACCGCTTTGCTCCGTCAAGCTGCCAACCAGGCGCGGCGTAGGTGGCTTTGTCACTGCGGATCTGTTCGCGGATAATACCGCCAGGGCCGCGCGCATACCAGGTGACATTGGAAAGCTCGATATTCGCGCCTGTACCACGCATGGAAACTGCGGTCAGAATGTTCTCACCATCTGTCAAATAAACATTGGCGCGCACCCCTGAGTCTTCCGGGATTGGCCCATATTCGACCGCTTCCCATGCCTTGATGGTCGAGTTTGCGCGGGTGACGATCCGCTCGTTGAAACCGAAGCTGATGACTGACACCAAAGCGGCTGTAAGAAGTAGTGGCGAGAGCACTTGATGCGCAGAAAGCCCCGCCGCCTTCATCGCCACAACCTCGCTATTCTGGTTGAGCGTCACCAAGGTGATGAGCGTCGCCAATAGCACGGAGTATGGTAGGAAGCGCGATATGAGCTGAGGCACGCGCAGACTTACATATTTCAGAATCTCGGCCTGCCCGTTGCCTTCAGGCGCGAGGATATCACCCGTATTGCCCAGCAGATCGAGCGCCATCAACACCAGCACCAGCATAACCAGCACCGCCAGAATGCGCACAACGAACATCTTCGCCAGATAGAGCGTCAACGAACGCGAAGGGAAAAAATCGAGTTGCATGGGATGTGATGCTTGTTTCTATTCCGCCGGGGCCATTCGTGGATCCTCGGCTTCGGCCTGATGATCGGCGACAAGGGATTTGGGTTGCGGTCCAGCAAACAGTTTACCCAATTGCTTGCCGATCTTGTCGAAAACACGCTCGAGCGCCCCTAAGGCTTGTCCGCCCGGCACATGAGCAGTGCGATGATACATCCACAAGATCAGCGCCCCAAAAAGGACGAAAGGTCCCCACAATGCGATGATCGGATCGATCCTGCCGAGTGTGGCGATGTCTTCTCCATATTGGTTTATTTTGTGATAGGCGACGACCATGACAATCGAGGCAAACACTCCCAGCGCGCTGGTCGATCTCTTGGGTGGGATAGCAAGCGCCACCGCCAAAAGCGGCATCAACAGCATCATCACAATTTCGACCATGCGATAGTTGAAGCTTGCTTGTGTCGCATCGCGTTCAGCCTCGGTGGCGTTCTCATCGGCCCAGCCGATGCTGAGCAGCTCGGGGAGAATATACTCCCTGCTTCCCTCGCCGCGGGCACGGAATTCTTCAATTGCGGGCAGATCGATCGGGAGATCGTGGCGTGAGAAGGACAGGACTCGAGGCGTTTCGCTGCCAGTGTCTTGGACGATGGTCCCTTCGGTGAGGCGCAGAATGATCGTGTCGGGATCATCGCTCGTCGCCATGAATGAGCCTTCGCGCGCGCTTATCGAGAGCACCTGATCCTGGCTGTTTGAGACGCGAGCGAAAATACCCATCAGGCGCTGGCCTTCGTCCTCGCTCTGCTCAATTCGCAGCGCCATGCGATCTGCCAAAGTAGTGAATTCGCCAACTTTGATCGAGGCACCGAGCGCCCCTGAACGCAGCTCATACTCCATCTGCTCATAATAATAGCGGCTGAGCGGCTGGATGTAGAAGACCAGCGCTACATTGACCGCCACAAGCACCACGGTAATCGCGTAGGGCACGCGCAATAGTCGCCAATAGGAAAGTCCCACTGCGCGCATGGTGTCGAGCTCGGACGACGTTGCGAGCTTGCGGAAGGCAAAGAGCACGCCGAGCAAAAGGCCCAAGGGAATGGCGAGGCTGGCATATTCCGGGATCAGCGCGCCGAGCATTTTGAAGACCACTGCGATCGGCCCGCCTTCCACAGCGACAAAATCAAACAGGCGCAGCATCTTGTCTAGCATCAGCAAGCTCGCTGCCAACGCGAACACACCAAGCATCGGCACGATCACGAGCCGAAAAATATAGCGGTCAATACTGGGAATGAAGTTCAGCACATTCGCTCTCGGGGCTCACCTGTCTTTGCTTAGGAGCTCATGAAGCGCCCTAGCGGCAAATTGCGCGCGCGTCATGCCCCCATTGCTCCGCGCTTCCACGCATATGTGGTGCCGGTCAAAGCATTTACCAGAACTGACTGCCCGGAATGCCCTTAAACGGTCCTGCTTCATACTGGCTAATCCAACCACCATAGAATTGCCCTGGCTGCGGGGTGATTTGTTCGCCATCAATCAGGCATTGGTCGAGCAGGTCAGGATAAAAAGCAACATAGCCGCGGATGTTCGCGAAGTTAGGCGTGGGCGAGGCGTAGCTCCATGCTCCAGCCGAAATTCTGTCACGGTCCACCACGATATCGTAATATCGCGCCTGCCCTTTCCACTCACAAATAGTCCGGCGTGGGTTGGCACAAAGATGATCCATCGCAATGTCGGCTTGCGGGATGTAATAAGTGGGTGGGTGGCTCGTCTCGAGGGTTCTCCAGGCAGAGCTGCTATCGACCAGCTTGGCGCCTTCGTGGATGATTTGGACGCGGCGCTTTGTGGGTTCGCAAATTGCGGGACGAGGGTAGTCCCAAACACTTTCCTGCCCCGGTCCCACTGGGTCGGGTTTGGGATGACTGATCATCTGCGTATTCCCTCTAAAGGCCTCAGGTCAGGCCTTTTCAAGAGTGCACTGAAGCGGGTGCTGATTTTGTCGCGCAAAGTCCATCACTTGATTGACCTTGGTTTCAGCCACCTCATACGGAAAGATCCCGCAAACACCGACACCCTTTTGATGGACATGCAACATGACACGTGTCGCCTGCTCGAGGTCCATTCCGAAGAATCGCTTCAACACCATCACCACGAATTCCATCGGCGTGTAGTCATCGTTGAGCATGAGCACTTTGTACTGGCTCGGCCTCTTGGGCTTGGTGCGAGTTTGCGTGGCAACGCCAACCTGCGCATCGCCGTCATCCGTATCATCACCTCCGTCGGGCTTGTCCGTGTCTGCGCTAGACGCACCTCTGCAAATGAGGCTTTCAAGCGCGACGATGTCAGCAAGGTAAGGATCAACGGTGGACATGAACCCCCATTATGGGATTCGTTTCCACCTGTGCAAGCCAAGACCGCACCGATGCAGCAGTTTCTCGCAGCAAAGTGGGGTCCGTTAATCGCAAATATCCAGCACAAATGAAAAGGGCCAGAAAGACCGGGGGGATGGTCTTTCTGGCCCATGCGCTTTCGCGCGCTTTCTTAAACCGGGTTGAAGAGAGAGAGGAGAGACCCGGCCTAGAAATCTGATCGAAGGTTGCTGTTAAGCAGCCTTTGAAACCTTCTCAGCGGCAACGCTGACGCGGTTCGAGATCGGAGCAAATGCGTCATTGTAAAGCTTGACGATTGCTTCGGTGCGCTTCGAGCCAAAAGAAACGGCTGCGTCGAAGTTGCGGCGAGCGATTTCGCCCTGAAGTTCGAACAGCTCGGTTGGAGACTTGATCGCAGCGACTTTCTTGGCATCTTCAGTGACGATTTCGAAAACGGTCTTGCCGGTTTCAACGTCTGACTTCACCATATCTTGTGCGCCAGTGAAAAGGATCTTGCCGCTTTCAACGACGGCTTCGACGTTGGCTTTGTTGAATTCGCCAGCTTCAGAAGCAAGCTCGGTTGCTTTGCCGTAAGCGCCCTTTACGCGGGTCTGCACGTCAGCGGCGAGTTCTTTAGCTTGTGCGGTGAAATCAGCTTTTTCTGCGGTTGCCATGATAGTGTCCTTGAGTTTTGAAACTGGGTTGATGTCGACCGCCTTTGCGGCTGCTTTAACTGGTACTCTCTTGGCTGGGGCTTTCTTCGCCGCAGCTTTCTTTGCCACTGGCTTTTTGGCCGAGGCTTTCTTGACTGGAGCCTTGCTCGCTGCGGCGGTTTTCTTTGCTGCAGTTGTGGCGGGCTTCTTTACTGTCTTTGCTTTGGCAGCGGGCTTTGCAGCCGGTGCTTTCTTAGCAGCAGCCTCGGCATAGGCCTTTTCAGCTGCGGCATCGATCTTCGATGTGTTACTGGCTTCAGCCATGACTTACTCCTGTTTGTTGCACTGCACAAAATAGCGAGTGCAAGTGCGAAGTCAAGGCCTTTTTGTGCAGCGCACAAAAACCTGCAATAAGTTTTCAAAGCAATAGGTTAACCGGATTTCATGGAGGCTGCGGCAAAGATTCTTTGACCGCTCAACGCGATTTCACATATCCACCAGGGGCGTCTTCGATCACTTTATCGCCGCGCCCGCCAGGCTTGCGCTTACCCGTTGCCGTGACCTTCTTGCTGTCCTGGGTATCCAGCCATTCCAACCAATGCGGCCACCAGCTTCCTGGATACTCGGTTGCGCTTTCGATGAACTCAGAAAGCGAGCCTGCGTCCTTATCGCCGAGCCAATACTGATATTTGCCGGCATCGGGGTGATTCACAACGCCAGCGATGTGGCCAGAGCCTGCCAGCAGAAACTCAAGCGGCCCTTTGAAATGATCGGTTAGCCGCCACACACTTTCGGCCGGAGCAATATGATCCTCTCGCCCTGCTTGCACAAAGGTTGGTGTTTCCACCTTGGTGAGGTCAATTGGCGTTCCGTCTGCGTGCAGAGCGCCGGGCACCACTAGTTTATTGTCGCGATAAAGGTCACGCAGATAATCATTGTGCCATTTGGCAGGCAGATTGGTGACATCTCCATTCCAGTGCAGCAGGTCGAAAGCCGGGTAGTCGTCGCCCAAAAGGTAATTGTTGATCACATAATTCCAGATGAGATCCTTACCCCGAAGCGCATTAAAGGTGGCGGCGAGGTAGCGCCCGTCGAGATAACCATCGGGCGAAAGTTGACCGATCATCTCAAGCTGATCGTCACCAATAAAGTGCTTGAGCTCGCCGCTGCGCTCAAAATCGACCTGCGCCGTAAAGAAGGTTGCGCTCTTGACCTTCTCTGCTTGGTCTCGCTCGGCAAGCACTGCGAGGGTTGCTGCCAGCGTGGTCCCAGCGACACAATATCCAATTGTGTGAACACTCGGCACATTTAGCCGCTCACGGATGGTTTCGATTGCTTCGATTTGGCCTCGTATATAGTCGTCCCACACCACATCTTTCAGGCTCTCATCGGCGGATTTCCAGCTCACGACAAAGACAGTGATGCCTTGATCGACAGCCCATTTGATGAAGCTCTTTTTGGCCGTCAGGTCGAGAATGTAGAAGCGGTTGATCCAGGGCGGGAAGATCACCAGCGGCACATCGTACACCTCTTTGGTAGAGGGCGAATATTGAATGAGTTGATAGAGCGGGGTCTGAGCTACCACCTTGCCTGGCGTGGCCGCGAGGTTCTCACCGAGGGTAAATGCATTGGGATCGGTATGGGTGAGCTGCCCGCGTTCGAGATCTGCGATGAGATGACGAAGCCCTCTCACAAGGTTCTGTCCGCGGGTCTCCACTGTGCGTTTGAGTACCACAGGATTGGTGAGCAGGAAATTGCCTGGGCTCATGGCCTCAGAAAGAGCGTTCACCGCGAATTTAAGCTGGACTTTCTTGTCGTCTTCGATGCCTTCCATATTGGAGGCAGCTTGCTGAAAATACTCCGTCAACATAAGATAGGTCTGATGCAGCAGAGCGAATGCGGGGTTCTCGCTCCAGGCTTTATCTGCGAAGCGCCGATCCTTGCGGGGCAATTTGGAGGTCCCATCCGCACCAATGCTTCCGGTCACCGCTCCGGCAATTTCGCCCACGCCGCTCATCATTTGCGACGCGACGCTCTGCCAGAATTTCATGACATCGCCTGTCGCTTTCGCGCCCTTTTTTAGAATGTCCTCGGGTAGCGTTTTGACCATGCTCTGAGACACCAGGAGCCATTGTGCTGGATCGAGCAGATTTTTGCCTGAGGCACCTTTTGCAGCGACCTTGGTTGCCTGACCCATCACGAATGTGAACCACATCTGCTGCATCTCGGCGCTGGCCTTGGTCCATTCAGCCAGGTCTCCAAAATCACTTGGCTCCATGCCCTCAGGAAGGCTTGCAATCGGCGTGGCCGTGCCTGGACTGTGTCCAGAGGTCACCTGTCCAAAAAGCGCGCGCATGGCCTCGCCCTGCTTCTCCATCAAAGAGTTAAGAGGGGCCATAGTGTCGAACGGGAAACCTGTCCCTGTTCCGTCTTTTTCTTTGTCAGCCATTTTCGCCAATCCGTTTATGATGGCCTTACCTTATTCTCCGATACTAGGATTTGCCACCCTGATAGCTCTATCTTGTGGCGGCTTTGCGAAAGCGCGATATATAGTGACTGAGGTCGGATAGAATATTCGGCAAATTGGTAGCGGCTTTCACAGATTGAAGGCTGGATAAACCGCTCGGGCAGGAACTGATGGACGAACAATTCTATCGAATGAAACGGCTTCCGCCGTATGTGATTGCCGAAGTCAATTCGATGCGTCACGCCGCGCGGCAGGCGGGCGAAGACATTATCGATTTGGGCATGGGCAATCCTGACCAGCCTCCTCCTCAGCATGTGATCGATAAGCTCTGTGAAGTCGCTGCAAAACCGGATGCGCATGGCTATTCGCAATCGAAAGGCATTCCTGGTTTAAGGCGAGCTCAGGCAAACTATTATGAGCGCCGTTTTGGGGTCGATCTTGATCCTGAGACAGAAGTTGTTGTGACGATGGGCTCCAAAGAGGGGCTCGGCAGTCTGGCAACCGCGATCACTGCTCCTGGAGATGTGGTGCTTGCGCCCAACCCGTCTTATCCGATCCACACATTCGGCTTCATTATAGCAGGCGCTACAATTCGCGCGGTTCCAACGACACCGGACGAAGAATATTGGCGTTCGCTCGAAAGCGCGATGAATTTCACCGTTCCCCGGCCAAGTGTATTGGTTGTGAGCTATCCTTCCAACCCGACATCAGAAGTGGTCGATCTGGCCTTCTATGAGCGGCTCGTTGCATGGGCGCGCGAGAATGAGGTTTGGGTCCTTTCCGATCTCGCTTATTCGGAGCTTTATTACGACGGCAATCCGACACCGTCGATCATGCAAGTGCCCGGCGCAAAAGATGTCGCAGTCGAATTTACCAGCATGAGCAAGACCTACTCCATGGCCGGTTGGCGAATGGGCTTTGCAGTGGGCAATAAGCAACTCATCGCGGCGCTCACGCGGGTGAAGTCGTACCTCGATTATGGCGCCTTCACACCAATCCAAGCGGCCGCTTGCGCTGCACTCAACGGGCCTCAAGATATCGTTGAATCGAATAGGCAGCTTTATCAAAAGCGCCGTGATGTCATGGTCGAAGCGTTTGGGCGTGCCGGTTGGGAGATTCCGCCACCACCAGCCTCCATGTTTGCTTGGGCTCCGCTTCCGCCAGCCCTCAAAGCGATGGGTAGCCTTGAGTTTTCAAAGCAATTGCTGATTGAGGCCAAAGTAGCTGTGGCGCCGGGAGTAGGTTACGGCGAAGAAGGGGAGGGCTTCGTGAGAATAGCAATGGTCGAAAACGAACAAAGGCTTCGTCAAGCTGCGAGAAATCTGAAAAGGTACCTTTCTTCAATGGGAGTTAACTCTCCTGTGGTTTGATTTCTAAGGGGGGAATTGAATCAAACGCGCGCGGCGGTTTGTGTCGTTTTACAACTGGCCGGATCATGATGTAAGCCGGTGTTAACAGAACTAAGTAGGAGTGATCCATGTCGTCGTATCAACTGCGGCCCCTTACCAAGAGGCAGCAGGCGGTAATTGAGCGAATTGATCGGCGTGCTCCGATAAAGGTGATCGCACGCGATCTGGGGGTCTCGGAAACACGGATCAATCAGCACATCCGGGCCCTTAAGGATATCTATAAGGCTGAAAGCCTGGCGGATCTTGTCGAGGCTTATCGTGTCCATAAGATCGCTGATGAAGAAGCGCCAGAACCTGAAAAAAATGAATGGGATCAGAATCCAAAACCTGAAGAGCTGGCCTTAAGTGAATCTGTATACAGCAAAAATCAGGTCCCCGTTGGCACATTAATGAGCGATCAATCTGGGCAGGACGACCCGGGCGAGCTCGTAATCCGCGATGTTTCTTCCATGGTCGACGAGGCGCCTTGGCTGCGCCCCGCCGAGCCGCAGGTTGTCCCCCGGGTGCTCGATGGTGATAATGCCATCTGGTTCCGCCTCGCGGCGATCATGGGGATCGCTTTTGGTGTACTTGCTGCTCTCGTACTCTCGGTTACAGCAGCAATTACAATAAGCGAGGTGCTAGATGGAAAGGCGGCCATCCCGGTTGACGAACAAGGCTATAGCTAACGAGCAGCTATCGCTTACCGGAGATCAAATGATGACACACCGCATCCTCAGTGACGCGCAAAATCTAAAAAAACTAATTCGTGAGGCTGAAGCGCTCGCTGATGAGTCAATGATTGCCTTTGCACGATTAAAGCAAGCTATGCTGTCCGCGCGCCAAAACCCTCAAGTCGAGGTGCATACCGGTCAAAGGGCGTTGATGAGGTTGAATCAGGCTGAAGATCAAGCCATCGCGATGTCGACAAACCTCCTGCGGGTGCATGACGAACTTAGCAAGGTAGCGGTTGAGACTATGGCTGACGACACAGTCAAAACACCGCCCTCCCCTATGGCAATAGACGACATCAAATCCGTCGAAAAAGCCGTGGGTTAAAGGGCGATATCCAGTGGACTGGATCGATCTGATTACGTGGGACAACCGTGTCGTTGTTCAGCAGACACTGTCATGGATCCTCATTTTGACCGCATTCATTTGGGGAGGCGGTCCGGAGCGCGCCGTCGCCGCAACATGGTTGATTTGTTTCAAGCTTGTCGGCTTCTTACGTGAGAATCTTGTTGGAGACGAGATCCAGTTGGTCCGGATAGATTTCTACTGGGCATTGTCCGATCTGACAGCGGGCGTTTCGTGGGTCGTGATCGCGCTTTATGCGAACCGTAACTACACGTTGGGCATTGCTGGATTGCAAGTCTTGGCGATGACAGCACATCTCGCAAGAGGGATGGCGGAAGCAGTATCTCCGATTGGATATGTCTTCATGGTGGCTGCGCCGGGATGGGGTCAGCTTCTATTGCTGGCTATCGGGCTGACGCGCCATATCCTCCGCAAGCGCAAGCACGGTCAATATCGCGATTGGCGGATACAGAAGCCCGAAATAGGCTCGGGAACCGAAGCTACAGTCTTGCCGGGGAAAAAAGCGTGGCAGCAGGCTGAGCAACCCAATTGGCGGGACGAGCTGAAATGATCCAGTTACCAATCACTAAGGCGGTGTCGTCCAAAGCTCAACGCGACAGTGCGATGATCGACTTCTTAAAAGCAATGGTGATCGTCAAGCCCTTTGATGTTGAGCGGCTCCATGTGCTCTTTGTAGACAGAGATCGTGCTTATCTTGGCGATGCGCCGATGGGTTCTAGGCGGTCCTGCAGTGTGTCTCTTCGCATGCGCGATCTGTTTGCAATGGCGCTTTCGCACGGCGCGCATGGCATTATTGTCGCTCACAATCACCCGTCTGGTCTGTGCCGTCCAAGCCGTGCCGATATTGAGTCAACTCAACGCATGGGCACGGTCGCAAAAGCGCTCGATATCGATCTGCTCGACCATCTCATTTTCACAAAGGACGCGGTCTATTCGATGCGCGCGGGGGCAATCCATGAATTCAAAAGTCGCAAACCGGTTCTTTCCCGATAGCGGAACCCTGATTCCACGCTTTCGCCAAGCGGGCGAGGTGACACTCGACCTGTTTCATCGGGACGGGCGTGTCGATGACCATTGGCTCGCTTTTCATCCACGCGAGTTTGAGGTTTTGTGGCGCCTCGCGGAGGAAGCTGGGAGGCGAGTTACTAAACGCCAGCTTTTGATCGATGTTTGGCGGATCGACCACGAGCCGGAAACCAACAGCGTTGCTGTCCATGTCGCACGAATTCGTAGCAAGTTAGAGCCGCTTGGACTTGCTGGAATTCTGGCCACACACCCTGACGGAGGATATTACATCAATGCTCCGGAATCGGGCATCGACCTGGCCTTTGTCGACAGTAGTTGAGGGCTCGTTCCAGGTCTGGCTGACAGATGTCAGGTTGCGCAGTGCAACTGATTGCTGGACAGGCCAACAGGCTTGCGCCACATCATCTCTGATTCAAATTGCGCAGTGGAGAGACGAGGATGTCACAAGCCCAGACCATCTCAACAAATGATCGTGTCACGATTGAGTTGGCGGATAATGGGGTAGCCCATGTTCGTTTTGTTCGCCCAGAAAAGATGAATGCTCTTGATGCGGAGATGTTCGATTCGATGATCGAAGCTGCGCAAACCTTGGCCTCCACGCAAGGCGTGCGGGTCGTGGTCCTTTCAGGCGAAGGCCGGGCGTTCTGCGCCGGGATCGACCTCAGCAATTTCACCAATTCTTCTGACGGCGGTGAGCGCCGTCTTGAGACGCGCACTCATGGTAATACCAATAAGTTCCAGGAAGTCGCGTTCCAATGGCGCCGGCTTGGCGTTCCGGTGATTGCGGCGGTTCATGGCGTGTGCTTTGGCGGTGGCCTGCAAATTGCAAGTGGCGCTGACATTCGGATTGTTCATCCCGAAACCCGTATGTCAGTTATGGAGATGAAATGGGGCCTTGTGCCAGACATGGCGGGATATGCCCTGTGGCGTGGCCTCGTGCGCGATGATGTGCTGCGCGAATTGGTTTACACCAACCGTGAATTCTCAGGTGCTGAGGCGCAGACTCTCGGCTTCGCAACCTATGTCGAGAAAGATCCGCTTGCCCGCGCGATGGAGATTGCTGAAGTAATCGCAGGCAAGAATCCCGATGCGATCCGGGCTGCCAAGCGTCTGCAAGATGCGATGCATGATAGGCAAACTGATGAAATCTTGATGATGGAAAGCGTGGAGCAGGACAGCATCAGCCGCACGAAAAACCAGATCGAAGCGGTGATGTCTTCTATGCAGAAACGACCAGGTAAGTTTGATGAGGTGGAAGTCGCCTAAGCCAGTCGACTAACCAAACACCGCGACGCTCTGTAGTCCATCAAGCACTTGACTCCCTTCGACATCGTACATGCGCAGCCTTTCTGAAGAATAGCCATGGTCTAGATGCTGGCTGGCGTTTTCGGCAAGATACCAGCCCTCCTTCGATTCTGAGTCCGGGTCCAGTATATTGAACGACCAGTTGATGGAACTGATCGGGCCTGGGCGCCGCATGACTCGCATGGCCCCTGGTGGCATCACATCGCCCATCAGTACGAGCTTGCTGACTGGATCAAGTTCGTGCTTTTCGGTCAACCGCGCCCAGCGACGGATCGTTGCGCCGTGGTCTTCACCTTTGGTCTGACCATAACGCAATTCAAAGTTGTTCTGAATGAACGTTGGCCCTTTCCCCTCCATTGCACGCGGATTCTCTTGAGGAAGGCCTGGCCAGTTTTCCGGAGTAGGCGCAGGCTGCTGGCCATTGGGCTCACGGCCTTCAGCAAACAGCCAGAATGCTGTGAGCGCGACACCTTTGTCGCTGTGGATTTCGCTTCGCACCTGCGTTACGTTGCGCCCCTGCCGGATGATCTTAGCTGTTAGTTCGACCTCTTCGCCAACGGGAGCCACAAAGCCGATTTGGGCGGAGCGCAACGGAGGTAGATCGGGAAAGGCTCTCTTCGCCATAGTGAACGCCACAAGTGCGGATGCTCCGCCATAGAGTGTGCGTCCTTGCATCCAGTCCATTGATCGAGAAAGGCGAACGGGTCCTGGCTGGCCGCTTATCGGTTCTAAAAGGCTTGCGATCGTCATAATCGTCCTTTGCCTTGAGCTTTGGGCTTGGTCCAGATTGACGTTGCGTCAGGTCGAGCATTTCGTGGCTTCGCATGCAATTGATGACCGCCAGCGCGAAAGCTGCATTGCCTTTGTGCCGCCGAATCGCTAGTGCGCCGCTTCCGCCTTATTTCAGGCGGCTCGGCCCGATGGCGGAGTGGTGACGCAGCGGATTGCAAATCCGTGTACGCCGGTTCGATTCCGGCTCGGGCCTCCACCCTCTCTTGAGTGAGAGAATGCGCCGCTTTAGCTCAGTTGGTAGAGCACATCATTCGTAATGATGGGGTCACGTGTTCGAGTCACGTAAGCGGCACCAGAGCTTCCTCCCAAATCGTCCCGAAACCGTTGATTTTCAGCGGTTTTTGGGGTATTTCTAACTTTCTGATGTTCCCGCTTTGTCCCGCGTCATGCCCCCAAATGCCGATTTTAGCGCAAGAAATCCGTAGGTTACGCCCGAAAAGCGTGTCATTTCGGAAAACCGACTCAAAAGGCCTCTATTTGGAGGTGTTTCCGAACGGGTCGAAGCTCTGGCGATACAAGTTTCGCATCGCCGGAAGGGAAAAGCGGATGGCCTTGGGAGCATGGCCTGACATATCCCTCGCGGATGCGCGCAAGCGGAGGGACGTGGCGCGGCTAAAAGTTCTTGACGGAATCGATCCCACGCTAGAACGCAAACGGAAGAAGCGTCTGGCACGCATGAACGCCGGGAACAGCTTCAAGAGCGTCGCCGAGGACTTCATCAAGGTGCGCATGGAAGACAGCGGGAAGGCGGAATCGACCATCCGCAAGGCGCGCTGGTATGTCTCACTACTTGAGCCCGACATCGGGCGCCGCCCGATCAATGATATCGAGCCGGTCGAGGTGCTCGAAAGCCTCAAGAAGATCGAGCGTAGAGGGCATCGTGAAAGCGCCAACAGAACCCGCGCGCTGGCCAGCAGGGTGTTTCGGCACGGGATCGCCTGTTCGCTCTGCAAGAGCGATCCAGCGGCCCACCTCGGGGATGCCTTGGCCACCCCGATAGTGACCCATCGTGCGGCCATCCTGGACCCCAACAAGTTCGGTCAGCTCCTACGCGATATCGACGACTTCACGGGCACGCCCTTGGTCCGCATTGCCATGCAGATACTGCCCCACATCATGACCCGCCCTGGCGAGATGCGGATGGGGCAATGGTCGGAGATCGATTGGGGCCAAAGGATCTGGAACATCCCGGCCGAGCGGACCAAGCTACGACGGCTTCACGCGGTGCCCTTGTCGGACCAAGTGATGCTCCTGCTACGCGAGCTGCACTGCCACACTGGCGGCTTCGAGAAGATGTTCCCTGCACAGCAATCGCACCTGAAGTACATGAGCGATAACTCGATCAACCAGGCCATGCGGCGGATGGGCTACGGCCCCGACGTGGTGACTGCACACGGCTTCCGTTCGACTGCTTCGACTTTCCTCAACGAAAGCGGTAAGTGGCATCCGGATGCTATCGAGCGATCCCTAGCGCACGGCGACAGCAACGCAATCAGAGGCATCTACAATCGCGGCAATTACTGGGACGAGCGCGTGCAGATGGCGCAGTGGTGGAGCGACTATCTGGACGAGCTGAAGGCCGGAGTGAAGGTGTTGCCGTTTGCCAGAGTAGGCGCTGTTGAAGGACCTTATTGAAACCGCCACAAGCAGGTCAAAGTGGCTTGAGAAATTTGAGAACGACAAGGCCCGGGATGCACGCGCTTGTGAGGAACTCCAACGAATTGGCTGGAAGATACTCGTCATCTGAGAGTGCGGGACACGATCACACGAATTTGTTGTTTTGAAACTGCACTCCAGGCCAAAAATTTCTAGCGAAGGCCTCCAGGCTCGACAAGTGACATGACTTGAACGATAAAGCTAAGTCTGGGGGTCCGTGATCAATTTTGAGTGTATCATCTTCCGGCAGTCAAAGAAGAGTCGAAAGCAATGTTGAACTGTGCCGATCTGTTTGCAGGTGCAGGCGGCTTTTCTTTAGCTGCGCAACAGGCGGGTTTACGGGTCCGGCTTGCGATTGAAAATGACAAGCATGCGGTTGATACCTACCGAAAGAATTTTTGTGCTGGTTCGATAGGGCCGCAGCTCTTCACCGATGACATTCGGGAGATAAATGCATCTAAGGCTTTTCGGGAGGTCTTTTCGGACGGCGATCAATGCGACCTGCTTCTTGGCGGCCCGCCATGCCAAGGGTTTTCAACTCATCGACTGAAGGGCTCCGGCATTGACGATAAACGCAATGATCTAATTCATACCTACTTCGACTTTGTCAGAGCCTTTTCACCGACGGCATTTCTCATGGAGAATGTTCCAGGAATGCTGTGGGACCGGCATGCGTCAGCGCTTGATCGTTTCTATCGCGAGGGAGCTCTCGCAGGGTACGAAATCAGACAACCCATTATTGTTGATGCACGTGACTATGGTTTGCCGCAGCGTCGAAAGCGAGTGTTCATTCTTGGGCTGCGTAAAGGTTTAGATGCGAGTGACTTGAGTTGGCCTCCGGCTCCCACGCACGGGAACGAGGCGGCTCGGCGAGGCGATCCTGAACTTGCTCCTTGGGTCAATTGTGGGGCGGCATTCTTCCCCGCCGCGTCCAATGACCAAAACGACGTTCACATGACACACAGCGCAGAGCTTGTTGAAGCATTTCGCAAGACGCCTCCGAACGGTGGAAGCCGGAAAGACTCGGGTCGTGTGCTTCCATGCCACCGCACTCATGACGGACATAAAGACGTCTACGGCAGGATAGACCCTCGACTACCCGCGCCGACGATGACAACAGCGTGCATTAACCCATCAAAGGGGCGTTTCGTACATCCCGTCGAGCATCACGGTATAACCGTTCGGCAAGCTGCAAGAATCCAAACCTTCCCCGACGATTTCGTGTTCTCGGGCGGGCTGATTGCCTCTGGCAAACAAGTGGGCAATGCAGTGCCGGTAGAATTAGGACGCCATTTGATTGGACACATTCTGCCTTTATTGCGCCGAGGCCGAGCCGTTGAGAAACTTGAGCAGCCCAAAACGAAAGTCGATGCACTCGACAAACTCCAAACTGTATGATGTCCTGCGTCGCATTTCAGAAAAATGCTCAGACGGTCGATCAGCTAGGCCGCGAGCAGATCGCCTGAAGCTGGACTCTAGAAGTGGACCATCTCGATCCAGAGCGGCGCAGCGAGAACATGCGCCGTGTCAGGGGCAAGGACACCCAACCGGAATTGACGGTCAGGCGCGCGCTGCACGCACTCGGCAGACGCTTCCGCCTGCACCGCAAGGACCTTCCGGGCAAACCCGACATCGTACTCGCCAAGGACCGTCTGGCGATCTTCGTTCACGGCTGCTTCTGGCACCGTCACGAAAATTGTCCTCGCGCATCCATGCCCTCGACGCGGAGGGAATTATGGGAATCGAAATTCGCATGTACCGTTGAGCGCGATGCCGAGCAGACCGCAGTTCTGCGCGCGGCCGGGTGGCAGCCTGAAGTGATCTGGGAATGCGAAACGCGAGATGCTGAAATGCTCAGTAAGCGCCTGTGCGACATTTTTGAGCGAAACGATCCGGAGTAAGTCTACGAAGCATCAAGCACCGTGTGTTGCTGATCTAGATCAACGCTGTTTTTGCGGCGTCGTTGCGGCCAAGCCGGTCTACAGTCGCTTCATTGCCGATGACGATGAGATGGCTCTTGGCACGTGTAAGGCCGACATAGGCGATTTCCGCATCGGCCTCCTCGATTTCGCAGAGGATCACCACCGGCCGATCAAGACCTTTGAACCGCATGATGCTGTCAACGATGATCCGATCGTCGGCAGGCTCGTCGGCAGGGGTCCAATGTCGCCCCGCCAAGGTCGGCGCCTTTCGAAGGACCGACATTTCGGCACCGCAGCCGCACAGCACGGCAATATCGCCAGGCGCGATGTCGTCCGCCGTCAGCAGTCGGCCCAATTCCTTTTCGACTGTTCGCAGGGTTTTGTCCTGAGTGCACGGCACCCAACTGACCGGCGCGCCTTCCGGCCCGAGGCACGTCTGTTCGCGGCCTTGCCGAAAGACATTTCCAGCGCGGAAAATCGCCTGGGTGTTGCGCACGTTCTCGGTCAGCTCAAGCGGTTCGGCCTGCACAGCCGCGGCCGCATCATCGCCGCTGTAGACATTCTGGAAGTCGTCGCGAAAGACGTAGAGTGAGCCCTCAGGGTCGAGGAACAGTCCGAGCGCTTCGACCCAGACCGACTTGAAGTCCTGTCCTTCATCGATGATGAGGTCATCATATTGCTCCGGCGGGATATCGAGCCCGATGTCGGTCAGCAGTTCGGGGAGGCGGACCGACCAAAAGTGCCGCTCCTCGCAAGCGATGCGCTCCGCGTCGAGATCGATGCCCTTCTCAAGGCACATGCGAGCGCAGAACTCGTGGAACGTCGCGACCGACGCGGTGCTGCCTTCAAGCTCGCTGCGAAGCTGTAAGAGAAGCGGTCGGTTGAAGCACAGCATGAGAACCCGCCGATCCGCCCGGCTGGCGCGGCGCGCTTTCTCCGCCGCCAAAACGGTCTTGCCGGTGCCCGCGCCTCCTTGAATGAGCGCTCGTTTTGTGGTGCCGAGGAAATCGAGATAGCGGTACTGCGTCTCGGTGAGCTTTTCGATTGCCGCCTCGCATTCCTCGATGACCGACGACAGGCGCGGAGTGAAGTCGATGTCGCGTCCGTAAAAATCCTCGAGCATGGCGATACCCGCGGGCCCGAGGCCGCCCAAAGTCTCCCGTTCTCCGTCGGGCTTCCAGACCATCATCTGCAGCAGGCGCGCGCCGAGATTGGGCAGGTCTTCGCGGAACGCGAAGATTTCCAGCGGAGCGGCTGCACCCATATGCGCAGCATTGGCGGGTCTGCTGCAATGAGGCAGGATCACCCCGTGCCTCGCCGAAAGCCACGGCGCATTGCCGGGCCAGCGCTTCTTCAGCGCATTGAGGATGATTTTCTTCGACTTCATCGCTTGATGCACAGGGTTCTCGATCTCGAAAACCTCGTCGTTGCGGTTCTTCGTCGTCCATTTGCCGTCGGCCACGCG
The DNA here is from genome assembly GCF_947502395.1 of uncultured Erythrobacter sp. Classification (GTDB taxonomy): domain Bacteria; phylum Pseudomonadota; class Alphaproteobacteria; order Sphingomonadales; family Sphingomonadaceae; genus Erythrobacter. Next base: position 202,453 of record NZ_CANMZM010000003.1, read on the forward strand.
CCGCTGAACACGACCGCCTTTGACCTCGAGCACGAGAAAACCGATCTGCGGATGGGCAATCACGAAGTCGGCTTCCCCGTCGCGCAGCAGCTCGCCGTCCAGCCCGACCCATTCACAGGAGTAGAATACCGTTGCACCGGTCAGGATCGGATCTTGCGCGAGCAGGTCGTAGACCGCAGTTTCGCCGCTTCGCTTCGGATCACTGCGTATCTCGGGCGGGAGCATCGGCGGGATCATCCGCGCAGGCACCGGCTCAACCGTCCGTTTCGATGAAGGAATCGAAAAAGCCCTTCACGCCGCCCACTCCGTCGCCGACGAGCATCGAGCGGTCGAGATAACGGTTGCCCTCTTCACAGCAGGTTTCGGGCAGCAAAAGGCAGCTGTGGCAAGCCGCAAGGTTCATGCTCTCCGAAAGGCTCGAAACGCCGGTCCGGCACAGGGGGTCGGATGAGCACCAGAATGCGTCGCGCACCGCCGAGGCGAGAACAGGAATAAAGCGATCGGCCCGCCCTTGGCGCTCCAGTCCCCCGAGCGTCCCGTCGGCATCGCTGGTTGAGGTGTAGATGAGAAACCCCGCCATGCGCGGGTTTTCGCCGACATAAATGCGCTCGCGAAGCGATGCGACATCGTAACCGCATTCGAAGGACAGGCGCTTGATTACGGCGTGGGCGAGCGAGTGGACGAGGAGGAATGCCGGCGTGATCGGATCACCCACGCTCTCCTCTTCGTGAATGCGTTCGTATTCCGCAGCGCGAGCCTCTTCGACGAGGCGGGCGCGCTCGTGTATCTCAGGGTCGGCGAGCCAGGCATCTATCGCTTCGAGCTTGAGCGAGACGAAGATGCCCTCGCCGCGCACCTCGATTGCGGGAAGCCACGGCAGCGGGGCAAGCGACAAGTCGCCGAACCGGCCGCGGCCGGGTTCATCGATCGATGCGTTTTGATAAATGCGTTTGAAACCGGTCAGGGCACGCACTTCGCGCAGGCGCTCGACCCGGCCTATCCTTGCGATAAAGGGTTGCGCTTCCTCGGGCACTGGTTCCTGCTTGACCTGAAAGTCGCTCCCTTCCGCATCGCGCTCGAGCCGGATGAACTCTTCAAAGCGCAGCGTATCAAGCGTCGTTTCCTCGTCCAGCTTGAGTCGTTCGCGGATAACCGCCGCATATTCGTCGGCGGACATATTGTGCATCGACGCGTTGGTCACAGACAGGCTGTCGATCATCGTCTCTCGCATATCGGGGCTCAATTCGCGCAGTGCGCCCCAATAGGCATTGAGCTCCTGCTGAATCGCATCGGTCCACGGTGGGATGCTGAGCGTAGAATAGGTGACCGGGAAATAGAGATTGGAGGCCCCGCGCTGCAAGGTCCGCGGCGATGCGGTGCACGTCTCGCGGTCGTTGGTCAGCCATGGGCGGCGGCCTGAGCATTTGTGACCTTCGAGACCCTTAGAGGAAAACGCGCCCGCCATTGAGGCGGAAGCGCCGCAACCTTCGGCCGAGCAGCTCACGCGCAAGCCTTCGATGCCCGAGCCGCCCACGCTCTCCAGCCGCAGGCGGCACTGTTTGAAACCTTCGTCGCCTGCCTCGGCATCGCTGTCCGACAGACAAGCCAGGGGCTGTCCGCCGCGCATGGCCAGCCAGCGGACCCATGGGAATTCATCGATATGACCGTTTTCGCAGGCCGTCACGAAGCGCGAGGGCACTGCAAAGACCCGCCGCTCTTCACTCGAGCACCGCGCGCACCAGCGCGACGGGTCGCCCATCTCCTTTGCCCATTTGCCCGCGAGTTTGAGCGATTTGCAGCTCGGGCACTGCAGCCACGCCGGAAACCGATAGCCGTTGAGCCATCGGTTGGGGAAAGCCGCATCGCGTCCGGCATCGTCGACCGGCGGCAGGCGGAAATGACCTTTGTTGAGGACCTTTTCGAGCCGCGCTTCGCGCAAGACATGCGGATCGTTAAGGCCGCCCGCGATTTTGGCGGTCTGCTCCCAACGGTCGAGCGACGCAGCAATGACCGAAACCGGCCCACCGCCCTTGGTGCCTGCGCGAAAGTCGATCACAGCGCCAGGACCGTATCCGAGAACCTGCCCCCGCCTTACCTTACCCAGATGATTGTTGCGGCTCACACACGTTCCTTCATGAGGAAATCCACCCCGGGCTCGACATTGCGCACGCTGTTGGGCGTCGGCACGGCAGCCGCATCGGCTTTGCCCGTCGCGCGTCGCGCAGCTGCCTCTTCGGCGGACATCAGCAAGCTGGTCTGCAGCCTGCGGTCATCCCAATAGCTCTTGATTCGGCCGTCGCCGACCGCCTCGATCCAGGCATCGACAAAGCGCGTGAGCTCGGTCCGCGCTTGCGGCGCCTCGCCTGAATCCACGTCCTGGACACGGTCGACGATCTCTTCGACCAGCCGCATTACCTGTGCACGGTCGGCGACAGCGGCGCCGGCGCCTGTCGCATTGATAAAGTGTCTGACCAAGGCGACAAGCGGAGCGTGCAGTGCCTTGTCCCGCGCGCGAGGCGCAAACGGCGTTACGCTCGAAGGCTCAACCGAGCGGTAGAGCGCGGCATGGCGCGATGCGAATGTCTCGAAATGCGCGCGATCGCGGATCTTGTTGTTGTTGAAGAGGGTCACCACCAGGCCTGGCTCGCGGCGCCCGACGCGGCTCGTCGCCTGGATATATTCTGCCATGTATTTGGGTTGTCCGTTCACGAGCATGAGCCCGAGGCGCGGAATATCGACGCCGACGCTGAGCATGTTGCTGGCGAGCAATACATCGACCGCTTCAGGATCTGAATGCGAGAGATTGAGGCGATCAAGGATGAGAGGAATTTCCGAGGATGCCTTGCGGCTCGTCAGTTCTTCGGGATTGCCGAGCTCGCGCGCCTTCTCGCCTCTGCGCGATGCCAGCGCGTCGATCGTAATGCGAACGTCGTCTTCCATCAGCACCAGCGCACCGCCGAGAACTTTCAAGGAATTGAAATAAGCGACCAGAGTCGCGTAGGCGTCGAAGTCGGGATTGCCATGCGCCGCGGGGTCGCTTTCGGCCTGCAGAAGCGACGCAGACGCGGCCTGCAGAGCAAACTTCTCCGACCGTCCTGCCGTTGTCAATCCGACGTAGAGACGCCCGTCGTCGTCGCGCACCTTGGCAAAGCAGGAATTCGACCAATCGAGCGCGGGTGGAGGGAACTGGAACGCGCTGCGGTTGAAAACGGCGCGCACCTGTTCGTCGGCGCGACGGATCGTAGCTGTCGATCCGACGATCTTCGGCGGTCCCTTGGGCGTGCTGCAAAGCCGGTCGATCGCGGCTTCATAAAGACCGGTCAGCGAACCTAGCGGTCCTCCTATCAGATGCAGCTCGTCCTGGATGATCAGATCCGGCGGCTCAACCGCGCCGTTCGTTCCGAACAGCGCGCCGCTTTCCGCCTTGCGCACGATCTGCGCGAACTTGTCGACCGTGCCGATGAGCAGCGAAGGCGGTTCGGCATAGAGATCATCGTCGACGGTCATTACCGGGACCGCGCCTTCGGGCCGCGCGGAACGGCAGCTTTCCGAAGGGCAGCGGCATTCGATGCGCCGGCGCGGCTTGTCGCTGCTCCACTCGAGTTCGCTGGCGCAGACAGGACATTTCGTAAGTTGCCGCGGCGTCGATTTCGCGTCGTAGTCATGTAGCGCATCGGCGGCATCGGCGAAGCGGTTCGGCGTGCTGTCGCCGCCGACCCACAGTCCGATTGAGAACCGCTTGGCACCCAAATCTTCGCTGCCGGTCAATCGTAGGGTCTCGCAGGCGAGTATCAGAGCCGCTGCGCGCTGGAACTGCTGCACCGTCAGCGTGCGCAGCGTGTAACGCATGATGATATTGACCCCGGCTCCCCGCGCGCCGTGGGTGGAGCGGCGATGGAACAGGACGAAGGCCGAAAGCAGAAGATAAGCCTCGGTCTTGCCGCCGCCGGTTGGGAACCAGATCAGGTCGAAAATGCCCCGATCGTCATGTCCGCGATCAGCGGCGGAAGGCAGGCACATCAGTGCAAAAGCCAGCTGGAACGGCCGCCACTCGAATTTGAACGCATTCGGGTCCGTGTCCGCAGCCGCCTGCAGGCGCTTAGCCGCCCATGCGGCCTGGATATACATTGCTCGGTTGGCGAGACGAAACGCCGTCAGACCCTTGCCGTCATTGCGAAGGAAGGCGATACCATCGCGTATTCTTCCTGCCGCTTTCCGGCAGCGCGCAAGGTTATCGCGCGCCTGCGGCTGCAACGCCAATGGCAGCTCCGGAACCTCAATGCCCCGCGCGTCGATCCAGTTTTCGTACCCTTGCGAAAGAGCGTCGAGCGCTTCAAATAGCGCCGCATCCTCGGCAAGAGCAAGCTCGAGGCCGTGCAGCCGGCCGAGTGAAGTGGCCGCGATCCGGTCGCGCAGCAGGGCATCGCCCGAAGCGTCCATTCCCTGCACGACGGCTTCCGGCGTCCATGTGAGCGAGACGTTATCCGGCGCGGTTTCAGGCGACCAGGATGCCGAAGCGGTATGGCCGACAGCATATTCGGCGCAGTCGCGGTAGATCAGGTCGGCGACGCGTTCATCCTCATCGTTGCCGCGAAACGAGTTGCGTCGCGGCACGAACCGACAGCCGTCCGAGCAGCGGAAATCTGCGGCAAACTGGAAAAAGGACGCTTCTTCGCTCGCCACCAGCCCCTGGATGATCAGCGGATCGGCCGGTTCGTCTTCGGATGCGGAGCCGCGCGGCAATTCGCGATGAGCGTTGACGAACTGGATCGTGACGGTCGCATGCGCCCCGTCGCGCCGCACTCTTCGGTACATGAGCAGGCCTTCGGCGAGTTCGACATCGTCGCTGCCCGCAACAAGCGAAATCGCAACGTCGGGCAGTCTGTGTCCGGTCCGCACCCATTCGAGCCGCGGCCTTCCCTTGCCCTTGCCGTCTTCCTCGACTTTCTCTTTAGCGCTGTAGCGCGCGTAGGAAAGATCAAGCACGAGCAGCGCGTCTTCATCCGCGACCGCGACGGAAAACGACAGACCGCAGGTGGCAGGCTTGAACGTGCGCAGCAGCGAAACCGCGTCGCGTTCCTCATTCTCCGCATCGCCGCCGCCGTTCTCCGCAGCGATGCTCTCATCTTCCTCTTCCGTGATTTCCGACTGTTGCGGATAGAGGATCGCGGAGAGATAGCGGGCCGAAGGCCTTTCGTTCAGCACCTCGTCCTCGGCGCCCGGTCCGATCAGATCGGTCTTGAACCGCGACAGAAGATGCGCGCGTGCCTGAGCCGCCCCGCTCATACGAAGACCAGCGGTAAGCCGCATAATTGCGGGACAAGCCAGAAACCGCTCTTGGCGCCGCCCTGCTTAGCCCCGTTGAGCCGTTCGTCACCCGGTGCTGCAATCATCGAACCAAAGCCCATTAGAAAAATGTTGCGAATCTGATCATTCAAACGGCGTCCGGAGCCGTGGTACTTTTTCGAGATTTCGTAGAGATCGTTGGTTATCTGTTTGCTCAATGTTCCAAGCGGAACGCCCGTTTCGGTTTCAATGCGCCAGACCCAGGTTCCCGGTTCCAGACGCGCGCGGCACCGAAGCGGAAGATCTTCTGTCGTCGCCGTATCAAGCGAATTCGCCAATTTAAGAGGTGAATAGGCATCGAAGTCACCCTGCAGGCCCAGCTGGAATTGATATCCGTTCTTATATTTTGGCATCTTGCGGTAGCAGCGGCCGCTCTCGGTCGTGCTTGCAAACTTCATAGCAAAACCACCCTGCACAGCCAGGCTGCGCTTGGCACGGGTCGCTCCGACAAACAAAACGCGGGCTTCTTCTGAAAGATCCTTCTCGTCAGAGCCTGATCTTGCGCCCCAATTGTTGTTGATCTGGAGAAAGACATGATCCGCCTCACGTCCTTTGGATGCGTGGATTGTCCCGAGGATCGGACCGGCATGTCCGAATTCCGGTGCCATGAATTCGTCGGGCGGAGCACCAGCGAGTCTACTCCTTAGCTTGAAGAGATCGATGCGGTCACTGCGCAGCCCCGCATAGCGGCTCAAACGGTCCCATCGAGCCTCAACTGAGTTGCCTTCGATGTCCTCACCAAAGAGCAGCGCAGGAAAGCGGTCTCGAGCTTCGGCCCAACACTCGGCAAACTCGGCGCGCTCGAGTTCGCGCGTTTCTGTTTTGCCAAGCACCAACGCAAGCCATGGCAGCGCGAATCGCCCCAGACCCGACATACGCAGCCGGTGACGATGTCCGTCGCCTGCCATGAACGCTGAAGCCTGAGCTACTTCCATGCGCTTGCGGAAGAGGACAAGCGCATCATCGTAACCGTCGAGCGCATCGTGATCGAAACCCTTATCCTGCGATACAGCGGCGGATTTGACGAGATCGGTCTTGGACTCGAATGAATCCGCGTCGACATCGGCATTGCCCAAGATATCAAGCCGCAGGTCTTCGTAGAGCTTGAGCAGCGGGACCTCATCGGTGCGGTAGATCTTCTTCAGCGGTCGTTGCTGCAGATTATCGCCGAGAAGCGTTGTCAGTCCGTCTGTAAAGCGGAAGAGCTCCTCCCCTGCGGCATAGTCGTAGATTGCCTGCGCGGGGTCGTGGAATACGGTAATTCCGCAGTCTGCAGGCAGGAGTTCGATCAGCTTGAGCAGAAAGCGCGCACGGCCGCCGGTAATGTCCTGCGCCTCGTCCACGATAAGATGCTCAAGATCTCCGAAAATGTCCCGAAAATCCTCTATGCGCTCGTCAATAAGCTCTGCTGCCGAATCGATCCCGGTTTCGAAGCCGCCGAACAGCTTTTCGACTTCTTCCGGGGAGAATCCGTAGCGGATCTTCCAGGCCTGCGAGTCGATGGTGGATATCTTAACCGCGAAGACGTTGCTGGGATCTTCCGCAAAGTCACCGATCCGTCCCTTGAGTTCAGCGATGGCCGAACGCGTAAAGCTGACCAGCCAGACGTTGGTATCGGCGACGTCCTCGTATTCGATAAGGTGGGCCACACGCGAACAAGCGACCGCAGTCTTGCCCATGCCGGGTCCCGCAGACACAAGCATACGCGACGAGCGGTCGGCCTCGATCACGCGCAGCTGGTCCTCGTCCCATTTGATCGGCTTGTTGAGGAAGGAAACCGTGACTCCCCAAGCCTGCTGCATTGCGCGCAGCATTCGGGCTTCACGGTCGTCCAGCTTTTCGTCAACCGATGCGATCTCGAACAGAATCGACGCGAGGCGCTCACGGTCCGCCGGGTGTTCGACACGCAGCAGCGTCTCGGCGAAGCTTTGCATGGGGTCGCTCATGGCAGTGCCTAGTGCGTTATCAAGCAGCTCAAGCGGAATAGCGAATTCTTCGCATGCGAGCCGTGCGAGAGCGACCTCGTCGCCGTCCACTGTGCCATCGGCATGAATGATCGCTGCAAGCAGCATTGCGGCGTGTTCGGCGAGCATTCGCTCATCCGCCTTAGGCAACAGGTCGACCCCTGCTTTAATCCTGCTCATGATTCCCCATTGCCCCTTCGTTGGCAGAGGTCATCCTGCCCATCTATGTAGGCGAAGTCATCAATAAACTATTGCTTTGGCACAAAGTAATAGTGCCCCGCGTGAAAAGTTATGAAAGATTCTGCGGCCGAATTGCCTGCCTGAAGTATGTAGCGGGGATACTTTCAGAAGCGCAACTCAGAGAGTCGCACATGGCCTTAGAGCGGGTGCAAGTGAGGCCAGCGACCCCTCTTGTTCCCGCCATGGTGCTCGTGAGGTATCGATACGAGACTTTAGCATCGTGATCATTTTTTGTCTTTGCCCTGTGTCCTCCGCACCCAGTCTGCGCTGGTTTGTAATGGACTTGCCGAATGTCGCTCCTAAAATTGCATGCGGGAGGTGCCTCTTTGACTGATGTATGGAACGATACAGAGATCGACTTAATCGTTGCGGACTACTTCGCGATGTTGGCGGACGAGCTTGACGGTAAGATGTTCAATAAGGCGGAGCACAATCGCGCTTTGCAGGAACTCATCTCGCGCGGCCGTGGATCGGTCGAGTTCAAACACCAGAACATCAGTGCAGTTCTGCTTGGCCTCGGGCAGCCTTGGATCGATGGCTATAAGCCCGCAGCCAACTTTCAGAATGCGCTCGTCGACGGGGTGCTTCGGTGGCTTGATGCCAAGCCCGACTGGCTTGCTCCCGAACAACCCTCAATCAAACAATCTCGTGTAAACGAAATGCCAGCGCTTTGGATCGGGCCGCCGCCGACGCAGCGAAATGAGCCGCCGCCCATTGATTCAGAGTTCATCGCAGCCATTGGACGGAAGTACGACGTTGCCGAACGTGATGCTCGCAATCGTGCACTAGGCAAGGCGGGAGAGGAGATCGTACTACAGCACGAGCAAAACAACCTGCGGCAAGCAGGCCGCGATGACCTAGCCGATAGGGTACGATGGACGGCAGTTCAGGACGGCGACGGCTATGGATATGATGTCGCCAGCTTCGAGCCGGATGGGCGCGAGAGGTTGATCGAGGTGAAGACGACCAATGGCTGGGAACGCACACCCTTTCATATCTCGAGGAATGAATTGGCAGTGGCGGATGCTCGCCGAGACGACTGGCATCTTGTCAGACTTTGGAATTTCGCGCGGGAGCCGAAGGCCTTCGCGATTAGGCCGCCGTTGGAGGCACATGTCGAGCTGACAGCTACCAGTTTTCTCGCTCGCCCCAATTAAAGGCTCTTGCTCACGCTCCGACTATGTAGAGGGCAAATGCTTTCCTAGTTCGATCAACCCATGAGACCGGCACCACCCGCGCACATTGGAACTTGACAGGCACACCGTACGCAGCGGTAGCTGCATGGGATGGCAAAAAAGCACGAAGAAACAGAGGCCTCGCTTGTCCAAAAGGGCAAGCAATCAGGTGGTAGCCAAGGCGCAGGAGTATCCCGTCGTAGGCATTCCCACCGTCTCAAACTGACCGGTTATGTCGCGCGGCGAAAGTCGCTTCCAGTTGGCATTACATGGGATACAGAGCTACCCGGCTTCGGACTTCGCAAGCGCCAGTCGGGACACCTCACCTGGATTGTGAAGCACAGGCCAAGAGGCGTGCAGCGGATGGTGACGCTGGGAAACGCGGGAGTGGCGGCAGGAGCGCTGTGCGCACCCGCCGCGCGCGCTGCCGCGCGCAGATTGCTCATCGAAGCAACGCTTGCCGACCTCCCGCAAGCTCCGGAGAAGCTCAAGGCTCCACTCTTCGCAGAGTACGCTGAAGAGTTCTGGCTCGACTATTCGCCGCATTGGAAGCCTTCCACGCGCGATGCCTCGCGGGCTTACATCGACAAGCGGCTTATCCCAAGGTTTGGAACACTCTCTGTCGACGCGATTGAACGGGCTGACATCAATCGCTGGCGAGACAGCATGGGTGATGTGGGAGGAGCCTTCAATCGCAGCATCCCGGTCATGTCGGTTATGATGCAATATGCTGAGAAGCTTGGATATCGCGAGAAGAACACCAATCCTTGTCGCGGCGTCTCTCGCTTCAAGCGGGACTTGCCAGAACGCTACCTGTCAGCCGATGAATATCGAAGGCTCGGTAAGGTGCTGGCAGAGCACCGCGGTGCCAATGCGTTCGTAGTCCCAGCTCTCCTAATGCTGATCTATACAGGCGCAAGGGTTTCAGAGATTACGACGTTGCGCTGGCGCTACTTCCAGATACCGCGCCTCGCATTGCCTGACAGCAAGACCGGCCCGAAAACGATCTACCTCAACCCGCAGGCAGTCGATGTGCTCAATGGGCTGCAACGGCGCGGAGACGATCAACTCGTATTCCCGGCAATGTATCGCGAGGTGCCGATCAACCTGGGCCAACACTGGGAGAAGATCAGGCGCAAGGCGGCCTTGCCCGATGTCCGGCTCCACGACTTGCGTCACAGCTTTGCTTCGGTGGCCATCGCGAAGGGCATACCGCTTGCGACCATTGGCAAGCTGCTTGGCCATGCGCTTCCTGAAACGACGGCACGATACGCGCACCTCGCCGACGAGGTGATTTCGGAAAGCGCCGACCGCATCTGTTCTAGCCTCGCAAGCTCAATGGGGATGACCGCATGACCAGCTATGACCTCAAGCGTATCCTTGCCGAAGAGCTGGCGCGCGTTGTTCCTGGCGATGCCGGAAAGCGCCGCACGAGGTTCGACTACGTCCTTCCCGGCTTTGGAGAGCGTATCCATCCGTCCGGCAGAAAGAGTTACGTTCTTCAGCGCACGATAGGCGGCAAGCAGAGGCTCATCACCATAGGTGATGCGGCTATTCTAACCGAGCGGATCGCCAAGGATGTTGCACGCCGCCTCATCTTGAGGATCGAACTGGGCCAGAATCCGGCGGACAAGAAGCAACACGGGAAGAAGACACCGACCTACGCTTCCTTTCTTCGGCACTATTGGAAGGTGGCGGCTCCGACCTGGAAGCCATCCACGCTTGATATACACGACATCTACCGGCGAACGCATTTGAACCATGCGTTCACCGGAAAGTTCATCGACGAGATTTGCCATGCTGATGCGGTGCGCTGGCATGCAACGCTGACGCGCTCGGCAGGACCGGGCGCGGCAAACCGCGCTATGGAAATCCTGAAAGCCATGTTCGGCAAGGCGGAGGCATGGGGCTATCTCCCCGAACACTCCAATCCCTTTCGTGGCGTGAAGCGCAACAAAGGGCGGAAGATCGAACGTTCTCTGAGCAAAGCCGAGATGGCCCGTCTTGGAGAAGCCCTGGCACAGCATCGAGCCGACAAGCCCAATGAGGTGGCGGTCATTTCGCTCCTCGCTTTGACAGGATGTCGGCGCGGCGAAATCCTCAACCTCACTTGGGGCGAGGTTCAGGGACGCAAACTCAAGCTGATCGATACAAAGATTGGGCCACGTATCGTTGGGCTTGGTGAGGAGGCCAAGGCGATACTTGACGGTTTCCCTCGCTCGAAGAAACACGAGCGAGTTTTCCGCTTCGATACTCTGCCTGTCTCTGGAATCGAAGGGTTTTGGCGCATGCTGAGGGTCGAAGCAGGCATCGAGGATGTCAGATTGCACGACCTGAGACACAACTATGCGAGCCTCGCTGCAAGATCATCAGAAACTCTCCCGATGATTGGCAGCTTGCTTGGCCATAGCAACGTTAGAACCACCGCCAGATACGCGCATCTGGATGATGCTTACCTGCGAGAAACCGTTGAGTCAGTGGGAACCGAGATAAGAAGTCAGCTCTTCGAGACGTAGCGCTAGAAGCCGACATTCGGCTATCGACCTCAATTGCGGACGTGGAGGGCACGCTTATCCAATCATCAAAGCGGACGCAGTCGTCCACCTTTTCATCATCTGAGACTGTCGCTTACAAAGGTGAAAAAGGGACAATAGTGGTCTTTTACCGACGGTCCGTTGCAAGTTTGAAAGCTAACCCGACAAAGATCAAACTGGAAAGATATTGAAGGGCTGCGGCAGCGCTTGCATTCTTGGCTAGGTACTGGCCGACACGTCCCGCGAAGATACCCACCAAACCACATATCAAGGTGCCGCCGATATTAAGAATAGTTCCAAGGACGAGAAACTGCACGAAGACGCTTCCTTGCGTTGGATCAACGAACTGGGGGACAAGAGCGAGCATGAAAATTGCAACTTTGGGATTTAGTAAACAGACAAGTGTTCCTTCGCGCCAGATTTTTTGCAGGCTCTCGGATTCCGTTGGATGTTGTGCCGCGATATTGGACGGCGAACGCAATGTCTGAATTGCCAGAAAGATGAGGTATGCGACGCCGGCCCATCGCACAATTTCAAATGCGAGCGGGAAAGCCCCAAGAAATGCAGCCAGACCAAGGCCCGCTACGACAGCATGAATAAATGATCCGGTTGCGATCCCGAGCGCTGCGACTACACCGGCTCTGGCTCCAGACTTAGCACCTTGACCAAGGCAGAAAAGCATATCGGCACCCGGTGTTATGTTCAATGCGAGAGCGATTGGAACAAAGACCAAAAGTGTTTCAAGCCCAATCATAAAAAAACTCTCAATTCTAACGCTTTGCTAGATCGAAGATCTGGACCCGGAAAGGGGACGCGGGTCGGATCAACTATCACGAAATAATCAGAGATCAAACTCCGTCCGGCTTCTGAGTTTCTCTATTAAAACCAGACCGTCCGCTTCCCACCCCAGTATTGGACGTTGAAAGGCGGCTCGAACTGGGCCGATTGCGGACTGTCCGGTATCGGGCACTCGTAAACAGAAAGCGTACCTTCGCTTCCCAACCCAATTGTCAACTTTAGCGCGCAGCTAGAGATACGTCTGCGTTTATTGGCTCGGCAATCCGCCGTCCTTCTGCGCGCTCTCAGCCAATAACCTATCCAGTTCTGCAATCAGGGTTCTCCCTTTGATCGGCTTAATAATGATTTCGGAACCCCCGTCCGTGGGACTGCTCACGTTTCAGACCATGGCCGGAACAGTCAATGCCAGCGCTAGTGAGAGGGACCAGCAAGACATTCCAAGCCGAGTGATGTCGGTTGCCGAACCTAGCATCATCAAACTCAAGAGATGATCAGAGATCATTATACACTGGGCCTTGGTTAGCAGATTTGTCTAAACGAGATTCAATTCGTGACAGACAGGCTGGCGTATCCACGTCGAGCAACTCAATCTCGGGAATCCGGATTGTGCGGGTTGAGGGCTCTTGCAGCAGAACTCTGGTTGCGGTGTGGTTGCCGTTCGAGAGAAGGCGGCAGAAATCACTTCTTGGGAAGACTGCTGGAACACCACAAGCGTCGGGGTACTTGGTGCCAGCCCTCTGACCTGTTGATCCAGTTGTGGCGAGCTTTGCGATCGTTTGCGGCGACACCAGAGGCATATCGGCAAGCAGGAATACAACTGAGGCAGCTCCAATCTTATAGGCCCATTGTGCACCAATTCTGATCGATGATCCCAAGCCTGTCTCCGCTCGGTTGTTGAGCAGAAGAGTCCCCTTATTAGCGAGAGAGGCCCACGCTGCTCGATGATCTGGCCGGATCACAACACCGAAAGGTAAATCGACGTGCTGCACTGCTTGGATAGGAAATGAAGCAAGCGCTCGACTACCCAGTTTGACAAAAACCTTGTCGCCGCCAAAGCGCGTGGAATGCCCGGCAGCCATGATGCAAGCCACCGCGTCAGTGCATTTCATCGACTAATCTCTCATAGCGTTCCACAAGCTCAGCCAGGAGCGACACTGCCAGAGCATCCGGGTGCCGGGCAGACTCGAATAGCCCAACCGGGGCCCTGAGGCGCGCAAGAGCCTCGGGTGGGACTGCCAGTTCATCGAGCAGTGCAAGTCGCGCTGCTCTCGTTTTGGCACCGCCGATCGCTCCAACATAGAACGCGTTCGTTTCTAGCGCCCACAGCAGGATCACTCGTTCCCACTCATGCTCATGAGCTAGACAGACGATCGCAGTCCAACTATCGATTAAGATCGCACTGAGCTGCTGAGATGATGCCGCGGCATCGCGAAGACTGACATCGGCGCCGTAGCATGATCCGAGCCTCCGAAGTGCTCTGCTTTCGCCACCATCACCAAAGGCTACAATCCTAAGCGGGGGGATGTAGTGACGCGAAAATGGCTTAGCAAATTCATGCGCTGGCAGATCAATCTTTGCGGCCCGCCGCTGATCGAGCTGCTCAACCACAGGCCGAGCTATGGACGGCCCAATATCAGGATCGATTCTCACGTCAATTGTTGAGCCACAGGGTAGCCTGAAATCGATGATCGGAGACCCTTTCCCAAACCGTACTGTTCTGGGACTTCGAGTGGCTATCGCAGACCTTGCTTGTGACACCAGCTCCCGCTCAAGACAATTGTCTGCCAGATCTCCCATGGTTCGTTCATTAGGTGCGATCGCAAGCTGTGCCCCCTTTCGGCGAGAATAGCTGCCTTGGACAGCGACGAGCGTGCACAGCGAGCCACCGGCGTTGGCCAACATTCGGATCGCAAGATGATCGGCCGGGACACAATAGGTACTGTCTGAGGGGCTAGGAGAAGGCAGTTTCATGGATCACCTTTGATCGAAGTGGGACAGGCGGGAAGGCTTTCCAACCGGCCAGAAGGCCTAATCAGACCGGTCTCCTAGCTTGGCGTAGAGTTCGCTGACGGCCGCCTCGAGTATCCGCACACGCTCGTCGAGCTGCGCAGTCTGGGAGGTGGAAGGGTCGCCGAAGAGGCGGGCCGCCAAAGCTAGCTTTTCAGAAAACAATTCACGTCCTGTCATTGGTCAAACTCCGTTTGAGAGCGTGGCGCGCACGAAATTGGGCTTGCCTCTATTACTACAATTATTGTAGTGATTCGCAAGACAGCCTTGTCGAAGACCTCAGTCCTCACCGATCCTAAACGGAGATTCTCCCATGCTTACGATTGAAAACTATCTCACTGGATTTCGACATGCGATGGCCAATGGGGGGACTCTTCCCGCTTCAGCTCGCATGGATATTGAGGGCGCCGGTTCAATTCATATCGCCGATGGCCAAGTGAGTGACGGAGAAGAGCCTGCCGATTGCATCATGCATGCGAGCCACGAAACCTTTGACCAGCTTTACAACGGCACCCTCGATCCGACGATCGCGTTTGCAAAGGGCGACCTCAAGATTAATGGCGACATGGCCGTTGCGCTTGCCACGCAGGCTCTCTTCGAAAAAGCACGGTCGGCCTGACGATGGCGAGTGCGCCCACCGCACCGGCCCGAAATCTCCGACTGGAGATTGATGCCAGGTCATGCGTAGCCGTTGTCGAACCTCGTGACTTGCTCGTCACCGCGCTCAGGGAAAAGTTTGGCGCGACTGCGCCCCATGTCGGGTGCGAGAGCGGTCGGTGCGGCGCTTGCACTGTTCTTCTGGATGGCTCGCCAATCAAGAGCTGCATGATGCTCGCTCTGCAAGCGGAAGGTGCATCAATCACGACAGCCGAAGGCTTGCGTGAGCATCGGATTGGCTCGGTTCTTCAGGATGCCTTCAAGGCCTGCCATGGATTGCAATGCGGCTACTGCACGCCTGGTATGCTGGCGGCAGCCGTCGGGCTCCTTCAAGCCAATCCCAATCCAACCGAAGACGATGTGCGTCAAGCTCTGCGCGGCAATCTATGCCGCTGCACCGGTTACGAGCATATCCTCGACGCTGTCCAATTGGCTGCTGCCAATCTCCCTGAAGAGGCGTCGGCATGAAGCCGGAGACTGCGTATTCTGGAGAGCTGGCCGAGCCCGAGGGCTGGGTTGGAAAGGCCCTGCCGCGCCGAGAGGATGATCGGCTGCTTGAGGGTGCGGGGCGCTATGTCGATGACATATCTCTGTCCGGGCAATTGTATGCCGCCTTCGTGCGTAGTCCGCACGCTCATGCAACGCTAAGAAACGTCGATTGCAGCCAGGCATCGCGCGCGGCAGGTGCGAGCCTATGCCTCACGGCCGAAGATTTCAAAGAGCTCCACGAGGTCGCCCCGAATTGGGTCCTGCCACGCTCGACGCCGCGTGGTCGTCCTATCCTTGCCAAGGGAAAGGTACGCTATGTCGGGGAGCCCGTTGCGTTGGTCGTCGCTAGCAGTCCGGCCTTGGCGCGCGACGCAGCCGACCTTGTCGAGATCGATTACGATCCCTTGCCCGCAGTCCTCCACCAGGACGATGCCCGAGATGTTGGCGCACCGCTTGTCCATGACGACATGGAGAGCAACCTCGCTGCCACCTTCGCGCCGGGAAATGGCGGGTTCGAGGAAGCGGCAACCGGCGCACCGTTCCGCACGCAGTTCTCGCTGCGCAATCAGCGTTTGGTGCCATTCTCAATCGAAGGCCGGGCGGTTAACGCGGACTATGATCCCGTCACCGATCGGATGACGTTGTATATTGGGCATCAGATTCCGCACATGGCGCGGCGGATGGTTGCGTCGACAATCGGCTTCCCCGAGCATCGGCTGCGCGTGATCTCTCCCGATGTTGGCGGGGGCTTTGGTCCCAAGATGCACGTCTATCAGGAAGAGGCCGTGTGCGCGCTCGCCTCCATACGTCTCGGACGCCCGGTCAAGTGGACCGAGCGCCGCAGCGAGAATGTCTGCAACACAACGCATGGCCGTGACCACGCGATGCACGTCGACGTCGCGGCTGATCTAGACGGTCAGCTGCTCGCCATGAGGGTCGAAAGCCGCGCCAATATAGGCGCTTACATGTCGAGTATGGGATCAGGGATCCCAACCGTGAATGTCGGCCTGTTCGTCATGGGCGTTTACGATATCCCCAATGTCGAAGTCGACATCAGGTGCTTCTATACAAACACTCCGCCCGTCGACGCCTATCGTGGTGCCGGACGCCCAGAGGCGAGCTACCTTATCGAACGGACGATCGACCGCGTGGCCTTGGAGCTTGGGATCGATCAGGCGGAGATGCGGCGCCGCAACTTTCTGACCGAGAACCAGATTCCGCGCCGGCAGCCGACCGGAGCGATGATCGACACTGGTCGTTATCACCACACGCTCGAAGAGGCTCTCAAACGCAGTGATTACGAAGCGTTCAGAGCCGAGCAGAAGGCTGCAAGGCAGACCGGAAGTCTCATCGGCATTGGGATCGCCAACTACACCGAAAGTTGCGGAATCGGTCCCGGCCAGGTCCAGAAGCTCGTTGGCTTTGACCGTGGGGGCTACGAGAGCGCTCGCGTTCGTATGACGAGCGATGGCGGCGCAGTCGTGTTCTCGGGCTCTCACAGCCATGGGCAGGGCCATAAGACGACCTATGCACAAATCGCTGCTGACGAATTGGGTATCTCGCCTGATCGCATTGATGTGATCCAGGGTGATACTGAAAGCGTGCCCCAAGGCGTCGGGACCTTCAATTCGCGATCTGTGGCCGTTGGCGGGAGCGCGGTTAAGGTTGCAGCAGGCCGGGTTGCGGATCGCATTCACCGCCTCGCTGCGCATTTGCTGCAAGCAAAGCCGGAGAAACTTGAACGCGACGGGGACGTGTTCAAGGCCCCAGCTTCCAACACCAGCGTCACATTTGCCGAAGTGTGTCACGCTGCATGGACCGGCCACAACGTGCCGCCAGACCTAGGTGTGGGCCTAGAGGAAACCGAGTTCTATCATCCGACTTCGATGTCGGCCCCCTATGGCGCTCATATCGCTCAGGTGGAGATCGATAGGGAGACGGGCGAGCTTGCTCTGACACGATATGTTGCCGTCGATGACTGCGGTAAGGTGATCAATCCCCTGCTTGCGCGCGGCCAGGTGCATGGAGGTCTTGCCCAGGGCATTGGGCAAGCCCTTTGGGAAGACGGCATGCCGCAGGCCGATGGCAGCACGGTCCTCGATACGCCGCTGCCCCGTTTCGACATGCTGCCACGGTTTGAAACTTCGCACACCGTGACAGAGAGCTGGACTAATCCGCTGGGCGCGAAAGGGTTGGGTGAAGCCGGCGCGATCGGCGCTCCACCCGCAATCGTAAATGCAGCCATAGATGCCCTGTGGCATCTGGGCGTGCGCGAGCTCGAGATGCCACTTACACCAGCGAGCGTGCTGGATGCGATCGAGCATGCCGACGCAGGAGGCGAGCCATGATCCCGGCCTCCTTCGACTATGTGGCACCCTCAAGTCCGCGAGAGGCAATCCGGCTGCTCGAATCCGATAAAGATGCAGTCCTCCTTGCGGGGGGGCACAGCCTTCTGACGGCGCTGAAGCAGCGGACTAAACGCGCGTCTCGCGTCATCGACATCGCCCAAATCGGGCTCGGCGAAGTTTCCATTACGGTCGATGGTGATCTGAAGATCGAGGCCGCTGTGACTCAAACCGCACTCGCAGAGTATTGCGCGAAAGTGGGCTGGACCATCCTTGCCGAAGTTGGGGAAAAAGCTGGCGACCCGATGATCCGTGAACGGGGAACGTTCGTGGGCGCTCTGTGCGCTGCGGAACCGGGCGGAGACTGGGCGGCGGCCGCATTAGCACTAGACGCCCAACTGCACATTTACACTTCTAGCGGCGAGTATCACCTGCCCTATGCAGAGTATCTCGAAGATGGCCTTGCTGAATCGCACATGGTTCTTGGCGCCTTGGTTCCGGCACAGCATCGCAAGGCGCGACAAGGCTATGTGAAGGTCAAGCATGCCGGCATCGGATGGTCGGTCGCCAGTGTCGGCTTCGTCGAATGCGGAGAGGGCATTCAACTCGGCGCGGGTGGAGCACTGTCCAAACCGGCTCGGCTTCGATCGGTCGAGGATCAATTCGCGAAAATCGCTGCAACCGACGATCGACTGGCGTCCATCTTTTCGGCGCTCGAAGGGCTCGAATTCCATGGAGATCGTTACGCGCCCGCCGTCTGGAGGCGAAAGCGACTTGCGATCCTCCTTCGCGACATCACCCAGGCTCATTCATTCAAGGAACCAGCATGACAGATACAGCCGAACCGAACACGCCTGTTCGGAGCGAAGTGCGGGGGGCGCTCTCTCTCCTGACTCTTGCGCGCCCTCCGCACAACCTCGTCGAGCACAGCCTGCTCCAGGGTATCCTGGATGGCTTGAACGAGGCTGTCGAAAGCGGATGCAGGGCCGTCCTTATCAAGAGCGGACTGCGCAACTTCTCCGCTGGCGCTGATCTTGCACTCTTCACTCAGGATACGACTGATGGGGACCAGCCTTCGGGCCCAACGGTCATAGAGTTTCTCGACGCGGTCGAAAGCACGCCGCTACCAATCGTTTGCGCCATCCACGGCGCTTGCCTTGGCGGCGGGCTCGAAATCGCGTTGGCAGCTGACTACATCATCGCTGCTCGATCCTCGAAGATCGGTTCTGTTGAGGTCACTCTTGGTCTTCACCCGATCATGGGCGGTGTTCAGCGCCAGGTCGAACGTGTCGGCCTTGTGCGGGCCAAGGAGATGTCGATGCTCGGACGGCGCTATGACGCGGAAACCCTCGAATCCTGGGGTCTTATCAATGCCGTGGTCGATGACGACAAGCTGGAGGCTGCGGCGCTGTCGATAGCCGAAGAGCTTGCCAACGGTCCAACCATCGCAAACGCCGCGACAAAAGCGCTCGCGCGCGTCGCAGCCAATGAGGGTGTCAAGGCGGCTGATGATGTGATGGGCCGTCTGCAGGGGCCCGTATGGAATTCGGAAGACCTTCGCACCGGCCTCAACTCCTTTATGAAACGCGGGCCTGGTCAGACCCGGTTTGCGGGGCGCTAATGGCCGGTCCGCTCTCTGGCCTCAAAGTGGTCGATTTCAGCCGCGTTCTGGCTGGCCCGTTGTGTTCACGAACGCTCGTTGATCTCGGGGCTGACGTCACAAAGGTTGAGCCCCCGATCGGTGATGTAACCCGCTACGCGGCGCCTACGGACGGAGCGATGTCGGGTTACTACGCCCAGCAGAATGCCGGTAAGCGCAATATCAGCCTCGACTTGAACGTTCCAGAAGCTCGCGAAGTTGCCCTTCGGCTTTGCGATGGGGCGGACATCGTGGTCGAGAATTTCCGCGCTGGCGCCCTTGGAAGCTTCGGTCTTGACTACAATAGCGTTGCCGCGCGCAATCCGAGCGTGATTTACTGCTCGATCACTGGCTACGGTCAAGAGGGGCCCTGGCGAAGCCGCATGGCTTATGCGCCGACAGTCCAGGCCGAGGCAGGCTTCACTGCCACGAGTGAAGCGCATTATGGTGAGCGTCTTTCTGCGTTTATGACGGATAGCCTCAGCCACGCCGACGTTTACGCGGGCCTGCAGGGCGTCATTGCAATCCTTGCGGCGCTGCATGCCCGCGACAAGACAGGCGAGGGGCAGTTCATCGATGTTGCGATGGCGGCCACGCTCTTAGCGGTAAATGAAAAGGCACATCTTTCGCTGTCTGATCTTGATCCGCGCGACGAACCTCCAGTCCTGGGGGCAACCGATTGTCCCTTCTTCGTCGGACCTGAAGGCGAGCGCATCATTGTCGCCAGCAGTTTGATCGGAAGTCTCACGTTCCGGTTCTTCCTGACCGCCATGAGGCGCGTTGATCTTGCGAAAGATCCGCGCTTTGCGACCGCGGGCGACCGGCAAGCGAACTTTGATGAACTCCACGCGCTGGTGCAGCGCTGGATCGATGGCTTTCCGAACAAGCGTGCCCTTGATGCACAATTCGACGAAGCCAAGATTGCCATGGGCGAGGTTCGCACCATGAAGCAGATCGCCGCGTCCGAATGGTCCGAGTATTGGGGGGCGACACAGACCGTATCGGACCGCGCGGGAGGAGAATTCACTCTTCCTGGGCGACCGTGGCGCTTCTCTCGCGACCGGCTCGATGGCTTGGGAATGCCTGCCTTCCAGGGCGAAGATAACGAGGAGGTTTGTCGGGAGCTTGGCTTTAGCGAAGAGGAGCTTGCGCGGCTGATCAAGCAGCGCGCATTGCTATCAAACATTCCAGCGACCAGAGAAATGCCGAAATCGAAGCCCGAGGCGGCTACATGATCCCGAACCTGGCCCTTGGTATCATGGGCACGCTCGAGGGCAAGCGTGTCGTCGCCCGAGTTGATGACTTTGCGCTCGATCTATTCTTGCTGGCTGAAGCGGGTCTCTTACCGATGGCAGACGGCCAGGCTGAGGCGCTGCTCTCAAGCGACCTCAAAGCCTTCATTTCTCTTGGCAAGGCGCATCATCGCGCGGTTTATGAAGCCCTGGCCAACCTTCGTGCCACGCAGACTGATGAGCTTATCAAATATGGGCGGGTTGCCAGGGATGTTGAGTTATTGAGGCCGCTGGACCCTGGCGACTTCACCGATTTCTACGCAAACCGTTACCATGCCGCCCGTTCCGCAAAGCTGACTGGTGACCCCGACTTCTTGCCGGAAGCCTGGGACTGGATGCCGCTATGTTATCACGCTCGCACGGCCAGTCTCTTGGGCCATGGGTCGCAGATCATTCGCCCGACTGGTTGGCTCAAGGGTAAGAGGGGCTGGGGACACTACCCAAGCCGGGTTCTGGATTTCGAGATTGAACTTGGCTTTATCTTGAGACAGTCCACCCAGCCCGGAGAGAGGCTAAGAGCAGCAGACTTTGACGATGACGTCTTTGGATGCGCTGTTGTCATCGATTGGAGCGCTCGCGACCTCCAAAGCGCCGAGGCGAAGCCTCTAGGGCCGTTCCACGCTAAGGCCTTTGCAACGCAAATTGGCAACTGGGTCGTGCCCGTCGAATGCCTCGCATTGTCGGAGCGACCGGCCGGCGATCTGAGGCCAAATGGAAGAATGCCTGTGGAAGGAGCGCTGTTCGATGTCAGTTTTGAGGCGCATGTCCGTTCTGCAAAAAGCGATTGGGCCAAAGTCGCCAAAACCAGTCTGCTCGACATGGCTTGGACACCCGCCGAAATGATGGCGCATTTGACCCAAAGCGGAGCGCCCGTGAGAGCGGGTGATCTCTTCGCCAGTGGTACGATCTCAGGGCGCGGGCCCGATGCCCTCGGCTGCCTGATCGAACGAAAAGCCGAGGGATTGCCGAATCTTCCTCTTGGCGATGGAAGTGACCGCGCGTTTCTTTGCGATGGCGATTCTTTGCGGATTTCCGCATTCCTGGACCAGGCTGGTAATCAAGTGCCGCTTGACGAAGTCCAAGGCGTCATTACGCCAGCGAAAGAGGTATTGGAGACAGCGTAGTGAAAGTTAAGTCTTTCGAGGGAATGGTCTGCTCCATTGCCGGAGCGCTTGAATGGGTCGGTGATCGCTGGACCATGTTGGTCCTTCGCGACCTGTTCATAGGACTCACGCAGTTTGAAGAGTTCCGGGAATCGACGGGGATATCTCCAACCACCCTGTCTTCCAGACTAAACGCGCTTGTCGATGCGAGTCTCGTAACGCGCAAGCCTACCAAACCCGGTGGTGAACGTTTGGAATACCGCCTAACACAGAAAGGACGCGACTTGTGGCCCGTGATGCTCGCAATCGCGCATTGGGGCGACCGGCACGAGGCTTCTGGCAAATCCGAGCCGCCGATCCTCTTTGTCGACCGTGAGACCGGAAAGCCAGTCGAGCTGCAACTCGGAAACCGGGAGGACGGGAGCACAATTCGTCCGCAAGATATCGAGATCATCGCCGGGCCTTCGGCGGATTCCAAACATCAATGGCGCTTTGAACAGGCCGGGTCGAAGGTCATAGCTTTCCCGGGGCGAGCATCAAGAGAAGCATCATGAGCCGGCTTGTCGGTATCGGGATCCAGCTGTGGTCGCATGTGGCGCCTCGCGTTGCTGCGAAATGGCTGCTCGATAAATTCATGACCCCGCGACCATGGCGTCATTCATCGACCGAGCCTGATGGTGAGCGATACGATCTGGCGGATGGCGGTGTCCTATGGCGGGTCGGCGCCGGGAAGAAATCAGTACTGTTCGTGCATGGCTGGTCTGGTCATCGCGACCAGTTTGAGCCTGTGATTGCGGCCCTGCGGGAGCAAGATTGCGCGGTCTACCTGCTCGATCCGCCGGGTCACGGTGCCTCGGCCTCACAGCGTTCCAATCCGGTCCGCTTCATTCGAGCTGTGGAGGAAGCATTTTCCCTTGCTGGAAAGCTTGACCTTGCCGCAGGCCATTCGATGGGAGGAAGCGCATTGCTGCATGCAAGCCTCTCCAATCCTGAGCTGGCGCCGCGCCAGCTGGTTTCGATCTCGGCTCCCGCTGACTTCGACTACCCCATCAGATCAGCAGCGCGACTGGCGCGCTTTGGACGAACGGCTACGGAACGATTTGTGGCAATGGTTGAACATGAAGTCGGGAAGCCGAGGGATGAGCTCAAGCTGTTGCCCAAAGCGAAAGGCACCAAGCTACGGCTTCATGTGATCCACGATAAGGATGATCCGCAGATCCCCCTTTCGCATGCGCACAGTCTGACTGAGAACTGGCCGGACGCTGCGTTGTTAGAGACGGCTGGTCATGGTCATAACCGCGTCCTTCGCAGTGCCGAGCTTGTAGCAATGATTGATCGTTTAACTGCACTCGGAGTTCGCTAGTAAAGCAACTCTTCGCCGTCGAGGTGATCGGCGTATTCGCGTCCAGAACCGCAGATCGAGATTCCTTGTTATCAATTCAGCTGCGCAACGGCCGCTTTACCCCCACTAGCGGACGCCGGCCGGTTCGTGGCTGGCGCCCAGCAGCGGTCAGATCTCGATCTTCTCTGCAAGCGTGAGAGCGTCTTCTATGTCTACGCCTAGGTATCGAACCGTGTTCTCGATTTTTGAGTGGCCAAGCAAGATTTGGATCGCTCGGATATTTCCTGTGGCTTTGTAGATGATCGAAACCTTGGTCCGACGAAGCGAGTGAATGCCGTATTTCTCAGGTCGCAAGCCAATCGCCTCAACCCACTTATCGACCAACCGTGCATACTAAGATGCCGTGTGTGGTCTACACGGCTTGGAAATACAAAGCCATCGACTGAACCGCCTCGCAATTCAAACCAAGCGAATGGGCTGGCTCGCGCTTCCGCGGCAATTTCAAACTCGACCGGTCTGCCGGTCTTGCGCTGAGTGATTGCAGCGCGTTTTCATATATCAGGCCCGCTGACCAAATCGCCGATCTTCAATTCGACGAGATCGCAACCTCTAAGCTTGCTATCGATCGCCAAGTCGAACAACGCTCGGTCTCTGATGCGCTCTTCGCGATCAAAGAAGAAACGGATCGCCCAAATCTGTTTCTGGTTGAAGGGCCGCTTGGGACCGCCTTTGGCGCCAAAGTTCCAAGGCACTCGGTCTTGAGCAGCAGGGTCAAAGTGTGAGTAAGTCATCGTCAATCTCCTAGGCCGGAATAGCCGCAGAGAGTGTCCGCTTTTAGGAACTAAAATATTGGACCGCTATGTCTTAGACTAGGGCGCATTCCAAACCCTATGTGGGTGCGAGGCTACCCTTACATCACCCCCCCCTTATCTGAGCTATCGGGGCGCGGAACAAGGTCTAAGAAGACGTAGAGTAAGTGCCTTTTACCTGGCAATTCTCTGCGCGGTATGGACAGAACGAAACTCCCTTTTGCCGATTATTTGGTCTCCGGAAAAGCAGCGAACTAAGTTCGGCGAGAAACCACTTGGGGCGAAGCTAAGGGGATAGCGGCGGCGTTTTTCGTAGCCGGTCAAGGGCCGCAATTCTGTTCGCTTTTTTGCAGTATTTGAGTTCTCCAATGCCCCGATTTTCATTGTCGCCTCACGCAAAACCAAGGCCAGTTAGTAGCCCATAGCCGATCTTGCGAAGATTCCCAATATATCCTAAGAATTCCCATAGGCTCCCGCTCCATAAATAGAGCAGAAAATTCAGTGTGTTGAACGATACTCGCAAGTGACTGGAACCTTCCCCGCATATTGAAACTTGACAGCACACCGTACGCAGCGGTGCAGCCTTATAACTTTATGAATTCGCGAAGGAAATTGGTGGTGTCCACTTCTGGACCAGTTGCGGCACAGTCCTCTCTTGAGTGTGCCGAACTGGTCCAGTTCGCTGTAAAGTGCTGAGAAACATTAGAATATTTCCGGTTTCCTACACCCCAACCACTGGCATAGAGTGGCACTTGCCTTTCGAAGGGTGAGCCAGGTTCTTTGAACATCAAGGAGCTTGAATCATGCAACGAGATTACACGTTCACAATGGCCAATCGGGACCAGACGGGGCTTCCCGAAAGGCTTTCAGATCAATGCGAGTTTCCGTTTGAAGCTCAGCAACAACGGCGCGGAGCTGGACCCAATGAGCAGCCTATCCGGCGTTTCATTCGGCTCCGAGAAGTATTGCATCGCACAGGTCTAGGCAGATCCACGGTCTACCGCTGGATGGACGAAGGCAGGTTCCCAAAGTCGGTTCGCCTTGGTGGTCGTTCGGTTGCGTGGATAGAGCATGAGATCGACGAATGGCTTCAGGACCGGTGTCGATGAGGCGAACTCCGGATCGCCTGACAGGGACATAATTTCGTGTTCCCTGTCAGCGAATCCAGTGCATATTGGGGCTCTAAAACACCCTGTTCGAGTCACAATACCGGACTCACATTTCCACAAATTTTGGTGGGGGCATGGCTGGGGGCATGAACAAATGGCACTCGCTGAAGCCACTGATTTATCAGTATTTTAGATGCAAAATGTGAGTCCCGTAAGCGCACCAGCAACCGCAAGTTCTCAGCAGATTGGCCACCTGCCAATCCCCTGATCGGCCTTGGACCGAATTCCCGCCTTGGTGCCCACACAATTGGATCGCCGGGATACTCTCACCGGCCAAAGTCGTCCCATGCTGCTCCGCAGATAGAATCTGGATGGAGCGTGCTGCGCGGTGATCGCGAAAAAATAGGCCCGGTCGCCATGTAATGACGGCCGGGCCCTAGAGGTCCTCAGGGGGAGGAGAGAACTGGTTAGAACGAATAGCCCAGCGAGACTCTGAAATTGCGTCCTACGATGGGGCGTCCAAACGTCGCGGTGGTCACATCTCCGCCTACAGGCGCAAACAGGTCGGTCCTTGGGTTACCCTCGGTCAGGCCGATCGTATTGGTGAGGTTGTCGGCAACTACGGACAGTTCAAAGCCGCTGAAGAATCCAAGCCGTGCACCCGCGCCGAGCGAAGTGTAGCCCGGCAGCAGGATCGAATTGCCGATATCTGAGAAGCGATCACCTACGTTATAGACGCTCAGGAAAATGGAGCCCTCAGAGTCTCCGAGACCGATGTCTTGTCCATCGAATTCAAAACGTGGCCTGACCGAGATGATACGCGCTGGAATGCGCGGCACTCGGTTTCCAGAAATCGCCGAATCATCGACCTCCAATCCGCCGCCTGAAACCGTCAGTCCGGTCAGGTCAGGGTCCTGAAAAGTACCTTTTGCGCTGACTGAAAAGCCGTAAAATGGACCGACTTCGGCTTCGATCTCGATTCCGATCGTCTCACTCGCCTGAATGATCGTGGCGTCGATTACGTTGCCGTTGATATCGTTGACTGGTTCGGTGAAGGGCTGATCGTCAACCTCGCTGAAGAAGCCAGTGATGAAGGCTCGGAACTGCGGAGTGTTGACCTTAAAGCCGCCTTCCACTTGGAAGACAGAGCCGACCAAGACCGATCCCGTGTTTCCGGCACCGGCGGACGCTAGGTCGTCCAGTGTCGGGGTACGGAAACCATCGCTCACACGGCCAAAGGTTGAGAGCCAGTCGGTAACGACGTAGTTGCCTGCAAACGTCCAAGCGAATTCGTC
This sequence comes from uncultured Erythrobacter sp., assembly GCF_947502395.1. GTDB lineage: Bacteria > Pseudomonadota > Alphaproteobacteria > Sphingomonadales > Sphingomonadaceae > Erythrobacter. The sequence goes on from NZ_CANMZM010000003.1 coordinate 228,597, forward strand.
ATAGGTTTCACGGAACGATTCAAACTGCCCCGTCCCGCCAACGACCGCATCGTCTGCCGTTGTGGGCAAAGAACCTGTTGGAAGCAGTGTGTTCTGATCGCTCAAGTCGAATGTGCCGGGTATCTCGACCGCACCTTCGAGGGTCTGCGTTTCATAGCGGATGCCGCCGTCTAGACGCAGCCTGTCATTCACTTCCCATTCGTCAGAAAGGTACCAAGCGAAGACCTCGCCATCCCCTGAATAGTTCTGGAAGAAGCCGGTAGAGAAATTGGTGAAGCCGTTCTGCGACAGTGTGCCAAGAGCATTCCCGTCCCCGTCAATCGCCGTCAACTCGATCTGGCGCGGAGAGGTGTCTATCTCATGGACATATCCTGCAAAGGTCTGGAACTGATCGATGCTATAAAAGCTTGAGTAGAAACCGAATGTGACGTTGTGGATGCCAACGCTGGTGTCGAACGAGTTCGAGAGCTGGAAATCATTGATGAAGTTCTCATAGTCGGAATTGACCGGGAAGAATCCGCTCGTCCCGATGAGACCATTGCCATTGTTTCCACCTTGGCCGGCTGCATCTGGTAGTCCAAACGGCGTGCCGTCCAGGAATGAGGCGGTGACTGCAGCGACATCTGTTCCGAAAGCCGCCTGGGCAGCACCCAGCTGGCCAGCGAGGAAGGTGTTGGCGTCTTCAGCACCAAAGGCGATCGCCGAGTTGAATTGGGTTTCGCCATTGACGTAGCGGCTGCGGTTTATGACCGTGAAGCCGCCACCGAGATCGTATTCAATCTCTGCGCCGAAGGTTGTCGCCACGTTGTTGATACCATCGGAAAGATCAAACTCCTGGGGCCCGGTGGGAAACAGGAGCGTCGTGTTGCGAAGATCATCGCTAACCAGAGTGCCAGTGTTGGCATCGATACCGGTTAGGCTTGTCAGGTCGCCATCAGCATCAAGATCAAGCGGGATCGCGAGCAGGAACAGGTTTCGATCATTTATGTGGCTGGCCGAAACGGTGATTTCTCCACGATCGAAAGACTGGGTAAGGCTAGCCCGGATCTGTCCCCCTTCGTCTCCGCGGAAGCCCGGATCGCGCACTCCGTCGGCGACACGGTAAAACCCGCCAACTGCGAAGGTTGTGTCTTCACCGAGCGGTCCGGAATAGTTCGCATCAATGCGAGCATGTCCGAAATCGCCCCATTCGAGTTTGATCCCACCTTCCGGTACATCTGTCCCCTTCTTGGTGATGTAGTTGAAAATCCCACCTGGCGCGTTCGAAGCAAAGACCGATGACGAGCCGCCGCGCACTGCTTCAAGCCGCTCTGTGGAGAGGTCATTTCTGTAAAGCCCATCAGGAGTGAGGAAGCCGATCCCATGCTCCTCGAATACGGGAAGGCCATCAACCTGAATCTTGGAGAATAGGAATTGTCCTGGGGCTGGAATACCGCGAATGAAAACATTCGAAGCAGCCTGTCCACCAGATGACTCGGCCCAGACACCCGGCACCTGCGCGAAAAGGTCAGCCACTGTGAGGGGCGCGAGCTCGGCAATATCGTCGCCATTGAATGTCGATACCGAGACGGTGGCTTCGAATTGAGTCTGCGCAGTGTTGCCCGCGCGGCCAGTGACGATGATCTGATTGAGAGAATTGTCTTCATCCGCATTGGCACCAGCCGCTGCATCACCAGAGCCACCTTCTGCATCCTGCGCCCAAGCAGGGGAAGCCAAAAGTGCGGCCCCTGCCAGAAGAGAAAACTTGATTGCCATACGCTTCATTTGCCTGCTCCCAGTTTTTACGACTCGTCTTGATTCGAGTTCAGCGAGTAGTGTGTTAAAGCCCGGTTTTCAATTTTGCAAGCGCTTGCATTTTTATGCAGCGTTGGTGATCATTGAATCATTACCTAAAGAAAGGAATTCATAATGAGAATATTTTATAACTTAAATTCATAGTTTTATGACGGTATAGCCAAAGTACCTTTGTGCCGAGGGCTTAAAGTGCTAACGCTTGCAAAAATGAACAGGCGTTCGTCGAAAGATTGGCACGCCCTGTCGAGGATGGACCCGCGTCAGCGGTGAGGAGAAAAATGCCGACACTCACAATTTCTGCGCTCGATATCGGAATCGTGCTGGTCTATTTCTTGGGAATGATCGTGCTTGGCCTGGTGTTGGCGCGGCGTAGCAAAGGCGCGGAGGATTATTTCCTTGCGGGCCGGAATATGGTTTGGCCCTTCATCGGCCTTTCTCTGTTCGCTTCGAATATCTCGAGTACCACATTGGTCGGATTGTCGGGTGATGCATACGCAACTGGCATTTCGGTATACAATTACGAGTGGATGGCCGCCGTCATCCTCGTGGTCTTTGCCGTGGTTTTCCTGCCGATCATCTTGCGGCGACAGGTTTTCACAATGCCGGAGTTCCTAGCCGGCCGTTACGATGGGCGCATCCGTACTTACTTTTCACTTCTGACCCTGTTTTTGAGCGTTGTGGTGGAGACCGCCGGGTCTCTTTTCGCAGGTGCAATCGTAATCCAATTGATCCTGCCCGACGTGCCTTTGTGGCAAATCATGACGGTTCTGGCGCTGATTGCGGGATTCTACACCGTCACCGGAGGGCTTGCGGCTGTAATGATCACAGATGCCGTTCAAGCGATCCTGTTATTGCTTGGATCATCGGTCATTACCTGGATCGCGCTTGAGCAGATTGGCGGCTGGAGCGTGCTGATGGAAGAGGTGGGATCGGAAAAGCTTAGCCTGATCAGGCCCATCGGAGATGCAGGTGTCCCCTGGCTTGGCCTGATCACCGGGGTGCCGATTCTAGGCTTCTATTATTGGGCAACCAATCAGGCGATTGTGCAACGCGCCTTGTCAGCCAAATCGGTTGACCATGGGCGTTGGGGAGCGATATTTGCTGGCGCCCTCAAGCTGCCTCCACTCTTTATCATGGTCCTGCCCGGAAGCATGGCGATCTTGCTCTACCCTGAGCTTGAAAGCGCCAATCAGGTCTATCCGACCATGATGTTCGACTTGCTGCCAGCAGGATTGCTCGGCCTCACACTGGCAGGTTTCCTGGCAGCGATCATGTCGCAGATCGACTCTGCACTCAATTCTGCATCGACATTGGTGACGATGGATTTTGTCCGCCGCGCAAAGCCAGAACTTGATAGCCGTCAATTGATGCAGGTTGGCCGGGTCGTCATGGTCGGCTTTCTATTGTTCGCAATCGTCTGGGCACCGATTATCGCCGACTTCCGGTCGATCTTTGCGTATATCCAGACCATGTTCTCCTACGCCGTGCCACCGATCGTGGCTTTGTTTGTATTGGGGGTATTCTGGCGCAGGGCCAATGCCGCGGGTGGTGCTGCCTGCATGATGATCGGTCTCGCTCTCGGCATTGGTGGGTTTGTCGCCATTGAGGTGCTGGGCCTGTTCAGCCTGCACTTCCTCTATATGGCACCGCTCCTCTTCCTGGCCTGCTGCGTGGCTCTTGTGATTGGAAGCCTAACTGCTCCGCCACCAGATCCCGCGAGTGTCGAAGAGTTTATCTGGACTCCGGGCGTGTTCGCGGAGGAAAGTGCTGAACTGGCTGCCAAACCCGCTTGGCAGAACTACCGTTACCAAGCCGTTGCTCTGCTTCTAGTCACAACCGTGATCGTGGTGGCGTTTCGATGATTGAGGCAGGATCAAACGTGATCGGCACTGGCGATGCAGCGAGCTGGTGGAAGGGTGCGGTAATCTACCAAATCTATCCGCGCAGCTTTGCGGACAGCAATGGTGATGGCATTGGAGACCTTCGTGGGGCAATCGAGAAGCTCGACCATGTCGCCGATCTTGGTGTTGACGGCATTTGGCTTTCGCCTTTCTTCACATCGCCAATGGCCGATTATGGATACGACGTTGCCGACTACTGCGACATCGATCCCATTTTCGGAACCTTGGCAGATTTCGACACCCTCATTGATCGAGCCCATTCACTCGGCCTGAAAGTCATCATCGATCAGGTCTATTCCCACACCTCCGATCAGCATGAATGGTTCAAAGAGAGCCGCAGTTCATCCAAGTCCGCCAAAGCCGATTGGTATGTTTGGGCGGATGCGAAAGAAGACGGCACACCGCCAAACAATTGGTTATCCATGTTTGGCGGTTCGGCCTGGTCGTGGGACACGTCGCGGCGGCAGTACTACCTCCACAATTTCCTGCGCGAACAGCCCGACTTGAACTTTCACAATCCTGCGGTTCAAGATGCGATACTGGATGTAACTCGGTTCTGGCTAGACCGGGGAGTTGATGGCTTTCGTCTCGACGTTGCGAACAACTATTTCCACGATATCAAGCTGCGAGATAATCCTACCAGCGGCCGCACCGACTTAAGTCGACCCTATGATTTCCAGCACCATCGGTTCAATCGATCACGACCAGAGAACATCGCGTTCCTCGAACGCCTGCGTGCAGTTCTGGATGAATATCCGAACAAGACCAGCGTGGCAGAGATTGCCAGTGGGTCGAATCTGGTGCGCAGTCTCGAATACACAGAAGGCCAATCGCGCCTGCACACAGCCTATAATTTCCATTTCCTGGAGAACTCTTCTCCAACGCCCGGCTTCATTGAAAGTGCGCTGGAGGCATGGACAGACAAAGACGCTTGGCCTTCATGGTCTCTCTCCAATCACGATGTCCGAAGGGCACTTACGCGATGGTCCGATGCAGATGGATCGCCCGCAAGAGCCAAGATGCTCCTCGCTTTGCTGTTGAGCCTTCGCGGCACAATCTTCCTCTATCAAGGGGAAGAGTTGGGACTGCCGCAGGGAGATGTGCCATTTGACCAGCTGCGCGATCCTGAGGCTATTCGGTTTTGGCCGGACAATCTTGGACGCGATGGTTGTCGAACGCCGATGCCGTGGTCCAGCGAGGCGCTCGCTGCGGGCTTTTCGGAAGGTCAACCTTGGCTTCCGCTAGACGAGCGGCATCGTCAATTGGCTGTCGACAAACAGACCAATGAGAACGGCTCAGTGTTGGAGTTTGCGCGCCAGTTCATAACTACCCGCAGGTCATGCCAGGCGCTGGCATCTGGTGACCACCTCCCGGTTAGGGTGCAGGACCTGGATAGTCTGGTTTTTGAACGCCGGTGCGGTGGTCAGCGCGTCCTATGCGCATTCAATCTGTCTGAAACAGAGACCACCCACTTGCCCCTCGATCAGTACCAGTCATTCTCCCCTTTCGGTGCTCTGTGCCTTGAAGGTGCACTCGAGAGTGGAAAGTTGACCTTAGGTCCCAACGGCATCTTCATTGCTTGCGAAGAGGGCTGAGGGTAGAGGCTTGAATGATGCGCCGCACTACTGAAGTAACTATGGGTGATATCGCCAGAATGGCTGGCGTTTCGGAGTCGACCGTCTCCCGTGCTCTGGCGGGAAGCTCTCTTGTCGCGGCGAAAACGCGTCAACGCATCAGTGAGATCGCACGTAACGCCAACTTCTCAATCAATGAGCAGGCTAGAAACCTGGCTCTTAAACAAACTCGCACAATAGAAGTCATCTTCCCGATTGAGCGGGGGACTTTGCAGCAAGTTTCTGACCCGTTTTTCGTAGATATGCTGGCCGTTCTGACCGATGAGTTGGGCAAGCATGGCTATGATGTCCTGATGTCCCGCTCACCACCTTGGGATGAGGATCGGCCGGGATGTGCGTTTTTGGGTGCACGTGCCGATGGGGTTATCTTTGTTGGCCAAGGCCGGCACCGGTCTGACATTCGCGATTTCGCACGAAAGCACGGGAAGGTTGTAGTTTGGGGCGCCGTTTCTCCGGGAGACGATTACTGTGTTGTCGGGAGCGACAATGTCGGAGGGGCCAGGATGGCCACCACGCACATGCTCCAACTTGGACGGAAGAGGATCGCCTTCCTTGGCGACACCGACTTGCCCGAGATGCGGCAGCGATTTGAGGGCTATTGCGATGCACTGAAGGCGCATGATCTGCCAATTGACGAAAGCCTAGTGATCCACACCCCCTTCGATATCGAAAAGGCACGTGAAGTCAGTCAACCGTTTGTCGAACTCTTCCCGCGCTTCGACGGCATATTCGCATGCAGCGATATGATCGCAATCGCCGCGATTGCCAATTTGCGCCAAGCGGGGATCAAAGTGCCTGAGGATGTATCAGTTGTCGGCTTCGATGATATCCCTTCAAGTGCTCACGTAAGCCCATCGATCACTACGGTTCATCAACGCATCCACCGAGCCGGGATGCTCATGGTCGAAAGGCTAATGGGCATATTAGAAGGAGGAGCACCCGAACCGGTTGTGATCGAAACTGAGCTTATTGTCAGGCAGTCATGTGGCGCGCACTAGGAGGCCTAAGACACCGACGGTCCGCTGATTGGGGGCCTTGGTGCTCGCGGGTTGTCTAATTGGCCAATTGAGATTGCAGATCGACACACTTTGCTGTTTTTGGGCACTTCGATTCGGTCTCGACTGACACGGTTTGTGTTGTCCATTCCGTCCATTCATTTAAGTGTGCGGTTTGAAAGTGGTCGGAACAATTCGCTCTCTTTGCAGTTCGGCTTGAGCAGGTTCAGATCAACTGCTTGACCGTGCAGTACTGGTGGTTCAAGGAACAGGCTGCCGTTTCGGTGGGACGTATAACTTTGACAGCTCGGAAATCGGAAGGTGGGAAAGCCAGTTCGGCGCGCGCCTTCGCTCTCTTTGCGTGGGGCTGTGTTCTTTGCCAGGATGCGTTAGGCTCATGATCGGGATTGAACGTCGATCTTCTCGAATTGAGAGAACCCTGACCAAGGTCGGTGAGTATTGTTGGGATCGCCCTTGGTGGGTGCTCGGAGCATGGCTTATCGCCACTGTAGTGGCAGCTCTCATCACTGCTGCTTACGCAGACCGTTTGGTCAGCGGAGCAGGGAGCATCGAGGGAAGCCAATCTGCGCGTGTCGATGCCGAGTTGACCCGCGTGTTTGGCATCAGGGACAGTCAGACGCTTATCTTTACCTACAGTAATCCCGTGCTGAACCATGATATCGATGCACGGGATGCGTTTGTCGCCGAACTCGAAGACAAACTTTTCGAGAACCCGGTGGTTGAATCTGTCCTCCGGGCAAGTGATCTTGTTGATCAGCCTCGCGACGACAAGGGCCATGCGCTGGTAATCGCCCTGGACACCGAGGATGCACTTGCCGCTGAGCAGCAAGTTCCCGTAGTCAGAGAGGCGATTGCAGAGACTCTTCAGAATCGTCCCGACATAGAATGGGCTGTGAGTGGTCGTGGCGCAGTGAGCTACGACCTTGCGATCTTTAGCAATAATGACAGTATGAAGTCAGAACTTCGGGCTTTGCCGCTTGCTTTGCTGGTACTGCTCTACGCCTTTGGCGCCGTGTTATCAGCATCGCTGCCGATTATTACAGCGGTCGCTGCCCGCACCGTCGCCTTTGCCGGCATTGTGTTTTTTGCCGGATTCTTTGAGATATCGACCTTATCGCAAGCGATCGTAACGATGCTCGCTATCGCTTTGGGGATCGATTATTCGCTGTTCGTATACCACAGGTATCGCCAGGTCTTGAAGGATGCAGGGGCATGTGCACCTGACGAAATCGATCAGCGGCGGCGCGATGCATTCGCCGAAGCAATGGGGCAATCGGGCCTTGTTGTGCTTTACAGCGGGATTGCAGTAGCAATCGGCATGACATCGCTTTTGCTCACGCCAATGATGGAAATGCGTTCGATCGGGGTCGGTGGCTTGGCGGCTGTTGTGGTCAGTGTGGCTGCAGCGTTGACCATGCTTCCATCATTGCTGTCACTGATCGGCGCACGGGCGCTCGATTGGCCCAATCGCGCGAAGCCCGGCCGAGGTTATGAAGCCACTTCAGCGCGTTGGTGCGCGTGGGGGCGAAGCGTCGTTGCCCATCCATGGATAGCGATCGTCACCAGCCTTACCGTGGTGCTGCTGATGGCGGCTCCAGCCTTGTACACCCAAACTGGCTTTCCGGACGACGAGTTTTTCCCACAGGAACTCGAATCCGTGCGCGGGGTTCAAATGCTTGAGGAAATGGAGATCAAGGGCTTCAGCTCTCCGATCTTCATCATCATCTCAAGCAAGGATGGGGGCAAGGTTATCACCCGGCAAAGCACCGCGCAGTTGCGCGCGTTGAAGGACTCAATCGAGGCTGACCCGCGAATTGCCGAAGTGTCGACGCCGCGCCTTTCAGAGCGTCCTTCGTTCATGCCTTTCCCGGCGGGGAGTGCACAGAAATTGGTGAGCGAGACCGAGGACAAAATCCTATTCCGCGTGATCCCGCGCACAGACACCAAGTTGATCGAACTTCGCGCTCTGGTGCGCGAGATACCAAGTTGGATCGAATTGCCGGATGTCGTTGTAGAGGTCGGCGGACAACCGCAGTTTCTGAATGATTTCGACGAGGGTGTAACCGCGAGTTACGCACCGGTGATAATCTCTGTGCTGATAGCAACTGGTCTTGCACTTCTCCTAATGCTTGGAGCTCCGCTTGCGTCCTTCAAAGCACTGATGCTCAACCTTCTTTCAGTGGGTGCTGGATTTGGGATGGTCGTGTTTGTGTTTCAGCTTGGATACGGCGCAGAGGTCTTCGGCGTGGCAGGCCCGACCGAGCTGATCCCGAGTTCAGTACCAGTTGTGATTTTCGCAGTTCTGTTCGGTCTCAGCATGGATTACGAGATCTTTCTGGTAAGCAGGATGAAGGACATTTACCTTGCTTGCGGCGACAATGAGAGAAGCATTATCGAAGCGCTGGGCGACACAGGCTCTGTCATCAGCAGCGCGGCTCTGATCATGGCTCTTGTCTTTGGCGCATTCGCCTTTTCTCAAATCATCATCGTGCAGATGGTCGGAGTGGGCCTCGCGACTGCCATCCTTGTCGATGCCCTCATCATAAGGGCAGTCTTGGGCCCGGCCCTAATGATGGTCGCAGGCAAATGGAACTGGTGGCCACTTTTTCCGGACTCGAGCAACCATAGCGCCGAGCAACCAAAGCCCGCAGCTTAATGCGTGAATGCGATTAGCCGTCGCCTAAACGATCAAACTGCACTGCACGGATTCGATTGTTGTCCACGCTTATCCCGGTGGCATTGCTGGAAGCAGGTTTCGCAAGGGTTGGACCGGGCCCTACTGAAGTAGCTTCTTGGTCGGGGTATTGCTCGGCAAGCAAGGCAAATATTGAGTTGCCGCAAAGACAAACTCATCCGGACGCTTCACGTATGTGGTCTGGCGATGCGCTTTAGTGCGGTTGACGGCATCCCCAATTCTTTGCAGCCCCGCGTCTAAAGCCTTGCTTTCGTTCGGCTGATCGCGAAACCTGCGAGCCACCTCAAATCCGATCGGGAAATAGGCTTGGCTCACAATACTCCGGACGTATCGCAACTGATCGCACAGCTTTCTCTCACTGAGAAAGTGCGGATGCTTTCGGGCGATCTCGAATTCTGGGACGGCATGCAACAGCTGACTCGTGAGGACTATTACCACAAGCACGCATTTCCTGTTGCTGCGAATGAGCGTTTGAGGATTCCAGGTCTGAATTTCATCGACGGCCCGCGTGGCGTTGTGGTGTTTGGTGGGGCAACGATGTTCCCAGTCACCATGGCGCGCGGCGCAACTTGGAATCCAGAACTTGAGGCCGAGATAGGCGATGCTCTTGGCAGGGAACTGCGCCTCCTGGGTGGCAATTTGACAGGCGCCGTTTGTATCAATCTGTTGCGCCATCCGGCATGGGGCCGAGCGCAGGAGACCTATGGCGAAGACACCCACCATCTTGGCGTGATGGGAGCCGCGCTCACCCGCGGCATTCAACGCCATGCTATTGCCTGTGTGAAGCATTATGCTCTGAATTCCATGGAGAACGCCCGTTTTCAGGTCGATGTGACCATCGATGATCGTTCGCTTCATGAAGTTTACCTGCCGCATTTCAAAGCCTGCGTGGATGCGGGGGCACAGTGCTTCATGAGTGCATACAACTCGGTCAATGGTGAGTGGGCGGGGCAAAACAAAGTCCTGCTTGATGACATTTTGCGCGAGCGTTGGGGGTTTGACGGTTTTGTCATCACCGATTTCATATTCGGCGTTCGCGATGGAGAGAAAGCGATTGAGGCGGGGCTCGATCTGGAAATGCCGTTTCCCATGGTTTGGGGGAAGTACCTTGAGGCAATGGTCACGGATGGCCGCGTGGACGAGGCGCTGCTCGATCGGGCCCTGGAACGCGCTATCGCCCCGCAATTCGAGTTGCCACCGATTGATGAGTATGATCCGGACGATCTGGGCTGTGAAAAGCACAAGGCTCTGGCGCGTGAGGCTGCGGTGCAGTCGATCACTTTGCTCAAGAACGACGATGCCATCCTTCCCCTTCGCCCTCACACTCGTGTCGTGATGCTTGGAGACTTGGCGGCCAGGTCTACTCTCGGGGATCGCGGATCCTCCGATGGTCGCCCAGACCACGCGGTGCACCCGCATGAGGGCATGCAGGCCGCGGCCAAAAGTGACGTAACGCAATATGACACGCTTGATAGCGCAGAAGCTGATCAGGCGGTGCGCGATGCAGAGGCAGTGTTGGTGGTGGTCGGCAACACTTACCGAGAGGAGGGTGAGTATATCGCGCCGCTTTCCAACCTTGCCAAGCTGTCGGAGAACTTCCCACCACCTCCAAAGCTGCATTGGTTGTTCGGCAAGCGCTTTATGCGCCCTGTCTGGACACGGATTGTTAAGGCCGTGCTTGGCTTCGCGTCGCGCTCCCAGCGCAAGCAGCTCGACACAGAACAGGGCTCCTTCGGTCGCGGCGGGGACCGGGTTAGTCTCAGGCTGAAGCCCGAACACGCGGAGTTGATCAAACAGGCAGCGAAGCTCAACCCTAATGTTATCGTTGCACTTGTTGGGGGCAGCGCGATTGTCATGGAGGAGTGGAAAGCGCACGCCAAAGGCATCATGATGCTGTGGTATCCGGGGCAGGAAGGCGGCCATGCGCTGGCAGACATTGTCTATGGCGTATGTAATCCTTCGGGCCGCCTGCCATTTTCGATCCCCGCCGATGAAGCGCATTTGCCATTCTTCGACAAGGATGCGACCGCTATCACCTATGATTTGTGGCATGGCTATCGCAAGCTCCAGCGCGACAAAGAGACGCCTGCTTTTCCTTTTGGCTTTGGCCTGTCCTACACCGAGTTCTTCATCGAGAATCTGGTATCCGATAAGACGACTTATGATCTTGAGGGCACAGCGAAGCTGACCGTCGAGGTCGCTAACGTCGGTGAGCGGGACGGAGAATGCGTAGTCCAGATCTACACGTCGGCGATCGGGTCATCAGTCGTACGCGCACCTCGCGAATTGAGTGCCTTTGCGCGAGTGCCGCTCAAGGCAGGCGAGAAGCGTCATGTTGAAATCGCGTTTCCTATCAAGAAGCTTGCCTTCTTTGACACCGCAATCGATGATTTCCGGGTGGAACCGGGGATGTACATTCTTACAGCTGCTCAGCATGTGGACGATGACGGCCAAGAACTGATCCTAGAAGTTGGCGCAACCCAGTGAACGAAACCGGCGGCACTCGAGCGGGCAAGACAATCGCCGTAGCGGGCGCGAGCGGAACAATAGGCCGGGCTGTTGTGCGCGAATGCGTGTCGCAAGGATACGACGTTGCAGCCCTCGTACGGAGCGATGCCTCCGCGCGCTTGCCAGAGCTTGACGGCGCAAAGACCTACATGGTTGATCTTTCTGATCCAACCGAAGTCGTGACGGCAATGACCGCCTTTCAGCCAGACATCATAATCTCCTGCATTGCGTCTCGCAGTGGCTCACCCAAGGACGCGCGAAAGGTCGAACTCGACGCGAATATTCACTTGTTGCTGGGAGCGAGCGGCCGAGGCGCATCCCATTTCATCTTGCTTTCAGCCATTTGTGTCCAGAAGCAAAAACTCGCCTTCCAGCGCGCCAAATTGGATTTCGAGGCGGCGCTTATCAAATCCCCAATTGAACATACAATTGTGCGGCCTACCGCGTTTTTCAAATCGCTTTCAGGGCAGGTGGGTAGGGTGCTTAAGGGCAAACCCTTCTTCCTCTTCGACGACGGCGAACTCACAGCATGCAAGCCGATAAGCGATGCTGACCTTGCTCGCTTTATTGTGAACCAAGTGGATAATCCTGCAGCGCGCGGTGCGGTTCTGCCCATCGGTGGCCCAGGCCCCGCGATCACTTTGAAAGAGCAGGGCGAATTGCTTTTTGAAGCTGCGGGTCGCGAGCCGAAATTTCGCTCAGTACCCGTCTTAATGTTCAGCTTGGCCGTTGGGTTCTTTACGCTGGGAGCATGGTTTTCTGACTGGTTTGCGGAAAAAGCCGAATACGCCCGGATCGCCCGCTTTTATGCGACTGAGAGCATGCTAGTGCTCGACCCGCTCACAGGCGAATACAGCGCCGAGGCAACGCCTGAATTTGGGGTAGACCAATTGTTTGATCATTACAGATCGCTGATCGAGGCCGCGAGATGACCGGCGGTGATCTTCTTTTTGCCGGCTTAAGTTGCGCTTTCTTTATGGCGCTTGTCGGCTGGATAAGTTGGCTAAAAACCCGCGGGACCGCAGATACGAAGGACGGGTACTTTCTCGCAGGGCGCGGGCTTGGCGCGACCTTTATCGCAGGTTCGCTTTTGCTGACGAACCTGTCTGCAGAACAGCTTATAGGGCTGAATGGCTCTGCCTATGGCTTTAACATGTCCAGCATGGGATGGGAGGTGACAGCGGCTGTGGCGACCATTGCGATGGCGCTCATATTCCTTCCCAGATATCTCGCGGGCGCCTTCACCACTTTGCCGCAATTCTTGAATGATCGGTTCGACCCCACGGTCCGTCGAATGTCGGTGCTTCTCTTTATGCTTGGCTACGGTCTCGTGACGATCCCCAGCGTGCTGTATTCGGGTAGCCTTGCGGTGATCGCATTCTTTGATGTGCCTTCGATGACGGGTCTGGGGGACTTCTCTTCTCTGGTGATGATGGTGATCGTCATCGGAGCGATTGGCTCGGTCTACGCCGTGTTCGGCGGACTTCGTGCGGTTGCGGTGTCCGATACGCTCAACGGTGTGGGGCTCTTGATCATTGGCATCCTTGTGCCGGTCTTCGGGCTTATCGCATTGGGTGAGGGCAGCTTTGGCGCGGGGCTCACGACCCTGGGCAGCGAGCATACCGAGAAACTCAACGCGATTGGCGGTGCCAATGACCCCACGCCCTTTGGCACGATCTTCACCGGCATGGTATTTGCGAACCTGTTCTACTGGTGCACCAACCAATATGTGATCCAGCGAACGCTCGGGGCCAAGTCACTCGCTGAGGGCCAAAAGGGCGTTCTGCTCTCTGGCTTCTTCAAGATCATGGTCCCGTTCATGATGATGATCCCGGGCGTGATCGCTTTCCATATGTATGGGCCGGGCCTCGGCGGCATTGATGAGGCATACCCGCGCCTCATCCGCGATGTTCTGCCGCTCTGGATGAGCGGGTTCTTCTTGGCCGTTCTGCTTGGCGCTGTGCTGAGTTCGTTCAACTCGCTTCTCAATTCCGCCGCGACTTTGTTCGCGCTTGATGTCTATGCGCCTGCGAAGGGCGGCGAAGTTTCCGATGCGCAGCTGGTGCGAGTGGCGAAGATTGCGAGCGTTGTGATCGCGCTGTTCTCCTTCGCGGTTGCGCCCTATTTGTCGCAAGCTCCCGAGGGTCTGTTCCAGCTGATCCGCAAGTTTACTGGCTTCTACAACATTCCGACGATTGTGATCGTGATGGTGGGCCTGTTCACCACACGCGTCCCGGCCTTGGGGGCGAAGATCGTGATCATTTTCCACATCACCGTCTATGCGCTGCTGACCTTTGTGCTGAACGAACAGGTCACGCTCCACTTCATCCACCAATACGCTGTGCTGTTTGTGATTGAAGTGGGCATTATGCTCGCTTGCGGAGTTCTGGCCCCGAGCAAGGAAGCTTGGGCGTTCACCCGCAATGAGAAAGTGGACATGACGCCGTGGGTCTATGCAAGGCCGCTGGCGGTGACGCTGTTTAGCTGCGTTGTGGCGACGTATCTGCTGTTCTCACCCGTGGGCGTTGCGAACGCGAGCGGACCGGGCGCGCTGTTCGGCACACTGATCGCGGCGCTGGTGATTGGCAATGCGGCCTATTGGTCGCGGGCGGCGGTTAAGCGATAAGGCTGGCAAGTACCCTACGTTGGCCTTCAAACGGACGGCGACCGTGCATCACTGCGAAATTGTCGATCAGCGCTACATCTCCCGCTTGCCACGCCAGATCATGGGTAAACTCATCGGCGAGCGCGATGGCGGGTGCCATATCCTCTGGAGTGATTGGTTCGCCCCCACCAAAGGTAATCGCCTTGTTCGGATCGTTGCGGCTATCGGCCCAACCACGGAAGGCGGCGATAAGCTGGTTGAAGAACGTCTTGCGCCCATCTGCCAGGGTGCGCATTGCAGGAAGGGCAGCGGTGGTGACGCGCAAAGAGCCATCTTCCAGCCACTCCCATGAATAGCCGAGTTCTTGGAGACGCGCTTCGGCCGCAGCCTCATTCCCGACGCTCAGAGTCGAGCGCCAGCTGCGCCCTTGACCAGAGCCCGCATCATCTGAGCCGGGCATCACGTTGGTGTAGCGAACCCCTTCAGCTTCGAGCCTTGCGACAAATGCGGGTGATTGCTCGGTAAGCTTCTCCAGCACCCAGTCAGAACGGCATAGTGGGGTCGCACCGCCAGAGCCCGGAGCAATCTCGCAATAAAAGAACAGCTTTGCAGGATAGAGCGGAGTCTGCGCCATCTCATGATGGAGGAAAATCTCGGTCGTGGGCGGGGCTTCATTGGCAGTGAAGACGCGCTCGGTGACGTTGGTGCGCACTGCGTTTGAGAGCGAGTCCTCATAGGTGAAACCCGCCTCGCCATACCCTTCAATTGCGGCATCGAAGGCGAGCGGATCAGGTACATCGAAACCGCGAAACAGCAGTGCACCAGCGTCAGCCAACGCCGCGTCAACCGCGCCCTTATTGGCAGAAAGAAACGCGGCAAGATCGCCACCGCCTGGAATTACACCGGGAAATTCTGACATCTCAGCCTCAGTCATAAATCGGGTGGAACCTCCCAAACGCGGCCTCTGCAAAGACACCGGGATCGTTGAAGCGGCGGTCTTGATTAAGCGCGGTGATCGCGGCCATTTCAACCGCGGAAAGCTCAAAATCGTCGATATCGAGGTTTTCACGCATCCGCTCGGGCTTGGTGGTCTTGGGAATGATCGACGTGCCCCGCTGAACACCCCATTTGAGGAGCACTTGTGCGGGCGTCTTCGCATGGGCCTGCGCTGCAACCATCACCGGTGCTGCGCCCAGCAGGCTTTCGCCTTGTTCGGCCATATTGAGCTCAAAATAGCTCTGCGCGCCAAGAGGTGAGAAGGCCGTTACGTCCATGCCATAGTCTTTGGCGCAGCGGATCAGCTTCTCTTGCGTCAAATATGGGTGGCTTTCGATCTGGAGGTGGCTGGGTTTGACGCTCGCGTAGGTCATCAAATCGTGGATCAGCGCGGAGTTGTAGTTGCAAACCCCAATCCGATTGACGAGGCCTTTCTCGACCAGCGTCTCCATCGCGTGCCACGTCTGATAGAGCGGAACAGGTGCGGGCCGCATCTCTGGCTCCGCAGCGTCCGGATTGAACAGCCATTCGGGCGGATAACGTTCTTCAATCGGCACATATTCAAGCGCGATGGGAAAGTGGATGAGGTAAAGGTCGAGGCAGTCCACTTGCAGGTCGGTCAGGGTCTTGCGGCAGGCTTCCTCAACATGCCCTGGCGCGTGGAAGGTGTTCCAAAGTTTGGAGGTGATCCAGAGCTCATCGCGCGTCACAAGCCCTTCAGCAATCGCGCGGGCAAAGCCTTCGCCGCTTTCAGCCTCATTGGCGTAGTCGGCGGCGCTATCAAAATGGCGATAGCCTGCGCGGATCGCTTCGACGACGGCGTTGGCGGTGTCCTCGCGCGGGATCTTCCAGAGGCCGAAGCCAACGGGGGGCATGATGCTGAGCAAGACTTAGTCCTCGAATTTGATATCTATAGGAAGGCCGGTGGCGATGCTCTCTTGGGCTGCTGCGCCGATCACGACCGAGCGATAGCCGTCGCGAGCATTAATCAATGGCTGCGTGTCACTCACCAGCGCATCGTGAAAGTGGCGCTGTTGGTAGTAGGTCGCGCCGTGGTGGTCGCCTGCGGCCAAGGCCTCAGGGGGCACGCCGATGTGCTCTTTGAATGGGCCAGATTTATCGCGCGGGGACCAAGTGACAAAGCCGCCGGGAAGCTTAACCTCAAGCTTGCCCTCGGGCCCAACTGCGCTGATCTCTTCCTGCTCTTCGGAGCCCTCTGCGAACATGCAAAGATCGAGCACCGCTCGCGCGCCGCCTGCAAAATCCAGCATCACAAAGGCGTTATCGATAATGTCCGGTGTCTCGCCATTATGGCGCTCATCCAGATGGTTCACATCCGCCGCGCCGCTTGCAAAAACCCGCACCGGTTCGTCGCGAAGGATATGGCGCATGAGATCGAAGAAGTGGCAGCATTTCTCCACCAAAGTGCCACCGGTGTTGCGGTTGAAGCGGTTCCAATCGCCGACCTTCACAAGGAAGGGAAAACGGTGCTCACGGATGGCGAGCATTTTGATGTCGCCAGCTTCGCCAGAATGCACCCGCTCGATGAACTTGGTGACGGGCGGCATATAGCGATATTCAAGGCCCACCCAGAAGAGATTGTCATATTCCTGCGCCGCTTTAGCGAGCGCCAAAGCATCGGCAGGATCGGTGCACATGGGCTTTTCCAGCAGCACAGCGCAGCCCGCCTCCATCACCGGCTTTACCACGTCGTAATGGGTGAAATTGGGCGAGGCGATAATCACCGCATCGGGCTTTGCGTTGGACAGCAACTCGCCCGTGTCTGCATACATTTCAGGGCTTTGACCCAGCTCAGCAGCTTTGGACATTGCAGCCATCCGCGAGCCGCTATCAGGATCAGCAATCGCCACGAGCTCAGCGCCCGGAACCAGCGCCAAGTTCGCCATATGCTCACGGCCCATCATGCCGCATCCGATGATCGCGTATCTGCGTGTTTCGCTCATGAAAGGAGCCTCTGGGCGGCGGTCATGCAATTGTCCAGATTGACGTTGCGGCAGGTGCCATCTGAGCAGAGCCTACCACGGGTTCACCCAGCCCAAACCCGCTTACGTCCACCGCGTGAGCCGAATAGTTGAAGGCGAAGAGATGAGAGGCGCTGCGGCGGATGCGGATTCCTTCGGGAAGGGTCAGGAGATCGAGCCCGACCTTTCCCGCAATACGCTCGACAAGCAAATCCAGAAGTGAGCGATCTGGCCATACTGCGCAGTAGCGTAGATTGCCATTGACAAAGACGACGCCACGCCCGTCATTAATGGCAAACTCAGGAGCTTGTTCAGTCAATACTTCCTCAAGCCAGCGACTTACGGAAAATCCGTTTCCAATGTAGGAAATATTGTTGCGAAGGCTCTCCACACGGGTCACTTTCAGATCGAGCAGGTCCTCAAGCGCGCCCGGAGCCAGATTATCGGGGATAGTCAGGCTCGCGCTTTTGCTCCCTGAACGCGGGCCGATCAGTACGGGGCAGGTGAGCGCTCCCAGTTTCTCAGCAAAGCCATCAGGCACAATCGGCAAAGTCGGAATGAACACCGCGCTGTAGCCATCCAGCGCTACACCTGCCGATACAATATCAACGTCCAGCCCGCGCCGCCTGAGCGCTGAATACCACTCGTACACCAGCTCCAAATAGCGGAAAGATTGCCCCTGTGGCTGAATGCCGCACACCCATGCCGCCTCGTAAGAGAACACCAGTGCGACTTTCGCCTGCGTGTGGGTCTGCTCTCCGATCTGCCCGATCACATCGCGCACAAGCCGTGCTTCATCGGCGGCGGGGGCATCTGCGCTATCGGGGCGAAGGAGCCCTGCGTGCATTTGCTCTTGTGCAAACGGGGCCTGCCGCCAGCGGAAGTAGCTCACAAACTCCGCACCGTGAGCCATCGCCTCCAACGTCCACAGCGCAACCATGCCATCCAATGGTGCCGGGTTAAACCGCGCCCAGTTTACCGGACCCGGCTGCTGTTCAATAATGCCCCAGCGTCCATCAGAGCATCCGCGATAAAGGTCATGGTGGAAGGCCGCGATATCGGGGTGACCTTGGCGAAAATACGCGCGCTTCTCCTCATCCGAGAACCAAAACTGCTCAAGGAAGCCCAGCGGGTAGCTATCCCATGTCGCCACATCGAGGTCCGCACCCACATCGTAGTGATCGAACTCGGTGAAAAAGCCCATGAAATTGTGGGTGACGTCGCGTCCCGGCGAGTGCTCGCGCAAGATCGCAACTTGCTCTGCATTAAAGCTCACCACTTCATCGGAGGCAAAGCGGCGATAGTCGAGCCAATGCGAAGGATTCGCCTCGGTTACGGTCAGATGCGGCGGATCAATCTCGTCGAAAGAGCGATACTCCATCGACCAAAAGACATTGCCCCACGCCGTGTTCAGCGCCTCAATCGTGCCGTAGCGAGTCTTGCACCACTCCCGAAAAGCCACAGCCGCAGCTTCGGAAAAGCTCAGCACCGTGTCATGGCAACCGTATTCATTATCGGTCTGCCAAGCCACGATCGCAGGGTGCTCACCATATCTCTCAGCCACAGCGCAGGTGATGCGCCGCGATTGCGCCCGGTACCCTTGATGCGAGAAACAATAATGTCGCCGCGAACCAAAACTGCGCGGGCGACCTTTTTCGTCAATCGCGACCATATCGGGCATTTGGTCGACCAGACATTTGGGCGGAGTTGCAGTCGGTGTGCACAGCATGACGTCCATGCCTGCATCCGCCAAGGTGTCTATCGCCCGGTCGAGCCAGCCCCAATCAAACTGCCCGGGATTGGGCTCAATCCGGCTCCACGCAAATTCACCAATGCGCACCAGGCTAAGGCCCATTTCACGCATTCGGCGCGCGTCATTGGCCCACATTTCTTCGGGCCAATGTTCAGGAAAATAACAGCAGCCGAGTTTCAAGAGAGCGTCTCCACCGTGAGTTGTCCAACGCCGCCAAAGCGTGAGCGCCAAACTCGTTATCGCCTTTGTTGAGTTCTGCAAACCATTTGCTCAGTGGGGCGAAACTGCGGTCACTTCCTAGAGCGCATTTACACATATAAAAATATCTTTATATGATGGCTTGACGATGGTTATCGATGCACTCTTTAAAGCTTTGGCAGACCCGACTAGGCTTCGCATAGCGCGTTTGCTTTCGGCGATGGAGCTTGCGGTCGGTGAGCTTGCACAGGTGCTGGGCCAGAGCCAGCCGCGCGTCTCGCGCCATGTGGGGATTTTGTGCGATGCAGGTCTTGCCGAGCGCAGGCGGGAAGGGAGCTGGGTCTTCTTGCGTGCGGTGAGCGGCGAGGATGCGGGCCCTGTTCTTGCCGCGCTTGATCGGTTGCTGGCCACTGCTGAGGCAGAGAATGGCGAGTTTGCAAAAGTATGCGTCGACGATCGCCGCAAGCTCGCTGCGATCCGCCATGCGCGAGAGGCCAATGCAGAACAGTATTTTGCACAGCATGCCAGCGAATGGGATGAGCTACGCGCGCTTCATACACCTGAGGTCCAAGTCGAAGAGCAATTGATCAAGGCCCTTAATGAAGACTCGCTTGGCTGCATGCTCGATATCGGCACCGGAACCGGTCGGATGGCGGAGCTGTTTGCGGATCACGCGGATCACATCAATGCGCTGGATAAGAATGTCGAGATGTTGCGGGTCGCGCGGGCGAAATTGCAACACTTGCCGGCCAGCAAAGTCGATCTGGTGCAAGGCGATTTTGCCGATCTTCCCTTCGCTGCCGCGAGCTTCGACACTGTATTGCTGCACCAAGTGCTCCACTTCGCGCCAGACCCCGCGATCCCGCTCACCGAAGCAGCGCGGGTCACAAAGGCGGGTGGACGGATCGCGATTGTCGACTTTGCCGCTCACGAGCATGAAGAGCTGCGTGACCGCCACCAGCACGCACGGCTCGGCTTTACCGACGATCAGATGCGTGCACTTTTGAGAGCCGCCGGTTTCACTCCGGAAAAACCCCATGCGTTGGATGGCGGCGAGCTTGTTGTGAAGATCTGGATTGGTAAGAGACCCAATGATCCTCTGGGCGCAGTACCTGACTCCGCGCTCGACACCCCCGCAAAGAAGCTTGAACTATGACCCCGACCCTGAACCAAATGCACGAAGCGCGGACCGCGCTTGATAGCCCGCTTTTCTCCGATCTTCCCGGCGATATTGACATCAGCTTCGAGTTCTTCCCGCCCAAGACGGAAAAGATGACGCAGACTCTGCAGGACAGCGTTGCAACCTTGCAGCCGCTGGGCCCGCGCTTTGTATCCGTGACATACGGCGCAGGGGGTTCCACGCGCGAACGCACGCACTCCGAAGTTGTGCGGGTGCAGAACGAAACCAACATTCCCGCTGCTGCCCACCTCACTTGCGTGAACGCGACCAAGGAAGAAGTGGACGCGGTGGCCCGGCATTATTGGGAAAGCGGCATTCGCCACATCGTGGCTCTGCGCGGGGACTCTCCTGATGGCGGTGCTTATAAGCCGCATCCGGGCGGCTATGCCAATGCCGTGGAACTGATCGCGGGATTGAAAGAGGTTGCCGATTTCGAAATCTCTGTCGCGGCTTATCCAGAGGTTCACCCCGACAGCCCAGATGCGCAAACCGATATCGACAATCTGAAGGCGAAATTTGACGCAGGTGCGGACCGTGCGATCACGCAGTTCTTCTTCGATCCAGAATGCTTCTTCCGCTTCCGCGATGAGGCGTCGGCGGCCGGGATTGATGCGGAAATTGTGCCGGGAGTGATGCCAGTGATGAGCTTTGCTGCGGTTCAAAGGATGTCGGGGCTTTGCGGGACTTCAATCCCTTCATGGATGGAAGGGCTTTTCGATGGCCTCGACGAACGCCCAGCGGCGCGCCAATTGGTGAGCGCCACGATCGCGGCTGAATTGTGTCGCAAGCTTTATGCAGGCGGTGTGCGTCAGTTTCACTTCTACACGCTGAACCGCGCAGAACTCAGCTATGCGATCTGCCATATGCTCGGCAAACGGCCCCCAGAATGGAAAGCAGGAGACGCCGCATGAATTATGCTGCAACCGCACGCGAGCGCCTGAACGAGGCGGCCAAGACCCGCATTCTGGTTAAGGATGGGCCATATGGGACCGCGATCCAGAACGAGAAACTCTCGGAAGAGCAATACACTGGCGACACTGGCCTAACGATGGATCAGAAGGGCAATAATGACCTGGTGAACCTGACCCAACCGCAGGTGATACGCAAAATCTGCGACAGCTATATCGCTTCGGGGGCGACGCTGCTTGCGACCAACACTTTCAACGCAAACCAGATCAGTCAGGCCGATTATGGCGCGGAGAATTTGGTGCGTGAGATCAATATTTCCGCCGCCAAAGTGATCCGCGAAGCGTGCGAAGAAGCAACCGCCAAAGATAGTCTGCCTCGGTTTGTGTGCGGCGCGATGGGGCCGACCAATAAGACGCTGTCCTTGTCGCCCGATGTCGAAGACCCCGGCTTTCGTGAGGTTGATTTTGACGAGGTCAAAGCGATCTACCGCGAACAGGCCGATGCTCTGATCGAAGGGGGATGTGATTTCATCTTGATTGAAACCGTGTTCGACACGCTCAATTGCAAAGCCGCAATTATGGCGGTGAAGGAGATTGAGATGGAGCGCGGCCATGATGTACCGCTTCTGATCTCTCTGACGCTAACCGATATGTCGGGCCGCAATCTCTCGGGCCACACGGTCGAGGCGTTCTGGCACACGGTGCGCCACGCAAAGCCAGCGGCGATTGGCCTCAACTGCAGCTTTGGCGCAGAGCAACTTCGCCCGCATGTGCAACTGCTTTCTGGCATCGCGGATACGCTTTTGCTCGCTTACCCGAATGCGGGGCTTCCCAATGAGCTTGGCGAATATGACGAGCTTCCAGCGACCACGGCGGAGCTTGTCGGGCGCTGGGCAGAGGCAGGACAGGTCAATATTCTGGGCGGTTGTTGCGGGATTACGCCTGAGCATATCGGTGCGATTGCCGATGCGGTGCGCGATGCCGACCCGCGCACATGGGAGAAGGCCGATCCGGTGATGCGCCTCGCCGGATTGGAGCCGTTCTCGTTCACCGGCACCAAGCCGAAGAGCTGCTGTGCAGCTGGTTCGTGTTCGGCTGCCTAATACAATGACAGCGCCCGCGGACCTTATTGCTATTCGCCCTGCGTTTGCGGAAGACGCCGCGCATCTTTCGCTAGTGTCCGATGCGACGTTTCTGGAGACCTTCGCGCAAGAGATTCCGGGTGATGCAATGCTGGCCCATTGCCGGGAAAAGCATGCGCCCGAATTTCTGGCGGCACTTATCCAAGGCGGCGCAAAGGCGTGGCTTGCTGACATCAATGGATCGCCCATCGGCTATGCCATTTTGATCCCTCAGCCCGAACTTGATGCCGCTCAAGAAGGCGATGTGGAGCTTAAAAAGATTTACGTGCTCTCCCGTTTTCAAGGAACCGGCGCGGCGCAGCGTTTGTTCGCCGAAGTGCTCGGCGCTGCGGTAGGCAGCAAACGCCTGCTCCTAGGGGTGAAAGACGACAACCACCGCGCCATCGCATTCTACAAGCGCCAGGGCTTTCAAATCATCGGCACCCGCCAGTTTAACGTAGGCGGGAAACTCTACGACGATTACGTCTTCGCCCGCGACCTCGCTTGCGACCATTCTCTGGAAACCCCTCAATGACCGCTCAATCTGCCTCTAACTTCATCAACATCGGTGAGCGCACCAATGTGACCGGCTCTGCGCGGTTCAAAAAGCTCATCATGGCCGATGACTATGCAACCGCCGTCGAGGTTGCTCGCAGCCAAGTTGAGAACGGTGCGCAAGTGATCGACGTCAACATGGATGAAGGCCTGCTCGACGCGAAGCACGCCATGACGACCTTCCTCAAATTGATCGCAGCAGAGCCCGATATCGCTCGCGTTCCGGTGATGATCGACAGTTCCAAATGGGATGTGATCGAGGCCGGGCTCAAATGCGTGTCCGGCAAACCCATCGTCAATTCGATCAGCATGAAAGAGGGCGAGGAAGAGTTCCTCAAACATGCGCGTCTGTGCATGAACTATGGCGCGGCGGCAGTCGTCATGGCGTTCGATGAGGTTGGGCAGGCCGACACAAAAGAGCGCAAGGTCGAGATTTGCAAACGCGCCTATGACCTTCTCACTGGCATCGGTTTTCCGCCCGAAGACATCATCTTTGACCCCAACGTCTTTGCTGTCGCGACTGGGATTGAAGAGCACGATCGCTATGGTCTCGACTTCATCGAAGCATGCCAAGAGATCAAAGAACAATGCCCCCACGCCAAAACGTCTGGCGGGCTTTCTAATCTCTCCTTCTCTTTCCGCGGGAATGAGACGGTGCGCCGGGCGATGCACTCGGTCTTTCTCTATCACGCCATCCCTGCCGGGCTCGATATGGCGATCGTCAACGCAGGGCAGCTTGACGTTTACGACACCATCGACCCCGTGCTGCGCGAGGCATGCGAAGAAGTAATCTTGATGCGCAAGCCCAAGGCATTGGGTGCCAAGGATGATGGTGACGCGGACAGCGCCACAGAAAAGCTCATCAACCTAGCCGAAAGCTTCAAGGGCAAGAGCAAGGAAGACGACAAACAAGCGGCCGAATGGCGCGGCTGGGAAGTCTCCAAACGTCTCGAACATGCGCTGGTCAAAGGGATTGATGCGCATATTGTCGATGACACGGAAATCATGCGTCAAGAGATTTTTGAGGCCGGCGGTCGCCCGATTGAGGTGATCGAAGGCCCGCTGATGGACGGCATGAACGTTGTTGGCGACCTGTTCGGCTCGGGCAAAATGTTCCTGCCTCAAGTGGTCAAATCCGCGCGCGTGATGAAGAAGGCGGTCGCCCACCTCATCCCCTATATCGAGGAGGAAAAGCTGCTCCTGCCGGAGGTCGAACGCTCCTCCAAAGGCACCATCATCATGGCCACCGTCAAAGGCGATGTGCACGATATCGGCAAGAATATCGTGGGCGTCGTTTTGCAATGCAACGGCTATGAAGTGGTCGACCTTGGCGTGATGGTGCCGTGGCAGGACATCCTCAAGGCGGCGAACGATCACAGTGCCGATATGATCGGGCTCTCAGGCCTTATCACGCCCAGCTTGGATGAGATGGTGACGGTCGCCGAAGAGATGCAAGGTGCAGGCATGACGATGCCGCTGCTCATCGGCGGGGCCACCACCAGCCGCGTGCACACCGCTCTAAAAATCGATCCGGTCTATGACGGTCCCGTGATCCATGTGCTTGATGCAAGTCGCGCCGTAGGTGTCGCCTCCAAGCTGCTGTCAGACACTTTGCGCGACCCCTTCGTTGAGGAAACCGCGGAGGAATACGAGAAGGTCCGCGTTGCTCGCGCTGGTAAGAGCGAAAAGGCGCTGCTGCCTTTGAAAGAAGCGCGCGGCAATTTCTATGATGCTTTCCTCAGCGACAAGCCCGCGCCGCCGTTGCAGCCGGGTGATCATCTGTTCGAGGAATGGCCGCTTGAGGATCTGGTGGAGACCTTCGATTGGACCCCGTTCTTTCGCGCGTGGGAGCTCCACGGCGTTTACCCGCGCATCCTTGATGATGAGGTGGTGGGCGAGGCCGCGCGCAATCTCAAAGCCGATGCCGATGCGATGCTGGAGCAGATCGTGTCGGAGAAATGGCTCACCGCAAAGGCAGTCGTGGGTCTGTGGCCCTGCGCCCGTGCACATGATTGCCGCGACGATGTGATGATCCATCTGGAGGAAGAACAGCACATCCGCATGCCGTTCCTTCGTCAACAAGTGATCAAGAGCCGCGACCGGGCGAATATGTGCCTTGCCGATTTCATTGATCCAGCAGGCGATTGGATGGGCGGTTTTGTTGTCGGCATCCACGGGATAGAACCCCACATCGAACGTTTCCGTGCGGATAAGGACGACTATTCCGACATTCTCCTGAAAGCGCTCGCCGACCGGTTTGCCGAAGCTATGGCCGAGCGGCTGCACCAGCATGTGCGCACTGACCTGTGGGGCTATGCACCGGGTGAGCAGCTCACCAATCAGGCGCTGATCAAAGAGCAATATCGCGGTATCCGTCCAGCACCTGGTTATCCCGCTGTGCCGGACCATTCGCTCAAGCCGATTCTCTTTGACATGTTGGATGCTGAGGCAAAAATAGGTGTCTCCCTGACAGAAAGCTTCGCCATGTACCCAACTGCGGCCGTAAGCGGGCTCTATTTTGGACACCCTGAATCGCAGTATTTTGGGGTGGCAAAAATCGGCCGTGACCAGCTTGAGGACTATGCGATGAGGCGCGGGGTTGACGTGGCCATCGCGGAACGTTGGCTTCGGCCAAACCTCTAAGGCGCTCTCAGCGGGTGGAAAATACAACTCTGCGAGGGCAGTGCGGGATAAATATGCCCGTGCTTCCCCCCCAAATTATGGTTTGTCTGTCGCTTTGCCCCAATTAGGCACAGCTCGGCTTTTTGCCCGCCGACCAAGCCTGCGTGGCACAAAACGGCTCGACAGTTTTGCAAAGATGAGCAATAAACGAACAAATAAAGTTACCGATGCGTTAGGGCTATCCGTTGGATAGAGGGGGTTAAAAGATGATTCGCAGTCTCGCTGTGGCGTTGGGATTGGTATGCGCGCTTGGCGCGTCACCTGCCATGGCTCAGGATTTGGTCCACACTCCAATAAGCCCCACTTTCGGTGGTAATCCATTCAATTCGAATCATATCTTGGGCATTGCAAATGCTCAGAATGACACAACGGATCCCGATGCGGTTGATCGCAGTGACCAATCGAGCATCTTTGCGCGTCAGCTCGAATCGCGGCTTCTTTCTGCACTGTCGTCGCAAATCGTCGACGCAATCTTCGGGGATAACCCGCAAGAGCAGGGCACCATCACATTCGGCGGGCAGACAATCGAATTTTTCCGCAGTCTGGATGAAGTCACTTTGATTATCCGTGACGACAACTCGGGTGAAGAAACCCGAATTGTTATTCCTCTGTTCATTGAGGTCAATTGATGCGGCGTGCTTTTAGATTAGGGCTTGCGAGCCTTTGTGCGCTTTCATTGAGCGGGTGTATGAGCCTTGGTGAGGACGGGCGCGACTTTCTTCCTGAGACGACCAGCCTCGCTTACTTCCCGAAGAAAACGCAAACTCAAAACCTTTTACACCAATTGCCAGCGCCTCAGCGCCAGGTGGCGATCGCGGTTTATGGGTTCAGCGATCAGACTGGGCAATTCCGACCAACCAACACCGGGCAAACGCTATCACGTGCGGTCACGCAAGGCGCTGGCTCCATTTTGGTCAAGGCGCTGCAGGATGCCGGCAATCGCCAGTGGTTCACCGTTGTCGAGCGCGAGCGGCTCGATAACCTCCTCCGGGAACGCCAGATTATTGGCGAGATGCGCAAACGCTATTTGGGAGAGCAACAGGTTGATCCAAACGCGCTTCCCGCGCTTTTGTTTGCCGGGGTGCTGCTCGAAGGCGGGATCATTGGCTATGACACAAACACCGTAACTGGTGGCGCTGGCGCGGCGTTTCTCGGCATTGGTGCTCGCACCGAATACCGGCAGGACACCGTGACGGTTTATTTACGCGCAGTGTCTGTGCGCACCGGCGAAGTTCTTGCCAATATCCAGACTTCGAAGACAATCGCGAGCCAAGCGTTGGGGGCGAATGCTTTCCGTTTCGTTGCTTTCCGCGAACTGCTTGAGGCTGAGGCTGGGATTACCTCGAATGAGCCTGATCAGGTTGCTTTGCAGCAGGCGATTGAGAAGGCGGTTTATGGCCTTGTGCTTGAAGGTGTCGATCTGGGGTTGTGGCGGTTTGCCAATTCCGAGGCGGCCGAGGCGCTGATGAGCACCTATCGGGCCGAGCGCGATGGAATTTATGACGCAGACGATGTGCAAGATGCGGTGGAGCGGGCTGGATCGCTCACATCGTTGACTGTCGTTGATGGCGGCGACGGCGAAGAAGAAGGTTCCTGATCTTGGACCAGGGGGTGCCGCGCGGAGTAAGTGCCTGCGCGGCGGCTGGTATTTGGAAGCTGTGGGTTAGAGAAGCGGTTGGTGTAGTTGGAGAAGAGATTTAAGGGGGAATTTGGGGTGCAAACCTGCGCGCACAATGTGTTGCTGCATATCTAGGTATTTGACGGGCGTGCTCTCGCAGTACAGTCAAGGCGCGTCTCTCTAGACAATTCGATTTGAACATTTTGTCTGCCGTGTGTCCCATCGTGGAGCGCCCTGCGGACAAACAAGACGGAAAAGTACCCGTCAACTATGAGCAGAGCACAGAACTCTGATTGTGTAATGATAGGTCGCGAACGTTGAAACTTCCTAAAGGGGGGAAATATGATGAGAAATTCAATCTTTACCGGTGCATCTATTTTGGCGCTTGCCATGGCTGCTCCAGCAGCGGCTAACCAAGCCACTGTAAACCAGGATGGTACCGCAAACGTTGGTACAGTCGAACAGACTGAAAGCGTAGAAGGCGTCGCAACAATCAATCAGGGCACGGCAGAGGCTGGTTTCCTTGCGGAGGATAGCGATGCGCTTATCACGCAGCGTGATGGGGCGCCGACTTCGACAACCTTCTCTGTGCCAACCAATGAAGCGACGATCAACCAAACCGGTCTCGATATGAACGCCGAGATTGATCAGACAAATGGTGATGGCCTAAGCGCGACGAACACCGCGACCATCAACCAAGCGTCGGATGGGGCTAACCTGTCAGCTACAGGTCGCTCGCAGGATGCACTTATCGTGCAGAACGGTGAAGGCAATGATGCAACCATCAGCCAGGGTGTGACCAACGGTTTCCCACCTCCTACCCGCAGCGGGCAGGAAGCGGTCGTCGATCAGCTTGGCAATGGCAATACGGCCGATGTTGATCAGATTGGCAACTTGGGCCTCGCTACAGTGTTCCAAACCGGCGACGACAACACTTCTGATGTTGAGCAACGCGGTGCAGCTAATACTGCAGACGTTATTCAGAATGGGATTGGTAACCGCGCCGATTCAACGCAGGGTGGCAATTTCAACCTGCTTGATGTCGCCCAGAACGGTACAGATAACGAAAGCGATATCGACCAGGATAGCACCACTAACGGCTCATTCGCTTTTGTGAGGCAAACTGGTGCCGAAAACACTTCGGACATTTCGCAAGGTGATAGCCTGACGCCGCCACGCGGATCGAACGATGCTGAAGTTATCCAAAATGGCATCGACAACGACAGCACCATCTTGCAAACTGGCGACGATGCCGACAACATCGCCTTTGTCCGCCAGGTTGGTACCGGAAACTCCAGCTTTATCGATCAGACCGGTAGCTCGAACGAAGCGGTTGTCCGGGTTATTGACGGCGACTTTAACGACAGTTCGATTGTCCAGTCTGGCGATGAGAACTTCGCTCGGGTTCGCAGCATTGGCGGTATCGGAAACGAGAGTGAGATCCTCCAAGAGGGCTTCTCAGATGAGGCTATCGTGCGCCAAGATGGTGTCGACAATGACAGTTTCATCCAACAAGAGGTGGGCGGCCAAGACAACCTTGCAGTTGTTGATCAGAGTGGTGAGGGTAACGACTCGTCCGTTTTCCAAGGACCATTCGCCCTTGGTGGTGAGGCCGGTCCGAGCGATAACAACCGGGCCTTCGTCGATCAGATCGGTGACGGTAACTCCAGCTTGGTCGACCAAGGTGCCGCCTCAGGCAGCAATAACAACCTTGCAAGGGTTACTCAAACCGGGAACGGGAACACCAGCAATGTCATTCAAGGCTTTGGCGCTCTCGCCCTCGACAACATTGCTCGTGTGACCCAAGAGTCCAACGGTAACCTCAGCACGGTCATTCAGACCGGCGAAGGCAACCTTGCCACGGTCACTCAGGCTTTCTCTGATAACAACATCTCGACTGTTACTCAGGCTGGCCTGAATAACACCGCGACTGTGAACCAGTAGTCGAAAATAGGTCGGAAGAGGGGCCTTCGGGTCCCTCTTTCTTACCGTTGCGATCGCCTTCAATTGAGGCGTTCTGCGACGATCAAAGTCCGTTTGGGCCGCGCCATCACGCTTTTGGCGACTGGGTATAGACCAGATCTAGCGTTGAGTTTCGATGGCTCCGCTCCGATGCCTCGCTATCGGCGACACAATAGGTTAAGGTGTGATTATGAACGGTAGACTTCTTAGTTTCGCCGCTTTGTTGGCAAGCGTGGCCTCGTTTCCCGCGATGGCCCAAACACAGGTCAATGCGCCTGATACCGGGCCTGATACTGGGCCTGTTGGCGGTGTCTTTGTCGAGCAAGTTGGCAGCGGCAATGACGCAAGCCTGACGCAATCCGGCAGCGCGCAGAATATCGATGTGAAGCAGGACGGTGACGATAACACCGTCGATGTGACCCAAACTGGCGATGGCGACCATTTTGCTGGGATCGACCAGACCGGTTCAGCGAACATCGCAACTGTTTCTCAAGCAGGCGATGCGCAAAGTGTTGCGATCATTTCCCAGACGGGAAGCGCCAACACTGCGCTTCTGTCGCAGAATGACAATGGTCTCATCGGCTCCAGCGCTGGGATTGCTCAGAATGGCAATGGCAATCTTGCGACGCTTCTTCAGGACGGCTCTGACAATCAGGCAATTCTTGCACAGAATGGCGATAACAACACCATGACAGCAACGCAGCTCGGTGATGGCAATTCGCTTGAGTGGACCCAGACTGGCAATGGCTTGCCGGACATGGCTATCGTCCAATCCGGCGGTGCGACTGCGATTGTGACTCAGGGCAATTAAGGGACGCGAATGACAACGGCACGCACAATCGCAAAAGGGCTGACCTTCGCAGGTCTTGCCTTTGCGTGGGGTGCGTCGAGCGTTGGATTTGCGCAGCAGTCAGAACCAGAGGTGCCGCGCGACGAAGCTGCCTTTGTCAATCAAGCACCCGAAGACTCCACTTCCAAAGTCTATTTCCCAGATACGATCACGCCTGAGAGCGTGGCAGCCGCGCGAGCAAGAGCCGATGAGCGGCAACGCCAGATTGAGGCTGCAAAGGCCCAGCGTAGTACGCCTGTGACGCAGGTTTCGGCGCAAGGCGGCAGCAATGAAGTTGCACAGCTGTCGGACGGCTCCTCGACCGCAGTATTGGCTCAACTGAGCGCAGCCGAGCGCCGTGTGTTGCTTGATGCTGTGGAAGGCACCGACATTTGTGAGCGTGGAAGCGATATTCCTGCGCTTCAGGCTTTGTGCGAAACACGGCTAGAAACCCGCTCAGAAGAATTTGCTCAAGAACGTTCGGACGGCTCAGCCGAAGACAATCTGTTGGGTGGCGGGCTTGATGCTGGTCGCGCAGCAACGCTTCAGGCAGCGATCAGGCGGCTTGCAAATGTCGATGCGAATCCCGGCGATTTCGATAATCAGGTTCTGGCCTCCGTCACACTTAACCGCCAATCTGCGAGCGACGCCCAGTCTGCGGAAGCCGACCGCGATCCCGCAGCAGACCTTAGCCAGGAAACACAGACTCTCGTTGGAGCGATTGTGCAGCAATTGGGTGGTGGAAATTAAGGAGCGCCTTTCATGCGCCATGTCCTTGCCAAATTGGCTCTGTTCGGGCCTGTCCTTGCAATTTCTGCGGGAGCGAGCGCTGTGAACGCGTCGAGTGACCAACGTGCTTTGTCGCTTGAAGTGATTGAAACCAGCGATAGTGTTGAGGTTCATGTGGTCGCCAATTCTCCCGTCACGCAGCAGGTTGAGTTTACCGCGGAGCTGACCGGAGCATCCAACGCTCGGCACAAAGGCAGCACCAGTGTTGCCTCGGGCAATCGGCAAGTGCTCTCGCGCATGAAAACCAACACTGGTGAAAGCTGGTGTGCCAAAGTGATGGTGAAAGAGGCAGGCGGCGCTAACTACACCTTGACCGCAGGGGATTGCGATCTGATCTGATGCTGCGTGAACGCGCCGAAGTACCATTGATGCGCAGCCCAGCCCCATTTTCGCACAATTAATTCGTTTGAGTGGCTTCGCCTCGATTGACGCGGCTCTTCGCATCCGCAACATGGGGCTTGCCCGCCAGGAGTGATTCTGGCGTCTTTCGCGGGAGAGACTTGGCCCTATCACCTTGCAAGAGGGGGTGGGCTTGGCGCCGAAGGAGCAACCGCCCCGGAAACTCTCAGGCAAATGGACCGCGCTGGAATGGGCACTCTGGAAAGCGTGAGGGCAGCGTTGGCTGTTTGCCTCACCACCGAAGGGGAAGGCTGGACCTGGTAAGGACCGGCTAAGCTCTCAGGTTTTCCCGACAGAGGGGGCAGGAACAACACCTTGTTTTGGGTGTTTTTGAACCTGTCTTGAGGGACCTGATTTTGAGCGACCAACCAATCGAAGAAGACGAGCCTCTGGAGGCAATAGAGCTCGGAAAGTTACCACTGGATGCGTGGCACCGCGACCATGGAGCGCGGATGGTGCCCTTTGCGGGCTATGAAATGCCGATCCAATATGAGGGTATCGTAGCTGAGCACGAATGGACTCGTTCTTCGGCGAGCCTTTTTGATGTGTCGCATATGGGGCAGCTGGCTTTGCGCTCGCCTGAGAATGATCCTGAACTTGCCGCGCGCGAGCTTGAAAGGCTGCTCCCCGGCCTGATCACAAGCCTGAAGCCAAACAAGATGCGCTATTCCATGCTGCTCACTGAAGAGGGCGGGGTGATCGACGATTTGATGGTCACCAATGTTGGCCCGCATCTCGCGCTCGTGGTCAATGGTGCGTGTAAATGGGACGATATCGCGCACCTTCGCGAGCATTTGGCCGATGAGGTGACGCTCACCCATTACGATGACTTCGCATTGCTTGCTTTGCAGGGACCGGAGGCTGGCGATATCTTGGAGGAGCTGATCCCGGGCACGGGCGCGCTCACCTTTATGACCGCCGATTTGTTTGAATATGATGACGGACATATCTGGGTGAGCCGGGCTGGCTATACCGGCGAAGACGGGTTTGAGATTTCGGTTCACGAAGGCTCAGTGGCCAAGCTAGCAGATGTGCTGACCAGCGATGACCGGGTCAAGCCCGCAGGGCTTGGTGCGCGCGACAGTCTTCGACTTGAGGCTGGGCTCCCGCTTTATGGCCACGATCTAACGCTTGAGACCGATCCGGTAAGCGCTGACCTCACCTTCGCACTTTCGAAGAAGCGCCGCGAAGGTGGTGGTTATCTTGGCCACGGACCGGTGATGGAAGCTTTCAATAACGGCCCAGCGGCCAAGCGTGTTGGCCTAAAGATTGAAGGCCGCATGCCCGCACGCGAAGGCGCGGACGTCTTTGCAGGCGACACTAAAGTTGGCGTTGTCACCAGTGGCGGCTTCTCCCCCACATTGGGTCAGCCAATTGCCATGGCCTACGTCGATGCCGCTTACGCCGAAGAAGGCACCGAACTGATCTGTCAGGTTCGCAAAAAGAGCCTGCCCGCAACCGTTACTTCCATGCCTTTTGTGGCTCACAAATACTTCAGAGGGAACTGATCAATGCCGCGTTACTTCACCGATGAACACGAATGGATCGATGTCGAAGGCGAAAGCGCCACAGTTGGCATCACCGACTATGCGCAAGAGCAATTGGGCGACATCGTTTTTGTTGAACTCCCAAGCGTTGGTACCATGCTCGACAAAGGCGGCGATGCGGCCGTGGTCGAAAGCGTGAAAGCGGCAAGCGACGTCTACGCCCCGATCAGCGGCGAAGTGACCGAGGGCAATGAAGCGCTCGAAGAGGAGCCCGCCCTGGTCAATTCCTCTCCCGAGGAAGACGGCTGGTTCTTTCGCATGACCATTGGCGACAAAGCTGAGCTTGAAGGCCTGATGGATGACAAAGGCTACAAGGCGTTTGTCGAGGCGCTTTGATGCTTCGCGTCGCCATATTGCTTTGCTTGCCCATAGCCTTTTGGGGGTGTGCCGTAGATGTGCCGGTGGACGCATATAGCGTTGGAGAAGTCACGCAAGACATTACGTCGGCGGATAGCAAGCTTCACGGCAAGGAAATAGCGGTTAAAGGTTGGCTGGGACAGTGCGGCGGTCTTGATTGCGCGATCTATCCGTCACTAGTCGATGCCAAGCTTGTGGCAGAAGGCGAGGCAGAATCAGAAGCGTGGTCTGCTGCAATGGATCGGCGGCTATCAATTGGTGGCGCTGATGACTTCGACCGTGCCGCCATGCTGATGCAATTCAGTGAAGTTGTGCTCTACGGTCAAGTGAATGCGACCCACAAAAAGCCACCAACTGAGAGCGGCAATGATTTCGGATGCTGGGACCGCTGCGATGACATCAAACCCACTTCAATTGAGCTTCTAGCGTTTTAGGAAAAGCCCATGCGTTACCTCCCCCTAACCGATACTGATCGCGGCGATATGCTGGCCAAAATCGGCGCGGATAATATCGATGACCTGTTCGTTGATGTGCCCGAAGTTGCCCGGCTCGATGGACCGATCCGCGGCTTGCCGATGCATGCAAGCGAAATGGCGGTTGAGCGTCATATGAAACGCCTTGCTGGCAAGAACACCGTTGCGGGCGATGTGCCGTTTTTCCTGGGGGCCGGAGCCTATCGTCACCATGTGCCTGCGTCGGTCGACACGGTTATTCAGCGCGGCGAATTCCTAACCGCCTATACGCCCTATCAGCCTGAAATTGCGCAAGGCACGCTTCAAATGCTGTTTGAATTCCAGACGCAAGTGGCAAACCTATACGGCTGCGCTGTGGCCAATGCCTCGCTTTACGATGGATCGACCGCGTGTTGGGAAGCGGTGGCGATGGCCACCCGGGTCACCAAGAAGAACCGCGCAGTGCTCTCCGGCGCGCTCCACCCGCATTACTCCGAAGTCGTCAAGACGATGGCGCAGTTCACAGGTGATGTAATCGCAGACGCACAGCCCGCCATTCAAGCCGAGCCTGACATGGCCGGCCTGACCGCGCGCATCGATGAGGAAACCGCCTGTGTCGTGGTGCAATACCCCGACATTCTGGGCCGTATATCCGACCTTTCCGAGCTTGCCGATGCAGCGCATGAAAAGGGCGCTCTGCTGGTCGCAGTGAACACGGAGCCGGTGGCTTTGGGTGCAATCAAATCCCCCGGGGAAATGGGTGCGGACATCGTTGTGGGTGAGGGACAATCGATCGGCGTTGGTCTCCAGTTCGGTGGTCCGTACTTGGGGCTATTCGCCGTGCGCAATCCCAAGCACGTGCGGCAGATGCCCGGACGGCTCTGTGGTGAGACCGTTGATGCAGAGGGCAAGCGCGGCTTTGTGCTGACGCTTTCGACGCGCGAACAGCATATTAGACGCGAGAAGGCGACCTCGAACATCTGCACAAACTCGGGGCTGTGTGCTCTTGCCTTCAGCGTTCATATGACCCTGTTAGGCGAAAAGGGCCTGCGCGAGCTTGCCGCAGAAAACCACCGCCTTGCCTGCCTTGTCGCGGATCGCCTCGCGCAGGTTCCCGGCGTGAGCCTCCTCAACAATGCCTTCTTCAACGAATTCACCATCATGCTTGACGGCAAGCCCGCACGCGACGTTGTGCGCGACCTTGCGGATCGCGGCGTTCTCGGGGGAGTTTCGCTCGGACGGCTCTATCCTGGTGACGAGCGTTTGCAGCAGGCGCTCCTTGTCGCTGTCACCGAGACGACAACCGAAGACGACATCGAGACCCTCGCCACGCAGCTTGAGGCTATCATCAAGGAGGACGCACAATGAACGCTCCCAACAAATCCGGATGGAAGCCGCATATGGAGGTCGCCGACAGTAACGGCGAAAGCGTGACCACAACCGGCAACCGCGCGCTTATGCTCGAAGAGTCGCTGCTGTTCGAAATCGGGCACGCAGAGACAACCGGCGTTGACCTGCCAGAGGTCGATCCAAAGGCCTCGACCCGCCTCGGCGGGTTGGAGCGTGACGGTGCCATTGGTTTGGTTGGGCTAACCGAACCAGAGACTGTGCGCCACTACACGCGCCTTAGTCGCCAGAATTATGGCATCGATTTGGGTTTCTTCCCGCTTGGCTCATGTACGATGAAGCACAACCCGCGTCTCAATGAAAAGATGGCGCGGCTTCCTGGCTTTGCCGATGTGCACCCTTTGCAGCCCGTTTCGACGATCCAAGGCGCGCTCGAAGTTGTGAACGAGCTGGCCCATTGGCTGATCGACCTCACCGGTATGAACTCGGTCGCGATGAGCCCCAAGGCGGGCGCGCATGGCGAGCTTTGCGGTATCTTGTGCATTCGCGCAGCATTGGAAGCGCGCGGCGATGCCCGCGAAGTTGTGCTGGTGCCCGAGAGTGCTCACGGTACCAATCCAGCCACGGCGGCGTTTGCGAACTACCGTGTCGAGAACATCCCCGCGACACCAGCGGGCCGCGTGGATCTTGAGGCGTTGAAGGCGCGTCTTGGTCCGGATGTGGCGGCGGTGATGATCACCAACCCAAACACCTGCGGCCTGTTTGAGCCAGACTTTCGGGAGATCAGCGACGCGGTTCACGCGGCGGGCGGCTTTGTTTATTGCGACGGGGCCAATTTCAACGCCATCGTTGGCAAAGTGCGCCCCGGCGATCTTGGCGTTGATGCCATGCACATTAACCTCCACAAGACCTTCTCCACCCCGCATGGCGGCGGTGGTCCGGGCTCTGGCCCAGTGGTCCTCTCCGAGGCGCTTGCTCCCTTCATGCCTCTGCCTTACACAGCGCGCACGGCGGATGGCGTCGTACATCTGATCGAGGAAGAGCAGGCGGACGATTTCGCACGCGAGCATTTTGGCGGTGAGCTTTCCAGCTTCGGCCGGATGACCGCCTTCCATGGACAGATGGGCATGTTCACCCGCGCTCTCACCTACATGCTGAGCCACGGTGCCGATGGCCTCAAACAAGTGGCTGAAGACGCTGTACTCAATGCCAATTACATCTTGCGCAGTCTCGAAGATGTGCTTCATGCACCCTTCGCGGACAGCGGGCCATGCATGCACGAGGCGCTGTTTGGCGATAAGGATTTTGGCAATGGTTTATCGACGCTGGACCTCGCTAAAGGCATGATCGACGAGGGTTTCCACCCGATGACAGTGTACTTCCCGCTTGTTGTGCACGGTGCCATGCTGGTTGAGCCAACAGAGACCGAGAGCAAGTCAAGCATTGACCAATTCATAACCGCCTTCCGCTCGCTCGCCGAGCGCGCGATTGCAGGTGACGAGAGCCTCAAGCACGCGCCGTACTACGCGCCTCGCAGACGCCTTGATGAAACAGCAGCAGCGCGTAAGCCAAAGCTTACCTGGGTGCCGTCTGAGGAATGATTAGGTTGTGCGCGGGGGCTCTGGTCGAGTTTCCGCACCCTCCTCGTCGGGCTCCACAACGATACGGATTTCGTGCAGGTTGAGGATCGCCACGTAAAAGCCGATCACTGCAAGGGCGCTTGCCCCCAGTACGGTGAAAGCTGCGCCCAGTGCGCCGTTCCATCCGATCGCCAAATCAAGCAAGCCAAAGGCGAGCAATGTTGGTGCCGCGCGCACTACAAAGGCAGTGCCGGCGCGCCCGGCGGAAACCAGTAGAGATTCAAGGCTCGCCCCGACGAGTTCGACCGCGCCCGCGATAGATAGAATGACCAAGGCCCAGTAGAACCCCCGACCGCGGAATTCCGCGCCAGCGATAAGATCAAGACCGAGCCGCCCGAATACGACAGCGACGAGTACCGCAAGAACCCCACCGATAAGCGCGACATTGGCCATGCGGCGAGCGATCACCAGCGCGTCCTGCTTTGCATGGACCAGTTCTGGCAAGATGGCTTTGGAGATGGCCTGCGCCAAGGCGACCAAGGCCTGCCCCAATTGACTTGCCACGCGGAAACCACCGAGCAGAGCAGCCCCGCCAAATGCGCCGACCAAAAGGAGCGTGATCTGTTTGCCAGCAATCGTGAGGCTGCCCGACATATTGGTTGACCAGACAAAGCGCCATGCGTCCTTGTGCCGGGCAGGTATGCGGGTGAGGCTGAGCGCTGATAGGTCGATCCGTTCGTTGCGCGCGGCGGCAAACCAGAGAGCAGCGGCAACGATCAGCTCCGAGGCCGCATAGGCAAGGATAAACCCGGTGACCGTCGGCATATAGAGCCATGCGATCACCGCTCCCGTGGTGCGCACAATCGGCTGCACCGCTTCGGCAGCGGTTGCGGTGGCGTATTTGAAGCGAAGGCGCAGCAGCCCCAAAGGCGTGGTCCGGATCGACAAAAGCGAGATGACGCAATAGCCGAAAGTGAGCGGCAAAAGCTCCTCTGGCAATGGCAGCCACAAAGGTGCGCTCCAAACCAAAAGCGCTGCGAGAACAAGGCCCATGGCGACTGAGAGGAGATCGAGCGCGATAGCAAAGCCGGTCGCTTCACTCGCAGCGGTTCCGTCGCCGTTTGTCCCGTTCGCTCCCCAGCGCACAATAAATTGCCAAGTCTGGAAGTTGGCGATGCCGGTCACTACCAGGCCGCTCGCAACAATCGCTGCGAAATGGCCGAACATCTCGAGACCCAGCGTACGCGTCGCCAAAGCGAGATACACAAGGCTGAGCACGGCATTGATGCCGCGCCCACCAAGCAGCCAGCCAATATTGGTAAAAAGACGCTGCATTTGCGTTTCTGCGCCTCAATCCTTCCCTTGGTCGAGCCGAAAGCCCGCGTACCCATGATGCGCATAGCAAGGAAACCGCCACTTGCGACAACAATTTGTCGCGTGGCTGTGGATGGCACGCTAAATGCGTTGGCCATGCGCATCATATTTTCACGCAAAGGATTTGACTCAAGCGCTGGGGGAGGGCCTTCGCCGATTGTGGATGGCGTGCCGATAAGCCTGCCGATACCAGCGGGAGCGGCGAGCCAAACGACCTATGGCGATCTGGCACTGGGCGATCACGCGGCGCGGGCAAGCCGGGGGAAGCTTGGCCCGGGCGACTTGTGCCATCATGATCCGATGTTCCTGAGGGACGGTACCTGCGCGTTTGGTCAATGCGGGGCAGCGCAAACCCATTTGGAACGGCAGGGCGTTGGCCTTGGCGATGTGTTTGTCTTCTTCGGCCTGTTCGCGGAGGAATCGACGGGCGAGCCGCATCACCGGATCTTCGGATACCTCAAGGTTGAGGAAATGGTGCCATTGGTTCGCGGCACTCCGGAAAAACTGCTCAGCATCGCGCACCCTCATGCGCTGGCAATGCACCATTCCAATGACGTGGTTTGGCGCGGGGAAGGACGGACGGCTCGCAATGCAAGCAAGGCTTTGCGGCTCACCGTGCCCGAAGGACCGCCAAGCCTGTGGGAGCGGCCGGAATGGCTGAAACGCGGCGGACTATCCTACCACGGTAAGCCAGAGCGCTGGCTAAGGGGCGGCCGCTTAAAGAGCGTTGCGCGAGGTCAGGAGTTTGTTGCCGACATCGGACGGCGCTCAGCGCCTCGAGAATGGCTCGAGGGTTTGATCGCCGAAATCAACCGTCGCTAACTGTCGTTGCGAGCCGCGGAGTGGCGCGGCAATCCAGAATTGTCGTTAATGCCGCCATAGATTGCTTCGCTACACTCGCAATGACGAAGCTATTCGTATGTCTTGATAATCGCCGAGAAGTCGAGGTCTTCGTTTCCGGCTCCCAAGAAATCCTCATAAAGCGCAGCAGCCCGCGCGCCCAGTGGCACCGCCGCATCGGACGTTTCGGCTGCCTCCATCGCAAGGCGCAGGTCTTTAACCATCAAAGGTGTTGCAAAGCCGCCTGCGTAACCATTGTCCGCAGGGCTCTCGACCCCAACTCCGGGCAGCGGTGTGTAGGCGTTCAAGGACCAGTTGTAGCCGGAGCTTTGCGAGCTGATCTCATAGAATTTCTGCGGATCAAGCCCCAGCTTTTCTGCCATTTTCATCGCTTCAGCGGTGCCGATCATGGTGATGGCGAGCAGCATGTTGTTGCAGATCTTGGCCGTCTGACCTGCGCCTGCATCGCCAGCGTGGATCACAGCTTTGCCCATCGCCGAAAGGATCGGTTCAGCCGCATCGAAGGCATGGATTTCCCCACCGACCATAAAGGTAAGCGTGCCGCCATTTGCTGCGGCTATCCCGCCGGAAACGGGCGCGTCGACCATCTTATAGCCTTCGCCGTGGGCTGCATCGGCAACTTCGCGCGCGGTTGCGACATCGATGGTAGAGCAGTCGATCAAGGTGGCAGCGTGCGGCGCGTGTCCGATCACATCGGTGGTGTAGACGCTTTTCACAATTGCGCCGTTGGGCAGCATGGAGACGACGGCCTCAACCCCTTCCACCGCTTCTCGCGCGCTGGTGAAAGTCTGGCACCCGGCTTCCTCAGCCGCTGCGAGAGCCTCTTCGCTAAGGTCAAAAGCGCGCACACTGTGCCCCGCCTTCACAAGGTTAGCGGCCATCCCGCCGCCCATATTGCCAAGTCCGATAAAGGCGATTTTCATGTGTACTCTCCCTTAAGCGAGCAGAATGTACAGACCGAGGGCAATGGCCGCAAAACCCATGATCAGTAAGATACCGATGACGGTGATGTAGAGGTCCGGGTGATCCGCTTCAAAGAAATCATCCGGCTCATCGCGCGCCTCACTAAGGTCCCGAATGCCCGAGATGCCGAGATAGAACAGCCATCCTCCCATCCCGATCATAAACAGGCTGAGACCTACTTCCCTTTCCACTTGCCCTCACGCTTCTCGATAAACGCGGCCATGCCTTCGGCTTTATCCTCGCTCGCGGTGAGGATTTGGAAGATGCGGCGCTCCATCACGACGCCTTGCTCAAGCGTCATTTCAAACGCGGCGTTGACCATTTCCTTGTTCGCAATCGCGGCCATGGGCGGTTTGCTGGCGATAGTCGCCGCGGTCTTGAGCGCTTCGTCGAGTAGGTCAGCTTGAGGCACAACGCGCACCACGAGGTTGGCGCGTTCGGCCTCTTCTGCGCCCATCATGCGGCCGGTTAGGCACATTTCCATGGCCTTCGATTTGCCAATCGCGCGGGTGAGCCGCTGTGAGCCGCCCATGCCGGGTGCCACGCCCAGATTGATCTCAGGCTGGCCGAATTTGGCGTTGTCAGAGGCAATGATAAAGTCCGCCATCATCGCAAGCTCACACCCGCCGCCAAGCGCAAAGCCATTGACCGCTGCGATCCATGGCTTGCGTGTGGTCTTCACCAGATGCGAGGTCCATTTGGAGAAGAAATCGTCGAGATAGAAGTCTGCTGCTGCCTTCTCCGACATCTCTTTGATGTCCGCGCCTGCTGCAAAAGCCTTTTCGCCTGCGCCCGTTAGAACCGCGCAAAGCTGGGTATCGTCCGCTTGAAATGCGGCGAAAGCTGCAATCAGCTCTTCGAGTACAGCCGAGGATAGTGCGTTCAAGGCCTTTGGCCGGTTGAGAGTGATCAGCGTAACGCCTTGGTTGCCTTGGGCGTTGGTTTCACTGGCGATAGTTTCAAAGCTCATTTCGTTCTCCAAATTCGTCATTGCGAGGAGCCGCAGGCGACGCGGCAATCCAGAGAGTGCGGGGCTGGATTGCTTCGCTGCGCTCGCAATGACGCAGGAAACTGCCCGCGTGAATTCAAGTCAACGGCTTCCACTCCTCACCCTCGGGCAGCGGCGCAAAGATGCTATTAATCAGCTCTTCGCTGACGCTTTCTGGTGTCCGGGGATCCCATTTGGGATCGTGTGTCTTATCAACGATGACTGCGCGTACGCCCTCGGCAAAATCGGGGCGGGTAAGGACGCGGGCACCGATGCGATATTCCATGCGCATATTGTCGGCAAAGTCGGTGAGTTTGGCGCTTTCCGCGAGTTGGCGCAGGGCGACTTTGAGTGTCTGGGGGCTTTTTGTGCCCAGTGTATCGCGCTCTTTCTGCGCCCACTCATCACCGTCCGCTGCTGCTTCAAGGCTCGCAAGAATGTCTTCCAGCGTGTCGGACGCAAAGTGCTTTGCGATTTTGAGCGCATTCTCCTCAAGCCGTGCTGGCGGAGGGGTGCCCACTGGTTCGGATAGGATACCAGCGATCCGATCGGGTTTTTCCGCGATGCGCGCCTTAAGGTCTTCGATCATCTCGGACGGCACATAGTGCGTCGCAAGGCCTGCCCACAGGCACTCTTCGCCTTTCAGCCGCGCGCCGGTGAGGGCGAGGAATTGACCCAGCCGCCCACCGAGGCGCGACAAGAACCAGCCACCGCCCACATCTGGGAACAGGCCAATGCCGGTTTCGGGCATGGCAAAACGCGTGTTTTCGGTCGCCACGCGGAACTTTGCCGGCTGCGAAATGCCGACCCCGCCGCCCATGGTGATGCCGTCCATGAAAGCCACAATCGGTTTTTCATAAGCGAACATCTGGTGGTTCAATTGATACTCATCGTGAAAGAATTTGCGGCCCGAAACCCCGCCATCATTCAGCGCGGAATTGCGCAAGAAGGCGATATCGCCGCCTGCACAAAAGCCGCGTGACCCTTCGGCGTGGTCGATGATCACCGCTTTGACTTGCGGCTCGCTCACCCATTCGCTCAATGCCGCGCTCATCGCATGGCACATCTCCAGCGTCAGCGCGTGGAGCGCCTTGGGACGGTTCAGCGTAATGTGGCCGATGGGGCCGTTCACGCGGGTGAGAACGTCGCTCGTTCCTGGCTCAGTCATCTCTCTCAAACTTCTTTTGGTTCTATCAAGTCCCACTTGTTGCCGAAGGGGTCGGCGAACACGGCGACTGTTGCATAAGGCTCGTGCCGGGGTTCTTCCAAGAATTCCACCCCTGCCGCAACAAATCGTGCGTGGGTATCGGTAAAATTGGTAGTGTTGAGGAAAAAGGACACCCGCCCGCCGGTTTGGTTGCCGATTGCCGCGGTTTGAGTGTCGTTTGCGGCTTTTGCGAGGAGTATGCGGCCACCACCGGGCGCTTCGACCACAACCCAGCGTTTTCCGCCGCCGAGGTCAGTGTCTTCAACAAGCGTGAAGCCAAGTTGGCCGGCGTAGAATGCGATGCCAGCGTCGTAGTCGGGAACCACAAGGGTGGTCATGGCGAAGGTTTCGGTGGTCATCTCGGAGTGACTGCTGCTCTGGGCGGAAAGCGGTGCCATGCGATCAGCCAATAGGTCATCGTAGACAAGGGTGCTGCTATCAGGATCAGGGCGCCAACGCTGAGCTCAAGATCAAGAAAGCGCCAGGCGATGAAACTAGCTGCGATTAAGAGCCCCGATGCTGTGAAAATCCACCAACTGCCTCTCTTTTTCATCTCGGTCAGAAACACGATAGGTACAGCAATCGGCGCCGCGACTGCTCCAAACACAAGCGATGTCAGCGCGAATTCGGGCAGCATCGCTGGGTGAAAGCCAATTCGGGCAGCCCAATAGATGGTAAAGGTTGCCCCGCACACCAAGCACGCGGCCAAATAAGCTCCAAAGATGACAAACGGCCTCACTGCCGCAGCAAATCCCTACCCACGACCATACGCATAATCTGGTTCGTGCCCTCAAGGATCGAGTGCACGCGCAAATCGCGCCAGAAACGTTCGATTGGGTAATCCTGCAAATAGCCATAGCCGCCGTGCAGTTGCAGCGCGCGGTCTACGATGGAGCTGCCGTTGTCGGTCGCCAAACGCTTGGCCATAGCCGAGAAGCGAGACTTATCAGGCGCGTTCTCGGTCACTTTGCACGCGGCGAGATAGAGCAGCGCGCGGGCGGCCTCTAGGTCTGTCGCCATGTCGGCGAGGGTGAACTGTGTGTTCTGGAACTCGCTCACCGCTTTGCCAAATTGCGTGCGCTCTTTCGTGTAATTGATCGCTTCGTCCAAGCACCGCTGAGCGCCGCCAAGCGAGCACGCGCCAATGTTCAAACGTCCGCCATCAAGGCCCATCATCGCGATGCGGAAACCTTCGCCCTCACCGCCAACCACATTCTCAACTGGCACGCGGACGTCCTCGAGGATCAATTGCGCGGTGGGCTGCGAGTGCCAGCCGAGCTTCTTCTCATTCGCGCCGAACGATACGCCGGGCATGTCCTTCTCAATCACCATGCAGGTGATGCCCTTGGGCCCATCTTCGCCGGTGCGCACCATGGCGACATAGATTTCGTTAGAGCCAGCGCCTGAAATAAACTGCTTACTGCCGTTCAGGACGTAGTGATCACCGTCGAGCTTCGCCGTGGTCTTAAGCGCCGCCGCATCCGAGCCCGAGGAAGGTTCGGTCAAACAGTAGGACGCGATTTTGTCCATGCCGATGAGGTCCGGCAGATACTTGTCCTTGACCGTTTGCGAACCGAACCGGTCGATCATCCAAGCGGCCATATTGTGGATCGAGATGAAAGCGCTGGTGGACGGACAGCCATAAGCCATCGCCTCCATAATCAGCGCAGCTTCCAACCGCCCAAGCCCGATGCCGCCGCTTTCTTCCGACACATAAA
This sequence comes from uncultured Erythrobacter sp., assembly GCF_947502395.1. Taxonomy (GTDB): domain Bacteria; phylum Pseudomonadota; class Alphaproteobacteria; order Sphingomonadales; family Sphingomonadaceae; genus Erythrobacter. The sequence goes on from NZ_CANMZM010000003.1 coordinate 272,116, forward strand.
TCGCGCCAAAGCCCAGCTCGGCGGTCTTCTTGATCGTGTCGATCGGGAAGATGTGTTTCTCATCCCATTCGGCCGCGTTGGGCGTGATGTTGTCTGCAGTGAAACGCTGCGCCATCTCCTGGATCGCGAGCTGGTCGTCGGTGAGTGAAAATTGTCCTTGCATGGCCATCGGATTAGACGTTCGCGCGGGGTTAGAAAAGGGATAGTGTGCGTTTGATAAAATGCCTCTTTTCAGGCGGCGGTCCGCGAAATATTGCGTAACCCAGACGCGTCCTTCCGCGTATATTTAGTATGAACCAGTTCCCAGCCTCAGATCGTCCACGCCTGATTTGCGTTTACAACGCCGATACGGGCCTCATTCGGGCGCTGATCCATGCGGTGCATAAGCAGTTCCACCCCGAGACCTATCCATGCTCGCTGTGTGCGCTGACCTATGGCGCAGTGTCGATGCGGGGCGAGTGGAAGCGGTTCTGGCAGGCGCTTGATCATCAGGTTGATTTCTACCACCGCGATGACTTCACCGAAGATTTTCCGGAGCTGGGCACTGGAGGTGCAAGCGGGGTGGTGCTGCCCGCGATCCTCTTGAGTGTAGCGGGAGAAGAGCCACGCGTTGTGATCTCAAAGGGAGAGCTTGATGCGATGGCGGATGTGAATGAGCTGATCGCGCGCGTGATAAAAGCGCTGAGATATGAATCGGTTGCGCTTCGAGCGGCTGCATGAGGCGATTGTTCAACCCATTGTGGTGACTTGACCCACGCTCATGGGTGGCGTTCAATGGGGTCATGCGCAAACTCCGTTATCTTTTGGGTTTCCTTGCCCTCATCATCGTGGTGCCAGCCGGAGCCTGGCTGGTCGGTCCATCTCTTATGACCGGGGCTGGCGACATGTCAGAGCCACGATCCGAGATACACGCGGCCGAACTTGATGGCGTGATCTACGTTGCTGGTGGGATTGGCTTTCATCGGACACTCAAAAGCTGTGTTGCGTTCGAGGTGAGCTCCGAGACCTTTTCCGAATGCCCTGATCTACCGCGCACGCTGCACCATGTCGGGATGGCAGCAGGAGAGGAGCAAGTCTTTGCAAGCGGCGGATACAGCAGCCTGCCCTTTAACCAGGACCCTAATGGCGCTCTGTTCGCATTCTCGCCAGGCGATGCCGAGCCGGAGTGGCGCGAGATTTCGCGCTTGCCAGAACCGCTTGGCCAGCATGCGATGTTCTACCGCGAGGGAAAGCTGTGGCTGATTGGGGGGCAGTCGGGTGACAGGACAGTGGGGACGATACGCACCTATGATCTGGCGAGCGGTGAATGGGGTACGGTCGCGGCCATGCCTACACCGCGCCACTCACATGCCTACGCGCTAAGTGAAGACAAACTCTACGTCACCGGCGGGCGCAGCGACAAGCTGGGGCCCCATGCCACTGTGATCGAGGTCTACGACTTTGCCTCTGACAGCTGGGAAAGCCTGCCCGATGCACCGTTTCCTTTGGCTGGGCACGGAGCGGCGATTTTCGAAGGGCGCTTGCACGTCTTCGGCGGTGAGGATGTGACGACTTCGGAAGTGTTCACGCGGCATGTCTCGATGGACTTGGCTGACCCCTCAAGCGGCTGGCGCGAAGAGGCGGAGATGAGCGCAGGCCGTCATGGCTTTGCGACATGGCGTGTCGGCGACACGGCGTGGATTTTGGGCGGCGGTGAGCTTGCCGGGTGGAAGACGCTGGGCTCGGTGACGGGGACTGCGTTTCCGCTTAAGCTTGGCCACCAATCCAAATCCCAATCAGGCAGTAAGTAGCCTGCATTCATCTGCCTCAGCGGCCTGCAAAGCTTGATCGAACAGTTCCTGTGTTGGCGCTAGACGGCGGATTAGAACGACGCCGCGTGTCGTTGGGCTTCGCGGGTTTCCGTACTCACCTTCGCCGAGAATTGGCGTGTCCTTTGTTGCCAGTACCACCCACACGTCTTCTTCTTCCTCACCTCTGATTGTAACGAAGTTGTTAGTCTCAGCATCGAAGAACGAGAGCGATTGGTACTCCGGCCACCTTCCAATTTTGACGTAGAGCCGACTTTCCGGCTCGCTTAGATCATAGCGGCACAGCGCGTAGAAGAGATCGGGCGAAGTGCGCACAACCGCTTGTGTTTCTGGCGTAATTCGCTGGGGTGTGGTGAAGGCATGGAGCGCTACGTCGCGATTTTTGAGCGCGAGAAGCGTGCGATCCATAATGACACCCGGCGCGAAGCTAAGCGTTGCCCAGTGGGCTGCAATGCCCGTCACTGCGGCGAATGCGATGGGTCCGATCCAGCCCTTCATGCTGCTTCTCCTTCGCACGAAAGTCGCTCAACTGTTGGAGGCGTGATTGTGTCTTCTGGAGCCTCAAGCAGAGCCTCCTTCGGCACATAGAGCCGCAAGGTGAGGTCGAAATTGCCAGCCGCCTTGCTCGAAATCCACGCCATACCTGCTTCAGGCCGTTGCGCGGCAACCATCGCCTCCCATGGACCGTCGACTGCGTTCAATTGGGTCGCATCAATGCTCAGCGCGCCATCGGTATTGTCGGGCAGGAAACTCTCGCCATTGTAGAGCGTGATCGACCACCAACTGGCCGGCATTGCGCCGCCGGAAATCCTGTAATTGCAAGCCTCGCTGAATGCGCGGCCCTCATTGTCCACCGTCCGCGTGAAATAGACCGCCTCGCTTTTGGCGAGACCCAAGAGGCCGTGTCGTGCGACCCGAGCGCGGGTGTAGGGATCGGCGGCCTCTGATCCGATGGCAAAGTCGCTGCGCCAGCCATCGATCTCAATATTGCCAAAGTCGAGCGGGTCGGCACCTGGCCAAAGCCCTGCCATGTAAAGCGCGCTTGCTGGGCCAGCGATCAGCCCGATGATGAGGGCGAGCGCATAGGCTCCAACACGTTTAATCATCGCTCAGCCCATCATCAGTTACTAGCGCCTCTGCTTCGATTTCGACTTTCCACTCGCGCCGACATAGCCAAGCCACACCTGCCATGGTTGCCGCAGGCCGGGCATCGCCGAAATAGCGAGCGTGCACTTCGCCAACGGCCTCTTGATCGTCAAAGTCGGTAAGGAGCATTCGCGTGCGCACCACATCCTTGGCGCTGCCACCAAGCTCCTCAATCGCAGCAACGATAATCGCAAGGCATCGGTCCGCCTGTTCTGCAACCCCGCCCGGCGTCGTCGAGCCATCGGGTTCTACCGGGCCAGTTCCAGCGACAATGATGCGATTGCCCATCCGGACCGCACGGCAAAAGCCAAACTGGTCCTCAAAAGGCGAGCCCGATGCGGCGCGCTGGCGGGTCATTTATCGGTGTCCTTCGTGTCTCGCAGAACGCGGGTTCTGAACCATTCGCTGGCTATTCGGGTGTTGTTACCTTCATACCAGCGCGGGGCGGACACGCCCATTTGCCATGCGACTTGCTCTGTCAAGGTGCCCTGCGCTGATGGTGTGTCATAGGTCGCGGCATAGCGGGCGAAGGGGTCGTCGTAAGCCTCATCATTGGTAATGATGGTCCAGCCTTTAGTCTCCAACGCTCTCACCAAATCACCGATGAAGAGCGCAGCAAGATCCGTTTCATGGAGCAGCATTACGTGTGCGGGAGACCGGCCAATCGCCTCGCGCGCAATCGCGTCATAGGCCTCTGCCGCATCCACATGCACCTCGATGTAAAGCTCGCGCAGGGCCGCCAGGTTTATCTGCGCATTTGCACGTTCCGCCTCAGCAACCGCGTTCTCGTAAAACCAATCGGAGGCATCGACCGTGGCGTAGGCGTTGATGAGCCCCCGCTCAGCCAATGCGACCCTCAAAGCATCGCGTTTTTGAGCGTCACGGCGTCCTTCGTCGAGGAAGGGAAATCGGAACCATGGGCGTAGCCCGTCGCGGCCCTCAAGCCACTCAGCAGCGGCATCAAGATCGGCGAGAAAGTCCTCAACAGAAGTGTTAGAAAGGCCCGGGTGGGTGTTGGTATGATTGGCGATCACGTGCCCTGCCGCAACATAGGCAGCGATGCGTTTTTCGGCTCCGGGACGTTTTGCAATAAGACCCGGATTAAGGAAGAATGCGGCTTGCTCTACGCGGGCTTTGCGCAGACCCTCGATGATAAGCAGCGTGCGCTCGTCTGAGGTGAAGTAAGCGCCTTCTCGGCGCGGCACATCATCGAAACTTAAGGCGATTCGCTTAATCGGTTGGGCAGTATCCTCAGGTTTTGCTGAGACGCTCAGCGATGCAAAAGCGAGAGAGAGGGCAATAACTAAAAGCCTGATCATCGCCTTACTCTCCCACCACACTTGTTCACCCCATCGTCGGAATTACAAACGCGTTCCCCTGATCGGCGCTCCCATCGGGCCAGCGTTGGGTGATCTTCTTCTTCTTGGTCCAGAAGGCAAGACCCTCAGTGCCGTATTGGTCAATGTCGCCAAAGCCGGAACGCTTCCAACCGCCAAACGAGTGATACGCGACTGGTACTGGGATAGGTACATTTACGCCGACCATGCCGACTTGAACACGAGAGGCAAATTCGCGCGCGGCGTGGCCGTTGCGGGTGAAGATCGCGACGCCGTTTCCGTATTGGTGCTCGGATGGCAGGCGCACGGCTTCTTCAAAATCCTTGGCGCGCACAATCTGGAGTACGGGGCCGAAGATCTCCTCCTTGTAGGAGGTCATCTCAGAGGTCACACGGTCAATCAACGTGGGGCCTACGAAGAAGCCTTTTTCATGGCCCTGAAGCTCAAAGCCGCGTCCGTCGATAACGATCTCGCCGCCTTCTTCCTCGGCCGTGGTAATCCACTGCTCAATGCGTGCCTTGTGTTCGGGTGTTACCACCGGGCCGTAATGCGCATCGGGATCGGTTGAGACACCAACGCGAAGGGCGTGGATCGCTGGGATGAGCTTTTCTTTGAGGCGTTCAGCCGTGTCATCGCCCACTGGGACAACCACCGGGAGCGCCATACAGCGCTCGCCTGCCGAACCAAAAGCTGCACCGGCCAAATCGTTCACAACCTGATCAAGGTCTGCATCGGGCATCACCACACCATGGTTCTTGGCACCACCAAAGGCCTGAACACGCTTTCCGTTTTCGGCCCCGCGGTGATAGATGTAGTGCGCAATATCGGAAGAGCCGACAAAGCTGATCGCAGGAATGTCCGGGTGATCGAGTATCGCATCGACCATTTCCTTGTCGCCGTGGACCACTTGAAGGAGGCCTTCAGGTGCGCCCGCCTCAACAAACAGTTCTGCAAGACGCACTGGCACCGATGGATCGCGCTCAGACGGCTTCAGGATGAAAGCATTGCCCGCCGCGCACGCCATGCCGAACATCCACATCGGGATCATCGCAGGGAAGTTAAACGGGGTGATGCCCGCGCCAATGCCCAGCGGCTGACGCATGGAGATCACATCAATGCCGGGACCCGCGCTTGGAGTGTATTCACCTTTGAGTACCTGCGGGATGCCGCAGGCATATTCGATCACCTCAAGCCCGCGCTGAACATCGCCCATAGCATCGGGCACCGTCTTGCCGTGTTCACTCGAAAGAAGCTCAGCGAGGGATTGCATGTTCGCCTCGATCAGTTCTTTGAACTTGAACATCACGCGGGCACGTTTTTGCGGGTTGGTTGCAGCCCATTCGGGTTGCACGCGCTTGGCGGTCTCAACCGCCGTATCGAGCAAGTCACGGCCAGCAAGCGCGACTTCGGCCTGCACTTCGCCGGTCGAAGGGTTCCAAATTTGGTGCTTGCGAGTAGCGGCTGGACTGTTGCCGACAATAAAATGGTCAACCTGACGCATGGGAATCTCTCCTGTCCTTTGATCATTGCAATGACGAGACGGACGGCAATGTGCAAGGCGGACAGTGCGTTCTTTGTTTCGGTGTTCCGGTTGGTCATTCTTGTGAAAAGATATTGCTCTCAATCGGCTTGCAAAGTTCGGTTTGGAACTTTCGCAAATTGGCTTGGGCGTGCTTGACGGGTTCAATCGGATAATTGATTGCTACTTTGATGGCTTGCCAATCCTGGCAGAGGCTGCGGAGTAATGCCTTATCCACCCGCTCCAATCCGATGCGCCGCTGATCGTCTACACTGACATCAAGAGCCCCTATGGCTTTGTCGCGATTGAGCCGACATTGGCCTTGGAACGCGAGCTGGGCGTTCAATTTGATTGGCGGCCGCTCACACTTAACATCCCGAGCTATCTTGGTTCTGCGCGCAAGTCCCAAGGTGAGATTGTCGCCTCGAAGGGCCGCAGCGAGCGTACATGGAAGGCGATCAAATATTCATACATGGACGCGCGCCGCTATGCCGAGCGCCAGGGACATATCTTGCGCGGGACAGAGAAGATCTGGGATTCGGTGCTCCTCAATGTGGCGATGATGTGGGTGTGCGCAACGGCTCGCGAGCGACTGCCAGAGTTTCTTACCTATGTGTTCCCGCTCTTCTGGAACCGCGATTTGGATATTGAGGATTTGGCCGTGGTTGAGGCGTGCCTAGAGGCTTGCGGCGTTTCGTCTGCTGGGTTCGCGAATTATGCGAGTGGCGACGGTGAGTGCCGTGCCCAGCACGATGCCCTGCAGCCGCAACTTCATGAACACGGCATCTATGGCGTTCCCACCTATGTGCTGGGTGGCGAGCCCCTGCATGGGCGCGAGCATCTCCCCCTGATCCGCTGGGCGCTGTCCGGGCGAGAGGGCCCCGCGCCCGATATTGCCTATGAGACCGCTCCATCCAATACAGAACGCGAGCACACTAGGGTCAAGCTCGATGTCTACGTCGATTTCAAATGCGCTGGGTCCTTCCTTGCGCTTGAGCCGACCCTTGCATTGGTGGCGCGAACGGGGACGGAGATCGCATGGCATCCGTTCTCGACGGCAGAGCGGGATATGCCAGTCGAAGGCGCGGACTTAGAGGTGATTGCAAGCCACCACGCGACGCGAGAAGTCTCCAAGCGAGCGATTCACCGGAAGTATGCAGCTTCGCGGGATGTCGACCTTCACTTTCCAGTCAGGACTGGTTCTGCCGACTTGGCGCTGGGCGCTTTGACAGAGATCAACGGCAACCCGCTCCTCTTCATCCGCGCCTGCTTCGCCGCCTATTGGGAGAGGCATGAAGACCTCGACGACCCGGAAGTGGTGCGAGAGCTGCTTGCGGCAAGCGGGGTGGGGCGCTCAGGTGACCTCGGCACGGCCCGCGAACGCTTCGAGGAAGCGCAGAGCAGAGCGGAGGAGGCGGGCATTGTCGATGCACCGGGCTATCGGATCGCAGACCAGATTTTCATCGGGCGCCAACATCTGCCTTGGATTGAAGAGCTCATGCGCTAGAGTTTGACCGCCTGTTGAGGCGGTTTTCCTACTCGAACGGTGGTTGCTAGGTCTGGAAAATGACCAATCTTTCCTCTTCTACCTCTAATCGCTTCTTTCGATCAAAGCGCGCACTACTAATCGAAGAGATTTAAAACCTTGGACAGTGTCTCAAGTGTCTCAACCGCAGATCGGAGTGGTTCGACTCAATTCATTTTTCTACCATAACAAAGCCGCGCCCGGTTCTTATTTTCAACGCCAATGCGCTCCCTGCCAAAGCCGCCAACATCCATACCAACCCATGGAGACTGCCCGAAATCATCCCTCCCAGAAATCCGCCGATATTGCAGCCATAGGCAATCCTTGCGCCATATCCCATCAGGAGCCCGCCAAGGACAGCCGTGCCCACATCGCTCCATGACAGGCGCAAAGTCGGGGCAAACCGCCCGGCTAGATTGGCCGCCAGCATTGCCCCGCCGATAACTCCGAAGTTCATCACTGAGGTGGGATCGCTAAGCACATTGCGCTCAAGCCAGCCTTGGCGGGTCTGCCAGAAAGGCCAGTTGGCAATGTCGAGCCCTGCTGCGGTGCCGATCTTTGCGCCCCACAGAGTGAAGGCGCTGGTGATTCCCCAAGGCCTGCCGAGCAGCGCCAGGGTGGCAATGCTAACCATGCCAAGTGCCAAGGCTCCGGCCAATAGCGACCAGGGTCCGGTTAACAGCGAGCCGGTCTCGCGTGTGGGCTCAATCTTGCCAAACAAAGCCTTCTCGCGCTTGATCGAAAGGACAGCAATTACGCCAAGGATAGCAAACAGGATGAACAGCCCGCCCAGCGCGCCGGCCTCCTCAATCAAACCCACGCGAGGCCCGGATGGAAGCGCACGCCACCAAGGGACATGCAGGGTTGCAAAGATAGAGCCAGCGACAAAGGCGCTCAATGTGACCACCATCCGTGTGCTCCCGCCGCCAACGGTGAATAGCGTGCCTGAGCCACAGCCGCCTGCGAACATCATCCCGAAGCCAAAAGTGAAGGCTCCCGCGAACACGCCAATGCTCACCGGTGCCACCGATCCTCTTGCGCTCACACCGAAGCCCTCCCCGTATGCGATGAGGGGAAAGCTGATGAGGCTGACAAGACCGATCAGCACCAGCTGCATGCGAAGCCCGCCACCGCGTCCCGCAGACAGGAAGTTGCGCCAATGGGCGGTGAAGCCGAAGGCTGCGTGGTACAAAGCAAATCCTGCGAAAAGCCCAATGCAGGTGGCGAGGGTGAGGGTCAGTCCCGAGGCGCTCCAAACCGAGATAAGCAGGCCTACAAGCCCGGCAAGGACCAGCGTGAGAGGCACAATCTTTGGGATCTGCGGCACAGCGTCTGGCCTCTACTTGGCCTCGCCTGCCGCGGTCCATGCATCAAAACCCTCATTCATATGGGCGATGCTCTCAAAGCCTTGTTCCTTCATGATTTCCAGTGCTTTGGCACTGCGCGCGCCCGATTTGCAGTGGAGCACATATGTCGTGTCTTTGCCGAGTTCAGCGAGGTTCGCGGCGAAGTCTTCGCTCAGGAAGTCGAGATTGACGGCGTCTTCGATATGACCCGCTGCAAACTCCTCTGGCGTACGGACATCGAGCACCACAATCCCCGCCTCACCGGACAGAAGAGCGCTCGCTTCCGCGATACTCACATCACGGGTGCCACTGGTCACGGACGCGATACTTTGGGGAGCAGGCTCTGCGACACTTTGCTCCGTCTCGGCTTTGGGTCCTTCGCCGCAGGCGGCAAGTGTGAGGCTCAATCCAAGCCCCAAGGAGAGTGCAGTGCGCGTTAGTGGCTTCATCTCTGGCATCCTTCAAGGTAAAGAAAGCGCAAGGCCTAGAGGAATTTGCAGGATCACCCAAGCACAAGCGGAGTTGACCAATGCGACCCTTTGGTAGAAACCGCGCCTCCAAACTCAGCGCGGTTTGAACGGCCGCAAAGATGCGCGGGTGTAGCTCAATGGTAGAGCAGCAGCTTCCCAAGCTGACGACGAGGGTTCGATTCCCTTCACCCGCTCCAAGCTATGCGTTAGGTGAGCATGATGACTGATATGACTCGCGCTCGCGCTATCCTCGATCAACTGATCGCTTTCGATACCACCTCGCGTAACAGCAATCTGGCGCTGATCGAGTGGGTGGAAAGCTACCTCGCCGAATATGGCGTTGCAGCGCGCCGGGTGAGCAATGAGGAGGGCAATAAGTCCAATCTCTTTGCGACTGTTGGGCCCGAGGTTGAAGGCGGTGTGATCCTGTCAGGTCACACTGATGTCGTGCCGGTCGATAATCAGGATTGGTCGAGCGATCCTTGGGTAACGCGCGAAGAGGCAGGCAAGCTCTATGGCCGGGGCACTTCGGATATGAAGAGCTTTATTGCGCTGGCTCTCGCTTGGGTGCCCGAGTTTGTGAAGGGTTCCAAGCCGGTCCACTTGGCAATCAGCTATGATGAAGAAGTCGGGTGCCTGGGGGCGCCAGCAATGATCGAGCAAATGCGCACAGCTGTACCCAGACCGCGCCTTGCGCTGGTGGGCGAGCCGACGTCGATGCGGCTTGTCACTGGTCACAAAGGGATCAGCGTGTACCGCGTCGAGGTGGACGGGGCAGAGGCGCACTCGAGCCTCGTCAATCACGGCATCTCGGCCAATGAGCATGCTGTCGATCTGATGCATTCGCTGGTTGAGCTGTCACGCGAGCTCAAGGCCAAGGCCGATCCCGACAATGGCTTTGACCCGCCTTACCCCACGCTCACCATTGGCGTGATGCAAGGCGGCGAGGCTGCCAATATCCTCGCGGGCCATGCTGAGTTCCAATTTGACCTTCGTTGTCCGCCTGGCTTTGTCGCGGACGAATTGCTTGCACCTTTCAAGGCCCATTGCGAGGCGTTGGACAAAGAAATGCAAGCGCGCTTTCCTCAAGCGGGAGTGCGCTTTCACAAGGTCGCCGATGCGCCGCCTTTGGGCGACGAGGGGAGCGAAGACGCAATGGCCTTTGTGCGGAAGCTAACCGGTGAAAACTCTCCTGCTGCCAAAGTCGCCTATGCCGCCGAGGCCGGGCAGTTCCAGCAAGGCGGCTTTCCCACGGTCATCTGCGGGCCCGGCTCGATCGAGCAAGCGCATCAGCCCGATGAGTGGATCGCCATCGACCAGTTGGAGCAAGGATGCCGCTTTATGGAGCGGCTTGTCGAGGAGCTCGCCTAGCAGAAATCGCAAGTCGTCTATCGCATGCAATAGGTCGTTCATCGAAACCCGGCTCTTGCAATTGCGGCGGATTGGTGATCCCTGTAACCGCCTTCGCCATTGCCTGACTTCAATCAATCGAAAACCAGAGGAAACTGCCTTGCGTCTTCTCGTCTTACTTGTCGCGCTCCTGATGTCTTCCCCGGCTCTGGCTCAGGGAATTCAACAAACCAAAGGGAATTTTGAAGACAAGTTTCGCCAGCTCGACGAAGTGCTGGCCGATCCCAATGTGTACCGCAACGCGTCTGGTGCTCCGGGGCATCAGTACTGGCAGCAAGAGGCGGACTATCGCATCAATGCCACGCTGGATGAAGATGGACGCCGGCTGACTGCGCGCGCGACGATCACTTATAAGAACAAGTCACCTGACACGCTGCCGTGGATCTGGATGCAGCTTGATCAGAACCGTTTCCGCACTGACTCTATGGCCGAGCTGACCGATACCTTTGGTGGTCCAGGCCGCCGTGGACCTGCGCGTTCATTGGGGCGCGGTGACAGCCCGGCGCGGCTTTCGCTTGAGGAGCTTCGCCGTCAACAAGCGCTCGCTGACAACACCTATGGCTATGATATTAGCCGGGTTCAGCTGACCAGTGGTCGCAGGCTCGACCACACAATCGTAGGTACGTTGATGCGCATCGACCTGCCAACGCCTTTGCGCCCGGGTCAAAGCGTGAGCTTCAACATCGACTGGGCGTACAACATCGTTGAAGAGAACGTGATCTTTGCGCGCTCCGGCTATGAGCATTTCCCCGATGACGCGCGCGAAGGGGGCAACGATCTCTTCCTGTTTGCGCAATGGTTCCCGCGCATGATCGCCTATTCCGACTACGAAGGCTGGCACAATAAGGAGTTCCTTGGGCGCGGTGAGTTCACTCTCGAATTTGGTGATTACGATGTTTCGATGACGGTCCCAAATGATCACATCGTTTCCTCGACCGGCGTGCTTGCAAACCCGACTGCGGTACTGACCTCGACACAGCGTCAGCGCCTAGCCCGTGCTCGCAATGCAGATGAGCCCATGTTCATCGTGACGCCCGAAGAGGCGCTCGCGAACGAAAGTTCCAATCCCACGGGCACAAAGACCTGGCGCTTTACCGCGCAAAATGTGCGCGATTTCGCTTGGGCAACGAGCCGCAAGTTCATCTGGGATGCACAAGGCCACAAGCAGCCGGGCGCAGAGCAAGAAACAGTCATGGCCATGTCCTTCTGGCCCAAAGAGGGCGGAGAATTGTGGCGCAAGTATTCGACCGCTGCCGTGGTCCATACGATGGAAGTCTATTCGCGCTATTCCTTCGATTACCCGTACCCAACCGCGCAGTCTGTCAACGGCCCGGTGGGCGGCATGGAATACCCGATGATCACCTTCAACGGGCCGCGCACGACCTTGCAGGATGATGGGACGCGAACATATTCCGAGAGTGAGAAGATCTTTCTCATCGGCGTGGTGATCCACGAGATTGGTCACATCTACTTCCCAATGGTGGTGAACTCGGATGAGCGTCAGTGGACATGGATGGATGAAGGCATCAACTCCTTCCTCGACAGCGTTGCTGGCTATGAGTGGGACCCCGATGTGCAATGGACCCGCAGCCTTCCGCGCGATCTCATCCCTTATATGACGTCGAGCGAGCAGGTCCCGATCATGACCCAGTCGGACTCGATCCTGAACATCGGGCCGAACGCTTATGGTAAGCCGTCGGCGGCCTATCACATCCTGCGCGACACGGTGATCGGGCGTGAACGCTTTGACTTTGCCCTGCGTGAGTATGCGCGCCGGTGGAAGTTTAAGCGGCCAACCCCGACTGACTTCTTCCGCACGATGGAGGAGGCATCGGGCACTGATCTGGATTGGTTCTGGCGCGGCTGGTTCTACACCACCGATCACGTTGATATTTCGCTCGACACGATCCACCGTCTGCGCATCGACACGGCAAACCCAGACATCGATCTGGCGCGCCGCCGTCAAGAATTGGCAGACGAGCCTGAGAAGGTAGGTGTGCGTCTGAACCGTGAGCAAAATCTGCCAATCTGGGTGCTTGAAAATCCCGGTGTGACCGATTTCTACGACGAGAATGATCGCTTTACCGTCACCCCGCGCGACACCAAGAAGTACGGGGATTTCCTTGAAGGTCTCGAGGATTGGGAACGCCGCGTGTTCGATCGCGCGGTTGAGGAAGACAGCAATTACTATGTGTTGAGCTTCTCTAATGTGGGTGGGCTAGTGATGCCGATCATCCTCGATCTCAGCTTCACCGATGGCACCAAGGAGCGGATGAATATTCCAGCTGAGATATGGCGTCGCAATTCGCGCAATGTCTCCAAACTTTTGGTCTTCCCCAAGGGCAAGGAACTCGCCGAAGTGGTGGTCGATCCCGATTGGGAGACGGCAGATGCTGACATCAACAACAACCACTATCCACGCAAAATCATCGACAGCCGCGTTGAAGCCTTCAAGCGCCCTGATCCCACCTCGCGTGCGGGCCGCGATTTGATGGCGGAAGTGCAACAGGGCGCGAAGGAAGAAGACGAGAAAGTGACCGAAACGGAAGACAGCGAGTAATGCTGCGATTTTTCGCCGCCTTTTTCTTGCTCGTGCTCGCCATCCCGGCGGCTGCGCACCAGCAAAAGGCGGTGATTATCTCCGTTGAGCATAACCCGCGCAGTGGCATGATCGAGGTGGTGCACACGATACCTTTGCACGATGCTGAACATGCATTGCGCCAACAGGGCAAGAAGGGAGCGGACCTCCTGGGTGACACCGAAAGCCGCCGAGAGTTTGCCCGCTACGCCGCTGAGCGGTTTTCGATTGTGGTAGCAGAGCGCGCAATAGAACTCACCTTGCTCGGAACCGAAGTCAATGGGGCCAGCGTGCTGGTTTATCAGGAGGGGCCTTCACCAGGGTTGGGCACTGAACTGACGATTCAGGCGCAGGTGCTCACCGATATCTGGCTTCGTCAGGTAAACAGTGTGAACGTGGGCCGGGGTACGTCTCCGCAGACGCTGGTCTTCCGGGGCGGCGACCGGGCAAAGACTGCGGTGCTCCGCTAAATGGTGAAGGCACTCGGACAACGTTTGGATGAAGCCGCGGCCTTTGTGCGTGGTCGCACGTCGCATGTGCCAGAGGTAGCACTCGTGCTGGGCTCTGGGCTTGGCGATCTCGCCGATGCGATAAACGGCACCGCAATCGCCTATAGCGCGATCCCGCATTTCCCAGACTCCACCGCGCCCAGCCACAAAGGCGTGCTGCATATCGGTGAGCTTGCCGGGGTATCGGTTGTGGCCATGCAGGGGCGAATGCATTTGTATGAGGGATATTCACCCCAAGATGTGGTCTTCCCGATGCAGGTTATGGCGCGTCTTGGTGCGAAGACCGCGCTTTTGACCAATGCCGCGGGTGGCATCCGTGAAGACCTCAGCGTCACCGATCTTGTGCTTATTGAAGATCACCTCAGCCTCGCGAACTTAGCGGGCAATGATCCCTTGCGGGGCCCCAATGATGAAAGCGTGGGTGAGCGATTTGTCAGCATGAACAATGCCTATGACAGGAATTTGCGCGCAAAGGCCCAGGCGGTGGCGGCTAAGACCGGGCTCGATCTCCAGAGCGGGGTCTATGGCTTTGTCACCGGTCCCAGCTTTGAGACACCTGCCGAGATCCGGGCACTGCGCACGCTCGGCTGCGATCTGGTCGGCATGTCGACCGTGCCTGAAGTAATCGCCGCGCGCCATTCTGGAATGGAGGTGCTTGCCATCGGGACGATCACCAACAAGGCGGTTAGCAGTCTGGACGACGACCATATTACCAATGCCGAAGAAGTGTGGGAAGCCGCCGACCTAATCCGCCCCAAGCTTGCGGAATTTGTAAACGCTCTCTTACCCCGGCTAGGCGGTGGTGCGAAATGACGCGCGTCGATACGCTAATCACTGGTGGGCATGTGCTCACCATGGACGAGGGTTTTACCGAGTACGCCGATGGCGCGGTCGCCGTGAAAAGTGGCAAGATCGTCGAATGCGGGCAGGCACAAGACCTCACAGCTCGCTATCAGGCTGACGAAACACTCGACGCAGATAGTGGCATCATCATGCCCGGCCTGATCAATGGGCATTGCCATGCGGCGATGTCCTTGTTTCGGGGCTATGCAGAGAACGTCACACTGGACGCGTTTCTTGAAACGCTTAGCCATGCGGAGACCAATTACGTTTCGTCTGAGGGCGTTTATGTGGGTGCTTCTGTCGCCTGCGCGGAGATGGCGCTGGGTGGGATCACCAGTTTTGTCGACATGTATTGGTACCCGGATGAGACCATTCGCGCCGCGCGCGAGCTCCATATGTCGATTGTCGCTGGGCCGGTTTTCGTGGCGTTTCCCGGTTATGACGACCTTGCCGAGTGGCCGATGCGCACTGATTTCAGCGGACCCTTTGCTGACCGTCATCGGGGCACAGAGGGTGTCTTCCCGAGCCTTGCTCCCCACGCTTGCTACACCTTGGATGAGGAAAAGCTCACAGAGCTTGCCGGAATGGCTGAGGCGCTTGATCTGCCGATCCAGATCCACGCCTCTGAAGCGCCGAGTGAGATGGAGCTGGTGCGCGACGGTTACGGCGGCGCGACGCCGATTGAAGTGCTTGATCGAACTGGCGTTCTTCATCGCAATTGCCAACTGGCCCATGCGGTGCACCTTTCCGACAGCGATATCGCGTTGATCAAAAAGGCGGGTGCGAGCATCATTCATAATCCGCAATCGAACACCAAGCTCGCTTCAGGCATCGCGCGTATTTGTGACCTTCTTGAAGCGGGTGTGTCTGTCGGTCTCGGCACCGATGGTCCGTCAAGCGGTAATGACCTCGATATGTGGAAGGCGATGCGGCTTGCGGCGAACCTTCAATCAGTCAGCCGCGGCGAACCCGGCGCATTGAGCGATCGGGACGCGGTAGCCCTGGCAACGCGCCTGGGGGCGCAAGCAGCTGGAATGGGGGCGCACACCGGATCGCTTGAGCCCGGCAAAAACGCAGATGTGATCGTGGTTTCGACCAAGGGGCTCCACATGCGTCCGGTCTTCAGCCCTTACGCCGCGCTCGTTTATTCGGCGGGCCGTGACGACGTGGCGCATGTTTTTGCCAGCGGGCATCACATCGTTAAAGATCGCGCGCTTCAGTGGGAGGGCTTTGACGATATCCTCAGCGACTTTGAGACAATCACCAAAGCGGTGGCGGCGGACGTGAAGGTTGGGTGTTTTGGTATTTAGCGCGCTCAACTGGCGTAACGCTGGGCGTCTTGGAGAATTCCGCTGATTGGCTTTGTTGGAATTGCTGTTCTGATTGGCGTTGCGATCCTCCTTTCTGAGGCACGCGGGTCGATCAACTATGTGAACGCAGCGCGCGCGCTCGCGCTTCAAATTGCAGTTGCGGTGCTCGCATTGGTAACCCCGGTCGGACAGGCAGTCCTCCAAACCCTATCAAGCGGGGTGGTGGAGGCGATATCCTATGCCAATGAAGGTATCAGCTTCGTCTTCGGTCCATTGGCGGACCCGGCAAGCGGCCTCATTCTTGCGCTCCAAGTGCTCCCCGTTATCATCTTCATCGCAACCATTATGGCGGTGCTGTTTCACATTGGCGTGATGACTTGGGTGATCCGCATCATCGGTGGGGCATTGCGCTTTCTCACCGGAGCATCCCGGCTGGAATCCACGTGCGGAGCGGCGAATATCTTTGTCGGAATGGCAGAGAGCCCACTTACTGTTTTGCCCTATCTCCCAAAGATATCGCGTGCTCAGCTCTTCGTGATGATGTCTTTGGGGCTCTCAAGCGTCGCGGGGACGGTTCTGGTCGCCTATTCCGCACTGGGTATCCGCAGCGACTTGCTCTTGACCGCCGCCTTTATGGCGCCCGCCGGGGGTATCTTGTTCGGGCGCATGTTGGTGCCGGAAACGGGAGTGGCATTCGATTTGGACGATGATGACGACGCAAACCCCGCGAGCCTTTCCAGCGCGTCCAGCCTGATCGAAGCGGCGACCGATGGCGCGACACTCGGCATGCAAATCATGCTCAGTGTCATTGCGGTGCTTATCGGCTTTATCGCCGGTATTGCGCTCCTGAACGGAATCCTTGGCGGAGTGGGCAGTCTGCTGGGTTTCTCCGATCTCTCGCTTGAATTGCTGATCGGATATGCCTTTGCACCAATATCCTACATTATCGGAGTGCCCTGGGAGGAGACCACTCGGGCAGGGGTGTTCCTTGGGCAGAAGGTCGTGCTCAATGAGTTTCTGGCCTATGCAAACTTCGCTCCCGTCGCCGATGAATTCAGTGCGCAGGGGCAAATCGCGCTGACTATTGCCATGTGCGGCTTTGCCAATTTCGGCGGGCTCGCCATTCTTATCGCGGGGCTGGGTGCAGCGGTACCCGAGCGCAAAGCCGAGATTTCCAAGCTTGGCATTAAAGCTTTGCTCGCAGGGACGCTGTCAAACTTCACCAGCGCGGCGATTGTCAGCGTGATCTTTGCGCTGGGCGGGTTCGCTTAAGGCTTACCCAGTACAAGCGAGGCGCTTGGCTTGTGCGCGCGGATTTCCTCATCGGTTAACCCTTGCAATTCATGCGGGAAGACCAGCCAGTCGTCGGTCTCGTGGACGAAGTAGTCAGGGGTAAGATCGGTCTTGTTGCGAGTTGGTTTATAATAGACCGTCGCCACCTTGATCGTTTCGGGGAGATTGCGGCGGCATTTGGCAGAGAGCTCTCGCAAGAGTGCTTCGATGGATCGGCCACTGTCGAACACATCATCGATGATAAGCAGCGAATGCTCCCGGTCGAGATTGTCGATGAGATAATTGAGGCCCAGAACCTTCACCTCTTTGTCCTGCTGATCAATGCCGGTGTAGGACGAAGTGCGCACTGCGATATGATCACAGGGATGGCCGCGATATTCCAGCAATTCCTGCACCGCGATCCCAATCGGGGCGCCGCCGCGCCAAATGCCAACGATATGGGTGGGATGGAAACCCGATTCGATAATGGCATCGCCAAGGATATAGGAATCTTCGAGCAGCCCATCGGCGCTCAGAAATGTTTTCTCGATCATTTGCGGAGTTGCCCCGATCTTTCATTGTCACCCATTCCCTTACGGCTTTGGGCCCTCGTGTGTTAGCTTGCATCCATACATGCAACAGACCCGTTGCTTTGAACAGAACACGCCATGCTGAAATGCGATTAAACGACCCTTGACGTAAGCGTAAGGTATGGCAGGACGATAGCTAACGAGATCAACCGGAGAGACCAGAGCATGAACCTCGAATTCACGCCCGAAGAGAACGCCTTTCGCGAGGAAGTGCGCGCCTTTATCGAAGCCAACCACCCAAAGCACCTTGAGGGCATGGGCAACCGCGAAGATATGTCGCCTGAAGACATGACCGCGTGGCACAAGATCCTTGGCAAAAAGGGTTGGGCGGCGCCCGCGTGGCCAACCGAATATGGCGGCACAGGTTGGGATTCGACTCAGCGGTACATCTGGTCTGAAGAAAACGCGCGTGTTGGCACCTTTATGCCTTTGCCATTCGGCGTCTCCATGGTTGGTCCGGTGATTTACTCATTCGGAAACGAAGAGCAGAAGAAACAGCACCTTCCAGGTATACTGTCGGGCGATGTTTGGTGGTGTCAGGGTTATTCAGAGCCCGGCGCAGGTTCTGACCTTGCTTCGCTTAAAACGACCGCCGTTCGCGATGGTGATCATTATGTGATCAACGGTCAGAAAACCTGGACTACGCTTGCACAATACGCCGATTGGGGCTTCTTCCTGTGCCGCACTGATCCCGATGCGGCGAAACCTCAGGAGGGTATTTCCTTCATTCTCGTCGATATGAAAACGCCGGGCATTGAAGTGAAGCCGATCAAACTCATCGATGGCGGTTATGAGGTCAACGAGACATGGCTCACAGATGTGCGTGTGCCGGTTGAAAACCTTGTCGGCGTTGAAAACATGGGCTGGACTTACGCCAAGTTCCTCCTCGCTCACGAACGCTCAGGCATAGCTGGCGTTGCTCGTTCCAAGCGCGGTGTTGAGAAACTGCGCGAGATTGCTGCCAATGAAACCATGGACGGCGCGCCGCTCATGGCTGACTTCGATTTTGCTCGTAAAGTGAGCCAGCTTGAGATTGATCTGGCCGCGCTTGAGATCACAGAACTTCGCACGCTTGCTGGGGAACAGGCGGGCAAGGGCCCCGGTCCTGAAAGCTCAATCCTTAAGATTAAGGGCACTGAGATTCAGCAGCGCCTGACCGAACTCACGCTTGAGGCAGTGGGCTCATATGGCACGCCTATGTATGGATCGATCGCTGATGCAGGCTCCAACGAGTACCCCATCGGTCCCGACTATGCTCAGCACTCAGCCGCAACCTATTTCAATATGCGCAAAACGTCGATCTATGGCGGATCGAACGAGATTCAGCGCAACATCATCACGAAAATGATCCTCGGCCTTTAAGGCGCGAAGGCACTCTGAGAGGGAACGAAACGTGGATTTCAATTTCACTGAAGAACAGGACATGGTGCGCGATGGTTTGTCGCGCATGGTCCGTGAACAATATGGCGCAGAAGAGCGTCGCCAACTGATCGCAAGCGAAGCCGGTTGGAGCACAGCTGTATGGGGTCAACTCGCAGAGCTTGGCATCCTTGGTATGAGTTTTAGCGAGGAAGACGGCGGCTTTGGCGGCGGCGCGATCGATTCCATGGTTGTCATGGAAGAGTTCGGCAAAGGCCTGGTGGTTGAACCATTTGTGCCAACCGTCGTCTGCGCTGGTGGGTTTTTGAAGCATGCTGGAACAGCGGCTCAAAAAGAAGAGCACATCGGGGGCATCGTCTCTGGCGAGCGCGTCTTTGCTTTCGCTTATGCTGAGCCACGCGGACGCTATGACCTCGCCAACCTTGAGACCACTGCCAAGAAAGAGGGCGGCGACTATGTCCTCAACGGTCACAAAGCGGTCGTTATCGGCGCACCTTGGGCAAGCCACTTGATCGTGACTGCGCGGACCGGCGGCGAGCGCACTGACGCGAACGGCATCTCCGTTTTCGTAGTCGACAAGTCAGCAGAAGGCGTGGTCACTCGAGATTACGCCACCGTCGATGGCAGGCGCGCTTCGGAAGTCTACTTTGAAAACGTACGGGTTCCTGTTGACGCTTTGATCGGTGAAGAGGGCAATGCACTCCCGCTGATTGAACGGGTCACCGACGAAGCGATTGCGGCACAGTGTGCAGAAGCATGCGGCGCGATGAAGGTCGCTCACGCAATGACTCTCGACTATGCCAAGCAGCGCAAGCAGTTCGGTGTTCCAATCGCGAGCTTCCAAGTGCTCCAGCATCGCATGGTCGATATGTACACCGAGTATGAATGCTCGGTCTCGATGACCTATCTCGCCACCTTGCGGCTCGAGAACGAAGAGCGCGAGCGCAAGCAAGCGGTCTCGGCGGCAAAAGTGCGTGTGGCTCAGGCCGCGCACCACATTGGCCAGGAGGCAATTCAGATCCACGGCGGCAATGGCATGACCGATGAATATGCCATCGGTCACTATTTCAAACGTCTGACGATCTTCGACTCTGAGTTTGGCAATATTGACCATCATATGAAGCGCCACATCGCGCTCGCCAGCTGATCAGAACACAAAACCATGGGGCTCAAGCTCGCAAGACACTGAAAAAGCCCCGAAGCGAGCAGCTTCGGGGCTTTTGTGTTCTCCATCACTTTTCTGATTCAAATTGGTCTCTATAAGTCATTGACGGTTGCATCGTCTTGGAAAGCTCAGGAGGATGCACTGGTAGAATCGAACTGTTGGCGCGAGGCCTTTGCCGCGTTCGTGTCGAGACCATACAAGCCTAGCGGTAGCGAAGCGGCTAGAAATTGTGTGTGTTGGGCAACAGATAGGGGCAGTTGTGTGAGCTAGGGCTTGCGCTGTCTCTAGAAAAAGGCAAAGTTGGAACATCTCGTGGGGGGAAGAGATGGCAGTATTAGGGCCGAATAGGGGTATTCCTGGATCATTGCGCCGCATGAACAGCGCCGCTTTGCGCGTGCTCGCCGCGTTCGGGCTTCTTGCAATCATTCCATCGGTGACGGCTTCGGGTAACTCAACCTTTGAAGGTGTAGCCTCTTGTGCAGGTTCGACGTGTCATGGTCGCGCCGAAGGCAATGGTGCGGTGGTCCGCCAAGATGAAATCGCAACCTGGCAGGAGCCTTCCTCAGCAAGTGGCGCGCACAGTCGCGCTTATGCCGTGCTTGCTGGAAGGCGCGGTCAGCAGATCGCGCGCAGCCTTGGATTAGGTAATGCGACTCAGGCGAAGGATTGCCTTGGGTGTCACGCGACATATGTTCCTGCCGCCAGTCGCGGTGATCGTTTTCAACTTTCAGACGGTGTGGGTTGTGAAAGCTGCCACGGAGCGGCAGAGGGCTGGCTTTCCAGCCACTATGCAATGCCAGCGACCCACGCATCGAATGTTTCCGATGGACTGACCCCGCTCGAGAATCCGCAAGTTCGCGCCAATGTTTGCCTCGATTGCCATTATGGCTCGACCAAGCCTGGGCAGTTCGTCACGCACTCTATGATGGCAGCGGGCCACCCTCGTGTCTCATTCGAGCTCGACCTGTTCAGCGCGCTTCAGCAGCACCACAACGTCGATGATGACTACAAACGTCGCAAGCGTGCGCCGGACTCGGTGCGCTTTTGGGCGGTGGGACAAGCGGAGGCGGTTAAGCGTGCCACAGGCCTGTTTTCAAATCCCAAGTTCGGCATGGAGGGTGCGTTTCCGCAATACTACTTCTTCGATTGTCATTCGTGTCACCGCGAAATTCAGGATTCTTCTAACCGCCGCCTGACTTTTGAAGAGAATCCCGGCCGCCCGATCCCATTTGGCAATGCGCCGTTCAACGATGAGAGTATCATCATGCTTTCTGCGGTCGCAGGGGCTCTGGTTCCCGGCCGCGCAGATGAATTCAAGCAGGCAAGTCGCAATTTCCATGGCGCTCTTGGTGGCAATGGTCAGAACCCTCGCGAAGCTGCTCGTGCTTTGTCTCGGCGTGCTGGAGCGCTTTCCAATGCGCTTTCGCAGCGCGCCTACGCAAATTCGGATGCCTTCAAGGTGATCGACATTATCGGTAGCAATGCTACAAGGCCGCGCTTCACCGATTATTCGGGCTCGGTTCAGGCGGTGATGGCCGTGGATACGCTGCTCAATGGTCTCGTTACAAACGGCCGCGTAACGCCGGGTGCCGCGGCCAGCATCCGGACCAGCATCAATAAGGCCTATGCTGCTGTTGAGGAGCCCAATTCTTACAATCCGGCGGACTTCCGCACTGCGCTGGCCTCCGCGCTAGCATCCATTCGAAGGTTGAAATAAGCATGGCGGGGGGATGGAAACTTCTTGCGGCTGTGCCGCTTCTGGCAGTGGCGGCTTGCGGTGGAGGGGGTAGTCCTGCGCCCACACCTGCGGGTGGTGGAACGGCAGGGACACCGCCTCCTGCGCCAACGCCGACACCGGCGCCTCCGGGCGATCTGTTTGCGGCACCTGCGCAGGAAAGCCTCACCGTGGCGGAGGTGCAACAGATCATCGCCCAGGCCGCCGCTCAAGCGAGTTCTCAGGGTGAAGCAGCGACGATTGCCGTGACTGATCGGGTCGGCAATGTGCTTGGCATCTTTGTGATGCCGGGCGCGCGCGATTTTGTCGCGATACCCGGAGCGCCCAATGGTCAAAATGTGGACATTCAAGGTTTGGATGTGCCCGCCGCCGGTGCAGCAATCGCCAAAGCGATTACCGGGGCCTACCTTTCAAGTGCGGGGAACGCTTTCTCGACACGCGTGGCATCTCAGATTGTGCAAGAGCATTTCCCGCCTTCGCCGACCACCGTGGGGCTAGAAAGCGGACCGCTTTTTGGAGTGCAATTCAGTCAGCTTCCTTGTTCTGATTTCTCCGCGCGCGCCAGCGATGGCATGATCGGACCTCAGCGTTCGCCGCTTGGGCTTTCAGCGGATCCTGGCGGCTTTCCACTCTATAAGAACGGCGTAGTTGTTGGTGGCATTGGCGTAGCAGCTGACCCTGATTACGGCTCTGACCCCAATGTTCTTGATGTTGATGTCGACACAGACGAATTTATCGCGCTCGCTGGAACCGTTGGGTTTGAGGCGCCTTTAGAAATCCGCGCTGATCGGATCTCAGCTGACGGCACTAACTTCCGATACACCGATGCGACCTATGGCGCGCTCGCTGATGTTTCTGGAGCGAGTTTCACCGGCACTGCAGGGGCTGTCGCGCCCGTAATCGGTTTCTTCGACGGGACGATTCGTGCGGGCACCGCTTATGGGACGGAGGCCTCTGGCATTCGCCCTGCCACCGACGCAGAGTTTTCCCTCGGCGGAGCGTTTGTCATGTCTGATGGCGCTGGCAACAATCGTTTCCCCATTCGTGGAGGAACCGATGGCGCGGATGTCGGTAATCCGATTACGCAAACCGAAGCGACTGCGATCCTCGAAGAGGCGTTCATCGTAATCAGCCGCTCTCGTGCGCAAATCCGCCGTCCTCTGGATAGCCAGGCGCAGGTCACGCTGAGCCTCGTTGACACGCGTGGTCAGATTCTTGGCATTGTGCGCTCTGCCGACGCGCCAATTTTCGGTAGCGATGTGTCTTTGCAAAAGGCGCGCACCGCGAACTTCTTCTCTGCGCCATTTGCAGCTGACGAACTTTTGGCAGGCGATCTGGAAGTTCCGCAGTTCGTGCAACGGGTGCGTGATTTTCTCGGTGACCAAAACGCACTGACAGGCGCTTTTGCGTTCGCGGACCGCTCAGGCGGTAACCTTGCGCGGCCATTCTTTCCAGATGGCGAAGTGGGCACTCCCAACGGACCGCTCTCACGGCCAATCGAGCAATTCAATCCGTTTTCGACCGGCCTGCAATCTGCTCTGGTGCTGCAAAATCTCGGGGAGCATTTGGCCTTTGTCTTGGGCCAGTCTCCCACCGATACAGCGCGCGGCTGCACCAAATTGCCCACAGTCGATGGGGCCCCAAGGCTCGGCAATGGCATCCAAATCTTCCCGGGCTCAGTCCCGGTCTATCGCGGCAATCAGCTTGTTGGCGGTATTGGCGTTTCGGGCGATGGGATCGATCAGGATGATATGATCAGCTTCCTGGGTCTCAACAATGCAGGTGTACGCACAGGCACGATCAACAATGCGCCCAAAGAGATTCGCGCTGATAGGATTGTGGTGGCGGTTGGAAATCGCGAAGTGCGCCTGCGCTATATCAACTGTCCGTTTGCGCCTTTCCTCGACGATCCAACGCAGAACGTGTGCGAGGGACTGTAGCTATGAGCGCAATCTCTCTTCTTCCTTTGACAATCTTGCTTCAGGCGGCTCCGGGCGAGGAGCCCGCTACTGCGCCACCGCTCGATGACCAAGCGGGGAAGCCAGACCACAATCAGAGCATAGATCGTGAAGGCCTCAATACGACCGCGAAGGAAGAGGCGGACGAGCTAAACAATCAGGTTATTGAGGGCCGCGAGCGTCCTGGCTTCAACGCAGAGTTGCCAGAGCGCGTGACGCAGGAGAATCCGGGCGCTGTACGCGCGCCTCCTCCGCAGGCCTTTTCTCCTGATCAAGTGCCGATCCCCGATCGTTGGCGGTTGATCGACAATGTCACCGATATCGATGGCAATCCGGTGATCCGTGAGAGCATTCTCGATCCGTACAATCAGAACACCTATAAGGGCGACCGCCCTATCAATCGCGAAAAGGTGCCATGGTTGCCGATCAAGGAGGACGACTGGTTTTTCGTCCTGAATGCGATCAGCGACACGGTTTACGAGCCGCGTACTTTCCCGATTCCTGTGGGCATTCAGACGACGGAAGATCCTGACAGGCTGGATGTCTTCGGCAATGATTTCTCGACTGTGCTGTCGCAGACTTTCATTGTCGGTGCCGCGCTTCTCAAGGGCTCAACCGCCTACAAGCCGCCGAGCATCGAGTATCGCCTTACGCTCGCCTACAACGTCAACTATGTCGACGTTCCAGAGCGGCGCGTGCTGTTTGTGGAGCCTTCGCGTCCAAGCCATCGTTTGGACCATTTTTTGGGCGTGCAAGAAGCCTTTGTTGATTACCACTTCACCGAATTTGATCGTGACCGGTTCGACTTCATTTCAATCCGTGCAGGTATTCAGCCGTTCCAGGCCGATTTCCGCGGCTTCCTGTTTCAAGATCAGCAATTGGGCGTTCGGCTGTTCGGCAATCGTGACAACAACCGGTTCCAGTTCAATCTCGCTGGCTTCTGGCGGCTTGAGAAAGACACGAACAGCGGCCTGAACTCGGTGGCCAAGTCACCGCGCGATGACTTCGTCTTCTTTGCCAATGTTTACCGTCAGGATTTCCTGATTCCGGCTCTGACCAGCCAATTCACCGTTGCCTACAACCGCAACCGCGAAGCCGACGATATCCAGATTGACACCAATGGGTTTCCTGTCCGTCCCGCGCTGCTCGGCGATATTCGCGGGCGCGAGTATGACGTGTTCTACCTTGGCTATAACGTTGATGGCCGGATCGGCCGGCTTAACATAACCGGCAGTGCCTATTGGGCGTTGGGTGAGGAGCGCAATTCGATCCTGACCGGCGAGCCGGTCGATATCGATGCGCAATTCGCTGCTGTCGAACTCAGCTATGACCGCGATTGGATCCGATTCCGCCTTTCGGGGCTCTATCAAAGCGGCGACGGTGAGCCGTTTGATGACACGCATACCGGCTTTGACGCAATCTTTGAGAACCCGGTCTTTGCCGGTGCCGACACGTCTTACTGGATTCGTCAGACCATCCCGTTTGCTGGCGGTGGCCGCGTCATCTCGGTCAATGGTCGCAACGGCATCTTGAACACTTTGCGCTCTTCGAAGGAGCAGGGGCAGTCGAACTTCCTCAATCCCGGCCTTTGGCTCGTGGGTGTTGGTGCCGACTTCGATATCACTCCGGAATTTCGCCTGAGCACCAATGCCAATCATCTGTGGTTTGAAAATACGGCAACGCTCGAGAACTTTCGGATCGAGGGTTCGATCCCGACTGAGATTGGCTATGACCTTTCCGCGTCGGCGATCTACCGGCCCAAGGCGAACCAGAACATCGTTTTCCGCCTATCCGCAGCTACGCTGATCTCGGGCAACGGGTTTGAAGACCTGTTCGACAATCTTGGCAATGAGGGGAATTTCTATTCCGTCCTCGCAAACATAACGCTGACCTACTGATGGCGCTTTCATGACTCTAGGGAGCAGACCTTTGAAGAGCCTTAGCTCACAGTTTCGCTTCTTGACGCCGATCCATGCCTTGATCGCGACGGCTGCGCTCATCCTGGGCGTGTCGATCTTCCAAGCTGAGACACAGGCAGCGGATAAGGAAAAACCAACGAAGCGCGATTACAGCCTTGTAGTAGCGGCCCCTGCGCCCGCGCGTCAGTCGCAGGCTGATGCAGACGCAAAATCGGAAGGTTGCCTCACTTGCCACCGCGCAAGCGATGCGCCGACTATGCACGAAACACCCGCTGTGGTGCTGGGCTGCACCGATTGCCACGGCGGCAATCCGTCTGTGGCTGGCAATCCGCAGCTGCCTTACGAGCACCCAGATTACCTTGCTGCGCGTGACAGTGCGCATGTGCTTCCGAAGTATCCCGACAGCTGGCATTTCCCTAGTTCTGCGAACCCAGAGCGCTCTTACGCACTGCTCAACAAGGAATCGCCTGAGTTTGTGAAGTTCGTGAACCCGACAGACTATCGCGTCGCACGCGAAGCATGCGGTTCGTGCCATATCCAGTCGATTGAAGCAGCCGAGCGTTCTATCATGGCGACCGGAGCGATGCTGTGGGGCGGGGCTACCTACAACAATGGTATCCTGCCATTTAAGAACTACATTTTGGGCGAAGCCTATACTCGCGCAGGCGACAGCGCGACGATCTCCGGCGTTGGAACGGTAATCGCTTCACCGGGTGAAGATGCAAATGACCAGCTTTCCGATGCGCAAAAGGAGCGCGGTGTTCTGGGGCAGCTTTATCCGTTGCCAACTTGGCATGTAATTCCGCCTGCCGATGTCTTCCGGGTTTTCGAGCGTGGTGGCCGGACCATTAACTCGCAATTCCCGGAGATTGGTCAGCCCAGCATCACCGGTCGTATCCAACTATTGGAAGAGCCGGGCCGTCCTGATCTCAAACAATCGAACCGCGGACCGGGTACTGGCCTGCGCGTTGCGATCCCAGCATTGAACATTCACAAGACCCGCCTCAATGATCCATTCACATGGTTCATGGGCACCAATGATCAGCCGGGTGATTATCGCCACTCAGGTTGCGCGTCGTGCCATGTGATCTACGCCAATGACCGCGAGCCGCGCCACAGCCTGACCTATGCCGAATATGGCCGCGATGGGCAGACCGTGACAGTCGATCCCTGTATCAATCCAGAAGCCAACACCAACGCCGCGCTCCAATGTTATCAGCGCGTGACCTCAGGCGGACGTAACCCGGGTGAAGCGGGCGGGCATGGGTACAAGAAAGATATCGGTCTGCCGGAGAGCGGCCTCAAGAACGGCTCCTTTGAGGGGGGGCATGGAGCACTCAAAGGCCCTGAGGATCACGCCGAAGACGGCCACGATGCGCATGGTGGTAAGCCAAAGCGCGAAAAAGGTCATCCGCTCAAACATGTCTTCACCCGCGCGATCCCCACCGCGCAGTGCATGACCTGCCACATGCACCAACCCAATATCTTCCTCAATTCTTACCTTGGCTACACCATGTGGGATTATGAGAGCGATGCCCCGATGATGTGGTCAGGCCCTGAGAACCAGACGCCGCGTCCTCACGGCATGAGCGATGAGGCATACGAGGAATTCTACAAGACCCAACGTTTCCCGACCGCTGAACAAGTCCGTGCGATTCTCGACCGCAATCCTGAAGGTGCCGCGGCACGCGGCATGTGGGCGGATATCGACTTCCTGCGAAACGTCTATGACCTCAACCCGGAGCTCGAGCACACCCAATTTGCCGATTATCACGGTCACGGGTGGAACTTCCGCGGAATCTTCAAACGCGACCGCGACGGCAATCTGCTGGACGCCGAGGGTGAAATTCTGCGCCCTGGCAATCCGGAAACCGATACGCCGGAAGAGCAGGCCTATCACGATGAGCGTTGGCGTCAGCGTTGGCGCAAGGATGGCGAGGGCAAATTCGTTGAGGTCGAAAAAGACCCGGCGAAGAACGGATCAAACAATCCCGGCACTGCTGTTCATATGATGAGCATCCACGCCGAGGTGGGCATGCAATGTGTGGATTGTCACTATGAGCAGGACACGCATGGTAACGGCCTGATCTACGGAGAGGTAGCCAATGCGATTGAGATCGGGTGCAAGGATTGCCACGGCACTGCCGACGCCTATCCAACGCTCCGGACGAGCGGCCCTGCCGCTCCGCCCGAAGGCCATAACCTTGCCCTCTTGCGCAACCCTGATGGACAGCGCCGCTTTGAGTGGATGGAGAAAGAGGACGGACAACGTGTCCTGATTCAGCGTTCGCTCCTCGATCCCGAGCTTCAATGGGAAGTCAGCCTCGTCAAAGACGCCGTCAACCCCGAAGCTCCCACATTCAATGCGAAAGCTGCGCGCTCTAAGCTGATGAGCGTCTATGGAGCGGAAACGGGCAATTTCGAATTCGGCAGCGGTATCACAAAGGGCGAACGCGCGCATGATGACGAGAACATGGCGTGCTTTACCTGTCACCTTTCGTGGACGACCAGCTGTGGTGGCTGTCACCTGCCGATTGAGGCGAACTGGAAAACCAAATCGCACCGCTATGAAGGCGGATCGACCCGTAACTTTGCAAGTTACAACCCTCAGGTTGCGCGCGATCAGATGTTCCAACTGGGCAAGCACCAGACGACCAAGGGCAATCAAACCGCTCCTGTCCGCTCGACTTCGGCACTGGTGCTCTCTTCAACCAATATCAACCGCGAACGCATCTATGTGCAGCAGCCACCGATCTCGGCAGTGGGCTTTTCTAGCCAGGCCTTCGCGCCGCACTTCCCGCACACGGTAAGGAAGACAGAGACGAAGCAGTGCTCCGACTGTCACCTGTCGGAGGCGGAAGACAACAACGCCATCATGGCGCAGCTCCTCTTGCTCGGCACAAACTATGTGAACTTTGTCGGCATGCACGCGTTCACCGGCCTTGAGGGTGGTATCTCCGCCGTTCGCGTCACCGAATATGACGAGCCTCAAGCAGTGCTGGGTTCATACCTGCACCGCTATTCCTATCCTGACTACTGGCGTCGCCATGTCGAGGACAATGGGCGCGAGCTCAAGAACTGGGTGCGCGGAGAAGCGTTTGACGGCGATATCTCGGGCGAGACCAAGCCGTTCGAGGAATTCGTGAACGTGCATGAAGGCACGGGCGATGCCGTCCGCTGCTTGCAAATGCGCGGCGAGTATCTCTTTGTCGCCGAAGGCAAGGGCGGTTTTCAAGCCTATGACATTGCCTCAATCGCCAACAAGGGCATTTCTGAGCGGATCATCACCGCCCCGTTCTCGCCGCTTGGCCATGACACCAAGGTCAGCACCAAGAATGCAACCTGCATGGCGGTGGCAACCAACCAGCCGATCGCGCCAGAGCGCAACACCGCCCGCATGCGCGAGGTCAACGAAGAGCAACCATTCAGCCCGGTCTATGACTATGCGTTTATCACGGACAGCGAAGAGGGCCTGATTGCGGTCGATGTGAACACGCTGGCCGATGGCGAGTTCCGTAACAACTTCTTCAAACGCGCGATCTTCCCAGGCGGTGCCAACGCATGGAACCCTGATGGCGTTCTTACCGGTGCGAGCCACATTACGCTGGCAGGCGACTATGCCTACATCACCGCTGATGCGGGGCTTGTCGTGGTTTATCTGCCGAAAGACATTCCAGACAATCCGGCATCGCCTTACGTGGATGAGTGTGAGCTTGATCCAAGCAACCCGGCAGAGAGCTGCTTAGCGCCTCGCGTCACCAAGGTTATCCCGCTGCAAGGTGCACGCGCGACAACAATCCAGTTCCGCTATCTGTGGCTCACCGACAATGAAGGCTTGAAGGTCTTCGATGTCACCAAGCTGGCCGATCCGGTTGCGGTGCCGGAGGCGACCTATCCAATCGCGGATGCTCGCCGTATCTATGTCGCGCGGACCTATGCTTATGTCGCGGCCAAGGGCGATGGCTTGATGATCTTCGATGTGAAGAACCCACGTTCGCCCAAGCTTTATCAAAAGGTCACGATGGACGGCACACTGAACGATGCTGAAGATGTGATCGTGGGCTCCACTAATGCATCGCTCTTCGCCTATGTCGCGGATGGTGAGAACGGGCTCAAGGTGCTCCAACTCACAAGCCCGGATAGTCAGCGAAACTTCTACGGCTTTAGCCCAGCGCCTGTTCCAGAGTTAATCGCCTATGCGAAAACACCGTCACCTGCGCTTGCGCTTTCCAAAGGTCTCGACCGCGACCGTGCGGTGGATGAGACCGGCGGTCAGATGGCGGTCTTCGGACGGCTTGGCTCGAGGCCATTCACACGGGCGGAGATGGAGAAACTCTTCATGACCCGCGGAGGGGTTCCATGGAAGGTCACCGACGATGTCGATATGAACCGTTGGGTCGGCAGTGGCTTTGGCTCGAATATGGCCCTCGAATCGCGCGCGCGTCGCGAAGAGGATGGACCTGACACTGCGCCTGAGGACGAAGGCAACCTCGGCGGCTAAGCGGCTCGGCTAGCGCCTCACCCTCTAAGCAATGGTACGTCTGGAATGCTGGAGGCCGTTTGGGCTGTCCCTGGAGGCTAGTCTGCCTCGATCTCCTGGCGTTCGGCAAAAAGGCCTTTCATCATCGGCTTGATGTGCTCTTCAAACCGCGCGAGCGTCTGCCATTGACCCACTGGCTGGAAGTGTGAAACGAAGGTGCCATCGCGCCAGATATGCAGAGAGTAGAACGGTGGCTCCGCGTCCACGATGGGACGGTGATCTGCAACATCTGCGTCCATTGGACGAAGGTCCAGCGCAACCGCTGGTGCAACCGCAGGGGTCACACTGATCGGGATACCCTCCACCACGGAATGCAGTGGGCGATGCAAATGCCCCGCTTGGATCGAGACGATCTGCTTGCGGCCTTTCACAGCCTCATGAAAGCGCAGCATCCATGGCTCGTGCGGCTTGGGATCCATCCACTCGATCCCAGCCACAACGGGGGGGTGATGGATGAATAAGACG
The DNA here is from genome assembly GCF_947502395.1 of uncultured Erythrobacter sp. Classification (GTDB taxonomy): domain Bacteria; phylum Pseudomonadota; class Alphaproteobacteria; order Sphingomonadales; family Sphingomonadaceae; genus Erythrobacter. The sequence continues at coordinate 302,941 of NZ_CANMZM010000003.1, forward strand.
GTCGGCGTATCGGGATGCGCGTCGAGCTGCTTGGTTAGCCAATTGGCGCGCACTTCACAGAAGGCACCACCATGACGTCCGGGCTCGAAGGAATCCAGACACAGCACCCGCAGCTTGTCCGCGCCTTCACCTAGCTCCAGCGCGAATTGCACGAAGCCATCAGCCGTTGGACACTCGGGAAAAATTTCGAGCATGACATCGCGGCTGTCGTGATTGCCTGGAATAATCTCGATCGGAATCGGGCATTCGCTGATCAAATCACGAATACGGCGATAGCATTCCGCGCTTCCGTTGTCGGTCAAATCGCCGGACAGTATCAGCAGGTCGGGTTGCACCGGCTGGCTCAATAAATGGCCAAGCACATTGCGGAATCGCACAAAGTTAAACTCGTTTTCACCCGCTTCGGGCTCAAAACCGACATGCGTGTCTGTGATCTGGGCAATCAGGACACCGGGTCTGCCACGATTTGGCTTGCCGTTATCCGGCCTATTCATATGCATGCCTAGCGCCTTAGACTGCTCAAGATTGCTGCAACATTATCATTGCCGTCATTCCCGGGCAAATCTGGATGATCTTCGGGTCGCCATGGCATCGCTGGCGTGTGATAGCCGTGGCACATTGCACAGCTTGATGGGACGATCTCTTCGGTCTCAATCGCAGTCTCGCCCAAGTGGCAGTCTCGGCAACTATCGAGATCAGGGATCAGCAGGTCGGTGGCCTCACCAGAGGTGTCGGCCGCGTGGCAATCGGTGCATTCAGCAACATCATCACCGTGCGCTGCGTGCGGGAAGAAGCCGCCGTGGATGTACTTGTCTGGAATGTTAACCGGTATCAGGTCAGGCCTTCCATCGCTTGTCGTGCGAAGGTGGCAATCGCCGCAAGTACCGCCCTTTTCGAGCGCACGATTGATCGCAATGTAGGCGCGCATTGGGCGACCGAAATTGGCGTAATAGCGCCCACTCGATGAATACTGTCCCGGACGATCGCGCCCGGTGACAACCGTACGTCGAGAACCGAGGTTTACTCTGGCAAGGTCTTCCATCAAATCGACCACATCGCCATGGCGAAGGCTCCTGAAGGCTCCACCGACGCTTCCGGAAACCAGGCTGTGGCAAGCCTCGCACGAATCTTCCATCACCACCGGTTTGAACCCACCAGGCGCGTTTTCATCCTTCTCGTGACAATCGCTGCACTCGAGCGGTGCACCATATTGCGAAAGGCTCATCGCCATCCGGGCGGCACCACCTGCTTCCGAGACGTGGATGTCATGCGGAAAGACGAGGCCGCTCTTCTCAACCGGCTCTGAATCCAGTGAGATGCGCTTCGCTTCCTTGTCGAAATGCTCGGTGTAGAATTTCGGACGGAACTGTGGATGTTTCTCACCAAAATCGGCGGCATTGCCGAAAGCCACGTCGGTGAGGCGAACGTCCATATCATTGTGGCAGTCCGCGCAGAACTTCTGATCAGATGCTTCCAGCTTGACCGGACCTTCATGTTCGGTGTGGCACGACACGCAGCCGAGCGGACCTTCCTTGCCCAGAGCTTGACCAATGTCCCACTGGATTGCGTCGCCTGTGCTGAAGGGCGGCATGCCGGTCAGTTGCCGATCCATCTTGGCGTGGTCATCGAGCCCCTCGTGACACGTGATGCAGGTCTCATCCTGAACCGAAACGAAGGCGGTCTGGTGGCAAGCCTCACAATTATCCTCTAGATCATGGTGCGCCATGCTGAGATCACCCGTACTCCAAGAGGCGTCCATCAGAACTGCGCCTTTGTTGAGGTCTTCGGGATCGTTTTCGACCCGGTCTCGGAATTGATGCGAGATCACTGGCACCGAAAGCAGCAGTACGAAAATCAGCCCAAAGAACGTCCATGCCATCGCGCGCTTGCTTGGCATGGCGCTGGCCAAAAGAAAGCCTGCCTCAGGTTCGTTTGCTGCGTTCTCTTTAGGCGCAGGCTTGATGATGATCTGGACCGGACCATCCCCATCACGCGAAATCGCGAGGAGCGCTGGGCCAACAGCAATCTCACCGCCTGCATTGGGATCAATGGTACCTTGAGTGACGGTTTGCCCATCAAGATCAAACGGTAGTTCGCCCAGAGCGCGGGCTTCGAGCATTCCACTGCCAGCGTCTGATAGCTGCAAATGCTCCAGCTCGACCTTGAGGTCGGGCAGATGAATGTCGCTGTCCTTCGCGCGCCCGATGGTAAGCGCGGATTGCTCCACCGTCCGGTCACGCACGATCTCGCGGCCGGACTTTGCAACATCAATGGTGCGGATCAGGAATGCCATAACGCTGCCCTCACCAATAATAGAACACGCTGATCACATGCGCGAGAAGCGCAGCGAGCAAGGCGATCGTCGCTGGAATGTGGATGAAGAGCCAAATCTCAAGCATCGCCTTGATGCGAAGATGGCGACGGATTTGCGACAGTTGTTCGGTGCGGTTGGTAAGAAGCTCGTTTACGCGGGCATCGGCCTCACTGCCGGATGCGGGAATACCGTTGAGGGCGCGCTTGGTGGCACAGCCAGGATAAGAGCCAGTGAGCCGGGAAAATGCGCCGCCATAGAATACGTCTTGTCCCAAGACCGCGAGCACCAGATCAGATGCTGCACGTCCTAGAGGCTGGGCTGCGCTATCAAGCTTGCGATCAATATCGGCAATGGTGTCCAACATATCGCCACCGGTTTTGTCACCGCGGTTGGCTGACAATGCCTTTGGTAAGGCTGCGTAGGCGTACACCCCCCAAATCCCACTCAAGATTACAATCAGCATCAGAGCATAGGCGAGTGTATGGACGTTCCAACCAATCTGAAACCCGGTATGGAGCGTGCCCACGACAATCAATGCGAGCCCCAGATACACATGCGCACTTGTCCAAGCTTTCAGGCTCCATGCGCCCTCTGATATCTTGCGTTTGCGGATGCCAAGAAGCGACAACCAGACAATCATCAAGAGTCCGATCGTGCCTAACGTATAACCATACCAGCTTCCGCCATTGGGCCGCGGCTCTTGGTCGATCAGGGCATAGCCGATGGTGCTGACAAGGCTAAGCAGCAGAGCAATCCAAAGCCAGCGGAATCCGCGATGCTTGAGGAAACTGACGTGGTCAGCGTTCCGTCGCTTCTCGTCCTCGTCAAACCGATTTTCGGGGATGCTCGCCATCAGCTCTCAACGTCCTCTGTCAATTTGGCAAAGGTCAGGAACTTGTCAGGCGATACGCGGATCGCCGCCCCTGTCGGGCATGCACGCACACAAGAAGGTCCGCCATCAATACCCGCACACATGTCGCATTTGACGGCCTTCTTGGCGACACCTGGCTGCGCGTTTTCCTTGCGCCAGGAGTAAGGCGCTTCGCCCGGCCCCGGTCCTGCGCCAAACATCAACCAGCTCAACAGGCTGGGTTTTTCCGGCGGCACAGGCTCCATATTGATCACGCCGTAAGGGCAGTTGCTTTTGCAATTGCCGCAGCCAATACAGGTTTCGCGATTGATGTTGACCTCGCCATCGGCCCCGCGTTGGATCGCGTTGGGCGGGCAATCGGTCATGCAATGCGGGTGTTCGCAGTGGCGACAACTTATGGGCACATGGAGATAAGCGAAGGTCTTGCCCGTCTCCCGCTCAAGTCGCGAGAGGCCATCGTGACTATCTGCGCACGCCTTCTCACAATTGTCGCAGCCGATGCACAGCCGTTCATCGATCAGCAGCGCATCTGTAGCCTCGCCCATTCCCTCGTCGAAGAGGAAGGATGCAAGCCCTGAGTAGCTATCGACCTTGCCGTCTTCTTTGGCTTGCTGGCTTTCGATCTCTTCATTGGAACGTCGGCGGTCTGCCATGATCTGCACAGCTCGCTCACGCAGCTGCGGCTTCTTGGCCAACAGTTCGAGGAAGCCTTCACCTGGCAATCGGATCACTTCTGATTTGACCGAGGCCTTCACCGTCGACATGCGCGCCTGGCCATCGATGACACCCATTTCGCCGAAGAAATTGCCCGCTGGGATCAGTCCAAGGAAGGTCTGCCTACCTTCGCTGCCTTTTTCGACCTGCATCGAGCCAAAGCGTACGATGAAGAGGTCTTTGTCATTATCACCCTCCTGGATGACGACTTTGCCCGCGCTGACTTCTTCGGTCTCCGCGCTGTCAACCAAGGGTTTGATGTCTTCTGGCGTTAAGCCTGATCCAAACAGCTGCAGGATTTGACGCTCGATCGAGATCCGCTTCACCGCCTCTGCCGCTTCGGGCGAAGAGCCGATCAGTTTCAGCGCAGCCTTACGCGAGAGTTCGACAACCACCACATCTTCGGCAGCGCGAATGGTAGCGCCCCGGCGACGACCGGAAACCAGACCAACCTCGCCAAAGATTGAACCTTGGCCAATCGGCACCGTGATGGACGGATCGTTGGGATTGACTTCGACTGCGACACTACCTTGTGCCAGAGCAAAAAGTGAAGACCCCGGAGCATCGCGCCTGAAAATCACTTCGCCGGGAGCAAAGGCGGTGCAGATCGAATCGAGCATAAGCTCGCGCATCTGCAAGGTCGAAAGGCCAGCAAAAATATCGACATTGGTACGATAGAGTTCGAGCCAATAGTCAACGCTCTTGCCGCCGGGCAGGTTCTCAAACACCTTCTCAAGCAGCGGCTCATCCGCCGGTTTCACCGCAGAGCCAGTGTGCAGATATTCGATCACATCAAAGCCCTGGTTCATACAGTGCTTGATTAGCGGATAACCCGCCAGAGCACCGATAACGAAAACGCCGTCCTTGGTCGTCTCAAACTCGGCAGAAAGCTTGGGGAAGGCGCTGCGGTCTTCGCTGGTAAACTCGATCCCCATGCTCTCTATAAATTTTCGGGGCGGTTGAGAACCGATGCGGGTGATGATCATCTCACACGGGATGACTTCTTCACCCGTGGCCGTTTCCACCACCATTTCGCCATCGCGCACTTCGGAAGGCGAGGTGCGATAGGCGATATTGAGGTCACCCTCTTCGTCCGCACTGGTCAGATCGGTCGCGTTCTTGATCTTTGCCTTTGCAAAATCGGTGCCGCGATTGAGGATTGTAACAGTGTTGCCAAGCGCCGGGTCCGTAGCAAGGCCCAGAGCGTTCTCAATTCCTGCATCGCCCGTCCCAACGACGACGATATTCTTGTCGATATGGTCTTCAGGATCATCAAGTTGCGGTGTGATCATCGGGTGATCGGCACCAGGACAACGCAGCTTGTTGGGGTTCCCCTGCGTGCCAATCGCAAGGACGATGGTCTCTGCGCGGATGGTGTCACCATCTTTCAGCTTGATTGAGAAATTGCCCTTTTCCCCTTCGACAGAGACGACTTCGGCATTGAGCCTCGTATTGATCTCAAAATCCTGAACCTCGCCCTCATAAAAAGGCATGTTCGGATCTTCGATCCGGCAGTGCTTGTTCCAGATACCGAGGATCGTTTCACGCGTCCCCTCTGCAAACTGCATGCCTTCGGCGACGCCCTCTTCATATCCACCCGCCCGCAAGGCAAGGTCGGAAGGGGTCGCCATGACGAACTTACCCTTTTGGTATTTGAAGATGGTGTCTGAGAGGTGATCGGTTTTCTCAAGCAGGATGTGCGACATGCCACGCGTAGCGGCCTGCCCGGCAGCGCTCATCCCGGCAGGGCCGGATCCAATAATGGCGACTTTGTACAAGTCAGACAATCTATCCCCCCCCTTTTGGATAGATTACACACTAGCTGCACCTTAAAGAAAGTGAGCCCCAATGCCAGATACAATTGCCGCTTTTGGCGACAGATGCTAGTGCAAAATGCACAGCTTTATACGAATTTGCGCAATTGGGGGTGTAATGGGGGACAGTTCGGAAAGCCAATCTGGCGGACGAGCCGGTTGGATATTGCTTGGAGGCGCGGCGCTGCTGGCGGTCGCTTCGATCGGCTACAATATCTATTCAAGCGGCGAGAGTGAGGCGCCGGCCGAGGTTGCGAGCAATGAATTACCGACAATAGCGGAACTTCGAGAGGCGGCAGAAAGTTCCAACGATGATGCCGGGCCGTGGAGCGAGCTTGGCTTTGCCCATTTTGAGCGCGGTGAATTCTCCGATGCGGTGAGCGCCTATGAAAGCGCAGTCGAGATTGACGACACTTCCGCCTCGCTGTGGTCAGCCTTGGGCGAAGCGCGGGTTATGGCGGTCGATGCGGCGGTACCCGACGCTGATCCGCTACCGCCGAGCGCGTTGGAGGCGTTCGAAAAAGCGCTCGAGCGCGACGAAAGCGATCCTCGCGCGCGCTACTTCATGGCGGTCAAGAAAGATATCGACGGCGATCATCAGGGCGCAATTGATGGCTGGTTCGACCTGTTGGAAGACACGCCCGTGGGCGCTCCATGGGAAGGCGATGTGGTCCGCACGATTGAGCAAGTGGCGGCGATAAATGAGGTTGATCTGGGCGATCGCCTGTCCAGCGTGATGGCCACCCGCACGCCTGAAATCGCAATTCCTGGATCAGGCACAGCAGCGGGCGAAGCGGCATCTCCCACAGTGCGCGGGCCAACCGCTCAGCAAGTCGCCGACGCGCGCCAAATGTCGGAGAACGACCAGCGGCAGATGATCGCCGGCATGGTCTCTGGCCTTGAAGAAAGGCTTGCAGGGGACCCCAGCAATCTGGATGGTTGGGTGATGCTAATGCGCAGCCGCATGACGCTGGGTGAAACCGGCAAAGCGCGCGAGGCTTTAGCGAAAGCCGTCGCTGCCAATCCAGGTGAAGAGGCGGAGCTTCGACGACAGGCTGGGCTGTTGGGGATTGAATGACGGCTGCAAAGCGGGGTTGTCGCCGTTTCCTTTTGTGGCCCGATCAATTTCCTCCAGATGGCTGCTTCTGGGGGTGGAAAGCGGTCAGTCGGGTTTTGGATTGAAGTTATCCAGAGCCGCCGCGAGGAGGTTGCAACAACTCGATCATCGAGCGCAACCGAGCACCTCACCGAACTTCTCGTTTGAATGTGCTTGCATCGAGGCGTCCGGAATAAAAAGGATCTCCTTAACGTATATTTTGACCCGACACTCAGCCCGGAGCTCGACGCACTAGCGGCGCGGCGGAAATTCTCGAAATCGCAGATCGTGGAAGCCGTCCTCGCCTCGTTCCTTTCAACCGATGGAGCTGACCAGCGCGGTCGAGCGGCTGGAGCGCGACGTTTCCGTCGGCAATGAGGCCATCGCGCTGTTCATCAAGTTCTGGCCCACCACCACGCCGCCCCTGCCGGACGATATGCGCGAGGCCGCGCAGGCGTCAGGCAGAGAGCGATATGGCGGGTTCCTAGAGACGCTTGGGCGGCGGCTGGCCAAGGGGCGCACGCTGACCAAGGAGGTTTCAGAAGACCGCACGCACGTTCAAAAGAGTAGGTAATTCACGCTTTTGAGCGCTAAGGCACTCAGCCGAACAGATCCGTCGAGCAAGAATGTGTAAGGCGCAGCGATAGGATTGTGCTATCGCAAAACAGTCTATTGGAAAACCTTTCTGGGAACTGAAGGGGTCGCAAGAGCAAAACGGCGGTAGCGCATATGGCAACACAAGCGAGTTTCGCCGACTGGTACAAGCAGGCTTATGCCGGTTTCCCGCAAGAACACCGCGCGGCGGGGGCGTCCGGTCTGGAGTTGTTCTGTGTTGAACAGGATAGCCACGAGAGCGTTGATGAGATGGGCGATTCCCACTGTATCGCTATGGCAGTCCGTCAAGACTCGTTGCTGCTTAGCCATTGGGATTTTGGCGATGGAAAGGCGGCTGTGCACAGTGCACCGGGGCATTTCGTGTTCCAGCCTGCCGACAGCGCCCCCAGGATTTCAGTTGAAGGTCGGCATGACCTGCTCGTGCTCAGTTTTCCCGATAGCGCCATCACTGCGACCCTTGGCGAGGCCGCGCCGACTAGAAGGGCTTTCGATCCCCTGACACGAGAAATTCTCATTCGGGACCGAGAAATCCGCCAACTGATCTTATCGCTGTGGGACACCGCTGCGAAAGAGGGCCTCATGGCTGGCGTCAAGATGGATAGCCTGTTCCAATTAATGATCGTTCGCCTTGCCGAATTATCCGGGCAAGCGGTAAACGAGAGCAACGCAGGGCTATCCCAAGAGCAGATCGCCAAGGCTTGCGCCCTGATCGAAGACCGGCTCGGCGAAGGGTTGAGTTTGCCAGAGATCGCTGGCGAGGTCGGCGTCTCACCCTTTCATTTCGCCCGGCGATTCAAGGCCCAGACCGGGGATACGCCCCATGGCTACATCATGGAACGCCGCTTGGCGCGGGCCAAGGAGGCGTTGCATCATAGCCGCGACCCGATCGCAGATATCGCCTACGCCTGCGGTTTTTCCAGCCAGCAGCATATGACGACGGCCTTTTCCAAGAATCTCGGCGTCACGCCTGCACGGTATAGAAAAACGTTGGCGGCGTGAGCGCGCAGCCGGCAACCCAGTTCGCCGCTTGGTACAAGGAGGCCTATGGCCGTTTCGCGCCGGAAGTTGCGACACCGGGGCATCTGCCTTTCGATGTGTTCCATGTCAGGCAGGACGCGCACAGTGAGACCGACGAGATGGGCGACGCGCTCTGCATCGGTCTCGTCAAAGCGCCGATATCGACCCATATGAAAGTCGATGTCGGCGGCGGTTGGGTGTCAGGGCGTATCCCGAAACCGGGACTAAGCTTCCAGCCATCCCACTCGATTGTTTTGTTCGATATAGATGGCCGCCACGAGTTAACCGTCGTCAGTTTTTCCGAGCATCTTGTTGCCTGGGTTTTCGGCGACGACGCGCCGCCGCTTTCAAACCTCGATGTGCTGACCCGCGATTCAACCTTCAACGATACTGAACCGGAGGACAGTATCGCGGCTCTCTGGCTCACCGTCACGCAGGGCGGACCGACGCAGGCGCTGAGGGTCGACGCCCTGTTTCAGATCATCCTGGTCAGACTGTTTCGGTGTTCCGATGAGCTACGGTCCGGTTGCGCTCATGCACTTTCCGATGCGGTGCTCAGCCGGGCGGTCTCTCTCATGCATGAGCGGATGGCCGATGGCATAACGATTGGCGAATTGGCGGCCGAAGCGGGCCTGTCGCCCTGGCAATTCACCCGCAGCTTCGAGGCGACGACGGGCCGGACCGTCGATGCGTTTCTCGCTGAGAAGCGGGTCAGTAAGGCCAGACGCCTTCGCGACCTGCACGGGCGACAAGGACATCCAGATCATCAACGGCTACGGCGCGAAAGCGATCGACTTCATGAATGAGCAAGTCGCGGACTACGTTGATCAGCATACGGGCGGAGCTGGTTTTGATGTCGTCTACGACTCCGTTGGCGGCGCCAATATGAGCAAATCCTTCGAAGCTGCCGCGCTCAACGGGCAGGTCGTTACCACTGTGTCGATGCTTGAGCTCGATCTCACTCCCGCACACTTCAAGGGGCTGTCGATCCACGTTGTCTTTATGCTGATCCCAATGCTCCACGACTTCAAGCGCGCTGAACATGGCCGTATCCTTGGAGAGATTGCCAAGTTGGTCGATGCAGGGAAAGTCGCACCATTGTTGGATGAGCAACGGTTTTCTCTTGAACAGACTGGTGGTGCCCATGACCGGCTGATCAGCGGTGACGCGACCGGGAAGGTCGTCATCGAAGTCGCCTAGTCAGCAACTCGATTGCCAAGGCGGATTGCGACCGATCTTTTCAACCAGAAAGTCAATCAGAACCCGCACCTTGGCGGTCAGCACGTTGGATTTAGGATAGACCAGCCACAGCGCCCGATCACTAACGACCTTCCACTCAGGAAGCACTTGCACAAGGACCCCATCACGCAGTTCGCGCTCCACGTTCCAGCGCGCGTTCAGCGAAATTCCAAGACCAGCCTTAGTCGCGAGCCGTTGACTCGCTCCGTCATCCAGTACGATCCTGGTGCCGTCCGCTTGCATGGTGATCGTTTCGCGGTACCCGTCGCGCTCAAGCTCAACGGCGTTTTCCAATTGCCGGAAGGCGATCAAGTTATAGTCGGCCATTTCTTCGGGGTTCTGCGGCATCCCGGCTTTCGCGAGGTATTCCGGCGCGGCGCACAGGACATCAGAGGCGTCGGCGAGCTTCCTCGCTTTTAGGCTGCTGTCGTCCAATACTCCGCTTCGCAGAGCGAGATCGAAGCTGCCTTCGAGTAGATCGAACTGTGCATCTGACAGGCGCAGGTCGAGGTTGATCTCAGGATATCGCTCAAGGAACTCGGGCAGGATTGGGGCGATGTAGAGCTGCGCAAAGCTGCTCGAAGCGGCGAGGCGGATCGTACCGGACGCTTGTGGGCGCCCCTGGCCGAGCGCGGCCATAGCTGCATCGCGTTGCGCAAGCATCTCGCGTGCAAATGGAAGAAATTCCTCACCCTCAATCGAAACCGAGACTTTCCGCGTGGACCTGTGAAGCAGCTCAGCACCTACCTCGCGTTCTAGTTTGGCGAGCCGCGCACTGGCGACGGCCGGGGCCAATCCGAGGTCTCGACCCGCCGCGCTGATGTTCAATTTCTCAGCCGCGCGAACAAACAGCCGAAGGCCTTCAAGATCCATCGATTATATCCCAATTCCATATTCTGTATCGAAAATCATGCGGTTTTATAGTCTGAGTGGTGGTAATATATCAATCCCAACAAGGCGGCAGATCGCGCCGCCACACAGTTGGAGAACTGCCATGCAGATCGATGCAAGCGTGAACTACCACGTCAAGAAAAGCACGCCGCAAGCGTTCGAGTTCGACGTAGACGGTATTGTTGGAAACCTCGTCTCTCCCGAATTGATCGAGACCAAGATCAAGGTGACCGACCTCCGCGGCTGCAATGCCCACCCCCAGTTCGACCGCGATGGGATCGAGTTTCTTGGCCATGTTTCGGCTGTCGAAGACTTCGAGAGTGGAGAAAGCTGGAAGGCCATTTACGATCAAGAGCTGACCGATCTTCTGAAGGCGCGCATCGGCGCAAAGGAGGTCATAGTCTTCGACCATACGGTTCGGATCGATGATCCTCAGGCCTCGCGGCGTCCTGCTCGCAACGTCCACAATGACTACAATGAAAAGGGCGCAGAACAGCGCTTGATCGACCTTGTCGGTGAAGACCGTGCGCAGGAATTCAAGCAAGCAGGCTATGGCTTTGTGAATGTATGGCGCCCTGTCCAGAATGTCATCCAGAGCTCTCCGCTCGGGTTCATTCGCCCACAGTCGACGAAAGCTGGCGACTGGATGGATATCGGCCTGATCTACCCTGATCGGTTCGGTCAGATCCTGGGCGTTGCCGCGAATGAAAACCACGAGTGGTTCTATCATTCGAACATGAAACCAGACGAGATTGTTGTCTTCAACATTTACGACAATCGCTCTCGCCCTCATCTGGCGCACAGCGCGCTCGACCTGCCGTCCGATAAAGCGGCGGCTACGCCCCGCAAGAGTATCGAGAGCCGCACGCTCGTCCGCTATTCCTGAGGCACGAAAGGCAATTCATATGTCTACCACCACACTTGATAAGGCACGCACGGTCCTGCGCCCCAGCCGCGAAGAAATGCTTGCACGAGCCCCGTCGGTCCACCACTTCTGGAACACCAATAAGCACACATTTGAGGACGCTTGGAGCCAGTGGGAAGCCGAAAACGGTCACGGCGGCATCGCCCTTGATCGCTCGCTCTATTCCCCTGCGCTTTTGAAGGCAGTGGAGGCCGCATGGGACGATCCCAGCAAGGAAGCCGCTGTTGCGGACCTCTTCGAAGAGGTTTTCCCTGGCGTCTACAAAGCGCAGTTTTTCAACCCTGAGAATCTGGGCGAGCTGCGCGATTACATGGCGCGCGTGTCTGATGCTGGCATTCCAGTGCGCCCGCCATATGGCATTGTGCTCAACAAGGGCGGGGGCATGTTGGATCCGCGTTCGGAAGGATACTTGGCAGCGCCCATATTCCAAGCGTTCTACCGCGACCTGATGGACCACTTTATGCGCCCTATTGCGCGGCTCCTGTTCCCCGATGTCTATGGATATGACAGCCAGACCTTTGGTTTCTCGATCCAGTGGCAGGCGGGGGGTGACAAGGACCTTCGCGCGCACACCGATGCGTCAAGCGTAACGCTGAACGTCAACCTCAACCTTCCTGGCGAAGAGTATGAGGGATCAACGGTGCGCTTCATAGACCCCGTCAACAAGCAGATGGCGGACCTGACGTTTGAGCCCGGTGTGGCGCTCATCCACCACGGCAGCGCCATGCACGCCTCCAAGTCGATCAAGAATGGCGAGCGGCACAACTTCGTTCTGTGGCTCTCCGGTGAGCATGGCCAGATCCCGGATCAACACGGGCTGTCTGGAGAGCCTGCCTCGCCGCAAGAACGCTGGAGCGTGCCGAACATTACGTCCGATGGCTCTGCCCCGTTCTGACAAGATTACCCGAAGACAAAGGGAAGCAAAGATATGACCAAGACAATTATGATCACCGGTGCAACAGATGGCATCGGCTTCGAGACCGCAAAAGTGATCGCCGCGCAGGGGCATACGCTCCTGCTCCACGGCCGAAGCGCACAGAAGCTTGAGGATACGGCGGCGCAGATCGCCAACATTCCGGGGGCGGGTAAGGTACACACATACCGCGCCGATCTAACAGACCTGTCCGCAGTTCGGGCGATGGCAAATGAAATCAAGAACGGCTTCGAAGCAATTGATGTGCTGATCAACAATGCCGGGGTCTTTGTGACCTCGCATCCTATCACCGCAGACGGTTACGATACGCGCTTTATTGTGAACGCTGTTGCGCCCTACTTGCTGACAAAACTGCTTTTGCCGATGTTCAGTTCGACTGGACGCGTGGTGAACTTGTCCTCTGCCGCTCAGTCACCGGTGCAGCTCGATGATTTTCTGAACAAGCGCTCCTTTTCCGACAACGCTGCCTACGCACAGAGCAAACTGGCGTTGACCATGTGGTCGGCAGAGCTTGGTCAGGAACTGGATGCAAACGGCCCCTCCATCATTGCGGTCAATCCAGCGTCTTTTCTTGGCAGCAAGATGGTCAAAGATGCTTACGGCCAGAGCGGAAAAGATTTGCAGATCGGGGCAGATATCCTGACGCGAGCCGCACTCAGTGAGGAGTTCGCAGACGCCTCGGGTCGATATTACGACAATGATCGCAAAGCCTTCGCGCAGCCCCATCCTGACGCTCTGGATTCGGCCAAAAACAAGCGCGTCGTCGAAGCGGTCGAACACCTGATTAGCTGATCATCCAGGCAATTCGGCAACCAAGTCCGACCGGAGCACGCGCTTTGGTCGCTGGGAGAACTACGTCCTCAATCCACCGCCTTTGAGAAAGGATAATTCAATGAAATATGAAGGTTTTGCAACGTTTTCAGTCGATCAAGATGGCCCTGTCATGCGGGTCACCTTCGACTTCGGCACGGTAAATGTCCAGGGTCAGGAGATGCTCGCAGACCTCAACAGTCTCGCCATGCGGCTTGAGCGCGACCGTCATACCAAGGTCGTCATCTTCCAGTCGGCCAACCCTGAAATCTGGGTCTGTCACTATGACACTGAACTCCTCAAAGACATGTCAGACGAGGCTGTATCGCGTGACGAAGCACAGCTGCTTGATCTCCAAGCAGTTTGCGAGCGGATCAGCAAAGTCCCGCAAGCGACGATCGCGAAGCTGGAAGGATTTGCGCGCGGCGGCGGCCATGAATTGGCGCTCGCGCTCGACATGCGCTTCGCAGCGCGCGGCAAATACAAGTTTATGCAGATGGAAGTCGGCATGGGTATCCTACCATGCGGGGGCGGTGCATCGCGCATGGCTCGCCAAACTGGCCTCGGCAAAGCGCTCGAGATCATTCTGAGTGCGCAAGATTACGATGCCGATGATGCCGAGCGTCTCGGCACAATCAATAAGGCGCTCGATGCGGATGAGATCGGTGAATACGTCGATAATCTCGCGGGCCGCATCGCCCAATTCCCGGCGGAATCAATCAACGCTTGCAAACAGATGGTTTATGAGTCCATCGATAAGCCGATCGATGAGGCGCTCAAAGCCGAGGTCTACTGGCTCTATCAGGCTACGAGCAAGACTCCGGCACTCGAGCGCTTCCGCATTGCTGACGAGCAAGGGCTCGAGCACGATATCGAGAACCAGCGCAAATGGAGCAAGCTCGTGATGGACGTTCAGGACATCAATTGAGCCAAGGCTTCAACTGAGTGGAACCCGGCCTTGAAACAGTAGGCCGGGCTCTTCTTTCCGGCGAATATGATGTCCATTTATGGGTCGCAAGCGGAAGGTCCGCTGTCGGTTGCCACGCCACAAGAAAGGGGCGCTTCCCGCGAAGGAAGCGCCCCTTTCTTGTGTTCGCCTTTCGACTGCTGCTTACACCACGCCGAACGCCAGCATCGCGTCGGCCACTTTCTTAAAGCCCGCGATATTTGCGCCCTTCACATAGTCCACATAGCCATCGCCTTGGTCGCCATATTCGGTGCACTTCTCGTGGATGCCTTGCATGAGGTCGGTTAGCATTTCTCCTAGGCGCTCATGATTCCAGCTGATGCGCTCTGAGTTCTGGCTCATTTCCAGACCAGACACTGCGACACCGCCAGCGTTCGCGGCCTTGCCGGGGCCGTACATCAGTTTGGCATCGTGGAAGACCTTCACGCCTTCCAGAGTTGTCGGCATGTTCGCGCCTTCGGAAACGCCTTTGCAGCCATTGCTAACTAGCGATTTGGCCTCGTCTTCGTTGAGCTCGTTTTGCGTTGCGCAAGGTAATGCCAAGTCTGCTGCAACGTTCCAAGGACGGCCTTCGTGGAAGGTGGCACCACTGAACTCATCAACATATTCGCTGATTCGACCGCGTTTGACGGTTTTGAGGTGCTTCACCCAATCGATCTTCTCTTGAGTGATGCCATCCGGATCGTGAATGAATCCACCCGAATCAGACAGGGTCAAAACCTTGCCACCAAGCTGCGTGATCTTCTCGGCAGCGTGCGTTGCCACATTGCCTGATCCCGAAATCACCGCGGTGTGGCCTTCGATGTCCCGGCCTTTGTGCTTCAGCATGTTTTGCAGGAAGTAGACCGCACCATAGCCGGTTGCCTCAGGGCGCATCTGCGAGCCGCCATATTCCTGACCCTTGCCGGTCAGAACGCCTTCCCAGCGATTGGTCAGGCGCTTGTACTGGCCAAACATATAGCCAATCTCGCGCCCGCCAACGCCAATATCGCCTGCTGGAACGTCAGTGTCTGGTCCAATGTGACGGTAAAGTTCTGACATGAAGCTTTGGCAGAAGCGCATGACCTCTGCGTCAGATTTACCCTTAGGGTTGAAGTTCGCGCCGCCTTTGCCGCCGCCCATGGGAAGGCCGGTGAGCGAGTTCTTGAAGGTTTGCTCAAAGGCGAGAAATTTCAGAACACTCTCAGTCACCGAAGGGTGGAAGCGGATGCCGCCCTTGTAGGGGCCAATCGCATTGTTGTTCTGGACCCGCCAGCCACGTTGTACGCGGATGTTGTGATTGTCGTCTTCCCAGCAAACGCGGAAGGAAACGATTCGATCAGGCTCAGCGATCCGGCGCAGGATCTGCGCTTCGTGATACTCGACCTTATCGGCCATGAATTCGAAAATATCTTGAGCAACTTCATGAACTGCCTGGATGAACTCGGTCTGTCCAGGATTGCGCTTTTTCACGCCTTCCATGAATTGTGATAGGTTTACGTGGTCGGAAACCGGCATTGTTAAACTCCCCCCAATTTGAGAACAACGCGACCGCTTATTTGTTTTGCGTGAAGGCGTTATCCTCGCAAAGTGCCTCTCACGCAAGTGCAAGGATGCACATTTGCTTACCCGCCCATTCTCAGTCTGGGGCACTTCGGGTCTGTGGCGCACCGGCGGGGTTGCAAACATGGGTCGAAGCCTTGTAGGCGCTTATACAAAGCAAGCGTGCCCATGAAGAAGCGCGTGGCCGGGCTCTTCATCGGATGTCTGGCAGGAACCGGGCCTCCCTATTCTGGCCCAAACGCGGATCGCTTTATTCATGACCAGCCAGAGCGCTGACCAAACAGCTAGTACTGATCTGCCAATAGCGCCACCCCTCGTAGTGCTCCCTATCGATACCCATGACCGTGGGTTTTACGACGGGTTCAGCCGAGAAGTGACGATTCCTGCGAAGATTATTGTCTCGCTCATCATCATGTGGGCGATCTTCTTTCCCGTGAACGCGATGGAGACGCTGGCGGTCGCGAATTCAACGATCATCAGCGCGTTTAGCGGCTGGTACGTCTATCTCGTCGCTTTCCTTGTCATCTGCAGTATGGTGCTGGTTCTGGTGCCGCAGATCGGCAGTTTGAGAATTGGCGCTCCCGGTGAAAAGCCTGAATTTTCGCGGGCTTCTTGGTTTTCGATGCTGTTTGGAGCGGGGATCGGCATCGGGATGCTCACCTTTTCAACTGGTGAACCACTCGCGCACTTCTCGAACAATCCGGACATTATCCGTGGTGCGATCGAGGCGCGCTCTGCCGAAGCGGTGCGGCCAGCTTACATATACACATTCCTGCACTGGGGCTTTGGCGCTTGGTGCACCTATGCATTTGTGGGACTCGGCATTGGTTATGTGGCCCACCGCAGGGGGCTTCCGCTGACGATCCGTTCTAGCCTTGCACCGCTGTTTGGTGAGCGGATGTCGGGCTTTGCCGGTCACGCAGTGGATGTCGTCGCGGTCGTCGCGACGATCTTGGGGGTTTCCTACACGCTCGCTTTCGGGGTTGAGCAGTTTGTCGCAGGCCTTTATCGTATCGGGTTTGGCGACTGGCTGATGGTGGAGGGCGCCGATGGCGGGGGTCTTACTGCCTCGACCGGAGCGATAATCATGGCTTTGCTGGTCCTCGTCGGTGCGTCTACCGTCAGCGCACTTTCAGGCGTTGGTCGCGGAATCAAATGGCTTTCTAACATCAATATGGCGCTTTCCTTGGGGTTGCTCGCGCTGTTCGTTGCAGTGGGGTCGGGGTTCTATGGCTTGCAGCTGCTGGCTGTCGGCATCTGGGATTATGTGATCAACTTGCCTGCACAATCGTTCAGCCTGTTCCAGGACGACGGCAGCGAAACCGCGGGTGCTCTGGTTGATTGGCAGCTTGGCTGGACGGTGATGTATTGGGCCTGGTGGATCGCCTTTGCACCATTCGTGGGCATGTTCATCGCCCGTATTTCGCGCGGACGCACGATCCGCGAATATGTGTTGGGTGTGGCGCTTGTGCCTTCGCTGATGTGCTTTATCTGGATGGCACTAGTGGGCGGGACTGCGATTGATCTGGAGCTCAGCGGTGTTGCTGGCGGAGCCATTGTGGACGCGCCGATGGCCGATCAGCTTTTCGCAACGCTGGCTTTCTTGCTTGATCCCGGTACGGCCGCGATTGTGTCAGGGCTCGTGGTGGTTCTGCTGATGACTTACCTCATTACATCTGCTGACAGCGCAATTTTGATTGTCAACACGATCAATGGGGCCGGCGACAATGAAGGAGCGCGCCGCTATCACATCCTTTTTTGGGGTACGGCGCTTGCCTTTGTGGTTGGCTCCATGCTGATTTTGGGTGGGATAGAGGCGATCCGGATTACCATGATCATCGGCGCATTACCGTTCTCACTTGTGCTTGCCGCAATGTGTGCCTCGATCATCAAGGCGGTTGTCTTCGATCTCATTCGCAAAAAGCACGGTGTACCGACGACCGCTGAAGCCTGTGAGAGCTGGGATGGCGAAGTCAGAGCCACCTAAGGACTTGGCTCAAGACTTCCAGGTGTCACAGTATAAATAGGTAGAATTCGAAAATTATTCAAAAAAACTAGAGTATATTCAGAATTACTTATAAACTCTTTATACAAAATGTCTAAATTTGAAGGCTAATTTTGGAAAATCCATGAGTTTTCATATCTAATTTTTACATTGTTATTTCATTGCAACAGTTGTTTGGAGCTTTGGGAAATGCTGGGTCAAGCTGTGGCCAGCCCAATGTGCTCTTGTTACCTGCCCTCACAGCGCGCCCCATAATTTGCAAATCGGGTAATCTATGTTGAGCGCGCTGTTCCTGGATGATGTGGCGCATCCCTTCGCGCCGTTCTCTCCATCCGTAGGTTAAAAGGAAAACATAATGAGGAACATTGTAACCGGCGCGTCGCTGGGCGCGTTGGCGGTCGCAATCGCATCACCTGCCGCCGCACAGGACGCAGCAGGTCCCGCAGCTGAAGAACGCCAGGGCGGGGTAGGCACTATCGTCGTGACAGCACAGCGCCGCAGCGAAGATCTGCAGGACGTGCCGATCTCGGTCTCAGCGATCGGCGAAGAGCAACTCGACGAGCTCAATATCGACACTTTTGAGGACTATCTCGACCAGATTCCATCGGTGACCGCAGGCGGCAATGGCCCGGGACAAAGCACGATCTACATTCGCGGCCTTGCATCCACCACGCCGAACATCACCGTAGCTGGTGTTGCTGGCCTTGCACCGAATGTGGCGCTCTACCTGAATGATCAGCCGCTCTCACAGCCTGGTCGTAACCTTGACGTTTACGCCGCTGATTTGGCGCGGATTGAAGTGCTTTCGGGTCCGCAAGGCACGCTGTTTGGCGCAAGTTCGCAAGCAGGTGTTGTGCGTCTTATTACGAACAAGCCTGATCTTTCGGGCTTTTCCGCCAAGTCGTCGGCTGGTGTTAGCTTCACCAAAGGGGGTGAAACGAGCTATCAGGGTGAGTTTATGATCAACGTGCCTGTCACGGAAACATTTGGTCTTCGTGGCGTTGCCTATCTCGACGATCAGGGCGGGTATATCGATAATGTCGCGGGCACGCGCGATCTCACCGAGAGCGCTCGTTTCCGTCCGGAAGGCTTCGTCCGCGCCAATGGCGTTCCGGTTTCGGCTGTTCGCGCTGGCTTCCAATCGACCTCAGACCTGTCCGACGTCACTTTCTTGCAAGCTGACAACGCCGGGCTTGCACAGGACAACTTCAATGACACCACCTATTCCGGTTTCCGGGTAAGTGCTTTGTGGGAAGCGACACCTGACTGGACCATCAACCTCTCGCACCAGCGTCAGAGCCTTGAATCGGACGGTGTCTTTTTCGCCGATCCGGAATTGGGCGGCCTTGGTGACCTAGAGATTGAGCGCTTCGAAGAAGACCGTCTCGAAGACGATTTCTCGAACACAAGCTGGACGGTTGAAGGCCGCATCGGCTGGCTCGATGTGATCTACACCGGCGCGTACACCGACCGTGAGAGCGAGCAGCGTGCGGACTACACAGATTACCTCTTCGCAGGGCAGTATTTGCCGTATTACATCTGCGATGGCTCGGTGACCTATCCCGGCGCAGCAGACCCAAGCGGGACCTGCCAAGCCCCCAATCTCTTCATCAATTCGTTCTCAAACACAGAAGTGTTCACGCAGGAACTGCGCTTCTCAACGCCTGACGACTGGCGCGTACGTTTCCAAGGTGGCGGCTTTTATTCAGATCTCAGCCTCGAAGAACGTGTAGACTTTGCCTATCCTGGCAATGTTCTGGCCAATCCATTTGGCCCCTTTGCAACGAACTTCCCGCAGACAACCGGCTTTTTCTCTGATCCCGGCCCGTTCCCGGCAGCGACGATTTTCCGCAACGACATTCGCCGCACCGATGAACAATTCGGGATATTCGGTGAAGCCAGCTTTGATGTGGTTCCGGACTTGCTGAGCGTAACACTTGGCGCGCGTTACTATGATGTCGAAGTCGACTTTGAAGGTTCAGCCAACGGTTCGTTCTGCAACTCAGGCGCAGCGGAAGATGCGAACGCTTTCGGCACCAACATCAGTGATCTGTACGATGGAGATGGCCAGTTCACATTCATCGGATCGTGTAATGCCGACCTACGTCAAACCTTCGATCTGAACGACAGTCTTGACGATATTCAGGCCGCTGGTCTGTCAGAAGCTCAAGCAACGCAGGTCTTTAACGCTATCCGGGCACCCGATGTGGCGGAAACCAGCGGAGTAATCTTCAAAGGGACCATTACGCTGACGCCGACTGAGGATCTGCTGTTCTACGCAACCTATTCCGAAGGCTTCCGCCCTGGTTTCCTCAACCGTCCCGGCGGTGCTGTCGGTGCAGGCGGATTTGTTGTTCCGTTCGAGCTTGAGACCGATGAAGTTGAAAACTACGAGATCGGCTGGAAGCTCGACCTGATTGACGGTCAATTCCGTTGGAACGGCTCGGCCTTCTTTGTTGATATCTCGAACCTGCAAACGCAGATTTTCGATCCGTCGATTACCAACCTATTCTTCTCGTCTAACGCTGCGGATGCAGAGATTTACGGGATTGAATCGGATTTCACCATCGCACCCTATGCGACACCGGGTCTGACCTTTGCAGGCGCATTCTCGATCCTTGACACCGAGGTGACAGAGATACTCATCCCGACCACCGATGTGGTCCTTGGCAGTGACCTTGCATACGCACCCAGCTTCCAAGGGAACATCCGGGCACGGTATGAATGGGATGTCTCTGACACTCTTGAGGCATTCATCCAGCCACAGGCGACCTATTCTTCGTCGAAGCAAACTGACATCATCGCGATCAACAATATCCAGCTTGATAGCTACACCACGTTTGACCTTTCCGTCGGCGTGAAAGCGGATCAGTGGGGCTTTGAGATCTTCGGTGAGAACCTCAGCGATGAGCGTGCGGAAATTTCCGGAATCTTCGGCAATGACCGTGAGCGTATCATCACCAACCGCCCTTTGACCGTGGGTATGCGCGTTTCGTTCGATTATTGATCGAACGCGACTTTTCAAAGGCGGCGGGGGTGGCAGTGTTCACTCCCGCCGTTTTGCTGTCTAAGGCAACGCCATGAGCCGAACAGAGCAACTCCAATCCGCACAAAAGTCCCTTCAAGCTGGGGAGTTTGAGGCGGGGTTAGATGGGGCGAAGGCGCTTCTTGCCGAGAATCCATCGGATGGTGAGGCGCTCTATATGGCGGCGGTGGCGTGCCGGTATTTGAAGCGGTTTGATGAGGCAGGTGAGTACCTCACCGCGCTGCATTCCGCCATGCCTGAATATGGCCGCTCGTGGCAGGAGCAGGGGCATTTGGCCTTGGCGCGCGGCGACAATGCTGGTGCTTTGGCGGCGTTTACTCGCGCGACCCGGTTTAACCCTGCGCTTGAGGCGAGCTGGCGCGAGCAGTCGCGTTTAGAGGCGGCCGCGGGACGTATGCCTGAGGCAAACGCTGCAAAGGCTCAGCAAGAGCGGATTGCGCGGCTTCCGCGCGAATTGGTCGCGGTCACCAATCACGTCGCCGAAGGACGCATTGCGCGGGCTGAGGAAATCTGCCGCCATTACCTGCTCACCCATCCCGGCCGCGATGCGGCGCATATTGAGGGCATGCGGCTGCTGGCGAAAATCGGGATTGAACTTGGCGTATTGGATGATGCTGAGTTCCTTCTTGAAAGCGCGGTCGAATTTGCGCCTGATGATGTGCAACTCAGGCTCGATTACATCGACGCGCTGCGCCGCCGTCAGAAATCTGCGGAAGCATTGGAGCAGGCCGAACTCCTAATCCAGCGAGATCCGGAAAGCCCGGTCTTTCAGTCGCGACTTGCAATCGAGCGCATTCAGATGGGCGACTATGAAGGCGGGCTTACGCTTTTCGATCAAGTGCTCGAGAAGCTCCCCAATGATCCCGCCAGCCTGACCAGCCGTGGCCATGCGTTAAAGACCAAGGGTGATCGGGGTGAAGCAGAGGAAAGCTACCGCGCAGCCATCGCGGCCAAGCCCGACCACGGTGATGCCTATTATGCGCTTGCCAACCTCAAGACGTACAGTTTCAGCGAAAGCGAGATCGCGGCGATGCGCGTGCAGGTTGAGCGGTCTGACCTTGCATTCATGGACCGAGTCCACCTTAACTTTGCGCTGGCCAAGGCCATGGAAGATGAACGCGATTATGAGGCGGCGTTCCAGCATTACGAAGCCGGAAACAGCCTGAAGCGAGCACAAACTCGGTACAAGGCCGAAGCCATGAGCGCGGAGCTTACCAAGCAGAAAGAGCATTGTACCGCTGAGCTTTTCGCAAAGCATGGGGACTCTGGGAACAAAGCACCCGACCCGATCTTCATCCTCGGCCTCCCACGTGCTGGCTCAACCCTGCTGGAACAAATTTTGGCGAGCCACAGTCAGGTCGACGGGACGCTTGAGCTGCCCAATATTCTGGCTCTTGCCCACCGGCTCCGGGGGCGCAAGGCGGGGCAATCATTGTATCCGCAAGTGCTGCATGATTTGACCGCTGAGCAGCTTGAGAAGTTCGGGGCAGACTTTATCGAGAACACCCGCATCCACCGCCAAGATGCGCCGTTTTTCGTCGACAAGATGCCGAACAATTTCCGGCATATTGGGTTGATCCACCTGATCCTGCCTAACGCCAAGATCATCGACGCCCGCCGCGCGCCGATGGATTGTTGTTTCTCCGGCTTCAAACAGCTGTTCGCGGAAGGTCAGGAGTTTACCTATGGCCTGCAAGAAGTCGGTCGATACTACGCCGATTATGTCGATCTGATGGACCATTGGGACCAAGTGCTTCCGGGAAAGGTCTTGCGGGTTCAGCATGAGGACGTTCTCGATGACCTTGAGGGTCAAACGCGGAGAATGCTCGACTTCCTAGACATGCCATTCGAAGAGCAATGTCTTGCCTTTCACAAGACCGACCGCGCCGTTCGAACGGCGTCCTCCGAACAGGTGCGTCAGCCGATCAATCGAAAGGGTCAAAACGCGTGGAAACCGTTTGAGCCCTGGCTTGATCCGCTAAAAGAGGCGCTGGAAGGCCACCTCTAACCCCTCATATCAGCCGCGAGCCCTTGGGCACCGACTGATCTGGTGCGGCGAGCACAATCGCGCCATCAGCATCCTCAAAACCCAATACGAGGATCTCGCTCATAAACGGCCCGATTTGGCGCGGGGGAAAGTTCACGACCGCCATCACCGTGCGCCCGGCAAGTCCCTCAGGCGCGTAGTGATCAGTGATCTGCGCGGAGCTCTTCTTGACCCCCAATTCCCCGCCAAAATCGACCCACAGTTTGATTGCAGGTTTGCGCGCTTCTGGAAAGGGTTCCGCCTTCACGACTTCGCCTGTGCGAATGTCGACTTTCAGGAAATCATCGAATGAGATGTCTGCCATCAATACCTCTGAGTTTTGCGAGTCGTTCGCACTTTTACTTCGTCCCTCTCGGAGATAGATTGCAGGGCGCAACTTAGCAAAAAGCAAGAGAGATACGCCTTGGCAAATTTCATCCTCAATGGGGAGCCGGTGAGCATTGATGCTGAACCGGAGATGCCGATCCTGTGGGTCGTGCGCGAAAAGCTCGGAATGGTGGGCACCAAATTCGGCTGCGGGATTGCCCAGTGTGGGGCTTGCACTATGCATCTGGACGGCCAACCTGTCCGGTCTTGCTCAACCCCGGTCAGCATGGCTGAGGGGCGCGAGGTTACCACCATCGAGGGGATCGGCGGGGTCGACGGCATGATGAGCGCGATCCAGGCCGCTTGGATCAGCGAGCAGGTTCCACAATGCGGATATTGCCAATCGGGCCAGATCATGAGCGCAACCGCGCTTTTGCGCGACAATCCGACACCGACAGATGATGACATTGATGCCGCGATGAAGGGCAATATCTGCCGTTGTGGCACTTACACCCGCATCCGCCGCGCAATTAAGGTCGCAAGTGGCCAACTTGAACCGCGCAGCGAAGATGAGGCTTAATCCATGAACGATTTATCTCCTGAGAAGAAAGAACGCTCAAAGCTCGCCAAGTGGAGCCGGCGCGGTTTCATTGGTGCTGGTGTCTTGGCAGGCGGCGGTTTGCTGATTGGCATCGGCGTGCGACCGGGCAATCCGATCGGCGCGCTCGCACCCAAAGTGACGAGCGGGCCGGGCGAGCAGCTGGTCAACAGCTGGGTCAAGATCGACACGGACAACATCGTCACGGCCATCGTCCCGCATTGCGAAATGGGTCAGGGCGCGCACTCGGTGCTGGCGCAAATGCTAGCTGATGAGCTTGATGCGGATTGGGAAAATGTTCGTGTGATGCAGGCGCCAGCCGATGGCTCTTACGTTGTGACTGACACTGCGCGCATGTTCGTTGCGCCTTTCACGATGAACGCGGCGGATTGGATCGAGCCCACCTGGAATGGCTTGTTCACCCAAGTCGCCAAATTGGCCGATGCGATGATCACCGGAGGCTCATCTTCGATCCGCACCACGGGTCAGCACTCTATGCGCGTCGCTGGCGCAGCTGCGCGTACAATGCTGGTGGGCGCGGCGGCGGACGAATGGGGCGTGCCAGTGGGCGAGATCACCACCGAAAACAGCACGCTCTTTCACAAGGCATCGGGCAAGTCAGCACCATACGCCGAGTTTGCGACCGTTGCCGCTGACCAGCCGATGGATCAGACGCCCAAGCTGAAGACACCTGATCAATACCGCCTGATGGGCAAGAGCAAGGCACGCACCGACATACCGGCCAAGATCAACGGCACTGCTGAATTTGGGATCGATTCTATACCCGAGGGTCTCGACCTTTCTTACGCCGCCGTGGTGCGCCCACCTGTCCCCGGCACAACAGTTGTGAGCATGGATGCTTCGCGTGCCAAGCAGATGAAGGGGGTCTTGCAAATCCTCAACATGGACAATTTCGTCGCCGTGGTCGCTGATAGCTATTGGCAAGCGCAACAGGCGATGAACACCGTTCAGATCGAGTGGAGCCCATCAGAAAGCCCGATCAAGACAATGGATGATCAATACGCTGCTTTTGCCGCAGCCTTGGACGAGGCTGGCGAAACGGGCGGTGATGAGGCCGCGGCAAAGGGTGATGCGCAAGGCGCACTCTCCAACGCAGCAAAGACCATAAAGGCCGAATACCGCGCGCCTTATCTTGCCCACTCGCCGATGGAGCCGATCAACTGCACCGCGCATGTGGCAGATGGCAAATGCGACATATGGGCGAGCACGCAGGTGCCTTTGATGGCCCGCAGCGGGGTTGCATCCACTCTTGGGCTTTCCGCCGAGAACGTGACGGTGCATCACCCCTATTTGGGCGGCGGCTTTGGTCGTCGTCTTGGTGCTGACGAGATGTCGATGGCAGCGCGCGTAGCCGAGGCAACCGGCTATCCGGTCAAAATGATCTGGAGCCGAGAAGAAGACACGCAAAAGGCTCTCTATCGCTGTGCAGACACCGCGCGGATGCGCGCTGGGCTCGACGAGAGCGGCAAACTTGTTGCGTTTGACCACGCCTTCACCCAGCGCCACGATCCAGCGGAAGCTTGCGTGCCCGCGATGTACAATATCGACAACACCAGCGTGCGTGTGGCTACGGCTGATCTGCATCTGCCATTTCAGGCATGGCGTTCGGTCGATCATTCGCAGCAAGGCTTTTTTATCGAGAGCTTTATCGATGAAGCTGCGCACGCAGCGGAGGCCGACCCGCTGGAATATCGTTTGGAGATGCTCAAAGGCTCGCCGCGCCACGTGGCGGTCTTGGAAAAGGTGAGAGAGATCAGCGATTGGGATATTCCCGATGCGGCTGGTCGTTCCAAAGGGGTCGCAATTGTCGAGAGCTTCGGCACAATCGTTGCCGAAGTTATCGAGGTCGATATGTCCTCAGGCAAGCCCAAGCTAGTCAACGCTTGGGCGGTCTGCGATGCGGGCTATGTGATGAACCCGGATGGCTTCAAGAACCAGATCGAGGGCGGTATCATCTTTGGGCTTACGGCGGCCATGTATGGCGAGCTGGACCTAAAAGACGGTGCAATCGTGCAGAGCAATTTCCACGATTACAAAATGTTGCGCATGGATGAGGTGCCCGCGATCGAAGTTGTGATCATCAACAGCGGTGATGTGCCGATCGGCGGGGCGGGGGAGCCAGGCACTCCGCCTGCTGCGCCAGCCTTTGCCAATGCGATTTACGCGGCGACCGGCAAGCGACTGCGCGATCTACCAATCGCCAAGCAGTTTGCTTGAGCTTGTAACTGGTTCAGGGGAGACATTTAGGGATGCGAAATAAGGCGCTTATCGCTGTGTGTATGCTCACCGTGATGATCACTGCGTGTGGGTCTTCGGAGGAGCCACCGCAGGTGGTGGAACAGATTGTGGTGCGTGAACGCGGAACGCCGGAAGTGGTTGACGTGGCAGCTAGCGATGCCGTGAGTCGCGTCAGTCTTGGCGAGGATGCGTTTCAGGCCTGCACCGGGTGTCACTCGGTCGATGCCGATGGTCGCTCTGCTGCTGGACCGAACCTCTACGGTGTGATCGGTCGCAAGGCGGGCAGTCTCGAAGGCTATTCCTTCTCTGATGCTGTCAGTTCGTCCGACATAACTTGGGATGAAGCGAGCCTTGATGGCTTTTTGGCCGATCCTGCGACCTACCTTCCGGGCAATGAAATGTTGGCGGGCGCTGTTCCCGATGATGAAGCGCGTGCTGCGATCATCGCCTATCTGGCCGCTCAGGGCGAATAGGCGCAGAAGGCCCGCTAGGTGGACCTGCCCAAAACCTGCCAGTTTTTGAACGAGGCGCAGAGCCGCGGCCTTCGCATGGTGCTAGTCACAGTTTGCGGAGTTGAAGGCTCTTCGATGCGCAATCCCGGCACCATTATGGGTGTTGCTGAGGACGGCAGCTTTGCCGGCTCTCTATCGGGCGGGTGTATTGAGAACGCAGTGGTCGCAGAGGCTATCGATGTGCTCACCAATGGTGCCCCGCGCGTGGTGCGGTTTGGGGCGGGCTCGTCCTATCTCGATATCAGATTACCATGTGGGGGTGGGCTCGACCTGTCATTCCATGTGATTGAAGACACGAGTTTTGTGCAATCCTGCCTCGCATCGATTGAGGCGCGAACACCCTTTTCGATCGAGACGGGGCCCGGGGGACCTCGACATGTCCCCAACTGGCACCAAGCCGTCTTCGATCCCGAAGGTGGAGAGGCGATCTTCGGTCACTATCCGGGACCCGATCTTCAGATTATCGGTCACGGGGGAGGGGTTGAGGCGCTCGCCACAATGGCTGCGGCCTTTGGCTGCACTGCTCGTATTCTCACTCCCGATGAACGCTTGATTCAGCAGCTTAGGCCGCGCGGTTTCGCTGCCCACTTGCTGGAACGCACCAACCAGACCGATCTGCTCCAAAGTGACCCGTGGACCGCGACAGTTTTCCTGTTCCACGATCACGATTGGGAAATCGATCTGATAGAACAGGCACTGACCATGCCGCACTTTTATCTTGGTGCGATGGGGGGGCGGCGTGCGCATGCCTTTCGCAATGAGGCCTTAAGTAAGCGCGGGGTTTCCCAAGACCAGCTCGACACTATCCGTGCGCCCATTGGCCTGTTCCATTCCTCACGCGATCCTCATACGCTTGCGCTCTCCACACTCGGCGAAGTGATCCGTTCCTATGAAGAAACCTCATGGGCTCCCGACGTTTAGGTGTTGCCCTATTGGCAGCCGGTTCCTCGCAGCGATTCGGGGCAGACGACAAGCTTGCTGCAGACTTCCAAGGTAAAATGCTCGCCGAACACGCCGCCCTCGCGATCCCGGTCAAAGAATTCGAGCATGCATGGGTTATAACCCGGGGGCCGACTCATCCCTGTGAGCCTTCTTGGCGGGAGCAGGGGTTCGCCGTTATGATCAACCCAAACGCAGAGCAGGGGATGGGCACATCTGTGTCGTGCGCCGCGAGAGCGGCTGTGGAGGCTTCGCTTGACGCGTTGCTCATCGCTTTGGCCGATATGCCGTTGGTTCCGCACTCGCATTTCGAAGCCTTGATGCAAGCATCCACTGGTCCAAGCGCCATCGCGGTCTCCGCACAAGGCGACACACGCATGCCACCTGCGATCTTTGGCAGCGCGCATTTCGAAGCTCTCTCTCAGTCGACCGGAGACCAAGGAGCACAGATGCTGCTCCAGCAAGGGACATTAGTCGATTGCCCACCGGAATGGCTAAAGGATATCGACACGATCAAAGACTTATGAAACGAGTGTCTTACCCACCCATAGCCTTTTGCTTGGATGACAATTCGGCCCAGAATGTATGATCTCAGCGAATGTTCGGAATACAGCATCGATGCGATTTGAGGGTAGATATCAAACGCCGCCCCAGTACAAATGTGCAAATATGTACTGACGTACTGCAGACATTGGGCGTAATGCTCCGAGCTTACGTACGGGTGCAATCGATGGTTCTATTATCGGCCTTGCAACATAGGCCCGATGGCGGATAGCTGATGGCATTGCTCTATGTCTGAAAAACAGAACA
The DNA here is from genome assembly GCF_947502395.1 of uncultured Erythrobacter sp. Taxonomy (GTDB): domain Bacteria; phylum Pseudomonadota; class Alphaproteobacteria; order Sphingomonadales; family Sphingomonadaceae; genus Erythrobacter. The sequence goes on from NZ_CANMZM010000003.1 coordinate 331,212, forward strand.
ATGTCATGCTAGTGGGCGGCGGCCACGCCCATGTAGCCGTGCTTGCCGATTGGATCACCAATGGCTTGCCATGCAAGCGTGCTAGCTTGCTGACTCCCTATCGCCATTTACGGTATTCGGGGATGGTCCCTGGCTGGTTGGCAGGTCAATATGGGCGCGACCAAGGCGTGGTTGATCTTGCTGCATTGGCCGAAAGGGCCGGAGTGCAGCTCCTATTGGGACCCTGCACCGGAATTGATCCTGAGGCGCGCTGGATCAAGACCGGCGGCGGCCAAGTGCTCGAATACGATCTGGTCTCTTTTGATACGGGCGGCGTAGGGCGGGCGCAGGACCTGCTCGGCAAGGATCCACGCCTTCTGGATGTCCGACCGATTGACCGTTTTGTTGAGCGGCTGGAGCAAAGCGAAGAGGCCGGGCGCATTGCTGTTGTTGGCGGAGGGGCAGGCGGGGTCGAGATCGCCTTTGGCCTGCGCAATCGCCAAGGCAAAGGCTCTCAACCTGAGGTGACTTTGGTCACCGGACGTGACGGGTTATTGCCTAACCTTTCATCGGCAGTGCGGCGCAAAGTTGCCAATGAACTCATTCGCCAAGGTATCACTTTGGTGGTCGTGGATGCGAGACTGGAAGGCGGCGACCTGGTCACCGAGGCAGGCTCGCTCGAACCTTTCGATATGATTGTCGCCGCGCTTGGAAGCGGTGCGCCGGATTGGCCGGGTGCTGGAGGGCTCGCCACAGACGCGCAAGGTTTTATCTCTGTTGATCAACATCAGCGTTCGATCTCTCACCCCAATGTCTTTGCCACCGGCGATGTCGCGGCAAGACAAGACCGCGCTGTCGCTCATTCGGGCGTTCATGCAGTGATGGCGGGGCCCATCCTGGCGCAGAATTTGCGGGCTGTTCTATCTGGTAAAGAACCACGCCGGGTGTACCGCCCCCGGCGGGCTAGCCTCTACCTCCTGTCCACCAGCGATGGCAGCGCAATTTTGAGCTACGGCCCCTTCGCCGCACAAGGTCGCTGGGTGGCGAAGCTCAAACATGCCATCGACAATCGCTGGATTTCCCAATACGCGTCCCTGTAAGTTCAGGCTTGAGTGCGATTATGTTTGGCCGTTTGTAACCGTCCGGGGATACCCGGCGAATTCGAACGCGACAGATACTATTTGCGCTCTCAATAGGGGTTCTCGTGAAAAAGATACTGATACTGGTCGGTTTTGCCGCGCTGATTGCTGCCTACTTCGTCTTTGATTTGGGAACCTATCTTACGCTTGAGGGCCTCAAAGGGATATCTGACGAGGCGAGCGCTTTCTACGAGAGCAATCCCGCGCTCGTCATTGCAATCTTCTTCCTGATCTATGTCGGTGTGACCGCGGCCTCTCTTCCTGGGGCTGCAATCATGACGTTGGCTGGGGGCGCTCTGTTTGGCCTCGTCACAGGCACAATCGTGGTCTCTTTTGCCTCAACGCTGGGCGCAACGCTGGCATTCCTCGCCTCCCGCTATGTCCTCCGGGACACTATCGAGGGCCGCTTTGGCGATCGTCTGAAATCGATCAATGCTGGGCTTGAACGGGACGGCGCGTTCTATCTCTTCACCCTTCGCATGGTGCCATTGGTACCATTCTTCGTAATCAACCTCGTGATGGGTCTAACCCGCATTCGCACTTGGACTTTTGCCTGGGTAAGCCAGATTGGCATGCTTCTTGGCACAATCGTCTATGTGAATGCAGGCACGCAGTTGGCGCAGATCGACAGTCTTTCCGGGCTGTTGAGCCCCGCGCTGCTTGGTTCTTTTGTGCTTCTCGGCATCGTTCCCTGGATCGCAAAGGGAATTGTTGGCTTCATCAGCGCACGCCGGGTCTACAAAGGCTTCAACAAACCCAAAACATTCGACCGCAATATGGTTGTCATCGGCGCGGGTGCTGCAGGTCTCGTTTCCTCGCTTATCGCCTCCACGGTCAAAGCCAAGGTGACACTGGTTGAGGCGCATAAGATGGGCGGCGACTGCCTCAACACCGGTTGCGTCCCGTCCAAGGCGTTGATCAAGAGCGCCAAGGTCGCAAGCCAGATGCGCAATGCTGACAAATACGGGCTCGAAGCGCACGAACCCAAAGTGCCTTTCAAACAGACCATTGCTCGCGTGATGGACGCGGTAAAAACCATTGAACCGCACGACAGCGTCGAGCGCTACGAAAGTCTCGGCGTCGATTGTGTTTCGGGCTATGCCAAGATCGTGGACCCGTGGACCGTTGAGATTGCCCGCAACGATGGCGAAACCCAACGCCTAACCACGCAAAGCATCATCATTGCTGCGGGTGCCGCACCGTTTGTGCCTCCCATTCCAGGGCTATCGGAGAGTGATTATCTGACCTCGGACACGATGTGGGACGCCTTTGCTGAGATGGACACGCCGCCTGCACGCGTCGCGGTTCTGGGCGGCGGACCAATTGGCTGTGAAATCGCACAGAGCCTCGCAAGGCTTGGCTCGAAGGTTACTCAAATTGAAATGATGGACCGGATCATGGGCAGGGAAGACCCGGAGGTTTCCGCTTTGGCGCAAAGGTCACTCGAAGACTCTGGCGTTGAGGTGCTCACCGGCCACCAAGCCGTGAAGATTGCCGATGGGATTGTTCATACCGAGCATGGTGGTGGCACGAGCGAAGTCCCTTACGACGCTTTGATCGTAGCCGTCGGACGCGCGGCGCGGCTGAGCGGGTACGGCCTTGAGGAGCTTGGCATCGATACGCAGAAAACGGTCGTAACGGACGAATTTCTTGCAACCAAATTCCCCAACATCTTCGCTTGTGGCGATGTGGCAGGGCCATTCCAGTTCACCCATACCGCCAGCCATCAGGCATGGTTTGCGAGCGTCAATGCGCTGTTCGGCATGTTCAAAAAATTCAAGGCCGACTATTCAGTGATCCCGGCGGTGACTTTCCTCGATCCTGAGATCGCCCGCGTCGGTCTTAATGAGACCGAGGCGAAGGAACAGGATATCGCGTACGAAGTCACCCAATATGATCTTGATGACCTAGACCGCGCGATTGCCGAGAATGAGGTGAAGGGCTTTGTCAAAGTGCTCACCAAACCGGGCAAGGACACCATCCTTGGTGCGACTATTGTTGGCATGAACGCAGGCGAGATGCTGGCCGAATACACCCTTGCGATGAAGCACAAGCTGGGCCTCAACAAGATCCTCGGCACGATCCACCCCTATCCAACCATGGCCGAAGGTAACAAATTTGCTGCTGGCGAATGGAAGAAGGCGCGGAAACCTGAAAAGCTCCTTGCATGGGTGGAGAGATATCACGATTGGCGCCGCGGCTAGAGCCGTTGGGATTGGGGGAGACGCGGGGGCGTGGAACTGTTCGACCAATTTCGCGGGATAATTGGCATTGCGGTGCTGCTTCTTCTTGCATGGGGCTTGAGCGAGGATCGAGGCAGTCGTCCCGGAGCCAAATGGATATTGGGAGCGCTGGGGCTACAACTCGCACTCGCACTTCTGATCGTGCGCGTGCCATTTATCTGGACGTTGATGGAAGCCGCCAATGATGGCGTTCGTGCAATCGAGAAAGCGACCCTTGCCGGATCATCCTACATGTTTGGCTACCTTGGTGGTGCGCCGGTGCCTTTTGCGCTCAAGGATGGGGCTGAACCACCGCTCGTCATCGCTTTTCAAATATTGCCATTGGTGATCGTATTCTCTGCCCTTGCTGCATTGCTGTGGCATTGGGGAGTGTTGCGCATGGCGGCGAAGGGGCTATCCTTCACGCTTCAACGCACACTTGGAGTGAGCGGGGTCGTCGGCCTGTCAGGCGGGGCTAACCTGTTTCTTGGCGTGGTAGAGAGCCCGATGGTGGTCCGCGCTTATTTTGCGAAGATGGGCCGAGCCGAACTGTTTCAGGTCATGGTGCTGTCCATGGCCAGCATTAGCGGCGCGGTTCTGGTTCTGTACGCCAGCACCCTCCAAGGGGTGCTGGGCAATGGGGCGACCGGTCATCTGATCTCCGCCTCGCTGGTTTCGCTGCCCGCTGCCTTGTTGATCGCTCGCTTTATGGTGCCGGGCGAAGATGAGCAGAAAACCGAAGCCTCTGACGAGGACGAACCCGGCCTGAGCTATGCATCGAGCATTGATGCGATCGTCAAAGGCACGATGGATGGGATGCAATTGTTCCTTGCTGTGATTGCAGTCATAATAGTGGTCTTTGCACTGGTCGCCTTGTCTGATCAGATCCTCGCTTTGTTCCCGTTGATCGGTGACGAGCCGCTCACGTTGAGGCGCATATTTGGATGGATTTTTGCCCCCTTCATGTGGCTGCTCGGGGTGCCTTGGGCAGAAGCCCAGGCGGCGGGCAGTCTGATGGGAACCAAGGCAATCCTCAATGAGTATGTCGCGTTTCTTGAGCTTGCGGCACTGCCTGATGGCACCTTGTCTCCACGTGGACTTTTGATTGTTACCTACGCGCTGTGCGGGTTCGCAAACCTTGCCAGCATTGGCTTGCTCGTCTCGACCATCGGCACCTTGTGTCCGGAACGCCGCGCGGAAGCGGCCGGGCTTGGCATCAAGAGCTGGATCGCGGGCAATATCGCAACAGCTATGACCGGCGCATGGATCGGTCTAGTGACTTTCTGATGCTTGATGCGAAGCTTCGCCCGCTGATTGATCCCCCCTTGAATGCGGTTGGACGAGCACTCGTGGGTGCGGGGATTAGCGCCAATATGCTTACCTTTACGGGACTGGCGCTAGGGCTCGGTGGAGCGGCTGCGATTGCTCTGGGGCATATCTGGCTGGGCCTTGCGCTGATCGTCGCCAATCGCGTGCTTGATGGGCTCGATGGAGCGGTCGCACGGGCAAGTGAGCCGACTCTGCTTGGTGGCTATTTCGACATTGTCGCCGACTTTGCTTTCTATGTCTCCGTGCCTTTGGGCTTTGGTATTCTTGCCAGTGAGAACACGCTTCCGGCCTTAGTTCTTGTGGCGAGCTTTGTGCTGACGGGTGTTAGCTTCCTGGCCTTTGCCGTAGTCGCAGCCGAGCGCGGCGAAGAGACAGAGGCCCATGGCAAAAAGAGCTTCTTTTACTCCACTGGCCTTGCGGAAGGGACCGAGACCATCGCGGTCTTCATCGCCATGTGCTTGTTTCCGGCGTATTTCGCTATGATCGCCTACATCTATGCAGGTCTATGCGTACTGACGGTGTTTCAACGCAGCGCGATGGCCATCTCGACTTTCCGCTGATCCACTAACGTTGACCGATCTGTGCGGTGACCTTTTCGCGAAGTTCGGCAATGCGCGCCGCGTTTGCGCCTAGGTCGCTGCGGCCCACCCGGCTGACTGAGCGGAAGTCGATCTCATTCTCACCAATGCGCGCCACAACGTCGTCTTTGAAGCCGTACCAGAATGTCTCTGCAACACCCTCAACTCTGCCTGCATCTGCATCCTGACGGATATCGACAAAGCCCATCGATCCCATCGCCGCTGCCACCGCTGCGACCGCATCGGCCTTGCTTGCGCCGGCCAAAGGCAGTGGCGAAAGCTCGGCATAGATATCGTTGATGATCTGCGCGTGATTCTGGATGATTAACGACTGTGCGCCATCGTCATTCTTTAGCGATTGAAACGCTTCAAGCTCGCTCAACGGCACCTGATAGTCGTTGACCTGATTGGATTCAGTTTCTGCACGTTCAGCCATAATCTCGGCGGAAAAGGTCGGCGGATTTCCGGTATCAGTCGAAACATCGTAGATAGGATTGCTTTCTGCAGTAGATGAGGCAGACATTCCAAAGACGACAAAGGCGCCCGGCACGAGCAAACCTAAAACCGCGGATACAATGACCGCTTTGTTGCGAGGGCGCTTAACTCCGTCCTGCTTTTCAGCCTTCCGTCCTGACCAATTGATCAAGCCAAGGATGAGCGCAATCAGCGCGGCAATCGCTGCTATGCCCACAAGAATAGGACCCGCAGTGAAGGTCATGCTGCCCAAGCCCACTTGCCAACTCCAAAGGCCGATCTTCGAGCCGATCGCAGCGATCATGAAGTAGAGCGGCAGGAATGCTGTGAGAGCGAGGACGAGCTTGGCGTACCAGGGTAGATTTTTCATGAACTCAGTGTTTAGCGTCACGGGGCGCAAAGGCAATCCAGACGAGAATGCTTCTCCCCGTTTTGAGGCACCCAGGCGGCCCGTGTTTACTTGATATGAAAATTTGCAAGTACTCTGGGGAACCAGCCCAAGGAACACTCGTTACACCTATCAAGTTCACACGAGGGACCGCTACGGAACTCGTTGAATTACGGCGGCAAGGTCTCTAACCTGTTGTCGTGGGATACAGATCAGACGGGCTTTTCTCAGATGCGTGAGATCAGTTCGTCTCGAACTTGAAAAGGGAAGAAGTCCAATGCGTAAGATTGTTATGAGCGCGGTCCTGGCACCCGCTGTACTCGCACTGGCTGCGTGCGGTGGCAAGCAGCCCGAAGCAGACGCTCCAGCAGAAGAATCGGTCGAAGAGGTCGCTGAAGTCGAAGTTCCGGAACCACCTTCTGATGTCGCCTTTGCTGACCTTACTGGCGATGCTGCTGCTGGCGAAACCGTGTTTGCTCAGTGCCGCACCTGCCACTTGATCGACGAAGGCAAGAATGGCGTTGGTCCGTCACTCTACGGCGTGATTGGCCGGACCGCTGGCACAATCGAAGGCTTCCGCTATTCAGATGCGAACGCGAACAGTGGTGTCACATGGACCCCAGAAGTGATGTTCGAATATCTCGAAGCGCCGCGCGAGTTCATGCCCGGTACGCGGATGGCGTTCCCTGGCCTCAAAAACCCGCAAGATCGCGCTGATGTCATCGCTTATCTCGAAGCAAGCGACGACTAAGGTCGGCTTGTAAACTCCGGGCTTTGATGCTCGATAGTAAAAAAGTGCCTCGTGGGCTGCCACGAGGCCCTTTTTGTTTGTTTCGAGGAACGGGAAATCAAGCTGCGATACGACCGCGTGCCAACTCACATTGCGACCAGATTTCGCTAAGCGCATTGATAAGTCGGGTGACGTCACCTGTGTCGTGCACAGGCGATGGTGTTAGGCGCAGTCGCTCTGTGCCCACTGGCACGGTCGGATAGTTGATCGGCTGGACATAGATGCCGTGATTATCCATCAGCCAGTCGCTGATCATCTTGCACTTGGCCGCATCGCCGACCATCACCGGGATGATGTGGCTCGGATTGGGCAGATGTGGAATGTTCATCATATCAAGCTGACGACGCACTTCCTTGACCCGTTCACGTTGAAGTTCACGCTCCGCATTGCTTTCCTTCAAGTGCCTGATGCTGGCCGCCGCGCCCGCCGCTACAGCAGGGGGCAGGGCGGTTGAGAAGATAAAGCCGCTTGCAAAACTGCGCACAAAATCAACCAGGTCACGGCTCGCTGCGATATAACCGCCCATCACGCCAAAGGCCTTGCCAAGCGTGCCTTCGATCACGGTGATGCGGTCCATTAGACCTTCTTGCTCCGCAACACCGCCGCCGCGTGGGCCGTAAAGGCCAACCGCGTGCACTTCGTCGATATAGCTCATCGCCCCATGTTTTTCACACACGCCGAGGATTGCCTCGATTGGGGCGATGTCGCCATCCATCGAATAGACGCTTTCGAAGGCGACCAGCTTGGGTGTGTCGGCAGGGTATTCTGAGAGCAGCCGGTCGAGATCCTCGACATCATTGTGCTTCCAAATCTTGTAGGGCGCGCGGCTGTGGCGAATACCTTCGATCATGGATGCATGGTTGAGAGCATCGGAGAACACTACACAGCCCGGGATCTTGCTCGCCAGAGTGCCAAGGCCCGCCCAGTTCGAGACATAGCCCGATGTGAACAGCAGAGCGCTTTCCTTACCGTGCAGATCGGCAAGCTCGGCCTCAAGCTCCACATGGTAGTGATTAGTGCCCGAGATATTGCGCGTGCCCCCTGCACCCGCGCCGCATTCGTCGAGCGTTGAATGCATTGCTTCGATTACCTTGGGGTGCTGCCCCATGCCGAGATAGTCATTGGAGCACCAAACGGTGACCGCTTGCGTCCCGTCTTCGACGAAACGGGTGGCGTGTGGAAACTTGCCGCAGTGCCGCTTGATATCGGTGAAGACGCGATAGCGTCCCTCTTCGCGAACGCCGTCCAGTTCTTTCGCGAAAAATGCATCAAAGTCCATGGGTGTTCCCCTGTTCTCTCATGGTAATATTTTGGTTGGTGTTCATACAGGATCGCTCCTGCGTTTGAAGGCCCAGCCCCACAGCATCCCGTCTCGAAACGGCAGGGCAAGGAAAAGGTGTTCGATTACGCCGAGAAGGCACAGCGCGGTCAGCAGGCTGGCTCCCACCATCTCTGGGCTGCCTGCAGGTGCTGCCATGGCGAGCGATGCGAACCACGCTGCCAAAGCGATGGTTCCGGCGATCGAAGCGCAGAGCAAAAGCGTCATGCGATTGCCGCCGAAGTAGCTTTTCAGATAGCCTAAATGCTCCGGCATCATCTCCAGTGATGAGTTGGGTACGCCGACAAATAGGTTGATCTTGGAGGATAGCCTCAGGCCGAACATGAGTACAAAAACCGTCGCCCCAATCTGATTGGGCGCGTTCCACGAGAGCGAGATCAGCATCAACGCGGTGAATGCCAGAGCAATCTCATGGTGCATGACAGTGGCACTCGCCTCAGTGAAGCGTTCAATACCGCGCACGCCAAGCGATTGAGCCTCACGCCGCGGGCCAGCTGCCGCGCCAGTAAGAAAGCCGATTTCATGCCACCCCCACACCATTAAGGCGCCAACAAAGCTCACATAAACAGCGCCGACCCCCACAGTCCCTGATGAAAAGAGGATCGCGACAAGCCCGGCTATTCCCACCACCCCGCCAACAGCGACGCTTCGGCGGAAGGTGCCTCGTGCACGGCTGTCGACCCAGGCGATAAGCCCGGTTGCCATGAACCAAATGGCCAGCGTCACGATAACCGGGACAATATGGCCGCTCCAACTCACCATGCAGGTTGAAGCCTGATCTTTGCGGGCAGTCTGTGGGTTTTTGGGCGCTGGAAGTACATACGGACAAAGTTGTAGCCAGCACCGGCCATACCGCTTGCCCGTTTCATCAAGCCGCCAATGCCTCCTTGCGCCTTTCCGTCTTCGATGCGGAGCGCGGCTTGCCGAAGAGCTTCCATCCGAGCGCGGAACTTCGGATCGTCGATGTCCAATTCCACTGGATAGACCTGACGCGCGATTGTGTTGCAGATGTCGAAAACTTCGTAATCATATTCGGTCGGGTCAACGCCTAAGGCCTTATGGAACACAGGCCGAGCGTGATCGCGCACGTACATTGTAGCGTAGACCGACAAGAGGAAGAACCGGATCCAAAGCTTGTTGTGGCCTTCAAGCAATTTGGGGTCTGCGCGCATCAGCATGGCAAAGGCTTCACCATGGCGGAATTCATCATTGCACCATTCCTCAAACCAATCGAAGATTGGGTGGAACTTGTTCTCTGGATGCTTTTCGAGGTGTCGGTAAATCGTGATGTAGCGCGCATATCCGATCTTCTCCGACAGATAGACCGCATACCAAATGAACTTCGGTCGGAAGTATGTGTACTTCTTTGTCTTGGTGAGGAAGCCCAGATCAACTCCGATGCCAGCATCTTTGAGGCTTTCATTGATGAAGCCAGCATGCCGGCTTTCATCACGCGCAAGCAGTTTGAAAAGCTGCTTCACGTCCGGGTTTTTGGTGCGCTTGGCAATTTCGGCATAGAGCACACAGCCGGAAAATTCAGAGGTCATCGAACTTACGAGGAAATCAGTGAACTCGGCACGCAACTCCGGCTCGAGCCCTTCAATAATGCCCGCAAAATCGTCCTTGTGACGGAAATGGGTCTTGTTCGGATCGCCGACCATATCGGCGATTAGTTGGTCCCATTCTTCGCGAACAAGGCTCACATCTATGGCATCAAGAGCGTCAAAATCGGTGGTGTAGAAACGCGGGGTCAGCACGGTGTCCTGTGTCGCAAGCGCCATCGCTTCATCGCTGGTCATCATCTTTTGGTTCGGATCTGCTTTGACTTCGGTTTGCGCGTTCATTTGATCCTCCCGGCGTTAAAGCTGACTTCGTAGAGCTCGGCCAAGTCGAAATAGGCGGCGACTTTGGTGAGCACGCGCTTCACCGGCCCTGCACGGGTCACCGTGGCTGTGCGTTCGAACACTTCACGGCTGCCAAAGGGTATGGAGATCGGGTCGCCATGCACACGCACTTTGTCGCCCGGCTCCATCAGAACACTTTCGGGCATTTCCACATGGGCATGGAAATGAAGTGAGCTTTGTTCGACGGTAATGATGCACGGCGCGTCAAACACGCGCGCATCCGGCGGCGTAAAGCCGTTAATATCAGTCGATCCCGAGACTGCTATTGTCGCCATCAATTGCTCCTGTTTTCCAAGAAGTTGGCGAAGGTGGTGCGATTGCCTTTTCCGAATGAGCCGAGCTCAACGCTTTCGCCCGTCGTAGTGTCACGCAAGGTGAGCATGTTGTTGTCCCATTCGATGAGCTCAAACGGCACCGAGCGGCCAATACCGTTGACCCGCCGTTGATAGACCAGACTGCGGACTGTTGTGCGAACGAAGCCGCCTGTGCCGGGACCAAAGCGCGCGATCTCCTCCCGGCTGGCGGCATCCTCGACCCGCACGGTACCATCGCGCTCATCGAAGAAAAGGAGCGAGCGTGTTGCCGTCGCTGTAGCGCCAGAGGCCGCTCGCGCTTCGCTGGGGATGGCTTGCCGTTCAAAGAAGCCAAAGCTCACAGCCGATGTCAGCGCGAGAGTTATCGCGATGAGCCCGCCCATGAGGAGCAGCGGAAAGCGGTGGACGGTGATCTCGTCCTCTTCATACTCGCGTACAATCACGTAAGCGCTCCTCTCATTTCGGCATCGGTGAGGACGCTATCTGCGACCCCATCCTGCGCTTCATTGATCTGCATCAAATTTTGCTCGACAGGCACGTGCTTGGCGCAGGCCTCCGCCAGAATGCGCGCAACCTTCTCCGCCTCGGGCACAGCGCGCAGCATTGGCTCTGGGCTGGCATAGCGCCAAGGCCGGGCGTGCGGCCAAAGCAGGGCGTAACCGAGCAACCGCTCACCGCCGAGCATCAGAGCAATATCGCCATGGCTCTCGCCGCGTGCTTTCAAGTTCGCCGATTGCACATGTCTTAAAGGCAGATTGACCCGGGTCTCTATCGCCATGCCGATGCGCATGATCAGCCGTGCATCGGTCAAGATATAAAGTGTGGTGCGCGCGCTCAGCCACGCAAGACCATAGAGAATAGCAACTGCCAGAACGCCAAGCACTGCGCACACAATCGCAGTGCCCATATTGCCAAGCGCCATCGAGATCACGACGAGCGCGGCAAAATAGAGCCCGACGGTGCGGGTGTGAAAGGCCGTGCGGGCAAAAACCGGCAAATCGGGCCGCCCCTTCCACAAGACTTTCTCTTCGTGGCTTGGCGTGCCCATGGGATCACCATGGGCGGCCGGGCCTGCCTCTTCGAGCTCTTGTGCTGTCTTAGACAACGTGCGTTCTGGCGTGGTGCTTAGATCCATGGCTCTGATCGCTCCGGCAATGCATGGAGATAGCCACCGCCGTAATAGGCCTGGATCTTGTCTTCCTCGAGACGAGTGATCTGGCCAGCTTTGGCAATGGCAGGAACGCTATCGAACTGGTCGGAGCGGATCGCTTCGATGTCGATGAGCGCGGTTTGATCGTCAACAATCGGCAAGAGTCCACCAAGACCGCCGAGCCATTTGGTGCCTTGCACCGCGGCATAGGCCATCGGCGCGAGCACTTTCTTGCCCGAATTGGTGGTGATTTCGAGATAGCGGATCATGTGCTCGGCCTGATCGACCCAGACATCGCTCACTTCGCCTGCCATCTTTTTATCGGCGCCATAAACGGCAAGTCCGACGGGGTTTTGGTCCTGCTCGGCGATTTCAATCCCGTGCACCGCATCACCAATGGGAACAATACGAGGGTGCCCATCCACGGTGAGATCAGGATAATCCTCGCGCTGAGCGTAGGCGGCGGTGCCAAGACCATCGGCCATCGCGTCGCCCTCTGGAACCCAGGGGGCACCCGTACCGCCCCAAGCTTGCTTGGCGGGAATGTTCTCGACTTTGGAAAGCTCATCACGAGGCGCATCTTCTGGCGTGTAACTTCCGCGGCCGTGCGGCAAATCGAATGTCTTCTTGCCGCCATCAGACAATGGCAATCCGCGATCAATTAGCCCGCTTTGCTCGTGCTCAAGCGGGTAACCTTCGCGTCGACTCTCGCGATTGAGATAGATTACCAGTCCGACAAAGAAGACGAAAAACAAAATGACGCTCAGCTCGGCTACGTCAAAAAGCCCGGCAATGTATACGTTACCCATGGTACTTTCCTTTGGTTTTTGAAGGAGCCTCTGCAGTGGCTCCCCGACGTGTGGACCGCTCTATCCCGAGCAAGCGATCATGTTGGGAACTCGCGTAGGCCGAACGGCTGGTCTGCGCTATTCCGTGATTGGATGGACGATATGCGAGAGTGTCCGACAAGCGGACCAATCGCGGCGAGGCCTGCGATAAGTAGCAGAATTTCAATGACGTAGACGGAGGTGTAACCGCTCGCACGGGTGGCTATCGTGGCCGTGGCGTCGGCTGCAGCTAACCAGGCGACAAGGTCGCGAACAAGTCCGCCAAGCGCAATACCGCCGCCAGCACAAGTTGCCTGAACCGCGCCCCACGCGCCAAGCGCGAGCCCTGCAGTTTCAGATTTGGCGAGCGCCATGGCTTCGATCAGAGTGCCAACAGAAAAGAGGCCGAGGCCAAGGCCGATCAGCAGTGCGCCAGCATAGAGCATCAAAGCGGATTCAAACGGTCCTGCGAATAGCACGAGCAAAAAAGCATTCACCCCGATCACAAGGCCAAGCCCTGCGAGCCTGAGTGGGTCAGCCCCCATCGACATTCTGCGGCCGGAATAGATGAAACCCAACAATGCGCCCAAGGCCCATGCCCCGGTGAGACCGGTGGTCGCGCCTACCGAAAGGCCAAGGATCTCTCCGCCAAACGGCTCGAGCAGAGCATCCTGCATGGCAAAGCCTGCCGCACCGATTCCAATGGCGGTCAGAAGGCGCGCATTGCGGCCATCGCGCACAAAGGCGTTCCAAAGTTCGCCGAAACTCGGCGCGTCCGGGTCCGCTTTGGTGCGCTCTGGGGCGCGGGCCTCTTGCTTCCACAGCGCAACAAGATTGAGCACCATTGTGAAAACGGCAGCGCCCTGGATAACCTGGACAAGCCGCGTAGGGCTGAAGTCGATGAGCAATCCGCCAATGACGAAAGCCGACAGCATCATGCCGACCAGCAGCATGACATAAAGCAGCGCAACGGCGCGCGGTCGCTTATCTTCAGGGGCGAGATCAGTCGCCAGCGCAAGACCAGCAGTCTGTGTCACATGGAAACCAAGACCTGTCAGCAGGAAGGCGACCGCGGCAGCTACAAGGCCGATTTCAAAGCGCCCTTCAAGCTCCAGCAGCAGCAGGGCGAATGGCATGACTGCTAGCCCTCCAAACTGCATCATCGTCCCAAACCAGATGTAAGGCACACGCCTCCATCCAAGAGCCGAGACGTGTCGGTCAGACTTGTGACCGATCAGAGCGCGGAACGGCGCAACTAGCAGTGGCACGGCGATCAAAGTTGCAATCAGCCATGTCGGCGTGCCCAGCTCCACGACCATCACGCGGTTGAGCGTGCCGCTTAGCAAAACCATCGCCATACCAACGCTCACCTGAAACAGCGACAAGCGTAGGAGCCGCGAGAGTGGCAGCTCTTTGCTTGCCGCATCGGCAAACGGCATCAGATCCGCCATCATACGGGCAAATTGATAGGAAGGGCGCTTGGGCTGGCTCATCCGGTCTTCACCAACTCCAAGGCTTGGCTTTTATAGAAGCCAGATGAAATCCGCTCAGTGCGACCAATGCTCCACCCATCAAGACGTGCGAGCCGCGCGCAAAGATCATCTTCGGCGACTGGCACGATGGCAGGTGAGCGATCACTTTTGGGAAAGACTTTGCCTACTGAATGCATTGCACCCAGAAGGGGCGTGTGCGGGGCAAAGGTGAAGAGGATCGAACCAGTGGTGCGCGTGCTGAGTTCCTCAAGCGCATCGACGAGATTGTCGGGTGAATAGTGAATGAGCGAATCCATCGCCACCACATGCGCAAATCCGCCATGGTCAGGGTCAAGCATATCGCCTGCCTTCCAGCGCACCTTGCCATGACCACAAAAGCCGGTTGCGCGTGACTTAGCCACTTCGACGAGGCCGCCTGCCACATCGACTGCGGTCACATCGGCCCCGAGACAAGCAGCTTCGATTGCAAGGGCTCCTGTCCCGCAACCTGCATCAAGGAGGCGCGTGCGTCGCAGATCCCGAGGAAGCCAGCTCACCAACGTGCGCCGCATTTGCTCGCGTCCTGCGCGAACAGTTGCGCGAATGCCGCTTACCTTGGCGTCGGAGGTGAGGTCGATCCACGCCTGTTTGGCGGTGGAATCGAAATATGTCGCCAGCGCCTCGCGCCGCTCGACGTATCGGGGTGCGGTGTAAGGGGCGTTGAGGCCGGGACGTTCAGGAGCGTGCGTAGCCATCACTCAAACCCTAAGAAGTCGAAGATGTCGCGGTCTTTCATCGGCGCGGCGATCGAGGGCTCCACACCTGCCCACAGCATGGCGGCAAGCCGCATATATTCGTCCTGCGCCTGAATAACCTCGGGGCTATCGGGCATTTCAAACAGGGTGCATTTCTTCAGCCGCGATCTGCGGATTTCATCGACATCGCGGAAGTGCGCAAGGCGTGGCATGCCCACCGCATCGCAGAAGCGGTCGATCTCATCGGTTGCACGGCTGCGATTGGCGACGACGCCTGCAAGACGCACGTCATAGTTCTTTGATTTCGCACCGATGGCCTGAACAATCCGGTTCATCGCGAAAATGCTGTCAAAGTCGTTCGCGGCAACCACAACGGCGCGCTCTGCATGCTGCAAAGGCGCAGCAAACCCGCCGCACACAACGTCGCCAAGCACGTCAAAGATCACCACATCGGTGTCTTCAAGCAGGTGGTGCTGTTTTAAGAGCTTTACCGTCTGCCCCACGACATAACCGCCGCACCCTGTGCCAGCAGGTGGCCCGCCAGCCTCCACGCACATGACGCCGTTGTAGCCTTCGAACATGTAATCTTCGGGCCGGAGCTCTTCGGAGTGGAATTCGACCGTTTCGAGCACATCAATCACCGTCGGCATCAGCTTCTTGGTGAGTGTAAACGTGCTGTCGTGCTTTGGATCACAGCCGATTTGCAGGACTCGGTGACCAAGCTTTGAAAACGCGGCAGACAGGTTCGAAGAGGTCGTGGATTTGCCGATCCCGCCCTTGCCATAAACGGCAAAAACCTTCGCGCCTTTGATCTTGTCGGCGGGGTCCAATTGCACTTGGACCGAGCCTTCTCCGTCAGCGCGGCGGAAGCCTTTATTGGGTGTGTGAAGGTTCATCTGATCTGTGTCCCTATCCCTTAATTTTCCGCCACATAGACACCTTCGAGGCGGTCTTCGAGTTCGTCATTGGCCTCGCGAAGCGCTTCCAGTGTCGCTTCATCGGGCTCCCACAATTGCCGGTCGCATGCTTCCAACAGACGGCCTGCAACGCGCGCGCTCGCCTTTGGATTGAGCTTGGCCAAACGCCGGCGCATTTCTTCATCGAGAACGAAAGTCTCGGAAATTTTCTGGTAGACCCACGGCTGGACCTGACCTGTGGTGGCCGACCAGCCGAAGGTTGAGTTCACATGACCTTCGATCGCGCGCACCCCCTCAAAACCGTGGTCGAGCATGCCTTCAAACCACTTAGGATTGAGCGTGCGTGTGCGGGCTTCGAGGTCGATTTGTTCAGACAGCGTGCGGACTTTGGCTTTGCCGCGTGTTGCATCAAGGATGTAGACCGGCGCGTCTTTGCCCTTGGCCTTGGAAACCGAGCGGCTGACCCCGCCAAGTCCGTCGACATATTGGTCAACATCGTTGATGCCGAGCTCTACGCTCTCTAGGTTCTGATACGTGAAATCGACGCTTGCGAGGTGGCTTTGCAACAGCTCGCGCTTTTGCACCGGCTTGCCGCCGACACCGTAGGCAAAGCCTTTGTTCACTTCGAACGCATTTGCGAGCTCGTCCGGGTCTGCCCAAACGCCGCCTTCGATCATCTGATTGACGTTCGCGCCATATGCGCCCTCGGCATTGGAGAAAACGCGCAAAGCTGCGGTTTCAATGTCGCAGCCGTGGGCGTTTTGTTGGGCAAGGGAGTGCTTGCGAACAAAGTTCTGCTCCAGAGGCTCGTCCGCTTGGCTTGCCAAAAGCGCGGCCTCAGCCAGCATCCGCGTTTGCAGCGGCAGAAGGTCGCGGAAGATGCCCGATAGGGTCATCACAACATCGATGCGCGGCCGGCCTAATTCCTTGAGTGGGATCAACTCGGCACCTGCTAGGCGTCCATAGGAATCACGACGCGGCCGCGCTCCGAGGAGAGTCATTGCTTGTGCAATCTGAACCCCCTCGGTTTTCATATTGTCTGTGCCCCAAAGCACCATCGCGATGCTTTCAGGGAATGGCTCTCCATTCGCGACATGGCGCGCGATGAGTTTTTCCGCCTGATCTTCGCCCTGCATGCAGGCGTAGGCGGATGGGATGCGGAACGGGTCAAAGCCGTGAATGTTGCGGCCTGTAGGTAGGACCTCGGGGTTGGCAACAATATCGCCGCCGGGTGCAGGTTGGACGTAGCCGCCATCAAGCGCGTGGATTAGCGAGCGCAGTTCATCGCATTCGTCTATTTTGGCGTTGAGTGCCGCGCGGTCTGTATCATCACTTGCTTCCATCATGGCATTGAGCATATCCTTGCGCTGCTCGCCTTGCGGGTTGCTTCCGAGCACATGAAGACCATGCGGGATGAGTGTCTGCTCAAGCTCATACAAACGCCCCGAAAGCTCGCCGATTTCACCCATTTCGATGTCGAGCGCATCGCATTGGTCCGCGATGAGTTCGGCGAGGTCGGCGCGTTCCGCTTCGTCTGCGCCCATGCGCCAGCGTTCGACGCTCGCCTTGAGTTCGGTGAGGTCTTTGTAGAGGCCAGCCTGCGACAAAGGCGGCGTCATATAACTGATGAGCGTTGCGGCAGACCGACGCTTGGCCAGCATCCCCTCGGAAGGGTTGTTCGCCGCGTAGAGATAGAAATTGGGCAGATCGCCAATCAGGCGCTCAGGCCAACAATGGCCGCTCATGCCCGCTTGTTTGCCGGGCATAAACTCAAGCGCGCCGTGGGTACCGAAATGAAGCACCGAATGTGCGCCGAAGTCTTCACGGATCCAGCGATAGAAAGCGCTAAAAGCGTGAGTGGGGGCAAATCCGCCTTCGAACAGCAGGCGCATCGGATCGCCTTCATAGCCAAAGGCAGGCTGCACGCCGACAAACACATTGCCGAAATGCGCTCCGTAGATGTGGATGTTTGAACCGTCGCTTTGCGCTTTGCCGGGGGCTGGCCCCCATGCAGCTTCGATTTCGGAGAGATAGGTTTCTTGGCGCACATGCGTGTCGGCTGGTACGCGCGCTGCGACATTGGCGTCGGAGCCGAAGCGGTCCGCATTGCCTTTCAGGATGGCGTCTTGGAGTGCCTCAAGGCTTTCTGGAACGTCAACGGAATAGCCTTCATCCGCGAGCCTCCGCAGTGTCGCATAGAGCGATTGGAACACCGAAAGAAAAGCGGCTGACCCTGTTGCGCCCGCATTGGGCGGGAAATTGAAAAGAACGATTGCAAGCTTACGGCTCACCCGTTCTGCGCGGCGCAGCGCGACCAATTTGACCACGCGGGCCGCCAAAGCTTCGGCGCGTTCGGGGCAGCCTTGCATGGGGCGAACTTGATCGGAGGTGGCGCGTTCACAGTGACGGTCGCAGCCGTTGCAGACGTTTCCTGTTTCGCCAAAGCGTCCGCCAAAGACACTGGGCACCGTCGAACCGTCGAGCTCGGGCAGGGCGACCATCATTGTCTGCTCAAGCGGCAAGAGCCCTTGCTCGCGTTTTTGCCATTCCTCGATGGATTGGAACTCAATTGCGTGCGCTGCGAGATAGGGCACGTCGAGATCGCCCAGAACTTCGCGCGCGGCTTCATTGTCGTTGTAGGCGGGGCCTCCCACGAGGCTGAACCCAGTGAGATTTACGATCGCATCAACTGTCGGTCTGCCGCGCTCAACAAAGAATTTTTCAATCGCAGGGCGCGCATCGAGCCCGCTTGCGAAGACCGGTACGACTTTGAGCCCAGCCGCCTCAAACGCCGCAATCACGCCGTCGTAATGCCCTGCATCGCGGCCAAGGAGATAGGAGCGCAAGAGGACGAGACCTACGGTCCCATTCTTGCCGTCGCGATCCCGCGCGCGGGCCTTTGGCAGGATACGAAGGCTCTCCGAAATCCGCTGCTCAGCGCCGGGGTGATAGACACCCGTTTCGGGGTACTCGACCGGAGCCTCTGCCGCCGTCTCACCGCGGCGATCTTCGCGTTCGCCTGCCGCATAACGGTCGATCAGAGCGCGCACCATCGCGATCACATTCTCATCCGAACCCGACAGCCAATATTGGAGCGTTAGGAAATAGGCGCGCACGTCTTGCGCGGTGCCGGGAATAAATTTGAGAATTTTGGGAAGACGCCGCAACATCTTCATCTGGCCCGCGCCGGAGCTTGCGCCCTTTTTTGGAGAGCCGCGCAGTTTCTTAAGCAGCGCCAACGGCCCTTTTGCGGGCGCGTCCATGCGGTAGCCGCCCATGCGGGTGAGCTTCACAATTTCGCCCGTTGACATAAGGCAGACCATGGCGTCGCACTCTTCGCGGCGCGCTTCGAGCGCTGGCAAGATCGCGCGCATATGGTCATCAAGGAAGATCATCGTCGTGATGACGATGTGCGCTTCGGCAATCGCGTCTTCGCACTTTACAAGCTCAGCCGGGTTCGCGCCCCACTCAGATGCCGCGTGAAGTGTGAGACAGATATTGTCGCGGGCTAGAACTTGATTGGCGCGCTCAACCGCGCCTTTGAGATGATTGTCGAGGGTGACGATCACCACGTTGACCGGAGCCTTCGCCCGGCTTGCAGAGGTGTCCGCCCTACCGTGCATAATGCGCCTTGGCATCGTAGAGCGTGTCGAGATTGATCTCACCCCGCCCAAATTCGGCGGCGAAGGCCTCTGTGTTGCGCTTAGCTTTGCCGCGCACAAAGAAGGGGATTTTCTTAAGTTCCTTCTCTGCCTCGCTCGTCCAAAGCGGGCTGTCGAGCTCGGATACTTCGGGCTCGGGCGGGAGCTCTTCCTCCGGCACAGTCTGAGGTGTCGCCGCCATCTTGGGCGAGTGCGCTGCGTGGTGCGATGCGCCGGCTTCGTCGGAGAATTCAAAGTCCTCACGGAACATGGTGAGAAGATGCTCTTCAAGGCCCATAACCAGCGGGTGGACCCAAGTGTCGAAGATGACATTTGCGCCTTCAAAACCCATTTGGGGCGAGTGGCGTGCTGGGAAGTCCTGAACGTGCACGGGCGATGAAATAACCGCGCATGGCAGACCCAAGCGCTTGGCAATATGCCGCTCCATCTGCGTCCCTAAAACCATTTCGGGCGCCGCCTTGGCGATGGCTTCTTCGACTTCGAGGTGGTCGTCGGTGATAAGCGGTTCGACCCCATGATCCTTTGCCGCTTCGCGCACATCGCGCGCAAATTCGCGGTTATAGCAACCAAGGCCGCAAACCTCGAAGCCAAGTTCGTCGCGCGCAATCCGCGCCGCTGCCACCGCGTGGGTCGCGTCACCGAAGATGAAGACGCGCTTACCCGTGAGGTAAGTCGAGTCCACGCTGCGGCTCCACCAAGGGAGCCGGGAATTGGTGTCGCCGAGGGCAGGCGTGGGATCTGCACCCACCAGCTCGGCGACTTCGGATATGAATGCACGAGTGGCGCTCACACCGAATGGGATTGAGCGAACCCGGGGCTGCTTGAACGTGCGTTCGAGCCAGCGGGCCGCTTCATCTGCTATTTCTGGGTAGAGGACGATGTTGAAGTCGGCATTGCCAATGCGAGCAATGTCCGATGGCCGCGCATTCAACGGCGCGACGAGGTTCACTTCAACGTCCAATTGTTCAAGGATCTTGCGGACCTCGATAAGGTCATCGCGGTGTCGGAAACCCAATGCTGTGGGCCCGAGGATATTCGCGCGCGCTTTGCGATCCTCACGCGGGCCGGGCGTCACTGACGAATCAGCCAGATGCCGCACGATTTGATAAAAGGTCTCTGCCGCGCCCCAGTTCTCTTTGCGCTGATAGCTGGGAAGCTCGAGCGGGATCGCGGGGCAGGGCAGGTCCATTGCCTCAGTCAAGCCGCCGGGATCATCCTGAATAAGCTCAGCGGTGCAAGAAGCGCCGACAATGATGGCTTCGGGATTGAAGCGCTCAATCGCGTCCATTGCTGCGTCTTGGAAAAGCTGTGCTGTATCCTTGCCAAGGTCGCGTGCTTCGAAAGTCGTATACGTTACCGGCGGACGGTGATTGCGGCGCTCAATCATCGTGAAGAGCAGGTCCGCATAGGTGTCCCCTTGCGGCGCATGGAGCACGTAATGCAGCCCCTTCATCGCCGTTGCAACGCGCATGGCCCCCACATGGGGCGGGCCTTCATATGTCCAGACCGAAAGCTGCATCGCTACACCTCCAGCCTGTCGCGCCGGCGCATGGGCCGGGCGAAGAGTTCGGCAAGGTCTCCTGCTTGGTCGAACCCGTGGATGGGGGAGAAAACGAGCTCAATCGCCCATTTGGTTGTGAGCCCTTCGGCCTCTAGCGGGTTGGCAAGCCCAAGGCCGCAAACGGTGAGGTCAGGTTTATCCTGGCGCACGCGGTCCAGCTGATTGTCGACGTGTTGGCCTTCACTAATGCGAGTGATTTCCGGCAGAAGCGCCAGATCACCTGCGCAGTGCGAGCGATGAAGATAGGGCGTGCCCACCTCAATCGGCTCCATGCCAAGCTCTGTGTGGAGGAAACGTGCAAGCGGCACTTCCAATTGCGAGTCCGGCAGGAAGCTGATCCGTTTGCCTTCGAGAGCGGCACGGCTGTGTTCGATCGCGCGCTTGGCACGTTCTCGTCCCGGTGCAATCACCGCTTCGACTTGGGTTGTGTCCACGCCGAATTCGCGGCCGATGGCGCGCAGCCAATCGCTTGTCCCTTCGACGCCAAATGGGAATAGCGCATCAATCCGTGTCGCCCCGCGGTCCTCTAGAGCCATAGCGGTGTCAGAAAGGAATGGCTGAGCCAAAATGTAGCGTGTGTTCGACCCCACAGCCGGCAAATCGCGGGCATTGCGCGCGGGCAAAATGCCTACATTCTCGATGCCCAGCTGGCTGAAGAGCCGCAGGAACTGGTCTTCCACGATGTCGGGAAGGGCACCCACCATCAACAATTGCTTAGGAGCGTTTGCATCTTGCGCGGGCATCTCCGGAACCAGCGCTGCAAGGCAAGCATCCTCGCCCTGGGTAAAGGTGGTCTCAATCCCGCTGCCTGAATAGTTCAGGATCCGGACCTTGGGCATATGTTGCACACCAAGCCGCTCAGCCGCTTTCGCCAAATCGAGCTTGATCACCTCAGAAGGGCACGAGCCCACGAGGAACAGCGTTTTGATATCGGGACGGCGATCAAGGAGCCGCTGAACCACTCGGTCAAGCTCATCCTGCGCATCGACCATGCCTGCAAGGTCGCGCTCTTCCATGATGGCAGTCGCAAAGCGTGGTTCTGCAAAGATCATTACACCCGCTGCTGATTGCAGGAGGTGGGCACAAGTGCGTGAGCCCACCACAAGGAAGAAGGCATCCTGCATCTTGCGGTGAAGCCAGATAATGCCCGTAAGCCCGCAAAAAACCTCGCGCTGCCCGCGTTCGCGCAGAACGGTGCGTGTTGCCGTGTCGGTTTTTGGAGCATCGCAGCCGGTTAGGGTCGTCGCAACATTCATGCCGGCACCGCCTCAGAGGGGGCGCCTTGCAACCGAGCCATCCGTAGCTTCCACAGAAACTGGCCCGCGTTAATCACATAAGCAGCATAAGCTGCCAGAGCCACGCCGAGCCTTTGTTCAACCGTGCCGACTGCGCCGAACAGCATCACCAGATAGGCGGAGTGCAATGCGAGGACGAGCATAGAAAAGACGTCTTCCCAGAAGAAGGCTGGGGCAAACAGCCATTTGTCAAACACGACCTTTTCCCAGATCGATCCGGTCACCATAATCGTGTATAAAATCAACGTTTTGATGATGATCGAAATGTCGGCGGCGAAGGCACCTTCTCCGGTCATAAGCGTCCGAACAACAAGAACGAGACTGACGGCAAAAACGAGAAACTGCAGCGGGGCCAGGACACCTTGGACCAAAGTCCAGACCGATTCGTCCCGCCGCCGCCGTTCCTCTGCGGAGTACAGCGACCCATCGTTCCTTCGGTCATTCCGCCCCTGCGTGCCCTGTCTGAATCTCTCAGGCGGGGCTCCCTGCAGCTGGGGTGATACGGCCGGGGATGCGTGCGTGGTGCGAGTCATCCTCGTATTTTGCCCTCTGTGTCCGATCCGGAGACTAGGCCTATCAATCCACTAGTGTCAAATTATTTGGACGTAAAAATAACTAGACAGTAAGGGTGGTCCAGAGTGGTGCAGTCTGCGATCTCATTGCAAATCGACCCTCGTTCGAGTATTCCCCTGTTGCTGACGGATCATGAGTCGAAATCCATTTGACCTCGTTAGCCTCGACGCGGGTGCGCGCCATTCTCGGAGACTATCAGCCGGGAGCTCGGAGCGTTGGCATGTCTTTTTCGAAGATGCCTAGGAAGGGGAATCCAAAGCGATCAGCTATGCGCGACGCTGCGAATGGTTCTTTGCGCCCTGCAAAACCGTACAATAAGGCTCAAGAGCCTATGCCTATTTCGTCGGCCGAAGCGCGACGATTTGCGCAGCTTCCTTTGAATATGGAGGCAGACGGCCTACTTGCTGAAGTCGATGATTTTTTGATTAAGGGCGTGCCGATCAACACAATCTACCTTGATCTGCTTGCCCCTGCTGCTCGCCGACTGGGTAAGTTGTGGGAAGAGGACCAGTGCGATTTCGTTGACGTCACAATGGGGCTATGGCGTTTGCAGGAAGTTCTTTACGAGATTTCGGCTCGCGCCCCAGCGCCTCCTAAACCTCTCTTTGCCAGTTCAAGGCGTGCCCTATTTTTGCCCATGCCGGGTGACCAACATTTCATGGGGCCACAGGTGCTTGGGGACATCTTCACGCGTGAAGGCTGGGACGTTCTTGTCATGACCAAGCCTCAACGCAAAGAAGTTCTCAATCTTTTATCTCGTGAAAGCTTCGACGTCGTAGGATTGACGCTCTCTCGCGATTGTCCTAGCGCCGCTTTAAGAAACATCATCAGAGCAATGCGCAGCGTTTCACGCAATGAACATCTCTCAATTCTCGTCGGTGGTCGAATGATCAACCAAAATCCAGCAATAGTTGCCGAAGTGGGAGCCGATGGGACCGGCGCCGACGCTCGAGCCGCCTTAAAATTGGCAGAGCGATTGGTCCAGTCCGCCGAGGTGCGTGCACAAACCTTAAGATAGGCAGGCACCCGCATGCTGACGCGCAAGCATTCCATCGAGGGTAAAAACCCCTTCGGCAAGGCTGCAGAATTATTCAATTCACTGGATGCCGATGCGGCGATGAAACTTGCTATGGTAGCAGGCGACATCACTCTGGTGCTGGATGATACGGGTCTGATCGTCGATACAGCGTTCGACCCCAAGGAATTCCCTGGTTTTGAAGGGTGGGAAGGCACCAATTGGCTCGATACCGTAACGGTTGAAAGCCGGCCTAAGGTTATGGAAATGCTGGCCGCGGCACGCCGCGGTGAGGTGCAGCATTGGCGTCAAGTCAACCACCCAACCAGAGATGGCGATGTGCCGATCCGTTATGCGGTTCTGACTGTCAATGGCGGCGAACATCGCATCGCTTTTGGCCGTGATTTGCGCGAAGCCGGGCGAATGCAGCAACGGTTGTTGCAAGTGCAACAATCGCTTGAGCGCGATTATTTGCGGATGCGCCAATTGGACGCGCGTTACCGGATGCTGTTCGAAAATTCGGGCGAGCCGATGCTATTGGTCGAAGCGGCAAGCCTTAAGATTCGCGAAGCCAATACCATGGCGTATGGCTTGCTGGGTGCGCGCGCTGGGAGCTTGCCGGGCAAGAAACTGGCCGCGTTTATGGATAAGCCTTCGCGGGATGCTCTGCAATCGCTTGTCGGTGCGGCCTTGGCCTCGGACTCCGCTTCGCCTGAGCAGATTACTCTCTCCAAGGGGTCTCGAACGGTCGCCGCTTACGCCAATGGCTTTATTCAGGACCGCGCACAGCATTTGGTGATCCGTTTCGCGAGCCTTGAGGATGATTCTGCGGTCGCGATGGCTCCTGTGTTGGAACTGGTTGATGAGATGCCGGATGGTTTCGTCATTACCGATGCCAATCTTGATATAGTCAGCGCGAATACCGCCTTTGTCGAGATGGTGCAGGCGGCCAGTATCGATCCGCTGTTTGGCCGCAATCTGTCCAATTGGATCGGGCGACCGGGGATCGATTTGGAGTTGATCGAAGGTCAGGTCGATCAACATGGCAGCGCGCGCAATGTGAGCACAGTGCTACGCACAAATGATGATCTTGAAGGCGAGCAGATCGAATTGTCAGCGGTGCGCACCGATGGTGACGATGCCCACTATGCTTTTGTAATTCGACAGATTGGCCGCCGGCTTCGCGATTTGCCGCCGGGGCCGCAAGATCTTCCGCGCTCAGTCGAACAGCTGACCGATCTAGTGGGCCGCATGTCCTTGAAAGAGATCGTGCGCGAGAGCACCGATTTGATCGAGCGACTGTGTATTGAGGCGGCTCTGCAATACACGTCGGACAATCGCGCATCCGCCGCGGAGATTCTTGGCCTTTCGCGCCAGAGCCTCTACTCAAAGCTCCACCGACACGGACTTGGTAATCTGACTGGCGACGACGCAGAGTAAGTTGGCCAGGGTCAAGTGCCAGGCGAGATTGATCGCCTCTCCGCAGCTTTAGATTGTCCATTTCAATTGGGCGCAACTATTCGCCTCTTGACGGCATATCTGTTGCGAGGTTGACGCTGTGCAATGGCTTTTTGAGGCATCCCCCCGACTCGTAAAATAGCGATTCAGGCTGAAAATGGTGGCCTAAATTGGGATTCAGGGTTCAAGAGTGTCAAAATTATTTGACGCTTAGGCCTGTCAGGCATAGCCTCGTTCTCTATGGAGAGGTCTGCAGTCTCGACTCGCACATCCCCGCTCCCCACCGGGCGGCCTGAGGTCGAGCGACCAGAAGCCACAATCACGAACAAGACAACTCACCGAACACAGGTTCGCGACGTCGTTGAACTCTTCAAACCCATCACCTGGTTTCCGCCTATGTGGGCTTTCATGTGCGGCGCGGTATCTTCGGGCACGGGGCTTGATGGACGGTGGCTGTTTGTTGCAGGTGGAGTGCTGCTTGCAGGGCCTTTGGTTTGCGGAACCAGCCAGGCGGTGAACGATTGGTTTGACCGCCACGTCGATGCCATCAACGAGCCCGATCGTCCCATTCCATCGGGGCGCATTCCTGGTCGTATGGGGCTTTGGATTGCGCTCATCGCGACCGTGCTTTCGGCGTTTGTAGCTTGGGGGCTGGGGCCGCTGGTTTTTGCCGCTGCTCTCGTCGGCTTGACGCTTGCCTGGGGCTACAGTGCGCCGCCATTTCGTTTCAAAACAAGCGGGTGGACCGGACCGGCTGTGGTGGGGCTGACCTATGAGGGGTTAAGCTGGTTCACTGGTGCAGCGGTTATGCTGGGTGCGATGCCTCGTGCCGAAGTGCTCATTACTCTGGTGCTCTACAGCGTTGGTGCACACGGCATCATGACACTGAATGATTTCAAGGCGGTTGAGGGCGATCGCGCGATGGGCCTAAATTCGCTTCCGGTGACATTGGGTGTTGGCAATGCCGCAGGGCTTGCGTGTGCTGTCATGGCCTTGGCGCAGATTGCCGTGATCACACTGCTTGCGATTTGGGGAAATACAGTTTCAGCTCTTGCAGTGGGGACGGTGCTGATCGCCCAATTCGCGGCGATGCCGCGCCTCCTGAGCAATCCCAAGAAGTTCGCGCCATGGTACAATGGCGTGGGAGTCACCCTTTATGTGCTGGGTATGCTTGCCGCAGCCTTGGGCCTTGGAGGGTACATCTGATGCACGCTCCCACCACTCCTCAAATGACAAAGTCACGCGGTCTGACGTGGTTCGCGATCATCCGGATCGGGCTAGTACAGGCCTCCATAGGCGCAATGGTGATGTTGACCACAACGGTGCTCAACCGCCTTATGGTGGTCGAATATGCGCTTGCTGCCGCAATCCCGGCTGGGCTCGTAGGCTGGCATTACGCGGTGCAACTGTGCCGTCCTTTGTGGGGGCATGGCTCGGATAAAGGCGGAAGCCGTGCGGTCTGGATTATGGGCGGCCTTGCCGTCCTTGCGTTGGGCGCTCTGCTCGCAGTCCAGGTCACCTTGATGACTGCCGTCAGCATGTCGCTCGGCATTGCACTGGGTGTGCTCGCCTATGCGCTCATCGGCGTGGGCGTAGGAGCAAGCGGGACCTCAGCATTAGCTCTGCTTGCCTCAGGCGTTACGCCAGAGCGCCGCGCTGCCGCTGCTGCGGTCACATGGATTATGATGATCGCCGGGATCGTAGTATCCGCCATAACCGTTAGCCAGTTGATCGACCCCTTCTCGCCTCAGCGCCTTTGGTGGGTTGCAAGTGGGCTCTTGGTCGCTTGTCTTTTGGTTGCGGCATTCGCCACATTTCGGCTTGAGCCGCGCGAAGCATTCGACTTCTTGGAAACCGCGAAAGATACTGAGCCCCCGAGTTTCAAGGACGCTTTGTCCGAAATTTTCGCCGAGAAAGCGGCGCGCCGCTTCACCCTGTTTATCTTCGCCTCGATGATGGCGTTCAATATGCAGGACCTGATCCTTGAGCCCTTTGCAGGGCTTGTTTTCGGCATGACTCCCGGCGAGTCCACAGGGCTGGGCGGATTACAATCGGGGGGCGTTCTGATTGGCATGATCGTCGCCGGTATCGGAGGCAGTGCCTTTGCGGGACGCATGCTTGTTGAACTGAGACATTGGATCGTTTTTGGCTGTCTTGGTTCGGCTCTTGCTCTTTGCGGACTGGCGATAGGGGCCGTGGTTGGCTCCGGCTGGCCGATCCATATCAATGTCTTCGCTCTGGGATTTTGCAACGGGCTTTTCGCGGTCGCAGCGATTGGCGCGATGATGGGGCTCGCTGGGTCCGGAGAGCGCACGCGTGAAGGCGTTCGCATGGGCGTGTGGGGCGCGGCGCAGGCGATAGCGTTTGGGCTCGGCGGGCTCGTGGGTGCGCTGGGCGTGGATTTTGCCAGAGCCGCTTATGGCGCGGACGGTCCCGCGTTTCAGCTGATCTTTGCGATCGAGGGGGCGCTGTTCGTTGTCGCAGCATGGTTGGCTCTGCGTGCGACGCAAAAGGGGATTTCACCCAAGAAGGCCGCGAAATCGGCTCTTAACAACGAAGAGAGGCAGGGAGCATTCGCATGAGTGATCAGATTTATGATGCCGTCGTGGTCGGCGGGGGACCTGCCGGAGCAACCGCCGCAACAGAGCTAGCGCTTGAGGGCCATTCTGTTCTGCTGATGGAACGCGGTGGGCGGATTAAACCCTGTGGCGGTGCTGTCCCACCGCGCCTGCTAGAAGATTTTAATGTTCCGCAAAGCCTGCTTGTCGCGAGAGCGCGGTCGGCTCGTATGATCGCGCCATCAGGCCGTGCGGTCGATATGCCCGTTGGAGAGACCGGTTATGTTGGCATGGTGGATCGAGAGGATTTTGACGAATGGCTCCGTGTGCGTGCGGTCGAAAGCGGTGCTGAGCGATTAGCGGCCACCTTTGAAAAGATTGAGCGCGATGATGAAGCACACCCGCTTGTGACCTTCCGGCGCGAGCGTGGCGGGCCGATTGAAAAGGTGCGCACACGCATGATCGTAGGCGCAGACGGTGCGCGTTCGGCGGTTGCCAAACAGGCGCTCCCCAATGCTGAGCGGATCAAATGTGTGTTCGCCTATCACGAGATTATCGCCTCGCCCGAGGAGTTCGGTGATGCCTTCGATGGCGACCGCTGTGATGTGTTTTATCAAGGCAAGCTTTCACCCGATTTCTACGCTTGGGTCTTCCCGCATGGAGACACCGCGAGCGTCGGGGTGGGAAGTGCGAACAAAGGCTTTTCCTTGCGCGGGGCGGTTGCAGAAATGCGCTCCGACCTAGATCTTACCCGTTGCGAGACAATTCGCCGCGAGGGCGCGCCAATTCCACTCAAGCCGCTCAAGCGGTGGGACAACGGTGCAGATGTGATTGTCGCTGGCGATGCCGCGGGAATTGTTGCGCCAGCCTCAGGCGAGGGTATCTATTACGCTATGGTCGGCGGGCGCTACTCCGCTCAGGCTGCGAGCGAGGCATTGAAGTCGGGTGAGACCAAGGCTCTCAAGTTGGCTCGTAAGCACTTTATGAAGGAGCACGGACGCGTGTTCTGGATCCTCGGGATGATGCAATACTTCTGGTATTCAAGCGACAATCGCCGCGAGCGTTTCGTCGATATGTGTGACGACAAGGATGTCCAACAGCTCACGTGGCAGGCGTATATGCACAAGAAGCTGGTGCGTAAAAAGCCGCTGGCGCACTTCAAAATCTTCCTGAAAGACACTGCCCACCTGCTGGGCATGGGGCCTGAAAATTCTGAGGCACGTTCGTAAACTGCAAATGGAGAGGGATCGACATGAGCGCTAGTACACATATGCACATTGGGGTGAGCAAGACTTGGGTTTTGCCTGCTATTGTAGCTGCGGTTGCGGCGGCGGTGGTCGCGGCACTAGGGGCAACAATCACCGATTTGGGACCATGGTATCAGGCGCTTGAGAAACCCGGCTGGAACCCGCCCGATGTGGCCTTCCCCGTGGGTTGGACCATCATTTACGCGCTCAACACCGCTGCGATCGTCTCCGCTTGGAGGGCCGCACCCACGCCTAAGGTATCAGACACGATCGTAGGCCTTTTTGCGTTGAACGCATTTCTGAACATCGGGTGGTCGCTGCTGTTTTTCCGTATGGAGCGGCCGGACTGGGCGTTTGTCGAAGTCCTGTTTCTACTTGGTTCAATCGTCTCGCTGATCGTCTATTGCGGGCGATATTCGAGGAATTCTGCGCTGCTGTTCTTTCCGTATCTGATCTGGGTCAGCTTCGCTGCGGTCTTGAATTGGGCAGTGGTGGACTTGAACGGGCCCTTTGGCTGAGACTTGCCGATTGCACTCCTGTGATTGAGAGCTTTTTTGCAAACGGCCATGCCGCCGATCTGGTGTTGGCTGTGCTGGCGCTGGAGGCTGCATGGCTGAAGGTGCGCGGGTGGAGCATCGCCAAGATTATCGGCCTTGTGGGGCCCGCAGTTTTCATCGTGCTAGCCCTTCGCGCAGCTCTGGTAGGCGCGGGCTGGGAATGGGTTGCGATATTGCTCGCATTGTCCTTTCCGCTCCACCTGTTGGATTTGCGTGAGAGGCTTGCTGATAAAGACTGATCGGCATCGAGCGTGTCCTTCAGCTTTGACAGCACGTCAGCCAAAGTTCTGACGGTCGATAATCGACCCAGAATCAGCCGCTCGCCACATTTCAAATTGACTTACCAATGAGTCTCATTATTGTATACAGTATGCAAATTACATCTGATAATATTAGCGATCAGGCGGCAGATGCGATCCGAGAGATGATCGTTGATGGCACGCTGACTGATGGTGATCGCATCAACGAAGTCCGCCTGGCTGCGACCTTGGGGGTCAGTCGGACACCGCTGCGAGAGGGCCTGGCGCGCTTGGTTGCGCAAGGCGCTGTAACCACAGAACCAAGACGCGGATTCTTTGTGGCACCGCTCACCTTGACCGAATTTGAACAGGTCTATGGCATTCGCCCCATTCTCGATCCAGAAGCCCTGCGGCTCGCCGGCATCCCATCGCAAGAAAGCTTGGCTCGGCTGGAGAAATTGAACCGCAATTTGCTCTCCACCAAAACACCCGCAGCGGCGATCGACATTGATAATGCCTGGCATATGGAACTGCTGGCGGGGTGCCCGAACAAGGTACTTATTGGGCTAATTCAGCAAATGATTGATCGGACACGACGCTACGAGCACGCCCTATTCCGTGAAACCGAAAACCTATGGGTCGCGGGCAACGAGCATGATCTCATTATGACAGCTCTACGAGACAATGATTTGGCGACGGCATGCGCAATGCTGAAGCAGAACATGGAAAGCGGCATAGAGCCAATTGTGGACTGGCTGGCACAGCGTGCGGCCTGAGAGGAAGTTATGATATGAGAGCCCTTGGTGTAAAAGTGTTGTCTGCCTGCTCGGTTGCGGTATGTGGTGTGGCTCAAGGTAATCTGGCGGCTCAGACGGAAAGACAGGCCGAGGCACCAGTTGATTGGGAAGGCATTTGGGTTGCCGAGCGGAGTTTTGGTCCCGACCTGAAAGGGCCTGTGGTCTTGCAGAGCTCAGGAGATGGCTGGGCCGCTCGGATTCAGGGCGAGAGTGTCCCGGTAGAACAAACCACTCAGGAAGATGGCACGCGGCGCTGGGCCTTTTCTGTTCTGGGTCAGGGTTATTTCATCGGCCACCAGTCAGCCGCTGGCGAAGCTATCACGGGACATTGGTATCAGCCACCTGGCAAGGTACAAAACTATCCATTCGCCTCCCCTGTGCGTATAATGCCCGCAGGCAATGACGCGTTCTCGGGCACAATCAGACCATTTCCGCAAACTCTTTCGCTGAACATTCCACTGATGCCAGAGAGCGGCGATTCAGGTGATGACCCAACGCGTTATCGCACCTTTCTGCGCAATCCTGAGCGCAACATTGGGGTCTTCTTTCGCGTCGTGACCGCAACGGTCGACGGTGATGAGATCCAGTTTAAGAATACCGATGGAGATGTGCGGTTCACTGGAAACAGTGTTGTACCAGGACGGCAATTCAGTCTCCGGCTCCGGAGAGGGGGCGATGTATTCGATTTCACACGTCGATCGCGAAGAGGGGCCGTTGGTTTCTATCCGAGACGTTCTCCCGAGGCTCCGCCCGCTTTGTTGCAGCCTGTGCAAACAGATGATGGTTGGCGCACGGCCTCGCCGGCAGAGACTGGGCTTAATGTGGAATTGCTTTCGGATATGGTCAGCGGGCTTGCCACGTTTGAGCCGACAGGGCTCCGAAAACCCTACATCCATGGGCTGTTGATTGCTCACCGCGGAAAGCTGGTCGTGGAAGAGTACTTTCATGGTTTCGATAGAGACACGCCGCACGACTCTCGCTCGGCGGGAAAATCCATAGCGTCCGCCTTACTGGGTGTTGCGCTGGAGCGTGGGCTGGTCTCAAGCATTGACGAGCCAGTGTATTCCTTTTTCGGCGGTGTCGAAGCCTTCGCCAACCCTGATCCGCGCAAGGAACAAATGACCCTTCGCCATCTTGTGACCATGTCGCCAGGGTTTGAATGCGATGACGGTAACTCCGAAACGCGGGGCAATGAGGACACAATGCAAAGCCAGTCCGAGCAACCGGATTGGTATCGCTACACACTTGATTTGCCGATGGTGGCGGAACCGGGAGCCAAAGACGCATACTGTACAGCAGGCATCAATCTGATCGGCGGTGCCCTAAAAGCAAAAACCGGTATGAGCCTTCCGCGCTTCTTTCATGAGAGCTTTGCCGAGCCGCTTGATATTGACCACTATTACATGAATCTTTCGCCGAAGTATGAGGGTTACATGGGCGGCGGCATTCGCCTGCGCCCTCGCGACTTCATGAAGCTTGGACAGCTCTATCTTGACGGGGGTGTATGGAACGGCAAGCGACTTGTGTCGGAAGACTGGGTTAACGCATCCGCTGCGCCGCATTCCTCTTTGAACACAGAAGACGATTACGGCTTTGCTTGGTGGCGACAGGAGTATGAGGTCAATGGGAAGATCATCGATACGTACTTTGCGAGTGGCAATGGAGGACAAATGACATTCGTCGTGCCTGAGCTCGAACTCGTCGTTCAGTTCAACGCAGGTAATTACAGCGATGGACGCACTCGCGGCCGGTGGCGGGATCGGCTGATGGGAGAGTTCATACTGCCTGCAGCTGTCAACTGATCAGGAGTGTCCTAGATACACTCCAAAATAGCCTCTTAACAAGAGATCATTGTCGCCCGAAAAAGATGAGTCTTGCAGCGGTGCAAATCTCAACGTGTCCGACCCCCACCCGCAATTCCGATCATTAACTGATCGATCAGAAGCTCCTAATTGCGGCCGCTCTAACCCGAACAAAAAAGCCCGGCCGCGTTTCTTACGCGGCCGGGCTTTTTTCGACCTACGGGTGGTTGGCCTCGCTTGAGACCAAGGGCTTCGCCTGAAACCCTATTGTGGAGCGTAGTGGTGCTCTTGTGCCCATAGGAACCAATTGTCGACCACGGTGCCTGACAAGAGGATACCAATGCCGCCTGTTAGCGTCGTCAACACGGCGAACCACCATGCCCAGCGGTGGATTGACTCCATTGTGGCGTTAAAGCCCATGGTCCAGCGCCAGAACAGCGCACCGCGCTCAGAGGCTGTGCCTCGGTCAGTGATTTGCTCGATTTCACGCTCACCGCCATAACGGCCAAGCGCCAGGATCGTCGCTCCGTGCATCGCGAACAGAACTGCCGACCCGTAAAGGAAGGCAATCGAGAGCGCGTGGAACGGATTGTAGAACAAGTTCCCGTGAATGAGCGAGAAGTTGTTGGTCCAATCCAGATGGCTGAAGACCCCGTAAGGCACCGCTTCTGCCCAGCTGCCCATTAGCATCGGGCGGATAAAGCCCAGCACCAGGAACAACCAAATGGCCGATGCAAAGGCCCAGGGGATATGCATCCCCATACCCAATGCCTTGGCGCGTTGGTAGGTGCGCGCCCACCAGCACAGGATTGAGATGGTCAGGAACGCACCGGTCATAATGAACCAGCCACCCTCATTGAGAGGCACGAAGGGACTAAAGCCATATTCAGGACCCGGAGGATCAAGCGAGAGCCAGAACAGTTCGCGCATGAAAGTCTGCGGGTCCCATCCAGCCTGTGCCCAGAAATTCAGTCCGATGATCATGAACGCTGCCAGACCAAAGGTCAGCGAGATCATGCCAAGCAGGCCGAGGTAGACAGGGCCAATCTGCGCTTGGCCGATCTTGCCCATCCAATAGGAATAGCCGGTTGCATTGATCCGTGGCTCACTGCCATCGGTCAGAGGAACCCCCATTTCGGGCGCAGCCTTAACCTGGATCTGGGTGAAGATGTTTTGATAGTTAGCCATATCAAGCTGCTCCCTCAGACCAGATCGGGATCACACGCCACCAATCCCACCATTCAACCCAACTGCCCGTCATAAGCGTGCCGGAAATCACGATGCAGATCGCGCTCCAGAACGCTGCGTTCAGCGCCAGGAACAGGCCAACACGGTGAATGCCCAGCGTGCCAACGGAATAGCCGATGAAATCGCGGAAATAGGTGTCCTCATATTCAGGTGAGCGCACTTCATTTCCCTTGCCGACATTGACCGCCGACAAGACCAGACCCCCGTGCAGCGCAAGCGCCAGACAGTTGGTAAAGAAGAAGGTGATCGCCAACATATGCACCGGATTGTAGTGGAAGTTCACATAGTTATATCCGGTGTAGGAAACCCAATCCAAGTGGGTCCAAATGCCATAGGGGAAAGCGTGTCCCCATGCGCCCATCCAAAACGGGCGGATGACATTCAAAGTGACAAAGGCAAAAACAGCGAAACCAAAAGCGATCGGCACATGATAGCTCATGCCCAGCTTTCGGGAGATTTCTGCCTGCCTCAACGCCCAAGACGAAAAGGCTATCACCGCACATAATGTGATGACTTGGTGGTAACCCCCTTCTGCCAGGGGTGCGAATGCAAGCCCTGCTTCAATTGGCGGTGGCTGAATATCGATTAGCCAGGGGTTGAGTGTCGGTCCAGCGGCAGCGGCGGCAAAAATCAGCATCGTGCCAAGGGCCGCGCTGATTGCCACCAATACTCCGAAGAATCCGACATAAAACGGCCCGACCCAAAAGTCGAAAAGGTCGCCGCCGATTAATGTACCACCGCGAACGCGGTATTTCCGCTCGAAACTAAGGAGCGCCATAGGTCCATCCTTCCCGCGGGTTTCGCGGGTGTTATCGTTTCTCGTCGTTCGGTTTGTGGGAGGCAGGCAGGCGAACCTGCCCCCTCACAAGGATTTGCCTGTTCAGCTGTCAAATACAGCCAGCAGGCTCAGTGTTAGCTGAGCCAGCCGTATGTTTCGGTGCTGAGCAGGATGAAGTGGATCGTAAACGCCAACACTGCGAGCCCCACATGGAGCGCGACAAGAGTGCGGCGAATATCGAAATGATGCCAAATCTTGTACATGTTTGTTTCCTTATTCCATTTGCTTGGATTGCCAGCGGTCACCCCGAAACGAGGTGTTCAAAGGCAAGTCAGGCAGATTGGATTATCAGAGGGGGAGCCACGGCTTGTTGACCCACAAAAGGATGTGAGCGACAACCGCGATTCCGACATAGAGCCCAAAGGTACCCATGAACGCGCCATGGATTTCCTTTGCTTCCTCGTCGGTTAGATACGTCCCCACGTTGGGGCGATCACCATCGGCCATTGTAGTATCTCCATTTATTTACATTGGAGCGAGGACGGGATTGTCCTCGACGGTATCCGCGCGTGATCCCCCACGTGGATTGCGGATGCCCGATACGATCAGGCAAAACTTGTGATCCCTCAAAAGTTTCGTTGGTGAGTGAGAAGCAGGTCATACAGCTTCTCCCTCGAGCAATGCCTCTTGGAGGCAATCTTTGGTAACGGTGTCAGCGCCTTTCGCGCGCGCGGCTGCTTCTGCGGCATCGCGAAGGCGCTTGGCGACAGAAATTCGGATGAGAACGGGCTGCTCTTCGACCAGCTCATCGAGGCGGGCTTTCGCCTCGGTATCCCATGTAACTTCGTGCGTGGGCGCGCCGTTGGACCCGCCTTGCATAGGTGTGTCAGCTCCGCGTGCCAAGGTTGCTTGACCTTTGTCCATGTCTGAGCCCAGTGGCAGGATATGGAACAACGCATCGAAGAGCGCATTGCACACTTCCTGCACCAAATAGGTTGCGCCCGAATAGCCCATGAATGGCGTGCCGGTGTGACGGCGGATAGCTGCGCCTGGAAAGCTTGCTGGGATGAATTTCCCGCGCGCACCGACCTCGGCCATATACATGCGCTCATTATACGATCCGAACATCACTAGTGGCGGCGTGCAATGGATTGCTGCGCGCACTTCGTCATTTTTGGGCTTTACGCCAGCTTCGCGTGAATGGGCAAAGGCACAAGGCAGTCCCATATCCTCTTCCAAGAAGTGGCGGATGCCGCGGGCATAAGTGCCATTGGCGACAATGCCGAAATTGGCGGTCGCAAAGAAGTCTTGCGTGACCGAGCGCCACAGGTCCCACAAAGGCTTGATCGTGGTGTGTTTTTCGCGCTCAATAAATGGCTCAGGGTCTAGGCCAAGTTCTGCGCCCAATGCGCGCAAGAATTTTGTCGTGCTTGAAAGGCCTACGGGCGCCTGGAAGTAGGGCCTTTCAAGCGTTTCACAAAGGTTTCGGCCAAACTCGCGATACATACAGACATTGGCGTCCGCTGTCCCGAGTTTGCGAATATCGGCAAGGTGACATCCCAGCGGGAAGACCACACCAACTTCTGCGCCGATCCCTTCGACCAACCGCCGGATTTCAGCGAGGTCTGAGGGCATATTGAACATGCCATAGGATGGACCGATGATATTGACGACCGGCTTCTCGCCCTCTTTTCGCGCCTTCACTTGAGGCATCTTTTTGGGACCAAATTCGGTCCACAGCCAGGTCAGCGCGCGGTCGGCGCTCTGCCATTGATCTTCGTCGATTGTGCGTGGCAAGAAGCGCTTGATATTGGTGCCCTCTGGCGTGACGCCCCCGCCGATCATCTCGGCGATTGAGCCAGTCACAACCACGGCAGGAAGCTCAGGGTCGAGCGTTTGCCAAGCGCGTTTCATAGCGCCTTCGGTGCCGGTTTTGCCCAGCTCTTCCTCGCCCAGCCCCGTCACCACAATCGGCAATTCATGCGGGGGGAGGGCATCGGTGTAGTGGAGCACAGATGTGACCGGCAGGTTTTCGCAGCCGACAGGTCCATCGATGATGACTTGTAGGCCTTTGACCGCCGTAAAGACGTAAGTGGCGCCCCAATATCCGCCGGCCCTGTCGTGATCGAGAACTAAGGTCATACCTTCCCTCCCGTGCGACAAGAGATCGCTACGAATGCAGCAAAGCCGTGGTCCAAAACAAGCGTCATGTGCCCACCGCCTCAGACGCTTTGCGCGCCGCTTCGTTCAAGGCTGCATATTTCTTGCGAAATTTGGGGCGATCCACCGGAGTGTCTTCCCAAACGCCGGTGGCATGTCCATCACCAACACCTTCAAAGAAGTCGCGCATCGTATTGAAGCGCTCTTTATTGCCCATCGCCGCATTGATGACCTGCGCGAGGCTGCCAGCGCCTGCAGGTCCCATCAGTGGGCGGGCGGAAATGAGGTTAGTAAAGTAAAGGGCCGGAATAGCCTTCGCCTTGGCGTGCTGGACCACTGGCGTTGTGCCGATTGCAAGGTCGGGACGGAATTCCTCGACGGCTGCGATGTCGTCCTCAAGACTTGCGCGGAGGTTGATCCGGACGCCCTTGGCCTCAAGCCATTCGCGGTCGGCGTCCGACCACTTGGTCTTGGGACAAGCGCTACCGACATAAGGCACGTCCGCACCGCTTTCGATCAGGAGCCGCGCGACCAAAAGCTCCGAACCCTCATAGCCGGAAACAGTGACGCGGCCTTTGATAGGAGAGCCTGCCAAAGCGCCTTTGCATGCGCCAATCATAGCGTTTTTGACGCCAGCGACTTTGTCAGTGGGAAGCCCCATCACATCGCCAAGGCTGTCGAGCCAGGCAGCGGTGCCGTCTGCGCCCACAGGGGCAGAGCCAATCACAGGACGACCAGCGCTTTCAAATTCGCGAATGCTGGCGGTGTAGAAAGGGTGGATGGCAGCGGCAACCGAGCAATCGAGCGCTGAATAAAGCTCACGCCATTCGCGCGTTGGAACCACCGGCCCCGCCGCCAAGCCCAAGGGCTCAAGCATCTGCCCGATCACCACCGGATCGGCCGGGAACATTTCGCCAAGCAGCGCAACTGTGGGCTTGTCAGAGCGCTTCTCAGGTGTCGCCACCGGGCCTTCCATCGCCTCATTGCGCGCATAAGCGAGCATTGCGCCAGCCAGCACATCCTTCGCCTCTGCGTGCGTTGGAATGCCAAAGCCGGGCACGTCGATGCCGATAATGCGCACACCGTTGATCTGATCAGGCAGCAGTCTCAAAGGCACGCCGCTCGCCGTTGGAACGCACAGATTTGTGACGACAATCGCGTCGTAATTATCAGGGTCGGCCAGATCCTCTACCGCTTCCTTGATGTCCTCAAACAGCTTGCCGGTGACCAGCGTTTCGGAGGAAAACGGCACATAGCCAACCGTGCGCCGCGCACCGTAGAAGTGTGAGGTAAACGTCAGACCGTATACACAGCACGCCGAGCCCGACAGCACGGTCGCGGTGCGCTTCATCCGAAGGCCCACCCGGAGCGACCCGAAGGCTGGGCACATGGATTGTGGTTGATCGTGCGGCCCTTTTGCAGGGTCCACAGGATAGTCGCTGGCGTATTGGTCGAGAATGTCCGACTTGCCCGCCGCGCGTGCCGCATCGCGCATAGTATCCTTGCTCGAACATGCGCCGGCTGACCCATCGCTCATATCGAGCGTGTCTGGGGTGCGTTTCGCATCAGGGATATGGGCGTCGCTCAGATCACACCTCGTCGTAGATCACTTCAAGTGATGGTTTTTCTTCAAATATGCCGCCGCGCATATCGGCCTGGGTGGCTGGGATCAGTTCGACATTTCCGCCTGTTTCTTCAGGCGAAAAGAGATCGAGGAGACCATCCTGGTCCACTGGAGAGGGTTGGCGCGGCGGGGCCTCAGCGACGTTGATTGCGAGCTCTTCAAAGAGACTTGCCCACTCGCCGCCAGGCTTACCGATAATCTGATAGTTGGCGCTTTTGCGCCTGATGTCTTCATCCGCAGGGATGGCGGTGAGAACCGGGATGTCGACCGCATCGGCAAATGCCTGCGCCTCACCCGTTCCATCATCCTTGTTCACGATCATGCCAGCAACACCGACATTGCCGCCCATTTTGCGGAAGTATTCCACCGCATGGCAAACATTGTTGGCGACATAGAGTGATTGGAGGTCGTTTGAGCCGACCACGATCACTTTTTGACACATATCGCGGGCAATCGGCAGGCCAAAGCCGCCGCACACCACGTCGCCAAGAAAATCGAGGAGGACGTAGTCGAAGCCCCACTCGTGGAAGCCCAATTTCTCAAGCAGCTCAAAGCCGTGAATGATTCCGCGGCCGCCACAGCCACGACCCACTTCCGGCCCGCCTAGCTCCATGGCGAAAACGCCATCACGCTGGAAGCAGACGTCTTCGATTGTGACTTCTTCGCCGGAGAGCTTCTTCTTTGAAGAGGTTTCGATGATGGTGGGACAGCTCTTGCCGCCGAACAGCAGGCTGGTCGTATCCGACTTCGGATCGCAGCCGATCAGCAGCACGCGCTTGCCCTGCTGCGCCATCATGTAAGACAAATTGGAAAGCGCGAAGCTCTTGCCCGAGCCGCCTTTCCCATAAATCGCGATGACCTGCGTTTCCTTGGTCACTTCGCCTGTGTGCACGGGATCGGGTTCATGCGAAGCTTCGTCGCGTAAAGCTTGATCTTGGGCTTCCAACATCGTCATTGAACTTCACTCCAATCCAAGACCATTTTGAGGCAATTCGGGTCACTGAACGCCTTCGGATAGGCTTCCTCAGCGCGCTCGGCAGGTGCGCGATCGGTAATCAGCCCGCTGAGGCCGAGTGCCCCTGTTTCGATCAAGCCAATTGTCTGCGTAATGTCTTCCGCTTGCCATTCGGCAGCGACGCGGAAACGCGCTTCCTTCATGAAGGCTGGCGCGAAATTGAAACCGATGCGGTTTTTGTAGAAGCCAGCCAGAGTGATTTCGCCGCCTTTAGCGAGCCGACCGATTAGAGTGTCGACAAGATCAGCATCGCCGCTGGCATCGTAAATCGAGCCATAATCTCGACACTGATCGTCATCCGGGCTGACAACTGGGTATCCCTTAGCACCGTTCTGGCGGTTGGCATTGATTTCCCAAACGGTGGGTGCCTCGCCACCTAGCGCTATTGTCAGGCGGGCCAGTAAGCGACCAAGAACGCCGTGACCAACGATCAGATCGGGAAGGGTGCCTGAATTGATGGCATGAAGCGCCGTCGCTGCAAGCGCGCAGAGCACGCCGCTTTCGCCCAATCCTTCAGGGATCGCCAATACGCGCGCCGATGGCAGTGCCACCCGGCTAGCCGTGCCACCGAATAGGCCAAGCGCGCCATCGTAACAATTCGCGCCAGGCACAAAGACCCACTCGCCGATACGTGCTTTCGCGTCATGTCCCGCATCTACAATCCGCCCGATCGATTCATATCCAGGGACCAGTGGATAGCCCATGCCCGGAAAGTCCGGCATCTGCCCGTTAAATAGAAGTTTCTCGGTGCCGGAGCTAATCCCGCTCCAGGCAATCTCAACGAGGACGTCGCTTGCCCCTACCGGATTTAGCTCAAGCGACTGAAGCGCAACGCGCTCTGGCCTTTCAAGAATCACAGCAAGACTTTGCATAAGCGGACTCGCTTCCCCGGGTTCTCGTTTGCCCCTCCATCCGCTTGGTCGCATCGATGATACGACTCGGCGAATGTCCCAGGAAGGACTACCTCTCCTCAACTTGCTACGCTTTACACATTAAAGTGTCAACCAAAGCAGACAGTTCATGATGAATGAGATGGCTCACGCATAAGCGATAAGGATGCTGGCGTTGACGGGTTGAGCAGTGGGGATGGTCTTCGTGCGGAGAAACCCTGCTTCCTCAGCCATTTGTGCGATTTCTTTGGGGCTTCGCGCACGGCCGGAGCCCATGGCCCACAGATACATTCCAAAAAATGCCTCTCCCATCCCTTCGGCACCTTCGACGCGCGCCATCGGTTCTGCGATGAGCAGCTGTGCTCCAGGTGCTAGGCTGGCGCGGATATTGGTGAGCAATTGAAGGGCGGGGCCATCGTCATGATCATGCAGGATCCGCACCAGCGAGATGACATTGTAGCCTTGCGGGATTGGGTCTGAGAAGAAATTGCCCGGATGGGCGCTTACGCGGGATTTACCGAAGCGCGCGGCCAACTTGGCTGCACCTGCTTCGGCAACTTCGGGCAGGTCGAAAAGGCCGAGATGCAGGTCCTCATCGGCCGCGCCCATATGGCTGAGGAAAGCTCCATGCCCGCCACCAACGTCAAGAAGTCGCGCATTGCTGGGGAAGCGATAGGCACCAAGAACCTGGTCAGCGACGAAGTGCTGCGATGTGGCCATGAGCTCGGAATATTCCCCCGTTGCTGTGCCGCGCTCCGCCGCACCGTGTAGTGCGCCCGCGTAAGACCAGAAGCGTGAGAGATCAGTGGGCTCCTGGCGATCTCTGCGCAAGAGTTCAACTGGATCAGCGAGGTCGCGGTAAAGGATCCGGTGGTGCCGGATCATTGCCTGTGCGCCTTTGTCAGCCGCAAGCACTGCTCCTGCCTCGCCAAGCATCCAGCCGTCGCCCATCGGTTCTTCCGAGAGTTTGAGCGCCCGGCCAGCGCGAAGCAGGGTAAGCGCAGCTTCTTCGCTTAGGTTCAACTCAGAGGCGACATGCTTGTGGCCTATGGGCCCGCTCTCAAGGAGGTCAAACAATCCGGTTTCGACATAGCTGCGCAAGATCTGACTGTAGGTGAAGCCCGCGACCAGATCGAATGCTTCACTCGCGCGCGCTCTGGCGATCCTATTTACCAGCGGTAGCTTGGCGCACCAATATTGAAAGCGGGGGTTGGCGAACACCGCATTGCGCCTTGCCACCCAGCGCACTCTGAGTGGGGGCCTTCGGGATGACGCTTTTGATGATCCCTGCGCCATTAATGCTATTCAACCTGACACATCATTTGTCTAAAAGATTGGACACATGCTACAGTCAGGTCAACCAGAATGTCGCATTGGACCGGTTTGCGAAGCCGGCTGGAGGGGTGTTGGAGACGTCAGTCGTCATCATTGGTGCAGGAATAGGCGGGCTTAGTGCAGCTGCCCGGCTTGCAGCGCGCGGTATGTCAGTCACACTCGTGGAAAAGAGCGATGAGGTGGGCGGAAAGGCTCGCCGGGTGGAAGTCGATGACAAGCTTATCGATGGCGGTCCGACCGTCTTCACCATGCGCGATGTGTTTGACGAGATCTTCGATGAATGCGGATCGCGACTCGAGGATTTCGTAACCGTCAAACAGGCCGAAGTGCTCGCGCGGCATGCCTGGGACGACACCGAAACTCTCGATCTGTTCGCTGATCCAGAGCGCAGTGACGAGGCTATCGGAGACTTTGCCGGCGTTGAGGCTGCGCGCGGTTATCGCCGCTTCTGCCACGAAACGCGGCGCATGTATGATGTCCTCAATAAGCCTATGATGCGCGGCGACAATGTGTCGAGCCCGCTGCCGCTGCTTTGGCGGATTGGTCCAACAAGATTTGGCGATTTTGCCGCGATGCGTCCGCACAAGTCGATGTGGAAGGCATTGCGCGATTTCTTCCCAGATCCGCGGCTCCAGCAATTGTTTGGGCGCTATTCCACCTATTGCGGTTCTTCGCCTTTCAAGGCGCCTGCGACCCTGATGCTGATCGCTCATGTAGAGGCGATGGGCGTGTGGCAGATTGAGGGCGGGATCAACGCGCTTGCTAAAGCCCTGCAGCAATTGGCGGAAAGCAAGGGCGCGCGTTTCCGCATGGGTGAGAACGTTGCCGAGATACTCACCGATGGAAGCGGACGGGCGCGCGGTGTGCGGTTGGCGAGCGGTGAGGAAATCTTGGCCAGCGCGGTGATCTGTAACGGAGATCCCAACGCGATTGCCACCGGCCATTTTAGCGGACGCGTTTCACAGGCGGTCAAGCCGCTAGCGTCGCACAAACGCTCGCTATCGGCTCTGGTTTGGTACGCCCATAGCGAGACCAGCGGGTTTGATCTCACCCATCACAACGTGTTCTTCTCATGCGACTACAAGCGCGAGTTTGACGAGATCGCCAGCGGGCGCAGCCCGAGCGATCCGACCGCTTACATCTGCGCGCTTGACCGCAGCGCTAACGCATCAGGCCGCGCAGAACTCAAAGGCCGCGAACGCCTGCAAATCATCGTGAACGCATCCGCCAATGGCGA
This sequence comes from uncultured Erythrobacter sp., assembly GCF_947502395.1. Lineage (GTDB taxonomy): Bacteria > Pseudomonadota > Alphaproteobacteria > Sphingomonadales > Sphingomonadaceae > Erythrobacter. Next base: position 373,840 of record NZ_CANMZM010000003.1, read on the forward strand.
CACCCATTCCTATGATCCCGAGGAGACCCGACAATGCACAAGCGAAATGAGAGCGACGCTCCAACGCTGCGGCCTGATGCTGGAAGAGGATATGCCTCACCACGTCGCGACACCGGCGGAGTGGGAGAGGCTGTTCCCGGCAACCGGGGGGGCTCTCTATGGCAGAGCGTCGCACGGCTCGGCGGCCTCTTTCCTGAGGCAGGGGCCGCGAACGCGAATCAGGAGACTTTACTGCGCTGGGGGCGCGACGCACCCTTCAGCCGGCGTGCCGATGGCCGCCTTATCCGGGCTGCTTGCGGCGAAAAAGGTCGAACAGGACCTCGCTTCGACGAAGACGTTCCACCGGGCGGCTACACATGGTGGTACATCGATGCCATCAGCCAAGATGGGTGCCACGCCCTCACGATAATCGCCTTTATGGGCAGTGTTTTCTCGCCTTATTACAAGGCATCAGGGCGCAGGCGGCCGATTAATCACAGCTCATTGAATGTCGCGCTTTACGGGCCTCAGCACCGCTGGGTCATGCATGAACGGCCCGAGGAGGATGTGCGGCGCGATGCGCGCAATCTGGAAATCGGGCACAGCGCCATGCGCTGGGCTGGCGATCATCTGGAGATTGAAGTCGAGGAACGCGACACGAGGCTCTTCAACCCGATCCATCGGCGGGTTGCGGGCAAGGTGCGCGTATACCCTGAAGCGCTCAATCGGACGAGCTTCGCGCTCGATCCGGCTGAAAATCACATCTGGCATTGCATGGCCCCGCGGGCGCGCATTGAGGTGGAGATGGAAGAGCCGGGGCTTTCCTGGTCGGGCACCGGCTATTTCGACCACAACCGCGGGAGCGAACCGCTCGAAAGCGGGTTCAACATGTGGCATTGGTCCAGAGCGCATCTCAAAGAGGGCGCAGTGGTTTGCTACGAAGGCGAACGCGGCAATGGTTCGCTTTTCGCAAGCGCCATTCGTTTCGACCGGCATGCTGAGGCGAGCCATGTCGAGCTGCCTGCGATAGCCCCATTGCCCAAGAGCAAGTGGTGGGTCGATCGCCGCACACGGTCGGAGATTGGGGGCGCTGAAGTGCGCAAGACTTGGGAAGATACGCCCTTCTATGCACGCTCAGAATTGGACTCCAAACTGTTTGGAGAAGAAGTCGCCACTGTGCAGGAAAGTCTTGATATGAAGCGCTTTGCCTCAGGTGTGGTGCAATTCATGTTGCCTTTCAGGATGCCCAGAAAACCAGCTTAGGCAAACCGGCCTAACCCTCAGGTTTCTCCCCTTTGTCTTCGGCTTCCTCGCGGGCCGCTTCGTCCGCCTCTTGCGCCTCCCTTTCGGCGCGCATTTCGCGCACTTCGCGGCGCATCTTCCACCATTGCCAAAAGCAGACGCCAATCGCGATGGAGTAGAAGAACGCGATCTCCAGCCAGCCGAAATTCTCGGTGATGTTCTTGGTGTAGTCTTCCATTATGCGGGTGTTCCCAAGGTCTCTTTCGCGAAATCTACGATCCATTTGGACGCAAGTTCCGGGGCCTCTTCATGGGCGAGATGACCAAGACCTTTGAGCACCTCAAACCGCGATTTGGGTAGCCATGTGTGTGCTTCTTTCGCCCAATCCAGCGGGATCGCCGCGTCGCTGTCCGAATGCACCATCAGTATGGGGTTGGTGAGCTCTCCCATGCGAGTGCGCAGAGTGGGCAAGTCCCAATTGGCCATCATCGAAAGAGCGCCTTTGGTGTGGCGAGAGTTTTTGATGAGCGCAGAATAGCAATCGAGCCCTTGCTGATCGAGGCGCGAATGGGTGGAGCGGTAGATAAACCGTTCAGCCTCGCCACCAAAGCTTGCCATTTTTGAAAAGATGCGCGGCACAAGGGGGTTTACGAACAGCACCTTCGCAATGGCTGGGAATATCTCAGCTGCGGGGCCGGGGAAGGGGCGCAGGGCGGAATTGAGACCCACAATGGGGCCATCGAAACCGTGATCCAGTGCGCCCTGCAATGCCAATGCCGCGCCTGCCGAATGGCCGACCAGCATGTCGGGGGCGAACCGAGTGTGCGCCAGCAGTTCGGATATGGCGCGCGCCATGCCGACGAGTGAGGTCTGCTCTGGAGCGTGGCCGCTTGTAAATGCATGGCGGGGCAAATCAGGAGCCAAAATCTCGAAATTCTCGGCCAAAATCGGCGCGAGCCCTCGCCATGAATGGACCGATCCACCCGTACCATGCAGCAAGAGAATACGTGGGTTTCCCGACGTTCCAAAGCGCTGCACATGCCATCTGACGGGACCCTGCTGCAGGAATTCTGAGTGTTCGCGGTGTGGCCAAATCTGCCCCTCGCGCTCCCACAGGAGCGGCGTGCTCATGCGGGCTCTCTGTTCGAAATTGCGGCGTGCAGGGTTTTCGCATCTGCGCGCGGCAGGGCGAGGTAGCGGGCTTGCATGGCCTCGGCGAGTGTTCGACCCTCGCGGCTGGCGCGGGAGGAGATATCGACCACTAGTGAATCGACCCCTTCGCGCGCGATCACCTTAGCGGCAGCCTCCGCATCCTCGCTCGCTTGCGTGCGCCCCGGCTGACCTAAAGCATCAATATTGGCACGCCCATCGGTGAGCACGATCAGGCTGGGTGTGCGGCCGCGTGATCGGACGTTTTGAGCCATTTCGCGTGCGGCGTTGAGGCCTATCGCAAGCGGAGTGCCCCCGCCGCCGGGTAATTCTGCCAGCGCCCGCCGCGCCCGCGTGAGTGAGCGTGTCGGTGGGAGCAGCAACCCCGCTGTTTCGCCGCGAAAGGCGATGAGGGCGACCTCGCTGCGGGTGACATAGGCCTGGGCTAGCATCAATTCGACTGCGCCCTTGGCTTCTGCAAGGCGCGCAGCGGCGGCAGACCCACTGGCATCCACGGCAAATATGGTGACGCGTGCGGCTTTCTCTTCAAAGCGTCTCACACGAAGGTCATCTTTGCGCAGCAGGAGTGCGCTTCCACTATCTGCCCCAGCCTCATGTCTACGCACAGCCTGCCAGGGGACCGCCGCGCGCAGCGTGTCGATCATGGCAAGCCGCGCACCGCCTCGCGGCATACCCGGCCGCGCGTCCAAAGGTTTGCCGCGAAGGCCTTTTTTGCGTCTTTGCCCCGAGCCACTCCCACCAGCTTGTCGCGGAGCAAGGCCCTTGGCGAGCTGGGCGAGGAGGTCCGCTGGGATTGCGGCTGTTGCCGCCTCGACGACTTTATCTTCGAGCTTTTGATCGGCTGATTGCTGGTTGTTCTCCTCTGACGTTTCAGCTTGTTCTGGCGGTGGTGCATCGTCGCTTTCGGGTTCGTCGGGCGGAGGGGGAAGCTGCGTTGCACGCGGGGCCAGAACAAGGCGCGCGGCGGCTTCGAGGTCAGCCTGCTCGGGGGCACCTCGCCCGGCAAGTCCGGCGTGCGCCCGTGCCGTCTCGCTTGTCTGGATCAGCGCGCGGAGTGAATGGACACCCAAGGCCGAGCCCGTGACGGCAATGGCGCTGAGTGCATCGTCATCGAGGGGAGCCGCTTCGCCCGCTGCTGAGCCTGCAAGCGCTGCCTCACGCTCCCTCGAATGGGTCAGGTCGCAATGGAATGCCAATCGCTCCATCATAGCCAGCGGTGGGCCATCGTCGACCTCACAGGCATCATCCAGCAGGATCAGCGCGACGCGCCGTTCATCAAGCGCTTGTGCAAGCCGACCTGCAAGCGCCCCTCCCATGCGCTCCGCCATTGGCACTATCAGAGCCCCGCCTTCCGCTTCGGCAAGCAGCCCGGACGCCTCAATCGGTTTGCCAGCGGCAAGGCTCGCCGCAATATCGATTCCGCCAAGTAGGCGCTCGTCATCGACATGGCTGGGCAAGCGGCGACAAGGAAGCTTCTCGGCAATTGCCTCTACCAGAGCGTCGCGAGCTGGCGAGCTTCCGCGCAGCACCATACCGCCAAAGCCAAGAGGGTTTTGGGTGAAAAGGGTCGCGGCGAGCTTTGCGTCGTGAATTGGGTCGGCGCCTGTTTGGTCTCTGGGGGCGCTCATGGCGCTCACCCGAACAGTTCGTCAATCGCGCGACTGATGCGCGCCGTTGAGCCCGTTTCATCGAGCACATCGCGCCGCAAACGGTGGCGCAACGCAGATGGTGCAACCGCAATCAAATGCTCCCGTTTGACCTTGCGTGCGCCCTTTAGTGCAGCAAGCGCACGCGCCGCCCGCATCAAGGTGAGCTCTCCGCGTAGGCCATCAGCGCCCACCGCCATGCACAAATGCGCAGCACCGGTGAGCAGGTCATCGGAGGGTTCAAGCTTTGCAAGCTTGGCTTTTCCGCGAGCGATCTGCTTGAGGGTCTTTTCATCCTCCTCAGCCCATTGCTCGGCAAAACCAGAAGGATCGCGCTCATTGGCGGCGACCAGGCGCATTATCTCGACGCGCGTTTCGATTGCCTCTGGTGTGCGGACTTCGACCGACAGGCCAAAGCGATCAAGCAGTTGCGGGCGCAGTTCGCCTTCTTCCGGATTGCCGCTGCCGATCAGAACAAACTTGGCCGGATGGCGCACCGACAGCCCCTCGCGCTCAACCACATTCTCACCTGAGGCGGCGACATCGAGCAGCAGGTCGACCAGATGGTCCTCGAGCAGGTTGATTTCATCAATATAGAGAAATCCCCGGTGGGCCTTAGCCAAGAGCCCAGGTTCAAACCCCTTCTCACCGGAACGAAGCGCCTTTTCTAAGTCGAGCGAGCCGATCACACGGTCTTCGGTCGCCCCCAAGGGGAGGTCGACGAAGGGCACTGGCCGCTTTCGCAAAGGCCCGCCGCCGCAGACTTCGGGATAGCGTTCCGCGTCCTCTTTCGATCCACCATAGGGGCAGTTTGCGTGTCCTGTGATCGGCGGCAAAAGGCTTGCAAGTGCACGCGCGGCGGTGCTTTTGCCGGTGCCGCGGTCGCCAAACACCATCACCCCGCCAAGCGAGCCATCCACGGCCGCGATCAGCAGCGCCTGCTTCATTTCGTCTTGTCCGACGATGGCGGAGAATGGAAACTTTGCCATTAGACCAGCACTTTGAACGCTTATGCAGCATTCGACAAGTCCAGTTTACACTGCCTGTGACAATCTGTCCTTACATGCCGGGGGTTAGCGCTTTCCTGTCCGTGTCAGCAGCAAAACAGGCAGCAGCCCTGCCGCCAGCAAGATCAGCGCAGGTATCGAGGCCTCAACCAGCCGCTCATCGCTCGCCAAGCGATAGGTGCGGGTGGCGAGCGTTTCGAGATTGAAGGGGCGCAGGATCAGCGTAGCGGGCAGTTCACGTACCGCGTCGATAAAGACGAGCGCCGCCGCCGCCGCAAGGCTTGGACTCAGAAGCGGCGCATAAATCCGGGTGAGAACCCGCGAAGGACCAGCCCCCAATGACCGCGCCGCTGCTTCAAGCGAGGGTGGGATCTTACTCATCCCGCCATCGACGCTGTTATAAGCAACTGTGAGGAACCGCACCGACAGTGCATAAATCAAGATCGCACCGGTTCCCGTCAGCACCAACCCGCCGGTGTACCCAAATACGTCGCGCGCAAAGCGACTGATGGTGATGTCAACTGCCCCCAAAGGCGCGAGCAAACCCACTGCGAGTAGCGCTCCGGGCAGAGCGTAGCCGAGAGTGGACACGCGGATCGAGGCTTTGACCACGGGGCTTTGCGAGCGCGTCTTTGCAAAAGCCAGCAGGAGAGCCGCGACCACGCAGACAATCGCCGCGCCAAGACCCAACCATAGGCTCCCGCTGGCATAAGACCACAATTCTCCGGCGGCATTTATGGCTGTATCGCTCACCGACATGGAAAGCAGATATCCAGCTGGAATGATGAAGCCCAAAAACAGCGGGAGCGAGCAAGCCAGGCTCGCCAAACCCTTGCCTAAGGGTGAGAGTTGGATCAGCGAATCATCGTCAGCGCGCGCGTCTTTGCTTACCGCCCGGCCTTGCCTCGTACTGGCCTCCAAAACGATCAGAGCCATGACGAATAACAGCATCATTGCCGCCAGTTTGAGCGCCGCTTGCTTGTCCCCCATGGCGAGCCAGCTCCGAAAAATGCCGGTAGAGAAGGTGGGGATCGCGAAATACTCTGCGACCCCGAAATCCGCGAGCACTTCCATCAGGACCAGCGCTAGTCCACCGGCAATGGCGGGGCGTGCGGCAGGCAGGGCCACTTTCCAGAAAGCGCGAGATGGCCCAGCGCCAAGGCTGCGTGCCGCGCGAAACTGGGACACGCTTTGTGCTGCGAAGGCCGCACGGGCGAGAAGGTAGACGTAGGGATAGAGCACGATCCCCAGAACAAACGCACCACCCGGAAGCGAGCGGATCTGTGGGAACCAGTATTCCCCAACTCCAAGACCAGTGGCGCTGCGCAATACACTTTGCACGGGCCCGGTGAAGTCGAGCATATCTCCGTACAGGTAGGCTGCGATGTAAGCGGGGAGGGCGAGCGGCAGGACCAGTGCCCAAGCGAAGATCGACCGCCCTGGAAAACGCGCGGCACTCACCAACCATGCGCAGCCTGTGCCCACGACAAGCGCCAGCATGCCCGCCAGAGCCATCAGGGCCAAAGTGTTCAGCATGTAGCTTGCGAGAACGGTGCGCACGAGGTGAGCAAGCGCTTCCATCCCGCCGCTTGGAGCCGAGATAAGGATCGTAACAATCGGTACTGCAGCTAGCGCCGCAAGCACCAGCGCACCCACGCTCAAGCCATCGAGCCGCGGCGGTTTCACCACAAGCCCACTTGCCGGAACGGTAGCCGATTGCCTAAGGCTCATCGCTGCTTAACTCGCACTCTTTGCTAGCATCGGACAATTCCTTGAGTCTTGAATTTCGACATATTGCCCATGCTTACATCGGTCGAGCCGGGCGGGTTGAGGCGCTTTCAGACATTGCCTTTACAGCGCCTTCCGGAAAAATCACCTGCCTGCTTGGCTCGTCTGGCTCGGGCAAGTCAACTTTGCTCAATCTCGCGGCCGGGCTTCTGCCGGTGCAGGCCGGAAGCATTCTGGCCGGTGATCGCGAGATGGCGGCGCCGGGTTTGAACCCGCCACCAGAAGCACGGCCGATTGGCCTTGTCTTTCAGGACGGCGCGCTCTTTCCGCATATGACGATTGCGAAGAATATTGCCTTTGGTCTTTCTGGCGGAGGAACAGATGCGGAAATCGAGGAATGGCTTGAACGCGTGGGGCTTGCAGGGTTGGGCCAACGTTTCCCGCATGAACTTTCTGGGGGTCAGCAACAACGTGCTGCGCTCGCCCGTGCCATGGCTCCCGAGCCACAAGTGCTCTTGATGGATGAACCCTTCGCCAGCGTCGATATTGTCTTGCGTCGCCGCCTTCGCCGCGATTGCCGAAGGCTCCTTCGCGAGGCTGGAACGACAACCATATTGGTGACGCATGACCCGGAAGAAGCGCTCGATATTGCCGATCACATTGCGGTGATGGAAGGAGGGCGTATCATTCAATTTGGGACACCAGAGGACCTGCATGAGCGTCCAGCTTCGTCATCTGTCGGGGCGATTTTCGGCGGCGCACAAGTGGTGGCGGCGAAACTTCAGGATGAGGCTCTTAAGACCTCTCTTGGAGATTGGCCGCTTTCATGTATCGCTGGTGATCTGCCAGATGCAGGTGAAATAGACCTGCTCGTCCATGCAGAATCGCTTGAATGTGTCAGAGATGACAGTGGGCTGGTCGTTGTCGATGTGCATCCGTTAGGCGTTGCCAGCCGATTGGCATTGCGGACCGGCTCTGGCGAAGAGATTACAGTGCAATCCACTGCTCCAGTCGAAGAGGGCTCACGCTACCGCGTCGTGCCTCGGGAAGGGAGCGTCAGGGCGTTCTCACGAAACTAACGCTTGCAATATTGAAGTTACTATTGCAACGCATTCGCAAATAGACAGGAAGGGCAAGTCCATGAAGAAACCGATTCTCGCCGCTGCGTCGCTCGCACTTGGGGCGCTCGCCATTACGGCGTGCGCCGAAAGCGAAGGGGTTGGCGATAATGGTGAGGTGAATATCTATTCTTCACGCCACTACGACACCGATCTCGCGCTCTACGATAATTTTACTGAGCAGACGGGCATCACTGTCAATCGGATCGAGGCTGATGCTGATGCATTGATCGAGCGGATTCAAAGTGAGGGCGAGTTTTCTCCGGCTGACCTTCTGATCACTGTAGACGCAGGTCGCCTCTGGCGCGCTGAAGAAGCGGGCGTTTTCTCTGCCGTTGATTCCGACGTATTGGCCGAGCGCCTGCCCGATCACCTACGTCACCCTGACGGCTTGTGGTTCGGCCTTTCAACCCGTGCACGGGTTATCATCTATAATAAAGAAGCTGGGGTTCCCCAGGGGCTCGATACTTATGCCGACCTAGCGGACCCCGCGTGGAGAGGCGACATTTGTATTCGCTCTTCCTCCAACATTTACAACATCTCGCTCCTCTCCAGCATTATCGCCAATGACGGGGCTGAAGCAGCCGAAAACTGGGCACGCGGCGTGGTCGCAAACTTTGCCCGCGATCCACAAGGTAATGACACCGCGCAGATCGAGAGCGTTGCGGCGGGCGAGTGCCGGATTGGTGTTGTGAACTCCTACTACCTTGGTCGCTTTGCCGGCGGCGAAGGTGAAGAGCGTGCGGTGTTCGACAAGCTGGGGGTCATCTTCCCCAACCAGGAAGAGGGCAATCGCGGTACGCATGTGAATGTTAGCGGTGCTGGTGTCACGGTGAATGCGCCCAACCGCGCAAACGCGATCGCCTTCCTCGAATATCTCACCAGTGAGAGCGCCCAGCGCTACTTCGCCGATGGCAATAACGAATATCCGGCGGTCACGGGCCTCGCGGGCAATTCCGCCTTGGAAGAGATGGGCGGCTTTCGCGCCGATACGTTGAACGCGGCCACTATTGGCTCAGGCCAAACCGAAGCGGTTCAGATTTTTGACCGCGCGGGCTGGAACTAAGGACAAAGTCCAGTTGCGAACTTGGGGGGGCATTGTGAAGGCGTACTTTGTCCCCCAATCGCTAATCTAACTTGATGAATGCGTCCGAAAGCGCCATTTGCGCGCACATTAACGGCGCGACTTTCACGTGCCCGCACAAGTTTTGAGGCCGATTTTGACCGATACAGCTGTTACCTCCCCGATCCCTCCGCGTGAGGCTTTTGCCGAAAGCGGTGCTGTCACGATTGAGACGATCACGGATGTCCATCATTGGAACGAGGAGTTGTTCTCACTGAAGATGACGCGTCCGGCCAGCTTCCGCTTCCGCTCGGGCGAGTTTGTGATGATCGGCCTTCCCAAGGAAGACGGCAAGCCGCTTTTGCGCGCCTATTCGGTTGCCTCGCCCAGCTATGATGAGGAACTCGAATTCCTGTCGATCAAGGTGCAGGACGGCCCGCTGACCTCGCGGCTCCAGCACATCAAAGAAGGCGACCCGATTTACCTCGGCAAGAAGCCCACCGGAACACTTGTCACCGACGCGCTGCTTCCGGGTAAGCGGCTGTTTATGCTCTCAACCGGTACAGGTCTCGCTCCATTTATGAGCCTCGCCCGCGATCCGGAAGTCTATGCCATGTATGACGAGGTGATCGTTGTGCATTCGGTCCGGCGGGTCGCCGATCTTGCCTATCGCGAACTGCTCGAAAGCAAGCTCGAAGGCGATCCTCTGCTGGAAGATGAAGACCGTGAGCGGTTCATCTACGTGCCCACCGTAACGCGTGAAAGCTTCCGCATGCAGGGCCGCATCCAAACGCTGATCGACGACGGACGGCTGTTCGAGCAGAGCAAAGGCCCGCAGCGCTTCGACCCTGAAAACGACCGCGTGATGCTGTGCGGGTCAATGGCAATGATCAAGGATCACGCCGCAGACTTGGAAGGACGCGGCTTTGAAGAGGGCGCGAACAACAAGCCCGGCTCTTTCGTGATCGAACGCGCCTTTGTAGGCTAAGGCGCATATCGGCCGCTCGCCGATTGCTTTGATCGGCAGCACGTGTACCCATTGAGCGACGCGCTCATGATGCGCACAGATTGGGGGACGGGTGGACTTTCAGACATTGCAGCGAGCTGCTGGGCCTGGGTTGGTTTTTGCTGGCGCTGCAATCGGAGTTTCGCACCTTGTCCAATCGACGCGGGCAGGCGCGATGTATGGCGCTGGGCTCATCGCCGTCATCATCTTGTTTAACTTGTTCAAATACCCGGCCTTTCGCTTCGGGCTCGATTATGCACACGCCACCGGCAAAACGCTGATCGGCGGCTACCGCGAGCTCTCGCCATGGCTGGTGGTGTTGCTTGCCGTGATGAGCATGATGCTGGCGCCGATCGGTCTTGCTGCAGTCAGCATCACTACGGCCGCCATCCTAGCCGCCGTAACTGGAATGCAGTTTTCCATCCTCACCCTTGTACTGATCGCTCTCGCAGCGACCCTCACCCTTTTGCTGGTCGGGGGATATGGCTGGCTCGAAGGACTGAGTAAGGCCTTGCTGGTGTTCCTGACCTTGGCAACGGTATGCGCAGCTGCACTGGCCTTACCGCAAGTGCAATGGGCGAGCGCGTTCAATATGGATTGGGCAATGGACCCGATGGGCCTGCTGTTTGTGGTGGCGTTAGCGGGCTTCATGCCGACCTCCATGGGGCAGTCGGTAGATATCTCCTTATGGACGCTCAAAAGCCAGGAGGAGGCAGGACCGAGCCAAAAACCGTCCATTAAGGCATCGCGAAAAGGGTTTCTTGCAGCCTATCTGCTGACCAGCTTCTTGGCGTTGTGCTTCTGCATCCTTGGCGCAGGCGTGATGCATGCAGGCGGGATCACCGCCGAAAGTGGAGCTGCTGAACTCGCCGCGCAGATCATCGGGCTTTATCGCGATACGCTCGGGCCGATCCCCGCATTCTTCGCGGGTGTTGCCGCCCTTTGCATTATGGCGACTACGTTGGCTGCATCTTTTGATGGAGCTGCGCGCGGATTTGGAGCGATGTATCAGGAGTATCGCGGCAATGTTGGAGCGATGCCGAACCGCGCCACCTACGCGTTTTTCCTAACCCTCCTTGGTGTGCTGAGCTACGGGTTCTTGAGCCTGATGCTGGCTAGCTTCACCACCTTTATCGATCTGGTTACCTCGATATTCTTTGTGGTCACTCCGGCGACCGCTCTGGTCAATCACCTTGTTGTTACACGCTGCGAGATGCCGGACGGGCATCGACCCAGCCCTGTCATCCGCATGTTGAGCATGGCGGCGATTGTGATCATGACAGCTTTGTCGGTGGTGTTCTTTGTGCTGAAATCGACAGTCTGACCATCGCCGCAGGGCTATTCTCGCAAAAAACGCACTTTACTTGGCTCCTTCTCTTGGGTCAGTTGCCGCCCGCAACTTGAATCACAATTGAGAGATCCCGACCCATGCTCGAAGTCGCCAACCGCTCGGCCTATAATGAAGATCACGAAGCCTTTCGGGAGACTGTCCGCAAAGTCTTTGGCGAACATATGGAGCCTCACCTCGACCAGCATGAGGAAGAGGGCATCGTGCCGCGCTCTGCGTGGAAGGCCTTGGGCGAAGCGGGCATGCTCTGCCCCACGGTGTCGGAAGAGAACGGTGGGCTGGGCCTCGATTTCGGCTTTAACTGCGTCCTCACTGAAGAGCTTGCCTATTTGGGCTCGGCGGCTGGCTTCACTCTGCAAAACGACATCACCGTCAATTACTTTGAGCGGCTCGGCTCACCGGAGCAGAAGGAAAAATACATCCCCGGCATGATTTCGGGCGATGTGATCACCGCGATTGCGATGACCGAACCGGGCGCAGGCTCCGACCTTCAAGGCATTCGCACAACGGCGGTTGAGGATGGCAATCACCTGGTTATCAATGGCTCCAAAACCTACATTACCAATGGCCAAAACGCTGATGTGGTGATTGTGGTGGCCAAGACCGACCCCAATGCAGGCGCGAAGGGCACCTCGCTGATATTGGTCGATGCCGACACACCCGGCTTCGCGCGCGGGCGCAATCTCGACAAGATAGGGCAGCATTCCGCCGATACATCAGAGCTTTTCTTCGAAGACGTGCGTGTTCCCAAGACCAATATTCTGGGCGGTGAGAACCGTGGTTTTATCCACCTGATGGAAGAGCTTCCGCAAGAGCGCCTGTCCATCGCGGTCAGCGCCATGGGCGGGGCTCAGCGCGCGTTCGACGAAGCGGTCAAATTCACCAAAGAGCGCAAAGCCTTTGGCAGGACAGTGTTTGAATTTCAGAATTCCAAGTTCGCCCTCGCGGACCTTTCGGCAAAGCTGCAAGTGGGCTGGGCGCATCTCGATTGGGCAATTGCGCGCCATTTGAAAGGCGAACTGACCACGGGTGAGGCTTCTGCTGCGAAACTCTGGCACAGCGAAATGCAATGGGAGATGGTTGATGCTTGCCTCCAACTGCATGGCGGGGCTGGTTATATGAATGAATATCCCATTGCGCGGCTGTGGCGCGATGCGCGGGTTCAGCGCATCTACGGCGGCACATCTGAGATTATGAAGGAAGTGGTCAGCCGCGAGATTTAGGGGAAGCCTTGGCACCACCTAGGCAAGGCGGCATTATTCCAAATCAGTGCAAAAGCAGACTGACAGCTTACGACCCCCTAGCGGACATTCTAATAGATGGCGCAGTTCACTCCTTTCCAGTTGACCTATCCTGAGCTGCGCGGACGCGGCTGATGAATTCGATAAAGAAGGCTGTCGCTAAACTGAAAAGGATAAGACCGTTTGCCGCGATCAAGCCTGAGAGCAATCGCCATTCTTGATCCAACACAAGGTCGCCATAGCCGAGCGTCGTGATGGACACTGCAGAGAAATAGAGCGCCTCTTCCAGATGCTGAAACTGATCCAGCGCAAGGAACGCCGCTGCCCAAATCCATACGCCGACACTGATCGCAGCCACCATCCAAAGAACGACGCCGAGCAGGCTCAGAACGAATTTGATCATCAATCGGCCCGATGTGAGCCAATCACCAAATCGTGTGAGTACAGATGAGGCCAGCGCAACAAACACCACCTCCACGAGCAGTGTGAGAGCGATTAGGGCTGTGCCCAAAACTAACTGAATTGCCATCTGTCATAAGCCTCTAGGACATCGGTCTAAATTTACGGTCGAAAGTCATGAAAAGACTATCGTCTATCTGGATTCAATGGCAACCTTCAGCGGTCTAGGAGGGGATCGCCTGACATGATTGGTGGAATTGTTGAGAGAAGTTGGCGCAATATTGCGCTCGCGGCATGCGTATTTGTCGCAGGATGCGGCGGCGCAAATGTAGATGAGCCAGAGATTGTTCGTCCGGCGAAACTTTTGGTCATTGAACCTGCCGGAGAGCGACTTGATGTCAGTTTTCCAGCCATCGTCGAGGCGCGCAATTCCTCAACGCTCACGTTTCAAGTCGGCGGACTCCTTACAGACTTTCCGGTTTCAGAATCGCAGTTTGTCCGGCGCGGACAAGTCCTAGCAAGGCTGGATCAGCGGCGCTATTCAAATGCTGTTGCGTCGGCACAGGCGCAATTTGACGCTGCACAAAGGGATTACGAAAGCGCGGCGGCTCTGCTCGAACAGAACGCGATTGCGGAAATTCAGGTGCGCCAGCGAGAAGCTCAACGGGATGTCGCGGCAGCAAGTCTCGATAGTGCGAAGAAAGACCTGGCCGACACTGTGTTGCGCGCGCCGTTCAGTGGAGTGGTGGCAGAAAAGCTGGCAGTCCGTTTCGAGAACGTGAGCCCTCAGCAGGACGTCGTGACACTGCAATCCACGGGCGCGGCAGAAGCGGTAGTAAATGTTCCCTCCAGTGTGGTTGCCCGCTTTGGTGGACGCCAAGCAACCAGCGAATACATCGTGCTATCATCAGCGCTCGAGATGCAAATCCCGGGTCGCTTTCTTGCCGCGCGCACGCAGGCGGATACGCAGTCTCAGACGTTTCGTGTGAAGTTCGCTTTCACACCGCCGCAAGGTGTCACGGTCCTGCCAGGTATGACCGCAACGGTCTATGTGGGGCGCGATCTGGTGGAAGAAGAACTGGAAGGCGACGGTATAACGGTGCCCCTCGGCGCTGTACTATCTGACGGCAAAGCGCGCTACGTATGGGTCGTTGATCTAAAGACGATGACGGTGTCGAAACGCCAGATCACGGTTGCGCAGAGCATTGGGGATGAGATCGCAGTTTCGGATGGTCTCAAAAAAGGTGAAACGATTGTCGCAGCTGGGGCGGCATACCTACACGACGGGATGAAAATCCGTCCGCACGACAGCTGAGGCCTGACGATGGGAGCAGCTGAATTCTCAATCAAGAACCGCCTGATAATGTTCATCATCATCGCATTGGTGATGGCAGGCGGCCTGTACAGCTATCAAAACATTGCCCGGTTCGAAGACCCCGAGTTCACAATCCGCACCGCACAGGTGATCACGCAATATCCGGGGGCAACGCCAGAAGAGGTGGCGAACGAAGTCACGGAGACGTTGGAAAGCGCCATTCAGCAATTGGGCGAAGTCGATGAGGTCAGGTCAGTATCATCGGCTGGCAAGTCTGAGATTAGCGTAGATATTCTCTACAGCGCCTCGCCGACGAAAGCTGACTTGCAGCTGATCTGGTCCAAGCTTCGCAACAAAGTGAACGATGCGCGCGGCCAGCTGCCTCCAGGGGCCAGCACGCCTTACGTGGCCGACGATTTTGGCGATGTCTATGGCCTGCTCTACCTTGTGACAGGCGACGGCTACTCACCTGCTGAGGTGAATGAATATGTCCGCTCGCTGCGCACCGATCTGCTCGAAGTTGACGACGTTGCAAAGGTCAGCGTTTTCGGCGCGCAGCAGGAAGCGATCTACGTCGAAGTTTCACGCGAGAGAGCCAATGCCTTGGGGCTGTCGGTCGAGCAAATCTATGCCGACTTGGATCAGCAAAATTCAGTTGTTTCCGCCGGAGATATCAAATTCGGAGATAGGCGGAATTTGCTTCAGATCACCGGAGAGGTGGGCTCAGTAGAGGCGATCCGCAACCTGGTCATTTCCACCGCCACAACCGGTAATATCGTCACATTGCGCGATGTTGCTGATGTCACCCGCGATTACATTGATCCTCCGGCGAACATAGTGCGTTGGAATGGCAAACCTGCGATCGCAATCGGTGTCTCTAACGTATCTGGAGCCAATGTCTCAGAGATGGGCGAAGGCATTGATGCAAAGCTCACCGAAACCGAGGCATTGCGCCCGCTTGGTATCGAGATTCACGAGTTCTATCATCAAGGGAAGATAACGACCGAAGCGGTTTCAAACTTTGCCATCAACGTCATCGCAGCGCTGGTGATTGTGCTAGTGACGCTGTTTTTCTTCATGGGCTTGCGCTCCGCAATCATCATCGGGGCGACGCTGGTCATCACTATCGCTGCAACATTGGCAGTAATGTTTGTCTGGGGCATTCCGATGCACCGTATCTCGCTCGGCGCGCTCATAATTGCGCTGGGTATGCTAGTCGACAACGCAATCGTTGTGACCGAGGGAATCCTCGTTGGCACGCAGCAGGGCCGCAAGAAACTGGATATCGCCAAAGAGATCGTTCAGCGAACCAAATGGCCACTTTTGGGTGGAACGCTGGTGGGGATCATCGCCTTCGCGCCTATCGGTTTTGCGCCCGGTTCGACGGCAGAATTCACTGGCGATCTATTCTGGGTGGTGATGATCTCGCTGCTGTTTAGCTGGGTCTTTGCGATAACCGCAGTACCGCTACTAGCCGATATATTGTTCAAAGAAAGCGATGGTCCGGTTGAGGAGAAACCGGAACATCCCTTCTTCGCGCGTTATCGCTCCATCATGCGGCAAGTGCTCGCTAAATCGAGCCTGGCGATCATCGGCGTAGTGGGCATGTTCGTTCTTGCGATTGGCGGCTTCACTATGGTGAAATCGGGTTTCTTCCCACCTTCCACCAGCCCGCAGATCGTCGTCGATTTCTCGATGCCAGAGGGCACCGATATTTCGGTTACCAATGCCAACATGCAGGAGCTTGAAGGTTATTTGTCCGATCTTAATGGGATCGAGGGCATTCAGACGCTCGTAGGCCAAGGCACGCTGCGATACATGCTCGTCTATGCGCCTGAATCTCCGAGTGCAGCTTACGGACAATTTCTGATCAAGACAGAAAGCTACGATGCGATTGCGGGCCTGCTGCCGCAAATTCAAAGCCACATCGACGCAAACTTTCCCGATGCCCAGGCCAAGGTCTGGCAATTCCAGCTGGGTCCGGGCGGCGGCTCAAAAATTGAAGTGGAATTCTCCGGACCCGATCCAACTGTGCTTCGCGATCTTGCCGATAAGGCCAAGACGGTCATGGCCGCAGATGGACGTGCTATCTCGATCAAGGACGATTGGCGTCAACCGGTCAGCGTAGTCGAGGTCAAGTACGACGAAAGCAGCGGGCGTCGACTTGGTATATCCCGAGAAGATTTGGCGAATGCACTCCGCACCAATTTCTCAGGTCGCGACGTCGGCGTCTATCGCGAAGGCGATCAGCTGATCCGCATCATTTCACGTGCGCCAGAGCGCGAGCGGCTGGATGAGGCTTCGCTGCGAGGGGTTCAAATCTTCAGCCAAACATCAGGGCGGGCCGTGCCAATCCTTGAGGTCGTGAGCGGCTTCGAGACGGCTTGGCAGAATGCCAAACTGCGCCGGGTGGATCGTGTGTGGACAATCAATGCGCAGGCTGACCCGATCCCCGGTGATTTGGCATCGACACTGTTCGAGCGGCTTCGTCCGGAAATCGAGAACATTCCTTTGCCCGATGGCTATCAGCTCAAATGGAACGGCGAATTTGGCGACAGTGCGGAGGCGAATGAGAGCCTCGCAAGCACCTTGCCGCTCGGCTTCCTTGCAATGGTTCTCGTTGTGGTTGTGTTGTTCAATGCCCTCAAGCAACCGCTCGTAATCTGGTTGATCGTGCCACTGGCTTTGATCGGGGTCGTGATCGGGTTGCTGGTCACCGACACGGCAATGGAATTCATGGCGATCCTTGGATTGCTGTCACTGTCCGGCCTGCTGATCAAGAATGCCATCGTATTGGTCGATCAAATGGACCTCGAAATCCAAGAGGGCAAACCACGCTTCGATGCGGTGCTAGACTCAGCGGCAAGCCGTGTTCGCCCGGTCATGATGGGTTCGCTCACCACAGTGCTTGGCGTCATACCGCTATTCCTTGATGCATTCTTCAAGTCGATGGCTGTGGTACTGGTGTTCGGCCTGACGTTCGCAACGGTCCTAACCCTGATCATTCTCCCGGTCTTCTATGCCAAGGCGTTCGGGATCACCCCTGATGAGACCGCTGGAACAGATGATCCTTCCGAAGTGGAAGGAGGAGCGGTTACATGAGTAAGCACGCACTCAAATTAACCGCAGCAGTAGCGATGCTCGGGATCATATCGGGCTGCACGACCGTTCGCGCAGTCAATGATGAGCGCGCAGCGACGCTGGCGGCAGAAAGCACACCAATTGCGCCAGATCACTGGACATCTGTGCGCGAGCGGGTTGGCGAAGTCGATGTGGGTTGGATCGCCGCTTTCAATGATCCCACTCTTACGGCGCTGGTTGAGGAAGCGCAGCGGAATAACCGCAACCTTCAGGCGGCGGCAGCCAGTGTCCGCCGGGCGAATGCGCTCGTGCGTCAAGCGGGTGCGCCATTATTGCCAGCCGTTGGTGCATCTGCGGACGCGACACGCACAGAAATTATCGACGGACCGGGAAGCAATTCCCGCTATTCTGTCGGCTTACAGGTCTCTTATGAGGTGGACCTTTGGGGGAGGATTGAAGCGGGCGAAGCCGCAGCAATCGCCAGCGCCCAAGCGGCCCAGGCGGATTACGTATTCGCTCAGTATTCCATCGCTGCCTCCGTCGCGCGAACATACTTCCTCGTCATCGAATCTCGTGAACAAGCAGCTGTTGCCAGCGGTATTGTAGACGCGCTGACCGAGATATTCAGGATCGTTGAGTTGCGGTATCAATACGGCTTTGCATCGGAATTTGATGTTTCGCTTGCCGAGGCTGACCTGCAATCCGCACGTGACAGCCTAGCGACAGCCCAGAACGGAGAGATCGAGGCACTAAGAGCGCTAGAGGCGCTGGTAGGCCGCTATCCAGCGGGTTTGCTGGATACAGCTGAGACGCTTCCCGTACTGCCGACTGCACCGGGCGCAGGGCTGCCATCCGAACTGCTTGAACGTCGTCCCGATGTGATCGCTGCCGAACGCGATGTGGCGGCTGCTCTCAATTCCCTATCGATTGCCCGCGCTGCGCGCTTGCCAAGCCTATCGCTGTCCTCTTCCATTGGCGGGGCTTCTTCGGAGCTCGAAAACGTGCTCGACCCAGCGAACATCGCTTGGACAATTGCCGGGAACCTGCTTGCTCCGATTTTCCAAGGCGGAGCGCTCGACGCGCAAGTCGACATTGCTCAGGCGGACGTCGATGCCACTGTGGCGATCTATGCTGATACGGCGATCAGTGCTTTCACCGAAGTCGAGACTGCTCTTGATCGCGGCGTGTTCCTGCGTACCCGCCGTGAAGCGCTGGAGATAGCAGCTGATCGCTCCCGCAACGCTCTGCGCCTTTCCAATCTGCAATACGGACAAGGTGAGATCGATTTGTTCGATGTGCTTGGCGTGCAGCAGCGCGTGTTCGGCGCGGAGAGTAGTTTGCTGTCGCTTCGCAGGGGACAACTCAATCAGTATATTGAGCTGAGCCTCGCACTCGGCGGCGATTGGCGGACTTCCCGTCAGCTAACTTCAGATACGAGCGAGTAACACCGCGTGGAGATCGTCGACGGCAAAATCCTGCAGATCGATGATTTCGTTACCCTAACGCTTGGGATCATCGTTCTGTTTGTCGGGATCAAAGTTACCGACCGCATCGAGTTCCTCAAGAAATACAACATACCTGAGCCAGTGACTGGTGGGATCGTCGCGTCGCTTCTTGGCCTGCTTGCATACCGCGCATTTGATCTGGAGATCGAGTTCAGCCTCTATGTGCGCGATATCCTGCTCATATACTTCTTCACAACCATCGGCATAAACGCTCGCTTTGCTCAGCTGTTGGCTGGGGGCAAACCGTTATTGATCTTTCTAATGCTGACGCTGGGCTATCTCGCGGTGCAAGACATTGTCGGATACACGGCTGCCGCCGCGATGGGTCAGCCAAGCGGCGTAGGTGTGCTTGTCGGATCGGCTTCGCTTGCAGGCGGGCATGGCACTGCAATTGCCTGGGCACCGACGATTTTGGATGAGCAAGGCGTCGACAATGCTCTTGAGATAGGGGTGGCCGCCGCAACAATCGGCCTTGTGATAGCAAGCCTTCTTGGCGGACCAATCGCGAATCTTCTGCTGTCCCGTTACAAACTGAAATCAGAAACAGATGGCGATCTGCTGGTCGGGATTGAGCGAGACAAGCAGGGCGCGACGTCGATTACCCATCTCAACCTTATGGGTGCCATCCTCGTCATCCATGTCGCGATGATCCTCGGATACATCCTCAACATTGTCATTGCGGAACTGGGTTTGAGGCTCCCGCTTTTCGTCTCCTGCATGATGGTCGCAATTCTGATGACCAACACCATCCCCATGCTGTTCAAGAACATGGCGTGGCCTACAGGTTCGAAAGGCCTGGCCCTGATCTCCGACTTCTCCCTGGGCCTGTTTATTGCGATGTCGCTGATGGGAATGCAGCTTTGGGAAGTGGCTGGCCTTGCCGGGCCACTATTTGGCATCCTGGCTGCTCAGGTCATGGTCGCAGTGCTATTCATACTATTCGTTGTTTTCCCGCTGATGGGACGAAACTATTTCGCTGCCGTTTTGTCAGCGGGCTTCGCCGGCTTCTGCCTTGGCGCAACTCCAACTGCCATTGCGAACATGTCTGCCGTGACGAAATCCCACGGTCCTGCGCCAACCGCTTTCATCATTGTACCGCTCGTCGGCGCGTTCTTTGTGGATGTGGCGAACGCGTTTCTAATCCAGTTTTTCTTATCGCTTTAGCTCGGTCAATTAGGAGACCTATCATGAAGACAATGTCGATATTTATTGCCGGAACTGCGCTTGCACTTTCGGCCTGTGCAACGACTGGAAATATCACCACCGATTTCGATCAGGCGCAGGATTTCTCCAGCTACAAGACTTTCGCGTGGGCTAGTGAGCGGCCTATGCTGGCATTTGGTGACCGCCTCATTCCCGCAGCTATCCAATCTGAGGTCGCAGATTCGATAAAAGAGGATTTTGCGGCAAAAGGCTATAGTTTCACCGAGGATCTGGCTGCGGCAGACTTTGCGGTCTCCTTCACTATTGGAACGAGGGACAGCATCGAATTTCGCGAACCGCTTGGCGCTTTTTGGGAGAATAGCGCGAGCTGGCGCTGGGGCGGCCGTTTCTGGCCCTCTGTTAGTACACCGACGATTTCTCGCATGGAGTTTCGCGAATATACAGAGGGAACGCTTTCGGTCGATGTCTACGATGTGAGCCGCAAGTCGCCCGTTTGGCATGGCGTTGGTAGCCGCAATCTGTCACGCTCTGAAATCCGTGGACGAACCAACACCGCCGCCGAGGACGTGAAAACGATTTTGGCAGGATTCCCACCCAGCTGAGGTTTGTAAGAAAATGTCAGAAGCAGGCTCAAGAGAAGAGACATTTGCGCTGCTCAAGGACAGCCTTGATGAAGCGCAAGTGTCCGTGCGCGCATACGACACCAAGGCGCAAATTGTGGGTGTCGGCTATATCTTTGCGCTGAACGTCATTGGCGACATCGCGCAGCTTTCGCCAGACTCAAGCACAGGTGGTTTCGCCACGATCATCGTCGCTTGGGTGCTGGTCATCGTTCCGATCGCCCTGTTCGGATATGTCCTCTATCCCGTTCGCAAATCCAAGGCAGACGAGACCGATGACGGCCGCAAGCACATCTTTTTCCTGCATCCAGAACGATATTTGTCGGCAGAGCAGCTAATCTCGGCAGCACGGGACTGTAACCCCGTCGATGAAATTGCAAATGAGTTGATCGAAATCTCATTGCTGCGAGAAAGCAAGCGCAAGCGCTTCGTAACGGCATTGGCCGCCGCCGGGGTAACGTTCGCGCTACTCTTCGCCAGTCAAATCGCTATGAGCCTGGATGCAGTCTAGTCTCGAATATGCGTTTTCAAGACGTCGAGCACCAGACCGTCAGGCTTATCGACGCACTCCAACATTGTGTTGACCACTGCAACCTGAAGAGTTCTCGGGGTCAGTTTCGATTGCCCTGCAACGCCCTTTGCATAGCCATACAGTAACACCATCACGAAGGCTCGGTCATCCTCATTCAAGGTCGTCACGTCCCAGCATTTGAGCGCGGTTAGCTCGACCGGCTCATCAGAGCTGAGCGCAGTGTAATCGTCTGCTCGATTTTCAGCGTCTTCCTGTGCCACTGCAACGGGGAGTGATCCTAATGACAATCCACCCGCAACAACGAATGTAAGGGCCATCTTCGACTTCAGCAAAACAGACATCAAAATCCTCCCGCACGCATACATGCATCCAATTCAAGCCGGTAAGTGCGGGCACGGCGTTGCTCTTTCCGCTTTTCCGCACCGTCAGCGAGAGCACCTATGATCCCGCCGATTATCGCACCTCTGCGCCTGCGCTCGCGGCGCTCACGGCGATCTTCGCCGCGTATAAATCCCTCTATGGTTCCTCCGGCTGCTCCACGAGCCGCGCCCTCAAGCGCACGATTGCGGCGATTGTACCTGCCGGGCACACGGCCATTATAGCCGGAGAAATCTCGAGCCCGCTGGTCACAATAACGATAGTAGTCGCGTTCTTCGTAGCGCTCGTCGCGATCCTGCGAGACAGCAGGGGAAACCGTAAAAGTGGTAGCTATGGCCACCAGTAAAAAACTCGCGCCTAAACGCGTAACCCCTCGCGACATAACGGCCTCCCACTACATTAAGTGTATGGCTATCTAACAGGATCGAGCTGGAATGAATGTCCTACAACTTTCCGACAAAAAGTTGAATTTGGGCCTATAAGGGCATGATGAGCAACAGCCGAACACCTGCGAGATCACGCCCCGACGAGTTGCTCAACGATTTCAAAATTGCTGTCTTCGCTTGCCGTAAGATCGCGCATCTCAATCTCCTTTGTTTGAGATTTGCATCGCGTATTGGTGCCAATGCAATCGCATATCATCACTTGCCCTCTATCGGATCGAGCGAACCAATTGGCCTCAACGTCATTTGCGTGGGGTTTCCCGCTGACTTAGTCAGCCATTTTGAGGGCAATCGGCTCGTCCAAATTGACCCAACAATTCAAGAGGTTCTTTCTGGCGGGAAGGCGCTCTGGTGGGACGACACTGCCACCCCAAAAAAAATGAGCAAAGCAGAACGCGAATATCTCGAGTTTGCTGCAAGCAAAGTCGGTGCAGGTCTGCACCTTCCAGCATATGGTCCGAATGGCCGCCAAGGTTACGTATCGATGGGCTTTGGGGCACAGAAACCTGACTTTAGTGAAGCAGAGATGGCGAATATCCAGCTTTGCGGCCAGGTGGCCCACCAGCAGTATTGTCAGCTCTTGGAGGAACCCCTGAATTCCAATGTGCGACTCTCACCGCGTGAACGCGAAGTTCTCTCTTGGGTAGCAGAAGGCAAGAGCAATGGTGTGATCGCAGACATTTTGCAGGTCAGCGAGACTAGCATCATCACTTACTTGGAGCGTGCGTTTAGAAAGCTTGATGTCGACAATAGAGTGACCGCAGCATTGCGAGCGTCCTCGCTAGGCGAATTGCGGCATCGGTGACGGGCACGGACATTGGTCTATGAGATGAGGTATCTCATATCTACGTCCGCTTCCACCCCCAGTCCGGGACATTGAGCGATGGCAAGACGTGGGTCGGGAGCAGACGGTCCGGTTTGGGTGGCCAACCCGCCGGACCCGTAAGTTCGCAATCGGCAGACGTGCTCGGGTAAAGATAAGGCAGCTCATGTTAGATGAAAACTGATGAAAAAGGGTCTGCGAATTTTGCGTTTCGCGTCTATCTCGCTGCAAGGTGGGGTAGCTTTCATTCCTTCGAATAATGCGCCGGAAGCGCTTTTCGAACTAGGTCTATCCGCGAGCGAGCAACCGGCAAAGCCACACCGGACTTTAATATCAGAGAGTGCTTTCCACCGGCGCTAGCAGCAGCCGCTACGCCGTTTTCGGCGACCCACCAAGAACGGTGTGCTTGTACCCCTTGAACTGGTCCAAGCTCCTCCAAGGCATCAAGCAGTCGCATCAATATCAGCTCGTCGCCCAGATCGGTATGAACGCGCAGGTAATGATCTTCAGCCGACACAGCATACAATTCTGCTTCCCGGAATTTGGGCGCGAGACGCCTAAGAAATTTCCGTGCGCCGAGCGTACTGTCGCCGGTATCGAGCCCGCTTTCCGCCTTGGGCCCGTTAAGGTTTCGCAACACAAAATAAGCAGCAGCCACAATGATAATCGAAAGTGTGAAACTCATGCCATATTGCTGGGCCCAATTGGCAATAGGCCAACCAGTTTGAAATCCAGTATCGAAGCTCATCAGTACCAGCGGTACGGGAAGAGAGCTGAGCGCTGCGATAGTAAGCAATTGGACTGGAGGCGCTCTCAGTCGCAGCGGACCGTTCATCACCCATGGCACCACAAGAGTCGCAGCGATCAACCCGGTTCCGATTGTTGAAAGCCAGAACACAAAGCGCGCTTGAAACGGCATCCTATCAGAATCATAAATTGCCAAAAAGGTAAACAGCGCTGCCAGCAAAACGGCGACAATGGCTCCTACTACCGTATGTTTCCATGTAACTCGCATTTGATTCCCAACAGCTCGCGCTTCGCGAAATGCAGCTATCACAATTGGCGAAGAATTCTACTCACTTGGCGTAAGTTCGGTAGTACATACGTTCGACTTTCCTCACCTTGTCTAGCCAGACTTCGCCTGCACGCCAGGACTACAAGAGGAATATTCAGTGCTTCGCTATATGCTAATAACCAAGGTTATAGCTCTCATGCTCGCAATCTTGCCAGCGCAAGTTCTCGCTCAAAACGAGCGATCCGCAGTCACTTCATTTGACGAGATTGATGCATTGGCTCTCATGGGACTAGAGCAGCTAAATGCTCCTGGAGCTGCTATAGCCATTTTTGAAAACGGCGCAATTGTACACCAGAAAGGCTTTGGGCGAAGTGGCGATATCGGAAGCAAGGTGACACCGCAAACACCATTCCAGATCGCTTCTCTAACCAAATCCTTCACTGCGTTGATCATACTACAACTTGAGCAGGAAGGGCGATTGTCGATCAGCGATCCCGTCGTCCGACATATCCCCTACTTCAGAACTTCCGATGCAAAGATATCGAACAAGATAACGATACGGAACCTGATGAACCATCGTAGCGGCTTATCCACCCTGGACGGGAATCGGTATCAAACCTCACAGTATCGCGGCAAAGATGCGACCGAACGGGCTGTCAGATGGTTGAGTGAAGCTTATCTGGAAAGTGCTCCAGGAACAAACTTTAACTACTCCAACGCGAATTACGCAACCCTTGCCCACTTAATCGAGACTATTGAGCAAAAGCGGTATGAAGATGTTGTGCGCGAGCGGATATTTTCCGAGCTAGGTATGGAGAATAGCTATGTCCAATTGCCTGACCAAGCAGGAGTAAAGGAGGCGAAGGGACACCTTCTTTGGTTTGGCCATCCGTTTGAAGACCACTTCATCGCAAGTCGAATGATGGTAGCCTCCGGCGGCGTTACGACGAGCATTGAAGATCTTGCTATATATCTTATCGCGGTATCTGAAGGTGATCCACGGATTGTCCCACGATCATTGACCAGATCGTGGATTGAAAATCGCAAACGAGCTTATGAATTCGGATGGGAACATGAGATTATTGATGGCCAGCACATCATATTTCATGACGGGGCAAACCCCGGATTTAGAGCCTTGATGATGTACAATTTTGACGCGAGAAAGGGCGCCGTCTTTGCAATGAATGCATCGGGTGCATTGGACGGCAATCTGCATTATGGTGTTACGCGATTTGCGCTAGACTTACCGAGCGTAGATATATCTCCATCCAAGCTTTTTACATATCTGTTGTGGGGATCAACGGCGATGCTGATTGGTCTCTCTATTGCGTGTGGTTTCTCAATTCGCAGACTTCTGAGATTAGTTTCGCAGCCATGGCGACCGGGTCGCATTCTCAGATGGTCAACAATGATCATTCCCTCTTTGGCGTTGGCTGGATACGCGTTTGGCCTATGGTTCTATGTTCCGAGATCTTTTGGAGTGAACTTCAGCGCAGTTAACTTGTTTACACCGGACCTTGGGCTGTTGCTCATGCTTCAAATAGCCATTGCTTCGGCTTGGGCGGTCCTAAGGTTTGTGGCCCTGTTAAGGCGGCTCAAAACGCACAAAACTGAGACTTCTCCTATTCAAGACCGGCAAATCTCTTAAGTTTGCTTGCCCATTTGAACCGCTCTCGGATCAATTTCTTGGAGAGTCTATACGAGCAGCTCTTGGTGACCGAAAGTGGGCCGGTAGCCGACCAGCTGCTGTCCAACGATCACATCCATTCAGTTGCCAGCAATGGTCTTTCTTTAGTCACACGCAATGTATCCGGACTAACTAGGGAGAGGCATTTGCAACAAAAATACTGGCTGAGCATGGGACTTATGATGTCATTTGGCCTTGCGCCTTTGGCAAGCGCTGCCAATCCAGTTGAGAACGAATTCGAGACGTCGCTGAGTGGGTTCAGTTGCGATCGGCAGATTGTTGGTGATGCTATCAAAACGGCCAATGATGGCGGTGGGCGTATGAGCATCGGCATTGATAACGCCAGGATTGTCAATCAGGCGGGCGTCATCATTCGCCCACTCAGCTACGATGTTCGGCTCGAGCGTTACAAAGACCTGGTCTTCATCACCGACCAAAACCAGAAAATCGGCCTGCTCGACCTTTGCGATGACGCGATAGTAACCGCGCCGAAGTTCGATCAGATTTCGGGATTCTCGAGCGATGGCTTTGCTATCGCCTTCACGCCAACCGAATTCACAGCTCTCGATGCAAGTGGGGCTGAAATCCCGCCACGCCGGTTCAAGCATCAGTTCACCTTGAGCACGTTCAACGCCTTTCCCAAAGCTGGGTGGGGCGATAGCTGGAAGTCCCAACGAGGATTGATCCCGTTTTCATGGGACGGCGAAAGCTGGGGATTGTACGATCTTAACGGACGCACAATCCGCACGGAGCCACAATTCGAGGCGATTTACCCAGATCGCAGATATGGAGGCTTGCGCGATGATGATCCATTGTATTTCAAAGTAGTAGACGGCGACAAACAGTCATTTATTGACTCGTCTACCGGCACGTTGGCGCTCCCATTTATATTCGTAGAAATCGACAAGATCGTTGCGTTCGGCGGGAAAAGGTATGGGCTCGGTTCGCTCGGACCGAAAGTCGTTGGGCGCGGAAAGCGCATCAATGCCTATGATATCGCGAACAACCGCTTTCTGCTCCCTCTAGACAGCGAGTTTGACCAGATCAGGCCAATCGATTCCTATGGCCTTAGTCCTCGCTTGTGGGCGGTTGGACGGTACATTCAGGATCAAATGTCGCTCGGGCTGTTCGAAGAAGATTCAGGCAATTTTCTGATCCCGCCAGCAGCGTTTCAGGGTGATCGTATCCAATGGTTGAGAGATGATCTGTTCATCTTCAGCCGCATTAACGATCGCTCGAGTGCAGTCTTTAGCGCAACCGACGGCGCACAGCTTACCGGCTATGATCAAGGCAGTGGCTATCAGGGACTGAGCTTGGCGAAGAACGGAGCGAGCGTTCCCTTTCACGTCCTACATAATAAGATGCACAATACCTTTTGGATCTATGGATCTCAGCACACGCTGATACTTGAGGGCATTACGGGCGACGATCCGGAACCGCGCATCGAGAACGGTCTGTTTGTGTTTACCGAGCGCCCTTCCAGGAAAAGGTATGAGCAACGCACTACCTGCCTCAATTCTGATTACCAAATTGTCGGCAATCGATTTGACTGCAATCCAGAACTTGTCGGGACGAGCTCCGTCCCTCAGCCAGAGTTTGGTTGGGTCGCGTCGCTTCCATGCGATCACAAGATGTTCAACAGGAAAAAGAACATCGCTGCTCAAGCACATATTGACGTTTCGTCGACTTATTGTGATTCCACCGGCTGCTATGATGAGCGAAGTTTGGTCGATGGAGACCGTAGTGACGAAGTGGGTTTTGCAACCAGTTGGGCGAGTGATGGTCAAGATGGCGGGTTTGTCGAATTCAGTTGGCGGCGGCCATACCAAGGGATGGAACAGATCTATTTTGTAGGATCATGGCAAAAACGCGTCGAAAATTACAAAATCGAAGTAAGCACCGTATCGGGTTGGAAGACAGTCGCTGATGTACAGAAAAATGATGACAATAAGGTTTGCCATCGTTTCCCGCCAACAGACGTGAGTGTTGTCAGAATTTCTGGGACTGGTTCCGATGACGATTCCCGCCGGTTGCGATTGAATGAAGTGGTCATTCGGTAACCACAGAGCGAATAGTGAATTACTTGAGTAGTTAAGGGTCTAATATTATGAAGAAAAATTCAGTACTCGTCTTGGTAGGAGCCTCACTGTTGGTGTCAGGATGCCTATCAACCGCAGAGAGCATGTTTGATGGAATCGCAGGCGGAGTTGCCAATGTCGGATCGAGAACGCTCTTGAGCGTCAACGAAGACGATTGCGGAAACTACAGCACGCTCGCAGACAAAGGCATCAAACTGGATTTCAGCGAAGCGCGAACTTACGATCTAGTAAGCAACAAGTGCCAAGATCAGTTTGGTATTGCAATTGATCAAGAGAGCTTTTCGGATCGCTATGAATGGCGCCGCGATCTGTTTTGTCGGAAAGCGGCAGAAGAAGACGATTTTATTGCTCAACGGGAAGTCTGTCAGTAACTCTCGTGATCGCGACTCTATGTTGAGCTCGCAGTGTCGTGATCACAGGCTTATGCTCTATTTTGAACGTAGTTGAAGTTGAAGCCGTCC
This sequence comes from uncultured Erythrobacter sp., assembly GCF_947502395.1. Lineage (GTDB taxonomy): Bacteria > Pseudomonadota > Alphaproteobacteria > Sphingomonadales > Sphingomonadaceae > Erythrobacter. Next base: position 401,910 of record NZ_CANMZM010000003.1, read on the forward strand.
GCTTTCGCGCCCGAGAGCTGCTTTATCTCCGCCTAAGCAAGCGCACAGGTTGCGGGTTGGCAGCTCTTTCGGATACAAAGCGATTAGCACTCCAGCAAGAAGCGGCACAGTTTCCGAAGTATGCTTGGGCAGGATCAGATGTTGGGAATAGCTAGAAAATCAGTTGCTTGTTGATATAAACACTCTTGCGGGAAAGGCGTCCAATCTTACCTAAAAGCAATGCAGACAAAAATGATCCAATTCGTTCGTTTTGCACGCATCATTTCAGCTTGGCTCGTGACTGTTGCTCCCACAATCGCCGGAGCTGTCACTTTCAATTGTAACACCACTGGAAATCAGAACTCAAATTTGCAGTTTTCCATTCCCGATCAACCGGCAGTGTTGGAAGGGGTGATCAAACTTCGAAGGGCGGGAGAGGACAAAGAGTTTCCTGCATACGGCCTGATGGAGATATCTGCGGGGCCAACATCGCTCAGAATAACAATGCATCGAACTGAAGATACGGAAAAACAAAAATTAGATTTTTATTAGACCGCAGCGGGACCGTCAGCGAACTGGAAAGCCCCCATCTAAATTATCATTCAAAGTAACTTGGCTACGCAATTCTGCTCAAAAAGGATGCACCAATGGTGATCCACTTAGACAGGAAGACCGTAGTATTGGAAAATCCATTTTCCTCCACTGTTGACGTGACACTAAAGTGCGCAGGTTCGGGCAATTTTCGGATGTAGCAAGGCACCGTGTGGTTACGGGAGAATACGCAGCTGGGTTTTTGAGCGCACCGTATCCCTCGTTGGACGGTAGATGGAAAACCACCTTCGGCAGCCACTTTGAATCTGGGGAGTGATGCCACTTGCAAGCTGTGGTAGCCTGACTGGTTTGCTCTAGCTACGTCAAGATGAGATGATTAGAGATTAGACCGCTCATCTCTATCTATATTCGTAATCTGGCGATGTCCGTTCCCACCCCCAACAACCGTCATGACATGCTTCCGATGGTACGCTTAGTAGCGGACAAGTTGCGATCTGGCTTGCATCGCGCTGACTGGACTGAGTTTGCCCGGAGCAAACCAGCTCGGCTGTTCCCTCGTCTTGCAGGCTTTACAAACGCTCTCCCAAGCCTTCAATTGGAACTTAGGGAGAGCAAATAGATGACCAACCCACTCGATTTCACTGGCAAGCGCGTCGTCGTCATCGGCGGATCAAGCGGCATCGGCAATGGCATGGCGCAAGAGTTCCGCAAGGCCGGAGCCGATGTTCTGGTCACTGGAACACGGCCAGATAGTGGTGATTATCTGGAAGCCGAGGATAGCGATTTCACCAGTCTCTCCTATGCCCAGCTTGATCTGAATGATCGTGATGCTGCGGAGGGCTTGGCGGCAAAACTCGGGCCCGTAGACATCGTCATCCAAAGTCAAGGCACGGTACGCTATTCTCGCGGTGAATTTCAGCGCGAAGGCTGGGACGCGGTCGTTGATGTCAACCTCAATTCGGTGATGGATGTCGCGCGCGCCTTCCACCCAAAACTGACCGAAGCGGACGGGTCAATGATCGTCATTTCATCGGTCGCCGGGTTCAAAGCCAATATCGGTAACCCTGCCTATTCCGCCTCCAAAGCGGGCGCGGTGAGCCTTGTGAAAACGCTCGGCGCGGCATGGGCAAGAGACGGCATTCGCGTAAACGGTATCGCGCCGGGGCTCGTGCCAACCAAGCTCACCACCGTCACAACCGATCATCCCGAACGGCTGGAAGGCGCGTTGAGTCAAATTCCATTGCGCCGTCTAGGAACGGCTGAGGATATGGCGGGCGCAGCGATGTTCCTGGCCTCACCTCTCGCTTCCTACATGACTGGGCAGACGCTGGTGGTGGATGGCGGCCTTACGCTGTCCTAGGCGCGAGATTTCTTACCTCGGGTGCACTTGCTAAGTGTTCGAGGACATGCGAAAAATTGTTCAAACACGAGGTCTTTCGAGCCCGCAATTCTGGAAGTTGACACACGGCAACCTCGTTCTGTCGCATTTACGCGGATAGATCAGATATTTGCTGGTCTATCGTTTTTTGCCCAGAACAGCGGGTTCGTTGTGTCAAAAGGGAAGAGAACGCCATGAAATTTTCGCGCCTAGGAGACTCCGGCCTCACCGTTTCGAAGCTTTGCCTGGGCTGCATGAGTTATGGCGACAAATCGCGCGGGTGGCACGGCGATTGGCTGCTCGATGAGGGCGAAAGTCGGCCTTTTTTTCGCCAAGCGCTTGAGGCTGGCATAAATTTCTTTGACACCGCCAATGGCTATGCTGGCGGGTCATCGGAAGAGATCACTGGCAAACTGCTGAAGGAAATGGCGTTGCGCGACGAAACTGTCGTGGCGACCAAGGCCTTTATCCCGTGGCGCATGGCTCCCAACGCCGGGATGCTGTCGCGCAAAGCGCTGTTTCAGGCGATCGATGACAGCCTCACACGGCTCGGCATGGATTATGTCGACCTGTTTCAGATTCACCGCTGGGATGACGCAACTCCCATCGAAGAAACTATGGAGGCGCTTCACGATATCGTGAAGGCGGGTAAAGCGCGCTATATCGGGGCTTCTTCCATGTACGCGTGGCAATTCGCCAAGGCGCAGGAGACCGCGCGAGCCAATGGTTGGACGCGGTTCATCTCGATGCAAAATCAGCTCAATCTTCTCTACCGCGAGGAGGAGCGCGAAATGCTCCCTTTGTGTGAGGATCAAGGCGTGGGCGTGATACCGTGGAGCCCGCTGGCGCGCGGGCGGTTGGCAAGACCCCTGGGCGAGACGACTGTTCGCAGCGAGACCGATGGGGTCGGCAAATCGCTATACAGTGATGACGATGCGGCAGACGCAGCGACTATCAACGCGCTTGCCAAACTTGCTGAGGCGCGTGGTGTTTCGATGGCGACGCTTGGTCTTGCTTGGCACTACACCAAGCCGGGTGTTTCCGCCCCGATTATCGGCGCAACCAAGCCTCACCATATCGCCGACGCGGTGGCTGCAATCGATGTGGAATTGACCGCGGAGGAGGTCGCCACGCTGGAGGAGCCATACCGGCCCAAATGGCCCACAGGTCTCGCCATGCCGTTGCCACCAATGAATCAAGTATCCGTGCTGGGAGAGGGATGAATAGGATGCCAGCGTCCACTTAATGCAGCGTACACCAAGGGCAGGTCATCGTGTCCGCTTGCATCAGATAAAAGGCTGGGCTGTAACACGCTCGTCAATTACGCTAGACAATAGCTGTGTCTCTGGAGAGGGCAGGAATGATTCTCGTGGGTGCGAACCGAAATATGGTCGCCGTAATCTTGGCTGTGTTTGCAAGCACTTCGCTTGCGACCCCCGCTTTGGCCGATGTGCTTGAGGTGGGACCGGACGGTGCACGCTGGATCGCGGGCGGTCCGCAGCAACCGATGTCGCAGATCGAACAGTCAGCGAGCCAAGCGCCGGTCGAATTGGCTCGTCCTTTGGTGCCGGAGCAAATTGTAGGCAACACACAAGCGCATGCGGCTGGTATCCCACCTGAATATGTCGCCAAAATTAGCGAGCTCGCTCAACGCTTTGATCTCAGCCCCGCGCTGCTGGAGGCGGTGGTCTGGCAGGAAAGCCGCTGGCGCGAGGGTGCGGTGTCGCCTGCGGGCGCAAGGGGCCTTGCACAATTGATGCCGGGCACTGCGCGCGACCTTGGTGTGGACCCCGATGATCCCATGCAAAACCTTGAGGGCGGGGCGCGATACTTGCGCGCGCAACTCGACCGGTTTGATGGTGATCTTGAAAAAGCGCTCGCTGCCTATAACGCTGGGCCCGGTAGGGTCGAGCGCGCTGACGGTATTCCGAACATCCGCGAGACACAGCATTACGTTGCGGCTATCTTGGGCCGTCTCGCCAACCATTCGCGCCCAATCACGCGGCCTGCGCCTGTGAGCCCCATAAACCTGCCTGTGCAACGCTAGGGATCGCGGGAATGAATGAAGCGCATCGTCCAAAAGACATAAGGGATATGAGAAACAGAATGAAATCGCTCCTTCACTTGCCTGTCCATATGGCTGCTTTCCTGGCATTTTTTGTGATGCCAAGCGCGGCTTTCGCGCAAAGCACCAATCAAGGCGGTGACCCGATCACCAGTGCATTGCTCTTTATGCAGAGCATCCTGCTAGGCCCCATCGCGACCGCATTGGCTGTTATGGCTGTGGCGGGAGTGGGCTTTATGATGCTCACTGGCCGGATGAATTGGCGTTATGGCGCGACGGTTATCATCGGTGTTTTCATCATCTTTGGTGCGCCGCGTCTGGTGGCCACAATTGCTGGCGGGGCAGGGGTTTGATCCGTTGAGCGATCTAATCCGCCATCCTGTGCACCGCACGCTTACCCGCCCGCAGATGTTTGCGGGTGTGACCATGAACTTCTTCATCATTAACATGATGGTGACGACGATAGCTTTTCTGATCCTGGCGGATTTGATGACCAGCTTCTGGATGGTTCTCGTCTTTCTTCTGGTGCCGATCACCATGCATGTGATTGGCTATTTTGCATCTCTGCGCGAACCGCGCATTTTTGACCTTTGGATCACCAGCGTGTCAAAATGCCCGCGCGTCCCGAATTACAGGCGGTGGAGCTGCAACAGCTACGCGCCGTAACGGCTTGAATTTGAGGCCTTTGAAGGAGGGCCTACGCGAATGGTGAATTGGATCGGACCTGCTGCTTGGAGCGCCAAAGAAGCGCTGGCTGGCGATCGCCTGCCGTATGAGCGACTTATCGATGAGAGTACGGTTCTGCTTCGCGATGGCTCGGTGATGAGTGCGATTCAGGTGCCGGGCCTTCTGTTTGAAACCGAGGACTCAGATGCGCTCAATTCGCACGCAGCGACCCGCGAGGTGGTGCTGCGCTCGACGCTGGATGCGCGCTTTGTGCTCTATCATCATGTGATCCGCAGGCGGGTGGAGGTGGAGCTTGATGCAGAGTTTCCCGACGCGCTCTCCCGACACATCGATGCACGCTGGAAAGAGCGGCTCGCGGGTGGCGCACTGTTCATTAATGATCAGTTTGTGACCCTAATTCGCCGCCCGGCGCGCGGGAAAACGGGACTGCCAGAGCGGATCGCAAAGTTTTTCTCGCGTCATCGGCAAGAGGAATTGGAAGCCGATCCCAAAGATATTCGCAGCCTTAAGGCGGCGGTCACGGGATTAACGGCTTCACTGTCACCCTATGGCGCGAGCGTGTTGGGCGATTACAACGCGCCAGCTGGAGGCACCAATTCGGAAATGCTCGAGCTGCTGTCGGCGCTCTACAATGGCGAGATGCGACCGGTGCGTCGCCCAGCGGACGACACCGATATCGGCCATATGCTTCCCTATCGCCGGGCGAGCTTTGGGCTCGACGCTATGGAGCTGAAAGGCTCTGGTCAGCCGGAATTTGCGGCCATGCTAGGGCTCAAGGAATATCCTGAGGCGACCTCACCTGGCCTCCTCGATCCGCTCCTTCGCTTGCCGTTCGAGATGATCGTGACCGAAAGCTATGCACCCAATGAGCGTACCACGGCGCGCGAGAGGATTGACTTGGCGCTTCGCCGTTCGCGTTCGGTTGATGAAGAGGCTGCGGCTGAACGCTCTGATATGATGGCGGCGCGCGATGCTTTGGGGAACGGCGCGGTTGGCTTTGGCGATCATCACCTGACCGTGCTCGTGCGTGAGCGGGCGCTGGATCGGCTCGATGACGCGTGTGCGTCTGCCGCAGCAGCGCTGGCCGACACCGGCGCGATTGCGGTGCGCGAAGACACCAATCTGGAGCCAAGCTTCTGGGCGCAATTCCCCGGAAACGAGGATTATGTGGTGCGCCGCGCGCTGATCTCCTCTGCCAATATGGCAAGCTTTGGCAGCTATCATGGCTTTGCTCTGGGCCAGGCTGCGGGCAACCATTGGGGTGATGCGGTGACATTGCTGGAGACAACCAGCGCGACCCCGTTCTTCTTCAACTTCCACCACGGCGACCTTGGCAATTTCTCGGTCATCGGCCCATCTGGCTCGGGCAAGACCGTAGTGATGAACTTCCTCGCGGCTCAGGCGCAAAAGTTCAAACCGCGCACGATCCTGTTCGACAAGGATCGCGGCGCGGAGCTGTTCATTCGTGGGATCGGCGGGCGCTATGACAGGATCAATCCGGGTCAGCCTACGGGCTTCAACCCGCTCGCGCTGCCCGATACGGCGGCGAACAAGGCCTTTCTGCGCGATTGGCTTGGCGTGCTGCTCGATGCCAATGGACCAGAGGAATATGCGACGATTAGCGCAGCGGTGGATGCGACCTATTCCAATGATCCTTCGCTGCGCCGCCTGCGGCATTTCAAGGAGCTGCTAGCGGGTGCGCGCCGTCCGGAGCAGGGCGATCTTGCGGATCGGTTGAGTGCATGGATTGGGACCTCATCGGGTGAAGGTGGCGAGCACGCCTGGCTGTTTGACAATGAGGCTGATGCGCTCGACCTCGATAGCCGCGTGTTGGGCTTTGACATGACGCAGCTGCTCGAGAATCCGCGCCTTCGCACGCCAACAATGATGTATCTCTTCCACCGCATTGATGAACGGCTGGATGGCGAGCCCACCATGATCCTCATCGATGAAGGGTGGAAGGCCCTCGACGACGAGGTGTTCGCAGCGCGTATTCGCGATTGGCTGAAAACACTGCGGAAACGCAATGCGCTGGTTGGGTTCGCGACGCAGAGTGCCAAGGATGCGCTCGAAAGCCGTATCTCAACCGCACTGGTTGAGCAGACCGCAACAATGATCTTTATGCCAAACAGCCGTGCACGTCCTGAGGACTATTGCGACGGCTTTGGCCTGACTGACCATGAGCTCGCGCTGATCCGCTCGCTCCCGGCGCATTCGCGTTGTTTCCTTGTGCGTCAGCCCGATGCGTCTGTGGTGGTGCGTCTTGACCTCTCAGGGGCACCTGAAGTGCTGACTATCCTGTCGGGCCGGGAGGCAGCTGTGCGCCGTCTTGACCTCTTGCGTGAGGCCGTCGGCGATGCGCCTAGTGAGTGGTACCCGGCTCTGACCAACACAGTGTGGCCTGATGGGTCTGGTGAGATCAACCAAGACGGCACTCCCGTGTGGCAGGCGGCGGAATGACGACAGCTTGCGATCTTGCTGCCGAGGAGATGGGCTCGGGCGTTGCTGGGGCCCTCACGGCGGTTGACTGCATCGCCAGCGAGGTGAGCGAGCAAGCGTTCGAGCGGCTCGATGGCGAATTGGGTACGGCCTTGGTGATCGCGCTCACGCTCTACATCGCCTTCTTCGGGATTGGCGTCATGCTGGGCCGTTCAAACCTTTCGGTTCGAGCCGTCATCCCCAAGATGCTGACGATTGGCCTCGTCATGGCCTTCGCCACCAGCTTCGCTGTCTTTTCGACCGTGTTCTACAATCTGTTTGTGGCGACACCCGATTTTCTCGCCGGAGTGATCACCGATAGCGACGGCTCAGCCACCGCGACCTTTGCACTCAAACTCGATATTGTCTTCCTTGCGATTCAAGATGCGAGCACGGGGATTGAAGACATTAGCGCATTCTCACCGCCGGGCATGATGTGGATTGGAGCGATGTTGCTGCTGATTGGCACCGTGGGGCTTTTGGTCACGGCTCGCATTGGTTTGGCACTCTTGCTCGCCGTGGGTCCGATCTTTGTGGTCTTGGCATTGTTCAACGGTACGCGCGGACTGTTCGTCGGCTGGCTCAAGGGCATGGTGATGCTCGCACTCGCCCCGCTCTTCGCAGTGGTGGGTGGGTCGCTGATGTTGGAGATGGCAGTACCGATCCTATCGGCTTTGGTTGCTTCACCCGGACAGATCGATCAACAGGCAGCTATGGCGTTTTTCCTCGTGGGCTTTGTCCACTGCATGCTGATGCTCATGGTCCTTTACGTTGGCTCAAAAATGGTGAGCGGCTGGCAGGTCTTCGGCTTGGCGACGCCAGATGTTGCCACCGCACCCAATTCAGAAAATTACCGTGCAGGTGCTCCGGCTCCGCTCGCACCCATTCCCGTTCGCTCTGCGCAAACTGCGCAAACCGCATTCGCACAGGGCGGCCAGCGGCGTATCGATGTGACTGTGCCATCATCGGTTGCAGCCAATGATACGGGAAGCAATTCGGGTACAAACACAGTTCGTGAGACCAAGGTGTTCGCCACCAGTTCTGGCAACGGTCAAAGCTCGCCTGCGTCCCCTAGCGCCTCGCGGACCAGGGGCATTGGCAATCGCTTCCGTTCGGCCGCTTCGACAAGCGCTGCACCCAAATCGGAGACTCATTCATGATCCGTGCCGACACTCTTCGGCTCTCTCTTTTCGCTTGTGCGTTTGCGCTTGCAGCGCCGGTTGCCGCTCAGGATGATGAGCTCCAGCCCATTGCTGATCCGCGTCTTGTTACCCAGGTTTTTGATGAAACACAGGTTTACACGGTAAAGGGCCGAGTGAAGGTTCAGACCACTATCAAATTCGCTCCTGACGAGGTGATCCAGAACGTCGCAATCGGGGACAGTGGCGCTTGGCAGGTTCAACCCAATCAGGCGCAAACCCTGCTATTCGTCAAGCCGCTTGCGACCAATGCGCAGACCAATATGACGGTGGTGACAAGCCGCCGGACCTACCTGTTCGACCTTGATGCAAGTCCCCGGAACGCGCCGCTCTATGTGCTGCAATTCCGTTATCCGGCACTGGAGCGCGCAGCGGAGGAGGCCGAGATTGCTGCGGCCGCTCAGGCAGAGCGAGAAGCGGCCAGTGCCCTGGAGCTGGAAGCGGCGAATGATCCCTTTGCTGTGGTGGATCCTGCAAGGCTCAACTTTGAATGGGCGCCTGCGGGAGAGAGCGATCTGTTCCCGGCGCGTGCCTATGACGATGGCGAAGCCCTCTTCCTCACATGGCCAGCGGGCACGCCTATTCCCGCCATTTTGGTGACCAATGAAGAGGGCGATGAGGGGCCGGTCAACTTCACCGTGCGTGGCGAGACAGTTGTAGTCGACAACGTGCCCACGCAAATCATTCTGCGCTCAGGAAAAGAGCGCGCAACGCTCACCAATCTGGGCCCCACATCCTCACGCAGTGCCAGCGCCAATGGCGAACGCGCGCGCGGATCATAAGAGGGAGATGACATAATGCGTCTTGCAATGCGACTTCCGTCCAAACCCGGCGACAAAGCGGGATCAGATATCGACCCGCGCGAAGGCGAATCCGCCGAGGTTATCGATCTTGCAAGCCGCAATGGCTTCTCCGCTGTTGCGGAGCGCAAGACCGCAACGGAAGGGCTCGGTCTGGCTGCTGGTGTTGCGCTTGTTGGCCTGCTTGGAGCAGTAACGTTTTGGGCAATGAACGCGGCGCAGTTGCCCGAAGGCGAAACGGTCGCAACCACTGTGCCAGAGCCTGTGCCGGCGGCTGTTCCACCTGCTGGTCCGGTTCAGGTGACAGCACCGGTGCCCGTTGCCCCGCTAACCGATCCTGCACTGGCGCCTGTCCTCGCAAATCAGCCTGCGTCCGTCGTCGGGCCCGCGACCAATCCATACGCGAGTCCGTCGCTTGTGTTCGATGCAAGCGCGGCTGCGCGTCAGGCGACAGATGCAGCGGAAGCGGTGGCCGCGCCCACTGCTGCAACGGCAATCAACGCAAACGGCGCGGGAAGCGCTGCGGCTCAGTTCGCCAGCCGGATTGGAGGAGTGGGAGGTGCACCCGCTCAGGCTCGCGCAATGACCAACCCTTCAACCACTGTCACTGAAGGCACGATGATCCCCGCGATCCTTGAGACCGCGATCAACACCGACGTGCCCGGCTATGTCCGTGCAGTGGTGAGCCAGGACGTGCGCAGCTTTGATGGCACAAAGGTATTGGTCCCGCGTTCCTCGCGCCTGATCGGTCAGTATCAGTCCGGCGTGCAGCAAGGGCAAAAGCGCGCCTATGTCATTTGGACGCGGCTCATCAGGCCCGATGGCGCATCTGTGAATATTGCATCGCCTGCTGTCGGCTTCGACGGAACAACGGGCCTTGCAGGTGATGTGAACAATCACTTCTTCCGCCGCTTTGGTTCGGCCATGTTGCTTTCTGTGATCGGCGGGCTTGGCACGATCGCTTCTGGCGGAACCTCAGTGGTCCTTGGCGGAGCAGGGCAGAGCGCTGCCTCGATTGCTGCTCAGCAGGATGGTCAAATCGGCCCGACCATTCGCGTCCACATGGGTGAGCCGATCCGTGTCTTCACCGCGCGCGACCTGGACTTCACGGCTGTAAGCGAGTGAGTGCGGACATCCATCCTATAGCCTCCGGGGCGGGACCGGATGACGCAAATGCGGATGATGTGATCGCTCATGACAACCTCATCAGCGGTGAGCGTAGCGTCTATCTTGAGGCCTATCTCGCCCCTTTCAAGCGTTGGTTAGATCGCGACACGGTGACCGAGATTATGGTCAATCAACCTGGAGAGGTTTGGATCGAAGATGCCCTCGATCCCGGCATGAAGAAGATCGTCACGCCCGAGATCGACGATCGGCTTGTGCAGCGGCTGGCAGAACAGGTCGCACGGGTGAGCCATCAGGGCATCAACCGCGAGCACCCTCTTTTGGGCGCAACACTGCCTGCCAAAGGTAATGAGGGTGGCGCGCGCATTCAGTTTTGCGGTCCTCCGGCGAGCCGACAGCACTGGGTCATGGCGATCCGCCGTCACCGCAGATTGGACCTGCCGCTCGATGCTTATGACACCGGTCCTTTAACGGGCGAGGCATCGGTTTCGATGCCCGATGCCAATGAAGAACCTATCGCGTTTCTTCGCGCGGCGATCCAGCATCGTCGCACCATCCTGATCTCGGGCGGGACCAGCACGGGCAAAACCACCTTCCTCAACGCCATGCTGGGCGAAATCCCCCGCGAAGAGCGTGTGGTGATGGTGGAAGACACACCTGAGCTTAAGTTCCCGGGCGAAAACGCGGTCGGTCTTGTGGCCGTGAAAGGCGAACTGGGTGAAGCCAAGGTAACACCTAATGAGCTGCTTCAGGCTGCTTTGCGCCTACGGCCTGATCGGATCGTCTTGGGTGAGCTTCGCGGGGCGGAGAGCGTCTCATTCTTGCGTGCGATTAACACCGGTCATCCAGGCAGCTTCTCGACCATCCACGCCAACTCCTTGCGCGGTGCGCTTGAGCAATTGTCGCTGATGGTGATGCAGACTGGCATTGGTCTTACTCGCCAAGACACGATTGAGTATGCCGCGAGCGTGATCGACGTGATCGTGCAGTTAGGCCGGGATGAAACCGGGAAACGCGGAATCAGCGCCATTGCGGACAGCAAGTCTTTGCTTTGACTTTCCCGAGACAATCGCCATTTGGGGTTGTGCAATAGGTGAACAGCAAAGCGATGAGCAGTCCAGAGATCATTGATACGGATGTGGTGGGGTCAAGCGAGCACCCGTCTGTCTCTGCTGCGAGCCCACCCTCTGTCCCTCAACGTATCTCGGCCCCCGAGGGTGAAGCCTATTTTAACCGCGAGCTTTCCTGGCTGGCGTTTAATGAGCGTGTTCTCGCTGAGGCTTCGAACGAACGCTATCCGCTGCTTGAGCGGCTGCGCTTCCTTTCGATTTCTGGGAGCAATCTTGATGAGTTCATGATGATCCGCGTTGCGGGTCTTGTGGGTCAGGCCCAGCGCGGCATCGCCAGACCCGCCATCGATGGTCGCACCCCGACTCAGCAATTGGCGGCGATCCGCGAAAAGCTTGCAGCAATCTCTGCCAGGCAACAGAACATCTTTCGTGAGCTTCACGAACTGCTCGCTGATGCTGACATTCACATCGCCGATGAACAAAGGGTCAAACCGGCAGCGCATCAATGGCTAGAGGCGTTCTTCCTTGAAGAGATTTTGCCAGTTATCACCCCGCAGGCGCTCGATCCGGCGCATCCATTCCCCTTCGTGCACAATGAAGGCATGGGATTGCTCTTCACCCTCACGCGTGATGCAGATCAAGAACAGATCATTGAGATGATCCTGATCCCGACTGCTTTGCCGCGGTTCGTCCGCGTGCCGGGCGATATCGCCGGGGCAGGTGAGGCTCTGTATATCTCGATTGCGAGCCTGATTCAGCGCTATGCCAAGAAGCTCTTCCCCGGTTTCACCATTGAGGGCGACGGCCTTTTCCGGGTCCTGCGCGATAGCGATATTGAAATCGAGGAAGAGGCCGAAGATCTGGTCCGTACTTTCCGCAGCGCGATTCAGCGCAGACGCCGCGGCCAAGTGATCCAATTGGAACTTGAAGATGATTTCGATCCTCAGGCAGAAGGTATTCTGCTCGAGCAATTGGGCGTGCACGAAGCGGCCGTGATCAAAACCGATGGCATGATCGGGATCGATGGTCTTTCCGAGATTGTCGACGAAGACCGGCCTGACCTCAAATTTGACGCGTATTCTCCGCGCTATCCCGAACGTGTGCGCGAACACGATGGCGACGTTTTCTCTGCCATTCGCGAGAAGGACATCGTCGTTCATCACCCTTACGAAAGCTTCGAAGTGGTGGTCGATTTCATCCGTCAAGCTGCGGCCGATCCAGAGGTGGTGGCGATTAAGCAAACGCTCTATCGCGCAGGCGCTCAATCCGCCGTGATCAATGCTCTGATCGAAGCGGCAGAGAGCGGCAAGTCAGTCACTGCCGTGGTCGAGCTAAAGGCCCGCTTTGATGAAGAGCAAAACTTGAAATGGGCGACCAAGCTTGAACGGGCGGGCGTGCAGGTGATCTACGGCTTCACCGACTGGAAGACCCACGCAAAGATCGCAATGGTGATGCGCCGTGAGGACAATGGATTCCGCACCTATTGCCACTTTGGCACTGGCAATTACCACCCGGTCACAGCCAAAGTATACACTGATTTGAGCTTCTTTACCGCTGATCCGAAGCTGGGTCAGGATGCCGCGAAAATGATGAATTTCGTGACCGGCTATGTGGAGCCATCAGGGTTAGAGCGCATCGCAATCGCGCCTCTGAATCTGCGCGAAACCATCTACGAACGGATCGATGCCGAGATCGCCAATGCAGCCAGGGGTAAGCCCGCTGCAATCTGGATAAAGTGCAATCAGATCACCGATCAGGGAATGATCGATAGGCTCTACGCGGCAAGCGATGCGGGGGTCTCGGTCGAGCTGGTGGTGCGCGGGATTTGCTGTCTCAAACCCGGCGTTCCGGGACTGTCTGAGAATATCCGCGTCAAGTCGATTATTGGCCGCTTCCTAGAGCACAGCCGTATTTACGCCTTTGCTAATGGCGAACCGTTGCCCGGTCCCGGTGCGCGTGTTTACATCGGGTCGGCCGATTTGATGGGACGTAATCTTGATCGTAGGGTGGAATCGCTCATCCCCATCCTAAACCGCACTGTCCACGATCAGGTTCTGCAACAGGTGCTGCTCGCCAATATGCTCGACGTGGAGCAAAGCTGGTGGCTGCATGCGGATGGCAGTTATGCACGGGTGGAAAACGCGCCCGAAGGTGACATGAAACCCTTTAACTGCCACAGATATTTCATGACGAACCCAAGCTTGTCAGGTCGAGGAGGGGCGCTTGAAGCGGGCGGTGTGCCCAAGCTTTCCCTGCGCAAGGGCAGGGCCGGATAGGGCCGCGCTGGATGAAGTCTGGCAAGAATCGCGCAGACCGCGACGGAACCTTTGCAGGCAACACGCCAGGCCGCGCGATTATTGATATTGGCTCGAACACCGTTCGTATGGTGATCTATGGCGGTACAATGCGCGCGCCGACCATACTGCTCAATGAAAAGGTCACGGCGAAGCTTGGTCGCGATATTGCGAGTAAGGGCGTGCTGGCCGACGAAGCGATTGAGCTGGCGATGCGCGGTCTTAGTCGGTTTGCTCTACTGCTGCGCGATCTGAAAGTCGATGACGTTGAGACGGTAGCCACTGCCGCAGTGCGTGAGGCGAGCAACGGTAGCAAGTTTATCGGTAAGCTTCGCAAGCTAGGCTTTGAGCCAACGATTATCACCGGTGAGGAAGAAGCTTGCCTTGGCGCCAATGGCGTTATGGGCGCATTCCCCGATGCGCAAGGGACGGTCGCGGATCTGGGCGGAGGAAGCCTCGAACTCGTCCGCCTCACCGATAAGGGCCCGAGGAACGCGGTTTCTCTGCCCCTTGGCACATTACGGCTGCCCGACTTTCGCGGAAAATCGCGTGGTGGAATGCGTAAGGCGATCGAAAAAGCGCTCGGGAAAGGCGCACCCAAGATCGAGAAAGGCGAACCGCTTTACCTCGTTGGGGGAACGCTCAGGACGATGGCAGTCTACGCCATGCAGGAAGAAGGGCATCCGCTTTCCGATCCTCACGGGTTTGAACTCAGTCCGAGCGATGCGAGGCGCTTCCTTGGCAAGGCTCTCGCTAATGAGACGGTCGAAAGCCTCAAGCAACGTGATCGAATCTCGTCGATGCGCGCCGAGAAGCTTCCCGATGCTTCGGTCTTGGCAGAAGCCATGCTTTCGCGATTTGAGCCCAGCCGCATCATCTTTTCCTCATGGGGTCTACGTGAAGGGATCCTCTATTCCTCGCTCCCCGATCACAGCAAGAGCCGCGATCCGCTACTCGCGGGTGTCTCGGTTTTCGCAGCCCAGAGGGGTGCACCTGCAACCTTGGCCACACGGATCGCGAGTTGGACCGTGGACGCAGCGCCATCCCGCAAACATGGCAGTGAGAAGTTGCGCATGGCGGCAACAATGCTGGCGCTCGCCTCGATGCAGATCGAGCCCAACATCCGTTTGCCTCAAGCCATCGATTGGGCGCTCCACAAGCGTTGGATAGCGGTGAGCGGCAAGGATCGCGCCATGCTGGCCGCAGCAATTGCAGCGAATGGCAACGTGCTGGACCTGCCCGATGAAGTCACCTCTCTCGCAAATTCCGATGCGCTGGACGAGGCGATTTGCTGGGGCCTTGCTGTGCGTCTTGCCAGGCGACTTGGTGCAGGTTCACGCCGCTCACTTCAAGAGAGCCGCCTAGGTATCGAGGGCAAGACCCTCACATTACGTTTGGCGAAGAGTCAGGGCGCGCTCTTTGGCTTCTCAACTGAGAAGGATATGAAGCTTCTGGCGGGCCGCCTAGGCCTTGATTGGACGGTTGAAATTGTGCCCGATGATGGGCTTCGGTTGAAAGGATCAGACTAGGCTTTCTTGGCCGAAAAGGGCGAGAAATCGGTGTCCGTGTCGAACAGATCGACTCCCTCTGCCTTCTTAAGCTTGCCCACCACCAAATAGGTGATCGGGGTCAAAGCCGCTTCCCACAGGACTTTCAAAAGCCAGTTGGTGATCATCACCGTCACAACTGCTTCCGTGGTCCAAATGCCAAGAAACGCAATGGGGTAGAAGATCAGGCTATCAACCCCTTGGCCTACCAAAGTAGAGCCGATGGTGCGGGTCCAAAGCGCTTTGCCTTTGGTCCAGACCTTCATCTTCGCCATGACATAGGAGTTAACAAACTCGCCCGCCCAGAACGCCGTGATGGAGGCAACGACAATGCGCCAAGTGCTTCCAAAGACGGAGTTATAGGTCTCCTGACAGATCGCTCCGGTGGGCCCATTTGGGTCGGTTGTTGAGGTAAGGGGGCCTTGCCCGCCAAAGCCGCTTGCTCCGCAAGCCCAACCCTCAAAGGCCGGGAGGCTCACCACCACATAACTCATAAACGCCAAGAAGATCATCGCGGCAAAGCCGGTCCAGATCACACGGCGCGCACGAGCGAAGCCATAAATCTCGGTTAGAATGTCACCGATGACATAGCCGAGTGGGAAAAACAGGATTCCAGCGCCATAGATGAAGACACCGTCTGGTGCAGGCCACATTCCTTGCGGCCACCAGCTGACTTCAACAAAAGTCAGCTTGGCTGCACCGATAATATTCGAGAGCAGAAGGATCGCCACGAAGGCGGCCATGACGAAATCGTAATAGCGGAAAGTAGCCGGCGCATGGCTGGTCGCTTGAATACCGTCATCGGGATTCTGGTCGAAAACAGCGGCCGGATTAGAGGGGATCTCAGATTTTTCCATCGCGAAGCCGTTAGCGTGATTTGAATGCTGCGAAAAGCACGCTATTGGCACCCGCACGCGCCCTTAGCTCAGCTGGATAGAGCACGGGACTTCTAATCCTGAGGCCGCAGGTTCGACTCCTGCAGGGCGCGCCATTCCATCTTCTTGGCTTTTTTGATTCTCAGCTCAACTTGTGAGCCTTTTGTGCTGGAGGAAACAGTTTGGCCCACACCTTCCCCCCAAGGTGTGGGCCAGGCGCCGGAGGGCTGCACCGCCCTCCGCTCGGGTCGCCTTCGGTTACCCCCATAGCGTGTGCATTCTCTAGGCGCTTTCACGGAGGCGTTCTGTGATGGCCATCACTGTTTTGTCATTTACCTGAATCGGCAGTCTAAGAGATGAGGCGATTGCCAAGTTGCATGCCGGATTGCACCCCGGTGCGTGAGCAGGTAATCTTGCGTTCTGGGGGGCAAATGGAAACGCTCGATTCAATCATTGATACACTGGCACCAGACAGTCTGCTGCGCGCACTTTCGCGGGTGCAGTTGGAAGGATTGCTGGCGAAGTCCAATCGTCGCGAGCTTAAGAAAGGCGACGTTCTGATCAATCAGGGCGATGAGGAGGGCGACTTTGCGGTCTATCTTCTTTCTGGCGCGCTCAAGATCAGCTTTGTGAGTGCCGGGGGCAGGGAGATCATCCTCAACTATTGCGCGCCCAATGAGCTGGTGGGAGAGATTGCACTGCTTGATAGCGGGCCGCGTACGGCAACGGTGACCGCAGTCGTCCCCTCAGCCGTTCTGCTCCTGCCGACCCAGGCCTTTCTTGAGACCGTGTCGAACAACCCGGCGTCTGTCGTTGGCGTGATGCGCGAACTTGCCCGGCGGGTGCGGCAATTGAACCTAGTTGTTGAGAGCGATCGCACCTTCTCGATGGGACCGCGGTTAGCGCGCGCTCTGGTGCGGCTGATTGACCGCAACAGAGAAGACGGCGAGCTGATCTATAACCCAAGCCAGAACGACCTTGGAGCTTTCGCGGGGCTCGCGCGCGAGAATGTCAGCCGGCTCCTAACCGAGTGGGAGGCGCAGGAGGTGATAGAGCGGAAAGGCCGCGCGCTTGTGGTGCGCGATATCGAGTATCTTGAGCTTCTGGCTGAGTTCGGCGATGATGGCTGAAGAGGTCTAGCGGTTCTGTCGTCCCTCAATCAGACGATCCACCAAGCTTGGGTCTGCAAGCGTCGACGTATCGCCCAGTGAACCATAGTCGTTCTCCGCTACCTTCCTCAAAATCCGCCGCATGATCTTGCCCGAGCGGGTCTTTGTCAGACCATCGGTGAATTGCAGGTGGTCAGGTGTTGCGATGGGGCCGATCTCTTTGCGCACATGAGCGCGTAGCTCAGAATAAAGCTCTTCCGACCCTTCCTCGCCTGCATTCAAAGTGACGTAGCAATAGATACCTTGCCCTTTGATATCGTGCGGATAGCCCACCACGGCAGCTTCCGCGACGAGTGGGTGAAGCACCAATGCGCTTTCCACTTCAGCGGTTCCCATGCGGTGGCCTGACACGTTGATCACATCATCGACCCGACCGGTGATGCGATAGTATCCATCCTCATCGCGTTTGCAGCCATCTCCGGTGAAGTATTTGCCGGTGTAAGTGCTGAAATAGGTCTGAATGAAGCGCTCATGGTCGCCATAGACGCTGCGCGCCTGGCCGGGCCAGCTGTGTGTCAGGCACAGGTTCCCTTCATTGGCACCGTCCAAGGTCACGCCATCATTGTCGACCAGTTCAAGCCGCACGCCGAACATTGGCAAGCCAGCGCTGCCTGGTTTCATATCATGCGCGCCGGGGAGGGTGGTCAGCATGCAGCCTCCCGTCTCGGTCTGCCACCATGTGTCGATGATCGGGCAACGTCCTTCGCCCACGACATCAAAGTACCAACGCCATGCTTCCGGGTTAATCGGCTCACCCACTGTGCCCAGCAGACGCAACGAAGAGCGGTCACGACTGGTCACGAAATCATCGCCTTCGCGCATCAAAGCACGGATAGCGGTGGGTGCGGTATAGAGGATGTTGACCTGATGCTTGTCCACCACATCCCAGAATCGGCCATGATCAGGATAGTTGGGCACCCCTTCAAAGATGATCTGTGTCGCCCCATTCATCAGCGGCCCGTAGACGATGTAGGAATGTCCTGTGACCCAGCCTATGTCCGCCGAGCACCAGAAGGCCTCACCCGGCTGGTAATCAAATATGTAATTGAACGTGGCTGCCGTCCATACGCCGTAACCACCGGTTGTATGCAAAACGCCTTTGGGTTTTCCAGTCGAGCCGGAGGTGTAGAGGATGAACAGCGGATCTTCCGCGCTCATCACTTCGCATGGTACGGGCGTGTCGGACTTCGCGTCATCAAACCAATGATCACGCCCGGCTTGCATTGCGACCTCAGTGCCGGTGTGCTTTACCACAAGTACGCCTTCAACCCCGCTCGCGCGCCCGATTTGGAGCGCGGCGTCAACATTGGTCTTGAGAGGGATGGGTTTGGAACCGCGCAGGCCCTCATCGGCGGTCACCACAAAGCGCGAGCCACAATCTTCGATCCGACCCGCCAGCGCTTCAGGAGAGAATCCACCAAACACGACCGAGTGGATGGCGCCTAGCCTTGCGCAGGCGAGCATAGCGGTCACACCTTCGATCACCATCGGCATGTAGATGGTCACGCGCTCACCCTTGGTCACACCAATCGCTTTGAGCGCATTGGCCATCGCGATGACCTCGCTCTGAAGCTCTGAATAGGTGAGGATGCGGCCCGGCGTGTTTGGATCGTCGGGCTCAAAGATCAGCGCTGTTGTGTCGCCGCGGCCCGCTTCGACATGCCGATCAACGGCGTTGTGACACAGGTTGAGTGCACCATCCTCAAACCATTTGATTTGGACCGGATCGTAGCTCCAATCGCCACCCTTGGTGGGATTTGTTGCCCAATCGAGACGTTCTGCCTGCTCCAGCCAGAAACTGTCCGGATCAGCGATGGAGCGCGCATACATCTCGTCATACTGTTCGGCCGTGCAATGCGTTGCTCTGCCTGTATGCGGGCGCTGGACGGCCTGCGTCATTGATCCGTTGCTCCTATGATCGTCTCTTCAAAACGATCAATAGGCACAATCGGGCTCTTTAAGAAAGGCTAGAATTTGCTCTGATTGTATTAACCTGCGCGGACCTCTTTGAAGAAGCCAGCAACTCAGGATCGTGGGGACGCTGCTTGCTGATCGAGTGCAGTCGCGTTGGACAGATCATCGCAAGCGGCGACCTGCTCTGTGCCCCGTTCCACAGGGTCGTGAGCTATTGGTGCGACATGCTTATCGAGCCATCTTGACCAAAGGATTGTTCGGCCTGGTATCTGTCGTCATGACACCAGCGCGAGGAATGGAGTTTTTCGTCTGCGCCTCAATCAGAGTGTCTACATCTGACGCAGGCATGGCTTTGTGAAAGAGCCAACCTTGGATCTGATCGCACCCTGCCAAGCGAACCAAGGCCGCCTGATCTTCGGTTTCGACTCCCTCTGCAGTCACGCCCATGTCGAGCGCACGCGCAACCGCAATGCTGGAGAGCATCATCGCGCGGCTTCCCTCTTCCTCGCTTGCTTGGACTACCAAGGTGCGGTCCAGCTTGAGCTTTTCAAATCTGAACTGGCGGAGAAAGCCAATCGAAGCGTATCCGGTTCCAAAATCGTCGAGTGAGACTTTGACCCCGAATTTGCGGATCACATCAAGGCTTCGCTCGGCGACAACGGGATCGAGCACCAGGCACGTTTCAGTGACTTCCAACTCTAGCATGTGTGGCGGATAGCCGGTCTCCTCCAGGAGCTCCCCCAGTTTGATAGGGAATTCGGAATTGCGTAGCTGCGCCGCCGAGAGGTTGACTGAGAGGGAGATACCTTCCCAAGCTTTCGCTTTGCTCATGGCGGTGCGCAGGACCCACAGGCCAATGGGATTGATAATACCCGATTCCTCCGCGACCGGGATGAAGACATTTGGGCTGATTTGTTCCCCATCGCTTCTGTTCCAGCGCAGCAGAGCTTCAACCGCGACGATATTGCCCTTCTCGGCATCAACCAGCGGCTGATAGGCGAGTTCAAATTCGTTCTTCTGGAGCCCTGTCCTTAGACTTGCTTCAAGGTCGCGTACGGCTTCGCGTCGCTTGTCAAAATTCGGATTGAACCAAGTGCAACGCATCTTGCCGCCACGTTTCGACATGTACATTGCCACATCTGCTCTGCGCAGCATCTCGGAAGGGGCGAGACAATCTTCTTGTGTGCTGTGAGCAAGGCCTATGCTAGCGCCTACTGCTAACTCGCGACCGCCGAGTTTGATTGGGACTTGGAGTCGATCGAGGATCCTGCGGCACAGGCCTTCTAGAATTGTGCCTGCAAGGTGTCCTGTTGTGATTGCGGCAAACTCATCTCCTCCCAAGCGATAGCACCGTGCCTCTTCGCCGAGGATATCGCGCAGCAAAAGAGCGCAAGTCTTGATCAGCTCGTCACCCGTAACGTGACCAAAATGATCATTGATTTGTTTGAAGCCATCAAGGTCGAGCAGAGCAAGAGCGTGTTCATCACCGCATTCTACGCATCCTTCGAGATCATCGATAAGCGCCTGACGGTTGGGCAAGCTGCTCAGCGGATCGACACGTCCCAACAGCTCAATCTCGCGCACATTGGCAAAACCGGAGCGGGTGAGGAGGAACATCGTAGCTGCATAGAAGAGCACTCCTGCGATCAAGAGTAAATCTGGATGCATGAGCGACAACGCATCGCTAGCGATAACAGCCAATGCAAATGCGGTCACGGCAAGGGAAATTATAGCAATTGGGAGCAAAACCAATCCCGTCGGAGTCAAACGAAATGGCTTGTTTGGTTTGGACACAAAGGTTCCTTTATTGGCACTAGGGCGCAGATTTGCGACTTCAAACTCGCTAAAGCTCAATGGCTAATGTTCGGTAAAGTCACGGCATTCTCTGGCCAGATTTGGACAGAAGGCGCCATCACTCGGAGTTCTTAGAGAGGGGCAAGCGCTACTTCGTGTTGGTTGGCCTTGGCCGCTCCCCCAAGCTCGAAAATGCTGGCACGCTTGCCAGACGGGGCGAAGGCACTTGTGCGCGCAGAAGCCGTCTCACCGGCGCCCAGCATGAGATACCCATCACCCGCGAGCGCACTTGCGAGGCGGTTAAAGATAAGGGAGCGCGTCTCGGCATCGAAATAGAGCAACACATTGCGACACAAGATGAGATCAAACTTGCCGCGGCGTGGCGGCGGGGTCAGGAGGTTATGCTGTTCAAACCTACTGAATCGTTTGACATTGTCGCGAAGCTGCCAACCATCGGGTGCCTCATCGAAATGACACAGCATTTCGGTGACCCCCAAACCACGTTGGACTTCGAACTGGCTGTACAGTCCATTTTTCGCCGTACGGATCGCCTTTTTCGAGATATCGGTCCCGAGAATTTCAATGCTCCATCCTGCCCACAGGTCCTTTTGTTCATCGAACAGCATTGCGAGGCTATGGGCTTCTTGACCTGTTGAGCATCCGGCACACCAAATCGAAAGTCGGCGCAAGCGCGCGCGACGTTCGCGCAGGATTGGCAGGATTTCTTGTGGGATTTGATCGAACGTGGGCTTGTCGCGAAAGAAGTAAGTTTCGTTGTTGAGCAGTGCTTCGACCACCTCATTCGCCAAATTGCCCGGTTGCGATGGATCCGATGAAGCATCGAGTAAGCACACAAGCTGATCGATATTGCTGATCCCGTGCTCGCGAAACACGCCAGACAAGGCCGAGGTGAGGCGCCACTTGCGATTGTCGGTTAGCTGTTGCCCAGTGCGAGCTGCCAAGAGCTCTGCGATAATCTGGTATGAGGCTTCACTGAATTCCATATGACATGTGCGCCGCGGTCAGCCGGCAACACTCCTTGCATCAGCATATTGGTTCATGATCGACTGACCCAGTTTTTCGGGTGGAGCGATCATGCTTGCCAATCCGCCTTTGGCGACAGCACCCGGCATTCCCCAAACAGCACAAGTCTTAGCATCTTGGGCCCACACAGCCCCGCCTGATTCGACCAATTCTTCAGCGCCCTCAAAGCCATCACGGCCCATCCCCGACAGGAGAATAGCTAGCACGCGGCCATCGCATGACTTGGCAAGGCTTCTAAGCATTGGATCAACCGAGGGGAGACAACCGCTCGAAGTCGGTTCGGACGAAGTGCGCACCACTAATCTGCCTGCAATTCGCCTTACGCACATGTGGCCGTGACCAGCTGCGATTGCGATTTCGCCCCTCCGAATTTCTATCCCGTCTTCGGCGATCTTGGTGGGGCGACCGCTTGCAACCTCAATTTGCCTTGCGAAGACCGGGATGAAATTGCTCGGCAGGTGCTGGGTGATCAGAATTGGCAAAGAGCATTGTGACGAGAGTTCGCGCAGCATCAGATTGAGCGCGTGTATACCTCCAGTGGATGCTCCAATTGCGATTACATCGGGTCGCTTTGTAGGTCGGTCATTGAGGGGCGCGTGAAACTCAGCGGGCTGATCTTTTGTGGTTTCCGCCTCAGCGACTTTGTGATCAGATTGAGTTGAGCCATCAGAAAGCTTGGGTGCACGACCCAGAGCCTTGATCTTGCCTAGCAGCTGACTTCGATACTCTTCTGTAAAGCCACCCGGACGCGGTTTTTGAAGCGTGTCCGCTGCACCGCCAGAAAGCGCCTTGATTGTCGCTTCTGCACCATCTTCGGTTAGAGATGAGACAACCAGAATTTGCGTTCCTGGTGACGCGTCGAGGAGTGCTGGCAAGGCGTCGAGCCCTCCCATTCCCGGCATTTCCAGATCGAGCAGGACCACATCAGCCGGCTCATCCTTAATTTGGGCAATTGCGCGCTCACCACTGCTCGCAGTTCCGGCGATTTCCATGGAGGTTTCGCTTTCCACCATGCGCCGAAAGATCGTGCGCACTGTAAGAGAGTCGTCCACGATCATCACCCGGATACGGGGTTTCAGCAGGGTACGTGCACGGCCCTTTCTGAATGGAGAGCTGGCAGGGGCATTCATGGGAAGCCTACAAGCTGGAGCTTGATCTGAAGTGTTTCGTGGTCAAACGGCTTCATCACATATTCGTCCGCGCCAGCGCTAATTGCTTCGCGAATGTGAGAAACATCGTTTTCGGTGGTGCAGAATACGACCTTGGGCTTATCGCCGCCGGGACTTTTGCGAAGGTGGCTGATAAATTCAATGCCAGTCATGACTGGCATGTTCCAATCCAGCAGGATAACATCTGGCATCGCCGTATCGCAGGCTTCCAGACCCAATTTGCCGTTCTCGGCCTCCTCCACGGCGAAACCCAGAGTTTCAAGGATGTGCCTCGAAACTTTTCGGATCACTTTGGAATCATCCACGACCAGACAGGTTTTCATTATTATAGTCCCCGACTCTTAAGGCGATAGAGTTAATGTTAGAAGGTAAGGATTGCCTTAAGCGGCTTCCCCCAAAGCCGTTTCACCTTCGATTAGCGAACCAAGGTCGAGCAAGAGCGTCGGCCCTACATGTGTCTCAACCAGACCCTTTGAAACATTGGCCCATTGCGCGCCAAATCCTCCGGGAATGCTGCCCGGCTCGCTCACAGCGGTGCCAATGTCCTCAATTGCATCGACCCGAAGCGCGTAGGCATCGCCCTGATGGCTTGCGACGATTGCGCGGTGGTCGAGTGGAAACTCGCTTTCGGTAAACCCGATGGCTGTTCGACAGTCCAACACTGTCAGTGCCTGACTGCGCATGGCGGTGAGCCCCTTAATGAAGTCCGGAGTGCGCGGTATTGGGGTAATCGTCCCGATCTCAATAACTGATTGGACATCAGGTGCAGGGAATGCACAACGGCGCCCTGCGATCAGTGCCATGACCAAGAGTGAGTTCTTCATGCTTGACCTCCTGTATGGCGGACCTGTCTTAGGGCTTTGACCAGCCCGTCGCGATCGTATCGATAGATGGTGGGCGAGCCTTCCACGGCTTCGGGCGCATCGCGCAGCCGGACCACAGGAGCCGGAAAACTGGTGTCGAGCGCAGCTGCAGCTTCGTATTCATCATCGAACCAGATCGTGACGTCTTCGACCGCATCCGGCGCAGAGACGATGTCATAGCCTGCGGAACTGACCAGCGGCGCGAGGATTGTGCGCGCCCACTCGCCTTCGGGCAGCCGACAAAGTGGTTTGTCAGTCGCCTCCGGTGTCTCGCCATAGCGGGCGAACAGTTCGTGACCATCAATGAGACTCACAGTTTTGCCGTCCACCAAGGTAACGGCCTCAATCATATCCTCATCGCCAATCGGCCTTAGCGGGTTCGACAGCACAACTGCTTCTTCGACTTCGCGAACGGCGTGAAGCAACTGACCAGATCCATCGCTAAGCCGAAGGAGGCGAAGTTTTTCGGTTTCAATTGGCTCATTGGGAAGTCCAACGAGTGGAAGAATGGCGCTGTCGATCACTGCGCGTGGGTGAGATCCCGAACAATCGACGGCAGTGGTTTGGATCGTTTCGATGCGTTGGACAAGCTCCAGGCGAATGGCACAGCGACGGCCGGAGAAGTCAGTGAACAACATGGCGCGACTAATGCTTGCCGCTTCAGTTTGGCCCGCTTGAAATTCATCATGTATGACCCGGCTGCTCAGGTCTGAGGCAAGGTTATTCTCTGCGGCAATGCTTGTCACATCGAGCAACAGAACGGGCTGACCATCATCAAGCAGGGTGGAGCCGGCATATATTCCTGCCTTCATTACAGCAGGAGCGAGCGGCTTGACCACGATGTCGCCATGCGAATGGATTGCTTCGACTGCGAGCGCGAAAAGATCTCCATTGGCAAGCCGCAGCATCACCATTGTGAATTCATCTTCTGCAAACTCACTCCGCGGCAGATCGAGTGCATCGCTGAGCACAAGGCATGGCACGCGATTGTCTCTAAACGTGACAAGCGCTGTTTCACCAACCTGAGTGAAATCAAGCGCCTTTGAAGAAGCGTGGATGATCTCTTCGATATAGCTTTGCGGGATAGCGAAGCGCTGATCGCCTGTTTCAACAGTCAGGGCGGCAATGATGCTGAGGGTCAGGGGGATTTGCAGAGTGAACTGTGACGCCACTCCTTCGGTCGATGATACCGAAATCGTGCCTCCAACGCGCTCCAGATTCTGACGCACAACGTCAAGCCCGACACCGCGGCCGGATACATTGCTGACCTCTTCCGCGGTCGAAAAGCCAGGCTGAAAGATCAATTGAAGGACCTGGTCGCGGCCCATTTCTGCGCGCTCAGCTTCGGAGATCATGCCCAGTGCAACCGCTTTATCGGCAACCTTGGATTCGGTGAGGCCGGCTCCATCATCGCTCACCACTATCGAGATCATATTGCCCGATTGGCGCGCTGTGATCGAGAGGAAGCCGATCTCACGCTTGCCGAGCGCTAGGCGATCTGACGGCTTCTCAATACCGTGATCGATCGAATTGCGAATGATGTGGGTGAGCGGATCGCGGATCATCTCGATCATCTCGCGGTCGAGCTCCACATCACCGCCTTCAACATCGATCATGACCTGCTTGCCAAGCTCATGCGAGAGGTCACGCACCAGTCTTGGGAAGGCGCTGAAAAGGGTCCCGATACGTTGCATCCGCATACGTGTGATCGCATCGCGCACATCGTTGAGAATGGTCGTGAGCCGCTCGAAAGGCCCATCGATGGTTGGCTGAGTGCCCGCTTGACGCAATCTGTGCGCCAGATCGTTGCGGGCCAGGACCATGTCGGAAACGCCGCTCATTACCCGGTCTAGCAGATCGACAGGCAACCGGATGGAGCGCTGCACAGCTGTGGGCTGTGAGCTTTGAGCGGGCGCGTTTTGGTCTGAGGCGGTGTCGTTGCTTGAGTGTCCGTGGGTCACTGCCGCATCCAGTGCATCGATCTCGCCAGCCTCAAGCGCTGCGATCAATTCTTCATCGCCGCCTTCGGGAAATTCCTCTCCCGCTTCGATCACATCAACCATGACGATGATCCGGTCGATAACCGCAAGCACTGCGGTGACGAGTTGTCTGTCAGGTTCGCGTCGTCCTGCCCGGCAATCGGCCAGCGCGTCTTCGGCAGCGTGGCTGAGCTTGGCGAGGCGAGGAAAGTCGAAGAAACCGCAATTGCCCTTTACCGTGTGGACAAAGCGGAAGATGCTGTCGAGGCGCGCAGTGTCGGCTGGATTGGCTTCCCAGGCGACAATCTCGCCTGAACTTGCCTCCAGCATCTCGCGTGTTTCTGCGACGAAGTCCGCCAGCAAGTCGTCCATTCTGCGCGTGCCCCTGTTGCCATTCCAGGCCGATTTAACCTCAGCAGCGCTTATGAACGGGGATGGTTAACGAATGCCTACTTCGCCGTCTGTATGTCGGGGGCGTTGCGGGCAAGCAGCCAGTAAGCAAGCGCTGCTCCAGTCAGGCCGCCAAAGATATTGGCCGCAAGTTCGGCTGAGAACACTGCTGCGCTCCCCCAGTTGGGTAAAAGAAGCCAACCGAACGGCAGCATCACAAGGAACACGCGCGCTGCAGATTGACTCAGCGCGTAGGACGCTCTGTCGATCGAGTTCAATATGCCGTTGGCGACAATCAATATGCCAAAGCCCGCATAGCCCCAAGCGGCGATGTTGATGTACAGAACGAACTGCTCGATAATAGCGGGGTCATCCGTGAAGAACCCGGCAAACCAGTCGGCCATCGGCACGAAAAGTACCACTAATCCAAGGCCCCAGACCAAGCAAAATCCGAAGGCATAGAGCGCCGCCTGGCGGGATCTGCCATACTCCCTTGCGCCCCAATTCTGCCCGACGATCGCACCGATTGACCCGGATAGGGCGAGCAGAGGAACCGTCGCGAGGCCTTGCAAACGCCCTGCTGCGCCAAAGGCAGCCACCGCTGCCTCGCCCTGTGTCGCGATCACCGCAGTGAGGACGGACAAGCCAATAGGATTGATCGAATTTGAGAATGACGCGGGGCCTGCCACCCGCAGGATCGCAACCGCCGGATCAATCCAGCTGCCCTCGCGAATGAGCGCAAGATTGACCGGCAGATCTGTCTGGCGCAACAGCACAAAGGCGAGAACCGCACCAATCGTGTAGCCAATGATTGTTGCATAGGCTGCGCCGACAATCCCAAAGCCTTCAAAACCAAATGCCCCGGTGATCAGAATAGGGTCGAGCACCCAGTTCGCCGCAGCGTAGGTGATCGAGATGTAGCTCGTCTTCTTTGCTTCCCCTTGACCGCGCAGCACGCCGTTGAAGCCCATAATGGCCAGCACTAGCGGAAAGCCAAGCGCGTAAGGCTGCATGTAGTCCAGAATGAGCCCGCGCAAATGTGCCGGCGCATTCATCAATATGAAGAGCGGCTCAATCGAAACATAGAGCAGCCCGCCAATCACGACGCCAACCATAACGGCGAACACCAGCCCGAAATTTGCTCTCCGGGCACAGCGCTCGGCATCGCCTTCGCCAAGTGCGCGGGCAACGACCGAATTGATCCCGACCATTACCCCCACGCCAATCGAAGCAAGCGCAACGGTGACCGGGAAGATAAACGCGATCGCAGCCAAGGCCTCTGATCCGAGCTGGCCGATAAAATAGGCGTCGACGAGACCGATCGACATCACAGCTGTGACACCCACGATGGCGGGAAGTGTCTGTCCTACCAGATGGCCAATGACACTGCCTTTGGTCAGCTTTGCGGATATGTGTGCAGGCGGGGCAGCGGGGGATTTGCTCATCAAGCGGCGGGCTTATCCGCAGTCACCCTTTGGCGCAAAACAAATCCCCTTTTCCCATGCCAAGCAAAGCCTCTCACATGAAACGCATGCCCCGATACATTCGCTTGAAGCGAAGGGCACATTAGTGCGATAAGGAGTGCAAACAGATTTGCGAGAAAGGGATAGTTCCATGGCAACCCAGTTGAAGCCTTCAGACAGCCTTGAAGGGCAAGTGAGTAAGGAAGAATGGCAAGCGCGCCTTGATCTGGCGGCATGTTACCGAATCTTCGATCACCTGGGTTGGGGCGAATCGATCTATAATCACATCTCACTGAAGGTGCCGGGTGAGGAGGGAACCTTCCTTATCAACCCATTCGGCCTTCTCTATGATGAAGTGACCGCTTCAAACCTCGTCAAGATCGATGTCGACGGCAATAATGTTGGCGGTTCACCTTACATGGTGAACAAGGCAGGTTTTACGCAGCACGCGCACTTTCACAAGCATCTGGGCGCGCGCGCCGATGCGATCTGCCATGTCCACACCACCGCAACCATGGCAGTATGCAGCCATAAAGAAGGCTTGCGCCCGATCAGCTTTTACGCCTGCAATTTCCAGGACCAAATCGGATATCACGACTTTGAGGGCGTGACCGTTCGCGCGGAAGAGGGCGACCGTCTGGTTCAGAACCTTGGCAATCATACGATCCTTATGCTGCGCAACCATGGCCCAGTTGTGATGGATGGTAGCATTCAAGGCATGTTCCTGAAGATGTGGGCGCTTCAACGGGCTTGCGAAATCCAGATCGCAACACTTTCCCAAGGTGAGCCCACTGTGGTTCCGCAAGAGGTGATCGACGTGCATCAGCGCGACCTTTCGGTCATGTCCAGCCAAGGCGGAGCAGGGGTCTTCGATTTCGAAGCGTGGAAGCGCAAGATCGACAAGATTGACGACAGCTGGCGCAACTAAGACTGAGTAAAAGATAGGCCGCGCCAATGCCGCGTATGACGATAAATGGACGTCCGGTTGAGTTTGATCTCGATCCGGAAATGCCGCTGCTTTACGCGCTGCGCGAGGCGGCCAACCTTACCGGCACCAAGAATGGCGGCGGAGGTTCCACCTGTGAATGCGGCGCGTGCACTGTGCTCGTCGATGGTGCTGCTTTGCGCTCCTGCCGGATCACGTTAGCCGAGGCAGAGGGGCGCTTTGTCACAACGATCGAAGGGCTTTCGCGCGACCGCTCCCATCCGTTGCAACAGGCGATGGTAGCGGAGCAGGCAATCCAATGCGGGTTCTGTACGCCAGGCATCGTTATGGCAGGAGCGGCGCTGCTTTCGCGCAATGCTGCGCCGACGAGTGCGGAGATCGAAGAGGCCATTCAGAATGATTGCCGCTGCGGGGTATATCCGCGGCTGGTGAGCGCGATTGAGCGCGCTGGTCGCGTGACCCAGCGGCGCGAAAGCATCAGCGCCGCACCTGCACCGGCGATTGATGCGGAGGATGCCGCTGCCGCTGTGCCGGCTCTGCGCGTCTTACCGACTTCCGATGAGCCTCAGGAATAAACGAAGGCTCTCCCAATCGAGAGGTGATTGGTGGAGCCTTTGTCGTTTTCTCAAGTAAGTGAAGGGGCCTTAGAACCGGCCCGTGACAGTGAACTGCGCGTTGAGCGGTGCGCCGACTGTGAGGTTGTTCGCTGTGTGAGCGTTGGGGAAGTAGTCCTCATCGAACAGATTCTCAATATTCACCTGAAGGCGCACATTGTCCGACACATCATAATAGGCCGACGCATCAAAACGGATGAAGTCAGGCAGCGTCACATTGTTGCCGGTGTCCGCGAAGCTTTCGTCCTGATAGGTGAAACCGCCGCCAATGCCGAAGCGATCAGTAACCTGATAGGTCGACCAAAGGTAAAACGTGTGTTCCGGCAATTCGCGCAAACGCAAACCGTTTTCCTCGCCCTGCGCAATGGCAATTCCGTTCACCACCGTATCGCTGGTGGCGACCTGGTCACCCTCAAGGTAGCTATAACCTGCCGAGACAAACCAGCGATCGGTGATGTTGCCTTGCAGTGAGGCTTCGATCCCGCGAACTTCGGAGTCCACCACGACGAGTTCACCCGCATTCGCATCGATCACCAACCCGGAAACGGGGTCAATGATCGGAGCAGCCTCCTGCGGTGAGCTTTGTTGAATTTCAAAGATGGCTGCGGTGAAGCTGAAGCTGTCCATGAAATCCCATTTCAGGCCAAGCTCCAGATTCTCGAAAGTATTGGGATCGAGCGTGTCGTCGTCAGGCGTTGCGGGATCGTCTGGAAGGTCAGCAAATTGCTCACCCGAACGCGGGAGGAAGCTCTCACTGAAACTGCCGTAGATCGAGATATTCTCTTGCGGCTTCAGGATAACGCCCAAGCGAGGCGAGAAGTCAGAATCGCGTCGCGAAGTGATATCCGTGGTACCGGTCTCGATGAATGTCTCGATATTGTCGACCGTGATATCAAAGCTGTCATAACGTCCGCCGATGACCAGATTGAGCCAGTCGGTGACTTCGATCTCATCCTGGATATAGATGGAGAAAACCTCGACATCCGCTTCGGTGTCATCGTTTAGGTCAGAGAAGGTGTTGACCGTGGCGTTGCCTGAGGCGTTCACACCTACTCCGTTGGAAATGGTGATCGGACGCTGAGCCGTAAAGAATTCAACATCATCCTGCGTTTGATCAAAGAAGGCGTTGAAACGGTCATTGTTGTTGACCGTGTCGATGTATTCACCGCCAATCAGGATGGTGTGCTTGATGCTGCCGGTCTCAAAATCACCGATCAGATTGCCCGAGACGATGAAGTTTTCGCGCTGTGTGGTGTCGATATAGCCATCCAGCCCCACGACATTGGTCGTTGGGTCAAAGCTGACCGGGAAAAGGTTTGAGTATACCTTGTCGTAATCACCGTAGGAGACGGTGAGGTTGCCTTTTATGTTCTCGGAAAAGCCGTGCTGGATCGTTGCACGCAAGACATGCGCTTCGAAATCGAGGAAATTGTCTTCCTGGTCGCCAAAGGTGATGTCTTCAAGCTGCTCTGCCGGGACACCATTTTGTGAAGGGATGCCGCGATCGATGAAGCGGTCGTGATTGGCGTATTCATAGGAAACATCGATAATCGTATCGGGGCCGAGCTCTGCGCGGAAAGTGGGGTTGATACCGATCCGGTCACCATCAAAGAAATCGCGGTGATTGTTGAGGTTCTCATAGGCCGCATTGATGCGCAGTGCGCTGCTTTCACTGGTGGTGAGATTGAGATCAACCTGACCGGTGAACGCGCCGAATGTGTCTATTGAACCCAGATAGCCGATGAATTGATCGCCAATTACGCCCTTCTTCGTCACTCGGTTCAGGACACCGCCCGTTCCGCCCCGTCCAAACAGTAATGCGTTCGGACCGCGCAGGATCTCGACCTGTTCGAGGTTATAGAGCCCGCGGTAGTATTGAACATCATCGCGAACACCGTCGACGTAGAAGTCAGCTGTCGAGCGCACACCGCGAAACACAATGGCATCACGGTGGCCTTCACCTTGCGACTGGTTCACACCCGGAGTGTAAAGCACGATATCTTCGAGGGCATCGAAGCCACGGTCGATGATTTCTTCATCGGTTGTGATCGAGAGCGATTGGGGAATGTCGATGATCGGCGTTGGCGTTTTGACCGCGTTGATAGCGCTCGAATAGAGAATATCACCTGTGACAAGGATATCCTCACCCTGCGTTTCCATAATGGCGCCGGCTTCAGGAATCAGGTCTGGCCCCTGTTCAGCAGGTGCTTCGGCGGCGGCTGGAAAAGCAATTGCTGCACAGCCCAAAAGAAGGGCGGCGCGGGTGAAGTGGCTGGTCAAGATAATCCCCTACGACAAGATCTGATTCACCCGCTATTGAAAACCATTCGCACCTGCAAGTGGAAAATTGCGAATTGTTCTCATTTTCGGTTCTTGTGGCAGATTTGGACCACGTGCATTAGTGCGGCGAGGATGATAAGCGGCGGATCTGTAAGCAGGATTTGGGCTCAATTGAATGAGGAAAATCAAGAATGAAAGCGACTATCTGGCACAATCCGAAGTGCGGAACTTCGCGTAAGGCGCTGGCGATTCTAGAGAATTTGAGCAAGGTCGATGTGACAGTTGTTGAGTATCTGAAAGAGGTGCCGACGCGTGACAAGCTGGCGCAGCTCTATAAGGATGCTGGGATCACGCCTAATCAGGGCCTTCGGATTCGTGGGACTGACGCGAAGGAGCGCGGGCTGCTTGAAGCGGATGCTGACACCCTTTTGGATGCGATGGCGGCTGAGCCGATCCTTATTGAACGCCCATTGGTGGAAACGGAGAAGGGCGTGGCGATCTGTCGCCCGCAAGACGAGGTTCTTAAACTCCTCTAGGGACTATTCGACAGCCGTGCGGTCCGTTGTCAGCACTTCATCGCGGGTCAGGTTGAGCCAGCTGGCAACAGTTACGGCAAGGCAGATCGCGATAATCGAGCCAAAGCCGAGCCAGTCGCTCACTGAATAGAGCCACACGCCAAGTCCCGGCGCATAAATAAAGCTCGCGCCAGCAACGCTTGCAACGATGCCGGAGGCTTGGCCTTGCTCAGCGCGTGTCACCGCAAGCGACGTGCCTGCGGTCGTGCCAGGGCGAAACAATCCGAAGCCGAGCGAGGCGATGGCAAAGCCCAAGGATAGCGTGAAGATGGTATCCGCAAAACCCAAGATGGCTGTCCCGGCTGCGGCCACAACCAAGCCCCATAAGGTCGCGGCACGCGGCCCGATTTTGAAGCGCGGTATGATGCCCCATTGCGCAAGCAGTGTCGCAAGAGCGCCAAACACCAGAACCAGGCTGACAATCGCGGTGCCTTCGGTCAGATTGTCGCGCAAGGCCAACCGGTCGAGCACCAGAAATCCGATGATCCCCATAATCATGGCTTGCGCATGGCCGCCGAACAGGCTGGCGATAACCCAATGGCGAAGCCGCGGCTCAAACCACTTGAGCCTTGGTTGATCGCCGTCTGGCAGGCTAGGCCCATTCTCATCCTCATCTTCGCTGTCGGTATCATCGTCAATCGCATTGGACGCGTTGGCCCCAGAGCTTGGGTCGCCAAAGGTCTTGCCCCGCGCAGAATACTGCGGCTCGTCATTGGGCAAGTGCAGGCGCACAAGGACGAGCACGATGATGCCTACCAGAGTGAAGAACCAGAACGGCCCTGTCAGACCAATGCCAAAGAATGGCACAATCATAAGCGGGGCAAGGACAGGGCCCACCACTGTCCCAAGGCCAAAGCTAGACGCGACAAGCGACAAAGCCTTTGTGCGCTCAGAGCGCGGCGTACGCGCAGCGACATAGGCTTGCACGGCGGGCGGGGCCGCGCTGCCAAATCCGCCATAGGCACTTCGGGCAATCGCAAACAGGATGAGGGTCCAAGTGCCTGCAAGCCATCCGGAAAGCCCCATCCAAAGGACCGCTGCGCACAGCGACATTGAAACGATAAACCCGATTAGCCCAAGAGCCATCATCGCCTTACGCCCGCGCTTATCAGACCGTCTTGCCCAAATCGGCGCACAGGCGACCCAAAGCAATGCCGACCAAGAATAGGCCAGGCTAATCCAAACATCGTTGATTTTAAGGGCCGTGCCGACCGAAGGCATGACCGAATGCATGGCCGTGTTACCGGCTGCCGCCACCAACATCACCATGAACAGCAGAGCCATGCGCCCATTGGAAATGGCGCCGTGGCTTGTCGCCGCTTCAGAATCTGGTCGGCTAGACGGGTTTGTCTTGGACATCGCCACAGCCGCTAGGCCAGTGGCGCGCGCGGATCAATCGGCGATTGGCCTTTAGGGAATTGTCCTGCGTACCAAGATCTTAGCCAAATGTGTCTTCGATCGCCTCGACGCTCGGTCCGGAAAGCTGGCCAAACATCGCGACAGCGACGGCACACAAGACCATGCCATAGATCATTCCGGTGAGGCCGCTGGCAAGGCCAAGGATCAATGCGGAAACCAACTCACTCCCAGCGAGCGATGCGACCACACCAAAGATGCCGGTGAAGATAAGGCTTGCCACAACCATGATCACGATGATCACGATCCAGAATCCCATGATCGGCCACTGCTTTGGTTTGGTCAGCGCAAAGCTCTTGGTCAGCGCAGTGATCGGGTTGAGCGTTCCATCAAGCACCAGCACCGGCATCGCCATAGAACAGCGTGCAGCAAGCCAGGCGACGAACAATACAACCGGAATGAATCCAATGAATCCGATAAACGCCGAGCCCGCGAGACCAGCCAGCAGGGAGATCGGCACGACAACAGCTATCGCACCCAGAAAATACATAACAAAGAACATGATCGCGATTGCAAAAAGGCTGGGAACCGTTCTGATCCCAGAGCCGAGAGCTTGGCCTACCGTCGGCCTGGCATCGCCCATCAGTGCAACCATTGCAGCATAGCCCGCAAATTGGAATACCACAGAAAACAGACCGCCGCTTATGAGCGGGCCAGCCATGCTTCCCATCTGCGCTGCGACCACGTCAGGATCGGCGGTAGGGTCGACAATTGCCTGCAGATCGGGGACCAGCATGTAGAGCGCCACATTCGGCAGCAGTAGAAAGACGGCCGCCACGATCAGTAACAGCGAGAAGTTGGCCTGGACCAGTTCGACCGCACGCGACCAACAGCTGTTCATATCAAAATTCATCGCGTCCCCTTGGCGCATTTACGCGCATTGACTCTTGATCTTAACCGACATTGCCCCCACGCAAACGCAATGGCAACCGCTGCTCAGATTTTGCCCCAAACGTTGAACGCTGCGAGTCTCGAATGGCAGCGCGAAAACGAGCCTGTGCCCTACGGACGGGCATTGGAGGCTATGGAGGCGCGAAACACAGCAATCTCGGCCGTGGAGGCTTGCGAACAGATTTGGCTGCTCGAACACCCGCCGGTCTACACCGCTGGCACCAGTGCTGATAAGAGTGAGCTTGTTGATCCGCGCTTCGAGGTGGTCGAGACGGGACGCGGCGGGCGCTACACCTATCACGGGCCGGGTCAGCGCGTCGGCTATCTCATGCTCGACCTTGGGAAGCGCGGAAAGGATGTGCGCTGTTTCGTCCATGCGATTGAAGGTTGGGTGATCGACACGCTATCGGATTTCGGTGTGGAGGCATGGCGGGCCGAAGGGCGTGTGGGAATTTGGTGCGAAGACATCGATGGGCGAGAAGCCAAGATTGGCGCCATTGGTGTGCGCGTGCGCCGCTGGGTGACGATGCACGGATTCTCGGTCAATCTCGATCCGGACCTGACGCATTTTGGCGGGATTGTCCCTTGCGGTATCGACGAATTTGGTGTCACCAGCCTTGCGCGGCTGGGCAAGAATGTCTCGACTGATGCTTGGGACGAAGCGCTGATCACGCGCGCGGACGGATTTTTGGGTGCGCTTGAGGCGGCCCGGCAGAGGACATGTCGAACATGAAGATTGTTCAGGGTTTGGCGCTGGCAGCGCCGCTGCTTTTGCTTACCGCCTGCGAAGAGGAAGCGCCCGAGCCGATTGCAGCGGAGACCGGCGGAGAGGCCGCTGGGGAAGTCTTAGGCGGGACGATCAGCGATGAGATGATCCCGCTGGAGGAGCTTACATCGACATCTCCCCCAGCGGAGCGCTCGGCCAGCGAAAGCTCGGACGGAGGAAGGGCAGCTCCTCAGGATGAACCCGTCGAGACGATTGCGACTGAGCCCACCGGGCCGATTACGGGTGGTCCAGTGCGCCCAGAGCCAGAAACGCCAGAGGCCGAGCCAATTGGTGATGGCCCGGCCTCTCAGTAGCTCACGCGACGCTCAAGCTGCGCTTGCGGCTGCTTTTTCCTCTTCCATCGTTGGATAGTCGATGTAGCCCTCTGGGATCGGGAAATACCAGCTCTTGGGTACGTCCTTGTTCGGGTTGAATGCGGCACCCGCCGCGATCCGTTTGTCGAGGTCGGGGTTGGAGATATAGGGGCGGCCGAAACTCACCGCATCGCAGCGCCCGCTCGACACATCATCGTCGGCTTCCTGTGCGGAGTAATCTGAATTGAGGATCAGCGCGCCGGAGTAAAGGCCGCGGATCAGCGCATCCTGCTTGGGCACATCGGTCTGACCAAAAGTACCATTGGGGCCCGGCTGGCGCAGTTCAAGATAAGCGAGACCAAGATCATTGATCACCTTGGTTGCAGCGCCAAAGATGCTTTCCGGATCGCTGTCATCGGTGCCTTGGCTGTCGCCATTGGGAGAAAGGCGGATACCCACCTTGTCCGCGCCCCAGACATCGACCAGTCGCTCGAGCACTTCGCGCATGAAACGAGTGCGGTTTTCAGGCGAACCGCCATACTCGTCTTCGCGGTGGTTGGTGCCGTTGCGCAGGAACTGGTCGACCAGATAACCGTTCGCGCCGTGGAGTTGGACACTGTCAAAACCGGCCTTCTTGGCGTTTTCAGCTGCGCGCTGATAATCATCCAGCGTGCGGTTGATATCGTCCTTGGTCATCGCGCGAGCGACATCATATTCTTGCCGTCCCACCGGCGTATGCGCTTCGCCGGGGGCCTTGGTTTCGCTGGCCGAGAAAGGGCGCTCGCCGTCGAGGAAATAGGACGAGACGATCCGGCCCATATGCCAAAGCTGCATGGAGAAGAGACCGCCTGCTTCCTTCACGCCTTCAACGATTGGCTTCCACGCTTCGGTCTGTTCATCGCTCCAAATACCGGGGGCAGATGGCCAGCCGAGCCCCTCGGTGCTGATGCCGGTTGCCTCGGTCAGGATCATGCCTGCGCCCGCGCGCTGCTTGTAATAAGTCCCCATCATTTCATTGGGCACAAACATCGGCTTTGCAGCACGGCCGCGAGTGAGGGGAGCCATGAAAATACGGTTCTTGGCTTCGAGCGCCCCCATTTTGAGCGGCTGAAAAAGAGCGTCATGCATTGGTGGATATCCTCCAGATCAGTTTCATTTGGCTATTCACTTGGAGGCGATCGGGCTAGGGCGCAAGCATGGAAACGGTTGAACGCCAAGAAGAGAAAGTTGCGAGCAAGCTTATTGCTCCTCCATCGGCTGTGCGCTCTGCCATGCTTTTCAGTGCGCTCTTGCTGGGCAATGTGGCGCTTGCTTTGGGGCCATGGCTGGTGCGGCTTGCCGATACGGGAGAGGTGAGTTCGGCCTTCTGGCGATTGTTCCTGGCGCTGCCGTTTTTGGTGCTGTTTGCACGCATGGCGGGACAGCCCATGCGGGGCCTGCCGAAGAAGACGCTGATCGTGGTGGCGATCGGCAGCATTGCCTTCGCAAGCGACTTGGCCAGTTGGCACATCGGGATTGAGATGACGCGGCTGGGCAATGCAACGCTGTTCGGCAATGGCGGCTCGATCATCCTGTTGTTCTGGGGCTTTATCGTCGCACGCATGATGCCCAAGGGCTTCGAATGGCTCGCGATAGTCTGTGCGCTTGGCGGGGCAGGGATCCTGCTGGGGCGCTCTTTGGAGATTTCCGCTGAGACCTTCGTCGGCGACCTGTTCTGCATCACCGCAGGCCTGCTTTACGCGGTCTATCTCCTCACCTTGCAGAAGGAACGCAGCGCATATGGATCATGGAGCTTGCTCGTCTGGGTAAGCATTTTCGCCTGCCCCTATTTGCTTGGCATCGCGCTGATGTTGGGAGAACCCGTGTGGCCGACCGATTGGACGCCGATTATCGTGCTGTTTGTGACCAGCCAGCTGATTGGGCAGGGGCTGATGGTCTATTCTTTGGGCCACTTCCCGCCGCTGATTATCGGGCTGACGCTGCTGACCCAACCCGCGATTGCAGCGGTGATTGGGTACTTTGCGTTTGACGAAGTTCTGAGCGCGCTGGATGTTGTGGGAATGCTGCTTTTAGGGAGCGCGCTTGTTGTGGCGCGGGTGGCTCAATCCAAACCCGTCACCCCAGCGAAAGGTGGGGTCTAGGGCCACAATCGGTTAAGTTTGCCCAATGCAGCGCGGCGGCTACGTCTACATCATGACCAACAAACGCTACGGCGTGATGTACATCGGTGTGACCCGCGACAAGCCGCTCGGGTCACTCAGCACCGCGAGGGCAGAGGGAGCGAGTTCACTTCAAAGTACCGCTGCACAAGCCTCGTTTAGGTCGAAGAGCACCCCACGATTGAAGAGGCCATCGCCCGCGAAAAGGCCATGAAAGCTTGGAAGCGCGAATGGAAGATCGAGGCAATAGAGAAGCAGAACCCTGCGTGGGAGGACCTCTACTTCAAGCTTTTGTCATAACCGCCCGAGACCCCAGCTTTCGCTGGGGTGACGAAAAAAAGAGAAACCGTCATGCCAGTGGAGTCATAGACGGCCGTAGGCCACCGCTGGCATCTAGGGCGCTCATACTCGTTCAAAAACAACAAAAACACCGTTTGAAACTTCTTCAAAAGCGAATGTGTAGCCTCCCCCTTCATAGATTCGGAAATCGCGGGGTTGACCATACAATGGGTCACGCAAAGAGACGGTTCTTGAGTGTTTGGTGCATACATTCCAATAGTTGCACGGCCAATGCGGCATAGCCTCGCCTTGTATAGGTGTTCCGGCGAACCGCCACCCTTTCAGGCGATTGAAAAGCGAGGCCTTTAGAGACCTCACCCCCTAAACTTCACAAAGCCCAAATCGCCCTGACCCACAGTCCCGCTGGCCATCTCGAGCATCTTGTCGAGGCTCTTCTTCGCTTGCACGCGCAGCTCCTCGTCCATTTCGATGCGTGGTTCCAGGTCGCAAAGGGCGGTGTACATCTTCTCCATGGTGTTGAGCGCCATGTAGGGGCAGATGTTGCAGTTGCAGTTGCCGTCGGCACCGGGCGCTCCGATGAAGGTTTTCTCAGGCAGCGCCTTTTCCATCTGGTGCATAATGTGCGGCTCGGTCGCGACGATCAGTGTGTCGCCTTCGAAGCTTTGCGCGAATTTCAGAATGCCGCTGGTCGAACCCACGTAATCGGCGTGGTCGACAATCGCTGGCGGGCATTCGGGGTGCGCAGCAACCGGCGCGCCCGGGTGCTGTTCTTTGAGCTTGAGAAGCTCGGTCTCAGAAAACGCCTCATGAACCACACACACGCCCGGCCAAAGCAGCATTTCGCGGTTGAAATTGCGGGACAGCCAGCCGCCCAAGTGACGGTCGGGGCCAAAGATGATCTTTTGGTCTTCCGGGATCTGCGCAAGGATCGTCTCGGCGCTCGAGCTGGTGACGATGATGTCGCTGAGCGCCTTCACCTCGGTTGAGCAATTGATGTAGGTCAGCGCAATGTGATCGGGGTTTGCCTCACGAAAAGCCTTGAACTTCTCTGGCGGGCAGCTGTCTTCAAGGCTGCACCCTGCGTCCATATCGGGCAGGATCACGGTCTTCTCTGGCGAGAGGATCTTGGCGGTTTCGGCCATAAATTTGACCCCGCAAAACAAGATCACATCTGCGTCGGTCTCTGCAGCCTTGCGCGATAACTCAAGGCTGTCGCCCACGAAATCGGCAATGTCCTGAATATCGGGCGTCTGGTAATAGTGCGCGAGGATCACCGCGTTGCGCTCTTCCTTAAGGCGCTTGATTTCCGCGTGGAGCTCTGCCCCGCTTGGCACTTTGCTTTCAAAACTCATTGATGCATCCCTGAGTAGTTGGCCTGCTAACTATCTTGCGCTTTAGATAGGCATAATTGCGGGCATTTGCGAGTGTGGATTTGATCCACACACTTTGCGAATGACTCGCGCGAATTCTGTGCTAGCCTCCTGCCCAATGGAGGGGAAATCGCAATGTATGAGCTTGATCTCAAAGAGGCCTATTGCCCGGCGCAAACCGACACTGAGTATAAAGAGCGCACGATTGAAGGCGTGCTTCGAGAGCAGGTGGAGATACGCCCTGACGCGCTTGCCCTGCGTGAATTACTGGAGGACGGCTCGGCTGGGCGCGATTGGACCTATGCGGAACTTCTCGCAG
Organism: uncultured Erythrobacter sp.; assembly: GCF_947502395.1. Taxonomy (GTDB): domain Bacteria; phylum Pseudomonadota; class Alphaproteobacteria; order Sphingomonadales; family Sphingomonadaceae; genus Erythrobacter. The sequence continues at coordinate 441,694 of NZ_CANMZM010000003.1, forward strand.
ATGCAGAGCGCTGCGGACGGGCGCTTGCCTCGCGTCACTCGGCGGGAACACGCATTGCGGTGATGGGAGGCAATTGCCCGGAATGGGTGCTGGTACAGCTGGGCGCGGCGATGGCCGGTCTTGTGATCGTAACCATCAACCCCAGCTTCATCGCCCGCGAAGTGCGATATGTGCTTGAGCAGTCTAGCTCTGGCGCGGTCTATTACCAGCCGAACGTGCGTGGATCGGCCTTGCGCCCTGTGGTGGATGAGGCGGCGGCAGGCCTCGCGGCATCGGAATACATCCTCGATATGACCGATCACGGCGAACTGTTCGCGGGCGAGAATGATGGTGAGCTGCGTGAGACGCAGCCGCGTGATATTGTGATGATCCAATACACTTCGGGCACCACCGGCTTTCCTAAAGGCGTACTGCTTCACCAGCATGGTCTCGTCCAATCGAACAAGGATATCTTCGAGCGCTGGAACATCGGAGCAGGGCAGAAAGTGACCTGCCCGTTCCCACTGTTCCACACTGCTGGCAGTGCTGTGTGTGTTCTGGGGACGATTTCGCAAGGGGGCACACTGCTCTTGGTCTCGGTGTTCGATCCCGTTGCTGTCGCCAAGGCGATCGAACGCGAAGAGCCCGAAGTTCTGGGCGGTGTCGCCACCATGCTCTTTGCGATTATGGAAGCGGCCAAGGCCACGGGCACCGATGTATCGAGCGTTCAGACCGTGCTTTCAGGAGGGGCTATGGTGCCGCCAGAATTGAACCGCGCCGCGCGAGAGACTTTCGGTGTCCCGATCCTGATCGTTTACGGCCAAACCGAGACTAGCCCAGCGATCACCGCCGCATGGCCCACTGACACGGGTGCAGAGCTGATGGAGACCATCGGCCAGCCGTGCAGCCATATGGAAGTGTCAATCCGCAACCCTGCTGACAACAGCGTGTGCACGGTCGATGAGCAGGGTGAGATTTGCATGCGCGGCTTTAATATGATGGCGGGCTATAACGACAATCCGCAGGCCACCGCAGAGACAATCGACAAAGACGGCTGGCTGCACACGGGTGATTTGGGGAGCATTTCTGCCCGTGGCTATGTGAAGATCACGGGCCGGGTGAAAGAAATGATCATTCGCGGCGGTGAGAACCTCTTCCCCGCCGAAATCGAGGCGGCGATGATCGAGCATCCTGCCATCGCCGAAGTCGCTGTAGCAGGAGTGCCCGATGAGAAGTGGGGCGAAATCGTCGCCTGCTTTATGCGGCTTGCCGATGGCGCTGACCGCCCTTCGGACGATGATCTAAAAGCCTTTGTGCGCGAGCGCTTGTCTCCGCAAAAGACCCCTGCGCACTGGGTTTGGTTGAAGGAGTTCCCACTGACAGGATCGGGGAAGATCCAGAAGTTTCAGCTTGCGGAGGATTTCGCGAAGAGTATATTGACTACGTAGTAGTGCGGGGGGGAGAAAATGGGGCAGGCAGCACCTTTAAGCGCAAAAGAGAAGTTCGGTGTGCTTGGAGTTATTGTGCTTCTAGTGGTGATTGGACTCGCCGTCTCCTATGTTATTGGGGAAAATGCGTCAATTCCCCAGTATCTTCCGCTTGCAATTTCTTTGGTGTTGGCGGCCTTTACGACATTAATATTTGTGGGCTTGTTTCAAGCCGTATCAATGCTGGGTTTCTCCACATTTGTCACGTTCTTCGGGACCGGTGACGTGTCCATTGAGGAACTACGAGAAGTCTTTGCTCCCGTTTTTGAGGCTTTTGCGGGGTTGCTAGAAGGAGACTCAAGTGACAACGCTCAGTGAAAGGACTTGGAGCGTAATTGGCTCAGTTTCATGGATTGCGGCCGCAATCATCATCGTGCTTGGCCTTGTGTCTTATGCGTCAATTCAGTCGGAACTGAACGACGCGCGCGAGACTATTGCTTCGGCGCAGGAAGCGCAGAGGGAGGCGGAGCTTGTTTCGGCACAGCTTGATAGTCAGCTTGATGCGTATGACGCAGCGGCCCGCGTCATGCAGCAACACATCGCCCAACGCGGCAAAGAAGCGCTTGACAAGCAAGTGATCCTCCAACGGTTATGCCAGCGGCACTCGGCCAGCCAAAACTCTGCTGTTCAGTCAATATGCAGCAATGTGAAAAACCTTGTCACTGAAGACCCGCGACTTGAGTTTCTTACCATTCAGAACGAGGCTGTGACCGAGCGTGGTCGAGGGCAGTTTAAACAGTCATTATCGAGCTACAACAAAGCGCTGACAGCACTGAAGAGCATAGAGCCCAACTTTAGTGGGCAGAATGGTGCTTATGAGCTCCAACAAATGACTCTAGCGGAGGGTAAAGCATTCGCTCATTTCAGAGAGGGCAATTTTGCTCAAGCGCGTGATGAACTTGAAGTTGCTTTTGCGCTGGAGAATACACTGAGCCGCGCGGTGAGCGGTTTTTTGCTCTCAACCGATTTGAAACTCCGATGCATAATGGGCCTAGCGGAAGGAGAGGCAACGAGCCGCTATGAGAGCTACCTGGATCGCCTTGACGCGGCCATCTCAACCGAGGAGTCCATCCTTGACCGAAATTCGTTGGCTACTGATCGGACCCGTAAGTCTTGGATTCAGTTTCGAGAGGAAGACCGAGATTACTTTAAAGATGACAAAGAGCTAAAACTGCTTTGCAATATTCCATAAGGGCTCAGGATTCCCTCCAAACCCCAGCTGAGCACGCCGCCAACCCCCGCTTCTCAAGGTCGAGCAAGTGCGCGGTGACGCTCATCTCAGCCGCACCGATAAGCCTCTTATCAAGGCCCTTGTACATGTCCGGTATAAACTCGGCGACAGGCCGAGAGCGCTCTCCCATCAGGCGCAGTATCTGGTTCTCGCGCTGACGGCGGTGGCCGATCATGCCGCGCACGAGCTGTTTCGGCTTCGTGATCGCCGCGCCATGGGCCGAGTGGTAGACCGTGTCTTCTCGCACCATCAGCTTTTCAAGGCTCGCCATATAGTCGCCCATATCGCCATCGGGTGGGATGACGACGCTGGTGGACCAGCCCATGACGTGATCGCCGGTAAACAAAGCGCCGCTTTCTTCGAGGGCAAAGCACAGATGATTGGAGGTATGACCCGGCGTGGCGACGGCGGTCAGAGTCCAGCCCGTCCCGCGCATCTGCTCGCCATCTTCGAGCACGCGTTCGGGCGCGTAAGTGGGGTCAAATGCCTCATCTGAACGGGGCAAATCGGTTTTGAGCACCAACGGCGCACATCCCACAATGGCTGCACCTGTTGCCTCAGCCAAGGGAGCCGCAGCCGGGGAATGGTCCCGGTGGGTGTGGGTGCACATGATTGCGAGGATTTTCCGCTCGCCCACGGCTGCCAAAATCGCCTCGATATGTTCTGCCTCATTGGGCCCTGGATCAATCACGGCGCAATCTGGTCCATTGGCGTCGCCCACCACATAGGTCTGTGTGCCAGTGAAGGTGTAAGGTGAGGGGTTGGGCGCGAGCACCCGCATCACCAGCGGCTCAACCGTGTCAGCAAGGCCCGTAGGCCAAGGCTTGGGAGGAATTTTCGACATAGACGTTGCATATGCCGCAAGGGCTGGCACAAGTCGATTGAGAGTTTTGTTGGTCCTTATCCCTCAAGGCTTTACGATGCAGGGGCAGCTGCGGACAAACTCTGAGGAGAGAGTATGAGCGATTACATTCTCGTATTGGATGAGGGCACAACTTCGACTCGCGCTATGCTGTTTGCAAGCGACGGCGTGCTTGCCGCGAGCGCTCAGCAAGAAATCACTCAGCATTATCCGCAAAATGGCTGGGTGGAGCATGATGCGGCCGAGATATGGGAAAAGACGCTAGCCTGCGCGAATGAGGTTATTCCAAAGGCGGGTGGGGCGGCGCTTATCGCTGGGATCGGTATCACCAATCAGCGCGAGACTGTGGTTGCATGGGATAAGGAAACCGGAGAGCCGCTGACCCGTGCGATTGTGTGGCAGGACCGCCGGACCGCGCCGTTTTGTGAAGATCTGCGCGTAAGCGGTCATGAAGCGGAGGTGCGGGCGAGAACCGGGCTGCTCCTCGATCCCTATTTCTCCGGCACCAAAATGCGCTGGATGCTCGATAATGTGCCAGAGGTGCGCGAGGCGGCGGTACGGGGAACGCTTGCCTTTGGCACCGTTGAAAGCTGGTTGGTGTACAAGCTTTCAGGCGGAGCGAGCCACATATCCGATGCGAGTAATGCCAGCCGCACCCTGCTGATGGGGTTGGCTGATCATAGCTTTGATGAAAGGTTGTGTGATCTTCTCGGCGTGCCGATCTCCGCGCTTCCGCATGTGGTCGATATGTCAGGAGGGCTGGCGCTGACCGATTCAGCTCACTTTGGGCGGACTATTCCGATCACCGGACTCGCTGGCGATCAGCAATCGGCGACGATTGGCCAAGCCTGTCTTGAACCCGGTGAGACCAAAGCGACTTTCGGCACAGGCGCCTTTGTGCTGACCAATCAGGGGGACAAAATCGCTAAGTCAGATAACCGACTTCTAAGCACCGTCCTTATGCAAATCGCGGGCAAGCGTACCTATGCGATCGAAGGATCAGTCTTTGTCGCGGGCAGCCTCATTCAATGGTTGCGTGACAGCCTTGGGATTGTTGAGGTTGCGAGCGAAACAGAAGCGCTGGCTCGCTCAATCCCCAACAGCGGCGGAGTTACGATTGCGCCCGCGCTGTCAGGCCTGGGTGCGCCGCATTGGAGAGCTGATGCTCGCGGGGTCATCACGGGGCTCAGCTTTGCCAGCGGCAAGGCGGAGATTGCGCGCGCAGCACTGGAGGCAATGGCGCACCAAACGTTTGACTTGGCAGAGGCTTTTCAGGCCGATGGAACCGGTTGGGAAACTTTGCGGATCGATGGCGGAATGTCGGCAAATGACTGGATGGCTCAGGATCTTGCAGACATGCTGGGCATAGCGGTTGAGCGGCCCGTGTTTGTCGAAACCACGGCGCTTGGGACTGCGATGTTGGCGGCGGCTGGTGCTGGGCTTTACGGCGATTTGCCCGGGGCTGCACAGGCTATGCGCGGCGATCTCACCACTTTTGAGCCACAGATGGACGAAGCCACGCGCAGCGAAAGGTTAGCGCGCTGGCGAAAGGCTCTCGCGGCTGCGTGACTCAGTGCTCGCTAGCGCCAGCACCACAGCCATCTCAATTCACATGCTGAAATCGCTGAGCCGACGTTCGAGGCGCGAATGGATGGCACGTGCAGGCGACGCCATTTCAAACCCACTGCGCCAGGCTTCGTCAAGCCGGGCAATACGCTTATGCAGTTGCTCAGTTTCGGCAATCAGATCACGGGTCGCTGGCTCAAGGGTTTCGAGCGCCTTTTCATCTGAAGGACGATCCGCTGGAAGAGTGCCGTGCAGCCGTACCTGCTCTTGTGTGAGGTCGCCTGAGAAAAACGCACGCTGATTGAGCAGCCATGCGAGAACGTGCATCATCCGCGTTGTAGTCTTGAGCCCCTCTGTCGAGAGAGCCAGACGTGTCATCGTATCTTCGCCGATCTCGGGCTCATGCGTGCCACGCGCAAACACGGCGCGCACTTCATCGGCCAGCACTAAAGCTTCGGTGTAAAGCGCTTCCACAATCGGGCGTGATAAGTTCGTTGCGTGTGTCATTACTGATTCAGCTACTCGTGTGGAGGGCGGTATACCAGTCAACTATGGTTACTATCCCGGTATGATTTGTTCGTGTCTCTTTAGGGGACGATAACGCGTGTATGCTTACCCATTCAGGAAAGGCCCCTAGGCATTGCTACGCATAAGGAGGCCTACGTATAAATCTTGCGAAAGGCGTGCGATGCCATGTGCTTACGTGCGAAACAGAGCTAAGCGATGATGTCAGGAAGCAGTGTGTCCTCAATGATCGCGATCTGGTCTTTGAGGCGTAGCTTGCGCTTTTTGAGACGCGCGATTTGCAGCTGATCTGTGGAGCCGGCTTCGTTCAAAGCAGCGATGGCCGCATCAAGGTCGCGGTGATCGATCTTCAAAAGCTCAAGTCGTTTTAGCAGCTCTTGCTCGTTCATGACTTTCTCGGACCCACTCACTTTTTGCGAAGCACTTTGCGGTTCGAAACCGCCACATTCGATGCGCGAGCAATGGCCCGTAAGCAAACGCACTGCAAGTGTCTCGCTTTAATGGAGTGCCCTCTAAGGGCTGCGCACGCGTCGATGGGCACGGCTGATCACGCATAAACCCATACTCGTCGTTTCAGAATGGGTCAGAACTTTGCAAGTTACTCCAAGATATGATTTGATCCCAAATGCAGCTCGGAGCCCTTAGTCCGAGTCGCCATCCGGGGGCGCACCCCCGACGAACATAGGAGATAAAGCATATGGCATCGTCCGCAGCATCATCACACATGAATGCTCTCCAATCCAAGCACGCAGGGTTAGAAGCCCGTCTACGCGACGAGATGGCTCGCCCCGCGCCCGATACGGCGGCGGTTCAAGCGATTAAACGAGAAAAACTGAGGCTGAAGGAAGAGATCGCGCGCGCCTGAACAGCTCACGCTTCCTGCTCAATTCAACCTAAACTGTTCGGCGAGACTTTAATCGCCGGACTGGCTTTGCGTCATTCTGTTAAATGAGAGCCTTTACCTTGGCGATCAGCGTCTTGGTCGCTACTGTCCCGAGTAACAATGACCGCAGTTGACGCAGCCCGACAGATTTTGACGCGCCTTCACGATGTGATGGCCTCGCGTCTGCGCGCGCAAGGGAAGCTCGATCAGGTCGTCGATGTTATTGGCGAAAGCCTCTCATCAGAGGTATGCTCGATCTATCTCCTTCGCGAAGGCATGCTTGAGCTGTTTGCGACGCGTGGCCTCAACAAAAGCGCTGTTCATGTCACTCGGATGGCGATTGGCGAGGGGCTTACCGGTAGCATCGCCGAGAAAGTCGAGACGCTGAACCTTGCCGAAGCCAAGGCGCATCCGGACTTTCAATACAGGCCGGAGACGGGGGAAGAAAAATTTCACTCTTTCGCTGGCGTCCCCATTGTGTATCGCGAGCGGGCAGTTGGAGTCTTGTGCGTCCAGCACCTCGATCCGCGCCGGTATGAAGCGGTTGAGATCGAAGCGCTTCAGACGACTGCCATGGTCTTGTCGGAGCTTATCACCAACGCGGAATTGGTTGACGAGGAAGAAGCGCTGGGCCTCACGCCGGAGCAATCCGGACCGCAAGTTATCAGTGGGCTGACTCTGGTCAAAGGGCTCGGCGCAGGCTTCGCCGCCTATCACCAGCCGCGCGTCCAGATCACACAAGTCGTGGCCGAAGACACAGAGGCGGAACGTCACCGGGTGTACAACGCCTTCGACAAGATGCGCGAGCAGATCGATGGTCTTGCAAGCCAAGCCGAATTTGGGGTGGGCGGAGAGCACGAAGAGGTGCTGGCGACCTACAAAATGTTCGCCTACGACGAAGGTTGGTCACGGCGTATCAACGAGGCGATTGACTCAGGGCTCACCGCAGAAGCTGCGATTGAGCGGGTGCAGCAGCACACACGCATGCGCATGCGTGAGATCGACGATCCTCTGTTGGCGGACCGGATGCATGACCTGGAGGATCTTTCGAACCGGCTCTTGCGGATCGTGGCTGGCCAATTGGGCACTGCCGCTCAACAGGGTCTACGCAAAGACACAATCCTGATCGCGCGCAATTTGGGCCCGGCAGAATTGCTCGAATACGACCGGCGGCGGCTGAAAGGTGTTGTCCTCGAAGAAGGCTCGCTCACCGCGCATGTGGTGATCGTCGCGCGTGCGATGGGAGTGCCGGTTCTCGGCCGGGCCAATCATGGCAATGGCGGGCTTCGTGGAACAGTGCGCGACGGCGATGAAATCCTGCTTGATGCGACCGCTGCAACAGCGACCGTCCGCCCCACCGCACCGGTCGCAGATGCCTTTGGTCAGCGTTTTGCGAAGTCCAAGGAGCGTCAGGCCGCCTATGCTGAACTGCGTGATGTCGAGCCTTTCACCAAATGCGGATCGCGGATTCAGGTGATGATTAACGCAGGGCTGCGCGACGATATCAGCGCGCTCGCAATGACTGGCGCAGACGGGGTTGGTCTGTTCCGCACCGAGTTCCAATTCCTTGTGTCCGCCACCCTGCCTCAGCGCGAGCGCCAGCAAAAGCTCTACCGGGATGTGATGGACGCAGCGGGCGAGAAGCCGGTCATCTTCCGTACGGTTGATATCGGCGGTGACAAATCCGTACCCTATCTCGCATCAGATATGGCGAGCCAGGATGAGAACCCCGCAATGGGTTGGCGGGCCTTGCGCCTCGCGCTCGAACGGGAAGGTCTTATGAAGGCGCAAGCACGCTCTTTGTTGGAGGCTGCAGCAGGACGCTCGCTTTACGTCATGTTCCCCATGGTTTCGGAAGTGTGGGAGTTTGACGCGGCCAAGGCGGTTTTTGACGAACAACTTGCGTTCTTGCGCACCAAGAAGAAGATGGTCCCCGAGGCGATCCATTTTGGTGCCATGCTCGAAGTGCCGGCGCTCGCCGAAGTGCTCGACCTGCTCTTGCCGCGTCTGTCATTCCTCTCGATCGGCACCAACGATCTGACCCAGTTCCTTTACGCCGCAGACCGGGGCAATCCGGCGCTTGCGGAACGCTATGATTGGTTGTCGATTGCGATCCTGCGCTTCCTGCGCCGCGTAGCCCAACAAACGGTGGGCAGCGGCGTGGACATCGGCGTGTGCGGCGAAATGGGTGGGCGTAGGCTGGAAGCCCTGGCGCTTCTTGGCATTGGCTATCGACGTCTTTCAATAACTCCGGCTGCGGTTGGCCCGATCAAGGAGTTGGTGCGCAAAGTCGATTTGGCGGAACTGACTGATGCCATGAGTCGTTGGCTTTCTGAGCCGCAAACAAACTTGCGCAAAGAGCTCAACGCATGGGCTAAAGAGCGTGAGATTGAGGTCGACTGACTTTGCGAGCCCGTGGCGCAAAACGGGCTGGCGATACTCAGGGGCACTCTGGCTCTGGCGCGACGGTTTTTTACGATACGTCCCTTGACTTGGGCTGGATCGCGAAGCTTCTATGCGAACACAACAAAACAAACATGTCGGGCGCAATTGCGAAACGGGTTGATGGCAAGCGAAGACAAAAGCATTGATGATTTAGCTGAGGATCTAATGGAGACCGCCGGTGCGGGTGCAGGAGATCGGCTGAGGGCTGCGCGTGAGACTCGGAGGATGGAACTCTCTCACATCGCTGCGGAAACTCGAATACCGGTTCGGCATCTTGAAGCGATCGAAGCCAGCGATTTTGGCGCCCTGCCTGCGCGCACCTATGCCATTGGATTCGCGCGCACTTATGCGCGTGCAGTGGGTTTGGATGAGAAGTCGATTGCCGATGCCGTGCGCGAAGAGCTCGCTGAAGGCGGCTTGCACCCATCTGTAATGGCGGGCGGGATGGAACCGGGCGACGCAGCCAAACTTCCCTCGCGTGGGCTTGCCTGGTTCGGGGGCTTTGCTGCGGTTATCCTGGCTGTGGGAGTGGTGGCGTTTGCCAGCACTTATTTCGGCGCAGGCGTGGAATTGCCTTCGCTGATCGCGGAGAGTGATGAGACTGACACCGCTCAAGAAAGGCAGGCATCGGAGGCGCTCGCTTCCGAAGAGACGGGCGAGCAACTTTCGCCTCTCTCTAACGTGGGTCAGGTGGTCCTGACTATGACCGGTGACGAAGCGTGGGTGCGCTTTTACGAGGATGGCGGAGAACGCCTTTTTGAGGGCGTAATGGTCGGCGGTGACACTTTCGAGGTGCCGCTCGATGCGGAAGACCCCCGGGTCAACACTGGGCGGCCGAACCTGTTCAACATCACGATTGATGGACAGTCCGTTCCTCCGCTTGCCACTGAAATGGTTCCAGTGAGCGATGCCCCAATTTCGGCGGGTGCTCTGCTCGCGCGCGGAACGGGAGACGCGGACGGGTAACCCCGCCTCACCTTCTCACATCTTGTCGACCACAAGCCACATTCCCCCGTTTAGTAAGGCCTCGGGCTCGACTTGGGGGCGACGCTTGGGCAGGACTCGGACGCTATTCATCTGGGTTGCGCCAAATTCGACTTTGCTTCGCGCAATGCCAAGAAAAACCACTAGGGAGCAACGATCTGACATGCCTCTGACCCGTGCAATCACCCTTTTCAAGAAAGCCACGCCTGCGCTTTGCGCTTTGACCGCTGCGGCGGTGGTCGCGACCACGCCGGTCCCTGCCATGGCGCAAGATGACACTGAGGCACGCTTGCGCCGTGCAGAAGCCGAAATTCGCGCGCTTCAACGGACAGTGTTTCCTGGCGGTGACGGTCGCTTTTTTGAGCCATCTATCTCACCCGATAACGGCCCGGCTCCGACACGAACCACTCCGCAAACCACCGCTCGCCCATCGACGACTGCTGTGACCGATATCTTGGTGCGGCTCGACGCGATGGAACTGCAATTGCAACGCCTGACCGCCAAGTCAGAAGAAAACACCAATGCGCTCTCCGCGCTTGAAACGCGTCTTGCTGCGCTCGAAACCGCCGGGGCTCCGGAGGGCTTGCCTGAGCCATCGAGTACAGAGGTAACGGGCGAGGCAACCGAGAGCAATCTCGAAGCGATGACCGGAACGGGCAGTGGCTTCGAGACCCAAGATCCCCCTGCAACAGAGCCGGAAACCGCTGCGACGGGACCAAGTCCCGAGCGCGTTGCAGGGGTGCAGGCGATCACCAAGCCTCAGACTGATGATGCCGGGGATGACGAATATTCCTATGGCTTCCGCCTGTGGAACGCAGGATACTTCCCGGAAGCACGGCAGCAATTGGCTTCGTTTATTGAGGACTATCCCAACCATTCGCGCCTAACCTATGGTCGCAACCTTTTGGGCCGCGCGTTTCTTGACGATGGATTGCCAGAAGAAGCCGCACGTTGGTTCCTGCGCAATTATCAGGCCGACCGCACTGCTCGGCGTGCACCTGACAGCCTATTGTTCCTCGCAGAATCGATGATTGCGATGGAGGATACCCGCCGCGCCTGCATCGCTTTGGCTGAATTTGGCGAGACCTATCCGGCGGTGGCGACAGGGCGCTTGGCTGATCGCTATGAAAGCAATCTGCAAAAGGTATCTTGCGACAGTTGAGGCCTTTCCGGGAAAGAGGGGGCGCTGATTGATAGCTCGATTGATCTTGAGGCAATTGATCCCGGGCTGAACCAGCATTTCGCTGGTGCGGTTGATCGACTTTGGCCCGCAGCGGACCGGACCGGACCATTGGGTCTTGCTGTGTCTGGCGGACCCGACAGCCTCGCTCTTCTCCTGTTGGGCGCGTCGGCCATGCCGGGACAAGTCGCCGTCATGAGTATCGATCATGGTCTCCGGGCAGAGGCGGCTGGTGAGGTCGCGCTGGTCGAATCTATATGCGATGCGCTGGATATTCCGTTTACGAGCGCCAGCGTGAGGCTTGCGTCAGGCAATGTTCAAGCCAAGGCGCGTGAGGCGCGCTATGCGGCGCTTGGCGATTGGGCAACGCAACGGGGCCTTGGTGCAGTAGCGACTGCACATCACCTCGACGACGCAGCAGAGACCTTGCTGATGCGGCTCGCGCGCGGAAGTGGGCTTCCCGGTCTGGCTGGTGTGCGAGAATGGACGCACGTGCCCGGTTTTGAGGCGCTTCCGTTGATCCGGCCCCTACTTGGCTTTCGCAAAGCCGAGTTAGAGCAAGTGGTGGAAACGTGCGGCCTTACGCCAGTGCAAGACCCTTCTAATGTAAACCCCGCGTTTGACCGCGTGCGGGTTCGACAGCATCTGGCAGAGCACGACTGGCTCGATCCAGAGGCTCTGGCGGTGAGCGCGCAGCATCTCGCCGAGGGGTGGCGGGCGATTGAATGGTATGCGCAAACCGATTGGGAGGAGATGGTCGCGCTTGAGGAAACGCCCGAGGGTCTCCCGCAATACCGCTATTTCTGCAATGTCCCGCGGGCGGTCCAAATCGAGACGGTTTGCCGCATCGTGTCTCAACTGGGCGGGAGGGTCTCACGCGGCGAAGCCGGGACGGCTGCTGATCGATTATGGCACGGTAAGAATGCCTCACTTGGAGGTGTCTTGGCCCGTTGCGATATAGAGAAAGTCGCCAAGGTGGGCGTGGAAATGCGCGTGTGGCGGTTCGCTCCCGAACCACCACGACGCACGCATTAGTCGCTGGGCGACGCTCGGACTTGGCTCAGCTGTTGAGGAGCTTATCGCCGACGCCAACCATTTGCCCGCGCGTGATCACGACCTTGTCGCCGCGTTTTGCGATGGCGAACAGCTTCTCGGCAAACTCATCTGGCACCCCGACACAGCCGTGCGAAGCATAGCCATTCATTACCGGTGAACCGTGGATCGCAATCCCGCTCCATGTCAGGCGCAAAGTCCACGGCATGGGCGCGTTATCGTACTTCTCAGATACATTGTCCTTTTCCTTGGTCAGGATCGGGAAAGTGCCGAGCGGGGTAGGGTGGCTCTTTGTGCCGAGCAGCGCCACAGCCGTACCAATCTCGTGGCCATCACGGAACACACTGATGACGCGCGCATCAAGGTCGACCGTAATGACCAATTTGCCTTTGGCAGGCGCGCGGCTCTCGTCCCAGAACCACTCGCCGTAGCGGATCGTTCCTTCAACCGGCAGGATTGAATTGATCACGAAGGGATCTTCCGGTGCCTGTGCGACCACCGGAGCGGGCGCAGGGGCGATTGGGGTTTGCTCCATGGTACGCGCGGTGATGTCCGCAGGAGCGGATGGAAGCTCAGGCAGTTCGCCAGCTTGCGCCTCAATCATTCGTACAGCCGGGCCGCGAGGTGCATCCATGATGTCGTCTTGCGCATTTTGAAGCGCAACGTCGGTCAGAGCGCTAGGCGCAGAGGGAAGCTCTGGTAGCGTCTCTTCCGCGGGTGCGTAAGGTTGGGGCAGAGAAGGGTCGAACACCAGCGAATCGCCGCCGGTCGTCGGATCAATCGCTCGGATTTCATCCTCGGCTTGCATCGCGACTGCATCGATGGAAGATTGCCCGGAAACGAGCGTTGCGCCGCCGGTGAGCGCAACAAGTCCAACCACAGTTGCAAGGCGAAATTTGCCGAATGCCATAATTACATGTCCCTTTAATATACGGGGTATTATGCCGCGTTTGGGGCGTAACTGCCAGTGGCTAACGCGCGAGCGTCCCTAGGGGGGACGTAAATGGGTGCAAAATCTTAACGCGTATCAACGTCCGAAAGCTCTGAATGGTCAATCACCCATGCGCGCCAAACTGATTGGCAATCGCCACAGAGAGCCGAAGCATCAGTGCGTAGGCCCGCTCAATCGGGTCAATATAGTCGCGGGTGATTGCGTCGTAGCCTTCAGTCTCCGCATCAGGATAATCCGCAGGTGCATCCATCGCAAAGTCGGATGGAGAGGGAAATTCCACGGGGAATGCCCGCCGCAGCTGGGCCAGTGCGTCATCAATGCGCAAGCTAAACACCATCTCAAGCACATCTTCGCGGCTGATGTCATTGGCCCGGCTGAAGGCCGGGACAGAAACCGCCCGCAAGAACATATGCTGCATCAACGCCAGCCTTAGCGCTTGCGCCGCGCCAATCATTCGCCGTGTGTCCTGATCAAAGCCAAACCGTTCCTCATCAGGCAATTGATCGAGCAGCCGGTGCAATTTGAGCGCATCGACGCGAAGCCGTGAGGCGAGACGGCGAAAAACCCCGGTGCGATCATCTTTGGTGAGATATTCGGCAAGCACTTCGCAGGCACCTGACAAATGCGGTTCGGTCCCGCGATAAGGACGGCTTGCCCAATAGGCGGAGTTAAACAGCTCCCCTTGCGCGGCGACAGTCTTGATGCTCGCCAGAGCATTGGAAGTTTGCGCAAGACGCATGAGTTGCCGGCCCCGCTCGCTCTGCACAAGCAGGGCCGACAGCTCTTCATAATTGCCATCCGCCGCACTGCCGATCCCAGCGATAATATTCACCGGATAACCCAGTTGTTGGAGGATGGAGTTATGTGGGATTGCGCGAATTTGCCGCAGGTTCATATCGCGGTCAGCGCTGATATCGCTTTGACGGCGCGACACGCGGCTACCGGTTGAGTTGAGGAGGCCAAGCCCAAAGGCTGTCACTGCGCGGCTGTAGGTTTGGCTGTGCAGATGTTGCCGCTGATGGGCGCGGATCGCGCGGTAGAAATCAAGGCTCAAATCAGTGCGCTGATAGAGCGGATCATCGCACACTTCGCTTGGGGGCGGGCTATCCGCAATAATTCGATTCAGAGTTGCACGCGCCAAAGTGTCGTTTGCAAAAAACAAATAGCCATCGCCACCTTGAAAGCTGACCTCTGGCTCAAGCTCAATCCCATTGCGGTGGAAGCGACTGCGCGCCCAGGGGCTCATCGGCCAAGTGAGGCGGTCGGCAAAGGAGGACGGATGCGCGCCGCGCCCCATGCTTTCCCCATGTGTGTTGAAGATCAGCGCCGCGACATCGGTCAGCTTGTTGCGCTTCATCGCTTGAGCAAGGCGCCCTTGAAGGCGCTCAATCGCGAGGCTTGCCGGGATTTGCCCGACGAACCGACCAGCGTCGGAGAATCCAGTCTGGATGCACACCCGGCCACGGGTGCGGGCGTACTCTTGGTAGCTTTCTTCCGCGCACAAGGCCTCAAGGAAGCGTCCGCCGTGTTCCAACGCCTCTTCGGTTTCGAACAGAGGCGAGACATCGACTTTGCCATCGATCCCGAACAGCTTGGCGAGGTAAAGCGCGGCCAAGATAGTCGAAGGTTGCTCGCATTCGGCTACCAGCATCCGGATTGGCGTATCGGCATCTATATGCTGAAGGATCTGTGCCATCGCGAGGAACTGCCGTGTTGCGGTGGAGCTTTCGATGGCGAGGCTGGCAAAATTGGTCTGCTTAGGAGTGACATCGGCCAGCATGCCGCGCAATGTCGCCACCGCGCCCTTGCTCGACAGGTCCAACTGTGGGCTTTCATGCAGGTGCACGCGGATGGCATTGTAAAGCTGCTTCGCGTTCACCCGGAAATGGACATGCGCCATGCCAAGACCATCGGCGCGCATGGCGGATGCCACGGTCAGGAGCGCGGCGGCTTTGGCATTTTCCGTCTCACACTCCGCCTCTTCTTCAAGCTGCGCAATCAGCGCGTTGAGCGTTGTCAGCTTTGCAGGATCATCAGCGGTCAGGCGATTGGCAGCCTCCGACAGGGCCTTTGGTTCTGACAAATCGCCAGCGAAATCCCTGGCGCTTGCCGCCGCATGTTCGCTTGCCACCCTGAGCACTTCGATCAGAGCATGGCCTGAGTCAATCTCGGCCAGTTCGTCAGCATAACGCGCCAAGCGCCCGGCCTTTTCACTCAACCGGAATCGGATCGAGGTATACCACGCGATATCGGTACGCCCGTCCATGTCATAGCCGACCCAGGTGGCGAAACGAAACGGCAACGGGCGAAGAATCTTCCACTGCTTGGGCCAGCAACCGCAGGCGTGCTCGTACACCTCGCGCACAATCGCGCTTCGGGCGGTTTGCGCATGGGCAATGGCGGCCATCGCTTCGCCGTGCTCATAATCCAGCGTGACCTGGGGGCGAGCCGCTCCGCTGAGTTCTTTCGCACAATCGATCTTTGCGCCATTGCTCGCAGCATCGGCGACCGCCTGAGTTTGCTTCGGGGTCATCAGGAAGGTCGGGTGAGCGGTGAAAACGGCATGAAGGCTTGGGGTCTCCCAGCGCTTTTGGAAAGTCTCGAACGACTCATCGTCCTCACTTGTTGCTGTCACAGCATCTTGCGGACCAGTTGGCTGGATAAGCGTGCTGAGCCGTGAAGTCCGCGCATTGAGGCTGGCGCATTCGAGCTCTTCGACCAGCGCTTCGAGCCCGTCCAAGTCTAGCGTCCCGCTCTCAAGCCCTCGTGACAGGTCCAAGCCCAGCTGAAACACCGGGTTGAACAGCGGGGTCTCTCGTGTTCGGACATGGAGTTCTTGCAGGCGCTGAGAGAGATGTTCGATGCTGTTGAGCGGAAGGGTCATGCGTGTGCCTTGTCCAAGTGAGACTGCGCAAAGGCAGCCGCCGCGCCCAGCAATCCTGGCTGGGGGTGGGTGATGAGCTTGACCGGAAGCGAGGCCATAAGCGAGGCAAACCGGCCCTTGGCACAAAACCGCGTTTCGAAGCCCGAGGCAAGAAGCGTTTCACGAATTCGGTAACCCAGCCCGCCGGCGATCACGACTCCGCTTGCCCCCTGGACAAGGGCGATATCGCCTGCGACCGACCCAAGCGCGAGGCAGAAACGATCAACAGCAGCTGCAGCCAGTGAGTCTTCACCCGAGACGCCTGCTGTCCAAATCTCGACATCGGATTGCTCTACCATCGCACGACCCTCCATCGCGGCAAGCGCTTGGTAGATGTCGACAATCGCAGGGCCGGAGACCACACGCTCGTTGGAGACGCGGGTGTGGCGCTGGCGAAGGCGAGCAAGGATATCGTCTTCAATTTGATCGAGCGGGGCAAAATCGCCGTGTCCGCCTTCCGTCGCTTGGACATGATAGTGGCCAGCCGAAAGGCGATTGAAATAGGCTACGCCGAGCCCAGTTCCCGGGCCAAGCACGCTGATCGTGCCAGTTTCTGGCAGGGGCTCTTCCGGACCTGCAAGATGCAGGAATTGGTCCGCAGGAGCACGCGCCGCGGCATGGGCGACAGCGGCGAAATCGTTGATCACAACCTGCTGTACGACGCCCAGCTTCTCCGAGATCAGCGGAGGGCGGATGATCCACGGATTGTTGGTGAAGCGGATCAAGTCGGGCTGGATCTGCGCGGCGACGGCCATGGCAAGATTGTCTGGAAGCACACCGCCCTGACGCTCGCGAAAGTCCTCCCATGCGGTCTGGAAGCTCGCATGATCACTAGTGTGCAGCGTCGTGGGCTCGCCCAGAGTGATGGTGCCATCGTCCGCAATACTCGCAATCGCAAAGCGTGCGTGAGTGCCGCCCACATCGACCGCGACGATTTGGGCTTCAGTGCTCATAGGCCAGCGGCCACCAGCATGGCGGATGCGCCTTTTTCGGCCTCATCAGCTTGCAATTGCATCATGCGGAACAGCTCGCGGCCAACGCCCCATTCTTGGGGTGGATTGGGGGAAGGGGTTCGAGCGGAGAGATCAGCATCGGTGCTGAGTGTGCCCGTCGCCGCGCACACTGTCACCACGTCGCCGTCTTGAAGGCGGCTCAGCGGTCCGCCGTCGATTGCCTCAGGTGAGCAATGGATCGCGGCAGGCACTTTACCCGAAGCGCCCGACATGCGCCCATCGGTGACAAGAGCCACTTTGAAGCCCCTGTCCTGCAACACGCCTAAAGACGGGGTCAGTCCGTGAAGTTCTGGCATGCCATTAGAACGTGGCCCTTGGAAACGCACCACGACCACAACATCGCGATCGAGCTCGCCCTTTTGGAAGGCCTCTTTCACCGCTTCTTGGGTTTGGAACACGCGGGCAGGTGCGGTTATGGTGTAGCGCTCTTTAGCCACGGCTGAGGATTTGAAACACGCACGGCCAATGTTGCCAGTGAGCAGCTTCATGCCCCCATCCTCTTGGAACGGCGCAGAGGCAGGGCGCAGCATGGTGTCGTCTTGGCTTTCCGTTACACGGCTCCACTGCAGCGCCTCGTCTTCCCACACGGGCTCTGCGCGGTAGGCGTCAAAGCCATCATCCCAGACGGTGAGAATGTCGCCATGCGCAAGGCCAGCGTCGAGCAATTCGCTGATGACATATCCCATGCCGCCCGCCTCGTGGAACTGGTTCACGTCGCCCGACCCATTGGGATAGACGCGGGCGATGAGCGGTACGGCGCTCGAAAGCTCGGCCATATCGCTCCAGTCGAGCACAATGCCAGCTGCGCGCGCCATAGCAGGCAGATGGATCGCGTGATTGGTCGAACCGCCGGTGGCTAAAAGACCAATTACCGCGTTCACAATCGCCTTTTCATCAACCACTTGTGCAAGAGTGCGCTCCGTCGTGCCGGACAGTTCTGCGAGGCGGTGTACTGCTGCACGGTCCAAGGCTTGGCGTAGCTTCGTACCCGGTTGGACAAAAGCGCTGCCCGGAATGTGTAGGCCCATCATCTCCATCATCATCTGATTGGAGTTGGCGGTGCCGAAAAAGGTGCAGGTGCCTGGCGAATGGTACGAGGCAAGCTCGCTTTCGAGCAGCGCATCGCGGCCCACTTCGCCTGACGCATATTTCTGGCGAGTGGCTTGTTTCTGGCTGTTGGAAATCCCGCTTGGCATGGGGCCAGAGGGGACGAAGACGGCTGGTAGGTGCCCAAACCGCAGTGCGCCCATGAGAAGGCCCGGCACAATCTTGTCGCAGATGCCAAGGCAGGCGACGCCGTCATACATCTGGTGGGAGAGAGCAACGCCGGTCGCCATGGCGATATTGTCGCGAGAGAAGAGCGAGAGTTCCATCCCATCTTCGCCCTGTGTCACCCCGTCGCACATCGCTGGGGTTCCGCCTGCAACTTGGCAAGTCGCACCTTTCTCGCGGGCGTAAATCTTCATCCGGTCGGGATAGCGGCCATAGGGTTGGTGCGCGGAAAGCATGTCATTGTAAGCAGTGACGATGCCAATATTGGGCCCGCGATTGTTCTTGAGCGCGTCTTGATCTTCCAAAGCGCCCGCAAAAGCGTGGGCGAGGACCGAACAGGAGACGGCTGAACGCCCAGGGCGGCGATCCGCCTCGCGCTGCATCAGCTCAAGGTAGGCATCGCGGGAGGGTTTTGAGCGCTCGATAATCCGCTGCGTCACCCGCTCGATGACAGGGTTGAGATTACTCATGCCAGCTCACTCCGT
The DNA here is from genome assembly GCF_947502395.1 of uncultured Erythrobacter sp. Classification (GTDB taxonomy): domain Bacteria; phylum Pseudomonadota; class Alphaproteobacteria; order Sphingomonadales; family Sphingomonadaceae; genus Erythrobacter. The sequence goes on from NZ_CANMZM010000003.1 coordinate 460,534, forward strand.
CGCGTTCTGTCAGTGCCACTGCGCCAGACGGCCCCCATGACCCTGCCATATAGGTTTGCGGCTTGATGTCGTTTGCTTCCCACCCCGCGCGGATACCATCGATCCAATTCCACTGAGCCTCGACCTCGTCGCGGCGCACGAACAGCGTTTGATCGCCCTTGATAAGGTCAAGCAGCAGCCGCTCATACGCAATGCGCCGCTGCGCTTCGGCAAAGGCATCGGGCATGGTGATTGCAAGCGGCACTTCGCGAAGGCGCACGCCGTCTTCGTCCAGACCTGGCACCTTGGCCATCAGCGACAAGGTGATGTTCTCATCAGGCTGAATTTCGATCAGCAAACGGTTTGGATGAAGCGCCCCGCCGCCTGTGCCCTCAAAGATTGAGTGCGGCACGCTGCGAAATTGCACGAGGATTTCGGTCACCCGTTCGGGAAGGCGTTTGCCGGTGCGCAGATAAAAGGGCACGCCTTTCCAGCGCCAATTGTCGACATGGGCCTTGATCGCGACAAAGGTCTCGGTGTCGGACGCCTCGCCCAGTTCCTCGTCATATCCGGGCACTGCCGCACCGCTGCTAGCCCCTGCGCGGTATTGGCCGGTGACGGTCTCGCCCGCCGTTGCCTCGCGCAGCGCGCGCAGCACTTTGACCTTTTCATCGCGCACGGCGGTTGCATCGAAAGAGGTCGGCGGCTCCATCGCCACCAGCGCCAGCAATTGCAGCATATGGTTCTGCACCATATCCCTCAAAGCGCCTGCATCGTTGTAAAAGCCAACCCGGCCCTCAAGCCCGACGGTTTCTGCCACAGTGATCTGCACATGCTCAATCACATTGGAGTTCCAGATCGGCTCAAACAGAATGTTGGCAAAGCGTAAGGCGAGGAGGTTTTGCACCGTCTCTTTGCCCAGATAATGGTCGATGCGGAAAATGCGTTCTTCAGGGAAAGCGGCTGCCACTGCGTCATTGATTTCGGCAGAGGACGCGAGATCCGTACCCAGCGGCTTTTCAAGGCACATGCGCACGTTCTCACCGGTCAGACCTGCCTTTTCCAGCCCCGCAATCGTAGGACCAAAGAGGCTTGGCGCGGTGGAGAGGAAAATCGCCAATCCGTCCGATGGGCCGGCATCCGCAATCTTGGCAGCAAGCGCGTCAAACCCGTCCAGAGTGCTCGCATCAAGCGGTTGGTAGCTCAAACGGTTCAGAAACCCCGCCATGCTCCCACGCCGCTCAGCTGGCAAAAACTCCTCCAACGCCGCGCGCGCCATATCGCGAAAGCCCGCATCATCCAGATCACTGCGCGCAGTGCCGATAATCTTGAGCTTTTCAGGCAGCAATCCATCTGCATCGAGCGCACAAAGGGACGGCAGCAGTTTGCGCCGAGACAGGTCGCCCGTCGCGCCAAACAAAAGCAATCGATCGGCGGCAAATTCGGATGCAGCCATAGGTTTGTCTCCTCTATGCGCAGATCCCGCGCGCACTTGTCTCAGCCTGTAGCAGGGCAAGTGAGATGTGGACCATAGTTTGCATAGCTATTCAAATGCGTGTGTAGCTAAATTATGCCCATGCGTGGGCCAAGAGGAAGGGCATTCGCGGTGGACGAAGTGCGCAAGAATGCAAGGATCACCAGTTTTGATGTGGCAGAGCGCGCAGGCGTGAGCCAGTCAACGGTGAGCCGCGCCCTATCGGGCTCCGCCGTTATCAGTGAGGCTACCCGGCAAAAGGTCATGACCGCGGCCCAAGAAATGGGTTATTTCGTCGATGAACGCGCTGCACGTTTGCGGCGCGGGCACACCGGCACATTGGCAGTTGTGGTGATCTGCAAGCCCGGCGAGCGGGCGCGCGATGTGAACCCGTTTTCTTACGCATTGCTGGGTGGGATCTGTGCCGCTGCTGCTGAGAAGGGGCTCGAGGTGCTGGTTTCGCTTCAGGCGGAGGAAGAGAAGCTGTTTGGCCATTATGTTGAACGCGGCCAGGCCGAGGGGCTGATTGTCATCGGCACCACGGCGAACCGGGTGGCTTGGGACTACTTTAGAGGCGTTGGCGAGACCGCAGCTGAAACCGGCGCACCGGTGGCATTTTGGGGCTCGCCTCTGGGTGACCTCGACTGGGTGCTCTCCGACAATGAAACGGGCGCCATGGCGGCGGCTGATCATCTGATTGATCAGGGCGCAAAATCGCTCGTATGCATAGGCTCTCTGGGCAGTCCTCAACGGCAATTTGCCGAACGTGCGCAGACATTTCTTGCGCGCGCCAAAGATCGCGGTGTTGCGGCGCAGCTGATTGAGATTGAACCCGCTGGTGCGCGCCGTGAACAGGGCCGGCTGGCGACAAAGGCATTGCTCAAGGATCTTCCAAACTGTGACGGTGTCTTTGCCGTTTGCGACGCGCTTGCTTTCGGCGTGATCGAAGAGCTGCAAGCCTCTGGCAAGACTATCCCAGGCGATGTGCGGCTGGTGGGCTTTGACGGCATCCCGGCAAGCGAGATGACCTATCCTCCGCTCACCACGATAGAGCCTGATTTGGACCTGGCCGGCCGAATGTTGGTCGAAGCGGTGACGGACGTTCTGGAGGATGGGATGGGACGCCCGAAAGTGCAGCGCGTGCCAGTGAAAATGCGGAAGCGGTCGAGCGCTTGAAGCGCGCCGCAATCGCCTCTGCGCGGGCAACTTTCCTACACTAGGGTCCCAGCGCTAGATGTGCAGAGATGTGGACGATCAACGCCCTTACACAGCCTTAAAACCCCGCCATTTTGCCCAAGAGGTTTTTTGCTCTTGGACAGTGTCTCATGTGTCTCAAACTTTTTCTTCGCAAAGCGAGATCAGTCTGAAATTACCCCGAAAAGATCATGCGCATCGGCGTCTTCGATACTCACGTCCACGATGTCGCCCGATTGGAGCGTTTCGGGGACGTTGCGGAGGTATACTGCGCCGTCAATTTCGGGTGCGTCAGCCTGTGACCGCCCGGTTGCGCCGATGTCGCCGTCTTCGTCCGGTTCGCCGACCTCGTCGATGATGACGGGGAGGGTGCGTCCGACCTTGGCTTCGAGCTTGGCGGAGGAGATGCGTTCGGTGACTTCCATCAGCCGGGCGTATCGCTCTTCCTTGAGCTCTTCGGGAACCGGGTCGGGCAGATCATTGGCGCGCGCACCCTCAACGGGTTCGAAGCGGAAGGCGCCCACGCGGTCCAATTGGGCATCTTCAAGCCATCCGAGGAGGTATCGGAAATCTTCTTCGGTCTCACCGGGGAAGCCAACCACGAAAGAGGAGCGGATCGCGATGTCGGGGCAAATGTCGCGCCACTTCTTAAGGCGCTCGAGCACTTTCGCCTCATTCGCCGGGCGGCGCATGCTCTTGAGCACGGACGGTGCGGCGTGCTGAAACGGAATGTCGAGATAGGGCGTCAGAAGCCCCTCGGCCATCAAAGGAATGACGCGATCGACATGCGGATAAGGATAGACATAGTGGAGGCGAACCCAAGGGGCTTTGTCGTCGGAGGTGCGAAGCTGACCAAGCTCGCGTGCCATATCGGTCATGTGCGCGCGAACCTCGCGGGCGTTTGGTCCTTTTGGCCACTGCCGCATCTCGTGCTTGGTGTCCACGCCGTATGCAGACGTATCCTGAGAGATCACCAGCAGCTCTTTGGTCCCTGCCGCAACCAACTTCTCCGCCTCGCGCAGAACGGCATCGATCCGACGGCTGGCCAGCTTCCCGCGAAGGTCCGGGATAATGCAGAAAGAGCAGGAATGATTGCAGCCCTCAGATATCTTCAGATAGCTATAATGGCGCGGTGTCAGCTTGATGTCGGGCTGCGGGATGAGGTCCACATAGGGGCCTTGGGAGGGCGGGGCGTGCTCGTGAACGGCCTCTACCACCTGCTCATACTGATGCGCGCCTGTTACGGCCAGAACCTGTGGATGCGCGGCACGGATCGCGTCGGCTTCCTCGCCCATACAGCCGGTCACAATGACCCGGCCGTTCTCCGAAATCGCCTCACCAATCGCGGCAAGGCTCTCTTCCTTGGCGCTGTCGAGAAAGCCGCAAGTGTTAACCAGCACCACATCCGCGCCCGCATAATCGGGACTCATCGCATAGCCATCGGCACGGAGCCGTGTGAGAATACGCTCGGAATCGACCAGCGCCTTGGGACAGCCAAGCGAGACCATGCCGACCTTCTTGGCGTCGGCCACTCTGGTCGGGTGTGTGGTTGCTTCAGTACTCATGATGCGCGCGCCCCTACACTGGCACGGACGTTTGCGCTAGGTATTGCGAACAAGGACGGGAGGGATCGTTATGAATGACTTTGCATTATGGCCGGTTTTGGCAGGAGCTGCGGCGTTCTTCGTCGTGGGTGCGATTTGGTACGGCGTGATCTTTGGTAAGGCATGGCAAAAGGCAGCCGGAATGTCGGATGAAGATGTGCAGGGTGGCAATATGCCGCTCATCTTCGGGCTTACATTTCTGTTCGAAGTGTTGATCGCTATGGTCCTGTGGCACTTGGTCGCGCGCACCGGTGCTGCCCCGCATGTGGTGATGATGATGTCGGTTGGATTTGCGCTAGGGATTATGGCCCCCGCAATCGGAATCAACTATCTCTATCAGCGCAAAAGTGGTGCGCTCTTTGCGATTGATGCAGGGCATTTCACCGTCGGCATGGTGGCGATGGGAGGGGTATTCCTGCTGTTCCTTTAAAGAGCTTACTTAGCTTTTTTGCCGTTCCCGTTACCGTTGCCATTCTCCGAGGGAACTATTTCGACGAGGACATCGCCGGGTTGGAGGCTCTGGCATTCTTCTTCCCAAAAGCCGATGGCGCGGCCATTGCGATAGATGCGAAGGCCTTTCCCGCCCGAGCTAAGCTCTTGAATCGAAGAGCCGCATTCTGCTTCGTCAACAACGCGTTCGACCAATTGGACCCGGCCAGAGACGGAGGCAAGATCGGCTAGATAGTCGGCGATATGCGCGCCATTGGCGGAGCCTGCGAGAAGGAGTCCGGTAAAGCGCACCGGGTTGATGACATTGGTCGCGCCAGCCTGACGCGCGAGCAGTTCGTTGTCGTCGGCGCGCACCACAACACTGATCGGGACATTGGGCGCCAAATGCCGAACGGTGAGCACGATGAGGATTGAGGTGTCATCGCGCCCTGCCGAGACAAGGACATTCTTGGCCGTCGCAATACGGACAGCTTTCAATATCTCGTCACGCGTTGCATCGGCGGTCAGAACATTCACGCCGAGCTTCTCGGCCTCGCGGAGCCGCTCCTCGCTTGGATCAACGACAACGATTTTCTCGGCATCGGTGCCGCGCTCGATCAGCTCTTCTACGCTCTGCGAACCCGATACGCCGTAACCAAGGACAACCACATGATCGGAGAGCTTTTCCTGAATGCGAGCCATACGCCATTTCTCCCAGCTGTGTTGGATGAAGAAATTGTAGGTCGTGCCTACGAAAATGAACAGGACGAGGAAGCGGATTGGGGTGACGATTACCGCCTCTTTGAAGCGGGCTGCTTCGGATATTGGAGCGATGTCACCAAACCCCGTCGTCGTGATCGAGATCATGGTGAAGTAAACAACATCAAGGAAGCTGATATGCCCGTCGACATTATCGATGAGCCCCTCGCGGTCGAACCAGTGGATCATCACCACGATCATGATGAGCCCCAACGCCGCGCCGAGCCGTATCGAAACGTCGGCCCAGACTGACAAGCCAACCGAACGGCGCAATGGCCTCATGCGCTTTTGAGCTGGGTGACGTCCCCCTTTTGCCATCGCAGTCCTGTCTTACTCCTCGAAGCGTCCGGCGAGATTGTCGATGGTGGGGTAGTGCGTCAAGTCAAGCTGCAGGGGCGTGACTGTGACAAAGCCATCGGCGATCGCCTCGAGGTCCGTGCCATGGTCGAGCGTGTGCTCAATCGGATGCAGGCCAAACCAGAAGTAGCGAAGGCCCCTGGGGTCGGTCCCTTCAACCACGCTGCCACGCGAATAGTCATGGAAGCCTTGGCGAGTGATGCGGATGCCTCGCGCCTCGGCGGGTGGGAAATTCACGTTGAGAAGAGTGCGGTTACCAAAGGGCGCATCGACAAGGGGGGCAATCACCTTGTTCGCCCACTCCAATGCTGCCGTAAATTCCGCGTCCGTACCGCGGGTTTCTGGTGAGATTACTTGGCTCAAAGCAATCGAGCGAATGCCAGCCAATGCTCCCTCCATGGCTGCCGCAGCGGTCCCAGAGTAGGTGATATCATCGCCAAGGTTTGCCCCGCGGTTGACTCCGGATAGGATCAGATCGGGAGGGCTATCGAGCACTTGGCGAAGACCCATGGAAACAGCGTCCGTCGGTGTGCCGGTGACGGCAAAACGCCGTTCGGAGAACTTTTGTAGTCGCACTGGGCGATTCAGCGTTAGCGAGTGACCGGCCCCTGACTGCTCCTCGGAGGGCGCACACACCCAGACATCGTCCGAAAACTGCGCCGCGATCTGTTCTAGAACCTCAAGGCCGGGGGCATGGATACCGTCATCATTGGTGAGCAGGATGCGCATTTAGGCGATTGGCTCCAACTTTGTCACACCACCCATGTAAGGTGCCAAAGCCTCAGGCACCAGAACGCTTCCATCGGCCTGTTGATAGTTCTCGATAATCGCGACCAGCGTACGACCAACAGCGAGGCCAGAACCATTAAGCAAATGGAAGTACTCGCTCTTCTTCGAACCTTCGGGGCGATAGCGCGCGTTCATCCGGCGCGGTTGATAGGTGCCACCGTCAGAGCAAGAACTGATCTCACGGTAAGCCCCTTGCCCGGGGAGCCAGACCTCCAAGTCGTAGGTTTTCATCATCGTCGCGCCCATATCGCCTGCGCATAGAGCCATCACCCGATAGTGGAGGCCCAACTTTTGCAGTAGCCCTTCCGCCACACCGGTGATGCGCTCGTGCTCTTCAGCTGCTGTCTCTGGAAGCGCGGCGACGATCATCTCGACCTTTTCGAACTGGTGTTGGCGAATGAAGCCGCGCGTGTCGCGCCCGGCTGCGCCTGCCTCAGAACGGAAGCAGGGCGTGAGCGCAGTGAGGCGCATAGGAAAGTCGCTTTCCGCAAACAGCTGCTCGCGGAAAGAATTGCCAAGCACCATTTCTGAGGTGGAGATAAGCAACCGATCATCGGTGGTGCGGAACAGGTCTTCGGCAAACTTGGGGAGTTGCCCCGTGCCGTACCCGGCTTCCTCATTGATCAGGAGCGGGGGATTGCACTCGGTAAAACCATGCTCGCGCGTGTTGGTATCGAGCATAAACTGGCCCAGCGCCCGGTGAAGCCGTGCCATATCGCCGCGGAGAAACGTGAAACGCGCCCCGGAAATCTTCGCGCCCGTCTCAAAATCCATACCCAGTGCGGGAGCGATATCAGCATGCTCTTGCGGATCGAAATCGAAGCTCGGCCTCTCGCCCCATTCGCGAAGATACTGATTGTCATCTTCGCTCTCCCCATCGGGGACAGACGGGTCGAGCAGATTGGGAAGGACCAGCAAAGCCTCTTGCAGCTTTGCGCCCAATTCCCGTTCGCTTTCTTCAAGAGCGGGCATCGACTGCTTAAGTTCGGCAACCTCGGCCTTAAGCGCTTCGGCCTTTTCCTTGTCGCCTTGGCCTATGGCCATACCGATGGCCTTGGACGCTTCATTGCGGCGCGATTGTGCTTCTTGCAGCTTGGTTGTCAGCGCGCGGCGCTCTTCATCGAGCGTGAGGATGCTGTGCGCAACAGGTTCCACCCCGCGCCGTGCGAGGACTGCGTCAAACCCTTCCGGGTCGTCTCTGATCAAGCGGATATCGTGCATGGAGGTGAGCCTATGCCCGCTTCAAGCAGGTATGAAAAGAGCAGATCGGCCTGTGCGACCCGCTCTCTCGCAAGTGCTTAGCTTGCTGCGAGCAGAACGCTGGCAGAAGCCCCCGAAAGTGCGCCCTGATTGGCATCGAGAGACTCTGGGCGTGCGACGCTGGGGTAAGCTTCACTCAGTAGACCAAGCGCGGTCTCAATTGATCCTGCCAGCGTGGTATCTTCGGCACGCACTGCATCTGCTGAGCGTTCAAACGCGCTTTGCGCGGCTTTGTAGAACCCATATCCATCAAGGTAGGGACCGTAATTGGTGCTCTCACTTGCTTGCGCATACATGGCGACGGCGCGCTCGATCTGGTCCGCAACGACGCCGCCAGCGATTTTGCCCGCGCTCGCATCGCTTGTGGGGGCTTTCTCTTCGGCAGCCCGGAGAGCCGCGAAAATAGCATCAGCTTGGCCCGCGATCTCATTTGCGTCAGCACCGTTCAAGGCCGCATCAGAAGCTTGACTGAAGAGGGACTTAAAGTCTTCAACACCGCGTTCGGCGAATACCGGTTCCATTTCCAGCAGCACTTCGGATACCGGGTGAGCGAACATCTCTGCGCCCGCGTCTGTCTTGCCAGCAGCGTAGGCATCGCGCGCTGCGATCACATGAGCTTCGGCAACAGCAAGAGCCGCGCCATAGACGACCGGATCATTGGCAGCAGCTGCGATTTCAACGCCGCCTTCACCGCCTTCGCCGCCTTCTCCCTCGCCGGTTTCACCCGCCGTACCGACAATCGCGCTCTCGCCGGCTTCTTCGCCTTCGACAGCTTCACCGGTGCAGCCAGCCAGAGTGAGTCCAGCCAAAGCTGTCGCCACGCCAAGCTGACCCCAAGTTTTCAGTTCGACTTTCATGCGGGAGTGCTCCAGATTGATTGCGATTTGCGTCAAGCCATAAGCGACGCGTGCCTTTTTGCAAACGATTATCAAGAGGCTTTCATGATCCTCAGCATTGCTGCCATTCCTGAAGCCGAAAAACTCGATGAAGTCCGCGCTGGCTTAGCCAAGCTGAGTTGGCAGGATGGGCGCGCTACTGCTGGAGCAGTCGCGAGCCGGGTGAAGGTCAATGAACAAGCGGTAATGTCCAACCCGGCAGGGCGCACGATTAGCAAACTCCTGCTGCCGCTTGTCATCGACAACCCGATTGTGAAGGCAGCGGCGCGACCTCGGCGCAATTCCGGTCTGCTTGTAAGCAAGACCCAAGACGGCGGCCATTACGGCGCGCATGTCGACAATTCTCTGATGGGGAAGGGCGATGCGCAGATACGTACCGATATCTCCTTCACTCTCTTCCTGAGCGATCCGTCTGACTATGAAGGCGGCGAGCTGGTGGTGCAAACCGCTGGCATGACGCAGACGATCAAGGGGCAGCCGGGCAATCTTGTACTTTATTCCTCAACCAGCATTCACGAGGTAAAGCCGGTGACGAGTGGCACAAGGATCGTGGCTGTCGGCTGGATCGAAAGTCATATCCGCAACGATGCACAGCGCGAACTCTTGTTTGACATGCAAAACACGCGCAGCTCGCTAGGGCAAAAACTTCCTGTGGATGCGCCAGAATTGCTGATGATCGACAAATCGATCGCCAATCTTATGCGGATGTGGGCCGGGTCTTAGAGGGCTGGGGTTTAGCTGCCTTGCTGGATTTTGGCGTGGTCTTGCGTTTCGCTTGAAGCGAAAAGCCGATGATGAGCGCAACACCAACGGCACTTGGTAAAGCCCAAACGAGCGGGTTGAAAACGTGCTCTGGGATGTAGCGGATCAGCCCGACCGACATAAAGGCAGTGTAGGCGGAGATTCCCATACCAATCAGCGCGCGGAAATGCTCGCCGACGTAGGACTGGGGCGTGGGCGCCTCTTTGCGCCAGATATAGAGCTGCTGTATGATCATGGCTGCCAGACCCAATAGCGCAACCGCCATCATCAACAACTCACCAATCCCAAAGCCATAATAGAAGCAATAGGCCGCCGAAATGAGCACGGCTGCAATCAGGAGTTGATAGCGCGGTGCTCTCAGAGCTTCTCGCTTACGCGAATGCTTGACCACCGCAAGTCCATAGTCGGCGAAACCAATGGTCAGCAGGCCCAGATAGAGCATCATCCAACCGAACAGCCCATCGAACAATACCCGGTCGGTGACGGAAGGAATCCGCTCTTCGGGGCCGTAGAGCGAGAACATTGCCATGGCGATGGCTAGGGCACCCGCTGCCATAAAGCCATAACAGCAGATGCGGCCCCAGCGCCTGTGGTTCTTTGCGCCCTTCTTGGTGAGAATCGGCACCCAAAAGGCGATAAGCCCAGTTGTTCCGGCGATCACATGCAAGACAACAATGATCTCAAAAAGATGCATGACTCGTATGTGTACCGAAAATTGGTCGGTTGGAAAACCGCTTCAACTTTGCGGCTCTAGGGATTCAGGCAGCAACTTCGGTGAACGCCTTGCGATGGCTTTCCGATTGCGGCTGGGTCATCAAGCTAGCCGCGATCAGCACCGGCACATGAGCCAGCAGCCCGAGGAAGCCCTCGTGGAGATCAAAGGGGCGCAGGTCATTGCCCAGGTAGCCAGAGAGGAAGAAGAACGCGGCTGTTGCCGATCCCGCTGCAAAACCCGCGATCACTCCTGCTGTTGTCGCTCGGCTCCAATACATGGCCGCCACAATGGGCGGGGCGAGCTGGCAGATGATGCCATAGGCGGTGAGGAGCAGGACCACGAGCGACACGCCTTCTGCGACCGCAAAGGCATAGGCGAGCGCGCCGACCGCGATCACCAGTGCTTGTATCAACCGCCGCCGCGCTACATCAGACATTTCCGTGAACGGCTTGATCCCGTCTTCGACTGTCACCGAGGCGGCAGCGTGCATCAGAGAGTCGCCGGTTGACATCGAGGCTGACAATGCGCCCGCGCAGAAAAGCCCTACCACGATCGCAGGAAGCTCTGCGTTGAGGATCATGAACGGTAGGATGAAGTCCGAAGAAGGCGGAGTCTCAGGGTAGAGAACGCCCGCAAATCCTATCAGGAAGACCGGGATCAGGAACAGTTGGAAGGTCGGAAAAAGCACAACCGTGCGCCGCAGCGTGTCATCAGAGCGCGCCGTGAAGGCCTTCATGAAGAGGTGAGGCCACATCATCAGACCAACGGCTGAGACGATGATGGCGCTCGAATAGCCACCCCATGACCATGGCGCGCCAGAAGCAGTCAAGCCAGGCATTGTCAGCAACTCCGGCCGCTCCGCCATGATCTGTGTGAACATGTCGCCTACCCCGCCATAGAGCGAGATTGGTAGATAGAGTCCCAGGGTCCACGCAATTGTGAGCATGAAGATGCCCTGAAACGTATTGGTCCAGCCAACCGCTGCTACGCCCGAGAACAGGACATAGATCAGAACAATACCGTAAGCGACCAGCGACCCTGCCCAGAGTGGGACGTTCCCTTCCGTTACTGCCTCGATCACAATGCCCGCGCCGCGCATTTGCAGGGTGATGTAGGGAATGAAGGCCAACACTGTCAGCACTGCGATCATCAGTGAAAGCCCACGCGAAGGGAACCGCCCGCAGATCAGCTGTGCTTGCGTCACATAGCCAAACTTTCGGCCAAGCGCGGCCGCCTTTGGGCCGAGGAAGAAATAGGGCGCGATTCCCAGAACACCATAGCTCAGAATGTAGAAAGCCGCCGCCCCGCGGCTGTAGGCCCACCCCGGTCCGCCAAGAAAGGCAAAGGCTGAGAAGATCGAGGCACCCAGAACGAAATACATGACCAAGAGGCCAAAGTCGCGGTCTCCGGCGACATAGCCAGCAACGCTCTTCGAGGCGCGCCGTCCCGACAGCAAGCCTATCGCCAATGTGACCGCGAGATAGGCCGCAATAACGAGCGCAATGATCTGCCAGCGTTCCATTAGGGCGGATCCTCAGGGTCGCTTTTCGCTCGCATAGAGCGCGGCAAGCAGCACTAGCGCAAAGGAGATGAGCACAGCGAGGACAAAGAGATTGAAGGGCAACCCCAACATCAGAGGTTCAACATGATTGAACAGCATCGCCCCTGGCCAGGTGGTTCCAAGAAGGAACAGCACCAAATAGGCTGTGATCATCGTTCTTACGGCGCTTTTGCTCAAGTTGCGTCTCTCCCAAACCCGAGATCAATCTGTGTAGCCAAAGCTCTGAGACCATCAAGCTGATTGTGCGAACAGGAACAGTAACGCGTATTTGATGCAGGGCTGAGACCGCGACGCGCCTTGCATCAATTTCTCTGGCGATCCTTTAATTCGATAGGTCCATAGCTTTTTTGAGAAGAGAAGTCTTCGAATCCGACCTTCGAAGTTTTGGCCGAGTTCATTGATGTGTTTGTCGATCTTGCTTCGTGCCGACGGTTGAGCCAAAGTTACAACTAAGCAGTCAGCGTGGCTATTCGTTATTGCGGACCGTACATTTGGAGAGAGCGCTATGTTTTTGCACGATATTGGGATCATTCCGGGTCGCAATGACAGCGGTGAAGCAGGCAGAGGGCGCTCACAGCTGACAAATCTCAGCCGTAGAGGATTCGTCACAGGCTCGGGCCTGTTCGTGTTGGGGGTTACGCTTGCCGGCTGCTCAACCTATGTTGAACCAGAGGTCGATGCCGATGCCTTCGATCTGCCCGAAGCCGGGCCCAGTCCGCTGACTGAAGTGAAGGGCGGCGATGCCACGCCGACGCTCTGGATTGAGCTTGAGAAAGAAGGCAAGGTCAAGATCACCTGTCACCGCTCTGAGATGGGGCAGCAGGTGTGGACCTCGATGGCGCAAATCGTTGCCGACGAACTCGACGCCAATTGGGACGATGTCGCAATCGTGCAGGCCGAAGGTCACGAGCGTTACGGCGACCAGAACACCGACGGTTCACGCTCCGTACGCTACAATTTCCACCGCTTGCGGGTTGCTGGTGCGGCGATGAAGTACATGCTGATTGAGGCAGCCGCGCTTTATTGGAAGCTTGAACCCTCGCAATGCTCGGCATCCGAAGGCCTGGTTAGTAACGACCAGAATTCGGACACGCTCTCATATGGCAATCTCGCTGAGCTTGCCGGAAAGCTACAGATCCCGGCTGAGGGCGATATCACGCTTAAAGAGCCGGATGAGTGGACCCTCATCAACAAAGAAATCCCGTCGCTCACCATCCCCAAGCTGGTGAAGGGCGAGGGCACTTTCGGGATCGATGTCGATCGCCCGGGCATGGTCTACGCCGTTGTCGCTCGGCCGCCGCAGGTGTTTGGCCGTACCGGCAGCGTCGATGACAGCGCGGCGCTTGAAGTGCCCGGCGTGCTTCAGACTGTGCGACTTCCGGACGCGACACCTCCCGCCGTATTCAACGCTCTCGGGGGCGTTGCTGTTGTTGCCGAAGACACCTGGGCCGCTATCCAAGGGCGCAATGCGCTCGATATCACTTGGCGCGATGGGCCAAATGCGAGTTACAATTCTGAAAGCTATGGCGAAGAGCTCAAGGCGACGGCGCGCAGGTCCGGTGCGGTGCGCCGGTCGCGCGGTGATGTGTCGTCAGCGCTTGGCTCAGCAACGACACGGATTGAGGCTGAATACTACGCGCCGCACCTCGCGCACTCACCGATGGAGCCGCCTGCTGCCACTGCTGAGTGGGACGGGGATACGCTCACTTGTTGGGCGTGTGTCCAAGACCCGCAGGCCACGCGCAACACTTTGGCCGACGTGCTCGGTGTGGACAAAGAGAACATCACCGTCAACGCGACTTGGCTGGGCGGCGCGTTTGGGCGCAAATCCAAACCTGATTTTGTAATCGAAGCCGCTCTGATTGCGCGCGAAGTGGGCAAACCGGTCAAGGTCACTTGGACGCGCGAGGATGAGATCCGTCACGGTTTCTATCACTCGGTGAGCGCGCAATATATGGAGGCCGGGCTCGACGAAGACGGCAATTGCTCGGCCTATCTTCACCGCACTGCCTTTCCGCCGATTGCATCAACATTCGTGCCGGGTCTCGCTACACCAACCGATGGCGAGATGGGCCTGGGCGCGACTGATGTGCCGTTCGCTACGCCCAATCTGCAGGTCGAATCGCGCGATGCCAAAGGGCACTTGCGGATCGGCTGGCTGCGCTCGGTCTCCAACATCTATCACGCCTTTGCGGTTCAAAGCTTTGCGGCCGAAATGGCACATGCAGCTGGGCGAGATCAGAAGGACTATCTGCTCGAGCTTATTGGGCCTGATCGCCAGATCGATCCGGGAAAAGAGGGCGCGATCTATTCGAACTACGATGCTTCGATCGAAGAATACCCGATTGAAACCGCGCGGCTCAAAAACGTGGTGAACCTCGTCGCTGATATGGCTGATTGGGGGCGCAACCTGCCCGAGGGCAGCGGGCTTGGGATTGCGGTTCACCGTTCTTTCCTCTCCTATATCGCCACTGTCATTGAAGTATCAGTCAGCGATGATGGCGCGCTTACGATCCCGGGCATTTGGCTTGCCTGTGATGCCGGCACGGTGATCAATCCGCGGCATGTTCGCGCGCAATTGGAAGGCGGGACAATCTACGGTCTCTCCAACGCGCTCTATGGCGAGATTACCGCTCGCGATGGTGCAGTGGTTCAGGACAACTTCCCAAGCTGGCGCGTGATGCGGATGGAAGAGGCCCCGCGCGCCTTTGAGGTGCAAATCGTGCCGTCAAATGCTCCGCCTGCCGGTGTGGGTGAACCGGGGACGCCGCCTGCGGCGCCAGCGCTCGCCAATGCGATTTTTAATGCAACGGGTCAGCGCATTCGCAATCTGCCGATCATCGGCGCGCAAGGCTCTCGCCTGACGCTCCCACAAGACGACAACGCATAAGGAAGGAGGATCAGGATGGCTGTAACTCTTACAATCAACGGCGAGACCAAGTCGGTTGACGCTGCACCAGGTACTCCTTTGCTGTGGGTCCTGCGCGATCATTTGAAAATGACTGGCACGAAGTTCGGTTGCGGAGTTGCCCAATGCGGCGCTTGCACCGTCCACGTCGATGGTGCGCCCACGCGTTCGTGCATTACGCCGCACGATTCTTTGGATGGCTCTGAAATCAAGACGATCGAAGGCGTCGACGGACGCGCTGCCGACGCAATTCGCGAGGCTTGGGTCGAGAACCAGGTGCCTCAATGCGGCTATTGTCAGGCAGGGCAAATCATGTCGGCATCGGCCCTGCTGGCAGAAAACCCCAGCCCGACCGATGCGGATATCGATAATGCGATGAGCGGAAATCTTTGCCGCTGTGCGACTTATATGAGCATCAGGCGCGCGATTAAGGATGCCGCGACCAAGATCTGAAACCTGCCGCAGGGAGGGGCATACCAAGCGACAGGAAACACTGTGGGTGTGACGACAGGTTTATGCACGCCTCCAAGCATGTGAAGAGCGTAAATTGCGAATGCGTCGGTTCGTCAAGGTAGCCTATGCCATCACTACAACAGTGTAGTTGGCTAGCTGTCTAAAGAATCGATATCTCGCTCATGACGAGCATCCTGTGACCTCCTTCATTGACCCAATTCCATTGGATAGGCTGGAGCTGGTCTTGCTGGCGGTGGGTTGTCTTCCAGCTGCTGCATCACCGTCGAAATCGCGGCTTCCAACTGGGTGTCTCGGCCTTGTTCCAAGGCGATAGGGTCAAGTTCAACCCGGATGTCTGGCACCGTGCCTTCGTTCTCAATGCTCCATCGACCTGAGCGGTCGAAGAACCGGAAGAATGGCACGGTAAGAAAGCCACCATCGATCAAACCTGGATTGGTGCTGATGCCGATCAATCCACCCCAGGTGCGTGTACCGATCAGCGTGCCGATCCCCGCCTCGCGGAAGGCATAAGGCATCCAGTCACCGCCGGATCCTGCGTCCTGATCAATAAGCATGACCTTGGGCCCCCAGATGCCGCCGCCCGGCGTGCTCCAGTCGAGTCCTTCGCGGTCCTTCCAGCCCGAAAGCCATTTGCGGCTTAGAACGTCGATGATGTAGTTTGCTGCCTGACCACCACCGTTGGAGCGCTCATCCAGAATCAACGCCTGCTTGTCAGTTTGCGCAAAATACATGCGATTGAAGAAGGTATAACCTGCGCCTGCCGTGTTAGGCATGTAGACGTAAGCGACCTTACCATCGCTGGCTTGTTCAACACGTTTCCGGTTGGCTTCGATCCAATCCCACAGGCGAAGGCCATTCTCGCTTCCAACTGGTTCAATCACCGACGTGCGGCGGGTTCCGTTTGGCGTACTCGCTACGGTAAGCGATACTTGTGTGCTCGCCGCACCTGAAAGCACAGCATAGATATTGTCTGCCTCGGTCAGTTCCTGCCCGTTCACGGCGATAATGTAGTCGCCTTCGTTGGCGTCCACGCCGGGCGCCGCCAAGGGAGCGGCAAGGAATGGATTCCACTGCTCGCCATCGTAGATCTTGGAAATGCGATAGCGGCCATTCGCAATTGCGATATCCGCGCCGAGAAGGCCAGGCGATGCCGAGGAATTGTCATAAAGCTCCCCACCACCCACACGGTTGTGGCCGACCTGCATTTCGCCGATCATTTCGACCAAAAGCTCGTTCAGATCCTCGCGCCGTCCGACGTGGGCGAGCAAGGGCTCATAACGGACGCGAACAGCTTCCCAATCGAGTCCATGCATATTGGGATCGTAGAAGTATTCTTTCTCCATACGCCAGACATCGTTGAAGATCTGCCGCCATTCCTGCGCAGGGTCGATCCGCATCCGAAGACCCGCAAGACTGACAGGCTTGGCCTCCAGCTTTTCTCCAGCATCGGCGGTTGAGAACGAGCCATCATGGTTGACCAAGAGCAGCTCGTCACCGCTTGCATTGGTTGAGACTTCGGTGAAGCCATCGCCTAGGGATGTGGCCTCGCGCTCTTTAAAGTCAAAACGCATCAGGCGCGCCATAGCTTCTCCCGCACCCGGTCCGGTTGCTGCGCCAGGTTGAGGATTATCGATGTAATAGAGGGCGCCGTCCTTGCCGCTCGCAAGGCTGGTGTAGCTGGCCTCTGTAACGGGCAAAGACACGGTGCGTGCAATCAATCCGTTTGGATCGACATTGACCGTGCCTTCAGAATTGCCGTTATCCTTGTCTTCGGTGTTATCGCTTTTCTCCTCATTGCCATCTTCATTGGCGAGCACAGGTGCAAGTGGCGATTCTCCATCCGCTTCCAGCACCACAGCGTAGAGCCCGGAACGGAACGGCCTATCCTGTGTGGTCATATCCAGCCCCGCATAGATAGCACCTGCATTGGTGGACGCAGCAAAGTAGAGCAGCTTGCCGTCCTTGCTGAACATCGGGAACCCGATTTCGGCATAGTCCCCGGTGACCGGATAGCTCTGTCGCGTCGACAGATCATAAAGATGCAGGCTAGCCACGGTGTTTGCGCCGCGCGTGGTGTAAGCGAGCCAGCGCCCCCTAGGCGATAGCACCGCTTCAAAGTCATCATTGCGTCGGTCGCTGTCGGTGATCTCCCAAGATTGGCCGCTCTCGATGTCGAGAGCGTGGAGTTTCAGCTTGTTGCTTGCATAGATAAGATGCTTGCCATCACCGCCCCAATCCACGAGCTGATAGAACTTATCTCCGAGAGCAATTGCGCGTTCGTCTTCGATTCCGCTCTGGTGCTCGATTATGAGCGATTGAGTGGTTCCGTTGTCAGTGATGTAGGCGAGTTTCGTGCCATCATTTGACCAGACGGCCGTGTAGTCGCGCACGGACGCGCTGTTGGAGATATTGCGAGTTGAGCCTTTGTCGGTTGGGACGGTGAAAACCTCGCCTCGCGCTGTGACTGCAACGCGTTTGCCCGATGGCGACAGTTGCGTGCTGGTCACTTGGTCTTCAACCGATTTCCAACTGGGCTGGCGCTGCGGAAGATCGGCGCGCAAATCGATAGGGAGGGTGTTCACAGCGCCGCTACTCAGGCTGAGCTGTTTGATTTCGCCACCGGCCTCATAGACGATCGTGTCGCCGTGGGCATCAAAGGCGCGAATATCCCATTGCGCCTCGTTTGATATTTTGGTGATCGATCCATCAGTGGGTGTGAACCGGAAGATATTGAGCACTTTGTCGTCGCGGTCGGAGAGGAAGTAAAGCTGCCCGCCAACCCACACTGGATTGAACTCCGTTGTGCGGTCCCCAGGAATGGTCTGTGCCGTTCCTCCCTCAAAATCGATCAGTTGAAGCGAGGGTGTCGCCCCGCCTCGATAACCGCGCCAGCCCGCCGTACCGCCGACCAAGCCATTGTAGCCCATCCAGCCAGGGACCGAGGCAAAGATACGGCCGCTCTCATCATAGGTGCCGTTGGCGATACGAGCTTCGGAAACCTTTTGCGGCAGACCGCCATCGAGTGAGACATGGTATAAATGCGCTGATCGACCATTGCCCCGTTCGCGAGGCGAAGTGATAGCAACCGCACCGCCACCCGGTGCCCAGTCAACCGCCGTGTCAGTAACCGGGTGCCATGTCAGTCGCTTCGCTTCGCCGCCGTTTGCTGAAACAACAAAGACATCGTCATTGCCATCATAGTTCGCAGTGAAGGCGACCATGGACCCGTCAGGAGAGAAGATGGGGTCGCGTTCATTTGCTGCATGCGAGGTGAGCCGTTTTGCATTACTGCCATCACGCTCCGCCACCCAGATGTCGCCCGCATAAGCAAAAGCAATCGCATTGTCGCTGACAGCGGGATCGCGAAGCAATTTGGTCTGGGCATGAGCAGCGGTCGTGAGCGCGCTTCCGAGAAGAAGGGCGGTGGCTAGGTGGCGCAATTTCATGAATCTCTCCTACGGCGTGGGGCGAGGTTGCCAAATCTTGTAATTAAATACCAGCCTTCTGAAAGATCGCGAGCTCGCCACCTTACTCAGATTTGTCCTGCCTCTCTCCAATTGCTCGTCCCATCAGAATCTCGATTCGGGATCGTGGCGAAGGAACCTCGCAGGACTTGGAAAGCCAATTGAGTTACCGGAAGCCGGCTTCACATCGATAATAGCCACTCAGTCGAGAGGCTAAGGAGATTCGGAGTATTTATGGATGCGACAAGCGCGAGAGCGCAGTCCCAGAAACGGCTGGAAGTAGCATCAAGCCAGATCCAATTTGTCTCGACGAAAGATGTCACAGACTATCTTAGTCATCTTAACGCGATGGTGGGCGCGGCAAGGATTGAACTTGCGACCCCACCCGTGTGAAGGGTGTGCTCTACCACTGAGCTACGCGCCCGCCCGTGCCGCGTGAGAAGGCTTAGTGACCTCTCAGGGCAGCGGTGCGGCTCTACTTTGGTGCCCGGATTTGTGCAAGCGACTGATCTCGGCACTGGCCCTTACTTCGAGAGCCAGGCACCCATGATCTGCGCAACGCTCATGCTTTCACGCGTATTCACCGGGCGCGGATTGGAAGGGCATTCAAGGCAATAGGCTTGCACCCCCTCAGTCCCGCTCAGCATTTTTGCATCGCTTACCATTTGGCCCAGCAACACTTCGCGCTGTCGCGCGGCCATGGCGAAGAGATCGCCCCCACGCGCCATCGGAGCAGGAGCCACGGCATTGGTAACGAGTTGGCGGATGAGTGAATCGTAATTGCCCGGCGCACTGCCGAGGAACATTGCGCTCCAATCGTCTTCTTCAAGGCTGGCTTCGGCAGCAACCCATTGCATTGCATCCTCAAGCCCGCCGAATTGGTCTATGAGCCCCAGTTGACGTGCTGTGCCGCCATCCCAGACGCGGCCTTGTGCGATCTGGTCCACCTTGTCGGTGGTCATGCCGCGCGCTTCACCAACAATGGTTAGGAAGTCAGTGTAGGTATCTTCAACCCCAGCTTGAAGGATAGCATCAAGCTCTGGGGAGAAGCCGTCGACGAGATCGGGTTGGCCGGAGAGGGGCGTGGTGCGGAAGCCTCCGGTGCTTACCCCAAGCTCTTCAGCCGTCCCTTCGAAGGTAGGGATTACGGCAAAGACACCGATAGAGCCGGTGATCGTTTCGGGCTGCGCAAAGATACGGTCCGCTTTGGTTGCCACCCAATAGCCACCGCTTGCGGCGACATTGGCGAAGGAAACCGCGACGGGCACGTCTTTGTCGGCGCGGTACCGCTCAACAGCCTGACGAATATCTTCGGAAGCGATGGCTGAACCGCCGGGAGAATCGACCCTGACCACAAGGCCCTTGATGTCGTCATCGCTCAGAGCCTTGTCGAGCAGCCCGACAATGCGCGCGCCGCCCGCTGTGCCAGGGCCAGCGTCGCCATCAACGATGGTGCCCGCAACGGTGACGACGGCGATCTTGTTGCTCGATGAACCCGTACCTGGTCCGACATCAGCAAGGTAAGGGGCGAAGTCGCTCTTGGCATAAGTTCCTGGCTTTTCGTCAAATGCATCTTCTCCCGCAATCTCCGCGACATGCTTGCCGAACTCGACCTTGGTGCCGATTGTATCGACGAGCCCCGCTTCGAGCGCTGCCTCCGCGAGATCGCCGGAGGAGGCTTCGACCCAAGCAACGGGATCGCTAGTGATGCGGTCAAGCTCAAGAGAAGGGCGCGCCTTGCTCACATTGGCCTGCCATTCTTCCCATAAGGCGCCGTAGAGCGCTGCCAGATTCTCGCGACTGGCTTCTGAAGGGCCGTCGAGCAGGTAAGGCTCAACAGCCGATTTGAATGTGCCCACGCGGTAAACGCGGACGTTGACTTTGAGCTTTTCGAGAAGGTCGGCGTAATAGAGGCGTGCGCCACCCGGTCCCGCGATTGTGGCACCGCCCATCGGGTCCACCCAAACCTCGCTCGCGTGGGAAGCAAGGTGCATGTGGTCATCGCCGTAGCCAAGAGCATATGTCAGCACCGGCTTCTCGGCCTTGCGTACACGGTCCATTGCATCGGCGATTGATTGCATGTGAACCTGGCCGCCACCGATAAAGGTGCTCATATCCATCACGACTGCTTTCACGCGATCATCGCTCGCCGCGGCGTCGAGTGCGCGAACCAAATCCCGTGCGCGCAACTCAACGGGCGGAGCAGCGCCACTGACCAATGTCTGGAAAGGGTCAACCTTGCTTTTCTCTTCTACCACGAAGCCGGTCATATCGATGTAGAGCGCGCCTTCACGCACCTGACCGGGGTTTGGCGTTGCGGAGAGGATGCTGAAGAGCGCTACGAAAAACAGCAACATGAAAACAAGGACAAGGCCGTCCTTTATGCCGACGATGACTTTCCACGCTTTACCCAAGAAGCTCATTCTTATTCCTTGTCCATTTTTGGCATGCCGAGTCCTTGGCGGATCTAACGCGTCCGCGACCCCCGCAGTTCCCCTGGAACATAATGACGCAAACGTAAACTTCTAGAGCAAGTGTCCCAGCGAGGTGTTGAGTGTTCGATGCAGCTCGTCGAACTGCATTCTGTGAGCGATTGCGCAATTCGCACTGGACGGTTGGTTTAATCCAACTTAGGGGCATTGGCCATGCATGAACTGCTGTTGGAAATTGAACAGTTTTGCCGCCGTCACGATATATCGGAGACGCGATTTGGCGAATTGGCGTTGAACGACAAGCCTTTTGTCGCGCAGCTAAGATCGGGGCGCGATTTGCGTAGTAGCACCGGCGCTCGGTTGAGGAATTTTATGGCTGAGTACGAGCGCGGGCAACCCGTTAGTGCCGCGATCTCTGATCGCTTCCCTGCCGGACGGCTCGCCTACCCTCACCGCGATTTAACCGGGATTAGCCAGCTTGAGCGGCACGAGATCCTCTACCTATTGGCATCAGCCGAAGAGTGGGTGGAGCTTAACAGGGGACGATCCAAACGCGTTGAACTGCTGAACGGGCTCACCATAATCAACGCCTTCTTTGAGAACTCGACGCGGACGCTTCTAAGCTTTGAGATTGCCGGTAAGCGGTTGGGAGCAGATGTTGTGAATATGCACGCGGCGCAATCGAGCGTGAAGAAAGGTGAGACGCTGATCGACACCGCAATCACTCTCAACGCGATGCGTGCGGATGCGATTGTGATCCGGCACGGGTCTAGCGGAGCGACGCAACTGATAGCCGACAAGGTCGATTGTCCAGTGTTAAACGCGGGCGATGGTCAGCACGAACATCCGACCCAGGCGTTGCTTGATGCGCTTGCGCTGCGGGAGGCTCTGGCAGCTCGAGGTGAGGGTGGTGAGGATTTCACCGGTCGCTCCATCCTGATCTGTGGGGACATTCTGCATAGCCGGGTGGCGCGGTCCAACATCCTGTGCCTTCAGGCGATGGGTGCCAAGGTGCGATTGTGTTCTCCCCCCGCGTTAATGCCACAAGGGGTGGAAATCATGGGGGCTGAGCCTTTTCATGATTTCGACGCCGCGCTTTCAGGAAGCGACGTGGTGATGATGCTTCGTTTGCAGTCGGAGCGCATGTCGGGGCAGTTCATTCCTTCGGCGCGGGAGTACCATCACCTTTATGGTCTTACGAAAGCGCGCCTTGAACGCGCTGCGCCTAACGCGCTTGTTATGCATCCGGGGCCGATGAATCGCGGCGTAGAGATCGACAGTGAAGTGGCAGATATGCTCGACCGCTCGATTATTACCAGTCAGGTTGAGATGGGGGTCGCAATCCGCATGGCGTGCCTTGATGTGCTCACGAGAGCGGGGCGCGGCGTTGAGGGGTGGGCAGCATGAAGCAAGTCCGTCCCCTGACAATCACCGGCGGCAAGATCGTTGCTCCGCACGGCATAGTCGATGGCGCTGTGCGTTGCGTCGACGGGCTGATCGCAGCCGTCGGCGGCGATGTGAACGCATCCGAAGGCGATCAGGTAATCTCTGCCAAAGGCAAGCTCATCGCGCCGGGCATTGTCGATTTTGGCGTTTTTGCCATCGACAAGCCAGCCTTTCATTTTGGCGGGATTACGCGTGCCGCACTGATGCCGGACCAATCCCCGCCACTCGATTATCCAAGTCGTGTCAATTACATCGCCAAAAGCGGCAAGCCGGACTTATGGGTTCACCCATTGGCGGCTGCAACGCGCGGACTTGAAGGGAGCGAGCTTGCCGAAATCGCTCTGATGCGTGATGCCGGGGCACGAGGCGTTGCCACCGGCCGCAACTGGATCGGTGACAGCGGTGTGATGCTTCGGTTGCTCCAATACGCTGCAATGCTCGATTTGGTGGTGGTCACCCATGCAGAGGATGCGGGGCTTACTGGAGAGGCGGCAGCGACGGCTGGAGAATTTGCAACGCGCCTCGGCCTTCCAAGCGCTCCGGCGGAGGCCGAGACGTTGGCTCTGGTGCGCGACATCGCTTTGGCTGAACTGAGCGGGGCGCGAGTCCATTTCCGCCAAGTCACGACGGCGGCTGGCCTTGATCTTGTGCGCGCCGCGAAAGCGCAAGGTATTCAAGTCACTTGTGGGATTACGCCAGCGCATTTCATGTTGTCAGACCTTGCGACAGCTGATTTCCGTACGTTTACCCGACTCTCCCCGCCTTTACGCAGCGAGGCTGACCGGCAGGCAGCCCTGGTTGCAATTGGCGACGGGACGGTTGATGTCATCTCCAGTGGCCATGACCCACGCGGCCCAGAGGACAAGCGCCTGCCCTTTGCCGATGCAGAGCCCGGCATGGCGGGAGCTGAAACCCTGCTTGCCATGGTCATGGGCCTAGTCCGCGATGAGGTGATCGATATGCCTCGCGCGTTCGAATTGCTCGCTGCCAAGCCGGCAGAGCTTCTTGGTATACCGACAGGGACCCTGAAAGTAGGTCACGAAGCCGATATCGCGGTTGTCGATCCAGAGGCCCCTTGGGTAGTGGATCGCCGCAAGATGGCCGCAACTGCCGACAATACACCGTTCGATATGCATGGGGTTCAAGGCCGCGTCCGCGCTCTTGTCAAAGGCGGTGTTGCTGTCACCAGTTAGCGGTGACTACGTCAGGCACAAAAATGCCCTCGGTAAGCGCGATGGCTTGCCGAGGGCAGTCTCACTGAAGCTTTCAAAAGGCGCTTAAGCGGAGGAAGTTTTACCGTGTGCGCGCGGCGACGCGGACATCGCGCTTCACTGCGCCAGCTGGTGGGCTGGATTTCGCATAGGCAAAGCAACCGCCGCCCGATGCTTTCACTGTGCCACAAAGCGAACGCGCTGAACGTGAGCCAAAGCCAGCGGCAGCAACGCGGAAGAAGGTGCGACCGTTTACTTCAGCCTCGGTAATGACAACGTCGTGACCCTTGAGGCTAGGATAGCGGCGCTGGAACTCACCCCACTTTTGTTCAGCCACCTGGCGGCTGTTAAATGCGCCGAGCTGAACGTGGTGAGTGTCTGCGACTGCCCTCGAAGGAGCGCTGCCAGCGTTACGAGTTGGTGCACTTGCACGCTTGGGCGCAGGGCGAGCAGCTACGCTTGGTGCTGGAACGGATACGGGAACGTTTTGAACGACGGCGTTCGAAACGAAGCGCGGAGCCGGAGGTTGTGCAGGCGCTGGCGCTGCAACCGGGCTTGGAGTGGTTGCAGGAACAACCACCTGAGCCAGCGTAGTTGACCGTGCGAGAACAGCGGGTGCTGCGCTTACTGACGCATCTTCAGGCTGGCTATTCGCAAAGGACATGGATTCGCTTTCGCGCGGCTGGGCCGGGCTTGCGCTCGGAGCTTTTTCAACATCCAGCTCTGCAAGTTGTGCTGCCTCAGCCGCCAATGCTGGCTGCGTTGGGAAGTTGGCGAGTGCCAGGTGTTGCGGTTGACCACCATCGCGAACAGGCTTCAGACCGAGCAGGTTTGAAACACGAAGCATGTAATCTTCAGGACGCGCGCTCGCTGCCCAATCGGACAGGCGAGCGTCAAGTTGATCCACTGGAACGTCTTCAGCCGCCATCACACGGGCAGCACGCCAATTGCCGGCAAGCGCATATGCATAAGCAAGGTTCTGACGTGCCTTAGGTGAGGCATTACCTTCGCGAATTGTGTCGATGAGAATTTCGACACCGCGGTCGGCTTCGCCAGCGAGCGCAAGGGCAAGGCCAAGGTCGGCGCGTGACACGCTGCTTTGCCGTGCCTGCAGTGCCTGAACTGCAGCGCGGTTGTCACCGATAGCAACTTTGGTCAGCGCGAAGGTAAGAGCCGTGCGCCCGCGAATATCGCCCAATTCCATTGCTTCACCAAAGGCGGTGGCAGCGGATTCGAAACGGCCCGCTTCAAGATAGGCGGTGCCCAGGGTCGCACGATATTCGGGATCGCGAGGGGAGGCGAGCACGGCTGCCTCTGCATAGGTGATCGCTTTGTCAACCTTGCCCTTTTCCAGAGCGCCTTGCGCTTTGGTGAAGGACACCTGTGCAGGTGGAGCAGACGAAGTACAGCTCGCAAGCGCGAGGCTGGCGACGGCTGCGCTCAGTACAAGGCGGGCTTTTTGATTACTGCGAGCCATTTTCGTTTCCCCTGATTTAATCATCATCTTGATCTTTTTATTTCCACGAAGGGTTAAGATTCAGTTTCGTTTCATGCGCTGAGTAAGAACCTCGAGGTCTTCAATATCCTCAAAAACCGCATCAATCGCCTCGGTCACCAGAGCCTGTGCGCTCATGCCATGCATAGTCGCAGCAAGGCGTAGTTTTAGGTGACGATCCGCATCGAGCCGCAGCGTGAAGGCCGCACGGCGTGCGGCCTTTTCCGATTTCTGTCGAACGGGCTTGGCTTTCTTGGGCGCTTTTTTTCTTGCCTTGGTAGCAACGGGGCTGTCGCCCTCATTTGCCGTTTCACGGGCATCGCCCATGTCGTTCCAACCCAAGTCTTCGAGTTTCTCCGAATCAATCGGAGTGACTCCGGGAATTGGGGCAAGTTGTGGGCGCATGGCAGGCTTCGCTCCACCCTTCCGGGCAAGCAAGGTCGGTCCAAGCGTTGCAAAGCTGGCTTCCGGCATCGCGCTGGGCACCCTTTTAGTGTGCTACTCGGCGGCCAAAGCCGCCTGCTGGGCGCTGAACACCATTGGCTTGCATCTGGGAGCCGGTCCCGGGTGATGCGAAAATGGTGCGGCGGAAATTCTTCTCAAGCCTGTCGGAGATATACTTCCAAAGGGCGGTGATTTCAGCAGCGCTGCGGCCGTCAGGCTCGACCTCCATGACGGTGCGGCCATCGATCATAGAGGCAGCAAAATCAGTGCGGTGGTGAAGCGTGATCGGAGCAACAGTGCCATGCTGCGACAGCGCTACAGCGGCTTCCGAAGTGATCTTCGCCTTGGGCGTTGCGGCGTTCACAACAAACACAAGTGGCTTACCCGCGCGCTCGCACAGATCAACGGTTGCACCAACGGCGCGCAAATCATGCGGGCTTGGGCGGGTTGGGACGACAATCAGCTCAGCCACAGAAATGACTGACTGGATTGCCATGGTGATGGCTGGCGGCGTATCGATTACGGCCAGCTTGAACCCCTGTTGACGCAAAACAGCCAGGTCATTGGCCAGACGCGAAACCGTTGTTTGAGCGAAAGCAGGATACTCTGCCTCGCGTTCGTTCCACCAATCGGCGAGCGACCCTTGCGGATCGATATCGATGAGCACAACTGGGCCAGCGCCAGCGCGCTGCGCCTGTACAGCCAGATGCCCGGACAAGGTTGTTTTACCTGATCCGCCTTTCTGTGATGCCAATGCTAATACACGCAAAACCGGTCCCCCTAGAATGTGACCTGAGAAAACGCTGCTCAATCGCAGCTCCTTGGTTACGGGGATCGCAGACTACCCCTAATTTTGGGTTAACAGGCATCAACCAATCAACGCTGAGCGGCGAATACTCGGGCTTTGCCAAGGCAAGTTTTCGAGAAGCGGCTTGGCCACCAAAACACCGCAAACGAATTGCCCGGCAAGTTCGGTCAACGAATTGCTAACCATTGCAACGCTAGAAAAACCGGGAGGGATCGATTGGTAGTCTGACTACTCTTTCGGTGCGCAGACAAAAGGAGCCCGGACGCTATGGCACAAGGCATTGACTTTAAACCAAGCTTTCTTCGCATGATCGCTGGCATGGGTGCTGCTGTTGCAGCCTCAGCGGCTACACCGCTTGCAGCTGACGTAAAGCAGGGTGTCGACGCATGGAGCACGGGTAATTACACTGCAGCAGTTGCGGAATGGCAGCTACCGGCCAGCAATGGCGATGCAGATGCCTTGTTCAATCTGGCACAGGCCTATCGATTGGGCCGCGGTGTCCCAGCCGATATTAACCGAGCGCGCGAACTCTACTCAGAAGCAGCGCAAAAAGGGCATGTAAAAGCCGCCGACAATTATGGTCTGCTCCTGTTCCAACAGGGTGAGCAAACCAATGCCATGCCGCTTATCAAGGATGCCGCAGAGCGGGGCGACCCGCGCGCGCAATATGTATTGGGCCTTTCACATTTTAACGCCGACTATGCAGAAAAAGACTGGGTGCGCGCCTATGCTCTTTTGACATTGGCAAACAGCGCAGGCCTGCCGCAAGCAGCAACTGCACTTCAGCAGATGGACAAATATGTGCCGGTTGGTCAACGCCAGTCTGCCCAGTCGCTCGCGCGCGAGTTGGAAAGCAAAGCCGCACAGCGTCGAAGCGCTGAGCTCGCGGCGCTTGACCTTGGCACGCCTGCTGAAAGTGCGTCTGAATCGACAACCTCTTTCTCTAAGCAACCACGGCCTGTTTTTGTTGGACGAGCGCCCCGCGCCGAACCCGCATTGGCAACGCCGGAGGCTACTCCAGCCGTATTGAACAACCCGGCACCAGTTCCTGTGCGTGTTGCTCAACCTGTTCGTTCCGCTGCGGCTCCCACAGCAACGCAAACCGGCGATTGGCGAGTGCAATTGGGAGCGTTCGGAGTTGCGAGCAATGCTGACCGCCTGTGGTCCCGCCTAGCCGCCAACCCGGCGCTATCAGGCACCAGCAAAGCGCTTGTTCCCGGCGGCAATGTGGTCCGCCTTCAAGCCGTCGGCTTCTACAGTCGCGCCGAAGCTCAGCGCGCTTGCGACAGTTTGAAGAGCCAGGGGCAGGGGTGCCTGGTCAAACAACCATAGTTTCGTAAGCGGTTCTTCCCCTCTTCCCCTGAACGACGGCGGTGCTAAACATCGTCGCACTCGGGATCAGGGGAAACTGCATGACCACTTCCAATAATGCGGTTCAAGCCGAAGATGGCTTGAACGCTGAAGCTGTTGCCACTGATGGCCCAAGCGATGACGCGAGGCCTGTCGCCACAAGTGATCGGATCGAAACGCTCGACTTCATTCGTGGGATCGCCGTTATGGGAATTCTCTTGGCGAATATCGTCGCCTTTGGTCAGCCCTTTAGCGCGTACATGTATCCCTCGGCTTGGCTGGGCGAGAGCGGCGATCCCGATGGATGGCTTTGGATTGTCCAATTTGTCCTGATCGACGGCAAGATGCGCGCGCTTTTCACCGTCTTGTTTGGCGCTGGGCTCTACCTCTTTATGGAGCGCGCTTGGGCCCGAGGGCAGACGCGGTGGTTACAAGCGTGGCGTTTGGTCGTCCTGCTGGCCTTTGGGTTGTTACATTTCTTTCTGCTTTGGCAGGGGGATATTCTTGCTCTCTACGGAATGTGCGGGCTGCTGGTGGTGCCCATGCTGCGCCTTAGCGTGAAGCGGCAGATGGGTATTGGCGTCACCGGCTATGTGTTTGGGGCGGTACTGTTTCTCGCGGCGATGGCACCACTGAGTTTTGTCGCAGATTCGATGGACGATTCCGAGCCGGGGATCGCGGAATTTCGAGAGGGCCTTGAGCAAGGCAAGGCACAAACCCTCAAAGACGATGCTGAGGTCACAAAGCTCAAGCAAGCGGGCAGCTATGCCGACCTCGTCGTTCACCGGGTTGAAGAGAAGACCTTCCAGCCAGTCATAAACGCGTCGTTCTTTTTTCTCGAAACTGTGCCTCTGATGCTGATCGGTGCAGCGCTCTATCGGCTAGGCTTTTTTAGCGGCGGTGTTGCGCCGAATGATCTCAGGAAATGGGGCTGGATAGCGGTGATCGGCGGGGGGCTTGCATCGCTTGCGATCGCTTTGTGGACCCAAGCGGGTGGCTTTACGTATTATGGTACGCTGGCAGCTTTTATGGGTTGGTCGCCTTTGCCTCGACTTGCCATGGGGCTTGGCATGGCGGCGTTATTGGTCGCTTATTCACCCGCCTGGACAGGCTGGTTAGCATCCCGCGTGCGAGCAGCAGGGCGTACAGCATTCACCAATTATCTCGGCACTTCGATAGTGATGCTGTTTGTGATGCACGGATGGGCTCTGGGACTGTTTGGTGAGCTCAATCGCCCGCAGCTATACTTGGTCACGCTGCTGACTTGCGGCCTGATGCTTGCTTGGTCCAAGCCGTGGCTCGATCGCTATCGCTATGGCCCGCTCGAGTGGTTGTGGCGCTGCCTGACCTATCGGCAAAGTTTCGCGAACAGGCGCTGAGAGGCATGGGCCCGTACTCGGCTCTGGATAGATGCGGCTGCTCTTGTGAAAATTTGCTTGCTATTGCGATTAATTCGCATATCTAAGTGTTGCAAACGCCTCGCAGGAGAGATTCGGAAGCTTATGTACACTTGCATTTGCAATGCCATTCGCGAAACAGACTTACGTGCAGCTGCGCTGGAGTCCGATGGATGCGCTGAGGCGGTTTATGCGACGCTCGGTAAAAAGCCGAATTGCGGGCAATGTCTTGAGAAGGCTCAGAAAACTATCGAAGAAGAGCGCGCTCTGGTCGCGTCTCTCGATCCAAGACGCAAACTTTGCGAGGAAGTCGCATTATAACCCTCTGATACGCAATTGCGAACAGGTCGCAAGCATCTGATTTACAACGAAAAAATTTGCTGGACCCCTTGCCGATGCATGGGGTGTTCCTCTATATATGCGCAATAAGGGCCAGGTATTGATCTGGCTCAAACGCAAAACCCCTACACCTATAGAGGACTTTTACCCATGAAGGGCGATCCCAAAGTCATCGAGTTTCTGAACAAGGCGCTCACCAATGAGCTGACGGCAATCAACCAGTACTGGCTGCACTACCGTGTGCTGGATGATTGGGGTGTTGCGAAACTTGCCGAATATGAGCGCAAGGAATCCATCGAAGAGATGGAGCACGCCGACAAGCTGGCTGAGCGTGTGCTGTTCCTAAACGGCCTTCCTAACTTCCAGGCGATCCACAATCTTCGTGTGGGTGAGACCGTGTTGGAAATTCTCAAGGCCGATATGGCTCTCGAAGAAGATGCTATTCCGCTCCTTCGTGACGCAGTCGAATATTGCGAAAGCGTGCGCGACTATGTCAGCCGCGATCTGTTCGCGATGATCCTCGACAATGAAGAAGAACACGTGGACTTCCTTGAGACCCAGTTCGACATGATCGAGCGCATGGGCCTCGAGAACTACGTCCAGCTCAACAGCAAGGCGGCTGGCGACGAGTAATCGCTCGGAATGGTTCCAGAGTGAGCTGAGGGCGGGGGCGGAGATGCTTTCCGCCCTTTTGCTGTTCTCACCTAAGGATAAAGATCGTTCTTGGGACCATCCGCGGCGAGCAGTGTCTCGCGCAAGAAATAGACAAGGCCTGTGATCAACAGTGCAACGGTCGCCACCCAGAGAACGGCCACAATCGTGCCGATCCTCGTTTCAATATAGGCGGACACGAACAAAAGCGCGATGACCAAGCTGATCACGACAGCAGCAGCCGTCGAAAACTTGATCGCAACTCGCACAAGCCGGCGACGCTTGCGCAGCCATTCAATCTCGCTGGCGTGGGCGACGTCGCACGAAATGTTGTCGCTTTCTGCTAAGCGCTCGATCCGACCCGCAACCCAGATAATGCGCGCCATCATGACATTCATAATGCTGCCAATGCCAACCAATAGGAAAGCCGGCGCAAGGCTGAGTTCGACCGCGCGCAGCACGCGGGGAGTATCGGCTGTCCGTTCAAGGAGTTCGCTGGCGACACCGCTTGAAAGAAGGTCGAAGATCACGACTTGCGGTTCCCCCCAGAGTAATTGCCGCCGCCACCACGGTTGGCGTTGTAGGGGTTTTTCGGGCTCTTCAATGTGACGCGCACGGGCACCGCTTCAAAGCCTAGCTTTGCTCTGATCCCGTTGATCAAATAGCGCTCATAACTCTTAGGCAGGTCATCCAAGCGCGATCCGAACACGACGAAGCGGGGGGGGCGGGTACCGGCTTGCGTGATGTAGCGCAGCTTAATCCGGCGGCCTCCGGGGGCGGGCGGTGGGTTTGCTGCCAACGCATCGTCAAACCAGCGGTTGAGAGCGGCCGTCGGCACGCGCTTTGACCAGCTTTCGCGAAGTGTGAACGCCGCGCCCAACATTGTGTCTAGTCCCTTGCCAGTCTTGGCGCTGACCGAGAACACTGGCAATCCGCGCACCTGCGCCAAACCATCGTGCAAGGCCGCTTTGATCCCGTTGAAGAGCGAGGAGGCGTCTTCTGCAATGTCCCACTTGTTGATCGCGACCATCAGGGCACGACCTTCTTCCAGCGCAAGCGCGGCGATTTTGAGATCCTGGTGCTCAAGCCCCTGTGTCGCATCGAGGAGCAGCACGACCACTTCGGCAAAATCGACCGCTCGCCGCGCGTCAGCGACGGACAGCTTTTCCAGTTTCTCGGTCACATTACGCTTCTTGCGCATTCCGGCGGTGTCGATCAGTCGGATTTCGCGAGTGGTGCCCGAGCGTTTGTCCTCCCACTCCCAATCAATCGCAATCGAATCTCTGGTGATACCGGCCTCAGGACCGGTCAAAAGGCGGTCTTCGCCAAGTAGGCGGTTGATGAGCGTCGATTTGCCCGCATTGGGTCGGCCAACAATCGCAAGCTTCAATGGACCAAGCGGCGCGTCTTCCTCGTCCTCTTCCATCGGCGCATTGGCCGCCGCTTCCGCTGCGTCTGCCTTCTCGCCAATGATTGGCCACAACCCACCAAAAAGGTCTGCGATCCCTTCGCCATGCTCAGCTGACACCGCGACAGGTTCGCCAAAGCCGAGAGAATAGCTTTCCAGAACGCCGCTTTCTCCGGCAGAACCTTCCGCCTTGTTGGCGACCAATACGATCGGCACGTCGTGTTCACGAAGATAGCGGGCGATCTCATTGTCGAGTGGAGTGAGTCCTGCCCGCGCATCGACCACGAACAAGGCGGCATCCGCGCCTTCTAGGCTTGCCTCGGTCTGTTTGCGCATCCGTCCGGGAAGAGTGAGATCATCCTCGTCCTCCCACCCGGCGGTGTCGACGATGGTGAACTGGAGGCCAGCGATCTCGGCATCACCCATGCGGCGGTCGCGCGTGACGCCGGGCTGATCATCGACCAATGCGAGCTTCTTACCCACGAGCCGATTGAACAGCGTGGACTTTCCCACATTGGGGCGACCGATAATGATGACGGTGGGTTTGTCGGGCGTATTCATGAGCGTTGCGTGCCTGCTTTCGAGCGCCAAGTGGCCGCTTGAGCGCGACTTGGCAAGGTTTTCGGGCAAGTGAACGCGCAATTCTGGAGAGAGCCTAAACAGGCTATTAACCCTGATTCGAAGCCGCATATCAAGATTACCGGGCCATTAGGGTTAATCATGACCTATCGTCTCAAATCTTTTTTTGCAGCTGCGCTGGCTATTGTTGCGACTACGGCAGTGCTGGTTCCCAGCCCTGCGATCGCGCAAAACTCCGGCTATCTTCAATGCGTTCCCTATGCGCGCGAGCTTTCGGGCATTCAAATCTATGGCGATGCGCGCACCTGGTGGCATCAGGCCGATGGCAAATATGGCCGTGGGCAACGCCCACAAAAGGGCGCGGTCATGGTGTTCAAGCCACATCGCAATATGCGCCTGGGTCATGTCGCTTATGTCAGTGAAGTGATCGATTCGCGCACGGTGCGGCTGACGCACGCCAATTGGTCGCGGATCAATGGAAGGCGTGGGCAGATTGAACGCAATGTGCCTGCTGTCGATGTCTCTCCCAACAATGACTGGAGCGAAGTGCGCGTTTGGTACCACTCCATCCAGGCACCGGGCGGCACACATTGGCCGCTCCACGGCTTTGTCTACGCTGATTCTACCTCTCGGCCGCAGCAGCCGATACCTCGCGTGCGTGGACCCGTGCGGGTTGAGCCATCAAAGGAGTTTGTGAACGCCTTTGCCGAGTTCAGCCGTTAGGGTAAAAAGGCTTAGCCTTTCTTTGCGACGGGCGGCTCATCGCCAAGATCTTCAAACCAGGCTTCGACCGGGCCATTGAGCTTGATCGTGAGCGGTTGACCTTTGCGATCGACCGTCTTGCCCGCTTGCACTCGCACCCAGCCTTCCGAAATCGAATACTCTTCGATATCGGTGCGGACACGCTCCTTAAACTTGATGCCAACTCCGCGTTGAAGTGCGTCTGCATTGAAAGCAGGACTGCGAGGATTGACCGAGAGGTGATCGGGTGGAACGTCGCCAGATTCTGGTGCGGTGTTTGTTTCTTCGCTCATGGTCACGCGCCTTTAGTCGGCTCTCGCACACGAAACAAGCATGCTTACGCTTGCCCTTTTCAGCGCGGGGCATTAGAGGGCCCGTCTGACGCGCGCGGGGAACCTTTTACGGTTTGCCGCGCGGCTTCGTCTGGGCATGCGGGCGTGGCGAAATTGGTAGACGCGCCAGATTTAGGTTCTGGTATCGCAAGATGTGGGGGTTCGAGTCCCTTCGCCCGCACCAATATTCGCCCTGCTGCAGAGTCTAGACGAACCACGAAATTCTTGCTCGCAAAGGCTAAAAGTAACAATCTCATGGCTATCAAGCAGACCACAAATGAAGGCCTCAAACGCGCCTATCTGATCACTATCACGGCCGCAGAAATTGCTGGCAAGATTGAAGCTGAGATCAAGAAGATCGCGCCACAGGTCAAAATGCCGGGTTTCCGTCCAGGCAAGGTTCCAGCCAATCTCGTGAAGAAGATGCACGGCGAGCAAATCCACGGCCAGACCGTGAACGATATGATTCGCGATGCGGTAGACGGGATGATCCGCGACGAAGAGCTGCGCCCTGCGATGCAGCCTTCGATTGCCCTTGGTGACGGCTATGAAGAAGGCAAAGACGCCGAAATCACGGTTGAGCTTGAAGTGCTCCCAGTGGTTGAAGCGCCTGGCACTGACGATCTTAAGCTTGAAAAGCTGACCGTTCCTGTAAGCGATGAAGCGCTTGAAGAGGCGATTGCCAACATCGCCGGCTCGAACAAGAGCTACAAAGACGCAGCCAAAACCAAGAAGGCCGCTGACGGCAACCAGCTGATCATCGACTTCGTAGGCAAGCTGGATGGCGAAGAGTTCGAAGGCGGCAAAGCCGAAGATGCAGCGCTTGTCATCGGTTCAGGCGCTTTCATCCCTGGTTTCGAAGAGCAGCTTGTTGGCGCGAAGACAGGTGACGAGAAAACCATCAACGTCACTTTCCCCGAGGATTACCAGGCCGAGAACCTCGCCGGAAAAGAAGCAACTTTCGACATTACTGTGAAAGCGGTGAAGGTCGAAACTGAGACCAAGATCGACGACGAGTTCGCCAAGAACCTCGGTCTCGACAGCCTCGAGAAGCTGCAAGAGATCATGAAAGGTCAGCTTGAGCAGCAGACCGCTGGCCTCACCCGCACGCAGATGAAGCGTCAGCTTCTCGATCAACTTGCTGCTGGTCACGATTTCGAAGTTCCTTCGCAAATGGTCGAAGCGGAATTTGAGCAAATCTGGGCTCAGCTTCAGCAGGAAGCTGCTAAGGAAGAAGACCCTGAAGCTGCGGTCAAAGAGATCGAAGCTGAAAAGGACGACTATAAGTCGATCGCTGAGCGCCGCGTGCGTTTGGGCCTCCTCCTTTCCGAAATCGGTCAGGCGAACGGCGTCGAAGTCACTCAACAAGAAATGCAAATGCTGATTCAGCAAGCAGCGCAGCAATATCGCGAAGAAGACCGCGAGCGCTTTATGCAGTACATTCAACAAGAGCCTATGGCTGCAGCTCAGCTGCGGGCGCCGCTTTACGAAGACAAAGTCGTCGACTTCCTGTTCGACAAGGCTGATGTCACGACACGTGAAGTGACCGTTGAAGAGCTTCAGGAAGCTATTGAAGCAGATGAAGAGGCCGAAGCGGAAAAGGCTAAGGCTGCTCCGAAGAAGAAAGCGGCTGCTAAGAAGGCACCTGCCAAAAAAGCTCCGGCGAAAAAAGCACCTGCTAAGAAGGCTCCGACCAAGAAGGCAGCGGCTAAGGGCGCTGATGAGAAGCCAGAGGCTAAGAAGGTACCTGCGAAGAAAGCTCCTGCTAAAAAACCAGCCGCGAAAAAGGCACCGGCTAAGAAGCCAGCTGCCAAAAAGTAATTTTTTGCAAGCGGCCTAATCAGGCTATTGCATGAAAAATAAAAGGCCCCCGCATCAAGCGATCCATGCGGGGGCTTTTTCGTGTCGGCGATTAGCGGGATTTAGCCTTCTGGAGACCAGCGCTTAAAGCTGGGTGTTGGCAGCTGAGCGCTCCGTGCCCGTTCGTAAGCCGCGCCCACTTTCAATATATCATGGTCTGCCCATTTTGTGCCGAAGAAGCTGATCCCGACAGGCAGTCTCTCTACCTCACCCATAGGAACAGTGAGATGCGGATAGCCGGCGATAGCTGCAGGAGACCCAAAGCCTATCGAGCCATTGAATTGGTCGCCCAGTACAAGGTCACTCATCCACGCAGGCCCGCGTGTGGGGGCAACGAGGAAAGTCACATTGTGCTGTGTCATAAGCGCATTGAGCGTTTCTTCGCCGGCGATCCGGACGGCTGTCTCGCGTGCTTTTTCGTAAGCCTCGCGGTCCGTCGTCAACTCTGCTGCCTGAAAGAGGCCTTGATCAAACCAGCGCATTTCGATGTCCGCATTCGCCTTGTTAAAAGCGATAAGATCAGCAAGGCTTCGCGGTGCGACATCGCTATCCGTTTCGCCCGGTCCGCCACCGATGGCGGGTATGCTCTCGAGATATTTGCCCATCTCTTCGCGCAGTTCGTAGAGGAGCACAGTGAAGCTGTTGCCGAACATGTCGGTGTTCAGATCGTGCTCAATTTCAATGATGACCGCGCCCGCCGCTTTGAGGTCAGCCAAGGCCGTTTCAAAAACCTCTTCAACCGCGTCATTGTCGCCAACCTGCTTGCGCATCACGCCGATCCGCACACCTTGAAGCGAGTAGTCGGAGAGCCCCGCGGTGTAATCGCTGACCCGGACTGCATCCTTGGTTGCATTATCGGCGCTGTCTTCGCCGGCGATGGCAGTCAGCAACAGAGCAGCGTCATAGACCGTCTTGGTCATAGGGCCTGCGGTGTCCTGAGTGCTGGAAATCGGGACCACATGCGTGCGGCTGACGATGCCGACGCTAGGCTTGAACCCAACCACGCCGTTGATAGCAGCGGGGCAAGTGATTGAGCCATTGGTCTCTGTCCCAATCGCACCCCAAGCAAAGCCTGCTGCGACCGCTGCGCCGCTGCCAGAGGAGGAGCCGCAGGAATTGCGGTCTATTGCGTGAGGGTTGCGCGTTAAGCCGCCCACCGCGCTCCACCCGCTGGTTGAGCTATTGCTGCGGATGTTCGCCCATTCCGACAGATTCGCCTTGCCCAGCACAACTCCGCCAGCTTCGCGCATATTGGCAATCAGGGGTGCGTCACGTCGGGTGAAATTGTATTTGAGAGCAAGGCTTCCGGCTGTCGTTGGAAACTCTTCTGTCTCAATATTGTCCTTCACCAACACCGTGCGACCGCGCAAAATGCCCACGTCGGACATCTCGCGCGCCTTAAACCCCGCGGTGTAGGAATAGGTAATGACTGCATTGAGGCCCTGAGGACCATCATTGTGCGCCCTGATGCGCTCAACCTGCTTGCCGACCTCTTTGACAGCGTCATAATCGGTCGAATTTTCCTCCGCACTCAGGGATACAGGTCCAAGCGCCAGCGACATCGCAAATAGCGAAACAAGTGATTTTTTCATGAGGTCGGACCTTACACTTTTGCCCCTTTTGCCCAAGTGCAAAGTTAACGCCCTTGAAGATTGTGCACATCCGCCCGACATAGGCGCTCAAGCCTTTTGGCAACACTTTGGATGAGGACACACTCGATGATCGACCTGCTTGGCAATTCTGGCGAAACCTATGGCTCGCAAGGGCGCTTTGAGCACGATCCCGTGACTGGCGCTTTGGTTCCTACGGTGGTTGAACAATCGAGTCGCGGTGAGCGTGCGTTCGACATCTTCTCGCGCCTGCTGCGTGAGCGGATCGTGTTTGTGACCGGTCAGGTTGAAGACAATATGGCTTCGCTTATTGTCGCACAGCTGTTGTTCCTCGAAAGTGAAAACCCTTCCAAGCCGATCAGCATGTATATCAACTCGCCTGGGGGCGTAGTGACGGCTGGCATGGCGATCCATGACACCATGCAATACATCAAGCCACGTGTGTCGACCGTATGCATCGGTCAGGCCGCCTCTATGGGTAGCTTCCTCCTGGCAGCAGGTGAGCCCGGCATGCGTGTGGCACTTCCGAATGCGCGGATCATGGTTCACCAACCTTCTGGCGGCGCACGCGGAATGGCTTCCGATATCGAGATCCAGGCCCGCGAGATCTTGCGCATTCGCACCCGTCTCAACGACCTTTATGTGAAGTACACCGGCCAAAGCCTCGACGAGATCGAAGAGGCAATGGACCGTGATACCTTCCTCGAAGCGCAAGAAGCCAAGGACTTTGGGCTTGTTGACAAAGTTTTTGAAACCCGTCCTGAGGCGGGTGATGAAGCTGGCGAAGGTTCTGATGAAAAGGGCTCAGGCGGCGCGCCTGAGTAAGCGGTAACCTTCGTTTGACACCGTGGCCCATTGCAGGACGCGGGCGCGCAAGGTTTAATCGCATGTGCACTATTTGACCGTAATTATCGGCATTGCGGATCAAAAATGCTGTGCCATGTGTTGATTCATGTGGACAGCGAGATACACTCGGCGAATCTGGTGGTTGGTCTTGAGGCCGCCCAATCCAGATTTGAGGATTATTAGGAATGACCAAATTGAGCGGAACTGACAGCAAAAGTACTCTCTATTGCAGCTTCTGTGGGAAGTCGCAGCATGAGGTGCGCAAGCTTATCGCTGGCCCCACCGTATTCATCTGCGATGAGTGCGTTGAACTGTGCAACGACATCATCCGCGAAGAGACCAAAGCGGGCATCGCTGGCAAGAAAGAGGGCGAGGTTCCAACCCCGTCTGAAATCTTTGCAACGCTCAACGATTATGTGATCGGTCAGGCTTCGGCCAAGCGCAATCTCTCGGTTGCGGTTCACAACCACTACAAGCGTCTCAAGCATTCGGGCAAAGCGGGCGAAGTTGAGCTGGCGAAGTCCAACATCCTGCTCGTTGGCCCAACCGGCACGGGTAAGACACTACTCGCACAAACGCTTGCGCGCACCTTTGATGTGCCGTTCACTATGGCGGATGCAACCACACTGACCGAAGCGGGTTATGTAGGTGAGGACGTTGAGAACATCATTCTCAAGCTGCTCCAGGCCTCTGACTATAACGTCGAGAAAGCTC
The DNA here is from genome assembly GCF_947502395.1 of uncultured Erythrobacter sp. Classification (GTDB taxonomy): domain Bacteria; phylum Pseudomonadota; class Alphaproteobacteria; order Sphingomonadales; family Sphingomonadaceae; genus Erythrobacter. Next base: position 498,822 of record NZ_CANMZM010000003.1, read on the forward strand.
AGCACGGCATTGTTTACATTGATGAGATCGACAAGATCACCCGCAAGGCGGAAAACCCCTCAATCACCCGCGATGTATCGGGTGAGGGCGTACAACAGGCCTTGCTGAAGCTGATGGAAGGCACAACCGCGTCCGTGCCTCCACAAGGTGGTCGTAAGCACCCACAGCAGGAATTCTTGCAAGTGGATACAACCAACATTCTCTTCATCTGCGGTGGCGCCTTTGCTGGTCTGGACAAGATCATCGCGGACCGTTTGCAGAAGCGTTCCATCGGGTTTGGCGCGCATGTTGCTGATCCTGAAAAACGCCGCATTGGCGAACTCCTTGAAAAGAGTGAGCCGGAGGATCTGCTCAAGTTTGGTCTCATCCCAGAATTCGTCGGCCGTTTGCCGGTCATCGCAACTCTGCACGATCTTGATGTCGATGCGCTGGTGACGATCCTCAAAGAGCCGAAAAACGCTCTGGTGAAGCAGTATAAGAAGCTCTTCGAGCTTGAAGATGTCGAGCTCTCTTTCACCGAGGAAGCGCTCAAAGCCATCGCCGAACGCGCAATCAAGCGCAAGACGGGCGCTCGCGGACTTCGCTCAATCGTTGAGGGTATTCTGCTCGATACGATGTTTGACCTTCCCGATATGGAAGGTGTGACGGAGATCGTGATCGACGAAGATGTGGTAGAGGGCAAGAAGAACCCGATCCGCGTCCACGGCAGCGAAGAGGCGAAAGAAGAGGCGGCCTAGGAAAGTCGTCCAGGTGGCTGAGCAAGAGCTCTTCACAGCCGCATTTTTCGCATTTCTGAGCCTTTGTGTGACCGCTTTGTTGGCCATGCGCCGCTTCCGTTCGCTACAGTCGCGCCTTTCAAAGACGCTCTGTTGGTCCGTTCCAGCGATTGGCTTGCTGATTATACCATTGGTAGTGCTCGAGGCTCTCTACGGCGAAAGCAGTGGCTTCAGAGCAATGCTCTACGGCCTAGCAGCGGCTGTATTGTGGGCGGCTTGCCGTGTTCTTCCCCCTTGCTCAGCTCTTGATGGGGTTTCTAGCTGGGATTGCCGATACAGAAGATACCCAACGCTAGAGCGCGGGATGCAAACACCATGATGTGTGCTCTTACAAAAACCCCGCCCGGCTCGGGAACGATGAGCCAGGCGGGGCGGATGCAAACGCCTCTTCAATTAGGGAGGGGGACGGAAAGAGGCGCTTGCGGGTGCTTGGGTATGTACGGTGCCGGCCGATTAGGCAGGCAGGAACACCCCATCAGTCACGTGGATGATGCCGTTTGAGGTCTGCACATTGGCGGTAGTCACGGCTGTTGCACGGCCCTTGGCATCGGTGATGATGATGTTTTCGCCTGAAAGGCGCGCAGTGAGCTTTTGGCCAGCAAGCGTCTCGATTGTCGCTTCGCCGCCGTGACGGTTAATCAGGTGAACAAGGTCGTCCGAAGTAACGGAGCCTGAAACTGCGTGATAGACGAGTACATTGGTGAGAGTGCCCTTGTTTTCAGGCTTCAACAGAGTGCTGACTGTACCGTCCGGAAGCTTCGCAAATGCGGTGTCGGTCGGTGCGAAAATGGTGAAGGGGCCCGGGTTCGACAAAGTTCCGGCGAGGTCCGCTGCGGTAACAGCCGCAACGAGGGTGTTGTGCACGCCGGTGCTTTGCGCGGTCTGAACAATGTTTGGTGCTTCAGCGGCACGCTGCTTATGCGCGGCAACGGGAGCGGTCCCCATGGCTACAAAGCCGGTAGTTGCGGCGGCACCTGCGAGAAGAACGGTACGGAAGGTCTTAGGGATCATTGACATCGGAATTCTCCAGTTTGTGCAAGCCCTCCCAGTCTTGCATTGAAAATTACGCAAGGCTTTCCCCCGCGGATGCATGTGCCGAAAAATTTTTGTGAAAATTGCGCAAACCCGCAGAAATCAGGGGTTTCGGCAGTCGTTTTTGCGCAATCAGACTTGGTTGAACGCGCCTTCGGCCACAACTGGGCCGGCATCAACGCCCTCGGGTTTGCCGCCGATAGGCTCACGCGTCAGGACAAGTCCGACCCCGTCACCCATATTGGCTGTGATCTCCTGAGCTAATTCTTGGCTAAGAACCTCTCCAGGCACTACAACTCCCAGGCTCTGCAGCGCGCTGCCATCTGCGGGGACCAACCAGAGTTCATGATCGTGGACACCATCAGCGATGAGCCCGATTGCCCCCACCAAAAGCCGTTCACTTTCAGGGATATAGGTGACATCAAGGCGAAGGCCGGTATCGCCGATGGGCACTTGCGCAATAAGTGGGTTGGCCGCAGCGAGCACAGTGCCATTGGTCGAAGGAACAACAGATCTCGGTTCACCGCCAGGGCTGAACACCATTACGGCTAGCATTAAGGCGGCTGCTGCCGAGGTAATCCCGGCGGTCCATTGCCAGCGGCGCAACCGCGAGGCCAGATCAACCACATTGGATGCAATGTCACCATCGTCATTCGCCGCCAGATTGGGCTGTGACCCATTGATTTGAGCCTCAATGCGCGCCCAAACCGCATCGCTGGGTTCGGCGGGCGCAACCTCATCAGTCCAAGGCGCAAACCAGTTATTCCACCACGCTTTGCGCGCGGCATATTCAGGATCGCTCGCAGCCTTCCCACGTGAAGCGAGCAGCTCTTCACCTTCAAGCAGGCCCAGTGCGTGCTCGGCAGCTTTCATCGCGTCGTCACGCTCTCTATCGTCGAAGGGGGTGTCTTCAGTGCTCATGCCGCTTCACTCGCCTCCAAACAGGCGCGCAGCTTTTGCAGGCCGCGGCGGATCCAACTCTTCATCGTGCCGAGCGGTACGTCAGCGCGCTCGGCCAGTTCGGCATAAGTGAAGCCATCGAAGAATGCGCTACGGATATGATTCTGCGTGCGCTCATCAAGCCCTTGAATACAAGCATGAATTTGCGCGTTCTGCTCGACGTCAACCATCAAGACATCAGCAAGCGGGGAGCTATCAGGCAAGGGCAGAGCCTCTTCTACCGGCACCGCTCCGCCGCGCACTTTGCCAGTGCGGAGACGATCAATCGCTCGGTTGCGCGCAAAGGTGGCCAGCCACGAAATCGGGCTCGCTCTCTCCGGATCGTACCGGTCGGCCTTTTGCCAAAGATTGATGTAAACGTCTTGCAATGCGTCTTCTGCTTCTTTCCTGTCACCTAATATACGCAGACAAACCCCAAAAAGCTTCACGCGTGTTGCCTGATATATTTCCTCCAGGGCCGCGCTGTCGCCATCCGCCAAACGCGCCATTGCTGCTCGTAAGCGTTCGCGTGCGATATCCGCCGCAGGGTCAGTTCTGCCATCAGCCATCAGCGCACTCGCTCCACTACCGGTGCCGAGAATGCGCAGCAAACCGATGTGTCTGGCCAGACTTTCTTATGTTGCACGATATGAATGTCCCTCACTGCTCGTCCCTTGAACATTGCGGCTGGTCAAGGTCAATCCTTGCACCAAATGCAATTGGGACGAGTGAAGTTGGAATTGGTTCCTAATCGTACACACATCCGTCGAGGCCTTCGCGCTTTACGACAGCGATGCTTTGTTCAATTCGGTTTCCATGCCGGGCGAGCCAGCCACTTGGGTTCTTTACCGCGCGTTTTTTAGGCAAGGGAAGGGCAACCGCCATGCGGCTTGCCTCATCGGGCGAAAGGCGCGCGGCCGAGCGACCGAAATAGCGCTGTGCCCCGGCCTCTGCGCCATAGGTCCCGATCCCGGTTTCGGCGACATTGAGATAGACCTCGATGATCCGTTGCTTGCCCCAGACGGCCTCAATCCAGAAGGTAAACCAGGCTTCGAGAGCTTTGCGAAAATAGCTGCCACCTTGCCACAGAAAGACGTTCTTGGCGGTCTGCTGACTGATGGTTGAGCCGCCCCTGATCCGTCCGCCTTTGGCGTTCTCACGGGCGGCTTTCTCGATGGCTTCGGTGTCAAACCCCCAGTGTTCGCAGTACCTTGCGTCCTCCGAAGCGATAACCGCCGCGACGAGGTTCGGGTCGATATTGTCGAGGCTTTCCCAATCCTTCGTGATTGAGTTCTCGTCCATCACCATGGTCGCGGTGATGGGTACGGGTATCCATTTAAAGGCGATCACCAGAAAAAGGCTCACACCGACGAACCAAAGGATGATCTGTGCCAAAATGCGGAGAGTGAATATGCCAATGCGTTTCATTGTGCATCGCATTTAGAGAGCGGTGCTGGCAGGTGCAAATGCGCTTCTACAGGCTTGCTCTGGCTGGCACGGCGTGCTTGATGGGTGAAAAGCTTTTCGGGGAAGACATAATGAACCTACTTCGCACAACCACCGCCGCGATTGCGCTCGCAATGGCTGCTTCATCTGCGACAGCGATGGCGGATAATCACGCGGTCGATCATAACGCAATCAAGGCCGCAGTTGAGGCCGATTATGACGGTTATCTCGCGCCGCTTTTCGTGCATTTTCATGAGAACCCTGAGCTCTCTTTCCTTGAGAATGAAACCGCAGCGCGCATGGCTCAGGAACTGCGCGATGCCGGCGTTGAGGTGACCGAAGGTGTCGGTGGCACCGGTGTTGTTGGGATGCTGGAAAACGGGGAGGGGCCACTGATCCTGATCCGCGCGGATATGGACGGGCTTCCTGTGCAGGAGAAATCAGGACTCGAATATGCATCCATGGCGACGCAAGTTGGTCAGGACGGTGTCGAATATCCAGTGATGCATGCTTGCGGGCACGATGTGCACATTACCTCGCTTGTGGGCACAGCGCGCAAGCTGGTTGAGATGAAAGACAACTGGTCCGGCACGATCATGTTCATTGTTCAACCAGCTGAAGAACGCGTCGGCGGGGCAAAAGCCATGCTGGCAGACGGCCTTTATGAGCGGTTCGGCACGCCTGACTATGCACTCGCTTTTCACGTCGCTTCGGTGCTGCCGACCGGCAAAGTGTCAGCGGCGGAGGGCATTCAGTATTCAAGTGCGGACAGCGTTGATATCAAAGTGCCCGGCATCGGGGCTCATGGCGCGAGCCCTCATGCGGGTCGCGACCCGGTCTATATCGCCTCACAGATTGTGACCGCACTGCAATCTATTGTCAGCCGCGAAGTGCAGCCGCTCCAGCCAGCCGTCATAACAGTGGGAGCGTTTCACTCGGGTTCCAAGCACAATATCATCTCGGACCTGGCCGAGCTGCAACTCACAGTGCGTGCCAATGATGAGCGTGTTCGCGAGCAGTTGCTGGCAAGCATCGAGCGGATCGCGGTCAATGTCGGCAAAGCGCATGGTCTTCCTGATGATATGCCGGTTGAGGTCAAGGTCAGCGAGGGCACGCCTGTGACATTCAATGATCCAACGCTCGCACGCCGCCTTAACAATGTGATCAAGCGTGATCTGGGCGAGGAGTATTTCATGCCCTTCAAGCAGCAAGGCATGGGCGCCGAGGATTTCTCCTATTTCGTGGCGGAAGACATGGGTGTACCGGGATACTACTTTGCGGTTGGAGGGACCCCTCAGGCGGCCTTTGATGCGGCGGAGAATGGCGGACCTGCTGTGCCGAGCCATCACTCGCCTCTCTTCAAGGTTTCGCCACGTCCGAGTGTTACCTTAGGCACGCGCGCGATGATTGCGGCGGTGTTGGACCTCGCACCAGCGAGCTAGGCACTCCCCATACGCTCGGCCCACACTATGCGTCGCAACGGTCCGGGCGTACTGGTCCCAAAGGGAAAGCATGTGGTCAGCATCAGCAGTCCCCCGTCACCATAACTGTAGCCTTCGTGGGGGTGCGTGAATTCGTCCCAGCGCACCGTTTCAAAATGGGTGATTCGGTAGCGGGCGCTCGTCCCATCGATACGTTCGAGCGTGAGTTGATCCCCTGCGCGAAGGTCCCTTACATATTCAAAATGCGTATCACGGTGAGCGGCAAGCACTGTGAGTCCGCGCGATGGATCATCAACCAAGGCGCTGGGACCAAAGGCCATCGCTTCGCCCGATCCACCTGAAAGCACCACATCGCTTGCACCCAGCCTTGAGACTGAAATACGCGCGATCGGTGCGGTGTCGGCCCAACTCCAGGGTTTGACAGGGGCGCCGGTTTCGACGCTGGCTGTAAAGGCGCGCTCCAGCAGGACTTGCGCAACCTCGGCCTTGACCGGAATGTAGAGCGCTTTCGCAGTTACCGCAGCGCCGCTCAAAACCAGCGCTGCGATCACCATAATAGGAAGGGCGCGATGCATGGCTCCTTTCTTTGTCGCGCGCCCTTCCGGGTGGATGGAAAAGGGGGAGAGAACGACCTGCATCACAGCGCTCCCAGAGATAGAGGCTGACCCTGGACGCGATACGCGAACCGCTCTCTCCTCCACCACAGGCTCAGGCCTGAGCCCGCGATCAACAGCGCAATGCCAAGCGCGAGCGTAAGCCGATAGCCGGTGGAAGTATTGGGCAGCTCCAGCCGCTGACGCTCTTCATGATCGCGGGCCGGAAGATCGCGACTGACTGCGGCAAGTTGCGCGCCGAATAAGCGGTCAAAGTCCCAACCGGCTGGCAAGAGCAAGGGCAGCTCCTCTCGGACAAGTCGTGCTCCATCCGGGCGGCTTGGGGTCTCATCGACAGCGATCAAGCTCGTACGGCTGGTGACCAGGTGGAAGTCCATTCCCAGTTCCTCAATCGAGGCGTCCGCGCGCTCGTATGTGGTCTCGCCCGAATACCGTTCGGCTTCGACCTCCGAGATGCGACGGCGTGCCCACAGCTTGGCGACGACATCGCTTTCGCTTGCCTGTGAGAGATCGATGCTCTGCGACCAGCGCTGACCTTCAATTGTGCCACTCACCGTCAGAGTGCCTTGGAGGTGTTTGGTTCGGCCGAGCAGGACCAGCGGCTCGCCCGCATAAAGGTCAGGCAGATCGCGCGGGGCAAAGTCGATATTGCCGCCAGAGACTCTCGCGATAAGATTGGTCGCCACCGGCTTGCTCAGTCGATCGAGCAGGCGCTGCATCTGCGATTCAGCCTCATCGCGATAGCCCACATGGGTGAAGGTCCCGCGCCCTTCCTCTGCCATGCGGCGCATCAGGAAGGTGTTGGGCGCTGAGCCAATCCCCACCATGAAGACGCGGGCTTTGCCACGGTTTTGGCTGATCTCGCGCATCATCTCGGCCTCATTGGAGAGCGAACCGTCAGTGAGAAAGACGATTTGGCGCAGATGCGTCTCGCTGGTCTTAGCGCTTAAGGCCGCTTGCAAGGCAGGGAGCATTTCGGTGCCGCCTTCCGCCTCGAGACCGTGCGTAAAGCTCTTGCCAATCGCGATGTTTTCATCACTTGCGGGCACGGCGCTCACGAACAGCTCGTCCATAGTGTCGTCAAAGCGGATAATGTTGAAGCGATCCTGCGGACGCAGCGTTTCCAGCGCGTAGAGCAGACTGCGGCGAGCAGCAGGCATGGAGTCGCCCGCCATCGAACCCGAATTGTCGATCACGAAGATCATCTCGCGAGGTGGAGCTTCGGCACTTCTACGCTCCGCGCTAGGCGGCGTGATTGTTGCCATCACGTAATCAAGCGCACCGTGGCTCTGCTTAAACAGACCAAGCTCCGGTGCATCTCCCCCAGCGCTCCAGCGCAGCTCGAAATCGCGGTTTGCTGGCACGGCTCCGTCTTTGAGCGTCACAGTACGCGTGTCACCTTGGCCCTTGATATTGACCGCGTGATAGGGACTGGAGATCGCCTCAGCGGTGAAGCCAGGATCAAGGTTTACAGTGATTGAAACAGGATTAAGGCCTCCACCTGCGCGTGCCGCCATCGCCGGGTCAGCTGTCGGCGCCAGTATGTCGCTCGAGCCTGCAAGCAGGGCTGCGCGAGCAAGCGAACCGCTGGCCCCTTTACCGACAGAAGCGCCACCCGCGACATAGCGCGGCCCCACCACCAGCGGCATTCTTAATGAGTAATCGCCCTTGATCTGCTGGATCGGAGCCTGGAGCTCGATTTGCACCAAGACCGTCTCACCCGGCCCAACATTTGCGATTGAGTTGCGGAACATATTGGGGCGGTGCTGTTCAACAAGGCCCGCTTTCTGGCCGTTTGCTTTTGCTTCTTCGTAGATCTGCTTCGCTTCTTCCTTGGGTTTGATCTTGCCTGAGAAGATGCGGTCACCGACCACCATTTGCAGAGTGTCTACTGCGCCGTTGTCGGGAAGGGGGTAGAGATAGGTCGCCTCCATCCATTCCTCAGATGTGTTGCGGAAGGCCTGCGTTACCGTCACGCGGGCGGTCTGGCCCGAGACATTGGCGACAATATCGGTGCCCAGTCGGACAGCGGGCACGCTTGTGGCGATCCCTTCGCTGCTCGTGCCGCGAAGCATAAGGCCGCCGTCCGATGGGGAAGGAGTGAAATTGGCTCGTTCTGCTCTGGGCAATGTTTGTGATGGTATCGCGGCAGCGCTTGGATTGGCGCCAGCACGGGATCCCAGCGACATTGCTGTGACCGCGAACAAGGCCAGAATCCCCAGAACTCCCAGCACCACAACTGCATCCCGGTTCGGGAATGCGTCCATCTTCATCACAATTCGTCGCATGTAAGCCTCCATTCATCTCAATTCCTTATCTCCATATCGGCAACGTTTTGCGGAGCACCACGGCCAAGAAAGGCCAATTTCCGCCGCTTTGTGCGGGATGAGTGGAGAGGCAGTGATGGGATGTGCGGATCTGTCCGGATCGGTGCGGAAAAGAGGAGGAAACGATGGGATATGCGGGTGTGATTGGAGAATTTGACGACGCTGTAGTCGCGGTGCGGCTGCGCGAAGAGATCGCGCGCCAAAGGATTTCGCGCGCTGGCTTGGCGCAATCCGCCCGGCTCTCAGTCTCGACGCTGGAAAAGGCACTGTCGGGTCGCAGGCGCTTCACCTTGGCCACAATTGTCCGGCTCGAAGAGGCGCTCGGCGCTTCTTTGCGGGGCAGCGCAGTGGCTGAACCCGAGCTTGCAGTCGCAAGTCCTATGCTCGCGCCGGCCGAAATGGGCTCCTACTCGCGCCCGGCCGTTCGTTGGATCGAAGGTGAGTATCTGACCTTGCGCGCCAGCTTTGGCGAGGACGGCGCGGTGTACGCCTATCGCACCGATATTCGCTGGGACGACGCCAAGGGACATCTGATCTTTTCAGAAAGCGATCGGTTGGACGCGACCTTCGAGCAAGGAGGATTTGTCTCCATGCCTCATCTGTCGGGTCACACCTATTTGATGACCTCCGAAGCGGGCCAATATCGCATGATCATGCTCGGTAGAGCCACGCGAGAGCAGCGCATGTTTGGCCTGCTCTCAACGCTTCAGGTGGGCAAGGGCTCGCAATTGGTGCCGGTCTCTTGCCCCGTGGCCTTTGTGCCGCTGGAGGAGGTCGTCGATCCGGTTTTTGGCCTTGTGAGCGAAGGCCACGCACGGCTCGAAGAATACCGGGTCGTACTAAACATGGCGATGGGCGATGACTTTTGCAGGCTGAGGGAGTGATATCCAATGATCGTCGTCATTGAGGGGATTAGCGCTGCTGGAAAGACCACTTATGCGCGCCAGTTTGGCGAAGGTCGATGGGTGCCCGAAATCCCGGTGAAAGGTGACTTGCCAGATGCAAGCGCGAGCCTTGATGAGCACGCGCACTTTTGGGTGGAGCACAACGTGCGTAAGTTTCAGATGGCACTGGAGATCGAGCGCGAGCATGGAATCGCGGTCTGCGATACCGATCCGATGAAGATCCACTATTCATGGTGCATGGCGCGTGCTGGTTTTCCTTGGCCAGACAAGTTTGCAAATGCGCGGGTCTTTGTTCGCGAGGCGATTGCTAGCAGTAGGCTTGGATTTGCGGACCTGTATTTGGTCAAGCGCATCGAACCATCGGTGGCCCGCGCGCAGAAAGAAGGCGACCCGACACGAAGGCGCGAGAATTTCGAACAGCATCTCGCTTTGCAGCCGCATTTGATTCGTTGGTTTGGCGCGATGTCGGAGGTCTTTCCGGGAAGGATCCGATGGGATTTTCCAGAGAAGGAGACGTTGCTAGCGGAGCTCAAAAACAAAGCGCCGGAGGAAAACCCCCGGCGCTTCGATGTTTCTGCGTTTGATGCGCTATTGGAGCGACTGCCGGAATAGAGCTTACGCCATTCCCGGCATCAGCCGATCACCTGCGATCCGCTGCATAGCTTTTTGCAGTTTTTCAAAAGCGCGCACTTCAATCTGGCGGATACGCTCACGGCTGACGTCGTAAACCTGTGAGAGCTCTTCTAAAGTCTGTGGGCTTTCTGTCAGCCGGCGCTCGGTCAGGATGTGCTGCTCACGCTCATTAAGCGAGTCCATCGCCTCAACCAGCATTTCGTGGCGCACATGGGCCTCTTCGGCGTCGGCAACCGTCTCGTCCTGAAGCGGGCCATCGTCAGTTAGCCAATCCTGCCATTCACCCGCACCCTCTTCGCCATTGCGCATGGGGGTGTTGAGCGAGCCATCGCCGCCCATCATCATCCGGCGGTTCATGTTGACGACTTCCTGCTCTGGCACGCCCAGATCGGTCGCGATCTTGGTCACGTCATCCGGGTGCAGATCGGAATCGTCATAGGCTTCGAGTTGTTTCTTCATCCGGCGAAGGTTGAAGAACAGCTTTTTCTGAGCCGCGGTGGTGCCCATTTTGACAAGGCTCCACGAGCGCAGGATATATTCCTGAATGCTCGCTTTGATCCACCACATTGCGTAGGTCGCGAGGCGGAAGCCGCGATCGGCTTCGAATTTCTTGACGCCTTGCATCAGGCCCACATTCCCCTCGGAAATGAGGTCCGAGACGGGCAGGCCATAACCACGATAGCCCATCGCAATTTTCGCGACGAGACGCAGGTGGCTAGACACCAGCTGCGAGGCGGCTTCGGGATCTTCGTGCTCCTCATACCGCTTAGCGAGCATATATTCCTGCTCAGCGGTCAGCACGGGGTATTTTTTGATTTCCGACAGATAGCGATTGAGGCTTTGCTCGCCGCTCAGCGCCGGAACTGCTGCTTTAGTGCTCACGTTTTTTCCAACCTTTCTTGCGTCGACCTCTATTGCCGGACCCCTAATGGGCATCCGGAGTTACGGGCCACTTGGTTACATATATGCGAAAAATGCGCCCTTTGCAGCGCAATTCATCGATTAGAACGGCTAAGTTCGTCGATTAGTTCCCTCATGTCTGCAGGTAAATCCGCGACAAACCGTATCACTTCTTGGCTAATGGGGTGAATAAACCCCAGCTCGGCAGCATGTAATGCCTGTCGAGCGAAATTCAGCTCAGAAAGCAGCGGTTTCAGGGACTTCGGCGTCTTTCCGTAGAGTTGATCTCCTAATAGCGAATGACCGATTGATGCACAGTGAACGCGCACCTGGTGGGTACGGCCGGTTTCGAGGCGACACTCGATCAGTGAACTCGAATCCAACCGTTCGAGTATCTTGTAATGGGTAATGGCGTGTTTCCCGCGTGAGGAATTCTTTGTGAGCACAGCCATTTTCTTTCGGTTTGCGTCCGAACGGCCCAGTTTCTCGTCAATTGTGCCTTTTGCGGGAGCTGGGTGGCCTCCACAGACAGCCAAATAGCGCCGATGCACCGAGTGTTCAGCAAATTGGGCAGCGAGACCTTCGTGTGCGGTATCGGACTTGGCAACGACGAGCAGCCCTGAGGTGTCTTTATCAATGCGGTGGACGATGCCGGGACGAGCCACGCCCCCGATGCCGGATAGAGAACCGCCGCAGTGATGAAGCAGCGCATTGACCAGAGTACCGTCGGGATTGCCCGCGGCAGGGTGAACCACCATGCCAGCAGGTTTGTTGATGACAATCAGATGCTCATCCTCGAACGTCACATCGAGCGGGATATCCTGCGGTTTTGCTTCTGGTTCGACGGCGGCGGGCACGGTGATGCGAAATGGCGCGCCCTCGGCCACCTTTGCGCTGGCAGACATCGCAGGTTTGCCGTTCAATTCTACCCGGCCCTCAGCGATCAAGGCTTGAACACGCGCCCGCGAAAACTCCGTCGCGTCAGCAAGGGCTTTGTCGAGCCGGGCAGGGGCAGTGATTGTGCCTGTGATCTCCGTTTGAGTGCTCTGAAGAGAAAAGTGCGATCCTTCGACAAGCTCAGGATGAGCGGTTCCGAGGGTATCAAAAAAATGTCCTTCCGCTCGTCCTGAGCTTGTCGAAGGACTGCTCTTACTTTTGGCGTGCTTTGACACGGCATCCCAATCACCACGGACCAGTGCGAGCTTCTTGGCCCGCGACCACCCCTTTACCCGTCGCTCAAACTCAAACGCCTCTTGCCGCGAACCAAACTCACCCGACCAGACCAACTCAACCGGTAACCGTTCGGCAGTAAACTGTGATCCCTCTCCAGCCTTGTGCTGGGCGAGGCGATGTTCCAAGTCATCGGTGTGTCCGGTGTAAAACGCACCCCCGCGGCAATGCAGAATGTAGGTCCAGAACGCCATGACCACCGCTAGAAAGGAAAAACGGTCCTTCGACAAGGTTCCTCCTGAGTCGGCCGAAGGGCTCAGGACGAGCGGGGAAAGGGTGATTGTGATGTGGGAGGGGGTATTGGGCGAACTTCACCGCTCAGCTCGCAAAGCATACCCTCGCGAAGCCTGCGGGATTTTGTTGGGTGAGGGTGCGCAGATCACGCAATTTGCTGAAGCGGCCAATGTGCATCCGACCCCTGAAACTCACTTCGAAATCGATCCGCAAGCGCTGATCGACGCGCATCGTTCGGAGCGTGCTGGGGGCGCGCAAATCCAAGGCTATTTCCATTCGCACCCCAATGGACAGGCTACCCCCTCGGTCATGGATCAGGATATGGCCGCGCGAGACGGCAGGATCTGGGCAATTTTGGGGGAAAATGAGGTGAAATTCTGGCGCGATGCTCCGGAGGGATTTGAACCGCTTTCCTACAGCGTAACGGCGGAATAAGATTGGTCCCATGCACCGAACAAATGGCCGTTTTTTGTACCACTCTAGTGGAACAGTTTCGACCAACGGTGGCCCCGGAGGTTTTTTGGTCTTAGACAGTGTCTCAAGTGTCTCAAACCGGAAAAGGGTTCACCGGCTTCCATGACTTCTCAGACTGATCTCGCCGCGCTTTTATGTTCGCGCCTTTGCCATGATTTGTTGTCGCCTGTGGGCGCTCTATCCAACGGGATAGAGTTGCTGGCCGATGAAACCGATCCAGAGATGCAGAAACGCTGTGTCGAGCTGCTCGAGCAAAGCGCCAAGACCAGCACCGATAAGCTTAAGTTCTTCCGACTGGCCTTTGGCGCAGCGGGCGGATTTGGTGAATATGTGCCGGTCGAAGAAGCACAGGAAGTGATCGGTTCTCTGGCAGCCGATGCCAAACGGGTTGAGCTGAACTGGGCACTTTCAGATGCAAAACTGCCGAAAGCCGCGGTGAAGGTTATGCTCAATCTCGCGCAAATCGCGCTCGATGCGCTGGTTCGGGGCGGCACTCTCGACATCGGGGCAGAGCGCACCGGAGGGAATGTCGAAATCGTCGCACGTGCTACAGCAGAGAAACTCGCTTTTGACGAGACAATTGGACAAACGCTTCAGGGCGAACTTCCGGAATCCGAAATCACAAGCCGGACGGCCGCCGCTCATATGATTGCCTTGCTGGCCAAGGACATGGGCGGTGGATTGCAGTTTGCTCTGACGGATGGTGCGCTGGTGCTCGGCGCGGTTCTCCCCGAGCCAGAGGGCATGATTGGGTGAGCCCTATACCTCCAAAGGATGCGCCATCAGGTGATTGGCGCGATATGGAGGTGAGCGAGCTGGTTCACCGTGTTGAACCTTCGCCCAATTGCAATGATCGCAAACTGCCGATCAGCATGTTGGTGATCCATTACACTGAAATGAAGCCAGTGGAGACCGCGCTTGATCGGCTGACTGATCGTGAAGCCGGTGTCTCCGCACATTACCTCATCACCGAAGCGGGCGAAGTGATCCAACTGGTCAGCGAGGCCAAGCGGGCCTGGCATGCGGGTGCTTCCTACTGGCGTGGGATCAAGGATGTGAACTCGGCCAGCATCGGGATTGAGTTAGACCATCCGGGTCACGCCGGCGGATATCGCGGCTTTGAAGAGGCGCAATTTGAGGCTTTGGTACCCTTGGTAGCTCGGATCGTCAAAGATCACGATATCGCGCGGACCAATGTGGTGGGGCATTCCGATGTAGCCCCGATGCGCAAGGTGGATCCGGGCGAACTTTTCCCATGGGAACGCTTGTCGGAATACGAGCTATGTCTGTCCACACCGGCGAAGTTTGAGCAGGCTGATCCATTCGACAATGATGGTGCCTTCATCCTGGCGCTTGAGCGTTTTGGCTATGACATCACTGAGGGTCGCAAGGCGATTGAGGCCTTTGAGCGTCGCTGGCGGCCAGAGAGGATCGAAGGCAAGCCTGACGCGCAATTGGGCGCGATTTTGTGGCAATTGCTGCTGGAGCGCGATCAGGGACTGGCGCGATGATCAACTGTGGCACGCGTTCAATTTACAAATGCTCACAGCATCACATGGGAGAATGTGCTCTAATCGTTGAATAAGACAATATCTGGGAGGGATTGACTATGTTGAAGAAACTCGGAGCAGAATTTGTAGGGACGTTCTGGCTGGTGTTCGGGGGATGCGGATCCGCCGTGCTTGCGGCTACTTTTCCCGAACTCGGCATTGGGTTTGTCGGCGTTTCGATAGCCTTTGGCTTAACTGTTCTGACGATGGCGTATGCTGTTGGCGGTATTTCGGGTGGTCACTTTAACCCGGCGGTTTCATTGGGATTGGCGATTGGTAAGCGCTTTTCATGGGGCGAACTTGCTCCGTATTGGGCGGCGCAATTGTTGGGGTCCTTTACCGCTGCCGGAATGCTCTATGTCATTGCGAGTGGTGCGCCGGGCTTTGAACCTGGCGGCTTTGCTTCCAACGGATATGGTGAGCTTTCACCGGGCGGATATTCTATGACTGCTGCCCTTGTGGCAGAGATCGTTTTGACAGCAGGGTTCCTGATCGTCATCTTGGGGGCGACATCATCAAAGGCACCGGCTGGCTTTGCACCGATCGCAATTGGCTTGGCGCTCACGTTGATCCACCTCATCTCGATCCCTGTGACCAATACCTCGGTTAATCCTGCGCGTTCGACCAGCGTTGCATTCTATTCAGAGACGGCCGCCGTGCCGCAGCTTTGGTTGTTCTGGATCGCGCCGTTGGCAGGGGCGGCAATTGGGGCCGTTATTTGGGGGCTTATCGCTCCTGATGAATCGCTGGAGAACCTTGGCGGCACTGAAGGCTGATCAAAACTGGTAAGGGTTCCCTACGCTGGCACATGCGGCTAAGGCCTCACCCATCAGGGGGCTGAGGCAGCCGCGTGTGCTTTCGAGTATGCGAGGAAAGTCCGGGCTCCACGAAACATGGGTGGCGGGTAACGCCCGCCGGGTGCGCGTCTTCGGGCGTGCGTTTAGGGAAAGTGCCACAGAGAGCATACCGCCGATGGCTCGGGCCGCGTGTCCAAGTACAGGCAAGGGTGAAAGGGTGCGGTAAGAGCGCACCGGGGCTCTGGCAACAGCGCTCGCATGGCAAACCCCACCCGGAGCAAGGCCAAATAGGGGTCTCGTGCTCACCGCAAGGCTTTGTCTTGTGATTGGGCAGGGGTGTTTCGCCCTGAGGAGATCCGGGTTGGCTGCTTGAGCGCACCTGGCAACAGGTCGCCCAGATGAATGGTTGCCGCTGCGGCGCTGGTCGAACAGATACCGGTCGTAGAGACAGAACCCGGCTTATGACGCCCCCTGATATTTGCGGTTCGAACTCTGTAGCTCAGGCAGCGTCGGTGGTTTGCTCTACCGGTGGGTATAGCTCATCCAGTGGGCGTGAGCGTCCATCAGCACAAACGAGCCGAACATGGAAACGCTTCATCCTGCGAGGGCCGGGCACGCCGACACTGTGAGCGATGACACCTATCTCCTTGCGCATTTGCTGAACAAAGTTGGCCACCCGCACAGCTTTGTTCGCGGGGTCGAGACCGCGTTGAAGCGCGGGGTCATGGGTCGTAATCCCGGTGGGGCATGTGTTCTTATTGCACTTCATCGCCTGGATGCAGCCCAATGCGAACATGAAGCCGCGCGCCGAGATGGTGAAATCAGCGCCCGCACACAACGCCCACGCGACTTCGCTTGGCGTGATCAGCTTGCCGCTTGCAATGATCCTAATGCGGTCTTTGAGGCCTGCCTTGTCACGCAGGTCGACGAGCATGGGGAGCGCCTCCCGCAGCGTCAGGCCGACATTATCCATAAGCGGGAGCGGCGCAGCCCCGGTCCCGCCATCGCCGCTGTCGACGGTGATAAAGTCAGGCGCGCATTCGGGACCACGACGGTTGATCTCATCAAACATCTCCTCAAGCCAACCGTAGGCACCGATCACAGTCTTGAAGCCCACCGGCTTGCCGGTGACGTCGCGAATGTGAGCGATTTGATCGAGCAGTTCTTCATTGCTGCCGATGTCATGATGGCGATTGGGAGAAATCGACGCTTCGCCCACGGGAATGCCTCGGATGCTCGCGATCTCCTCATTCACCTTGCCAGCTGGCAAGATACCGCCCTTTCCTGGCTTGGCGCCTTGCGACAGCTTGAGTTCGAACATCCGAACCTGTTCATGGGAGGCGACTTCGCGAAGCTTCTTATCCGAGAGATTGCCCTCATCATCGCGCACACCATACTTGGCGGTGCCGATTTGGAAGACGATGTCGCAGCCGCCCTCAAGATGGTAGGGCGAAAGCCCGCCTTCGCCAGTATTCATCCAGCAGCCCGCTTTGGCCGCACCGTTTGAGAGTGCACGCACAGCTGGCGTTGAAAGCGCCCCATAACTCATGCCTGAAATGTTAAAAAAGGAAGGTGCATCGTAGGGAATGCGTGCGGCCCCTTCGCCAATGCGCATGGGATTGGAGGTAACGCTGTCGCGTTCCAATACAGGCCAGGGGCAGTTGACGAAAATTGGTGTCCCTACCGGTTCAAGATTACGGGTCGAACCAAAGGCCACATTGGTTGAATCGCCTTGTGAGGCTTCATTGACCCACTCGCGCTGGGCTCTGTTGAAGGGCATTTCCTCGCGGTCCATGGCGAAGAAATATTGGCGGAAGAATTCACCAAGCTCGGACAGGATGTTACGCATCCTTCCGATGATCGGATAGTTGCGACGCACCGTGTCACTTGTCTGATAGCGGTCGACAAAAAACAGCACGATCAGCGACAAGGCAACCAGGCCGATAACGAATACGAAAAGCGATGTCAGAATGTCTAATGTTGCGGCCACAAAAACCCTTCCTAATTCCCTGATACCGATTGTTCGCGCTCTGGCGCTGGTCCGTTACACATTGATAGAGAACAAAAACGCCGGGCCTTGCTTAATGGCAAGGCCCGGCGCTTGTTACAGCCAAGGCTTTTGTTGGAGGCTTAGAAGCGCCAGCTCAGTGAAGCTTGCGCCTGGTCATTCGAAAGAACGCCGCGGCCCATGTCTGAGGTGACCGAGATCGTTGCTGAGAAGTTGTTACCCAGCAGCATTTCGGCACCCGCATTGACGCTCACCCACTCAGGGTCGAGTGCGTTGGTGATTGCAAACGGTGTGTCAGAAGCGCCGAAGAAGTGCGCTGTGACAACGTCTTCAGTGTCGCCCAGCTCACGAGCATAAGCCACCGAACCGAACGCACGAAGCGCGTTCTTCTCAGATGCCATGATGTCCACACTAGCCATGGCGCCGACCTTCGCACCGAGCGAGGTGAAGGTACGCTCGTTGACATTCAGGCCAAATGCGCCAGCACCTGTCTCTTCAAACGCACCAATGCGGTTGTTGAGATAGTCCATGCTCGCCACAGGGCCCATTTCGAAGCCCTCAGCAATATCGAAAGCGTAGCCAAGGCGAACACCGCCGAAGACTTGATCGCCATCAGATTGGCCGATTGCGTTCTCATAAGCGGTGCGGAACTCTCCAGCAGACTGACGGTTCACGCCAAGACGCTGATCAGCAGTACCGGCATAACCATCGGCGAAGAGACCACCGTCGCTGTACGTCGCGTAGATTGCGACTGAGCGGCTGTTGTCTTCTTGCGGCTGAGTACCCGCGAGTGCCAGCTGGCTGTTTCGAATGTTGGACACCGCAACACCAAAGCTGAAGCCTTCACTCAATGCCACGTCAGCACCAACGGTAATCTCACCAGCTTGGCTAAGGGCAGCCTGCTCGAACGCGTTCGCGCCGACTTCGCCAATGGTCTGGCCATTGATGCCAAAGGCACCGAACCCTGCCGTTCCATTGCCGAGCACGCTCTGCTGGAGCTGACCGCCGTTGCGGTAGATGCCAGATGCAGTGCCGAACATGCCGATCTTGCCAACCTCAGCAGGTGCACCGCCAGCGATCGCAAAGCTCGCATTACCTGCAGCGGTGAAGCCACCAGCAGCTCGCGAGCCGTCACGAAGCGACAGAGTGCGCTGAGCAATCTGGCCAGTGAAGCGGTGCGAGAACGAGTTAGCGGTGAACGTCTGATTGAAGGCGTTCACTGGCGTGAGCGAGCTCAGGGTTGCTCCGAGAGTTTCAAAGCTTGCGCTATGAATAACGTCGAACAGACCTGCAAATTCAGCATAGTTGTTCTTGAGCATCGTATCTAGAGCACCGCCGAGCGATTCCATCCTGCTTCCGCGACCCATAAGGGTGCGAAGGCTCCGAGCGGTGATCTCAACGATCACTTCATTGCCTTCAACGCGACTTTCAGCTTGCAGAGTTGCAGAGTTGCTCAAAAGCACAGTCTCATCAAAGGTTCCGTCAATCGCGCCAGCTGTCAGCGCGGTGTATTCCGTGCCGAAGCGAGGACGACGATCGGTTGTAGCAACCAAAAGGGTGCCCCCAAGCAATGCCGCGCCTGACACATTGTAGACGTCAGAGTTGATAGTGCGGCGACGACCACGGCTGAACTCCGACAGAAGGAAACCTGTCGATGTTTGGAGGTAGTCACCATTGATTGTCATGGAACCAAACGAACCGAAGCCACCTGCATTGAGCAAGCCACTGCCATTTAGCAACGCATTGGTGTTGATTGTACCACCGTCACCGGCAATCTCACCGCTTACCAGCAGGTAGAACGGAGTGTTCACCGTACCATCGACTTCCACAAGTCCGCCAAACTGCTCGATGTCTTGGATGGTTGTGAAGCTGAACGGCGAGTCAACAAAGACCTCCGCATCGGCATTGTTCACAACCAGCTTGTCGATCTCAACGTCGAGGTCGACCGTAGTGCGTCCTTCGTTGTTCAGATGAACTTCGAAGTACTGTGCAGGATTTGCGAATGCCACTCCAACGGTGCCGTCAGTGTTCTGAGGAACAAAGCCGGTTGAACCCGGACCAAGCAGCGCAGAGCTTTCTGGAAGCGCGATTGGAATGCCTTCAAATCCAGGGGTGATCGCGGTTGTATTGCCCGAGATATCGCCACCAAGCACATTGCCGAACTTACCATCTGCGGCCGTGATTCCAGGCTCGTTTCCGGTTGGAGTGCCATTAACGATGTCGCCGTTTGCATCTTGGATGAAGAAGCCAGGGTCAAGATCCTGTGTCCAATGCGATGCATCTGACCAGTTGCCGTCACCAGCGTTAGCAGAGACATACTTGTACGGAGTGTTCTCTGTAATGAACTCAAAGAAAGGATACAGCGGGTTGTAGAAGCTTACGTCTGAGTAGGTGCCGCCAAGCTGAAAGAAGTCGAAGCCACCAGAAAGAACGCCAATGGCAAGCGGGAACTCTGCGATCTGGTCAGCAACAAGCGGAGAGCCTGAGTCGCCTGGACCTGTGCCTACTTCGCCTGGAAGAGCATCGCCATCGAAGAAGTCAATTGCGAAGACAGCCTCAAGAGATTCGCAAGAAATGGTGCCGCCAGGGAAATCACAGCCAGCCTGTTCTTCAGGCGTGCGGTCCGGATTGTCGAAATCAGTCCAATAGTAGTTTTGGCTTACTGAACCAATTGTCTGGGTTGCCGGGGCAAAATCAGAGAAGACACCTCCGATGAAATCGCCAAGGCTGCCATTAAGGCTCAGCATATTTTCACCCACCCGGCGAAGGAAGCGGCTTCCGGCGTTGGTCCCGCCAGTGAGACCGGTTCCGTTAGTACCATAGCCTACCTGAAGAACGTGGGTTGTCTGGGCCAAAGGTGAAAGAAGTAGTGACAAGGAAGGAACGTCGAGGATCGGTTGGTCAACGGCGACCAGCGCGATATCCGCCCAAGGGAAACCAAGACCGGTATTATCCGGATTGGCGGTTGGGTGAATGACGACGTCCGTGCTCAAAGCCGAACCGCCTTCATTGTAACCTGCGCCCGTCTGAGCGTAGGTGATCAGACGGGTAAAGCTTTCTTGGCCTGTCGAGATCACCAATGTTGTGTCGGCTTGGCCTGGCAGGCCGTAGGTTTCCGAAGACGTTGTCGCAATCGGACCGTCACTGCCATTCACACAGTGTGCAGCCGTCAAAATCGTACGCGGGTTGATCACACTGCCTGAGCAGTTGAAGAAGATGCCGCCAGCATCGGGACCTGTGTTGACCTGTTGGAAGATATGCACCGCATATGGCGCAATGTTGTCCGGATCACCAAAGTCCACGCCTACGTCATCACGAACAAGGAGGCGCTGTTCCGGGTCGACGATCGAACCAATGAAACCGTTGTCAGTGCGAGCGGTTCGGAAGTCGCCAATCGTGTCGAGATTGCCTGCGAATTCGAAGGTGTCGATACCCGAAAACGTGTTCAGCGGCGACATACTGCTGGTCGCGCCTGGTGAGCCGGCGTCTTCAGACTCGCTTTCCGTTTCCAGTCGGAATGAGACTTCGTCGGTTTCGGCCTCGCTGCTTGCAACATCTGCGTTTCCGCCTGAAGCGTATGCAGGTGATGCGGCAAGAGCTCCGGCAAGAGCCATGCAGCCCGCGCCAGAAAGAAGGATACGATTTTTCATGAATTGCCCCTTTGCATATGTAGTTTCCCCTAACCGGAAGCTACAGAGAATCAGGGGGTTTCCCAAGACAAAATTTTACGTTTCAGTAACTTTTTGGCACGGCCTACCGAATAAGCAGCCTTCCTAAAGCCGAAACGCCAGAAAAGCGTCCCATTACGGGACTAAGATTCCGCAAAGCTTGGCAAATTTCGAATCACTGGCGCCCGATGCTGTGATAGGTAAATCCGCGAGAGCGAACGTCTTCTGGCGTGTAAATATTGCGCAAATCGACCAGGACCGGTGCGTTAGCCAGACCTTTCACTCTCGCAAGATCGAGCGCCCTAAACGCGTCCCACTCTGTCACGATAACAGTAGCATCCGCGCCTTCGATTGCTGAATATGGATCGGTGCACATTTTGACCTCTGGCATAAGCGGCTGAGCCTGCTCCATCCCTTCTGGATCATAGGCCGATACCAGAACACCTGCATCAGTCAGGGTCTGGGCAACCGCAATCGCCGGTGAATCGCGCATGTCGTCAGTGTTAGGCTTGAACGTCAGACCCAAAAGCGCCGCTTTTTTGCCGCGAGCAACGTCGGCACCACCTAATGCATCAAGTACTTTGCGACCCATGGCGCGTTTTCGGCTGTCGTTCACATTGACCACCGCCTCCACGATGCGCGTCGGGCTATCATAGTCTTCTGCTGTCTTGAGGAGAGCGAGCGTGTCCTTTGGGAAGCAAGAACCGCCATAGCCTGGTCCTGCATGGAGGAACTTGGCACCGATACGATTGTCCATGCCGATGCCGCGGCTCACATCTTGAACATTGGCGCCTACCTTCTCGCAGAGATCAGCCATCTCATTGATAAAGGTGATCTTGGTCGCAAGGAATGCGTTTGCGGCATATTTTATCAGCTCGCTGGTGCGGCGCGAGGTAAACAGAAGGGGCGATTCATTCAGGAATAGCGGGCGGTAGACTTCGCTCATAACATCGCGGCCAAAATCATCCTCTGCTCCGATGACGATCCGATCTGGCCGCTTGAAGTCGCCAATCGCTGCCCCTTCGCGAAGGAACTCCGGGTTTGAAACCACAGCGAACCGATGGGCAGTTCCGCTGTTGGCCAAGATACGTTCCACCTCGTCACCAGTGCCAACGGGCACAGTGGACTTGGTCACAATCACAGCTTCATTGGCCAAGTGCTCACCGATCTCTTGGGCAACGGCATAGACAAATGACAGATCTGCATGGCCATCGCCGCGGCGGCTTGGGGTGCCGACCGCGATGAAGATGGCAGCTGCGTCTTTGATCCCTTCAGCAAGCGATGTTGTGAACGACAAACGGCCAGATTTGACATTGCTTTCTACCAGGCTGTCGAGACCGGGTTCGTATATCGGCATTACGCCATCATGGAGCCGGTCGATCTTGCCCTGATCCTTGTCGATGCAGACCACGTCATGGCCAAAATCGGCAAAACAAGCTCCCGAAACGAGCCCAACGTAGCCGGACCCCACCATTGCAATTTTCATCGTCTATGTCCCTTGGGTCAAAACTTGTTCTTGCTTGGCAGGCCGCATCTCCCAAAGCCTGCTTGATTACAGCGATACTCAGAGCAGACTATTGCCCTCGTCCGCCATGGAAAACCTCAACCGGTCCGCCATCGCTTTGGATCGTTTGAATAATCCGCCGCTGGTCGCCTTCAAGTACAAGCGCGCTAAGCACACCTGAACGAAAAGCACCAGTGTCAATGCCAATCCGATTGCCGCAATCCATGACCTTGTTGAAGATAGTGTGACCGTGCACCACCACCTTATCTAACGGCCCCTCATGGCTAAGAAAGCGATCGCGGATCCACAAGAGATCACTGCGCTTCTGTTCGGTGATCGGCGCGGCAGGATCAATTCCGGCGTGCACAAAGAGGTAATCGCCTGCGACGATGTAATCTTCAAAGGTTGCTATGTAGTCCCGTTCTGCTTGGGAGATGAGTTGTGGGAGTGCCTCAAAAAGCTCATCTAAGCTCATCGTATTGAACTGCTTTTTGGAAAGTCCGTAGGAAAGCAGTGTTTCGCGTCCGCCGTGCTTTAGGAAATGGCGCAAAAACTCTGGCTTCTTGAACGCATCGAGCATCATTTGCTCGTGATTTCCTGCCAGAACGCGAACCACGCGTTGGGTTTGCCAATGCCGCGCCAGGTTCACGACGCCTGCGCTGTCATGTCCACGGTCGACCAAATCACCAAGCAAGACAACTTGCGTGTCCTTTCCTGCCCGCGCTGCTTCGTCTTCTTCTATGGCTGCGACCATGGCTTTGAACAGGTCGAGACGCCCGTGAATATCTCCAATCAAATAGTAGCGCTCGCCTTCAGGGACCGCCGGCAGCAGAGTGTTGGGGCGGGGCCTAAAGAAAGAACGAATCGCATCAAACATGACTTGTTTTGGCACCCTGGCGGGTGAATGCTTTCTATTTTGTCTGTTACGAGAAACCCTCGGGGTTCGGAAACTGTAACAGCTTAGTTCTGCCTTGTCGGAACGGCAACTCACCCGCAGATCTTTGTTCCGCAATGGGTTTAGCTCCACCATAATGAGTGATGCACAAACTCAACAATGAGAGCATCGTGAAGCTGCAATAACCCAAATAGTGCAAAAGTGTCTTGTGCGGCGCACCATAAATGTGCACGATTGTGTCGCGTTCGGATGAGACTGCGTCATAAACAAGCAGCCGACGAGCGTGCAGGTGGGACGAAGCAACAACATTATCAAAGGAAGTTGTAATGCTCACGTCCATCCGCGGCCTTTCGGCTGCAACCCTCTCTATGGGACTGCTTGTTACTGCAGCACCAGCCTTCGCCGAAGAATCCTCTGCTGGCGAAACAACCATCGTGAATGAAGAGCTTGTCGCAGCTTCGGCTGCGCTTGATGCCAAGCCAGTTCTCTCCACCTCTGATCGCGCAATCGAGCCGATTAATGAGGCTGAAGCGAACAAGGTGGCTGGTGAAAGCGGGCTGAGCTTCTCAGCCAACGTTGCTTTTGCGACAGAATACCGTTTTCGGGGCGTTGGGCTGTCTGATGGCGAGTTCGCTATCCAGGGTGGTTTTGATGTCAGCCACTCATCGGGCCTGTATGTCGGCACCTGGGCGTCCAACATTGACGAACAGACCGTTGGTTTTGGTTCAACCGAGGTTGACCTTTACGGCGGTTGGAGCGGCGATGTCGGCGAAGGTATTTCGACCGACGTCGGGGTGATCTACTATCTTTTCCCGGATGCTCCAGGCGTTGCTGGTAACACTGACTACATCGAGTTCTATGGCTCGTTGAGTTTCTCGCTCGCCTCTGTTTCCGTGACACCAGGCATCGCCTACGCGCCCGATCAAGATTCGCTTGGCGATACCGATAACCTCTACCTGTATACTGATGTGAGTTTTGGGATTCCGGACACGCCGATCACGCTGAATGGTCACATCGGCTACACTGATGGTTTCCTGACCTTCACGAATGACAGTGAGGCTTTCGATTGGTCGGTCAGTGCTGACTACGCTCTCAATGATACCTTCACTATCAGCGCCGCCTACATCGGCGTCGAAGGTGATGCAGCCAATGATTTGATCCAGCCTGATGGTGATCTGGTCTTCACTGGTGACGCGTTTGTGGCGACGTTGTCGGCAAGCTTCTAAGCCAAACGCAGCAAGACAACCCGCTAAAAAGCGGGAGGAACGGGGCGCAAGATCATCAGGTCTTGCGCCCTTTTGCTTTTGCATGGTTCTCGATGCCGGGGCCGGAGCGCTTGCGGTCGATCTGACCAAGGATTATCTCGCTCTCGAAAGGACGTCCTCCGCATGGTCAAGTATCTTCATTCCATGATCCGCGTAACAGATCCTGACGCGACAATCGCATTCTTCAACTTGATCGGGCTCGAAGAGGTGCGCCGCTTCGATGTCGAGGCGGGGCGATTTACGCTGATCTTCCTTGCCGCTCCTGGTCAAGAGGGAGTGGCCGAAATCGAATTGACTTACAATTGGCCCGCTCAGGATGGCAGCAAGCCAGAGGAATATCACGGCGGGCGCAATTTTGGTCACCTGGCCTACCGCGTCGACGACATTTACGAGACCTGCTCGCGTCTTGCGGATGCCGGTCACACGATCCATCGTCCGCCGCGTGATGGGCACATGGCTTTCGTCAAATCACCCGATGGGATCTCGGTTGAGTTGCTTCAAGATGGCTATCTCGACCCAAAAGAGCCTTGGGCAAGTATGGAAAACACAGGAAGCTGGTAAGTCCTTGCGATCTTCAGCGGTGTCTTACGTTCCGCTTGGCTGGGTTCCTTGGTCGTCGCATTCCTGAGCAGTGTGCTTGGTCGTTAGCCTTAGAATGACAAATCCAAGCACCGCGGAAATTGCCGAACCTGTAAGAATGCCGATCTTGGCTTCTTCGATCAGGGACGGCTGATCCGGGAATGCAAGTCCACCGATAAACAGGCTCATAGTAAAGCCAATTCCGCACAGGATCGAAACGCCCCAGATCTCTGCCCAATTGGCATTGGCAGGGCGCGGCGCAAAGCCGACCTTGTCGGCAAGCCAGACGCAGGTGAATATGCCAACTTGCTTGCCTACCACGAGGCCAGCGGCAATCGCTATTGGAAGGGGAGCAAGCAGCGCTTCAGCTCCAAGCCCTTCGAGCGAAACACCAGCATTGGCAAAGCCAAAGACGGGAACAACCAGATAGGCGCTCCACGGTGCCAAACCATGTTCCAGCTTTTCAAGCATCGAGTTACCGTCGCTGCGTTTCAGCGGGATGGTGAGCGCGGCCACAACACCGGCAATTGTCGCGTGTACACCCGTGTTTAGCACGCAGTACCAAAGCACCACGGACAGCAGAATGTATGGCCAGAAAACCGAGACTTTGAACCGGTTCAGCGCGATCATAACTGCCAGAACTCCGGTCGCTGCCAAGAGCCAGGTCAAGTAGATCGTCGGTGTGTAGAAAATGGCGATGACGAGAACGGCACCAATATCGTCGACAATCGCAACGGTCAGGAGGAAGAGCCGCAAGGACGCGGGCACACGGCTTCCCAAGAGACCGAGAACACCCATTGCAAAGGCAATATCTGTGGCAGCTGGGATTGCCCAACCGCTGGTGTACTGACCTCCACCAGACACGCCCATAAAGACGATGGCTGGGGCAATCATCCCGGCCGCCGCTGCCAACATGGGAAGACGCCTTGCCGCGGGATCGGATAGCGATCCGGCGATCATGTGGCGTTTTACTTCAAGTCCCACGACAAAGAAAAATACCGCCATAAGACCGTCGTTAATCCAGTAATGAAGGTCTTTTAACTTGGCTATCGGGGTCCAAGAGAGTTCACCGTAAAAGAGTTCTCGATACTCGTTTGAGAAGGCGGAGTTGGCCGCTAACATCGCAGCTCCGGCCACCAATATAAGTAAAATGCCAGCAGAGGCATCTCCAACAAACAAAGCGCGGACTGGCGCAAAAACACGCCGCAACGGACTAGCAGTATTGGAAATATTCTCAGACATTAAGTTAAATCCAAATTGAATATATTTGATTTGTTTGTCCTGCCCCTTTGGGCAGATTTAATTGAGTGAATGCTCAAAGAAACCGGGGGGTCTTTGATCATATGGAAGTTGATATTTGGCAATTTCTGGCTTTGATTCAGTACGAACTGCTTCTGTTCGCAGGAGTTTTCTTTCTTATTGGTGCCCTCGATGACCTCGCTGTCGATCTGGCATGGCTATGGCTTAAACTTACCGGCCGGGCAAGGACTGCGAGGATCAACCGCAAAGAACTTCAGATAAGGCCGCTCAGTGAGCCTGTGGCGGTGTTCATTCCAGCTTGGCAAGAAGCAGATGTTATCCATGATACTGTCCGCCATTTGCTGAGCGTGTGGCCCCAGCGTGGCCTCATGGTCTACATCGGGGTTTATCGCAACGATCCCGAGACACTCGACGCTGCGATGAGGGCAGCCGAAGGCGATGCACGGCTGCGGTTGGTGATCCACGACCGAGATGGGCCGACCACGAAGGCAGACTGCCTCAATCGCCTGTATGAAGCTATGAGCGTCGATGAGCGCCGATCTATGGTCCGGTTTTCTGCAGTGTTGTTTCACGATGCAGAGGACATGGTTGATCCAGCAGGGTTGGGACTTCTGGATGAGGCGATTGGCGAGGGTGCCGACCTGGCGCAGCTACCGGTTGAGCCATTGCCTCAGGCTTCAAGAGATTGGCTGGGAAGCCATTACTGCGAGGAATTTGCTGAGGCACACGGCAAGGCGATGGTTGTGCGAAACGCTGTTGGAGCGGCGTTGCCTTCGGCTGGGGTGGGTTGCGCAATGGCGCGTAGGGCGCTCGAACAGCTAGCTGGAAAAAGTGGGGAAGGGGTACCATTCAATCCGGATTCTCTTACCGAGGACTACGAACTTGGCCTCGCAATTGCCGCACAAGGGGGGCGAAGCCGCTTTGTAAGGGCTCGCGGCGAGGATGGTGAGCTGGTTGCGACCCGCGCGTACTTTCCGTCGACGTTAAGCGAAATTGTGCGTCAAAAGACGCGGTGGGTACATGGTATCTCGCTACAGGGGTGGGATCGCAGTGGTTGGATAGGCGGCATCGCAGAAACCTGGATGCGCGCACGCGATCGGCGGGGGCCATTGACTGCCCTGCTGTTGGCGCTGGCTTATCTTCTCCTTATTCTCAGCTTGATCGTTTCGATAGCTGGTTCTTTTGGAGCGAGTTCTTCAGTGGTGATCCCGCCAATTATGCTTGGACTGGTGATAGCCAATTTGTGCTTCCTCGGCTGGCGGATCGGGTGGCGTTTCCTATTCACCGCACGCAATTATGGGATCGCCGAGGGTGTCTTCGCTGTAATCCGCCTTCCAATGACCAATATTATCGCGATCATGGCCGGTCGCCGCGCCATATTCGCCTATTTACGGACATTTTTCAGTCGCAGAGTGGTTTGGGACAAAACCGCACATAGTCGCCATCCTGCCAAGCCAAGCTACGGCCAGAGCCACGCAGTTTCTACCACCTCCGCGTACCGACTCCACGGTTCGCCAACCCAATTGAAGGGATCGGCTGAGGCGCGACAGTGAGCTCTGGCAGCAACATCGGTAGGCGTGGGACCCCTCTGGCTTTTTTGGGCATTCTGCTTACCACATGGGTGTGCCTTCGCGCTGCCACCTGGGATAGCGCCTTGGCATTTCCGACGCCAGATAGCGCTCCGATTGGTTTTGATACTGTGCAAATTGGCGAGCCAGCATCCGCCGACGGTGCTAGCCGGGTGGCCCCAAATGCGCCCCAATCTCTCGTTTTTCCGCAGTTTCAGCGTTTCCCTTTATATGCTCCACAATTCGCATCTGGTGCGAATTCACATCGCGCCTATCCACCCGCGGCCTATGCTCTTGCGCAGCGCGTGCCACGCCCGGCTGTCAATGCACGCCCCACCGCATCCGGGGCGCAAAGTTTGAATCTTCCGATCGCTCCGGACCTCACCAAAGGACATCAACTTTTGATGCGTGAGGCCTTCGGGGCGGACAGGCATTCAAGTGTCGTACAATTGGGGGAGATGGCGGGTCGTAGTGTTCAAAGCGAACGCATCCCTGGTACCCAAGCGGCCCGTCCACCCTTTACAGCCCATACGCTTACTGAGGGCCAGCGTTCGACAGATCGCTGGATGCTCGATGCATACGGTTTTTATCGCCAGGGCTCAGGCGCTCTGTCCGTCACACAACGTCGCCGTCCGATCTATGGCGCAAGCCAACTCGCGGCTAATCTCCAATGGCGTGCACGACCATCCTCAAGCCATGATCCGCGGATCTATGCTCGCGCCTATCACGCGTTGGTGACCGGCGGGGAAAGCGAAATCGCAGTTGGAGGCTCAGCACTGCCGATAGGGCACGTCCCGGTCCGCCTTTACGGGGAACTTCGTGCAACACGTCGTCCAGGGCTATCCGAAGCGGGCATCTCGTCCAGGACCGATTTACGCCCCACTGCGTTCGCTGCGACGGAGATTCCACCTCAAGGGCTGCCGCTGGGTTTCTCACTGGAAGCCTATGGCGCGGGCGGATACGTGGGTGGCAAAGACAGCACCTACTTCGCCGACGGGCAGTTGTTGGCAACGCGCGAGCTTGGACGGATTGACAACCCCGGTTCGTCTTCCGGTGTGGTTAGCCTTGGGGCCGGCCTCTGGGGCGGTGCCCAAGAGGGGGCGCAACGTGTCGATATCGGTCCAACCGTGCGATTCGATCTGAACATCGGCGATGTGCCTGCGCGAGTCTCGGTCGACTATCGTGAACAGATTGCGGGCGATGCGGAACCCGATTCAGGCGTAGCGGCGACCGTTTCCACCCGCTTTTGAGATATCATCGGGGTTTGGAGTCAAACGCTCCTTCCCTCGAAAAGCGAGCTCATGTAGTCGCTTAGAGATGGATGTTTATCTCCCAATTGCGAATCTCTCGGTGAATGGCCTATTCATCGTGCTTTTGGGCGTCCTCACAGGCATCCTCTCCGGACTTTTCGGGGTAGGCGGCGGCTTTCTGACCACGCCTCTGCTGATCTTCTACGGCATCCCGCCAACCGTCGCCGCGGCTTCCGCTGCGACACAGGTGACCGGGGCCAGCATTTCAGGCGTGATCGCCCACGGCAGGCGAAAAGGTGTCGATTATCGCATGGGAAGTGTGATGGTCGGCGGAGGAGTTGTTGGGGCACTGTTTGGCGCGGCACTGTTCCGCCTGTTTCAGGCTCTTGGTCAGATTGATGTGGTCATTAACATCCTCTACGTCGTGATGCTGGGATCGATTGGATCGCTGATGATGAAAGAGGCGTTTGAAGCGCTCTCTGCCGCCAAGGGCCAGAAAGATGCGAACCCACGCAAGAGACGGCACCACCCGCTTGTCGCGGGTTTGCCTTTTCGAACGCGATTTTACGCCTCAGGGCTCTACATTTCGCCTATCGCGCCGCTTGTTCTTGGTGTGATTGTCGGTGCCCTCACCATGCTGATGGGTGTGGGCGGAGGGTTTATCCTTGTGCCGGCCATGCTGTATATTTTGGGGATGAGCGGCAATGTGGTGGTGGGTACATCGCTGTTTCAGATTCTGTTTGTCACAATGGTGACGACTATGACTCATGCTCTGACAACCAAGGCTGTCGACATTATTTTGGCAGGTCTCCTGTTACTCGGATCAGTCATGGGCGCGCAGTTTGGTACGCAGATTGCGATGAAAGCGCGGCCAGAGATCTTGCGTTTCGTATTGGCAGCAATCGTGATCGCGGTGGCCCTGCGGATGCTCTATGGGCTGGGAGTGCAACCCGACGAAATCTATACGGTGAGCCCGTTATGACCGCGCGGGCACGCTCTCTGCTTTCAGCCTTCGCACTGGTATTTGCTGCCCCCTTCCTGATGGGGCAGGCAGAGCCAATCCTCGTTCCTGAGGTCAGTCAATCGCGGATCGAAGTACGCCAAGGTTTCACCGGCGCGAACTTGCTTCTTTATGGCGCAGTCATCGATCCGGAAGGACCCGGCAGCGATCGCGACTATGACATCGCCGTGGTGGTCAAAGGGCCTGCCGAACCCATCCGACTGCGAGAGAAGGAACGGATCGCGGGCATCTGGATGAATTCGGGCGCGAGCGATTTTCGCTCAGTCCCATCATTTTTCGCTGTCGCTTCATCCAGTCCGATTGCCGACATCGTCGATCCACGCACAGCCGCAATCTATGAGCTCGGGACCGAATTCATTCAGCTTAGTCCATCAGGCCAAATCGAGCCAGAAGAGCAGTCTCGGTTTGCAAATGGCTTGGTCGAGATGCGCCAGCGTCTCGGCCTCTACAAACAGGACCCTCAAGGTGTGCGGATCAGTGAGGGCGTGCTGTATCAGGCTCGGATTGCGTTGCCATCAAATGTAACCACAGGCCAGTACACAGCAGAAACCTTTGCCATAGCCAATGGCCGCGTGCTCGCCAGCGCAACCGCCGATATTGAGGTGGTCAAGGTCGGACTGGAGGGCAGCGTTGTCTTTGCTTCTCAGCGCTGGTCCCTGTTTTATGGGCTCGGTGCAATCGCGCTATCGCTCGGAATGGGTTGGATTGCTGGCCAGGCTTTCGCGAAGCTCTAGCGCGCTAAGGCGCTTATTATCCAATTGTGAACTTTGGCCAATTGAAGCATTGGCGTTGACGCGATCTTAACCCTGATCGGCCATGAAATTCCTCACGGTGGGAACCGCAAAAGCAAGAGCGCGCCAAAGGGTTAGGTGCGGTGCTAAAGCTGACATGAGGAAGCGCGCATGAACGCGATTGGGAATCAAGATTTTGAAGCAAACGGCCAGGGTGCAGCCCCGGCTAGTGGCGCAGACTTGCCCGAGGACAACGCCAAATTGCCAATCGGTGTAGTACTCGAGATTTCGGGTGCTGGTTCGCAGATCGCGCTGGACTTGCAGCGTCTGAATGAATGCATGCAAGACGATGATCGGTCCGTGGCTCTGGCGGGACAGGTGGGAAGTCAGATCAAGATCCGTGTCGGTGACGCATGGCTCCTCGCCAACGTCCGCGACCAACGCAAGGATCGTCGCGCCCAAAACGGCATCATCGCGCATATCGATTTTCTGGGTGAGGGGTCTGAAGAAAAGCTCACAGGTCGCATCCGTGGATTTAAGCGCGGTGTGACGCGCTATCCTGTGCCTGGAGCCATGGTCTATCCCGCCTCCACGAAGGACCTTGAACAAATCTACGCCAGCGATGGACGCGCCAATATCACCATCGGGACAGTGTTCCCGACAAAAGACATCCGTGCAGGCCTCTATATCGACGCAATGCTGGGCAAGCACTTTGCGCTGCTGGGATCGACGGGGACTGGTAAGTCGACCAGTGCAGCGCTCATCCTCCACAGGATTTGCGAGCATGCGCCCGATGGCCACATCGTGATGGTTGATCCCCACGGTGAGTACTCTGCGGCGTTCCGCCAGACGGGTAAGATCCTTGACGTATCGAACCTGCAAATGCCCTATTGGTTGATGAACTTTGAGGAGCATTGCGAAGTACTGCTTACCAGCGATGGCAATGAGCGTCAGGTCGATATGGATATCCTTGCCAAATGTTTGTTGCACGCCCGGTCCAAGAACCGGCTCGCTGAAACGATGGGCAAAATCACGGTGGATTCGCCCATACCCTATCTCTTGTCCGATCTTTCGACCAAGATTCAGGACGAAATGGGCAAGCTCGATAAAGCGACCTCGTCCGCACCTTACATGCGGATCAAAGGCAAGCTTGAGGAGTTGAAAGCCGATCCGCGCTATCAATTCATGTTTTCAGGCATGCTCGTAGGCGACACGATGACCGACTTTATCTCCAAAGTGTTCCGTATGCCGGGCGAGGGCAAGCCGATCTCGATCATCGATGTTTCAGGCGTTCCTTCCGATATTACCTCCACTGTAGTTGCTGTCCTTTCACGTCTGGTGTTCGACTTTGCAATTTGGGGGCGTGAAGAGAACACGCGACCGATCTTGCTCGTGTGCGAAGAAGCTCACCGTTACGTTCCAAGCGAGAAGAACTCCGATGGATCCTCCGTCGGTTCGATACTCAGCCGGATCGCCAAAGAGGGGCGTAAGTACGGGATCAGCCTCGGCCTCATCACCCAGCGTCCGTCTGACCTTGCCGAAGGCGTGCTCTCACAATGCGGCACGATCATCTCGATGCGCCTCAACAACGACCGCGACCAAGCCTTTGTGCGCTCAGCCATGCCAGAAGGCTCGCGCGGCTTTCTCGATTCCATCCCAGCGCTCAGAAACCGCGAATGTATCATTTGCGGCGAGGGCGTTGCGATCCCAATCCGCGTGAACTTCGACAACCTCGAAGAGCACAAGCGTCCAGCATCGGAAGACCCCAGCTTCAGCGAGCTGTGGAATCAGGGCGGTGGCGAAGAGGAAATCGTCGACCGCGTGGTTCTACGTTGGCGCTCACAAGGGTAGGCATGGGTCGAACGAGAACGCTCTACTGCATCAAGTTCCTCAGATTGCCAACCTCGCGCCAGCCATTGATCGAGGGATCGTAACTCACATTGTAGAAGCGCTGGAGACCTCCGGCATCGCCAGTGTTCTGGCCGGTCGAATTGAAGAATATCCGGCCCGTAACACCATTGAAGCTGCGTGAGCGTAGCACTGCAACCAGACCATCAGCGGTGATCTTGCCTTCAATCTCGCTTGCCGCTTGCTTGACGATCACGCCCGAATCAAAGGCCACCGCCTCCAACCGCCAACGCGGCGAGATCGGACCAAACAGGCTTTCGAACTGAGCGATCTCTTCCGGCTTGTCGCCATTGTAGTCGGCGCTTTCGAACACGTCGGTCATATCGATAAGGCGGCCCGTTTGGAGCGCGGTCATTTCGCTGACCGCTTGCACCTGATGGCTGTTGTTCCAGCTTGCCAAAATCGCTTTGCGCGCAGGCTGGTCTCCACGGAATTGGCCGCTGGCAAGGTCCTTGAAGTCGCCGCTCAGCCCCATGATCACGATCAGCCTGTTCTCATCCAGAAGCGCCTGTTGGTCCGGGGTTGAGAATGCATCGTTGATAGAACCACGGATAAAATCACGCGTATTCACACGCCCATCCGCTGTCCAATTTGCAAGGCGCGCGTCGCCCAGTTCCTCCGAGACCCGGTCAAAGAACAGTTCACCATAGGTCTTCGCTTCGCTTTCCGGATTGGTCTCAATCATAAAGGTGATACCAATCCCTTGCGAAATCGCTCGTTCCGCCAGTTCCTTGAACTGTGCGGCTCTCTCATCGACGCCAGAGCCAACTCGGAAAATCGGCAGATCGCTGTCTTTCCAGCCAAGGTCGGCGCGGCTTCCTGCCGTTGTCAGGACGATCGCTGGTCGTTGACCGCTTTCTTCGATCACTTCGAGCACTTGCGGGGTAAATTCTGTGATCGAAGGGCCAATAACTGCTACCACATTGCGCTCCGACAAAAAGGCGCGAAGATCCTCGATCACCTTTGGCGCGTCGCGCGTCTTCATCGCGCTGATCGGCGCGTCCAGATCCTGCACCATAAGCGCGGGAAAGCCTTCTAGCGAGGCCTTCAGCCCATTGCTTTGCTGAATGCCGAAGCTTTCGTTGGGATAGATGCCCAGCACAATCGCCTTGTCTGTTGGCACACCGGCAAGTCGCGCGGATTCGCTGCCGCCGCCCATTCCGCCAAACTGGAAGGTCAGAAACCCAGCAACGACCACTGCGAGCGCCGCAGCAGCCATGGTGATTGGGCGTTTCCAGAAAGGCGTGCCGCTATCGCCTCCAGTTGTTGTTTGAGGCGTAGCCGCTTCGCCTGTCACTGGCACTCCGAAGGCAGCCATCTCGGCTCTGCCAGCATCTGCGCCCTGGCCTTCACCCGCCAGATTGTGAATGCTCTCAAGAAAGACCGGCCAGTTTTTGCTCTGCGTTGGGTTTGCGCTTGAGTCTTGCAATTCCGCCGCCTGAATCCGCCTGAATCCGCGCGGGATCGTCACTTCGTCGATAAGTGCTGGTACAAGCTTGTTGTCGATTACACCGTCTTCGGCTTCTTCCTTGACCCAATTGCTGTTGATCGACGTGTTCGACCACACCACCACAATCGCCTTGGACTGTTTGATGTGCTTGTCGATGACGTTGTCGAATTCTTCGCCCGCGCGAAGATCGCGGTCCCACCAGACCGAATAGCCTTCGGCTTCAAGTGCCTTGGCCATGAAATTTACACGTTCGCGATCACGCCGTGAGTACGAAATAAAGATATCCAAATCTATCACCCCCCGGTGGTCTCACTCTAAGTCGCTCTTGCATCTCCGTAAAGGTGGATGTGCATCCGGTCTGACATGCGGTATCCCTTTTCGAGACACAGTGCAGAAAGCCACATTTGCCGTTCGCGTAAAGTGCTGGATTCAGTGCCTTCTGCCATCAGGAAAAGACGATCTCTGGGGATACGATACTCCCGTTGGAGTGCATCGACTTCGCGCACATCCGATGGCTCAGCCACGACAAATTTGAAAAAAGCGCGCGGGTCGCCCGCAAAGAAGTCGAGTCGCTCGGGGATCAGGGCGAGCTCGGCCGGATTGCCTGAATGGGCGAGCTTGGGGCTGACATTGTACTGATCAACACGGATATCGATATGAGCCGAGGGACGCACAGACCCGTTGGTCTCAATCTCCACCTCGATGTCGGGCAGAATGGCGAGCATATCTGCGAGCGGCCCACACTGTATCAGCGGCTCACCACCGGTGATAACAAGCCGTTTCTGACCCAAAGCCGCCACCTTTGCCGCTGCTTTCTCTGGAGAGAGCTTCACCTGATTGGCACTACGATCATAATGTACGCCATCGCGGTGCGGGCGATTATCGCCTTCAAAGCGCCAAGTGTAGGCGGTGTCGCACCACTGGCAGGCGAGATTGCAGCGCGAGAGGCGGATAAAGGCGACCGGCGTACCCATGCTTGGCCCTTCGCCCTGGAGGCTGGCGAAAATTTCAGGACCGCCCGAATCGTCAGTTGCAAGAACCAAATCAGCCATCAATGCATGCTTTCGCTCTGTGCGCGGAAAAAACACGTTTGAGACACTTGAGACACTGTCTTAGTTCTAAAAACCAATCGATCACAGAGGGTCCCTTTAATCGGTTTTGCCGATGGAGGGCAAAGAGGCGGCGGAGCGGTTCATACCTGTCCTATGCCACGAGGGGCCATGGTAGGAAAGAATGCCTCCTGCGAAGCCCCTTCGATCAACCCAATCGCGCCAGCGCTGCGGTCAAGCGTCCGACCTCGCCCTGGTGGTGGGCGAAGTCGGTCTTGGCTTTCTCCACTGCCTCGGGCTTGGCGCGTTCGACAAAGTTGGCGTTGGAGAGCCTGCCTTCGAGCGACTTTGCTTCCTTTTGTGAGGCGGCGAGGGCCTTTTCTAGGCGGGCCTTTTCCTCAGCGATGTCGATGATGCCTTCGAGTGGGATCACGAAGATATCGCCCAGCGCTGTTACCTGCATGGCAGGGCCTGTTGGCGCTTCGCCGACGGTGACCGGGGTGAGGCGGGCAATGCGTTCAATCGCGGCGCTCGAACGCTCGATTGTGCTTGCGGCAAGGGCGCTTGCCTCTGGTACAAAGGCCGCCAGTTTCGCGCCCGGTGAAATTCCGAGTTCGTTTTTGGCGCTGCGCACATTAGTGGTGAGGTCGATCACCCAGTCGATCGCGTCGGTTGCTTCTTTCGAGGTTTCACCGCGCGGACTTGGCCATTTGGCGGTGATAAGGTCGTAGGACCGCTCGCCCCCACTATTCTTGGCCTGGGCATGCCAAAGTTCTTCGGTGATGAAGGGCATAAAGGGGTGGAGCATGACAAGGATCTGATCGAGCGCCCATCCGGCAACCTCGCGGGTTTCGGATTGCGGGCTCCAGTCGCTCCCCTCGTCATTCCGGCGTAGGCCGGAATCCAGACTGGCTGGCGCACCCTTATCTCCTTGGACCCCGGCCTGCGCCGGGGTGACGGGGGTAAGAACCGGCTTGATAAGCTCCAAGTACCAGTCGCAGAACTTCGACCATGTGAACTGATAGATCGCATTGGCAGCCGCATCGAAACGCAAGTCTTCCATTGCGCTTTCAATCTCGGCACAAACCGCTTGAACCTCGCCGATGATCCATTGGTTGGCGGCGAGTTTGGCTTTGGGCGCGCGCACCGTGGTGGATTTGCCGATACCGTTGGATTGGCAAAAGCGCGTGGCATTCCAGAGTTTTGTGGCAAAGTTGCGGTATCCTTCGACCCGCTTTTCATCCATCTTGATGTCGCGGCCTTGGCTCTCCATCGCAGCCATAAAGAAGCGCAATGCGTCCGCGCCATATTGGTCGATCAGGCCAAGCGGATCGACGACATTGCCCTTGGACTTGGACATTTTCGCGCCGTCTGCTGCGCGCACAAGGCCGTGGAGATACAGGCGCGGCCATGGGGCCTGACCCATATTGTAATTGCCCATCATCATCATGCGCGCATCCCAGAAGAATAGGATGTCGAACCCGGAGATGAGGAGTGAGTTAGGGAAGTGTTTTGAGAGCAGGTCCGTATTCTCTTCCCAAACACCCGTTCGTGCTGAGCCTGTCGAAGCACGCGCGCGCCCTTCGACAGGCTCAGGGCGAACGGGGTTGTATTGTGTCTCGGGCCAACTAAGCGTTGCAAACGGCCAAAGCGCGGATGAGAACCATGTGTCGAGCACGTCGTTGTCACGAGTGAGTGCAACGCCTTCGCCCGCTTGAGCCTGCGCTTCTTCCTCGCTCATCGCGACATAAACGCCACCGTTTTCGTCGAACCAAGCTGGGATGCGGTGCCCCCACCACAGCTGGCGGCTCACACACCATGGCTGGATATTCTCCATCCAGTTGAAGAAGGTCTTCTCCCAAGACTTGGGCACGATTTCGATGGTCCCGTCGCGCACCTGCTTGATCGGAGCTTCGGCCAATTTCGCCGCATCGACATACCATTGATCAGTCAGCCATGGCTCGATCACCACACCGCCGCGGTCTCCAAACGGCGTCGCGATTTGGCGCGGTTCGGCGTCGGAGACGACCTCCTCGCCTTTCTTGTTTTTCGACACATGCGGGATGAGGAAGCCGTCCGCCTTCAACCGCTCAACCACGGCTTCACGGGCGCCGTCGACCTTATCGCGGCGGAAACGGTGGAGGCCGATAAATTCGTCCGGCACCAGGCCGTCCGAAGTCTGGCAAACGTCGCCATTCCCATCGAGCATGTTGAGCATCTCGCCCGCCTCGATGCCAGCACGCTTGCCAACGTCAAAGTCGTTGAAGTCATGCCCCGGCGTGATCTTCACCGCGCCCGAACCCAGCTCGGGATCGGCGTGTTCATCGGCTACGATCGGAATGCGGCGGCCTGTGATTGGGAGCATCACGTGCTTGCCAACAACGCTGGCGTAGCGCTCATCATCGGGGTGAACCGAGACCGCCATATCGGCGAGCATCGTTTCAGGGCGCGTGGTCGCAACTTCGATGTAATCGCGCCCATCCGCCAGCGTCTCACCATCGGCAAGCGGATATTTGAAGTGCCAGAAACCGCCGGCAATCGTCTGCGTTTCCACCTCAAGGTCGGAAATCGCGGTCTTGAGCTTGGGGTCCCAATTCACCAGCCGCTTGTCGCGGTAGATCAGGCCATCGTTGTAGAGGTTCACAAAGGTCTTCAAGACAGCCTTGGTGAAGTGCTCGTCCATGGTGAACTGCTCGCGTGACCAGTCCATCGAGCAACCCAACCGGCGAAGCTGCGTGGTTATGGTCCCGCCGCTTTCGGCTTTCCATTCCCACACCTTATCGACGAATTCCTCGCGCGAATAATTGGTGCGCTTGTCTTGGCGCTCTTCCATCTGCCGTTCCACCACCATCTGCGTGGCGATCCCGGCGTGGTCGGTGCCCACTACCCACAAAGCATCCTTGCCGCGCAGGCGCTCATAACGGATCACGATATCTTGAAGCGTGTTGTCGAGCGCGTGGCCGATATGGAGCGAGCCCGTCACATTTGGCGGAGGGTTCACAATGGTGAAGGGTTCCGCATCCGGGCGCTCGGGACGGAAGCCGCCGGTGCTCTCCCAATGCTGATACCATCGCTGCTCAATGTCAGCCGGATTGAAGGTTGTGGGTAGGCTCATTTTTTAAGGCTCGCTAACGCTAGCGGGCTAGACCACCCGCTCTTTTTCATCCCCATGCCAATCCGCTGGGTGCAGTGCAACATTTCTTGGGTTTTCAAGCCAAATGGGCGTCAATCTCGGCATTGGCCTTCGCGCGCAATTGCCGCTTGCAATCGCGAAAGGCGGGCTGGGCGGCGAGTTCTTCGGCGCGGGCGAGGGCGGTTTCGATGAGCGCATCGGCATCCACCACTTCGTCCACCAGGCCGGTGGCAATGGCATCCTGCGGCGCGAAAAGCTGAGACGTTAGCGCCAAGCGCCTACGCCAGACCGGATCGAGCCAATGGTCGATAATCGCCTGAGGCACTGGCGGAAACGCGAGGCCTGCTTTGGCTTCAGGAAGGCCGATTTTGTAGTCTCCTTCTGCGGCGACAACCCAGTCTGCGCACAAAGTGATGATCCCGCCTGCGCCAATCGTATGCCCATTGACGGCGCAGACGAAGGCGCAAGGAAGCCGGTGAAGTTCGGCCGCAACCTGATTGATGGCGGCTCTTGCGCGAGTTATCCCCTCAGCATCCAGCGATGCTGCGACCTTCACATCCATGCCTCGAGTGAAGTCATCACCCGCTCCGGTCAGCACAATCGCGTGCGTCGCCGGATCATGGCCCAGCTCGCGAATCTGCTGTGTGGCTGGCTCGAGCATTTCGGCAAACACTGCGTTGTAGGGCGGATTGTCTAGAGTCACGAGGTGAACCCCCTCGCGTTGTTCAACATGAAAATACTCATGGTTCGTGCTCATGGTAGAACGTTCCTATTGTCGTGCGATCGCGTCGAGACCATGCCCATCTGTGCAGGGATTCAACAGGATGCTTGTGAAGCTTGCAATTTCCTAGCATACCCTATCGGCAATGTATGGGGCCGTGACCTACTCCTTGGAAGACGCCGAAGCTGGCACCACTCGGCTCGTGCTCGGTGGACAACTTCTTGTGTCCTCCGTTGGTCCGTTTGAACAGGAAATCGATCGGTTTGACGGCGAGATCGCAGAGATCGACCTGTCAGGCGTTGACGAGATGGACACAACTGGCGCTTGGGTCGTCTCGCGTCTTGCCAATCAACATTCAAGTACGATCACCGGAGCCAGCGAAACAGCCACGCATCTTCTGAAAGCGGTTGAGGTTGCGGGAGGTGACGGAGAGTTATGCCCCGCTGTCGTGCCGGTCTGGGAACGGGTCCCGCTGGCCCTTGGTGAGAAAGTCTATGCTGCTCGCGGCGGCATGCTTGGCGTCGTTAGCTTTCTTGGTGCAATCCTTGTCGGATTTGGCAGTATTATTCGCAAGCCCTCGAGCATGCCCTTTCGCGCGGTTGTGCGGCAGATGGAGATGGTCGGGGTGTCGGCTCTCCCGATTATCGGTTTGATGAGCTTTCTGATCGGCATCGTGATTGCACAACAAGGTGCTGTGCAATTGCAGCAGTTTGGTGCGGAGACTTTAACAGTGAACCTCGTTGGCCGCATTACCTTGCGTGAACTTGGCGTTTTGATGACCGCTATCATGGTGGCGGGCCGTTCCGGCAGCGCCTTTGCGGCGCAAATCGGCACGATGAAGCTTACCGAGGAAGTCGATGCGATGCGCACCATCGGTATTTCTCCGATTGTGCAATTGGTGATCCCGCGGATTCTTGCCTGTACCTTCATGATGATCCTCTTGGGCTTCTATTCAAGCATCGTTGGAATCATCGGAGGAGCGGTTATCGGACAGGTCGCTTTGGGCATTCCTTTCTTTACCTTCCTTGAGCGTATACAAGAGGTCGTTCCACTCCACGATGTGTGGGTCGGCTTGGTCAAGGCACCGGTTTTCGGTCTGATTGTCGCACTTGCAGGCTGTTATCACGGGATGCAGGTCAAAGGTAACTCCGAGGAAGTCGGTATCCGCACTACAATGGCTGTGGTCTCTGCGATCTTCGCGGTGATCGTATTGGACGCGTTCTTCGCGGTGTTCTTCACCGAAGTGGGTTGGGGGTAAGGACCTGGGCCATGGCATTTGACGAATCAGAAGCCCCGCACGAGCGTTTTTGCCTTGAACCGCCCATTGTGGTGAGTGGCCTCGTCAATCGCTTTGGCGACTTTGCTGTCCACGACGGGCTCAACCTTGAGGTGTGCCGGGGTGAAATTCTCGGAGTCGTCGGCGGATCAGGTACAGGCAAGTCGGTGCTAATGCGCTCCATCATTGGGCTGCAACAACCGACAGCTGGTAATATTGACGTTCTGGGACGGCGAATTACCGACACGGACCTTGATCAGCGGGTTGGCGTGCGCAGACGCTGGGGTGTTCTGTTTCAGGGCGGGGCGCTGTTTTCGACCCTCACCGTGGGTGAGAATGTCGAAGTACCGCTCAAGGAATTCTATCCCAATATCTCGCCCAGACTTCGGCGCGAAATTGCGCGCTACAAAGTCCTTTTGTCAGGATTGCCGGAAGAAGCGGTGCTGAAGTATCCCAGTGAGCTTTCGGGAGGAATGAAGAAGAGGGCAGGGCTAGCGCGTGCGCTCGCGCTTGATCCTGAGCTCTTGTTTTTGGACGAGCCCACCGCCGGGCTCGATCCAATTGGCGCAGCAGCCTTTGATAGGCAGACGCGTGACCTCAAAGAAACGCTGGGCCTTACCGTCTTCCTGATCACCCACGATCTCGACACTCTTTACGAGATTTGCGACCGGGTCGCTGTGCTAGCGGATAAGCAAGTCATCGCAGTGGGGACGATCCCTGAGCTTTTGGAAACAGGTCATCCATGGATCGAGGAATACTTCAACGGACCTCGGGGGCGCTCCGCGCTTGCCTCACAAGAGCGGGCGCATTCGGCATAGAGTTA
Organism: uncultured Erythrobacter sp.; assembly: GCF_947502395.1. Lineage (GTDB taxonomy): Bacteria > Pseudomonadota > Alphaproteobacteria > Sphingomonadales > Sphingomonadaceae > Erythrobacter. Next base: position 540,230 of record NZ_CANMZM010000003.1, read on the forward strand.
TGGACAGGTGGGCGCGAAGCTGCGCATAGGAGAGTGGCATGGAAGCTTTGAATGGAAACTAGAGCTAATCATCTTTGGGTAGGCGCGATCACGCTAGCGCTGCTTGTTGCGCTCGCTGCCTTTATCGTTTGGATTGCTCGGCTTAATCAAGGCGCGGTCAACGAATACGATATCTTCTACAAACAATCCGTGGCGGGTCTCGCGAACGGCAGTCAGGTCTCATACGCTGGTGTACCTGTGGGCCAAGTGCGACAGATCGCTCTGTCGGCCGAAGACCCTGAATTCGTCCGTGTCCGCATTCGAATCCGCGATGAAGTGCCTATTCTGGTCGGTACTGAGGCGAGCATTCAGGCGAGCTTTACCGGCGTGTCGACCATTCTTCTGGATGGTGCGCGCAAAGATTCGCCAGCCATTACATGTGAAACCACTGCGTGCCCGGAAGGGCGTCCGGTGATCCCCCCCGGTCGTGGAGGCTTTGGTGAGATTGTTGCCAATGCTCCACTATTGCTAGAGCGCCTCACGACGCTGACCGAGCAGCTGAACACGATCTTCGGGCCGGAGAACCAAGAGGAACTGGCCGGTATTCTGGCAAACTCAAACCGTCTGACCCGTGAACTCGCTGACGCGGCACCGCGCCTTGAAGGCACATTCGACGATCTTCAAGGTGCGTTGAAAGAAGCGAGCGAGGCATTGGATGCATTTGAGAAGGTTTCTCTTACAACCAATGAGTTGTTGGATGCCGAGGGTCCCAAACTCGCTCAAGAGCTGAGCGAGACACTGGCGTCTGCCAATCAGGCTGCGGCCTCGCTTTCGGCTGTGCTCGAAGATACCCGACCTGCGGCACGTGCCTTGAGTGAGACCACTTTGCCGACGGTGGAAGCAACCCTGCAGGATTTGCGCGCTACGAGCCGTTCTTTGCGGACGGTCACCGATCGGCTTGAAGCCGAAGGAGCGGCATCGTTGATCGGCAGACGTCCATTGCCGGAGTATGAGCCATGATTACCACGCGCCCATTGGCGGGACTTATCGCCGCAAGCCTTCTCTTGAGTGGCTGTGTCAGCATTGGTGGTGGGGGTGAGCCACCAGAGAGCCTGCTAACGCTAACTGCTTCCGCCAGCGCACCAGCAGGTTCAGGCGCAGTGTCCGGCGTTGAAGGCAGCGAAGGCGCGATTGCCGTGCTTACGCCGGAAGTTCCGGCCAAGCTCAATGTGATCCGCGTGCCTGTGACGGTTTCGGCCACTGAGATAGCCTATCTGCCCGAGGCGGTGTGGATTGAGAAACCTGCGCACCTTTTCCGCAAACTGCTGGGCGAGACTTTGCGAACAGCCTCAGGTGAGCCTCAGGCACTTTTGGTGCTCGACACTGATGATACGCCGTTGCGGGCGACACAATCACTTCGCGGCACGCTGATCGACATGGGGTATGAGGCGGCGAACTCTGCGGTTGTGGTACGGTTTGAGGCGGTCCATACAAATAGCGACGGCAAAGTTATGTCGCGCCGGTTCGAAGCGCGGGAAGAAGGCGTATTGCCAACAGCCGCGTCCGTCGGACCCGCACTGAATACGGCCGCGAATGCCGTTGCTAAGGACGTGGCGGCTTGGGTGAAGTCGTCGCAATAGACTTTTCAGTCCTGCGCCAGCTCCCAGAATTCACGTGCCTTGAGAAAATCGCCTGTGCGTTTTTCGCGCCGTTCTTCGGCTTCCTCATCGCGGCCCCATTCCTCCGCCTGCCATTCTTCTTCGAGGCTCGCGGCTTGCCACAGGGCAAGCGCGTCCGCGTCCCGCTGAGCTGAGCTAAGCCCGGTGATGAGCGAGGCGGCGAGGTGGGTCATCATCTCGATTGAAGCGAGAGCAAAGGAGCTGTGGCCGCCGAGCACCTTGCGCAATTGGGTAAGCGTCTTTTCGCTCTGAGGGTGATGGATAATGCCAGAAATACGAACGAATTCAACGCGGTGCCGCGTTTCGAAAGCGCTCACAATCGGTTCCCACACCTCTTGCTGGCGCGCAAAAAGCGGTTCATCCGGATCGGCCCGGTAGAGCAGCGTGTCGGTGTCTCCATAGGCCACGGTCTTGTCGATCAATGCCCCAGGGTCGGGGCTCACCATATCAATGGCGTAGTCGGCCATATCGCGAAGCGGCATGGTCTGTGGATCGATCTTCTCACCTTGGCCTGCCCATTCCGCGGCGAGAGCATCAGCAAGAGCCTTCGTCGGCACCACTTGCGGCGTGCCTTTGACCGTCTTGATCGCGCGCGTGTCGAGCGTGATCTGCCAACCGCTTTCGACCTCGTTTACCGAGACCTTTTTGTAGAATCGTTTCATCTGTCGCTTGCCTAAAGTTCGCCTCTATCGCCCGCTTTCCAGCGACGGACCAGAAGGGGGGGAACAAAGAAGAAGGCGAGTAGCCCTGCTACCGCCAGCACCACGCCAAGGGCATAGGGTAAGTCCACCGCGCCTTGGGCCACCGCAATGCCCAGAATGACCGAGATCACCGCGCCAATGCGGACTAGGTTCATCAAGGTGTAGCGCTTGGCCGCCACCACTTCTTCGGGAGTAGGGGCGGGAGCCATGGTCACGCGAATCGGCCCAATTCTGCCCGCAATTCAGCCATGGAGTCTGCGACGTAATCAGCTCCGGTCGCGTGCAACTCTTCCGGCGCATGATAGCCCCAGCTAACGCCAACAGCGCGCACATGAGCAGCGGTGGCCATCTGCATATCAAAGCTGGTGTCGCCGATCATCACCGCTTGCGCTGGCTGCGCGCCGGCCTCGAACAATGCGGCTTCGAGCATAGCTGGGTGAGGCTTTGACGGATGGCGGTCTGCCGTCTGAAGCGAAACGAACAGCTCCGTTAACCCGTGGGAGGCCAGGCAGGCGCTAAGCCCGCGATCCGACTTGCCCGTTGCAACAGCCAGGCTCCAGCCATTGGCGTGAAGATTGTGGAGCAGTTCTGCGATACCGTCATACAGCGGCTCGTGCAAAAGTCCTTCCTCGCGACGGGTGCGGAAGGCGGTCTTGTAATTCTCGGTCAATGCTTGCTGTTGAAGCTGCTCGGCTTCGGGTGCCAGTTCGCGGATAGCGACCGGCAGGCTCAGCCCAACCAAGCGGCGGACTTGAGCGGCATCGGGCAAAGGCAGCCGCGCCAGCTCAAACGCGTGATTCATCGCGAACAGCACATCGGCCTGACCATCGACCAGCGTCCCGTCACAATCAAACACAGCAAGTTTTGTCACGCCTCAAACTCCCGCATCCAATGAGCAAGGCCAGCGTTGCCATAGGCTTCCACTCCGGCTGCGATCCGGGCGCGCTCTACCGGGTTCTTCTTCTGAGAGAGTTTGAAGGTAGGGCGCCGTTCCTCAACCTTGAGCGAAAAGCCGGTGATCCCTTTGAACAGGCCCGACCAAACCCTCTCGCTCGATTCCGAGGCCAGCCACGGTTCGCCCTCAATGCGTCCTTCAAACGTCGTGATGACATCGTGGAGCAGAGTTTCCAGATTATCGTCCGAAAGCCGTTCCACCGTTCCCTCAAGCACCAGCGCTGCATAATCCCAAGTGGGCACCGTATCGCGATTGTCGTACCAGCGCGGGCTCACATAACCATCGGGCCCATTGACGGTGATCAGCGCACGCGCGCCATCCAAATGCTTGGTGAGAGCATTGCCTCGCGCCAAGTGAAAGCGGATATCGTCCGTCCCGTAAGTCAACATCGGCGCATGCGCGACACGCGGACCATCGGGCGTGGTCAGGAAGACCATGCCGAAAGAAACCTCGCTCACCAATCTATCAAGCAAGTCCTGGTCTTCACTGCGGAAGAGAGGGTTGGGGTGCATTACCTTTTGCCCTTCGGCTTGCTTCCGGGCTTCGCTCCTGACCTTTTGGGAGCTTTGCCCTTGAATTTCAAACCTGACTTCGCGGCCTTCTTCGCCGTGTTTGCCGACGTTGTACGCCCACGACGCTCACCTCGCCGGTCTTTGCGATATTGTTTGGCGTGCCGGCGTGCTGCCTGCTTTTTCTCGGCAGGCGTGCGCTCTGGCACCTCATCGCGAACCGGGGACGCATCGCTCATGCTCTCTTCAAAGCCGAGCGCTTCCATGCTCGCGGCAAAGTGTTCGGGCAGAGGCGCTGTCACATCAAGCTTACCGCCGCCCGTCTCGTTCGCCGCTCTGCTTTCCGGCGTCCCGATGATGAGGCGGCGTGCGTGAAGGTGCATCTTGCGGCTGATTGCGCCGGTCAGAAACGCGTCCTGCCCGCCATATTTGCCATCACCAACGATAGGATTGCCGATCGCAGCCATATGGACACGCAACTGGTGGGTGCGTCCTGTGAGCGGTTCCAGCTCCACCCATGCAGCGCGCGTTCCGGCACGTTCAACCACGCGGTATCGGGTCTTGGCCATTTGGCCACCCTCTTCATCGACATGCATTTTCTCACCACCGGTGCCCGGCTGCTTGGCGAGCGGTGCATCAATAGTGCCTTCGCGAACCTCAGGAACGCCGACGACCAGCGCCCAATAAATCTTGCGAGCCGAGCGGCCAGAGAACCGCCGGGAATAGGATGCTGCGCTTCCCGGCGTGCGGGCGATCAGCAACACGCCCGATGTGTCTTTGTCGAGTCGGTGGACAAGGCGGGGTCTGACTGTTGGTGCATCTGTCTCTGGGGGTTCCACAAACGCATCGAGCAATCCGTCGACATGCTTTGTGGTCTTGCTCCCGCCTTGGGTGGCTAGACCCGGAGGTTTGTTGAGTACGATTGCGCTTGGCGTCTCGCGGATCACCATTTCGTGAGCCTGTGAAATCTCTTCCTCAGTCAGAGGACGACGCGATTTTGGTCCTTTGTGCTTTGCCTCGCCTCCGGGAGGTACGCGCAGGACTTGACCGGTCGCCAAGCGATCCTCAGGCTTTACACGGCCGCCATCGACCCGGATTTGCCCCGTGCGGGACCAGCGCGAAACGGTGGCAAAAGGGATCTCAGGAAGATTGCGTTTAAACCAGCGGTCTACCCGAATGCCATTGTCATCATCGTTGATGGTGAACTGACGGACTTGTTGTTTTGGCTTGTCAGAAGCCCGATTGTCAGAAGGAAGGGTCATGCCGCGCTTTGTGCTCCTACGAGGCCAATCAGGAAAGCGGCCATTCCGGCAATTACCGAAGCGCTGCCATAGCCAAATGCTTGGATGAGAAACCCGCGATGGACCAGCGTGACCATCTCGGCGCTGAACGCACTAAAGGTGGTAAAGCCGCCAAGGAGGCCCACACCCAAGGCCAGCCGCAAAGTCTCATTGGTCTGCGCAGCCAAAGGTGATCGCGCAAGCCAGCCCAAAAGTACGCCCATGGCAAGGCTTCCCACTATGTTGATGGCAAGTGTTCCCCAAGGGAATGCCGTGTTCGATCCTGCCATATGTGTGACTGCGCGGCCCAATTGGTGGCGCAGCACAGCACCCAGCCCGCCGCCAATTGCGACGTAAAGCGATGCCATAAGCGGAGAAAGCGACGGTGCTGCCATTATGAAAAGCGCTTTAGCGACGGTCTTACCTTATGCATAGCGCAGTCATTGTACATTCGGGCAAATCGCACTTTGGGTTGCCAATTCAGGTGAGCGAGGCTAGGGGAGCGCTCGTGATCGCGTGAACCCTTGTGGATTCGCGCCATTTTTAGCGTCAGTTTATAACGCACTCCCGCACTAAACCAGCGGGCTCAGGCGTATTTTGAAATGAGGTAGTTGCCGTTTATGCAAATCATGGTTCGCGATAACAATGTCGATCAAGCCCTCCGCGCGCTCAAGAAGAAGCTGCAGCGTGAAGGTGTTTATCGCGAGATGAAACTGCGCCGCCACTACGAAAAGCCCAGCGAAAAGCGCGCTCGTGAAAAAGCTGCTGCGGTTCGCCGTGCACGCAAGCTTGAGCGTAAGCGCATGGAGCGCGACGGCATCAAGTAAGCGGGTGTCTGCGCCCTTCGGGCGCGGCAACTTGCGGTTGAGGCGGTGGTCCACGGGCTGAAATGCTTGAAACACTTGCAACGATACGCCATCAGGGCGCGGAACACTTCCGCGCCCTTTTTGCTGGACACGACCGGACGGATGGCGCGCATAGAAGACGGGATTACTCATGACCGAGATTACACGCGTACCGATCCAGCCTATTGCCAAGGGCTCGCTGACCAAGATTTGGCTGGGTGTGATCATCGCTGTCCTACTTGGAGCAGGGCTTGCCTGGGCCGCGGTGCCCAAGGGTTTTAGCGTCGACACGCTGGTCGCAGGTGAGGGGCCTAACCCTCAAGAAGGCGACATGGTCTTTGTGAAGTACAAGGGTTCTCTTGCGTCGAACGGAGAGGTTTTTGACGAATCGCAGGATATTCCGCTTCCTGTCGAAGGCATCTTTCCTGAAGGCAGCCCATTCCCGATAGAACCCGATGCAACCATCGATGGATTTTATCTGGGGCTCCAGCAAATGCAGAAGGGCGGTAAGTACGAGCTCTTTATCCCATCGGACATGGCCTATGGCGCAGAGCCGCCGCAAGGCGCGCCAATTCCGCCCAATGCTGACTTGATCTTCGAGATTGAAGTGGTCGATTTCATGGACCGCGAAACTTTTGATCGCAATCTCTCGATCCTTCAAAGCGCAATCCAGCAATCCGGCCCCGGTGGTCCGGGCGGACCAGGTGGTCCTCCAGTGGGTGCGCCTCAACCCGGTCAATAAACGGGCCGGACTTTCATTGAAGGTTCAAGTGGCTTAGATCAACTCTCGCCATGAGGGAGGGATCGATGGCCGAAAATCAGAGCATTGAGCAGGACGTGGACGCCTTAAAAGAATGGCGCGAACGCCCTTGGGTTCTCGCTGTGCTTATGGCGGTTGCGGGGCTCGTGGTTCACATATGTACTGATGGTTCGAACATCGAACAATGGCGCGCTGCGCTTGCTGCTGCTGCCGTATTCGGTCCGCTTGTCTTCGCTTTCACCCTGACTGAAGAGCGGTGGCGCTCCTCTCTCGTTTTCTCCGCTATTGTGGCTCTGGTCATGGCGGGCATCGCTTGGCGCGCAACCGCTGCAGGGGATGGCTTTGCAGATGAAGAGTTTTGGGTCGCAGCAGGCGTTCTTGCCACGACCTTGTCCGTGCCGTTGTTTCAGGCAGGCTTCCATCGGCTTCGCTGGCAAACCAGTTACAAATCGACCCATTTCCACGTCTGGACCGATGCGATCACCGGGGCAGGGGCACTCGCCTTTGTAGGCCTGTCCTGGGCCTTGATTGCAATTCTGGCAGAGTTGTTTTCGGCGATCCAGATCGACCTTTTGAAGGACCTGCTCGACGAAGAGCCATTTGGATGGATGTTCTCAGGCACGACCTTTGGTGCTGCGCTCGGCGTTCTTCGCAATCAGCTCAAGATCATTGGCACTCTACAGAATGTCGTCCTGTTGGTGCTCTCGATCCTTGCGGTGCCTTTGGCGATAGCTCTGGTGATCTTCTTACTCGCCGTGCTGGTCTCCGGGATTGATGTTCTGTGGGAGGCCACCAAAAGCGCGACGCCGCTGCTGCTCTCGGTGGCTGTTGGGTGTTTTGTTCTCGCCAATGCGGTTGTGCGCGATGACGATGCCGATGCCAGCAATTCGCGGGTTCTTCGCATTGCGGGCTTTGTCTTAGCGCTTGGAATCTTGCCATTGTCAGTGATGGCGGCGATTTCCATGGGGACCCGCATTGCGCAGCACGGACTAAGTCCCGAGCGGATTTGGGCTCTCATCGCGATTGCAGTCGCTGTGGCTTATGGCGTTGCCTATTTCGTGTCTGCCATTCGCGGACGCGACGCAGGCTGGCGTAGGTTTCTTCGCCAGTCGAACCTGCATTTGGCGGTGATGACCGCTGTGCTGGCGCTCCTGCTTGCGATGCCGATCCTCAATTTCGGCTCGATTTCGACATCTAATCAACTTGCTCGCTTGGCCGCTGGTGAGGTTAGCGCGGAAGAATTCGACTATCGCGCCCTTCGATGGGATTTTGGAGATCCGGGACGCGAGGCTTTGGCGACTTTGAGTCAAAGCGACGATGCGAAGGTGGCTGAGCTGGCTCTATCTGCCCAGAATGCAGAGAGCCGTTACGAAGCGAGGCGTGTTGAAAATGCTGAGGCGATCAATAGCGCGCCGATTGATGTTGAGGATGATGACATCCGCTTAGCGGTTAGGATTTATTTGCAGGGTAACTACTATCGCTGCCGCGAAAAATGCCGTGTGGTCGAATTGGGCGAGCTTGGCGGACAGCCTCTTATGGTGCTTTTGGGCGAGAATTATGACCCGGAATTCCTGGTGTATGACGAAGCGACCAACAAGGTTTCAGATGCGGCTATTCGTCACGGCCAGATGCACCGCGATACGCCCTATAAGGTGCCTGAATTTGATGAGAATTCTAACGTAGAGTTAAGGCCGTTCACAGGCCAACAACTCTACATTGATGGCAAGCCTGCAAGTGGGGCGTTCGAGTGACCGCTTCGCACCTGCAAAAAACTTGAAGCTTAGGGTCCAACTCGTGCTTGAAGCGCCCCTTCCTGAGCGCTAAGCGGCAATCATGTCTGTAGATAAACAAACCGTGGCAAAAATCGCCGGACTGGCGCGCATCAAGATGGGCGATGAAGAGCTTGAGCGGATGGTGCCTGAACTTAACAATATCCTCGGTTGGGTAGAGCAGCTTGCCGAAGTTGATGTCGAGGGCGTTGAGCCTATGACGGCAGTCATCCCCAACACTCTTCGCTTGCGCGATGATGTGGTGGACGCGGACCCGCTGACCGGGGGTGGCAAGCGCGATGCGGTTATCGCCAATGCGCCTGCGGCCGAGCACGGCTTTTTCGGCGTGCCCAAGGTGATTGAATAGAACGAAGCGAACATTTGTGCGTTCCCGCGAAGGCGGGAACCTCTTTCAAACAGGCGATGAGCGAACGACATGAGGTCCCCGCTTTCGCGAGGACTCACAAGAAACTATGACAGACCTTACAAACTTGGGCGTAAAGGCCATCCGCGACGGTGTAAAAGCTGGGGACTTCACCGCGCGCGAAGTGGCGGAGGGCTTCAACACAGCAGTCGCAGAGGCAGCATCGCTCAACGCCTTTATCGTGGCGACTCCTGAATCTGCTCTCAAAGCCGCCGATGCGACCGACGCAAAACGCGCGGCTGGCGAGGATCTGGGCGCAATGGGCGGCGTGCCGATTGGTATGAAGGACCTGTTTGCCAGCCACGGTGTGCAGACCACGGCGGCGAGCCACATCCTTGAAGGCTTCAAGCCTGAATATGAGAGCACAGTTTCGCAGAACTTGTGGAACGCAGGCGCTGGGATGTTGGGTAAGCTCAACCTTGATCAGTTTGCGATGGGTTCCTCCAACGAAACCTCTGCTTTTGGCAATGTGAGCAGCCCGTGGCGCAAAGAGGGCACCAATGCCGCAATGTCGCCGGGTGGTTCGTCAGGTGGCTCTTCGACCGCTGTGGCAGCGCGCATCGCGCCTGCGGCAACCGGCACCGACACTGGCGGCTCCATCCGTCAACCCGCGGCCTTCACTGGCATTTGCGGGATCAAGCCGACCTATGGCCGCTGTTCGCGCTGGGGCGTGGTGGCCTTTGCCTCCTCGCTTGATCAGGCAGGCCCGATGGCGCGTTCGGTTGAAGACTGTGCGATAATGCTGGGCGCGATGGCCGGGTTTGATCCCAAGGACGCGACCTCGCTTCAAATGGAAGTTCCCGATTGGGAAGCCGCTCTGTCAAGCGATCTCAAAGGCAAAAAGGTGGGCATCCCCACCGAATATCGCATGGAAGGCACGGACCAGGCGATCTTGGACAGCTGGGAGCAGGGCAAAGCGTGGCTGAAAGATGCAGGCGCCGAGATCGTCGATATCTCGCTGCCGCACACGAAATACGCGCTTCCTGCCTATTACATCATTGCACCTGCAGAGGCGTCTTCGAACCTCGCGCGTTATGATGGCGTGCGTTATGGTTTGCGCGACCTGCCAGAGGGGGCCGGCCTTCAAGACATGTACGCGGAAACCCGCGCAGCCGGTTTCGGTGATGAGGTGAAGCGCCGCATTCTGATCGGCACCTATGTGCTCAGCGCAGGCTTCTACGATGCCTATTACACGCAAGCCCAAAAGGTCCGCGCATTGGTTTCTCAGGATTTCGAGAAGGCTTGGGCGAAGTGCGACCTAATCCTCGCACCAACAACGCCAACAGCGTCCTTCCCATTGGGGAGCCTCAATGACGATCCGTTGACGATGTATTTGAACGACGTTTTCGCCGTGCCAGCCTCGCTTGCGGGCCTTCCTGCGATGAGCGTTCCGGCTGGCCTTAACCCAAACGGTCTGCCGCTGGGCCTGCAATTGGTAGGCAAGGCATTCGATGAGCAAATGGTCCTAAACGCGGGCCTCGCCATCCAAGAGCGTGCAGGCTTTACCCACGCGCCGGAGAAGTGGTGGTGAGCCCCTTTGAAATGGCCATAATCGCTGTCCTTGCGTTGGGTTTTGTGGTGCCTGCGTGGCTGCTTGCGTTTTCTTTTCGCGAGAGGGCCAAGGCCCTGCGGGTGGAGGAGCCGAACAAGCGATATTTCGCCTACGCCGCGCTGCTCCAATCGCTCCACGCCCAGCTTGATCCCAAATCGCAGACAGTGCGCAATGGACCTCTGTTCGCGGCAACCGTGCGTGAGCTGGCGAACTATCCCGAATACCGCTCTTTCAGCGTCCTGTTCCTCGAAGAGATCAACATCACCGGCACGCGCAAATTCGATAACGTGGTGCGCGCTGAGTTGAAGGCGGTCGAGGCTCAACTCCTCGACATCAAGGAACCTGCATGAGCTTTACTGCGACTTTCGTGATGATCTTCCTCATCGCCTTTGCCCTCATCGGCGGGGTGGTGATGTTTCTGTCGAAGACAATCGACCACGGCGAAGCGCGGTTTGGGCCGGATGGCAAGGTGGTTTCCGAAGATGAAGAAGCTGACTAGGCCATGACGACTTTCGAATGGACTGTAATCGGGCTAATTCTATTCGGTATGGTCATCCCTTTCTGGGTTATGACGGTGTTTGCCATTATACTCGCCGAACAGGCGCGGAAGCAGGCCAAGCCATCGGATCGACCCATCAAAGTGCACGACTACTCCAAGTTGATGACCGCTTTTGATGAGCTCTTGCACCAACCAAACAAGAATGGAAAATTCAACGGACCAACGATGGTCGCATACATTCGAGAGTTGCGGGAGTACCCACAGTATCGGGATGCGACTCTGCTCTTTTTGGAAGAGATATCGATCACCGGTTCAAATGAATTTGACGAAGTCTGTAAGACTGAATTGAAATCAATCGAAACGCATTTGTTGGGACTAAACGATGAGTGACTACCGCATCCAAGGCGCAACCGGCGAATGGGAGGTCGTTATCGGCCTTGAAGTCCACGCGCAGGTGACTTCCAAGTCTAAGCTGTTTTCAGGCGCTAACACCGAATTTGGCGCAGAGCCGAACTCACAGGTGTCTTTGGTCGATGCGGCTATGCCCGGCATGCTGCCCGTGCCCAACAAAGAGTGTGTCCGTCAGGCGGTGCGCACCGGAATGGCGATTGAAGCGGAGATCAACGCGTGGAGCCGGTTTGACCGCAAGAACTACTTCTATGCCGATTTGCCGCAAGGCTATCAGATCAGCCAGCTCTATCACCCGATCGTGGGTGAGGGCTCGCTTTTGATCGAGGCCGATGAAAAGCACGGCATTCCCGAAGATAAAGTCATCGGGATTGAACGCATCCACGTCGAGCAGGACGCAGGGAAACTGATGCACGATCAGCACCCAACCATGTCCTATGTCGATTTGAACCGCTCGGGCGTTGCCTTGATGGAAATCGTCTCGCGGCCCGATATGCAATCACCAGCAGAAGCGGGCGCTTATGTGCGCAAGCTGCGCTCTATCCTGCGCTATGTGGGGTCATGCGATGGCAATATGGAAGAAGGCTCCATGCGCGCCGACGTCAATGTTTCGGTCCGTAAAGTCGGCGATACTGAACTTGGCACCCGCACCGAGACCAAGAATGTGAACTCGGTCCGCTTCGTCATGCAAGTGATTGAATATGAAGCGAACCGTCAGGTTGATGTGCTTGAGAGCGGCGGGACGGTTGATCAGGAAACGCGCCTGTTTGATGTGGCAGCCGGCACCACGCGCACCATGCGTTCAAAAGAAGACGCGCATGATTATCGCTACTTCCCGGACCCCGATTTGCTCCCGCTGGTGCTTGAGGATGACTTCCTCGAAGAATGTCGCGCTTCGCTTCCCGAACTCCCCGACGCCAAGCGCATTCGTTACGAGACCGAGCTTGGTCTGACGCCGTACAATGCGCGTGAGTTGACGCATGAGGTCGAGACCTTTGCACGGTTTGAAACGCTGCTGTCAGCAGCGGCGGGCGCGATCGGCAAATCGGAGGCGGATGTCGCCACACAGGTTGCGAACTGGGCTCTGTCAGTGGCTCCGGGCGTGATCAAATCGCTTGGCGATGAGGGCGATGCCTCTCACGCAACCGCTGAGCGTCAGGCCGCTATTCTCGCAATGCAGGGCAAGTCTGAGATATCCGGCAGTCAAGCCAAGGAAATCTTCGAGATCGTCCTCAAAACGGGCCGCGAGCCTGATGAGATCGCCGATACGGAGGGCCTAAAGCAGGTCAGTGACACTGGCGCGATTGAGGCGGCGATTGATGAGATCCTTGCCAACAACCAAGACAAGGTCGAGCAATATAAAGGCGGCAAAGACAAGCTCTTTGGCTTCTTCGTGGGGCAGACCATGAAGGCCATGCAGGGCAAGGCGAACCCGCAAGTGGTGAACCAGATACTGAAAGATAAGCTTGCTTAAGCCATGCTGATGCGGATCGCTCTATGGGGCCCGCTCGTCGTCGCAACGCTGCTGGTTGGCGCGTATATCTACGTCCACAAACCGCTCGCTCCCGATGCGACTGAGCTGCTCCAGGTGCCACTGTCCGAGGAAGACCCTTCGCTCAATAGAGTGGGGGACCTTAAGTATCTCGGGGGCCTCGACATTCCGCGTATGGGGCAAAATATCGGCGGCCTTTCGGGACTGCGATGGGATGCGGAGAGCGAGCGGCTGCTCGCGATCACTGATGATGCGCGATGGGTCTGGATGGTTCCCGTCGAGGAGGACGGGCGCCTTACCGGCGTGACGGAACTTGAAGTTGGTCAGCTGCTTAGCATTTATGGCGAACCGCTTGAAGGCAAACAAGACGGCGATAGTGAGGCGCTATACAGGGACGAAGATGGCGTTTGGGGCGTGGCGTTCGAACGCCATCACCGCGTAATGCGATACCTAAATGGTTTGAGTAAGCCCCCGTTTGAAACGATCTTTGATCCCGAAGGCGAGCTTGAAATCACCGAACCGAATAACGGCCTTGAGTCTTATGCGGTTGGCTCCCAGGGCCATCTCATGTGCGCCGAGCGCTTAGCGACCCAGGGCCGGAGTAATTGCAATTTCTACAGCTATGCAGAAGACCGCCATACGGATTTTGCGGTCAAGCCTCCAGAAGAGGTTGAAGCATTGAAGGGTGTTCCGACTGACGCAGATGCGCTTTCAGATGGCACGTTCCTCATACTCTTCCGCAGCTATTCACCCGCCAAAGGCAACACCGCCGCCATCGTCGCCTACGAACCAGATGGCACCCGCAGTGAGATTGCGACCTTTCTGCCGCCGCTTACGATCGATAATTTTGAAGGGCTTGCCGTACGTGAGGAAGGCGACAGAACCTTCCTCTACATAGTCAGCGACGACAATTTTTCCAGCTCTCAACGCACGCTGTTGATGAAGTTTGAACTGCTCGCAACTCCAAGCTAGACAAAAGAAGAGCCGCTGGAGCGTGAACTCCAGCGGCCTTCTTATTGTCTTGTGTCGCTTGTGATTAAGCGCGCGTGCCTGAAAGTGGCATAGCACCGAAAGCACCAGCATTAACGTTACCAGTGATGCTGTCGCCATCGACGGTGGCTTCGCAGTCGAGCGTCATCGGCATTGGAACAGTCATGTTCATTTTCCAGCTGATGGTGTTGCCATCGACAGTGCCGGTTTCGATGTCCATCGAACCCATGCCGCCAGCCATGTTGCCCTTGAAAGTGCCGTCGCCATTGTCTTCAATGGTGAGAGTGCCAGACTGGTCGCCCATAGGGCTTTTGACGGTCGTGTTGTAAGTTCCTGCTACAGACATCTTCTAGTCTCCTTGAGTGCGTGCCTTTGGGGGACGCTCGTTGCATTTCGGGAGCCAAAACCCACTCGGCGCAATGCCCTGGCCCTTTGGCTTGGCGAGAGGTTGTACACGTCAATCTGGGGCTTTCAATACCAAACCCCGCGCCAATTTTGTCAAAAAAGAAGCGGGCAAAGCCGGTTATGGCTTTGCCCGCTTGGTTTACGTCTTGTCGCCCTCAAGATGCCGTAGCGTCGGAGGGCGGTACAGCGATCAGCCGCCCAGCTGAGCGCCTTCCAGCTCGCGCACTTCAACTGGAAGGCCCAGCTGTTCAAGCTGCGGTGCTACCTTCTCGGCATCACCGACGACCACCCAGAGGAAGTCATCAACGTTGAGCGCCGAACGCGCGGCAGCATCCAGACTTTCCGTTGTCTGAGCCTCATACTTGCCGACGAGCTCTTCGTAGTAGTTGTCGGGGCGCCCATAGAGCGCGAGCTGCTGCATCGCGCCAAGAACCGCACGCGATGTCTCAAACCGGCCTGGCAGAAGACCAACCGAGTTGGCGACATTGCGGGTGAGCTCTTCTTCGGTCACACCGTTCACTGTCAGGAATTCACCGGTCTCACGGATCATCTCAGCGATGGAATCGCCGGTACGGTCCGCCTGAACGCCGCCGCCGATGGCATAGACAACCGTATTCTCACGCGCCTGCGGCCCCCCGCGTACGCCGTAGCTCCATCCCTTGGTCTCACGCAGGTTCATGTTGAGGCGGGCGAGGAAGTTGCCGCCAAGCGAGTTGTTGGCGTTCTCAAAGTCGACATAGGCCGGATCACTTGCATCAAGCGGGGTGATTTGACCGCCGAAGATAAAGCTCTGAGGCGAGTTTGGACGGTTGATGAGAACGATGCGTCCACCCTCGGCCGCTGTCGGCATGGTTGAGAAGTCTTTCTCGCCCTTGGCCGTTTCAGGTGTTTCCCAATCACCGAATGCTTCGTTGAGTTGGGCGACGATAGTGTCGAGAGGCAGACTTGAGATCACGAAGACCTCACCATTGTCAGGACGGATCCATGCGTCTTTGAAAGCCTCCAAATCATCGCGAGTGATGCTTTCCACGCTCTCAAGCGTTTCGACACCGCCATAGGGGCTATCGGGCCCGAACAGCTCAACCCCAATCGCGCGCTGCGCGATGCCCTGCGGAGACCGCATCTGCTGTCGAATGCCCGTCATGGTCTGCGCCTTTACGCGCGCAAGGTCGCTCTCGTTGAAGGCTGGGTTGCGGATGATATCGCCGAACAGGGCGAGCGATGGTGCGAGGTTTGATGAAAGAGCCGAGAGCGTAAAGCTCGAACGGTCATCACCACCGCCTGTGTTGATCGTGACGCCAAGCTTTTCGCGCTCTTCTGCGATCTGCTGACTGGTTAAGGTGGCCGTACCTTCATCGAAAAGGCCGACCGCGAGGTTTTCAACCCCGCGCTTTTCGGCAGAATCCGAAGCGGAGCCTGCATTGAAGGACATTGTCACATAGGTTGCCGGAACTGCGTCACGCATTGCGTAAGTGACCTGCATCCCATTGGCGAGCGTCGCGCGCTCAAAGTCCGGGAAGTCGAGTGAGGGCACAGAGGCGATCTCAGGAGTCGGGCGATCAAGTGATACGCTGATCTCTTCGTTGGCCCGGTCGCGTTCTGTCGCGTTGCCACCGGCGGTTACGCTGGACGCTTCCTGATAGGTCGCATCGCGCTCACCCGGTTCAAGCACTAGCGTGAATGCTGGACGCGTCATCCATTTCTGCATCGCCGTCTTGATCGTTTCAGGCGTGATCGACGCGAGCACCTCCAATTGCTTCTTGGCAAAGCCAGGGTCACCGGCAAGCACTTCGCCACGGGCCAGAGCGACAGCCTTGCCGCCAAAGCCGCCGACCTGCTCAAGCCCGCGAATTGTGCCAGCAAGGTTGCTGGTTGCTGCACGCTCAACTTCAGCAGCGGTTGGACCGGTTTCGATGTACCAATCGACCAGCTGCTTGAGACGCGCCTCTAGGACTCTGGCATCGACGCCATCTTTAAGCGTCGCGCTTACGCTGATGAGACCAACACGCTGGAAATCGAAGTTTCCAGCCGACACACTCACGGCAAGCTGCTCATCACGCACGAGAATCTGGTCGAGACGACTCGAGAGCAGACCACCGAGGATTTGCGTACCCATGTTGAGGGCGGCAAGATCTTCCGACGTGATGCCAGGAGCGGGCCAATACATGCTGATCGATGTCGCGGCGACTTGATCGCGCATCACTTTGCGCACGGGCTCGTCCAGCGTTGGAATGGCTGCGGCGGCAGGTGTGTTCACCGGGCCGCGCGCAATCGGGCCAAACCACTTCTCAACCAACGGGCGTGCTTCGTCAGCGGAGATATCGCCGGCTAGGACCAGCGTCGCATTGTTGGGACCGTACTTTTCGCGGAACCAGTCTTTCACATCGTCCAGAGTGGCAGCTTCGATGTCGGCCATCGAACCAATGACCGAGTGCTGGTAAGGATGGCCATCAGGGAAGATGGTTTCGAGGATTTCGTAGAATACAAGGCCGCCGGGACGGTTGTCGCCTTGACGCTTTTCGTTTTGAACAACGCCAATCTGGTTGTCGAGCTTACCTTGCGTAACCGCGCCCAAGAGATAGCCCATCCGGTCACTTTCAAGCCATAGGGCGCGCTCAAGCGCCGGGCGAGGGACGGTTTGGAAATAGTTGGTGCGGTCGAAGTTGGTTGTGCCGTTGTAATCGGTCGCGCCCATTTCCTGAAGGTATTGGAAGTAATCGTTTGGTGCGTTTTCCGAGCCGTTGAACATCAAGTGTTCAAACAGGTGGGCAAAGCCAGTGAGACCTTTGGGTTCGTCCTTGGAACCGACATTGTACCAGACAGCAACCCCGACGATTGGGGCCTTGCGATCTTCGTGAACGACAACGGTCAGACCGTTTTCGAGCTCGAACTTCTCAAAAGGGACCTGAACCTGTGCGACCAGTTCTTGAAGGTCGTTGGTAGGAGTACTTGCGGTGGCTTCAGCTGAGTCCTGAGCGAGAGCGGCAGTGTGCGGCGCAGCAATGGCTATACTCAGCGCAGCCAGACTGGCTGCGGCGTGACGGATCTTCATATTTTTAGTCCCTTCGAATTCTCGATGCCAGTTTGAACTTATTGGGACCGACGAGTGAACCCAAGCGAAATCATCTCTTGTGGATGGCTTACCGCTCTGCGTTGCTGACGACCCGTGTGCTCTTTGCATTGGCGCGTACGTCTTCTTCAAAGAAATGCACTGGCTTCAATTTGTGATCGACATAAAGCTGCATTTGATCGGTGAAGTGCTTGGATTCTGGCCGAGTGGTTGCCGCGCCAAATGGTTGGACCGAGCGCGAGGTCACCCGGCCGCCGTCGGTTGGCCATTCGACCCATTGGATGAAGCTGTCGCCGTGCACCAGGCTAAGCCGCCCATCCTCTTCCTGGCGCCATGTGGTGGAGGCGCGCAAAGTGTCTGATCCGCCATCAAGCGGTAGGTCCACATCGCCTTGGCGAAGACGCAAAAGTTCGCTCATCGGTGGATCAAGCCGTCCGAAATGCTCCATCAGGTGGTCGCTGGCCATTTGCAGATGCTCTTCTACGTCCGGCACAGGCGTGTTGTTGTACTCAGCACCCATATAGCTGAGGATCATGAGAAGAGAGAGCGCATCAGCTGGACCTTCGCTGTCTGCTGTATAGTCCCATTGAAGAAGCAATTCTCGCGCTTCGGCGATCAAGCTATCCGACAGGCCCGCATCCTGAACACGCGGGGAAGCATCCAACGACTCAAGTGCATCGAACAAAGTGTCGACATAGTCGCGCCGTTCGTAAGCCTTGTCATATTTGATCACTTCCAACGTGGCTCGGTCAAGCAGGTTTGCCTCACTCATCAGCTTGTAAGCGCGGTGTGATCTGTTGGTCTGTTTGCGCTCAATCCCCAGAACGGGGGAGAAATCGTCGGGAGACAAATCGCTCCCCTCGCCTGCAGCTGTGTAGGGCTCGTTGTTTGAATTATAGAGCCAGCCAGATGCGGGATTGATAAGCTTGGGAATGCGATCGTATTCGACGCTTCCTTCCCAAATCAGGTCCGAGCGCGAACCGTCCAAGATTCCGCGCCAGTTTGCCTCCACATCCTCGGGTCGATTGGGGATCGCCGCGTTGTAGACATAGGCGATGTTGCCCTCTTTGTCGGCGTAGATGAAGTTGGTGGAAGGGATCGCCATGCGGGCAATCTGCGCCTCCCATTCTTCCAGCGTCTTGGTCTTGTTGAGGCGGTAATAAGCATCCAGCTGTTCCGCTTTCTCCATCCCGCCATATCGGATTGCGAACACGCCCTTGTCGTTCTTGATGACGGGACCATGGTGCTGGCTGCGATAGACGGTGCGTGGAACCGGCAGGGTGATAGGCCCCATCTTTACTGGTAGTGTTACGGCTCTTTCGCTGAGCTCATGCCACTCGCCATCGAGCATATAGCTGTCGCCCGCCTCATTCATCTCAAGCTCGTATATGTCGGTCATGTCAGGGCGGTTGACCGTGTTGGTCCAGCCCAAATGCTCATTGTGTCCGAGGAAGGGGAAGGGTGAGCCAGGGAAATTGGCTCCGGTAAAATGCCAGCCTTCACCCGATTGTACGCCAAGCTCATACCATGCGACGCCGCCACGAAGGGGTTGGTGCGAATTGGAGATAAGAGTGGTTGGGCCACCGGTCTTCTCCGGTGCCACTGCCCAAGCGTTGGAACCCAGATGGTCGCCTGCGCTTCCCAGCGGCAGGACAAGATTGGGATGCTCGTCCCGGTGGGCCAATTCTTCGCGCAACTGCTCGGCGGGTGAATTGGGTCGAGGGAAACCAGGAATATCGGGGCCAAACTCCTTGCGCAGCTCTTCGCCTGCAACCAGCGGTCCGATCACATTGCCGAGCCCGTAAAAGAAAGGCTGACGAAGGACGAATCCTGCCGCAATATCCTCTCCGTTGACCGGAAAGAGATTGGCGAGCTTAACCTCGCTCGGGTTTTGTTTGGCGTAATGGTTCAGTCCGGCAGCATAGGCATCAAACAAGGCGCGCGTGTCAGCCGGAAGCTTGGGATACTCGCGGGCAGCAGTGCCGCGTGCATCAATGAGGTGATAGACGAAATCGACCTGAGCGCCGTCTTGGCCCGCAATCGCGCCATAGCGGCCCTTCGCCATGGCGGCGACATCCTGCAGCGTGAAAAAGTCATCCTCAGAGTGCGCGATCGCGACTCCGAATGCGACATCGGCGTCTGTTTCGCCATAGATCATCGGTACGCCGTATTCGCTGCGTACGATCTCTGCAGAGTATTCGCGATATTCAGGCGCTTTGCCCTGATGCGCTGCGAAGGGTTCCCAGGTCGCCAGAAAGACAAAAGCGACCAGCAAGAGGCCAGCAAGGCCGGCGGCCCCGCGCTTAATCCATACCATTTGTGTGCTCTTCCCTCTGTGTCTACCTCGGGACAATTGCGTGCTCTTGGCAAGAGGTCAAGTGATGGGGAAAGGGGGCTTGCAATGCGTATATTTGTGACCCACCTACTCAAGTAATACACCTGCGAAGCAAAAAGTTGTTCCACCGGCCTTGTGTTGCAATATTGCAACACTACATGGAGGAGGCAATTCACATGAGGAAACGGGCATGAATCTCGAAAAGTTTACCGACCGCGCGAAGGGTTTTCTGCAGAGCGCGCAAACGGTTGCGATCCGCATGAATCATCAACGGATTACCCCGCTGCACCTCTTGAAGGCGCTTCTCGAGGATGAAGAGGGGATGGCGGCTGGCCTGATCCAGCGCGCAGGTGGTGACGCAAAGCAGGCCGTGAGCGCTGTTGACATTGCGCTTTCCAAGATCCCCGTTGTGACCGGCAGCGGCGCGCAATCGACACCCGGTATGGACAATGATCTTGTCCGGGTGCTCGATGCCTCCGAAGGACTCGCGGAAAAAGCCGGCGACAGCTTTGTGACGGTTGAGCGGGTTTTGACCGCCTTGGCTGCGCAGCCAGAGGTGACCGCCAAGGCAATGAAAGCGGCTGGTGTCACAGCGCAAGGGCTCAACACTGCGATCGAAGACCTTCGCGGCGGCAAAAAGGCCGACAGTGCGAACGCCGAAAGCACCTATGATGCAATGGAGAAGTTTGCTCGCGACCTCACCAAGGCGGCGCGCGACGGCAAGCTTGATCCCGTCATCGGGCGCGATGAGGAAATCCGCCGCACGATCCAGATTTTGGCGAGGCGTACCAAAAACAATCCTGCGATCATCGGCGAACCTGGCACCGGTAAGACCGCGATTGCGGAAGGTCTCGCATTGCGGATCGCCAATGGCGACGTGCCGGATAGCCTCAAGGGCCGCACCTTGATGAGCCTTGATATGGGCGCGTTGATTGCCGGCGCGAAGTATCGCGGCGAGTTTGAGGAGCGCTTGAAATCGATCCTTGACGAAGTGCGCCATGCCGACGGCAATATCATCCTCTTCATCGACGAGATGCACACGCTGATTGGGGCCGGGGCCTCTGAAGGATCGATGGATGCGTCCAACTTGCTCAAGCCTGCTCTATCGCGCGGTGAGCTGCATTGCATCGGCGCGACGACGCTCGATGAGTATCAGAAGTACGTCGAGAAAGACCCCGCGCTCCAACGCCGGTTCCAGCCGGTCTATATCGAGGAGCCTTCGGTTGAAGACACTGTGTCGATCCTTCGCGGGATCAAGGACAAATACGAGCTTCACCACGGCGTTCGCATCACCGACAGCGCGATTGTTGCCTCTGCCAAGCTTTCCGACCGCTATATCCAGAACCGCTTTTTGCCGGACAAAGCTATCGACCTGATGGATGAGGCTGCGAGCCGCATCCGCATGGAGGTTGAGAGTAAGCCGGAAGAGATTGAATCGCTCGATCGCCGGATCATCCAGCTCAAGATTGAGGAAAGCGCGCTCGCCAAGGAGGATGACAATGCCTCCAAGGAGAGGCTTGAAAACCTGCTAAAAGAGCTGGCAGACCTCGAACAGGAATCATCCGAACTCACGACGCGTTGGCAGAACGAGCGCGATAAGATCGAGGCTGAAGGCAGGATCAAGGAAGAGCTTGATGCAGCGCGTCTCGAACTCGAGCAGGCCGAGCGTTCGGGAGACCTCGCCAAAGCGGGTGAGCTTTCCTACGGCACTATCCCCGCGCTCGAGAAGAAACTCGCGGAAGCCGAAGACCTCACCGAAAACGCTCTTCTTCGCGAAGAAGTGACCGAAGAGGACATCGCCAGCGTTGTTAGTCGCTGGACCGGCATTCCCATCGACAAGATGATGGAAGGCGAGCGCGAGAAGCTGCTGGAGATGGAGAAGATCCTCGGCAAGCGTGTGATCGGTCAGGTCCAACCTATTGAAGCTGTATCAAAGGCGGTGCGTCGTGCACGTGCAGGATTGCAGGATCCGGGAAGGCCAATGGGCAGTTTCCTTTTCTTGGGGCCTACCGGTGTCGGTAAAACCGAGCTTACCAAAGCGCTTGCAGAGTTCCTGTTCGATGACGATCAGGCGCTCGTGCGCATTGATATGTCTGAGTTCATGGAAAAACACTCGGTTGCACGGCTGATTGGCGCGCCTCCGGGCTATGTCGGCTATGATGAAGGCGGAGTGCTCACCGAAGCGGTGCGGCGCAGACCCTATCAGGTTGTGCTGTTCGACGAAGTCGAGAAAGCGCACACCGATGTCTTCAATGTACTTCTACAGGTGCTCGACGATGGGCATCTGACAGATGGGCAGGGGCGAAAGGTTGATTTCTCCAACACGCTGATCATCCTAACCTCAAACCTAGGCTCACAGCATCTGGCGAACTTGCCCGACGATGGGAAAGTCGCCGATGTCGAAGAGAAGGTGATGGATGTTGTGCGCGGGCACTTCCGGCCTGAGTTCATCAATCGTCTGGACGAGATCATCCTCTTCCACCGCCTGGCGATGGAGCACATGGCCCCTATCGTGGAGATCCAAGTGCGCCGTGTGCAAAAGCTGCTTGATGATCGCAAGATTACGCTTGATCTGACTGACGCGGCTCTGAGGTGGCTTGGCAGGGTGGGGTATGATCCGGTCTATGGCGCAAGGCCTCTCAAGCGCGCGGTGCAGCGCTATTTGCAGGATCCGCTGGCTGAGATGCTTATTCAGGGTGAAGTCTCAGACGGTGCTACCCTCAAGATTGATGAGGGTGATGGCGAACTCAAGATGGAAGTCGCTTCCTAGGCCCAAGCTTTCAAAGTCATTGCCGTTGGTCGGTCACGACTGCCTCAACAATTCTCTTGGTCCAACAAAAAAGGGCCCCGGTTTCCCGGGGCCCTTTCTTTTGTCGGTTTGATCCGATGGATTAGAACGATTTGGTAACGCTCGCCGAGAACTGACGACCGAATGCGTCGTTGATCGCGTTACCCGCTGGGTTACCAGCCGGGCTTACCCCTGGAATACAGAAGTCGTTCAGACGCTGACACTCACGGCCAAAGGCGTTGCTGACAACAAAGTTGAAGCGGAAGTCGTCATCCGTTTCAAAGAAGATGTTGAAGTCAGCCGTTACGAAGTCACGCAGTTGGTCAAACTGACGCGCGTCTGGGGTGCGATCGGTGCGTGAGAACAGCTGCTCACCCGTGTAGTTCAGAACTGTACCGAAACCGAAGTTGTTGAGTCGATACTGAGCTGCCAACTGACCGCTCCAGGTCGGGTCGCCGATGACTGCATCGCTACGACCAGGTGCAACACCGGTGATGTCAATCACACGTTGCAGAACAACCTGCAGGCTTCCCCGCAATGCGAGGTCACCTGGAATGCCAACGCTTTCAAGCGAGGTGCTGTAGTTCAGCTCAGACTGAATGCCTTCGAAATCGATACCATTGCCGTTCGTAAAGCCGGTCCGCACGCCTGGGTTACTGGCATCTGCAATGACTTCACCAATAGCGTCACGCTGGATCAGCGAACAGAAAGCGTTCCCGTTTGCAGGATCAGCGGCGTTGAACTCGTCGTTGTCAAAACAAGCGATGTTGATCTGAGCCGTGGTGAGGTTTGCAATCGGATCCGAGATCGAGATGTTGACGTAGTCAGTGGTCAACGAAAGACCTGGTGCGAACCAAGGACGGAGGATCACGCCGAGGCTGTAGCTGTCGGCCTGCTCGTTATCGAGGTCCGGGTTACCACCCGCAAGGATAGGAACCGTCCTTTGTGCAGCCAACTGCGGATCATTCCTGTTCGGGAAGAAAGCGTTGAAGGCAGCGCAGTTTGCGGCCCGTGCTTCCGGGTTGTTGCCGCCATTTGCTGGCGGGGTGACAACCGAACAGAGATCAGCAACAGCCGCAAATGCGTTTGCCGTTGGTAGGAACAGTTCTGTCACAGCCGGTGCGCGGAAAGAGCGAGTGAAGTTGCCGCGGAACTCGATATCGGGGACCGGGGCGATACTACCGCCAGCGGCCCATGAGAAGAAGCCGCCGTTCACAGTGTTGTCGACGTAACGACCACGAGCGTAAGCTGTGATCGATTCGACGATGAAATCGTTCTCTGGGGTTACCAGCGGAACGAAAAGCTCGCCGAAGACTTCGTCAACATTGAACGAACCTTCGATCGGAGTGATGGCCGCGCCACGACCACGACCAAGCTGTTCAAACTCGGACGGGTTGAAGCGACCGGTCTCGCTACGGTGCTCATAGCCAATGTTGACGCCAACATCATTACCGAAGACGGCAAACGGTGAGCCACCAACGTTAACGTTGATAACAACCTGTTCAAGTTCAGACAGTGTTTGGTTTTCTTCGATCACATAAGCGAGTGCTTCGGGTGAAGCCTGAAGGCCGAAAAAGTTGAACGGAACACAGTTCGTATCTGCGATTGGAGTTACCGGGCTGCCAGGTTGTACAGGATTGTCAACTGGGCCAAGGTTAGCCGCACACTGGATGACACCATTGGCATCAAGTGCAACGTTTGTGGCATTGGCAAACAGTTGCTGGTTGATGTCCTGACGATTGTCAGTGACGTCGGTTGAGCCGTAGACAAAGGAGCCTTCCCAGTTCCAATCTCGGCCCATAAGCTCAAAGTCGCCGCGAGCGCCAAGAACGCCACGGAGAAGTTCGGTCTCTGCAAAACCAGTGAGGTCTGCAAAGCCGACATTTGCCCGCGAAAGTGTGAACGTATCAACCCCGTTTGCCGCGAGAACTCCTCGCGCTTGATCGTTGAGGAAGGGGTTGTCGATGCTAAAGGTCAGCGCGCTCGAACCACCACCGAAAAGCGGCGTGTTGAAGGTTGGCTGTTGTACCAATTCGTCAGCGCGAGCGTCGTAATACTGAAGCTCGGTGAAGACGTTGATGTTATCTGTCACATCATAGTTCGCAAAGACGTTTGCACCAAAGCGGCGTAAGTCTGATGTCAGCTGGTTGAAGTCAACAAACTGGAAGCCATCACCGCCGCCGACAGCGCGAATACCCGATGTACGAGCGCCAACGGTGAACGGGATAAGGTCACCACCAGCGTCGAACTGGAAGACTGTATCGCCCGGTTGAGATCCAAATCCGACACCGATTGGGCCGCCAAAGATCACGCCGTTGTTCGAAAGGACGATCAGATTCACCCCTCGGAATGCCACTTGACTGGGCACGCCGTCGTTTGGACCCGTATCGAGAGGCAAATCCGGGTCAAGACGCAGAAAATCAAGGGTGTTCGGCTCGTTCTCGATATTATCGCGGAAGTTCTGACGCTGGTTCTGAAGGATACCATCGGTTTGCGTGTAGAACGATGAAAGTTGAAGATGGCCACGACCATCAGCGAACTGGGTGCCGTAAACGCCCTCAAAGCGATATTGGAAGCCATCACCTTGTTGATATATCGAAGAGGTGGCGGTCAGCTCTAGACCCTCATACTCGTCGTCGAGAATGAGGTTGACGGTGCCGGCGATCGCATCTGAACCGTAAACTGGAGCACCAGCGGTTGATGCAATGTCGACCTGCTTTACCAGAGCAGCTGGGATGACGTTCAAGTCAACCTGGAGACCTGGTGCGCCAGGACCAAACAGCGTCGGCGTGTTCGATGACACGACGCGGCGACCGTTGAGAAGAGTCAGCGAGCGGTTGGTCCCGAGGCCGAAGATGTTGATGAAGTTCACGCCCTGACCAAAGGCCGATTCGCCACCATTTGGTGTGACCGAGCCACGAATGATCGGAAGATCGTTCAGTGCATCTGCCACGTTGATGAAGTTACGTTGATCGATGAACTCATCGGTGATTGTCACCGTAGGCTCTGTCGATTCCAGGTTAGGCAGTCGAATACGCGAACCGGTAACGGTGATCGCGCCTTCATCTTCTGCTGCGTTTTCGGTGGTGACATCGACGGTTTCGTCATTGTCCTGTGCGTAAGCTGGCGTGGTGGCCAGCGCAAATCCGACCGCAAGCGAACCTGCGCTCAGACGGAGTTTTGTCGAAATTTTCATGTGGTGCTTACCCTCAATCAAAGCATACATCACGCTTTCCGCGATGCATCAGTTGGCGGATCAGGGTGAGCTTTCACCTTCATAAGGGTTGTTGCGCCCTGATCACTCTGACGGGCATCCTGCCAACGCAGCAGAATCATCCACTACGCGCTAGCCAGTCAGTCCCGAGAGCGTGGGTGACGCAAAGCTCACTGATTTGGAAGAGGAGCCCGAGAGCGCTGCGCAATAAATGCAAAGACCTGTATCTAGAATGCAACAGTGGTGTGAAGGGCCAGATCACGAAATGCGTTAGTCAGTCTTGCAAACAAAAAGAGCCGCGGACGGGATGCGTCCGCGGCTCTCTTGTTTCAATCTCAGTGAGATTAGAAGCGGAAGTTCACACCGCCGAAGAACGTACGAGCTGTGTCGTAGATCGTCGGGAAGGTGTTACCGTTACCCAGTGGTGGACCTGAAGAGGTCGATACTGGTGGCGTCTCATCAAAGATGTTGAGGATACCACCGCGCAGACGGATCGAATCGGTGATCTCGTAGAAGACCGCCCAATCGATATAGTTGATTGATGGCAGATCATCGTCGATCTCTGGGCTGTCAACGTTCGGATCATTGTCGGTGCCTGAGAAATGACGCCAAGTGAACGTGGTCTCAAGGCTCTCAACTGGAGTTTCCCAAGTTACAAGCATACGGTGACGATACTCCGGGTTCACCGCAGACACACAACCGTTGTTGAGGAAGCCAGCACATTCGATGGGCGTGTCACCGGCGAATGATGAGAAGTCGAACTCTTCGAGGTAAGTCCCCGCGTAATCGAACCGCAAGCCACCGTATGAACCGATGTCGGTTGAGTAGTTCACCTGCAGATCGAAGCCAGAGGTTTCGAGCTCCGCGATATTCAGGTTGGTTTGCGTAAAGCCAACACCTGGGGTGCCGGCAATAAGCGAACCGTTTGGTGCACGGTTGATCAGATCACAGAAGGTTGGATTACCTGTTGTGAGACACTGATCCAGAGTGGTTTGTGCAGCGATACCGGCAGAAATGAAGCCATCTACCGAAATATCGAAATAATCGAGCGAAATTGTCAGACCCGGGACAAATGTCGGGCTGAAGACCGCGCCAAATGTATAGGTGTCTGAAACTTCAGGCTCAAGGTTCGGGTTACCACCGGTAAGCGACTGGGTTTGACCAGAGATAACATCAGGGATGTTACCGAACTGAGCTGCGGTCACGCCGGTGTTCGCACAAGCCGCTGCAGAAGCGGTTGGGAACGGCGTTGCGCACGGATCGAAGATCTGATCACCATTCGAGTTGAGCGTCGAGTTGAGGTTCGGCAGACCAGTGTTCTGGCCGGTGAACAACTCAATCACGTTCGGCGCACGCACAGCGCGCTGATACTGACCACGTAAGGTAATATCTTCGACAGGAGCCCAAGTCAGCTGAACACCATATGCATCGGTGCTGAAGCTGTTGGAAGTGCCGTTACCATCTGTGTCATAGTCCGAATAACGATACTGCCCTGATAGTGTAAGCTCTTCAAAGAAGGGCATGTCCTGTACAATCGGGATCTGAATTTCGGCAAACAGCTCGAACACATCAACTTCACCAGCCACCGGCAGCGTCGCGCCGCCAACACCCGTAAAGCCACCGCCAGGAACCTGGCTGATTTCGTCTGGGATAGACTCAAGCGTGTCTTCGCGGACTTCAAAGCCTACGAGCAGTGCCACGCCGTCTTCGGCCCATGGTGAATTGAAACCATACTCACCAAGGTCACCCTGGATGTTACCGCCATAGACGGTTTGTGTGGTTTCACCGATGACGAGACCGACACCCTGGATGAAGTCCAGAGCACCCTGAGAAACAAGGCTCTCACCGTTAGGGCCACGCTGGAAGATGTTGTAAGGAACACAGCCGCCCGATGGATCAGTACAAACCGCATTGCCGTCTGCATCTGTCGTCACGAGGAAGGCCTGCTGAAGGTTCGAAACGATAAAGTCGTTGGTTGAAAGAGAGCTGTCCGAAGTTTCGGAATACTGACCAAACAATTCGTAGGCCCAAATACCGTCTGCGAAGTCACCGCGAGCACCACCGATGATGCGGAACGCCGAGTTTTCGAGACGTGAGTTACGTGGACCACCTTCGACGTTACGGTGTGAAGCGAACAGGTTGTTCTGGATCGTACCGTTGGCGATATCAGCGTCAGTACAGCCAAACACTTCCGTGGCGAGGTCAATACCTGGCGTTCCGGAGATGAATGGGTTGTCGCAGTTGATGCTATAAATCGCACCGAATGATGCGGTTTGAGCGATTTGTGCGTCAGAGATAACATCTGTGTAGCTTACATCGAGGAAGGCCTCGATGTTGTCGGTGATGTCGTAGTGAGCACGACCGTAAAGCGTGAAGCGCTCGGAAGGACGCTGGAAGAAGTTCAGAGCGCCAAAGTTAAACGTCTGAGCTGGACCACCAACAAATGGAACAATTGTGCCGTCCAATTCTTGGAACACGTCATCAACATCGTCGGGATTACCGTCGATATCGTTGAAGTCCGCAAAACGACGGAAGTTCGACGAGCCGACGCAGCCAGCACCGCCAAAGGAAGTCGCAGCGCTCGATTCACCAATGGTGCAAGCCGAGAAAGAACGGTTGTCCTGGGTGACCTGATTACGCTGCTCGTAAGAAGCGTAGACCGTCACGTTACCGCGACCGTCAGAGGTGTTAGTACCGATCATACCGGTAATGACGAATTCTTCACCGTCGATGATGCCATCCGGCACCGGCTGCTGCGCAGCGGCTGTCACGTTGTTGAAGAAGTCGTTGCCGTTTCCGGTCTGTTGGAAGTTGCCCTGGAAATCGAGCTCGACACCTTCAAAGTCGCGACGAAGGATGAAGTTGGCAACACCGCCAACCGCATCGGAACCGTACACAGCCGAAGCACCACCGGTCAGGACGTCAACGCGTTCGATCAGTTGGGTCGGGATAAGGTCAAGGTTGGCCGAGGAAATACTTGATGAACCGTAAGGAAGGCGGCGACCGTCGATCAATACGAGGGTGCGAACCGAACCGATACCGCGCAGGTTCAGGGTAGCAGTACCCGATGCACCGTTGGAAACCTCACCCGCTTGGCCGGCAAAAACCTGCGGCAACTGGTTGACGAGGTCTTCCACGCGGACCGTACCTTGAGACTGAAGCTGTTGTTGCGAAACAGACAGAACCGGTGCGGCACCTTCGAGGTTTGGATTGAGGTTAAGACGCGAGCCCGTGACCACGATGCCGCGATCTTCGGCTTCCTCTTCTTCCGTCGTAACATCTGCTTCCTGCGCAAACGCAGGCGATGCAGCCAGAGCAACACCGACAGCAAAGCTGCCAGCACTCAGGCGTAGTTTTGATGATCTTCTCATTGGATTTAATACCCCTAATGACGGTCCAAACACCTTGCCCGCACGCGAGTTTTAGTGATCAAACCAACACTGACATAGAATATGATCCACCCATTTGGTGGCTGAAGCATACCCAGTCTCTCGTAAGACGGAATGTATGCGCACGCGACGAAATTCCCCGCTAACAGCAAAGCTGCTTTACGCATAAATTGTCCGTCCCTGCATGCACGGTTGGCGGAATAGAGCTCACAATGGAAGAGATGACGGCACAGGAGGCCAACAAAGCGCAACGGTGTAACGCGATTGCAACACACCGTTTTACATTTGACGATGAGGCGACTTGTGCGTGCGCCGAGTTGTCCATCCCCTTGAAAAGTGGCGCAGTGTTGGGATTGGTCCAAAGGTGGTGCCGAGCGCTTTGGAATGCCTGCTTGATTCCGTTGCCCGCCTGCAATAGGCGATTTGCCACAATAAACGTTTACGTAAACGGGAAGGAGCCCTGCCGCTATGACAACCGCTTATATCGTTGACGCAGTCCGCACTGCTGGAGGCCGTCGCGGTGGCCGCTTGGCAGGGGTGCACCCGGTCGATCTGCTTGCCAAGTCATTGGACGCGGTGGTTGGGCGGAGCGGGATTGACCCGAGCGCGGTCGATGATGTGGTGACTGGGTGCGTGACGCAGGCAGGCGAACAGGCGATGCAAGTGGGACGCATGGGTGTTCTCGCCTCAAAACTGCTTCCTCAATCCACCCCGGCTGTTTCGATTGACCGTCAGTGTGGTTCATCTCAGCAAGCCATCCAGTTTGCTGCCCAAGCGGTAATGAGCGGGACGCAGGATGTTGTCATTGCATCAGGCGTTGAAAGCATGAGTCGCGTTCCAATGGGTTCAAACGCCACCTTCCACATGAAAGAAGGCCTCGGCCACTACATGTCGCCAGATATCCAGGCGAAGTATCCCAATGTTCAATTCAGCCAGTTCATGGGCGCTGAGATGATCGCCAAGAAGCATGGAATGACAAAGGACGAGCTCGATGCGTTCTCCTTTAACAGCCACAAGAAAGCGATTGCCGCGACCGAGGCGGGCGCGTTTGAAAACGAGATCGTGCCCATCGATATCGAAACACCCGAAGGTGACGATACCCACACTGTAGACGAAGGCATCCGCTTTGATGCCACCCTCGAGGGGATCGCAGGCGTTAAGCTGATTGACCCGAACGGCATGGTGACAGCGGCAAGTGCAAGCCAGATTTGTGATGGGTCTTCGGCAGTGCTCGTGGTGTCAGAAGAGGCGCTTAGGCAACATAACCTCACGCCAATGGCGCGTATTCATAACCTCACCGTCACCGCGGGCGATCCGGTGATCATGCTGGAAGAGCCGCTGTTCGCAACCGACAAGGCACTTGAGCGCGCTGGGCTCAAAATCGACGATATTGACCTTTATGAAGTGAACGAGGCGTTTGCGCCTGTTCCTATGGCATGGCTTAAGCACACCGGTGCTGACCCGGAAAAGCTCAACGTCCACGGCGGCGCGATTGCGCTTGGCCACCCGCTCGGTGCTTCGGGCACCAAGTTGATGGCGACACTGGTCCACGGGTTAAAGCGCCACGGAAAGAAATACGGACTTCAAACGATGTGCGAAGGCGGCGGCGTTGCCAATGTCACCATCGTAGAGTCACTATAAGTCTCCCTGGAATTTGGAAGAGGAAATCTAATGGAAGTTTCAGCCAACACTCCCGCAGTCGTCACCGGCGGCGCTTCGGGCCTCGGTGCCG
Organism: uncultured Erythrobacter sp.; assembly: GCF_947502395.1. Lineage (GTDB taxonomy): Bacteria > Pseudomonadota > Alphaproteobacteria > Sphingomonadales > Sphingomonadaceae > Erythrobacter. The sequence continues at coordinate 571,005 of NZ_CANMZM010000003.1, forward strand.
CCACTGTGCGCGCGCTCGCTGCCAAAGGTGCCAAAGTCGCGATCTTCGATATGAACGAAGAGAAGGGCGAAGCGATGGCGGCCGAAGTCGGCGGCATTTTCTGCAAGGTCAACGTGACCAGCGATGAAGACGTCGATGCAGGCTTTGCCAAAGCGCGCGACGCACACGGTCAAGAGCGTATCCTCGTAAACTGCGCAGGAATCGGCAATGCTATGAAAACCGCCAGCCGCGTACGTGATGAGAACGGCGGGTTGACCGGCGAAACCAAGCACTTCTTGCTGTCTGCGTTCGATTTCGTGATTCAGGTGAACCTTGTCGGTACCTTCCGCTGTATCGCAAAATCAGCAGCTGGTATGCTGACGCTCGATCCGCTTTCGGAAGACGGCAATCGCGGCGCGATTGTGAACACGGCTTCTGTTGCTGCTGAAGACGGCCAGATGGGCCAAGCTGCATACTCTGCATCTAAAGGCGGCGTTGTTGGCATGACTTTGCCGATCGCGCGCGACCTTATGAGTGAAGGCATCCGTGTGAACACGATCCTTCCCGGTATCTTCGAAACCCCACTGATGAACGCGGCGCCTCAGAAGGTGAAAGACGCTCTGGCAGCTTCTGTGCCTTTCCCCAAGCGTTTGGGCTATCCTGAAGAGTACGCCAAGCTTGCGATGACCATGATCGAAACGGCTTACTTTAACGGCGAAGACGTGCGTCTCGACGGTGCGATCCGCATGGCACCGCGTTAAAGCTCACCTCATTGTACAACAAGGGAACCCCCGGCGCTTCAAAGTGCTGGGGGTTTCTTTTGTCCGAAACTTTTGTCTCTCGCCCGACAAAGCCTTGCTTCTTAGGAATTTTCAGTCACAAGATTGGTGTCGAGGGAGGGATTGCTCATGCGGCTTGGATATCTATTGGCAGCAATTGTGGGGTTTGTGCCAGGTGCAGCAAGCGCCGAACCACAGACTGAATTACGCGACATTGACTCATCCAGGGAGGCCAAGCTCGCAGAATTTGACGAATTCGCACATCAGTTTCGTCGCGAGAATTCTGTGCTTTCGATGTCCTATGCAATCGTAATGGACGGCGAGATCGTCGCCGCGCAAGGCATCGGGTGGCAGGATCATGATGCGGAAGAGCCAACCACTGCTGACACGAGCTACCTCGTGGCATCCATCACAAAGACATTCAGCGCAGCCACGTTGATCGGAATGGATGCCGACGGTGTCGTCGACCTCGACGATGCATTCACCAAGCTCTCCGATTGGGATGGTCGTTGCGAATGGCTTTCGAACAGTCAAAACATCTTTGGCGGCGGGGTGGAACTGGTCGATGGCTATACTCCGCCACCGATTGATTGCAGTGCGACGCTGTCGTTGCGCGACGTATTGCAAATGCGCGTGCTTGGCGAGCCGGGCACCAACTTTTTGTACAATCCGTTAGTATTTGGGCGGCTTTCCAATTGGGTGGAAGAGCAGACCGGCGAGAGCTTTGATGTGTGGATGCGCCGCTATGTCCTCGACAAGGCGGGGCTGAAAGACATCGCTGCTGGGTGGCGCGATCCGAAGGGCGGTGATGCCTTGCGCATGCTGGCTCCGCCCTTTCGCCATGCGCCCGAACAGGACGACAACCTCGATCCCTCATCGCTTCCCAATCCAGAGCTCAACGCGTCGAGTGGCATTATTTCAAGCGCTGTTGGATTGGCAAACTACTCAATCGCACTTGATGAAGGTGGCATCCTTGCACCCGATCAGCTCAGGGCAATGTGGGAGCGCCCGATCAATGCAGATGGAAACCCATCGGACTATGCTCATGGCTGGTGGGCCCAGGACTGGAACGGCAAACGCCTTCTCTGGCACGGCGGCTGGTGGCCCGATGCCTACGCCGGAATGCTGCTGAAAGTGCCTGACGAAGGGCTCACGCTCGTGGCGCTCGGCAATACCGATGGATTGAACTGGCAAAATCGCATACAAGTGGCCGAGATTGAGAAGTCAGCATTGGCTCTAAAATTTCTGGAGTTGTTTGCGTCTGATTGATCTTGTTCAGGCCGTCGAGTGGATCGGATGCGCTCGCTCATCACCCGTTCAAGTTGCGTTGACCAGAGCAACAATCTATCAGCCGCACAGCTGAATTGATGCGCGACGGGGCAAACCCCTATCTGCGCCAACTGGAAGGAAAGATTGTTCATCATGCGCCTTAAACTGGCTCCATTGGCCTTGACCGCCTCCGCGCTTGCGCTTGTCGCCACCACGACAGCCTGCTCACCCACAGAGCTTACCGCGTCGACAGATTACTTCGAGGCGGACAGCACGCTTCCGTTCCAAGCGCCAGACTTCACCAAAATCTCTGAAGAATCCTACATTCCATCGTTCGAGAAAGGGATGGAGCTGCATCTCGAAGAGATTCAGGCAATCATCGATAATCCCGATGAGCCGACCTTTGAAAACACCATCGTTGAGCTTGAGAAATCAGGACGCATGCTGGGTCGTGTTTCACGCGTTTTCTTCCAGCTTACCGGTACAAACACCAACGATCGCCTCGACGAAATCAATACCGAGATGAGCCCCAAGCTGACCGCCCACGGCGACAGCATCACGCTCAATCCGGAACTGTTTGAGCGGGTGAAGGCGGTTTACGACAATCGCGATACGCTTGAGCTGGGTGTTGAAGACGCGAAATTGCTCGATGAGACCTACAGTTCAATGGTCCATGCCGGCGCGCTTCTCACTGAAGAACAGCGCGAAGAGGTCAAAGAGATCAACACGCAGCTTTCCATGCTCACCACTGAGTTTGGCCAGCTTGCCCGTGATGCGATGGCCACTCAGCCGCTGATTGTTGACACACGCGAAGAGCTTGCTGGTCTTTCTGAGGCCGATATCGACGCGGCTGCTACGCTCGCTGCTGAGCAGGGCCAAGAAGGCAAGTTTGCCATTGCGCTTCAAAACACAACGCAACAGCCTCTTTTGCCGACGCTTGAAAATCGTGACACCCGTGAAGCTCTGTTTAAGCTGAGCCATGACCGTGCTGATGGAAAGCGCGGGGTCGATACACGTGACCTGATCGCTCGTATCGCACTTCTCCGCGCGGAAAAGGCCGCGCTCTTTGGTCAACCTGATTGGGCGACCTACACCATGTATGATCGTATGGCGAAAGAGCCCAAGACTGCCCTGGATTTCATGGAGCAAATGGTTCCAGCGCTTGCCGCGACGCAGCGCCGCGAAGCAGAGATGCTCAACGCGGCAATCCGCGCCGATGGTGGTGATTTTGATGTCCAACCGTGGGATTGGTATCGCTACGCCAACCGCATCAAGGCCGAGCAATTCGACCTCGATGAAGACGCGGTGATGGAATATTTCGTGCTCGAAAACGTGCTCGAAGATGGTGTCTTCCACATGGCAGAAGAGCTCTATGGTCTGACGTTTGAACGTCGCACCGACCTGCCGGTCTATCACGAGGACGTGTGGGTCTACACCGTCTTCGAAGCCGATGGTTCAGAACTTGGCGTGTTCTATTTCGACCCGTTCCAGCGTCCATCCAAGCGCGGTGGTGCGTGGATGAGCAATTTTGTTGATCAGAGCTATCTCTGGGACACCAAGCCGGTCATCTACAACGTGCTCAACATTCCCAAGGCGGCTGAAGGCGAAGTGCAACTGGTCAGCTTTGACTGGGTGAACACCACATTCCACGAATTTGGTCATGCGCTGCACGGCTTCTTTGCTGACCAGCAATATGAGAGCCTCTCTGGCACAGCGACCGCTCGCGACTTTGTCGAATACCCCAGCCAAGTTCACGAGATGTGGGCAACCTGGCCATCAATTCTGTCAAACTACGCCAAGCACTATGAGACTGGTGAGACCATCCCTGATGAGATGATCGAGAAGATCGAAGCAGCGGCCAAGTTCAACCAAGGTTATGACTTTGGCGAAGTCGTCGAAGCTGCTCTCCTTGATATGAAGTGGCACGCATTGTCGCCAGATGAGGCGCGCGCTCTGGTGGGCAATCCTGAAGCGGTTGACGCGTTTGAACGCCAATCGCTGACCGAACTTGGTCTTGAAATCGATCTGGTCCCGCCGCGCTATCGCAGCACCTATTTCAACCACATCTTTAGCTCACCCGCTGGTTATTCGGCTGGTTATTACAGCTATCTGTGGACCGAAATGCTCGATCGCGACAGCCGCGAGTGGTTCCGTGAAAATGGTGGTTTGACCCGTGAGAATGGCGATCATTATCGCAAGACCGTGCTCAGTCGCGGTGGCACGATGGACTACTTTGACATGTATCAGACATTTGCCGGTCGTCAGCCCAATGTGCAGGCGATGCTTGAGGCGCGGGGTCTGGTTGACGGCTCGTAAGAGCAAGCATTTCTTAGTTACAAAAAGCCCCGCCCGTGACAACACGGCGCGGGGTTTTTTGTGCTGTCCTACATGTCGCGATGAGAGGTATGATCAGGCGATGATCGAGCCTCATTCCCCTCTCTTTGGCACCCCATTTTCCGGCTGATCGCAGGGTAAGGGTTTTCTCCTCTTGGACAGTGTGTCAAGTGTCTCACGCAGGAGAGATTTTTCATGACAGACTACACCCAGATTCTGGTCGACAAAACCGATGGCATCGCCACCATCACCCTGAACCGTCCGGAAAAAATGAACGCCTATACCCGCACAATGGGTGCGGAGATCATGACGGCGATGGACGATATCGATGCCGATGACGATGTGCGTGCGGTGATTTTCACCGGAGCGGGCGAGCGAGCCTTTTGCGCAGGCGCTGACCTAACGCCTGAAGGGGGAGGGCAGGTCTTCGCCGATGCGACCGAGGTTGAGAGTCTTTCTGATGAGCGCGTGCGCGATGGCGGGGGCAGGCTCACCTTGCGTCTGTTCGAAAGCAAGAAGCCGCTTATCGCAGCTTGCAATGGTGTCGCGGTGGGCGTGGGCTCAACCATGCAGCTTGCGATGGATATCCGATTGGCCGCGTCGCATGCGCGTTACGGATTTGTCTTTGCTCGGCGCGGGATCGTGCCTGAGGCGGCCTCAAGCTGGTTTTTGCCGCGCCTTGTTGGGATCAGCCAAGCGCTGGAGTGGTGCTATTCAGGACGGGTCTTCGATGCCGAAGAAGCCAAGGCGGGCGGTCTGGTGCGATCGGTCCATGGGCCCGATGACTTGCTATATGAAGCGCGGGCAATCGCCCGTGAAATCGCAGACAACACTTCGGCTGTCTCCGTTGCAATGACGCGGGCGATGATGTGGCGTTTGATGAACACTGATCACCCGATGGAAGCGCATAAGATCGACAGCCGCTCTATCTATCGCCTTTCTCGCGGAGCCGACGCGAAAGAGGGAATTGCAAGCTTCCTTGAAAAGCGTGCGCCAAACTATCCTGGGAAAGTCACTCAGGATATGCCCGACTTCTATCCCTGGTGGGAGGATCGCCCTTACGAATAAGGGGGACTGCAGCTGGCTTGCGTGAAGACTGGTTTCATGGGAAACCACTTCGCATGACTCAGGCCACGAACCCAGATGCCCGCGACTTTCAACTCGCTGACTTCCTGCCCTACCAACTCTCGATCGCATCGAATGCGGTGAGCGATCTGATCGCGCAGCGTTACCGCTCGCGCTTTGGTCTTAAAGTTGCGGAATGGCGGGTGATGGCGATCCTTGGCGATACGGGCAGCCATGGCGGGCAGCTGACTCAGCGCGACCTGACGGAGGCGACCTTGATGGACAAGGTGGCGGTCAACCGAGCGTGCAAAGTGCTCGAAGAGCGCGGCCTAATTGCAAGGGTTGCCAATGAACTTGATGGTCGCTCTCACCTGCTGGCGCTGACGGCTGAAGGCGAGGCGATCCACCATGAGGTCATGCCAACCGCCAGGGCAACCGAGCGCGAACTCTTCGAGGGGTTTGACGCGGCAGAGGAAGCTGCATTGCGCTCCATGCTTGCCAAACTGAGGACGAGGGCGGGGGCGTTGGCTGGGATGCCGGTAGACTGAAAGCAAAAGGGCCAGTGCGTCATGTGACGTACCGGCCCTTTGTTTGATTTCGAAAGCTTAGGCCTTAGCCGCCGCCTTCCTGCGGAGTGATCAGAGCATCGGAGATCGAGCAGGCCGCTGGGCCAAGGATCACGATGAAGAGCACCGGCAGAATGAACATGATTAGTGGAACCGTCATGATCGCTGGCAGACGTGCTGCCTTCTCTTCAGCCCGCATCATACGCTCGTTCCGGAATTCGGCAGAGAGAACACGCAGGGCAGAAGCAAGCGGCGTACCATAGCGTTCAGTCTGAACCATGGTAGTCACAACGCCTTTGACTGCTTCCAGATCGACGCGATAGGCCAGATTATCGAAGGCCAGCTTCCGTTCGTTCAGGAAGGAAAGCTCAATCGCCGTTAGGGCAAATTCGTCACCCAATTCAGGGTAAGCCCGACCCAATTCCTTCGCCACGCGGTTGAAGGCAGCATCGACGGTAAGACCAGCTTCGGCGCAAATCACAAGCAGGTCGAGAGCGTCCGGCAGGCCTTTCTGGATCTCGGCTGTGCGCTTACTCGCAAGGTTCGAAAGATAGATTTCCGGACCCTTATAGCCAAGAAACACCATGCCAGCGAAGCCGAACAGGTTCTTGAGCGAACCTTCACCGAACTGGAAGTAGTCGAGCCAGTAAAAGAGAATGAAGCCAATGATGCCAAACACAACAGGCAGCACCATGCGCAGACCGATGATGATGACCGCCAATTCCTTGTTGCGGAAGCCAGCATGGGCAAGCTTCTGCTGAACCGCCTGGAGCTGGCTTTGCTCCAAAACGTTCATCTTGCCGAGGCTGTCTTTAACCTTGTCGGTCGTATCGCTTCGGCGAACCAGGCTGGCACGCTTGCGCGAGCCACCGGTTACGATCCCGGCTTTGAGCTCGTCGCGGCGCTCTTCGAGAGACTTCACGCGCTTTGCCATCGGGTCTTTGATGGTAACGGCGGCATAGATCGCCATCAAAACAGCGAAGGCAGCCAGTCCTGCGAGGATGCTCCCCACAAGGATAACATCAAAGCCGAGCAGAGTTGGTCCGGTTGGTTGATCAAGCATTTTGAATTCCCTCCCGGATCAGATTTCGAAGCTGACCATTTTGGCCATGATGAAGGCGCCGATGCTCATCCAGACTAGTCCGCCAAGTCCAGCAATGATCAGGCGATCATCAACGAAGAACTGGCCCAGATAATCGGGGTTGATCCAGTAGATCAGGCCGAAGACGATGAAGGGCAACGAACCCACAATATAAGCAGAGGCCTTTGATTCGGAGCTCATCGCCTTGATCTTGAGCTTCATCTGCGAACGCTTGCGCAGCACGTCGGCAAGGTTCGAAAGCGTCTCGGCAAGGTTACCACCGGTCTCGCGCTGAATGGCGAGCGTAATGGTGAAGAAGTTAAACTCTGGGATGCCCAGCTTGTCGCCGGCTTCCTGGAGAGAATCTTCCATCGTTTTTCCGATTTTGATGCGTTCAACCACGCCTTTGAATTCGATTCCGACAGGGCCGGGTACTTCCTCGGCCACAACCTGAAGCGTCTCAGCGACAGGAAGGCCTGAACGAAGGCCGCGCACGAGCAGCTCAATGCCGTCAGGAAACTTGGCCACAAAATTATTGGTGCGTTTCTTGATAAAGAACCCGACAACAAGGTGCGGAAGGCCAAGGCCAATCACTGCGCCGATTCCCAATGATAGCAGCGCGGCTCCGCTCTGAAGGTAAATCAGGACCGCAACAAACAGCGAGAGGCCAAGCGAGGCGTAGATATATTGCGACAGGGTCCACCCCTTGCCAGTGCGCTCAAGCCGCATCTCAAGCGCTTCGGTGCGCGAAGCAGAGCCTGCGACGCGATGCGCTTTGGGACGACGAGCTGCAATCGCTTTCTTCAGCTGCGACTCAACCTTTGTATCGGTGTTTTCAGAGTGCCGATAGCGCAACGATTGGAGGCGACGTTTCTGTGCCTTGCCAACGCTCGGTGTCGAAAGCAGTAGGTAGCCGCCAACGATCACCAGGAAGATCACCACAGTGATCAGCAGGGTTTGCAGTATGTCCATCTCGGTATCGTCCTGCCCGTTCTCGTTGTTTTGCTTGCGTCAGCCCTTGGGTTGGTTCCCAAGCAATGGCAGTACGCAGCGCCAGAAGTTTCACCCGGCTGGCCGGCGCAAGGATCCTCCGTGCGCCAGCCTCGCCGGCTGAGTGTTTAATCCGCAGGCTCAGCTGGAGCCTGGTTCTTTTGTTTCTTCGCCAACAGCGATTTGAGATCGAACCCGCCCAAAAGCGACTTCTTCTCTTCGGTGATGGCAGTCAGATCGTCTTCGCTTGCGCCCATGATACGCTCAGCAATCTGCTTAATTGTCGCAGTTGCCTTTGAGTTCTTGTTTGCTTCGGTGAAGACTTGACCCAGCTTGGCAGCGTTTGAAGCGGCCTTGATGTCGTAGGGAATAGCAAAATCGATCTTGCGCTCGATTGAGGCTTCAAAATCGGACTTGCTGATCTCCGCAACACCTGACTGGAACTTGTTGACCAAGACCATTGGATGAGCGTGAGCCGCATGGGTCTTGAGCCAGGACAAAATCCGGATCGTATCGCGTGCCGATGCAAGGGTGAGTTCGCATGTGAGCAACACCAGATTTACGTCAGCCAGCAAATGCGGGAAGTTAATCAGCATGTTGCGCGGCAGATCGATCACGGTCATTTCGAATGCTTGACGGAATTCTTCCTCAAGCTGGACGAACGCAGCACCATCGGTCATCAGCGGTTGGCTGATAGGAGCCTCGGCCGAGAGGATCGACAAATTGTCATTGGCACGGATCATAGCGCGTTCGATGAAGAGACCGTCGATCCGGCTTGGGTTGTCGATCGCATCGGTGAGGCCACGGCCAGGCTCGAGATCAAGCGCCAGTGCGCCCGTTCCAAAGTGCACATCGAGATCGAACAGACCCGTAGGGACCTTGTGTTCCTCGCTGAACAACCACGAAAGCGAGGTTGCCAGCGTAGAGGCTCCAGCGCCGCCACGTGTGCCGACCACTGCGGTTGAAATGTGACGTTTAACGCCTTCAGCATCTCCACCCTTGGGCGAAGTGAAAACTGCCAACGCACCGTTCAACGCATCGTGCACAGCTTGAGCGTTAAGCGGCTTGAGCAGATAGTCATGAATGCCGCTTGCGAGCAGGTCGCGGTAGAGGCGCACGTCGTTGACTTGGCCAATGGCGATCACAACTGTACCTGGCTCACAAACCTCGGCAAGCGCATTGATATCATTCAGCGGATCGCCGCTTTCCGACAGGTCGACCACCAGAATGGCAGGACTTGCACTGACCGAGAGCGACTGGATCGCGTTGCGCAGACCACCTTTGTTGCACTTCTCAGGAGGCCAGCCCATTTCGATAACGACCGGGCGCAGAACGTCCAGCGCTGCGTCGTCGCAGATATAGGCGGCAAATGGATCGCGATTGCCGGGGATACCCGATTTCCATGGAGCGTTCATTGATCAGTTTCCTCCGCCTTGAGCATCTTGAAGACCAGCAGCTCCGGTTGGCTCAGCGTCGCGGAAAGTTGCGATAGCTTTTGTGCCGGTCGAAATCACAGTCTCACCTGTGCCTGATTGCCCTTCGAGAAGGTCCTCAGGATTAGCGACCATGGCCGCCAGATTGCCGTTGATCGCACAGCCATAGTTTTTGCTGGTTTCATTCTTGAAGTTGCTATCCGAACGGCCGTCCCAATTCGGACAATTCGGGACAGAAGCTGTCGAGCGAGTAATCACTACGCGAGCTTGGCTTGCGCCCAACATTCCAGCCGTTGTCGGGGCAACGCCCTCAACGATTAGGCCATAACGCCCAGCTAACTGGTTCACCGCGTCGGTAACAGCTGGGTTCGAGGAAGGATCTTCAATGGTGACCCGGTCACCATAGCGAAGATCCATAGTCTCAAACCAACCATTAAGGCGCTGCTGCTCGGTGATTGGAAGACCTGATCGAGTTGTGTCGACATCCAATGTGAAATTGGTGCGCTCGACCACTGGCTGATTGACCGAGTATAGCGAGGTGTTTGTTTCTGAAAGCGGACCGCTGCTGCATCCAGCAAGGGTGACGCCCAAAGCGAGGGCAATTGAGCCCAACAGCTTGTTATTGTGTGTATTCTTCATCACGGTAACCTTTCGCTGAGGGCTTAGAGGCTGAAGCCGGGCGCTGGAGCGTCAGCCCCATCACGCTTGCGGTTGTTGTCGGCGCGGCGGTCTTGCTTACTTGGGCGCGAGGGCACGATTGCGGCAGGATCAACAGCACTGATTTCAGGATTGGGCGCTTCGGGTTCAGAAGCGGTTGGGCCTGGGCGGGCTTCACCGCTCTTGCTGCCGCTTTCGCGATAGAGGAGCAGCTGCTCCAGCTCGCTTGACGCACGGAAGCCATCGGTTGGATAAACGATATCGCTTTGATTGACTGGCTTGACCAAATACGGTGTCACAACGATGACAAGTTCAGTCTCGCCGCGCTGGAAAGAACGCGAACGGAAAAGGTTACCAAGGATTGGAACATCCCCAAGGCCGGGTGCTTTATCCAGAGCGTTCTGAGCGTTGTTGCTCAGCAGCCCTGCGATCATGAAGCTCTCACCAGAGCCCAATTCAACCGTCGTTTCGGTACGACGGATGGTAAGAGCGGGCACCTGGAAGCCGTTCAGAACGACTGCACCTTGTGTTGAAAGCTCGGAAACTTCGGGACGCACGCGGATCGAAATCCGACCATTGGAAAGAACCGTTGGCGTGTAAGCGAGGCTTACACCGAAATCACGGTACTCAATCGCGACGTTACCAAGTCCTTGCGAAATCGGGATCGGAAACTCACCGCCAGCTAGGAAGGTCGCGGTTTCGCCCGAAAGTGCAGTAAGGTTTGGCTGAGAGATCGTGGTGATCAGACCCAGACGCTCTGACAGGTCAAGCGCGCCAAGCACATCGAGTCCGAAGAGCTGAGCGAGGCCACCGATAGTGGTGCCTGCACCGGCATTGGTTCCGATGGCTGTGCCAAGTACCTCTTCAAGTAATGGGACATTATTGTCGTCGACAACAATATTTCCATCGATATCGCGGATAAAGCGTTGACCAGATACTGCGCCTGCGCCCGATCCAACACTCAGCGGGCCGCCTGTGTTGAACCCTGACTCACCAGCGAGGTTGCGCCCAGTACCAACACCGCCGCGGAAACCGCCTTGTGACCCATCAATCGTGGTAACGTTGCCACCCACAGCGCGCACAAGACTGCGGCTGACTTCGGCGAACTTCACCTGAAGGTTGACCTGGAGCGGCGTCGCTGTCTTGAGGCGAGTAATCACATTGGTTTGATCGCCAAGGAATGCCTGTACGAGGCGTTCTGCTTCAGCGGCATCTTCTGGCGCTTTCACTGTGCCGGTAAGCAGCACGGTGTCCGTACCCATTGTGGCGACATTAACCTTCGCATTAGGCATCGCGAGAGCGAGCATCTGATCGATGCTGCCAATGTTGTTGCCGACGCGAATATTGGCCGAGAAAATCACATCACCGCGAGCGTTGCTTGCGTAAATCGTGGTTTCACCGCCTGCGCGTCCAAAGACGTAGAGCTGGCGCTGTGACTTGATTTGAACGTCGGCAATCTGATCGTTGGCGACGAACACATCGGCCATGGCACCCGGCACAGCCACCAACTCGCCTTTGCCGATCGAAAGAACGATCTCGGAGTTAGGGCTCACAACCTGCTGGGCGGTTGCTGTTCCGGTCGACACCGCCGCCAAAGGCAGCAATGCGATCCCGGCGAGCAATGCTCGGCTAAGAAACTTGGCTTTCATCTTAGGGCCCCCTGTGGATTTCCCTGTTTTTCCTTTGACCGGATTGGCCTTTCGGAAATTCATGGTGGTTTCGGCTCGCATGGTTAATTTTCCTCTTATCGAGCGCGTTACCGAATGGTGCTAAGCGCGGATGGAACGGTTTGACCGGCTTGGCCAACACCGCGGCTCACATTGCTGTTCAGCTGGCCAGTGGCGGCTGTGATGGAACCGTTCACGGGAACCTCAGTGGTCGCTTTGCCACGCGTCACACGGACCGATGGTCCTTTGTAGACGGGCGCGCCGTTCACCTTGGCAGATACACCAGGTGCAGCAGGCGTGCGGGCTGGGGCGCGGTTGCGGCCACCATCGTTCTGCGGCGGAATGGTCTTGCGCTGGAAGCGTGAAACATCGCCGCCGGTCTGGAAGGTCGATTTGCCTTCAACTGGACGGCCCATGGCAGTGCGAAGGAAACGCTCTTCCTCTTCAGGCGTTGCATCAGCCGGAATTTCAATCTCACCCGATGCAATAGCGCGTTCCAGTTCAGCCTGATTGTCCGAAATCGAACGTAGAACCAGGGTAAGTTCACCGATAGTCTGCGCAACGGCAACCTTCTCAGCGATCTTTGGTGTCACTTCGAGAGTAACCGTGCGGAAAGCGCGAACCTGGGTTTGACCCGTTACCTGATCGGTCACTTGTTCGGTTGTTTGGTCGGTTGCGAGAACCCGAAGGTTACGCAGAACCGTTTCAGCTGCGCGAAGCTCGCGACCTTCGCCAGCCACGCTCTGCGTGAGGACCATATCGACGCGGTCACCTGGGAACACGAAGCCAGCAACGCCAGTCTTTGCAGAAACCGGCACTGTTACAGCGCGCATGCCTGGGCCAAGTGCCGCCGCCAAGAACCCGCGGTCACCAGGGCGTACAAGTGCACCATGAGTAACCGGCTCACCCGCAGTGATCGGGAAGCGGACAACAGTGCCAAGGAGTTGGCTCATGTCAGAATTGCCTTCAATAAAGTAGGCGTCCTGGACCAGTTCTTCAGGCCATTGCTGATAGCCCATGGCATCAGCGGTAATGATTGTCCCTGCGGGCAACGCTCGGTTGGCGACAAGGACTTTGGGCCCTTGCGGCTCGACTTGAGCTTCTGCGACTGGAGCCGCATCTCCCGCGAACATGCTTCGTGCAAGAAAGGCGCTGCCGATCGCGACAACGAGTGCACCAAGCAGCAGAACCAGTTTCTTCCTATCCATGGCTAATCAGCCCCCTTCGTGGGCCCGTGACATTACGGGCAGGTATGCTTTCCGTTGGTAAGAGCAAAGTAGTTAAGATCGGGTTCACGGCCCTCACTCAGACGGAAGTTTATGCGATTGTCGGAAATTGACTGAGGCGCGGCACCAGCACCCACAACGCCCCGATTGCGATGGCCACTCCGTAAGGTATCGCAAGCTTGTCTTTACGTTTGCGCATGGCGTGGACGACAGCCATGCCGACTGTGAGCACGCCGCCGGCTACAGCCATGACGAGCAGCAATTGCAAGAAGGCGTTGGGCTCGATCCAAAGCGCAAGAGCGGTGAGAAGTTTGACATCTCCTCCGCCCATCATGCCAAGTGCAAACATGCCAGCAAAAACGGCGAAGGCTGCGAGAGCCACACCCAGTTGAATGGCAACATCCGGCCACAGGGAAAGCCCGCTTGCCCACCAGAATACGGGGGCGAACGCCGCGATGCCAAGGTTCAGCCAATTGGCGATAGTGCGCGAACGGATATCCGTGAACGCGGCGTATAGGAGCGCGATTGCCAAGGCAATCAGCAGTCCGTATTGAACAATCGTCATCAACATTAGTCGCCCCTCGACAAGATGTTCGTTTGGTCGCCAGATCGGCTGGCACGAACTGTCTTCAATTGAGGTGCTACAGATTAGTGCTTACCAAATAGTAACCACGATCAACCGCTCGGAACCTGCGCTTCATATATGGATCAACCAATCACACAGGCTGGCGCTAAAATGGCAAACGCTGATGCACCGATTGATCGGCGCTCAATCCCCCCAACTGCCACTGAGGGCACATGGGTTCTTGCGGACGGACATGCGGTGAGGCGTATTGATTGGCCGGGAGCACCCGTTGATGGGCAAGACGCTCGTAGAGGATCTATTCTGTTCATGCCTGGGCGGGGCGACTGTTATGAGAAATATCTAGAGAGCCTGGAAGAATGGCACCGAGACGGTTGGCGAGTGACGGCATCGGACTGGCGCGGGCAGGCTGGATCAGGCCGGCTGGGAGAAGACCCATTCACGGGTCACATAGAAGACTTCTCGATCTGGACCGATGATTTGGCGCACCTGTGGCAGCAATGGGTGCAAGAGGTGCCCGGGCCGCACATAATTGCAGGCCACTCAATGGGCGGACATCTGATTATGCGCGCGCTCGTTGACGGAAAACTGCAAGGAGGAACGCCGCCAGTCGCCTGCTTCCTAAGCGCCCCGATGCTCGGGATGAAAGGGCCACCCGTACCGTTCTTCGTGCAGCATTCCGTTGCAAAGCTCATGACCCTGATTGGCGATCCCACCCGTCAGGCATGGAAATGGAGCGAGAAGCCCGGAGAGCTTCCTGCTGACCGAATCAATCTCTTGACCCACGACCCCGATCGATATGCCGACGAGCAATACTGGCGTGACACGAGGCCCGAGTTGGTGATGGGCCCGGCAAGCTGGCGCTGGGTTGAGCGCGCCTATGCCTCTTGCCGTGTTCTGAATGCCTCTGGAGCAATGGAACGTGTGCGAGTACCGGTGCTTCTTGCGTCAACAGCTCACGACAAACTTGTCAGTCACGATGCGATTGCGCGAGCAGCTGATCGCCTGCCCAATGGGCGCTTATTTGTGCTTGGCGAAGAGGCTCATCATGAAATTTTACGCGAACGTGACGAAGTTCGTCGCCGCGTGATGGACGCGATTGGCGCATTCCTTGATGAGGTTGCGCCTCCTCAATGACGGCCATTTCGTACGATTTTGCGATCATCGGCGCGGGGATGGCGGGGGCTAGTCTTGCCGCTGAGTTAGGTCCCTTTGCAAAAGTCTTGCTGCTCGAAGCAGAAGATGTGCCCGGCTATCATTCGACGGGCCGTTCGGCTGCTTTCTGGGAAGAATGCTATGGTGGTCCCGGCATTGTCCCGCTCACGCTGCCCTCGGGCAATTTTTTGCGCGAGCACGGGTTTTTGCGCCGTCGTGGGGCGCTTTATGTTGGGCGTCAGGAAGACGGGCCAAAGCTTGATGATTTCGAACGGCGCTTCGCCGGCACGGGTGTCACGATTGAGCGCGTGGACGGCATGGCTGCTCGCGCGCACGTGCCATTCCTTCGCGATGAATGGTGTGACGGCATTTATGAACAGGCCTGTGCGGACATTGATGTGGCTGGACTTCATCAGTTCTACCTCAAAGCTCTCAAGAACGCCGGAGTAGAATTGAAGTGTCGTGCGCGAGTATTGCATTTGGAGCGGGGGCAGGGCGGTTGGCGGATCCTTACAACCAATGGCGACACCTACCACGCCACTCAGATCGTAAACGCTGCCGGAGCATGGGCGGACACCATCGCCAGGATCGCAGGTGCTCAACCCCTCGGTATCACTCCATTTCGTCGCACCGTTGCCCAACTAAGAGTGGGACAGGAAGCGCCCGAAGACATGCCGTTGGTGCTTGATATCTCGGGCAATTTCTATTTCAAATCGGACAATGGCCGCATTTGGCTCAGCCCGCATGACGAAACACCAACCGACCCATGCGATGCGGCGCCGGAAGAGATTGATGTCGCCAAAGCGATCAATCAGTTTGAGAGAGCAACCAGCTGGCGAATTGAAGCGGTTGAGAGGAGATGGGCTGGGCTTAGGAGCTTTACCCCTGACCGGCTACCGGTTTACGGTGCTGACCCGCTCGTGCCCGGTCTCCAATGGTTCGCGGGTCAAGGCGGCTTTGGCATCCAGACTGCGCCAGCGGCAGCAAGAGTGGCTTCGCAGGCAATGCTTGGTTTGGGCCGCGATGATCTCACTAGCGATATTGACGCAAAAGTTTACGATCCTTCCCGCTTTTACCGCGAGAAAGCTGCAAGCGCGATCTAGCCAGGCCTTTCTTGATCTGTATGATGTCCTTTGAGTTCACAACCATTTGAGAGGGTATCTGACGATGGCTCACAAGTTTGAAATCTACAAAGACAAAGCGGACGAGTTCCGCGTGCGGTTCAGCTACAACAGCGAAGTGATGTTTTCGACGCAAGGCTATTCCAGCAAGTCGTCGGCGCAAAATGCGATTGACTCGATCAAGAAGAACGGCCCAGGCGCGCCGATCGAAGACAACAGCTAAGTCTTAGGCTTAAACGATTTTCCAAACGGGCGCGCCGCACGACGGAGCGCCCGTTTTGCGTTCTAGGATTGGGGCGCCCGCGCGATCTGTTCCGCGGCATCGCTTGCAAGCTTGTCGACCCGCTCATTCTCAGCATGGCCCGCGTGACCCTTGACCCAGTGCCAGGAGATATCATGGCGCGAGGCGGCATCAATGAGATCATGCCATAGGTCCGCATTGCGAACCGGTTTCTTGCTGGCGTTAACCCAGCCACGTTTCTTCCAGCCGTGCACCCACTTTGTAATGCCATCAATCACATATTTGCTGTCAGAATAGAGATCGACCCTGCACGGTTCGATTAGCGCGTTAAGGCCTTGTATGACGGCCTGCATTTCCATCCGATTGTTGGTGGTCTCTGTTTCATTACCGGACAACTCTTTCTCATGCTGTCCCATACGCAAGAGCGTGCCCCATCCACCTGGGCCTGGATTGCCTTTGCAAGCCCCATCGGTGAAAATCTCGACGTGTTTGGTTGGTGTCCCCATAGCTAGGCTCCAATGCCTCACGATTGTGCTTTAGGCAAACAAATCAGCCCCATGATCATTGTAACAGTTCCAACGTGAGACAAATTGCATTGGGTCCTTGCGTGTCACCAATGCGTCCTCGGGCGTGTCAAGCCAGTCTTCCGCCCGGCTTGCGATGAACCGGATGGCAGCGCCCTTGGCGATCTCGGGCAACCATCGCCTTTCGTCATTGCTCAGCTTGCGGACACCTTGATAGCCTTCCAGCAATGCACCTCCCAATGCAGGTAAATAGTCACCTTCTTCATCGAAGCACCATGCAGCGTGGGTGATCGCCAGATCAAGGGCCATAGCTCCCGAACATGCGAAGTAGAAATCGATCAGGCCGGTCACTCTCGTTCCCAGCATCAGAACATTATCCGGAAAGAGGTCTGCATGGATTTGAGCCTGGGGCAGGGCGCTCAAATTGAGAGCAGCAGCAGTACGCGCAGGCTCCAAAATTGCTGGCAGGTCTGGGTGAATGGAGGCGAGCTGAGCGGCTCCGCACTTTTCCAGACTGGCAAGATTGTCCGCAAAACCCATTGTGTTCGCCCGTGGCAAGGCAAAATCCTGACTTGCATCGTGCATTTGCGCGAGCGTTTCTCCAACCGCGAAGGCTTGGGTCGCATCTGGCTTCGTCGGAGAGACCCCTGGCAAGAACTCGATCAGCGCAATCGCTTTGCCGTAAAGCATTCGAAAGGCTGCGCCCTCTCGGTCGTGGATGGTACGTGGAACTGGGCATCCCTTTGCGGAAAGGTGATCGAGTAGACCCAGAAAATAGGGCAGATCGCCAAGCTCAATGCGCCTTTCGTACATGGTGAGAATAAAGCGCGCACTCGCGCCGTCTTCGCCTTGAGTATCGATCAACCAGTTCGAGTTGGAAACACCTTCCGCAATCCCCTTCGCCGAGACGAGCGGACCAACAGGGTAGTGCGCGATCAGTGCGGCAAGCTCTTCTGCGCCAAGATTAGTATAGACTGCCACCTGCCCCCGCGCCTCTTAATTCTATTGCGTCAATTGGCGCGGCAGTTTGAAGACCATTTTTTCTTCGGTCGTCTTAATCTGACGCTCATTGATAGGACGCAATTTTGCAAGCGCATCAACGACCTCGCGCACGAGGACTTCGGGTGCCGAAGCCCCTGCGGTAAGGCCAACTGTGGTGACACCATCCAACCAACCAGGTTCAATCTCGTCAGCGCGTTGAATTAACTTGCCCGGTGTGCCCAGCCGCTCGGCCACCTCCACAAGGCGGAGCGAATTCGAGGAATTGGGCGCGCCAACGACCAGAACCAGATCGCAGTCTTTGGCCAGTTCCTTGACCGCCGCCTGACGATTAGAGGTCGCATAGCAAATGTCCTCTGCCTTCGGCCCGCGAATATTGGGGTATCTCCAAATGAGAGCGTCAATCACCTCGCGCGTATCGTCGACCGAAAGCGTGGTTTGCGTAAGAAAAGCGAGCGGCTCATCGCTGTCGAACGGAAGTTTGTCGACGTCTTCGATATTCTCAACCAGCGTCATTTGACCCGGTTCGACCTGTCCCATCGTACCAATAACTTCGGGGTGCCCTTCGTGGCCTACAAAGATAATATGTCGCCCTTTTTCGAGCTGGCGCTCAGCCTGACGGTGCACTTTGGAGACAAGCGGGCAAGTCGCATCGACATAAATCATATTACGCCGCTCGGCCTCAGCAGGCACCGATTTGGGCACGCCATGTGCACTGAATACCACAGGTGCATCGGTAGGCACTTCGTCCAATTCCTTGACGAAAATTGCACCTTTAGCCTTCAGGCCCTCAACCACATATTTGTTGTGAACGATCTCATGGCGAACGTAGACCGGTGCACCGTATCGCTCGAGCGCTTTCTCCACGATCTCAATTGCGCGGTCGACACCTGCGCAAAAGCCGCGTGGTGCAGCGATCAAGAGGTTGAGAGGCTCGGCCGTGGCCGTGTTCGCATTCTGAGTTATGGGCGCGTTCATACTACGCCCTCTAGCGCTTTGCTGCACGGCTCGCTAGGGCGTATGCCGGTTCGGATAAATTGCGCGAATAGGCCGCGCGCAATGACACACTTTTCACGGGATCAATTTTGACAATGACGCATCGCAAAACTGCCTTTACCGCACTCATTGGAGCCGCCGCGCTTGCTGGGTGCGCTGGCGAAGGCGATCTGGTGATCGATCAGGGCGTCGGGATCACCGCAGTTCTGTCGTCGTGCCCGGACGTCGGCATTCCGGATTTCACAGGCGATGTCACGATGTTCCGTGCTGCTGGTGATCAGACGCAGAGCAATCTCGATGTGAGCGCAGCGATGACAAACCTGCGCTCAACCTGCGACGATAGTGGCACACGTGTTTATTCAGAAGCGAGCTTTGATGTACTGGCCCGTCGCACGGACACGCGCGGAGCGCGCACTGTGACGCTTCCTTACTTTGTGACGGTGCTGCAGGGTAGCAGCGCAGTTGTGACTAAGCGAGTGGGCGAAGTGACATTGACCTTTGCCGATGGCCAGGACCGAGCGCAGGCCAGTGCAAAAGCAGGTTCATTTATCGACCGCGCAGCTGCGACCCTTCCTGAAGACATTCGCGAACGCATCACTCGTAAACGACGAGCAGGCGATGTCGATGCGGCGCTCGACCCACTGTCTGCTCCCGAAGTGAGAGCCGCGATCCAGCGCACGCGATTTGAAATGCTGGTGGGCTTTCAACTAACCGAATCGCAGCTGGCGTATAACGCCACACGTTAGGACTAAGTTTGCCCACCGGGGCGAACTCCTCGCGACGCAGGCAGACAATCTGCCCGAGCTGCCGACGACCGTTCGACCTCGGGACACTTTTGGTGTGGTTGATGCCGCGTCCGCCCTTTCCCTTTGTTCCTTTTTGTCCTTTGCGCTAACGGCGCACCCGAGATGACCGATATGCAGACCCTTTACACCGCTTTTGGCGGCACAATCGAAACCGCGCTCAATGCACTCGTCGCTGATGGTACGCTTCCGGAGGATGCCTCGTTCAAGAACGTGACGCTTGAGCCGCCCCGTGATCCATCACACGGCGATCTTGCAACCAATGCAGCGATGGTGCTCGCAAAGCCTGCTAAGACGAACCCGCGCGCGCTGGCTGAAGCTTTGGTGGCGAAGCTAGAATCTGCTGATGGGATTGCCGGGGCGGAAGTCGCTGGGCCTGGTTTTATAAACCTTCGGCTTGATGGTCAGGTCTGGTTAGATGAGCTGCAAGCGATCACTGCATTGGCCCATGCTTATGGTCGCTCAACCATGGGTGACGGGACCCGTGTCAATGTAGAATATGTAAGCGCCAATCCAACTGGCCCCATGCATATGGGGCATTGCCGGGGCGCAGTAGTGGGTGACGCGCTTTCAAGTCTGCTTGAATTTGCCGGCCATGAGGTCACGCGGGAGTATTACATCAACGACGCTGGCGGGCAGGTCGACACGCTCGCTCGGTCTGCGCATTTGCGGTATCGTGAGGCCCTGGGTGATACGATCACCATTCCTGAAGGACTTTATCCCGGTGATTACCTGATCCCGGTGGGCGAGGCGCTCGCCAAGGAATTGGGTGATGCGCATAAGGAGGCGCCTGAGGAAGAGTGGCTACTCCTGTTCCGCGAGCATGCCGTGAAGCAGATGATGGGGCTGATCAAGTCGGACTTGGCGCTTCTCGGTATTCACCATGATGTTTTTTCCTCGGAGGCTGCGCTGCATTCCGCAGGCAAGCCCGATGAAGCCGAGAAATGGCTGCGTGAACACGATCTTGTCTATGATGGCGTCCTTGAAGCGCCCAAGGGCAAAGCGCCTCCGGAAGATTGGGAGCCTGTGGAACTACCACTCTTTCGCTCGACCAAATTTGGCGATGATCAGGACCGTCCGATCAAGAAGTCGGATGGCAAATGGACGTACTTCGGGGCGGACCTCGCATATCACATGCAGAAGGCCGAAAGCGCTGACGAGCTTATAGACATCTGGGGCGCGGACCATGCGGGGACGGTCAAGAGGATCAAGGCCGCAGTCGCCGCATTGTCAGAAGGCAAGGGCAAGCCAACGCCCTTCGACGTAAAGCTGGTTCAGATGGTACAGCTCATGCGGGGCGGCGAGCCAGTAAAAATGTCCAAGCGGTCGGGCAATTTCATCACCATCGCAGATATGATCGAAGAGGTCGGCCGCGATGTGGTGCGCTTCACCATGCTCACCCGCAAACCTGACGCGCAGATGCAATTCGATTTTGCCAAAGTTGTTGAGGCGAGCAAGGACAACCCCGTCTGGTACGTCCAATATGCGCACGCGCGGATTCAGTCTACCCTGAGGAAAGCCAAGGAAGAAGAAGGGCTTGCGCCTGCTTTTGACTGTGTGAGTGAGCTCGGCGATGAGGAGATCGCACTGATCAAGCGGGCTGCACAATTCCCACGGGAAGTCGAAGCGGCTGCCAAGGCGCGTGAACCACACCGTATCGCGTTTTACCTCTACGACTTGGCAACCGACCTTAACGCCTTCTATTCCTTGGGTAACACTGATACTCAAAAGCGCTTCATTGTGAAACAGGACGCTGGTTTATCGCAGGCGCGGCTTTTCCTCGCCGCGGCAATCGGGCAAGTTCTTCGCAATGGCTTGCGCCTGCTTGGCGTGGAGGCAGTTGACAGAATGTAGGTCATCGGGCGGATATCGGCCCGAAGGTCAGGGGTATTGCGACGTGATTATCACCGCTGAATATGATGAAGTCGAAAGCACGGAAGGCGAGCTTGACCTGTCCGCAGACGACAGCCTGCCTTGGCTCGAAGCTGATGAGGACGAGGAAGCAGGCGGCGCAGATCACAAGCAGATAGTTGTGCTCCTTCTTATCCTGTTGGCCATTGGAGCCATTGCAGTTGGAACGGTATGGATCTTTGGCAGCCGAATGACCGAAGGCACTCAAGTCGCTGATGGCAGCGTGATCGAAGCGCCCGAAGGTCCAATCAAGGAGCGCCCAGAAGATCCCGGTGGCAAGGAGTTCGCTGGGACCGGCAATGTCGCTCCGGTGGTAGGCGAAGGCGGCGCGCCAGACGGCGTGATGAATACCGATGGCAATTCGGGGCCGGGTGAGAGCAGTGATGCGGACCCTAGAACGACAAGGTCTGGTAGCGCTGCTGGCGCCGGCGAAAATGCTGCTTCAACCGGTGCAACAACATCACGTAGCGGCGTTGGGGTGCAACTTGCCGCATACACCTCTCGCGCACGCGCTGAGCAAGGCTGGCAAGAACTAAGTCGCCGCACGGATGCGCTTTCGGGTCTGCGTTATCGGATTGAAGAGGGTGTCGTGGATATTGGCACGGTCTATCGCCTTCAGGCAGTGGCGGGCGACCGCGCGACGGCGGATCAACTCTGTGCCAATCTCAAGTCAGACGGCATCGATTGTCAGGTGAAGCCCTGATCGGTCAGAGGTTTCGAACACAGAAAAACCGATTCCAGGCGCTTTTCCCCCCGAAAAGACCACAATGGATGGTTACTGCGCTTGCCTGAGTGCGTGGTGGCTGCAAATCTAATAACATGGTTCCGGCGATATTCGGATGTTCTGGGCTCACGCTAACCGAGGATGAGCGCGCGTTTTTTCGCGACGCTGATCCTGCGGGGTACATCCTGTTTGGCAGAAACTGCGATAATCCAGAGCAATTGCGCGCCCTGACCGATGAGCTGCGCTCGCTTCATGGTCGCGATCACCTGTTGGTCTCGATCGATCAAGAAGGTGGGCGAGTGGCGCGTCTTCGGCCCCCACATTGGGCGGCATATCCTTCGGGTGAAGCGTTCGACCGGCTTTATCAACTTGCCCCGGCGAGCGCGATTGAGGCTGCACGTGCCGGTGCAAAAGCGATGGCCTTGGAACTCTCGGCCATGGGGATCACGGTGGATTATCACCCGCCCTTGGACCTTCGCCAAAATGGCGCTCACGATGTCATTGGTGATCGAGCATTGGGCAGCGGGTCGATGCAGATCGCGGCAATTGGCCGAGCGATCCTTGATGGGCTTGCAGCTGGCGGTGTCGCAGGCTGCATCAAGCATATGCCTGGCCACGGCCGGTCAATGGTCGACACGCATAAAGAAATGCCCACAGTCCACGCGAGCGTCGAGGAGCTGGAGGCTGACCTTGCGCCATTTCGTAAGCTCAACAACGCATTGATCGGGATGACGGGCCACCTCAAATTCCCTGTGTGGGACAAGAAGGCACCCGCTACGCTTTCTGAAACGATCATTCGTGACATCATTCGCGGAGAAATCGGTTTTGAAGGCCTGCTTCTTACTGACGATATCGATATGGAAGCACTGGATGGCAGCGTGCCAGAGCGGTCTGAACGTGCCATCGCAGCAGGATGCGATATCGTGTTGAATTGTTGGGCAAAAATGGACGATATGCTGGCTATATGTAAGCGTGTACCCGTCATGTCTGATGAGGCGGCTCACCGTCTGAACCGTGCTCTTGAAGGGACGTGCGTCGCAGAATCGATTCCATCTGAAGCAAATGAACTTCTCGCCAAGCGTGATGAGCTTCTTGCGCTGACGGGAGAAGCGGCATGAGCCCTCCTGTGATGTCTGAGAGTGATGATGGCTTCATGCTGACAGGCGGCAGCATGAACGCCTCCGAACCCGAAGCGATCATGCCCGATGGCTGGGACGATGATCCGGCCAAGCAGGGCGCGAAAGCCGGCGAGGAAGCGCTCTATCTTGAGCTTGACGGCTGGGAAGGTCCGCTCGACCTCTTGCTCGACCTTGCGCGGCGTCAAAAGGTTGATCTCAAACAAATTTCAATCCTTGCCTTGGTTGATCAATACCTCACTTACATTGAGCGGGCGCAGGACCTAAGGCTCGAATTGGCGGCGGATTACCTGGTCATGGCGGCTTGGCTGGCTTTCCTGAAATCTTCGCTCCTTCTGCCTAAAGACGAGCAAGAGGACCCGAGCCCCGAAGAGCTGGCGCTTCGCCTGCAGTTGCGGCTCCAACGTCTTGGAGCGATGCGCGAGGCGGCCGCGCGGTTGATGGGTCGTGACCGGATCGGACGCGACATCTTTCTACGGGGTAACCCAGAGGGGCTGCGGACAGATCGCAAGACCTTGTGGAAGTCCGATGCTTTCTCGCTGATCCAGGCATATGGTCAGGTCAAAGCCCGCACCGCGCCGCGCATCTATCACGTTTCGGATCGTCCGGTGATGACGCTGGACAGTGCGCTTGACCGGGTTTCCGCCATGCTCGGTGTGACGCTCGACTGGATGGATATTCGTGACTTTCTGCCCAAAAATGCTGAGCCCGAGCTACGCAAGTCAGTGCTTGCATCAAGCTTTGTGGCGGCGCTTGAACTGGCCCGCCTTGGACGGGCGGAAATCGACCAAGAAGGGGCATTTGAGCCTCTGCGCATCCGCCGCCTCAAACAGAAGGCTAACGCGTAATGGAACGCGAGAACCATGAACCTGATGAGATCGAACGCGGGCTGGAGGCGACATTGTTTGCCGCTGAAGAACCGCTGACGGTCGATCAACTCTCGGCTCACCTTGGCGATTGTGACAAGGGCGTTATTCGCGATGCGCTTCGGGCTCTTGCCCATCATTACGAGAATCGCGGCGTACACCTCGTTGAACGCGGAAAGCGTTGGCATTTCGAAACCGCAGTTGACATGGCGCATCTGCTTAGACGCGAGAAGGAACAGGTCCGCCGCCTTAGCCGTGCGGCGACCGAAGTGCTCGCGATCATCGCCTATCACGAGCCGGTCAGTCGTGCGGAGATCGAATCGATTCGCGGTGTGCAAACCAGTTCCGGGACGCTCGACGTTTTGATGGAGGCTGGCTGGATCAAACTGGCGGGTCGACGCGAGGTGCCAGGACGACCGGTGATTTACGCCACAACCCCTGATTTTCTTGACCATTTCGGATTGTCCTCGCGCCGCGATCTTCCCGGAATTGACGAATTGCGTGCTTCGGGTCTGCTTGATCCCGTTGACGAGGCTTTCGAAGAGGCAATGTCGGCAGATTCCGCTGAGGAAGAGGCTGTGAACGCTGATGAGGCGCATGAGGAATCCGAGTGCGCGCCCGCATCCGACATCCCTGCAACCTGCGAGCCGAATTGAGCTTCCAAGACAATTCCGATGAGAATTAAGGCTCTCACTGGCGTGAACGCGCGAGAATGCCTATGTTGTCATAGCAACACCCCTTCTTCGCAAAGGGCAATCAAGAGAGAATTCGCATGCAACCCGGTATTTGGCAGATCCTCATCGTCGCAATTGTCGTCCTGATTTTGTTCGGGCGCGGTCGCATTTCTGAGATGATGGGGGACTTTGGAAAGGGCATTTCCAGCTTCAAAAAGGGTATGACCGAGGAGCCGGCATCCAAGGATGCGGCCAAAGCTCAGATCGAAGCGCCTGCCAAAGACGCAAGCGAGGAAACCACCAGCGAGAAGAGCGAAACCTCCAGCTGATGCCCGCAATAGGCACGAGCCGCTTTTTCGCTCGCGCCTCTACAGGTCCTTTAGGCAATGTTTGACATCGGCGCAGCAGAGCTTCTGGTCATCATCATAATTGCGGTCCTCGTGATCGGGCCAAAGGATATGCCTTTGGCGATGCGCCATGCTGGGCGCTGGATCGGCAAGGTGCGCCGGGTTTCCTCACATTTCCGCACCGGGATCGATGCCATGGTGCGCGAAGCCGAGCTGGAGGACATGGAAAAGAAGTGGAAAGCGCAGAATGAGGAGATCATGAAGCGCTCCGCGACCGAGGTAGAGTCCTCGAAGGACGAGCCGTTGATGACTGGTCCGCCACCTGCCGCTGACGCGGAAAGCGCTGTCAGCGAGCCGCTTAAGAGCGTTGAACCGCCTCCCGCACCACAAAAACCGTCCCCAGTAGCCCCAACGCCGCCGGAAGCTCCGGCAGAAACCAAAGAGTAGGCGGTGCGAATGGCTTTCGAAATCAAGGATATCGATGAAACCCGCGCTCCACTGCTCGATCATCTAATCGAACTGCGCAGCCGATTGATGCGCGCGATATTCGCGTTGCTGATTGGTTTCGGCGTGTGCTTCTATTTCGCCGATCCGATCCTTGGTTTTCTGGTCCAACCCTTGAAGGATTCCTTTCCAGACGGCGAGGGGCAGTTGATCTTTACAAAGCTGCCTGAAATCTTCTTCGTAGAGCTCAAAATCGGACTATTCGCAGGCTTTATGGTGAGCTTCCCGATCATCGCTAATCAGCTATGGACCTTTATTGCACCGGGCCTCTATGCGCAGGAAAAGAAGGCTTTTCTGCCGTTTCTCATCGCGACACCAGTGCTGTTTATCGGCGGGGCGGCGCTCGCATACTATGTGGTGATGCCGCTCGCTTTCCTGTTTTTCCTTGGGTTTGGGGGAGAGGCTGGGGGGCTTCAGGTTCAGGCGCTTCCAGCAGCGGGTGAGTACCTCAGCCTGGTGATGCAGTTCATCCTTGCCTTCGGACTGACATTCTTGCTGCCTGTGCTGCTGATGCTGCTCCACCGTGCAGGCATTGTCACACGTGAGCAATTGGTGGCTGCTCGGCGCTACGTCATTGTTGGCATTGTTGCTCTGGCAGCAATTGTCACCCCGCCTGATCCGGGCACGCAGGTCATACTTGCTGTGCCCTTATTGCTTCTCTTCGAAGGCTCGCTTTTGCTCATGCGCCTGCAAGAAAAGACCATGCGCAAGAACAAGGCCAAAGAAGAATCAGAGGCTGAGGAAACGGCAGAACGAGCTGTCGGCGATCAACCCGCCGAATAGCGTCGGCCTACTGCGCGAAGACGCGCTCCCCAGCCAGATAGACCTCACGCACCTGAGTTTCCCGGATCTGCGTTGGCGAAGCAAGCATTGGGTCGCGGTCAACCAGGAGGAAATCGGCGCGTTCACCTGGTACCAATCGCCCGAACTTTCCTTCCGCGAAACCTGCGTAGGCCGCGTCAGAGGTGAACGCTGCGAATGCTTGTTCGCGGCTCACCGCCTCATGCGCACGCCAGCCGCCGAATGGTCGCCCGTTTTCATCGGTTCGACTGATAGCAACGGCGATTCCTGCAAAGACGTCTGCAGGCTCGACCGGAGCATCTGAGCCAAAGGCAATCCGGCCGCCCACATCAATGATGCTGCGCCATGCGTAAGCACCTCCAAGACGATCTTCTCCCAGCCGGGCCTCAGCCATGAACATGTCGCTTGTCTGATGAAGCGGTTGCATCGAGGCGATTGTGCCGTGTTCGCCAAAGCGCGGCAGGTCCGCTGGATCGACGATCTGAGCGTGTTCAATCCGCCAACGGCGGTCACCTGTGTAGCTTTCTGAAAGCTCTGCGATTGCCATCAGCACATCGGCGTTGGCCGCATCGCCAATCGCATGGATGGCGGTCTGAAAATTGTCGAGCGCTGCCCGACTCATCCGGTTGCGCAATTGGGCAGGCGAAGTGATCGCGATGCCGCGTGTCTTGGGCTCATCGTGATAGGGTTCTTTCAATGTCGCCCCGCGCGATCCAAGTGCGCCGTCCACATAGAGCTTCAGCCCGTTGAGCCGCAATTTGTCTTCGTAAAGCCATGGGGTAGGGCCGGGGCCACCGATAAGCTCCATTGCTTCGGGGCTATCGGCATAAGACATGATCCGGATGCGCAGATCTCCTTGGTCAGCAGCTCTGCGGAACGTCATCCAATCGACCACCGGCGTACCCATATCCGCAACAGCTGTGATGCCATTTGCGAGGAGCTTTTGCTGCGCCATTGCAAAGGCCGCATCGCGGTCCTCAGGGCGTGGGGGAGGGACGCTGTCTCCCACGAGCGGAATGGCATTGTCGACAAAAACGCCCGTAGGATTACCGCTCGCATCGCGGATGATCCGGCCACCATCCGGACTTTGTGTTTCAGGAGTGATCCCGGCGCGTTCCATGGCAAGGCTGTTCGCCCAATTCGCATGATTGTCGGCTCGCTCGAGCCAGACCGGGCGATCTGAGACCACAGCGTCAAGCTCCGCAGCGGTGGGGAACCGGCCAAGCCCCCATTTTTCCTGATTCCACCCGCGGCCGAGAATCCACGGGCGACCGGGATTTTCCTCAGCAAACGCCGCAACTTTGGCAAGCGCCTCTTCGAGGCTCGTGGTATCGGAAAGATCAAGCGTGAGAGCAGCAAAGCCAATATCCATAACGTGGACATGCGCATCAATCATTCCGGGCAGCATGATTTGCCCCTTACCGTCCATTGCAAAGTCTATGCCTTCAGGGCGCTCTTCGCCCCGTGTCAGGACGTGGGTGATGAAGCCCTCATCATCGAAAACCAGTTCGTTGAAGCGCTTGACCTCTCCTTGCTCATTGATGGTGATGCCGTCGACATTATAGACCACCGTGTCGGCGAGGGCGGGTGTGGCCAAAAGTGCGGTGCTTGCGGCAAGGATAGAACGGATCATGCGAGTTCTCATTTTGTGGTCTTTGCTTTGGGTAGTCGAGTAATCAGTGCGCTAGTGTCTTGGCGACCGCCTCCAGCGGACTGAACCTCTGCATAGAATTGATCGACGAGTGCCGAAATCGGTGACGAGAGGCCCAAACGCTTCGCTTCATCGAGCGCGTAGCCCAGATCCTTCCGCATCCAATCAATGGCAAATCCGAAGTCAAACTCATCCTTGGTCATCGTCGCCCAGCGATTGTCCATTTGCCAGCTTTGCGCTGCGCCTCTCGAGATCGCCTCATAGGTTTTCTCCAGATCAAGCCCCGCACCTTGCGCCAGCCGGATGGCCTCGGAAAGTCCACCTAGAACACCGGCGATGCACATTTGATTGGCCATTTTGGCCGTTTGCCCTGCACCCACCGGACCAACGTGAACGATTGCTTTGGCGTAGGGTTCCATTGCTGGGCGCGCGCGCTCTATCGCTTCATCGCTGCCACCGCACATGATTGCGAGTTGCCCGTTCTCTGCCCCCGCTTGCCCACCGCTGACCGGTGCGTCGACAAAGCCGATTGCGTTGGTCGCGCATATTCCACCAAGATGCCGTGCCATGTCTGCGGAAGTGGTGGTGTGGTCTATCAAGAGCGAGCCTTTGCTCATGCCCTCCAGAACGCCTTCGGCTCCGGTAGTCACACTGGCCAAGTCTTCGTCATTGCCAACACAAGTGCACACAACGTCAGCGCTATTCGCTGCTTCTGCCGGAGTCGCCGCAAAGTTGGCGGAAACTCCCTCTTCTTCCCAGCTTTTGCGCCAGGCTTCGGCTCGCTTAGGCGATCGGTTGTAGGCGGTAACTTCAAATCCGCCACGCGCCAGATGATCCGCCATCGGCCCGCCCATAACACCAAGGCCGATGAAAGCTATTTTCGTGGCTGTACTCATAGGCACGCTGCCTAATAGGTTTGGTACACATTTGCCAAGTCAATCGCGGTTGCTCTCCGGATTATGAAGGCTTAGTGCTCACCACCGTTATGAATGCACCAAACGCAAGTCTCACCGCGGGCCCTACGCCAGCTGATCTGACCATCGATGATGTCCGTGCAGCGGCTGCTCGAATTGAAGGCTCCGTTGTCAAGACGCCGATGATGCATTCGATTACCTTGTCGGAAATTACCGGTGCAGAGATCTGGCTGAAGTTCGAGAACTTGCAGTTTACCGCAGCCTATAAAGAGCGCGGCGCGCTCAACGCGCTGCTCAAGCTCAGCGATGAGCAGCGAAAGCGCGGGGTCATCGCGGCCTCCGCTGGAAACCATAGTCAGGGCCTTTCTTACCACGGCACGCGCCTCGGCGTTCCGGTGACCATTGTTATGCCCAAGACCACGCCCACCGTGAAGGTGATGCAGACAGAGAGTGTGGGCGGCACTGTCGTTCTCGAAGGTGAGACTTATGATGATGCCTACGCCCATGCCTGTGAGCTCAAAGAAGAGCGTGGGCTGACCTTTGTTCACCCGTTTGATGATCCCGATGTGGCAGCGGGTGCCGGAACGGTCGCCCTCGAGATGTTGGAGGCCAAACCCGATCTCGATTGCCTCGTAACCCCAATTGGTGGGGGCGGACTTATCTCTGGCATGTCGACCGTTGCGCACGCACTTTCGCCCGAGATTGAAATTGTTGGCGTGCAAGCCGGGCTGTTCCCGAGCATGTTTGCCAAACTCAAAGGCATCGACCGGGCTTGCGGTGGCGACACATTGGCAGAAGGGATTGCGGTCAAGCAGCCTGGTCACTTCACATCGCAGGTGATCGCCGAGCGGGTCGATGATATTCTGCTGGTCGATGAGCCCGAACTTGAAAAAGCGGTATCGCTGCTCCTCCAAATCGAAAAGACGGTTGTTGAGGGTGCAGGCGCAGCTGGATTAGCTGCCGTGATAGACAACCCCGAGCGGTTCGCCGGTAAGAAAGTGGGGCTGGTGCTATGTGGCGGCAATATCGACACGCGTTTGCTTGCAAACGTACTTTTGCGCGACCTTGCCCGGCAAGGACGGCTGGCGCGATTGCGCGTCACATTGCAGGATCGTCCCGGTGCCTTGTTCAAGGTGATGCGCTTGTTTGATGAGCACCATGTCAACATCATCGAGATCTATCACCAGCGCATCTTCACCACACTGCCAGCCAAAGGCCTCATTACCGATATCGAATGCGAGGCCCGGGATGCCGAGCAGGTTGAGCGGTTGGTCACAGCGCTGCGCGATGCGCGGTATCACGTAGATGTGGTCGAATTGAACTGAGTCGTGCCCATTGAGCGGTGCGGGACGACGCATCTAGGTTAGCCGCGGCACTTATTGTGCCACAAAGCGACGCGGCAAACGCAAATTGTGAATCATTGCTCCGAAGTGGTGCCTTTCTGCGTTCAGTGATGTGCAAAGTAAGACAATATTCACCCTGTTTCTTGGTTAAAGGTCTTTTACCCGCCCTCGCAAAAAGGCATAAGATTGTCTTAACGCGGCAATTGCCGATTCCACCTTTCGCCTAGAGGACAACGCCAAACCCGTGACGGCCCCGATCCGCTTCCCTCGTTTCTTCGTGACCAGTCCTGCGCCATGCCCTTACCTTCCGGGCAAGAGCGAGCGAAAGGTGTTCACTGAACTCAAAGGGGCACATGCGGATCAGCTAAACGAGGCGCTTGGTCGCATCGGCTTCCGCCGTAGCCAAACCGTAGCCTATCGCCCCAGCTGCCTTGATTGCCAGGCCTGCGTCTCTGTTCGCGTGGTGGCCGATGGGTTCAAACCTTCAAGCACTCAGAAGCGCGAAATTAAACGCAACCGCGATCTTATCGTGACCGAATGCCGTCCTTGGGCGACCGATGAACAGTTTGAGCTTCTCACCAAATATCTCAGCGTACGCCATCCAGATGGTGGCATGTCGACGATGGATGAGATGGATTATGCCGACATGGTCGAGCATACGCCCGTCACCAGTTCGTTGGTCGAATATCGTGAGCCCTTGGAGAATGGGGAACCCGGCCGATTGGTGGGAGCATGCCTGACGGATCGTCAGGGCGATGGCCTGTCGATGATCTATTCCTTCTATGATCCCGATCATGAAAGGCGCGCTGGCCTCGGAAATTTCATCATTCTCGATCATATTCAACGCGCGGCGCAAAGCGGTCTCCCCTATGTCTATCTCGGCTATTGGGTCGATGGTTCGCCGCGGATGCAGTACAAGGTCCGTTATCGTCCGCTTGAACAGCTTACCCGTGATGGATGGCGCCGGATGAGCGAAGAGCAGCAAAGCCAGTTGATTGCCGCAGCCACGGCCCCTCGCAACGAAAAAGATGGTGCGATTAAGGGCGCTCGGGGTAAAGACGGACAGCCTATCAAGTTCGCTGCGAGCTAAACTGCATTTGTTAAACTTGGGTGCGAGACTGGCCGTTGCGGCCGGAATGCTTACCACTGGCTCTCTGGCTGCCGGACAAGAAAGTGTGCCTGAAACAACGCCGCCGCCCGCGCAGACAGAGGACATCGAGACGCAGAGGCTCGATGATCTCATCCCTCAAAGCGCTGCTGAGAATCCGGATGACTGGGCCGCAGGTCGCAGTGATGATGGACCTGAAGAAGACCTCGCAGAGCCCGAGTCGATTAAGGTCGAGCTCGATGCGTCCTATGAGTTGGGAAATCCATTCGACATTGAGGGTGCGCTCAATGAACTGGGTATTGCCGAGCCCGAAAAGCTTACCGCTGACCCTGATCTCCCTTCGTTCGCCGATATTGATTCCCCCACATTGGTCGATCTGCCGGACTTGGCCGAGTTTGATTTAAGCGATCAGCTTGTTTTGGCCTTTCCAGCCGAAGCTGGTCGCTTTCCCGAGGAGGCTGAGTTCATTGCTCGGTTCCGGGCTTTATCAGCGATTGAGGCCTTGGGCAGTGAGGAGGATACCGTCCCACAACTCGCCGCGCGAGCGCGGACAGATGCCGATCTTCTAAATGCGATGCTGCGTAATTATGGCTATTACAATGGCGAAGTCATTCGGCAATTGTCAGGGGGAAGGCGGGGATTTTCGGACGAGGCTGAAAGCAATGGAGAACCAGCCGTCGACCGCGATCCAAAGGTGCGTTTCGATGTTTTACCAGGCCCGCGATACACTTTTGGAGCGGTCGATCTGGGAATCCTTGATGCGCTTCCGGAATCGGAACGCGCACCTCTTCTGGAAGCGTTTGGAATCAGCTCCGGAGACCCGATCTACGCTGATAGAATTGTCTCAGGCGGGTCGCGGCTCCGGTTTGCGCTTGGGCAAAACGGGTATCCTTTCGGCGAAGTCGGTGCACCTGATCTGCTGATCGACCATTCGCGCGAAGAAGGGGATCTTACGTTACCCGTTGACCCAGGCGGGAGATTTGTCTTTGGCGACGTAACAAGCGACGATCCGGAGTTTTTGTCAGGGCGTCATCTGGGACGTATCGCCCGCTTCGATGCGGGTGATCTTTATCAAACGGGCATGCAGGCGGATTTGCGCCGAGCGATCCTTGCAACGGGGCTTGTCTCCTCCGTGGCGATCACTCCGCGAGCGGTCACGCCTCCAGAAGGTGAGGAACCGGGCGAGGTTGCATTGGATGTTGAGATCGAGCGTGCGCCCTTACGAACCATATCGGGTGCAATCGGTTTCGGAACGCAGGACGGTTTCAAACTCGAGGGCGCCTGGGAGCACCGCAATCTGTTCCCACCTGAAGGTGCGTTGAGATTGCGGGGGATCATCGGCACGCGCGAACAGCTGGCAAGCGTCACCTTCCGGCGCAGCAATTTTCGCGCTCGGGATCAAATCCTAACCTTCGATGCTTTTGCCAGCGCCATTGAAACGGAAGCGGTAGACGCGCGCACGGTTGCCCTTAGAGGTTCGTTCGAACGTGTTTCCAATCTGCTTTTTCAGAAGCCCCTAAGCTGGCAGTTGGGTGCCGAAGTACTCTACACTGACGAGCGCAACCGTGTGACCGATGGTGTCGAGCTTCCCCGTCAGGAGTTCCTGATTGGCGGACTGTTTGGCCGGGCTACTTTAGATGGCAGTGACGACCTGCTTGATCCAAGAAGCGGATACCGTCTTACCCTTTTTGCCGAGCCAGAGGTCTCACGCACACTTGGAGAAGTCTCAACTTACCTGCGTGCAAGGGCCGATGCGAGCTATTACCAGCCGCTGGGTAACATTGTATTTGCGGCACGCTTTGCCGTGGCAACCGTGGTGGGAGCCGATCTCGATGATATTGCGCCATCGCGCAGGCTGTATTCCGGTGGCGGGGGGTCGGTGCGCGGTTTTGCCTTTCAAGCCATTGGCCCGCGCAATGAATTCGATGAGCCAGAAGGAGGAAGGTCGTTACTCGAAGCGGCAGTCGAGGCACGCATTCCAACGGGCTTGTTTGATGGTGCGATCGAAGTGGTTCCCTTTTTCGATCTTGGTTCGATCTCGAGCGAAGCCCGTCCCGACTTTGATGTGGTGCGTGTGGGAGCCGGTGTCGGTGCACGCTACAAAACCAGTTTTGGCCCCATTCGTGTGGACGTAGGCGTGCCGGTTAACCCTACTGAGTTTGATGCACCCGTGGTTGTTTATGTCAGCCTTGGGCAGGCGTTCTGATGGCGGAAGAGAACAACATTGACCTGCCCGAGGCGGATACGCGCCCCCGCAAAAGGGTTTGGGCCAAGCGACTGGGTTGGGCGATCGCCATAATTTTCGCGCCCTTGCTTCTGGCAGCGGCCTTTCTTTCATCTCCTATCGGCAAAAGGTTCGTTGCAGACCAGATCGCAAGCGTAGCGCCTGCGTCTGGACTGCGCTTTGAAGTTGGACGGATCGAAGGTGATATCTACGGTCAGGCGGTTCTGCACGATGTCGTACTCAAAGATCCAAATGGGGTGTTCTTGATGATACCGGAGGTGGAGCTGAGTTGGCGGCCTCTAGCCTGGCTGTGGAGCGGATTAGACATTCGCAAACTTACCGCGAGACGAGGGCGTTTGCAGCGGCTGCCCGAACTCCTTCCTGGCGATCCTGATGCCCCCATCCTGCCCGACTTTGATATCCGCATAGACAAGCTGGGAGTTGAGAATTTCAAGCTGGCTGAAGGCCTTGCTGGTGAGATGGAGCAACGGGTGGACTTCGCTGCGAAAGTCGATATCCGCAAAGGTCGTGCGCTCATCGATGCGAGTGGGGCGTTTGGGCCAGAGGACCGCATTGATCTCTTACTTGACGCTGAGCCAGACGGGGATCGGTTTGACCTCGCTTTAGAATACAGGGCAGCCGAAGATGGACCAATCGCTCAGCTTTCAGGACTAGACGCCGCCTATGAGGCGCAAATTGTGGGCGAAGGGACTTGGTCCAATTGGCTCGGTCACGCTTTGGTTTTGCGCGAGATAACCGCACCGGAAGATCCACAAAACCCCGTTCAAAGAGCGCGTGTTGCGGGTTTCCAGCTGACCAACAAGTCGGGGCGATATGGCCTGCTTGGCATGGTCACTCCGGATCTTGCCGCACCGTCAATTCTTGATCGCACTTTTGCAGACGGGCTGGCGTTGGCTGTTTCTGGCACGCTCGAGGCAAGCATTTTCGACGGGAACATCACGGCGGTCAGCGACACTTTGGATCTGCGTGGCCGAGGCGCAATTGATCTGGCGCGCAATCGTGCGGATGCTTTTGCAGTAAGCCTTGATCTGCGCGATCCGACTTGGCTCGCTCCAGCCACTGAATTGGAGGGCGCTCAGCTTTCGGCCATGCTGGACGGACCATTTCGCGATCTCGAAATCGAGCATCGGCTCAGGGTGGATGCGCTGATTGTCGGACGAGCGGTCACCGCGACGAGTGTGGTGCAAACCGGCAGAGCAAGTTTCGATGGAGAGACGTTCCGCGTTCCCCTCAATGCCCAAACGAGCAAGGTTGAAACCGGGAATCCCCAGATTGACGCGATTCTTACGAGCGGTGAATTGGGGGGTGTAGTCACCCTGACAGGCAGCGATCTTGCGATTGACAATTCGCGGATCACCTTCCCGGGACTGGTTGGTGAGCTCACCTTGCGCGGGGACCTTTCAACCGGAGCTTTTGCGCTTGCGGGACCCGTGAGATCGCGCAGCCTAGCGCTCGACAACGTCGGCACCTTGACTGCCGATGCCAAGATTCTGGCAAAGTTTGGAAGCGGAGTTCCTTGGAGCGTACGTGCCAATTTCACCGGAGCTGCGAGCCAATTCAGCAATGCGACACTCGCAAACCTCGCCGGCGAAACCATCCGGTTTGAGGGCAGCTTGGGCCTCGGTGCAGGAAGCCCAGTTGTTCTGCGAAACGTAGTACTGGACAGTGAACGCCTCAATGCACGGCTCGATAGCCGAATTGTTGAGGCGCGTACCGCGCTTTCCGGCGAAGGCTCCCACGTACAATATGGCGCTTTCAACTTCGATGCATCGCTAGGAGATGACGGTCTTCGTGCCGATCTTTTGCTTGCTGATCCATACCCCGCTGCAGGGCTCAAAGATGTCCGCATTGGCATTGCACCCAGAACTGATGGCATCGGCCTCGATATTGAAGGCGGCTCGACGCTCGGTCAATTTGAAGGTGCGCTGGCTCTTCAACTGCCGGAAGATGGCCCGGGCAGGATTGGCATCGATAGCCTGAGGATATTCCGCACCAATGTGACGGGGGCTGTGACCCTGGGAGATCAAGCGTTGAGCGGTGACCTCGCTCTGAGTGGAGGGGGACTAGATGGAACCATCGTGCTTTCGCCTGCCGCCAATGGAGCGCAGGGGTTCGACCTTGATCTCGCCTCGCGCGGTGCGCGGTTTGGCGGGGATGTGAATGCCGGGCTCGAGTTTGCCGATGTGGATGCCAGTGGCTATTTCGACGGCAACACCAGCCAGATCGAAGGGGAAATCTCTGGGCGAGGTTTGGAGTACGGCGCACTCAGGCTCCATGCTTTCAACGCGAAAGCGCAAATCGTCGATGGAAGCGGAGATTTGCAAGCCTCGATTGCGGGAAGGCGCGCAGATCGGTTTCAGTTAAAACTCGATGGCGACTTCACCCCGCGCCGCATCGCATTGATTGCCCAAGGTGAGTATGGCGGAAGAGCCATCACCATGCCGCGCCGCGCCGTTTTGACCGCGCTCGACGATGGTGGGTATTCGTTGGCTCGCACTCAAATTGGGTTTGCCAGCGGCTTCACTCAGCTCGAAGGGCAAATTGGCGGCGACACCACCCGGATTGAAGCGTCATTTGCGCAGATGCCCTTGCGCCTTGCTGATTTGGTCGGAGCAGATTTGGGGCTCGGAGGTCTGCTCTCAGGTGTTGCCACTTACAACCAGGGTGCAAGCAGTCCGGCGACTGGGGACGCCCGGTTCGAAATCAAGGGATTTACGCGGTCTGGCCTTATCCTATCGTCGCGTCCGATCGATGTCTTTGCGGTCGCAAATTTGTCACCTCGGGAACTGGCGATCGGAGCGCGCCTTATCGAAGAAAGCGAAAGAGTGGGGCGCCTGGACGCGCGGGTAAGCGGGTTGGGGGATGGAAGCATCGCAGGCCAGTCCCTCGCTGACCGTATCATGCGCGGAAGGCTAAGCGCGCAGCTTGGCTATGACGGGGCAGCAGAAGCCTTGTGGAGGCTGCTTGCGATTGAGGTGTTTGATCTGACAGGGCCCATAAATGTGCAAGCTCGCGCCACGGGCTCGCTTGATTCACCTCGTATCAATGGCGATTTGGCGAGTGACAATCTCAGGCTCCAAAGTGCGATTTCTGGCACCGATATACGGGAAGTTTCCGCGCGAGGCCGCTTCGAGGGCTCACGTCTAGAACTCACTCGCATTGCTGGCGTGACCAACGGCGGCGGGACAGTCAGCGGCAGCGGTTCAGTGGATCTTGCCGATATCTCCGCTTCGCGTGGGCCGAAGATCGACATCAGGGCAGCCGTCAAAGATGCGCAGATCCTCAATGCCAATGGCCTTGATGCAACGATCACAGGACCGTTGCGTATCGTTTCCGATGGTGTTGGCGGGGCGATTGCAGGCCGGGTCGAGGTCGACAAAGCGAGCTGGGCCTTGGGTGTTGCAGCCGAAGATATGCGGCTGCCTAACATTCCCACCCGCGAGACGGGTCGCGCGGGACTGACCGACGTTGGCACACCAAAGCAAAACTCAGGTTGGCGATATCTGATCGATGCCAAATCGCGATCACGCGTTGCAGTAGATGGGTTGGGTCTCGATAGCGAATGGGGTATCGATATTGCCCTGCGCGGAACTGTCAGTGACCCGCGCATAGGCGGTGAAGCGCGCCTCGTGCGTGGCGACTATCGCTTTGCGGGCACGCGTTTTGAGCTCGATCAGGGTCGGATCGAATTCGACCCAAGTGGCCCCATCGATCCTCGGCTGGACATCGAAGCTCGGGCAAGCGCCAATGGCACGAATGTGACAATCGATATCACCGGCAATGCCCAATCGCCGCAGATCGCGTTTTCGTCCGTCCCAGCTTTGCCTGAGGAGGAGATTTTAGCCCGGCTGTTGTTTGGTGGGTCGGTGACATCGCTTTCGGCAACCGATGCGATTCAGTTGGGTGCTGCTCTTGCATCGTTGCAAGGCGGTGGAAGCGGGCTTGATCCGATAGGCACACTGCGCCGTTCAATCGGGCTGGACCAACTGCGCATTGTCAGCGCCGATCCAGCCCTGGGTCGCGGAACGGGGGTTGCGCTGGGCAAAAACCTTGGGCGCCGGGTGTATGTTGAATTGCTCACCGATGGGCAGGGTTACAGCGCAACCCAGGTCGAATATCGCATTACCAGTTGGCTCGCCCTGCTGGGCAGCGTTACCACAATCGGGCGCGACAGCGTTCTGGCAGAGATCAGCCGCGACTATTAGCGCGCCACCTTAGCCATCTATGTAGAGTTTGGCCTCTTCGCGGCGACGGTTCACCAGACCTTTTAGAACTCTTCCACCAGCCTTGTTCCAGCGCGCAAATTCTGATGCAGCACCGGCAAAGTCGCCAGCCTTGTGTTTTCGGGTCAATGTCGCTCGGTGGATCGCTCCGGTGTTATAGTGGAAGCTGACCATAGCATCGAACTGCCCTTGGGTCGTCGAGGCATTTCCAATCGCGCGTGCGACTTCATTTGCATAATGAGTGAGGTCGCTGGCCAGTCGAGCGTTGCATTGCGCCTGCGTCCAGATGGTGTCGGGTCCGATGTGGGCTTCAGTTTCAAATCCTTTGCCTGTCGCTCCCCATCCAATCGTCCATGGCTCCCCACCGGTGCCCGGATCTGGGTAAGCTTCAACCATTCCATCGCGCCGCAGACGTGCACAGCCCTCGAAGCGTTTGATTAGCGCGATGCCTTTGGGTCCGATTGAATGCGGGGCTACAGACGGAGCGAGATCGTTGGCGCTGACGCTCGCATCAAGCGCTGCATCGAGGTGCTCAACTTCGGATTGGCTAAACTTGCGACCCATAAACTGGCGCACAAGATCGAAAATCCTTTTGCGGGACCGGGCACGGGGGAAAAGATCAGACATAGCAGCAACCTCGGAAATCGATTCGCGAAAGACGAGGCGCATTGATTACGCACAAGATGGGTAAGTAGGAAAATGGATCAGTGCAATTTCCTTACAAATGCTTGCGGTGATCACCCGTAGAAGGCGAAGTGCCTGTGCTACGTCAATTCAACTCTCAGTCGCTTATGAGACCGCAAGGTAATCGGGCAGTCTGAGAGGTTTTCTCCAAAACGATCATGAGCTTACCTCTTAGTCATAACGAGGAAGAACGACTGGCGTCGCTCCATGGACTGCAGCTCCTTGATACCCCGTCGGCCGCCATGTTTGACCGGATTACCAATCTCGCCTCGGTGCTTTTCGATGCTGAGATATCTGTCATTTCGCTTATCGACAGAGACCGCCAGTGGTTCCTCTCTCGCCATGGTCTTGAGACTTCCGAAACACCGCGCGACGTTGCGTTCTGTTCGGTAGCGATCTCGCAAGACTGCCTGTTCGATGTTCCCGACGCGAGGCTTGACCCGCGGTTTGCGCAGAACCCGCTGGTCACAGGTCCACCCTACATTCGTTCTTACCTTGGCCGGCCCATTCGGAGTCCAGACGGGTATTTGATCGGCACATTGGCTGTGATCGACTCATCGCCGGACAAGTTCGCCAGTTTCGCCCGTGAGAAACTGGCTGTTCTTGCCGGTGTGGTCGAGGACCTCATGCGCGCGCACAGGCAAACCATTGCAATGACGGAAATGCGGGACAGCGAGCGCGCGAAGCACGATGCTCTTGAGAAAGCGAACCGCATTTTTGTCGCAGCGGAAAAAGCGGCGCAGATCGGTTCGTGGGAGATCGACCTGTCGACCATGGACTTGACGTGGTCGGACGGAGTTTACGCGATGCACGGCATGCCGATCGGGCAAGCCATCACGGTGGAGGACGCTATCAAGGCCTACGCATCCAAGGATCGCGAAAATGTCTCTGCCTTGGTTGATGCTGCAATCAAGAAAGGTGAACCCTTCGAATTCGAAGCCGAACTCGAAGATCGCGGAGGTGGCATCCGGAGAGTGCAATCGCGTGGTGAATGCATCAAAGGCGACGCTCTGACCCCAGACAGAATTGTGGGAGTGATCCATGATGTAACGGAGAGCCACCGTGCAAAGACCGCTCTTCAACGCGCGGCTGATTATGATCGCTTAACGGATTTGCTCAATCGAAACGCGTTTGACCGCATCCTTGGTGAAAAGATCAAACAACAACGCGCAACCGGTCAATCGCTCGCGGTGATGCTGCTCGATCTTGATGGGTTCAAGGCGATCAACGACACCTTTGGTCATCTTGTCGGCGATATGGTGCTTGAAGAGATCAGTTCTCGGCTCCGCAAAGCCGTGCCAGAGGAAGTTGTAATTGCGCGCTGGGGTGGGGACGAGTTTGTATTCGTCCCACCTTTGGGCTCCACTCGCGCTGACATTGAAGCCTTGTGGGAGATAATGGCTGAGGCTGTCCATAAGCCGTTTGTTATATCCGGGCGTAAGCTGGTCATGCATGGCACCGCAGGTGTTGAGATATGTCACGAGGTCATCGGAGGGCGCGAGATTGTGCGGCGAGCTGATCTTGCCATGTACACTGGCAAAAAGCGGGCAACCGGGACACTCGGGTTCTATAATGCGGCGCATGCGAAGCAGCACACAGAAAAGCTTCAGGCGGTCGCCGAGGTACGCGATGCAATCCAGGGCCAGCGACTATTCGCAGCCTACCAACCCATCGTCGATCTTCTGACGGATGAAGTGGTTGGCCTTGAAGCGTTACTGCGAGTGAAAACGCGAGATGACTTGGTGCTGACCGCGAGCAACGTCATGCCAGCGCTCCTGGATCCGCACGTATCGCGCGAAATCGGGGAGGCCATGGTCGCTGATATCTGCGCAGAGCACGAGAAGATTTGCGCTGACTTGCCCGCATTGCCCTACATTAGCTTCAACGCCAGCGAAGCTGATCTCCTAACCCAAAACTATGCGCCCAACCTTCTCAGTCAATTGAGCGAGGCAGGGGTTGATCCGGCTTCGCTCACGCTGGAGGTCACAGAGACTATGCTCATGGTCAACGATGATGATGCAGCCCGCAGG
The DNA here is from genome assembly GCF_947502395.1 of uncultured Erythrobacter sp. GTDB lineage: Bacteria > Pseudomonadota > Alphaproteobacteria > Sphingomonadales > Sphingomonadaceae > Erythrobacter. Next base: position 611,634 of record NZ_CANMZM010000003.1, read on the forward strand.
GTCCTCTCTGAACTCAAAGAGGCCGGTATGCAGATCGCGCTGGACGACTTCGGGACAGGCTTTTCATCGCTTACCCACTTGCGCGATTTTCCGATCGACATTGTCAAAATTGATCGCAGCTTTGTGCAGGTAATCAGCTCTGATCACCAATCACGCCTTATCGTCCAAGCGATGATTGCGATGGCGCAGAGCCTCGAAATCAAGGTGATCGCCGAAGGCATAGAGAGTGAGCGGCAGCGCGACCTTTTGGCCTATATGGGTTGCCGATATGGCCAAGGCTTTCTGCTCGGTCGTCCGGAAGCACGCGGTCAGCTGCAGCTTGCGAGAAGGTCTACCGCCGAGCGGATTTCACCCAGAGATTTGGTCGCACAGGCTAAGAGACAAGCGATGCGCTAGTCCTAAGCTCTATAGAGAGCTCTTTACAGGCACCAATCGCCTTAAAGGGATCTTGGTCTGGAAAACCACGTCAATTATCACCATGAGAAGTACAGCCGAAGGCAGGGCGAATTGGCATCTCGGCTGGGCGTCTCACGGCAAACGATTAACGCGTTCGAGACCAACAAATATGATCCGTCACTTCCGCTGGCCTTGCGTTCACGGGTGCCGCTGGAGTGATTGCTCATTCTGTTTCGCTGGCAATCGCTGCTGCACTTTATGCACTAGGGCTTTACTTCGCGTTCGAGTCTTACGTGGTGTCGGATGAGCTTATGAAGGCTGTCAATCGTGAGTTAGCGGTCTGGTCCTATGGTCTTGTCTTCACGTTTCTTGGCGGTTGGAGCGCGCTCGCACACGCGGGCGTTTTGAAGGAGCCTAGGCCGCTCGATATCTTTAGCGTCTTCTATGGAATGGTCTTGATCGCCACTTTCATCGCTGCCGGTAGGCGAGGAATGCTCAAAGTTCGATGAACCAATTGCGAGCTCACTCGATAATAAGAGCTCGACGATCTCGCGGCGAACATCTTGATCACGCTGGACATGACTGGGGTCTCTAGCTCATCGATCAATCCCAATGCGGAATCAGCGGCAAAAAAATACGATCAGTTTTGCGAGCGATCTAGATGCAATGTAATCGCCGACTTTTGGGGGATCGATCGAACCGATATGCGCTAGCGTATCAAGACAGGAACTTTATATGAAAACGGCCGCCCCGATTTCTCCGGACGGCCGTTTGTTTGACTGTGAGATCAGTTCTTAGGAGCTGTAATACATATCGTATTCAACCGGAGCCGGCGTGGTTTCAAGGCGAAGAACCTCTTCCCACTTGAGCTCAGCGTATGCTTCGATTTGATCCTTCGAGAATACGTCGCCCTTGAGCAGGAAGTCGTGATCGGCTTCGAGAGCCTCGAGCGCTTCACGAAGCGAGCCGCAGACTGTTGGGACCTGTGAAAGCTCAGCAGGTGGTAGGTCATAAAGGTTCTTGTCCATGGCGTCGCCCGGGTGGATCTTGTTCTCAATCCCGTCGAGGCCAGCCATAAGCAGAGCTGAAAACGCGAGATATGGGTTCGCCAGTGCATCAGGGAAACGGAATTCAACGCGCTTGGCTTTCTCACCAGCACCGTAAGGAATTCGGCAAGATGCCGAACGGTTGCGCGCCGAGTAAGCGAGCAGCACTGGTGCTTCAAAGCCCGGCACCAGACGCTTATAGCTGTTGGTGGTCGGGTTGGTGAAAGCGTTCAGGGCTTTCGCGTGCTTGATGACGCCGCCAATGTAATAAAGGCAGTTTTCCGACAGGCCAGCATACTCATTGCCCGCAAAGGTGGGCTTGCCGTCCTTCCAGATCGACATGTGGCTGTGCATGCCTGAACCGTTATCGTCCTTGATCGGCTTTGGCATGAAGGTCGCCGTCTTGCCGTACGCGTGCGCAACTTGCTGTGTGACATACTTGTACACCTGCACGTGGTCAGCCGATTTGGTCAGCGTCTCATAAGTGATGCCAAGCTCGTGCTGAGCAGCGGCGACTTCGTGGTGGTGCTTGTCCATGGAAAGGCCGATTTCCTGCATGGTCGAAACCATCTCAGCACGGATATCCATAGCGCTATCGACGGGAGCTACGGGGAAGTAGCCGCCGGTTGCGCGTGGGCGGTGACCCATATTGCCCATGTCGTATTCTTTGCCGGTGTTGGTCGGCAGCTCAACATCATCAATGGCAAAGCCCGAACCCGCATAGCCGTCTTCGAAGCGCACATCGTCGAACATGAAGAATTCAGGTTCTGGGCCAACATAGATCGTATCGCCAATGCCGGTCGAAGCGAGGTAGGCTTCGGCACGGGTCGCGGTTGAACGCGGGTCGCGGCCGTAAAGCTGACCGTCAGAAGGCTCGATGATGTTACAGAAGATCGCGATCATCGGGGTCGCGCTGAATGGGTCGTCGTAAACCGCGTCGAGATCAGGTTTCAGGATCATGTCGGACTCATTGATGTCCTTCCAGCCTGCGATTGAGGACCCATCAAACATGAGGCCATCTTCAAGAGCATCTTCGTCCATGACGACAGCGGACATCGAGAGATGCTGCCACTTACCTTTGGGATCGGTGAAGCGAAGATCGACCCACTCGATCTCCTCATCCTTAATGCGTTGTACGATTTCTTTAGCGGTCGCCATCTTGGTATACTCCAGCTTTTTCGTTTTATCGTGAGAGGTGCGCCCGATCACCTTGAGTGAAAGGCGCTGGTTGTTAATTCTTAGATCGCGTCATCGTCGGTTTCACCGGTACGGATGCGGAGAGCGCTTGCGATATCGCTGACGAAAATCTTGCCGTCGCCAATTCGGCCCGTCTGTGCCGCCGCGGCAACCGCTTCGACCACGCGTTCGGCTTGATCATCAGCTACCACGACTTCGAGCTTAACCTTGGGAAGGAAGTCGACAACATATTCCGCGCCGCGATACAGTTCGGTGTGCCCCTTCTGACGGCCAAAGCCGCGCGCCTCGGTGACGGTGATGCCCGAGACGCCAATTTCGTGGAGCGCCTCTTTCACTTCGTCGAGCTTGAAGGGCTTGATGATCGCTTCGATCTTTTTCACGTGAATCTGTTTCCGCCGGTCGGTTGGTTTTGCATTATCTGATCAAGAATCATGCCAAGATGTGTTATGCTTCGGTAGCTGATCCTGCGCCCTGCGCAAGGATCATTCCTGCCTGCTGCATTGAGCGCAGTAAATTGTAGCTTGGCAACGATTATGCCCAAGCTACAGGCGGGTGTGCCCAAAAATTAGGCATCGCTACCATTGTTCGAATGCTACTAGAGTTTGAGGCCCGCCGTCTCGGGCAGGCCACACATGATATTCAGGTTTTGGATTGCTGCGCCTGACGCGCCTTTGCCAAGGTTGTCGAGACGGGCGATTAAGCGGACGTTCCATCCCCCCTCATTGCCGCAGACGAAGAGCTCCATTCCATCCTGCCCTTGCGTGTCCCGTTCCAACAGCAATTCAACAGGAGCATTTCCATTTGCAATGCGGATGACTTTTGATCCGGCGTAGAAGGATTGGAGAGCATCGCGCAGTTGTTCAGCGTGTGGATCATTTGCCATCGCGCCAAGATGCAACGGAACTTCGACAATCATACCGCGATGGGCCGGAATCACCGATGGAGCGAACAATACTGGGTGGACCAACCCAGCGTGCGATTTCATTTCCGGCAGATGTTTGTGTGCCAATGTAAGACCATATGTCCGATAAGCAATTTCGGGATTGGTCTCAAACCGGTCGATCAGCGCATTGCCACCACCAGAATACCCACTCACCGCATTGACTGTGTAAGGCCAGTCAGCTGGGAGAAGCTCTGCGCGAACAAGCGGGGCGATCATTGCGAGGAATCCGGTTGGATAGCACCCTGGATTGCTTACCAACTGTGCGTTGGCGATTTGCTCTTTGCCAATCAGCTCGGGGAACCCGTAAGTCCAGCCATCCGCAACCCGGTGCGCGCTCGACGCATCGATGATCCGCGTATTTGCCCCTTCCGCCAGCCTCACCGCTTCACGTGCGGCATCATCGGGAAGACACAGGATTGCTACATCTGCGGCGCGCAGAGCCTCACTGCGTGCAGACACATCTTTGCGGCGGGCATCATCCAAAACAAGCAGCTCAAACTCACTGCGGCCAGCCAATCGATCGCGGATCTCAAGGCCAGTTGTGCCGGCCGCTCCATCAATGAAAATCCGATGTGTCATTACGATCTTAGTGCAACTGCTCGCATGTAACCGCTCGGGCCGTCGGGGCCCAGACATCCCCAGATCCAGTCACCAGAAACGTCAATGACCTCGACCAATGTGCCAGCTTCAAACCGAGTCACAACTGGACTGTCGTCGCGGGTGTTCTCCATCACATCTACGCCGTCTGCGCCAACTGTCCAGATATGCGGGACCACATAATGAGCCGCCAGATGCGTGCCGGCGAGTGCGATATGTGCCAAGTCTCCGCGCAGGGGCAAAGTGCCGGGTGCAGGCGTTTTGACCGGGCCTTTGAGGCCCAAATCACCGCCTGGCACTGTGTACTCATATTCTTGGCGGTTGTCGCCGCTCATTCGCATTTGCTTTCTTTGAAGCCCCGTTGATTTTCGCGCTTAGACACACAGACGCTTCGGGGCAAGTTTAGCTCCCAAATCGCGCCTTCAGCATATGCCATGCGGCGCGCAGGCCATAGGCGGTACCGCCTTTTGAACGGCCAGGCTTGGGGAAGGGGCGCCAAGCAAAGGTGTCAAAATGCACCCAGTCAATTCCTTCGTCGACAAAGCGATCGAGGAATAGGCCAGCGACGCTCGCACCCGCGTAAGGATTAGAGTGCGCGTTGACCAAATCGGCAATGTCGGAATTGAGGTACTCGCGATAGGCATCAGGCAGGGGCAAACGCCATGGTTGATCGTCCACGCCCCGGCCCGCCTCAACCAGTGCATCTGCTGTCTCATCCCGGCGCGCCATCATCGCGGCGTAATCTGGGCCAAGCGCAACACGTGCCGCTCCGGTGAGTGTAGCGAAGTCGATGATAAGTTCAGGGTTTTCCTCAGAGGCCCGTGTCAAGGCATCGCCAAGGATCAAGCGACCCTCGGCATCGGTATTGTGAATCTCCACCGTCAGCCCCTTGCGGCTAGGCAGCACATCGCCGGGTCGGAAGGCTGGACCAGAAATCGCATTCTCGACTGCTGGCACCAGCAGATGCAGCCGCACTTTGAGCCCTGCGCCCATAACAAGCCCCGCCAGAGCAATCGCATGGGCTGCGCCACCCATATCCTTTTTCATCAGCCGCATGCCGGCGGCTGGCTTGATATCGAGACCACCTGAATCAAAACAAACACCCTTGCCGACAATCGCCAGAACCGGCGCGTCTTCTTGGCCCCACTGAAGATGCATGATCCGAGGCGCGTGTTTGCGATCTGCGGCTCGACCGACAGCGTGAACCATGGGATAGCCTTGCTCAAGATCATCCCCGCGAGTGACCTTGAAGTCAGCGCTGTGGTCCTTAGCCAGCTTCTGGAACTCATCCTCAAGTGCGGCTGGTCCCATGTCCTCCGCCGGGGTGTTGACCAGATCGCGTACCAGCATTTCGGCTGAGGCCTCGGCAACATATCCGTGCAAACGGCCCACCTGCTCGGTCAGCAGAATGCGAGGTCCAATGGCGTTGTCATCCGCCTTGTAGCGGGTGAAGCGATAATGCGCGGTGAGCCAACCAAAAGCAGCCGCGCCAGGCTGCGCGTCGACGAGGCGATATGTGCCCTCAGGGAGCTTGTTCGCCAATGCAGCGAGACAATAGCTACCCAAGTTCTCAGGGTCAGCAACTCCGCCGATTGCGAAGAACCCCTCACCATCGGGAACTATGCCTACGCTGCCCGGACCTCCCTCGAACTTCTGCCCTGTGAGGCTGGCTCTTTGGCCGGTGCTCAGTCCCTTAGCAAAGTCTTCAAAGCCAGCCTTGGTGATCAAGTGAATGGCTACTGCCTCTTGCCCTCGGTCGGGTCGGATCAGGTCGTTCAAATCAGTCATGATTTCCTAATGGTAATCGGATGGCAGCTTGTCACGCGCTTTCGCTCGCATTTGTTTGTGGGGCCAGCTATATATGCCGCATGACCGAATACCAACTCGTCGAGAGCCAAGACACCGTCTACCGCGACGGAACGATTAAGCTGCATACGCAAGAAGGCTTTGAAGGAATGCGCGCCGCTGGCCGGCTTGCTGCGACCATCCTCGATCAGGTCGCCGGTATGGTGGAGCCGGGGGTCACCACGCAAAGCATCGATGACCGTGTGCGTGAGATGACTTTGGATGCAGGGGCGGTGCCCGCAACGCTTGGCTATCGCGGCTACACCCATTCATGCTGTATCTCGATCAACCATGTGATTTGTCATGGTATTCCGGGGTCCAAGGTCCTTAAAGAGGGGGACATTCTGAACGTCGATGTCACCCCACTGCTTGACGGCTGGCATGGTGATACATCGCGTATGTTCTTCGCTGGCGAGCCTTCGATTAAGGCCAAGCGCTTAGTCGATGTAACCTATGAATGCCTGATGCTGGGCATCGAGGCGGCGGGTAAGCCCGGCGCGCGGCTCGGCGACATTGGCGCTGCGATTGAAGCGCACGCCAAGCAGTTCCGCTACGGCGTGGTTCGCGAGTTCTGCGGCCACGGTCTAGGTCGCCTGTTCCACGATGCCCCGGAAGTGGTCCACGCTGCCAAAGCGGGCACGGGCCCAGAGCTTAAACCCGGCATGTTCTTCACGATCGAGCCGATGATCAACCTTGGCAAACCATGGGCGAAGGTGTTGAACGATGGTTGGACCGCAGTGACCCGCGATAAGAGCTTGTCAGCGCAGTTTGAGCACTCACTAGCGATCACAGAAGATGGGACTGAAATCTTTACGAAGAGCCCGACGGGACGGGATAAGCCGCCATACGCATAGACTCCCCTAAACTTCCCGCGCCGCCCTTATCGCAGCGCCTGCTGCAAATGGTGCCATCGCCACCAGTCCGAGACTGATCGCGGCAACAAATCCAAGGCTCACTGCGTCCTGTCTCGCCAAAGCGCCCGTGCCGAAGATCAGGATTGGCAGCGCCAGTGGGATCAACAACAGCCCAGACAATGCAGCGCCCGCGCGAAGGCTTGCGGTGAGGGCTGCAATCATCAGGCCTATAGCTGCCAAACCCGGTGTCCCTGCGAGCAAGCCCAACAAGAGCAAATGCAAAGTGGGTCCGTCGATAGCGAGCAAAGCCGCCGCTGGAAAAGTTGCAAGGATCAGCGGCGGGCCAAAGCTTAGCCAATGCGCAATCAAACGCACTGCCATCATCACCTCCTCGGTCAGCCCGCGCAGCCGGAGTTGGTCGAAGAAACCCAGCTCAATATCGTTCGCCACCAGTTTTTCGAGAGGCAGGATCGCGGCGAGCAATGCGGCGATCCAGACAACCCCACCGCCGGTGCGCGACAGAATGTTGACGTCCGGCCCCACCGCAAAGGGGTAGAGCATGGCAACGGCGACAAAGAACATCACCGGCAAGCTCGCACCGCCGCCTGCAAAGGGGAAGAATTTTGCGAGATCGCGCTTTAGGAGCGAGCCGATCATTCTTCCTCCTCCCATTCCGCATAGCTTGGCACGAAGTCACCAAGTTCGAGGCTTTGCAGACCTTCAATTTCAATCCTCTGGTGCGAGGCAATCAGCGCTAGGCCTCCTGACTTCACATGTTTCTCTATCAGCCGCGTGACAGTTTCTATCGCTGCGACATCAAGTCCGGAAAGCGGCTCATCCAAAAGCCAGATCGGCACCTTGCGGCTCAGCAAAGCGGCGAGGCCAGCCCGCTTGCGTTGCCCTGTCGATAGGTACCGCACTGGCACCTCCAAGAGGCGGTCGAGGCCTAAGCGCATCTGAGCTTCAGAAGGGTTCTCACAATTGTCCACCCGGTTCCAAAACCCCAAGGCTTTGCCCAGCGGTTGTTCGAGATCGAGGGCAGGGCGCTCATCGAGAAGTCCAAGTTCGCCCTCTCTCTGAACCTCACCCACGAACGGCGTGCTGAGCCCAGCCAGAGCCCGCATCAAGGTGGTCTTGCCAATGCCGTTCGCACCCGTGATATGCAGGGCCTGACCTTCGCTCAAAGCAAAGCTGAGTTTCTGAAACAACACCCTGTCGCCGCGGCGACAAGCAAGATTGGTGGCGGTCAGTTGCGCTTGCATCGCAGGAAGCGTTAAGCAAAAGCGTGGGCAGTCACAACATCACATAAAGGTTCCTCCCCGATGGTTTCCGTTCCAGAGCTCAGGCAAGACGAAGTCTCGCAATTGTTGTCCGACCACCCCGAATGGGTGCTTACCCGCGAAGGCAAGGCCATTATCCGCACGCTTCAGTTTAGCGATTTCAACGAAGCCTGGGGGTTTATGAATCGCGTGGCCCTGATCGCGGAAGCTCAGGATCACCATCCCGAGTGGTTCAACGTCTACGCCAAGGTCGAAATCACGTTGACGACCCATGATGCAGGGGGGCTGTCGATCCGCGATGCGAAGATGGTTCGCGCGATCGATCAGCTGGTGTGAGCAGGGCTATACTTTTGGGCTAGCACAACAGTGGTGTGGCGTGAGCTGAAACCAAAGTCCATTCAAGTATTTCAAATATAATAGAAAATATAGATCGTCTAACGCAACACTTGTGCTGAAAAGTATTGAACCGGATTTCCGGAATTGAAAGAACCAAGGCTACTCTGGCGCGCAAATCCCAAGTAGGAAAGCGGGTCAATTTCCGCCAAGAAGACCTGCGGCATCGCGCTGTTGCTTGCGCACACGGCCCGGCATCCAACGCTTGGCGAAATTCAATTTCTTGGCGGTCTTGCCGACCAGATAATGCAAATCATCGCCGTGCACTGCGTCCCAAACCGTCTTGGCGACTTCCTCTACTGGCGTAATCTCAAGACCTGCTTCGAGAACGCGGGTGCGAATCTGCTCATTCTCGCCGTGATGGCCGGTGCCGTCCAAAAGCGGGGTTTCAATAAAGCTAGGACAGATTGAAGAGACCTTGATCCCTTCAGGGGCCCATTCCGCATCGAGGCTCTCGGCTATTCCACGAACGGCAAACTTGGTCGCAGAATAGACGCTCATGCCAGAACCGCCGGTGATGCCAGCGGCGCTCGCGGTGTTGACCAACGCGGAGCCTGGTGCGGTTCTCTGAAGATAAGGGTAGGCAGCCTGACCTCCATACAGGACACCGCGCAAATTGATGTCGAGGCAAGCATCGATCTCATCCTTGGTCAGGTCTGAGAGAGCGCCGCCCGTTCCGATCCCTGCATTGTTGAACATCACATCGATCCTGCCACCAGCAGCGGTTGCTGCAGATTCGAGCGCAACGTCCCAGGCATCGCGATCGCGAACATCGAGCTGGTGTGAATATTTGAACCCGCCTTCGATCAGGCCCAGCGTATCTTGAAGTCCTGTGACATTGACGTCTGTGACCGTCACAAACCAGCCGCGTGCACCAAAGTACACTGCCACTGCGCGACCAATGCCCGATGCGCCGCCTGTGATGAAGATGTGGCGCATGGCCTGTGATCCCGAATTCATAGTTTTGCTCACTCCCAAAACAAATCGCCCCGAGCGTTAACCCGGGGCGATCCATTTGTCAGCAAATTAGCAGAACGTGTGGAGGCTTAACCACCCAGCGCATCTTCAAGGCCATTCACATGCTCTGCGCCTTCGACGATTTCAGCGGTCGACGGGGTAAGCACATCGCCTAGTGGCTCAGAACGACCACCAATGCATTCTGAAAGGAAATTCTCAGCAACAGCGAAGAAGGAAATGGTGTTTGCAGGCTTGGCAAAACCGTGGCCTTCATCGGGATAGAGAACATAGGTCACAGGAATGCCCGCATCCTTCATCGCGCCGACGATCTGATCGCTTTCTGCCTGCTTCACTCGTGGGTCATTCGCACCTTGAGCAATCAACAACGGTTTGACGATCTGGTCAGCCTTATAGAGCGGGCTTGCCGCTTTGAGTAGCGCCAGGCCTTCTTCGGTGTTCGGATCACCCATGCGGGTGTGGAACAGCTTAACAATTGGTGCCCAGTATGGTGGGATCGTTGCCAATAATGTTTCAAGGTTGGACGGGCCAACAATGTCAACGCCGCAAGCAAATTTCTCGGGTGTGAAAGTCAGTCCAGCCAAAGTTGCGTAGCCGCCATAAGAGCCGCCCATGATCGCGACCTTATCTGGTATCGCGATGCCCTCATTTATCGCCCAGTCTGTCGCATCGATCAGATCATAGTGCATTTTGAGACCCCATTCCATGTTACCGGCGTTGAGGAAGTCTTTGCCGAACCCGGTCGAACCACGGAAATTCACTGAGAGCACGGCATAGCCGCGATTGGCGAGCATTTGGTGGTTCGAGTTGAACCCATAATTGTCGCGCGCCCAAGGGCCACCGTGGACTAAAAGGACCATGGGAACAGCTTCATCGGGCCTGCCATCACCATCGCTGTCGCTGCCAACGGGTAGAGTGAGGTAGGATGGCAAAGTCAGTCCATCGCGGCTGGTGATCTCAATCGGATACATGGGCTGTAACGGCATGCCTTCAAGCTCAGGTCGCGATGTGTAGAACGGCGTGAGCGTTTCTGCATCGCGATCATAAATGTAGGTTGAGGTAGGCGCCGTCAGTGGATCATTCCAGACAATCCAGGTGCGGTCATCGTCGGTGCGGCTTGAGATGCCAAAATCACCTTCAAGCTTGCCGTCGAGCCAGCCAAGGGTTGCGCCAAGATCTTCGTCAATCGCAGTCCATTTGTTCTGTAGGTAATTGACCGAATAGGCCTCTACTACGCCGGTCTTGGGATCGCGGATCGTGCCGCCAAGGTCTGCCTTGTCGTCTTCCGCAATCATGGTCTTCTCGCCGGTCGCGGTGTCTTGTGCATAGAGCGCAGCGGTGTTGCGGCCACGGCTGTCGAGCCAATAGAGGATCGAGCCGTCGGTGGTGTATCCAGCCGGCGTCGTGGTCAGCGAATCTTCCATCGCGGTCGACTCAAATGGCTCAACGGCCACCTCATTGCTCTCAACGTTGAAATAGTCGGTGCCGCCTTCAGCATTCTGCCGCATCGCCATGCGCAGCGTCAGCGTGTCGTCCGCCATGAAACCGGCAAAGCCGTTGTTTTCATAAACAAGGGTAAGCTCGCCCGTTTCGAGATCGAGCATATGCACGTCGTGAAATTGTGGGTTGCGATTGTTGACACCGAGAAGGACCTTGTCCTTGATTGTTTCAGAAGTGCCTACAACCTGAATCCGGGTGTTCTCAAATGGCGTCAGGGTCTTCTCTTCAAGCGTGTCGAGATCGATTTGGTAGAGCAGAAAGTTCTCATCGCCGCCCTTGTCCTGAACATACATGATGCTTTCGCCATCGGGCGCCCAGAAATACTGGCGGATCGGGCGATCAGTTGAGCTAGTAATGGCTTTGCCCTCATTGGGCTTGTCGCGCGTTGTAACCCACACGTTGAGCACGCCATCTTTGGGCGCAAGCCAACTGAGCATAGTGCCATCGGGGCTGATCTGACCACCCGCTCGGGTCGGGTTTCCAAATAGCGCATCGCGCGGGATCAGAGGGGCAGATTCAGCGGTGTGGTTCATATGTGTTCCAGTATGTGCGGCCTGGGCCTCGGCGCTCTGGCCATTGGCGGTTGTGATCGTGGGAAGTGTCAGCAGCGCAGCGGCTGTCGTGGTGGCGAGGAGTGTTGCATATTTTGAGAGTGCAGACATGGTTAGGCCCTCCTTAGGTTGCAAGAATGTTTGGATATGTCTCTTGGTGTATTGCACACACGGTACAGATGGAGGGGCGCTGAGCAAGAGCGCTTTGTCGGAAAGGAAGGGCGGTTTGTCGGTGTCGATTGAGGCTAAATCTGTGAAGCTTCAGTTTCAGGCTGCGGGTTACCAAGGGTCAAAGTGAACTCTTGGCTCCACTGACTGAGCACAGGCTCGCCTTCTTCATCAGTGGCAGGTGTGAAGCGAGCATAGCGGACCGTGCCACGGCAGGCCCATTGGTCGATAATGCTATCGCCGCTTGATTTCTTGATCTGACAGTTCGTTGCCCGCCCATTGGTGGTCACTAACACGCTGATCTTGGCGGTGCCTTGCACGTCTCTCCGAATAAGCGGCATTGGATAACTGTCGATGATTTTTTGACCAAACTGCTCTGTGTTCAAGAGGGTTGCCTCAGGCAGTTCAGCGCGCTCGAAAAACGACAGCTCGGGCACTTTCTCTTGTGTATTGGCGCAAAGAGCCGTTGCGGCAAAGAGAAGAGGTAAGGGCTTGGTGATTTGCATCACGGCTCCCCCAATCTACAGCGCCGGATTGGCGTAAAAATGCCAGGTGAACAGCGCGACGCTGGACCGGTGCGGGGCCCATGTATCGCCGAGGGTGCGGCACTCTTTTTCTTTGGGACGTTCGTCCAGGTTTAGTAGGCGCTTCACACCCTCCTGCACGGCCAAATCACCCGCTGGCCAGATATCGGTGCGCCCTTCTGCGAACATGAGGTATATCTCCGCCGACCAGCGCCCGATGCCCTTGATCTGGGTGAGTTCGGCAATCGCCTCTTCATCGTCCTTGGGGAGCGCATCGAAATCAACCGCGCCAGCTTCAACGAGCTCGCACAACGACCGCGCATAGCCCTGTTTCTGGCGCGACAAGCCGCAAGCTCTCAGCGTATCGAAATCGCGTTCGAGCAGACAGGACGTGGTGAACGCCTCGCCCAATTCCGCCTCCAGCTTGCCCCACATGGAACTTGCCGCCGCGACTGAAACTTGCTGGCCAACAATGGTGCGCAGCATCGTTTTGTAGCCGCGCGGTCTTACCCGCGGTTCGGGATAGCCGATGCGCGCCAACTCTCCATTGAGGCGTGGATCCATTGCGGCAACAGCGTCCAATTCGGTTTGCAATATCTCGGCTGTGAGCCCCACGCGTTTCTCCCTCCGACATGCTCTAGGTTGCGTTCCGCAATGGAAACTCCTAGCTGAACGCCGAGATTTTCCAAGCGCGCAATCTTGCGCTCAACCTTTCCCAGAAGGACCAACGCACCATGCCTAAGCTCATCGTGACCAATCGCGACGGCGAAACCAGTGAAATCGAAGTCGAAGACGGCCTGACCGTAATGGAAGCTGTGCGCGACAATGGTTTCGATGAACTTCTGGCGCTGTGCGGCGGGTGCTGCTCGTGCGCGACGTGTCACGTCTATGTTGATGAAGCGCCTGGCGAAGTCCCCGAGATGAGCGAAGATGAAGATGACCTTCTGGAGTCTTCCGATCACCGCAAGGACAGCTCGCGTCTGTCGTGCCAGATCGCATTCAGTCCTGTCCTTGACGGCATGAAAGTGACGATTGCGCCTGAAGACTAATTGCTGCGCTTGAAGATTTATCTTCGTTGCGAGCCAACCCGGCGCGGCCTAATTCGGCTCCCATGAATATCACTCAACCATATGGCGATACGCTTTCGCTTATCGGCAATACCCCGCTTGTGCGATTGAAAGGCGCGAGCGAAGCAGCTGGATGCGACATTTGGGGCAAGTGCGAGTTTGCCAATCCAGGCTCGTCAGTGAAGGATCGTGCCGCGCTGTTCATGATTCGCGATGCAGAGGCGCGCGGTGACCTGCAGCCCGGTGGCACCGTGATCGAAGGGACCGCTGGCAACACCGGGATTGGCGTTGCTCTGGTTGCGAATGCTCTCGGCTATAAGACCGTTATCGTCATGCCAGATAATCAGTCGAAGGAAAAGATGGACACACTGCGTGCGCTCGGCGCTCAGCTTGTCCTCGTCCCTCCGACGAAATATGCCGATCAGAACCACTTCCAGCACGTTTCTCGCCGTTTGGCGGAGGAAACCGACGGTGCAATCTGGGCGGGGCAGTTCGACAATGTCGCAAACCGCCGCGCGCATATAGAGACAACCGCACCTGAGTTGTGGGAACAAACTGGAGGCAAAATCACCGGATTCACCTGCGCCGCTGGCACGGGCGGTACGATTGCGGGTGTCGGCATGGGCCTCAAGGAGAAGAATGCGGATATCCGCATTGCCTTGACCGATCCGCACGGGGCGGCCCTCTACAGCTATTTCGCCACGGGCGAGCTCAAATCCGAAGGCTCATCAGTGGCAGAAGGCATCGGTCAGGGACGTATCACTGCAAACCTTGAGGGTGCCCCGATCGACACTCAATTCCGCATCAGCGACGAAGTTGGCCTCCAATGGGTTGCGCAATTGTTGCGCGAAGAGGGGCTTTGCCTTGGTCTCTCCAGCGGGATCAATGTTGCGGGTGCGATCGAGCTGGGCCAACAACTCGTGGCGGAAGGCCGTGAGAGCCCCCAAGTCGCCACGATCCTATGCGATACCGGTTTCCGTTATCTTTCAACGCTCTACAACGCAAAATGGCTGGCCGAGAAAGGCCTCCCGGTGTTTGATTGGCTTGAGCAATAGGCCAGCTTATCTCGGGCGACTCGGTGAGTGAGCGCGCCCGATTTCCGAACCTGCCAATCGACAGCCATTCGATAGGGGGCTAAGCTGTCCCCTATGACCGGCGGAAAATTCCAAAGCGCTGTAGACGCGGCAGCAGGCGAACCATCGCCGCAAAACGGGCCACCAGAGGGCGCGCCCTTGGGTGGCACCAAGGCAGAAGCGACACAGCGGTTACAGATCGGCCTCTTTGGGCTTGGCTCCATGGTGCTCTTGATCGGACTTGCCACGATCATCGGCAATCAGGCTGATATTACGCAAGAAAGCTCTGTTCCTGAGGCGGCACCAACCACCGAGCCCACCGATGTCGCGCCGCAGCGCGATCCGCTGGCGGATGCTGGCATTGTGCCGGATATTCCGGTGGAGCCCGAACCTGAAACGATTGAGGGCGTTGTGGAAGACCTGCCACTTGAAGATGTGGGTCCTGAAGAAGGGCCTGTCGATGATGCCGATGAAGCGCTTCAAGAATAGCTTACTGCTGGCTCTTGCATTGGCTGCTGGATTGGGAGCCTGCGGCGCTCAGTCAGAATGCAACCAGGCGGACCCAAGCGAACCGCGCCCCAAACTGGGCCTGATGACAAGCCTACCGATTTATTGGCCTCTTGGCACAGAGATTGGTGAGTTCGCATCGGGCGAATTCGAGACACCTTGGCAAAGAGAGGTGTTTGAGGGAAAATTCGAACTCGTTCCCCTAGACACTTTGTCGCCAGTCGCGGATCTCCATGTGGAGGCTCCGCCGATCGATCCGCTTGCAGAAATCGACCGCCTTGCTGTCATTCAGCCACGTGTTCTCACCCCAAGCGACAATGTCGCCCTGGACGATTGGGTTAGGGGCGGAGGGCGGTTGTTGCTTGTGCTCGACCCAGTTTTGGGCGGTCATTACCCTTTGCCTCTTGGTGATCCGCGGCACCCGGTAGAGGCTGCGCTTATTCCGCCGGTTCTCGAGCGCTGGGGTCTCGACCTTCGCTTCGATGAAGATCAACTCGCAATCCGGGAGGTTACCATTGCCGATACCAAGTTTCCGCTTGTGCTCACAGGCTCACTGCGGGAAGTCGCGGGCGCGTCGGGTCAATGCCGCATAATGGGCGAAGGCGTTCTGGCGAGATGCCGCTTGGGTAAAGGACTGGCAACGCTGCTGGCCGATGCAGAGATTTTTAAGAGCTCGCATCAAGTTGGCGTCGATGATGGCCATTCGCATGGACACGAGGATGGGCATGAGCAGGAGGCAAGAATTCCCGCAATTCAGGTGCTTGTGGAACTTGCTTTCGAATAAGAGTGATCATGTGTTATGCTGGGGAAACCACGGGACGAGCTTGATCAACGCCCGTTCGAACCAGGGAATCTGCGGGAATCGAACGAGATTCGTCAGCCTCATACGGGAAACTAAGGGACTTCAGGCGCGCGCCCCTGTGAATATAGTCGGAATCGGTGCTTTAAAAATCTATATTAAACAATTATTTAACGTTTAATCCCGTGAAATCCCTAGAAAAGCCCTTCCCAGTGACGCGCATCCTCGATATGTCTGCGTCCCATCAAACAGGCTGAATTACCTCGCGCTGCTGATCTCAGTGGGCGCGCTGCCTCCGTTTGCGCGGAGGTGGTGGCGGGTAAGTCGTGGAATTTGGCAGGTTTGATGCCGGGTATAGCGCGAGGGAGCTGTGTGTTTCCTCTGCGTTCAAAGTGGAGAGGGAGCGGACCGTGTCAGCGCCGCACAGATATAATGGACAAGCCTATTCGCCTGCGGGCGATAAGGGTCGTTATGTCTTGCCTCCTGCCTTCCGCAAAGCAGTCAAAGAGAGCTCTGGTGGTTCCAAGACCCTCTGCCTCGCAGTCCATGACCGATACAATTGTCTGATCGGCTTTGGCCTGAGTCGCGTCGATGAGTTCGATGAACAGCTCGAAAAAGAAGAGCAGCGCGCGATTGCGATGGGCAATAGGGATTTTGACCCCGACGCGCGCGCGGGTCAGCTTTATGGCTTTGAGCAGGTGCCCTTCGATGACAGTGGTCGCTTCGTCATGCCGGAGCAGTTCCGCGATCTCGATCTGGCGGGCGATGGCCTTTACTTCCATGGCTCTGGTAAGTTCTTCATGGTTTGGAAGCCCGACGAGCTTGGGCAGATGGGCAATGATTTCCGCGGTGCGAAGGCTGCGTGCAAATCGCAAATGGCCAAAGTGGCGTCGAAAGGGGGCAAAAAATGAATGCGCCCCATATCCCCGTTCTGCTCGATGAGGTTGTTGCCAGCCTGAATCCGATGCGGGCGATGTCGATCATCGATGCGACCTTTGGTGCGGGCGGCTATTCGCGCGCGCTGCTGGAGCGTGGTGCCCGCGTCTTTGGCTTCGATCGCGACCCAAATGCCGTCCGCGATGGTGCGGCCATTGTTGCTGAATTCGGTGGCCAATTGTCGCTTCATCAAGAGCGTTTTTCGCATATGCGTGAGGAGATGGTGCGCATCGGCGTGCCGCAAGTCGACGCGGTCGTCATGGACATCGGGGTCTCCTCTATGCAGCTTGATCAAGCTGGCCGAGGCTTTGCCTTCAGTAACGATGGTCCGCTCGATATGCGGATGAGTCAATCAGGTGAAAGCGCCGCCGATTTCCTCAATACCGCCGATGAGGGCGCGATTGCGGACGTGCTGTACCAATATGGCGAAGAGCGCCAGTCGCGCCGTGTAGCTCGCGCCATTGTCGCTGCGCGCCCGCTCGAGACGACGGGCGAATTTGCCCGCGTGGTGCGCCGCGCTCTGGGTCACAAACCGCATGATAAGAAAGACCCCGCGACGCGCAGCTTTCAGGCGGTCCGTATCCATGTGAATGATGAGCTGGGCGAACTTCGTGCTGGCCTTGCTGCTGCAGAGCTGCTCCTCAAAGCAGGCGGTGTTCTGGCCGTTGTCAGCTTTCACAGCCTCGAGGATCGGCTGGTTAAGCGCTTCTTTAAGTCCGCATCGGGCGCTGGCAAAGCGGTTTCGCGCCACCTTCCTGGAGAGGTTCCCGGCCCTGCGCCGACCTTCACCAAGGTATCCAAGGCCATTCGTCCATCCGAAGCCGAAATCGCGCGCAATCCTCGCGCGCGCTCTTCAATCCTTCGCCACGCCATTCGCACCTCTGCTCCCGCTCAAGAAAGGATGGAAGCATGATCCCTAACGGTTCCCGCATTCGTCAAATGGGTTGGGCTGCGGTTCTCGCCGCCTGTGTTGCTCTGTTCGCGCTTCTCAGCTTTCAGGTGCAGACCGTGCGCAGCGAAGTGCTGCTTGCCGAGCGTGAGATCATTGCGCTTGAACGTGATGTGCTGATGCTGGAAACTGAGTTCCAAACGCGTGCAAGCCAAAGGCAACTTGCCGAATGGAACACGATTGAGCTTGGCTATGAAGCGCCGCGCGCAGACCAATATCTTGAGAGCAACCGTCAACTTGCAAACCTGGGTCAGGATGTCAGGCCTGATGCGCCTGAGCCAATACGTGTGGCGCGCGCTGAGCTCTCGGCTGCGGATGCTGGGCCAAGGGATATGGTGTCACCGGTGACCGGTGCGCCGGTGACGCTGGCCTCGGCAAGCGCTGGTGAGGATGCTGGCGCGATCTTTGCTGATGCTTTTGGTGAGTTCTTGATCGATGCCTCTCCGATCCGGGCAGCCAATGCGCAAACTCCCACGATGCCGTCGGCGGAGCCTGCCGTTTTGCTTGGTGAGGTGCGTGAATGAACGCGCTGGCCCTTTCAGGAGGGCAAGGAAGCTCGACAAGTCGCGCGTCCGCCTTCTTCAGTGGCTCAGATCAAGTACAACCTGACACGGCCGTGCCAACCGGCAGGGTTCATAGTGCGCATCGCCGCTCGTACTTTTTGGTGACGGCGCGCTCACGCCTGCTTTTGCTTATGGGCTGCTTTGCGCTTGTGGCGGTAATTGCGGTTTTGCGGATTGGTTATCTGGGCTTTGTCGGATCAGCACCGACGCAGCCGAGCCTATCCGAAGCGCTCCTGCCTCCGCGCGGTGAGATCGTTGATCGCAATGGCACTCCTTTGGCGCGCAACTTCCCTGCCTACGCCTTGTGGTTCAATCCGAAGGCGATGGGCGATGATGGTGCACCTCTGGTGCGAGAGCCTTCTGAAGTCGCAACTCAGCTCAAAGCAATCTTCCCGGACTTGAATGTTGAACGCACCATTAAGATCCTGTCGTCCGAGCGTGGTGGTTATCTTTTGCGCCGCATCCTGCCGGAGGATGCAAATCGGGTGCTCAATCTGGGCGAAATTGCCCTCGAAGTACCGCGTGAGTTCGACCGCCACTATCCGCAAGGGCGGCTTGGTTCTCACGTGCTTGGCTTCGTCCGCGAGAATGACGAAGGAAAGAACGAGGGCGCATTCGGCATGGAACAGGTGCTTGATGCGCAGCTTTCCTCGGCTGAGCTTCGCGCTGAACCCGTTCCCCTGTCGATCGATCTGAGAGTTCAAGGCGCGCTGGAAGATGAGCTAGGCAAGGGGATGCTCGCAACCGATGCCAAGGGTGCGGCGGGTATTGTGCTCGATGTTGACACCGGAGAGGTCCTGGCCATGGCATCGCTCCCGGCGTTTGACCCCAACCTTTCCGACGCGCACCGTTCGCCCAATATCTATAACCGCGTGACCAATGGGGTGTATGAGCTTGGCTCCACCTTCAAGCCGATCACGATTGCGGCGGCCATTGATGGCGGTGTGGTGCGCAACCTTCGCAAAGAGTGGGATGCGTCGAATGTCGAGATTGCAGGGCGCACGATCCGCGATCTGCATCCCAAGGGCGCAACGCTCAACGTACCGGAATCGCTCGTCTATTCGTCAAACACCGTGACCGCCCGTGTCGCGGATGAACTGGGTGAAGAGACCATGCGCAAGGTCATGCTCGACCTGCAAATGAACGAGCGCCCGCAGATTGAATTGCAGGCCAAGGGTCGTCCACTGTGGCCGCAAGAACTACCCAATGGGAAATGGTCGCGCATCACCAATATGACGGTGAGCTATGGCCACGGTATTGCTGTGACACCGCTCCACCTCGCCAATGCCTATGCGGCGATGGTCAACGGCGGAATATGGCGACCCACGACCTTGCGCAAGCTCGAACCGGGCGAAGCGCCTAAGGGCAAGCGTGTGTTCAAGGCTTCCACCTCCTCGCGTATGCGCCAATTGCTGCGCATGATTGCTATGTACGGCACGGGCCGCAGCGCCGATGCGCCGGGTTACCGCGTTGGCGGCAAAACCGGTTCTGCTGAGAAAGCAGGGCGGGGCGGATATCGCCAAACCTCGCTCATCACATCCTTTGCCGCCGCCTTCCCGATGGATCGACCGCGCTATGTGGTGGTGACGGTGCTAGACGAGCCGCGCGCGACCATTGCTGCTCGCGCACAGCGTACCGCTGCCTTCAACGCGGCTCCCATCGTCAAGGAATTGGTTCCACGGATTGGCCCCATGCTGGGCGTGAAGCCCGATGCCAATCGAGATGTAGACATCTCTGACCTTCGCTATCTGGTGGAGGGTCGCCGGTGAAGCTGGGGGCGCTGATCGAACAGGCGGGGCTGGGAATTGAAGTGCGCGAGGATATCGCGGTCACCGGCTTTGCTATCGATCACCGTAAAGTGGCACCCGGCACCGTTTTTGGCGCGTTTCGCGGCGCAAGGTTTAACGCCGAGGATTTTATTCCTGCTGCGATTGGAGCTGGAGCAGTCGCCATTGTGGCGGCTCCTGAAGCACGAGTGGACGGGGCGCTTCATATCGTGAGTGATGAACCCCGCCAGACTTTCGCAATGCTGGCTGCACAATTCTTCACACCTGCGCCAGAGACCATCGTCGCGGTGACAGGGACGAATGGAAAGACAAGCGTTTCCGAAATGACCCGACAGATCTGGCGCATGTGTGGTGAGCGCGCAGCCAGCATCGGGACACTTGGTGTCACGACACCGGATGGCAGTGTCTCAACCGGGCTCACGACACCTGATATTGTCACATTTCTTTCGAATATGAGCGGTCTGGCGCGCGAAGGTGTGACCCATGTCGCGTACGAGGCTTCGAGCCATGGCCTCTCGCAATATCGCAACGAAGGACTGCGTGTGGGAGCAGGGGCCTTCACAAATCTGAGCCGCGATCACCTCGACTATCACGGCACGATGGAAGAGTATTTCGGGTGCAAGATGCGACTGTTTGCAGAAGTCGTCGAAGACGATGGCCACGCCGTGATCTGGAATGGTGCCGATGCAAGCGAGTGGGCCGCAAGCGCTATCGATAGCGCCAGAGCACGAGGATTGAGTATCTTCACCGTTGGCGAACGAGGCGAGGACTTGCGCCTTCTCAGCCGTGAGGCCACTCAGTTGGGCCAGGTGCTTGAGATCGAACATGCTGGCCAGACCCGCGCGGTTAAGCTTCCACTGATCGGGGCCTATCAGGCGGCCAATGCTCTGGTTTCTGCGGGGCTCGCGCTTGTTTGTGGTGCAGACCCGTCCCAAGTTTTTGACGCGGTTTCGCGGCTTCAACCGGTTCGAGGACGGCTGGAGCGTGCAGTCATGACCGCGTCCGGTGCGCCCGTCTATGTCGATTACGCGCACACGCCGGATGCTTTGGAAGCGGCTATCGCCGCCCTTCGCCCGCACATTGTTGGGCACAAAAACGGTCGTCTGATCGTTGTGTTCGGAGCAGGCGGTGATCGCGACAAGGGTAAGCGCGCCCCAATGGGCGAAGTCGCGGCGCGCAACGCGGACTTCGTCGTCATCACAGATGACAATCCGCGCGGTGAAGAACCTGCGGACATCCGCGCCCAGGTGCTTGCTGGCGCGCAAGGAGCTGCCAATGTGCGCGCAATATCAGGGCGGCGAGAGGCCATCGCAGAGGCCATTGCCGAGGCGGGCGAAAACGATATCATTCTCATCGCCGGCAAAGGCCATGAGCAAGGACAGATAATCGGATCTGGAGACACAATGCAGGTTTTGCCGTTTGACGATGTGGAAGTGGCCCGGGAGTGCGCTGCGGTGCCTGTGCAAGGAGATGCCGCATGAGCGCCGTCCACGCCCTTCTGCGCCAGTGGCCTTCTGATCCGCGAGATGCACTGCCGCTTGCCCTGTGGGATGCCGCTTCGATTGAAGCGGCGACAGGTGGACGCGCAAGCCATGCATTTCAGGCTTCAGGCCTTGAAATGGATAGCCGTGATGTGCGGCCCGGTGATGTCTTTGTTGCTCTCAAAGGCGAAGCAATGGATGGCCACAAGTTCATCCCCGCCGCCTTCGCGAAAGGCGCGGTTGCTGCACTTGTCGACCGACCAGTCGACCATCCCCATGTGCTGGTCAAGGATACGACTGAAGCACTCCATGCCCTCGCCCACTACGCCCGCAACCGGGCTGACGCTGTGCGTATTGGCGTAACGGGTTCGGTCGGCAAAACCGGCGTAAAAGAGGCGATCTTTGCATCGCTCGACCGGTCCAGTCGGGGCGCTGCCCACCGCAGCGTTCGCAGTTATAACAACCACGTCGGCGTGCCGCTGAGCCTTGCCCGCCTGCCTGCACGTTCGAAGTATGGCGTGTTTGAAATGGGCATGAACCATGAGGGCGAGATTGCGCCCTTGTCCGCACACGTTCGCCCTCATGTGGCGCTTATCACCACGATCGCTCCCGCTCATATTGAGAACTTGGGTTCCATGGAGGCGATTGCCGATGAGAAGTCGCAAATCTTCACTGGGCTGATGCCCGGCGGCACCGCAATTATTCCAGCCGATAGCGACTATACTCCGCGCATGATCACCAATGCGCGCAACATGGGTGTGAAGGTGGTGACCTTTGGTCGCAGCGCCAATGCGGATGTGCGCCTGATCGATGCTATTCCGGGTGCCAACGGTGGTTCGCTCGTCACCGCGCAGCTAGGGCCGGGGCACGGCAATGCTAGGGTCTGTTACTCGGTGGCAGAGCCCGGTGAGCACTGGATTTCCAATTCGCTCGGCGTGATCGCCGCAGTTCGAGCTGCGGGCGGTGATTTGGGGGCGGCAGGACTAGCTTTGGCCGAAATGGGCGGGCTCAAGGGGCGCGGCGCTAGGCACAATATCAATGTTTCTGGCGGCACAGCTCTGCTGATCGATGAAAGCTACAACGCCAATCCTACCTCTATGCGGGCGACTCTGAAAGCGCTTGGTCAAACACCTGCACTTCGCCGGGTCGCCGTGTTGGGCACGATGGGTGAATTGGGCGAGTTTTTCGAACGCTTTCATAGGCAATTGGCGGAGCCAATCACTGATGCTCAAATTGACCATTTGATCCTTGTCGGCGAGGGAATGAGTGATTTGGCAGCTGAGTTGAGCAAGAGGCACGCGAAATCACTTGGATTCGTTCCAAGTTTCGAACATTGCGCGACCACCAAAGACGCCATCTCCGTTCTTGGGAAGTTCGGCTTGACAAATGGAGATGTAGTTTTGGTCAAAGGCTCCAACTTCATGGGCCTTGGCGCTCTTGTCACACATTATACGAAGGCGGCCTCATGAAGAGGGCCCAAGGGATCTGAATGCTCTATTGGATCGCAGAATGGTTAGGATTTGAAGGCGCGCTGAACCTCGTGCGGTACCAGACGTTTCGTTTTGGCGCGGCGCTGATGACTGCTCTGATCCTTGGCCTGATCGTCGGCCCCCGCATGATCAATATGCTGCGCGTGCGGCAGGGAAAAGGTCAGCCGATCCGCGAAGATGGGCCGCAAAGCCACCTCGCTAAGCGCGGCACGCCTACTATGGGCGGCCTATTAATCCTCGTGTCACTCGCTCTGTCGCTGCTCTTGTGGATGGACCTCACCAATCCCTTCGTTTGGGCCTGTTTGGCTGTGACACTGGGTTTCGGTGTGATCGGCTTTATCGATGATTATGACAAGGTCACGAAGAACAGCCATGCAGGGCTTTCGGGCAGGGTCCGGTTGCTGTTGGAATTCGTGGTCGCGGGCATCGCGAGCTACATCATTGTCAGCCAGATCAGCACCAGTCTCTACATCCCCTTCTTCTCGTTCGTGGAGATACCGTTGGGGCCGTTCTACTATGTATTTGCTGCCTTTGTGATGGTCGGCGCAGGCAATGCGGTGAACCTTACAGACGGGCTAGACGGTCTGGCGATCATGCCGGTGATCATTGCTAGCGGCACTTTTGCGATCATCGCCTATCTTGTGGGCCGCCCGGACTTTAGCGAATATCTCGGCATTCCGCATGTGCCGGGTGCGGGAGAATTGGCGATATTCTGTGCTGCAATCATGGGAGGGGGGCTGGCCTTCCTCTGGTTCAACGCGCCCCCAGCGGCAGTGTTTATGGGCGACACCGGCAGTCTTGCATTGGGTGGCGCCTTGGGAGCTATCGCAGTCGCTTCTCACCATGAAGTGGTGCTCGCGATTGTTGGTGGGCTGTTCGTGCTCGAGGCGGTCTCAGTGATCGTTCAGGTCTTCTGGTTTAAGCGCACGGGCAAACGTGTCTTCCGCATGGCACCGATACATCACCATTTCGAACAACTCGGCTGGTCTGAGAGTAAGGTCGTGATCCGTTTCTGGATCATCGCCATTGTGCTCGCACTGGTCGGTCTTTCCACTCTTAAGCTGAGGTAGAAAGCCAGACGTGATCACCTCGCCCGCCTTTGCTGACAAACGCTACGCGGTCCTCGGGCTCGCGCGATCAGGTGCGGCAGCGGCGGAGGCGCTTCTGGCAAGCAGGGCGAGCGTCACGGTGTGGGACAGGCAGGATGTTGCGCGCATTCCTTTCGAGGGGCGCTGTGAAATTGCTGATCCGTTGGAGATGGATTTGACTGGGTTCGATGGTCTCGTGGTTTCACCCGGGGTACCTCTCAACACCCATCCGATTAAAGACCATGCCGCCAAGTTCGGCGTGCCTATCATCGGCGATATTGAGCTGTTCACGTTGGCCCGTGAAGACCTTCCTGCCCACCGCGTTGTTGGGGTGACAGGCACCAATGGGAAATCGACCACCGTTGCGTTGGTCCACCATATCCTGCGCTTGGCGGGAATTCCTTCGCTTTTGGGTGGAAACATCGGTGAGCCGATCATGGGGCAAGAACCGCTTGTCCCAAACGAGAACGGAGAGGGTGTCTATGTGCTTGAGCTATCGAGCTACCAGATCGACCTAAGTCATACCCTCGACTGCGAAGTGACTGCGCTTTCCAACATCACACCCGATCATCTCGACCGCTATGACGGCTTTGCTGCATACGCTGCATCCAAAGCGCGCCTGTTTGAGATGCAATCCGCAGATCGCCTGGCGGTCTTCGGATCGCTTGAAGAGCCTGCCGGTGCGATTCATGAGGCCCAGCGCGTTCGCCGCCCCGAAGGCCGCGCCATTGCCGCCAATCTTAAGGCACTTGCCCCGCTTCAAGGCGAATGGCCAAGTCTCCAGGGACCACATAACCTTGAGAATGCAGCCGTAGCGGTGGCGATTGTCGAGGAATTGGGCGTGACGCGCGGACAGTGGGAGCATGCTCTCAAACTCTTCCGTAGCCTGCCGCACCGGATGGAGCTCGTGTGCGAGGAGCACGGCGTCACCTTCATCAATGATAGCAAGGCGACAAACACGGCCTCCTCCGCTCCTGCTCTTGCAGCCTATCCGCCTCGCGCGGATATCCGCCATGGCGCAGCGCGTGTGCATTGGATCGTCGGCGGACTGGCCAAGGAAGATGGGCTGGGTGCGTGTGAAGATATGCTGAGCAATATCGCTGCCGCCTACACGATTGGCGAAGCCGGGCCCCGCTTCGCCGAATTGCTCGAAGGTAAAATCGATAAGGTGGAACGCTGCGAGCTCGCTTGTGAAGCGGTAAGCCGGGCTCGCGACGCTGCACAGCCCGGCGATGTCGTGCTGTTCTCACCGGCCTGCGCCAGCTTTGACCAGTTTCGCGATTACGAAAAACGCGGCGACCACTTCCGTCAGCTTGTCGGCGTGATCGCAGAAGAAGGCGATTGCGAGCCTGCCACATTTCCCAACACCGATGAGGAATACCTCAAGGGAGAGATTGCGTGAGCCTCTCTTATAACGGCACCAATGTTACTTCCGTGCGCGGCGATGCGCGCTTCCATGCACCCGTTGCTGCACCGCGCGGGTTTACGGATCGCGTACTCATCTGGTGGCGCGAAGTCGACAAATGGCTTCTGGGCCTTGTCATTCTTTTGATGGCTCTGGGCACCATTGCGGTTGCCGCGGCATCACCTGCTGGTGGCAAGCAATATGGTGTTGAGGAATTTGCTTTCCTCAAACGGCATGTCGCTTTCCAGGGCATGGGGCTTGCGATGATGATCGGCATATCATTTGCAAGCCGAGAGGATGCGCGAAGGCTGGGCATATTGCTTGCTGTCGTGATGCTGTTCCTGCTTCTGTTGGTACCGCTTATCGGGGCAGAGAAGAACGGGGCGCGCCGCTGGCTCAATGTCGGTATGTCGTTACAGCCGAGTGAATTTCTGAAGCCTGGATTTGCGATCCTGCTAGCGTGGATGCTCTCTTGGCGGATGCGCGACGCGAGCCTACCAGTGCTGGGATATGCGACGCTTACAATGGCGTTGGTTGCCGCGCTTTTGATGCTTCAACCGAACCTTGGGGCGACAATACTCTTCGGCGGGGTCTGGTTCGTTCTGGTGCTGTTGTCAGGCGTTTCGCTTGCCAAAATGGGCGCATTGGTTGCCACGGGAATGGGCGGGCTTACTGCGACCTATTTCCTTTATGACAATGCTCGGCACCGGATCGACAGCTTCCTTGGTGGTGGTACTGCCTATGATCAGGTCTATCTCGCAGAGCGCACTTTGACCGCAGGCGGCTGGACTGGAAGCGGCCTGTGGCTCGGCACACGCAAGATGCAATTACCTGAAGCGCATACGGATTACATCTTCTCTGTCATAGGAGAAGAGTTTGGCTTGCTTGCATGTGCGGTGATTCTGCTCCTTTATGTCGCGATTATCACGCGTGCACTTGTCCGTCTGGTTGATGAGGAGAATCTCTTCGCGCTGCTCGCCAGCGCTGGCCTTGCGACCTTGATTGGGGGGCAAGCCTTCATCAATATGGCGGTCAATCTTCAGCTCTTCCCTTCCAAGGGCATGACCCTGCCGCTTGTGAGTTATGGGGGATCATCCACTTTGGCGGTTTGCCTAACCTTCGGTCTGCTCTTAGCGATTACGCGTCGTAATCCCTTCCTGAAGCGGGAGAGGCCGGGCCTGAAAGACCTGCTCGGCCGCTCTGCGAAGGCTAGCAATTCCAAGGTGCGTACATGAGCAGCGAGACACCAACTGGAGCAAGTCGCCATTTCGTTTTGGCCGCTGGAGGCACCGGAGGGCATTTGATCCCGGCCTTTGCATTGGCAGAGGAGCTGCACGCGCGCGGACATCATGTGGCTCTCATCACGGATGAGCGCGGTGCGAATATTCCGGGCAAGCCCGACTTTCTGACAGCGCACGTTTTGCCGGCGGGTCGCTTTGGTAAAAACCCGCTCAAATGGATCGGCGGCGTTCGCGCGGTCCTCGAAGGGCGCAACATGGCGCTGCGTTTGTTTGAAACGTTTGAACCGGCCGCGATTGTCGGCTTTGGCGGATACCCAGCGTTTCCTGCTCTGCTCGCGGCCAGTGCGGCGAAACTGCCTAGCGTTGTGCACGAGCAGAATGCGGTACTCGGCCGCGTAAACCGATTATTGGCGCGCAGCGTTGACGCAATCGCGACCTCCTATCCTGGGGTTCAGCGGCTAAAGCCCAAATATGCGGATAAGACGCATCTCGTTGGCAACCCGGTGCGCGAAGAGGTGCTTGCCCTTCGCGATGAGGATTTCCCGACGCTGACTGAAGAGGGGTTATTGCGGGTGCTGATCACCGGCGGCTCTCAAGGTGCAAGCGTGCTTTCCGAAGTGGTGCCAGATGGCCTTGCGATGCTGCCGCCGGCGTTGCGTTCGCGCTTGCAGGTGACGCAGCAATGCCGCCCTGAGGATCTGGACGCGGTGCGCGAACGCTACACCAACCACGATATTCCAGCAGAGCTTGGCACATACTTTGAGGATATGAACGAAAGGCTTGCGGGTACGCATTTGTTTATCGGACGCGCGGGTGCATCGACCATTGCAGAGCTAACGGCCGTGGGTCGCCCTGCGATCCTCATTCCGCTCCCCATTGCTACCGACGATCATCAAGCGGCAAACACGGTCGAGATCGTTAAGGCAGGCGGCGCGCGTATGATCCGGCAAGACAAGTTCACCCCAAAAGAGCTCGCCAAGCAAATTCAGGCGCTCGCGCAAAATCCTGGCAGCCTTTCCAACGCTGCCCATGGCGCTTGGAATTGCGGACGGCCCAAAGCGGCCAAGGAACTCGCCGATCTTATCGAAAGCATGGGCGGGATCGATCTGATGGATGTGATCCGTGTGGGTGAGGGCGCTCCCAAGGCGGCAGCCGATGCGACCAAAGCCCAAACCGCCACGCGTGAGAGCGCGGAGGATAAGGCCGCGTGAAGGGGGTCGGGACCGATATCGGCACGATTCACTTCGTTGGCATTGGCGGGATCGGCATGTCAGGCATTGCCGAGGTTATGTGCAATCTGGGCTATGCTGTTCAAGGCAGCGATATTGCCGAAGGGCCAAGTGTTGAGCGCTTGCGCAAACGCGGGATCACGGTCCACATCGGGCACAGAAAAGAGAATGTAGACGGATCGGCGGTGGTCGTGACATCCACCGCTGTGCGCCGCACCAATCCGGAAGTGGCTTGCGCTTTAGAACAGCGCATTCCGGTGGTGCGGCGCGCTGAAATGCTGGCTGAGCTGATGCGCCTAAAATCCACCGTTGCGGTGGCGGGCACGCATGGCAAAACCACCACCACGTCCATGATCGCCAGCCTGCTGGACAAGGGTCAGGTTGACCCAACCATCATCAATGGTGGGATTATCGAGCAATATGGTTCAAACGCGCGTCTGGGTGACAGCGATTGGATGGTGGTCGAGGCCGATGAGAGCGATGGCAGTTTCCTGCGTCTCGATGGGACCATTGCGGTTGTCACCAATATCGACCCCGAACACCTCGATCACTATGGCGATTTCGACGGGGTGAAATGCGCCTTTGTCGAGTTCATTCACAATGTGCCCTTCTACGGCGCGGCGATCCTGTGTGTGGACCACCCAGAGGTTCAAGCGGTCATCGGGGAAGTGCGCGACCGTAAGGTTGTGACCTATGGCTTCTCGCTCCAGGCGGATATCTGCGGGGTCAATGTTCGTCCATCTGATGGCGGCAACACGTTCGATGTGATCGTGCGTCAGCGCGGAGAAGAAGATCGCCGGATCGAGGGTGTGCATCTCCCGATGCCTGGTCGCCACAATGTCCAGAACGCTCTTGCTGCGATTGCGGTGGCGATTGAGATGGGTTGCTCGGACGATGTGATCCGCGAAGGCTTTGGCGGTTTTGGCGGGGTGCGTCGCCGGTTTACCAAGGTCGGTTCGGTTGAGGTCGAGGGCGGCAGTGTCGCAGTGATCGACGACTACGCCCACCATCCAGTTGAAATTCGCGCCGTGCTCGAAGCTGCCCGTGAGGCCGTCGAAAAAGGCCGCGTCATCGCTGTGGCTCAGCCGCACCGATACACCCGCCTGCGCGACCTCATGGAAGACTTTCAAACCTGCTTCAACGAGGCCGATATGGTCTTTGTGACACCGGTTTATGAGGCAGGCGAGGAGCCGATTGAGGGAGTGGATGCCGAGACGCTCGCCGCAGGTCTTAGGTCGCGTGGACACCGTTCGGCCCGGACAACCGCCAGCCAAAGCGACCTTGCAGCCACACTCGCGGAAGAAATTGCACCGGGAGACATCATTGTGTGCCTCGGCGCGGGGGATATCACCAAGTGGGCCGCTACCCTTGGGAACGCTATCTCAGCGATAAGAGAGGCATGAGCTCTCAGATGAATAGCAATCAGCCCTATAAGCAAGCTGGCGACTGGAACGATATGGACGATGGTCGCGCGCCGACTTGCACGGTCGAGGGCAGCGTGGCTGCGCCAGTTCCCACCGACATCGTTCGTGGAAAGCTCACCAAAGATGCGCCATTGGCCAAGCACGTGTGGTTCAAGAGCGGGGGCAATGTCGATTGGTTGTTTGAACCCGCCGATCTGGAGGACCTTAGAACCTTTCTCGAAGCGCTCGACCCCAGCATCCCCGTGATGCCATTGGGCGTGGGCTCCAACATGATTATTCGCGATGGCGGAGTACCCGGGGTGGTCATCAAGCTGGGCGCGCCATTTGCAGACGTCAAAGTGACCGGCGAGACCACTTTGCAAGCTGGTGCTTTTGCTCCTGCGAGCGTGCTCGCCCGGCGTGCTGCGAAGGCCAGCATTGATGGCCTGCGCTTCTTTATCGGCATTCCCGGCTCTGTTGGTGGCGTGACCAGGATGAACGGCGGATGCTATGGCCGCGAGACGTGTGATGTGCTGGTCGATTGCGACGTAATCCTGCCCGGCGGCGAGTTTGTGACGCTTACCAATGCCGACCTCCAATATTCCTACCGCCATTCGGCCCTGCCAGAAGGTGCAGTGGTCGTCGCAGTGCGGTTTGAGGGTTTTCCCGGAGACCCTAAAGAGATCAAGACCGACATGGCTCGCATCTCGAACCAGCGCAAAGAATCGCAGCCCATCGGATCGATGACCGGCGGCTCGACCTTCAAGAACCCGGAAGGCCATTCGAGCTGGAAGCTGATCGATGATGCTGGGCTTCGCGGGTTTACCCACGGCGGGGCACAGGTCAGCGACAAGCACTGCAATTTCCTCATCAATACGGGTACAGCAACCTCGACGGATATCGAGGAGCTGGGCGAGCTGGTGCGCGAGAAAGTCTACGCCAATTCGGGCATTCAGCTAGAGTGGGAAATCCGCCGGGTTGGGCGGCCATGATGGCCCTGAAAGACCCATTGCACGTCGTCGTCCTAATGGGTGGCTGGGCGAATGAGCGGGAAGTCTCTCTCATGTCCGGTGCAGGCATTGCCGATGCGTTGGAGATGAACGGGCACCGTGTGACCCAGGTCGATATGGACCGCGATGTGGCGCAGCGGATTGCCGAGGCCAAGCCAGATGTGGTGTTCAACGCCCTTCATGGAGTGCCCGGAGAAGATGGCAGCGTGCAGGGCATGCTCGACTTAATGGGTATTCCCTATACCCACTCCGGGCTCGCAACCTCTGTCATTGCCATCGACAAACAGCTTACCAAACAGGCGCTCACCCCGCATGGTATTCCTATGCCCGGCGGACGGATTGTGCCTTGTGAGGAATTGCATGCGCGCGATCCGCTACCGCGCCCCTACGTGCTCAAACCTGTCAATGAAGGCTCTTCGGTAGGCGTTGCCATCATCACCGAGGACAGCAATGTCGGCAATCCGATTGCCCGCAGCGCAAAGGGCCCATGGCAGGAGTTTGACAAGCTGCTCGCTGAACCTTTCATCAAAGGGCGCGAGCTGACCACGGCGGTGATCGACGGAGCTTCGGGGGCAAAGGCTTTAGGCGTGACCGAACTCATCATCGAAAGCGGTTTCTACGACTACGAGCACAAATACACCGAAGGGCGTACGCAGCATGTGTGCCCAGCGAAAGTCCCGCCCACAATTGCAGCATTGTGTGAAGACTACGCTCTCAAGGCGCACAAAGTCCTTGGATGTCACGGCACCAGCCGCACCGATTTTCGCTGGGATGAGGAGCTGGGCGAAGAGGGCCTTTTCGTTCTCGAGACCAACACGCAGCCAGGCATGACTCCGTTGAGCCTGGTGCCTGAACAGGCGCGGGCGGCCGACATTGGATATGCTGAACTGGTTGAGCTGATCGTGATGGAAGCTCTGAGGGTTCATGCGGACAAGCTCAAACAACGGGAGGACGCTCATGGCTAGGATCAAGCGTTCGAGCGGCAAGGGCGTTCGCCGCGCGGCCAAGTCGCAGAGCCGTGCCGCCAGCGCGCGCCGCGCCAAGGCAACTACGGGCGGCATAATCGACTCAATCATGGGCGTGCTGCCTTTCACAGAAAAGCAGTGGAGCACGATTTGGCTCACGATGATCATCGGCGGCGCGGTCGGCCTCGCCTTCGTGATAGCCAATCTTGCAGGTGTCCCGGCTATGGCTAAGGCGCAGGTCGCCGTGCTTGCTGCTGACGCAGGCTTCGAAGTCAAACATGTGCGCGTAACCGGCACGGACCGCATGGATGAACAGCAAATCTATGCCCGCGCGCTGGCGCAAAAAGATCGCCCTATGCCAACAGTCGAATTGGAGGCATTGCGCGAGGAACTGCGTGAGCTTCCATGGGTCAAAGACGCGCGCGTTTCGGTCCAGCTTCCCGCAACACTCGTCATCGATATTGTCGAGCGAGAGCCTCATGCAGTGCTTGAAAAGCCCGATCGGCTGATGCTGATCGATGCCGAAGGGGTCGAGTTGGAGCCAGTAGCCAAGGGCAAGACCGGTGACAAGATGCGAATCTTGGGGCCGGGCGCGTCAAAACAAGTCGCGCCGTTAGAGACATTACTCGCGGCGGCTCCTGCCTTAGGCCCTCAGATCGTAGCGGTTGAGTGGGTTGGCAATCGTCGTTGGAATCTAACCTTCAAAAGTGGACAAGTGCTGGCCCTGCCGGAAGGCGCTGAAACCTCTGCCAATGCTTTGGTCAAGTTTGCGCGCATGGATGGTCAGAACCGCTTGATCGGTGGGCAAGTGGCGACCTTCGATATGCGTAGCCCGCCACGGATATACATGCGCGTGCCGGGCCGTGCCGATGCGGTTGAACTGGCCGATAACAGCACAGGGAACCCCTAATGGCCCGCAACAAGACAGCCGCCAAATCTATCCCTTCAAAGGCGCGCCTTGCCAAGGTGCTTGGCGCGGTCAACGTCGGTTCATTCCGGATCTCCGCGATGATCATGGGTGAGACTGAGACAGGTGATCTGGTTGTACTGGGCTCTGGCCATCGAGCCAGCAATGGTGTGAAGCGGGGCTACATCACCGATATGAACGCGGCCACCTACGCCATTCGCGATGCAGTGGAGAGGGCCGAAAAGAATGCGGGCACCAATGTCCAAAGCGTCTGGATCGCCTGTGCTGGTGCAGGTCTCAAGAGCCAGATTTCCAAGGTTGAAATTGATATCGGCGGTCGCCGGATTGAGGAGGAGGATATCGAACACCTCTTGCTCGAAGCGCGCGATCGGATCGACCCGGACGGACGCAGCGTGCTGCACGCAATCCCAGCACATTACACACTCGATGGGGCGCATGGCGTGGCCAACCCGCTTGGCCTTCACGCCGAGCGATTGGGCGTCGATATCCATGTCATGCTCGCCGATGGCGCACCGGTTCGCAACCTCATGGAAGCTGTGCAGAATGCGCATCTTGAGGTTGAGGCAGTGGTCGCGGCACCGCTTGCCTCGGGCTATGCTTGTCTGACTGAGGAAGAACGCGATTTGGGCGTGGCTTTGGTGGAGATCGGTTCCGATGTTACCAATGTTTCGGTTTTTGCCGCGGGCATGCTGTTGGGCCTGAGGTCCATTCCATTGGGTTCTGGTGACATTACCGATGCGGTTGCGGGTGCCTTTGGCATTCGCCGGTTCCAGGCTGAGCGTCTTAAATGCGTCTCTGGTTCAGCCATTGCATCACCCAGCGATCACCGTGAAATGATCCCCGTTCATGGTCCCAACGAAGCCGAAGGCGGCGCTGTTGGAGGGGCCAATGCTCGCGGTGCGGACGATAAGAACCGGATCGCGCGCGCGGACCTTATCTCGGTCATCACCCAGAGCCAATCGCAACTCACCCGCGAGATCGGCAAGGCCCTTAAAGAGCTTGGTTTCGCAGGTGTTCGTGGAGGACAGGTCGTATTGACCGGTGGCGGCGCGGAGCTCGCGGGGTTGGCTGAGTTTGCGCAGAGCGCACTGGCCATGCCCGTGCGCATTGGCCGAGCCTCTGAGCTTACGGGATTGCCCGAAGCCCACGCGACCCCGGGTTTCTCCGGTCTTGCGGGTCTGTGTCTTTATGCAGCAGTGGACCCGGTGGATATCCGCGCCGTGGGCTCCCGCTATAGCAATACGCACGAATTCAGCGGTTCTGTTAATCTGTTCGCCGGGATTTCAAGGCTCTGGCGTGCACTCAGAGAGAATTTTTAGAAATGGCACCGCATTTC
Organism: uncultured Erythrobacter sp.; assembly: GCF_947502395.1. Taxonomy (GTDB): domain Bacteria; phylum Pseudomonadota; class Alphaproteobacteria; order Sphingomonadales; family Sphingomonadaceae; genus Erythrobacter. The sequence continues at coordinate 645,160 of NZ_CANMZM010000003.1, forward strand.
AAAGATTTGGCACTTGTTCGTGTAAAAAGATGAAACTTGGTTTTTACATGCACACTGTGGATAATGAAGTATTAACTGTAACGGACGCATCACGAATGTGTCACACACATCTAACCTTGGGGCGGACGTGTATGGATTACACCCTGAGGTCTGGAGGATTAAGGCCATGAGCATCAATATCGGACCAGCTGCGACGGACGAACTCCGCCCACGGATCACAGTGATCGGAATTGGAGGCGCGGGTGGAAACGCGATCTCCAATATGATCGAGAGTGAGATCGAGGGCGTTGAGTTTCTGGTTGCCAATACGGACGCACAGGCGCTCAGCACTTCTCCGGCAGAGACCCGCATTCAACTCGGTCCGGATATCACTGGCGGCCTTGGTGCTGGTGCGCGTCCCGAAGTGGGTAAGGCAGCGGCGGAAGAAACTGTCTCCCAGATCGAAGAGGCGCTCGAAGGCGTCAACATGGTCTTTATCGCAGCCGGAATGGGCGGCGGCACCGGTACAGGCGCAGCGCCCGTTATTGCGGAAGCTGCGCGGCGCAAAGGCGTGCTCACCGTTGGCGTAGTGACCAAGCCCTTCCTGTTCGAAGGTACACGCCGCATGCGTGCAGCCGAAGCTGGCATTGCCGAGCTTCAAGAACACGTCGACACGCTGATTGTAATTCCAAACCAGAACCTGTTCCTTGTCGCCAAGCCAGAGACGACCTTCAAGCAGGCGTTCCAACTGGCTGATGAAGTGCTCCAGCAGGGAGTACGCTCGATCACCGATCTGATCGTCAATCCGGGGCTGATCAATCTCGACTTTGCTGACATCCGCGCTGTGATGAGCGAAATGGGTAAAGCGATGATGGGCACAGGCGAGGGCGAGGGTGAAAACCGCGCACTTAACGCCGCCGAACAAGCCATCGCCAACCCGTTGCTCGACGGTGTGAGCATGCAGGGCGCGCGCGGTGTGATCATTTCGATCATCGGCGGCGAAGATATGACGTTAATGGAGCTCGACGAAGCGGCCAACTACATTCGTGATTTGGTCGATGAAGACGCAAACATCATCTGGGGCAGTGCGTTTAACCCAGACATGGACCAGAAAATCCGCATTTCTGTTGTCGCTACAGGCATTGAACATGCCGCGGGTGCGGAAGCTCCGCGCGCTGTGCCGGCTGCCTTCACAGCCTCACGTCCTCCCAAGCGGCCAGTGCTCGACCTGGTTGGTGAATGCGAAGCTAGCGATGATGCGGCTGAAAAAACGGCTTCTGAATCGCAGGAAGTGCCAACACAAATGGCTTCGCGCATTCCGGCGGTTCCCAGCTCGGCTGCGGGTTTTTCTGAGCCAGAGGCGGAGGAACCAAAGGCATCCGAAGATTCAGAATCAGAACCGTTTGATCTCTCCGGCATGCAGGCTGGGGATGACATGGGCGATTCGGGCGATGACGTTGATGAGATTATCGACCCATTAGCTGGATTGCGCGGTGCCGACGATGAGGACGCGGATTTGATCGTTGGCGGCGGCGACGAAACACTCGACCTAGGCGCTGAATTCCAAGAGGAAGCGGCGCCCGAGGAGGGAACTTCCGTACAGTGGGCGGCCGCTCAAGACTCGACCGACAAATCTGGCGGCGATGATCTTCTTGCTGATGCGGACCGCCTTGCTGAGCGCAATGAGCCAGTTGAAGCCAAGAACGGTGACAGCTCAGTTGATTCCGCACCATCTGGCAGTGATTCAGGCGGCGGCAATTCTGGTGGCGATGGAAATGGTGGTTCTGGCGCGGGTGCGACACTGTTTGAGCGCATGGCCAATCTCTCACGCTCTTCAACCTCTTCTGACGATGAGGAAGATGACGATGATGATGGAGATGACGCGCCCGCCTTGTCGATTCCGCGTTTCCTCGGACGTCAAAACAACCAGTAATGACGAGCGACTGTGTGGTACCCGGTACCTCAGTCCATCGGCTGAGCGATACCATTTGTCTTGATCGCGCCGCGTGATAAGTGAACAGGGCTTTTCGAAGTTCTCCTTCTCCTGTTAACGCCGGTTCCCGTGACACGTTCTCTTACACCTGTTTTTGGCAGTGCCTTTGTTGCCTCGCTGGCTTTGCTATCGTCTCCCACCGTCCACGCGCAAAACTCGACTTCGCGCGAGGTGGTGCAGCCTCTGCCATCTTCCGAAGTGCAAAGGCTCAACCGCGCTCTGTTGGAGCTAGCCCGGAGCCCAAGAAGCGTTCCAGCTCTTCTCGAAGCAGGAGATGCGTCACTCGCAGTCCAAGACCTTGACGCCGCGATTGGCTTTTATGGGAGCGCCGCCGAGTTGGATCCGTCGGACTCGCGCATCAAACTTGGATTGGCGCGCGTGTATCTGCGCTCGGGACGACCGGTAGAGGCGCTTCCGCTCTTGGAAGAGGCACAAAACGCGGGTGCTGCGCGGAGCGATGTTCTGGGCCCGCGCGCCTTGGCCTATGACTTGGTCGGAGATCAGGAGGCGGCACAATCAGCTTACGCTGCCGCGCTTGAGCTCAGCCCGCAAGACGATGAATTGCGCCGCCGCCTTGCCATCAGCCAGGCGATTTCGGGCAATTCGGCCGGATTTCAGGAAACGCTTGCCCCGCTCCTTGAGGCGCGCGATGTAGCGGCATTCCGCGCCCGCGCTTTTGGCCTTGCGATTCTTGGCGAGCAGGAGCGTGCGGAAGGCATCGTCAACAGCGTCATGCCGCCCGATCTGGCGGCACGGATCAATCCGTATCTGGCCTATATGCCGCGACTGACCCCTGCTCAGCAAGCGGCTGCTGCCAATCTGGGCATCTTCCCACGTGCTGCAGATATTGGCCGCGAAGATCCGCGCATCGCTCGTTTTGCTCGTGAGGGCGCAAGTGGGTCTTTGTTGGAGCCCGTAGGTGAACCGCTGGGTGCCCCAGTATCGGAAGTGCCACCCGAGCCAACGCAAACCGTTCAAGACGCAAGTCTCCCTCAAGTTGCGACCCGCGAGACTGGTCAGCCAACAGGAGCAGCCGCACCAGAAACGAGCTCAACTCAGCCTTCCAGCAGCGTTGTCGATGCGTTTGCTGATTTGAGCGGTGCGGAGATGCCGGAAGCGGGACGACCGCAAGATGCGGTCAATATCGCTGAGCTCGATGTTCCGCGCGAGGCGGCGCCGGAACCAGCTGAACCCGAACATCCTCGCCGCATCTGGGTACAACTTGCCACTGGCCGAGATGTAGATGCGCTGGGATTTGACTGGCGACGTTTTTCGCGCCGAGCCCCTGATTTGCTCGGTACCTTTGAGCCGCACGTGACGCCATGGGGTCAAGCCAACCGCTTGCTCGCAGGGCCGCTTGAAAACAACCGTGAAGCGCGTCGTCTGGTCAACGCTTTGAGCGAGAAGGGCATTGAGACTTTCACATTCACAAGCCCAGAAGGTACTGAAATTAAAGTACTTAACTGATATTTTACATTCTTCCCCGGCTTTCTGTGCACAGGGTTTGAACAAGGCAGAGCGGTTCTCCCCAAGACTTGGGGCTGCGGCGGATTGCCAAGTGGGTGTGCGTGCGTGCATTTGTCCATTCGATGCAAAGAAAACCCCCTCTTCCCCTAACCCACGTCATGCGCGCATTTGGATGTCGCCTGTGAGACCTCGCGAACCAGAATTCATCTCTGACGATGATGCGGCACCGATTGAGATGCTCGCCGCTCTTTTTGAAGCGCGCGGATGGGAAAGCGAGGTCGTTTCCGAAGACGAACTTGTCGGAGAGGTTCAGGGCAGCTGGGCAAAATATCAGCTGCGTGCGATCTGGCGGGCAGCGGACAATGTGCTGCAGTTTCTATGTTTGCCCGACATTCGAGTGACTTCCGAAAAGAAACACAGCGCGTATGAGCTCTTAAGTCTCGTCAACGAACAGGTTTGGCTAGGGCACTTTGACATTTGGTCACAAGGTGATGTGCTGATTTATCGACATGGAGCGCTTTTGGGTGATGATGGCATGCTCTCAATCCAGCAGGCACAATCCCTGGTTGAGAATGCCATTGATGAATGCGATCGCTTCTATCCGGCGTTCCAATTCGTACTGTGGGGTGACAAAAGCCCGCGAGCGGCGCTTGATGCGGCGATGGTTGACGCAGCGGGTGAGGCCTGACCATTTTGGGCCCATCAGCCCGGCGCAATTGAAAGGGCTATCATGGGACAGATCAATCACCTTCTGATTATTGGCTGCGGCAATATGGGCGGAGCAATGCTTGCTGGATGGCTTGCGGCTGGCCTCGATCCGGCGCGTTTTTCGATCCTTGATCCGGCGCTTGAAAGTGCTCCTGATGGTGTCGCGCTTTACCGGGATGTGGCACAAGCCGAGGCGACCGGAGGGCACGATGCTGTCCTTTTGGGCTTCAAACCACAGCAGTTGAGTGCGCTCGCTCCGGGGCTCCAAAGCCTTACGGGTGAGGGTGTTGCGGTCTATTCACTGCTTGCAGGGCTGACTCTCGCACAGCTTGAGAGGGCATTCCCAAACGCCCCTGCGCACATTCGGGTGATGCCTAATCTCGTGGCCCGCATAAACAAGTCACCGATCATATTGATTGAAACGGGTCTCTCGGCTGTTGGGCGTGAAAATGCCTTTGTTCATTTCGATCAACTTGGCACAGCGATCTGGCTTGAGAATGAGGCAAAGTTTGACCTGGTGACGGCGCTAGCGGGGTCAGGACCTGGTTTTGTCTATCGCTTTATCGACGCTCTTGCTGAAGCAGGGCGAAGCCTGGGACTCGACGCAGACCAAGCAACTTCGCTTGCTCTGGCCACCGTTGATGGTGCGTCATCATTGGCCGCAAACGCCGAGGTTGCTCCGGGCACGCTCGCTGATCAAGTCGCAAGCCCTGGCGGGATGACCCGCGAAGGATTAAACGTGCTGGACGACGACAAGGCGCTTGTAGAGTTGCTCACCAAAACCCTAAAAGCCACTGCAGAGCGGGGCACTCAACTATCTGCGAGTGCAGATTGATACGCTTTGTTAATTATTAATCGGCCAAATATGAACAACATTCGTCGAATTGGTACTGGTTTCGCTTGAAAACCGCTCGCAAACTGCCAATATTGTGACGTAGAAGGCGCGTATCTCCGCGCTACCATTGGAGACAAAAGGGATCCAAAATGTCTGATTGGAAAGACACGCAGCAATCTCGTTCTGCTTTCGGCTCTGTGCCGCGAGCAGGCGGTGATGTTGCAGGACGCGAAACCTATGATGAAGGTCTGCGTTCCTACATGCTCTCAATTTACAACTACATGGCCTCGGCTGTGTTGCTGACCGGTATCGTTGCGGCGGGCGCCGCGGCAACGGGTCTCGCTTATGCGTTTGCAAGCGGTCCGCTGATGTGGATTGTGTCGCTCGCACCGCTAGGCTTCATCCTTGCGATGAGCTTTGGTCTGCACAAGATGAGTTACGGCACGCTCCAAATCGTGTTTTGGGCATTCGCAACCGTAATGGGTCTGTCAATGTCGACGATCTTCCTGGTGTTCACCGGGGAGTCCATCGCAGTAACCTTCTTCGCAACCGCTGCGGCTTTCACTGGGCTTTCGCTGTTTGGCTACACTACCAAGAAAGACCTGTCGGGCTTCGGCACTTTCTTGATCATGGGTGTGATTGGTCTAATCGTTGCAAGCATCGCCAACATGTTCATTGGTTCGGGCCCGTTGGCTTTCGTGATCAGCGGCCTTGGCGTGCTGATCTTCGCAGGTCTTACCGCCTACGACACTCAACGCCTGAAGAACGATTATCAGTACCTGCGCGGCACGGAGTTCATGGGTAAGGCCGTGATTATGGGCGCAACCAGCCTCTATCTCGACTTCGTGAACATGTTCATGTTCCTGCTCAACTTCCTGGGCAGCCGCGAATAGTGGCCTAACCCAGCACATATTTGTCGAAACACCGGAATGCCCGGAGCCCTACCATAGGCTCCGGGCATTTCTTTTGGCATAGCAAGGCGCGATTAATAGGGGGTTTGGCAAGCTCGTTTGAGCCCAAGTGCATTGAACTCGCGGTGCTGACAGAGCATTATGTCGTGGGTGCTATAAAAGACGGGCAAGGGACAATAACAAAGATATGAAAAAAAAGACCTCCACTTCCGAACTGGCGAAGACAGTCTGTTCACCTGTAAAGATCACCATGGTTGCCGCTGCCGTCTCACTTTTGGGAGCCTGTACAACACCAGCACCTTTGCCTCCTCCTCCGCCGCCCCCTCCTGCTCCGGTGGCGGAGCGTATCCCATATCGTCCATTGCCTCCTGGCGGTGCATCCTATGTGATGCAGATGCCAGAAAAGGATCAATACGGGCAGAGAATGACGATCATCAGCGGCGTTTCAGATGACGAGCAAGTCTGGCACTTCCGTTCTGCCTGGAACGTTGCTGCCTTGAATTGCACAGCGCCACAATATCAACCTATCCTTACTGCTTACAGCGCCTATATCAGCGACCATGCTCGCGGCCTCAAACGCGTTAATGACCGGATTGAGCGCAATTATCGCAACAAAATGGGTGCAAGGCGCGCCGGAATCCTTGAGCGCGAGGAGCGCATGACGGCGGTTTACAACTATTTTGCTCTTCCGCCCGCACGTGCTGGATTTTGCCGCGCGGCTCTTGACGTATCGAACCGAGCTCTTGCGGCACCGCCAAGCGATCCTGTTGCATTCGCCAATGAGAATTTTGATCTACTCACCGCCCCGTTCGAGGCCTTCTTCTCTGATTACGAGCAGTATCAGAATCTTTCTGCGCGCTGGGATGCAGAATATGGCGACCGTTACGGTGCTTCCCAGCCCGGCTGGGTTGCGGTTCAAGAAGCCAGGAGGAACGGTGTGGTCGTGCCGAGCGCGGAAAGCGATCCCGCTTCGACGCTTGCTGAACCGACCTCTGCGGTAGGAGCTGTGTCCGACCACGCGACAGGTGCAGATGTTCCTGTCGTCCCGGTCGAAGAGAATTTCGTTTCGCAGCCCGTCACACAACCAGTCGTTAGCGATGCGCAGGGAAGTGGGTCAAGCTAGGCTGATCCTGCGACGGTCCGATCGGCTTGTCCCGTAGGCCTTATCGGCCTAATGGGAGCCTGTTGTCAGCCCGAGGGGCAGATGCTCTTCGGGTTTTCGAGGCTTTTCTCACATGCACTTTCTTGATCAGGCCAAAGTTTATTTGCAATCGGGCGCGGGCGGACCGGGCGCGGTCTCTTTCCGGCGCGAGAAATACATCGAATATGGCGGCCCGGATGGCGGCAATGGCGGCAAGGGTGGTGATATCGTTCTTGAGGCCGTGGCCGGCCTCAACACGCTGATCGACTTTCGCTATTCGCAGCATTTCAAGGCCAAGCGCGGCGCACATGGTCAAGGAAAGGACAAGACAGGTGCCAGCGCCAAGGATCTCGTGATCGCGGTGCCCGTGGGCACCCAGGTTCTGTCTGAAGATAAGGAAGAGGTGCTCGCCGATTTCACCGAGGTGGGTCAGCGCGAAATCTTCCTGGAAGGTGGAATGGGCGGGCGCGGCAATGCGTCTTACAAAAGCTCCACTAATCGCGCGCCGCGCCAGCATCAGCCGGGCGAACCTTCTGAAGAAATGTGGGTTTGGTTGCGTCTGAAATTGCTTGCCGACGTGGGGCTGGTGGGTCTTCCCAATGCAGGTAAGTCGACCTTTATCAACGCAGTTTCGAACGCGGGCGCTAAGGTTGGACATTATGCCTTTACCACCCTCATTCCTAAGCTTGGCGTGGTGCGTCACAAAGGGCGCGAGTTTGTTCTTGCGGACATTCCGGGCCTGATTGAGGGTGCGGCGGATGGCGCAGGTATTGGTGACCGTTTCTTGGGCCATATCGAGCGTTGCAGAGTGCTCATCCATCTGATCGATATCGCGGGCGAAGATCCGGTTGAAGCCATGCGTGTCGTGCGCGAAGAACTTGCGGCCTACGGTGCTGAACTTGAAGACAAGCCGCAACTGGTGGCACTGAACAAGCTGGACTTGGCAGATGCTGAATTGGCTGAGGCCTTCTCCGAAGAACTCCTCAGAGCCGGTGCGGACAAGGTCTTTACCGTATCAGGTGCAAGCGGGGAGGGGATTGAGGGACTGCTCGACGCAGTGCTTGCGTACCTGCCCGAACGCACTTCGACTGAGACCAAAGCTGTAGAGGTGGAGGAAACGGCTGAGGACGGCGGCGAATGGTCGCCGATCTAAAGCTAATGGCAACAGAGTCATTAAGTGATATTTCTAGGGCCAAGCGACTGGTCCTCAAAGTCGGCAGCGCGCTTTTGGTGCGCGATGGAAAGCCGGACACCGCTCTGATAAGATCGCTTGCCAAGGACTTGGCACAGCTTCGCCTAACCGGTGCTCAGATTATTGTTGTAAGTTCAGGCGCAATTGCTCTGGGGGCATCACGCTTGGGGCTTCCTAAAGGCGGGCGTGCGAGCCTTTCAGATGCGCAAGCGGCGGCTTCGGTTGGGCAAGTGGCGCTCGCCCAGCTTTGGGCCGATGTGCTGGGTGAGCATGATCTGGTGGCGGCACAAATGCTCGTCACATTGGACGATCTCGAAGACCGCCGCCGCTATCTCAATGCGGCTGCCACGCTGGACCGCCTGTTGGAAGCGGGCGCGGTGCCAGTGGTGAATGAAAACGACAGCGTTGCGACAGAAGAAATCCGTTTTGGCGACAATGACCGGCTCGCCGCCCGTGTGGCGCAGGCGGGCAATGCCGATGCGGTGCTGCTGCTTTCGGATGTCGACGGGCTTTATGACAAGCCACCCAACGAAGAGGGTGCGGTTCTGATTGAACGGGTCGAGGGCGTCACACCCGAAATCATCGCTATGGCGACCAGCGACAGTTCGTCAGGCATGGGTTCGGGCGGTATGCTTTCCAAGCTTCAGGCCGCTCGCATTGCTGAGCGTGCCGGGATTGCTTTGGCGATTATCAACGGCACTGAGCCGTCGCCCATCACCCGCGCGGTTGAGGCGAACCGGGGTACGATCTTTCTGCCCGTGCGCAGCGACAATGCGCGCAAGAGCTGGCTAGGCGGACGATTGGCACTGGAAGGCGTGCTGACGGTGGATGCGGGCTGTGTGAGCGCTCTCCAAGATGGGGCGAGCTTGCTTGCTGCTGGCCTTACAGAGGTCGAAGGTGAGTTTGCACGTGGCGCTTTGGTCAGCCTTCACGGTCCCAAGGGCGAACGGCTGGGGCAGGGACTTGTCGAGTATTCTTCTGAAGAATGCCGGGCTATTCTGGGCCTTCAAGGTGGTGAACAAGAGGCAAAGCTAGGCTATGCCCCGCGTGCTGCTGTCGTCCACCGTGATCATATGGTGCATGAATGAGATTGGGCGAATGACTAAAGTAGCAATCACCGGAGCCACTGGATTTGTCGGCAAGGCAACGCTCGATGTCGTTTTGCACAAAGCGATGAAGGTTCGCGCGCTGACGCGCCGTCCTGCTGCGCCCCGCGATGGGGTGGAGTGGGTTTCGGGGGCGCTCGACACCGCCTCTTCTTTGGAAGAGCTCGTCCAAGGTTGTGACGCGGTGATCCATATCGCGGGGCTCACCAACACGCCAAATCCAGGGCGGTTTGAAGCGGCGAATGTCACTGGCACTGCCAACATGCTCAACGCTGCGCAGAATGCGGGACTAGAACGCTTTGTTTTCGTCTCGTCACTATCGGCGCGCAAGCCCGATCTCTCAGCCTATGGCGCCTCTAAGGCTCGCGCGGAGAAGCTGGTGGAGGATAGTGGCCTCAACTGGACCATTGTGCGCCCCCCCGGAGTCTATGGTCCGGGCGACAAGGATTATCTCGACCTCTTCAAAGCGGCCAAACTGGGCGTTGTCCCGGTTCCGCCTGAAGGCGCAAGCTCGCTTATCCATGTTGAGGATCTGGCGCGACTTTTGGTGGCGCTCGTGCCTGCCGATCCTAAGACAAAGGGGCAGATGTATGAGCCATGGGATGACAACGCCTATGGTTATACTCACAAGGAACTGGCCAAGATGATCGGCGAGGCAGTGGGCAACCCCCATGCGATAGCCGCGCCGCTTCCTCCTGCCATCATGCAATGGGGCGCAAAGCTCGATGGATTCCTTCGCGGCGGCAAGGCGAAGCTCACCGAAGACCGTGTCGGCTATATGCTCCACAAGGATTGGGTGTGCGACCTGCGCAAAGCCCCGCCGATTTCGGTTTGGCAAGCGGTTTGGGACGGCGAAGCGGGCATGAAGATGACGGCTGAATGGTACAAAAGCCAAGGCTGGCTTTAACGACGAGCGCGCGCCTTAAAGGAACGGTTCCTCGCCCGGCTTATGGATGCCGCATTCGGTCTTGTCCCAGCCTTTCCAGCGGCCTGAACGTGGGTCCTCTCCGGGCGCGACCTTGTGGGTGCATGGTTCGCAGCCAATGCTTGGGAAACCGCGCGCGACCAGTGGGTGGCGGGGGAGGTTATGCTCTTCGAGGTAAGCGGCGATATCTTCGGCCGACCAATCGATCAGCGGGTTGATCTTGAGGCGACCAGCTGCATCGGAGGTGTCCACCTCAAAACGGGGCAGGTTTGCGCGGGTTGCTGATTGAAAACTCTTGCGACCGGTGACGCTTGCATCGAACTTGGCAAGCGCCTTTTCCAGCGGCTTTACCTTGCGAATTTCGCAGCAACCATCAGGGTCGTAGGACCAGCGAAGGCCCGTTTCATCCTTTTTGGCAAGGTCCGCCTCATCAGGCGTCAGCACTTGCAAATTGGTGAGGCCAAGGCGCTCCACCACCGCATCGCGATATTCGATTGTTTCGGCAAAATGCTTTCCGGTTTCAAGGAAGAGCACTGGGATATTGCGGTCAACTTCGGCCAGAAGGTGAAGCAAAACAACGCTTTCTGCACCAAAGCTGGAGACAGTGGCAACATCGCCAGCCAAAGATCCCTCGATCACCCCCTTGAGCATTTCCTGCGTTGAAGAGCCGCGGAACATGCGATTGAGGCGCACGGCATCGTGCTCGGTAAAGCGGGGGGACACATCGAGAGTGTCGATCTTCCGCTCTTCCATGGCGGCGGGGGATTCTTGCTTGGTCATGGTTCAGCCTCCGTGCCGGATTTGGGGGATTGTCTGGCGGCCATCGATTGTTGCCTGATATACGTTTTCCCAAGTGGCAAAGGCGCGCTTCGCGTCTTCTTCATTGAGGGGTTTGTCGGGCGCAAAGGCGTCAAAACCGCAACGGCGCATGTGGCTGAGTTGGTCGATCCCAACATCGCCCACCGCGCGCAGTTCGCCGGTGAAACCTGCTTCGCGCAGGATGCGGGCTGAGGAATAGCCGCGTCCATCACCAAAGGCGGGAAAGTTGACCTCGATCAGGGCAAGACGATCAAGGAAGGGCAACAGCACACGCGCATCATCGCCTGGTTCAATCCGGACGGCGGTCGCATTGGTCTGATCACAGCAGGAATCGACGGTGACAGCGGCGTGGTCCACCATCTCGTCATTGCGGAAGCGGAATTGCACCTCATCCGGGCTTTTGCCGAGTGCGTTATCCATAAAGCGCCTCCTTAAACGGGGCCATGCCGATGCGGCGGTATGTGTCGAGGAAACGTTCTTCGCCCTCGCGTTGATCGAGATAGACGTCGGTCACTTTGTCGACGGCTTCGATTACACCGTCTTCGGTGAAGCCAGGTCCGGTGATCTTGGCGAGCGAAGTGTCTTCTGCCTCAGAGCCACCGAGGGACAACTGGTAGTTTTCCAGACCCTTCTTATCGACACCCAGAATGCCGATGTGCCCTGCGTGGTGATGCCCGCAGGCGTTGATGCAGCCGGAGATCTTGAGCTTCAATTCGCCTAGCTTTTCAGTCTTGCCCGATGCATCGAAACGCTCAGAGATACGCTGTGCCAGCGGGATTGAACGCGCATTGGCGAGCGCGCAATAATCGAGGCCGGGGCACGCGATCATGTCTTCGATGGTGTCGAGGTTGGGCGAACCTAGGCCAGCGGCCTCAAGCTCAGTCCAAAGCGCGTGGAGATCACCGATCTTCACATGCGGTAGCACCACGTTTTGCGTGTGCATGATGCGCAATTCGTCAAAGCTATACTGCTTGGCGAGCTTCGCCATCAGACGCATTTGATCGCCCGTCGCATCACCTGGAATGCCGCCAACGGGCTTCAATGAGATCACCGCGCTGACATAGCTGTCATGCTTGTGGCGATTGGTGTTGCGATCCACCCACAGAGCAAAATCGGGATCCGAACGGTCCACCTGCTTGGGGCCGTCTTCAAATGCTGGATCGGCGAAGAATGGCTTTATACGCGCGATTTCTTCAAGCGGGGGCTCAACGCCTTGCTCGAGCATATGCGCAAACTCTTCTTCGACCTGACGGACGTATTCGTCGCGGCCCAGCTCATGGACGAGGATTTTGATGCGCGCTTTGTACTTATTGTCGCGGCGGCCATAGCGGTTGTAGACGCGCAAACACGCCTCAGCATAAGTGATCAGCTGATCCAGCGGCACAAACTCGCGGATCATCGGTGCGATCATCGGGGTGCGGCCCATGCCGCCACCGGCATAGAAACGCGCGCCGATCTCGCCCGTCTCATTCTTCACAATCTGCACGCCAATATCGTGAAGGCGCATGGCCGCGCGGTCTTTCTCAGACGCGATCACGCAGATTTTGAACTTGCGCGGGAGGTAAGTGAACTCCGGATGGAAACTCGACCATTGGCGCATAAGCTCGGCATAGGGACGCGGGTCTACCAGCTCATCGTGGCTCGCGCCTGCGAAGTGATCGGATGAGATGTTGCGGATGCAATTGCCGCTTGTTTGGATTGCATGCATCTCAACCTTGGCGAGGTCTGCCAAGATGTCGGCGGTGTCTTCTAGCTTGATCCAATTGTATTGCAGGTTCTGACGGGTGGTGAAGTGGCCATAGCCGCGGTCATATTTGTCCGCGATATCGCCCAGCACGCTCATCTGCTCACTGTTCAAAGTGCCATAGGGGATGGCAACGCGCAGCATATAGGCGTGAAGTTGCAGATAGAGCCCGTTCATCAAGCGCAGCGGCTTGAACTCGTCCTCTGAAAGCGAACCTTCAAGGCGCCGGCGGGCTTGGTCGCGGAATTCCTCGACACGCGCATCGACCATCGCTTGGTCATATGAATCGTATTTATACATTCAGATAATCCAATCCAAAGCTTCGGGGTCTTTGGGTTTGAGAGTGAGGTCAGGCCGCACCGTGGGGCCAAGGGCGCGGATGCGGTCCTTGATATGGGCCGGGCGCACACTGCCATCGGCCTCGCGGGCAGCGTCGATCACGTAGGGCACATTGACGCGAAGGGCGGCTTCTTCTGCGGCGAGCACTTGCTCGGCCGTTTCGCCCGCGTCGGCGGCTGCATCGACATGGCGCGACCAGCCTTCGCCGGTCCACCAGATGACATCGCCGGTTTTCAGATCGTTTCCGGTGAGCACTCTCATTGATGCGTCTCCACTACAATTTGCGCCAAATGCGCGTCTTCGCGCGCCGTCACGTCACCTATGACGATAATGGCTGGGGACTTGATCTTGTGGTCCGAAACGAGGTTAGGGAGACCGGCCAATGGTCCGCGCACAACGCGCATCTCCTTGCGTGCGGCATTCTCGACCACAGCAACGGGAACATCGGGGGTGAGGCCGTCAGTCATAAGCTTTTCAGCGATCTGAGGCGCGGTTTTGACCCCCATATATATCACCAACGTGCGCCCTTTGCCCGCAAGGCCCGACCAATCCTGATCGGAGAGCCCTTTGCACTGGCCCGCAACAAAGCTGACAATGCTGGCTGCGTCGCGGTGGGTAAGGGGGATGCCCGTGGCCGCCGCCATGCCATTGGCCGCAGAAATACCCGGCACAATCTCAACCTTCACGCCGTGAGCCTTGGCAAGTTCGGCTTCTTCGCCGCCGCGCCCAAAGATCAGCGGGTCACCGCCTTTAAGGCGCACTACATCCTGACCATTTTGCGCCAAACGTACGAGCAGCAGGTTGATGTCATCCTGCGGTAAAGTGTGCCGGGCGCGCTTCTTCGCAACCGAGATAAGCCGTGCATCAGGGCGTGTCATGGCCATGACCTCAGGGCTGATGAGGCCATCGTGGACAATCACCTCAGCGCTCTCGATCAAGCGCGCCGCGCGCAGGGTCAAAAGGTCGGGATCACCCGGGCCAGCACCCACAAGAAAGATGGTTCCAGTTTCCATGCCAACCAAATGGCTGGGACATGGAGCGAGTTCCAGCGAGAATGGATTGGGGCGAGCGAAGGAAAGCTTTCGCCCGTAAATTGAAACTCTACTGGGAGGAAGCTTTCCCGCCGCTCATCAGCTCAACAAGCTGGTCCAACTGCTTCGATGAGCGTAAGTGCAGATCGCTTTGCGGGAATGGAATTTCGATATTGTTCTCTTTGAACAACTGCCAAATCCGCATGTAGACCGCAGAACGAATGTTGGCGAGACCGCCCTCTGGGTCCTGAATCCAAAATCGCACCTCAAAATCCACGGAACTGTCGCCAAATGCCATAAGGTTTACGCTCGGCTTAGGATGAGCGAGTACGCGACTTGTCTCGTCTACCGCTTGATAAAGCAGCTTTGTGACCAGATCCAAATCGCTGTCATAGGAAACGCCGACAGGTGCCTTCACCCGAACATCGCGGCTGGAATAGGACCAGTTGACCACTTGGTTGGTCATGAGCAGCTCATTGGGGATGAGATATTCTGTCTGATCACGAGTAATGACCGAGATCGCACGGATGCCGATCTTGCGGATTTGACCAACCGCCTCATTGCCGGATTGGTCGGTGACTGAGATCACGTCGCCGGGCTTTATCGATTTGTCTAGCAACAGCAGGATGCCCGATATCAGGTTACCAAAGGTCTTTTGCAGACCAAAACCAATCGCCAGACCAAAGGCCCCGCCAAAGATCGCAAGCGCAGTTAGGTCGATGCCGATGAGGTCAATCGTAATGAAGAAAGCGACGGCCCAAATGATGATGGTCGCAAGCTTTTCCGCAAGCAGTTGCTGACTGCCATCAAAGGCGGTGACCCGTCCGATCAGGTTTCGCGCCAGCCGGCTGATGAACCACGCGGCTGTGATGACCATGCCGATTGTGGCCAACAGGAACACCACGTCGAACACCGAGATTCGTACATCGCCAACAACCAGGGCCCAGCTATCGAGGGTGCCGATGACCGCTCCGAGCGTGTCGTTTTGTGCCGCGAGCCCTTCTTTCGCTCCTTCCGCAACGCTCACGACGTCTGCTTCGGGAGGAGCTTCCTCTGCAAGGCTCCAAGCCTGAGTTGGGGTTGCTTCCAATTCGGGCGAGGCCTCAACATCGGTATCGGTTGGCGGAATTTCAGGCAAAATGGCGGTCATTAATTGTCCAGTTGGCCGAGTGCTTGTTCAAGATCGGCGATCAGGTTCTCAGGGTCTTCGAGACCAATCGATAGGCGAACCGCCGACTTTGCGCCACAGTTCGTCGGTGGTTTCATCACTGAGCGATCATTGTCGGGATAGATCGGTAGCACAAGGCTCTCAAACCCGCCCCAACTGTATCCTATTCCGAAAATGTCGAGCGCATCAGCGACTTTGCCGCTGGCTTCTGGATCATCGCTTTTGAGCACGAAGCTGAAGAGTCCGCATCCGCCTGTGAAATCTCGCTTCCACAAATCGTGGCCAGGTGCTCCAGGTAACAGGGGGCAGAGGACATGCTCGATCTTTTCGTGGCCGCTGAGCCATTGAGCGATCTTCAAAGCGCTCTGAGTGCTTTGCTCAAGCCGCACCTTCATTGTGCGGAGGCCGCGAGCGGCAAGCGCTGCATCGTCGGGCGAGACAATTTGGCCGAGCTGTTGGGAGGTGAGGCGCAAGGCATTGTACCACCGCTCGCTGGCGCTTGCTGAACCCATCATGAGATCAGAGTGCCCCCCCACGTGCTTGGAGAGGCTCTGCATCACGATGTCGCAGCCGTTCTCGAGAGCAGCAAAGCCAAGACCGCTCGCCCAGGTGTTGTCCATCAGCGTAACGGCTTTCGCATCACGTGCGATGGCAGCCAATGCAGGAACATCGCACACTTCCATAGTCAGGCTGCCAGGACTCTCAAACCATACAGCGCGCGGTTTGGTGTCGGCAACCAGAGCTTCAAAGCCTGCCATATCAAGCGGATCGAAAAAACTGTGAGTAATACCCATCCGCTTAAGCAGGCCTGTCGCCATGCTGCGGGTCGGGTCATACGCGTTGTCGCTCATCAGCAGGTGATCGTCTGGACGCAGCACGGCGAGCAAACACCCCGCGATCGCAGCAACGCCGCTGGGGTAGAGCACGGTCCCGAACGCACCCGGTTCAATCTCGGTCAAAGCGTCTGCTAGAGCCCATTGTGTAGGGGCACCGCGCCTGCCGTAGAAGAACTGGCCATCGTGATTGGCTCCAATCGCGGCTTTGCGTTCTGCTTCGCTTTCGTAAAGATGAGTGGAGGCGCGCCAGACGGGCGTATTGACCACGCGCCCGCTCCACTCTGGCCTCCTGCCAGCGTGAGTGACGCGTGTGCCAGCTCCTTGTGGTCTCTTGTCATCCGAAGTGCTCATTCGGGCCCCTGTTCTTTGGGAGTGTCCGGATCGGCTTCCCATTCCTGCCAACTACCATCATAAAGTCGCACATCGTGCTTGCCTATGAGATGGGCTGCAAACAGCAATACCGATGCAGTGATCCCACTGCCACATGTCGTCACAAGTGGGCGTGCAAGATCGACACGAGCGGCCTTGAACGCGGCGCGGATATCCTCAGGCGACTTGAACGTTCCATCCGCGTTTAAAACTTTACCAAAAGGCAGGTTGAGTGCACCGGGAATGCGGCCATTCTGGCCGCCGTGCACCGGATCGATGCCCGAGCTGAACACGCGATCAGCCGCCCTTGCATCGAGAACTTGAAACTCGCCACTTTGACAATTGGCAAGCATTTCAGCTTTGGTCACCACCTTTGTAGTGTCCTTCAGCGTGCTCGCTTCCGCTGTAATTTGATCGCTAATCCCACAATCAAGCTGTCGCCTTTCGACCCGCCATTTGTTGAGCCCGCCGTCCAGGATTGCCACGTCTGTAAGTCCGGATTGAGTGAGCGTGAACCAGGCACGGGCTGAGGATCTGAGCGCGCTGTCGTCGTAAAGAACGATGCGCGCGCCCGGCTCGGCGCCAAGCTGCGCCAGTCGATCCGCCACTTGGTCCGGACGTGGCAGCGCTGCGGGAACGGGTGATGCGGTGTCGGTCAAAGTCGCGAGATCAAGAAACCGCGCTCCCGTGATATGTCCGATTTCAAATTCGACGTGCGCATCACGACCAGCGGCTGGCAAATGCCGCGAGGCATCAAGCACGAGCAGATCGGTCGCGCCCAATCGATCCGCCAACCAATGCGTTGAAACAAGGCTATCCATCTGCATTTGCATAGGTGTCTTGCTAGACGCACCCGCCTCGTGCGCCAAGCCGCCTTGCGTATTGGGCGGGCTCAACTTTGTTTGATCAGTTGCGCTCGCAAGGGAGGAAGCCCGCCGGGCGGTCCATCAAACATCAGTGGATGCACCCGCGTGATGCTTGATGCGCTAGGCATGCCCACCACGAAAGTCCGTTTCATCGCCGGATGGTCTTGTGTGCCAACTCTGAAATGGATGAGCGGAATCACCACCGGAGTGTTGTTCTGCCTGATCGCGGAAATCTCGCTCATTGGCAGTTGCAGTGTGCCTGTCACCCGCCGGGATTGCTGAGGCGCGAGGCGGTCGATCGTGGTGATGGCGTGCGTTTTGTCGATCGGTGCAGGGCCTGTGGCGCCCTCCTGAGCGCTTGCGAGCTCGCCAGCGATGTTGATTTGTCGTGCGGCAATAGTAGCGCGATTTGTGACCTCCAGGCTGAACTCAACAGACAAGCGCATCAGGCTGCGGCTGGCGTTGATGATGTCGAGGGAAAGGTCGAGTTTGAGTGGCCCGGCTGGCGTAACCGATGGCGCTGGGCTTGAGCTTGAGCGCTGGGGAGGCGTAGGAACGGGAGTGGAAATCGGAGCCGTTGAAGCAACCGCTTGAGCAGGTGCGGGTAAAGTAGGTTCCTTTTCAGCCGGCTGTGCGCTTGTAAAATGCGAATTCTCGCTATTGTCCGCTGCGGGCTCTGGCTCAGGGGTGGACTCTTCTTTATTGGCCGCTGCGTCCTCGCCCATTGAAGCTCGCACGCCTGCAGTCAAGACTGTGGCGGGTGTCTCCAGAGTGCCTTCGGCGGCTCGCTTGCGACGGGAATAGACCCAACCCAGCATGGCTGCGAAAACAGCCATAAGGGCTAACAGTGCGGCGAACACCCCTGACCGTGCACTCAGTCCTTCTAGGATGGGATTGGCGTTGTCTGGCGCACCAGGCGTGGCCGAGGGAACAGGCGAAGCAACCTCGCTTCCCGCCTCATCCACGCTGTACCATCCATCGGCGCTTCGAGGGGCGGTGCCTTCAAGCTCATCTGCGAGCGATTCAAACCCAGGGCCCGCCGCTTCGTCTACCGCTATTCTTGCCCCCCGTGCATCGGCATTGCTCACGTTGGGTTCAACCGGACTCACCGCAGGCAGTTGAGAGGGGGGGGCGTCTGTTTCAGGTTGAGTCTGAGAGGGCGGCACAATTTGACCGGGAGGTGCCTGCGTTGTTCCGGCAGGCGCATTGGTCGCTGTCGGGCTGGGTGCCGGTGCTTGGGGTGTTGCTGGGGGCGTTGCAGGCTCAGAAGTGCTTTCCTGAGACTGTTGCTCTGGAATCACTCGCGGCGCAATTGGCACACCTACGCTCTCATCAATCGGGCCTTGGGGGGCAGGAGTTGGGCTGGGTGTTGGAGTAGGTAGAGTGAAGGTCTCTGCCGGCTGATCTTGTGCCACAATCTGCGTCGGAACTGCAAAGCCATAAAGAGAAGCGGCGCACACTCCAGCTGCCAGCAAGACACGCTGTGAAGCCGAGAAGCGAGACGGCGATGCAAATGAGAGGTTCCGGCGCGTCATTTCATGATCAACTTCATCAAAGTTGCTACATTCGACCTTACTGCGAGCTTAAAAGGAGCCATGCCAAGCGGAGTGAGGCATGGCGCTCTTCTGCCAAGACATAAGCCGCAATGCCCGCGCGTCCAGCTAGCGGCTTGCAACCTGACGTCTTTCGCGGCAACAGCGCGGCATGGAAAGCACACCTCAATCAGACCCGAACGCACCCGCGTTTCTCGGCAAGCAGACCGATCTCCCAGCTTCTCCAGAAGAGGCCGTTCTCGATTACGTGCCCAATCCAAGGACTGGTGCCCTTTACATGGTGCGGTTTGTCTCTCCTGAGTTCACATCGTTATGTCCGGTCACCAACCAACCCGACTTTGCACATTTGGTGATCGATTATGCGCCCGGCGATACGATTGTGGAGTCAAAGAGCCTCAAGCTGTTTCTCGGATCATTTCGCAATCACAATGGCTTTCACGAGGATGTGACCGTTGGGATCGGGCAAAGGCTTGCCGAAGAGATGAAGCCCCAATGGCTGCGTATTGGAGGCTACTGGTATCCGCGTGGCGGCATTCCGATTGATGTGTTCTGGCAAACCGGCGCGCCGCCCGCTGACCTTTGGTTGCCTGATCAAGGTGTCGCGTCCTATCGCGGTCGCGGTTGAACGCTTGAAGGATTAGCCCGCGCGCAGTTCTTCGGCGAGTAGCTTGAAATCCGCCTCCCGCGGTGAGTTTTTGCGCCATACCAACACTATCTCTCGCTTGGCCGTGTCTCCTTCCACGGGGCGCGCCACAACTTCGGTACCGGTCAGAATCCCTGCATCGATTGCCATTTCGGGCAGCATTGTGAGGCCGAGATCATTGTCTACCATCTGCACTAGAGTGTGCAGGGAAGTACCAATCATGCTTGCACTTGCACGCAACTCGCTGCGGTTGCAGGCGGCCAATGCATGGTCGCGCAAACAGTGGCCGTCCTCCAATAACAACAGGCGCCCCTGATCGATCATATCGGGTGGAATCGACGCTGGCGGATCGCGCGGATCGTCTTTGGGGAAGGCGACAAACAGTCGATCATCGCTGATATGCACCCAGTCCGCTTCACCCGTATCAAAGGGAAGAGCGAGCAGCACACAATCAACCCGGCCATGTTGGAGAGAGTCGATTGCATCCTGACTGACCTCTTCGCGCAGCATCAATTGCAGGTCCGGTCGCTCTTTCTTGAGGCGTGGCAACAGGCGGGGGATCAAAAACGGAGCGATTGTGGGGATTACTGACATGCGCAATTGGCCCGAGAGCGGCTTCCCCGCCGCTTGGACGAGGTCCGACAATTCTTCTGCTTCGCGCAGCAGTTTGTTGGCCTTTGCCACCACTTGCTCACCCAGAGCGGTGAAACGCACCACTCGGCGTGAGCGCTCGACCAGTGTCACGCCCAACAGCGACTCGAGCTCGCGAATCCCGGCTGACAGCGTGGATTGTGAGACGAAGCTTGCATCAGCAGCGCGGCCGAAATGACCAGCTTCGTGCAAAGCAACGAGATATTGCAGCTGTTTGATGGTGGGAAGGTAAGTGCTCATGACCCGATCACTCCGCTGCCTGCGATTCTTCCATGCTCGCCTGCATATCGTCGATATGGGTCATCACAAGCTTTCCGTTCTTGACCGCGAAGGCTAGCCTGCCCTCGACCAGTTCAAGCGCATCCTTGCCAAAAACATCATACCGCCAACCGTCGAGCACTTTGAGTTCGCGAACGCCCGCCGCAAGCGCTTCCATCTCGTCAGCGCGGGTGAGCAGTCTTGCCGCCACATCGATCTCACGAGCACGAATTTTTAGGAGCAACTTCAGAAGGTCAGCAACCAAAGCGCCTTCTTTGCCAAGCGGTGCGCCGCGCTTCATCTTTTCAGGCATTTCCGATTTTGGCAGCGGTTCCGCCTCGGCAATGACCTTCATCAGACGTTTGCCAATGTCGTTGTCACGCCAAGCGCTGGAAAGACCGCGGACCTTGGCGAGATCACCCTGTTTTTTGGGTGGGTGAGACGCGATATCAGCGAGCGTTTCATCCCGCATGATACGACCACGCGGGATATTCTTGTGCTGCGCTTCGCCTTCGCGCCACGCCGCCAGCTCTTTGAGACGTCCCAAAACCTGCGGATTGCGCCCCGGTTGACGGATCTTCTTCCAGGATCGGCTGGGGTCAATGATGTAATTGTCGGTGGTCGCGAGCTTTTCCATCTCTGCATCAAGCCAGTTTCCACGGCCTGTTTTGATGAGCTTTTTGAGAATCTTGGGAAAGATTTTGGAGAGGTGAGTTACGTCGCCAATTGCATATTCAATCTGACGCTCGGTCAGTGGACGGCGGCTCCAATCGGTGAAGCGCGCACCCTTGTCGATCTGGATGCCGAGCCAATGGTCAACCAAATTTGCATATCCAATCTGCTCTGATTGACTGATTGCCATCATTGCAATCTGCGTGTCAAACACAGGCTGCGGCGTCTTGCCGGTCATATTGACAATGATTTCAACATCCTGCCCACCAGCATGGAAGACTTTGAGAACTTCATCATTCTCGGTGAGCAAGTCCAGAAGCGGGGTAAGGTCAATGCCGTCAGCGAGCGGATCAATCGCAGCAGCTTCTTCGGTGTTGGCGATCTGCACCAGGCACAATTCCGGCCAATAGGTGTTCTCGCGCATGAACTCAGTGTCGACTGCAACGAATTCGGATTTGGCAAGGCGCTCGCACAATTCAGTCAGCGCCTGAGTGGTTGTTATGAGATCGTGTATTTGCATCGTTCTTCTTGTTTTTGTGAGCGGAGTGCCGCTCTCGGCCCGGTGTGAGCCAAAAATCCATGGGCCTTCGCGACTTGACAAAGTCGAGGCCATGCCCTGTTAGCGCGCCCATATCGCAAGCGGCATTTCACCGCAGGCTCAAACGCCACGCGCCCATAGCGCTATACACGCAAATAGGACAATAATTTAGATGCACGCCTATCGTACCCACAATTGTGCCCAGCTTTCCGCTGACAATGTTGGTGAAACCGTCCGTCTTTCGGGCTGGGTCCACCGCAAGCGCGACTTTGGCGGCGTTCTGTTCGTCGATCTTCGCGATCACTTTGGCATTACCCAGATTGTAGCTGACGAGGATTCGCCCGCTTTGGAGGTGCTTGACCGTCTGCGTGCCGAGTCGGTTGTCACCATCGATGGCGAAGTGAAGGCGCGTAGTGCTGATACGGTGAACCCCAAGCTTGAAACAGGGGACATCGAAGTGTTCGCCCGCGCGATCACATTACAAAGCGCGGCTGAAGAGCTGCCACTGCCGGTTGCTGATGAGCTGGATTACCCAGAGCACATTCGCTTAAAGTACCGCTTCCTCGACTTGCGGCGTGAGACGATGCACCGCAACATCATGCTGCGCAGCCAGGTGATTACATCGCTTCGCAAACGCATGACCGACCAAGGTTTCACCGAGTTTCAAACGCCGATACTGACGGCGTCGTCGCCAGAAGGCGCGCGCGACTTCTTGGTGCCCAGCCGTATGCACCCGAACAACTTCTACGCGCTTCCCCAAGCGCCTCAGATGTTCAAGCAGATGTTGATGGTGTCGGGTTTTGACCGGTATTTCCAAATCGCGCCGTGTTTCCGCGATGAAGACCTTCGCGCAGACCGCAGCCTCGAATTCTACCAGCTCGACTTCGAAATGAGCTTCGTAACGCAAGAAGATGTGTTCCAGGCGCTTGAGCCAGTCCTTGCGGGGACCTTTGAAGAATTCGCAGACGGCAAAACCGTCACCAAATCAGGCGAATTCCCGCGCATCCCTTATGCCGAAGCGATCATGAAGTTCGGCACCGACAAGCCTGACCTTCGCAACCCGCTTATCATCTCAGATGTGACCAGCCACTTTGAAAAATCAGGCTTTGGCCTGTTTGAAAAGATCGTTGGCGGCGGCGGTGTTGTTCGTGTGGTGCCTGCACCAAACACAGCCGATAAGAGCCGCAAGTTCTTCGACGACATGAACAATTGGGCGCGTTCTGAAGGTTTCGCTGGCCTTGGTTATGTCACCCGTAAGGGCGGTGAATTTGGCGGTCCGATTGCCAAGAACCACGGTCCAGAGCGCATGGAAGAGCTTTACAATGAACTCGGTCTTGGTCCGGACGATGGCCTGTTCTTTGCCGCGGGCAAGGAAAAGGACGCAGCCAAACTCGCAGGCGCAGCGCGTACCCAAGTGGGTGAGCAATTGGAGTTGATCGAGCAGGGTTGCTATAAGTTCTGCTGGATCGTCGATTTCCCGATGTTTGAGTATGACGAAGAGGCCAAGAAGGTCGACTTCAGCCACAACCCATTCTCAATGCCGCAAGGCGAGATGGAAGCGCTGGAGACGATGGACCCGCTCGAAATCAAAGCATGGCAGTACGACATTGTTTGCAACGGCTACGAATTGAGCTCAGGCGCAATCCGGAACCACCGCCCGGACATTATGTATAAAGCGTTTGAGCTTGCTGGCTACGACAACGCGACCGTCGACAAAGAGTTCGGCGGCATGATCGAAGCGTTCAAGCTGGGCGCACCTCCGCATGGTGGTTCAGCGCCGGGAATCGACCGCATCGTGATGCTGCTCGCTGGCGAAGAGGCCATCCGCGAAGTGATTGCCTTCCCGATGAACCAGAAGGGCGAGGATCTGATGATGGGGGCGCCGTCCAAGGCAACCCTGGCGCAGCTTCGCGAGCTGGCCCTGCGCGTGGTGGAACAGCCCCAAAAGCCAAACTCGCAAGAGGGCTGAAGGTAAGCCTTCTTCCCCATTCACTGAGGATACACTGCCCCCTATTCAGATTGTTATGGAAACTGAATAGGGGGCAGTGATGTTAAAATGGGCTGGTTTTCTGAAGGCGGCGACGGCGGCGGCTGTGTCGCTTGGTGTGACGCAAGCTGTTCATGCAGAGACGATCACAGTTGAGGGCGTATATGCCGCGCGTGTCGATATGCCCGCCAGCATCGAGCTTGTTCTGATTGATCGCTTTGAGGGCGAGCTTGGACAGGATTTGGAGATTGCCCTGATAGACGCGCTTGGCAACGTCTTCATCCGAGGCGAGCCCTATCTTGACCTGATCACTCCCAATGCTCTCTCCATCGCCGTGGTCGAGGTTGAGGGCAATGATGGCATCGTCACTACCCGATCGTTGGCCCCAGATGCAGAGCTTCGCGGCACGGTTCGCAGTGAAGTGATCGAACAGTGGAGCGATCCCAAGATTGAGCGCGAATGCGTTGCGCGCGATGAGGACGACAAATGCATCGAACGGCGTGAGATAAAGATCGAATGCCGCAAGCTTTCTGTGCGGGTTGATCCTCGCCTACTGCTCACTGGCTCGGGTGGAGAACAGCTCTACTCACAAACAGAATCGCGATTTATTGAGGAGCGATTCTGTGCCGATCACGATGATGTCCTATCAAGCCTTGATATGGAAAATCGGCTGATCAACGACCTCGCAGATGACATTCGCCGCGATTTGGCACCTAGGGAATCTCGCCAAGAGATCCGCGTGATGGAACGCCGGAAGAACCTCCGCAAAGAGGATCGCAGACTGTTTCGAAATGCGGTGAAAGCGACTGATGAGAGTGTCACGGCCGCTTGTGAGGGCTTTCAAGCGCTCGAAGCGACCAATCCTGAGCACGTCTCGGTCCTGTTCAACATCGGCCTTTGCCACGAAAGCTCAGGTGAGCTGAACGCGGCGCTTGATTACTATGCCCGCGCCCTCACTGCGGATCCTGGGCGCGATTATCCCACAGATGGCCTTCGCAGGGTCCGCAGCCGGATCCGCGCCGAAGATCACTTGGCGCAGCGCGCATCGGTCTAGCCGCTCTCTAATCCTGCCAGGAAGGCCTCCACGTTGCGGCCAAGAGCGTCGATATTGTAGCCGCCCTCCATCACGGTGACTGCGGGGAGATCGAGCGTAGCTATGAGCGAGCCGATGCGGCTCATGTCAATAGTAGTCAGTTCGAATGCCGAGATAGGGTCCGCCTCAAATGTGTCGGCGCCGTAACTGATCACGAGGAACTTCGCTCCGAAACCTGAAATCACCTCCAAAGCTCTCTCCAAAGTTGGTCCATACTGCTCCCAAGTCGTCCCACGCGCCAGCGGCTGGTTGAAGGTTGTCCCTTTGCCGTCACCCTCGCCAGTTTCGTCAGCGTGTCCCCAAAAATAGGGGTAATCCGTCTTTGGATCGGCGTGGATCGAGGCAAACAGCACGTCGCCGCGATTGTAGAATATGTCCTGCGTTCCATTGCCATGGTGGTAGTCGACGTCGAGCACAGCCACCGGACCGAGCCCCCGATTGATCGCCGCTTGCGCAGCGATTGCGGCATTGTTGAGGTAGCAATACCCGCCGTAGTAGTCGGTGCCGGAGTGGTGGCCGGGCGGTCGGCACAACGCGAAGGCCTGGTTCTCGCCGACTGTTACCGCATTCAATGCACTCAAGGCGGTCTGTGCGCCCCAATACGCTGCCTCCCAAGTACCGCTAGCAATCGGCGTCGCTGCATCAAAACCATAAGCGCCGAGCTTTCCATCGATCCGCGTAAGATCGAGTTTGCGACGGTGCACGGCTGGGAAGGCATAGCCGATCGCGTCCCCCTCCCGGCCCGCAGCCAGCCAATCGTCATACGCGGTCTGCAAAAACGCGACGTAGTCAGTATCATGCACAGCCAAAATCGGCTCAATCCCTTGATCGTTCGGTTCTTCGACCGCACCAATCGCGTCGAGCATCGAGTCTACCCGAGCAGGACTCTCGGCAAAGTCCGTCCACTCGCCATTGTTGAGCTCGCGTAAAGGGGCATGGGCGGTTTGACGTTTGGAAAAGAAGCGTTTCATGTAGGTTCTGCTCGCATTGAGGGGGCTCGGCCCTAGTAACCACTATGAATGCCCACGCGAAAGAGAGATTATGAGCCTCAACCGCCGATTGTTTCTCGCCGCCAGTCTTGCGATTTCACTCGTGTCGCCGTCACTGCTGGGATGCTCCGCGGAAGCAGAGCCAGGCCCTCCCAAGACCAAGCTTTATGTAATGGGTGTGCTCCATTCGACGCACTTGGAATCGGAAGATTATTCGCTCGAAGTGCTCGAAGCAGCGATCCGCAGGGCCGCGCCCGACGTAATCCTCACAGAAATCCCGCCGGATCGGATCGATCAAGCGATCACAAGCTTTCAGGAGACTGGCGAAATCGACGAACCCCGTACGCGGGTCTTTCCTGAGTACACTGAGGTTGTGTTTCCATTGAGCCGGGAACTGGACTTTCAAATTGTCGGAACAGCTGGCTGGACCCGAGAGATCGCTGACAATCGCCGGGTTGCTCTCCAACGCATTCAGGGCAACCCTGCCCGCGCTGAGGAATGGGCCGAACATCGCGCCGCCAGCCGCCAGTTTGGGCGAGACTTGCGGGGCAGGGGGCGCGACCCGCTGTTTATCCATACGCCGGAATACGATGCTCTCGTGAAGGCGGGGCGCACACCGTATCAGGAGCACTTCGATGCCGATCTTGGACCCGGCGGTTGGACGCAGATCAACAAGGCCCACACTGACCTGATCAACGCCGAGCTCGACAAAATCAGCGGGCAGGGATTCACCGCTCTCGTTACCTTTGGATCAGCGCATAAATACAAGATATTAGAGAGTATCGAGGCGCGCGACGATATCGAATTGCTTGATACACGCGTGTTGTTTGAGTGAGGGGCACATGTAATGCGCTTGATTGAGAATGTTACCTACTGGATTGCCACTGCCTTGATGGGCGCACTGATGCTGTTCGCGGTGCAGATGTATCTTCGTAACCCAGGGGCCATTGCCAGCGTGTTCGAGAGCTATTCCTACCCTGGATATGTTGTTTATCCGCTTGCAGGTGCCAAAGCGGTCGCCTTTCTGGTGATTGCTCTCAACCGCTGGCGCAACCTCAAAGACATCGCTTACGGCGCGTTCTTCATCAATCTGGTGATGGCGACTTACGCTCATATCAACGCGGGCGAGACACCGATCCATGCCTATGTCGGGCTGATCGCGGTGCCATTATCCTACATCTTGAGCAATCGTGTTCGCGGTGAGCCTTCGCGTGATGCTTTCTTGCTGCGAGCCCGTGATGTGGATCGATAAATACCAAAGTCTGCATCTTGACTTGCGCTCATTACAACCGACCTCTAGGGGCAAAGGATAAGTTTCAAACCCCACAGTTTAAGAGGGATAAACATGAGCGATACTGCAACCCGCGTGCAGAAGATTGTCGTCGAGCATCTCGGCGTCGAAGGTGATAAAGTTACTCAGGAAGCAAGCTTCATCGATGATCTGGGCGCAGACAGCCTCGATATCGTTGAGCTCGTAATGGCTTTCGAAGAAGAGTTTGGTGTGGAAATTCCCGATGATGCGGCTGAAAAGATCGCAACCGTTGGCGATGCGACCAAATTTATCGAAGAAACACAGAGCTAAATTTCAACAGGGTTAAGCCCAGAGGGGCTGATGCCTTCAGATTGCCTGTCGGATGATAGGTGACTGACCGACAGGCCCGGGCCCTTTTCAAAAGGGCCGCCGGGCCTGTAGTGTTTTTGGGATCAATTTATGCAACGCCCTTGGACGGGCATGGAGTGTTGAATGCGCCGTGTTGTTGTCACCGGTCTGGGTCTTGTCACACCGCTTGGCGGGGATGTGGAGACCTCTTGGAAAAACCTCATCGCGGGCGAAAGCGGGGCGGGTCCGATCACCCGTTTTGAGCCTGAGGGGCAGAAATGCACTATCGCTTGCGAGGTAAAGGGCGAGGACCACCCATGGGGTTTTGATGCGGACAAGCGCGTTGATGGCAAGATTCAGCGCCAAGTGGACCCCTTCATTGTCTTTGGCATTGATGCAGCTGGACAGGCTCTAGAAGACGCTGGCCTGACCGACCTTTCAGACGAAGAGAAGGAGCGCGTTGGCTGCTCCATCGGTGCTGGCATTGGTGGTCTGCCAGGGATCGAGAAAGAATCGGTCAATCTGCATGAGCGTGGCCCGGGCCGGGTTTCCCCGCACTTTGTTCACGGCCGGCTGATCAATCTGGTCACGGGTCAGGTGCAGATCAAATACGGCTTTATGGGCCCCAACCATGCGGTTGTGACGGCGTGCTCAACCGGTGCACACTCAATCGGCGATGCCGCGCGCATGATCGCAATGGATGATGCAGACATTATGGTCGCGGGCGGCGCAGAGAGCACTGTGAATCCACTCGGGATCGCTGGCTTTGCACAAGCACGCGCGCTCAACACCAGCTTTAACGACCGCCCGACCGAGGCGAGCCGTCCCTATGACAAAGACCGCGAGGGCTTTGTGATGGGCGAGGGAGCTGGTGTTGTGATCCTCGAAGAATATGAGCACGCGAAGGCACGCGGCGCGAAAATCTATGCCGAAGTGACCGGTTATGGCCTGTCGGGCGATGCCTATCATGTCACTGCACCGCATCCTGAGGGCAAAGGTGCTGAGCTGGCGATGCGCATGGCTTTGAAGAAGGCAGGGCTTGGTCCGGGCGATATCGATTATGTGAACGCGCATGGCACCTCGACCATGGCTGACACGATTGAACTTGCCGCAGTGAAGCGCGTTCTGGGTGAAGGGCTCTCCGGTGCCTCGATGAGCTCTACCAAGAGCGCGATCGGTCACCTTTTGGGCGGTGCTGGCGCTGTGGAAGCGGTGTTCTGTATCCTTGCCATGCGCGATCAGATCGTTCCGCCCACGCTCAATCTGCACAATCCAGATGAAGGCACTGAAGGCATCGATCTTGTGCCTTTGAAAGCGAAGAAGCGTGAAGTGAAAGCTGTGCTCAACAACAGCTTCGGGTTTGGCGGGACTAACGCTTCGATCATCATGCAGAAGGTCGACTAGGCGCATGAAAGCGCTCGGCTGGGTCGTCGGGCTGGGTCTTGCGGTTTTCGCCGCAGGGGCTCTCCTGCTTGGCACCACGCTGATGGGTCAAGCCAAGGTAGAGGCGGAAACGCCCTTCCTGATCCCCGCAGGCTCATCGCTGACCTCTGTGGCGCAAAATTTGGAAGAGGCAGGTCACATTACGTCGGCGGACGGGTTCTTGCTCTCTGCGCGTATCTTCGGCTCTTCCGACCCCATTCAGGCGGGCGAGTTTGAGCTAAAGCCCGGTATGAGCCAAGGTGACATCTTGAAGATGTTTCAATCCGGCGATGTCATCCGCCGCTTCATCACGATCCCCGAAGGCATGCCCAGCGTGCTCGTGTGGGAGCGGTTGATGGCAGAGGAATTGCTCACGGGCGAGGTGGACGTGCCTCTCGAGGGTTCGATCTTGCCCGATACCTATTCCTATGAGCGCGGCCAATCACGCGCGAGCCTCATCGAGCAGATGCAAGGCGCGATGGATCTCTATTTGGCGGAAGCTTGGGTAGAGCGCAGCGAGAACACCGCAGTCGACACCATGCGCGACGCACTGATCCTTGCAAGTGTGGTTGAGAAGGAAGTGGGCACTGCTGCGGAACGTCGTACTGTCGCAGGGTTGTATTCGAACCGGGTGCGTACCGGCATGATGCTTCAGGCCGATCCCACCATCATCTATCCCATCACCAAGGGTAAGCCGCTGGGCCGCCGCATTCGCCAGTCGGAGATCGCTGCGGTGAACGGATATAACACCTACACCAAGGTTGGCCTGCCCGATGGTCCGATCACCAATCCGGGACGCGAGACCATTGCAGCGGTGCTCAATCCGGAGGTTCACAACTACCTCTTTATGGTGGCCGATGGCACCGGCGGGCATGAGTTTAATGAGACGCTGGCCGGGCATAATGAAGCCGTGGGCCGCTGGTTCGCCTTGCGCAGGCAACGCGGCGAGATGGATTAGCTCTGGCCGTGGCGAGACCCTTTATTGTCGCTGCGACGCTTCCTCCCGACATCCAAAGCTGGGCAGAGGGTCTGCGCCGTGCGCACTACCCGCCCGAGCGCAATCATTTGCATGCTCACGTGACCATGTTCCACTCCTTCGCGCCTTCGCTGTTTGAGGAGCTCAAGGACTACCTCCCCATGGTGGCTCGCGAGTTCGCGGCACCTGATGGGGCGGTCACCGGGGTAATGGACCTTGGCAAGGGCACCGCTATCGCGCTTCAGAGCGAACCCCTGCTTGCCTTGCGTGCGTTAATCGCAGAGCACTTTCACGGCAATCTTACGGCCCAAGACCTCTACGAACCGCGCCCCCACATCACGATCCAGAACAAGGTAACCAAAAGCGAGGCGCGCGCGCTTCAAGCTAAGCTCGCCCCGACAATCGAGCTGCGCCGCTTTGCTTTTCCAGCTTTGGAGTTACACCTGTATCAAGGCGGCCCTTGGGATCTAATCAAGACTTGCGCGTTTCGTGGAAGCGAGTGTTTGTAGTATAACTAGGAAATCGGTTGGACCTCAATAGAGGGTTTAGGGGTAACTGCATGGAATTGAGCGCCGTTTTTGGTTGGATGGCAGCGGCCACGCTGATTGCCGCAGTGCTGGCCCATCAGGTGCGCTCGATGCGCATTTTCCTATTGGCTGGTGGCGTGTGTGCTGCTGTACATTTTGTGGTTACTGACGGGCAGGGTCCTGAATTCTACGCAGCGATCGCATTTGTGGCTGTGAATGCGGCGCGCCTGTACCAATTGTGGGCGCGTGCGCGCGGTGGATCAATGACCCGTGAAGAGCAGGAATTGTTCGACCATGTGATGCGGATCGAGGATCCGTCGAAACAAAATCGGCTGCGCGACCTGATGCAATGGCGGGATGTCGAAGCCGGTGAGGTCCTCATCGAGCAGAACCAGATTGACCCGCCGCTGATCTACATTGCAACGGGCCGGGCCTCAATCAAGCGCGACGGGCAATTGGTCAATGAATGCGGCGCGGGCGAATTTGTGGGTGAGATAAGCCATATTTCGGGTGAAGGGGCAAGCGCCACCGTGGCGGTGGTTCTGCCTATGCGCATGGCTCAACTTGACCGTGATGCACTTGCGCAATTGACTCAAAGTCTGCCTGAGATCGGCCGCGCGGTGGACAGCGCTTTTAACCGCAGTTTGGCTGTCAAAGTCATCCGAATGAATGAAGCGATCGAAGAAGCGCAAAACTGAGGTTGACCAAGGGGACCACCCGCCCTAAATCGCGCGCTCGCTTGAGGCGATAGTCTCGCGATTCCTGTTTGGTGTTGAACCAATGGGAACCCTTTTTGGGGCGGAGTAGCTCAGGTGGTTAGAGCAGCGGAATCATAATCCGCGTGTCGGGGGTTCAAGTCCCTCCTCCGCTACCACATTTCGTCGTCGAAATAAGCCAAGCGTCCTTTGGACCTCCCGGCGAAGTAGGAGCTCAAGGTTTGACGTTTACATTTAGTTCGTATAGGAACAAAATAGTTCGTATGTGAATTAAATGTGATGACTTCTCCAAAAGTCTTTTACCTGCTGCAGAAAGCGCATAGCGCGTTATTCCGAGCGTCCGATGGTTTCCTCAAAGAACACACTGGACTTTCCTCGTCACAACAAGCTGTCCTGCTTTTGCTGCGCAAAGAGGGTGACCTTCAAATTTCGGTCATCGCCGACCATCTTGGCATGAGCAGGTCGAGCCTAAGCG
Organism: uncultured Erythrobacter sp.; assembly: GCF_947502395.1. Taxonomy (GTDB): domain Bacteria; phylum Pseudomonadota; class Alphaproteobacteria; order Sphingomonadales; family Sphingomonadaceae; genus Erythrobacter. The sequence continues at coordinate 676,689 of NZ_CANMZM010000003.1, forward strand.
GCCTCATCGATCGCATGTCGGCGAAGGGCCTCGTCACAAGGCGACCCAATGACGCTGACGGCCGAAGCTTTGAAATTCACATCGAGGAGGCGGGCCTGCAATTGGTTGGTGCCACTGTACTCGATACCAAGCGAATGAATGCTGCGCTGCTTGAGCCTTTTTCTAACGAAGAGCGCGAGACCATAGAAAGATTCCTCACGCATGTGGCCATTAACGCCGAAACGATTGTGAAATCCAACAACTCCCATCCGACAAAGGAAACAGCCAAGTCATGACCGATCATATTCAGATATCCACCCAGGACCGCGTTACGTTTCTGACGATTGCGCGGCCCGACAAGAAGAACGCGATTACGCAAGACATGTACGCGGCAATGGCAAAGGCCATTGAGGACTATGATCGCACAGACGACGCGCGTGCTTTTATCATCACCGGCGAGGGCGATATGTTCACAGCCGGGAACGATCTTCAGGATTTCTCGACCGACGATTCCGGCGATGCAGAGCCGCCCGTTGCCCGGTTCTTGCGCGCTGTCCGAGATTGTGAAAAGCCGCTCATTGCAGCAGTCAATGGCCCGGCAATCGGTGTTGGGCTGACGATGCTCCTGCATTGTGACCTCGTGTACGCCGCGCGCTCAGCGACGTTCGGAGCGCCGTTCGTCAAGCTAGGTCTCGTGCCTGAAGCAGCCTCGTCATTATTGCTCCCGGCTGCTGTCGGGATGGCTGTGGCGAACGATATTCTGCTTGCTGGGCGGACGCTTACTGCAGATGAAGCGGTAAGTTTCGGTCTTGTCGCACGCGTCTTTGCTGACGATGAACTGGCAAGTGCGGTTCAGAAGATTGGGCAACATGTCGCCGCGTCTGCGCCCAATGCGCTTAAATTCTCGAAACAGCTGATCCGTGGCAATCGCACAGAGATTGAACAACAAATGGAGGACGAAGCGAAACTGTTTGTGGCTCAGCTCAAGTCGCCCGATTTTCGAGAAAGCGTTGCGGCGATGATGGAAAAACGCCAACCTGTATATGCGTGAACGTTTCGCTTGAGCGGACAAATAACTCACTAAAAGGTGAATGATGACCAAACATATCCTCGTTACAGGCGGTTCTTCCGGGATAGGTGAAGCCTGCGCGCATGCAGCCGTGGCTGCGGGCCATAAGGTGGCACTGGCTGCAAGGTCGACCGACAAGCTTGACGCTTTAGTAGGCAAGTTGGGCGAGGAAAATGCACTCGCAATCAAATGCGATGTGACTAAGGTTGAAGAGCAGCAGAAGATGTTCGACGCGGTGGTGGACCATTATGGTTCGCTTGACGTGGTGTTTGCCAATGCTGGTCTGGGAGCGGCAGCGGTAGGCACTGAAAACGGCATCATCGACAATTTTCACGAGATGATCATGGTCAACAACTTTGCAGTGACTGTTACTGCAAAGCTGGCGATCCCTCACCTTCGAAACAGCAAGGGGCATCTGGTGCTCACGGGGTCGCAGGGCGGGCATGTTGCACTTGCCGGGTCCGTTTACAGCGCGACGAAGTGGTTCATTCGCGGGTACGCAAAAAACCTCGCCAATGAACTTGTTCCGCATGGCGTGCGTGTAACGAGCATCGATCCAGGAATGGTTGAGACACCATTTTTCGACAACCCGCAGCCGCAAGCGTTGCGCCCGGAGGATATCGCGAAGGCATTTCTCTATGCGATCGAAGCACCGGAACATGCGCGGATCGCCGAAATTGAAATAAATCCGATGGTCGGCGCCCACAATGCATGATGAGGGCCTGATAGCGGAGTGTGCGAAGGAGTGACATGAATGACTGGAACCGAGAAGTCCTCTCTAGTCGTTGTCGATCCCTACAACGACTTTCTCTCGGTCGGTGGCCGCGCATGGCTGCTCAATCGTGCCACGCTGAACGCTCACAATACCAATGCAAATATAGGGCAACTGCTCGAGCATGCCCGTTCGATTGGTGTCCCGGTCTGTTATGCGCCGCACGCCCGGTATCGTAAGGGATTGTTCGACCATCGCAAATATCTCAATCCTTCACTTTATCTGGCGCGGTTCTTCCGGACGTTCGATGCCAAAGGGTGGGGAGGTCGCTTCAAAAAAGGTCTGGAACCGCGGCCCGGCGAATTCGTCGCAAAGGAGCACCTTGTGTCGAGTGGCTTCGTTGGAACAGATTTGGACGATCATCTGAAACACGAGGGTGTCGATCACATCATCTTGTGCGGATGCCTATCAAATACATGTATTGAATCGACAGCACGCAGCGCAATTGAGCTCGGTTATCGTGTCACGATCATTGTTGATGCGCTCGCGGCGATGTCTGAAGCAGACCACGATGCGGCGGTTACATCAGGTTTCCCAATGTGCGCGCATCATGTGACGAGCGCTGAAGATTGGATAAGTGAGAAACGGCAATGATTGCTCGTTTCGTTGATTGGTTCGGTCGCGCGCTGACCAATCGGAATACTCGCAGCTATGGGCCGCATTCCGAATCTGACACAGCCGTCCTTGTCCTGTGTCCGCAGGTGGATGTCTTCGCCGAGAACGGGGCATTGTCTCAGCTTTGCGAGGTTCGGCCAGACGTGAATGAACTTACTGAATTCCTGAAGGTTAGTCGAGAACGAGGGTGGCTGATCATTCACTCGCCACTGTCATGGGGTGAAGCGACCGAGAACACGTCGGTTGGTTCGACACACTACATCAATGAGATTCGGCGAGCCGGTATCTTGAAAGCAGGAGAAGTCGGCACTGAGCTGGCCGATCAATTGTGCGAGGAAAGCGATATAGTCTTAGCTGAGCGTCACGGTCTCAATGCCTTCTTCAATTCGAAATTGCTGGAGGTCTTGCGGCATAACGATCGAAGCCGTCTGATCGTCGTGGGCGGGGTTGTGAACGCAGATGTCGATTCTTCTGCTCGTTCGGCTGTTGAATACGATCTCCATACGACCGTGGTTGGCGACCTTGTCTCGGCATTTGATAGGACGAGCTATACGGCGACTTTGGAAACGACGCTTCCCCGTATCGTGCACTGTGTGCTCAACCGAAATCAGGTGTGCCAATCATAGGAGAGAAGCAGAGAGCAGTCCGTCTGCTCCCTGCTTTATGTCCCCGTTATTCGTGCAGACCGAGGCAGCGGTCCTTCTTCGCCTCATCGACTTCGGATTGCTCTGAGGGCAATGTGCGAAGAATGCTGGTCAGGCGTGTTCGATCCATGAGCTCGCCGCCGAAAATCACCGCGCTGATGTCGCGCGTAGCCGATATATCTTCCAGAGGGTTGGATGAGAGCAGCAACAAATCTGCGATCTTGCCCGTTGAAACGCCGCCGAAGTCATCTTCGCGATCGAGGTAGGTGGCTGGAGTGCTAGTCGCGGCGCGCAAGATGTCCATCGGTTCAATCCCGGCCTCCGCAAATCTAGCCATTTCCTCGTGAAGCGAAATGCCGGGTATGATCATTGTGTCGTTGGCATCGGTGCCAATCATGACAGGTACATCAACATCAATTGCACGCTTGGTGAGCTGAAGACCATGCTGATAATACGCTTCATATTCGGGAAGCCGCTCGGCGTTCTGACCAGCCGTTTTGTCGAGATCGCGCTGCCAATCGTTGAGGACAAATGCGCTCATCAACACCATGCAGGGGTTGTTTCTGTATTCATCTTGATCCGCGCGAAAATCGAGTTCGCGTGTACCGTGGGTCGGCACATAGTGCGTGGCATTGTTGGCCAGTTTCGAGAGCAGCGCATCGCAACGCTCAGGATTGAAACCAGTTACAGACTGGACGCGCAGATCATCTTGCTTGGGCCAGCCGGCTTCTGTTTCACCATTCAACATGGCCATGTTGCCTGAGCGATAAACAGGGCCGAAATCGCTGCAATCAGTTAGAATGTCTCGCGCATGCTCGATGGATCTCTGGCCAAGATCCGAAGCCTCAGCGGTGCTGACAAAAATCGGCAAATGTCCAGAAACCTCAAGGCCGAGCAGCGATGCTTCTTCGAGCATTGCCCGATAGGCATCGGGGTGAAATCTGTCGTATGTCTTGATGAGGTCGACCCCGCGTTGGTGGAGACTATTCGCGATTGAACGGCCTTGTTCAGCTGTGATCGGTGAGTAGGCCGGATCGGGGTCTTCGGGCAGCTGCCAAGTGGGCGCACTCTGGACGATTGCACTGGACAGGCGCAGCAACCGCGGGCCGGTAATCTCACCTGCCTCGATCCGGCGCGCATAGTCTCGCATTTCATCGATGCACAGAAAGAGCTCACCGCGCGGCTCCCAGCAATCCGCGCTCATGTCGCGCACGCCGGTTACACCATTGGCTATAAGGAGTTTGAAGGTGTCCTCTGTCACGGGACGGACGGCCGTGTGCACATGCATGTCCATGAGGCCGGGGATGAGAAATTTCCCGGACCCGTCCACGACGTGCTTTGGTTCCAATGCATTCGCCCGGCTGTCGCCTTCTATCGCAACAATCCGGCCGGCATTGATGGTCACGTTGCGGTTAGCGCTCACGCTTCGCTGCTCAGGATCTATGACGGTCACGTTCTCGATCACCAGATCGACCGGCATCGGTGCCGGAAGGGTCGAAACCACGCTCGGTTCCCGGTCGGAGCACGACGAAAGCACCAGAAGAGCTGCGATAGTGATGATTTTTAGGTGCAATCTAAATTCCTTCGGTCTTTATGGTGATAGTTGGCGTTGACGGGGTTCCCGCGTTCTATTTGTTGTTCAGATTGTCTTTGAATTTGGCACCGACAGGCAATGTTTCACCGGTTTCCAGCTCGATTTCGCACTTGCCCTGGCCCAGTGTTCTAACACCGCGGATTAGCTTCCGTCTCACCAGATACGATCGGTGAATACGCACGAAATCCACAGTGCCAAGCTCTTCGGTCAATGCCGATATGGTGTGCCGCAAGTGTAAGACCCTCTGTCCGGTGACAATCTCGAGATAGTCCCGATCGGCGCTCGCATAATTGATCTCATCGGCGAATACTCGCACCTGCTCATTGCCGGACTTGAACCACACGACACGCCGCTCTTCAGTTTGTTCACGCTCGGCTCTAAGTCGCTCGACGAGCTGTTGCAGCCGCGCCGTGCGTTCGTCTAGCGACTTTAATCGGATGCGCTCACGCGCACGGGTCAGTGCGTGGGAGAGCCGTTTCTCAGAAAAGGGTTTGAGCAGATAGTCTGTGGCTCCATGCTCGAACGCTCGAGCAGCATAGCTGCTGAAGGCGGTAACGAAAATTATCTCTGGCAGTTCGGGCAGCTCAAGCAAGCGTGAAGCGACGTAAAAACCGTCGCCGTGAGGCATTTCTATGTCGAGTAGTACAACAGACGGAGTCTTGTTCCGGATCCTTTTGATAGCCTGTTCGCCATCTGATGCCTCGCACACAATTTCCACCTCGGGAATCATCTCGATCGCGTTGGCGATACGGGTCCGCGCAAGGCGTTCGTCATCCACAATTGCAACTCTAAGCATGATCGGTCGAGCCTGCGGGTAGCCATATCGCGACCGCTACTCCGTATGGGTCACGGTCAGTTACAGTCATCTTTGCATCATTGCCATACAGCAGTTGGAGCCTTCGTCGAAGATTGCGAAGGCCGGTTCCCGTGCCCCGTGGGTCAGGTTTACTCATCCCTGGGCCGTCGTCTTCAACGATCAGGACGAGCTTGTCCTGCTTCACAGCGCACTCAAGAGAGACGTGCACGGTGCGGCTGACCTTCGCCACCGCATGTTTGATAACGTTCTCTAGAAGAGGTTGCAGCAGGAATGGCGGGACCGGGACTGATTTGGCATTGTCGTCGATTGTTTCGGCAATCTCTAATCGATCCTCATACCGCACATATTCGATAGCAATGTAAGCGTGAACCGATCCCAGCTCCTCCTCAAAAGGAATCAGATCGCCATCTTCGGTTTCAAGCGAAAAGCGCAGAAAATCGCTTAGCATGAGGACCGTTCGCTCAGCTTCTGCACGACTTCCTTCTGAAATCAATGCGGAGATCGAATTGAGGGTGTTGAACAAGAAATGCGGGCTGAGCTGATGACGTAGCGCCGCAAGCTGCGCATCTCGAGTAGCGCTTTCACGGGCGAGCGCAAGACGCTGCTGTTCGGCGAGCTCCCGTCCAAAGTGGATAGCAATGAATCCCATAAAAACCGAACTCACGATGGGACTGTCATAGATGATTCCATTGCGGAAAAGTGGCAGGAATTCCGCCGCTGCAAGACCAGGGTAGGGCGGGAAAGCCAAATAGACCGAGACACCTACAGCCGCATGAATGAGCAGGGTCAAAAGACCGATGCAGAATACCAGCAGCCAACGAAATCTTGGCAAGCGGCCAATGACCAAGAAGGAGAGCACCCCGGCGCCAAAGCTAAGGCTCGCTGAAAACACATAGGTCGAAACGCGTTGTGGCAAGTCCAGAGGCAAAGAGCCTTCGAACATCGAGATACCGACATAGATCGCGAGCATGCCAGCCCAAACAGCAAAGCTAACCAGCATCAGAGGTCTGAATAGAGACTTTTCGATCATCGCAGATATTTCATGCACAGCCCTGAATCGATCAGCGGCGAGACGAGGTGCCATGCCTGATCTTGTACTGCTTTTCCAACGATTAGGTCGCAGGTTTCCGAGATTTGGTCGCATGATCCAACCATGCGCAGCTACGGCGCGCGGCTTGTTTGTCGCAGCAAAACGATTGTTTGTCGCCACGCTCACACAGCCATCAAGCTCTAGTCGCATTTCATCTCGCCTTTATCGCAGCGCGAATAGCGTAGGCTTTCCAATCAGAGATCTTGAGGCCCAAGCGATCAGCCGCAACGTAGTGGCCAGATCGTCGGATCTGAAATGAGGATGGGTACCATGATGAAATCGACGAAGCTTCTTTCGACCGCGCTCAGCGCAAGTTTTGCACTTTTTGGGCAAGCGGCCTTGGCTCAGGTAGTTCTGGATGAGGCTCCCGAACCTCCGGCGCAAATCGATCCGGACCAGATGATCGAGAGCCAGTTCATCTCTGACCCAGATGCCGCGCTTGTTGTTGAGGATGGAACACTGGTCGTGACAACACCGTTCTTCCCAGGCTTTGAATTCGGTGTCTTTCTGGCGGGTGAGAATAACTCGGCAACTCTAGAGCAGGGTGGTCAGATTTTGTCAGAAACCGATGTAGGCTTCGGCTTGGTTTCAACCGCACCTGGAAGCTCGCTAACGGTCGCTGGCGAGATCATCGCTACGGGAACCGCCGGCGGGGGCGTGTTCGTGCAGGCCGCAACGCCGAACACGGTCGATGTGAAAGAGACGGGCGTGGTCTTCACTTCTGGCAACCAAGCTGCAGCAATTTCGGCATTTGGTTCTGGCAACCTGATCACGGTCGATGGCAGGCTGCAAACGCAAGGCATCGAGGCGTCCGGCGTCTTGGTGGGGTTTGGGACCGACATCGTCGTCAATGTCGGACAATCTGGACAAGTTTTGATCGAGGGCGATTTTTCACCGGGCCTTTCGACCCTGTTGAACCCGGTTGATAGCGATATTCGATTTAACAATGCCGGATTGGTCCAGACCTTCGCCAATGCGGCACCCGGCGTCGCGCTCGCTACTCCAGGCGCAAGCATAGAGAACAGCGGCGTGATAGCGACCGTTGGGGGTGGTTCACCCGGTGTCCTGATGACGCAGAGCAATGTGAGTGTGACCAATAGCGGAACCATCATCACGACCGGTGGCACCTTCGATGCGAATATTGAAGAGCTCGTCGGCCTCGCCACCGCAGGAACCGGAATCACTCCAACGACAATCCCGTCCGCAGGTGTGTTTATCGGGAACGGCGGCAACCAGGTTACCAACAACGGATCAATCACTTCCACCAACGGACCCGGCATTTTCACCAGCGCAGACTTTGCTGCGGTCACCAATTCAAGTTTCTTCGGAGCAGGTGACGCGTCGCTTGCGATTTCAATTACGAACACTGAGACAGGGCTCATCGAGGGCGGCACTGTCGCGATCCAGGGCAGCGCTCTGATCGAGGATGTTACAAACCTAGGTGCGATCGTCGGTGATGTTATACTGGATGCCGGCAATGACAGCTTCACTCTCGCGCTGTCGACCGGTTCAGTGAGTGGCTCAATCGACGGCGGAGATGGCACTGATGCGCTTACTCTGATTGGCGGCGGCTCCTTTGACGGAACCAGTCAGACGGGTTTTGAAACCCTTACGCTTTCAGGCTCTGGAGTTCAGATACTTTCGGGTGACTTCGGCACATTCACATCAGTGCTGGCCGGAACCGGCGTAAGCGTCAGGCTTGAAGATGGGGCCGTGATCGGTGCCACTGATACCGCGATTTTTGAAGCCGGTTCAATACTTGGCGGAACGGGGACAATTGCTGGAAATGTCACTAGTGACGGCTTCGTCGACCCTGGTGGTGCCGCAAATACATTGCCCGGTGAGTTGACTATCGGTGGAGATTTCACCTTGTCTGAGAATGGGGCATTGCTGGTTTCACTTTCCGGCTCGAACGTGGATGCTCTGATTGTAGGCGGCAGCGCTAATCTCCTGGGCGCGCTGATGATCACGCCCGGCACTGAAACGAACTTCGGCGCGCTACCAACGCAAGTTGCGGTCGTTGAGACTGGTTCTGGCGTGAGCATCACGGACCTTTCTGCTCAGTCGTTTTCTGATGGCGTGCTTTCTCTGGTGGCTACGCCGGTGATCAGCGGCGATGACTTGCTGCTTCAATTCGCAGTGGCATCTGATTTCGCTAGTGTTGCCGGAATCGATACGAACGCACTCGCCGTTGCTGGCGCACTAGACAGCACCTTCGCTGCATCGCCCGCGGGAGGTGAATTCACGACGGCCGCAGGAGTGGTTGGCGCAATGGTTGATGAGAGGGCTCTCGATAGCCTCTCTCCTGAGTTTTACGATGTGGTTGCTCGCGCAAGTGTGCTCGCGTCTGGGAAAGCATCGGATCAGGTTTTCGATCGCACATCAAACTTTCATCAGGGCGGTAAGTCGGGCCTCTGGGTCGCGGTCGGCTATGAGGGTTTCGATCGCGATGGTTCAGTTGTTTTTGAATATGAGATCGACCAGTTCAATGCTGCGCTGGGTGTGGATGTCGATTTAGGCGCTTTGGCAGTGGGTGCCGCATTGACATACGCTAGCAGCGATCTGGAGGTTGCTACCAGCTCCGGAGCTGATGCCGGAGACTTCGATTCTTTTGGGATCGTTGTTTACGGCTCGACCACAAATCCGTCGGGTTTCAATGTAGAGGCTGCGCTTGGCTATCAATCCGCAGATGCCGATACGATCCGGGATACTGCTTTCTCCGGTTCTGATGGTAGGTTTGTTGCCGATACCGGATCCGACATCTTCTCAGCTGAAATCCGGAGCTCTTATCTGCTCCCAATTGGAGAGCGCCTCACATTCAAGGGATGGCTGGGACTCGATTTCGTTTCCTTAGGGGGCGACAGTTTTGATGAGACTGGAACGGGGGCTTTTGCTCTCTCCGTCGACGCGCAGTCCTATGAAGAGTTTGGCGGGACTTTGGGTTTTGATTTGATTGGGCAATTCGGCACCGAGAGCGCACCGGTGCAGCCTTACCTAGGTGGTTCCGTCCGGCGCATTTTCACCAGTGAAGGCCCGCTTTTCAACGGTAGCTTCCTCTCCCCACCCGCAAACACCTTTTTGGTAGAAGGAGATTTCGATCGTACAGAGTACGGCTTGCGAGCTGGGCTATTTGCGACTGTCTTGAATGGCGCAGCGAGTGTTGGGCTTGGCTATCAGGGAACATTCTCTGACGACAACAATGCCCACCTTGGCTCGGTGACTCTGATCCTGCCATTCTGAATGGTCAGTGTGATTGCAGCAAAGCCTCTCTTGCTGCAGTCACACCGATTCAGCGTTCGGGCACAAATGGTGATGGCGTTGCGAAAGTAGGGGAGATTTCTGCGACTGACATTGGCGGGCCAGGGTGGTGGTAGACCAGCGCCGAAAGACCGATCCATGCGGAAAACATGATTGCATAGGGCCAGCGACGTGGCCAAAGTTCAGCAACAACCAGTGTCGCAGCTGCTGTTCCTCCCAAAGCAATCAAGGCAGAGCTCGCGGCGAAGGTGCCCGTTCCGGTGAGCGCTGCTTGGATTGCAATGCTAGCCCACTGCGCTGGCAGCAAAGCCAAGAGCCAATCGGGAAGTGCGCCAGGCTCTGCCCACGCGGTTATCAGAATAGCTGCTTCGCCCGCGACGACAAACACGGCAACCAGCCAGCCTTTCACGCCGACTGAACGTGCAAAGAGGGCACCTCTGGCAGCGAAGCTTATGCTTGCGGCGGCAAAGGCAATCCCGATCGAAGACGGGTGCGAAAGGAATGGCATTCCAAGCCCGAGCGCAATCACTGTGAGGCACGATCCAACCAAAAGTGCCAGAATGACACCGTTCCAAAAGCGTCCTGACGCAGCTGCTGCGATCATGCCAGCACCCATCAACCCAACCGCCATGATGGGACCAGCAGAAAAGACAATCATTGCCGGTGTTGATCCATTGGCGAACAGAAGCATCGCGCCGACTGGCAGAAAGGCACCAGCAAGCGCAACGGTCAGCCAGGCCAAGATCGGCCACGTGATGGGCGGAGACTGCAGTTCAGGTGCCATGATAGGACAGTGGTTTAAGCACCACGCAATGTCGAGCGTGATCGATCAAGTGCGCACTGTTCAAGACCTTGCAGTCCCGAACAAACCGGTCACGTATCCCTGAAGTCTCAGCCGCGTTTTTCGGAGGTGGAATTGCTGACGCAACTAAACGCTTTAGCTAGAGACATCCCTCGATAGTTCACTTGACCTATAGACTATCGGTACGCGCTGCGCTTTGGTTTAATCCATTGACGCATGGAGGGTTGTGGCCTGTCTTCATGGATAAGCCCATTCTGCTGTCAAACCCCCTTTCGATGCTCGCAGAATGAGCAAGGCAATTGAGTTTAGGAGTGTCAGACAGCCCGAAGATACCGATCATTGCAACAATTGAGGGTGCGTCACTTCGCCCCTGCCTCTCGTGTTGACCGATCTGGCCAGCTGGACCTTCAGCGCAGGGGGCTTAGAAAAAAGAGCATGAGCATCACTTCAAAGATCCGCGGACTTGTCCGGTGGCCCTCAAGGCGGGAAGGCATTTCCCTTTTCCTGCTCACTGTCTTTATGGTGGTGGGAGTGCCTTTCGAGCCCTATGATTGGTTGCAGCAATCCATATCTGCTTCCGCAAACTCCAAGCCTTATGAAGGAGATGGTGTGGTCATAGCGATTGACGCTGAGACCGAAAGTGAGCTGCCAACTAGGGTTTGGTCAAAATCCGATTTGGCGGCGCTACTTAATGGAATAGCTAAGCATTCACCCAAGCGGATCGTGATTGCCAAACAATACTTTGATGAGAGCAATCAGTCAGGTTCTGCCGAGCTTATCAGCGCATTGGCTGCATTGCCTCAAAAACCAGCCTGGTCAATTGACCTGGCTCCAGAGGATGTCAGGGAACTGTCTGAAGACGCGGAACTGGTCTCGGGCGGCGGCTTGGCAGATGCTTCGACATGGTTTGCGCCTGAGATTGCCGAGCACGTAACTCCAGCCGTGATTGTCTTTCAAGAAAGGTGGTTTGCGCCGATTTATGGCCCTTATCTTGTAAAAGTTGCTCATGGCATTGTTCCGAGTGCGGCCAATGTGCTCTCCGAGATTAAGACACCACCGCAAAATGCGGTTTTCCCGATCGACCTTAGTTATGATCCCAAGACCGTACCAACAATCAGTGCCGCTGATGTATTGAATGGTGAGATTGCTGCGTCTCAGATCCGAGGGAAGAACATCGTCATCGGTTTCACAGACGTGCTTGGCAGGGATACGCGAGCAACTCCTCAAGACGCATATACATCCAATGCAGCACTCACGATTCTTGCCTCGCAAACGCTGATAGACGGCCCGCCTCTCGCCTTGGACTGGGTTCCATCGTTCGTTCTTGCACTTGTGGCCGTCTTGTTATGGTTGGTCCTTCGCAGGCCTTATGGACGCTGGATCGCGCTGACCACACTCTTCGTTATTGCTCTTAGCCCGTTCTTTCTTGAGAGGTTTTTGATCTTTCAAGGCACATCCCAAGGTGTTTTCCTGATTCTGATCGTTGGGACCGCCAAGTTTTGGCAGCGCGGTCGTGAAGCCGTGCAAATCTACCGGAGTGCCGCTGAGGCCAAGTCGCAGTTCTTGGCTCAGGCGAGCCATGATTTGCGGCAACCAATCCATGCGATTGGCCTTCTCGCCGATAGGCTTTCACAATCCGATTTGTCCGCCGAACAACAGGAAATTGTGACGAAGATATCATGGTCAGTCGATAGCGCACGCCGGATGTTCCGAGCATTGTTGGACATTGCAGCAATTGAAAGCGGCACTTTGCAGAAGGAAGAAAGCTCGGTCTCCGTTAATGAGCTCCTTGCGGAGCTGGATAGTCAGAATGCTCTTGCCGCAGAGCAGGCAAATGTGGTCTTGCGTCTCGTGCCTTCAGATATGGTTGTAAAAACAGATCGTGCCTTGATTGGCACGATGCTCCAGAATCTTGTTTCCAATGCAATCAGATATTCCCCCGGTGGAAGAATTGTTGTCGGCTGTCGCCGGAAGGTTAGTGGTATCTCTTTCTGGGTCGTCGATAACGGGCGAGGCATTTCGGCCGATGAAATGGAGAATGTGCAAAAGGAGTTCTACCGTTCGGCTAAACGATCAAACCTAAGTACCGTCAACAAGGGTCTTGGTCTTGCAATCGTAAATAGGTTGGCTGACATACTGGGGCTGCGCTTTGATCTACAATCGAAGCTGGGCAAAGGCACAAAGGCTTCAATCAACGGTCTGCAAGTCATTCGCGTAGCAACAAGTTTGGATGTGGCTTCCACTGATCTCAAACTCCCGTTGGCAGGTCTGCGTGTCGTTTTGGCCGACGATGATCAGGAAACGCTCGATTCAACTACAGAGGTCTTACAAAAGTGGGGATGCGAGATTAGCGCGTACTCTGAGCTGCCTGCCAAGATACCCACGTGCGATATCGTTCTTAGCGACTTTGATTTTGGGTTTGGAGGTACACTGGCGGACCGTGGCAATGTCGTCAGTACAATTGATGTCCTCGGAGCTAAGCTGATTGTCGTCTCAGGACACCATCCAGAACAAATCCGTGAGCACATGCCTGACCATGAAGGTCTGATTCTCACCAAACCTCTCAGAGCCGCACAACTGCGCTCTGCTCTAATGTCATTACGGACATCAAACTCCGATGCCTAGTACATCTTGGCTAGTGTATCTCATGCAATGCTGTGTATTCTTCTCCTGTGCCGATCAGAGATGATCGGACGAATCGAACGGACTGGAGAGTAACGTTGAATACACTAGACATTCAGCCATTAGTCGACGCTGAAATTGATTCAGTCGTTGGCGGCACGGTATCGGGATCGGAACCGATTGGCTTTTGGGACGAGTGGAGGCCACCTTGGTGGGGCGGCGGTGGAAGTAACAACCCTCCTATGGATTACCCAAACTAGCCATAGCATAAAACAAAAAGGGCCGCTTTTGCGGCCCTTTTTTTGCGCGCGTTTGGAACGCTCAAACGCCGTACTTCGTCGCCATTGCTGCGGCTGCTGTGCGGGTCTCTACTTTCAGTTCGCGCAAAAGCGCTGAGACGTGGATCCGCACTGTGAAGGGAGATATCCCAAGGTCCTTCGCAATCTGCTTGTTCGAATGCCCTTCTGCGATCCCTCTTAGCACGTCGAGCTGTCGCGGAGTGAGGCTTGAGAACTGTGAAACAGAAGTCGCTCCCTCAAGCCCTCCGGACGCGCTCACATTGACGAATTCACCATCCATTACCGCGAGGATGCCGTCGCGAATCTGATCCTGGCTCGCGGCCTTGCTGATAAATCCATCGACCCCGGTCGACATGATGTGGTCGGTTGAGCGGCGATCGTCTGCCATCGAAATGATGACGATCGAGGCTAGGGGATATTTGGTGCGCAGCTGTGGGACGGCCTTGTCGATGTCCATTCCTGGGAAGCGCAGATCGAGCAGGAAGAGTTGCGGGTCGCCGCCAGCAACTGCCACTTCCATCAACTCTTCATAGGTGCTCGCGTGTTCGACCAATATCTCTGGATCAATTTGCCGCAGGATTGTCTCAACGCCCTCACGAAAGATCGGATGATCATCCGCGACGAGCATTCGCTGCTTAGCAGCCGGGTTCTGGCGCTGAACTCTCAATTCATAAAACTCCTATTGCGCCCTAACCCTGCCTCGCCTGCGCGCGCATTGCCATAGTCCATCCACACTATAGGCCCATTCCTAGTCAAGCGAGCTAATCAAATTAGCCTAGCTCCAAAATTCTAGTGTGCTCCAGCTAGGCCGACGAAGCTAGCATGGATCATCTAGGGCACTGTATCTATTGTGAAAATTCTTATTTGAGCGATTATTGATGTATCAGCAAGACGCTGACCACGACAAAGGAGATGAAGGATGGATACTGCATATGGGACCGCGCCAAATGCTGCGGAAGTCCAGTTGATGCTGGTCGGCGCAGCAGGGCTTCCGGAAGAGCCGATGCTCGACGACCTGAGCGACTTTCCTGACGAGTTTGACGAAACATCGCGGTGGGATTTCGGAATCCCTGAGTAAACCTACCCCCTGCGTATCAACTCCCCAATTGATCGCATCCACACGTTGAACTGAATGGATTTGGCACGGTGCTCGTTTCCAGGGTCACTTGGCAATGATGCACAGGCCCATCCAGTCCGGGCTGCAAAGTCCCTTCAGTCAGCGTGAGAGGTCGGAGGCGTCCAAGCGTGACGCTTCTACGGCTCCGACCTCGCCCAATTCGAACGACCAGCATGGCGGCGAGTGCGCTGTGACTGGCCCAAAAACCAAAGGCGCTTTCCGCGTTTTTGGATGCGAGGAAACTCGCCCTTTGTGAGCACTCGAAACGTTGGAGAATGAAGATGAAGACCTTGAACATGATCGAGCTGAACCAAGTTGCTGGCGGCTGTGTGGATTTTCCCGATGACGGCACCGGTGGTCCCCTTGGCCCAGTTACAATTCCAGGCGGCGGCATGCCTGGCCCAACCGATCCCATCGGTCCTCAACCTGAACCATCCGATGATCCAGTCTGGCTTCCCGGTTCTGGCTTCCAGCTTTGATCTGTGACCCTTTGGGCGGAAGCCCTGCTTTTGACCTTTTTTGCAAGGACCCAAGACAATGAAGACTCTGACAAAGAACGAAACTGAACACGTTGCAGGCGGCCTGCCATTTATTGCCTTGCCGACCGTAATCACTGCGATCCCGGTGCGCCCCACACCCAAGCCAGCGAACGAGCCGGTTCCGGCCAATGTGGGAGCTGAACAATGAGCGGCGTGATCAAGGCGCTCAGAGCGCGTGACGTCGCAGCGGTGAATGGTGGGGCAATCACCATCCTTCATGTGCCTGCTGGGCTCGCAGCTGCTGCAGCAAAAGCCGCTGAAGAGGCGAAGACGAAAGCTTCTTCGATCTCGTCCACCAGCGAGTAACTGCGGCGGTCCGCCGCGGTCGAAAACCGCAATACCAGTCAAGGATATCGCTTCGACAGTCGAACTAGGGGCGATTCCAAAGAAATTCCTGACGTAGATCGCGCGTTTCTGGAAGCGGGGAAGATGTGTGCCGGTTCCCCGCGCCAGCCAACCTATGGAGACCTTAAATGTTAAACATGAACCATGATGCCTTTGCTCAAGGTGCAATCGTTGAGCTTAATTTTGGTGAACTCGAAGAAGTTAACGGTGGGGGTCTGCCGCTTGTCATCGGGCTCGCAATTGTAGCTGTTGCAATCAAGCCTGTGGCCACAGAGTTCGCAAAAGGCTTCGCCGACGGCATGGTCGAGGGTTTCACCGACGACGAGTAAGCCTTCAAGTCTGTCACAAACTGACTTTCGAAATTTGAAGAAAGAGAACTACAAATGAGAAATCTAGACGCACATGAGATCGACTTTGTAAGCGGAGCTGATTGCTGCAAGTCCGTGAAAGAAGCAGGGCATAAGCTTGGAAAAGACTTTGCAAATTGGCTTGAAGACGTAGCCGAAAAGGTCGGCGAAGGACTGGAGAAGCTTGCCGAGGGGCGTGATAACGGCTTCCAGTAATCTAGCCTCCATGCGCCGTGAATCGATGCGCCTCATGAAGATGGGGCGCATCATTTTGTTCCAGCATTGCAGCACCGTAAGGCATCGCAGTCGCGCGATTGCCCTAACTCACTTGCACTATTCCGCTTTCTTGCCGAACGCGGCTAGGTGATAACCGGTACAAAGCAAAGCAAGAGCAAGGTGCAACACGTCGCATGACGGCATTATTCCGATCAGAGGTTCTCAACCAAAAGAAGGACCGCTTGTCCGGCGAGGTTTCAATCGCTGTGCCCATGCCGTGGCAGGTGATCGGCTATTTGATCTTTGGCAGCGTCGTGGTCGCTCTGATCTTTCTCAGCCTTGCAAGCTATTCTCGCGTCGAAACAGTAACCGGTGTGGTCGTCCCTGACAGGGGCGTTGCTTCAATCATCCCGACGCGCGGCGGAACCATTAGCGAGATCATGGTCGAAGATGGGGATCGGGTTGAGGCTGGCACCACTCTCGCCGCTATCCGGGCCGAAGAAGACAGCGCATCGGGCCTGTCAGCCGCGGCGATGACCGAACAGGCCATCGCTCAACAGGACGCGAGTCTCGCCGCCCAACTCGCTGCGTCTCAGCGCTCTGCCGCGGCGCAACGCAGCCAGATCGCGGTGCAAGTTGCCGGACTTCGTTCAGAGATCGACCAACTGCGTTCTCAGATCACTCTGCAAGAGAACCTTGTGGAGTCTGCGCAAGCAAACCTGGACCAGGCCCAAAGCGTCGCCGAACGCGGTTTCATCAGTCAGGTTGATTTGCAGCGGCGTCAGGATGAACTTTTTTCGCGCCAGCAACAGCTCGCCCAATTGCAGCAATCGCTGACTTCAAGACGGGCAACGCTCGCGGAAATCTCGACCAGTTCCGCCAATATTGCGGCGCAAGCCGAAAGCCAGGCCGCGAGTATCGCTGCCTCCAGAGCGCAAGTCGCTCAGCAGGCGGCGGGCAATGAGGGTGCCCGCTCTTATGCTCTGACAGCCCCGATCACCGGCACTGTGACCGCGCTCACCATGCGCAGCGGCCAAAGGGTGAATCCCCAAAGCCAGCTCATGGCAATCGTGCCCGAAGGCGCAACATTGCGCGCTGAACTCAACGTTCCGAGCCAAGCCATCGGCTTTGTGAAGGAGGGGCAGGAGGTCAGGCTCGCGATTGATGCCTTCCCGTACCAGCGCTTTGGCACTGTGATTGGTAAGGTGCGCACAGTCGCGACGAGTGCGCTCGGCCAGCAAGTGGGGAACGGGGCGGTCATCTCTGTTTATCCAGTCGTGGTGGAGCTTGAGGAGACCCAAGTCACCGCTTTTGGCCGCGAGGAAATGCTGGTGCCGGGGATGACGCTAACCGCCCGGATTGTCACCGAAAATCAGTCGCTGATTGAGTGGCTGTTTGAACCTCTCTTTGCTGTGCAGAAACGATAATATGGAACTCGACCTTGGCTTTATGACGCGCAGCAAAGTGCGTCTGGTGCGGCAGACGGAAGTCGCAGAATGCGGGCTCGCCAGCCTAACGATGATAGCCAATTACCATGGCTTTGATGTCGATCTTGGCACAATGCGCCGCAAGTATTCGCCTTCACTAAGAGGGGCACCGCTTCGTGCGCTGATCAACCTCGCAGACCAGATCGGGCTCACGCCAAGGGCGGTCAAATTGCCTCTGGAGGAGCTTCAAAACCTGCACTTGCCAGCGGTCTTGCACTGGGATCTCAATCACTATGTGGTGATCGAGGCGGTGAAGGGAGGCAAGGCACTCATTCATAATCCTGATGGGCGCTCGATATGGATGCCGCTTTCGGAAGTGTCGGACCATTTTACTGGGGTCGCACTTGAACTCCGCCCGAGCAACGACTTCGATAAGAAGACCCTGCGTGAAAAACTGAGGCTGTCGCAATTGTGGCAGAGCATGACGGGCTTGAAGCGCGCTTTGGTTCAAATCCTGATATTGAGCCTCGTGCTTCAGGCCTTTGTGCTGGCTTCGCCCTATTACATGCAGATCGCTATCGATAACGCGCTTCCCGCGCTCGATAATGATTTGCTGACAGTTCTCGCGATTGGCTTTGGGCTGTTCACATGCATCAATGTGATTGCGAGCCTACTACGATCTTTCGTCCTGCTCACTGCCGGAACGAGCGTGGGTTATGGCCTTGCGACCAATATTGCGAGGCGTTTGTTCCGCCTTCCCATCGAGTGGTTTGAGAAGCGTCACACTGGTGACATTCTCTCGCGCTTTCAATCGATCATGCCGATCCAGAACCTCCTCACACAAGGAGCGGTGGCTGCATTGGTCGATGGTGTGATGGCGATCTTCACGCTGGCTTTGATGTTCTTCTATAGCCCGCTGCTGGCTCTTGTCACGATCATTGCCTTCGCGCTCTATGGGGCAGTGCGTTTCGTCAGCTTCTCGTTCCAGCGTGAGGCCGAAGAAGCAACGATCATCACCGGCGGCAAAGAGCAGACCACCATGATCGAGACTTTGCGTGGCATGGTGACCCTGCGCTTGTTTGGCCGTGAGACCTTGCGACACGCATTGTGGCAGACTCGCTTGACCGACAGTGTGAACTCGAATGTGCGCCTTTCTCGTATTGGGATTTGGCAAGGCTCAGCCAATCTTCTGATCTTCGGGATCGAGAATATTCTGACCATCTGGCTTGCGATTGGTTTTGTGATTGAAGGTGCAGGCTTCAGCGTCGGCATGGTCTTTGCCTATATGGCTTACAAGAACCAGTTCATCGGCAAGAGCGCGGCGCTTATCGATCAGGCGATCCAGTTCAAGATGCTGGGCCTCCATTTGGAGCGGTTGTCCGATATTGCTCTGTCGGAAGAAGATCGCAGCTTCCAAGTGTCGCCGGAGACCGAAATACCGCTGAACGGCAAGATCGAATTGCGAGATATTTACTACCGCTATTCGCCCAGCGATCCCATGGTTCTGCAAGGGGTGAATCTCACAATTGAGCAGGGCGAACATGTTGCGATTACCGGGCCTTCAGGCGGCGGAAAGTCGACTCTTCTCAAGATCATTTTAGGGCTGGTTGAGCCGGAATCGGGTGAAGTCCTGATCGACGGGATCCCGCTCCACCGCTTTGGCTATAAGAGCTTCCATCGCCAGATTGCAGCCGTGCTTCAGGAAGACAGCCTGTTTGCGGGATCTTTGGCTGACAATATCGCGCTGTTCGATGATGAAGTGGACATGCAGCTCGTGATGGGCGCAGCAGCTGCTGCTTCAATTCACGAAGACATTGCCGCGATGCCGATGCAATATGAGACCCTGATCGGCGATATGGGATCGACGCTATCGGGAGGTCAGAAGCAGCGCGTGTTGCTGGCCCGCGCACTTTATCGCAGACCCAAGATACTGCTGATGGATGAGGGCACTGCACATCTTGATGCACAGCATGAGGCTGCCGTGAACGCAGCGATCACGCAGATGGGTATCACCCGCGTGATTATCGCTCACCGCCAGGAAACGATTGCTGCGGCCGACCGCACCTTGGTGATGACTGGCGGTAGGTTTCAAGAGGCGAGTTAAGCCGCCTGCGCCTTTGCAAAGCCAATGAATTGCGCTCGTTGCCCAAACACGAAGCGGTTCGTGAGGAGCGCCACCGCAATCGATGAGAACAGCACAAAGACCATCACGTCGATGTAATGCAGCCAGTCGAACCCGAGGTAGCGGTAATAGGTTGTGCCGCCCCAGATGTCCCGGTCCGTGTAAAGGAAGAAGGTGTGGAAGGCGTAGATGCCAACCCCATACACAAGTCCAGCCACGGCCGCGCGCGCATCCATATTGCGGAACAAAAGAGCGGCAGCAAAGGCCGACAGGATTGGCATGGAAAGCAGTCCGTTTAGCTGCTGCAAGAGGTCAATAATGCTATCAGCATTCGCGTACAGCGGGACCAGTGCAATCGATAGGATCATCGCGCTGATCCCGACTCTGCGATTAAGCCGCACGACATCGACATCGGGGTTGATAAATTTGCGGTGAAAGTCGACCGACCACAGCGTGATCGTCGCGTTCATGACGGCGGAATAGGTGGTGAGCACGGCTGCCGCGATCATCGCGGCAAAGAGTCCACTGGTCCAGCTTGGCAAGACCTGATCGACCAGCATCCCATAGGCCTGGTCGCCCACCCCTCCGAAGAGTTTGTACGCGACAACGCCAGGCACAACCACAATGGGTGGAACGATCAGAACTCGGATGATTGCAGCGGCCATGATCCCCTTCTGGGCCTCTTTTACATTGGGCGCGGCGAGGGCTTTTTGCGTGATGTTCTGATTGGTCGACCAATAGAAGATCTGGATGAAGATCATGCCAGTGAAGAGCGTGTGCCAGGGGATCTGGGAGTTGTTATCGCCCACCATCGATAGCCGCTCAGCCGGAATGCCTGAGAAATCAAAGCCGATTGCTTGCACAGCTAGGAATACCACCACAAGCGCCAGACCCAGAATACCGATGCCGCTGTAAGTATCGAGCACCGCCACAGCACGAAGGCCGCCAAGGATCGCGTATGCTGCGCCAACAATCGCGAAAACGCTCGCAATGATGATCAGACCGTTATCAATTCCAAACAGTCCTTCACTCGGTGCGATGCCAAAAAGCGACTGGATAAAGAGCGAGCCCGAATAGATGACGGCAGGCAAGTAGATGAAGATATTGCCCGCCAAAAACAGTCCGGAAATAACCGTACGAATGCTGCCACCATTGTACTTTTTTTCAAGAAGCTCGGTCACGGTGGTGCAATTGTTGCGGTAGTAAATCGGCACAAACACAAAGGCGAGCAGCATAAGGCCAATAAACCCTGCGATCTCCCACCAAGCGAGCAGGAACATTTGTGCGCCGTTCATGCCCACAAGCTGATCGGTTGAGAGGTTCGTAAGAGTAATGGCGCCGGCCACGAAGAACCAACTCAATCCACCACCAGCGAGGAAGATTTCCTTGTCAGCCGATGCATGGCTAGCCGCTTTTGCAGCTGAAACCTTCGCATAGGTGAAATAGGCAAGGGCGGCCATCAGCCCAAAGAACACAGCGACCTGTACGACGTTCATATTGTTCTATTTCTCCTTAACGCGCTCAGCGCAGCGCTTCTGGCGCTTTAAGTGCGGGCGCACTCTTTCAACTCAGTTGAAACGCATCAAGGCCTTGGGGAAAACAATTTTCACCTTTGAATTGGGCGATCTCGTCAAAAATCTACGATGGATGGCAAAACACTGCTTTCACAACTCCGCCAATTCAAGCAAGCAGTGACTAAGACGGAATGGCTTATTGGAAGCTGCTTGGATGGAATATGTGGATGGGTGAAGACCCAAGACCGGTGTTGATTGAAGAAGGCTTCGTTACCCTGTCAGGGGGAGGGGTATGCGTCATCATCGAAGCTATTGAAGGCGAGGGGCCCAAAATCGCATTCTCCGGGCCTGAGATCGCGCCCGTAAAGCCAACTGAGTTGAAGTCCCTTTCCGCTTGGCAATATGTCCATGGTGGCCCTTCGGAGGACCGGCCACTAACCCTTTCGAATGAGCTTGGCATCGGAACTCTTGCTCCTCCAGGGCTCGTTGCCAGCCGCGATGGAGAGGATTGGGCAGTCGATCTTCGGGTCGAAGAGATTCGCCCAATAGGTGAGGGCCGGGTGCAGATTCGCTGCGTTGATAAAACGTGTGCGATTGCGGCGATTTACAATTTGCAGATTGGCTCCGACACAGGGGTTCTTACCTGCAATACCCAGATTCAAAACTTGGGCAATGATGTGCTCACACTCGATTGGTGCGCTGGAATGTGCCTTCCACTCGATACGCGCCTGAGCGAGATCATCGCATTCTCAGGGCGCTGGGCAGGGGAATTCCAAACCGAGGAGATCGGCGCTTTTCAAGGTAGCTTCGTGCGTGAAAACCGGGCCGGACGAACGAGCCATGAGTGCTTTCCGGGTCTGATCCTGAAAACACCGACGACCGATGAGACTCAGGGGCTTGCTTGCGGCTTTCATCTGGGTTGGAGCGGCAATCACCGCTCGCTGGTGGATCGCTTGCCCGACGGTCGCTCTCTCTTACAGATGGGAGAATTGCTGTGGCCGGGTGAAATTCGGCTTGCCGGAGGAGAGTCCTATCAATCGCCCGATCTCCTCGCGACGTGGTCGAACGAGGGTGTCGGCGCAGTAAGTCATGCTTTCCACACGCATCTGACGCAGGAGATTCTCGACCGTCGCACCGCATCGAAACCACGCCCGGTTCATTTCAACACGTGGGAGGCGGTCTATTTTGCGCATGATCAGGATCGGATCATCGAGCTTGCCGAGTTGGCTGCCTCCGTTGGAGCAGAACGCTTTGTGCTCGACGATGGCTGGTTCGGTGCGCGGCGGAATGATGCAGCTGGCCTTGGCGATTGGTGGGTCTCATCAGATGTCTACCCGCAAGGGCTCCATCCCATAGTCAACAAAGTGCGCGAATTGGGCATGGAGTTTGGCCTGTGGTTCGAGCCCGAAATGGTCAATCCAGACAGCGACCTCTACCGTGCGCATCCGGACTGGATGCTAGGTGCGCCAAGTATAGACCCAATCGCATTCCGCAACCAGTTGACCCTCGATCTTAGCAAGACTGAGGTTGCGGATTACCTATTTGAGAAGATTGGATCCCTCACCCAAGAATACCAAATCGACTACATCAAGTGGGATATGAACCGGGATTGCCATCACCCAGGGAGTGACACGCGAGCGGCCATGCATAGGCAAACGCTGGGTGTTTACCAGCTCATTGACCGGCTGCGTGCGGCATTCCCACGGCTTGAGATTGAGAGCTGTTCGTCCGGTGGAGGAAGGGCTGACTACGCCATCCTTGAACGCACCGACCGGATATGGACTTCAGACAACAATGATGCGCGCGACCGCCAGCAGATTCAGAAAGGGGCGTCCTATTTCTTCCCATTGCGAGTGTTGGGGAGCCATGTGGGGCCCAGGAAATGCCACATTACCCGGCGGCGTTTCTCGATGGAGTTCCGCGTAGCAAGTGCGCTCTTTGGCCATATGGGGCTAGAGCTCAATCTTCTGTTAGAAAGCGAAGCGGATAGGGCAGCGCTCACGAAAGGCATTGCGCTCTACAAAGAGTATCGTGAACTTCTCCACACGGGCTCGCAGCACCGGGTCGCATCAGCGGCTCACGCCAATGTCATCGGTGTGGTTTCGCCGGAGTGTGATGAGGCGCTGTTTAGCTATGCTCTTCTGGAATCGCGGCCTCGAACAGCGCCGGATCGGCTGTTCTTCGTTGGCCTCCATGCCAAGAAGGACTACCGCGTTACGATAGTTTGGCCGCTCACTGATCCGTCGATTACCCAACCCTCGATCGTTCAGATGAACGATTTAATGGACAAGGGCGCTGTTTTCTCTGGCGCAGCCTTGATGGAGTTCGGTATGCAAACCCCACCGCTTCATCCTGACAGCGCCGTGATCTACCACCTTCAAGAGGTCTAATGTCCGACATCCCTTCTTTCGATCTGCTGATAGTCGGCGGAGGTATCAATGGCGCGGGCATTGCTCGTGACGCAGCTGGGCGCGGTCTCAGGGTGCTGCTTGTTGAGAAGAATGACTTGGCCGCCCACACGTCAAGCGCTTCGACAAAGCTGATCCATGGCGGGCTTCGGTATCTTGAGCATCTTGAGTTTCGCCTGGTGCGCGAAAGCCTGATCGAGAGGGAGCGCATACTTATGATCGCGCCGCACATCGTGTGGCCGATGCGCTTTGTTCTGCCGCACGATAAAGGCCTGCGGCCCAAATGGATGCTGCGGCTGGGGCTGTTCCTGTACGACCATCTGGGCGGACGAAAGCTGCTGCCGGCAACCAAGACGATCAATCTCCGCGAAGATCCTCACGCCAAGGTGCTTGAGGATCGCCTTGTTAGTGGGTTTGAATATTCCGATTGCTGGGTTGAAGATGCGCGGCTTGTGGTGCTCAATTGCATGGACGCAGCCGAGCGTGGGGCGACGATCCGGACTCGAACCGAATGCATAGGGCTCAATCGTGAGAATGGATTGTGGCGCGCGACGCTTTCGAGTGCAGCGGGCGAGGAGGAGGTGCGCGCGAAGACTGTCGTCAACGCGGCTGGACCGTGGGTTGATGCGGTCCTTGGCAAGTCGGGCACGGGAAGTGAAGAGGACAATGTGCGGCTTGTGAAAGGCAGCCATCTGATCTTCCCCAAGCTGTTCGACCACGACCGTTCCTACATCTTCCAGAACCGCGATGATCGGATCATCTTCGCCATCCCTTATGAGCAGGACTATACGCTGGTCGGCACGACGGACGTTCTGTTCACTGGGAATCCGGGCGAGGTGCAGATTTCCGACGAGGAGAAACGTTACATCTGCGATGCGGCGAACGAGTATCTGCGCACCGATGTCTCGCCGGATCAGGCGGTGTGGGATTATGCGGGTGTGCGACCGCTCTACGATGATCACAAGTCCGACAATTCAACCGTGACGCGCGATTATGTGTTCGATCTCGATGAAGAGAACGGAGCGGAGATCTTGTCCATCTTTGGTGGAAAGATCACCACCTATCGCAAACTTGCTGAACACGCGCTTCAGAAGCTTGAATTGGACATCAAATCGAGCTGGACGGCGGATGCGGCGCTTCCTGGTGGTGACTTTGATCCCATGCAATTTGATCGAGTGCTGGGTGATCTCCAGACGCAGTACCCTTGGGCGGAAAGGCCAATGTTGCGCCGGCTTCTGCGGGCCTATGGGACGCGGGTTCACACTATGTTGGACGGCGTGACGAGCGCCAATGGTCTTGGTGAACACCTTGGTGGCACCCTGTACGCGCGCGAACTTGAGTATTTGTGTGAGCATGAATTTGCGCGCGAGGCCGAGGATGTCCTTTGGCGACGCAGCAAGCTTGGCCTCCATCTGGATGATGCAGCCCAAGCGAAAGTCGCTTCCTGGTTCGCCAATCACGAGACCGCGCAGTGAGTGAAGCAATCGTACTGCCTCGTTCTATCGGGGGTAAGTCGATCTATATGCGCGAGCACCGCAAGTCCGATGGGCGGATGTTGCGGCTTTACGGGCATGAAGCGCATCGTCTTTCACCAAGTCCTGAGGCCGCTGACCCCATCGCACAGGGCGGTGAGGTGCGGTTCCACCCGTTGCGTTCCGAATGGAATGTCTATGCCGCGCACCGCCAGAACCGCACATTCAAGCCATCCCTGGCCGACGACCCCCTAGCGCCAACGATCAAGGGTGGGCCTGCTACCGAGATTCCCTTCGCCGATTTCGAACTGGCGGTTTTTGAGAACAAGTTTGCCGCCTTTCATCATTCGGCAGTCAATGCGGCGAACCTTACAGGGATCAACACCGAACCTGCCAAAGGGGCGTGCGATGTGGTCGTCTATGCACCCGATTCCGCAGGAAGCCTCCACACAATTGGGCAAGACCGTCGCCAGGTTTTGATTGCTGCGCTCATTGATCGGTATCAGGCGCTTTTCAACGCGGGATGCAATTATGTTCTCCCGTTTGAGAACCGCGGCGATGAAGTGGGGGTCACACTCCACCACCCACATGGCCAGATCTACGGCTTTGAGCGTGTTCCAGTGACCCAACAAAGAGCGATTGACGCATTTGCAGAAGGCTACGACTTAAGCGCCGAGATTGCCGCTGTCATGCCCGACTATGGTTTGGGAGCTGAGGGTGGAGTCGCCGCTTTCGTACCTCGTTTTGCACGCTTTCCCTACGAAGTTTGGCTTGCCCCTCAACATCGCCGTGAGGGCCCCTGGGATTGCAGCGATGAAGAGCTTGAAGGTCTCGCCTATTGGTTGGGCGAGATCACACGGCGCTACGATGCGCTGTTTGAACAACCTGCGGCAACGATGATGGCCTTCCACGCTGCGCCCAAGGGGGGCTCGGAGGGCTACCACTTCACCGTGCAATTCTATCCGCTTTTGCGCGCACCAGGACGCGTCAAATATCTCGCTTCGGTTGAGCAGCACACCGGTACGTTCACGGTCGATGTAATGCCAGAGACGGCTCTCCAAGCCTTGCGAGAGGTGTGAGATGAGAGGCACTGCAAGCGCTCCAGGCCGGGTCAACCTGATCGGCGAGCACATTGACTACAACGGCGGAACGGTTCTGCCAGCCGCCTTGTCAGTTGGCGTGACCGTTGAACTGGAACCGCGCGATGATGACCGGGTGCTCCTTGTCGCTGATCAATATGACGACCCGGTCGAGCGACTTATCAGTGAAGAGGCTAGCGGTGATTGGTCCGACCCAAGCGTCGGAGCGCTGCGAGAAGCGCGGGCTCTTGGTCTTATCAATGCTGGTGCAAGCCTCACCATTCGTTCCAATATTCCGCAAGGCGCTGGACTCTCATCCTCGGCAGCGCTCACAGTCGCGATCTTGAAAGCGGCGAGAGCTGCGGGAGGCGTTGGCCGACCGGATGATCAAGAAATCGCCCTTGCTGCGCGCAGGGTAGAGAATGATTATCTTGGGGTTCCGTGCGGCATCATGGACCAGTTTGCTGTGGCGATTGCGAAACCAGGCATGGCGATGGCGCTCGACACAAAGTCGCTCCAATACCATCTTCTGGATCTCCCGCAGGATCACACATTTGTGGTCATTCATTCAGGCGTGTCGCGCAAGCTCACCGACGGACGATATAAGACTCGCAAGATCGAATGCGATCAGGCGAAAGCGTATTTTGGAACCGACGACCTTTGCCATTTGGATCCAGACGCAGTTCGCTCCTCTGACCTTGATGCGACTATTCGAAAACGAGCTCTCCATTGCGCGACCGAGCATCGCCGGGTGCTTGCCACTGTTGAAGCCTTGAAGGACAAAGACACTGCGGGAGTGGGCGATCTGATGAACGCGAGCCACGTTTCCATGCGCGATGATTTTGAGATGTCGCTTGAGCCTATCGACGCGCTTGTGGACGACGCCATGAGCACCGGTGCATTGGGTGCGCGCCTTACAGGCGGCGGCTTTGGAGGATGCATCACGGCGCTAGTCGCCAATGAAGGCAAAGATGACTGGCTTTACGAGCTTCTCAGGCTCCACCCAAGAGCGAAGTTCATCTGCGGAGCATAGTAGGCCTTTCGTCAATAATGCATCTTACTCTCAAGTGTTGATCTCCTTTTCAACTCCGTTACACAAGTAAATAACACAAGACTAATGGGAAGTTGGTGCTTTGCACACGCTAGAAAAAACTCAAACTCTCTCCAGATTTCTTGATTGTAGCGATCAGTCCGCGTCAATCCTGGCGCAGGCTGTGCGTCCGGCCCAGTTTAAGTCGCGCAGCATTCTGTCTCACCAAGGCGAAGATTGCACAAGCTTCTGGCTCATTCTTGATGGCACCGTCCAGTTGAGAGCCATTTCCTTTGAAGGCCAAAACACAGTGATCTCTTCATTTGGGCCGGGAGAAATCATTGGTGCTTTTTCTGATTCGCAGTCTTTCAATTACGATATCTGTGCCCTCAGCTCATTAAGCACTCTTGAGATTTCTGGTGTCCAATTGGCAAAGATCGTGCGCGAGCACAGCGATATCGGCGCTGGCCTTTCTCGCATTTATGCGGGGCAATTGGACGTAGTGCTGGATCGCTTTTCCTCGCGGGTTGCGCTTTCAGCAATGGGTCGATTCTATAAGGAACTTCTGCGCTGTGCCGAAGGTCTAGACACTGTGTCACCGCCTCCTGTGGTGACGGCTCTTGCTTTGGTTGCCCAAACTACGCGGGAAACAGGTTCGCGCGCCTTGAGCAATCTTGAAAGGCGAGGGATCATCGAAAGACATCCCGATCATCTCAAGATTGTCTCACGAGGAATGCTCGAGGATCTTATTGTCTAGCGCGGCCTAGACTATTGCCGACCAGATAGAAGCGTGCCCTGACAATGTCTGGATTTCACCCAATTCCTCAATGCGAAGGGCCGGGCGAACGATCTTTGCAATCATCGCCGATTGAAGCCCCATCTTGACCTTGGCCCGGTGATTGGCCCGCGCAAGTCGTTCCATTCGTTCGCTCAGCCCATCCCAGATCCGGTGTGAGTCCGGCAGTCCAAGGTGCACCGCCAAAGTGGTATCGGTGTGCTGTGAACAACTTAGGGCAGCATCAATGACCCTCTCCATTGTTCCGCGCCAGATCAGCCCATTTCCTTCGACCACCTCACTCAGGCCGTAACGCTCAGCAACCGGTCCAAGAGCTTCCGGATCATTGGTAAGTACGAGGCCAGAAAGCGATGCTCGCTTGTCTTGTCGGTTAGGAGCAACAGGCCGCAGCTTAGTGCCTTGAACCTCGCAAACAGGTAGACCGGCTGCGGACCAAAGCGCGAGGCCGAGAGCATTCGAATGGCCAGATTGAGGCCAAACCATTGCATGTGCTCGACTGCGCAATGCTTCTGATTTGCGCAATGATTGCCCCATTGCAACGAGCTGGGTCACAGTTTTCGCTTCGCCGTTAGAGAGCTGTGTTTCCGCAATAGCGCTCGGCAGAGTTTCCACCAGCGCTGCGTTGGCAATGGCTCTGTGGAACCGCCGTTCCCAATCTGCCCCATGCGGCGCAAACACGTCCCGCCCCACATCATCAGGTTCGAAGGGGAAGGTCAGTGTTAACTCCGCTCCGCATTCGAGAGCTTGCTCGGCAAATAGAAGATCGGGCACACTTAAGAGCCCGCCAAAGCCGTAGCCAGGTGAAAGGTCTTCCAGCGACGATGCAATGGCTTTGACTGCATCGCTTGCGGTGTCGATGGCTTCTGCTGGCGTACTCTCATTTGACACAAAGTTGACGCTGCAAGGCACACGAAACGGCTCTAGCCACAAGGCTTCCTCGCCTTGGGCCTCGAGAATTCGGTCAAACTGCCCAAGGGTCGCGGCTTGGTCCTCATGTGCGAAGGGCAATCTCTTGTAGGCTAAAGCAAGTGCCGCTGTTGCCTGATCCATCTGCCGCAGCAGCAAGTGAGCTTCAGCCCGCGTTGCCTCACGCCAGTATGCGGTTTCCCCTTCATTTGGGTCGTTCTCGATCAGCTGTAAGACATCTTGCGCAATCCGTCCGGCGCGGGCGTGATCACCGGCGAAGCATGCAAGCGCCGCTGCATTGATCAGGGGATAGCTGTCTTCGCCAAGCGCGTTGGCAGCAAGATAGGCGTCCGAGGCTTGAGAGTAGAGGCGGTTGCGCTCATCTCCGCTCGCTCTTCTGGCAAGATCCTTTAGCAAGCGTCCCTTGAGGGTGAAAACCTTCGGATCGTTTTCAACTTTGCTCAGCCCACTCGACTGAAACAGTGACCAGGCCCGCACTGGGTTTCCAGCGCGGGCAAGGGCAAGAATGGTCTGATGGGTTGGCGTCATGGGCGATTGCCTAGCGCTGTGACTCAACCAAATCCGCCGGGATGACGTACATCGGGGTCGATTATGATTGGAATGTAGTATTTTGGCCTTGGCCTGCCAGTTGGCTTCTTCTTTCGACCGGTCAAATCCAAATGGATGTTGAACGCTTTGGGCGAGTTCACGCTATTGGTGTCGCCACCACCACTGCCACCACCTTTTTGCGTGATGGGATCTGTCGGATCCACTATAAAGTATGCGAACCTGCAGTTATCCCTTTTGTCCTTTTTCTGCTTGTATTGAAGTACCCTTGTCGGATTTTCGAGAGTACCGTTTTCCGTGAGGATCCCGGATGACAGGAATGCGCCGCTATATTCCTTGCTAGTCGAGATGGCAGCACCGCTGCGGTTAAATTGGAGATTTGCATTCTTTGAGACGGAAAGCATAATCAGCTGAGGCTTCTCAGCAGAGATTGAAAGATGCGTTTCTCTTGGATGCTCAGGCTTTCTTATTCGGTTTGTGGATTTAATCCTCGAGTCATCAGGATCCTGATGAAATGCCTCTTGCAGGATTGTTGCAACGTTCGCCGCCGAATCTGGAAGAACAGAAAATTCATCACGTTGCTGCGTGTATTTCAGGCGCCATCCCCTTGCAGTCATAAAGAGCTCCAGGCGAAGCCATACCGCTCGTTTGACATTTGACAGGTTTAGATTTGAAAGCTCCGTTTGAGGAACTTTGAAGCCTTCAAATTTGCTGGCTTCTTCTCGGGCGCTCTCATAATCTTGCACCTTCTGGTTAAATGCGAGCATCGTTTTCTGGAGGTCGGCGCTAAAGATGTCGAAGTCTTTATCCCCACGCATAACTGCCTTGATTTCCTCCTCAGAGAAGGGCTGTGGTGCCCCAGGCAGGTCCAATTCGGAAAAGCCAAATCTACTAGCCATAGCTAACCCCTTAATTTTGCGATCATTTCAAGTTTCAATTTCCAGGCCGCATTTTCCGGATCGCGTTGGACCAGTTCCTCAGCAACCGACTGGGCGCGAGCCAGCCGTTTGTCGGCAGCACGCGTGTCGCCGACATCAATTTCGTCTTCAGCCAGCGCAATCTGCGAGGCCAACCAAAGGTCCTGCCAGTCGCGGTTCTCGGGATCGCGTTCCAGCAACATTTCTGCGTGCTTTTCGCCCTCAAGGCGTGCTGTTCTTTCTTCGGTAAGTTCGCCAAGGCCTGCATGCGTCTCTGCAAGCCAGGCATAGCGGTTCGCAATGTCGACCAAGTGTTTAGGATCTTCGGGTTTCAAGGATGAAGCCTCTAGAAACAAATCGAGCGCTGACCTGCACTGCGTTTGCGCTGATTTCATATCTCCATCGCGCAGCACTTCGAGCGTACAAAGGTTGCCTTCTCCATAGGCGGCCTCAGATACCCATTCGGCTTTGGAAGAGTCTGCCTGATACAGCCTTGCTGTCAGGTCGCGATAGGATGACCACATTGCCTGTGTGCGATCCAGATCATCAGCTGCATAGGCATGATAGCCAACCCAGTAATTGCTCTGGGCATGTTCAAAGATGCGATCCGGATTCTCAGGATCTGCAGAAAGTCCTGCTTCAGTGCCGCGAAAGGCTTCAGCCAAGATCTCACCTGCCTTGGTTCGATCACCACCTTCGAGATGAAGCTCATCTTCTCCGATGGCATGGAGCACTGTTGCCCGCTGAGAAAGGCTTTCTGGTGAGAGACCTTTCAGGTCCTCTTGGGCTTTGTAGTAGGCTAGAGCACGTTCGTTGGCGCGCCTCATAACGTCCAGCCTGCCAACCCCCTTCAGCTCCGTCCGCAACTCACCAACCAAATAGCCAACGACGTTCTCGGCTTCGGCCTGTTGGAACTGCGCTTCATTGCGCGCTTGGAATGCGACGACTGCCATGGCCATCATACATAGAGCGAAGACCCCCACTGCGCCCGTGACGGCCATCACGCGGGTCGTTTTGCGTTGGCTATCGCGCTGGATCAGTGCATCGAGGGGTACATCAACAATCCCAGCAACCAGCTTGAGAAATCCAAGCTTCCAGCCATCTCCCTCTTTCCTGAGGTCTGCGGCGAGCGGTTCCACGCCATCCTCAAGCAAGGCGGGTGGAAAAGCATCTGCAGGTTCACCTTCAACAAGAGCTGCGAGTATGGGCCTATCGGGGTAAAAGCTGCGAAAATACTCGATCTCGCGTTCCACCCACTGTGAAGCTTTTGCCTGGGGGGAACACACGACGACCAAGACCTCAGTTCGCTCCAAAGCGGATTTCACCGTGGTCGACAGGTCCTGCGCAACTGCAAGATACTCACGGTCTCGAAAGATCCGCCCAAGGTCGCGCGGGTGAGAGTTTTGTGAGGCGATTTCACCAAGACCTTTCGGTAGACGATAGGTCTCAAGTTGGGAGTGCAACCGGCGCACCAGTCGCGCATCACTATGACTGTAGCTTATGAAAGCTCTGAAGCTGGCTTGCGACCATTCAACTTTGTTTTGTTCTACCATCGGACTGTATTACGCCACCCCGTCAGATGTGTGTGGTGCAATAAAGGCCGAAACTAACTCACGAGCAACAGAAAATTGTTCTTGCACCAATGCTTGGCTTGCATGTTTAGATGCTTATCAAGGTTTTGAGTGTTCCAACTTACTTGGACCATCGCAGTAATATGCTGGATGTGGAGCTCTGATTATGCGGCATTTGTCACTCATCCATCATGGCCACCAGAACCTCTGAAGAGATTATGCCATCCGAGAAGCAAACGGAATCAATCATGTCTCTCGTACAGCCTTGCCGTGGGCATTCTGTTTCTCAGCAAGCTTTTGACGGAATGAAGCTGATGCAGCCCGGATTCTAGGTATAGACCCGCACTGGAAGACTTGCACATCAGTCTGCGCGCAGCGGTCCCAGAATCAGCGGCAAAGGCGGCATGCACCGATTCGAAATCAGAAGCAGCTCGGCCCTAACTCGACTGACACAAACTAACTGTCTCGAAACTGGTTCGACCGGTCTCGGACTGATTTGACTAACCGAGACAGCTACCGCAAGTCCCGTGCGCTCGGGTTATTGCGCAAAAGGAGAGAAGGCTTGGTCGACAACGACACGTTGAAGGTCGTGGATCAAATCGATGGTCACGAAAATTTGGAACTCACAGACTGGGACGGGTCGGAGGATAATCTACAATCCCACGCTCAAAGTGAGCAAGATTACGAACAGTGTGGGGAGACGACGAACAAGGCCGCGCTTGCCGCTGTCTCTACGCTGGCATTGGCGACTGCTGCCTGTGGCGGGGGAGGAGGCTCGGGAGGCTCGGCCGCACCACCTCCAATAGGGGGAGGAGGAACTCCAGCCCCGACTGTCCTTACCCCACAGAGTGATGTCGAGGCTGCACGTTTTGCATTGAGAGCGGGTCTGTCGGTTTCTCCTGGCGACATTTTGGAGATGCGCTCGGAAGGATACGAGCGTTGGCTCGATAACGAGATCAATCAAACGAATGAACGAAGCGCTGAGCAGTTCCTATCTGAGCTCGGTTTTGAAACCGTCGATGAGGAAGAATGGTACTTCCGTTCTCCGCCCGGTGACTACATGATCTGGAACCAACTGCTGACCGGGCGCAATTCGGTGCGTAAGCGCGTCGCGCTAGCGCTATCGGAGTTCTTCGTTGTCTCAGCTTCCGCTAACCTCAGGGTCTGGCCCAGCACTGCCATTGGTGCCTACTGGGACCTTCTGAAAGAAGAAGCGTTCGGCAATTTCCGAGATCTGCTCGAAGCGGTCACACTTAACGCGGCCATGGGAATTTTTCTCAACACTTTTGGCAACAGAAAGGCGAATCCCGACTCTGGACGTGTTCCAGATGAGAACTTTGGTCGTGAAGTTATGCAGCTGTTCTCCATCGGTTTAGTCGAACTCGATATCGATGGGACCGAGCGGCTCGATGCTTCGGGCAATCCAATTGAGACATACGGCAATGAAGATGTGACTGGAATTGCTAAGGTCTTCACCGGTTATCACTATAGTTACGAAGGCAATATTACCTTCCAGAGTCCGGCGAACCGACCCAATCTAGACCTCCCTGAAGCCCGGCTTTTGCGCAACCCAATGACGGCGGACAATAGTCTTCATGTGCCCAACCGTAGTGATCAGCATTCCCGCCAGGAAAAGAGCTTCCTCGGTGTTACGATACCCTCAGACACTGGGCCTGAGGAGAGCCTCAAGATTGCTATGGATACTCTCTTCAATCACCCCAATGTCGGTCCGTTTTTCGGTAAACAAATGATTCAGCGGCTTGTGACGAGCAATCCGTCGCCTGCGTATGTGCAGCGGGTGGCCGAAACCTTCAATGACAATGGCCAAGGCGTACGCGGTGATTTGCAGGCAGTGTTTAAGGCTGTTCTACTCGACGATGAGGCGTTGTCAGAACAATCGCTGGAAGACTCGACCTTTGGCAAATTGCGTGAACCCATGTTGCGTTTTGTCCAGTGGGCGCGGACGTTTGGAGCCCGATCAAAGAGTGGTGCTTGGTTGATTCCGAATCTTGTGAACCGCTCCACCCGCTTGGGCCAGTCTCCGTTGCGTTCGCCTTCGGTGTTCAATTTTTTCAGACCTGGTTTCATTCCAGCCAATACACAAACTGCCGAAAGGGGGCTGCTCGCCCCGGAATTTCAACTCGTGAACGAGACGACAGCGGCCTCCTATGTCAATTTTATGGAGCGCACGATCAATGGCGGCGGATTTTGGCTCTCTGATGTAGAAGTGACTTACGAAGATGAACTCGAAATTGTCGATGATACAGAAGCATTGCTTGACCGGTTAGATTTGCTGCTGGCTGCGGGTCAATTGTCTAGTGAAACTCGAAGTACAATTGCAGATGCCCTCAATGCGGAGGGAGTGACTGCGACAAGCAGTGAGGAAGATAAGCTCGCCCAGGTCCACCGCGCCATACTCTTGGTGATGGTTTCAAACGACTATCTGGTTCAGCGCTAAAGGAGGCGAGACAATGTTTCACATTGGAAAATCAAACGAAATTACTCGTCGTGCCTTTATGCACCGGTCGAGTCAGTTGGCCGTGATGGGAGCAGCGTCCGGCTATGCGATGGGGCTGGCGGGGCTAAGTGATGCGGCCGCTTTTGATAGCTCTGGTGGATATAAGGCGCTGGTGTGTGTCTTTCTTTTGGGCGGCAACGATCATGCTAACACACTGATCCCATTCGATGTGCCTAATTACAACCGCTATTCGAACATTAGAGGCGGTCTGCCAGCAAACGGCGGGATTGCCATTGCGCGGGATGCACTGGCAGGGCAGGTTCTCAACCCGTTACAAGAGCAAACGCTCACTGACGATATGCAGCTGGCGCTTGCGCCGACAATGCCCCGATTGAAGGCGCGGTTTGACCAAGGGGTCATGGCGCCCCTGCTCAATGTTGGGCCCTTGATTGCGCCGATTACGCGCCAACAATTTGACAGCGAGGATCTGGTCAGTTTCCCAAGGCCGGCCAATCTATTCTCGCACAATGACCAGCAGTCGACCTGGCAATCGGGCTCTCCTGAAGGATCGGTCTCGGGCTGGGGTGGGCGGATTGGCGATCTGGCAGCCAGCAGCAATACCAATTCGATGTTCACCGCGATCAACGCTTCGGGTAGTGGGGTGTTTCTTTCTGGCGACCAGACCCAACCATATGGCATATCGTCCAACGGGGCGATCACCGTGAGGGCATTGAATCGAAGGCTTTACGGCTCGCAAGCAGCTAGTGATGCGCTTCGGACTTTGCTGACGGCAGGTACTGGCCATGTCTTTGGTAATGACTACGCCATGGCGAACGCGCGCTCAATCCAGTTCTCTGGTTTCATCAGCGATGCGCTCGAGAATGTCAGCCTTAACACCGACTTTGGGGACGGCAGCCTTGCCAGCCAACTTAAGACTGTCGCGCAACTGATTGCTGCGCGCGGATCACTTGGCGTAACGCGGCAAGTCTTTCTCGTCGCAACGGGCGGGTTTGATAATCACGATGGCTTGATCGGCACGCATGAAGGGCTGTTGGCAAGCGTCGACACCGCGCTCGATGCGTTTTACCAAGCGATGGAGGAAGTCGGAGTGGCGGATCAGGTGACTGCATTCACTGCCTCTGATTTTGGTCGCACGCTTGCCTCCAATGGTGATGGATCGGACCACGGGTGGGGTGGACATCACCTCGTATTGGGCGGTGCGGTCAATGGTGGCCAGTTCTACGGTACAGCCCCCACGATTTCGATTGATGCCGATGACCAAGTGGGACGAGGAAGGCTACTTCCTTCAACGTCAGTTGACGAATACTCGGCTACTTTGGCCAAATGGCTGGGGGTCGAAGCGAGCGAGATCCCGTTGGTCTCCCCCAATATCGGTAATTTCAACTCGCCGGATCTTGGCTTTATGCGGGAGGCAGTGCCGGCCGGGTAGCCGCAGAGAATTTGAGGGCGCGCCGCGCCGCGCCCTTTGGTCTCAGCAAAGAATTTCTGCGTGAGATGCCAGAAGTGACTTTTTGCACATTGTTGGATCGGGCGGGTCGCTATTCCCTGCTCATGGGCCATGAGTTCCTGGCCCAAGCGACCCGAAGCCTGGCTCCCCGTTTTTTTCGGGGAGCTTTTTTTTGCGCTTCTCAAGGCACTGAAGTTCAGCCCCAATCAAATGTCTTCGCACTGGTCCATCAGGCCGTTGATGTCCGGAATGACAAGGCTTCTGCCCTTTTTTCGCAAAAGGCCAAGCGTGGTGAGTTCGCTGATCGCGCGAGTGATGGTTTCGCGCTGACCACCAACCGTGGCCGCCCATTCTGCATGGGTCGGCGGATTGCACAGGATAATCTCATCTTCCTCGCCATCCTGCGCCATCGCAGTGCGAATGAGCTCGGTATAGAATCGCATTTTCACCGAGCTTGCCGTGGTCTCATAAATCCGATTGGAGAGATCTCTAATCCGCGATGAGAGGTCGCGTAACAGTGCTTGGGTCACGCTCGGCAACTCCACCATGAGTTCACGAAAGGCCGCTCCGCTGAGACGACCCATGACGACCTCAGAGAGCGCAACAATGTTGACCGAGCGTGGCTGTCCATCGAAAACCGCCAGTTCTCCGACGTAAGAGTATGCCGGTAATCGCCGATAGCTTATCTCGCGGCCAGCGAGCGAATAACGGTTCGCAAGAGCTTGTCCTTCGAGCAATAGAAACACGTCGGTGTCGTGCGCTTCGTGGGCGATTATCGTCTCCCCGCGTTCGAATCGCACCAAAGATACCTTGTTCAATACAGTTTGTAGATCTTCGTCACTGAGTTCTTCAAAGATGCTGAACTCGCGCAGCTTTTCTTCAATATTATTGTCTGCTGTCATGTATGAGTCCCCGTTTATCGCGAGCCGACTTGCCAGACCCCCTCAAACTGTGAAAGAGTGCCTGTGGGTAGTAAAAGAGGGGGAGCTAAGTGTCCAATGTTGCTGGAAAAGCTTATGGGATGATAGTCATCACCCCTTTGGCAAAACGCCTTGGGTGGACAAACAAATGGGTGTTCCGCTTTGGCCGCAGCTTCCCCAGAACATTGGCGGGGCTGATCGGGCTTAAGTTTATCCATTTTGCGCGATGGGTGATTATTCCCAAAGATGCATGGCCCACGCTTTGTGAAGACAAGGAGAAGCTTGACCGGGATACCATGCTGTTCCTGTCGAACTTTAATGGAACCTGGGATCAATATATCGACGCATTTTCGGACGGCATTCCGACAGGACTTGACCTGTTTTGGTACAAGAATGCTCGCTACCCGGGCTCTGTCCCCATCACCCCATTCAAGGACTATATTCGGGCAAATCAGATCAATTGCGACTTCTACTACAATGCGACGCCGGGGGCAGCATACCGCGATATTGTGTCAGCCTTGCGGGTCAAACGTGCGTTGCTTGAACTGGAAGAGGTGTATCGTGACCCAGACACTTCGTCAGAGGAATTCGCGCACGCCTATCGGACGAAATTGAAGCACATACAGAATGATCTGACCACGCAAGGGTTCTCACCCGTTGCTTCGATTTCGACAGACGTGGCCGAAGAGCATCGTCAGCAATTCAACGCGCTGCAGAACACCTTCAACGAAGCCTGGCTCAAACAGTACAACACGGGGGAGGATGACAATGCCAAGCATTGACGGCGGATACTATTTCCTCACCGTACTTGTGCCTGTTCGGCGGGCTTGGAATGCAGGTGAAGAGGACGGCCGCGCCGCGCCCATTATCGAACTCCGCAAAACGCTGGCGCAGTTGCCAACGGCGATGCAGACACCTGGTGCCCACGAAAGCGGTGAGATCAGTGCGTTTTCCAGGTCCACACGCACTCATTTTGCCCGTTTTTCGGTGATCGACCGCCTTGGCTATAACGGGTATGAAGCGGCCGACCCTGTGCTGGACACGCTGGGCCTTGCCACACCGTCCGTTGCCCGGACTGAGCTTGAAAGCCCTTACCTGCTTTTCGCAGCCGAGTTTGATGCTCCGAGCGGCTCTCGAAACTATGATTTAGCCGTGTACTTGCGCGAGTTGTGGGAGGTCATGGAGGATGATCTGGTTAAGGTTTTCTCCAATTGCGTCGCCTTTGATAAGGGCTCAGTTACGACCGCTGCCGAATTCATCGAATACATCAAGCGCTGCGAGCTTGAGACAACGATGCCGTTTAATTTCTATTGGGCCGAACCCCCAACGAGCCTGCCGACACTCACGCTCAAAGGTCTGGCGATTGGGGCTGGGCTCACAGGTCTGGCCATGGGGGCGTTGTTTTGGTGGCTGTTTAGTCCCTACAACCCCATCGGCCCACTCGGCTATTGGTGGGCGCTCATTCCAGGCGCGATTGCCGCTATCGGTGGTGCGATTGGCTTTGTTGCTATGCGATTCAAGAAGTACGGCGACCGGGCATTTCCAACTCCGCCCGATGGAGATTTGATCTCCGTCCTTAAGGGGCTGCATTTGCAGAACACATTTGGGCAATTCGTGATCGACAACCAGGGGGCAGGGGAGGCCGATTTGCACAAGGCTTTCGGGGAGTATCTTGATAAGAATGAGCCGCAAAAACCAGAACCGCGCCATCCGGCAGGGGAGGTGTTTGGATGACTCAGGCTGCCGATAATGAGCGCATTGCGCTGCGACTCGCTGACATTCAGGGTAATATCCTCAACGCCTACGGCAAGCAGGGCTTTCCCAAAGGCAGAGCGATCTTCTTGCATGTCGACAACGGCAAGAAGGGCCGCGAATTCCTTGAGGAGTTCTATGACCGTGTCACGACAGCCGTTCGCTGGAAAAGCGACAATCCCTATGCTCCCAAAGCAGAAACCAGTGCATCCGAAAGGCCACCGGTAACACTCAACTTTGCGTTCACATTCAATGGGCTTGTTGCGCTTGGCGTGCCGATTAAAACCCTTTCAATGATGCCCGCCGAATTCCTTCAGGGGATGCGCGCGAGGGCGCCTATTTTGGGAGACACCTTGCCCGACGGTGCACTCGACCGCTGGGACGAGGTCTGGAAGCACGAGGCGCAAGCGGGAAGCGACAAGGCTGTGCACATCATGGCTTTGCTCAATTCCAATATGGACCCAGCCACAGGTGAGCCTGTTCCGGAAATGGAAGAGCTTACCAACCTCATTCGCAACCATTGCAATGATGGCGGGGTGCGTATCCTAACGGGTCATGGCGTGGGCGAAGCCGACTACCAGGACATGAGTGCGCGCCTGATCCAGGATGCTGAAACCGGGCAATTCAAGCCTGTGCCTCTTGAACACTTCGGATTTGTCGACGGCATCAGCGATCCCGTCTTTGAAGGTCAGTTCCTGCCTGCAAATGAGGAAGAACGTAAGGTCGGCAATGGCAAATTCACTGGCGAGCTCAAAACTCAGGAAGAGGTCGAGAATCCCGACAACTGGGCTCCATTGGCCACCGGTGAATTTCTTCTGGGCTATCCTGATGAAGCCAAGGAAATGCCGCCTGCCGCGCTGCCCAATCTTTTCAGTACCAATGGTACATTCATGGCTTACCGCAAGCTTGAGGAAAACGTGGAGTCGTTCCACGAATACATCGACAACACCGTCCCTGAATTCGCCAAGGTTTATGGCATCGCAGATCAGGACGAAGCGCGTGCGACGCTTTTCGCCAAATTCTCTGGTCGCTGGCAAGATGGCGTGCCTTTGGCACTCGCCCCCACTTACGCTGACTGGATAACCTTTAACGAGCAACATCAAGATGATGTGACGCGGCGCCCTTTACTTTCACGCTTCATATACGGCGATGACAAGGATGGGGCAGCGTGCCCGGCAAGCTCGCATACCAGACGCGTCCATCCGCGCGATATGCTGGGACCTGGCGATGCTAGTGGAACAATTCTAGTGAACCGGAGGCGCATTCTGCGGCGCGGGCTTCCCTATGATGCCACCAAAGACAGCAAGCGTGAGCGAGGTATTGTGATGCTCATCTGCTGCTCCAGCTTGGAACGGCAATTTGAGTTCGTCCAGCAACAGTGGATCAACTACGGCATGGATTCGAATGCCGGTAACGATACCTGTCCGATGTTGGGAGTCCGGCAAGACGACAAGTTGAAATTCGTGATCCCAAATGATCCCGAAGGCGAGGGCGCGCCCTACATTTGCTCTAACCTTCCACAGTTTGTGGAGACTAAGGGGGGAGCTTACTTTTTCGTGCCGAGCATGACGAGCCTCAGAATGATCGCCATTGGGATGATCGATCCGACCTGAGTTGGCTTAGTCGTAAAGCACCCAGAGGTTTTCAGGGAAGGGCCCCAATTTTGTCATCTTCCCTTCTTTCCCCGGAGCGCGGCGGACATTGTCACGCTTCAAAAGGGCTTTGAATGTCTGGGTGATTTGTGCGCGGGCAAGCGGCGCACCAATGCACCAATGCAGACCAAATCCCAAGAGCATTGAGTTGGTTTGCTCGCGGTGTGGATTGAACGTGCCTGGGTCTTCGACACGCCGGGGATCGTGCATCGCCGATTGGGTCGAGACGATCATGTTGGTCCCCTTCGTAATCAGCTTTTCGCGCCGCGTACCTGCAGCGACGACAAAATCCTCGCCTGCAACACGGAACGGTCCAGGGTTGATCGGCCAAAAGCGCATCGCCTCAAACAGGCACCCCGCCAAGAGATCGTCATCATCTGCGATTGCGGCAGCACGGGCCTGCCTCATCCAATCGGGATTGCTCAACAGCAACTCCAATACATGTCCTGACGCCATTGTATTGGTTGGCACAAAGCCTGTGATCATCCCTAGCATGATTGCCCGCAGGACGTTGTCAGGCATGGCCTCGGGCGCTTCTTTTTGCCGCTGAACAAAACGCGCAATGATCGTGTCTTCGGTTGGGCCAGCTTGCGCTCTGTCAATTGCTTCATCGACGATTGGGCGGACCAAAGCGGCCGCTGCAAAGGCCGCTTCCTTGATCTTGGGATCGTTCGCAGGATCGCCAAACATGTAGCTGCTCATCGCTATCGTCCAGCGCGCGAAACCCGCCTTGTCTTCGACCCTTAGGCCATAATATTTTTCGCAGATCAGAATGGGAATTAAGATCAGTAATCCTCCGATACCATCGATCTTTCCCTCCCCTTCGTTCACCAAGCGATGCGCTTCCTGATAGGAAAAGGGTGCGATAATCGCGTCATTGTCCTCGGGTGGATATACCCGCATGATCTCATGATGCATCGCCTGGTATTCGTCACTATCGGCCATGCCGAGGACGAAATTCGGGCCAGCGGCCAAGTCTTTCATCTTAGGCCCAAAAGGGGTGGCAACCGCTTTGTCGTTTTGCATCGCCTCCGCAACATCGTCAAAGCGCGTTATGGCCGCCCATCCGAAAAGGTTTGGGATCGGCCACCAACGGCGCAAGAACTTAAAAACCGCTAGTGGATGGCGGAAGAGATAACTCGTGAACCGAGAGACGAACCCGTCGGACTGCAACAGCGTAGGATCAAATCCATTGTCGGTGCGACTATGGCCCGTTGCCGAAGAAGCACCCTGCGGCTCACCTCGCGAAAGCGCGGCTACATTGCCCATATTGTCCCCCCCTTTAGATCGCAATTCAATACTTTAAAGTCACGAATAGATGTTCACGCCGGTAGTTTATCTGAGATCCCGTAGTTTTCCCATAGTTGGGAGTTCAATTTTGAACAAAGCACAGCATTTTGATCACTGGTCCAGTTTCTTGCCAGCCGCGCAGCCTCACTAGCATCGTCGAGCTTATTGTCCTTGTGGTCCAAAACCGCCTTAAGGCCATAATACTCGCCAAACATATGATACATGCCGTACTCAACCGCGGTCTCAATCGACCAGACATTGGCTTCTCTGGCTTTGTCCAGATTTCCCTGAGCAAGCCATGCAAGACCCTCCCAATGTTTGAACGTTGGCTGGTAAACAATACTGCGTGTTAGGCGATAGCCCTCAATCGCCTCTGCCAAGTTTTGGGCCGCATTCGGTGCGCCGCGTAATGCTTCATAATGGGCAAGGAACACCTTCAAGGTGAAAAAGAAATAGGGGATGTCATTCTTCTCACTCAGTGCAATATGCTCCAGATAATCCTGCTCTAACCCGTCAAAATCTCCCTGCATCAAGCGGCTATAGTTGCGCCCGACGGCAGCAAATGCCCGAGTATAGGGTTGACGGATCGCGTTGGCGCGTTTGGTGGCGGATTGATAGAGATTGGTGCTCAGCGCGTTTTCCTCGAGATAGATCGAGGCCATCGCGGCATAAGACTGCATGGCGACAATCAAATCATCGGCGACGATTTCTTCAGCAATGGAATCGCCGAGTTGGCCAAGCAGTTCGATGCCACTCAAAAGATCATCGACGCTCTGTTTGTAGTTGCCCAATGGGAAGCTGGCGATGCCACGGCTGCGATAACCGATAAGACGCCAAACATCATCTTTAAACTCCTCCCCCAAAGAGAGCATTTCCGCGCCGCGTTCTTGTGTGGCCTGAATTCTGCTTAGCTGCAGGTCGTAGGATTGTTGCCCATGCATTGATGCCAGCAATTTGGTTCTGTCTCCGCGTTCTTCCGCCAGGTGGCGGGCCTTCGCAAAAATCTCACCAGTTTCAGGGTTGGCATGCCCTACATGTGCCAACAGCACCTTTCCGAGGGTCAAAAGCAGGTCGAGCTCAAGCCTTGCTCGCTCGCGTGGGTCGCCGACTTGATTAATCAGCTCAAGCCCTCTCCTAAGCCGCGCTTCAGCCTCGCTCATGGCGAACACCCTCATGGCGTCCTGTCCTGCCAACAACCAATAATGGATTGAGCGCGCGGGCAGATCAGCTTCCAGGGCATAGTGCGCCCAACGTTCTGCATCTGTTGGATTATCGGCCCTCTCATCCTGCTCCAATGCCTCTAATAGGCGGGCGTTGTATTCGCGTCGTTCTCCTCGAACGAGAGTGGAGTAGG
Organism: uncultured Erythrobacter sp.; assembly: GCF_947502395.1. Taxonomy (GTDB): domain Bacteria; phylum Pseudomonadota; class Alphaproteobacteria; order Sphingomonadales; family Sphingomonadaceae; genus Erythrobacter. The sequence goes on from NZ_CANMZM010000003.1 coordinate 719,517, forward strand.
CGATCTCCTGAATCAGCACGTGACGAAACTGGAAATGCTCTGCATCTTCCGAAAGCGGCACCGTCATGCCCGAATTGAGCAATGTGTCGCAGCCGCGCTCGATAAGAGGCGATAAGTCTGGAGCGACCTTGGCAAGGTCGTCCTTTGTGAATTCGCGCCCAACGACAGAGGCGATTTGCGCGATGCGCTTGGCTTCCCCCAATTGATCAAGACGGGCAAGAAGCGAGTCTTGCAGCGTTTCAGGCAGCGTAAAGGTTGATTGCAATTCGAAGCCATCGGCCACATTGCCCGGGACGTGGGCATCGGAATCGAGGATTGCCTTGGTCAATTCCTCAACAAAAAGGGCGATACCGCCAGACCGTTCAGTGATCGCATCTACCATGGATGCCGAGGCCTGCGCCCCGAGTACTTGATTGATGAGCTCGCGGGATTCATCGCTGGTGAAGGGGGGTAAGGCGATCGTGTCGATGCTGCTGGAAACTTCCCAGGTCTCTTCGATCTCTGGTCGAGCGGTCATAATCACCAAAACACGACCAAGATCGCCACGCGTCAGGGTCTTTTCGACCAAGGCGCGGGAGCTTGGATCGGCCCAATGCATATCCTCAATGACGACAACTGCGGGTTGCCTTTCAGACAGCAAGTCGATCTGATGGATAATCGCATCAATAGTCGCGGTACGCAGCTGGTTTGATGTCATCGCCAGCACCTCTTCAGGTGCCTCGGCGTCGAGCCCGATCAATCGGCAAATCAGGTGCCGATCCAGCTCACTCGTTCCCGGTGCAAGGCGCAAATCTAGCGCTTCGAGCGAGGGGGAAGACTGATGATCGCTCGCCCCAGCTATGCTTCTAAACCTTGAAATAAAGGGGCGAAGCGCTGCTTGTCGGCTGTGGGGGGCACAAAAGCAGGGAATGAAGACGACATTGGAGTGGTCGAGCGAGTTGACGAAATCCGCAACGAGCCGTGATTTGCCCACGCCAGCTTCTCCAACGACCATACAGGTTTTGCCGATTCCCTCGAGGGTCTGGTCCCATTTTTTCCGGAGCGCCGCTGTTTGTGCTTCACGTCCAATCAGCGTGGAGCCGCCTCCCCGCAGAGCGTGGAAACGGTCGTTTTCGCTGCGGGCAACAACACCAAAAGCCTGGACGTCATCGGTAAAGCCCTTGGCCTCGATGATCCCGAGGTCATCAAGCTGGAACAGGCCGCCGACTAAGCGTCTTGTGGTTTCCGCAATAACACATTGATTTGCCTTGGCGTACGACTGAAGCCTTGCAGCAAGGCTAGTGACACGGCCGGCGGCGCTATTGCCAGTGTCTCCGTCCTCAATGCGACCCACAATGCTTGTGCCGGTTGCAATGCCCACCCGCGCTTCGGCTTTTTCGCCATTGGGCAGTGTGATCTTTGAAACCGCTTCGATCAGAGCAAGGCCTGAAAGGATCGCGCATTCGGCCGCATCTTCGCGCGCTACCGGATAGCCGAAATAGATTATCCCCCCATCACCAACATGTGCGCCCACGAAGGCATCGAATGGGCGCACGGCGGAGGAGGCCACACTGTGAAAATTGGCGATGGCCTCTCGAAAATCCTCTGGCTCAACGCTGGTTGAGAGCTCTGTTGATCCGACCAGATCGTAAAAGAGGACGGTAATTTGGCGCCGTTCCGTTTCCGGAGCCGTTCTTGCCTTTTGAACGGCGTCAAGCTTCGTTCCGCAGTTACTGCAGAACTTGTGCCCTTTGAGACGTTCGTTTTGGCATTGCCCGCAGCCCATGCGGCCTGAATAACGGGCAAAGCCGTGGTTCAAAAGCGCTTTTTTCACAGCTGACGTTGGCAGATACTGCTCATGACCTTGGCAGTTGCTGGCGCAGTTGCGACCGAAGGCTTTTGCCAAAGCGGCGAGCTCGATCTTTGGGGGGCCATCGCAAGCGTTTCAGGCAACAGGCGCATGTGTCAGGCGTACAAGGGCACTGGCCCACGGGGATGTTCGCTAGAACACGCCACGCACGCAAGAAATATGCAGTTTTCCTACGCCCCTCGGCGCTGCTACCCAGCAGTCATGCGTTGTTCTTCCCTCAAGTCACTAATCGCTTTTCTCGATCAAAATCTGCATAACTGATCGAGAGGATTTTAACCCTTAGACAGTGTCTCAAGTGTCTCAAGCGGCCCGGAACGCACCCTCGCGTGCACACCGTTTTTTATGCAAGACTTGACTACCAAACGGCCACTCACCTCACCACAAATGTCTATCCAGCACCATATTGACCCGGCCCAATCTACGATTTGCTGCCCTAGCGCCCTAATTCGCTTGGCCTCATGCACTGGCGAGGTGCACCGGATGCGGTTGAGGCGGGGAAAGCGCATGAAGAGATCGGATCTACGGAGCTTGCAGGAGCAAGCGCTGTCCAATCCAATGGGATTGTGGCCATCCAGTTTTGACATGTCAGGGAAATGGTGCCGGCTGCAGGAGTCGAACCCGCGGCCTGATGATTACAAATCAACTGCTCTACCAACTGAGCTAAGCCGGCCCATTTTCGTGCGTGAGCAAGGTAACTGCACGCGCCGCATTACTGCGAAAGCGCCCGCTAGCCGCAAAGGGTATGCGATGTCCAGCCCACTTTTGCAGGAATTGGCAGAACGGCATCATTCATTCATCGAAGAACCCCTCCGATACAGTCAAATGCTCTTGTAAAATCTATCCTAAAGATACATCTTAACTGCTTACCAGGGACGGGACATGGACGAACTGCATCAGAAAGAATTGGTCTTTGAGCGCAACGAGAAATCAAAGGGCGTAGCATACATCCTTTGGCTGTTCTTTGGTTGGTTGGGCGTCCACCGCTTTTACGCAGGGAAGACCGGCTCGGGCCTCGCCCAGCTGTTGCTTTCCCTCTCGGTCGTTGGGCTTGCAGTTACGATCTTGTGGTGGTTGGTGGATGCATTTTTGATCCCTGACATGATCAATCAGCACAATTTGAACGCGATCGATATGATCTATGGGAATGAGCCTCCAAAGCCCGAACCGGAGGCAGCAAAACGTCAGCTTCCGAACGAAATGGACAGTCGGCGCCAAGCAATGCTCAATGACCTGAAGCAAACAGGCTACAAGAAAGAACGTCGCGACGATATTACTCGGCTTTATAGGTAGTTGCGCCCGAAGACGCATGTCTGCGCAGATCAGAATGCGCCGAAAGTCCAACCCTCTGTCCACGCAATCTCGGCGGTAAGCGCGCGTGGTTCCCAGCGTTCTGGTTCTTTTGCAGCTTTGCGCAGCCAAGCAGCCGTCAGGAGCGCGTCGGAGGAATGATCGTCGATCTCACCGATCTCGTCCACGGGTGGGCAGCCAAGCGCTTCGAGGGCTGAGTTCAGGTCGGCATAGGTAAGGAGCTTGGTGCGCGAGCCACTTTTGGCCGCGGCCTCGCGTGAGGCAAGACCAGTGTAAATTTCGACTAGCATAGAGCCGCCCTTGCGGACGCGCCGATCAGGCACTTTATCCATCGGCCAGACTGGGAGATGCCCGCGCAACTGGTGCAGCATGCGCATGCCGGTAAGCGAGCTCTTGCCCACTTGCGCGGCTCCCACAAGGTTGAAGTTGCTCACGGGACGACATTTCTGACGCCACTGGGCAATTTCGGCTTCGCGAAAGCGGCCCTGCCGACTGATGGCTTGAGGGAGGTGGAACCGGTCCCCCTCATCCTCTTTGCCATGACGGAAGTATCGCCTCGCATCGGGGTGTTTCACAAAGCTGTTTGCCCCCAGATGTGGCTCTGCATCGCAAATGGCATCGATCAAAGCCCAGAGCTTTTTCGCATGGCTTGGGCTTCGGTCCCACCCGGGAAAGAACGCGCCGCAATCGTTGAAGGGTAGGCTGATGCCAAGATCTATCCCCACCAGTGTATTGACTGGCAAGTCATCGCGCAGGATCTCGAGCACATCTTGCCGGGAGAAACCGCCTTTGGGAGGCTCGACCAAGACCGGTGCCTCTCCTTGTTTGGTGGCAAGGGCTAGAGCAATGCCCTTGTGACGTTCGCCTTTGGCACCCGACCAATCGATGGCGAGGAAGTGGTCAAACTCTCTCATGAACGCTCAGTCCTAAGCTTGTTCCAATAATCGATCCGCTCCCTGACCTTGCGTTCAAAGCCGCGCTCGACGGGCTCGTAGAAGGTTTGCGGGGACATTTCCTCAGGCCAATAATTGTCACCTGAGAAGCCATCTTCAGCCTCATGGTCGTAGGAATAGCCCTCACCATAGCCGATGTCTTTCATCAGCTTTGTCGGAGCATTGAGGATGTTGGCGGGCGGCATCAGGCTTCCGGTTTCGCGGGCGGATTTGAACGCAGCTTTTTGCGCGGCGTAGGCAGCGTTCGACTTGGGGGCGGTAGCGCAATAGAGGCAGGCCTGAACAATCGCGAGCTCGCCCTCGGGACTTCCCAAGAATTGATATGCGTCTTTCGCAGCCAAGCATTGAGTTAGGGCTTGCGGATCCGCCAGGCCAATATCTTCGCTCGCAAAACGCACGAGGCGTCGAAGCACATAAAGTGGCTCTTCTCCAGCCGTCAGCATGCGCGCCATGTAATAGAGCGATGCTTGCGGGTCTGAGCCACGCATGGATTTATGCAGCGCGCTGATGAGATTGTAATGCCCGTCGCGGTCCTTGTCGTAGACAGCCACGCGGCGTTGCAAAAACACGCTGAGGGCTTGCGGATCAAGCGGTTCGGTCAACTTTGCATTGTAGAGCGTCTCCGCCTGTCCAAGCAGAAAGCGGCCATCTCCATCTGCGCTGGCGATTAGAGCCGCGCGCGCATCATCGGTAAGGGGGAGGGGCCCTTCCAAGCCTTCCGCCTTGGACATGAGCGCCCCCAACGCCTCATGGCTTAGCCGTTCGAGGATTAGTACCTGTGCACGGCTCAAAAGCGCTGCGTTAAGAGCAAAGCTTGGGTTTTCCGTCGTCGCGCCGACCAGAGTAACCGTGCCACGCTCAACAAAGGGCAAGAACCCGTCCTGCTGTGCGCGGTTGAAGCGGTGGATCTCGTCCACAAAGAGCAGGGTCTTCTGTCCGGCAGCAGCCACCTTGTCGGCTTCGGCAAAGGCCTTTTTCAGATCAGCGACCCCCGAGAACACAGCACTTATTGACTGAAAGCGCATGCCAACGCTTGCGGCGAGCAACCGAGCGATACTGGTTTTGCCGGTGCCAGGCGGCCCCCACAGGATCATGCTGGCAAGTTTGCCTGCCGCCACCATACGCCCGATGGTGCCTTCCGGGCCGGTCAGATGCTCTTGACCTATCACTTGCGAAAGGTCGCGAGGGCGCAGACGGTCGGCCAGCGGTGCATCGTCACGCGGGTGCCGTTCACTCGCCGTAGGGGCCAGAGGTGCGTCATTTTCAAACAAATCAGCCATTCGCAGACGGGCATAAGCCGTTCATCGGGAAATGCCACAAAACAGACCATCCCCCCTTGAAGTGATAGGTCAAAGATATATCTTTATTGCCATAAGAAGTATCAGGAGTGTTCTAAATGACTTGGAATAATAGAAATGGCGGCTGGGAAAAGCTTGGCCCAATGATCGCTATGATGGCAGCGTCAGCTGCTTCCGACTGGGACAGTGGCGAGCGTCGCACGCGCCGCAAGTCCAAGGAATGGCACGACGGGGCCCAACGCCGCAAGCGCCGTGGCCGCATGTTCGGCACAGGTGAGCTTCGCTTGGCCCTCCTTGCTCTGATCGCGCGCGAATCGCGTCATGGCTACGAACTGATCCGCGCGATCGAAGATATGACCGGCGGTAGCTATGCTCCCTCTCCGGGTGCGGTCTATCCGACCCTGCAAATGCTCGAGGAAGAAGGGCGGATTAAGCCTGCCAAAGCGAAGGCGAGTGATGATGGCGAAGGTGCGAGCAAAAAGCCCTTCAAAGCGACCAAGTCAGGCAAGGCCGAGCTTGAAGAGCGCGCCGATGAGGTTTCAGAACTGATGGAACGCCTAGGTGAGCATGGTGAGCGCACAGAGAAGATTAAACAAAAGTCTCCAGACCTTTTCCGCGCGATGAGCAACCTTGGCAGCGTCCTCAAGAACCGCGCACGTGCTGGCAAGCTTGACCAAGCTGCAATGAACGAAATCGTCGACATTATTGATGAGGTCGCCAAGCGCATCGAGCGCATGTGATCTCACGCAGATTTGCTCTTCGGGGCTTGAAAGTTTACCCCTCTCCCTGGACGAAAACGTTTCAAGGGGAGGGGAGACTCATGGAAACGATTGGCGACACAGGCGTAAAGACACCCTGGCATCTCTGGGTTGTCGGCGTACTTACTCTGCTGTGGAATTCGCTAGGTGGCTTTAGCTACACGATGACACGGCTTGGCATGCTTGAGAACCTGGGCATGGGTGAAGTGGAGATCGCCTATTTCGCTTCCGCGCCGGCATGGTCAAACTTTTTTTGGGCGCTAGGTGTTTGGGGCGCAATCCTGGGCTCGATCTTGCTTTTGCTGCGCTCACGCTTCGCGTTTTATTCGGTCGCAGTCGCCATCATTGGCCTAGTTGGCTCGAACATCTGGCAATATGGTTTAAGCAATGTTCCAGAAAGCCTCGCCAGCCCTACACTGACAATCCTGGTATGGATTACGACCTTGTTCATGCTTGTCTATGCGCAGCGCATGGCGAAAGCCGGCGTGCTTCGCTGATCTAGCCTGCAAGTTTTACCGAGGATTTGGCAGCTTCGGCCTCTTGCAGCGCGCGCCTGTCTTGGACCAAGCGAATGTAGGTATCGGCGACGACCTGGTTGATCGACTCCCAACTGTATTCGAGGCTGCGCTCCTCGCCCGCTTTGCCATGTGCGTGGCGAAGATCGGCATCGGTGCAATAGGGAGCAATCGCCTCAGCTAGACCATCGCTATCTGGAACTTCGGCGCCTTTCTTTCCCTTGAGAGGGATGAGCCGGCCTGTCTCGCCGTCTTTAACAAGGCTTGATGCGCCGGTTGCTCCGGCCGCAATCACTGGCAGACCACTTGCCATGGCTTCAAGTGTCACATTGCCAAAGGTTTCGGTCACGCTTGGGTTGAAAAAAATATCTCCGCTTGCAAGTGCGTTTCCAAGATCAGTGCCAGTCTTAAACCCGGCAAATATTCCTCCAGGAAGTGCTCCTTCAAACCAATCGCGTGCGGGGCCGTCACCAATCACCAGCACTTTGTGCGGGACTTGGCGCTTGCGCAATTGAACAATCGTCTCGGCAAAAACGTCGAGCCCTTTCTCCATCACGAGGCGGCCCAGGAAAACAATCGCAACGTCATCATCAGCGAGGCCGATCGAACGACGCCACTCCATATCGCGCTTTTCCGAAGCGAAAACCGACCGGTCCACTCCCCGTGACCAAAGCGCGATATCATCGTGCATCTTCATCGCCAGAAGCTCATCAATCATGCTTTGCGAAGGCGCGACCAACGCATCGCAGCGATTGTAGAAGCGCTTCATGATCTTGACGATTGGCTGCTCAAGAAATGCCAGATTGTAATAGCGCGGGTATGTCTCAAACCGTGTGTGGACCGATGCAAGAACAGGAATATCGTACTCTTGTGCCCACCTCAGCGCCGCGTGCCCCGACGGGTCGGGTGAGGAGACATGCACGATATTGGGCTCAAATTTCACCAAGTCACGTTTAACCGCACTCCCCAACCACAAGGGCAGACGGTATTCGCCGCGACCTTTTACGGGCATTCGCACATTGGGCACATGAACGACGTCGCCAGTTGGCTCAAAGTCGGGCTCCGCGACGGTCGGCGAATAGACGCGCACCTTCGCACCCTTGCCAAGCAGTGTGCCCACCAGGCGATTGAGTGCCTGATTCGCACCATCGCGGGTGTAGTTATAGTTGCCACTAAACAGGGCAATGCGAAGGTCAGAAGTCTGCATGGAGAACTTTACTTAGAAGAATCAGCGCGGCGTTACCATACTCAACGAGTTTGGCACCAATGTTCATTGACAGGAAATGTGCGATCTCTACATGCGGCTCCGGGCCACGCGGTCCCAACGCCGCGCGAGCTCTCTGTAAGGAGAGAATACATGACTGACTACGCACGTGGGCTCTTGCACGAGCCACCGCTCAAACCTGAGCGTCCTCAATTTTCTTCCGGTCCAACGGTTAAATTCCCGGGCTGGTCCCTAGACAAGCTGAAAACAGATTCGCTGGGTCGCTCGCACCGTTCAGCGCTTGCCAAAGGCCGCCTGAAATATGCGATTGATCTGACGCGCGAGTTGCTTGGCATTCCAGACGACTACCTCGTCGGCATTATGCCAGCGTCTGACACGGGCGCTCTCGAAGCGGCCATGTGGAACATGCTTGATCCTGCACGCCCGGCATCGGTCGCTGCGTGGGAAAGCTTTGGCAATGTCTGGATTCAGGATGCGGTAAAGCAATTGAAGCTTCCCAACCTGCAAACGCTGACTGCTGACTATGGCGAGATTCCTGATCTCACCACCATCCCTCAGGCGAACGATGTTGTCTTCACCTGGAACGGTACGACCTCTGGCGCGACGATCCCCAACACCGACTGGCTCGAAGAGGGCCGCGAAGGGATCACCATCAACGACGCCACCAGCGCGATCTTCGCGATGGAAATGGACTGGGCAAAGCTCGATGCGACCACCTTCTCTTGGCAGAAGGTTATGGGCTCAGAAGCTCAGCACGGCATGCTTATCCTTTCACCCAAAGCGGTAGAGCGGATTGAAAGCTATGACCCTGATTGGCCGCTGCCCAAGCTCTTCCGCCTTAAAAAAGGCGACAAGATCAACAAGGGCATCTTTGAAGGCGCGACCATCAACACGCCTTCGCTGCTTGCGACCGAAGATTATATCGCGGCGCTTGAGTGGGCGAAGTCCATTGGCGGCCGCGAGGCTCTGTTTGAGCGGGCGAACACCAACGCGAAAATTGTCAAAGAGTGGATCGAAGCCAAGCCTTGGTTGAAGAACATGGTCTCTGACCCTGCCAAGCGCACCAACACCGGCGTTTGCATGCAGTTCACCGGCGATTGGTACGAAGGTCTGTCGGCTGAAGATCAGGCTGCGGTGCCTAAGAAGATCGTCAAGATGCTCGAAGAGCGTCACGTTGGCTATGACTTCAATGGATACCGCGATGCGCCGCCTTCGCTTCGTATCTGGTGCGGTGGAACACTCGAAGCAGAAGACATTTCACGTCTGCTGCCCTGGATCGAGTGGGCCTACGAAACCGTCAAGAACGGCTGAGCCAATTATGCGAGCCCCAGCGAAGGCTGGGGCTTCCCTCAATCAGTGACTAGCCGCATGAGGTCCCAGCCTTCGCTGGGACTCGCGAAGGAATATACCATGAAACCCAAAGTACTCATTTCCGACAAAATGGACCCCAATGCAGCGCGTATTTTCGAAGAGCGCGGCTGTGAGGTTGACGTAATCACTGGCGAAACGCCCGAAGAACTCAAAGCACGTATTGGCGAATACCACGGTCTTGCGATCCGCTCTTCGACCAAGGTCACCAAAGAAATCCTCGATGCCGCCACCAATCTCAAAGTGATTGGCCGTGCTGGTATAGGTGTGGACAATGTCGATATCCCATATGCCAGTGGCAAAGGCGTTGTTGTGATGAACACGCCGTTTGGCAACTCGATCACCACCGCCGAACACGCGATTGCGATGACTATGGCGCTCGCGCGTCAGGTGCCACATGCGAACACGCGCACCCAGGCGGGCGAGTGGCCCAAGAAAGACTTCATGGGCGTCGAACTCACGGGCAAGACCTTTGGTTTGATAGGTGCAGGCAATATCGGCTCAATCGCAGCCAGCCGTGCACAGGGCCTTAAAATGAAAGTTATCGCTTACGATCCCTTCCTCACCGAAGATCGTGCACTTGAACTGGGTATCGAGAAGGTCGATCTCGACACGCTTCTCCAGCGCGCTGATTTTGTCTCGCTCCACACTCCGCTTACTGATGAGACCCGCAATATCCTTAGCCGCGAACGCCTCGAGGGGGCGCGTCCCGGCATTCGCATCATTAACTGCGCACGGGGAGGCTTGATCGACGAGGCGGCGCTTAAGGACTGCCTCGAAAGCGGCCAAGTTGCTGGTGCGGCCCTTGACGTGTTTGCAGAAGAGCCTGCCAAGGACAATCCGCTGTTCGGCGCGCCTAACTTTATCTGCACGCCGCACCTCGGTGCCAGCACGACAGAGGCGCAGGTCAATGTCGCGTTGCAAGTTGCCGAGCAATTGAGCGACTACCTCGTCAATGGCGGCGTTACGAACGCCCTAAACATGCCTAGCCTTTCCGCAGAAGAAGCACCCAAGCTTAAGCCTTACATGGCCCTTGCTGAAAAGCTGGGGAGTCTTGTCGGGCAACTTGCACACGGCAATCTGACTAAGATCAGTATTGAGCGCGAGGGTGCTGCGGCTGAGCTTAATGGTAAGCCGATTACCGGCGCGGTTCTGGCGGGTTTTATGCGCCGTTATTCCGACACGGTAAACATGGTCAATGCACCATTCCTCGCCAAAGAACGCGGGCTTGAGGTCTCAGAAATCCGCCAGAACCGCGAAGGTGCCTTTAACACGCTCATTCGCGTCTCAGTTGAAACTGACCAAGGCACGCGCTCGGTCGCTGGCACGCTTTTCGGTAACGAAGCACCGCGCCTGGTCGAGATTTTCGGTATCGGGATCGAAGCTGAACTTGATGGGCACATGCTTTACGTCGTCAATGACGATAAGCCGGGCTTTATCGGCCGCATTGGTACGCTGCTTGGAAATCACGGCATCAATATCGGTACCTTTAACCTTGGTCGCCGAGATGCAGGCGGCGAGGCGGTACTGCTGCTGAGCCTTGATAATGCCCTGGCGTCAGAGGTATTGACGGAAGCGGAAGGCCTTGAAGGCGTGAAGATGGTCAAAGGGCTCAGTTTCTAACGCCTCGATCAAAAAACCGCTCGTGCTGAGCTTGTCGAAGCACCGCACTTTCTTCTAGTGCGCTGTCTCAATGACAAAGACGGCCCTTCGACAGGCTCAGGGCGAACGGAAATTGCATAGATGACCCAAAACACCGACCTCCTGCCAGAGGGCCTCGAAGATCGACTGCCCGAAAGCGCCCCGCGGATCACAACCGCGATGCGAGCCTGTCTCGATGCTCTTGATGCCCATGGCTATGACCGAGTGCAGCCGCCGCTTCTCGAATTTGAGAGCTCGCTCGCCAGCCGTATGGAGGGTGTTCGGACCCGCGATATGTTTCGCTTTGTCGATCCGGCGAGCCTTCGTACCCTGGCGCTTCGCAGCGATATCACCCCACAAATCGGGCGCATTGCAGCAACCAGCATGAAGGACGCACCGCGCCCGCTTCGCTTGGCCTATTGCGGTGATACTGCACTGATCAAAGCAAGCCAGTTGAACCCTGCGCGGGAGCGTTTGCAGCTAGGTGCAGAGCTGATTGGCGCAGATACCGTCGAAGCCGCCGCTGAAAGCGTGGTGACGGCGATTGCCGCGCTTAGGGCAGCTGGGATTGCAGGTATCTCCGTCGATTTCACTTTGCCAGACTTGGTGGCGACTTTAGCGAGCGGCGACCCGTCCTTTGATGCAGACACGACTGATGCCATCCGCCGTGAACTTGATACGAAAGATGCGGGAGGCCTTAAGGCAGTAGGCGGAGAGGCATTCCTCCCATTGCTGTACGCTGCGGGACCTATCGATAAAGCTCTTGCAGTTTTGCGAGAATTTGATGTGAGCGGTGCGCTTACTACCCGACTTGGCGGCCTTACCGCCATTGCCGAGCGCGTGGGAGAGACGGCTCGAGTGTCCCTGGATCCGACGGAACGGCACGGCTTTGAATATCAAAGCTGGTTTGGTTTTACCCTCTACGCAGAGGGACTACGCGGAGCGATTGGGCGCGGCGGAACTTATCGTATTGGCGGCACCGAAGAGGCGGCAACTGGTTTTACGCTCTACCTTAACGCGCTCGCACAAATCGCCCCACAACCAGATCCGCAGCCGATGGTTTATCTGCCAACTGATCACGAACCAGCAATCGCGGCGCAGCTTCGGCAAGAAGGTTGGCGCACCAAAGCACAGCTTGGTGAAGGCGAAGACCCGGCAGCGCTGGGCTGCACGCATAGGCTGGACGGAGCGACCGCTGTCGCGCTCTTGTAGTCCCCTAGTTGATGCTACTCTACCGATGCGGATACACTCCGGATGGAGCAATCAAGCTGTCATTCAGTCAAAAAACGCTATAGGTTTGGCTGTCTGGTAACCTTTTTGTGTGCACGGTGGCTGCAATGATCACTTTTCGAGCTTCCCTTTGGGCCTGCGTTGGGCTTGTCGCTATCACCGCCACTCCTGCGATTGCAGCAGTTGACGAGTACTCCATTGAACCCTCGCAACGGCTCGACATCAACCTTGACGTGTGCTCAGCGGAAAGCCAGCTCGCCGTACGCGGCGACAGCGGGACCGACCTCGATTTTGAGGTGATTTCGCCAAGTGGTGCCATGCTTGTCTCCGATGCCGGAATTGACGACTATCTCAGCCTTGTTCTTGAAAATGAGAGCGAGGATTGCAGACAATTCAAGCTGTCGGTCTCTAATCTGGGTGACGAAAAGAACGACTTCACCGTTATGCTTGAGCCGATCATGGCAAGCTCCACGCGGGTGAAGAAGTACATCGTTCAGGGCGAAATGACAGAGGTCCACGGGTTCAAAGCCTGTGGCACGTCCGCTAGTGTGAGCGCGCGCGGAGATGGCGATACGGATCTTGATTTCATCGTTCGAAATTCTGACGGAGGGATCGTCCATGAGGATGCAGGGACAGGCGATCAAACCACCTTTGAACTGGCGGGTCTGCTCTCTGATTGTGAGATGTTTGAGATCGAAGTCACGAACCTCGGCGGCGTCTATAATGCGATGATGCTGGTGGTTGAGCCAAAAGGCCTTGAGACGGTCGAGTTTGCCGGAACAGCGCCCGCAACCAGCCTTGCCGCAGCGGTCGCCAACGGTGTAGGTGGCGAGCCGCACACCGTTGAAGCGGAAGGAAGTGGGCCGGGTACATACAAAGCGAGCGCCAACACCCAGCTGATGGTCAACCTCCCAGTCTGCGGTGTTCGGCGTCTTGAAGTGCGCGGCAGCGGGGTGAGCGATCTCGACTTTACTTTGGCTGACAGTGAAGGCGCTGAGGTGCACACAGACATGGACTTGTCCGATGTGACATTCAAAACGTTGGAGCCGAGTGGCGAATGTGAGACCTACAGGCTTGCGGTCAACAACATCGGAGCCACCGACAACTCATTTGAGGTTGCGCTCATTGATCCGTCCACGCGTGTGGGGGATTTGGGGCAGGGCGAATATTTGATCGATGCGAGCGCATCGACAAAATTCCCGCTTCAGATCTGTGCTGAAACCAGAATCAGTGCGCGCGGAGAAGGACGCACTGATCTTGATTTCGATGTGACCGATTCAAGTGGCAACTCGATGCACTCAGACTATGACCTTACTGATGCAACCGAATTCACGATTGATCCAAAGGGCGCGTGCAAGGATTACCAAATCAGTGTGAGCAATCTGGGCAACACCAATAACATGTTGACGATTGCCTTTGGAGAGGCAGCAGTCGACCCTCGTAAGCAAGATGGCCCGTTTGTCGTAGGTCCCACACAGCCAAATTCAGCGATCGCAAGACCCGGACAAATCGCTGGTTTTCGCAAAGGTCTTGGCGGCGAAAACGCGGAGTTAAACCGCAACATCTCGCTTATGAACCGAACTGGGGAAGCTCTTGAGAGTCTTTATTGGTCCAATTCTGCGACTATGGGTTGGGGCAAGGACAGGCTTGCGACAGCCTCGCTCGCTCGCAATCAGCAGTGGAACATTGAAGTCACCGACGGTTCGGAGGCCTGCATATTCGATTTCAAGGCTGTTACGACAAGCGAACGGGTGATCGAAGTGGGCCAAATCAACGTGTGCGAAGAATCCGCTGTGACCTTTGAATAAAGGCGGGCAACTCTGTACTGCACGCTTGCTCTTAAATGCCTGAACGCCTACTGACGCGCCCGCAATAACTTCCACAATTCTCCGACATAGAAAGCTAAAGGTTTCATGGCCAACGTCACCGTGATTGGCGCCCAATGGGGCGATGAGGGCAAAGGCAAGATCGTCGATTGGCTCGCTTCACGCGCTGATGCTGTTGTCCGTTTCCAAGGTGGTCATAACGCTGGCCACACCTTGGTGATCGATGGCGAAGTGTACAAACTATCGCTTTTACCATCGGGCATTGTCTCTGGTACAATGAGCATGATTGGCAATGGCGTTGTGCTCGACCCATGGGCCTTGCGCGATGAGGTCGCCAAGCTGGAAGGCCAGGGCGTGGAAATCACTGCCGACAATCTGGCGGTTGCCGACAATTGCCCGCTGATCCTCCCGCTTCATCGTGATCTCGATGGACTTCGGGAAACACAAGCAGGCAAGGGCAAGATCGGGACGACAGGTCGCGGCATCGGCCCAGCATATGAAGATAAGGTGGGCCGCCGCGCGATCCGCGTGTGCGACCTCGCCCATCTTGATAGTCTCGAGCCGCAATTGGACCGGCTCTGCGCGCACCACGATGCTCTGCGAGCGGGCTTTGACCAGCCACCAGTGGATCGCGAGAGGCTGCTCGAAGAATTGCGCGATGTGGCACCATTCGTGCTCCGGTTCGCACAGCCCGTTTGGAAGCGTCTCAAGAAAGTGCGCAAGGCAGGCGCAAAGATCCTGTTTGAGGGCGCGCAAGGCGTGCTCCTTGATGTTGATCACGGAACCTATCCTTTTGTTACCAGTTCCAACACGGTCAGCGGCACAGCCGCTTCTGGAAGCGGGCTCGGTCCCAATTCCACTGGCTTTGTTCTCGGTATCGTCAAGGCCTACACCACCCGCGTTGGCAGCGGGCCGTTCCCGACCGAACTAAACGATGAGGTCGGGCAGGGCATTGGCGAGCGCGGCCATGAATTTGGCACTGTCACCGGCCGTCAGCGTCGTGTCGGCTGGTTCGATGCAGTTTTGGTGCGGCAAACGTGCTCAATCTCTGGCGTCACAGGCATTGCTCTGACCAAGATTGACGTGCTCGACGGGCTTGAAACGGTCAAAATCTGCACCGGCTACCGTCTGAATGGCAATGTCTACGACTACCTCCCCACTCACGCCGCTGATCAGGCTGTGGTAGAGCCGATCTATGAAGAGATGGAAGGTTGGTCTGAGAGCACCGCGGGCGCGCGCAGTTATGCAGATTTGCCCGCCAACGCGATCAAATACATTCAGCGTGTTCAGGAGCTTATCGAATGCCCGGTAGCGCTCGTCTCTACCAGTCCCGAGCGCGATGACACGATCCTGATGCGCGATCCTTTCGTGGACTAAGGGCACCCTTGCTAAAAGAGTCCTTGCCTGGGACGTGCGATAACAACCCCAATTGCAGCGAACAGCGGTGGTGAGTACAACCGTTCACTATGCAGCGCCTACTTGTCCTCTTTATTGCTCTTTTGCTCGCATCATGTGCGGGTCAGAATCGTGGACAAGGACCTCGTGATCTCGGTGCTCGCTCCTCTGAAACTCCAGCAGCATCAACCAATCGAGGTCCCGCCTCGCGTTCTGTCGGGCGCGGAGGGCAATCGCGTTATGGACCGATTGCCGATTATCTGATTGTCGACAAATCCGAGCGCCTTTTAGTCGCTTATGAGAATGGCAAACCCATCCGCGCATACCGTGGTCTACAATTTGGGGATGCGCCAAAAGGGCATAAGCGTTTTCAGGGCGATGAGCGCACTCCCGAAGGCATTTACCGGATCGATTGGCGTAACCCGCAAAGCCGCTTCCACCTGTCCTTGCGCATATCATACCCCAACGACAACGACCGCGCCTTTGCGTCGCAATATGGTCGATCACCGGGCGGGGATATCTTCATCCACGGGCAGCCCAACCAGTTGGTCTCTGGCCGGATGCGAGGGGATTGGACCGATGGGTGCATCGCGCTCTCTAATGATGAGATTGAAGAGCTATGGCGTATCGTGCCCGACGGTACACCCATCGAAATTCGGCCTTAGTCTTGTTGCTTCTCTTCTGAGAGAAGGGCCACTTGCACCTGCAAGCGCTTAATCTCGCGCAGGATCGTAAGCATGTTCATCCGGGCAAACATCCATTCCTTTGCGAAGCCCATAAGCACGATCAGCGTCAGAGCGAGTATCGCCCACAAGGTGTGCTCTACTGGGTGGCGCGTGTGTGCGACCTGATAGAAGGCATAGAGCAGCCCCATACCAAGCACAAAGGTGAAACCAAACAACAGCTTCGCCCAGCCGCCCAGCGGTCCTTTCCATGTGTCGCCGATCTGTTGAAACATCCCGCGATCGGCATCAAGGTTGGTAAGGAACGCATAGTCGTCCTGATCAAGTGCCTCTGAAATTTTGTCATCGATTTCGGCCATTGCCTTCTCCTTTATGTGCTGGGCCCCAAGGCATCTTTGAGTTTGCGCCGGGCGTTGAATATGCGGCTTTTCGCAGTGCCTTCGGGGATCTGCTGAACCTGAGCGATCTCGCGCAGAGTAAGCCCTTCAACAAAGTGCAGATGCGCTGCCACGCGCAAATCTGGCGTAAGGCTCGCGAAAGCCTGAGTGATGGCTGCCCGCTCGCTTTGGGTTTCGGGTTTGGTTTCCGTGTTGGTCGCAAGGCAATCCATGGCGCTGCGCTCGCGCAGTGACTTGCGAACATACTCCGATCCGCGCCGATGAAGCACGGCAAAAGCGTAGGAGCGAAACCTTGAAGGATCGCGCAGCCTTGAAAGACCTTTGAAGATCGCCAGCCAGCATTCTTGCGCAAGGTCCAACGCCGCCTCGTCTTCCATCCCATAACGCCTTGCCGCGCGGGCGAGACGCGGGTTCCAACGTTGGTATAACCTCACGGCTGCCTGGCGGTCGCCGTCTCTCGCCATCATGACAAGCCATTCGTCATACAGAGCCGCAGAAGCGGGCTGCTCCACACACGATTGCTTGCGATGGGTTGGCGAAAATTTGGTCATCACAGCAGTAGTCGCCCTAATCATGCGGATTGTTCAATCTTTGCCTGAAAAAACCGGCGCAAGGTAGAAAGTCTTGACTTGATCTTTGTTTGTTCTATTTTTGTTTCTACTAGATAAGGGGGCGAGTCGATGTCTAACTCTGAAAACACAACGGAAGACTTTTCTTATGACACCGCGCGAGACGCCGCTCGACTTCCAGCCCGCGTAGCGATTTATGCCGACCGGGCGAGTGTTCGCGCAGAGATCGCAGAGGATTTGAGCGGCGCAGGATTTCGGGCCATCGAAGCAGGCGCATTGAGTGACCTGCTTGACGGACCAATCAGTCTGCTTGGAGATGTGGTTTTGGTCGATTGTCCCTACCTTGATCCGTCGAGCTTGGCGGCACTCGTGCGGCTCGACATGCGGATCTCGCAGGCCGGAGCGCAATTGATTGTTAGCACTTCGCTTGAAGCGCTGGACTGTGTGTTCAGTGCGCTTGATCATTCGAACCCGCAAATCTTGGTCGGGCCAAGCCGTGCGGAGCGATTAGTCGCAGTGGGCAGCACGCTCTCGCAAATCAGCAATGCGCGGGTCCGCGAGATGACCGAGGAGGACCGGCTGAGCCTCCTATATCTGTCGCGTCAGGTTGATGCGATCGCGCATGAGCTTGATAGGCTCTCGGGTCCACATGGCCAGGTCCAAAAACCGTCGGACCGTAAGCTTTCTGACTTCAAACAGGACTTCCGTGGGCCAGAGGCTAATCCGCTCCTAAACTCAAATGCGCAAACTAAGGAGCCACAGGCAACCTTGCCTGACCCTGGAACTGTGCGCGCGTTGATCGCTCGCCGGCAGGCGCGAATAAAGTTCTTCGAAGGGGAGCTGTTTGCTGACCCTGCTTGGGACATGCTGCTCGATCTCACTGCTGCAGAAGGCGAAAATCAACGCGTTTCGGTTACCAGCCTGTGTATTGCTGCGATGGTCCCTGCAACCACGGCTCTGCGCTGGATCAAACAGCTGGTTGATAGCGATGTGTTCATGCGCATGGCTGATCCAAGTGACAAGCGGCGGGCCTTTATCGCACTGACAGATCAGTCTCGTGAGGCGATGGCGCGCTATTTTGCAGAGATCGAAGTGCCTTTTCGCCAAGCGGCTTGAGACAGCGCGAATCGTCCTCTTTGGTGCGGGCCCACTTCTTCCCCCAGACGCTTGGGCTCGCACCAACTTTCATTCAGGCTGAAGAGCGCTGGAGCCTAAGCGTTTCGTAGAACGACGGTGAGGCCACCTTGCTTGGCCTCCGCCTCCGTTAGGGAGCATCGACCGCTCTCGCAGCTTGCACTTTTCTCGCACACAACCCGAACCGCATCGGCTCTAGAGCGGGCGAGGATTTCGGATGAGATCGTGGAGTCGGCGCAGACGATATCAGCCTCTCCCAAAAGTCGTGCCTGCTTGATCGTTAAATCCTCTGGATCTTGGCTTGTGACCGTAAATGTCTCTTTGTGTACTGCTTTCGTCTGGACTGTACCCTTAAGCCAACCCCCAACCCGATCAACGGACTGGGACGCCATGGCGTCAAGCGCACCACCTTCGCGCAAAGCATTGTCAAGCGCACGCCGTCTGTCGCCACTGTCAGGATAGATCTCGTGAAGCGCCGGGCGGGCCGCAAACAGTTTTCGCGCCAAGTCTCCAAGAGAGCGGGGCAATATCCGCTCGAGCCTGAGCCGAATATGTTTGGCAAGACCAGCTGATGCGCCGCCAGTGCCAACCGCAATCAGCACCGGGTTTCGATCCAGAATGCTGGGAGTGGTGAAATCGCACAACTCTGGGCGGTCAACCACATTGACCAGCATTCCCGCGCAGCGAAGATTGACCGCCGCAACCTCGCATGCCTTGGCATCTTCGTATGCCACAAAGGCGATGCGTATGCCTTCGTCGATGGCGCGCTGCTGGTCATCTTCAATGATTCCACCAGCGCGCTCAACCAGCCTTCGCTTGGGCTCAGCCGCCGCACCTTCTCCCAGAACCAGGACGCGCTCGCCGGAAATCTTGTGGAACAAGGGAAGGCTGGCGAGTTCGCTCATCGCAGTCGATCAATCCAGCCATTCAGGCACGCGTTCTGCGTCCATAATTGCGCTTGCATCGATCCGGTCAGCAACCACCGCGAACTTGTCTCCGTCGACCAAAACCTCGGCAACAAAGCCGCGTGAATTGTAGGAGGAGGCCATCGTTGCGCCATAAGCGCCCGCGGTGCGGAAAACGGCCAAGTCGCCTGTCTCAAGCTTGTCGCACAAGCGGCCCATGGCAAAGGTGTCACCGGTCTCGCAGATCGGCCCGACAATGTTGGCGGTCATGTCTGTGCCTTTGGGTTGGACGGCGGTGAAATCGTGATAGGCTCCATAGAGGGCGGGGCGCGCCAAATCGTTCATGGCCGCATCGACAATCACAAAGGGGTCTTTGATCCCGCGTTTGACCCGCACGACGCGGGTCAGAAGCACGCCGGCATTGCCCGCAATCACGCGGCCCGGCTCAAAGATCAGTTTGACGCTCCAATCCTTGGTCATGCGGGCAACCATTGCGCCATATTCAGCAGGGCTAGGGAGTTCTTCGCCTTGTTTGTAAGGCACACCAAGTCCACCACCAAGATCGACGTGAGTGATGGTGTGGCCCGCACCGCGCAAAGATCTGATCAGTTCGTCAATCTTCGCAAAGGCATTTTCCAACGGAGCAAGATCAGCAAGTTGACTGCCGATATGCACCGCGACTCCGCGCAGTTTGACCCCTTTTTCATTCGCGAGCTTGCCAAAGATCTGACCCGCTTCGGTTATGGGCACGCCAAATTTGTTGTCGGCTTTGCCGGTTGAGATTTTGTCATGCGTGCCAGCGTCGACATCCGGATTGATGCGTAGGGTACAACGCGCTTCCATTCCCATTTCTCGGGCAACTTCCGCGAGCTCAAGGCCCTCTTCCTCGCTCTCGATGTTGAATTGGCCAATGCCTGCTTCGAGCCCTGCAGCCAATTCAGTGCGCGTCTTCCCCACGCCTGAAAACACTACATTCTCAGGCGCGATCCCTGCTGCCAAGGCTCGGCGCATCTCTCCAACAGAGACGACGTCGGCGCCATAACCTTGGCGTTGCAACACCTTGAGCACAGCTAGGTTTGGATTGGCCTTCACCGCAAAGGCGATCAGCTTTTCTGGGACATCGTCCAGAGCCTCGCGAAAAACGCGAGCGTGGCGTTCCAATGTTGCGCGCGAATAAACATAGACAGGCGTGCCCACTTCGTCGGCAATGCGCGGCAGCGGCACGTCTTCGGCGTGCATCACGCCGTTCGTAATAGTAAAATGGTCCATGAGAGGTGGGTGTCTTCAGTCAGGGGGTAGATCAAAAGGGTCGTCTTCGCGCTCTTCCGAGCGCCGGCGCAACTCAACGCTGCGCTCCGGGGCGGCGAGTGTCGGCAGCTCGAGCAATTGCTCGGCATCGGGACGCTCACTTTCTCCGAAGGGTGTTGTGGTCATATCACTGCTTGCAAGCGGCTCTAGCGGTGCGCGCGCGCCGCAGGCTGCAAGCGTAACTCCAAGTGCCAAGATCAGCACAGATTTGACAGACTTGACCATTAGTCCTCCATCTCGAGCTCTTTTCGAGCCCGTTTCACTTGCAAACGTACCTGTTTTGGAGCGGTTCCGCCATAGCTTGCTCGCGCGGCCACTGAGGCATCAACACTGAGCGCCGCAAATACGCTTTCCTCGATCCGGTCATCAATGGCTTTGAGGTCGGCCAAAGGCAGCGCGTCCAGGGCGACGCCTCGGCTCTCGGCGAGTTTGACGGCTGCGCCAGTGATATGGTGCGCCTCGCGGAAGGGAATGTCAGCTTGCACTACCAACCAATCGGCAAGGTCAGTCGCGGTGGCATATCCCAGCTCGGCTGCCTCACGCATGCGCTCGGTTCGGAACGTTGCGCCCTCAATCATGCCAGCCATAGCCGCAATGCACAGATCGAGCAGACCAGCGGCTTCGAACACCGGTGGTTTGTCATTTTGCATATCCTTGGAATAGGCGAGTGGTAGACCCTTCATCGAGATCATTAGCGATGTCGTGCAACCTGCAATGCGCCCGGCATGACCGCGTACCAATTCCGCAGCGTCGGGATTTTTCTTCTGCGGCATGATCGAGCTGCCGGTCGAAAGCGCATCGGGCATCCGCACAAAGCCATAGGGCTGACTCGCCCAAATGATGAGTTCCTCTGCAAGCCGCGAAAGGTGGAGCGAGCATTGGCTTGCTGCCATAAGATAATCGAGTGCGAAATCGCGGTCAGAGACGGCATCAAGGCTGTTATGGGTTGGGCCATCAAAGCCAAGCACTGCCGCGGTCATGTCGCGATCAATCGGGAAGCCCGTGCCCGCAAGCGCAGCGCTCCCCAAGGGACAAAGGGCCAACCGCCGTCGAGCGTCAGCAAAACGATCCCGGTCACGCGCGATCATCTCGTAATATGCCATCAGGTGATGACCGAGCGTCACGGGCTGCGCGGTTTGCAGGTGTGTAAACCCGGGCATGATTGACGACGCGTTCTCATCTGCCCGCGTCACCAGCGCCACTTGCAGCGCCTTCAGCCCGGCATCCACGCGGTCGATTGCATCGCGCACCCATAGCTTGAAATCGGTTGCTACCTGATCGTTGCGGCTGCGCGCTGTGTGTAGCCGACCAGCTGCAGGCCCGATCAATTCGGCAAGGCGCGCCTCCGTCGTCATGTGAATGTCTTCGAGGTCCCAGTCCTCTGGCACACCGTGCGCTTCGTATTCAGCCGCGACCGCGTCCAACCCTCGAGCAATCGCCTCGGCGTCCGCTGCGCTCACAATATCTTTCGCTGCGAGCATAGCGACATGGGCTTTGGACGCGGCGATATCTTGCCGCCAGAGCGCCTTGTCGAATGGGATCGAGGCATTGATTTCGCGCATAATCGCGCTAGGTCCGTCCGCGAAACGTCCGCCCCACATCGCATTTGATTGGGTATTGTCTTTGGAGTCGCTCATGATCCGCCGTAATTCACTTCCGCTTGCTCTTTGCTGCTTTGCTGCTCTGGCCCTTGCCGGGTGCGATAGTGGCGCTGAGACACCTGCGCAAGAAAGCGCTGCTTCATCGGGTGAAAATGATGCTCCGCCTCCACCACAATTGCCGGGCCAGATCGTGCGCGCTTTTGCGGGCACAGAGCTTCCCGCGCTTCAATTTAGCGACCCCGAAGGCAATACACTTGACCTCGGACAACTAGACCAACCGGTGCTGGTGAACCTCTGGGCGACCTGGTGTGTGCCCTGCGTGGTGGAAATGCCAGCGCTCGATCAGCTAGCAGCGGAAATGGAGGGTGAGGTGAGGGTGCTTACCATCAGCCAGGATAATCGCGGTGCTGAGGTGGTAATCCCGTTCTTCGAGCAGCGCGATTTTCGCTATCTGGAGCAATGGCTTGATCCGCAAAACGATCTTGCGGTGGCGTTCTCGGACGGCGGATTGTTGCCTGTGACGGTGCTCTTCGATGCAGAGGGCAAAGAACTACTGCGTGTCGCTGGTGGTTATGAGTGGGATAGCGAAGAAGCGATTGCTCAGGTTCGGGAAGCACTAGCGGAAGGGTAGTGTTTGCTGAACCACACCCCTCCTTTGCGGTCGGGAGAGTTTTGGCTAAAATCACGCCCCGCATGATTTTGTGTCGCAAAACTCTGGTGGGCGATGACAGGCTCGAACTGCCGACCCTCTCGGTGTAAACGAGATGCTCTACCAACTGAGCTAATCGCCCCAACCAGTGTTCCGCTCCAGCCCATTTGGCTGGTCGGAGCGCGCCACCTAAGGGGCAAGCGCGCTCCGGTCAAGACCATCTTCGATGGTTTATGCGAAAGGCCCGCTTTTTAGCGGACCACGTCCATCTCATCGATCAGCACTTGTGCGCCGTCGACCTTCTCCATCACCCACAGCATATAGCGCGAATCGACGTGGATTGAGCGCGTAGTGCGCGGGTCGAAGTCCCAGTCCGAGTTTACACTTTCGAACGTGCCATCGAACAGCAGGCCGACGAGTTCGCCTTGCGCATTCAAGGTGGCTGAACCGCTGTTCCCGCCGGTCACATCGAGGTCAGACATGAAGTTGACCGGAACCGAACCGATGGAATCAAGCTCGTAGGAGCCATAATCCTTCGCCTCAATTGCATCCAACTGGCTTTGTGGAGAGTTGAACGGTTCTTTGCCGGTGTCTTTTTGGGTAATCCCTTCAAGGCTGGTGAAGGGCATATAGGCCATTCCGTCAAACGGTGATCCACCCATCACATTCCCAAATGTGATGCGCAGGGTTGAGTTGGCATCGGGGTAGGGCAGGCCTCCTTCTTCGCGCTGCCAAGCGGTAATTGCCTCCATGTAAGCTGGGCGAAGAGCCAACGCGCGTCCACCGCGCTCTTCCGCCGCATCCTCAAGACCGCGCTCATATTCATACAAAGCGACCGCGAGTTTCACGAAGGGATCGTCGCTGGCTTCGATTGTCGCAGCATCGGCCTCCATCATGGCCAAACGGATTTCGCCGTCGCCAAGCGTGGTGCCTTCGTAATAAGAAGCGAGCAGGGCATGAAGGTCATCGACCGTCGTGTCGGCGGTAAGGCCCAGGGCCTGATCGAACACGGCGACCCGCTCTTCAGCAGGTTGGCCAAGATAGCCAGTAAGGAAGAGCGTCCACTCCGACTGGTCGACCCGAGCGTCATAGCGCCGATCGAGCGCTTGCAAGCCTTGACGGAAGAAGGTCATGTCGCGTTCCTGATAGCCGGGCTCACGCTCTGCATCGGGAAGCTCGCGTTCCTTCGATAGGCGGTAGAGGCGCTGCGCTGCGGAGAGCAAAGCAGGGCGGGTAGCGTTGTTGTACCAGAAGTTGGTGCGCGAGGCGGTCGCGCTTTCGACCGATAGCTCGGAAAGGGCTTCGATCGCGGGAGCGTAGTCTGCGCGCGCTTCGTCAGCTGCGATCCAATCGGCAAGAGCGGCTTCTCGCGCTGCTCGACGGTCCACCAGACCGACACGGCGTGCGCCATCGATTTGACCGCGCAGGTTTTTCTCAAAGTTGTTGAGACCGGCTAGGCGGCTCTCATATTTTACCCGTGCATCTGACCCTTCAGGAGCGGCGTTCTCGATCGTCTGAATCCAGCTGGTAAGCAGGCCTTGGAAAGTCGGATAAGTCCAACCGAACGTGTTCTGAACCTCTGCCAGCAGCGTGTAACGATTGGTGGAGCCAGGATAGCCTGCGACCATTACAAAGTCGCCATCGTCCAGACCAGCTGCGTTCACTTTAAGGTGGTGTTCTGGCGCGTAGGGGACGTTGTCTTCGCTAAAGTCTGCGGCGGAGCCATCGGGTGCGACATAGGCGCGGTAGAAGGCGAAATCGCCCGTATGGCGCGGCCACTGCCAGTTATCGATGTCGCCGCCATATTTGCCGATGCTATCGGCTGGCGCGTAGACAAGACGCACATCGCGCACTTCTAGGCGCTTGATGAGGGTGTATTCCGCGCCGCCGTAGAAGCTGGCGACGAGGCATCGGAAGCCGGGCTCTGCCTCGCATTCGGCAGTGATGTCTTTGCGGCGTTGCTCAATGGCGGCGTAGCGGTCGACCGGCGACATATCCAAAGTGCCTTCGCGAACACGATCCGTCACATCGGTCAGTTCAGTTGTCACATAGATCCGGCTTCCCGGAGCCGCTGGAAGCTCATCACCCTTTGTGCCTGCAAGAAAGCCGTTCTCAAGGTAGTTGTTCTCAGCGGTCGAATTGAACTGCACCGACCCGCGCGCGCAGTGGTGGTTGGTGACCACGAGACCCTCTGCCGACACAAAGCTTGCCGAACACCCGCCCAGCGAGATCACCGCACCCATTGGAAAGCCGGTGAGGTCGGTCAAATCGCTTGGGTCAAGCTCAAGGCCCGCTTCCTGCAATTGGTCTGCAATGTCAGGCAATTGGGCGGGCGTGAACATGCCCTCTTTGGCAAGGGCAGGAGCAGCGAGCGCGCTGCTCAAAAGCAGGGCGGCGGAAAGAAGTTTGGTGGCTTTCATGAAGTTTCCTCATCCCGGAACAAAATTGCTTGAGCGGGTGCTAAGAGCAATCAAGCGTGGTTGCAAACGGATTGCCCCCTATTCGCACATTGAAAATGTCACGGTGCGCGCTAAATGGCGTCCAACTTTGATGTAACACTATATCATCGCTGGCAACAGTCGACATGATGGAACCCGAGAATGAATGAGCAAACCTCCAGTTTTACTGGCACCAAGCTACCCGTAACCGTGCTTTCCGGCTTCTTGGGAGCGGGCAAGACCACTTTGCTCAACCACATTCTCACCAATCGTGAGGGCAAAAAGGTCGCGGTGATCGTCAACGATATGTCCGAGGTGAATATCGATGCAGATCTTGTGCGCGGAGGCGAGGCGTCCTTGTCGCGCTCTGAAGAGCAGCTGGTCGAGATGACCAACGGCTGCATCTGTTGCACGCTTCGCGATGACTTGCTCAAGGAGGTTCGCACGCTCGCTGAGGATGGACGGTTCGATTATCTTGTAATCGAAAGCACGGGGATTTCAGAGCCCTTGCCAGTGGCCGCGACCTTTTCCTTCCGCGATGAAGCGGGGGAGAGCCTGGGCGATGTCTCGCAGATCGACACTATGGTGACGGTGGTGGACGCGGTGAACCTTCTTGCTGATTATTCCAGCGACGATCTCTTGGCGCATCGGGGTGAGACTGCGGGCGAAGAAGATGATCGGAGCCTTGTTGCGCTGTTGGTTGAGCAGATTGAGTTTGCCGATGTCGTGATCGTCAATAAGGCCGCCGATGTCAGTCCTGCGCAGCTTGCTATGGTCAAAAAAGTCGTGGCTTCATTGAACGCTGATGCGAGGATCATCGAATCCAATTACGGCCAAGTCTCTCTTGATGACGTGGTGGGCACTGGCCTTTATGACGAGGAACAATCCGAACAGCACCCGCTATGGCTCAAAGAACTCTACGACTTTGCCAGCCACCGTCCGGAGACCGAAGAATACGGCGTTGAAAGCTTCGTTTACCGTGCGCGTGCTCCTTTTGACCCAGCCAAGCTCTATGCCTTCCTCACCAGCGACAATCTCGACAAGGTGATCCGTGCCAAAGGTTACTTTTGGACCTCCACCCGCACTGAGTTCTTGGCCGAACTCGCAATCGCAGGGCGCCAGAAAAGCGTCTCGCGCATGGGCATGTGGTGGGCCGCAGTTCCCAAAAACCAATGGCCGGTGGATGGCACATTCGAAGAGTTCGTCTCCAAAAACTGGGACCCCATCTGGGGCGATAGGCGGCAGGAAATCGTCTTTATCGGGATTGATATGGATCAGGCGAAAATCACCGAGGCTCTGGATGCAGCGCTGGTGCCGGCGCAAGGCTACACACCCGAAGAGTGGGAAGGGATGGACGACCCGTTTCCTGCTTGGAGCGAGCCCACCGTTCAACCTGCGTAAGGTTGCTATAAAAAACCCGGTTGCCAAGGCGCTTTTGAACCCTCAAACATCTCGCCAAAGAGAAGAGAGGGATATTTCATGGCGCTTACAACGCTCACATATTTGACCACCACCCAATTCGGTTTTGGTGCGCTTGAGCTTTTGCCCAAGGAAATGAAGAACGCTGGTATCACCAAGCCGTTTATCGCGACTGATGCCGGGCTGGTGCAGGTTGGTATCGTTGATACGGTTAAGGCGGCGATGGGCGTAGATTCGGTTGTCTTTGATGAGACCCCCGGCAACCCCACCGAAGAAGCGGTCAAAAAGGCGCTCGCTCTCTACGAGGCCGAAGGATGCGATGGGATTATCGCGCTAGGCGGTGGTTCTTCAATGGACCTTGGCAAGGCGGTTGGATTGCTTGCAGCATCCGGTGGCCCGCTTGAGCAATATGACCCGCTTCAAGGCGGCGCGCGCAATATCAAAGGCATGACGCCGCTGATCGCTGTGCCCACCACGTCAGGCACGGGCAGCGAGGTTTCGGTTGGCTTCGTGATCATCCTTGAAGATGGGCGCAAGATGACCTTTGCGAGTCCGCATTTCATCCCGAAAGCTGCGGTTTGCGATCCGGAACTCACCATGGGCCTGCCGCCGATGATGACAGCGGCGACCGGTATGGATGCGATCACGCACTGTATTGAGGCGTTTCTCACGCCGAATGTGAACCCTCCTGCAGAAGGCGTTGCCTTGGATGGTCTGTGGCGCGGAATGCAGTATTTGCCGCGCGCCGTGAAAGATGGATCAGACCGCGATGCGCGCTGGCATATGATGATGTGCTCGACCGAAGGCGCGTTTGCCTTTGTGAAGGGTTTGGGCGCAGTTCACGCTATGAGCCACGCGGCTGGCCGTATTCGCCGCCTGAACCCGCACCACGGGACATTGAACGCGGTGTTCCTCCCCGAAGTGCTGCGTTTCAACGAGAGTGAGTGCGGCGAGAAATACGCGCGCCTTCGTCAAGCCATGGGGTTAGAACCGGGCGCTGATATTGCTCAGGCGATTGCCGACTTAAATGCCCAAATCGGCATCCCAAGCGGATTGGCCGAAATGGGCATTGTCGAGGACGACATCGCCGAAATGGTCGAATATTCGCTCAAAGACTTGGCTGCGCGCGGCAATCCACGCCGCGCTTCCGCGGAAGACTTCGAAGCAATGATTCGAGCCTCGATGTGAGGAGTTATGCGCTTGCCCAGGGTCCCGTAATCGCAAGGGTCTTGGTCGGCGCATAGGCGTTCACAAACATCGTCTTGCCATCGGGTGAGAAACACGCGCCAGCAGGCTCGGTCTGCACGGTAAGGCGCGCCAGTTTATAAGGGCGCCCGTCAGGCGTGACCCCGCGCAGGTGGTTGTCGACCACTTCTGTGTATTGGTCTTCGCAGACCACCAAATGCCCATTGGGCGCAACGCACAGATTGTCGCCATAATTGAACTGGTCTTCGCTCTCGCTCTCAAAGAACAGTTCAAACCGATCAGGCGCGCCGCCGCGGCCTGGCACAAGGCGAAAGATCTGGCCCAGCTTTTTGACACCGCCGCTGGTGGAGCACATGTAAAGCTCACCATCGCCCATATGCAGGCCTTCGCCCCGAGCGATAACCGCCGCGCCCGCCGTTGCTGCGCGTGTGCGCAGGTCGTTCTTAGGCGCTTCGACATCATCGAGATCAATCCAGCTCACAGCAAAGCTAGTGCCCAAAGGCATTGTGTTCGCGTCCCAATTGCGCGTGTCAGCGGGACCGTTTTCGATCACCATGGCCTGCAACTTGCCACCTTCGGAAAGCTTGCCGGGCACCTTTGGAATGAAGCGATAAAAGACCGAGTCGTTCATATCCTCGGTCTGGTAAACATAGCCGGTTTCCGGATCGACGCAGGCGGCTTCGTGGTTGAAACGGCCCATGGCGCGAAGGGGTACAGGGTCCACCAGGCCCGTCGCTTCACCGGGCACTTCGAAGGTCCAACCGTGATTAACTGCAAGCCCATCGCCAAAACGCTGGCCAGGGCCAGTGGGCGCTTCTTCACAGGTCAACCAGCTGCCCCAAGGGGTTACGCCGCCCGAGCAATTGCGGATCGTGCCGCCAAGGGTGCGGAATTGGCGTTTCACTTCAAGGGTCTTAGCGTCGAGCACGATATTGGTGGTGCCACCGGGAGTGATTTCTCCATTCCAAGTGCCATAGCCTTTGGCGATCGGACCGCCTGGGCCATCAGTCGGGATAAGCTCGTGGTTGCGCACCAGAGCGATCTCGCCATTGCCGATATCGAGGCAGCCCATACCGTCGGCTTTGTCAGGAACGGTGCCGCCATCGCTCATCGCATCGCCAAGGCTTGAAAGGACGCGGTAGGAAAAACCCTCTGGTAAATCGAGAATGCCATTGGGATCCTGAACCAAGGGGCCGTAGTCAGTGAAGCTCGAAACAGAGCCGGTGCTGGCCGAGGCGAGTCCAGCGCCTCTGGTTGAACACCCGCTTGCGATGAGAGCCGCGAAGGCGCTGCTTGTGGCGGTGAGGAATTGGCGACGATTGCCATTTGTGTTCAGCATTTGTGACATGTTCTGGAGCATCCCCTATCTACGCTAACAATATGGGATTGGATGAAGACAATTGCACGACAATTTGCGACTAATCCCCGCCAATCTGCGACAATTCTTGTTGGCCCCATCTAGCCTGGGCGCGAATCCCATAATCGATAGAATACCCCGCCTTCGTCATAACCCGTCAGTTCGAGGACCCCGCTGACCGTGATCACATTGGTACGATCTGTGTCGAAGGGGATGGAGGCCATCACCTCGATGAATTGCATCGGCGCCGCGTGAAAGTGGAATGGGCAGCCCGGCGGATATCCAAGAAGAACAAAACGCTTTTGCTTTGAGCCCACCTGGAGCGGGTCCATCCAGCCAGACACTTTGATCCGCTTACCTTCAAGAGCGCGCTGCTCCCGCGTGAAGAGCGGGTAGGAGACCAGATAGCCGGCCTCATCAGTGCGAGTGACTTCTTTTGCTGCCTCCAAAAGCGACCATGAGGTGCCGCCGGCTGGGGTGGGCGCAGGCTTCCAAATGTCCTCAATTGCAGCGCCTTGCTTGGGATCAGGCGGATTGGCCAAGTCATTGAGTGCAGAGCCAGAAGCCCTTGCTTTCGCCTGATTGACTACGGAGACGGATTTTGGAGTTGCGTCAGTCTCACTGGCGAAGTGTAGGAATGTTTGGACGCCGACAAGGGTCAGGGCAGCCAAAATGCCGACCCGCCAAGTTACCATTTTGAGTGTATCACTTTTCTTCATTCTCAACTTCTTGCCAATACGCGCGCTGGGTCAATCCTGTACACTTGGGCAGCAGGGATCAAGGCGGCCAAGGCACCGATTGCGATGACAGCAAGGATCAAGAATGCCTCTCCCGATACCGGCGCCCATGCGGTTAGCCCAAGATCGGTCAAAGTCGCAAATTGGCTTCGCACAATCCCAATAAGGGCATGTGCGCCGATCCATCCGGCGACTGCGCCCACTGCCGCCGCGATCACCCCTTCCAGAATTACCGTTGCGAAGACCTGAATGGGAGAGGCTCCCATCACCCGCAACAACGCCAGGTCACCTTCGCGCCCGCGCGCCATATTGAGGAGCGCCACAAAGATGGCAAGCCCGCCGGTCGCAGCGAGCAGCCACGCAAAGACGCGAATGCCTTCAATGCTTGCGTCTAGCAGTTCCAGCAGCCGTGCGGTTTCAATCGCAGGGACTGCGGCTTGCATCTCAGTCAGTCGGTTGACCATGGCTGGCACGCGAATGGCGGCCGATGCATTGCGGTATGTGACCAGCAGAGCGGTTAGGTCCGGTTCAAGGCTGGGTATATGGGATTGAGGCGCGCTAGCATTTGTTGTTTCGCCGTTATCATGGTCATGGCTCTCTTGATCTTCTTCAAGGTGGTCATGGGAAATCCCGTGCACGTCCCATACGCTTTCGACCGATGTGAGGATGAGGCGGTCCGCGACCGTTCCGCTTGGTGCCAGAATGCCCACGGTTTCAAACGGAGCATGGTCGTGCCCTTGTCCATCACCATTTCCGTTCGCGAACCCATGATTACCGATAAACCTCTGACCCAGTTGCGCACCGGTTTCTTCCGCCACTCTTGAACCAATCACCGCCTGCATAGGACCATCGAATTGAGCCCCCTCGGCCAATTCCAGACTATAGCTTTGCGCAAATGTTGCGTCGGTTCCAACGATCCGAAATCCGCGGAAATTGTCGCCAAGCGCCAGCGGGACCACGCGCGAAACGGCAGGGTTGCTTCGCAGCCTATCGAGGCTGTTATGGGGAATATTGCCTGTCGGCTGATCGATGTGAAAGATGCTCGAGAGGATTAGCTGCAAAGGCGATCCCTTCGCGCCCACCACAAGGTCTACACCAGCGGCATCGCGCTCAAGCCGCTCGCGCGCTTGCTCACCGAATTGCAGGAGCAATACGAGCATCGCGACCGAAATGGCGAGCAGGAGCACATTCAGTGCCGTGGTCAGTGGCCGGTCACGCAAATAGGCAAGGGCAAGCGATATCATCCTGTCACCTTCCCATTTTCAAGCATCAGTGTGCGACCGAACTGCGAGGTTAGCCGATCATCATGCGTTGCAATCAAAAGACTTGCACCAGCGCTGCGAGCCGCCTCGATCAGCATTTCAGCAACAACCTTTGTGTTGCCCTTATCAAGCGCGGAGGTTGGCTCATCTGCGATCAAGAGCTTGGGTGAGACTACCAATGCCCGCGCAATGGCGGCGCGCTGTGCTTCACCTTGACTCAGCTCAAAGGGGCGCGCCTTCGCGCGATGATTGATGCCCAATTGTTCAAGAGTTTCATCGACTTTTGCCGCGTTTTGGACACCATTAGCGAGTCTTTGTGCCAGCAATAAATTGGCACGCACGTTTAGTGCGGACACCAGTCGTAGGGTCTGAAAGATAATGCCTATATGAGCCTTGCGGACCCCATCGTGCACTGGCTGATCACCTAAGGTGACTGTGCCGCTATCCGGCGTTTGCAACCCGCAAATGACGTTGAGAAGGCTCGACTTGCCAGACCCTGATGCTCCCAAGAGTAGCGCTTGTTCACCAGAATCGAGCACTAGGCTCACATCTCTCAATACACGCGTATCGCCATAGGAAAGACCAATGCCAGACACTTCAAGTTGCATGGTCAGCTGGTCCGATTCGTCACTGTGGGTGAAATGGAAGGATGAATCATAGGTGCATGGGTTCGCTCATCGCGCGGAAATAATAGGGGGCAAAGCGCAATTTGCAACGCGCTCTCCGGTGAGTTCAGACATACTTGGGGTGGCATTCTTGGGGGTGGCATTTCTGGCCGCCTTCCTTCACAGGGTCACCATTAGCGATTGACGCTCGTCCGCTTGCCTCATAAGGACGGGCGTCTTTGCTAACGGATGTTACAACATATCATGGAGCTTACTGTCAAAAGCGATAGTGCCGCAACTGCGCTCAGCGCCTTGTGCATTCTGCACTGCCTCGCTTTGCCTCTGCTAGCGAGCACGATGCCTTTCCTGACGGTTGTTGCTCATGCAGAATGGTTGCACTGGCTGTTTGCTGGGCTTGCGGCGATTATTTCGGCTAGCGTTCCGTTCCGCGATGTATTGGCCCGAACGGCGAGCTTTCTGGTCCCAGCTGGGCTTGGGATCACATTCTTGGTTGCAGGCCTTTTCGCCGAAACGCTCGGCACAAGTGAAACCATCCTCACCGTTATCGGCGGGCTTTTGGTCGCCTTTGCGCATGTCCGCCGCATTATCGTGCATCGTTGAGCACCAATTTGAACAGCGGTATTCCTCGGCTCTTAGTTCTTGGCACCGGAGGAACAATTGCCGGTAGCACGGCTAGCGCAACGGGTGGCTCATATGCAGCAGGCGGACTTAGCTTAACCTCGATGCTTGGCGACTTGGCTGGGCTTGAGCTTTCTGCTGACCTCATTCCCAAACCCATCGCGCAAATCGGCTCGCAGGACATGGGCTGGGATGTGTGGGATGCGCTGCATAAAGAGATTGTTGCGGCGCAAAGTTATCCTGAAATCGACGGGGTGCTTGTCACCCACGGCACTGATACGGCTGAAGAAACCGCATATCTCCTTGATCTCACACTAGCGGTGGACAAGCCGGTGGTGCTCATCGGCGCAATGCGGCCAGCAGGCGCGGTTGGGGCCGATGGGATGCGCAATTTCGCCAATGCGGTGCGGGTGGCTTCTGACCCGGATGCCAGTGGGCGAGGTCCGCTACTGGTGATGGGCGACACGGTGTTTGCGGCCAAAGATGTGCGGAAGGCGGCAACCTCCAGCATTGATGCTTTCAAAGGCTATCCAAGGGGGCCTGTTGCGCGGGTAACGCCGTCCAGCCTTGATTGGTTTGGCGGTGCGACGCGCAAGGGTGAGTTTGCGCGATACCAGTGGCCCGAGGCTCTACCGCGTATTGCAATCCTGACAGCGGGTGCAGGGATGGATGCAAAGCCAGTGGAGGCGCTCTTGAGCATTGGCTGCAAAGGCATTGTGCTTGCCGGAATGGGGCAGGGTAATGCGCCCGAATGCGTGCTTGATGCGTTGGGGGAAGCGGTGAAGAGCGGCGTGCCTGTCGTGCGATCAGCGCGCGTCGATGAAGGGCTGGTCGACCGCAATGTCGAGGTTGACGACGATGCCTATGGCTTTGTGGCGGGCCGCGCGCTTGGTCCTGCCAAGGCGCGCATCTTGCTCATGGTGCTCCTCGCAAATGGGGTGAGCGACAGAAGCGAAATTCAGGCCGCATTTGACCGCGGTTGATGCGTTGCTCGCGGCCCACACCAGAGTGCAGGCCGCGAACACCTAGTTCCAATTAACCCCAAGGCGTGACGAGGTACTTCTCGCCCGTTTTCATCTGACGATAATCAAGGATCGCCTCCTTGGTCAGCATGCCTTCAAGATCAACTTTCGCCTTGTAGCTAGACGCAAATGTGGTGCCCAGGTTCTCGAGAACGCGGGTACGCATACGCACAACTGTTTCCATGCCAGCCTTAGCAAGGAATGGGGTGAGCAGCCATCCAGCGACACACCATTGGAGGCCATAAGACGGCGTCAGAATGGTTGGGTTCTGGAGGTCCAGACGGCCATATTGATACATCTTCTTGTCTTGGTTCGAGCCGTAGCGTGAGTATTCATCCATTTGGCTCGCCGCGACCTGCTCCATGGCTTTGAGGACGGTGTCAGTGTTCTGGCCGCCGCCAATCGGGTCGAAGCCAAGGAAGGCACCTGTTTCGGCAATCGCTGCACGAAGTTGCTTCATGTAATCATCGTCAGATGAGTTCACGACATACTTTGCGCCTTGTGATTTCAACAGGTCCACATGCTCTTGGCGACGCACGATATTGACGAGCTTGAGGCCGTCTTCCTGACAGATCTTGTTGAGCATTTGGCCAAGGTTTGAGGCGGCTGCCAAGTGGATGATCGCATCGTGGCCTTCCATCTTCGCGGTCTCGACAAAGCCAAGCGCGGTCATCGGGTTCACAAAGGAAGACGCGCCTGTCTCGCTCGAATGATCGCCCAGCGGTAAGCACATCATCGCATCGGCGATGGCATATTGGCTAAATGCATGGCCCGGTACGCAAGCAACGCGTTGGCCCATAAGCGCTTTTGCCATATCGCTATCGCCCGTGGCGACCACGGTGCCCGCACCTTCGTTGCCCGCTTCCAGACGCTGACCATGACGGCCGCGCTGACCGGAGAGGAAGGGCTCAGGCATGTCAGCGACAACTTTGCCAGTTGAGTATTCGGCGTTTTCAAAGTCAGCGGCGCTGGTCAGGATCGCAAGGTCCGACGGGTTGATAGGTGCTGCTTCCATTTTGACCAGAACTTGGTTGCCCTTGGGCTCTGGGAAGGTCTCTTCGCTCACTTCGAGGGTGAGTTTGCCTTCTGCTGTAAGCGTCGTGAACAGCTGTTTACCGGTGGTCATAAGTCTCTCTCCAATGTGGGATTATTCGGTCGGTTTCTGGTCTGGGTGCTCTCTGGGTGAGAGCTCAAGAATGGTGGCCATTGTAGCCCAGACCGCGAGTGTGGGTTGCAATTTGGGAACTTTGGTGAGCGAAAACCACTCTTCCGCCAGTTGCGGCAGAAAATAAATTGCGATGGCCGTGCTTAAGACGCTGAACAAAGTAAAATCACTGAGCGCTATGGATTGGATCATCATGACGATAAGCGCGCTGATGACGAGCAAAGCCACAAAGTCGAAGATGGGCAAGTTTTCACCTCCCACCAGAACAAAGCCAAGCACCGCGCCAAAAACAATGTTCAGCGCGTTCAGTCCAGCGCGATAATCGCCGTCGGTCATTCTCGAATTGGTGGGAAACTTGTACCAATTGGCCATCAGATGCCGTGCTCCTCTGGATAAATCGCCTCTACGAAATAGAGACCATGTGGCGGCGCGTTAAGCCCTAATTCTTGGCGATCTTTTGCCGCTAGGGCACGGCCGATTTGCGCCTCGTCCCACGTGCCTTGGCCCACCAATTTGAGGCATCCGACCATGGACCGAACCTGATGGTGAAGGAAGCTTCGGGCGTGTGCATAGATTCGCAATTCATCGCCCTCGCGCTCCACATCAAGCCGGTCCAAGGTCTTCACCGGATCATTCGATTGGCAATGGGCAGAGCGAAAAGTGGTGAAGTCATGAAGCCCCACAAGGCTTTGCGCGGCGCGGTGCATCGCCTCTGCGTCGAGGGGCTGGGCGACATGCCACACTTGGTTCTTGGCAAAAGTCAGCGGCGCACGGCGGTTGCAAATGCGATAGACATATCGCCGCTCCACACAGCTAAACCGCGCGTGCCAATCATCGGGCACGATCTGGCAATCAAGGATCGCAATAGGATGAGGGCGAAGATGCGCATTGATCGCTTCGGACAGGCGGAACGGGTCGATATCTTTCTCAAGGTCAACATGGGATCGCATAGCCAGCGCATGAACGCCCGCGTCTGTCCGTCCAGCGCTATGCAGGGTAATGTCCTCACCCGTAATCCTGTGCAGCGCATCCTCGATCGACTGCTGCACAGAAGGCCCATGCTTCTGCCGCTGGAGTCCGTGGAACGGTGTCCCGTCAAATTCTATGGTGAGCGCGTAACGGGTCACTTGAGTACAGTCCCAGGTGCAGCTGGTCGCCCGCGCAGATACTCTTCGCGGTCCATCGCCGGTTTGCCGGCCCGTTGCAGCCTAAGGGGGCGGATTGCGCCCGACCCGCAAGCGATGGTGAATTCCGCGTTCAGTACTTCGCCAGGTGCGCCTGACCCGTCGGCCTTTTCCGCCAAAAGCAGCTTCACCCGCTGATCGTCCACTTCGAACCAAGCACCCGGGAAAGGAGCGAGCCCTGCCACATGGCGAACCAGTTCGCTTGCAGGCCGAGACCAATCCATGCGTGCCTCGGCCTTGTCGATCTTGGCGGCATGGGTGGTTAGGGCATCATCCTGGGCGACGGGAGGATAGTCATCAAGGTCGCTCAAGACCTCCACCATCGCCTCAGCGCCCATTTGCCCAAGTTCGGTGAACATCTCGCCCGTAGTCTTGGTCCCAATCGGCGTCTTCATAATATGCCGCATGGGTCCGGTATCGAGCCCGGCCTCCATCTGCATAATCGTAACGCCCGTCTCCTCGTCCCCCGCCATAATCGCGCGGTGAATGGGCGCAGCCCCGCGCCAGCGCGGCAGGATCGAGGCGTGGATATTGAGACAGCCGTGCGTCGGTGCATCGAGCACCGCTTGCGGCAAGATCAGACCATAGGCCGCGACCACCGCAATATCGGCATCCAAAGCCGCAAATTCTCCTTGCGCCTCTTCATTCCGCAGCGATTTGGGTGAACGCACCTCAAGACCCAGCTCCTCAGCCTTTGCCTGAACCGGGGAGGGGCGCAGCTTTTTTCCACGGCCCGAACGGCTTGGCGGCTGGGTGTAAACGCAGGCAATTTCATGGCCAGCATCGTGCCCAAGTTCGTGTAGGGCCGCCAGCGCGGGCACCGCAAAATCGGGCGTTCCCATAAAAACTATGCGCATAAGGGTGTGCGTGAACCTTTGTGAATTGACACGTTCGCCCTATCTCCCCCCACATGGCATCGCAAGAGATCGAAGCTCTATCCTCCGCGCTTGCTCGTCTGCCGGGCCTGGGCCCACGCAGCGCGCGGCGTGCTGTGCTGTGGTTGGTGAAGAACCGGGAACAGGCCTTGCCAGACTTACTTGAGGCGCTGGATGGGGTTTCCCAATCGCTTGTCGAATGCGAGACCTGCGGCAATGTTGACACGACAAACCCTTGCAGCATCTGCGCCGACCCACGCCGTGATGCGAATAGCCTTTGCGTGGTTGAGGATGTCGCCGATGTCTGGGCTTTGGACAGAGCGAGACTGTTCCAAGGGCGCTATCATGTCTTAGGTGGGAAGCTATCTGCGCTCGATGGCATTGGTCCCGAAGACCTCAACATTGCCGCACTTTTGGAGCGCGTATCTGAAGGCGAAATCGACGAGGTGGTCCTCGCCATGAACGCAACACTCGAGGGGCAAACCACCGCGCATTACCTCGCCGAGCGGCTGGAACAGCATAAAGTGCGCATAACGCAGCTTGCTCATGGCCTACCGGTTGGTGGGGAACTCGATTATCTCGATGAAGGAACCTTAGCGCAGGCTCTCAGGGCAAGAAGGCCTGTTGGATAGAAGGCCTGCGGAGTATTTGATGCAAGACACAATTGATTGGACAAAGAGAAATGACACAAACACCCAGCCCCCTTTTTTTAGTCGTTCAAGCGATTGAAGAGAAAGGCCATGTCGCGGCGATCTTCTTGCGTGGCAACGCCAACTATATGGTCGAAAGCATAACCAGTGACCCGAATTTGCCGGGCCTGTGGATTTGCACCGGTACAAAAGGGCATAAGATCATTATTGACGAATCCTGTGTGACATCCGTGGTGGAACACGAATCTCAGCCTTAGCCGCCACGCTGGGCAAAGCCGATCAGTTTGATCGAACTCTTGCGCTTGCGAGCTGCGCCTGCCCGCACTAAATTGAGAGTATGGCTATCCGCGAAATCATTGAAGTGCCGGACCCCCGGCTCAAACTTGTGTCCGAACCCGTCAAACCGGAAGAGTTCAACGACGACTTGAAACTGCTCGTCGAAGACATGTTTGAGACCATGTATGCTGCCCCTGGCATCGGCCTGGCAGCGATTCAGGTTGCGATTCCAAAGCGCCTGCTGGTCATTGATTTGCAAGAGCCCGATATGGACGCGGAGCCGATAAAGGATGAGGACGGCAACGAACACCCTCCGATCAAGAATGACCCGCGCGTCTTCGTGAATCCAGTCATCACGCCTGAGACAGAGGAAATGTCGACCTTCCAGGAAGGCTGCTTGTCCTTGCCGGAGATTTACGCCGATGTGGACCGCCCGGCGTCGTGCATGGTTGAGTATCAGGACCTTGATGGCAACTCCCACAAGGAGCACCTCACCGGCATGATGGCGACCTGCATTCAGCACGAGATGGACCACCTCGAGGGGATCGTCTTTATCGACCACCTGTCGCGTTTGAAGCGCAATATGATGCTGAAGAAGCTGAGGAAGCTGAGGGCGGCGTAGCTTTTCGGGGATATCCTGCAAAGCGCTGGTGTTCCATTTATGTTCCATGCTATAAGTAAGCATGGATAATGCAACTCTTATCATCATAGTTTTGGTAGTTGGCTTCGCTCTTGGGGGCGGAGCGGCATGGTTTTTTGCCTCTCGGCTTGTCGCTGAGCTGCGCGAACGACTTGCAACGAGCGAAGACGAGACAAAGGCGCTCGATGAGAAGTTTCGCCGCGCGGCCACAGACCTTGCGACCATGTCTGAACGGGCAGGGCGCGCGGATGGCTTGGCGGATGAGCTTGCCAAGGCAAACCAAGAACGCGCACTTCTGGCTCAGCGTTTGGCCGCAGAAGAAAGCAGCAAGCGGGAACGCGAAAAGGCCTTTGAAGAGCAAAAGCGTTTGCTCGGCCAAGCGCGCGAGGAAATGACCAATCAGTTCAAGGCCGCCGGAGCAGAGGTCCTGCGCCAGAACCAAGAGGCTTTCCTGCGCCGAGCTGAAGAACGCTTTAAGCAATCCGAGGAAACGGGCGAGGCGAAGATCAAGGCTCTGCTCACTCCCGTGGGCGAAAAGCTCGCGAATTACGAAAAGCAGGTCAGCGAGTTAGAGGCCAAGCGCACCGATGCTTTTGGCCAATTGCAGGGCCTCATCCAATCCATGCGAGAGGGGCAGGAAGAGGTCCGACGCGAGGCTCAGCGTTTGGGTAATTCGCTCACCAACGCTCCCAAAGCGCGAGGCCGCTGGGGAGAGAGGGCTTTGCAAAACCTGCTCGAACAATGCGGGTTGGCCGAGCATACCGACTTTATGATGGAGCATTCGGTTGAAACCGAGGAGGGGCGGCTTCGTCCCGATGCGATCATCAATGTGCCGGGGCAAAAGAAGCTGGTCATCGATTCCAAAGTCTCGCTCAACGCCTATCAGGCGGCGTTCGAGGCCGATGATGACGACACGCGCAAACGTGAGTTGGACGCGCACGCAAAGTCCATGCGCAATCACGTCCAAACCCTGGGCGCGAAAAGCTATCAAAGCCAATTTGAAGAAGCGCCCGATTACGTCATTATGTTCATTCCAGGGGAACATTTTGTGACCGCCGCTTTGGACGCCGATCCGACCTTGTGGGACTTTGCCTTTGAACGCCGGGTCTTGCTCGCAACGCCGACCAATCTGGTAGCCATTGCTCGGACCGTTGCGCAGGTCTGGCGGCAGGATGGCTTGGCGCAAGAAGCCCAAGAGATCGGACGTATGGGCGCGGAACTCTACGGTCGTCTGGAGACTGCCGCCTCGCATCTGAAGCGTGTTGGCGGTGGGCTTGAAACAGCGGTAAACAACTACAACAAATTCGTCGGCAGCTTTGAACGCAATGTCTTATCCTCAGGCAAACGCCTCGCCGAAAAAGGTGTCGAGATTGGCAAGCGTGAAATTGAAGAAGTGCCTTTGGTTGAGAGCGCACCGCGCTACAATGCGGCGGATGCGGCGGATGCGGCGGATGCGGCGGATGCGGCGGATGCGGCTGAGGCTGGGGCGGATGAGGGGGGCGACGAGCAGTCTGCTTTCCCGGCGCTCGAAGAGAAGCGCGACGCTGCCGAGTAATTCTCGAGCCGCAGTCTGCGCTTTGCAGCGAACGCAAAACTGCTAGGCATGCACCATGCCCCTGCGCTGGAAAATTCCTGTCTTAAGCCATGCAGTCTATTCCGTATGGAAACTGGATGCAGCGCGCAAACTCGCCATGATCGAGGACTGGATCGCATCAGGCGAGCGTTTACTCGAAGTCGGCTCGGGTCCGGGAAGCGTGATCGATGTGTTTCGCGAGGCTGGCCACAATGTGACCGGGCTCGACATTGCTGACAATGCGTTCTCCCCTGACCTTGTGCCGGTGGTATACGATGGAGCGCGCATGCCTTTCTCAGATCGAGCGTTTGATACTGCGCTCATTCTGACCACGCTCCATCATACACCCGACCCGGATCATATCATCCGCGAATCTGCCCGCATCGCACGGCGTGTCATCATTATCGAAGATGTGTTCGAGACACGCTTGCAGGAGCGCTACACCAAGCTAACCGACAAGCTCACAAACTTCGAATTTTTCGGCCACCCCCACACCAATAGAAGCGATCAAGGCTGGCGCGAGAGCTTTGAGCGCATGGGGCTGGAGCTGATGCACGCCAAAGTGCACAGGCTGCTCAAGCTCTATCAGCAGGCAGTCTATGTGGTGGAACCGCGTGCTTAAGCGCTGAGAGAATCTAAGACTTCATAGGCCAATACCGCGCCCGCAACGGCGGCATTGAGCGAGTCCGCGCGGCCCTTCATCGGCATGGTCACCCGCAGATCGCATTCGGCTTCATAAACCTCAGGAAGCCCCTGTGATTCGTTGCCAACCAAGATGAAGCACGGGGATTGATAGGGCGCACCACGGTAGGGCACAGCATCTCGCAAGCTGGCGGCCACAAGTTGACCAGAGCCGCCGCGAAGCCAAGGCACAAACTCCTCCCACCGAGCCCGCGCAAGCCCTTGGGTGAACACAGCGCCCATGCTCGCCCGCACGGCTTCCGTGCTAAAGGGATCGGCGCAATCATCAATCAAGATCAACCCACCAGCGCCCACTGCATCGCCCGTGCGCAGCATGGTTCCCAAGTTTCCCGGATCGCGCAAGTCTTGCGCGATCAGCCAGATATCCGCGTCACTTCGGTCAAGGGAGCCGAGTGCGGTGTCAAACTCATCGAACACCCCAACAACGCTTTGTGTGTTCGATTTGCCAGTGATCTTGGAGAGAATGGCGGGCGTTGTGGTGATTACCTCACCGCCAGCGGTCTCAACTTCGCCCTCCAGACCGTCGAGGAGCGGGTGAGGGTCGCGGTTCTCCGCCATCACAAGACTACGAGGGATATTACCAGTGCTACGCGCATCTTCGAGAAGTCGCAGACCTTCGACCAGAAACTGCCCGGCGCGTTTGCGCAGTTTCTTTTCCCGCAGGCTGCGCAGGTACTTAACGGTTGGATTGGAATAACCTGAGATGTGCTTGCGCATCTGCGCTCC
This sequence comes from uncultured Erythrobacter sp., assembly GCF_947502395.1. Taxonomy (GTDB): domain Bacteria; phylum Pseudomonadota; class Alphaproteobacteria; order Sphingomonadales; family Sphingomonadaceae; genus Erythrobacter. The sequence goes on from NZ_CANMZM010000003.1 coordinate 760,606, forward strand.
GCCTTACTCTTCGCCAAAGCCGTCTTCGACGAGCGCGACGAGCTCGGTCAGCACATTCTCGGACTCATTGCCGTCGACGATCAATTCGATGTTGTCGCCTTTTGCCGCACCGAGCATCATCAATCCGAGAATCGAGCCACCCGCCGCTTCGTGGCCATCCTTTGCGACCTTGACCGCCGCGCCTTCAGGTAGAGCAGCGACGGCACCTACGAATTTGGCACTAGCCCGGGCATGAAGCCCACGCTTATTCACGATGGTGACGGTTTGTCGCAGCTCCCCCATCGGTGCGTCCTAACTCCCGCCGCTTGCAACGCGCGGCGGATTGTCTGCTCCCAGAAGTTCGCTGGCAACGGTGATATAATTGCGACCGGCGACCTGCGCGGCCTCAACCGCTTCGCTCACCGTCATATTCTTGCGCGCTCCAGCCAGGCGAATGAGCATCGGGAGGTTGATTCCAGCGATGACCTCCACCTGGCCTGCATCAAGCAATGATATGGCCAGATTCGAAGGCGTGCCGCCAAACAAATCGGTAAGGATAATGACACCGCGCCCTCCATCGACCTTCTCAATCGCATTGGAGATATCTGAGCGGCGCCGCTCCATATCATCATTGGGGCCGATGCACACCGTCTCAACGGCCGGTTGCTCGCCGACAACGTGTTCCATTGCTTCGACAAATTGGTCCGCGAGGCGGCCATGGGTTACCAGGATCAAACCGATCATGCTGCGAATTCAGTCCGTTCGTACCGAGCGACCAGCGCCCAAAGCGCACATCGCATCACCTAACACTAGCACCACCATCCGTTGCGATCCTTTAATCCCTATCACGGCATTACCCCTCAGAAGGACCCTCTTTACCGCCTTCAATTGTGTCCGTTACACGTGACTTCAAATTGCGGTGGCGGACAGTGGGCGAAAACCCAGCCTCGCGCAAGGCCTGTGCCATGCCTTCCGCAGTAAAGACGGAACGGTGTCTACCTCCGGTACAACCAAAGGCGACATGAACGTAAGCTTTCCCTTGAGCATGGTAGCGGGGAAGGACAGTCAAAAGTAGCGCGTGGATCTGTTTAAAAGCCTGGGCAAAGGCAGGGTCTTTCTTGATATGCTCGCCCACTTCACGGTCTTGCCCGGTCCTTTCGCGAAGCGCTTCAACCCAATGCGGATTGTCGAGAAAACGCATGTCAAAGACGAGGTCTGCAAGCGGAGGCATGCCGCGCGCAAAGCCAAAGCTTGAGACGGTTAATCTGGGCTCTGCCTGAAGCTCTTTGTCAAACAGAGTGCGCACTTGGGTTTGCAGGTCGTTGGAGGAGAGCTCGCTGGTGTCAATCACCACTTCAGCCCAGCGCCTTAACGGTTCGAGCAATTCGCGCTCAGCGGCGATCCCATCATGCACGGTGTTTTCCTGCGCCATGGGATGCCGCCGGCGGGTTTCGTTGAAGCGCCGCTCCAACTCGGTCGACTTGCAATCGAGAAAAATGAAACTGAGCGCGAGGTCGCTGCGCTTCTCCATACGCATAACAAGGGAAATGATTTCACCAGGAACAAAGCCGCGCGTTCGCGAATCAAAACCGATAGCAAGCGGTGCGCGTGACACTGCGTCGTCGTTACTCGCGCTGTTGCCTGGCTCACCTACGAGCCGCTCCAGCATGCGGATGGGAAAGTTGTCGATTGTCTCCCATCCCAGATCTTCGAGCACGGCAAGCACCGTCGATTTGCCTGCGCCGGCAAGGCCAGTGACGAGCAACAGCCTTTGACGCGAGTCGGATTGGGCAGGCGGTACAGTCATACTATTCCGTCTTATTCCTCCTTTGCCAGTAAGAAGGAAAGCAATTTGTCGTCGCTAGCCAAAGTGAAGCCCGTGCTTTGCCAATGCCAATTCCGCTCTGACAGCAGGAACCAGCGTGTCTGGATAGAAGGGAAGGTAGGGCACATTGACGCCAAGAATATCCCGAAGGGGAATAACATCCGGTAACCGCTCTCCCCCAACACGAAGCGAGAGAATGAGGCTAAGCGGGCGGGGTTCAGACAATGGGAAATTGAAGAGTCCAACGCCGCGCAGCTCCAGAAGGCCCTCGATATTGGGGGGAGGGCTCGCAATGAGGCGCTTGCCGCTTCGGGTGAGCGTCACGCAGTCATCGCCGATCAGTTGTGCGCCGCGGTCAATCAGAGCCAGCGCTAGTGAGGATTTACCGCTGCCCGGCGGCCCCTCAATCGCCAAAGCCACATCGCCAATTGCTACGGCGCTGGCCGAGAATAGACAGTGAGTTTCATCGGTCACAACGCATCCCCTTGATCACGCGTTACTCGGCAGCGGGAAGCTGCAAACGCAGGCAGGCTCCTTGCTCCCCACCCGGCCGAGCCTCTGCGACCAGCGAGCCATCATGCGCCTCAGCAATGGCACGTGCGATAGCCAAGCCAAGCCCTGAATGGTTGCCAAAATCTTCATCGTCAGGGCGGATCGAGTGAAAGCGTTGGAACACTTTTTCGCGTGAATCTTCAGGGATTCCGGGTCCGGCATCGCACACGGTTAGTGTGACGCAATTGCCATCATTGTCGACCATGACCTCGATACCCGCGTCGGGCGGAGAAAAAGAGACCGCATTGTCGAGCAAGTTCTCCACCACACGTTCAAGCCTCGCGCCGACTCCCAAGACATCTGCCTTAAACCCTCGCGTTTCGAGTTCGATTCGGTGGTCGTGGTTCTCAGAACGATTTTCGCGGCTGCCGATGATGGCACGGACCAGGTCTGCCATGTCGATGCGCTCACGCGTTGCTCGGCTCATTTCGGCATCGATCCGGCTGGCATCGGAAATCTCACTCACCAAGCGATCGATTCGGCGCACATCGTGGGTTGCGATCTGTTCGAGCTCGCGCCTTGTATCAGCGTCTTGCACTTTTGGCAGAGACTCCACAGCGCTCCGCAAGCTTGCGAGCGGGTTCTTAATCTCATGCGCTACGTCGGCCGCAAAACTGTCGACTGCGTCGATTCTCTGCCGCAGCGCCAAAGTCATGTCAGACACCGAGCGAGCAAGTTGACCAATCTCATCCTTGCGCTCTGGAAGGCGGGGCACCTCAACATCGCGCTCGCGCCCAAGCCGTACACGTTGAGTCGAGCCGGCAAGCAACTGCAGCGGTGAGACAATGGTGCGCGCAAGATAGAGTGAGAGCAGGGCAGAAGCGCCGAGCACAACAAGCACAGCCGTGATCAAGGCGGTGCGCGCTGCCCGGACACTTTCGGTAATGTCAACTGCATTGCGCACAGTCAGGAGGGTCGCCCCATTGAGACCAACCGGCGCAGCGGCCGTGATAACAGGGGTGCCATCGAGCCAGCGATAGAGGCGGATTTGGCTGAAACCCTCTTCGCGCGCTTGCACAAGCTCGGGCCAGGCATCTGCTGTTTGTCCTTCGGGCTCCACGAAATCGGGAACGGGTTCAGCGCTGACGATCGTATCGACCATCCGGTCAAGCCAGCGCGCGAGATCCTGTTCCCGGCTATCATTGGTTATGTCTTCAAGCACGAAAGCGGGTTCATCGAGTGCAAAGCTGTCTGCCCAGAGGAGACCTTCGGCGTCGAACATGCGCATGCGCATGCCCTGTTCTTGACCGATCTGAACAAGCAATGCCTCCTGCCTCGCCTTGGTGACCCCTGCCAATGCCTCGGCCGTAATCTGTGCTTCGATCCGCGCCAGTTTGAAGCGTTCGTCGATTAACTGAGTGCGATAGGTGTCGAGATAGAACAATCCGCCAGAGAGCAGCGCTAGCGGCAGAATATTCACCACCAGAATGCGCGCTGTGAGTGAGAATCGCGTAAACAGACCTGGCCGCTCAATCGCCTGACCTATGGCCTGCGTGATCGGTGGTCGCGGCTCGTTGTTGGTCTCTGCGCTGATGCTAGCCATCGGTAAAGCTGTAACCTGCGCCGTAAAGCGTATCGATTGCACCGAAGGTAGGATCCACGCTGCGGAATTTGCGGCGCATACGCTTAATATGGCTGTCTACGGTACGGTCGTCGACGAAGACATCGTCAGGGTAAGCGGCATCCATTAACTGGTTTCGGCTTTTGATGACTCCGGGCCGCGCCGCGAGCGCTTCGAGGATCAGAAACTCGGTCACGGTGAGGCTGACGGGTTTTTCGTCCCATTTCACGTGATGGCGCGCTGGGTCCATGAACAGCCGGCCGCGATCAATGTTGGCATGCGCGGTTTCGCTGGTGGAGGTGGTTTGCCCAGCTTCGCGTACAGGATCAGCACGGCGCAAAATTGCGCGGATGCGCGCGGTAAGGAGCCTGAGACTGAAAGGCTTGGCAATGTAATCGTCCGCGCCAAGCTCAAGGCCGACCTCTTCGTCAGCCTCGTCATCCTTACTGGTGAGGAAGATAACAGGAAGGGCGGAGTTCGCGCGCACACGGCGCAGCAATTCAAGGCCATCCATCTTTGGCATTTTTATGTCGAACACCGCCAAGTCAGGCGGGTTATCGAGTAATGCCTTCAAAGCGGTTTCACCGTCAGAGTAGAGGCGCGTGACAAAGCCCTCGGCCTGAAGAGCAATCGAGACTGTGGTTAGGATATTCCGATCATCATCGACCAGGGCGATTTCGACAGATTCGGAGGGCGCGCTTGCTTCGCCCAAGGATAGGCCAGGGGCATCGTTCTGTGTGGTTTCGTGCAGATCGCCTGCCATTCTGGCCCGTCCTTGTTTCGATTAATTCAGCAAGGGTAGCGCCATGCACCACGAGAAACAATGAAGCTGATTATTCCTTCATGCGCGGACTTCACAAAATATGTGAAGGACGAGGACAGGCCGAATTTGTCCAGACATCTGCTAGCTTGATCATAGGATTCAGGACTCTCGCGCAGGTGCGAAAAGGCGATGCGAGTGAATGCTGCGATGCAGCGTAGTGATGGGGGTTTGACGGCGTGAATGTGCGGCTTTATGCGCATCCCCACCATCGGGATCGGGTAAATTCAACGACTCGCCAGCACGGCAAAGTGCTGTCGGGATCTGCAGCCGGATCACTCGATGCATACGTATGCGTAGCCTAAGCGCAGAATGCGAAGCCGTCTCAGGAGTACCCACGTTGATCCCCCTTGCCCAGCCTCTTACCTCACAAGGCATTGAAACCCCTGCAACCATCCACTCTAACCTTGGCACTTCGGCTCTTGTCGAAGCGTCTGTCAGTGCGGGTGAGGGCCATCTTTCGAAGCATGGCGCATTGGTTGTGAAGACCGGCGCGAAGACCGGACGCAGTGCGAAAGACAAGTTCATCGTTCGCGATGCCACCACTGAGGACACCGTTTGGTGGGGCAAGGTCAATGCCAGTATGACGCCCGAACACTTTGCCAACCTCAAGGAAGATTTCCTGAGCGCGGTTGCGGGCAAAGAGACGCTCTATGTCGCTGACTTGTTCGGCGGGTCACAGCCAGAGCACCGCGTCAACGTCCGTGTGATCAATGAGCTTGCCTGGCATAATCTGTTTATCCGCACGATGCTGGTGCGCCCGAGCGCCGAAGAACTATCGAACTTTGCGCCGGAATACACGATCATCGATCTTCCCAGCTTTAAGGCCGATCCCGCTCGCCACGGCACCAATTCAGAAACTGTGATTGCAGTAAACCTCACCGAGAAGCTGATCCTGATCGGCGGCACGCGTTACGCTGGTGAGATGAAGAAGTCGGTTTTCGGCATTCTCAACTATCTGCTGCCGACCAAAGGCGTGATGCCGATGCACTGTTCGGCCAATATCAGCGCAGATGGCAAGACGGCAGTCTTCTTCGGCCTGTCCGGCACGGGCAAGACCACGCTTTCAGCGGACGCATCGCGCACGCTGATCGGTGATGATGAGCACGGTTGGTCAGACACGGCGGTCTTTAACTTCGAAGGCGGTTGTTATGCAAAAATGATCCGCCTCAGCGAAGAGGCAGAGCCCGAGATTTACGCCACAACAAAGATGTTCGGCACCGTGCTCGAAAACGTGGTGATGGATGAACAGACCCGCGAGCTTGATTTCGACGACAACACGCTCGCCGAGAACACGCGCGGCGCCTATCCGATCAATTTCATACCTAACACATCAGAGAAGAACCTCGGCCCTGCACCAAGCAATGTAGTGATGCTCACTGCCGATGCGTTCGGTGTGCTGCCTCCAATTGCTCGGCTGACACCGGATCAGGCAATGTATCACTTCCTTTCAGGCTACACAGCGAAAGTTGCTGGCACTGAGATCGGCGTGACCGAACCGGAAGCGACGTTCTCAACCTGTTTTGGCGCGCCCTTTATGCCGCGCCACCCAAGCGTTTACGGCAACCTCCTTAAAGAGCGCATCGCCAAGGGCGGCGTTCAGTGCTGGTTGCTCAACACCGGATGGACCGGCGGAAAATATGGCATCGGCAACCGCATGCCGATCAAGGCGACCCGTGCTCTGCTCAATGCTGCGCTCGATGGCAATCTTGATGGTGTTGAATTCCGTAAAGACCCCAACTTTGGCTTCGACGTGCCAGTTCATGTACCTGTCCTTGCTGAAGCAGGGATTGATCAGACGATCCTCGATCCGCGTAGTACATGGGCAGACAAAGCCGACTATGATGCGACCGCCGATAGGTTGGTGCGTCTGTTCATCGACAATTTCGCCGAATTCGAAGCACACGTTGACGAGGGTGTCCGCCAAGCGGCGCCTGCAGGAGTGGTTGCGGCCTAAACCATATACCAGTTTCCGAGCTGGAGAGGGGAGCCCCGCTTGGTGCGCTTGTAACAAGGTGCATCAAGCGGGGCTTTTGCTTTGTTTTGGCAAGCCTTTGAGGCACACTCTCGTCAACGATTCGATACGGGAGAAGAATGATGAGCATGCTGGACGGACTTTTGAAGCAGGTGGCCGGTTCGCCTGACACCGTTGCGAGCCTTGCTGAGCAGGTTGGCCTCGACCAAGGCATGGTTGAAAAAGCCGTCGCCGCTCTTGGCGCTTCTCACCCGGAAGAAGGCGATACGGTTGAGCTTGCTGCGCAGAAAACTGGACTCGATGCTGGGGCGCTTTCTGGTATCGTCTCGCAATTGGGCGGTGAAGGAGCGCTTGGTGATCTTGCCGAGAAACTTGGCGGCGATTCCAATCTTTCCGGCATCATGGGAATGCTCGATCGCGATGGCGACGGGAATCCGCTGGATGACATTGCTGACATCGCCAGCGGCCTGTTCGGCAAAAAATAAGACCAAAAGCGAGAGAGGGGAAAGCCGATGAGCCTCGCAGCCATGCTTCAACAAACGGGTGCCATTTCTTCTATGGCGCGCGAACTGGGTGTCGATGAGGGAACTGCCAAGACGGCTGCAGGTGCGCTCTTGCCAGCGATTGTGGCAGGCATGGGGCGCAGCGCCACTGGTGGAACCTCGACGCCTGACCCGCTTGGCGGACTCGGCAGTCTCGCTGGAGCAATCCTGGGCGGAGGCGGCGGCCAAAGTGCGGCTGGTGGCGGTCTTGGCGGCTTGATCGGCGGCGGATTGCTAGACGCGGTGCTTGGCTCAAGCCCAACACCGACTCAGCCCGGCAATGATATTCTCGGCAACATCTTTGGCAGCAAAGATGTGAGCCGCTCGGTCGCCGGCGAAGTTGCTGGGATGACCGGACTTGACGAGGGCATGCTCAAGAAGATGCTGCCCATTTTGGCGATGGCGGTGGCTGGCTACATGGCTAAGGAGGCTGGCAACACCGCATCGCACGGCGCAGGCGGTCTCGGCGGTATTCTTGGCTCAATCGTCGGTGGAATGATGAGCCGCTGAGCGACTGCTAGAGGGCTGCGCTTTACCGCAGCCCGTCGAGATAAGACCAGATACGACTCACCACGACTGACCCTTCGCCTACGGCGCTGGCCACGCGTTTGACCGAGCCTGAGCGGACATCGCCTACTGCGAAGATACCGTCTGTCCCGGTCTCAAATGGGCTTTGCCTGCCCGCATCGGCTCCGGTGATGACGAACCCCTTTTCATCGGTATCGACGAGGCCACCCAGCCATTCGGTGTTGGGAGCAGCGCCGATCATGATGAAGAGCGCGCGGGTATCGATCTGACGTTCGCCCTCTGGCGATGTGAACGTCACACCTTCAAGCCAATCGCCCCCGTGCAGCGCAGTGACGGTGGTCTGATAGTGAATGGTCACCCGAGGGTCGGCTTCGAGGCGTTCGGAAAGATAACTCGACATGGAGGCTGCAAGGCTTCCAGAGCGCACCACCAGATGCACATGTGCAGCCGTGCGACTCAGATACATTGCTGCCTGCCCGGCCGAATTGCCACCACCGATTACCACTGCCTCGGTCTTAGAACAAAAGCGCGCCTCCATTTCTGTTGCTGAATAGAACACGCCTGCACCTTCGAGCTGTTCAAGTCGATCAAGCGGCAACCTGCGGTATTGGACCCCGGTGCTAACCAGGATCGACTTCGCGCAGATTTCATCTCCATCATCCAGCGTTGCGCAAAAGCCGCCATCCTCGCGTTGCGCAAGCCCGACGACACGGCGCGGCATCACAAAGCGTGTGCCGAATTTCATCGCCTGAATTTGCCCGCGCCATGTGAGATCTGTGCCGCTGATCCCTGTCGGAAAGCCCATGTAATTCTCGATCCGGCTAGATGTGCCCGCTTGTCCGCCGACCGCCGTGTCTTCGATCACCAGAGCATCAAGCCCCTCGCTGCCGGCATAGACTGCCGCTGCAACCCCTGCGGGCCCTCCTCCGACAATCAACAAGTCGAAATCGCGTTGGGCACAGATGTCGAGGTCCAGGCCCAAGAATTGCGCCACCTTGCGCGGAGTGGGATCTTCCAGCTTGGTGTCGGTCCCGACGATTACGCCCGGCTCGTGATCCAGAATATTGCAAGCCGCCAGCGTTTCGCTGTCACCATTTTCCATGTCATAGCTGGAGAACGGGATGCGGTTGCGTGACAGAAAGCGTTCCACCTCCTGCACCTTGGCATCGCGATCCGCGCCAATCACTTTGACCGATCCGTTTGAGAGCTCGAACTGCCTGCGTCGCCGAGCCGCGTAAACCGTCAAGATGTGATCGGAAAGCTCAGGAACACGGCTCATCAGCTCAAGCATTTCCTCGCGCGGTGCCTCGATTACTCGCGTATCGCAGGTCGCCCGCATCCTGAGGTAGTGTGTGCCTCGGTTGAGGAATGCGATCTCACCCATAAATTGGGTGGGGCCCAGCGATGCGTCCAGCAAACGTTTCCCCGTATACTGATCCACCACCTCAATCTCTCCGTCGAGGACATAGACGAATGTGTCCATCCGATCGCCAATATCGGCAACGATAGTTCCAGCCGGATAGGTTTTTTCTTCTCCGAACTCGCAGATCGCAGCGACATGAGAATCGGCGAGTGGCACTCTCCGCATCGTTTCAAGGTCATTACCCAAGTGTTCCATTGCGAGCGCCTCCTGATTGCTGTCGCGGAACTACATAGGAATTAGGTTTAGTAAAATCAGGGGTGAGGACGGTGACCGACAAAAAGAAACGCCGCCGAACCCTTGCATTGGTGCGGCGGCGCTTTGGATATTCTGCCTATCCCCCGCTGCCCCCGTGAACTGGCGCGGCATTGGGCGAATGGATTAGTCTTTAAGATGTGGAGGAACGATGCCGCCCGCTGCAGCCATTTGCTCGATCACCGCTTTGTGCAATGCAATGTTGTCTTCAGCGGTACCAGAGTAGTCATCATTCCCCAGTTCAATCGCGAGCGCTTTGCGATTTGCATAGCTCGGATCAATCCGAACCAGCTTCATCAGATCGACAATCGAAGTCTGCCAATTGAGATCGTCAGAACCCGGAATGGCCGCGATCCGGGTTTCTACCACATCGGTGGTGATGGCTGCGCGTTCCTTCTTGGCGGGCGCTGCTGCAGGAGCTGCCGCAGCTGTTTTGGTCTCTTCCTCTTCGTCAGAACCGAAAATCGCGTTAGAAATTGAACTGAAAATACCCATGAATCCCTCCTTGAACCTTGCGCATAGGAAGCTAGCCGTCCAATCCCTCCTTTGCCAGCGCAATTACAACATGTGACATAAGGGCGGATTTAGTCAGCGATGACCGATTTGGTGTTCTCGATAGTGATGCTCGCCGCGATCCTCTTGCTTGTCGGTGCCTTTCTGTATTGGCGACGGACGGGTGAGGTGAAGCAGCCTGCTCTCATGGTGATTTTGGCGCTTATTGCGATCAGCAATGTTCTCATCTGGACGATCCCTACGCCTGAAGGGACGGCGCCCGTCGACTTGGTTGAAGGGGCCGGAGCGGATTAGTACCCCGGCCGCCAACTTTGCGTCTTAGTCAGGGATGGTCCAGTTGACCGAGCTGGAGAAGGTTCCTGCTGTCGCTTCGCCATCTGAGCCCTTGGCGGGATTGAACACGGCTCGCTCTTGAATGAGGTTGCAGGTTGCACGGTCTAGCTCGGTATGACCGGTCGAGCCTGTGATGGTGCAGCTGCTCACTTTTCCTCTGGCGTCGACCTCCAGAGTGAACCGCGCCGTGCCGGTCAATTCGCGCCTGATCCAGCTGCTGCGATAATCGGAGGTCATGATCCAATTGCCAGGATTGCCTCGCGGGCTGGCTCTGACAGGGTCGAGCATCGGTTCGATCGGCGGAAGGACAAAGTCCGCGATCCCTGTGCCAAGAGTGGTTCCGGTGTCGATGCCATCGAAAGTGCCTATGGGCCCGCTTGACCCCAGCTCAAACTCCAAGTCACTTTCCGGTCGTGTACTGGTAAACTCCGGTTCACGCTTGCTCTGAGTATTCGCGGGGGAGGGGGGGAGATCCGACTCGACTATCTCTGGGGTAATGACGACATCAGGAATGTCGGTTGCTTCTGGATTTGGGACGGGTGGGACGATGACTTGTTTCACTGCGAGTCCCAATACGAGGATCGCACCGAAGGTTGCGGGGACGCCCATTGCGCCAAGTGCGGCGAGGGGGTTGGGGCGCCTTGCGGTGGTCGCGTAACTCATGAACTTTCTCCTCTCATGATTTGCGATGAGTGGAGGCTGATAGGAGTTATTGCGAGTGACAAGCAATAACGAGTTGCAAAGCGCGACCCATCGCACGATGCAACCCGTTGCAATCAAATACTAAATTGCGAATTGCCGGGTGGCCACGCAGACGTAAACCACCGAACTAACTCACTTAATCGGACAATCCGGCGACAGGCGGAAATTGAGATAATTGTCCACGCTGCCCATCATCTCTTCGATTTCATTCTCAAAGAAATGGTTTGCGCGTGGGATCTCATCGTGATGGATCGTGATGTGTTTTTGTGTGCGCAGTTTGTCGACGAGCTTTTGGACAGCGCTCGGCTGGACCACTGTGTCGGCCGCCCCTTGCACAAAGATGCCCGAGGCGGGGCATGGTGCAAGGAAGCTAAAGTCGTACATATTGGCCGGCGGCGCGACGGAGATAAACCCGCGCACTTCTGGGCGACGCATCAAAAGCTGCATGCCGATCAGAGCGCCGAAGGAATACCCCGCGACCCAGGTTTGCTGCGCCTCGGGATGGATCGATTGGACCCAATCAAGCGCGCTTGCCGCATCGGAAAGCTCGCCTATGCCATTATCGAACGACCCTTGGCTGCGGCCCACACCGCGAAAGTTGAAGCGCAGGGTTGCAAAGCCGCGATCGGTGAAGGTCTTGTAAAGCCGTTGAACAATCCGGTCATTCATCGTGCCGCCGCCTTCTGGGTGGGGATGAAGGATCATCGCGACAGGAGCACGGGGACGAGGTGGCGGCGAAAAACGCCCTTCGAGACGGCCCTCGGGGCCGGGAAAGATGACGGATGGCATCAAATACCCTTTATGAAATGAGTTGCGCTGTAGCACCGGCTGGTGCCAGCGGTTGTCGGCTCTATATAGGCACTTAACGCAATGTGCAAATTATTGAGAATTATTCGCAATAAGGGTGATGATTGACCAACCGAGTGTATCTTGATCACGCTGCGACATCGCCGCTTCGCCCCGAGGCGAGGGCAGCGATGGACGAGGGCCTTGCGCTATGGTCAAACCCTTCAAGCCCGCATGCTGAAGGGCGCAAGGCCAAGCAGATGCTCGAAGATGCGCGGGCTCGGATCAAAGCATCGCTCGACTGGGACGGTGAAGTGATCTTCACCAGTGGTGCAAGCGAGGCCCTATGGATCGCTCTCAATCGTGCAAAGGCCACGCGCCGAATTGTCAGCGCCGTAGAGCATGACGCAGTGTTTCGCGCGGCGCCTGATGCGAAGATATCCAAGGACGAAAGCGTGTTTGACACGGATACGCTCCTGGCGGTGCAGCATGTCAATTCCGAGGCCGGTGTCATCAACCCAGTCTCCGCAATGCGCGAGACGCTCAAATCAACAGGAGCGATTCTACTCTCAGACTGCGCGCAATCGGCGGGCAAGCTGACCCTGCCGGACGCGGACTTGCTGGTGGTTTCGGCTCACAAGCTGGGCGGTCCGATCGGGATTGGCGCGCTGCTGGTGCGTGATTTCAACCTGATCGAACCGATGGGAGGGCACGAGCGCGGATACCGCCAGGGGACCGAGAATATGCCAGCTGCGCTCGGCTTTGCGAGCGCGCTTGAGGCGGGTGAATGGACGACCACAGCGGAAGAGCGGGCAAACTTCGCCAAAGAATTGGGCGATGACCTTCTCACCTTTGGCGATCAGACCGATTACATCTTCGCGCTCGCCCACCCTTCGATCAGCGCGCAAGCTCTGTTGATCCGGCTCGATGGACAAGGGATTGCAGTCTCTGCCGGAAGCGCGTGTTCTTCGGGCACGCTCAAGAAGAGCCGGGTGCTTGATGCCTTTGGCGTGAGCGATGTGGTGGCAGCGCGCACAATCCGGGTTAGTCTTGGGTGGAATACGACCACGGCAGAACTCGACCGATTCTTGGAGGCATGGAAATCACTCGCCTGATTTGTCACTGCGAGGAGCCGCAGGCGACGCGGCAATCCAGCCTAGCAGGGTGCGGCGCTCTGGATTGCTTAGCTTTGCTCGCAATGACGCATATAATGGTAGTTCAATGATCTATCTCGATTACCAAGCTACTACACCGCTCGCCCCTGAAGCCCGTGAGGCGATGCTAAGGCACCTTGAGGGTCCAGATGGCACCGGCTTCGGCAATCCCCACAGCGCGCATAAACTCGGTCGACAGGCCGCGGCTGCAATTGAAGTCACGCGCGAGAAAGTCGCCGCGCTCTTCCCCCACGGCGGTCAGGTGATCTTCACCAGCGGGGCAACCGAAGCGCTCAACACGGTTTTGCGGGGCACGACCGGTGACGTACTGACCTTCGCAACCGAGCATTCTGCCGTGCGCGATGGGAAAGGGCCCGTGAACGCGGAAGGGCGCGACTTCGACATCTTGCCAGTGCAACATGATGGTATAGCGGACCTCGACGCACTGGATGCAGCCGTGAACACCAACACCAGGCTCATCGCTGCGATGGCGGTCAACAACGAAATCGGTGTCACCCATCCCTTGGGTGACATTGCCGCGATTGCCCGGCAGCATGATGCCCTGATGTTGGTGGATGGCGTGCAAGCTTTTGGACGGGTCAACCTGACTGATTGCCCGGCGGACTTCATCGCTATGTCTGCTCACAAGATCCACGGCCCGAAGGGGATAGGGGCCTTGTGGCTGCGCGAGGGGACAAGTGTCGATCCACTCACCTTCGGTGGCGGGCAGGAAGCCGGGCTTCGATCCGGCACATTGAGCCCTGCGCTTATCGCGGGACTGGGCGCGGCTGCAGCGCTTGCACAATCTCGGATGGAGGAGGACGCTGCGCATGTCGAAACGCTGTGGGCCCGCGCGTGCGAGCACTTCGATCACTGGACCCTTAACGGCAGCGCCGATGAGCGCTGGCACGGCAATATGAACATTCGCAAAGACGGGCTCGATGTCGCGCGCCTTATGTCGGACTGCCGCGACATTATGTTCTCCGCAGGAAGCGCATGTGCAAGCGGCACTGGACGCCCAAGCCATGTGCTTAAGGCCATCGGGCTCACTGATGTTCAGGCGAAAAGCTCGATCCGGCTGGGCTGGGGGCGTTACACCACGCTAGAAGACATCGACGAGGCTGCCAAGACGATCTTAGCTGCCGCAAAAGATCAAGAGCTTTGGGACTGATTTCATGACAATCAAAGTGACCTTTATCGATCCCAAAGGATCGCCTGTGGCATGTGAAGGCGAGGTGGGAGACAATTTGTTGAAGCTTGGTCAGGCTGCCGGGCTCCCGCTTGAAGGGACGTGCGAGGGGCAGATGGCGTGCTCCACTTGTCATGTGATTGTCGCGGCGCAATGGTTCGATAAACTCGGCGAGGCTTCCGAAGAGGAAGAGGACATGCTCGATTTTGCAGCTGGCGCTCGACGCACCTCGCGCCTGTCATGCCAGATTGACCTTACCCAAGAGATGGACGGTTTAACCGTCAGCGTTCCGGGCGAAAGCCACGATGCAAGAGGCCTGTAAGAAGCTCAGCTAAGGAGCCCAATGAGGGGCCGCGAGCTTCTGAAGACGGGAATTATAACGATCCTGTCTGAATAGGCGATTAAGCCAATCCTAAACAGTGGTAAAATTTCCCAATCCTTGTGTTTGGGCCCACTTCGCGTGTCTGGCTGATGTGTAAAAACCCCTAAATTCTGCCGTTTTTCGAGTTTGGCACGGTGTCTGCAAGGCAGTTGGCATACAGCGGAAACAACCCGCAAATGACCAAAGTAACCTTATCAGACCGGAGACCGAACCATGACCAACACACTGAACAACTTCGCCGCAGCTGCTTTCTCAATCATCGTTTCAACTAGCCTGCTTGCCTACGCAATCGTTCCGGCAAGCCCCACAATATTTGCTTAATCTCAAGTACCACAAACGCACTCACTTAAAGGAAATTCAAAATGACTATCGCTCAAAACAACCTTCTCGCCGCAGCCTTTTCAGTCGCAGTGACCGCAAGCCTGCTCGCCTACGCTATCCTTCCAGCAAGCCCCGCTGCTTTTGCCTAATTGCTGGTAAGATAAAGCTCTAAATCAAAGGCCCCTTACAATGACCATTGCCACTAATAACCTCCTCGCCGCTGCTTTCTCAGTTGTTATCTCGGCTAGCCTGTTTGCCTATGCCATCGTACCCGCCAGCCCACTTGGTTTCGCCTAATCGCTGACGGGTTCCGGAAGCCCCCGACCATAATGCCGGAGACCCAAAATGCCCCGAACCAATACCCTCTTCGCCGCCGCCCTTTCCGTCTTCTCAACCACCGCAGTCTTTGCCTCCGCGATAATCTTAGGGAACCCCGGCATCCTCGCTTGATCCGCTAAAGGCACACAACAGTCCCCTTAAGGGCGCATCGGCTCCTCTCCCCTATGGCCGATGCGCCCCTTTTTCTGGGGCTCGCGCATTGCTTCATTCATTCGAAAATTTGGATGTGACGCGGGAGAACTATCGCTGTTAATCGTCAGAGAGTTCCGCGCTGAGGTCATTCAACGCTTCATCCAGCTCGATACTTTGACGCACCTTCTCGATCACTCTCCAGGGAGCCATCGGGAGCAGTTGTTTCGCGCGTTCGCCGTCATTCGACAACAGCACAAAGGGTATATGCAAGTCGTGGAGATGCTGTGCGATTGCAGTGCTTGGACCGTCCAGCAATGTGAAGTTGAGGGTAGCGCAGTCCGGTCTGGCATCTGCGATCATCTCTTTCGCCTGGTCAGTAGATCGAGCGATGCCTGCCACGATGTGGCCTGCATCCTCCACGGTGTAGGAGATGTCTCGGGCGATCAGAACATCGTCTTCTATGATCAGAACTTTGAGCGCCATTCATAATACCTTCCTCGTGGCTGTGCCGCATTGGCCGGTCCGAAGCGCCAATTGCTCCAGCTCAGAGGTACCACCCTTTCGTTATTGAAAATTCCGCAATTCATTCAAATTTGTCGAAATCCTGTACATTTTTTTGCAACTCATATCAGTCTATCTATTCCTGTGGAAATGCCTCTCCCGCACCAAGCGATGGCTTGCTAAGCGGGATGCATGGCTGATCCCGCGACTACTGACGAAACAGATCCGTTCGATGCGATTGTCGATGCGCCTTTTGATGCGGCGTTGTCTGAACGTTATCTTGTGTATGCGCTCTCGACGATCACCGCGCGTTCGCTTCCTGACCTTCGCGATGGGTTAAAGCCGGTTCATCGGCGGCTGTTGTGGACGATGCGCCAGTTGAAGCTTTCGCCGGACAGCACCTATAAGAAATCTGCCCGCGTTGTAGGTGAGGTGATCGGTAAATATCACCCGCACGGCGATACAGCGGCCTACGACGCGATGGTTCGCCTCGCTCAGGATTTCTCACTCAGATACCCTCTCGTGCAAGGGCAAGGGAACTTCGGCAATATCGACGGCGATAATGCTGCGGCCTATCGCTATACCGAAGCCCGCCTGACCAA
The DNA here is from genome assembly GCF_947502395.1 of uncultured Erythrobacter sp. Classification (GTDB taxonomy): domain Bacteria; phylum Pseudomonadota; class Alphaproteobacteria; order Sphingomonadales; family Sphingomonadaceae; genus Erythrobacter. The sequence goes on from NZ_CANMZM010000003.1 coordinate 777,017, forward strand.
GACTGCGATCCAGCTGATGGAAGGGCTGGACGCAGGCACGGTTGACTTCATCCCGACATACAATGGCGAGGAAGAAGAGCCGGAATTGATGCCGGGGCTCTTCCCCAATCTCCTCGCCAATGGGGCCAGCGGGATTGCGGTGGGCATGGCGACCAATATCCCGTCGCACAATGCCGCCGAAGTGATTGATGCGACGCTTGAACTGATCGACAATCCGCATGTCGAGCATGAGCGCCTGATGGAGTTGATGCAGGGGCCAGATTTTGCAACCGGCGGCCAGCTGGTGGATAGCTCTAAGGTGATTTCAGAGGCTTATCGCACCGGCCGCGGGAGTTTCCGTTTGCGCGGTGTGTTTAACGCGCCAGAGGCCGAGAAGTCCGAGGATCAGGCGGCTGGGATCGAGCGCCTTGGCGGCGGGCAATGGCAATTGGTCATCACCGAAATCCCGTACCAAGTGCAGAAGGGCAAGCTGATCGAGCAGATCGCTCAGGCGATTGCGGATAAAAAGCTGCCCATTCTCGACGACGTTCGCGACGAGTCAGATGAGAGTATCCGGATCGTGCTGGTCCCGCGCTCGCGCAATGTGGACCCTGATTTGCTCAAAGAGAGCATCTTCAAGCTTACCGACATGGAGACCCGCTTTGGTCTCAATATGAATGTCCTGGATGCGACGCGCACACCCATGGTGATGGGGCTGAAGGAGCTACTCCAGAACTGGACTGCCGCGCAGATCGAGATCCTTCAACGCCGAACACAGCATCGCCTCGACCAGATTGCGCGGCGTTTGGAACTGGTCGAAGGCTACATCACAGCCTTCCTCAATCTTGACCGGGTGATCGAAATCATCCGTTACGAGGATGAGCCCAAGCAAGTGATGATGGCCGAGTTCAAGCTGACTGATCGCCAGGCCGAAGCTATCCTCAACATGCGCCTGCGGTCTTTGCGCAAGCTTGAGGAGATGGAACTGCGCACAGAGAAGGACACACTTCTCAAAGAGCAGGACGAGCTTAACAAGCTCCTTGAAAGCCCTGCACGCCAGCGCACGCGCCTTAAGAAAGACCTGCGCGCCATCCGCAAGGATTATGCCGAGGACACTGCCCTTGGCGCACGCCGCACACGGATCGAAGAGGCCGCGCCTGCGGTTGAATTCTCGATGGATGCGATGATCGAGAAAGAGCCTGTAACAGTGATCCTATCCCAGAAGGGGTGGATCAGAGGCGCGAAGGGTCACGTCGATCTGGACCAAGAGTTCAAATATAAAGAAGGCGACGCGCTTGCCTTCATCCTCCACGCGCAAACCACGGATAAGCTTCTGATTGCGGGGTCTGATGGCCGGTTCTACACCCTTGGGTGCGACAAGCTTCCTGGTGCGCGCGGCTTTGGTGAACCGGTTCGCAATATGATCGACCTTCCATCCGAATCCAGCATCGCTTCAATGTTGGTGCACAAGCCCGAAGGCCGGCTGCTGCTCGCATCCAGCATCGGTAAGGGCTTTATCGCAGAGACCAAAGAGCTGATTGCGGAGACTAAGAAGGGCAAGCAGGTGGTGAACCTTAAGGGCGACGCCAAATTGCAAGTGATCCGCGAGATTCCCGAAGGGCATGATCACGTTGCAGCGGTCGGTGAAAACCGCAAACTGATCGTCTTCAATATGGAAGAGATGCCCGTGATGGCACGCGGGCAAGGCGTAATGCTACAACGTTATCGTGATGGAGGTCTGTCCGATGCGACCACATTCACCCTTAACGAAGGGCTGAGCTGGCAAATGGGGGGGTCGGGAGAGCGCACGCGCACCGAGAGCGAGATTTGGCAGTGGAAGGTCGCGCGCGGTGCCGCTGGACGCATGCCTCCACAAGGGTTCCCCAAGAACAATCGGTTCTAGGGCGCTTTGTTCTGCGCGCGCCCATCCGGACGCGTTTCCTCGCTAGACGTCCTCCGCTTCGTTACGCTTCGACTCCACCCTTGCAACTCGCTCCGCGAGTTGATTGTCCCCAAACAAAAGCCGCGGCCATCATCCCCGATGGCCGCGGCTCTGAAGGAGGCCCCCGCTGGGAAGGCCCTTGCAGATTGTCAGCAATGCCTAGCCACCTTGGACGGCCGCCATGATGTCAGCGAGATTGGCGCGCGCGACCAGTTGATCCTCGGCATCGAGCGCGAAGAAACCGCGTGGTAGTGTCACAAGACCAACATCGTCATTGGTGACCACCACGTTGGCTGCATCAAGCTCGCTGATGGTGCCGAGTGGCATTGCATCGGCGGTAATGACAGCGGAGCCGACGGTCAAAGCAGCATTGAGTTTAGCGGCGGCTTCGGCTTCGGCAGCGGCTTGAGCTTCAGCCGCAGCTTCAGCCTGAGCCATCTGTTGGTCCATCAGGCCATTGACTTGAGCCTGCGTCGCGTTGATCGTCCATTTGCCTTCGCGCTCGGCGAGCAAGTTAAGCGGCAGCGGAGCCTTGTGCTTACCGGTGTCGATTGTGACGGTCGTGCCGTCATTGCTTTCCACAGTACCGACTGGAGCGTCATCATTACCGAAAACGGTCGCGCCAACGTCTTGTGCGTTTGCTGCGATTGGGGTTGCGGCGATAGCTGTGGCGAAGAGTGCCAGTTTTGCAAATTTCATTCTTCAGTTCACTCCAGTTAGTTCCAAAAATCGAGAGGCACCACGGCCGAAAGCGAGCGTGGCGCGGGCGCGGCGACAGAACTGCATTCTGGCACGCAGCCGTCTTGCAGGTCAGCAACCGTGGGAGCACACACTTTGAACGAATGTCCAAAATACGCGGTGGTCCCCGTAAGAGGTGAGGGCTCGTGTGGCAAGCCAGCGACCGAAGCCTATCCCTAATCCGCCGCTCGTGAAGCTCGCCTTAACGTAAACGTCAGCCTTCTTTGAGGACGCTGTCCAGGATTTGCGCAACCCTGCTGGCATCAGGAAAGCCCTCGGCTATCCAGGACTTCTCGACCGTTTGCAGGAACCGAGCAACCTGTGGTCCAGCGGCGACACCGCGTTCGACAATGTTTCCACCTTTGAGGGGAAAGATGGGCGGTTCCCAGCCCTCGAGTGGGCGTGCATCGTGTCCGAGCAAGAGCAGTCGGTCGACCGCGAACGGAACAGTAAGCTGATAGGCCAGAGCTTGGGGTGCGTCGGCGTCCGTTCCTTGCCTTTCTGCAGCTGAAACAAGCCGCGCGCGTTGAGCCTTGGACAGTCTCAAGCGCGCAGCGATGCCTTCGGCGACATCGGGAGACGGCGGCAGGAGCGCTGCCAGTCTGCGGATGGGATCAGGAGCAATGGACTGCTCAGCCTCACACTCGATGAGCTTGTGCAGGGCCCTCACATGAGGAGCGCATGACTCTGGCAGTATCACAGGCAGAACACCACGCTCGAACATGCGAGCGACTGTCTCGCCCGGATCGGGAAGGGTCAGAAGGCGCAAAAGCTCGTCCGCCACGCGTTCTCGGCTCAGGCCTTTGAGTGTGGCTGAAAGCTCCGCGCACGCCTCTTCTGCCACGGGATCGAGTTCAGCGCCGAAACGTGCTTGAAAGCGATAGTATCGCAGGATCCTGAGGTAATCTTCAGCGATCCTCGCGCGGGCATCGCCAATAAAACGCACTCGGCGTGCGGTAAGGTCATCTAGCCCGCCAAAATAGTCCGAAATCTCAAGTGTTTCCGGGTGGGCGTAAAGTGCATTGATGGTGAAGTCGCGTCTTGCCGCGTCCTCGTGCCATTCCTTTGCGAAGGCAACCGTCGCTCGTCTTCCATCGGTGGCGACATCGCGGCGCAAGGTAGTGACTTCAAACACTTCTTTCGTCCCATCACTCAACGAAACTATGGCGGTGTTGGTGCCGTGCTCGATTCCAGTGGGGACAATTGCGATGCCCGCCTTGTTGCACCGCTCAGCAACCTCATCAGGTTCAAGGGTGGTCGCGCAATCGATGTCTTTGACCGGAAGTCCGAGTAAGGTGTCACGGACAGCTCCTCCGACCCATCGCATATTGTCAGCGCCAAGCGCTGTCACCAGCGCCTCGGCCCCTTCGCCTTTCGGCCAGTCTGCGATTTGAAGTGTGTTCGGCATCAAATAACCCGCTCATCCTGAGCCTGTCGAAGGATTGCCCTTCTTTCCGGTATTTAGGCCTATAATGAAGTTCAGCCCTTCGACAAGCTCAGGGTAGCCGGGTCATAAAAGAGCTTTGACATCAATCCGCCGCCCCAGATTGGCAAGGATCGCGGCAGTCACGCCCCAAATGCGAAAACCCTCATAATCCAATTCCAGATAGCGGCGCATCTGGCCCTTCCAGAAAACCTCTTGGGAGGTCCAGCTTGACCGTTCCAGAAGCAGAGAGAGCGGTGCTTCGAACCATGCTTCCACTTCGGTGGGGTTGGGGGTGAGGGGCAGATCAGGCGGCACCACACCCAGAACCGGGGTGACATGAAACCCTGTGCCGGTGGTGTAGAGATCGCTTGTTCCGATGACGCGGACTGCATCGCGGGGCAGGGCGAGTTCTTCCTCCGCCTCGCGCAGGGCAGTGGTGATCGCGTCTTCGCCCTCATCGCATTTCCCACCTGGAAAGGCGACTTGCCCTGGGTGATCGCGCATGTCGCTCGGGCGCTGGGTGAGGAGAACACCTGGTTCAGGGCGGTCGGTCACAGCTATCAGGACGGCTGCCGGAGTTTCCCGCCCGTCTTCGGTCAGATTCGGGTCGGTCAGCTGGTCCGTCAGGTTCTTCGCATGGCCCTCTTGATAAAGGTCGCTGAGTTTCTCGAACAAGGGCATCAAATTTCAGCTCTTCAAGGAAAACAGCGCGCCCTGGCTGGAGACGATCCAATCATCGCCGCCAGTTTCAAGCGCGATTTCAGCCAGTTGCGTATAAGTTGAGCGGTTCAGCCGTGCTTCGAGCCCACGCCGCACATGAAGGTAAATCGCTGGCGTTTCGGGATCGCCCGCCACGCGCAGCTGATTATCAGGCCCTGCTACGACCAAATCATCGGTGTTGAGACGAAATGCAAGATCGCCATGCTTGGAAACGCAATCGACCGCAATGAAGGCTGCGTCTTCGACCTCGATGGTCAGTTTTTCAAACGGCGTAACCAGATGGTGCTGACCCTTGTCATCGCGGGTGAGCAGACCGGAAAATGCGCGCACCATTGCGGGCCGTCGAATGGGGTCACCCTCGTGATACCAACTGCCGTCGGCCGCGATCCGCATAAAGCTATCGCCCTGCTTTTGCGGGTCCCAGTTCTCAACCGGAGGAAGCTTTCGTTGTTCCACCTGATCAGCGATTTCGGAGAGGCTGAGTTCAGCCAGATAGGGAGGAGGCTCGTAGGGCATAGTCGCAGGAGGCGATGGCAGAACGTGAGGGCGTAGGAAAGAGCCTTTCCGATTCTATGGGAGCATTACGCCGTCCATGGCCCCAACATTCCCTCTGCGGGCATCTGAGAAAGCGCAGCACCGCGCGCGAGCAGCCGCCGCGCTTCATAAGAGCCGGGGCAGCCCCAGCCACCGGTCATGCGGGCACTAAAGCCCCAGCGTCCATAGTAATCCTCATCCCCGATCAGCACCTGCGGGAAGACGGGCGATCCTTCGCTTGCCATGCGCGCTTCGGCATCGAGCATCGCCATCATCAGGCCAACGCCAAACCCTTCGCCCTGCCGCTCAGGAATGACGGCGACAGGGCCGACCATCACCAATGGGACGCGCGCGCCGCCCTTGGTTAGGAGGCTGACCGGATAACACTGGATCGTGCCCACCAGCATTTCGTCGGCATCAAGCGCCGCAAAACTCAGCGCTTCAAGCCATTCCATCCCTTCGCGAATTCGGTAAGCGGTGCGCGTGTGGCGATCCTCACCAAAGACACGATCGAGCACTTCCTCGATCATGGCAGGCGGAACCGCTCCCAAAGGGACTAGAGTGGCTGCATCAGACATAGATGCGGGCGGCTAGGCGCTTTGCGCCGCCTTGCCAAGCCTACATCGAAAGACGCATCACATCGCCTTCGTCAGTGGCGATCCAAATGCTGCCGTCATCGGCAATGTCGAGCGAGCGTACGCGGCCTTCAATCGGATAGCGTGCAGCCTCTTTCGCGGTCTCACCATCGATCTCGACACGGACAACCGCTTTGCTGGAAAGGCCCGCGATCAACGCGTCACCCTGCCAATCGGCGAACATCTCACCCTTGTAGAATTGCATGTCGCCCGGTGCGATTACGGGGGTCCACCATATAGCGGGCTTTTCAAAGCCATCATCGGCGCTGTGGTCGGTGATTGGGTCGCCATTGTAATGCTCACCATATGAGCGGGTGGGCCAGCCGTAATTGGCTTCACGCTTCACAAGGTTGAGTTCATCACCGCCCGCAGGGCCATGCTCAACATCCCACAAACGGTTTTCTGCATCCCAGTCCATGCCAAGAATGTTGCGGTGACCCCATGACCAGATTTCACTGATCGGTCGAGATTCGCCTTCCCAAGGATTGCCTTCGGCTGGAGTTCCATCAAGGTTCAGACGCAGGATCTTCCCGAGCGCACTGCCGCGATCTTGCGCCGGATCAAGCTTCTGTCGATCGCCGCTTGCAACGAACATATATTGTTCGTCTGGTGAGAAGCTGATGCGGTGTGAATAGTGCCCGCGACCCGTGACCTTTGGCCATTGCCGCCAGATAACTTCCAGACCTTCGACTGCGCAATTGTCCATGGTGGGGCAGGCAAGGGTGCCTTTGCCAACCACCGCGCCGCGGGTATCTGCTTTGCCGAATTCGGCCCAGCTTAGATAGATCGTGCGGCCATCGACACTGTCCGAAGTTTCGCTTGGCAGGAAAGCGACATCGCCAAAGCCGCCTTGGCCGCCGAAGGCGACCTCAGGCGCGCCTGCGACAGTCGCCGTGGCTCCGGTTGCGGTGTCCATGACCTTGAGTACGCCCTCTTTTTCGGTGATGAAAAGCATGTTTGTACCCGGCGCGAATTCAATCGCCCAAGGTCGCTCAAACTCGCCCATCTCGGCGATGGTCATTTCACCTGAAGAGGCCTCAGCCGCCGCGCTTTCCCCATCTTCTGCATTGGCGCAGCTTGCGAGTGCGAGCATGGGGAGTGAGGATAGGACTGTCATTTTCGAAAGAGTGTTCATGGCCCAAGAAACTCCTGATCTCAAAATTGGTGCCCAACCTATCGTAATCGGGGTCGATGAGGCGGGGCGGGGACCTTTGGCCGGACCAGTGGTGGCCGCCGCAGTCGTTCTGGGAGAGCAGATACCGGCGGGTGTCGCAGATTCCAAGAAGTTATCGGCCAAACGTCGGGCTGCTCTCGACAAGGAACTGCGCAGCGGCTGCCAATGGGCGGTTGCGGTAGTGGAGCCGAGCGAGATCGATACGCTCAATATTTTTCAGGCGACCATGGAAGCGATGACTCGCTGTGTGAACGACTTGGCCGCGCAGTTTGACAGTTCGCCCGAGATTGTCTTGATCGATGGCAATCAAACGCCAGAGCGTCGATGCGCCGATTGGTGTTGGCCCGCACGCGCCATTGTTGGTGGGGATGGGATAGAACCAGCGATCAGCGCCGCCTCGATTATTGCCAAGGAATGGCGCGACAGGTTGATGGTCGAAGCAGCCGAAGCGCACCCGCAGTACGGCTGGAAGCGCAATAAGGGCTATGGCACGAAAGAGCATATGGAGGCCCTTCGCAAACACGGACCAACGCCCCTCCATCGTCAGAGTTTTGCCCCGGTCGCCCAAGCGCGCTTGCTTTAGCGGCTCAAGGCTTTACGCGCGTACGCCATGTTAAATGCGATCCTTTTGAGCCTCGCTGGCCTTGTGGGCTTGGCTGTGGGCGGAGAACTCCTGGTGCGCGGTGCGGTCGGCATTGCGCAAAAGCTTGGCGTATCAACGCTTTTTACCGGGCTGGTGATCGTCGGATTTGCGACCTCCATGCCAGAAATGGTGGCAAGCGTTCAGGCCAGCCTTGCCGGGTCCCCAGAGATTGCCTGGGGAAATATCGTCGGGTCCAACCTTGCGAATACGCTCCTGATCCTTGGGGTGTCAGCCTTGGTTGCTCCAATCGTGCTGACTGGAACCGGCCGACGCGATGCCGTGGTTGCTTTGGCGGCGACGCTGCTCCTGTGGGGGCTTGTGCTGTCAGGCTACGGTGCGCGGTGGATCGGCTTTGCGCTGCTGTTTGGCATCATCGCCTATATCGTGTGGCGCTATCGTCACCCTGGGGCCGCCGCTGCTGAGGAACAGGATGAAGAGGGGCCACAAAACGGCGTGATTGCGGGACTGCTGTTTGTCGCAGGGCTGGGCATACTCGTGCTAGGCGGAAATGCATTGGTGACCGGCGCAATTGATCTTGCGACGATCTTTAAGGTTCCTGAGACAGTCATTGGCCTGACGGTGGTCGCTGTTGGCACCAGTCTGCCCGAACTTGCCGCCTCGATCGCCGCGGCCTTGCGCGGCAAATCGGCGTTGGCGCTCGGTAATGTCGTGGGCTCGAACATTTACAACATTCTGCTGATTGGCGGAGCGACGATGAGCATCGCGCCGGTTGCGCTTCCGGCAGAGCTTGCCGGTCTGCAAATGGCGCTCCTCACCGCCAGCGCCGCCGCGCTTCTGGCGCTTTTGTGGTTTGCCAAGAGCATTGGGCGGACGCTGGGCGCGGTATTGCTCGCTGCCTTTATCGCGAATGTCGTTCTGGTGTTTGCCTAGGGTCAGGAGCCCTAAGCCCTAGCGCTGCTTATCCCTTTTAGGTTTGCCCTTATTGGGGTTGCTTTTTTTGCTCTTGAATGGGCCCTTTTTCTTATTATCCGACTTTGGCTTGCCCGAGTTCGGACCTCCGAATGGTTTCCCACTTTTCGGCTTGCCCTCTGATCGTTCACCGCGTTCAGAAACAGAGCGTTGTTTGCCCTCGTGACTCTTTTCACCTTCCCACTTGCCGCCTTCACGTTTCCCACCATGTCCTTTCCGGAAAGGCTTGGCGTGGACCCTCGGACCACCGTTCTTGCGGTTCTGACGCGCTTCCATGCGCGGGCCTTCAGCCGATTCCTCGATAGAGATCGCGTCCTGCTGATCTTCGCTATCGGCTGTGCGCTCAATCGTTGCGGAGAACTTGGCCGCAATCGCGCGCGGTATTTGGAACCAGCTTTCCTCTTGTCCCAGGCGGATAGCGCCAATCTCATTGCGCGTAATATGCCCGCGTCGGCAGATGAGCGGGAGCAGCCAACGGGGTTCTGCATTCTGCCTTCGGCCAATACCCATCTTGAACCACACAACATCTTCAAAGCCAGGACGGTGACGCTCGGTCTTCGCTTTCTGACGCGCTTCGGGTGTATTGGCGAGCAGCTCTTCGGGGGCTGGAAGTTTGGCCCGGTGGACCGCAACAAGAGCCGCAGCGATGTCCTCGGCGGGCAAACGCTCCATCAATTCCTTTGCAATGGCGCGATCGTCGTCCTCATGCTCAACCTGTTTTGTGAGCGTTTCCATCAACCGCGCGTGATCCTTCTTGCGGATTGCCTCTGGCGTGGGCGCATCAAGCCATTTCGCTTCAATCTTTGCGCCACGCAGCATGCTCTCAACGCGCCTGCGCCGGTTGTAAGGAACGATGATCGCCGCCGTGCCCTTTTTGCCCGCGCGCCCCGTTCGGCCAGAGCGGTGCTGCAAAGTCTCCGCATCGCGCGGCGTCTCTACATGGATCACGAGGCTCAGGGTCGGCAGGTCGATCCCGCGCGCTGCCACATCGGTTGCCACACACACGCGCGCACGCCGATCCCGCATCGCCTGAAGCGCCTGATTGCGTTCGGATTGCGAGTGCTCGCCAGACAAAGCGACCACGCCAAATCCACGGTTTTGCAGGGTGGCGTGCAGCCTCCGAACGCTTTCGCGCGTTGCGCAGAAACAAATCGCCGATTGCGCTTCGTGAAACCGAAGGAGGTTGACCACCGCGTTTTCAATCTCCGATGGGCCAACGGTGATCGCTTCATAACTGATATCGCCATGCCCACGCTCTTGTCCTTTCAGGGTGAGGCGCAAGGCATCAGATTGGTAGCGCTCGGCCAACCGCTGGATCGCGCGCGGCATTGTCGCCGAGAATAGCAGCGTCCTCCGCGTTTCGGGTGTTGCGTCAAGGATTTCCTCAAGATCATCGCGAAAGCCCATGTCGAGCATCTCGTCCGCCTCATCGAGCACCAGCCCGACAAGATCAGAAAGATCGAGGGACCCACGCTCAATATGATCGCGCAATCGACCCGGCGTGCCCACGACAATCGCAGGGCCAGAACGCAGCGCGCGCCGCTCCTTGCTGGCATCCATGCCGCCGACGCACGTGGCGATGCGAAGCCCGGCTTTTCCGTAAAGCCAGCCCAATTCGCGGCTAACCTGAAGCGCAAGCTCGCGCGTGGGCGCAATCACCAAAGCTAACGGGCGCTCGATCAACGGCACGCTGCTGAGATTGGCGAGCAATTGATCCGCCAGCGCAATACCGAAGGCAACCGTCTTGCCTGAACCCGTCTGCGCAGAGACGATCAAATCGCGGCCCTCTGCCTCAGGGGCAATGACAGCGGCTTGGACCGATGTCGGTTCGCTATAACCACGTTCGGCCAAGGCTTCGCCCAAAACGGGCGGGAGATTTTCAAAAGACATAGAGTTTCGCTTGAATGAAAGCGCGAAAGGTTCGCGGGCAGTGAAGAGGGCATGAGATAGGCGCACCCTATGCACCGTGTTCACGCGGGCAGCGACAGGTTCCAGTCGCGCACTTGGGGGAGCCTATAGCGGCAAGATTACGCTTTGGCTTGTTCTATTTTTGGAGCGCTGTGACGGGAAGCGAGAGGCGCGCTTCTTCAAGCTTCAGCCGGCTTGCTTTGTGCCACTCTGCCTTTGGTCTTCAATGCTTGCCAAAGCCAGCAATGCGCCGACTATCGCTATATTCTTGAAGAAAAGCGAGAGTTCAAGGGCTTGGACTTCTCCAGACATTTCCCAGAACCGGTGGAACAGGACGTTTGTGGCAAGAGTGAATACCGCGAGCCCTAGGGCGGCCCATCCGGCAAATCGGGTGCCCAGTGCGAGCGCAAGGCCAAAGATCAACTCAAGATCAATTGTTCCGACCAAGAACAGCAGCGGGGGCGTGAGGATTGTCGCTTCGATTGTCGCAAGGGTGGTATCGAAATTCAGGATCTTGTTCACCCCGCCCAAGATGAAAAGCGAGGCCAACCCCGCTCTTCCAATGGCGTAGAGAATGCTGCTGGTTTGGTTTGTCATGTCAGTTTGCAGCTATTCCCTGTTGGGTGAGGGTGACTGTGTTCACCCATTCGTGAATCTCGGTGATCTTGTGATCTTCGTCGAGAGTGATTTTGAATACATATCGGTTGCGATAGGGTGCGCCCGTTGCCTCAAGCCGCAGATCGCCATTGGCTTCCATCCAGACGGTCTTTCCATCGTCACCCACGCTGTAAGTCCTGTCAGAGAACACGATGTTCTCGTAGTTCTGAGTGACGAGGCTGAAATACGCGACAGCCGGGAACGTGCGGATCGAGGCATCGTCGGTCTTGCCCGATGGGTTGAACATCGCATGGATCGGCGCGCCTTCGACCATATGGGCCTGAGCCGAGGCCAGATCTTCGGTAGCAACCGCCTCGAACAAGGGAATTACGACGGATTGCACGGGATCGGCATCACCGGTTTCGGCGAATGCGGCAAATGGGGTCGATGCGGCAAGAACCGCGGCAGTCAGTTTGAGTTTGAGCATTGAGGGGGTCCTTTGAGGCTGGTAGAGGAAGAAAGGAATCAATTGTACGATATTCGTAGTATATAATACGAAAGTCGTATTACAAGGGGATTGTCCGTTCCGATGGCAAATGACCACGCCGCGCGCCTTCACTCGCATATCAATTCGCTCATCAACCTCTTTCTGGTGAACGAGCAGAGCTTTCCCTCGGCTCAGGGCCGGATGCGCTACAGTCCCCTGGATTTTCAGACAATTCGGTTTGTCAGCACCAATCCCGATTGCCCGGCTAAAGCGATTGCGGATGCATTGGGCGTTGCTCCTACCACGCTGCAATCGGCTTTGGATCGGTTGATTCGCAAGGGATATCTGGAGCGCGGTCCTCACCCGCAAGATGGGCGTGCCAAGGTCCACCGCCTTACCCCAGACGGGCTAGAGCTTCGCGCAGCAATTGAGGCTCAGGATCTTGAGAACATGCAGTTCCTGCTCGATCCACTGACTGCGCGCGAAAGAGAGACGTTGCTCAAAATCATGGAAAAGGTGAGCGCCAAGGTCGATGCGGAGGCCTAACCTTCGCGCTCTTTTGCGAATTCGGTAGCGATTGAAGCTATGAACGCAATTCTGCGATCAACTGTCGGAAGCGACAGTATTGATGCGAGTTCTATTGCCAACTCTCAAAACGCGAGGCGTCCGGCATGTTCAAATCAGTTTCAATTGGCCTCTTACTTCTTGGATTGGGCATTAGCGTGCCCGTCACTGCTCAAACCAATGGCAATTCCTACCTTCAAGAGGCAAACCAGCTCACACCTCAAGATGAGCAGGCGATCCGCCAGGTGATTGCACGGCTAAACCATGCCTTGGATGCCGAAGACTACTCACTCTATGGAAGTTTTTTTGCCGATGACGGCGTGTTCGTGTCCGGATTTGGAGATGCAGTCGGCCCAGGCAACGTGGCAAAAGCACTAGAGCAAGTGCGCCCCTTTATTAGCAATCGTCGGCACTCCGCGAGCAATCTTGTCATCAGCGGCGATAGCGAACAGGCTATTGTCACGTCCTACTTGATCGTTTTTGAGCGGGTTTCATCGCTTGAGTATGTCGGTTCGGCGGTGAACGTGGACACATTGGAGAAGCGTGACGGAGTCTGGAAAGTTGTGCGCCATGATTCAACTCTCGATCCTGCCACCCAAAAGTACATCGAAGAGCTGATGTCGGGTGAGAGCGGTGGCTAACGCATTAGGCTACACAAGAAAGCCGGAGCTCGAGTCCTCCGCGCAACACCCCCTACATCTTGAGTCCCGCTTTTGCGGGCGGACTCAAGATTGTGTGGGGCCCCGTTTTGTTCCTCGGTTCACTTAGGGGCGTTTACGAAGCATTAACCATAAGGCCTCAGAAACTAAGCGCTTGACGCGGAGTCCAAAGGGACTCATCCCCTGTGGATAAGTTTGACGGTACCTTTTTTTGGGGCAGATTATGGGCGTGATGGAAACAACAAAGCAGCGAACAAAACGCGGGGCAAAAGCCACCCCGCAGGACGTGCGCGGGCTCCTGCCACTCGGGCAAATCCTCGATGGCGATTGCATCGAAGCCATGCGCTCTTTGCCCGACAATTCCATCGATCTTGTCTTCGCAGATCCACCCTACAATCTGCAGCTTGGCGGCGACCTCAATCGTCCCGATGGTTCCGAAGTGGACGCGGTGACTGACCATTGGGACCAGTTCGATAGCTTCCGTTCTTATGACGAGTTTACAAAAGCTTGGTTGATTGAAGCGAAGCGAATTCTGAAGCCTGACGGCGCCCTTTGGGTGATTGGCAGCTATCACAATATCTACCGTGTCGGCGCAATCTTGCAGGATATCGGCTTTTGGATTCTCAACGATATCGTGTGGCGCAAGACCAATCCGATGCCCAACTTCAAAGGCACGCGCTTTACCAATGCACATGAGACGCTCCTTTGGGCCTCGCAGGGAGAGAAGTCGCGCTATCATTTCAACTATCGCGCGATGAAAACGCTCAATGACGAGCTGCAAATGCGCTCCGATTGGGTGCTACCGATTTGTTCAGGCAATGAGCGGCTCAAAGAGAACGGCTCCAAAGTTCATCCTACGCAAAAGCCGGAAAGCTTGCTCTACCGCGTGCTCCTCGCCACTACAGAGCGAGGGGACGTTGTGCTCGATCCTTTCTTTGGAACGGGCACAACCGGTGCGGTGGCCAAGCGTTTGGGCCGAGAATGGATCGGCTGCGAGCGTGAGGGCACTTACCGCAATGCGGCGCTCAAACGCATTGAAAAAGAACTGCCACTCGATGAAAGCGCGCTCACCACAATGCAATCAAAGAAGGCCGCCCCGCGTGTTGCCTTTGGTGCTGTGGTCGAAAGCGGGCTGATCAAACCAGGTTCGCAAGTGTTCGACAAGAAGCGCCGCTGGACCGCGACCGTGAGGGCAGACGGTTCGCTTGATTGCAATGGTCAGGTGGGCTCAATCCATGGCCTTGGCAAAGACCTCCAAGGCGCGCCAAGCTGCAATGGCTGGACCTTTTGGTACTATGAGGATGGCGGCGAGATGAAGCCGGTCGATGCCGCACGCGAACTCTACCGTCTCGCGAACGAGGACTAGCATCCTACACAAAAGGCGCTTCATCGAAAACCATGAATCGTTATCGCCTGCCTTGCACGGCTCGCCGATCCTGTAGTCAACCGTTCAGATTACCTCTTCGTAATTGCGTGATCCCTCGCGCAATCCCCTAACTCTCGCGCGTGGGTTTAGGAGAAGAGAAGACCCATGAAACACCTTTCAAATCTCACCTTCGTTCCGGTTGTTATGGCCGCCATTGTTGCTGTCCCCGCGGCTGCACAAGACGGCGCACAAGAAGGCCCATACATTGGCCTTAGCGGCGGTGTCTCGCTGCCCAGTGACAGTTCCAATTCAGGCACATTCGATGCAGGCGTTCCCGAAACCGATGACTTTGGTTCAATCCCGGAGGGCACCGATCTTGCGTTGGAAACTGACTTTGACACTGGCTACACGATAAGTGGCCAAGCCGGATATGCCTTTAACAATGGCTTCCGCGTTGAGGTCGAAGCCGCATATTCCGAATATGACGTTGATAGCCACGAGGGGCTATTGGTCGGCGGGGCCAATATCGACGGTGTTGATTCCGCCGTTCTCACGCGCGGCCCGGCCGACGCGGGCAATCCAACCGTTGGAGACGTGCTTGCCGATGGGCAGGGCGATGTCTCCAATTTCGGCGTGTACGGCAATGTCTTCTACGACATTCAAACTGGCAGTGGGTTCAAGCCCTATGTTGGCGCTGGCGTCGGCTATCAGTGGGTGGATGTTGATTATGCGCCATCCGGCGTGGAGGTCGGCGACGACGATGATGGTGTCTTTGCCTATCAATTGATGGCCGGTGCGAGCTATGCGGTGACGGACACCGTCGAGCTTTTTGGACAGTACACTTTCCGCGACACGACAGAGGATGCGGACATTCCTCTTACCCTGTTGCCCGCCACTCTGGGTGTTGAAAGCCAACAGTCGTTGCTTACCGCTGGAGTGCGCGTGCGATTTGGCGGCTAAGAGCCCAGTCTCATTCAAAGCGAAAGGGCCGTGCAGGGATGCGCGGCCCTTTTTCGATGGGCCCAAGGCAGGGGGTAATTGAGGGTGGCTTCTGTCCTACAAGCCACCGCTTTGCTAAAGCCCATGGCCATGCATCAAACAGGCTCCTTTACGACCGCTTCAATGGCGATTTAGGGCCGAAAAACCTTTTGCCTTTAGACAGTGTCTCAAGTGTCTCAAACCGGAAGAGATCAGAACGCTTATGAGCTCCAATATTTATCTTCACCCAGTTGGCCTTGCGCTTGGTCCACAAAGCGAATCCACCGGGGACGGTCCAGGAGCGATCCGGCTCGCTGGCACGATGGCCTATGCCAGCCGCTTTGTGCTTATCGTGCGCGAAGAGGGAAAGGTAACGCACCGCCGGGTCTTCGGCTTAAGTGATGCAGCTGAAGCTTTGGATGAACCTGGAGGGACGCTGGCCCGCGAAGCGCAAGTGCAGTGGGCGAACCTTCAAAAGGTTCACGATCCCTTGCCATTGGGGGAGCGCACCGTCCGCCTCGATCAGCCACAGGTCATGGGTGTGCTCAATGTAACACCAGACAGCTTTAGCGACGGTGGCGAATGGCTAGAGAAGCCCGATGCAGGGGCGGCCCATGCGGCGGCAATGCTCGAAGCCGGCGCATCCATCATCGACATTGGCGGAGAAAGCACGCGGCCAGGAGGCAACGCGACCTTTGAGGGTGATGAGATTGATCGGGTAGTCCCGGCGATTGAGTATTGCGCACAAATGGGCGCTGCGATCAGCGTCGATACAAGGCGGGCGGGCGTGCTGGAGGCGGCGCTTGGCAAGGGGGCGCATATGGCCAACGATGTCTCTGCCCTGCGTTATGACCCACGCATGCTCGAGCTAGTCGCGAGTGCAAAATGCCCGGTCGTGTTGATGCACGCTCCGGGGACCGGCGAAGACTTGCATTCGTTAGAGGGCTTGAGCGGAGGCGAATACAAGGATGTGGTGAGCGATGTGTTCGACACACTTCATCACCAGCGCGCCAAGGCGATTGCTGGCGGTATTGCGGAGGAGCGGATCATGATCGATCCGGGCATCGGCTTCGGCAAATCTCTTGCTGATAACCTTTTACTTATCAATGCTTTACCGCTTTTCCATGCATTGGGAAGTCCGCTGCTTGTCGGGCTAAGTCGCAAGCGCATGATCGGCGCGCTGAGCCGTGAAGAGCCCCCGCATGAGCGGCTTGGTGGATCGATTGCCTTGGCCATGGCGGCAATGAATGCTGGCGCGCATATGCTGCGGGTGCATGACGTGCCTGAGACGGTTCAGGCGCGCAATGTATGGCGCGGGCTGCGCGATGCGGCTCTGACCGACTTTAGCCTGCTGCCGGGTATGTGATTGCCGTTAGAGGGTGAACCCGCCGTCGCTAACCAATACATGGCCAGTGATGTTGGAGCCCGCATCGCTGAGCATGTAGAGGATGGTTCCGGCTATTTCCTCTGAAGTTGCAAAGCGTTGATTCGGCGTTGTCTTGGACATGCGCTTGATGGTTTCCTCGCGGCCAATCGCTTCGACAGAGCGGTTGAAGTCGTCTCCGCCCTCCCAGATGGCGGTGTCGACCCCGCCCGGAGCGATGGCATTGACGCGGATGTTGGCGGAGGCGTTCTCCATCGCGGCAATGCGAGCCATGTGTGCGACGGCGGCTTTGGCAGGGCCATACGGGCCAATGCCGGGAACTGGCTTCACACCGGTCGAGGAGCCGGTGACAACCACGCTGCCGCCGCTGCCCTTTTCATTGGCCTTGATCGCTCGCAAAGCGGCGCGCAGCGTCAGGAAGGCCCCATCGAGGTTCACATCCATAACCCTGCGCCACTCGGCGAATTCGAGGTCTGCCACCTCGCCAAATCCACCGATCCCAGCGTTGACGACAGCATGATCGAGGTCAGCAAGCTTGGGCTCCAGCCCGTCCCACAAGGCTTCATCGGCGACGCTTCCTTTGATGGCTTCAACTTCGCAGTCGAGGTTGAGTGCAGCGAGCCCCTCGGCATCAACATCGACGAGGAACAGCTTTGCCGCTCCGCGTTCTGCAAAGAGCTTCGCACAGCCAGCGCCAATGCCCGAAGCTGCGCCTGTAACGAGTGCCGTGCGGCCGGCGAAGTCTTTGAGAGTGGTCATGACGAGCGCGCTAGAACCCGCTTCGCCAATGATCAAGCATCCGATCTTTTGCGCTGCTCTGGAGTCATTTCTAACAGCAGGAAATCAGGGGTAAAAACGGCTCACCGCAAAGGTCGAAAAAAGATGTAACCAAGTTCGAAAAGGGGGCGAACCCATGCACGAGGCGCGTGTGAGAACGGCGTGTCTTGATAGTCCCCGAACGTCCTCAGGAGTTTTTACATGACCTTTACCTCTTCCCACCGCATAGCACTGACCCTCGTTTCTGGCGCAGGTGCGATCGTCCTTCCAATGACATCCGCAGCCGCTCAGGAAGTTGACGGCGGGGTTTATGTTCGCGGTGGAGTGGGCATCACTCTGCCCAGTGATTTTGATCTTGATGGTATTCAAGCCCCCGAAGGCCTATCGCCTGGCGTTGCTGGTGCCCCCGCCAATGTCGACATCGACCTCGACAGTGATGTCACGCTCTCGGGAGCTATTGGCTATCAACTTCCGACCGTTCTGTTCGGCGCTATCCAGCCCAGCTTTGAACTTGAGTATACCTATGCCAGCCCCGGCGTTGACGGTGGTAGTTTTAACGGCGGCGACCAGACCTTCGGAGGTGAGGTTGATGTTCAGACATTCACTGTGAACTATCAGGCCGATATCATCCATTCGGATAACCAGCGACTGACCCCGTTCTTTGGCGGCGGCATCGGGATCGCTGATGTAGACAGCAGTGTTGCATATTTCCCGGCAACCGCAACCGCGCCAACCTTCACTGTGGCCGACGACGACACAGCGTTCGTCTATCAGGGTGATATCGGTCTTCGCTATGATGTCACAGATGCGATCGCATTGGATGCTCGAGCACGATATCAGAGAGTGGATGGCGTTGATCTTGAGCGCCGGTTCATCGGCGGCGGTGCGAACGATTTCAGCTCGGATCTCTCAGGTGATTACGAAACTGTCAGCTTCGTCGCAGGAGTTCGCTATAACTTCTAAGCGGTGCCTGGCTGGCTAAGCTGCATTGTCGATGCCGAGGTCGCTCAGCTTGCGATAGAGCGTAGAACGCCCAATCCCAAGCCGTCGGGCGACCTCGGTCATCCGTCCTCGATAATGACCGATGGCCAAGCGGATCACATCGGCCTCGATCTCTTCAAGCGGGCGCAGATTGCCGTCCTCTGTGTAGAGCATCACACCTACACCTTCATGCTGAGCCGAGCGGGTCGAGCATTCTAGTTCACCGATCATTTCGGAAAGCTGTGGGAAGCTGTCGGCGGTCAGCGTATCGCCCTCGCAATAAACGGCCGCCCGGAACAGGACAGATTGCAACTGACGCACGTTGCCCGGCCAGTCATATGCGGCAAGGAGCGCAAGTGCGCTGTCAGAAATTGACAGATGCGTCAGACCGGGTTGCTCACCAATGCGGGTGAGAAAATGCCGGGTGAGGGCCGGGATATCGCCGGTGCGCTCTCGCAAAGGTGGCAGTTGCACGCGGGTGGCACCGAGCTTGCCTGCGAGGGCTTTGTCAAACACACCGCCATCGACAAGCTGCTGGAGGCTCATATTGCTGGCTGACAGAATACGGACATCGACGCGGAAGCCGTGAGCGGCACCAACCGGGCGCACGATACCGGTCTCAAGCCCATCAAACAGGCGCTCTTGTACAGCTATGCTCAGCCGATCGATCTCGTCCAAAACAAGAGTGCCACCATCGCAATGCTGAAGCGCGCCGATCTGACGGTCAAAAGCACCGGGGAAGGCGTTGGGCTCGTGGCCGAACAACACAGATTCGATAGAGTTTGGAGGAACGCTAGCGATATTGACGATGCGCAGAGACTCTTTGGAGCGCGGTGACGCGGCATGCATGGCACGCATCAGCATCTCTTTCCCGGTCCCGCTTTCGCCTTCGATTAGCGAGTGGTTGTGACCTCGGGCCGCCTTGGCGGCTTGCGCGAGAGCGGTACGAAACGGCGGTGCCGTGCCGATCATCGCGTCGAAATCGAGGCTCGCCGACATCTTCTCGGTCAGTGGAGCAAGCTCATCGCGTGGTGCTTCTCTCGTGGTGACCGCGCGCAAGGCTTCCATCAGCCGGTCAGGAGAGACTGGCTTCACGAGATAGTCACTGGCCCCCGCACGCATCGCTTCGACCGCAAGCAAAGGAGAAGCGCTGGTGGTAAGCATGAGAATAGGGAGTGCAGGTCGACGCTCTTTAAGCTCGGCTATAAGCGAACATGCATCATCGCCTGGGACCCATTGATCGAGAAGGATAGCAGAAAGCTGCATCCCTTCGCGTGTGCCCAGCATTGCGATGGCAGTCTCCGCATCACTGGCAACGACCGTGCGCCAGCCGTCACGCGCGGCGATTGCAGAAATCAAGCGACTTTGGGCGGGCTCATCATCGATGAGCATGACGATGCGCGTATCGAGGTCCGATTCGTCGTGCAAATCTGTGCCACCCGCACGAGCGTCATCGGTGTGTACGCCCGACAAATACTCAGGGTGTTCATCGCTTTGCGCCATATATTCGGCCCTGATTCCTTCAAGCCCCGGCCATCGCCCCGGGGTGAGACGTGTTGTTGGCATAAAGGAGGCGGGTAAAGACGGAATTAAGGCTGTTGCGAGTTGTCACTCTTCAGACCATTCTCTGTTCGGTTCGGAACAACAAACACCCGTGATGGGTTGAGCAAGTGCTTGCCCTTCGATAGTGGGCTACGGGAACAAATGACGAGCGATCACATTCCATTCGCAACACTGTTCGATTTGGGGCGCGATTGAAGGATCGTTCGAGGGAAAGTTAGCTAAAGGGACAAGTTACAATGTCGGTCAATGATATGGATCACGCACGCTCCACATACGCGGGCTTTATGGGAGCGCTCAAATGGGCAATTCCGCTCATCGCGATCATCACATTTATCGTCATTGCGCTGATCGCGCCGTAAAGGCGCAGCCTCAATGAAAATTGCTGTTCTGAAAGAGCGTGCCGCTGGCGAAATGCGGGTGGCTGCGACCCCTGAAACGGTGAAGAAATTCATCGCTTTGGGCAATGAGTTTGCGGTCGAGAAAGGCGCTGGCCTTACTGCCTCGATTCCCGATGAGGCCTATGCTGAAGCGGGGGCCACGGTCGGAACGGCTGCTGCGACCGTCAAGAGCGCAGACATTGTACTGGGTGTGCAGGCTCCCGAGGTCGCCAATCTCAAGGGTGCCAATGCCGGCGCCTGGGTAGCGGCTCTATTCGGCCCATTTCAGAACGGCGATCTGCTGGATGCCTATGCCAAAGCGGGTTTCGAAGCGCTTTCGATGGAATTCATGCCGCGCATCACCCGCGCGCAGTCGATGGATGTTCTTTCGAGCCAGTCCAACCTCGCAGGCTACAAGGCCGTTTTGGCCGCCGCGGATACCTATGGCCGCGCTTTCCCAATGATGATGACAGCAGCTGGCACGGTTCAGGCCGCGCGATGCTTTATCATGGGCGTGGGCGTCGCAGGCCTTCAAGCCATCGCGACGGCGCGGCGCTTGGGAGCGCAGGTTTCGGCGACAGACGTGCGCTCAGCCACTAAGGAACAGATTGAAAGCCTTGGCGCGAAAGCGATTTTCGTGACCGAAGTCGAAGGCATCGAAGGCGAAGGTTCGGGCGGTTACGCCACCGAGATGAGTGATGAGTATAAGGCCGCGCAAGCCAAGCTTGTCTCTGAGCACATCGCCAAGCAGGACATTGTGATTACCACCGCCCTGATCCCAGGCCGCGCGGCGCCCGTGCTGATCACGGACAAGCAGATCGCTACGATGAAGCCGGGCAGCGTGATCTATGACTTGGCCGTTGCCCAAGGCGGCAACGTCGAAGGCTCTAAGCCAGACAAAATTGTCGAGAAGCACGGTGTGAAGATCATCGGCTACTCCAATACGCCTGCGCATCTGGCAGCAGATGCATCGGCGTTGTTCGCGCGCAATCACTACAACTTCCTCTCCGCATTTTGGGACGCCGAGACCGGCAAGCCTGAACTCGACGAGGAAATCGGCGATGCGATCCGTCTGACAAAGGGTGGCGAAATGGTGAACGAGAGGCTTCAGGGGTGATGGCGGCCATGTGGCCTTTCATTCTGCCTGGGGCGCTTCTTGCCAGCGCCGCAGCCTGCGCAGGGCCGGGGGAAACTGTCCCAGTGCTCTACACCTATGACGATGTGATTAGTGGTGCTCAACTGAGGGCTGAGGCAGGTGTGGTTATCGGAGCGATCTTCAACCCTTGTGGTACGACCCCGGCGATGCAGCCGACCATTGATCGGTTCGAGCTGTTTGTTGAGAGCCTTCCGGCAGAGGCACAAAAACTCGACATGGCGATTGCCCGTGCGGACTATGACTATCAGATGTCGCTCGTTGATATCGCTTGTCCGGATTTCACGGAGCAGGAAACTCTTGAATACGAAAAACTCGAAATCTCAGTAGCTAACAGCGTGCTTGATAGAATGGATCGGCTGGTGACGCCTGTATCCGGACAGGACAAATAATGGACTTTATCTCAATCCTATCCATCTTCGTGCTGGCGTGTTTCGTCGGTTACTATGTGGTGTGGTCGGTGACACCCGCATTGCACACGCCTTTGATGGCTGTGACCAATGCGATTTCTTCGGTGATTATCGTCGGCGCGCTTATCGCAGCGGCTGAGGCGACGAGCCCGCTTGCCAAGTGGCTGGGTCTTGCTGGCGTGGTGATGGCCTCGATCAATATCTTTGGCGGCTTTGCCGTAACGGAGCGAATGCTCGCCATGTATAAGAAGAAGGAGAAGAAGTGATGAGCTTCTCGCTTCTCGCAGCTTCTGCTGAATTCGCTCCGGTGGAGTGTGTTGCCGACTGTACACCAGAGCAATGGGCGGCCCAAGGACTGCTTCATGGCCCGATGCAAGAGTCTGTGGCAGCACTCGCCTACCTTGCAGCAGGCGTCTTCTTCATCCTTGCGCTTCGTGGGCTTTCATCGCCAGCTTCAAGCCGTGCGGGTAACCGTAATGGCATGATCGGTATGGCGATTGCTCTGGTGACGACGCTGGTCACCCACGACATTGCCAACATTGTCGAGATCGGGATTGCGATTTTCTTGGGCGCAATCATTGGCGTCACTATCGCGCGTAAGATCGCCATGACGGCAATGCCTGAACTGGTTGCGGGCTTTCACTCGCTTGTAGGCTTGGCGGCTGTGGTCGTCGGCCTTGCAGCGTGGCTTAACCCGGGTGCATTTGGCATTCTGGACGAGGCTGGTCAGATCCTTGTCGTGAGCCGCGTGGAGCTGGGACTTGGCATCGCAATCGGTGCGATTACTTTCTCAGGTTCGGTTATTGCCTTCTTGAAATTGTCGGGCCGGATGAGTGGTTCTCCCATCCTCTTGCCACTTCGACACTTCATCAATCTGGGTACGCTTGCCGCGATCCTTGGCTTGATCACAGCCTACGCTCTGAGTGGCGCTGGCGGTCCGGGCGAAGGAATGTTGATCATCTGGATCACCATTCTTGCTTTCCTCATCGGTTTCCTCCTCATCATCCCGATTGGAGGCGCGGACATGCCAGTCGTTGTCTCCATGCTGAACAGCTATTCCGGCTGGGCGGCAGCGGCCATGGGCTTTACCCTGGGCAACAGCGCCATGATCATAACCGGCGCGCTTGTCGGCTCATCGGGTGCGATTCTTTCCTATATCATGTGCCGCGCCATGAACCGCAGCTTCATTAGCGTGATTGCGGGTGGCTTTGGCGCGGATGCGAGCGCTGGCGGCGGCGGAGAGCCCCGCGAGCAGCGTCCATACAAGCAGGGTAGCGCCGACGACGCAGCATTCATGCTGGAGCAGGCCGAGAAGGTCATTATCATCCCCGGCTATGGTATGGCGGTGGCACAGGCTCAGCATGTGCTGCGCGAAATGGCAGATGCGCTCAAAGAGAAGGGCGTTGAGGTCAAGTATGCAATCCACCCTGTCGCTGGGCGGATGCCGGGTCATATGAACGTGCTTCTGGCAGAGGCGAACGTGCCTTATGACGAAGTGTTTGAGCTTGAGGACATTAACTCAGAGTTCGCGCAAACCGATGTCGCCTTCATCATCGGCGCAAACGACGTGGTTAACCCAGCGGCGAAAACCGACAAGAGCTCGCCAATCTACGGCATGCCCGTTTTCGATGTGGACAAGGCCAAGCAGGTCTTCTTCATCAAGCGCTCTATGGGCGGCGTAGGCTATGCTGGCGTCGATAACGATGTGTTCTACATGAACCAGACCGTGATGCTTCTGTCTGATGCCAAGAAGATGGTCGAAGAGATCGTGAAGGCGTTGGACTGATTATGGGAATGCGGCTCCTCGGTATTTTGGTCGCTATAGCCCTGATCGGTGCGGGCGTATGGGCCTTCACCCGCGACGGCGGGATATTGCAAACCGTTACGGAGGAGCGCGTTGAAGGCGCTCTGCTTGCCAACGGTATGCCACTACCGATGGCGGAGTGTATGGCGCCGCGCCTCACGGAGAGGCTCAGCATTGAGCAACTGCAGAAGCTGGAGAAGCTTGGCCCTCAAGGCGGTGAAGCGGTCATACCCGAATCCCGCTCAGAAGCCATCGCACGCCTTCGCCGGGTCGAAGACAGCGAGGCGGTCTCGGCGCTCATAGGCACTGCCACCAGCTGCGGCATCGAGCTCATTGGCAAGACATTGTAGGCACTCCGCGCTTGCATTCTCCCGATCGCTTGGCAAACTGCTAGGTGAAGAGGGAGATACATCACATGATCAGGATTTCATTGGCCGCAGTCTTGTTGGCGACAGCTGCTCCTGCACTGGCTGAAACGCACACCATCAGCCCAGGTGACGGCGCGCAAGAACGCCTGCAAGAGGCGCTAATCTTGGCTGAGCCCGGTGATGAAATTGTCCTTGAAGAAGGACGCTATACTCTGCTCGACGGCCTTAGCCTTGACGTTGATAATGTGACCGTTCGAGGCGCCGGTATGGACGGCACAGTGCTTGACTTCACCAATCAGGCTGGAGCGGGTGAAGGTCTGTTGGTGACCTCAGATGGTGTGACCTTGCGCGATTTTGCGATGGAAAACCCAAAGGGTGACGGGATCAAATCCAAAGGCGCGGACAACATCGTCTATCACGCCATTCGGGTCACTTGGACCGAAGGGCCCAAGCCGACAAACGGTGCCTATGCGATCTATCCGGTGGAAAGCACCGGGGTGCTGGTCGACGGTGTGATCGTATCGGGCGCGTCGGACGCGGGCATTTACGTCGGCCAATCGAGCAAGATTACCGTCCGCAACTCAATCGCTGAATACAATGTCGCCGGAATCGAGATCGAAAACAGCCGCGACGCCATTGTCGAGAACAACATAGCGCGCCACAACACGGGCGGCATCTTGGTGTTCGACCTTCCCGGCTTACCGGTAATGAACGGCGGCAATGTCATCGTGCGTCAGAATCTCGTAACAGAGAATACGACACCCAATTTCGCGCCTCCAGGAAACATTGTGGCTGGTGTTCGTCGCGGGACCGGCATCATGGTCATGGCCAATGAGAACGTTTGGGTCGAGAACAACGCGTTGGAAGACAATCCAACCGCGCCTTTCATGATCGTCGCCTACACACAGCAGTTCTCCGATGAGCGCTACAATCCCTACCCCCGCAATGTCGTGATCGGTGTGAATGCCGTGGACCGCGGCGGTTATGAACCTGATCTCGACGGTGGTGAGGCGATTGCTCAGGCCTTTGGAGGTGAGCTTCCGCCAATCCTTTGGGATGGCCTAAGTGATCCCGAGCGCTCGGCACTCTATGTTACCGGCGGAATTCCGGGATGGACCCTCAACCTGCCGGAGCAAGGCAAAGGCTTGGGCGGAGCCAATCCCGCTCCTCTTGATGCCAAGACCGCTCCCGAAGACTGGGACAAGAGCGGGGTTGGCGCGCCGACAGAGCTTGAAACTCGCATCTGATGCGAGGGATTGGCTTTCTTCTTGCAGCTTCGGCTGCGCTTGCGGCATCGGTGGTAGCGCAAGCGACTGGCATACCGAAGCCCATGGTCAATGATGAAGTGGTCACGGGTAAAGGTTTCCCGCGCACCCTTGGAGAATTCGGCTTCTTTCAGGATTATGGTGCGCGTGAACCGTCCGATTTCGTCCACCCGTATGAGCTCAATACGCCGCTCTTTTCGGATGGCGCGGAAAAGCTGCGCTACATCTATGTGCCCGAAGGTGCACAGATGAATGCCGATGGGGAAGGCCTGCTCAAATTTCCTGTAGGCTCAGCCATCATCAAGACCTTTGCATTCGGTGAAGGTGACGAACAGCGGTTCATTGAGACGCGCGTGCTGCTGCACCGCTCGGACGGATGGCTCGCGCTCCCATACCGTTGGAATGAAGAGCAGACCGAGGCAAAGCTGGCTTTGGCTGGCGGACGGGTGCCGCTCACCACGCCGTCGGGTGAGGAAATCAGCTATCGCATCCCCAACAAGAACCAGTGCAAGGCATGTCACTCGGTCGATGGCGAGGTTATTCCCATTGGTCCCAAAGCGCGGAACCTCTCGGGCGAATGGCTTGCCTCGATGCATAAACAAGGCTGGCTCGACCAGGTGGCTGAGGGTGCAGATACGCTACCTCTGTGGAGTGATCCCAGCGCCTCAACAGACGCGCGCGCGCGGGCCTATCTCGATCTGAATTGCGCCCACTGCCACCGTCCAGGCGGCGGCGCTTCCAATTCAGGGCTCGACCTCAGCTGGGAGCAACAAGACGCTTTCGCTATTGGGATCAACAAGCCGCCAGTTGCAGCAGGGCGCGGGGCAGGGGGGCTGCTTGTCTCCATCGAGCCCGGCAAGCCTGAAAAATCTATTCTGGTGCACCGCATGAACTCTAATGAGCCGGGTGTTGCTATGCCTGAACTTGGACGTTCCACGGTCGACAAAGAGGCCGTCACGCTCATTCGCGATTGGATCGCGCAAATGGATCAAGGGACAGAATAATGAAGTGGGTTTTGCGCATTTTGGGCGTCCTTGTCGCGCTGTTGGTCGTCGTCTTTCTCGTCTTCCGCGTGCCAGATACAGACCGCGATGCAATGCGCGCCAAGTACGGCGGTGAGCCCTCACAATTTGTAACCCTTGCGAACGGACAAGAAGTGCATCTACGCGATGAAGGCCCGCGCGACGCTTTGCCGATCATTCTGCTCCATGGGTCCGCCGCTGACCTGCACACATGGCAACCCTGGGCGGATGGTCTTAGCTCAGACTATCGCGTCATCCGCTATGATCAGATTGGGCATGGCCTTACCGGCCCGGCGGTGGGGGGAACCTACACGCTTGCCGATTTTACTGGTGACGTCGAACGGATCGCCGATCACCTTGGCTTGGAGCGTTTTGTGCTTGGTGGAAACTCGATGGGAGGATGGGTCACTGCCGGGTACGCGCTCGAGAATCCTGAACGCCTTGCAGGCATTGTTCTGGTCGACGCGAGTGGATCACCTGTTCGGAGAACGAGCGGCTCGGGAGGCAACACCGGATTCTCGATCGCTACCACACCGGTTCTGAACCAGGGGATGCGCTTTATCACCCCACGCAGCATTATCGAGCGGAGCCTATCCCAGAGCGTTTCCAACCAGGAAATTGTCACCCCTGAGGCGGTAGACCGCTATTGGGAGTTGCTGCGCTATCCGGGCAATCGAGCGGCCACTATTGATCGCTTTGCCACAAAGCGCGTGGTTTATTCCGATGAGGATATTCGCAGCCTGACGATGCCAACGCTGATTTTATGGGGCGAAGAGGATGCTCTGACGCCGGTAGAAGCAGGGACATGGTATCACAAGCGCCTGCCAAGTTCCTCGCTCATCGCCTATCCTGGGATCGGACATTTGCCGCATGAAGAGGCGCCTGAAGCGACGCTGACAGATCTCAGAGCATGGCTGAATACTTTGGAGCCTGAGGTTCCTTAACCGCACACTTACCATCTAACGAACTAATTTTGCCAGATTTCTAACGTGCTATGGACGGATGCACGCATGGATCGCTACACCCATTGTGCACTGCAGTGAGAATCGAGGGAAAGCTCTCTTGCGAAAATTGGGCATGATTGGTGGGATGAGCTGGGTCTCAACCCGCATTTACTACGACCGGATCAATCGTATCGTACAACGCCGTGCGGCCCCTATGGCCTCGGCGCCTTTGCTGATTGAGAGCCTCGATTTCTGCCAGCTTTACGCGCTGCGGGAGGACAAGGAATGGCAGCGCGCCAGCGATATCTTGAGTGAGAGCGCCAAGCGGCTTGAAGCGGCAGGGGCTGAAGCTTTGATCATCAACGCCAACTCCATGCACAAACTTTATGATGAAGTCGCAGCTCAGGTCGATGTTCCGATCCTTCATATTGCAGATTACGTTGGCAAAGCACTGAAGACAGCGGGCTGCAAGAGCGCGGCTATTTTGGGCACGCGCAACGTTATGACTGAAAGCTTCTATCGCAAGCGGCTGGTCGCTCAGGGTGTCGACTTGCTCCCGCCGAATATGACCAATGTCGAGATCATGGATAAGATTATCTATGACGAATTGATGGTGGGCAAAGTCACCCGCGATGCCGAGCGTGCGATGAAAACGATCATAACCAACAAATCGCAAGATGGGGCCGAAGCGATTGTCCTTGCGTGCACTGAGCTTGACCTGATTGTGGACGTCGATGCCAATGTTCTGCCCGTTTTCGATTCAACCCGCATTCACTGTGAAGCGGCCGCGAATTGGATTCTGGAGTAGGTCACGGTGAATTAGCACTCGCCCTGTCGCTCGCAAAGAACATTTGGCCGCATCTACACTGAGGGTGGGGTGCATGTTTAGTTTCCGCCGCTTACCCGGAATCCTGTGCTTGTCATCATAATGAAATAGACAAGCTTGGGTCTTCGGGTCGCGCCGATGACCCGAGAGCTGCAAGGCTCTTGGGGCCGCTTACCACCCCCCCATTGCACCCGGTGAGCGGTCCCATTTTTTTCAGTTACACCCTCTGAATCGATGCAGATTCAGCAAGCAGTTGATGCTGTCCACGACAATCCTTGTTAGTTGCCGATCTGTTCTGGTTGAGCGACGTTGGTCGCTCACCTAAGCGATAGAGCTGTGACTATCCGCGCTGCCTTTGCTGCTGACCCATTTGCCCATGGTGGACGTGAATTTGAGGGGGCGCTGAGGAGCCCAGCTTCCGCCGGATCGCAGATTGGCGAAAGGCGGGGGCCACGCAGCGATTTCCAGCGCGACCGAGACCGGATTATCCACTCTATGAGCTTTCGCCGGCTCAAATCGAAAACTCAGGTTTTCATCGCACCAGATGGTGACCACTACAGAACCCGCCTGACCCACACGATTGAGGTTGCGCAGATTGGCCGTGTGCTGGCGCGCGCTTTGGGCGTTGATGAGGACCTGACTGAAGCGCTGTGCCTTGCACATGATCTGGGACATCCGCCCTTCGGCCACGCTGGCGAAGATGCCTTGTCAGAGGCGATGGCCGACTTCGGAGGTTTTTGCCACAACGCGCAGACCCTTCGCACGGTCATGCGGCTCGAAAGTCCCTATCCCATGCACGAGGGGCTCAACCTGACATGGGATCTTCTTGAAGGCCTTGCCAAACACAATGGACCGATAACACAGCCCAATTGGGCACTGGCTGAGCTTGATGCAGCTTTTCCCCTGGACCTTGCCACTTGGCCTTCGATTGAAGCGCAGATTGCTGCGGTTGCCGATGACATCGCTTACGACAATCACGACATTGATGATGGCCTTCGCGCAGGTTTTCTGACTCTAGATGAGCTGATGGAGCTCGATTTCCTCGCGAACCAGTGGCGCTCGGTCGAAAAACGCTTTCCAAACGCACCGCAAGACCGCCTCTTGCGCGAGCTTGTTCGGGATCAAATCGGATTGATGGTCAATGATGTGCTTGAGCACACAAGAGGTTCAACAGCAGGGTTCGAATCAGTCGCACACATTCGCTCTGCTGATAGGCAACTGGCGGGCTTCTCACCCGAAATGGCGGAGCAGGAGCGAAAGCTAAAGGCCTTTATGTACCAAAAACTCTATTACCATCCTGAGCAGGTTTCCGCTGCTGGTCACGCGCGAGAGGTGGTCGCAAAGCTGTTCGCCGCCTATTCGCAAGACCCGTCCACTATGCCACGAGAATGGCATGACCGGCTTCCCGAAGCTGAGCCGCGACGCTCAAGGATGATCGCCGATTTCATAGCCGGGATGAGCGACCGCTTTGCAATGCAAGCTTGCGCAGAGCTTTATGGTGATGTTCCCGAAGGCCTTATCAATGTCTGATGCAATCAACGCCGCCAACGAACCGGTTCGTGTCGGTCTTGTCGGCGCGACTGGGCTGATCGGCCGCCGCCTTATCGAGATCACGAGTGCAGGCGATGAGATGCGCATGGTGGGCATTGCCCGGCGTGAGCCAGTCTTGCCCAAAGGAGCGAGGGTGGAAATGTTCGTCGCCGATGCGGCCAAATGGGGCGAGGTGCTCGAAGCGATCAAACCGCGCGCCTTGATTTGCGCCTTGGGAACGACCTGGCGCAAAGCGGGCCGCGACGAAGCCGCGTTTCGCGCCGTCGATTATGACCTTATCGTCACTACAGCTGAAGCGGCTCAAAAGGCGGGGGTTCAGAATTTCGTGATGGTGAGCTCTTCGGGCGCCAATCCCAGGGCGAAGAGTTTTTACATGCGCACCAAGGGCGAAACCGAACAGGCAATTTCTAAAGTGGGCTTTAAGCGAGTTGATATATTGCGTCCTGGGCTACTGAAGGGTTCGCGGAAAGATGACCTGCGCCCGCTTGAAGCCATCGCGCAGATCGCCAGCCCCTTGCTTGATCCGATTTTGCCCAGCCAATGGCAGGGCTATCGTTCGATCAACGCTGACCTCGTCTGCGAAGCGGCGATGGGCCTGGCGATGCGCAAGGCGGCAGGGCGTTTCATCCATGACAATAACGCAATCAAGCGCGCTGCACGAGATTGGCGCGCTAAGCATTCTGCCAAGACCGAATAGAGGGGGGCCGAATGGACTGGGGTCTGATATTTAACTCAGTGAACCTATTGGCCCTCATTGCGTGGGCTGCTTTGATCTTTCTCCCACGCTGGCCTGCGCTTTTGTCGGCTATTCTCTACATCGGTATCGGACTCCTGTGTCTGATCTACATGGTCGGCCTCGGTTCGGTTCTGACCGGGCTGGTGCCTACGGACAGCGGAGGAGCCGACTTCACGACGATTGAGGGGGTGCGTGCAATTTTCGCGAGCGATGTAGGTGTCACCATAGGTTGGACGCATTATCTGGCGTTCGACCTGTTCGTGGGGCTCTGGATTGCACGCGATGCTGACGGGAAGTTCATCTCTCGCATTATTCAGGCTCCGATTTTGTTGATGACTTTCGTCGCAGGGCCGGCCGGGCTGCTCGTTTGGCTCATGGTTCGTGAGCCTGCTGCCCGTGCTCAGGGTCGCTGGAACTGAATTGTCCGCTGTCCCGATTATGTAAAAACATGGACGAATGCTTCGGTAGATGCTTAATCACCCGCCCAGGCTAAGGGAGGGAGAGACGAAGCATGGCTGGAGAGACTCATCAAGATCTTCAATCTTTCGATGAATTCATAAAGCATTGGGCGAGTGTTAGCCCCAATCAGATTGCGCTCGAGATGGGGGAGCGGGCAACGACCTATGGCGAAGCCGAGGTTTTGACGCGCCGCATCATTGCTTTGTTCAAAGAACATGGCGTGGGTCCGGGCGACCGTATCGCATGGCTCGGCAAGAATTCGGACCGCTTTTTCCTGCTGCTGCACGCGGCTGCGCGCAACGGAGTGGTGATTGCCCCGATTGGGTGGCGGTTGGCCCCACCTGAGGTCACCTACATTCTGCAAGACACCGGCACCAAAGTTCTGTTCGTTGAAGAGGACTTCATCGACACAGCAAACGAAGTGACGGGCGTGATGGAAAATGCACCGCGCGTGCTTGAAGCAGAAAGTGCGTTTCGGAGCGCTCAAGCCCTTGACCCGGCCGAGTTTGAGCCTGCTGACAAAGACGACGCGATCCTCCAGCTCTACACCTCAGGGACGACGGGTAACCCGAAAGGAGTTGCTCTTTCGAACCGCAACATGTTCGCCTTGCGAAAGCCCGGCCTTGATGCATCTCTGCCTTGGCAAACCTACTATGAAGATGATTGCATCCTTGCGGCCATGCCTTGCGCACACATTGGTGGCACTGGGCTTTCTGCAGTAGCAATGTCAGCAGGAATTCGCGCTCAGGTCCTCCCTGAGTTTACGCCCGATGGCGTGCTCCGCGCGATCCAGAATGGGGCGACGCATATGTTTCTTGTGCCTGCAGCCATTCAATTCGTGATCCAGCATCCCTTGGCGAAAGAGACGGATTTCTCAAACCTTCGCTACCTTATGTACGGGGCCGCACCCATGCCACTAGAATTGCTTAAGCAAGCGGTGGCGACGATGCCACAAGCTGGTTTTTTACAAGTCTATGGCATGACCGAAACTTGCGGCACTGTCACAATGCTTCCGCCGGAGGACCACTCGCTAGAGGGCAATGAACGGATGCGCTCTGCGGGGAAGGCTGTCCCTGGAGTTGAGGCTCAGATTCGAGACAAAGAAAACAAAGAGGTGCCGCGCGGTGAGATTGGCGAGATTTGCATCCGCTCGCCCTCCAACACCGCAGGATATTGGAAGCTTGCGGAGGCGACCGCAAAAACAATTGATGCGGCAGGTTGGCTCCACACAGGCGATGCCGGGATCATGGATGAAGATGGATACATCTACATACAGGATCGGATCAAAGACATGATCATCTCAGGCGGAGAAAACGTCTATCCTGCTGAAGTCGAGAGCGCGATCTATGGCCATCCGGCTATCGCGGAAGTGGCTGTGATTGGTATCCCGTCGGAGCAATGGGGCGAAGAGGTCAAAGCCTGTTGCGTGCCAAAGCCGGGAATGGATATCGATGCGGGTGATGTGATCGCCTATACGCGTGAGCGGATCGCAGCATTCAAAGCACCAAAGAGCGTCGACGTGATTTCGGAAATGCCGCGCAATGCCTCGGGCAAGATCCTGCGGCGACAACTGCGTGCTCCCTATTGGGAAGGGCAGGACCGGCAAGTTTCCTAAGAACGCCTAGCCTGCGATGAAAAGACATGCCCCTGCCACTTTGCGCAATCGCGAGGCAATTGCCGAAGTGCTTTCAGAAGAGCTGCCTGAAAAAGGAACAGTGCTCGAAATCGCAAGCGGATCTGGCGAACATATAGTATTCTTTGCGAAGGCGTTTCCCCACCTGCAATGGCAACCCAGTGATGTGACCCCCGATGCTTTGCTCTCGACTAGGGCATATACAGAGGAATATCAGGGAAATAACCTAGGTGTTCCTACACAGATCGATGCCCGTTTGCCCAAAGTGTGGGCAATTCCGAGTGATGTTGCCGCAACCTTGTGCATCAACATGCTTCACATATCTGCCCATGTATCGTGCAATGGTCTGTTTGAAGGCAGTGCAAGAGCCGCTGCCCAAACGAAAAGCGCATCAGGTTTCCCCCTGATCCTCTACGGCCCATTCTTTGAGCAGGGGGTGGAGCCGACTGAATCCAACCTTGCCTTTGATTTGAGCCTGAAGGCACGAAATCCCGAATGGGGTATTCGTCATGTTGAAAAAATAGACAGCATCGCCCGTTCGCAAGGATTTGAACGCACCGCGCGACATGAAATGCCGGCCAATAATCTGATGCTGGTCTATCGCGCCCAATAAATGCGCAGGATGGGTGAGCGACCTAAGTCACTTACCATTGATGACTTCTTCGCCCGTTCGACCAACAGATTCGATGTCCTGACCGACACCTTGCACGGTGTTGCATGCAGCTGTTGTAATAGTGAGCGCGCCCAGCACGATGGTGAGAATGGCTTTGCGGGTCATAGAGGTTCTTTCCTTGATGCTATTAGGCGGTCCGGCTTTCGACGTTTTGGCTTGAGAGGGCAATTCTGTGCTCGCGCCATGCGATGAGTAACCCCGCACCCACGATGAGTGGAGCGCCAAGCCATAGATTGGGCGAGGGCGAGCGATCGAATATCGTAAATCCGTAATAGGTCGCCCACAAGAGTGCGGTGTAATCCATCAAGAGGATCACACCTGCCGAGCCAAACCTGAGACTTGTCGTGAGGAGCAATTGCGCAAGCGCCCCACACAGGCCCATTGCACCGATAATTGCCCACGTCTCACCGCTGTGCGGCACATAAACAAAGGGTAGAGTCAAAGCCAAAGCGGGGGTTGATAGCAGGGTAAACCAAAAAACGATGCTCCATGGGCTTTCAGTCTTGTTAAGGTCCTGAAGCTGGAAGCTGATGAGCGCCACCAGGAAGGCCGCGATAAGACCGATGGTGGCGCCAAACGGCTCAATCCCCGCGCTTGCCCCAATACCAAAGCCGGGTTGAGTTAGGACGAGCACACCTGCAAACCCCAATGCCACCGCGCCCCAACGAAATTTGCCGACACGCTCTTTGAAAAGCAGCACCGCAAGGATCACAGCGAAGAAAGGCGCAGTGAAGTTGATCGCTGTTGCTTCAGCCAAGGGCAGCAAGACGACCGCCCCATAGACGAAGAACATACCAGTGATACCAGCAACGGCGCGCCCGCCATGTGCTTTCAAACGTTTTGTTCTGATGTCGTCGAGCTTGCCCATTGCGGCGAGCAGCACGGTGATCGCGATCAGCGTGATAAACTGCCGCCAAAACACAAGCTCGGTGAGTGAAGCCCCGCGTTCGCTTGCGAGTTTGACCAGCATGGACAGGGTCGCCAGCGTTGCTGCCGCGGCAAGTCGCAGGCCAAGCGCTAAAAAGGGGCGAGGGCGGGCGACTGATCCATCCATTGCTAGGACGGCTTTAGGCGTTGTGCGTGATTGCGCAATCCTTGCGTGGAACTGTGAGGACCTTAAATGGGCGCGGTTATGGAGTTCATGAACCCACTCACCTTTGCAAGCGATGCAGCGCTATTGGCCGTGGCGGGTCTAGCGTGCTGGGTCTTGGCGGGGGTCTGCTTGTTAATGGACAAAAGGCGCGAAAAGTACCGTTCGGTTGACCGGCTTGAGCGGGTCGGATTTGTGCCGTGGACGGGGCTGTTTTTGGGGCTAGCCATTATTGGAGGTGGATGTCTCGCGATGAGCTTGCCGGTTGTGTTGGGGAATTTGTAGCAACTCGTGAGTCCCCGTGTCGGCGGGGATGTCGAAAACCTAGGAGCTAGCCTGAGGGATTTCCCCGCTATCGCGCGGACTTAGGCTTCATTACAAGCACGCCTCGAGGTACGCCTGATCAAACCCGAACTGGCGGGCTTTCTCCAGCGTATACGGACGCAGGCCGCTTGAGCGGAATTCGCCCATGATCTTGCCGTCTTCGCTCTCGTCGAGATACTCAAACTTGAACAGGTTCTGCGTCACGATCACTTCGCCTTCCATCCCGATGACCTCGGTGATGTCAGTGGTACGGCGCGAACCATCGCGCAGACGCTTCACCTGAACGATCAGGTCAACCGATTCTGCAATCTGGCGTGAAATGGCTTCTTTCGGGATCTTGATGTCGCCCATCAGGATCATGTTTTCCATACGGCCCAGACACTCACGCGGAGAGTTAGCGTGAAGCGTACACATGGAGCCATCGTGGCCCGTGTTCATAGCAGCGAGAAGGTCGAAACATTCAGCGCCACGAATCTCACCCAGGATGATCCGGTCAGGACGCATACGCAGGGCGTTCTTCACAAGGTCACCGATCGTAATCGCGCCTTGCCCTTCAAGGTTAGGCGGACGTGTTTCCAATGGCAGCCAGTGTGGCTGTTGCAGACGAAGTTCGGCCGCGTCTTCGATTGTCAGCACGCGCTCGCCCGGGTCAATCATCTTTGACAGGGCGTTGAGCATGGTCGTTTTACCAGAACCCGTACCGCCTGAGATAACGATGTTAAACCGGCACGCGCCCGCGATTTTGAGGGCGGTACACATCTTCTCTGACATCGAGCCAAATTCCTTGAGCATATCCAAGGTGATCGGCTTTTCGGAGAACTTACGAATGGAGATCGCGGTGCCGCGAAGCGACAGCGGTGGAACGATGACGTTTACACGAGAGCCGTCCTTCAAGCGAGCATCAGCAAGCGGCGTGGTTTGGTCGACACGACGGCCAACCTGGTTCACGATACGCTGTGCGATCTGGAAAAGGTGTTGCTCATCGCGGAACCGGATCGGCGCGATAATCAGCTTACCCTTTTTCTCGATATAGGTCTGGTCCGGACCGTTGACCATAATATCAGAGACATCGGGGTCGGTCAGAAGCTCTTCGAGGGGACCAAAGCCCAGAAGCTCGTCGATCAGAACTTTCTCGAGAGCAAATTGCTCGCGGCGGTTCAGTGTG
The DNA here is from genome assembly GCF_947502395.1 of uncultured Erythrobacter sp. GTDB lineage: Bacteria > Pseudomonadota > Alphaproteobacteria > Sphingomonadales > Sphingomonadaceae > Erythrobacter. Next base: position 812,802 of record NZ_CANMZM010000003.1, read on the forward strand.
ACCTTAAGCTCGGCCAGCACTTCCATGATGATTGGGCGGAATTCTTCGGACAGCTCTTCTTTGGTGAGCGTCGCCGCCGCTTCCGGGTCAACGCGTTCAAGAAGGCGCGGGAGAACCTGTTCCTTAATCTTGTGAACGCTTGCCTCAAAGCCGCCCGCATCCGCCTCAGAGGAGTGGGTTGCATTCATGCGCTCGGTCAGGCGATCCATCGCATCGGCGGTTGTGCCACCTTTAGAGGATTTTGGCGGAGGAGGGGCGCTGGATTTCGCAGGCTCCGCGCTGCCGTCATTTGGAAGCGGTGGGAACTGCTCACCGCCCTTTTCATCCTCGGCTTTCGAGTTGCCACCTTTCATCGGCCGTGCAACGCCAAAGGCAGGTTTCGCGCCGGGCCTCATACCGCCCGCGCCACCTTTTTTGCCAAATGCGCTCATTTATTCTGCCCCCGGGCTCGATTTGGTCACATATGCGCAATCGCGAACTATCACGAACAGCGCCTCTCGGAATGTGGTGAATAATTTGGAAACCTTAATTTTTCGCCAAAGATAGCAAGAGGTTTTGAAAGCTCCGTCCTCAAGGTTTGCGATCACGGAGCATCCGGCGAGCTTCTGCGCGTTTTTCGATAGGTCCTGCATGACCGTGGGTAACGCGACGGCTGCCCTTAATTTAAATGCGAAATCCTGTTTAAGGGAATGTTGTAGGGCCAGTGCGCCCACGCAGTAAAGGAACGCGGTGTTGGGGCAGATTTCCTCTTCCGAATTGGTCAATGGACTAAAGGCTAAGTGCCATGCGGCCTTGCAAGAGGTCATGCCAAAAGCGGATGTCCAAGGCGTGCCCTATGCGCTTGTTGACTATCCCTTTTACGCAAATATCGGCGACAGCGCGATTTGGGTGGGCACTCGCAAATGGCTCGAAGAACACCACGGCGCGCCGCCAGCCTATGTGTGCACGACCTTCGATCTGAGCACTTCAAAACTTGATAGTCTGGTGCGAGATGGCCCCATCTATATCAAGGGGGGTGGCAATTTTGGTGATCTATATCCTGCCCACCATCGCTTTCGCTTTGAGCTGGTGAGGCGGTATGGTTCACGCGTGGTGCATCTGCCGCAATCGCTTCATTTCGACAGCGATCAGGCCTTTGAAGACACGAAGGAGCTGGCGCATTGCGGTGGAACTCTCATGGTGCGTGATCATCCCAGTTTTGCTCTGGCTGAGGGCCTTGGGTTTGAGCCGCTTTTGGTGCCAGACGCAGCCTTTTACTTAGGGCCACAGCAACGTATTGGAGTGCCTGACCGCGATCTTCTGGTGCTTAAGCGCACAGACCGCGAAGATACGGGCGATGCGATTTCTGGCGTCGATTGGGGCGGTGAGTTCCCGATGACTTGGGCCTATGCGGCGGTGAAGTCCGCTGTTCGCGAAAAGCGCCTTTCGAAGCTGGCAGCCTTTGACGAACTTACTGCTATGCGGGTGAGCCGCGGCTTTGCGATGCTTTCACGCGGGCGCGCCGTGGCGACCGATCGCCTTCACGGCCACATCATGAGCGTTCTTTTGGGCATACCGCACTTCGTCTCAGACAATTCGACTGGCAAGCTCACCGCATTTGGTGAGGCTTGGACTTTTGAGGCCGGGTTTGCCCATAGGCGCACCGCACTGTCCACGATTACACGGGCTGAGGCGCAAGCGATTGCGCAATGATCCCTAAGGTCACAATCACACTCACACGGTATGCGGAACCTGACGCACTGGTAAGCCGAGCAATTGTGGGCGCGCTGGCTCAGGAGGGTGTGAGCGGCGAAATCCTGTTTTTCGATCAGAATGTTTCTTCGACATTGAGCGTCAGCGATTTCAAATCCGGCACGCTTACTTTGAAGGTCGTACGCGGGGCGCTGCGAAGCCTGTCTGATGCGCGCAACGCAGCGATTGGTCAGGCGCGCTATGACACTATCCTTTTCCTCGATTCCGATGCGGTGCCCGAAGCAGGCTGGGCAAAAGCGATGGCCGAAACGCTTAGCCACCCAAAGTGCGCGGTTGCTGGAAGTCGGATCGAACCAGGCTGGCCTGCACCACCTCCGCCATTTGCGAAAGCGCGCGCGCTGCTTGATCAATACTCGCTTCTCGACCTTGGGCGCGAGCGACGTGTTGTGAACAAGGTGGTGGGCGCAGGCTTTGGAATGGACCGGGCAAAACTTCCTAAAAACTTCAAGTTTGATCCAGATTTAGGTCGACGCGATGGGCGGCTATTTGGCGGTGAGGAAACCGACTTTTGTAAGCGTGCACAGGCACTTGGCTACGAAGTGCAATACTGTGGGAAGGCAGCTGTCACCCACCTTATCCAGCCCGAGCGCATGGCGTGGGGCTGGATTGCAAAGCGCATGATATATGCTGGATATGGCCGAGCGCAGCAGGGCGGGGCGCCCAGCCCCTCAAGAACGCTTGAGCTTGCTGATTACCTGTTCATGCCGTTTTACCTGCCACCTTATGCGGCCGGATGGGCGTGGGGAAGGTTTGCCAAATGGCGCGAGCGATCAGGCTGAGGGTTCAAGTTTTGGGGGTGTACGCCAGAATTCGGCAAGGCCGATATTGAGTGCTGAGCGCGATGCGGCGGCAAGTAAGCAACCTCGCAAAGCAAGGCCCAGCGCGACCGCATCGTGACATCGTCAATATGGTCGAAGATTCGTAGATCGTGCAATGGCGAAGACAGATTTCGGCGCTGTTTGTCCGCACTTGATGCCGTTGATCGTAGTAGGACTGAGCTGGGTTTGTCAGTGGCACCGCCATGCTTTCGCAAGTTCCATTTCCATCGGCGAACTTAATGCTGCCGAAGATCCACTGTTGAGGAATTGTGTTTTAGGTCTGCTTGGCTTGGTCACGTCGTCTTGGAGGCACTGGCAAATAGCTTGGGTTGATATCAAGCACCGTGATGGTCATCACCAGCAGACCAACGCTTCGGGCAGTGAGCCCCAAGGCGACGGCGACTGCGGCGCCTGTCATGCCATAGATCGGGATCAAGACAGCGGCGAAGCCTGCTTCAACAATGATCCCTAGACCCAAGCATTGAAACGCTTTGCCGGTGTTTTTCGTCATCGCCAGCAATTCCGCACCTGGACCACAAGCGGCCTGAATAATCCGGCCAGCGACTAAGAACCAAACAAGGGGTGCCGCTTGGATAAACTCGTCTCCAAAAAGCCAAAGTAGCAGCGGTGCACCTAATCCGATAGCGAGCCCACCCAAGGCAATTGCCAATGTAGCTGCAAGCGTGTGCTTGCGGGCAAGGTATTCGATTCTAGTGGTTTCACCTTCGGCGTACAGCGCTGAAATCTTCGGATTAAATGCAACGCTGAGGGCATAAAGGGGTAGCATTAGGAGCATTGAGATCCGTGCAATCGGTTGAAACAGGCCGACCGCTTCAGGACTAGCGAGCAATGCCAGCATGAGGGTCGCGAGCTCCAGTTGAAGGATCGATGCAAGGTGAATGCCCAAGAAGGGGAGCGCAGCGCGGTCCCACTGCTGAGGGGCTGCGGTTTCAGCACCGTCAGACTCTTGTGAGGCTATCTCAGGACGTCTCACGCTTGGAAATGCGACAGCTAAGGCGATGACGGCTGTTACCATGTAAAGCCCGATGAAGATCGCACTGCTGACTTGGGCGAATAACGCTGCAATGATCAAGGCTATGACCAACAGGGCAGGGCGAATGACCTCCCCAGGGGCCACGCCCCAAAACGGCCGACCTAGGCCCAGAGCCATTCCGCGGAACAGCTGGATCGCAGCCAGTATAGGAATTGCAACAAGCAGTGGCATTGTGAGCTGCCAATTGAGCTCACCAAGCAAATAGCGCCCGGCAACATAGGCGCCGGGCAATACTAATACACTGACAGCCATGATGCGAGTGATCGCATGTTTCAGGAAGCTTTTTCTAATGCCGAATTGGTTTAGTTTCATACAGCGCGCAATTTCGGCCGTGGCAAAGGGCCCGTAGCCCATAAGCGCCACGGCTGCTGCGATCTGTGCGATGGCAAGGAGCAATGTGACCACGCCATACTGCTCTGCGCCAAGCAGACGCGCTGCAATGACGGCTTGCACAAACATAAGAGCAAGTCCGGCCAAGCGAAGGACAAGGCCGATGATCGACCCGGCCGCTACGGGGCCGTTGAGCACAGCTTTGCTGCGGGAAAGGAAGGTGCCTAACGGCATGAGGCGTAGACCTCAGTTGTTTGTTCAGCGACACGGCTCCACGAATAGTGGCTTTGCGCTAGTTCTTGCGAACGGGCGAGAAACTGTGCGCGTTCGCATGGATCTTGGTCCAAGACTTCGGTGATCTTGGCGGCCCAGCTTTGCGCATTTCCCGCTTCGATCAGGTGGCCGGTTTCCCTGTCCTGCACCGCATCGCGCAGCCCGCCTGTGTCGGCAGCAAGCACTAGCCCTCCGGCACTTGCAGCCTCGCAAGCGATAAGACCGAAGCCCTCAAATTCTCCGTTGCCGCGTTCAATATTGGGAACAATAACGCAGCCAGCCTGGGCAAAGAGGAGTGCCAATTCACCCTGAGGTTTACGGCCCAGAAACTCGACCTGGGGATGACCGAGAGCAGCTGCCTCGCTCTTGTCCCATACCGTGCCGACGACAGTTATTCGCACGTCTTGGGAAAGCAGCGGCAGAACTTCATTGACGAACCAGCTAAGACCCTTCTGAGTGATAAGCCGCCCCGCGAAGAGCAGTTGTTTGGGATCAAATCCAGCCTGCGGGTTGCCGCGAAGATCAGTCGCCAAGGGGACCACTGCGCTGCAATCCCAACCGATTTCAGTAAGCCGCGTCTCGGTCGCACGCGAATTGGCGATTACCTCCGCCCGTGTGAGCAAGTGAGATCCGATCGAAAGGTAGAGGCCGTAAAGCATGCCCTTTACTCCTCCGCGAGCTGCATAGGACACATCTGTCCCATGGGCAGAAAGGACAAGTGCCGCACGCGGGAAGAATGCGGCAGCCATCAGCGCAAGCGGCCATATTGCCATGTCGCCTATGTGTACGATTGCGGGAGCGTTTTTTAGGCGGAATAGTCGCCCAAGAACGGTAAACGGAAACAGCAGCAACAACCACGCGCTTGGCGGTTGGCCGTCGTCCTGCCCTTCCAGGGCAATCACATCGACAGCACGAGCCTTGGCGAGCTCTTCAGTCAAGCGCTCGCAATAGGTCTCCATCCCGCCAACCGCAGGACCCCATTTACGCGTTATGAAAAGGACCCGTTGGGTCTCTCTTTCACTAGGCGTGATCGCGGCTGGTTGAAACTGGACGGAAGCCATTGCTCAATAGCCCGAGTAAAGGTCGAGAAATGTGATGTCGCTCGCTTGCGGAGTGCCTGCTGCGGCCCAGCGCAACGTCACGATGCTGTTGCCGGTGTTGGCAAGATCGTATGACTGGCGTTCGAGCGCGACTACGCTCCCTGGCTCATAGACGTGGCCATCAATCCTGATCGCACCGCCTTCGACGCGGTACGCGCCCGGTACTGCCACCAATTCGGCCACACGCTCCGAGCCGCCATCCAGTTGCTTTCCAGCTACCATGACAATGCCTGCTTGCTGGATGTAATTGTCTCGTAAGAGCGCCGCATCCTTTGGCAGAAGCCTCTCGCCAATTGGCTCATCAGAAAACGCGTTGCGCAATGTAAGACTGTTGGAGAGAATGAGGGGGACGGGCTGAGCCATAATGGCCTGAGAATAGATGGGCTCACCGCGCGACAGATAGTTGTTGAGTGCCCAGCCAGAGGCGAACTGTGGAACGGCCCGCGGGAAATCCCCGATCATTCCGCTTTCGTCGATGTAAGCGACTGGCTCTGGAAAGGCGGAATTCACAAGGTTCTGAACCGCTGCCTGATTGGTTTGCACGCTTCGCGGCTCCATCAAGAAAAGCGCTACGGCATTGAGTGTGAAAATCGCAGTCAGAGCGAGCGCTCCATAGCGTTTCGCGGCGATCTTGATCACAGGCGCCAGCGCCACTGCGACTGGCGGCAGGATGAAAGCGAAGAAATAGGGGTAAGAATTGAAATAGATCGCCGGCCAAAGGGCAGGGAGCGCGAGCAGGGCTAGCGGCGTTTTTTGCGCTGACTTGGCTTTGAATAGCCAGACCGCGAAGCCGATCAGAAGCACAGTGAAAACAGATGCCATCGCGGATTGACGCACCCAATGCATGTGCTGTGGGAAGACACCGCCACCGAACATGCGATCGAATGAGCCGCTGAGCGTCCGTCCGAGTGATGTCAGCGCATCGGGCATGGTCAGAGCCAGCAACCCTAGGCCCAAAACACCGGCAAATGGTGCAACCCAGATCCAGCGCTTCAAATCTTCCCAGCGCAGCACCACCAACGCCAGAAATGCGGGCAGGTACAAAACGACTTTGATCGTCGCGACAAAGGCGAGGGCGGTGAGCACACCCATTATTGGTAGAGTTGCCGGACGCAGTTCTCGATGAAGTCCAACCGCGAGGGCGGTCATGACCAGCGAGGCGGCAATGACATCGGCTCGCAGCGCCAAGCCTTGGGTGAAGGCATAACCTGCGGTTGCATAAGCAAGTCCACACAAAACCGCGGTCCTGAAGTCTGTGAACTTGGTCGCCGCTGCAACGATTGCGCCCACAAGCAAAAGCTCGAAAGGAATAATTAGAGATCGGATCAGCTGGATATTTTCAATGTTCGAGCCGCCTAGTGACGGCACCCAGCTGAATAGCGGTACGAAAGGGCGCTGAAGCAGGCTGCCTACATCCTCGCCGCGCCATGCCGCATGGATCTGGCTGAAGTGATAGAACTCGTCCCAATTGATGCTCTTGGTGAAAGCTAAAGCCAATTGGAGACACAGCACAAGGCCGAGCGCAATGATGGCAACGCGTGCAGTGTTGTCAGCGTTTTCTGAGGGCCTCAACCAGCCTTGAAGAGCAATTCCAGTCACGAAGCCTTCCGTTGTTCGGCAAATTCGGCCGTGAACTCGGGTGTTTCGTCGGGCTCGGCCTTCTCTTTCTTTGCGAGCTTGTCCTCTATCCGGCGCAGCTTCAGCATATTGGCTTCGAGAAGCTTACGATTTGTGGCGATAAGGTCAGCTAGAATACCAAGCACCGTCACCAGCACGCCTACTGTTAAAAGCGCACCGCCGATGACCAGCGACTGGATGTGGCCTTGGCTGTCGCCATTGAAGAAGAACCACAGGAAGCGCGCGATCGGGAACAATCCCAAGAGCGTTGCCATCATGCCAAGGCCAACAAACACACGCAGGGCGTTGAAGGTCGTGTAGGCGCGCAGGATTGTTACTCCCGTTTGCTGGATAAAGCGCGGGATCGACTTGAACAGACGCGAGGGGCGTGTGGCGGCATGCGTGCGGATGGGCACGCTAGTGATCGCGAGCCTCTTGCGACCGGCCTGGATCAGCATGTCAGTAGTGTAGCTGAAGTCAGTGGTAATGTTGATACGCTGCGCTGCATCCCGGCTGATCGCGCGAAACCCGCTCACCGCATCGGTGATATCGGTCGCAGAAAGCGTGCGGACGACATAGGAGCCAAGGCGCTGGAGTATACGCTTGCCTGGGCCAAAATGCGCATTCTTCCCAACAGAACGGTCACCAATGCAAATATCCGCCTCGCCAGCGACAACGGGTGCGACAATCTCGGCGATGTCTGCACCTTCATATTGGCCGTCAGCATCAGTATTGACGATTACGTCGGCGCCTTCTGCCAAGCATTTGTCGATCCCACTTCGGAATGCTTCCGCCAGCCCGCGATTGCCTCGGTGACGTACAATGTGCTGCACTCCCCAGCGTCGGGCTACGCCGCTGGTGTCGTCCGTGCTGCCATCGTCGATAATGCAGTATTCGATTTCGTCGACACCCGGCATGCTGCGCGGCAGCTTGGCCAGAGTTTCAGGCAGGACCTGCGCCTCGTTAAGGCAGGGTATCTGGATGATGAGCTTCATGGTTTCGTTCTTGCCCCTAAAAGACGCCCTTTGCGCATTGCGCGCGCGCCTACTGTTCTGAGCGGTGCTAACGGGGGGTGTTTAAGCAATCGTAAACCATAATTGAGAAGGTCAGAGGTTTATTGCGTGCCGGATCGACAAAAATTGGCCTTTCAAGGTGCGATTGCGCTTCAAGTCTTGTTCAAGCCTTGTAAGTAAGGGACGCATTCGGCTTGGCGCAAAAGTCGCGTCACAATCCAAAGGGGATCAAGCAACAAATGTGCGGTATTATCGGGATCGTGAGCTCATCGGGTGTGGCGGACCGGCTGGTCGATGGCCTCAGGCGTATGGAATATCGCGGTTATGACAGCGCCGGGATTTGCACACTCCATGATGGTAAGTTGGTCCGACGGCGCGCTGAAGGCAAACTCTTGAACCTGGTCGGCGTGCTTGAGAAGGAGCCCGCACCCGGTACAACGGGGATTGCGCATACTCGATGGGCGACCCACGGCGCGCCTACGGCCGCTAATGCTCACCCGCATGCGACGGGTGAAGTCGCGATCGTGCACAATGGAATTATCGAGAACTTCAAAGAGCTTAGAGCCGAATTGGCCGACGCTGGCCGCAGTTTTGAAAGCGAAACGGATAGCGAGGTTGTGGCTCACATGGTTTCTGCTCAAATCGAAGCTGGCCTGGAGCCTGAAGATGCAGTCAGGGCTGTGCTCCCGCGACTGCGCGGCGCGTTCGCGCTCGCGATTACATTTCGCCAGCATCCCAATCTCTTGATTGGCGCACGCTTGGGCTCACCACTCGTCGTTGGCTATGGTGAGGGAGAAATGTTCGTGGGCTCCGACGCCCTTGCGCTAGCCCCGCTGACACAGCAGATCACCTATCTCGAAGAGGGTGACTGGGTGGTTGTGCGCCAAGAGAGCATCCAGGTTTTTGACGAGCATGGCAAGGCGATAGACCGCCCAATTCAGGCCTCAGGCGCGTCTGCTGCCGCGGTGGAAAAGGGCAATTATCGCCACTTTATGCAGAAAGAAATTTTTGAGCAGCCCACGGTCGTGGCTCAGACGCTCAGTTCCTACTTGAGACGCGAGGACGTTTCGGTCGCGCTCCCACAGTTTGATTTCGATCTCTCCGCTATTCGCCGCCTTACAATTGTCGCTTGCGGTACATCCTACTACGCTGGACTTGTTGCAAAATATTGGTTCGAGCAGTTTGCACGGGTGCCGGTCGACATCGATGTCGCAAGTGAGTTCCGTTACCGCGATCCAGTGCTCGAAGAGGGCGGTCTGGCACTGTTCATTTCGCAGAGCGGTGAGACCGCAGATACGCTGGCTGCGCTTCGCCATTGCAAGGCGGAGGGCCAAGTCATCGCCGTGGTGGTCAATGTGCCCACCAGTTCGATGGCGCGCGAAGCAGACTTGCTTTTGCCGACTCATGCTGGCCCTGAAATCGGCGTTGCCTCGACCAAAGCCTTCACCTGCCAATTGGCCGTGCTAGCGGCTTTGGCGGCGCACATGGCGGTCAAGAAAGGCCGCCTTTCGCGTGAGGAAGAGCGGGAGGTGGTCAAGCACCTCCTCGAAGCGCCCGCAGCGCTCAACGAGGCCCTCAATCATGACGATGATATTGCTGCGATGGCGCCCTTGTTTTCGCAGACCAGAGATGTGCTCTATCTGGGGCGAGGGCAGGACTTCCCGCTCGCACTTGAAGGTGCTCTAAAGCTCAAAGAAATCAGCTATATACACGCGGAAGGTTACGCTTCAGGTGAGATGAAGCACGGCCCCATTGCGCTTATCGATGATGACGTACCTGTGGTGGTCATCGCGCCTTCCGGGCCACTGTTTGAGAAGACCGTTTCCAACATGGAAGAGGTTCGCGCTCGCGGTGGAAAGGTCGTCTTGATCTCGGATGCTGCTGGTATTGCCGAGGCTGGCGAGGGCTGTTTGGCCACGATTGAGATGCCCGTTGTGCACCCGTTGATTGCACCGCTCGTCTATGCAGTTCCAGTGCAATTATTGGCCTATCACGTGGCGGTGGTTAAAGGCACAGACGTTGATCAGCCGCGCAATCTCGCCAAATCGGTGACGGTCGAATAGGGTCTGAAATCAGGCAACTTTCGCGCTAAAGAATTGTTTGGCGAACCTCCACGGCTTTACCGTGTCATAACCTTTGCGGGTTAACCACGTACGCGTGAGCGACCAAAACACCATCACTGCACCTTCCGTCGAGGAAGAATTGCCAGTCTCAGCTGTTCTGGGTCTTTCCGACAAAGAACGGGCAGATTGGCCGCGTTTGCGTGGACTTGAACAGCAGGATCTCAGTCGGCTCACGTTCCACCGTGCCTACGCTCATGCGTTGCTCGCACTATTTGTGGCTCAGATGTATCTGAGTGTTGTCGAACCGATTTGGATTGGTGCTTGGTTCGCAGCGCTGATAAGCGTCCAGTTCTACGGGATGCGATCTGATCGCAGTCATCAGGGCAATCCAGAGAAAGGTGTGAGCCATTCTCAGTATCGCACACACTCGATGATGACGATCACCTCCGCCGTGCTGTGGTTGGTGCCGCTCCTCGGATTTGCACCCTATGGGCCGCGTGAAAGCGCCATTACCATCATGATCATCATCGGTTTGCTCATGGCAGGCCGGGTCTATTTCTATACGACAACCCCGTTCAATATGGTGATTGCAACCGCCATCAATGGACTTGGGACTTCAATTCCATTCATAGCCGCCGGGGACTGGGCAGTGGTGGGTGGCATCCTTCTGTTCACGATTTGCACGATGCTGGGCGCAGTTGAAGTTGGCCGGGCGCATATGAACGCTCGCATCGCCGAAAGCGTCATCGCCGAAAAGGAAGAAGTTGTTTCGCTCCTCCTGCGAGAGTTTGAAGAGAATGAGGCAGACTGGCTCTGGGAGATTGATACCCGGCGGCGTTTGCAATCGGTCAGTCCACGCTTCGCTTTTGCGCTCAATGCGTCAGACGCAGAGGTGGAGGGTAAACCGCTCTTGGCGCTTATCGCAGGTTCCAAATGGGAAAGCGGCGATTTCCCGCCCAGTCTCCACGAACTGGCTGAAAAGCTTCGTAACCGGGAGAATTTCTCAAACCTGTTCGTACAGGTCTCCATCAAGGGCGTGGATCGTTGGTGGGAGCTGTCAGGCACGCCTATTCGGGATGAGCGAGGCAAATTTACGGGATTCCGCGGCGTTGGATCGGATGTTACCGAACAGCGAGAATCCTCTGAGAAGATCGAATATCTTGCTCGTTATGACACTCTGACATCGCTACCCAATAGGCTTATGCTAACGGAAGCTTTGGGTGATGCGCTTGAATATGCCCAGCATTGGCGCACCCGATGCGCGATGATGATGATCGACCTCGACCGGTTCAAGGCCGTGAACGATTCGCTTGGTCATATGACTGGCGATAAATTGCTCGCACAGGTTTCGGTGCGGCTTCAGGCTCTGATGGGCGAGAATGCGATCATCGGGCGTCTTGGTGGCGATGAGTTTGCCGTCGTGATTCGAGATGCGAGCGATCTCAACTACCTCCAGACACTTGGACAGCGCGTCATCTCCACTCTGTCTGAACCCTATAAGGTCGATAATCATACGCTGTATGTGGGTGCGAGCGTTGGCTCAGCCATCGGCCCGCGAGATGGGAACACGGTCGAAGAGTTGATGCGCAACGCTGACCTGGCCCTTTATCGGGCCAAGGATGCAGGCGGCGGTGAGCACTGCCGCTTTGAGCCCAATCTCCATGCTTCAGCGGAAGAGCGTCGCCAGCTTGAAGTGTCTTTGCGCAACGCGCTCGGGCTCAACGAGTTTGTTTTGCACTATCAGCCGGTCGTTGATGCACGCAGTGGGAATATCGTGAGCTTTGAGGCGCTTGTGCGCTGGAACAGCTCTGAGCATGGCTTTGTCAGCCCGGGCAAGTTTATCCCGCTCGCCGAAGACACACGCCTGATTGTGCCGATCGGAAAATGGGTGCTTCGTCAGGCCTGTTTCGAGGCGCGCAATTGGCCCGACCATGTGAAGGTCAACGTCAATGTATCGCCTGAACAGCTACTTGAACCTGACTTCCATCAAGAAGTGGTCGATGCTCTGTCCGCGACTGGTCTGAGGCCAGAGCGGCTTGAGATCGAGGTGACCGAGAGCATCTTTATGCGTGATGCAAGCATAGCGCGAAACGCCCTCGAGCAGGCGATGGCGCTGGGTTGCTCGATTGCACTTGATGATTTCGGGACGGGGTACTCCTCACTCGGATATCTGCGCAAATTGCGCTTCTCGACGATCAAGGTCGACCGGACCTTTGTTCAAGGTGCCTCACAAGGAAGCAGCGAAAGCCTTGCAATCATCAATGCCGTTGTCGCGATGGCGAAAAGCCTCGATATGAGCACAACCGCAGAAGGGGTGGAAAGCGCAGAAGAGGCCGAGCTGATCCGCAGTCTGGGTTGCGACAAGATTCAGGGCTTCTATTTCGGACGACCCATGGCATGCGAAGAAGCACGGCGCCTGTTTAACAACAAAAACGGTACGGGGCCGAAAAGGCTGAGAGCTTAAGGTTGGGACTTAGGCAGCGACGAGGCTGCGGATCACATTCTCGAACAAGCCGCGGCCATCTTTTCCACCAAGCGACCGATGCGCAGCGGGTTCAATCGCACGTTCGGGGTGCGGCATCATACCGAGAACACGTCCATTTGCGCTAAGCACTCCGGCGATATTGCGGCGTGAACCATTCACGTCCTTAAGATAGCGAAAGGCGACACGGCCTTCAGCTTCGAGCGCATCGAGAGTGGCTTCGTCGGCAAAGTAATTTCCATCGTGGTGCGCGACAGGGATGCGCAATTGCTGCCCAGCCTCAAACCCTTGGGTGAAGACTGAAGCAGTGTTGGCAACTTCCAAATCGACAGTGCGACACACAAAAGTCTGGCCTGCATTGCGCATAAGAGCGCCAGGCAAAAGGCCGCTTTCGGTCAGCACCTGAAACCCATTGCACACGCCTAGCACCGGAACACCGCGCTCGGCTGCATTGATGACCGCGCGCAAGACCGGACTGCGGGCTGCCATTGCGCCGGAGCGCAGATAGTCGCCGTAGGAGAATCCACCGGGCAAGGCGATGAAGTCTAAACCATCGGGAAGCTTGGCATCGCCGTGCCATATCCGGATCGCCGGCACACCCGAGACAGCCTCAAGCGCTACCGCCATATCGCGGTCGCAATTGGAGCCGGGGAAGGTAACAACGCCTGCTCGAAAACCCATCAGGCGGGTTCCTTCGCATCACCGAGGCGTTCGATCGCGTAATCCTCAATCACCATATTGGCGAGCAATTGCTCGCACATCTTGGTGAGAGTTTCATCCGTCGTGCCCTCTGCCACATCCATTTCGATCATCCGGCCGATGCGCACATCTTCCACGCCTTCAAAGCCGAGACCATCAAGCGAATGATGCACCGCGCGCCCCTGCGGATCCAGCACACCGGGCTTGAGACGAACAAGGATGCGGACTTTCATGGGACGGTTTACCTCGCGCTGAGACTGGACTCGAGCACGCGTATAGCGTTTCGCTCGTCGTGCGCAATCGTGTGGATCGGCGCAATCACCCACGGCATCGGCCGGCAGGGGGCCCAATGGTGGGCTCTTGGGGACGAGGGGCTTGGGAAATCACGTGAATCCGATTAGCTTTTCTGAGACAGGGGGGATGCAAATGACCCCTTGTAAGGCTGGCAGGAGGCGATCTGTCAGCCTTTATCTTGCATCTCATCTGATTGCGCGATGATGTCGTCATCGGACGAATCCGAATCCGGCAGAACCAGAAACTCGACTGCGTTTTCAGGCTGAAGATATTGCTGAGCTACCTTGCTTAAATCCTCCGCCGTAATGGCGCGGAGCGTCTCAGGCCCTTTGAACCAGCGTTCAAGCCTGTGGTTTTCACTCTGCGCTCTGTCGGCTAGCTGCACCCATCCGCCAAGTGATTTGAGCGCATTGTCGTAGGCTTCAAGCAAGGGTTGGCGCGCCCGTTGGATCAGGTCGGGATCAATCGGCTTCTCGCGCAAGTCCGTGACCATTGCGGCGATGGCACTTCGGGCGGCATTCACTTCACTTACTTCAAGCGAAGCGGTGAGCGTGAAAGTGCCATACCCCGGATAAACATTACTCATTGAGCTTGAGGCGGTGGGTGAATAGGCTTGACCAAGCTCTTCACGAAGGCGGTCTGTGAGTTCGATTCGGACCATTCGTGCGAGCAAAGAGAGACTCATCTCTTCGACAAAGCTGCTGTCATCATTGGTCGGCCACACCATTCGCACCAATGCCTGATCAGCTTCGCCTTCGTGGGTGAGTATTTGCTGCCTACGGTTAGAGGTGAACTCGCGTGTGCGTGCCTCCTCGCGGACTCGGAATTCCGGTTCGCGCGCAGGCAATGCGCCCAGAGTCGCGGCAACAGCCGTGATGGCTACGTCTTCATCAAAATCACCTACCAGTGAAAGTTCTATCGCTCCCGCAGTGAGCCGGTCGCTGATCGCCCGATCAAGGCTATCATAGTCGAGCGCAAAGAAGGCTTCACGCGGCTGTAGGCTGAAGCGCGGATCGCCGTCCGAAAGGATTGCGCCAGCTGCATTTCCGTAAGCGCGAAAGGGGGTGGCATTGAGAGCTTCAAAAAAGTTATCGATTCCACGCCTGAACTGCTCGATCCCCTCAACGCGATAACCCGGATCGGTAAGGGCGGCGGTGAGCAATTGCATTTGAAGGCCAAGGTCGCGCGGCGTGGTTGCCCCAGTGAAGCTAAACGCATCCGCGGTGTTGGATGCGCTAAAGTCGACGCTCCGTCCGGCAAGGATTGTCTGCAATTCATCCCGGCTGTGCTTGCCTAACCCTCCGGCAGACAGCGAGCCGATCAAATAGGTGCGCAAGGGATCTTCGCGTGTGTTCAAAAGCGAGCCGCCATCGAGCAGCAATCGATAGGCGATACGATCTTCGCGAATATCAGTGGTCTTGAGCGTCAGCCGCACATTGTTGGCAAAGGTGATGTAGCGAAAACCCAGTCGCTCATCGCGCGCATCCAGCATGACCTGTCCCGGCGGACCAAAATCGGTGTAGGCGAAGGCTTTGTTGCCCATGTCTTGCATTGGTGCAATGGGCAGGGCCATCGCTTCTGCAAATGTCGCTCGCAAGGCGTCCACGCCGCCTTCAGGCCTGTTCCGACCCTGGAAACGGATCAGCGGGGCATCAACTGAGATCAGCCTATTGCGAAATGCACTGAGCACCATTTCGGGTGTGATCTCGCTCTCAAACTCTCTGAAAAGTGAGAGTTGGAAATCCGGAGTGGTCGGCACACTGTCGTCGGACACGAGGTTGAGCGCAGCGCTGGCAAAGAGGCTGTTCGACCGTGTTTCAGCGCCCGCTACCCGGTTGTTGAGCGCGGTGCGGATATTGGCGAGTTGTTCATCCACCTCGGATGGGGTGAAGCCATAGACTGCCGACTCATGCACGCTTTGCACCGCGGCAAGCATTGCCTCGCGCCATTTGCCGTCTTCGCTTGCCAATGAGAGTGTGTTGGTGCGCGCATCTTCGAAGATCGAGCCTTCTGAAAAGCGCGCTGCACGAAATGGCGCATCGGCGGAGCGCGCCAAGCGAGCCAAACGTCTACGAATTATCCCGAAGGCAATCCCGCGAAGGAACCCTTCCTTGCGCACCGCGATTGTATCGGGTTCATCAATATAGGGCGCGAGCATGGTTACGGTGAGGCTCTCAGATAGCGCGGGATCAAGGAAAACATCGCTTTCGCCCTCGCGGGTGATATCAACCGGACCGCTCACTGGATCAGATGGGGCAGCAGCAGGTGCCCAATCGGAAAAGTGCGATCTTATCGCCGCCTCCATTGCCGCGACTGGGAAATCTCCGACTATGACAATGACTGTGTTGGAAGGTGTGTAGGTGCGTTCATAGAGCCCGCGAAGATCCGCTGCTGTCGCGTTCTCGATCACTTCCAGAGTACCAATTGGTAGGCGCTGTGTGTAGCGCGCGCCGGGTGAGATGAACTCAAACCCATCCTCTCTCGCGCGCTGCGAAAACCCTCGACGATCTCGCCGCTCGGCCAGTATCACGCCGCGCTCACGTTCAACCGCATCGGGCGCAATCGTAAGCTCGCTCGCCGTTTCGCGCATCAGCATCATCGCAGTGTCGAGCAGCTCGGCATCATTGCGCGGAAGATCGAGCATATAGGTGATTGCTTCGAAACCAGTCGATGCATTGGTGTCCGCGCCAAAGGCCAATCCTTCGCGTTCGAGCAGGGGGATCATCTCGCCTTCGGGAATATTGGTCGAGCCGTTGAAGGCCATATGTTCCAGAAAATGGGAGAGGCCGCGCTCACTATCGGTCTCATCCAGTGATCCAGAATCGATCCGCATTCGTACAAGTGCGGTGCCCTCGGGCGTTGCGTTTTCACGCAGGATGTAGCGCATTCCGTTTTCAAGCTTACCGAACACAAATCCCGGATCGACCGGCACGTCGCTGGTTTCAAACGGCCAATCTGGTTCTGCGGATTTGGCCTCGCTTGCATCAGATGCGGCACTTTGGGCAAGCAGCGGGGCACCGTGGGCAAGTGGCGAAAGCAGGAGTAGAGCAACGGCGACAGCGCGGTTTGCAAAATTCATTCGGTTATTGCGTCTCTCAATCTTCTTTTCCAGAAAGCCAGCTTAGAGGGTTAATCGCGTTTGTCAGGTGGAATCTTATTCCCGCGGAATGAACGCTCAATCGCCCGACATTGCCGGAAGCTCTTCCTCAAGAGTAGCCGGGTCATCAAGCGCTTCGCGAATGAGCACAAATTCAACCGGGAACGGAAAGGTTGAGACCTTCACGCCAAGGTTTCCATCTGCCCGCAAAGTGAGCTGTGCATCGCCATTCAATAGAATATCGCGGCCAAGATAGCTCCCTGCAGCCTCGCGCCTCATATCGGTCATGGTGACCTGCTCAGGCTCCACCCGGAAAAGCAGAGCGTGGTTCCATCCATCGACAGCGAAGGCGCGTCCGCGCTCGATCCGCAGGCGCTTGTCATTGGTGGAAATGCGCCACACGCCATCAATCGGCAAAGGCGCGCCAAGGTCGATTGCATAGCGGCCGGGAAGGGCGGCCCCTAGGGATATGATCCAGGGTTTGTCACTGTTGAGCTCTCCGCCGGTCGCCGTGGGATCGAGCAATTGCGCGATGTTGGCCTTGGCAAAGCTTGCATAAGCACCTTCAGGAAATTGCGTGAGATATGCGCGATAGGACTGCACACTGTCTTGTGCGAGGGCCTCTAGCCACACTTTCTCGTTGAGCAATGTATGCTCAGCCGCCGTAATGCCTCGGCCAGCTGCGATGGCATCGGTGGCGCTGGCGAAATTGACCAGTTCGGGCTGTCCATTGTTTGAGGGGCTGGAGGAATTGAGCGAGGCGAGCCACTGCATTTGCGTATCTGGACCGTCCACCAGAAACAGAGGCTGCCCGGTCATCGATGCTGAGATGAAAGGCCGCTGTTCGCCGTCGGTCGCCTCCAGCACATCATCGCGGACCATCCCGCCGAGCAATTGTACCGGTAGGCCCGGCTGCACAATCCGGCGTGCCAGCGCGAGAGCAAACGGTGAGTTTCCATCTGCCCCATCAAAGGCAAAGGCTCCGGGCGCTGCGGCGTAGATCACCAGCATGTCGTCTACTTCCAGTGGGGCGAGCCCGCGCGAGATGCTGCGATTGTCACCCTGCCAGCGGCTTGCGAACGGGTTGTTGCGGCAGGCATCAAGGATGGCGATACGCAGTCTTGCACCTTCAAGCGTATCGAGCACGCGGCCAAGCTCTATCGCTTCGAAAGGCATGTCCTTCTCCGCAGCGAGAGTGGCGCTGGTCGGGAGAAGCCAGTTGCGACCTTTGCTCTCAACCCCATGCCCAGCGTAATAGACTAGCGCTGCATCCGCTCCGTCGGCAAGCTCGCGAAAATCGCGAAGCTTTGCCATGAATTCCGGCTGGTCTAGGTTGCTGGCGAGTTCGACCGTGTCGAAGCCAATCTGGCGCAGGGCTCCTGCCACCAGAACGCTATCAGCCTCAGGATTGGCGAGTTGAGAGGTGTGTTCATAGTCGGAATTGGCAATGACGAGCGCAACCTTTTGCGCCCAGGCCGTGCCTGGCATGGCGCAATACAGTGCCGCCAAAAACACCCAAATCCTCAATAAGGCTCTCAATGCCATTCCCCCCTAGTCACGCGAGGATAGGCGATGCGCAGCGCGCGTCTAGCCCTAACCCTCAGGCTCGGGATTGACGGTACAGAGAGGCGATGAATGCGCCCTGAGTTATTGACCAGTTGCTATTTCTTGACTGGCGGCGTGCCGCGTAGGCGTGAGCGATGGCTGGACATATCCAACACTTCGCCCGGGCCAGTATCTTCCTGCTGTAGCAGGCCAAGGCGACGAGCAACTTCGCGGTAGGCTTCTTCCTCGCCGCCCATGTCGCGGCGGAAGCGGTCTTTATCGAGCTTTTCGCCGGACGCCATGTCCCAAAGTCGGCAGCCATCGGGGCTAATCTCGTCTGCAAGGATCACCCGGCTGAAATCACCATCGAAGAGGCGGCCAAATTCCAACTTGAAATCCACCAAGCGAATATCGATGCCAGCAAACATGCCGCAAAGGAAATCATTGATGCGGATCGCCATGGAAGAAATGTCCTGCATCTCCTCAGGGCTCGCCCAGTTGAAGCAGGCGATGTGCTCCTCCGCAATCAGCGGGTCGCCAAGCGAATCATCTTTGTAGTAATACTCGATCAGCGTGTGGGGGAGGGGCTCACCCTCTTCGAGACCCAGGCGCTTGCAGATCGAACCCGCCGCAACATTGCGCAAGACCACTTCGATCGGAATGATCTCGACCTGCCTTACCAATTGCTCGCGCATATTCAGGCGGCGGATGAAGTGTGTGGGGATGCCAATATGCGAAAGGCGGGTGAAGACATGCTCGCTAATGCGATTGTTGATCACGCCTTTGCCGTTGATCGTGCCCTTTTTCTCCGCGTTAAACGCGGTCGCATCGTCCTTGAAGTATTGGATGAGCGTGCCTGGCTCAGGACCCTCATAAAGGATCTTGGCCTTGCCTTCGTAGATTTTGGAGCGGCGGGACATGCGTGATGAGTTCCCTTATCTTTCAGCGTGGTGCCCGGGGGCGGAATCGAACCACCGACACGCGGATTTTCAATCCGCTGCTCTACCCCTGAGCTACCCGGGCATTCGCTGCAGCGACGAGGCTAAATAGGCACCCCGGCGAGCAAATGAGAGCGGCGCTATGGCGTGGCTTTGGCGACTTGGCAAGAGGGAAAAGCGGTGGATTTCCGGTTTTGCGATTATTCTTGGCTCTCCCAATCGATGCGCGCGATTTGCTCGGGGTCCACTGGCTCGCCCGGAACAGCGTATCCATCACCAAACCACTGTGCCAGATCGCGGTCCTTGCAGCGTTGCGAGCAGAAGGGTGTGAACTCCTTCGTGCGGGCGCGTTTGCAGATAGGGCAGGGCTTTGCAGATTTGGTCATTGAGACAGGATTTGCGCACTCGGCGCTTCAAGCGCAAGAGCCGGATTGGTCTCTATCCGCACTTCGCGCCCTGTTCGCCTGGCCAGTTCGTCGAGCCATTCGGGCTTGAGTTTGGCCTTAAGTGCAGGGTGAACGCTAAGGAGCAGGGTGGGGCCGATGCCTTCTGCCCTCTCAGCCACTCGTAACGCGAAACGTGCGCACATGCCGGTTCGCGAGGTTGCAAATCGGTGGAGCAGTGATGGTCTTTCCAATCGTGCGACGATTTGGACAAAGCCAAAACCGTTCATTGCCGTGCGCTCGTGGGGCCAGTCTTCGAGCGTCTCTGCCAAAGCAGCATCGACGGCGCGACGATCAACCTTTGCTTCAAGACTAGGGAAATCGATCCCGATATTGCCGCCCAAATCAAACCAATGAAGCGCCTTGGCGATGGTAGGAATAGCAGCAAGGGCGAGTTCGCGTGGGGACAAGTCACCGTCCACATCCACCACCGTCATGCCCGGCGTGACAGCGCACAGAATCTGCCCGCCGGCAAATGGGATCGCACCGGAAGATGCAGCGTGCCAGACCTCCTCCCATGCGCCTGTGTCAAAGCGATGCATTGATGAGCCATGGTCGGCAGGCTCTTCGCCCCCACCATCGCGGACCCAGCGCGTTTGTGGGAGTTTCAATCGGCCTCGCTCGGCAATGGCTGCACGGGTGATGCGAACTTGTCCGGTAAGCCCCTCGGTGGCTTCGCGCGGCAGTTGGTCCACCAATGCCTCTCGTCCGTTCTCAAGGGTCACCGTGCCGCGTTTGGCGCCGCTTGCCTTGTGGGAGAGCTGAGCCTTGTGGACCTCGCCTGCGGTGAGTTCGCCGGGCCATTGGATCTTGGCGGCGATGATTTCGCCCGCGTCGGTAAGGAGCTTACGGGTTTCACCGATACCCTCTTCGACCAGCCACTCTGAGTTTGGGCTAGGCAATGTCAAACCCCGCCGCTTTCAGCAGCGCACGCGTTTCATAAAGCGGCAGGCCCATCACGCCCGAATGGCTGCCTTTCATCCATTGGATAAGCGCCTCGGCTTGGCCCTGGATCGCATAGCCGCCAGCCTTGCCGCGCCATTCGTCGCTAGCGATGTAACCGTCGATTTCTTCGCGAGAGAGGTTCTTGAACCGCACCACATTCTCATTCAGGCGCTCGCGGGAAGACCCATCGGGAGCACGCAGTATTACGCTGGAGAGCACCACATGCCGTCGCCCGGAAAGCAGCTTGAGGCAATCGCGCGCCTCGTTCTCTTCCTCAGTCTTGGGCAATATTCTGCGGCCAGCAGCTACCACTGTGTCACCAGCGAGCACAAATCCCGGCGCGGCAACTGCCAGCGCCTTCTCTCGCCCCATGCGCAAGGCATAGTCGCGTGGGCGCTCATCTTTGAGAGGGGTTTCATCAATCTCGGCGGGTGTCACCGCGTCGGGCACGATGCTAAGGCGCGCCAAAAGGTCTCGCCGTCGGGGCGATGCTGAGGCCAATGTCAGATGAGGCGCGCTCATAGGCGCACCGAATTATTGCGGGCCGGGACCGCCGCGGCCCGGCATAAAGCGATAGGTGATGCGGGCTTTGGTAAGGTCATATGGCGTCAGCTCGCAGAGCACTTCGTCACCCACGAGCACGCGGATACGGTTCTTGCGCATCTTGCCGGCCGTGTGACCCAGCACTTCGTGGCCGTTCTCAAGCTCTACCCGGAACATCGCATTGGGCAGCAGCTCGACGACGCGCCCGCGCATTTCGAGAAGTTCTTCTTTGGCCATGTAATTCCTGTTTCTTGTTTCTCTGCCGCGACAAGGTGAATGCCGCTGGCTGTTTATCGTCTTGCGCGCGCCGTTTAGCGATGGTGAGAACAAAATGGAAGCCTCGTGCGTTAATGGCGCAAATCGCATCAAAATGAGCGACTTCTGCATCACAATCTAAGGCGCATTCGTTCCTGCTGGTGCAAACCGATACAAAGAGCCGCATTGTTGAGCGGTGAAAACTCTTCAAAAGGGCCAGAATGAACGTCTCTCGTGCATTTCGATCTGCAGCCTTGGCGGGCGTTGCCACTTGCGTGTTCATTGCTCAGCCGTCGTCGGCCCAAGATTCTGAAACTTCTGCAGACCAGTCCTCGAAGGCTTCTGAAGGGAGTGGTTCGAGCGACAATGCTGGCACAATCATCGTTGAAGGACAGAGACTTCGCGGGCAGCTTGACGTTGAGCAGGCCCCTATTCTGGAGCTAGGCGAGGAGGAAATCGCAGCGGAAGGCGTCGCATCGATTGCCGATCTTGTGACGCAAATCAGCGCACAGACAGGCTCATCGCGCGGTCGAGGCGGAAGCGGGCGGCCCATCATCCTTGTAAACGGTATTCGGCCGGGATCATTCCGCGAGCTTTTCCAGTACCCGCCAGAAGCGCTCAACCGGGTGGAAGTCTTTCCGGAAGAGGTGGCGCAACGCTTTGGTTTTTCGCCTGATCGCCGCGTTATCAACCTTATTCTGAAGGACAACTATCGCAACGCGGAGGTTGAATTCGAGTTCGAAGGGCCCTCACGCGGCGGCAATTATACCCGCGAACAGGAGCTAGGCTTCCTTCAGATCACCAATGGCGCGCGAGCGAATGTCAATCTGGAAGCAAATGATACCTCGCTCCTGACCGAGGATGAGCGCGATATCCTCCAGACACCCGGATCAATTTCAGACATTGCGGGCGATCCTGGTCAAGCGCCTTTTCGATCGCTGATTTCAGATAGTAGAGCCCTTGAAGCCAATGTCAGCTGGGCAAAAGCGTTCCTCGACAGCGGGACGGCTGTGTCCGCCAACGTATTCTATGAACGCCGCGATGCCCGCGCTCTCCAAGGGCTCAATACGGTTTTGCTGACAGATGCAGCGGGCAATAGCGCACTTCGCACTTTCGGTGAAGAAACGCCGATTGAACAGACCGTTGCTATTGATACGTTCTCCGCGTCAGGATCGGTCAACACCCCAGTCAACGCATTCCGGCTAACGTCGACTTTCGATGCCAGTTTGAGCGAGTCTGAAACGCGGTTCGATCAATTGTTCGACGCAAGTGACCTTGTGGCTTCTGCTTTGACCGGTGATTTGGCGATTGATGCGGCGCTCCCTTCGAGCATTCAAACCGGTTTCGATGTTGCAAATCGGCGCACGATCACGGCAGAAACGCTCACCACCTTGCGCGGGCCACTTGCCTATCTGCCTGGGGGGGAGCTCAATGCGACTTTTGACATTGGCGGAAACTGGCAACGCATCGAAAGCGCTGACACCAGGACGCAAATCGATGTGGGGCTTACGCGCCGCGTCGCGACCATCGGCACCAATCTCAACATTCCGATCACCAGCCGCCGCGAAGGTTTCGCGGATGCGCTGGGCAGTTTCACGCTCAACCTCAACTTGCGCGCAAGCGATCTGTCAGATTTCGGAACCTTGGGAAGCTACACCGCTGGTCTGACCTGGGCTCCCTTTGGTAATCTCGACTTGTCCGCGACGTACATTGAGCGCGAAGTTGCCCCTTCGCTCAACGCATTAGGCGATCCGCAGATCGTCAACTTCAATATTCCAGTTTTTGATTTTGTGAATGGTGAAACGGTGCTCGCCGATGTCACCACAGGCGGCAATCCGGACCTGATTGCTGAAACCCAGCGCGATTGGAAATTCGCCGCCAATTGGGAGCTTCCCTTCTGGCAAGGCGCGCGTTTTCAGGTCGAATATATCCGCAACCGGTCCGATGATGTGGTGAGCGCATTTCCTCAGATCACTCAGGAGATCGAAGCCGCTTTTCCTGATCGCATCACGCGCGATGCTGGCGGCACTTTGATTGCTCTGGACCGTCGGCAGGTAACATTCGCAGAGACGCGGGCAGACCGGCTTAATTTCAGCCTCAACCTTCGAGGTACGATTGGTGGCGGACAGCGAGGCGGGCCCCCCGGTGCGCGTGGCGGGAGGCCTGGCGGTGGTGGTGGCCCTCCTCCCGGAGCGGGCCGTGGAAGGCTGAGCGGAGGACCGCCTGCTGCAGCCGCTGCGAGCCAAAGAGAAGGTCGCCGTGCGGCCTTTATGCAGTTCCGTGAACGAATTTGCGCCGCTGACGGCCTTGAAGTGCTCACGCGCCTAGCCAACGCGATTGCGAGGGGTGAGGATGTGTCAGCGATCATTCCTGGCGGCGGCTCGCCGCGCTTGATGCGCATGGTGGAACGCATGAAGGGCGAGGATGGTCAGATTGATCCCGAACGCCTCGCCGCGATGCGTAACCGCATTTGCAATATGGATCCTTCCGCCATGCGAGACGGACCGCAAGCTGGTCCTCCCGGTGCGGCACCTGGTGATAGGCCCTCTGGTGCCCCCGGCGGTCCACCCGCTGGCGCTATGGGTGAAGGCTTCGCCGCCTTCCGAATGCTTGTTTGCGCCGAGGATGGAGAAGCCAAGCTCCGCGCGCTTGTGGCCCGGATTGATCGCGGTGAGGATATCTCTGATACGATCCCCGGATTTGACCCGAATATGGCTGGCTTCATGATTGATCGCCTGCGCGGCGAGGATGGAGAGCTTTCATCGGAGCGCATCGCCGGGATTCGTGCACGGTTCTGCAACGCTGATGGCGAGGGAACTGCTCAAGGCAGGCCAGGTGGCGGTGCCTCACGCGGCGGACCTCCGGGCCGAGGCTTCAACCCGCTCGCCCGCCGCAATTTCTCCGGCTTCCGCTATTTTGTGTCGCTCAACCACACGATCGAGCTCGACAACGAAATCTTGATTGCGCCGGGCCTGACCCCGCTCGACCAATTGGATGGGGAATCCACCAATGCCTTTGGTCTGCCACGCCACACCGCCCGGCTTGAAGCAGGGATATTCGGGCAAGGAGTAGGGATGCGGCTATCGGGCCGCTACACAGGCTCCACCCGTCTCGATGGATCGGGTTTGCCGGGCAGCACGGCCATCTTCTTCAACGATCTGGCCACCTTTGATCTTCGTCTGTTCGCCAACATCGATGAGCTTACCGGCAGCGAAAGCCCGATCCTTAAGAACGTCAGGGTCTCCCTGCGGGCCGACAATATTTTCGACGGTCAGCTAAGGGTCGTTGACGAGAGCGGTGACACGCCGATCAACTTCCAACCGTTCCTTATCGATCCAGTCGGGCGTTTTATCGGGATCGACATACGGAAGCTGTTCTAAAGCCCGGCAGTCAGACCCAGCCATCTGTGAGCTTGGGGAACATCCAGCTCTGGTAGGGGGATGCTTCGAACGGTGCCCACTCTCCCTCGGCCTGTGCCAGACGGTCGGCCATGGCAATCATCACGCTTGGGTTTACGCCTAACCCAAGGTGGCTTGCGAACACGCGGATGTTCTCGGTCGGAGCGCCGCTCCCCTTCTCAGGGTCTTGCACACTCCCGCGCCAGTGAACCACACCATCGGTTTTGGTTAGGATTGAGGTCGTCGGGACCGGGGGAGCGATGTCGAGGCCGAGGAATTGCCCATCGCGAATTTCCTCAGGCTCATTGCCATTAAAGAATTCGAACAGGCGCGAGGCGTTGGTATGCGCGCGATCGTCGGTGATCGGGCTGCCAAGGCTCATCACAAGGCGAACCTTATCGGGCCGCAATTTTGCTAGCTCTCGAGCCAAAACGCCACCAAGACTCCAGCCGATAAGCGAGACTTTGCGCCCGCTTTCATCAAATAGCCGATCAAGCTGATCTTCTAATTTCTGAATCAGTTCTTCGTTCACTCGGACATTGCGGCCCGAGTCCCAGCCATGCGCATCATAGCCAAGGCTCTTCAATAGCCGACGCATGGGGCCGGTTGAGTTGTTTGTGGCCATAAAGCCGGGCAACGTCATGACGCTGTGGCCATCACCCTTGGGTAATGTGCTCAAATAGGCTCTTGAAGCGAAAAACGCGCCGAACTCGAAGACAGCGCGTCCCTCTGACAATGCCAGCAAGGGATGCGGTGCGCGCGCAGTTGGCACGGGAACTTCGTTCCATGACCTTTCATCGTCGACCACGATACTTCCCGGCATAGGTGGGAAATCGCGAAAGGTGGGTAAGCTCGCCATTATTTGCTCTCCTCAGCGATGCGCTTTGCCGACGCTTTGGCCGGCTTGCGTTTGGCCGGAGATCCCTTTCTGGCCTTGCTGGTTGTTGGTTTGGCAGCCGATTTGCGTGCTGCCGCTTTACTTGTGGTTTTCTTCGCTGTTGCGGACCTGTTGGTTACAGTTTTGCTCCCGGCTTGCTTGCGCTTTGGCTTAGCAGGGGGTGCCTTGGCTGCCACCACTTCAACCGCCTTTGCGGCTGTCAACATCTCATCAAAGCTGTCTTTCAGGCACTGTGAGTAAAACTCAGGATCGGGCATGATATCGCGGCATGCGGTGAAGCTGATATAGGCTTCGTCGCAATAGGATTGCACCACGTGAGCAAGGCCAAGGCCATCGGTGAGGCAGATCAGCGACAGCGCCATGCTCTCCATCTTTGCGCCGGCCGAATAGATCGGGATAGGCGGGCCGGGCACATTGGTCACAACCGTGTTGAATGGCATAGCGAGCTTATGCGCGATGCTGATCCGGCCAAACAATTGCGCGCCCAACGCCATGTAAAGGAGCGGATTGACCTTGGAAACTTCGGTCATGGTGCGTGCGCCGATTGCATTGGTCATCGCTTTGGAGTTGCTGGTGCGGCCAAAGACGAAAGCGAGACGCTCTGCCGGGTCTGAGATGTGCGTACCCAAAGGCGCAATCATGGCGGAGACCTGATTGCCCATATCGCTTTTCTCGTCTGAAGAGCGCACCGATATCGGCGCCATGGCGGTCATGGTTGCTTTGGGAAGATCGTTCTTCGCGGTCAGATATTTGTGCAGCGCTCCACCAATAATTGCGAGCGCAACATCGTTGACCTTGGTGTTAAGGTCCGGTGCAAGCGCGCGGATCGCCTTGAAATCTTTCAGCGGGAAGCGCTGTCCCTCAACCACACGGTGCGAGGAGATGGATTTGTTGAAGCGCGTGCGAGGTGGCACATAATCGCTTGTCACCTTGAATTCGCTTGTGATCAGCCCCTTGATCGCATTGGCGACACCCGGGACAGCTTGCGCCGCGACTTTTGCCTGTTTCAACGGGTTGATCAGACCGTTGATGTAAGACTTGCCGAGCAGCTCCATCGGACCCGGGATCTTCTCCGGCTTCCAATCATCGGGCTTGTTTGGTGGAGGCGCATGAGGGGCGAGGGTGTGGATCGCCTCCATCAGGTCAATTCCGCTCATCCCATCGATTGCGGCATGGTGCACCTTGGTCACGAAGGCGAAACAGCCTGGCGGATACCCTGGCACATTGTCGAGCCCCTCGACCACGGTAAACTCCCAAGGCGGCCTGTTTAGATCGAGCGGCCGGGCATGAATTCGCGCGGTCTGGATACACAACTGCCGCCAATCACCCGGTTTCGGCAAGGCCACATGGCGCAGGTGATACTCCAGATCGAAATCCGGGTCCTCGATCCAATATGGATAGTCGAGATCGAACGGTACGCGCACCAAACGCTGGCGCATGGTCTTGGACAGCTGTAAACGACTGCGGAAGAATTCAAGAATGTCTTTGAACCGGACAAACCCGCCCGGAGCTGTTTCAGGATTATAAATCAGCAGATTGCCGATATGCATTGGCGAATTGGGCGATTCCATCGCCACAAAGGATGAATCCATGCCCTGCAACTGCTGCAAAAGGTCTCTCCTCGTACCCTGATCTGACTTGGCCTTATGAGCGACCATTAACGACTAGGCTAGGCAGATATGTCACGGGATACAACCTGACGTTCACGTCAGGCGCTGAGTTATTGCAAAATTGATGCAGCCTTATTTATGGCCAAGGGCCTCTGCACAGGCGACCCCGCTCGCCCATGCCCATTGAAAATTGTAGCCGCCAAGCCACCCGGTGACATCCACCGCTTCTCCGATAACGTAGAGCCCGGGAACGCTCTTCGCCTCCATGGTTTTGCTCGAAAGTTCGTTTGTGGAGATGCCGCCGATAGTGACCTCTGCCTTGGCAAAACCCTCTGTGCCGGAGGGAGTAAAGCGCCAATCCGCGAGTTTCTGGCCCGCCGCTCTAAGCGTCTTGTCCGAGATATTGCCCAGTTCCGTATCAATTCCTAATCGTTCAGCCAGTGCGTCTGCCAAGCGGTCTGGAAGATGCTCTCGAAGGGCGGATTTGAGGCCAGCACGAGGACGATCGCGTTTGAGCTCCAGCAGCCAATCGACGTCGGCCTGTGGCAGGAATGTGATCCCAACTTCTTCACCCGGGTGCCAGTAGGACGAGATTTGCAAGATCGCGGGGCCAGAAAGCCCTTTGTGGGTGAAAAGTGCGGCTTCATCGAAGCTGGCTTTCCGCTTGCCGTTGCCAGCGCGAGCGGTGACGGGGGCGGAAACCCCCGACAGTTCCCGGAATAGAACGTCTTCTCCGCCAAGGGTGAGTGGAACAAGGGCAGGGCGGGGCTCGACGACTTTGAGGCCGAATTGCCGCGCGAGATCGTAGGCAAAACCGGTCGCACCCATCTTGGGGATGGATGGGCCGCCGCTTGCGATGACCAATCGGGGAGCGGTGAAGTTTTGGCCTGAAGCAGAAACAGCGAATGCGTCTCCATCTTTCACCACTGCGCTCACAAAGGCGTCGCAAAGGATGTCAACGCTTTCCCCACACTCATCGAGAAGCATCTGAACGATCTGCTTGGCTGACCCATCGCAAAAGAGCTGTCCCAGGGTTTTTTCATGCCACGCAATGCCGTGAGCATTGACGAGTTCGATGAAATCTTGCGGGGTGTAGCGGGCGAGTGCCGACTTGGCGAAATGCGGATTGTCGGAAAGGTAGTTGGCAGGCCCGGCATCCACATTGGTGAAGTTGCAGCGCCCACCGCCGGAAATCAGGATCTTCTTGCCGGGCTTATCGGCCTTCTCAAGCACTACGACGCGAAGGCCGCGCTTGCCGGCTTGGGCTGCACACATCAGGCCTGCGGCGCCAGCGCCAAGAATGATTGCGTCGTAATGCTCCATTTCCCGCCGATAGGGGTTCGCTCACACATTGCCAATGGCCGGGTGCTGGCCCTATCTAGGCCGCATGCCGAATGCGAAAGCCGGAAGTCCCCACAACCCCGATGGTGCTGAGCGCTTTAACGAGGAGCGAGCGGCCTACACGGTGGCCCGCGCGCAACCCAATTTGGAAGCGGGGGTTGCGGCGATCCGCGAGGTGGTTGCGACACTCAAGCCAATACCCGGTGTCTACCGCATGCTCGATGCGCGGGGCGATGTGCTTTATGTCGGCAAGGCGCGCAGCTTAAAGGCGCGGGTGGTGAACTACACTCAGGTCAACCAGCTGACCAATCGGCTCCAGCGCATGGTCTCACAGTGTCGGTCTATGGAGATTGTGACCACCAATTCCGAGGCTGAGGCGCTTCTGCTCGAGGCGCAGTTAATCAAAAGGTATCGCCCGCCTTTCAACGTGTTGCTGCGCGATGATAAGAGCTTTCCTTTCATCCTCCTGCGCGCTGATCATGAGTTTCCGCGTATCCATAAGCACCGCGGCGCAAGGCGGGCGAAGGGGAATTACTATGGCCCCTTTGCGAGCGCGGGCAGCGTCAACACCACACTTAATGCACTTGAGAAGCTCTTTCTTCTAAGGTCTTGTACAGACAGCTTTTTCAACAATCGCAACCGGCCCTGTTTACTTTATCAGATCAAGCGGTGTTCGGCTCCATGTGTGGGCCGGATCAGCGGGGAGGACTACGCGGCGCTGGTGGGGCAAGCCAAGGACTTCCTCGCGGGCAAATCCTCCAAGGTTCAGGCTGACCTTGAAAAGCAAATGGCCAAAGCTGCCGAAGGCTTGGACTTTGAAACGGCCGCGATTTTGCGCGACCGCCTGCGCGCTGCGACTTTCATCCAGGGCTCTCAAGCGATCAATGCGAAGAGCGTGGGTGATGCCGATGTCTTCGCGCTTCGGTCCAACGGCGGGCAGATGTGTGTGCAGGCTTTCTTCATCCGTGGTGGACAGAACTGGGGGCATCGTGCCTTCTTCCCTAGCCATGTGAAGGATGTGGAAGAGGACCAGGTCCTCGCCAATGTGATGCTGCAGTTTTATGAAGAAGTGCCGCCGCCGCCCAATGTTTTGGTGGATCGGAAGCTGCTTGAAACCGAATTGATCGAGGCCGCTCTCTCTGAGCTTGCCGAGAAGAAAGTTGCGATTTCCATCCCCCAACGCGGAGACCGCCGCAAGCTTATGGCGCAGGCCGAGCGCAATGCCGTAGAGGCGCTCGAAAGGCGGCTCGCTGAGAGCGGAACCAAAGCCAAAGTCCAGCGCGAGCTTGCCGAATTCCTCGAGTTGGGTGAGCCACCCAAGCGTATTGAAGTTTACGATAACAGCCACATCCAAGGCGCAAAGGCGGTGGGCGCGATGGTTGTCGCCTCGCCCGAGGGCTTCGAAAAGTCACAATACCGCAAGTTCAACATCAAGTCCGCTCAGACCAATGACGACTTTGCGATGATGCGCGAGGTGATGGAGCGGCGCTTTACGCGTGCGATGAAGGATGACCCCGACCGTGAACGTGAAGGGGTTTGGCCTGATCTCGTGCTGGTTGATGGAGGGAAGGGACAGCTTTCCAGCGTGATGGAGGTACTGGGCGAGCTCGGCATCGAAGACCTACCAGTGATCGGCATCGCGAAGGGCCCGCATCATGGTCGCGAAGGGCGCGAGATATTCCACTTCCCGGACGGGCGCGAGAAAATGCTCCCAACCAATTCGCCCGTGCTGTTTTACGCGCAGAACCTGCGGGATGAAGTCCACCGGTATGTCATTGGCGCCCACCGCGCCAAACGTTCCAAGGCGATCACAGCCTCGCCGCTGGATGAGATCCCAGGCATTGGCCCGGCCCGCAAGCGCGCGCTGCTCCTCCATTTCGGCACGGCGAGCAAGGTGCGAGCGGCCGCACTCGAAGACCTACAACGCGCGCCGGGTGTTAGTGACGCTGTGGCGCGCACGATCTATGATTTCTATCATGCGGGGGGATGAGGGATGCAAAGCAACATGCGTTAGCTTTGCGCATCACTCTATCGTTCAAGAACGGGAAAACTCCTCAATCCCCAGACACCACGTGCCCGTTTGCCACCGTCCTTCATTTGCACTTCTGCCGTTCCACATGCGCTGCTCATGGCATCAGAGACAGGCGCGAGTTCAGGCATCCCGTCAATGGCAGCTGCAACAATTAGCCTTGTGTCTGTATCGTTAAAGCCTGCCTCGAAAACCCCGTTTGCGATGCTTCTGCAGAACCGCAGCAGGGTCGCGTCGCGCGCTTCCTCTGCATCTGTATCGGCCGCCGGATTGTCGCGAAAATCGTCTGAAGCGAGGAAATCCTTGTACCATTGCTGATCGTTGATGAATTGTTGCACCGTTTTGTTGGCGGCCATTTCAAATGCAAGGATCGACCCAGTTGTCGGATCAGTCGAAGAGCCCTGGGTGCAGAGATCTCTCGTGCTGAACATGGAGGTTCGTGGACAGGCTAGGCTTAGCCAATATGAAAGGTAAATCGGATCCCGATTTCGGGTTAATCTGCTGCCGTTTGTCGAGCGTGGGTTGCGGTTATGTGAGGTGATTTCAAAAGGCAGTTGGATGATGATTTGGATTCGCCGGTTTTTGTACCAGCTATCGAGGTTGAAACCATCCTCTACCGTCTCATCGAAACTCCTGTCGAACAGCGACCCCCCTATCTCGTTGATGGCATTTGATGTCTTTGTGAGCTGTTCCGCGTTGATCGAGGTCAACAGCGTTGATGAGGGAGCAACCAGTTTCACGGCATCTTGAACGGCCTGAAGAACTTCTACTGCTCCGGTATAACTTGTGCGAAACGAGTGTTGGGCGCGCGCCTTCACATTCAATGTTGTATTTGAATTGACCCTGAAGAATGTCTGATCGAGTCCGTTATTCCGAATATTTGTCGTATATTCAACGCCGTTCTCTCCTTCCTCATTGTATTTAAAGCTGGCGAGAGCGATCGGAATGCTGACCGTTGGCGCGGCCATTTCTATCTGAAGTGAATGCGATGTTTCGATTACGCGGTCGGAGAAGAGACGGGCAATCCAGCCCCTGCCTTCGAGCGAATAGACCCGCTGACCGTCGTAGTGAAAGATGGCACCAGGCTCTACCACCCAGCGAGTGTAATTGCCTGCTAATGGGTGCTTATCCTCAGCAAGATTAGCCGTCTCGCAAACATTCGTCGAGATGTATCCCGTAGCGCGGAAGCCATTTTGTAGATTGGCATAAGAAGTCGAGGTGTTGTTGCTCTCTGCGGTGGCGTTGCACAGTGCTGTAGCTTCGCTATCCACCCCCCGACTGCCCACTTCCGCAGGCTCCGCGGACAATGGTTGATGAATAAGAGTAAACAGGATCGAAAAGCTAAAAATCTTTATTGATTGAGGCTTTCCCATAAATCTCCCCTGGAAAGAAAAGCATATCTCTCCATGAGTATATCGAGAGAGCAGTGTATTGCAACGCAAATTCAAGCTCTTCCAATCAAAAGGCCCGGCACCACAATTAAGTGTGCCGGGCCTTTTAGTGCAAATAGAGTGTTTTTACTTAGGATAGATCCAAGTGCTGCCCCGCGCGAGGTTTTCGCTGGCGAAGGCCCAGTTGAGCTTCCCGTCGACCACAGCGTCAAGGTAGGCTGGGCGCGCATTGCGGTGGTCGATGTAATAGGCGTGCTCCCACACATCGATCGTCAGAAGCGGGTTGAAGCCGCTGTCCGCAAGGGTGTCGCCATCGTGGGTTTCTTCGATGGAAAGCGCGCCATTTTTCTCGGCGAGCCATACCCAGCCGCTGGCGAAGTGGCCTGCGCCGCGCGCTTTAAGCTGAGCTTTGAGTTCGTCAACCGATCCAAAGGCTGCGTCGATCTTGGCTTTCAGGTCGTCCGAAGGCGCAGTTTCCGAACCAGCCATCGAATGCCAGTAGAACGCATGGTTCCAAGTCTGCGCTGCATTGTTGAACAGGCCAGCGTTTGAGCCGCGGGCGTCTGCAACAACCGTTTCAAGTGCGGCGTCGTCATGAGCGGTGCCGGCGATGGCAGCGTTCATTTTGTCGACATAGGCCTTGTGGTGCTTGCCGTGGTGGAATGACAGGGTCTCTGCCGAGACAGCGGGGGAAAGCGCATCGTCGGCATAGGGAAGGTCGATTAGTTGAAAAGCCATTTCGGGTGTCTCCTGCGTTGGATTTGACCGCTGCATTAGCCAATGCGCGGTGGCAGGGAAAGCCGCAATTCATTGTTTCAATTCGCAACAGGTGCGAAGTTTGGACAACAAAGAATGGAAAAAGCAGTTTTGGGTCTTGGCCCAACTCAAGACATTTCCTTACGCGCCCCAATATGCGTCCGAAGCGAGAAGACACCGCATTGGCGGTCAATCCCGATATTGGTAGAGTTGCTCAGAGGGTTAGGGCAGTGTGCCGCAAGGGCGGTGTGTATTTGAGCGCAGAGACTAAAAACGGGCATGAGGCCAAGTCTGTCGTTCGCGTATCGCCTGAAGACGTTCTGGGTGTGATGGCGCGCCGACTGGCGTGAACATCCATTCAGACGCCTAAGGCCGTCGCCCGAAAGCCTGCATCTTTCCGCAACTGAGCATGCTCCACCCAGGTAGCATGTACCCCGCTTGAGATCTTGTGCGGCAGTCGTGCGCGGGCGATTGGGCCTTTGGTCACATCGCTGGCGTCGAGAATGGCAAGCTCGGAACTGCCAGAGTTCTCATCGATCAGGAATGTGACGAGATAGCCATCGTCCTCAGCAGATGAACCTTGGCGTGGTATCATGGGGCTCTCGCTGGCATAAACACCCTCAGGCAAGGTGAAGACCTGCTCTTCGCCCGTCTCGGTGTCGTGACGGACATAGCCGTTGAACAGGAACCAACCAGGCCGCGTGGTGGTCGACCAGATGTAGCGGCTCTTCTCCATCAGATAGGCAGGGTTGATCATCCCAAACTCGACAATTCGATCCGAGAGGCGTTCTTCGCGGGTCTCACCCGTTGTGAGGTTGAAGCGCCAACGGTGGAGGCGTGACTGGAAGGAGTGTTCATCCACATAGGCCATCATGTGACTGTATTCGCCCGTCTCTTCGATCGGGTCGGGCATGGGTTTGTCCTGATAATACCCTTCAAGCACTACTTCATCGCCATCTTCCCAGGCATTGGTCCAGTGGAGAAC
This sequence comes from uncultured Erythrobacter sp., assembly GCF_947502395.1. Lineage (GTDB taxonomy): Bacteria > Pseudomonadota > Alphaproteobacteria > Sphingomonadales > Sphingomonadaceae > Erythrobacter. The sequence goes on from NZ_CANMZM010000003.1 coordinate 846,471, forward strand.
ATAGGTGGGAGAAGCTTCGAACCAACGGATGTCCTCGGGTTGACCATGGCGCGGAATCAGAGCGAAGCGCGAAGGCACTCCGTCATGAATACGCGCCGCGTGGATCTTGCGCTCAAGAAGATCGGCGTCCCAGAACAGCGGCATATCGTTGAGAATAGACCAGTTCTTGGTGATCGCCATGTCATGCGGGAGACGCGGGCCGGGGAGGGGAATGGGTACGTAATGCGCTAGTTTTCCAGCCCGGTCGACCACGCCATAATGCATGTAGGGTGCATATTTGGAATAGTTGAAGAACATGAGCTCGCCGGTCTCTTCATCAACCTTTGGGTGAGCCGACACGCCATCTATCGGCCCCCAGGAAGCCTTGCCCAGGTTCTCCAGCGTCACTGGGTCCATCTGCCACGCCTCGCCGCATTGGTAGAGCGTTGCGAGAGCGACACCCGCATGGACGATAATATCGGTGGAGCCTGTATCCTTGAGCCCCTCATGCGCGCCAAAACCGGGGCGTTTCGAAGTGCCATGCGGATCCATGAGCCCGCCCCACAACGCACCGCCGGCGATCTGTTCTTCGGCAAAGCAATGGGTGCGGATGAAGCGGTTGCGATAGCTTGCCTTGCCGCCCGAGATATTGACCTGATGCACCATTCCATCTCCATCAAATGGATGGTGGCGGCCCAGCGGCTGGTGCACCGGGTTTTCCGTATTGCGCAGATAGATCCCGTCGATATCCTCAGGAATAGCGCCTTCGATCACCTCGAGCTCTTGCGTCTCCACCTCTTCATGCAGCGGGGCCCACGGTCCGTTTAAATAAGGGTGGTTCGATGGCTCAAGTGTGGTTTTGACCGGTGGCTGGCGTGTGATCTGCATGTTTGGCTCCTGCGCACCACCGTAGCCAAGAGGCGTGGCAAGACAAGGGGGGCAGTCACCCCATGATGATATGCGGCAAGAAGCGGGCGAGGTCGCGGGTGATCGGGCTTGCGTCTTCGCGAATGGACATGCCAGCTGGGTCATCGCCGACCACCCAGCTGCCAATTACCGCGTGATTGTCACCCGAGCGCGCGATGGGCGCATAGCCTTGGATGATATGGCCCTCTGCGCCGTAACCCTCAGTAGGCCCATCATGGCGGGTTTCTCCGTCGAACAAAGCGATATCCGCCCCCTCGCGGCTGAAGAAAGGCTTGGTCACATGGGGCTGAGCCTTAAGTTCGCGTGCGCCCTCTGTTCCTGGGAAGAAGGCGGGGATCAGATTGCGATGCCCTTGGTGACGCTGCCACAGGAGCGGCAGGATCGCCTTGTTGGAGAGGATCGCTTTCCACATGGGCTCGATGAAGTTGCACGATGATCCCGCGAGTTGGCTTGCGCTCTCTTCCTGGATCATGTCCTCCCATGGGTAGAGCTTGAACAAAGCCCCGATGCGATATCCCTCATGGTCCAAAAACTCGCCTTCATCGTCGACCGCGATCTTTTCGATATCGACAAAGCGTGTCTCAAGCCCCGCTTGCCCTGCGACATCCTCAAAATAGGCGACCGTTGCGCGGTCCTCGATATGGCTTTCAACCGCGGAGAAATGGCACAGGCTTCCCGGCGTCAGTATTTGCGCAAACCGTTCAACCAATGCCTCATGCAGCCGATTGAACTGGTCAGTGCTTTCCGGAAGCTCTCCCAGCGCGATCATGTCTTCCAGCCACTTCCACTGGAAGAAAGCGGTTTCATACACGCTTGTCGGCGTATCAGCGTTGAATTCAAGCAGTTTGGCTGGGCCATCCCCGGTATAAGCGAAGTCGAACCGACCATAGAGCGAGGCATCGCCGCGTTTCCAGGAATTGGCAATCGGGTCCCACATGTCGCGCGGGATCGCGAGAGCTTCCATCATCTGTTGGTCGTGACAGGCATCGTCCACAAGACTTAGGCACATGGCGTAAAGCTCGGTTGTAGGATCCTCGATCTCGTCTTCGACTTCTTGCAAAGTGAACTGCCAGCACGCGCGCTCATCCCAGTATAGTTCGCCATCAACATGATGAAAGACAAAGCCATTGGCAGCCGCAATTTCCTGCCAATTCGGCCTTTCGGGAAGCGTTTTGCGCAGCATCAGCGAGCCCTCATTCGATCAATTTACCCAATATCCACCTTACGATAACCTTTTTGGCTTAGGGGGAAACTCTGGAGACGAAACTCTCAGGGGAAAGTAGTAAAAATGGCTGCAAACCGTTCAAAACGATCGTCGTCAGTAAAGCTGACAACCATGGCGGCATTGAGCTCGGGCGCGATGCTTAGCGCGTGTGGGGGCGATCCTGCACCGGCCGCTCAAGCAGCGGCTGCGGATGGCCCGAAAGATGTTGAACTCCAAGTCTATGAGAATGTCTTCGCTTGCGCGAAGGCGACCGGCAAGACCACCGATGAATGCGAAGAAATGCGCGCTGAGGCCCAGAAAATCGCGGCTGCCGACGCGCCCCGCTTCGAAGCCAAGGAAGACTGTGAGGCCGTCTATGGCCCGGGGCAGTGCGTTCAAGAAAACCCACCGGCGGAAGAACAAACCTCTGGTCGCCGTTCGCACTACTCGGGTTTCATCGTCGCTTGGTTCTCCACCAAGAAAGATGGTCGAACGGGCCCTCTCTACAAAAGCACAGCAGGCGGATATCAGACCGCCAACGGCTCGCGTCTCGGTTACGGCGGTCAGCCTGGCAAATATATGGCATCTGGCCGGGCAATGGAGCGCCCAAAGAGCGTGCCCAAGGTAAAGCCTGCCTCGCAAATGGCCCGTGCTGCCGGTTTTGGCAAGCCGGGTTATGGCAAGAAAGATGCAAACTTCGGTCGCAACAAGGCGTCCGGTGGGGGCATTTTTGGCGGCTCTTCAAGCCGCAGCAAGGGCGGTTGATCCGCTCTTCCGTTTAAAACTTTGATCTGAATCAATGCAACAAGGCTCCATGGTCGCATAATTCTCTCTCAACAAAGGGAGACAAGCGATGAAGAGCATTCTGTTGCACGTTGATGGAGATCAATGTTTCGAGGCACGTATGCAGGTCGCGCTGGATTTAGCGCGCGCTGGCGGTGGCCATATCACCTGTCTCCAATCGGTCAGCTACGAGGTTTTCGCGCCAGGTGACTTTTACGGCAACGCAATGGCCGCGGCGATGCCTCGCATCAAAGAAGCGGCCGCAGAATTGCGCGCCAAGGTCGAGGAAGACCTTTCCAACGAAGATGTCTCTTGGGAGTGGCGTTTTCAGTATGGCATGGCTGAAACCCGACTGCTCGAACAATCGTCTTTGCATGATGTGATCCTTGTGGGACCGCATGACATTGGCGAAGAGGGCATGCGCGGTCCTTCGGCAATGGCGGGTGAGCTTGCGATTAAGGCACCTGCGCCGGTTCTGATCGTACCGGGTGACACCAAGCGACTGAATACACGTGCTCCTGTGCTGGTCGCGTGGAACGGCACTGCGGAATCGTGCGTGGCCATGCGTGAGTCGCTTCCATTGCTTGCTCTGTCGAACAAGGTGTATCTTGCGACCGTGGCTGAGCCAGGCGAGCAAGAGCGCTTTGAATTCCCGGTCTCTGAGGCCGCGAAGTATCTGGAGCGGCATGGGATCAAAGCAGAGGTGGTGGAGATACCGCCCGGCAAGGCGAGCATTGCCGACACGCTCTTCTCGGCAGCCGAAATGCGCGAATGCGGCGTGCTTGTGATGGGGGCCTATGGCCACTCACGGCTTGCCGAAATGCTGATGGGCGGTGTGACCCGCCGCGTGCTGAGCAATCCAAAGATCCCGGTCCTGTTGGCCCATTAACCCGGAATGTCAGCAGACCGGACGGAGCCAGCCGAGCTTTCCTACAGGAGCTCGGCTGGTTAGTTTCTGCCTGCCGTGATCTGACACTGTGTGAATTCACGGCGTGAGAACGAGAGAAGCGAAAGTTGACACATTGTTTGCTCTGGAAGGCGGTAAAGCTCTAAAAAAACCGATATTTGTGAGGGATCCCGATTTTGTCTCAAACAGCGGGTTCGCTGTGTCATTTTGCCGGCTTTTTAATCCGGCGCCTGACCATGCCTTCTTGAGCGGCGCTGGCGATGAGTTTGCCGTTCTGATCGAAGATGCGCCCTCGGTTAAAGCCGCGCCCGCCGCCCGACCATGGGCTGTCGGTTGCATAGAGCAGCCAATCATCGGCGCGCGCATCCTGGTGGAACCACAGCGTGTGATCGAGGCTGGCTCCGACAAGCTCGCCGCGCATCCATGACAGGCCATGGGGAAGCGCGCTGGTGCCGAGCAGGGTGTAGTCGCTGGCATAGGCGATTACCGCACGGTGGAGTGCCGGGTCATCGGGAAGGGCGCTTGCCGCTTTGAACCAGCTGTGGGCGCGCGGCTCTTTGCGTTCGGAGTTCATCCAGTGGAGCTTGTCAGTGGTGCGCATTTCGATTGGGCGGGGTCGCAGAGCAAGGGCACGCTGGGCATCGGAGACTTTGTCACCCATCATGTCGATCATGGCGCGGCGCACTTCCATGTCGGGCTTGAGGCTTTCGGGATCCTCGACCTTGGGCATGGGCGAATCGAGGTGCTCTAGGCCTTCTTCCGGGGTCTGGAAGCTTGCCGTGAGGTTGAGAATGGGCGTGGCGGTGCCGTCGTCATTCTCTTGAGACGCGACAACGCGGCGGTTGGAAAAGCTGCGCCCGTCAAAGTCGCGCTCAATGCGGTACTCGATTGGAGTGCCCTCGCGCCCACCGCGCAGGAAATAGGCGTGCAGACTGTGCGCGGACTTGCCCTCGGTCACGCTGGCTTGAGCGGCTTGCAGGGCCTGCGCGATGACCTGGCCGCCGAAGACGCGGCCAACGCCGCCTTTTTGTGGGGAGCCGATGTAGATGTCAGTTGCGGCCCGCTCGACGGTGAGAAGCTGGACCAACTCATCGACGATCCGGGCGTAGTCTGGTGTGTCTCTCATGGCGTGCCCCATGCGCATGGGCGCGCGGCTTGGTCAAGATTGAGGTTGCTAGCCGGCCAGGCCAGCTTTGCGCAGAACGCGAAAACCGAGCGATTTAGCGCGGTTGGTCTGCGGCCAGCGGCTCGGGGCTTTGGGGGTGAGACCAAACTTGCGCAGAATATGATTGAAAGCGCGCGTCTCGCTCTCAGCATAGCTCCATTCGGAGCGCCAAGTGATAGAAAGTGAGACCGAACTTTGCGGGCCATTGCGGACAAAATGCGGTGCCATGACAGGAACATAGACTGCTTCGCCGGGCTCAAGCGGGAAGGTCTGGGCTGCGTTCATGAAACTCTCATCCCAGGAAAGCTCACGCGGGCCACCAGTGTGATAGCCTTCGTGAACTTCATCAGCGGCAAAGCGCGCGTCTCCAGCGGGAAACTGGGTCATGGTCTTGGACCCACGGATCTGCAGGAGGATGTTGTGCTCTGGGTCAAAATGGTAGGGTGTGACCGCATTGGGGCTAGAGATGAAGATGTATGCTTGCGGCGTCAAAAGCGCGCCGGTCTTGGCTTCGATCTCTACGCTAATCTCGTCGAGAAGGCTGGTGAGCAACGCTTTGTAAGGCGCAGCCTGTTCGACATTCTTGAGCACCGCCCAGCTGTTGCTTTTGGCCACTTGCCGGATGGTTTCAGCGATAGTGAGGCCGTTCGATCTCGGCTTGCCATCAATGCCAATTGGCAAGTCGCCGCGATTGTATTCTACGCTTGTGTCGGGAAGCGCCTCGGCCAGTTCGGCCAAGGCATCCAATTCAAGCAAGCAATGGTCGCCAAGGTGATGTCGCAGGCGGTGCGGGCCCTCAGGATAATGCTTGGCGAAGGTCTGGCGCCCGTCATCGTCGAAGGTCGAGCGCTGAACCGATGCAAGACCGAAGGAGGGAGAATGCGCATTCATGAGTCAGCTCCGTCCACGTGTTTCATATGCCATCAAAGCGCGTGCCGTGAAGCGGCGCAGCGGACCTCCAATGGCGATATTGCGACTTACAAAGCTGCGCTTTTCGCGCCAGATGCGCTCAATCATGGAATGGCCTTGCACCGCGCAGCTGTCAGTCCAGTCGACACCAGGACGATTCAGTAGCGAAAGGTTTTCAAGCTGCAAAAGAAGACCGGGCGAGAAGCGTGCGTAGTCCTCGTCGAATGCAGTCTTAAAGCTGTAAGCACCGGGAAGTGTCAGGAAGTTGGCAAGCATAGCAATCGGTTTGCCATTGAGCCTCAATGCGAGCCGCTCGAGACGTTCAGCATTGGCCGCACCGCAAAGCGTATCGGCGAAGAAGGCATATGTGGTTTCGTCGGCCTTGAGCGCGGAACCTGCATCGCCTTTCCAGCCAGAGGCCTCAAGGGTCAAGAATTGCTCGATCCAAGGTTCGACTCCTTGCGTACCTTCGAGCCGCTCGAATGTGAGTTCGCCCAGTTCAGCAAGCCGATTGCGTTGTCGACGCAGTTCCTTGCGCTTCTTGGCACTCATCGCTTCGGCGAGATATTCCTCGGCGCTCATATCAGAGGCGAGCATTGCGCGTTCCTCGCGCTCCACGATCGATGTGGCGCGGGAAGTCTCTTCGAGGACGGATGTAAGCGCCTGATTGAGTGGACCATGTTCAGGAAGGCCGGGAAGGTGCAGCAACATTGCTGGGCCGGGTTCAGCATCGAGGTGTCTGAGTAAGGCCCTCCAAAAGCCGTTCTCACACCCTTTGGCAACCAACGGCGCGCCGCAGAATGCGTTGTCGTGGAGCCATGTGCTCACATGGGGAAGGGGGTGGCCATAGTAGTCATTGGAATGAACCAGGGGCAGGAGGCCTACCAGACTTTGGCCGCGCCAGTAGGTCGCAATCTTGCAGTCATTTCCGCTTGCGAACTGCTCCAACGAGGAGCTTGCGAACCACTGTTCGAAAAAGGGGTTGGGCTCGGATGCTCGCGAGGCAAGCGCCTTCCATTCGTCCACAAGTCCTGCGGAGTCGACAGTTGCAACATCCAGCACTTGCAGCCGCTCTTCCAAGCCACATGCCCCGGTGAAGGGCTTTGTGAAATCCGAAAGACTGGGCGCTGTTGCGAGATACATCCTACCATCCCCGAAGGCGCGAGCCTGATTGCACCTGATGCAGCAATGGTAGGGGGCAATTACGCGTTAACGCTACAATTCTCTGCAAACCTGTTCTGGGTGGTTCACATCGGGACAGTCAGGTCAGCGAATACAAAGAACCCCGCCTGAGGATCGCTCAAGCGGGGTTCTCAAAGCCCAATATGGCAGGAGTGCTTAGTGCGCGCCAGCCAATGCAGCGAGCAGAAGCAGCGCCACAATATTGGTGATCTTGATCATCGGGTTCACGGCCGGGCCTGCGGTATCCTTGTAAGGATCGCCAACAGTGTCGCCGGTTACAGCGGCCTTGTGAGCCTCTGAGCCTTTGCCGCCGTGATTGCCGTCTTCGATGTACTTCTTCGCATTGTCCCATGCGCCGCCGCCAGCGGTCATGGAAAGCGCGACGAACAGACCACCCACGATCACGCCCAGAAGCAGAGCGCCAAGCGCTGCGAAAGCGTTGTCTTGGCCTGCAAGGAAATAGATCACGAAGTAAGTCACAATCGGTGCCAGCACTGGGAGCAGTGATGGAACGATCATTTCCTTGATCGCGGCCTTGGTCACAAGGTCCACCGTACGGGCATAGTCAGGACGGCTTGTGCCTTTCATGATGCCCGGATCGTTTGCGAACTGGTCACGCACGTCGACAACAACGTCGCCAGCAGCACGGCCCACAGCGGTCATGCCCATCGCACCAAACAGGTACGGGAGCAGTGCGCCAAGCAGAAGCCCGACGATCACATATGGGTTTTCAAGGCTAAAGTTGACCTCAGCCTCAGGGAAGAAGAGGCGAAGGTCGGCGGTGTAAGCGGCAAACAGCACGAGTGCTGCAAGACCGGCAGAACCGATGGCATAGCCTTTGGTCACAGCTTTGGTGGTGTTGCCCACAGCGTCGAGAAGGTCGGTCTTTTCACGAACGCTCGCGTCAAGCTCAGCCATCTCAGCGATACCGCCAGCGTTGTCGGTCACCGGACCATAAGCATCAAGCGCCACAACCATGCCAGCAAGAGCAAGCATCGCGGTTGCACCAAAGGCGAGACCGATAAGGCCTGCGAGTTGGTACGCACCGATGATCGCCGCGATGATGACGATTGTTGGCAGAGCGGTCGATTCAAGGCTGATCGCAAGACCCTGGATCACGTTGGTGCCGTGGCCCGTTTCCGAAGCCTTGGCAATTGAGCGCACCGGACGGTAGTTCGTGCCAGTGTAATACTCGGTTATCCAGATGATGATACCGGTCAGCGCGAGGCCAATCAGCGAGCAATAGAACAAGGCCCGGCCAGTGAACTCGATACCGCTTGGACCTGCGCCCAATACCGTGTTCATGTCTGCGCCAACCGTGCCAAGAGCATGCGCTGTGGCGAACCAAATCAGCGGGATTGCCAGAACGGCTGTGACGATGAAGCCTTTGTACATCGCGCCCATGACATTTGTGCCATTGCCGAGACGGACAAAGTAAGTGCCGATGATCGAGGTCACGATACACGCACCGCCGATCAGAAGCGGCAATGCCATCATTGGCAGGAGCATCTCGCCCAATTGCTCAGAGAAAAGCAGAGCGGTCAAAACCATCGTTGCACCAACGGTCACAACATAAGTCTCAAAGAGGTCGGCGGCCATACCAGCGCAGTCGCCTACGTTGTCGCCTACGTTATCGGCGATGGTCGCAGGGTTGCGGGGGTCGTCCTCCGGGATCGAGGCTTCAACCTTACCGACGAGGTCAGCGCCAACGTCAGCGGCCTTGGTGAAGATACCGCCGCCCAAACGCGCGAAGATCGAAATCAGGGACGCACCGAAGGCGAGGCCGACAAGACCGTCGATTACGATACGGTCGTTTGGCGTAAGTCCCATCGGGCCAACAAGCACGTAGAAGAAAACGGCAATCGCAAGCAGTGCGAGACCTGCCACCAGCATGCCGGTAATAGCGCCTGCGCGGAAGGCGATGGTCAGACCTTGCTGAAGGCCGGTTTCAGCCGCAGCAGCCGTACGAACGTTCGAACGGACCGAAATGTTCATACCGATGTAGCCAGCCACACCCGAAAGAACAGCGCCGATCACAAAGCCGACGGCCGGTACAACGCCGAGGAACAGGCCGACGACAACCGCAGCGACCACACCGACGATACCGATCGTGGTGTATTGACGGTTGAGATAGGCCTGCGCGCCTTCTTGAATTGCGCCCGCAATCTCTTGCATTTTCGCATTACCAGCGCTGGCTCCCAGCACTTGGCGGCTGGTGATGACGCCGTACACGACGGCAAGAAAACCCAGCCCAATTGAAATGAGTATTAAATCCACGGAAGTATCCCCTCTCAAAGCGTGGAAAGATGCTGCAGGTTTTCCTGCTCGCACCATTGACGTAAGGGCCGCGACCATAGGCTCTGTTGTCAAGGGCGCAAGCGCCAATGCAATTATTGCGGGGAAGATGTGCCGGTTTTGGAAATCGGACGGGTTTTAGGAGACTTCAGCCGTGCTGGTAACCGAGGCCATCAATGCTCATAACTGGGTGCTCATCCAACATCAGGGGCGCAATGCTTAGCGGTCTTGTCTGTCCAATCCGGGTTGCCTTGATCGGAGTGTCTGCCCCTGCTCGAAGAGTGAATAGCAGTTCGTAGTCATCGCCCCAACGCATAGCGTCCTCACGTCGTTGTACGTCAGCAATGGGAACAGCACTGGTCTCTATTGCAAGCGTGACGCCACTCGCTTTCGCCAGGCGAAACGCGTCGAGGAGCAGCCCGTCAGAAATGTCCATCATGGCTGTCACATGGGGTGCAAGAGCGCGGCCTTCGGCAAGGAGCGGGGTAGGGCGGTTGAAAGCTTCCAGGTAGGCAGGCATCCCTTGGAAGCCCAGCAAGGCTCGCCCAAGCGTTCCGGTAACATATAGATCGTCATCCACACCTGCGCCACCGCGCGATGGCACTGGGGAATGGGTGGCGCGACCAATCGCGGTGAGGCCCAAGATCGGTGCATCCCTTGCGGCGATTGTGTCCCCGCCAAGGAGCTTCACATTGAAGGTATCCAAGGCCTCTTTGAGACCGGCCAGGAACTTTACATCGTCTCTGCCAAGGCAGTGCCCCAAAAGTACCCCGATCGGTTCCGCACCTTTGGCGGCCAAATCCGAAAGATTGCTCGCAACCAGTTTCCAAGCGACATCGGCCATATCGGCGTCCGGGCGGAAATGCGTGCCCTCCGCCATGGTGTCGTGCGTGAAAACCAACGTCTCACCGCCAATCTCCAAGACTGCACAATCGTCTTCAAGGCCGCGGGCTCCTTCGTGGAGCGCTAGGCCTCGCAAGGCGGCAATGAAGTCGGTCTCGTTTATGGTCGAACCTCTTTTGCAACCGCATCAAGAATGCCGTTCACAAATTTGGCTTCGCGGTCGTCGAAGAAAGCTTTTGCAACCTCGACATATTCATTGATCACGGTCGCGGTGGGCACATCGGCTCTCGCAAGTAGCTCGTATGCGCCAGCGCGAAGAATCTGGACCATGGTCTTATCGAGTCTGGTGAGCGTCCAACCGTCGGAGAGCCGCGCAATGAGGACTTCATCGATCTCTTCACGGCGTGCATCGACACCGCGCACAAGATCGTTGAAGAAATCGATCTCGACCTCAGCAAGCTGCTCACCAGCATGGTCTTCATCATCAATTCGTTCGCCAAGGCGATGGCGGTGAAATTCGACAAGCAAGTCGTCGACTTTCGTGCCTTCCATCTGACGCTGATAGAGCGCTTGAACCGCAGAAAGCCGGGCCGTTGAGCGGGTTTGAGAACGGGAATTTGTGTTCATTTAAGGCGCAATTCTACTGATTTGGCATGGGCTGGAAGCCCTTCTGCATGAGCAAGCGTTGCTGCTGCTGGACCAACCGCGCCAAAGGATGCTTCGTCCAATTGAATAAAGCTGGTGCGCTTCATAAAGTCGAGGACCGACAGACCACTTGAGAAGCGCGCGCGCCGTCCGGTAGGAAGCACATGATTAGGTCCAGCAACATAATCGCCAACGGCTTCTGGTGTCATTCGGCCGAGAAAGATACTGCCTGCGTGGCGCACCTTGCGCATCATGACCTCTGGTTCGTCAATCGCCAGCTCAAGGTGCTCCGCAGCAAGCGCATTGATTAGATTGGGGGCTTCGGCCTCCAGATCGTTCACAAGAATGATTACGCCGTGATCGTCCCAGCTTGCCTTAGCGGTCTTCGCAGTCTCGAGCTGACTGATCTGTACGTCTACACAGTCGCGCACCAGAGCGGCAAAGCCGGCATCGTCGGTTATGAGGATCGATTGGGAAGTCGGGTCATGTTCGGCTTGGCTCAAAAGATCGGCCGCGATCCAGTCGGGATCGTTCTTGCCATCGGCGACGACCAAGATCTCGCTCGGCCCTGCAACCATATCGATGCCGATTGTGCCATAAAGCTGGCGTTTGGCTTCGGCGACAAATGCATTGCCCGGGCCTGTTACGACATCTACCCGTTTGATCCGCTCGGTCCCATAGGCGAGGGCACCGATTGCCTGCGCACCGCCTACGCGCCACATCTCGTCTATCCCGGCGATATGCGCAGCGGCGAGAACTAGCGGGTTCGAATTGCCCTTGGGAGTAGGCGTGACCACCACCACTCGTTCCACTCCGGCAACACGCGCCGGGATGGCATTCATTAGGAGTGAGGAAGGGTAAGCCGCACGGCCACCGGGCACGTAGAGTCCCGCCGCATCGACCGGCCGCCAGATCGCGCCGAGCCTTGCCCCCGTTTCATCGGTGTAGTCACGGTTCTTGGGGAGCTGTGCTTCGTGATAGGCACGGATACGGTCTGCTGCGAGTTGGAGAGCCTCGCGCTGTTCGGATTCGATACCTTCATACGCCTCTTCGCAGCGTTCAGGCGTGATCACCCAATCACGATCGTCAATCAGCGAATATCCATCAAAACGCTGCGTGTATTGAACAAGCGCGCTGTCTTTGCCGGTGCGCACGGTGCGCAATATATCTTGTACAACGCCGGCGACGTCGCTGTCTGCTTCCCGCCTAGCATCGACCACGCGGGCAAAATCCCTCGCAAAATTGGGATCTGTCGTATCCAGCTTTTGCATTAGGCGGCGTCCTTTGTCGCGCGTTTTTCTGCATCCTTGCGGAAAGCATCAACCAATGCAGCAACGCGTGGATCCGTCTTGTAGGCTGCCCGGTTGACGATCAGGCGCGCTGTAATGTCGATGATGCGCTGCGTTTCGACAAGGCCGTTCTGTTTGAGGGTGGCTCCTGAGGAGACGAGATCGACGATCTGGCGGGCTAGCCCTAATGAAGGCGCAAGCTCCATCGCTCCATTAAGTTTTACGCATTCGGCCTGAATCCCGAGGGCTTCAAAATGCCTTGCGGTGAGGCCGGGGTATTTGGTCGCAACTCTTAGGTGGCTTGCGCCTGCATCGTTTTCTGTATCTCCAGCCAGGCGGGCTACTGACAATCGGCAATGCCCAATGTCGAGGTCGACCGGGGCGTAAAGATCAGCGTAGTTGAATTCCTCAATCACGTCCGATCCGACGATCCCGATCTGCGCAGCGCCATGGGCAACAAAGGTCGCCACATCAAACGCTCGCACTCGGATTAGACGCATGTCCTCGCGCGATGTATTGAATGACAACGAACGGTTCCTTTTATCGTGAAAACCATCCTCGGGCACGATCCCAGCGCGCGCCATAAGCGGCAGCGCTTCTTCGAGGATACGACCCTTTGGCACCACGAAGGTGAGCTGGCCGCTTGAAGTAGAGGATTTTTTATTCGCCATCTTGGCCGCGCACTTAGGGTGTAGGCCAACAAAGGGCAATAACTGAAGCATGAGGCAGTAGGAAACATGAGCGAGACAGGATCGGGTAGCGGCAACGAAGCTGTGATGGAGATCGACGACTTTGCCGTTGCGGTTGAATGGCAGGCCGAACATGCTGAAGCTGCTCATGCTCCATGTACTGCTCGTATCATCCGCGCGCTCACACATGTCATCGAAAGTGACACAGCCTGCGCCCGGCGGATGGCTTCATGGCAAGGCTTGACTCTTAAGGACGCGATGCCTCTGAGGATCGCGGGCGGCTTGCATCATTTGCTTTTGTCCGGTGCGGATGATCGGTTGGCACGCGTCTACTCCGGTCAGATCACCGATCAGGGGCAAATTAACCGTCTTGTGTGCAAGGTGGTTGAGACCCATGATCATTCTCTTTTGCCTTGGTTTGATGGCCCTCCGCAAACCAATGAGGCCGGACGCTCTGCCAGCATAATGGCCGGGTTGTTGTGGTTGGCAAAGCGGGTTTCACCGTGCTTCGAATTGTTCGAGCTGGGCGCGAGCGCCGGGGTCAATACGATGCTTGATCGTTACCACTTCCGGCTCGGAGAGACTAAAGTTGGCTTTTCTAGCTCGCCATTGCAGATCGAGCCTGAATGGCGAGGAAGCAAAGGTTCTCCGCCTGCGCCGTCAGGGGATTTCTTGATCCAATCTGTGCACGCATGCGATGTTCAACCTATTGATCTTTCTGACCCGCAGGCGGCGCTTAAGCTCAAATCATATGTTTGGCCCGACGCGCCGGGACGTTTGGCGCGGATCGATGCCGCCGTACAATTGGCCAATGAAGACCCACCATTGCTCGTCCAGATGGACGCCTTGGAGTTTGTGGAACAACGCCTTGCGGTGGAACAAGAGCCAGGCATAACCAAGGCGATGTTTCATTCAATTATGTGGCAATATATGCCGGTTTCCACTCAAGATGCGATCACCGAAAGGTTTGAAACAGCAGGGGCGCAAGCAACGCCCGAAACTCCACTGGGCTGGGTTGTGCTTGAAACTGACCCCAAAACTTTCCGCCACGAACTGAAAGTGCGATTTTGGAATGGCGGCGCGAGTGATGGCGAGTCTCACACGCTCGCTTTTGCTCACCCTCACGGCGCTTGGGTCGAATGGCTCGGTCTGTAAGGCAGTTCCAGCTTATCCTGGCTTAGCCGCAGCTGGTGCAGCCACAATCGCAGCAACCACTGCCAGACTTGCAATCTGTACAGCCGCAGTCACAATCTTGCGGTGCGATATGATATACCATGATTTTTCTCCTTACATTTTAAGAGTTTAGGTGAAATTCGCATAGCTGTCAAATGTAGGGTATTGGTCGCCGGAAGCGAGAATTTGCGAGCAGAAAGGGGCAGAGGCTAAGTCGCCAGAAACTTCTCCATTGCGGCGATGACCTTCTCGGGCGCTTCCCACGGTACAAAATGGCCGCAGCCGGGCACAGGCTCGATGATGAGCGGTTCGATGATGTCCTCCATGCCTTCCAAATTCTCCGGAGGAAGGGCCAGGTCATCCAGCGCCCAGATCACCAGGGTGGGTATGGTCAGCTTCGGCAGATCGGGCGCAGAGTAATCATTTGGCAGCTGGAATGGTTCATCCATGCTCGGCACAACCATCTGGCTTGCGCGGTAGTAATTGATCATTCCAAATGCCGCTTCACGATCCTCCCAGTCCTTTAGCAAGATCGCGCGCTCTTCAGAGGGCATGGCACCAGGCTTGTCCCATTTGACCTCCTGCAGCATGAGGCCGGTCAGCCCCCGCTCTCGAATGAGCTGGTCGTTTGAGTGATTGCGGAAGCCGGTGATGTATTGTGAGGCTTCGCGCTGACCCTGATGGGTGTAGAGCAGCTTCTGGAAGATTGCCGGGTGGGGGGCGTTGGCGATAACGGCTTGCGTCACCCTCGTATGCTGTCCACCCAGCGCCACGCCCCAGGCAATCGCACCGCCCCAATCATGACCAACGATGGTGAAGGTCTCAATCCCCAGTGCATCGGCGAGCAGAAACACATCGCCAATCAGCTTATCCGGCGAATAGGCATCGACTTGCTGCGGCTTGGATGACCCGCGATAGCCACGCTGATCGGGTGCCACGCAGCGATACCCTTTAGCCGAAAAATGCGCGATCTGATGGCGCCATGTGCGGTGGTTCTCTGGAAAGCCATGCAGGAAGATAAGGGGCTCGCCATCTTTCGGACCTTCATCCGCTACGTCCAGTTCAATGCCATTGGCGAGTTGAATTCTCTTTTGCTTCATATCTGTGACCTCATGCGAGTTTAATGGACCTACCGCAAAAAACGGAACTTGTTTAAGAATGATTGTTCTGATACACAATTTGTATGCCAAGACCTCGCACTGTTTCCAAAGATGATGTTCTGCGAAATGCTATGTATGCTTTTTGGCAATATGGCTTTGAGGCGACGTCGATGGCTGATCTCATCACTGCGACGGGTTCGACGCGACAATCCATCTACGGCGACTTCGGGAACAAGGACGGGCTCTATAGAGCATGCTTTGATCTCTATCGCGATGAGATCGTGCAACCGGCCATCTCTCCTTTGGTTGATGCTGAGAGCGGACTGGACTCGATAGCGGAATACTTCGAGACGCAGATTGCCAGAGCCGAGGCGATGGGACTGCCTGGACCGGGGTGCCTTGTCGGCAACGCCATGACCGAAATGGCACCTTGTGACCAAGAGATCGGTGATCTGGTGAAACAGCATAATGATAGGCTGACTGCGGGTTTTGCGAATGCACTGCCCGGACATCTCACCGCAGCCAAGCGGCAGGAGCTTGCCGACTTTTTTGTCATTGCGGCTCAAGGGCTTTGGGCGGTCTCCCGGGTGACAGCTAGCGCGGACGAACTGCGAGCGAGGGTCAGGACCATACTTCGGATGATCCAAAAGGAGATTGAAGATGTTCAGTGAGCACATCAGACGGCGGCTGTTCCTTTCAGCGTTGCTTGCGAATTTCGTATGGATCAATCTTTCAGAGATCGCGCGCTATTTCTGGGTGATCCGGCCGATGCTCCATGATGCGTTCCCTGGCCAATCGCATATCGCGCCGATGGATTGGTCGATCTTTGCCTTGTGGGGCATTTGGGACATGATATTGGTCGTTGGTGCAACAGGGTTCTTCTGGCTGTGGCTTGAGAGGTTCGGCACACATTGGCGGCAAATTTTCGTTGCATCGCTTGGCTTCACTATCACGATCTTCGGCCTAATCTGGCTCGGCATCGCGAACATGGGGCTGGCGCCCTATTCGCTCTTGTTCGCTGCCTTGCCTATGGCCTGGATTGAGCAGCTTGTTGCTTGCTACATCGTCGCCATGATCCAACACCGAACTCACGCGCCTTCCTCCATCCGTTCCATATAACCAGCTGCCACCATGCCTGCGACCTGGTCGAACAGCGCTTCAGGGGTGCGGCGCGCCTCGCCCATTTGCAGCTCCATGCCCTCAGCCACAATAATCTCGCGCTCGCCCTTTGCGATGCCATCAAGCATGGTTTTGGCTGCATCCGATGCAGGAATGCCTTCGTCGATCACCTTGTCAGAGACACCGCGTTTGCTTCCGTCAGCCGTCAGCGCATTTCGCGAGACATTGGTGGCAACTGATCCGGGATAGATCATGTGGACGCCAACCCCCGATTGCGAAAGCTCACCGCGCAGCGCGTCGCCATATCCCGCGAGCCCGAACTTGACCGCACAATAGGCAGTTCGCATCGGCACACCGACTTTGCCAGCTATCGAGGATATGAAAGCCAATGCACCGCTGCCTCGCTCTGCCATATGCCCGATCAGGCTTTGGCTGAACGCGATCTGAGAAGTCAGGTCGATATCGATGATGTCACGGTAGACCTGCATATCGGTCTTGAGCGCACGAGACCGCTGCGAGATACCGGCATTGGCCACAGCCAGATCGACTCCCCCTTTCCAAGCGATGGCTTTCGCGGTTGCATCGGCTAGAGCGTCCTCGTCTCGCACATCGAACGGAAGGATCAAGCTCTCGCCGCAATCGGCCGCGACCTTAGCCAGCCGCGCTTCATCGCGGCCCGAGAGGATCACATGTGCGCCGCGGCTTCCCAAATCGCGCACCAAAGCTGCGCCGATTCCCGACGATGCGCCGGTTATCCAGGCGGTCTTGCCGTTAAAGTCCATTTGTATCTCTCCCTCATTAGGTGTTGCTGATAGCTGACAATCTCAAACAGCGGCGGCAAGCAAATTAGATTCCCTGGCGCGCAAATGTGGATGAAACTACACTTTCGAACACTGCGACACATTACTAGCGCTGTAAGGACGCGCCTTCGTGGTGAAGGCTCACCTCGCGGTCGAAATAATCTCTACCAGATTGTCAGGAAAGATCGCTTCGGGCCAATCGGCCAACTCAGATAACGTGAACCAGCGGTGTTGGGTCATCACTTTCCGTTCCAGCTCCGTGTGCCCGCCAGTGTCGATCTCAGGCTTGTCCACGCGAATAAGAAAATAGCGCTCATCGGCCTGAATGGGCTCCCCTTCAACGGTGATGAACTCAGGTGTTGTCCTCGCAATCTGCGTGCCAGGATCAGCGCGAATACCAGTTTCCTCGAATAGCTCGCGCACTGCAGCGTCTTCAAAACACTCATCCGCTTCGCACTCACCTCCAACCGTCACCCAAAAGGGTGGACGATCGCAAATATCAAAACGGAACAGCAATACGCGGCTCTCATGATCCAAAACGATGATCCGCGCCGCACGGCGGATACGTTTCGAATTGCCAGATTCATTCATTTGGTGAGGTTCAGGTAGCAGGAGCGCTTGCTTTGATAGCGACAGCGTGCACCCGTTCGCCAACAATATCGCCGAGAGCCGAAATCACCGCACGCTGGCGGGTGAGGCGGCTCATGCTGGCAAAGGCCTCAGCCTCAATCACAAGCGTAAAATGGGATTCGCCCGATCCATCGTCACCGGCATGACCTGCATGATGGGCGCTATCATTGATGATTTCGAGTTTCGTCGGGGCGAAGGCTGCATTGAGCAGCTCTTCCATTTCTTGAGCAACCGATTGGGCCATCGCGACGGAAGTGTCCTTTTCCTTAAGTGCTCATCCTTGAGGCAATTACCAAGGCGAACTCATCACATCAGTCAGACCCCCATGCCCACATCCTACATAATCGTCGATGACTTTCTTGAGAATCCCGATGCCTTTCGCGAAGCTGCGCTTAAGCTCGACTATCCCGAGCAGGAGAGCACTTTTCCCGGACGCAACAGCCTCCAGCGGCTTAATATGCCCGGCCTATCTGAGTATGTCTCAGCTGACCGGTGAACTTCTAAAGCCGATTGAGCCCCTGCAGTCGCATGGCAAATGCTGACTGACCCTCGCGAGCGACCCTAAAGCAGCCGGGTTCCACGTCGATGAGGCGCACTGGTCGGGCATATTGTATCTCTCAAAGCCCGAAGACTGCCGCGGGGGAACGCGATTTTTTCCGGCATAAAGAGACCAAGCCGGACAAAGCACCAATCAATGATGCAGAAGCAAAGGCGATGGGCTTTGCGTCCGTGGTTCTGGCACACGGCGACACCAGGTTTTTGGCAAGAGCGTGGAGGGTGGCCGGTTGATCCAGGTAATGTTTTTCACGCTTGATCAAGCAAAGCTGCGTCAATGATAGTGGGCCAAAATATTTAGACGGATTGGGCGCAGAGAACCTTGGAACTCTCCGGTAAGCACCCCATCCTATTATCCTTATGAAACAAACGCGATTTCACGGCCGGCATGAAAACGTGGACCGGGTGTGCGAGCACCCGACTTGCCGCGAGTTGGGTGAGTTTCGCGCGCCCGGCTACCGTCCCAATGGTTTCGATGGTCCGGGTGAGTATCGCTGGTTTTGCCTAGAACACGTGCGCGAATTCAATTCAGGATATGATTGGTTTGAAGGAATGAGCGCGGAAGAAGTCCTTGATGCGCAAAGCCCGGTGAGCGGCTGGCGCACGGAAAGTCCCGCTTTCAGTCCAAGGGCAGGCGTCGATGGCATGCCTCGTTGGAATGACTTCGACGATCCGCTGGACGCAATCTCTGCCCGCGCCAATGGTATCAAAAGCCGTGTTCAGCGCGAAGCGGAAATGCAGATGAGCGGACGCTTCTCCAAGGAGGAGGCAGAGGCGCTGGAGGTCATGGGGCTTGGCTCTGACACCAACAAACAACGCCTTCGCCGCCGTTATTCCGAGCTCGTGCGGCGTTATCATCCCGACCGGAATGGCGGGGATCGATCCTACGAAACGCGCCTTTCCAAAGTGGTCGATGCTTACCAGCTGCTTCGCAAATGCAAGGCGATTGCTTAACCGTTGGATGCAGCCTCGGCGATGAGCTTTGCATCGATATCCTTGGCCGCATGATACGCTGACCGATCAGTCAGACGTGCGCCGTATGCCTCGAAAGCGGGCCTTGCTTCGATTGAGCCAAACTGCAAGCCCCACACAACCTGACTACCGACATATGTGTCTGCCATTGTGAAGCGCCCGCCTGCTGCGAAATCATTGCCAGCGAGCCAGTTTTCGAGCGTATCCAAAGTGAGTTCAACACTGCCAAATCCGGCCATGCCTGACTTGTCTTCTGGCACTTCCCAGCCCATCGCCCTGCTCATGATCGCCTGTTCCAACGGTCCGCTCGCAAAGAAGAGCCAGCGGAAATAGGATGCCTTCTCATGTGTATCGGGCAGCAGGTTCTTGTCTGGGTGAGTCTCGGCCAGATAATGATTGATCGCTGCCGTCTCGGTCACGGTGTGATCGTGATCGCCGTGGTGATGTACGAGTGTCGGAACTTTGTTCATCGGGTTGATCGTCTTGAAGCTTTCAGGACGGCTTTCCCAATCCATCACGATCTGTTTGTAGTCGGCACCCGCCTCGTGCAGAGCCCAGCGCGAGATTTGACCCCGGCTCATCGCGACGGTGTAGAATGTGAAATCTGTCATCGGTCTCAGTCCTGCTTAGATGCCCGGTAGATCTGGTCGAAACTGCCAAGGATCATGCGCTTGCCATCGATCATGTCCGGCATCTCCATGGATTGCATCCGCTCATCTTGCATCATCTTTTCGTGCGCTGCATCGCAGCTCGCCTTGTCTGCCCACACTGCCCAAGAGAAGACGATTTTCTCGTCCGGTTCGGCTGCGATCGCCTTGCGAAAATCGGTCTGCTCACCGTCGGGAACTTCGTTTTCCCAGTTCTCAACTATTTCAAGAGCGCCAAACTCCATGAACAAAGCGCCCATTTTGTTTGCGACCTCGATGTAATCATCCTTTCGGTCACTTTTTACCCCGATAACAAAACCTTGCACATACATATGTCGTCTCCCGCCGCCGTGCTGTCTTCGGCATATTAGCAGAAATGTGACGCAATTGGATTAGCTTTTACGGTAGGCCCCGTTTTGCTTGAAGGCCCAGCGCAAGGTCTTGCCTACGCCCCATGTGGCTGCCCGTGCTGGTAGGGCGGTGAGCACCGGGCGTTGCAAGTTAAGCATTGATCGGGCGAACGGGGGCAACATGGCCACGGCCTCTGCGCCAATCATAGTTTGCACCGCAATGGGCGTGCCTTTAGGCCTTTGGCTCAGGACCAATTGCGCGATTTCTCGGGCCTCTGCAGACGGTTTCAGGTCACTGCGCATCTCGCGGAACAGCGCCTCCGCCTCTCGTCGAGTGGTCGGCACTGGATCTGCGCCGAGCGCTCGCGCGATCACCGCAATTTGACGATAGTATTCGTCTTGTTCATGACCGGGCATGTCTGGTCGGACATGGCGCAAATATCCGGCCAAGAAGCTTTGCGCCTCGGTGACATGGACCCATGCCAATGTGCGCGGATTGGTCGCTTCATAGGGGTTTCCATCGGGCAATGTGCCGCCGACTTTGGCGTGGATCCGGTTCACCCGCTCAATTGCCTTTTTCGCCTCATCGCGGTGGCCAAATGTCGTCACCGCAATAAACCGCGCAGTCCTTTGCAGTCGGCCATGCATGTCCTCCCTGAAGTTCGAATGGTCGAGCACCCCTTGCAAAGCGTGTGGGTGAAGCATCTGAAGCAGCAGAGCGCGTACTCCGCCTGTCATCATGCCCACTAAGTCAGCGTGGACGAGCCGGATGGGCGTGTCTTTCTCAAACAGCGCCTCGTCCGAAGGCGGTACCGGCTTTTGCCCGCGCGATTGATCGTTGAAGGTCGCTCGAACCTGATCCACGACCTTGAGACGCAGGGCTTCGACTGGAGAGGTAAGGGGGGAGGGCATATCGATTAAGATAGTCTCACAGATCGAAACTTTTGAGAAGCGCGGACCTTAATTCGCCATTTTTTGAGACCACATAGGCTCTCATGGAAATCAACGCAGACTTTGCCAAACCCGCACTGGTCCACACAGATCGACTTGAGTGGATTGCTTCACCCATGGTGGGCGTGGACCGGCGAATTCTGGACCGCATAGGCGGGGAAGTGGCCCGAGCCACCTCAATCGTCCGCTACGCCGAAGGCAGCGCGTTTCCAGAACACACCCATTCAGGCGGCGAAGAGTTCATTGTGCTCGAAGGCGTGTTTCAGGATGAGCATGGCGACTATCCGGTGGGCACCTATGTGCGCAATCCGGTTGGGACGCATCACATCCCGCGCTCCGATCCGGGCTGTTCGATCTTTGTGAAGCTTTGGCAGTTCGATCCTGACGATCAGGAACAACTTGTGATCAACCTGAACAGCGCCCCCCTAACGCCTGATCCCAATCGACCCGGTGTCAGCCAGCACGTTCTTGCAGATCTGAGCTATGAGCATGTCTCAATTGAGCAATGGGCAGTGGCAACGAAGTCTGAATTGACTGACGACGGCGGGCTCGAAGTGTTTATTCTGCAGGGCGAGCTCATGCTCGATGATGTGACCTACGGATTGCACGATTGGCTGCGCATTCCGGCAGGGGAGACAGTAAAGCTCACTGTAGGACGTGAAGGCGCTCGCTTTTGGATCAAGCGCGGTCACTTGCGCGAAATTCGCATCCCGGATCAAGTTGCCTAAAGCAACTCTTGCAGCGTCACGCTGAGCCTACTAACGAAGCGTTCGAAATGAACAGTCACTCCTCAGAAGAATTCGCAGGCGCCAGCTCACTTCCTACCGAGCCCGACACCACTGTCGATGTGCGCGAGACATTTGGCATTGATGTCGATTGGCAGATTCCTGCCTTCAGCACTCCATCCGAGCACGTGCCCGAGTTCGATGACGCCTATGTTTTCGATCCGGACACAACGCTGGCCATTCTTGCCGGATTTGCACACAATCGCAGAGTGATGGTTCAGGGCTATCACGGTACGGGTAAATCTACTCATATTGAGCAGGTTGCCGCGCGTCTCAATTGGCCTAGCATCCGGGTGAACCTCGATGCACATATCAGTCGGATCGACTTGATTGGCCGCGATGCGATCGTCCTGAAAGACGGTTTGCAAGTTACGGAATTCAAAGAAGGTATTCTCCCCTGGGCGCTCCAGCACCCTGTAGCGCTTACGTTCGACGAATACGACGCAGGTCGTCCGGACGTTATGTTCGTGATTCAGCGCATTCTGGAATTTGATGGTCGCCTAACGCTGCTAGATCAGAACCGCGTGATCACGCCGAACCCGCACTTCCGCCTGTTCGCGACGACCAATACGGTTGGACTTGGCGATACCAGTGGTCTCTACCATGGCACTCAGGCGATCAACCAGGCGCAGATGGACCGCTGGAACATTGTGTGTGCGCTCAACTATCTGCCCGCAGAAACCGAAGAGCAGATCGTCAAGTCGAAGACACCAGATGCGGATGATGCGATGATTGCCGATATGGTGAAGGTCGCCGACCTCACTCGCCAAGGCTTTATGAACGGCGATATTTCGACCGTAATGAGCCCGCGTACGGTTATCACCTGGGCTCAAAACGCGGCGATCTTCAATTCGGTGGGCTTTGCCTTCCGCCTGTCATTCCTCAACAAATGCGACGAGGCTGAACGCACTTTGGTGAGCGAGTATTATCAGCGCGTATTTGGTGAAGATCTGCCTGAAAGTGCAGCGCAGGGAGCTTGATCGGCTCGGTATTGCCTCAAGCCGTGTTATCCTGCTAATACACCGTCGTAATGACGTTGTTCAAGCGATTCTGGAAACGCTCAAAGGACAGTGAGTCCCGAGGCGGCGAGAGCGGCTATTATGCGCTCTATGAGTCGCAGCGTCCGCGTGAATCCGACGACGAGACAGCGACTCCTCTTCGACCTGCAGGTGCAACCGACTTTTCTCGCTGGGATGCCGGGCTGTCTGCGCTCGATGGCGATCTTAAGCGTGATCAACGGCCCAGGAGTTCAGTCTGGAAGCGTGCCTTCTGGCTAGGGCGGCGCAAGCGTTGGTGGGCGGTTCGCATTGTTGCCGGGATGATCTTTGCGTTTATCGTGCTGTTTGCATGGCTCGCGATAACCGCGCCGCTGTCCAAAAGCCTTGAGCCTATCGCCGCGCCGCAAGTAACATTGCTTGCGAGCGATGGAACGCCGATTGCACGTAGTGGCGCGATGGTGGCTGAACCGGTCAATGTCGAGGACTTGCCGCCGCATGTCACTCAAGCCTTTATCGCTATTGAGGATCGGCGGTTCTATTCGCATTGGGGTGTTGATCCGCGCGGGATTGCGCGCGCAGTATGGACGGGCCGCGGGGGTGGGAGCACCATCACGCAACAGCTTGCGAAGTTTACGTGGCTGACGCCCGAACGCAGCCTGACACGTAAGGCGCAGGAGGCAATGATTGCCTTCTGGATTGAGGGCTGGCTCACCAAGGATGAAATCCTCGAACGCTATCTCTCCAATGCCTATTTCGGCGACAATCAATATGGGCTGCGAGCAGCAAGCCTGCACTATTTTTATCGCCAGCCAGAAAACCTGAAACCCGAACAGGCAGCCATGCTGGCAGGGCTGTTGCAGGCACCCTCTCGCTACAATCCGACGAAGCATTATGACCGGGCAAAGGCACGTATGGATTTGGTCGTCGGGTCAATGGTGGATGTGGGCTATATGACTCAAGCCCGGGCAGACGCACTGCCTGCGCCCAAGCTTGACGTGCGTACCCGCAATGAGCTGCCGACGGGCACCTACTTCGCTGACTGGGCGCTTCCCTTGGCGCGTGGCGGGCTGGAGCCGGGTTATGAGAAGCTGGTGGTAGAGACCACACTCGATGCCCAGCTTCAAGCCCTGGCGAACCGCGTGGTGGGACGCGCAGGGCTGGGCGAGGCGCAAGTGGGTCTGGTGGCGATGCGTTCTTCGGGTGAAGTGGTCGCCATGGTGGGGGGCAGGTCCTATGCCAACAGCCCGTTCAACCGTGTCACACAGGCTCGCCGCCAACCGGGATCGACCTTTAAGCTGTTCGTCTATCTGGCCGCTCTCGAAGCCGGGTGGGATCCTGAAGACACGATCTCGAACAAGCCGATTGAGGCGGGCAGCTATCGCCCCAAAAACTCGCGCGAACGATATTCAGATACGATCACTCTTGAAAATGCCTTTGCCTCTTCGAGCAATGTGGCAGCCGTACGTCTCTTCAATGAGTTGGGGAGCGAGAGAGTTATCCGCACGGCGCGCTCCCTGGGTGTGACCTCTGACCTCCCGGAAGGCGACCCGAGCCTTGCGCTTGGCACTTCAAGTATGACGCTGCTGGAACTCACCGCGGCCTATGCGGGGGTTGCGGCGAATGATTATCCAGTGCAGCCCTATGCTTTCCCACAAGAGGAGGAGAGCTGGTGGGAATGGCTGCTGTCTGAGAAAAACTCGACCTCCGAAGGCGTGCACGATGAAATGGAGCAAATGCTCCGTGCGGCGATCAATCGGGGCACGGGCGAGGCGGCAGAGCTCCCCATCGCCAATTACGGCAAGACAGGGACGACCCAGAACAATCGCGACGCCCTCTTCGTAGGCTATGCGGGCGATCTGGTTGTGGGCGTGTGGGTCGGCAATGATGACAATTCATCCCTCGGCGGGGTGACCGGCGGCGGATTGCCGGCGCGTATCTGGAAAGACTTCATGCGCGGCGCACTTGATCTCCCAGCTCCCAAACCCAAAGCTTCGCCTGATCCGCAGGGCCCGGTCGAACCGTTCGATATCGACATTGAGGAGGGCGAAGAGATACCGCTTGGCGATGATGGCACCGTATTGCGCTTCGAAGAGGAGGGGCTCGTGCTTAGCCAAGATGGAGTGCCGGTCGAGCTGCGCCTGACCGAGGATGGGTTTGAGCTAGAGCCGATCGACGACTAGGCGCGCATCACGCCATCAATATGTTCATTATCGCACTGGCGATGGGCTTTGATCGTTCGGCCTGCCATGCTTCCACGCTGATATTGGCGTTGCGGCGACCCATTCGGGTGATCCGGGCCTTGGCAAAGCTGGTCTGCGGTTTCCCGGCCGAAAGATACTGCACTGTAATGTTTACAGGCTTTAGCTTGGCCTCGCGACCGTCCGACACAAGCTGCGCTCGCAAGGCAGCGTAGGCTGCATTCTCGAGCAGCCCGGCAATCGCGCCGCCATGGTAGTGCTGAGGCCGTCCTTCGACATCGGCGCTGAAATCTACTGTCAGGATGGGTGCGCCGTCCTCGATCTCATGGACAGAGATACCGAGCGCTTGGGCATAGGCGGGAAGGGAGTGAGCTTCAGCCATTGCCAGTCTCTTTCGCCTTGGCCTGCGCTTCTGCTTGGGCCTTGATCTGTCGTCCGACAGCTTTCGGATCCGCTGATAGCGTCATGAAGACCCCCGCCATTGTGGCAACAGTATCTTCAGGATCGCCATCGTGGGCAGTGCCGCGCACGAAGGCTGCCGACTTGGTCATACGATAGCATTCAACCCGGCCCCAAACCGCAGAGCATTCTTTGGCAGGGCGCTGATAGTCGACCCGCAGATCAAGAGTGGCGACGGGCATAAATGTGCCTCGGGCACACCAGATTGACATGCCACTCGCCATGTCGAGCAAGCTGACGATAGGGCCGGAGGCCAATACGGGACGATCCGGCTCGCCGAGAAGTTTCTCATTCCAGGGGAGCTTCAACTCAACCCAATTGTTGCCATGCGCGCTATACTCAAGGCCGAGCCAACCCGGATGAGCGCGGGCCATGAACATCTTGCTGACCTTCATGGGGTCAAATGTCTGGATTGGGGGAGTGTCGTTGCTCATAATTGCATTCGCATTGAAACGGTGGAGCCGTGATGACAACGCCTAATTGACCCGGCTTCTACAATATCCCGCCAGCCATCCGGTCGATCGCGCCTTGCAAGATGATGGCGGCGGCGTGGGCATCGATCGCCTTGGCACGCTTGGCGCGACTCATATCCTGACCGATCATCGCGGCCTCTGCTTCTTGCGTAGACCAGCGTTCATCCCAGAGAAGCAGAGGCAGTCCGAAAGCTTCATCGAGGTTGCAAGCGAAGGCGCGGCTGGCTTGTGCGCGGGGGCCCTCGGTCCCGTCCATATTGCGCGGAAGCCCGAGGATAAGGCCCTTGACTGAGCGTTCTTGTATCAACGCGTCAAGCTTACCGCGATCCTTTCCCCATTTGCTGCGCCCGATGACATTTCCATTCGTAGCAAAGCGCCAGCCTGCATCGCAAGTTGCGGTGCCTATGGTCTTGGTGCCGAGGTCGAGCCCCAACAGCACGCCGCCATCAGGAAGTTCGCGCGCAAAGTCAGGGGCGAGTTCTGTAATCAGTCCTCATCCCCAACAGGGCCTTCCTGCCCGCCTGCAAAGGCGCTCACCCGGCGACCAACATCAGCCTTGGTGTTGGCCCAGAAGAGCGGGATGTCATAGACGTGATAGTTGTTTCCGGGCAGCACATAGGAACCCATTTCGGGCGGTGGGCCGATATTGAGGAGGCCTTGAGTATCGCAGGTTGCGGGCACAGATCCACGCACCAGTTCGCCCTTGCTCATACTGTCATCAGGGACGAGAGTACCGAGGTTGGCATCGGCTTCTGCACTCCCACCAATGGCGCCTAAGAGCGGGTTGGTGCACAAGATTTGGCTGTCTCCGCGTGGCTCCCCATCAAAGCCGACTGAAGTCGAGTAGGTCTCAATCACCGCCGAGGGGTCGGCTGGTTCAGCAAAGCTCGACCATGAAAGGACGCATCCCGTCTGCTCGGCGGTGGAGCATGCAGGAATACCAAGCGCTGGCAAATCATGCTCAACCGAGATTGGCCAGCCGATGGCGTAGGAAGCGACCACGCGGTCAGCGATCTCGCTGTCCTTCACTTCTTCGCGCAGCAGACGCAGAAGGTGCAATGCGCCCTGGCTGTGTCCGGCGAGGACAATGGGTGTGTCCTGATCAACCGAGTCCACGAAAAAGCGGAAAGCTTCGACCACGTCCGAATAGGCGGCATCCAAAGCCTTATCACCTTCAGGTTCATCGGTCAGAAACGCACCCATAGTCGCCTGACGATAGCGCGGAGCCCAAATCTCGTTGGCCGCGTTGAAAGGGCTCGCCATGCCGCGGATGTAGATACGGGCGATACGCTCGGCCTCTTCATCGCCAATCGGCGCATTCCAATTGTCGCGGCTCAGATAGCTGGTGGGATGCACAAAGAAGACCGCAAAGTCGGGCACGCCATCGTCGCTCTGCGTGGGTAGGCCGCTGCGCTCGTTTGAGTAAGCAGGTTGCCACCGTGCCGGGTCGGTCACACCGATTCCAGGGCGCGAGTACCAAAGGGCTGGATCCTGATAGGCATTGGCCTCCAGCGGATCCATCGGCGCGAACTCTGCCGAGGGGACCAAAGCATAAGCCGCAATCTCATCGGCAAACATCTCATAAGCGATGCGCGCAACCAAATAGAGCACGATGAGAATTGCGATCAGATAAAGAAACTTACGCGCCATAGCTCTGCCTTGTTCCGTGCGTTATTCCGACGCCGTGTCCTCTTCAGCGACAGCGGGGCGCAGGGTCGTCCAGGCCCGGTCGCCGCGCATGGCGGAGAACCAGGAAAGCGGGTTCCACGTTGCTGAACCGTCGAGGCTGAAGGTGATGAACTCAGCGCGGCCACCGATGTTCTCAAGTGGAATGCCGCCGCCAAGACCGCTCATTTCCGCAGCTGCGCGGCTGTCGGCGCTTTCATCGCGGTTATCACCCATGACAAAGACATTGTTTTCCGGGATGATATAGGGACCGAAATTGTCATTCGGCTGATTTCTGTGGTCGATGATCAAATAGCTTGCGCCATTGGGCAGGGTCTCACGGTAGGTCGGGGGTTCAAAAAAGATCGAGCCATCGGCTTCGCGAACGCGGTAGCTGTCAAAACTCGAAAGGCATGGCGAGCCATTGCACAAAAGTTCAGGCTCAAACGGAATGCGTACAGGCGGCACAACTTCGCGCTTTATCGGAGTGCCATTGAGGATCACGCGCCCCTCATCCACCTCGATTGTGTCGCCCGGCAAAGCAATCACGCGCTTGATGTAGTCTTCATCGCGAATGGGATGCACAGGGATCACCACATCGCCATATTCAGGTGTCGAGCCAAACACGCGCCACTCGCCGCGTGGAAGCAAGTGAAAACTTGCTGAAGCCCATGACCAGCCATAGGGGTATTTGCTCACCACCAGACGGTCGCCCACATGCAGACCCGGCATCATCGAGGTTGAGGGGATGTAGAATGGCTTTGCCACAAGGCTGTGGAAGGCAAGCACGGCGAGCAGCATCAGCGCCAGCCCGCGAAGCTCCGCGAACCAGTTGATTGTCTCCTTCTCTTCATCCTTGCCAGCAAGCTCCTTGCGCAGCTCATCATGCGGATGGGGAGGGCTATTGCCCGTATCGGAAGTAGGCGTGTTGCTTTGGTTCAAGGTTTCTATCGTTTCTGGTCAGATCAGCTCTTGGGGACCCAAATTGGCGATCGCCTCGATTATTACAAAGGCTTGCGCCCATGGGTGATCGTCGGTGAGTGTTAGGTGAATATGCGCCTCATGGCCCGGCGGGATCATTTCTTCAAGCCGCTTGGCCGCCCCGCCGGTTAGCGAAAGGGTAGGCGCGCCCGATGGTTTGTTCACAACGCCGATGTCTTTCATAAAGACGCCGCGCCGGAATCCAGTCCCCACTGCCTTGCTGAACGCCTCTTTGGCAGCGAAGCGCTTGGCGTAGGTTCCCGCAATGGTAAAGGGACGTCGGCGAGCCTTTGTGCGCTCTAACTCGGTGAAAACGCGGTTCTCAAAGCGCTCACCAAAACGGTCGAGTGAGTTTTGAATACGCTCAATATTGCAGAGGTCCGACCCAGTGCCGATGATCATGAAAACGCCCTCGCGATGACTACGATGAGTAGGGTTGCAGCCATAATGTGCAGCATAATCTGCGACTTAAACAGCGGGTGCGCAAAATCTCCCTTCGCCATGCGTATCGCGCCCACATAGCCGAATATCTGCAAGGCCACCCAGCCAATAGCAAAAGGGCGCATGATTCCTGTGTTAAGTGAAAAGCCAAGGAAGCCCATGGCAAGCAGAAACAGGGCCGCGGCTCCAAGCGCCCAGCGTTTTTGCTCTGGAGCAAGGGGTGGGAGTTCTTGCGGCTCCGCCATCTATCCGCGCGCCTCATCCATCAGATCGCGCATCCGGCGGATTGCGGGTTCGAGACCTGAGAAGATTGCCTCGCCGATAAGATAGTGACCGATGTTTAGCTCGGCCAATTGCGGAATGGCGGCGATGGGTTGGACGTTGTCAAATGTAAGGCCGTGGCCCGCATGTGGTTCAATTCCATTCTTAGCGGCCAGCGCGGACATATCACTGATTCGACGCAGTTCAGCGGCGGTTCGCTCGTTGTCCTGGTCTAGAATTGCGTGTGCGTACTCGCCGGTGTGAAACTCAACGACAGGTGCGCCAAGGCGATTGGCGGCATCCAATTGCTTCTCATTTGCTTCGATAAACAGTGAAACGCGGATGCCTGCTTCGCGCAATTGGTCAACAATCGGAACCAGCGTGTTGTGCAGACCCGCTGCATCAAGCCCGCCTTCGGTCGTGCGCTCCTCGCGCTTTTCAGGCACAATACAAGCCGCGTGGGGCTTATGCCGCAGCGCGATTTCCAACATCTCCGGGGTTGCCGCCATCTCAAGGTTCAGGGGCAGATCGATCGCATCTTGAATGCGCGCAAGGTCTTCATCGCGAATATGGCGGCGATCTTCGCGAAGGTGCGCGGTGATGCCATCCCCACCAACGCTCGCGACAATCTCTGCCGCGCGCACAGGATCAGGGTGATCGCCGCCCCGCGCATTGCGGATGGTTGCGACGTGGTCGATGTTGACGCCAAGACGAAGTCTGTCGGGGATCATATGATGCTCTATTCCTTGCGACTTCCGGGTTTGGTCACAGTTACGGCGGCAAGCTCGCTCGGGATGTTGTCTTCATCGTAAGTGGGGAAATCAAAGGCCGCCAAAGGAAAGAAAGGCACACCCAGATCAACAGCGCCCATAGAGCGGTCGATCAGCGAGCATTCAGCGATGACCTGTCCGCCTTCTGTGGCCACCGCCGCAATCGCCTCGCGGCTGGAAAGTCCAGTGGTGACCACATCCTCCACCATCAATACCTTCGCACCCTCTTCAAGTGCGAATCCCCTGCGCAAGCGAAATACGCCATCGGGTCGCTCAAGGAACATCGCATCCTTGCCAAGGACCCGCGCAACCTCTTGCCCGATAATAATACCACCCATGGCAGGGGAGGCAACCACGTCCACTTCGGAGAGGATTTCATTAGGCATCCTTTTTACGACCGCTTGTGCCAAGCGTCCCGCTCGCGCTGGGTTCATCAAAACGCGGGCGCATTGGAGGTAATGTCCCGAGTGCTTGCCTGAGGAGAGCTTGAAATGCCCCTCTAGCAGTGCGCCACTCGCTCGGAATTCGGCGAGGACTTCTTCAACGGTTTGGGGGATGGATTCGGACGTTTGCATCGTAGGTAATAATCCGTTGTAAACAGGAGCACATATGTGAATTTTTGAGCCGTAATTGCGTAAGCTTCATGGCGGCTTGCATAATTTTCTCCCTAGAAGCGCTTGAGGCACTGAGCAAGCACGGCTAAGGGGGCTCGAATTGTGGCATGATTGTCGCAAAGGACGAGCTAGACGAGGACCTTGGGGAATTTGTTGCCGCTCGGACGATGGGATAAAATTTTAAAAACCGATTAGGCACAAGCTATGCGTCAAGCTTTCGACCGCTTTCACTTTGGAATATTCGCAGCCTTAGCAGCGCTTTTGGCGTTGGCAGTGCCTCAAGCCGTTATCGCGCAAGATGCGCCTGAGGCGGTTGCTGAAGAAGCAGCCACTCCCGCCGAGGCAGCTGGCGGCTACGTGCCGATGGCGCCAACGCCGGGCAAGGGGATGCCAACCTCCTATGAGGACGACCCCCTGGCCAGCATGACCTTCCAAGACCAGTACAGCCAAGATGGCCTTTACGCGCTTTGGATGCACGATGCGATCTTGCTTCCGGTGATTACGATCATCAGCCTGTTTGTGCTCGCGCTGCTCCTTTACGTTATCGTGAAGTTCAACCGCCGATCGAACCCAAATCCATCGCGTACAACGCACAACACCATGATCGAAGTGGTCTGGACAGTCGTTCCGGTCATTATCCTTGTGGTCATCGCAGTGCCTTCGATCACGCTTTTGGCGCGTCAGTATGAAGAGCCCCCCGAGGATGCGATCACGGTAAAGGCCGTGGGTTATCAGTGGTACTGGGGTTACGAATATCCTGACCACGATGTGGAAGTTATCTCCAACATGCTGACCGAAGAAGAGGCGATTGCTTCTGGCGAGGGTGAGCAGTTCCAAATGGCTGTCGACAACCGCATGGTTGTTCCGGCTGGCGTTCCTATCCGTCTTCAGACGACTGCAGCTGACGTGATCCACGCATTTGCTGTCCCATCACTCTGGTTCAAGCAGGATGCTGTTCCTGGCCGTTTGAATGAGCGTATGCTCGTGATCGATGAGCCGGGCGTATACTACGGCCAGTGTTCAGAGCTTTGCGGCGCGCTGCATGGCTATATGCCGATCGCTGTAGAAGCGCTTCCAATGGAAGAGTTTGAGGCATGGGTTCTTGAGAACGGCGGCAGCATTCCGGGTGCGGAAGTGGCTGCCGAGGCAGAGACTGAAGCAACCGAGGAAGAGGCGGCTGCGTAAATCGCAGACTGGCCCGACAAAAAAGAATACACGCGAGAGAGCTAAGAGATTATGGCAACCACCGCAGACAATTTCGCCCCGGCAGCTGACACTCATGCCCACGACCATCATGATCACAAACCGAACTTCTTTGCCCGTTGGTTCATGTCGACCAACCACAAGGACATTGGTTCGCTTTACCTGATTTTTGCGATTGTCGCTGGGATCATTGGTGGTGCGATGTCTGGTGTGATGCGCATGGAGCTGATGGAGCCAGGTATTCAATACCTTTGGTGGTTCGCAGGTTCATCGCCTGAAGATATTTCGGCTGCAGGCCACATGTGGAACGTGTTTATCACGGGTCATGGCCTCATCATGGTCTTCTTCATGGTAATGCCGGCGATGATTGGCGGCTTTGGTAACTGGTTTGTGCCGCTTATGATCGGTGCGCCGGACATGGCCTTCCCACGGATGAACAACATCAGCTTTTGGCTGACCGTTGTTGGCTTCCTCTCTCTCCTCTTCTCGCTTTTCGTGCCGGGTAATTCGATCGGTAACGGTGCAGGCGTTGGTTGGACGGTTTATGCGCCGCTTTCAACCACCGGTGCGCCGGGTCCAGCGGTCGACTTTGCGATCTTCTCCCTCCACTTGGCAGGCGCTGGCTCAATCCTTGGTGCGACCAACTTCATCACGACCATCTTCAACATGCGTGCGCCGGGCATGACCCTGCATAAAATGCCGCTGTTCGTATGGTCAGTTCTTGTGACTGCATTCCTGCTTCTGCTCGCGCTCCCAGTGCTTGCAGCCGCGATCACCATGCTTTTGACAGACCGTAACTTTGGCACGACCTTCTTTGATCCTGCCGGCGGCGGTGACCCAATTCTTTACCAGCACTTGTTCTGGTTCTTCGGTCACCCAGAGGTGTACATCATGATCCTGCCGGGCTTTGGCATGATCTCACAAATCATCGCAACCTTCAGCCGTAAGCCAGTGTTTGGCTACCTCGGCATGGCGTATGCGATGGTTGCCATTGGTGTTGTCGGCTTCATCGTGTGGGCCCACCACATGTACACCGTCGGTCTCGACGTGAACACGAAGATGTACTTCACCGCAGCAACGATGGTTATCGCTGTTCCGACCGGCGTGAAGATCTTCAGCTGGATCGCAACCATGTGGGGCGGCTCTATGGAGCTTAAGTCACCAATGGTTTGGGCGCTTGGCTTCATCTTCTTGTTCACCGTTGGCGGTGTGACCGGTGTGGTCCTCGCAAACGGCGGTATCGATGATAACCTTCACGACACGTATTACGTTGTGGCTCACTTCCACTACGTGCTGTCGATGGGCGCTGTGTTCTCGCTGTTTGCTGGGTTCTATTACTGGTTCCCGAAGATGAGCGGCCGGATGCACTCGGAGTTTCTATCGCACCTGCACTTCTGGGTGTTCTTCATCGGCGTGAACGTAATCTTCTTCCCGCAACATTTCCTTGGCATGAACGGCATGCCGCGCCGTTATCCTGACTATCCAGAGGCCTTCGCATTCTGGAATTACATCAGCTCTATCGGCTACATGATTATGGCTGCTTCCATGCTGATCTTCTTTGTGAATCTTGCTTACGCATTCCTCGCTGGGAAGAAGGCGGCGAACAACCCATGGGGCGAAGGCGCAACCACGCTTGAGTGGACGCTGACTTCACCTCCGCCGTTCCACCAGTTCGAAACCCTGCCAGTGATCGAAGATCATCACGATTACCACGATCATCGCCCGGCGACCGCTTAAGCGGTAGGCCTCGGGCAAGCGGGGTGCCAAAACAGAACAAGGGGGAGGGCGCGCCAGTAAGGAGTGCCCTCTTCGCACAAAAGGAAAGGGCCGAAGGGCCACACATTTGAGATGACCGCGACGACCACAACGAAAATTATGCCGACGGAGTGGCGCGATTTCTTCGCGCTCACAAAGCCGCGCGTGATGACGCTGGTGGTGTTTACGGCGATCTGCGGACTGTTTGCAGCTCCAGGCTCAATCCACCCGGTTCTTGGATTCACCGCTGTGCTCGCGATTGCGATAGGTGCTGGTGGCTCTGCTGTTCTCAATCAATGGTGGGAAGCTGATCTCGATGCTGGGATGAAGCGCACCAAAGATCGCCCGCTTCCCGGTGGCCGGATGCGCCGCGAGGATGCACGCGATTTCGGCATGTTCCTATCAGGCACATCGCTGGTTTTGATGGGGGTCGCGATTGGCTGGCTTGCGGCGGCATTGTTGCTCGCTGCGATCATCTATTACGCCGTGATCTACACTATGTGGCTGAAGCCGCGCACGCCTCAGAACATTGTGATCGGCGGCGGTGCTGGCGCGTTTCCTCCGCTGATTGGCTGGGTCGCAGTAACCGGTGAACTCACCGCGATGCCGATCCTTCTTTTCGCAATCATCTTCATGTGGACGCCGCCTCATTTCTGGGCACTGGCGCTGTTTGTGAAGACTGATTACGCCAATGTTGGCATTCCCATGATGCCGGTTGTGCGCGGTGAAAAATCCACGCGTCACCAGATCCTTGCCTACACTGTTCTGCTTGCACCGATCGCGATTGCGCCTTGGGCCATTGGCGGAACAAGCTGGGTCTATGGTTCGGTTTCTGTCGTTCTTTCGCTTCTGTTCTTTGCCCTCGCATGGCCAGTTGGTCTTCGCACGCGAGTGGAAGATGATCCGATGAAACAGGAAGTGCTCCTGTTCAAATTCAGCATCGCCTATCTTTTTGTCCTCTTCGCTGCACTGGTCGCTGACCGTGTGTTGTTTGCGCAAGGCATCATTGGTGGAGGCTTTTTCGCATGACACCCGACGATAAAGACGAATTCAAACGCCGCCAGAATGCCCGCAACTGGATAGTGGGCGGCACGCTCCTATTCTTCGCTTGCCTGTTTTACGCGATCACCTTGGTCCGGATCGGAGACTGATACGGTGAGTGCGACAACGGCCTTTGATCAAGAAACAGCGCGCAAGAACGCTCAGACCGGCATGATTGCCATCCTGGGAGCGCTCGCCATGCTTGGTCTTGGGTACGCCGCGGTTCCGCTTTACGATCTGTTTTGCCGCGTCACTGGGTTTGGTGGCACAACTCAGGTTGCGACACAGGCTGAGGCGAATGCGGCCGCATCTGTAGGGGCAACGCGCGATATCTCTATCCGTTTTGACGCAAGCTTAGCGCGCGATATGCCTTGGGCGTTTGAGCCTACACAAAGCACTGACAAGGTGCGGATCGGTCAACGCGACATCGCGACCTATGTGGCGCGCAATGATACAGGTAAGCCGATCACGGGCACAGCGACATTCAACGTCGAGCCGTGGCAAGCAGGCGCATATTTCAACAAGATCCAGTGTTTCTGCTTTACCGAACAGACTTTGCAGCCGGGCCAGGAAGTGACCATGCCCGTGCTCTATTACATCGATCCGGCGATCCTCGAAGACGACACGATCGCCGACATTGAGCAAATTACGCTCTCCTACACTTTTCACCGCGCGAAGGAGCCTGTAGTCTCAGGTCTGGACCGCTCGAAACCATCATCTGACGCATCCTAAGGGACGGGAACTCGAACCATGGCTGGCAATGTAAACCACGACTATCACATTCTGGAGCCCGATATCTGGCCGCTTGTCGGCTCATTTTCGGCGCTGACTTTCACCAGCGGCATGGTGTTGAGCTTCTACCCTGACCTATTTGGGGCGGCTTCCAAAATCGTCATCTGGGCCGGTCTTGCTGGCCTTATTGCAACTTTCTTCATGTGGTTCCGCAATGTCACGATAGAGGCGCAACAGGGCGACCACACTCCAGTGGTTCAACTGCACATGCGTTACGGCATGATCCTCTTCATCGCCTCAGAGGTGATGTTCTTTGTCGGATGGTTCTGGAGCTTCTTTGACTTTGCTCTCTTCCCTGACCCGCTCGCCTATGATGCAGCGGCGGGTAGCACCGAGGCACTCAATGTCCTTGTGGGCGGCACCGAGACGCCGAAAGGCACGTTCATTCCGCAGGGTATGGAAGTCCTCGACCCATTCAGTCTTCCACTTCTCAACACCCTGATTCTGCTTTGCTCAGGCACTACTGTCACTTGGGCCCATCACGCGCTGATCCACGGTGATCGTGAAGGTCTTAAGCAGGGTCTGTGGGCGACCATCGCGCTTGGTGTTCTGTTCAGCGGCATCCAAGCTTACGAGTACGGCATTGCTCCTTTCACCTTTGGCGGCAACACCTATTCCAGCGCCTTCTACATGGCGACAGGCTTCCACGGCTTCCACGTGTTGATCGGAACTATCTTCCTCGCTGTATGCCTTTACCGCGCTTACATCGGCCACTTCACTCCGCGTCAGCACTTCGGCTTTGAAGCCGCTGCATGGTATTGGCACTTTGTCGACGTGGTGTGGCTGTTCCTCTTCATCGCCGTCTATATCTGGGGCGGTTGGGGCGCTGTTTACCACTGATGCATTCGGACGAGAGTCCTGACAAAACCAAAGGGCAGTCTGGTATCCTCCGGGCTGCCCTTTTGGGTTTATGCCCCCAATGCGGCGAGCCGACCTTGTTCGAAGCGCCTGCGCGCGTGGCGATGAAATGCTCCCAATGCGGGCTTGATTTCACCAAGCATGAGCGCGGTGGACGGGTGAGCGGGCTGTTCACCGTGGTGATCGCTATTGTGCTTATCGTGATCGCTGTTGGCGTTGAGAACGCGTTTCGTCCGCCCCTGTGGTTGCAGGCTGCCTTTTGGGCCCCTGTGACGGTTGGCGCCGTGATCTACGGCCTTCGCCTGTTTAAGACCGTGCTGCTCTACGCGGCATATCAGAATGCCAAGGACACATCCGAATGATCCGCCAATTCCTCGTAATTCCGACGATCCTTGTGGTGGCGGCCGCTGGCGTAATGGTGTGGCTGGGGTTCTGGCAATTGGGGCGCGCCGACGAGAAGGCGGCTTTGATGGCATTGTACGATGCCAATCTGGAGAAGCCTACGCTCCAAGACTTTCGCCCATTCTCTGATGACGACGACCCTCTATCATCACGGAAATTCCACGAGACGCGGTTCGACGACATGCTTTTCCGCAGGGTTGAGATGCCTTGCCCAAATCCTGGGCAATGGTCAGCGGTCGCAGGTCGCAACAATCGAGGGCAAACCGGATATGTTCACAAGTTCGTTTGCGAGAGCATCGAGAATGACTTTTTTACCGGCGAAGAAATCGGCGTTCGTGCCTTCGCTACTATTGGTTGGTCGAGCGCGCCCGCCCGTCCCCACTGGAAAGGTGGGAATGTTGAAGGATTACTCGCTCGATCAGGCGATGGCGTACAAGTCTTCGCAAGTGAACCGCTCGCAGATCTCCAACCCCTGGCCAAACCCGACCCCAATGACCTGCCAAATAACCATCTTGCCTATGCTGGCCAGTGGTTCTTCTTCGCCATCACGGCTTTGGTGATCTATTTCCTCGCTATCCGAACAAAGCTTGCAAAGCGGGATTAGCTGTAGAGGTCTTTGGCGATATCGAAGCCGTGCTCGAGCCATGATTTCATCGCTAGCAGCATGATCGTCCAGCCCTCGCAATTGTTGTAAGAACCACGAAGAGCGCCCGGCGTTTGCGGCCAACCTTCTTCGATGATCTCCACCAAAGTTCGTCCATCATCGGTCGGCTTGAACAGCATCGTCACGGTTGTGTCGTAGTCTGCATTCTTCATCTCGGTGCCGATCTTACCGTCCACTCCTTCATAGCCCTGCCATGAGAAGACGATTTTCTCGTTGTCGACGACCTCGATCACTTTGACGGGAAACTCGCCGGGATGCTCTGCAAAGCTCCACAGCACCGTTGCACCGGTTTCGAGCCGCCCCTTAGCCCCTCCGGTGGTGAAGAAGTTTGAAAGTCTTGCCGGGTCCGCAACGGTTTGAAACACATCTTCGACTGGCTTGGCGATCCTACCGGCAACTCTGAAATTGATCTCCACCACGCTTCTCCCTTGAGTCGCACTCCATTATGTTATAAAAATATAACATGTCAAATCAGGACGAGCTCAATCAGGTATTCAAGGCGCTTTCCCACTCAGTTCGTCGCTCAATCTGCGACGAACTCAAGGTGCGCCCGCTGACTACGGGACAATTGGTCCAGTGCTTTCCAGAGCTCGACCGGACAACTGTGATGCAACATCTACGCGTGTTAGAGAAAGCAAGGCTCGTTGTTGCGGTTCGAAAGGGGCGTGAGCGGTTCAACTATCTCGATGCAATGCCGATCCAGGCGATCCATGAGCGCTGGATAGGCCCACACGCCGCGCGTGCCGCTTCCAATTTATCAAACCTCAAGTTGGCGCTTGAGCAGAGCCAAGATGCGGAAACTGCCTCGTGACCATTGCCCGCGCTCGCACACCTCGCTAACCGCTCTTCCAATTATGCAATATATCTCAACCAGAGGCAGCGCACCGACGCTCAACTTTGAAGGCGCAACGCTTGCGGGGCTGGCGTCCGATGGGGGGCTTTATCTGCCTGCCGAGTGGCCACGCTTTAGCGAAGACGATATTCGTGCGATGCGAGAGCTCCCATACCCAGAGCTGGCCGCGCGCATTATGGCACCTTTTGTGGCGGGATCGCTCAGTGAAGACGAGCTGGGTGCTCTTTGCGAGCATGTCTATGGCGACTTTGGCCATGCGGCAGTCACGCCTTTGGTGCAGCTAAATGAGAAACACTGGCTGCTTGAGCTATTCCATGGACCCACGCTCGCGTTCAAAGATGTGGCTCTGCAAATGCTGGGCCGATTGTTTGAAACATTCCTTGAACGCCGCGGTGAGCATCTCACCATATTCGGCGCTACAAGCGGAGACACGGGCTCTGCCGCCATTCGCGCGGTCGCCGGCCTTGAGCGGGTGGAGATATTCATGCTCCACCCCAGCGGCAAAGTCTCCGACGTGCAGCGCCGCCAGATGACGACCGTGCGCGCGCCCAATGTGCACAATTTGGCGATTGCGGGCAGCTTTGACGATGCGCAGGCGCATGTGAAGGCGATGTTCGCTGATGAGAGTGTCACCAAAACGCTCAATCTTGGCGCGGTCAATTCGATCAACTGGGCGCGTTTGATGGCGCAAGTTGTGTACTACTTCTACGCTGGGCTCCAATTGGGTGCGCCAGACCGGGCCGCTGCCTACAGCGTGCCAACTGGCAATTTCGGCGATATCTTTGCAGGCTATGTCGCGAGCAAGATGGGCCTGCCGATTGAGCAGTTGATTGTTGCGACCAATGTGAACGACATCCTCCACCGCGCTTTGAAAGATGGCGATTATTCGGTTGGCACCACGATGCCCACGATTACTCCGTCTATGGACATTCAGGTTAGCTCTAACTTCGAACGCCTCCTTTTCGATGTGGGCGGGCGTGACGGCGCTGCTATGGCGGAGCAAATGCGAAGCTTTGAGAAATCCAATGCGATGCAGCTTACCAACAGTCAACGCGGAGGGGCCTCGACGCTCTTCACCAGCGGCCGAGCCGATCAGGAAGAGACGGCGCGCGCTCTCCAATGGGCATATCGCAGTTGCGCGCAAGTCATCGACCCACACACAGGCGTCGGCCTTCACGCAGCACAGCAAGCAAAGGTTGCCGGCAAAACTCCCATCGTAACGCTCGCTACGGCTCACCCCGCGAAATTCCCCGATGCTGTCGAA
Source organism: uncultured Erythrobacter sp. (assembly GCF_947502395.1). Taxonomy (GTDB): domain Bacteria; phylum Pseudomonadota; class Alphaproteobacteria; order Sphingomonadales; family Sphingomonadaceae; genus Erythrobacter. The sequence continues at coordinate 886,062 of NZ_CANMZM010000003.1, forward strand.
CGTGCAATCGGTGTTCGTCCGGCATTGCCTGCACGTGTGGGCGATCTTTTCGGCCGCGAAGAGGCGATGGTTGAAATCCCCGGCGACTATGCAGCAAGCCGCGATTTCGTCCTTGCCAACGCAAGCGCGTCTGCCAACTGATGGCAATGCTGATCCAGCAACCGCTGGTGATGGAATGCACCGGATGGGAAGCATACCGGCTGCTTGATAGCGGGGGTGGGCGCAAATATGAGGCGTTTGGCCCGCACGCCTTCATCCGTCCAGAACCTCAAGCGATGTGGCAGCCGCGTCTTGCGGACTGGGATGCAGCGGGCGAATTTGTGCCGGGCTCAGACGAGGACGGCGGAGGACGCTGGAACATCTCTCCTGAAGTTCCAGATGGTTGGGAATTGGCGTGGAAAGATGTGCGCTTCACCGCGCAGCCGACACCGTTTCGCCACCTGCAATTTTTCCCCGATATGGCGCCCGTATGGGATTGGATGCGGGGACAATTAGACGCTTGTAATGATGCAGAGACGCTCAATATGTTTGGCTATACTGGCCTTGGAACGCTCGCATTGTCAGACCATGGCCGCGTCACCCATGTCGATGCGTCCAAGAAGTCGGTTGCCCAAGCTCGCAAGAACGCAGAGCTATCCGGGACGGAGGACCGCCCGATCCGTTGGCTGGTTGATGATGCGGCCAAATTTACCGCGCGTGAAGTCCGTCGCGAACGCCGCTATGATGGCATCATCCTCGATCCACCCAAATTCGGACGCGGGCCCAAGAACGAAACCTGGCGTATTGAAGAGGGACTTCCGGGCCTCATCAACGACTGCGCGAAACTGCTCGATGGCAAAAGCGCCTTTCTCTTCCTCACAGTCTACGCAGTGCGCATGAGCAGTCTTTCGATTGCCGGTTTGCTTGAGGAGGCGCTCGCGCACCTTCCGGGAAGAATCGAGCATGGCGATCTGGCCGTGCGCGAAGAGGGCGAGGGGGGGCGGCTCCTCCCAACAGCCATTTTCGCACGCTGGAGCAATCCGGGCTAAAGGCGACAAACGATGACACAGAACGATTCGCTCACTCTCGAAGTTGCTGACCTGGAAGTGGATGTCCTCACTGGCATCTACTCCGAAGAAACCGGCAAACCCCAGCCGCTGCGCATCACCGTACAGGCGCGATATGATGTCGCGGATCGGTATGATCCCGACACGCCATTGGATGCGAGCAAGAACTATATGGACTTGAAATTCGCCATGTCGGAGGGCTTGCCGACGGGTGTGCATTTCAAGCTGATCGAGGCGGTCGGTGATCACATTTGCGAAACGCTTTTCGTGCAGGACAAACGCGTGCAAGCGGTGACGGTGAAAATCGTTAAGCTCGCCATCGCTGAAGCGGGCGAGAAGATAGGCATCACATTGCACCGTGAGCGGCCCGCGTAGCTGCCGATGGCTCAGGCCCTTTACCACGTCGCTGATCTTCCCAAGAGTGCGCTCGAGGCGAGCGCGGAGTTCTACGTCAATCACCTGGAAGCCGCCCAAGCCGTGATGGGTGAGCGCGATCTCGTAATTGTCCTTCCTCCTGCTGAGTATGATCACACCGATTGGCGCCGTGGGCTGGCCCGCGATCTAGCGCGTGACTGCGCTCCATCGCGGGTGAACGTGATCGGCGCAGGGGATGAGCAGCAGAAAGAGGCGCTGATCGAGTATTTGGCGGGTGCAATGGGCGTCACAGGACACTATCTTCAATCGCATGAGTGAGGTGAGCACCCGCACACGCGATGTATTGAACACAGCAGGCGAAAGCGCCCCTGTGCCGCTGATCGACACTTTTGGCCGTGCGATCACGTACTTGCGTCTCTCGGTTACCGACCGATGCGACCTGCGCTGCACCTATTGCATGCCCGAGCGCATGACCTTTTTGCCCAAGCGTGAAGTTTTGTCGCTTGAAGAGCTTTTTAACTTGGCGACGGGCTTTATCGAACGAGGGGTCACAAAAATTCGCATCACTGGGGGCGAACCCTTAGTGCGACGCGACATTATCGGCTTGTTCGAGGCTCTTGGTGAAAGGCTGGGCCGGGGCCTCGAGGAACTCACTTTAACCACCAATGCGACCCAGCTGGCGGTTCATGCAGACGCGCTGTTCAAGGCGGGTGTTCGGCGGGTTAATATCTCGCTTGATACGCTGGATCGGACACGGTTTGCCGAGCTCACCCGGCGTGACGCTTTGCCTCAAGTGCTCGACGGGATCGCAGCAGCGCAGGAAGCGGGGCTCCGAGTAAAACTCAATGCTGTCGCGCTGAAAGGCGTGAACGAGCATGAGCTACCCGACCTAATAGCTTGGGCACACGGGCGCGGGTGCGATGTGACCCTTATCGAAGTCATGCCGCTTGGCGATGTCGAGGAGGATCGTCTCGACCAGTATCTGCCTTTGAGCGCGGTTCGCGCGCGGTTAGAACAGCGCTGGACGCTTAGGAACACTACTGAGCAGACCGGAGGGCCCGCGCGTTATGTCGATGTGGCAGACACCGGTGGGCGGCTCGGTTTGATCACCCCGCATACGAACAATTTCTGCGATGGCTGCAACCGCTTGCGAGTGACCGCGACGGGACAGCTGTACCCTTGTCTTGGCGGAGGTGAGCGGGTGGATTTGCGCGCGGCTTTGCGCGGCGATGACCCGCAGTTGGAGCTTGCAGCGGCGCTCGACAAAACGATGCTCATCAAGCCCGAGCGGCATAATTTCCGCATGGACGAACGCGGCCTCGCGCCGCATCTGCCGCGCCATATGTCGATGACGGGAGGATAGAACCATGGCAGTCAAAATCGTCTTTCTGGGCCCTTTGCGCGATATGGCCGGGGCCGAGAGTCAAGAGGTCGAAGCACCGCTCGACTGGGCTGGGCTGCTCGCTACCGTGGGTGATGAGGTTGCAGCCCAACTCTCCGAAGAACGGGTCAACATCGCCTGTGCTGGCCGCGTACTCGCGGACAAGAGTGCCCTCCAAGCCAAAGACGGTGATGAGGTTGCGCTGCTCCCGCCCGTTAGTGGGGGTTGACGCAGCACTATGAAAGACGTGCGGCTTCTTACTGAAATGTTCATTCCAGGTGCTCTGGTGGGCCCATTCACGCAGGCACACCCTGGGCTCGGCGGCGTGTGCACTTTCGTTGGCGAAGTACGAGGCGGCGAAGGCCAGGACACTGGCGTTGAGGCGCTCGAACTGTCGCACTACGAGCCGCTTACACTGCGCAGCATGGAAGAGCTTGCTGACAAAGCCATTGAACGCTTCGATCTTATGGGACTCCTGATTGTTCACCGTGTTGGCGAAATGCGTGTGGGAGAGCCCATCGTGCTTGTCTCCGCCGCTGCCCTTCACCGGCGCGGGGCGATTGATGCGGTCGATTTCTGCATGGACCATCTCAAGTCAGCCGCGTGGTTCTGGAAGCGAGAAAAGCGCGAGGAAGGGTGGCGATGGATCGAGCCACATGCGGGGGACTATGCAGACCTTGCCCGTTGGAGCAAAAAGAACCGGCAGTTTGATCTGGATCAAGGTAGTTCCTAGGACGCTGCGCTAATTCTCCTTGCAACAGAGGAGACAAGCCGTGAGCAAACATATCCATACCGAACTCGAGCAAGGCAAGGCACGCATCGTCGCTGCTCCGGTTGCAAACAGCACACCCAAAGTGGATCGCAGCTTTGGTCTTCCCAAAGAACTCTATTTCGGGACAATCGCGGGTTACCTAGTATTCCTCGTGATCACCGGGCTCACATTTATGAACCCGGTTCTGATCATCCCAATGGCGATCTTTGTGGTCTTTATCGTTGCAGGCTTTGGCGTGCCCTCGCTGTTCACTCGGCTTAAAGGCAATGACAGCAAGGCGCTGACTTTGGGCGAGTTTCGAACCCAAGGCATCGCGACCAACAGTGGCACTTTGCACCCACGTGATGCAGCGGTTCAGGTGCTCATCTTGCCGGTTCTGCTGGTACTTTGGGGGATTGCCGCAGCAACGATTGCCGTGCTTGTTTCTTAGGAAAGAGATTGTTGCGATGAATTGGGGAATCGTCGCTCAACAGACGCGTAGTCGAGGGATCCTAACGTCCTGATATCTCTTTCAATAGCGCGGGGTCGGTCACGCCGATCCCGCGCTTTCCTTCGCGGGTTATCGCTCCCATATCTTCAAGCTCGCCCAATTTGCGGCTTACCGTTTCAATTGTGAGGCCTAGCATATTTGCGATCTCACCTCGAGCGAGTGGCAGCTCAAAGCTGTTAGCGATATGGCAAGAGGTGTTGCTTGCGGCTGCCGCAAAGTCATGGAGGAGCGCGGCAAGGCGGGCCTCTGCGCTTGCATGTGCAGTCAATTCCAGCAGGCTGCGCGTGGCTAACAAATCCTCTTGCGAGCGGCGCAGAAGTGCACGTGCAAGCGCAGGGTAATCATCGATCGCCCGCTCAATGTCCTGACGCACGAAGGTACAAAGCTTGCTTTCAGTCAAGGCCACCACATCGTTATGCGCGAAAGGGCTGAAAAGTTCGCCGACAAAACCCGAAGGGTGGACCAGGGAAAGGATATGCTCGTTCCCATCGGTATCGAAGGCCGTGACCTTGAGAGCGCCGGTGACAAGGGTCGCGCAGGCTGCTTCATCGTCGCCAGCTGCGAACAACATCTCGCCGCGTTTGAGCGTCCTTGTGCTGCCTGCAGCCGCAAGCGCATCGCGCTCGTTTTCGCTCAAGACCGCACAGGCTGCGCTGTCTCTTACCGGACATGTTGCGCACGTTTGGTTCACGGTTTCAGTGCCTCCGCAACCGAATCGAGGGTTGCATCCTGCGTTGTGATCAACTGTTTGATAGAGCTTTGCGCCGAACGGATGGCATTTGTTTCGGAAAACCCGGTTGCTGCTTGAACCTCAAGGAGATCGAGGTCCGCGAGAGCCAACGCGGTCTTACCACGCAATGATGTGAGCCCGGCCATCGCAATAAGCGCTCGAGCGCGTCTGTCGCTTTCCGGACCATCCCCACTGGCAGCATTTGCAAGGTCAAGCGCGTCGGTCTCTTGCGCAATAAAGGACGCATTTGCAGACAGCGCGCGGTCAAGGGCGGACTGGATTGAGGCAAGATCGGTGGCAGGCGGTGTCGGCAAGATTTCGGGTTTGGTTGGATGCAGTGTCCCCAAAGCTCGTTCTGCAGGCCGAATATCAAGCGAAGGGTATCGCCCATCCGCTGACGCGCATCCGCTTAATGTCAAAGCGCAAAGCGCACTTGCAAGGGTAAAATGTCGGGTTATCTTCATGATCCGAAGCCGTCATATCATGCAGTCACGCTCGCGCAAATAAGAAGCGCAACCGTCTGCCTCTGGAAATTCGTCTAAAACGAACGTTGACTCAAACGCCCCATTCCCTTAACGGCACGCATCCTTCGAGCGCGGCTTTGTGGGCTGCGTTCCCCAGACATTTGTTTGGGTCGTTCGGTGGGCGTGAATGTCTCACACCCGATCGGACAGCTAAGAGAAACGAGAGTATTAAGCCATGTTCGCGATAGTGCGCACTGGCGGCAAGCAGTATCGAGTTGCCGCCGGAGACAAAATTGCCGTTGAGAAGCTCGCCGGAGAAGCTGGCGACACCATCACCTTAGGCGACGTTCTGCTCGCTGGCGAAGGCGACACCGTCGCTGATGCAAGCAAGGTCACGGTTTCGGCTGAGATCATCGCTCAAGCCAAGAGCGAAAAGGTTGTCGTTTTCAAGAAGCGTCGCCGTCATAACTACCGCCGCAAGGCCGGTCACCGTCAGCAGATGACGCTTTTGCGCATCACCGACGTGGGCGCTGGCAAGAAAGCTCCAGCCAAGAAAGCGGCTCCTAAGACAGAAGCTGCGCCTAAGGCTGAGACGGAAGCCAAGGCAGCCCCAGCCAAGAAGGCACCTGCGAAAAAGGCTCCTGCTAAGAAAGCGGCTCCAAAGGCCGAAGCTGCGGACAAGAAGCCCGCTGCTAATAAAGCTCCCGCCAAGAAGGCACCGGCCAAGAAAGCCGCGCCTAAGGCTGACAAGAAGTAAGGACGTAAGGACCCATGGCACATAAAAAAGCAGGCGGTTCATCACGCAACGGTCGCGACTCAGTCGGTCGCCGCCTTGGGGTGAAAAAGTTCGGCAGCGAGCAAGTGATCGCTGGCAACATTATCGTGCGTCAGCGCGGCACAAAGTTCTACCCGGGCTCAAACGTGGGCATTGGCAAGGACCACACGCTCTTCGCGCTCGAAGATGGCGTGGTGCGATTCCATACCGGCAAGCAAGCCCGCAAATATGTCTCTGTGGACATTATGGCGGAAGCAGCCGAATAAGCGGACGGTTCATAAAGAGGATCGTCCACCAGGACGGTCCCAGCCGATAGATCGGCACACTTTTAGGGAGATGGGACTTTCCTGGCAGACAGGGGTTCCGTCTCCTTTTTTATTCATTCTCCCTCATTTTGGCGAAATTCATTTCGCCATCGTGCAATTGTAATACTGGTCAAGTATTTGATCAGCGGGGCGATGAAGAGAGAGTGCTCATGTTCCACCGCAGTGAAAGACTGTTGTTAAGACCCGTTTGGCCAGAGGATTGGCAAGCTGTTTATGGTGGCATTGCGGATGAAGACGTGGTGCGCAATCTTGCTCGTGCACCGTGGCCTTATTCCCCACAGGATGCGCGAGACTTTGTGGCGCGCACTGCCGATCCGAAGTTCCCAAAATTCCTCATCACACTGGCACGAAGTGCGCAGGTGGTTGGCTGCATTGGTATTGATGCAACAGAAGAGCACGCAACTGCTGTTGAGCTAGGCTATTGGGTGGCGCGAAGCCATTGGGGGCAAGGTATTGCCACCGAAGCCGGTCGCGCGGCAATCGAGGTTGCACGGGTGTTGGGCCATCGCCAAGTGATAGCCTCGCATTTTCTCGACAATCCAGCTTCGGGCAGGGTGTTGGAGAAAATCGGCTTCTCACCGACAGGGCGCATTGTGGCGCGCCATTCCTGTGGCCGAGGTGAGGAGGCGATGACCGTCGAATATGCTCTTGACCTTATCTCCGTTGAGCGACGCGAAACTGTTATGCTTCAAGTTGCACATTCCCAAGTGAGTGCGGCTTGAGGCCCGGGGGCATTTGCATTAGGCATTTGGCCTATGACGACCCGAAAAAGACTGAGCCCTGAAGAATCACGCAAATCTGCCCTTGAAGCAGCGCGTGCGCTCTTGATTGAGGCAGGTCCCCAGGCCGTTACGCTTAAGGCAGTGGCATCGCGAATTGGGCGCACACATGCCAATCTGCTGCATCACTTCGGTTCGGCATCAGGTCTGCAAAAGGCTCTGGCGGAACATTTGGCGCGGACCGTGTGTGAAACGATTATCGAAGCGGTACGCGCGAGCCGTGCCGGGCTGGGTTCTGCGCGCGAAGTTGTGGATCTCGCCTTTGACGCGTTCGACCGTGAGGGTGCAGGCGCGCTTACCTCGTGGATGCTGCTCACAGGCAATGAAGACGCGCTCAATCCGATCATTGAGACAATTCATGCGCTCGTCGATGAGATCGCTCCCGAAGAGGCAGAAAATCATGATGACCCGATGCATGTCCACAAGGACACGCTCAGCCTCGTTCTGCTCGCCCTGGGGGATGCTCTAATGGGGGCAGCTTTGGCGAAATCACTTGGTCTGCCACGCGATACAGCTCGAAAGCGGGCCGTTGCCAATCTGGAAGCCTCAATGGCTGAGCATTACAGCTAAACGCTACTCACGAATGCCTGCAGCTTGCCATGCAGGCAGCTTCGCATGATCCAAATCAGCCACGCGCAAATGATCCACAGCCAGGCCAAGCTCTGGGTAGGCTGCTTTGCGTCGCTTCTCATCCGATTGTTCCAGCGGGACTACCACCAGACGCCGATTGACTTTCTTCCGCCAGTTCATGCGCGCGGTGTTCTCTTGTCCGATGTAGCAGCCCTTCTCGAAGCTGACGCCTGATAGTTCTACCGCATTGGTCTCGAGCCACAGAATATCGCCCAGCTCTGGGTGGCCTTCGGGCACGCCGTGCGACAAGCGGTGAGCAAGGTATGCTTCATCGCCTAGCTCTCCCCCAGTGTCTTGAGACAGCCAGCGAAAACCGAGGTCCGAGAGCCGAGGATCGGCTGCTGCACCATTGTCGCCGTCGGTCGACCAACGGACTGCCAACGTCTCATCAAGTCCAATCGTGATCTTACGACGCAGGCGATAAAGGGACAGGCGCTTTATGAGGTTTTCTGCGGTCTCTGCTTCGCAGTCGAGAAGAATGTCCTCCCCCTCTGACCAAACAAAAAAGTCGAACATTGCTTTACCCTGCGCCGACAAGAGCGCAGCATAAACGGGGAGCTCACCGCTAACATCATTAGTGATTAGCCCTTGAAGAAAGTCGCGGACATCTTCGCTCGACTCCTCGGCGTGCAATCGGATGATACTGCGGTTTTTCAGGAGGCTATGGGTCATATTTCAAATCTCTGCGTGATTGCCCAAGCCAGGTTTTTGCCCAGCTGGGGCCCTTGTTCCGGATAGAGATAGGGTTCGATCAGCTCCGCTTCCATAACCATCAACTTGCCGCCTTCGCCTTCAAGCATATCAATGCGCGCATAGAGTGGGGCGGCGAAGGGAAGCGCCGTTATGATTTTGCTCGCCTGTTCAGCCTCGTCATTGGTGGCCTCGTGCGCAAGTTCCCTTCCGCCATAGAGCGATTGGATGCGATAATCGCCATTCGCCGGAAGCTTACGCACACAGTGGCTGAGATGACCGTCGAAGAACAGGAAACTCAGTTCGCCCTTCTCGGCGATCGCGGGGAGGAAAGGTTGCAGCATTGCTGGGGCACCAAAGTTCCAGTCCCTGGGCGGAAGGCTGCTGCGCGCGATCAGCTCCTGGCCTTCTGCTCCCGCGCCGACTTGGCGCTTGACCACGATCCGGTCGCACTCGAACACATCGAGAGCTTCGGCAACACCTTTGGTCGTAACTGTTTCACGCCAAAGAGTGGGAACGGTCCTCGCGCCGCGCTCTTCCAATTCGCGCAAATAGGTTTTTGTGATGTTCCAGCGAACGATCTCGCTGGAGTTGCAAACTGTTATGCCCATCGCTTCGAACTCGTCGAGTTTAGCCAGAAAGGCTTCGGCCCTGTCTTGATAATTCCAAGCGGTGCCCAGCAATACGAGGTCCAACCCCTCAAACTCACTCGAGGACGCTTCCCAATCAACTACCCGCAATCGCCAGCCTCTCGCGGCGAATGCGGGTTCAATGGCGGCGATCATATTGTCGTGCTCAAAAGCGTCTTCGCGACGTGATTGGGCACCGGGCATGGTGGTTGCGCAGGCAAGAAAACCGATGGTCGTCATGGGCGTGGCCCTTAAGCCTAAGTTTAAGGGCTGGAAAGCCCCTCGCGCCTTGGTTATGCGGCTGAGCCATGACCGACAGCGTTACGATCCGCCGCCCTGATGACTGGCATCTTCATTTCCGTGACGGCGATGTGATGCGCGGCGTAGTGCCGTATACAGCGCGCCAATTCGCCCGCGCGATTGTCATGCCCAACCTCACGCCGCCGATCACGACGGCCGCAATGGCGGCAGATTATCGCGACCGGATTCTGGCCGCAATGCCAGATGGCGTGGATTTTGAGCCGCTGATGGTCTGTTATCTCACCGATGATACCGATGCTGATGATCTGGTCTGCGGCGCGGAGGAAGGTGTTTTTACCGCAGCAAAGCTTTATCCCGCAAATGCGACGACCAATTCCGCTCACGGTGTCACCAATGTGCGCGGCATTTATCCTGTGCTTGAGAGAATGCAGGAAGCGGGTGTGGTTTTTTGCGTCCACGGTGAAGTCACCACTCCTGACATCGATGTATTCGACCGAGAGGCGGAATTCATTGAGCGCTATCTGCGCGATATCGTTGCGAACTTTCCTGATCTTAAAGTGGTATTTGAGCACATCACAACGCGCGACGCGGTCGAGTTCGTGCTCGAAAGCGGCCCGAATGTAGGCGCGACGATCACGCCGCAGCATCTCCACATCAACCGCAATGCGATGCTTGTGGGCGGCATGCAGCCGCACAATTACTGTCTACCGGTGGCAAAGCGTGAGGAGCACCGCTTGGAGCTGCGTAAAGCAGCGACGTCTGGGAATCCCAAGTTTTTCCTCGGCACCGACTCGGCCCCCCATTTCCGCGGCGACAAGGAAAGTTCCTGCGGTTGTGCGGGCATTTTCGGTGCGCCCTATGCGCTCGAGAGCTATCTCACCGTTTTCGATGAGGAAGACGCGATCGAGCAGTTTGAGGGCTTTGCCTCACTTCATGGGCCGGCATTCTATGGGCTCCCTGTCAATGAGCACAAAGTCACGCTTGAACGGATGCGGGTCGAGGTGCCCGACGAACTGGCGCTTGCAGGTTCGACCATCGTGCCTTGGCATGGCGGTCAATCAATTGGCTGGAAGTTCGTAGGCTAAGCTGTTGCCGTGGCTTTCACGCGCCGACTTCTCCACCACAGGTCGGCAACAAAAATCGCAATTGCCGTCCAGATGAGCAGGAAGCTTGCAAGCTGCACTGTCCGCAGCTGCTGACCAAACACAAACAATCCCAGCAGGAACACAATTGTTGGGGCAAGATATTGGATGAAGCCTAGCGTCGAATATGGCATGCGCCGCGCCGCGATTGCGAAAAGCAGCAGCGGAATTGCAGTCACTACGCCAGAGAAAACCATCAGCGAGCTAAGCTCAAGATCGCTGCCAAAAGCTGAACCCTGATCGCTCGTCGCGTACCAGAGCAAGATTACAGATGCGACGGGGACCAGGATGATTGTCTCAATCGTAAGGCCGGGCAAAGAGCCCACATTCACTTGTTTGCGCACCATGCCATAAAGGCCAAAACTCAATGCAAGGCTCAGGCTGATCCAAAGAGTGGTGAGTGCGCCAGCTGACAGCATTGCAACCGCAAGCGCAGCGATCGCCACTGCGAGCCACTGCAGTTTACTCAGTCGCTCTCCGAGCAAGAGCGTACCCAACAGCACATTGAGGAGCGGGTTGAGGTAATAGCCAAGGCTTGTCGCATAGACCTGATTCTGCATGATCGCCCAGGTGTATATGAACCAGTTGACCGCTATGAGCGTGGCGCTGGCGAACAGGGCAAGTACAGATTTGGGCGATGAAAACGCCCGGCGAAGCTCGCTAAATTGGCGGCGCACTGCGACGATCAGAAGACACACAGGAAGCGTCCAGATTATCCGCCAGCCTACAAATTCGAACGGTGGTACGCTTGAAACCAACGCGATGTAGAGGGGCATGAAACCCCAGATCATATAGGCGCTAAGAGCTGCGGGGAGACCAGATGGTTTCGGATCGTTGGAAGCTGTGTCGGACATGAGTGCCTGTGCCCTAGGCGTGGTGGGGACGGGGCGCAACCGGCGCGGCTTGCGCTCAAGTCCCTGAGGCCGCGAACAACCCGTTCTTAGATGAATGCGGGCTAACCATGCACTTCCGCTTTGTTCAGGTTCACCGCTCTAAAGATGAACACACAGTAAGGGGCGTCATTTCCACCTGGGTTGGCGCTTCTCTTTTCCTTGGGCCAATTCCACCACCGGCCCGGGCACGGCACCACCAGCCGTGGAAGGCGCCTTCATCTCCCTTGCGGGGTATGGAGGCGTTTTCACTTCTTCCGATGGCTGACAAGTTTCCATTGTTGCAAGGGTAAACTGGTTATCAGGGGGTCATCATGAGGATTTTCCTTAGTCAAAATTAACCATTGAGCGGGCAATATGAGGGTTATGATATTGCGTGCTTATCTTTGTTCGGCGACCTTGCTCGGCCTTACTGCGCTTGCCGCATGCAGCGATGAGCAAGCTGATCAGCCATATTCGAGCGCGGCTTTGGCAAAGGATCCTGTGCTGGCGAGGGCGCTTAATGACCCACTTATGACCGATCCGGATCTTGCATCGCGCAATCAATCGAATGCGGTGATCGCTTTTCATGACAGCCATCCGCTGCCCCCGATTGGTGCTGACGAAATTGCTGCGTCACGAGCGCGAGAAGCTGCAAGGTTGGAATTGCTGAGCGGTGGACAAGTTGCGAGCTTGCCTCTTCCGCAAGATAATGGCGATTCGGTTTCACTTGCCGGACTCAATAACGCTGGCGATATGGTCACGGCGGTGGGCGGTCGCGCGGACTGTGTCGAAAGCATGGATGCCGGCCTTTTGTGGTCGACACAGATGCCAGCAACCTCCGCAATCATGCCGCACGGCATGGTGCAACAGGCCGCCGGCGTCGATACCGGCCAATGCGTGATTAGAGCGGTGCGCTATCATACTCAGGTGAGTGTTGAGGATGCGCTGGAGTACCACTTTACCAAGGCTTCGCGCGAAGGCTTTTCATTTGAACATTTTCAGGGACCTGAGGCCCAGCTGCGCGGTGAGTGGCGCAATGAGAAGATGGTCGTTCACGGACGGGCCGGTCCGCGTGGGCTTACGGAAATTGATGTGATCCACTGGATCAGGTGAAGGTACGGTGCGATCCGTGTGCTCGGCTAAACCTCTAGTCTTTCAAACCAATCGCAATGCTGGCTCGTGGTTGATCTATTTCGTTGCTCGCCACTGGATAGGCGCAATAGTCCGCCGCATAATAGGCCGCTGGGCGATGGTTGCCCGAAAGCCCAATCCCGCCAAAGGGAGCCGATGATGAGGCCCCATTGGTCGGCTTGTTCCAGTTAATGATCCCCGCACGCGTATTCGCCCAGAAGCGTCCATAATCGTCTGGCGATCCGCCGATAAGCGAGGCTGACAATCCAAAGCGTGTGTTGTTTGCCTCTGCAATGCCTGCGTCCAGATCGGGCACCTTAATCACCTGGAGGATCGGGCCAAAAAGCTCCATATCGGGTCGATCCGGGAGCTCGGTTGTGTCAATTATGCCAGGCGTTACAAAGGGCTTGTCCGGGAAGAGACGCCGCATCGGCAGAAGCGGCTTTCCACCGCCGGTCATCAAGGCGACGAAGCTTTCGGTTATGCCTTCGGCCGCCTGGTTGTCGATCAACGGCCCCATAAAGGGCTGGGGATCGGCAAAGGGTTCATCGACCACAATCTTGCGAGCAAGTGGTATGAGCTCTGCCATGAGTGGTTCGTACATGCTTTCGATCACGATCAATCGACGTGCAGCGGTGCAGCGTTGGCCCGTGGTTGTGAAGGCACTCTGGATAATCAATGCGCAGGCATCGGAGATAAGCGGTGTGTTGGTCACCACTATTGGATTGTTTCCACCCATTTCGAGGGCGACAATCTTGCCCGGATTGGTCGCGAGTTTGCGATTAATTGCAATGCCAGCTTGTGCAGAGCCTGTAAAAAGCACGCCGTCCACACCTTGATGCGCGACAAGTTCTTTGCCCTCGTTTGGTCCGCCAATGACGACTTGAACAACGTCTTCGGGTATACCGCAGCGCTTCCAGCATTCCATGAGTGCAGCAGCAACACCTGGAGTTTTCTCGGACGGCTTCAAGAGCACGGTATTGCCGGCAATGATCGCTGGAACCATGTGCCCGTTAGGGAGGTGGGCAGGAAAGTTGTACGGGCCAAGGACTGCCATCACGCCATGGGGCTTGTGCCGTAGTGCAGATGTACCTTGGAGCGCGCTATCATGCTTTTTCCGGCCGGTGCGCTCAGCATAGGCTTGGACCGAGATGTCCACTTTGGCGATTACCGCGTCGACTTCAGTGCGAGCCTCCCAGAGGGGTTTGCCGGTTTCTTTCGCAATCTGAGTGGCGATGTCTTCGGCATCGGTTCGAACTTCATTCGCAAAGCGGCGAGCGATTTCGATCCGTTGCCCTTGCCCAGTCGCTGCCCATGCGGGCCACGCGCGCCGGGAGCGACTGACAGCTTCATCCACATCAACGATTTCACCACGCCACACCTCTTCACCCGTAGCGGGAGCGTAGGAAACCAGCTCTGTGCCTCTATCTGCCATCGCTCTTCTTTGTTTTTTGCTCTTATGCGTGGGATTTGTGAGTTCGCCGCTTCATGTCATGTCGCTAACAGTGCAACAGTGCAACCTAAATGAAAAAGACATTTACCTTCATTTTCAAGCTATCCACCGTGCCCTTGCGCTGTGGGAGGGCACCCATAGGCCTCTCCGGTCCGCCGAAGCGCTGAAACTTTGTTTTGCAGCGGCGCCCAATCATCACGTTCATCAATCGCCGACCAAATCGACTCAACTTCCTCAATCACCATCGATTGAGGGGTGTCATCTTGCCAATATTCATGAGAGCTATTCAACAGCGTGTAGGCTTTGAGCATTTCACCAATTTCGCCATCGAGATAGTTGCTTACACCTTCGCCAATGCCATTCAGAGCCTTGCGGACACCGAAGAAAAATGCATCAGGTTGTGCCTTTGTTTCGCGCATGGCTTTCTCGCAAAGCCCCACAAGTTGGCTGTCTTGCTCAACACCGCGTTCAGCAATACCCAAGCGCCAACACCAGCGGCGCGCGACCGCTTCCATGTAGAGTGGACCAAATCGCTGTAGCGCTGCAATCAGTGGCTCACTCTCCGCGATCATGCGAAGAGCGACCGCTAACTGCCCACAGTTCCAATGCAGCGCCTCTGGTTGACGGCCAAAGGCGTACAAGCCGCCATGGTCGAAATAGGCAGCGGTGAAACCAGGTTCCCATTCAGGAAGCCAGCGCCAGGGACCGTAGTCGAAACTCTCGCCCGTGATATTCATGTTGTCGGTGTTGAGAACGCCATGGACGAAGCCAGCGACCATATAGCTTGCAGCAAGATCAGCGAGGCGCTCAACCACATTATTCATCAGGATGACGGCCGGGTTGTCGCGATCAGGGGCGTCCTGAGGCAGAGCAGGTCCGGGAAAATGCTCCAAGCAATATTGGACAAGGGCTTCCATCTCATCCGCGTGTTCTAGAGCATACAGTCGCTGAAACGTGCCAATCCTGATATGCGAATGCGACAACCGCACCATCACGGCTGAGCGTGTGGGCGATGGCTCATCATCGCGCCAGAGCTTTTCGCCCGTCTCGATGATCGAAAAGGTCTTCGAAGTGTTCACGCCGAGGGCTTCGAGCATTTCGGTCGCCAGAATCTCACGCACGCCGCCTTTGAGGGTCAGTCGTCCATCACCGCTTCGCGAGAATGGTGTCGTCCCGGATCCCTTTGTCCCCAGGTCCATAAGGCGGCCATCGGCCCCTCGCATTTGAGCGAAAAGAAAACCACGACCATCACCGATCTCCGGATTGTAAACGCGGAATTGGTGGCCATGGTACTTCAAGGCCAGCGGGCTGGGTAGATTGCCTTCAAGCGGCTCGAACCTCCCAAAATGCCTCGCCCAATCTTCGTTGCTGAGCGCATCCAACCCAACTCTTGCGGCTGCCCTATCATTGCGAAACCGCACTGTTGTTTCCGGAAAGTCGCCGGCTTGCACTTTGGCACCAAGCCATTCAGCTAGCGCATCAATTGCAGTATCGGGCGTGTAGATGGCAGCTTGCGGTTCGTCGCTCATGGCGCGATAGTGGGGACGAATACAGCGCGGCGCAAGCGCTGCTTAGTAAACGGAGAAAACACGCCTCCCATGGGCAAATTGTATCAAGACAGGCACTGGTCGAGCGAGGACGGCCTGACCCTCTATTTCCGCGATTATTCCGGACCAGAGGGGTATGCCGGGCCGCCTGTGATGTGCATGCATGGCCTTACGCGAAACTCACGCGATTTTGCCGAATTGGCCGAGCACATTGCCAAGTCCCGACGGGTGATTGTGCCTGAAGTTCGTGGGCGCGGCCAGAGCGATTATGCGACTGACGCCACTACTTACAGTCCGGCGCAGTATGTGGCTGACATGGAGAAGTTGCTCGACCAAGAGGGCATTGGAAGCTTCATCGCTGTGGGAACCTCGATGGGCGGGCTCATGACGATGATGTTAGCCGCTGCCAAGCCTGGCCGGATCAAAGCAGTGGTGATGAACGATATCGGCCCGAAGATTGAGACCGCAGGGCTTAGTCGCATTGGTGGTTATGTCGGGCAAGGTCGCAGTTACCCCACTTGGATGCACGCGGCGCGCTCTCTGGCCTCAGTGCATGGCGAAGCTTTCCCTGATTACGATCTGGAAGCCTGGCTTGAAATGGCTAAGCGGACGCTGGCTGTGAGCCAGAACGGCCGGGTAAGTTATGACTATGACATGGCAATCGCCGAACCATTTAGGCAGCCGGGCAACGCGGACCCCGCCGATCTTTGGCCTTCTTTTGACGCGCTCAAAGATGTGCCGATGGTTTTGGTGCGCGGCGAGTTATCCGATCTCTTGTCGCAAGAAACCGTCGCTGAGATGGGTAAGCGCAATCCTGCTATGACCAGCGTTATGGTACCGCGAGTGGGTCATGCGCCAACGCTGAACGAACCTGAGGCGCGCGAAGCTATTGACGCGTTGTTCGCAAAAGTGTGACGCGATCACTCCATGACAAAATCCAACACTGTCCCCAAAGTGCTTCATGCGCACTCAACCTTTGCAGCAGGTGGAAAAGAGTTGCGTGCCGTAGGGTTAATGAACGCCTTTGGTGACAGCATTGAGCACACGGTGGTCTCGGCCGAGCCCGATCAACTGGCAGCGCGAGAGCTAATCGACCAGGGCGTTAAGGCAAATTTTCCGGAGGAATTCCCATCGCTAACAGGTTGGCCAACGCCTGGTCGCCTCGTCGCAATCGCACAGGCAATGAAGCCATTTGACCTCGTGCTTACCTACAACTGGGGAGCGATGGATGCGGTATTGGCGCACACTGTTTTTGCGCAAGCATTGGGACTGCCGCCGCTGGTCCATCATGAGGATGGCTTTAACGAAGATGAGGCGAACGGACTCAAAAAGCGCCGCAACTGGACACGCCGGGTCGCGCTTGGACGCACGCACAAGCTGGTTGTACCGAGCCGCGTACTGGAGCAAATCGCGCACACTGTCTGGATGCGTCCCATGGGACAGATTGAAAGAATTCCCAATGGCATCGATACCAAGGCTTTTGGTCGCAAACCTGATCCCAATTCCTTGCGATTGATTAAACGCGAGGGCGAACGCTGGGTCGGTACGCTTGCTGGACTTAGGCCGGTGAAACGGCTTCCGATGTTAGTTGAGGCCTGTGCTGAGCTGCCAGAAAACTGGCACTTGGTTATTCTTGGTGATGGACCCGAACGAGACGCAATTCAGATCGCTGCAGACGAACTAGAGGTTAGCCACCGCGTTCATCTTCTCGGAGCACACTCAGACCCTGCCAGCTTGATTGGCCTGTTCGATATCTTCGCGCTGTCTTCGAAAAGCGAGCAATTCCCGCTTAGTGTTGTGGAAGCCATGGCAGCCGGCCTCCCGATCGCAGCGCCTGAGGTGGGGGACGTGCGTGAGATCGTCAGCGAAGCGAACCGGCCTTTCGTATGTTCAGCTCACGATACAGCTGATCTGGCCAGAGTGATCGGTGAGCTTGTTGCTAATGAAGCGTTGCGGCATGATCTGGGGGAGGAAAACCGCCGAAAGGCTTGCGCCCAATTCGATGCCAAAGCCATGATTGAGGCATACCGCTCACTTTATTGGGGTGCGATGGGGAAAGCCTGATCGGCCTCAAGCTGCTTCACCTCGTGTTAAACTTACAAAGCTCATTTGCGCATCTAAGGTGTATTCCAGCTGGGATTGGCGCTCTCCTACCATTGCGCGAAGGGCTGACGGTCCTTAAAGAGCCGCGCTAGACCATAACAATTGTAACGAGGAACATTCGCCCCGTGGCGCGTACTCCGACAAATTCTAGCAAAGATGAACAGCCAGACGGCCCTCAAAACGCGCCTTCGCGCGAGGATGAAATCCTCATGCGCGAAATCGACGAAGCAGTGAGGCAAGACGACACCGTCCAGTTTTTTCAGAAGTATGGCGTTGCGTTAGGTTCAGGGGTCGCGCTCATTCTCGCGGGAATGTTCGGCTATTGGTGGTGGGACAGAACTAGCGAAGCTGCGCTTGAGGCTGAATCCGAAGTCGTCGTGAGTGCACTGGATTCGGTTGAGGCCACCGATTTCGCCGGTGCCGAAGAGAAAGTTGCAGAGCTTGTTGACGAAGGATCAATCGGTGCGCGCACCGTTTCACGTTTCCTTCAGGCCGGTGCTGCACTCGAACAGGGTGAGAGTGATCGCGCGGTTGAGCTGTATGCCGCCGTTGCCGCTGACACCGATGCGCCGCAAGCGTTGCGTGACCTTGCCCTTATCCGCGAAGTTTCGACCAACTTTGATGATCGCGAGCCGCAAGATGTGATCTCGAAGCTTGAAGGGCTTGCAGTCCCAGGCAATGCCTATTTCGGCAGCGCAGGTGAACTGGTTGCGATAGCGCACCTTGAAGCTGGCAATCGCGAAGAGGCCGGCGCGCTTTTCTCTGCGATTTCGCAGGATGAGTCGATGCCCGATACACTCCGCAACCGGACCCGCCAGATGGCTGGCCTGTTGGGCGTTGATGCGATTGAAGATGTTGAGGAGTTGCTCGAGCAGCAAGGCACAAGAGTTCGGAATTAAGCGGGGCTTAAGCCTTGAGAGGAAACTCTTGCAGTTACGGTCCACGCAAGATGGGTTTGCTGTGAGAGAGTTAAAAAACGGGATCAAAGACGAGAACAATGATGCAGAACGGTAAGCTTGGATTGAAGGGCGTAATTATCGCCGGGGCTTTGGCCATGGTTCTGACGGGGTGTGGCGGCAAAGATCGTACGACGCCGACTTTCGGCGACCGGACACCAATTCTCTCTCGGATTGAGAGTGGCGCGGCGGTCGACCCCTCGCTTGCAGGCGTTTCTGTTGTACTTCCACCAGCTCAAGTGAACACTGAGTGGGCTCAGGTTGGAGGTTCTGCCAGCAAGTCTTACGGCCACCTTGCATTGGCTGAAAACCCGTCCAAGGTCTGGACGCGATCAGTCGCTGGCTCAACCAACGCAGTCCGTCTAGCGGCGTCACCTGTAACAGGTGCGGACAAGCTCTTTGTGGTTGACACCGAGGGGGCAATCTTTGCTTTCGACAAATCGACAGGCTCAGAAATCTGGCGTTTCGAAGACAATGATATGAGCTCTGACATGCGCCCGTCAGCTTTTGGCGGCGGAGTGAGCTTTGACAATGGCATCCTCTACGCCACCAATGGGGCGGGCGATGTGAAGGCGCTAAATGCCCAGACAGGCGAGCGGATTTGGCAAGTGCATCCCGCGGGCCCGCTGCGCGGATCGCCGACCATTGGCTTTGGTCAGGTCTATGTGATGACACAGGATAACCAGATCATCGCTCTCAATGCAGCTGATGGAGAGCTTCTTTGGAAGGAGTCAGGCTCGACGACGCAATCTGGTGTGTTCGGCGTGGCGGCCCCCGCTCTTGGACAGGGCACGGTGATCGCTGGATATTCGTCTGGCGAGCTTTCGGCCTATCGTTATGAGAACGGTCGCACCTTGTGGGCAGACGCGCTGGCGCGGACCAATATCTCTACCAAGGTTAGCTCGGTGACTGACATTGATGCTGATCCGATTATCGACTCTGGCCGCGTCTATGCGCTTGGGCAGGGCGGTCGAATGGCAGCCTATGAGCTGGTGACAGGTCAGCGTATCTGGGAGCTTAACCTGGCTGGGATCTCTACACCGGCGATTGCAGGCGAGTGGATATTTACGCTGACTGATGATGCGCGCCTTCTGGCAATCGCGCGCTCGACGGGCCGCGTTCGCTGGATCACCCAGCTGCAAACCCACCGTAATGTTGAGAAGAAGAAGGACCCAATATTCTGGACAGGTCCAGTGCTTGCCGGCGGCCATTTGTGGGTTGCAAGCTCGCGCGGGGAAGTTTGGAAAGTTAGCGCTGGTGAAGGTTCATCTCAGCTGTTCGCCGATGTCGGAGAACCTGTCAGCCTCGCACCTGTCGTCTCTGACAACATGCTCTATATCCTCGACGATTCGGGAACGGTCCACGCCTGGCAGTAAGCCTGAAGCGCTTAGCTAAAGCGCGCCCGCCAGGTTAAGGTAAATGTGCGCAGCAAATTAACCCTTTTGCCTTAAGGGCAAGAGGGTCATGACGAAGACCACCACCACCGACGCTTTATCGGGCGGCGCGGCTACATCAGAGGATGTGGGCCGGGACGGCATGCCCAAGAGCGATGTGTCCTCAGGAGTAGGCTTTGCTGGCCTGCTTGGCCTTATGGTGTGGATCTTGTTCTGCCGCAGTTTTCCGCTGATTGCTGAGTTTGCTGGCTTTGAAGGTGAATATGGCGTCCTTTCAGGGCCTTATGCTTCAGTCACGGCGATGCTTTTTACCGCAGGGCCGATGGCTTTGTGGTCGCTGCTGGTGGACCGCGTGCATCTTCGACCGTCCACCGGGCTTGATTGGAGTCTGAAGCGACCGATTGAAAAGACCATTGGGGTCTCTGCGATCAAGATCATCGGCCTTTGGGCGACTTGGGCGGTTCTTGGCGGACTTTATTGCTTGTGTCGCTGGTATTGGGATGGATCTTACCTCTTCGCGATGGAAGTCTTAGGCATCACCATCTTGCCGCTAATCGTGCTGAGCGTGCCCTATGTCATCTGGCTTGATCGCTTTATGGTCGATCCCAAGGATTCTACTTGGCATTTCGGCGCATTGATTGCGACCAGCTCGTCCAGCGACGAACGCCGCGAGATCGATATGGAAGGGGTCAAAAAACACTGGCGCGCTTGGATTATCAAAGGCTTCTTTGGCGCCTTTATGATCTCCATCCTGCCCAGCGGCTTCGCCACCATTGTCGAAGCGAATGCTCAGACAGTGCTGAGCAATCCCTTTGAGATCGGCATGTTCTTGATCGCGTTCCTCTTCGTGGTTGATGTGCAGATCGGGACGGTCGGGTATCTTTTTACCTTACGTCCGCTCGACGCGCATATCCGCTCTGGCAATCCGTTCGTCAGTGGTTGGCTCGCAGCGCTCCTGTGTTACCCGCCGTTCGTGTGGGGGATCATC
The DNA here is from genome assembly GCF_947502395.1 of uncultured Erythrobacter sp. GTDB lineage: Bacteria > Pseudomonadota > Alphaproteobacteria > Sphingomonadales > Sphingomonadaceae > Erythrobacter. The sequence continues at coordinate 906,996 of NZ_CANMZM010000003.1, forward strand.
GGATCCAACAACCAGATCCTGAGTTATGAGGGCGCGACCGCTGGCTGGGGGCATTGGTTTGCGGACCAGCCGGGCTTGATGTGGATATGGGCTGTGTGGCTCGTATTCCTGACTGCTATTTACGCCTGGGCAACGGTTGTGTTCGGCATTCGGTTTTCCAACCTCACCTATCGCGGCGTGCTCACCAATGGGCCGTATCGCTATACAAGGCACCCGGCGTATCTTTCGAAAAACCTGTTCTGGTGGTGTTCGGTTATGCCGTTTCTCGTTACCAATGGCTCCGTCACGGATATGACCCGCAACTGCTTCTTCCTCCTGGTAGTCAACGCCATCTATTATTGGCGTGCGCGCACCGAAGAGGCGCATTTACTGGCCGAAGACCCCAAATACCGCGTGTATTACGATTGGATGGAAGAGAACGGCATGGTCACATCGCGGCTCGCCAGAATTCAGCGAGCGCTGTGGGGAAAGTTTACCGGACAAACCTATGGGGCAAGGTCGGATGCAGAGCCGCAGGTTGATCAAGGGTCCAGCTATCCGGGGCGGGAACCCGCTGAATAGGTTGGTCTATCAACGACTGAACCAGGCTACAGCGTCAAAAGTGAAACCCATCATCCTTGGTTTCGTAGCCTGTTAGCTCCCGCTCACTGATCGCCAGAGCTGAGCATTGCGCTCGCCATTCTGCGATATGGACGGTGCGCAAATGCGCCTCCAGCGCGGCGCGATCGCGCCATCTTTCCAGCACGCGCACAAGACCCGGATCGAACACGTCGAGCGCATAGGAGTATTCGATACAGCCCTCTTCGGCGAGGCTGCCGCTGACCATTGCTTCCATCGCGGGGCGGATGACATCGGTCATGCTGGGTGGGATACGAAAGCTTCCAAGAACAACGATCATGACCGCGTCTCCCTTTGCTTAAGACAGTGGAGATCCGTCATCGGCCTGATACTTCTTGAGTTCAGTAATGGTAACGTCGAGCCCGGCGAGTGCGCCCTGGAACGTGGCCATATGTGGTGTTGCAAAATGAAAGGCGAGGGCAGCATCGTCGTCCCATTTCTCAACGATGATGAGTTTGGTCGGATCAAGCAGGTCTTGGGCGTAAGTATAGGAAACACATCCTTCTTCTTTGCGCGATTCGTAGACCATTGTAGAGAGCACTTCACGGCCCGCCTCAAGCGTTCCAGCACCCAGTTTCGCTTCTGCTAAGACAATAAGCATGCAATTCTCCCCCGCATTGCTGTTCGAAGCAATATAGCTGAGAGGCTGGTTTTTGCACTCACCATTTTCGGCGCAGCGCCAAAGGGTTAGAATGAGTGCCTATAGACTTGGCTTACGTCCTCATCCCACTCACCATAATAAGCGTCGAGCAGGCGCTCCGCTGGGACTTTCCCGGTGGAAACGATCTCGTCGAGTGTCTCAAGATATCCGGTTTCATTGTCGCCGCTGACGTTGAGGCGTGCGCGGGCAGCGAGGCCCCTGTGCGCGATATCAAGCACCTCGCGGCCCAGATCCTGCATAGTGCCGCCGCCGGGAATCGCCGCCTGAAGACCCAACTTCGGCGCACCGTTGCGAAGTGCTTCGCGCTCTTCCATCGACCAGTCCTTTACCAAATCCCATGCGGCATCAAGCGCATCTTGATCATAGAGCAGGCCAACCCAAAGCGCTGGGAGCGCACAGATCCGACTCCACGGGCCGCCATCCGCGCCGCGCATCTCAAGGAAACTCTTCAGACGCACTTCGGGGAAGGCCGTGGAAAGATGATCCCACCAATCGCTTGCAGTCGGACGCTCACCCGGAAGCACTGAAAGCTTGCCGTCAATAAAGTCACGGAAGGAAAGGCCCGCCGCATCAATGTACTTCCCATCGCGGAAGACGAAATACATCGGCACATCGAGCATATATTCTGCCCAGCGCTCATACCCAAAGCCGTCTTCGAAGACGAAGGGTAGCATGCCGGTGCGATGTGGGTCGGTGTCTGACCATATGTGGCTACGGTAAGAGAGGTAGCCGTTGGGCTTGCTCTCGGTGAATGGCGAATTGGCGAAAAGCGCAGTCGCAAGCGGTTGCAGCGCCAGTCCCACGCGAAATTTCTTCACCATGTCGGTTTCGCTGGAGTAATCCAAATTGACCTGGATCGTGCAAGTCCGCAGCATCATATCGAGACCCAAATTGCCCACCTTGGGCATATGGTTCATCATAATCTTGTAACGGCCCTTGGGCATTACGGGCAGCTCTTCACGAGTTTTGTCTGGCCACATACCAAGGCCAAGGTAGCCCACACCGCATTTCTCACCGATTTCCTTGACCTGCGCGAGGTGACGGCCCGTTTCATTGCAGGTTTCGTGGAGCGTTTCGAGCGGTGCACCGGAAAGCTCCAATTGCCCCGCAGGCTCCAAGCTCACCGTTCCATCGCCGCCCTTCATCGCTATCACATGGCCGTTCTCTTCGATGGGCTCCCAACCGAATTCACGCAGATTCAAAAGCAGGTCGCGAATGCCACAAGGCTCATCATAGGAGGGTGCGTGGCGGTCGCCCCCGTTTACGATGCGTTTGTAGACCAGCTTTTCGTGCTCAGTGCCTATGCGCCACTCAGCTTTAGGCTTTTCACCTGCGCGCATAGGGGCAATGAGATCATTCAGCCCTTCGATGACGGGCTCATCAGCGCCAGAGGCTTCGCGTGTGCTCATAGGTTAGGGGTCCTCTCCTCGCAGCCCGCTTTAGGAAACCGGCTCAAGATGGGGAAGTGCAAACTGGCTTTTATCGCCCGAAGTCATTCTTTTGCCGACCAATCACCAGCCGCCGCCATCCAGACAGAAAGCGCCGTAATTGCAGCGGTTTCGCCGCGAAGTATGCGTGGGCCAAGCGTGATCGCGCGGGCTTGGGGGTGATCGCGAATGGCGGTGCGTTCGGCATCATCGAAGCCGCCCTCGGGGCCGACTACGATCGCCGCTGGACCGGAGTTCGCCATAAAAGTTTTGGCGGCAGGCTCTCCGCCTTCTTCATCGGCGAAATAGAGGGCACGCTCTTTGGGCCATTGTTTGAGCAACGCCTCTAACTTCATCGGCTCTGCTATCTCCGGGAGGGCAGTGCGTGCGCACTGTTCAGCGGCTTCGGTGGTGATGGTGCGAGCGCGCTCGGCATTCAGCTTGTCAGCGACACAGCGCCGCGTGATGATCGGTTGAATCCGGGCGACGCCAAGTTCTGTTGCTTTTTCAAGCACCAGATCGAAGCGATCCTTTTTAAGCAGCGCTGGGCAAAGCCAGATATCAGGTACGGCTTCGCGTGGCCTCAGGTGTTCGACAAGCTCAATGGTGACGGACCGCTTTCCCGTGTCGGTTACGCTCGCCGCCCATTCACCCGTTCGATTATCGCAGAGGATTATCGTGTCACCAGGCTTCACTCGCATTACCTTGCCCAAATAGTGCGCGTTATTGCCATCCAGCACCACAGCGTCACCCTTCGCGAGTTCATGCTCGATAAAGAGGCGTGGTGCGCTTTTGGGCGGCCAGGCGGGAGTGGTAGGCATGGCTTTCCCCTAAGCCTGTCTAAGGCTAGGGAGCAAGCATGCTCGCTCGCATTTGCCAGTTTCTAATCGCTCTTGTGTTTCTTGGTCTTGGCGGCTGGGCGCTGTTTTTCCCGGGGCATGTGATGGATCTGGCATTCACCCAAGCCTATCGCAATGACACATATGTTGCTCGCTTCATGATGGCTTGCTTCGGCGCGCAGGCGGTAATGTTCGGGATCATGGCATTGGTGGTGAGGTGGGAGGCGCGCGCCTTAGCTGTGTTCGCCGTGGTGCTGATCCCGTTCTTCGTGTTCAATTGGTACTTCCACTATGAAGTGCCGGTTTTGACCTCAATCGGAATGCTCGATTTTGCAGGCAACCTGATCATGTTCGTCGCATGCCTGATTGGTTGGCGAGCTGCCCGTAAAGATGAAAAAGGGATTGGAGGTATAGTGCGGCTATGAACGACACGACCTCTGCCGATATTGTCCCAGATAGCGAGCATCGCGGCCTTATCGCGCGCCTTCCGCAAGTGCCTCGAGATTTGGCACAGTTGGCGCGGTTTGATCGACCGATTGGTTGGTGGCTGCTGTTTTGGCCCTGCGTCTTTGGGGTTTGGCTTGCCGGAGCGGGGCCACAATTCGCGTTGCTCGGATGGCTTTTGCTTGGCGCGATTGCGATGCGCGGGGCCGGGTGCGTCTACAACGACATCGTCGATGCAAAGCTCGATGCGAGCGTTGAGCGCACGGCATTGAGACCTGTGGCGAGTGGGCGGATTAGCAAGAAACTCGCTTGGGGTTGGTTGATTCTTCTGTGCCTCGCCGGGCTGGTGGTGCTTCTTCAACTGAAGTTGAGTGCCCAAGTCGTCGCGCTGGCTAGTCTCGCTTTGGTCGCGGCATACCCGTTCATGAAGCGCATAACCTGGTGGCCCCAAGCTTGGCTTGGCATGGTCTTCAACTGGGGTCTGCTCGTGGGATGGAGTCAGCTGCGTTTCGACAATTGGGACGCTCTGGCGGCGCTCTATGTTGGCTGCATCTGCTGGGTGATCGGATATGATACGATCTATGCGCTGCAGGACCGTGAGGATGATGCATTGGTTGGGATCAAATCGAGCGCATTGCGCTTGGGTAAACATGTGCACGCTGGGGTTGCTGGGTTCTATGTAGCTACGATTGGACTGTGGGGGATTGGCATCTGGCTTTATCGGCCAGACATGATTGCTCTATTCGCGCTTCTGCCTGTGGCAGGCCACCTTTTGTGGCAGGTATCTACGCTCGACCCAAGCGATCCAGACAACCCGCTTCAACGCTTTCGCTCCAACAGGTGGGCGGGTGCCTTGATGGCGGCAGCGTGCTTTGTGGTCGGAAACGCCGGCGCATAGGCCATGTGCAATCTCTACCGCATGACAAAGTCACAGCATGAAATCGCGCATTTGTTCGACGCTGAGGACACCGGGCTCGCGTCGAATTTTGGTGAGGAAGTCTATCCTGGGTACCCCGGCCTTGTGGTAGCTGCCAACGGTGAAGGGAAGTACCAAGTCTGGACAATGAGCTGGGGCTTTCCATTGGCCATGACGGGCAAAAACGGTCAGCTGCTGAAGCCTAAATCCGTCAACAATGCGCGGACTGACAAGCTTGGTGGCTTCTTCTGGCGAGCGTCGTTCGAAAGGCGCCGCTGCTTGATCCCTTATGCGCCTGGGCTGACGCGCAAGGGAACAAAGGAGCTAAGACGAGAACCTGGCTGTCCTTGCCGGGCACTGAGACGTTCGCGACCGCGGGAGTGTGGCGCAAGAGCGAGGAGTTCGGCACGTGCTTTTCGATGGTAATGACTGAGAGCACGGAATCTGAAGCAGAAGGCGTGCACAGCCGTATGCCGGTACTACTCAACCCGGCCGACTACACCTCGTGGGTTTCGGGTTCTCCCGAGGAGGCGAAAGCCCTTTGCAATCCGTGGAGTGGGGCCGTCACAATTGAGGCGACTGACCAGCTTTGGGCTCGGTGCTGAGGTGCACCGGGCGTTTTGCGGCTGCTCTTTCCAGACTGGTCAGAGAATAGCGGTTCGCGGAGCATGATCTCATTCATGACGTTTCTCCTTCGTAGCTGACGATCTCGAATTCGATCCCGTCCCAGTCGAAGAAATAGAAGCGCTTGCCAGGCTCATAGTCATCATGGCCGAAAGGCTCGAGGCCCGCGCCTTTGACCGCCTCCTCAGCGGCGATTAGGTCATTCACGAGGAGGCCAATATGATTAAGGGGCTCGCCCTTGGAGTAGCGTCTTCCAGTATCAGATTGTGCATCCTCATTAGTGTATAGCGCGATGTAATCGGCGCCGTTTCCGGTTGCGCCGACGTGAATCGTGTCTCCCCCAAACTGCGATTTCCCGCGCCAGCGTTCCTCCCATCCGAGCAAGTTTCTAAACAACTCGGCGCTGCGCTCCGGCTGTGTCACGGTGAGATTTGCGTGTTCAATTCGTCCTAATGCCATTGGTCTTGCTCTCTTTTTTAAGGCTGTGATCCGCGGTTCGGGGTGGGGTTCCAGCTCCTTGCGAATCACCAAGCAGGATCACTGTGCAACCTCAACCTAAGTTGAGGTCAAGCTTGGATTGGGTTATACCCAAGGCCATGATCAAAACACTTTCACACAAAGACCTAATCCCGATCGGCGAGATGGCTCGCCGAACTGGTCAAAGCGTTTCCGCCATCCGTTTCTACGAAGACAAAGGCTTGCTTGAGCCAATCAGAACCGGCGGCAACCAGAGGCGATTCCTGCGCTCGGATATCAGGCGGGTCAGCTTTATCCTCATCGCGCAGCGTCTCGGGCTGAGCCTATCGCAAATCCAATGGGTGATGCGTGACTTGCCGCATGGCCGCACGCCAACGGCCAGGGACTGGCGGCGTATCAGCAAGGCGATCCGTGCCTCAATCGATGCGCGTATTGCTGCTCTGGAGCGCACGCGCGACCGGCTCGAGGGCTGCATTGGTTGCGGCTGCCTTAGCCTAGAGAAATGCGCGATCTACAATCCAGATGACAAGCTTGGTGTGGAGGGATCTGGTCCAAGACAGATATTCACTGAAGCGCTTGAGGCAGACCTGCCCGTAAGTGGTGAAGCTTAAGATCCTGGCGCAAGCGAGGGATCAAGGTCACGCGGGCGCGTGAAATGAACGAGCTTGCCAGTGAATTTCTTAAGTTCCGACCAACTGTCCATTTCGCACTCAACAATGGCAAACGATCCTGTGGGGAATTTGATCAACAGCTCTTTGAACAAATCGTTCTCTTGAGCGGGTGAGACCAATTCAAGGATCGTCTCATACAGCCCAGGATTATGGCCTGAAATGAGGATCGCATTTGGTTCTTCATCGCTTTGGCTGGCGTGATCTTGAACCACGTCGAAGATGGTGTCTGGGCTCGCAAGATAGAGTCGATCATCATAAGTGACCTGAACTTCGGGTAGCCCGGTTTCGAAAGTCGCTTTGACACGCTCTGCTGGGCTGGCAACGACCTTTTGCCATGCTTGTCCATCCTCGCGGATGTGGTCGCCGATGACCTCAGCACCGCGTCGTCCGCGATCGTTCAATCCGCGGTCAAAATCGCGCGTCGCCCCATCGCTCCAATCGGATTTGGCGTGGCGCAGGATCCCAAGAAGTTTTGGCAAGTGAAGCCCCCAAGCGTGTTAGCACCATCTCGCATGCACCATGTCATGTCTTGAAGGCAATAAAAATGCGGCAGTCTCGCCCAAGTCCATCGGATAAGGTCCGCTGGGGAAGGGCCTGACGAGACTGCCGCTTGTAGGGCCGGTGCTGAGGAGCGCTCGCCGGCCTACGTGCTTGGGGAGTGGACGATCAGATAAAGCTGGAGTCGATTGCGACAAGCCAGCCGTGGGCGGTGACTGTCGCTGCCAGAAGGGCTGCCATCATTATGCTTACTCGCTCAGCTTGAGTGCGAGCCAGTTGAGGCAGGCGAAGTGGCTTTGCATTCTTGCGGAATTCTTCAGCATAGCGGGGATGCTCGGTCCCCATCCACTTGTCCCAGAAGGTAAAGTAGAATCCATAATTGTGACCCGAAGAGTGATGCAGATCGTGATGCGTGGTGGTCGAGATCCACCGGGTCCATGGGCTGTCGACCCAGCCCGCCGGGAAGAGCTCACTGCCAGCATGCGCCATCACATTGCGAATGATCATATGCCACAAGAAAAGAAGCAGCGCGAAACCTGCATATTGGATGCCGAGTAGGCTGGTGATGATCAGGAAAAGCGGCATGTAAGCAGCCTCAACAACGGCCTCTAATGTGGCAAAGCTGTAAGCCGTCCAAGGCGTGGGTGTGCGCGATTTATGGTGATGAAGATGCGCGATCTTGAATAGAGTCTTTGTGTGCATTGCCCGGTGGATCCAATAGAAATAGGCATCGTGAACAAGCACAGTTAACGCGAATTGCCATGCGATTGTGAAGAGCGGAGCGCTTTCGAGTTTAAGCTCTATCAACCCAACTTCACGACCAACCAATGTCACCAAGGTCACAAAGGCAAAGACTAAAACTGTGCGAAAAGATGAGAGCACCTCACGGATGTAGTCCTGTCGCGAGGCTTTGCGTTTCCGTTGGATTCGTCGTGCGTCAGCCCAACTGCGGAAGACGAGCAGGAACAGCGTCAGAACGCCAGCTGCGATCAGATAGCGCCCGAGATCGAAGTAGAGCACATTCGCAAAATGTTCAGACACGCGCGTGATCGCGTATTCAAGTGTGGGGGCATCAGGCAGTTTGTTCACCGTGTCTGTTTCAGCAACGCTCATGCAAAGGCTCCATTTTGGAAGGACAGCCACCGCTTGCTTAGCTTTCCCGTCCCAGTCTCATCGACTTCACAAAACCCCGCTCGAATTTGAAATCGAGCACCCTTTTTCATTTCTGACCGGCTTTGTTCTACCCCTAAGCTATCGGTTCGTCTGCAAACGCAGCTTTGCGGAATTCGCTGGGAGATGAACCGGTTATGCTACGAAAAGCGCGGTTAAAGGGACTGAGCGAGTTGTAGCCTAGATCCATCGCGATCGTGAGTACCGGCAAATCGACATGATCGCTCGCCGACAGCATCTGTTGCGCCTCTGCAATACGATACTGGTTGAGGAAGGCAGAGAAATTGCGGTAGCCTAGCCTCTGATTGATAAGCGCCCGCAGGCGGTGCTCAGGTGTGTCGAGCTGCGCCGCAAGCCGTGCGATCGTGATGCCTCTTTCTCGGTACGCGCCCTCTGTCATCGCTTCGCTTAACTTAGTGTGGAGGACGGTCTCGCTTGGTGAAAAATCGACAGAGTCGCGCTCTGTATCGATCACGGCAGGCTCCGATTCCAAAAGCAATTCGCGATCTGTTCGCGCCAGCGCAATCCCCGCGAAAAGGGTAATCAGCAAGATCAAAATGCCGTTGGCGAATTGGACCAACTCCACTCGTGACAATGGACCGAGGATCATCTCGTAGACGAGGATCAGGCCAATCTGCACTCCGATAAGGGTTGGGAGAACGAGCCTAATAACTCTTCGTTTCTCGATCAGGTCATCCGCTCGGTCAACAAAGGCAACCCTTATCAAATCCGCAATCAAGATCAGAGAGATCGCGCGATTGATATAGAATGGGGCGGGGTCAAGCGCCTCAATGAATGTGCCTGTCAGCCATGTTACAAGCAAAGCACCCGCCGCCAGAGCGATGATCCTAGGTCGCGGGTCGCGCTCAAACAGGAAGCGTCCGAAAACCCAGCTCCAGAACGGGGCAGACATTGCCACTAGATTGAGAATGTCATCGGCCCATCCTGCCGGTTCGAGCGCCGGGGTGGAATTGATGACATAGCCCATCGTGCTGATAAGAAGGCCAACAAGTGTGATCTTGAGATTTCTGCGAATCTGGCCTTCGACGACAAGCGCCAGGAGCATCAAGCTGGCCCCCACCGAAATGATGCGTGCAAAAAAGTCGAACTGTTCGATCATTCCCAACTGTCTGGAATATTGTCGTCCAAACTTCCAGTGCTTTGAACGGGTTCGGTAGATTCTTCGCCGATTAGACCGCTACTCACCCGCTCAAGCGCCTCTTCGAGCGTCAGGCGACGCACCTGAGTGCCGTCAGGAAATGCGGTGAGCAAGCGCGAGGGGAAGGCGGCGGAAAGCACGACAAAATGCCCTGCATCATCTTTGTTGCGGATGAGTCTGCCAAATGCCTGAGCAATCCGAGCACGGATGATGCGGTCATCATGGGCGCTCCCTCCGTTTGCGGCGCGGCGTGCCTTATGGAGAATATCCGGCCTGGGCCAAGGAACCGCTTCGAGCACGACGCAGCGTAAGGAACGGCCCGGCACGTCCACCCCGTCACGCAACGCATCGGTGCCAAGCAGGCTCGCGCGCGGATCATCGCGGAAGATATCGACGAGAGTGCCAGTGTCGATGGGATCGACATGCTGAGCATAGAGCGGCAAACCTTCGCGTGCCAAGCGGTCGGCTATTCGGCCATGAACAGCACGCATGCGACGGATTGCAGTGAAGAGGCCAAGGACACCGCCTTCGCTTGCCTCGATCAACCGCGCATAGGCACCCGCAAGACCGGGCAGATCGCCTTTCTTCACATCAGTCACGATCAGGACCTCAGCGCGGGCCTTGTAGTCAAAGGGGCTGTCGGCAGCAGTAAGAAGCGGCTGGCTTTCGATATGCGCCGCGCCTGAGCGGCCAATGGCGCTTTCCCACGGGTCTCCTGCGTCGCTTCCGATCCGGTCGGTGAGCGTGGCGCTCGTCAACATCACGCCGTGGGCAGGTTCAAGAACAGACTTGGCGAAGGGCTTCATCGGATCGAGCCAGCGGCGATGGATGGCCACATCAAATTCACGCGCATCGGAGCGGTCGACGGCGAGCCAGTCAACATATTCCGGATCCGCTGGCCCTCCAAGACGCACCAGCAATGATTCCCACGCGCCCAGCAAGTCCACCCGCCACGCGAGCGAAAATCGCGCTCCTTCAATTCGTGCGCGGCCTTGTCCATCAAGCCAGTCGGGCGGGTCAGCCATAATCGCCTCAAGCCGTGCGCCGAGCCGCATCAAGGGAGTGCGGATGCTGGCGAGGGCTTCTGCGGCGTTGGTTGCGGCCTCGATGACTTCACCGGGTAGGCCCGAGGCCTCGATCTCAATGCCATAGCCCGCCTCCTGACCGGTTTCGTCGCGGGCATAAATGACGGTGCGTACGGCGGAGAGCAGTATCTCTATCGCGCCTGACGCAGTGTTTTCATGGAGACGTTGGAGCCAGCCTTCCGCGGGCAAAGCAGCGGCGTTTTCGCAAGCCTGCTCAATCGCCTCGCCGCCTTCCTCATCATAGCTTGCAACGTCAGCAAGCCGCGCCGAAAGCCCGCGTCTGCGTCCTCTATTCTTGCGCTCTGGTCCAACGATCCAGCGCCTGAGCTCAATGGCCTCCTGACCTGAAAGTGTTGCGGCAAAGGTCGAATCCGCCGCTTCGAAGACATGGTGCCCCTCATCAAAGATGATACGGGTGGGGCGCTGTGCGTGGTCTCTTCCCCGTGCCGCATTGACCATGACGAGAGCATGATTGGCGATCACCAGATCGGCCTGCGCGCTATCTCTGGCGGTGCGTTCGATAAAGCACTTTCTATAGTGCGGACAGCCGGCGTAGATGCACTCGCCGCGCTGATCGGTAAGGGCGGCAATCCCCCGTTTCCTGAACAGTGTACCCAGCCAACCGGGTAAGTCGCCGCCGATCATGTCGCCATCGCGCGTGAAGCTGGTCCAACGCGCGACAAGTTGTGCCAGAATGGCCGGACGCCCTGCAAAGCCGCCTTGCAATGCGTCTTCAAGATTTAGAAGGCACAGGTAGTTCTCGCGCCCCTTTCGCACCACCACGGGTGGTGTCCCATCAGGGCGCTTCACCGGCCAGGCGCGTCTCGACTCTGTCCGCAATTGTCTTTGTAGGTTTTTCGTAAAGGTCGAAACCCAGACCGTTCCCCCTGACCGCTCCGCCCAAAGAGAGGAAGGCGCAAGATAGCCCAGTGTCTTGCCAATTCCTGTGCCTGCCTGCGCGAGCGCGACATGCGGAATCTCGCGCACATCGCGCGGAGCAAATATCTTTGCGGCATCATCCGCGTAACTACGTTGACCCTCGCGCTTCTCGGCAGCCTCTCCTGTGAGCTCGTCCAGCTTTGCCAGCACATCCCCGCTAGGCAATTCGACCTGCTGCGGGGCGCCGCGCTCGCCTGCTTCCTCCCACTCCGGGAGTGCCGAAAATAGCCAGCGCTCTGCGGTGTTTGGTCTTGCCACATGCGGCTTTATCACTTGCGCCCAAGGCCAGCGCAGACGCTCCAGCGATTGCAGCGAGGACCATGCGCCCGCGCGCTCAAACCATTCAGGGTCCTCACACGCCTCGGCTAAGGCACCGGCTGCCGATTGCAGAAATTCGGGCACAGCCTCATCATTGGCAGGCTCTTCCAACCCAAGCGCCGAGGCAAGGCCGCGCGGCGTTGGCACGCAAAAGCGTGCAGGGTGAACAAAGGCGAATAGCTCGAGCAGATCGAGCCCTGACAAATCGGGATAGCCAAGCCGGTTGGCGACCAAGGGTGCGTTTAGCAAAAGCACCGGCGTGTCAGCCGCTGCCATGATCGCATCACCTTTTGACGCAGCCTCAGTTTTGCCATCGGAGGCGCGGAGCCAATTGCCCGAATGGCTGGCATGAAGAGCGGGGAGGGGAAGGGGACTGGGCACGAGAGATGCAAAAATGACGGAACTGTCCGCTCAAGTAAATGGCCATGGCCTTCTTTGCCAACAGCGTTAATTCTTCCCCGTTAACCTGGCGCTAAATCACATATCGTACGACTTCTACCGGTTTGATTTTTCGGAGAAAGATGGTGCCACTCGGCCGCAAGATTGTTTCGGATGACGCAAGGGTGGCACAAGCTGCACGACCAATGGGCCAAAGAGCCGCAGCAATGTCAGATTTCGGGGCCAACGGTGAACTTGGGAGAGGACGCGCAGACTCGGGAATCGTGCCGCTCAAACAATCGGAGAAATCTACAGGCCAATCCTACGGATGGGGTGGCCCTCCTGATCAGCGGACTATCGCAAGAGCTTATGTGTTCTGGTTTCTCGGTTGGCTTGGATCACTCCATCGCTTCTACTGCGGCGATAAGACCGGGGCATTGTGTCAAATCGGGCTGGTCATCGGCAGCTTGCTGATCGGTGAAGTCTATTTACCGGCTGGACAGATCGGGGTTGGGATCTGGTTTTCGTGGTTGATGCTCGACCTATTTCTTATTCCACGCATGATGCGAAAGTTTCGGGAAACAGTCCGATCTGATGCGGCGCACGTATTCAACTAGTGGTTTGCCAAGATTGAAAGCCTTGCAAGTCTTTCAGGAAAAGAGGAACGGCCCGGCAATTCAGTCCCGAAATTGAATGCCGAGCCGTCCCTCCCCTGCGACCCACTCAGGGTTGCACCTTGGTCGGGCCAAGGCGCCTCGTTGAGCTTGTATTGGGTAATTCGAGCTGGCCCTTGGATAGTTACAATCCAAGCAGTGCGGTCAGCCAAGCTCTTCTTTGAAGACCCATAGTAAAGGTTAAAAGCGACGGTGGGCCGCATCTGCGGTTCGCTGACATATTGACCGAAGGAAGTGTGCCCTTCGATCCTGAGGTGCTTCCTTTTCAGATCACCGTCTGTCGCGATGAAGTTGCTGCCTATAAAGGCGGCCAAGATTTCGTCGCCCCGAATTCAGGGTTAGTCGTCTGCATGGGGCCAACGATAATCGGATCACCGCGGTCTTACCGAATAGTCTACCGCCACCTTTTGCGCTTCCGTACAGCAAGGTCCGTCGATGGTGCTTCGCAATTCGACTTCAAGCAACATGATAAACAGGAGATGCGGGCGTGATCGGACTTGCACGTACGTTTGCAATTGCATCGGCGGTGCGCCTCGCATGTGCTTGTTTCGGTACCCGGCATATGTCAGGCAAGTTCGACATAGTATTGAGAGTTAGAGCAGGCGATTATGGAAGCATCACGACGCAAGTTTATCCAATTGTGCGGCATCTGCTCCGCGGCGATTGTTTCTGGCTGCAGCGGGGCTACTCCGCGGATTGCAAGGCCCACGGTTACCTATGAGTTCGTCCGGAATGCAACGGCGCGCCTTTCCTATGCTGGCATGACCCTGCTGTTGGACCCGATGCTATCCGAAAAGGGCGCGTTTCAGTCATTTGCTGGCATCGCACCGAACCCTACGGCATCGCTGCCCGTACCAGCAGCAGATATCATCGCAGATATCGATGCCGTGATCGTCAGCCACATGCACACCGATCACTTCGATCGTGCAGCCACTGACATGCTACCCAAAGACATCCCGATCATTACGCCAGACAACAGCTATACGCCCAACCGCGGGCCAGAAGGTCCCCGGCTCGCCTTCAAAGACGATCTGGAGGGACGCGGATTTACCGACGTGTCAGTCATGTCGGAGAACGGTCCAACTCAGTTCGGTGCAATCACGGTTCACCAGGTTTGGGGGCTACACGGGCGTGGTGACCTTGGTAGGGTGCTCGGCAATGTAAACGGAATCGTGATTGAAGCTGAAGACTGCCCAACAATCTACTGGACGGGTGATTCCGTTTTGGATGAGGATGAAGTCAGCGCGATACTTGAACAATTCCGACCTGATATTGTGATCGCGCATACCGGCGGACCAGTTATCGAAGCGCTTTCGTCGGATATCATGTTGATGGATGCGGCCCAGGCGGTGCGATTGATGGAGATGGCCACCGCGGTCAATTCCGATTGCAAGATGATCGCCGTGCATATGGAGTCACTCGACCATTGCTTTTCAACGCGTGACGATTTGCGCACCGCGTTAAGCGACAAGGATGAGGCTATGCGGTTGCGCGTGTTCATTCCCGCGGATGGCGAGGCAGTCGAGCTTTGATTTGGTTTTAAGTTCACGAGCTTCACGCGGTCAGGGCTGCGCCTTAGCGCTTGCAACATGATGCATCCCCGGTCAAAGCCGCGATATTATGACTGATAAGACACTCATCGAAGCCGCACGCTCCTCCAAAGCTTGGCCATTTCAAGAGGCTCAGCGCCTCCACAAGCGGCTGCGCGGAGGAAAACGTGGCTCTGATGGCGAGATCGCGCCGGTGCTGTTTGAGACAGGCTATGGCCCCTCCGGCCTGCCGCATATTGGTACATTCCAAGAGGTGTTGCGCACCACCTTTGTCCGGCGCGCATATGAAGCGCTGACAGGTGAACCCACCCGGTTGGTGGCGTTTAGCGATGATATGGATGGCCTACGCAAGGTTCCTGAAAACTTGCCAAATCAGGCGATGCTTACTGAGCACCTTGGGAAACCTCTTTCGCGCATTCCAGATCCGTTTGAAAAGTACGAGAGCTTTGCTGCGCACAACAATGCGATGCTGTGCGAATTTCTCGATCGTTTCGGGTTTGAGTATGAATTTATCGCTAGCTCCACCCGGTACAATTCGGGCGCGTTTGATGAGGCATTGAAGAATGTTCTGCGGAACAATCAAGCGATCCTCGACATCATGCTCCCTACCTTGCGGGCAGAGCGAGCCGCGACCTATTCACCGATTATGCCGATCTCACCCAAGACGGGCGCGGTGTTGCAGATGCCGGTTGAAGTGATCGATGCCGATGCTGGTGCGATCCGCTTCACTGATGAAGATGGAGAGGTGATTGAGCAAAGCGCGCTGGGCGGCCAATCCAAGCTGCAATGGAAAGTCGATTTTGCCATGCGCTGGGTCGCGCTGGGTGTTGACTATGAAATGTATGGCAAAGATTTGACCGACACAGGAGTTCAGTCGGGAAAAATTGCGCGTGTGCTGGGCGGCAATAAGCCTGAAGGCCTCATCTACGAACTCTTCCTCGACGATAAGGGCGAGAAGATTTCCAAGTCGAAAGGCAATGGGCTGACGATTGAGCAGTGGTTGGAGTACGGAACCGAGGAGAGCCTTGGCTTCTACATCTTCCCTAATCCCAAGAGCGCTAA
Source organism: uncultured Erythrobacter sp. (assembly GCF_947502395.1). Lineage (GTDB taxonomy): Bacteria > Pseudomonadota > Alphaproteobacteria > Sphingomonadales > Sphingomonadaceae > Erythrobacter. Next base: position 922,506 of record NZ_CANMZM010000003.1, read on the forward strand.
GCAATTGCACACCGGCGTAATCCCGCGTGCGGTCGATGACTATTGGCAGTTCCGCGAGCGTTTGTCGGATCAACCGCTTGACAAGCAGTTGGGCAATCCAGTGTGGCACTTGCTGCGCGCGAACCATTCTTTGACAACGCCTGAGGCACCCGGCGCGGGCGACACGGTTCCAGTGAGCTTTGGCCTGTTGTTGAACCTGGCAAGTGTGCTGGGTGCAGAGGCGACGGCGGAGAATTTGGCAAGCTATGTGACAAGCTATCTCGGTAAGACCGAAGCCAATCCCGACCTTGATCGGATGATAAAAGCGGCGGTTGCTTACACTCGCGATTTTATCGTGCCGACGCTCAAGAAACGGGCGCCATCCGGCGGTGAAGTGGATGCCTTGCGTGAGCTCGATGCCAAACTTGCCAAAGCGACCAGCGATGCGAGCGCAGAAGACTTGCAAACCATGGTTTATGAGATCGGCAAGAATGAAGCCTACGGCTTTCAAAACCTTCGCGATTGGTTCCGAGCATTGTACGAAACGCTGCTCGGTTCAGAGCAGGGGCCACGCATGGGCAGCTTTATTGCGCTCTATGGTGTGGCACCCACGCGAAAGCTGATCGAAGAGGCACTGGCGAAGGCGTAAGCGGTCTTCAATCTACTTCCATTTGCGCGTGCGGTACCATTTCGTGATGATGTATTTGGAGCCTTTCACGACGGGTGTTCCGGCGTGAATGGTGCCTTCATTGGGGCGGCCATCGGGCAGGGCATTGTTCCAGATCAGGAGCACGCCGGGCTTGGGCTCAATCTTGATGCCGATATCGGTGAAGTGGGTCTCGCCTCCCTTTTCCACTTCATTGAGGAATGCCATTGTGGTCCAGCTGCGCTGACCGCCACGCTTCCTCTCATCGAGCCAGTACTTCTCGGTGGTGTAGAACCAGTCATTGTGCGGCTTGAATTGCTGGCCGGGCAAATAACGCTGACCCTGGATCGCTTCCCCTACAGCAGAGTTCACGCCCAACAGATCGTCTATCCTTCGTCCGATGCTTTTGACAAAGCTATCATGCGGATCAAGGTCGCCCGAATAGGAAGTGCGAAAGCCGCTGTCATAACCAATCTCGTGCAGGCTTGAAGGGCGCGCAGTCGCATCGACCATCAGACACAAGCGCTGACATTCGGCCGGCGTCAGAAACTCTCCAACCGCAAACAAGTCGGCTTTATCGGTATCAATCTTGTAGACACCCGGATCAGCTTCAAGCCGCTCGCGCACCAGCTTGCCCATGCGCCTCAGCGCGTCTTGATCAGGAATGGTTTCGGTTTTCGCCATCTAAGCTGACTAGCATTGTGACAGGACCAAAGAAAACCCCCGAAAGATAAGCTCTTTCGGGGGTTTTCCTGCATTGAGTGCACCCGGCTTTACCAGAAGAAATCGTGTATCACATCGACAACCTCGCCTGTGTAGACATCGACCAGAACCACATCGTCGTAATAGCGCACCCAGCGATACGGGCCATACACGGGTGGTAGGCGATAAGAGTACGGATCGTTGATCCAATACCGCTGTCCAAAGAACACGTTATCAAGGTAAAATCCAATGCTCAGGCGGCTATAGCGGTGGCCGTAGAATGGCGCGTAGTAGCGGCCCAGGCGGAAGATGCCGCGATTAGAACCGCGGAAGTTGCGCCAGCCATAGCGGCGGTCATTGCGCCAACCGCGTCGATTCCAGCGGCGGAAATCACGGCGACCGTCGCGGTATCCGCGGCCATAAGCGAAGCGACGATCACGCCAGCCACGGTCGCTGCGATAATAGCCGCGGTTGTTGCGGTAGCGGCGGTCTGCACGCCTTTCGGCACGGACACCGTCGCGGAAACCTCTGCGTTCAGCACGATCGACCCGGCGATTATCACGACGATTTGCCCGGCCATCGCTAAAGCGACCATTCCGAAGCCGATCAGCGCGGCGGTCACCACGACGATCAATCCTATCGGCCCTGCGATCTCCGCGACGCTCTATCCGGTCTGCGCGACGATCACCTCGACGTTCAACCCGGTCGGCACGCCGGTCGCTGCGGCGATCAACCCGATTGGCGGCCCGGTTATTTCCGCGCCTGTCGAGTCGATCTGCACGGCGGTCACCCCTGCGCTCTATGCGGTCTGCCCGGCGTTCACTTCGGTTGTCCACGCGGCCTGCGCGTCGTTCACTGCGACGGTCCACGCGGTCAGCGCGGCGTTCGCTTCGACGCTCCACTCGATCTGCGCGGTTGTTGCGCGTCGCATTCTGTCGTGCGCGATCCCCGCGATTGACCCAGCGGTCCGCTGCCGGAACGCGTTGTCTTTCGGTGCGGTTGATCCTTCGTTCAGCGCGGTTCTCCCGGCGATTGGCTCGTCTTTCGGTGCGTTGCTCTGTCCGCCGTTCCGAACGATTGGCTCGTCGTTCTTGGCGGTTGCCTTGTCGATTTGCACGGCGTTCAGTCCGGTTCGCACGACGCTCACTGCGCCTAACCCGGTCGTCTCGATCCGGCTGGAATTCTGCCGCAATCGGCGACTGCGCTAGCGCTTCACCCTCCGCTACTTCTGTGGGTGCGACGAAGGCGAGCGCTATGGCTAAGGCCGATAGAGCGCTTCCTTTCAAAAGCTGCGTTAAGTCCATGATGTGCCTCCAGTGTTGCCGCCCCACCACTTACGGCGTGTTAGACCCGAGCGTGTCTTATCCCGGTGTTCCGCCTTCTACAAACGAGTCGCTGAGCCCAAGCTTAACCACTCGTTTAGGCTTATGTTCATGTTTGAGGGCCTTTGGATGAACAGCTTGACCGGGCGTTTCAAAGCTTCAATGGGCCATGTCCATGTTCGAAACACTCAATGACGTAGAGACCGACCTGAAGCAGCACCTCGTGCGTGCCGCTAAAGATCGGCGCTCTCCCATGCATGTGCCAGCGGTAGTGACAAGCGATGTGGAGGCGCGAGGAATGGTCCTGCGCGAGTTCAATTCGAATGCATGGACCTTGCGCTTTCATACCGATAACCGCGCACCGAAGGTCGCAGCCATTGAGGCCGATCCCCGCATGTCTGTGCTGTTTTACGACAAGAACTCGAAGATTCAGATTAGGGCCAAGGGCAGAGGGCTCATCCTACAAGATGATCCGGTGTCTCAGGCCGCTTGGGACAACGGCACCAACTTTGCGCGCCGCTGTTATCTTGGGGAGGGGCCAGGCGCACAGAGCGATGTCCCTACATCAGGACTCCCAGACGAATTTGAGGGGTATGAGCCAACCGATGAGCAATTGATCCCGGCGCGCGAGAACTTCGCAGTGCTGCTGATCGACTTGACCGATCTCGATTGGCTCTATCTTGCACACACCGGACATGTGCGGGCTCAGTTCACCAAGGATGGCTCCGGCGATTGGCAAGGTCGGTGGGTCTCGCCCTAAACGACAGACGATCAAGCAGCCTTGGCAGCGCTCGCTTTGTTGTTAGCGAGTTAGGGTGCAAAAGGCGCTATCCGGTCTCGTCTGGTATTGGCTATCCAGCCAACTGCCGTTTCAGGACTAGCCTGCGTATCTTTTGGTATGGTGTGCCATTCGGTCGCTGAGGCTGATCTCTTGGGCTTTGAAGGCCTGGCTGCCTCCATCTGTTGTGGATCCAGTTGGTGAGATCACGCTCGCCCGGCTGACACGATTTCGCCCTGGCTCCTTAGATGCATAAAGTGCGCCATCTGCTCTGGCGAACAGCGCGCGGTAGCCTTCGCCATTCACCTGCTGAGCTACCCCAAAGCTTGCAGTCAGGCGCACATCGAACGCCCTCTCACCGATCTCAAGAGCATTGGTGCGGACCCGCAAACGCTCGGCGAGCCCTGCTGCGATGGCCTCGTTGGCATTCCAGACAAGAATACAGAACTCTTCGCCGCCAACCCGCCCTGCTATGTCGCTTGGCCGGATCATTGTTTCGGTCATCGCACCGAATGCAGCAATCGCGCCATCGCCTGCCTGATGGCCCCAAATGTCATTGACCTGTTTGAAGTGATCGATGTCACCAATCACTAGTGCGGTCTCGACCCCTTCGGCATTGGCCCTATTGAGAAGCGTCTCGACCTGTGCTTCGAATTCGCCGCGTACGAGCAGGCCAGACAGCGCATCGCGAGAAGTCTTGTGATAGAGCGCCGAAACTTGGTCCTTAACCGACCCTGCAATCTGGGCGAGCCCGAAGAGGACTGATCCAAAGGCAAAGACCCAGTTCAGTGCAAAGTAGTATGCGCTTTGACGATAGGCCTCTGCGGCGATTGGTCCATCAAACATCAAAGAGAGGACTGGGCGGATAAAGAACTGCGCGGCAGTCAATATTAGCATGACTAATAGGAAGCGCTCGACCAAATCTCGGCCTGTAGCTTGGGTGAAGAGCTGAGCGGTCATCACCATCATCGCGCCGCAAGTCACATTGGTAATCATCACGTCGGCAACAATGGAGTTACCGAAATTTTGCACCACCATCATGGTCGCAAAGCCGGTGAAAGCCATCCACAAATGGGGCACCAGAGGTGGCTTTACGCCGACGCGCGTCAACACGCCCCAAGACATGGCAGCGGCGGCCAGAGTGTACGGGACATGGGTAACCGCTGGGATCGCTCGCCCCCAATGGTCTGGACTCATCAGCGAGATCGAGAAGCCAGAAGTCAGCAACAGCCAACCGAGGCTTAGCGCCAGATTCTCATGCTTCCCCTTATCCCGAGTCCATATGACCAGAAACGCGGCTGCAAATATAAATGTCATCAACGGAGTCGAGAAAAAGAGCAGCAATTCGCGCAAGAACGAAACCCCCGGTGAAAGCGAGCGCGTTTGCTAGCCAAGTTCGGTTAATTTGAGGTTAGGGTGAATAGCGGGAGTGGCAAGCGGGTCGATGAAGCACGTGAGCGGCTCTTGGAAGGGGACTTAGTTGATAAACTGCAGCCGTAACAAAGGATCAACAAGACCTGCCGATTGGTGGAGGCCGTCACTTAGGTTTTGAGCGCGTCAGCGTTGAAGCTAACAGGCGTTTCGGATGTAGGAAAATGGGGCGGCCTAGTGCCGCTTCGGTCCGTCCCGCGTAAGCGCATCCGTCATCCCGGCCCCCGAGCCGGGATCCAACTTACTTTTGAGTATTTCCGCGAAGTAAAGAAGCTGGACCCCGGATCAAGTCCGGGGTGACGTTGATTTTCCCCAGCACATTCGACGCATTTATCGCCATCTTGTTCTCGTTGGACTATGGAAGAGGTTGGGTTTGAAGCGGAGCGTCTGGTAAACGCCCACCGATTGATAACCGAGTTGGCGGCCGCTAAGCTTTGACCTTACTGATCTGATGGATCGGCGTCGGAGCCCGGACACCAAACCGCCGGATCAAAGCATGTGCACGTGTGGAGGTCAGCCCGGAAGCCACTGACGGGGGTAAATCCGAAATGTGGCCGCGAGTTACGTCAACCTTTCAGGTCGACGGCGCGCCGCGACCTGGGAGATCGGTCATGCCGAAATTCCTTGTCGAGGTGAAAGTTGAGACAACGATCAACGTCGCTGCCATCATAAGATGGCTTGCGGTTGCGATTTGGCTCTTGGCCTAACCAAAGGGGTGGGGAAACCCGCCCCTTTTTTCTCACCTAGTCAGCTTCTTATAAGCCAACCTCGTTGGCCGATCCGCTGCATCGCCCAGACGGCGGCGCTTGTCTTCCTCGTAAGCCTCGAAGTTACCCTCAAACCATTCAACGTGTGAGTTGCCCTCAAACGCCAAGATGTGCGTTGCCAGACGGTCGAGGAAGAAGCGGTCGTGCGAGATTACTACTGCGCAGCCGGCGAAGTTCTCAATCGCATCTTCGAGCGCGCCCAAGGTCTCCACATCAAGGTCGTTGGTTGGCTCGTCCAGTAGCAGCACATTGCCGCCTTGCTTGAGCATCTTCGCCATGTGCACACGGTTGCGCTCACCCCCAGAGAGTTTGCCGACGTTCTTTTGCTGGTCTGCGCCTTTGAAGTTGAACGCGCCGACATAGGCACGGGTCGAGGTGTCGTGGCCGTTGACCTGCATGTAGTCGAGACCGTCTGAGATTTCCTCCCAGACGTTGTTTGTTGGCGTCAAATCGTCGCGCGACTGGTCGACATAGCCAAGGTGCACTGTATCGCCGATTTCAATCGAACCGCTGTCAGGTGTTTCTTGGCCCGTAATCATGCGGAACAATGTCGATTTACCAGCGCCGTTCGGGCCAATCACACCGACAATCCCGCCGGGGGGCAGCATGAAAGACAGGTTTTCGAACAAAAGCTTATCGCCGTAAGCTTTCGAAATGTTCTTAGCCTCGATGACTTTGCCGCCAAGACGCTCTGGCACTTGGATGACGATTTGTGCCTTGCCCGGAGCCCGTCCAGCTTGCGCTTCCTGAAGCTCTTCAAACTTGCGGATACGCGCCTTTGACTTGGTCTGGCGCGCAGATGGCGTTTGCCTGATCCACTCCAACTCGCGTGACAGCGCTTTTTGCTTGCCGCTCTCTTCGCGCGATTCCTGCTCCAAACGCTTGGCCTTCTTCTCGAGATAGGTTGAGTAATTGCCTTCGTATGGATAGTAAGTACCGCGGTCGAGTTCGAGGATCCATTCCACAACATTATCGAGGAAGTAGCGATCGTGGGTAATCATCAGGACCGCGCCAGCATATTCCTTGAGGTGGTTCTCAAGCCACTCAACGCTTTCGGCATCCAAGTGGTTGGTCGGTTCGTCCAGAAGCAGGATGGACGGCTTCTGGATTAGGAGGCGGGTGAGGGCGACACGGCGTTTCTCACCGCCTGAAAGGTTATCAACCGGGCTGTCGGATGGCGGACAGCGAAGGGCCTCCATCGCAATCTCAAGCTGGTTGTCGAGCGTCCAGCCGTCCACCGCGTCAATCTTGCCCTGAAGCTCAGCCATCTTGTCGCCAAGCGCATCGAAGTCTGCGTCGGGCTCAGCCATTTGGGCTGAAACCGCGTTGAATTCTTCAACCAGATCAGCGGTTGCACGCGCGCCGTCTTTTACGTTTTCAAGTACGGTCTTGGTCGGATCGAGTTCAGGCTCCTGAGCCAAGTAACCAACAGTGATGTTTTCACCGGCCCAAGCCTCACCGCTAAAATCGGTGTCGATCCCGGCCATGATCTTCATCAGCGTCGATTTACCTGCACCATTGGGGCCCACGATGCCGATTTTGGCGCCTTGGTAGAATTGCAGGTTAATGTTCGAGAGTACCGGTTTTTGTGCGCCGGGGAAGCTCTTGGTCATGCCTTTCATTACGAAAGCGTATTGCGCAGCCATGGGGCGGGTCCTTTGGGTCGGAATTTCAAGTGAGAGTGTTTGGCCGCTCAAATAGGCGTCAGAGCGCTCTTGGGCAAGCACGCATCTTAAGGCATCATTGGCGTAATTTGCCTAAAAACTGTGAGAAAAATGCAAGTGCTGGCGCTCAGAGGTTTCCCCTAAAGGGGGTGTTAACCTTATTGGCCTACCGCAAAGCCACTGGGAGACCTCCAACCGATGCAAGCGCAGATTCTAGGAATGCTAACACCGCTTATGGCACTGTTTTTCGCAGTGACTTTTGCTGTGTTCTGGAAAATGGGTGGCATGAAACGCCACGTGCTTGGTTTTTCGATCGGCTACACCTTTTTCGCTGCAGGGTATTTGGTAACCCACTTCCTGCCGTCCAATGCACTTTATCTGTTTCACACAACTCAGGTTTTATATACAATTGCGGTGATCGCGATGGTCACTTCAATTTGTGAACGAGTTGGCCAACGTGTGCATGTTGGGCTGCTAGTTGCCATCTATATCATCAGTGCTTCAGTTCTTGCGGCCGCTGTTGGTTTTACGAGCGATGTCGCCCCACGACTGATCATCGTCAATACCGGCTACGGAGCGATGTATATCGTAGGTCTCACCACGATATTGAGTGCGAGGCGTAAGAACCTTATCGACTTGGCGGTTATCGCGGTGATCTCAATTCAGGCGATTGATTTCCTGGTCCGACCGAACCTTACGTTGATGTATGAAAGGTCAATCGCTGAAGAAGCCTATCGCGAGTCATTCTATTACTCTTTGATTGGGCTCGTCCTTGGGGTCAAATCAGTACTCGGGGCAATGGTTCTGTTGGGGGCAACGATTGTTGAGTGGACAACTTCGCTCCGTGAAAGCAGCTCACGAGACACACTCACCGGACTGCATAATCGAGCCTCGTTTGAACAGGCGATGCTTCAATTGCTACCCCGTGCTCAGAAAGAGGGGCGTCCGCTCAGCTTGGTTGTTGCTGACATTGATCATTTCAAGCAGGTCAACGACATTTGGGGACACCAATCGGGTGACCGGGCAATCTCTAGCTTTGGTAAGCTGATCAACGAAATGGTTCGCGGTTGCGATACCGCAGGCCGGGTCGGCGGTGAAGAATTTTGCATCGCAGTCTGGAACTGCCCCAATGAGCCTGCCGAGCGTTTGGCAGAGCGCATCCGTCAAGCTTTTGCTCAACTCAGCCACGCGGGCCTCAATGATGACATACGCCTGACGGCAAGCTTTGGCGTTGCGACTGCACAGGACGGCGAAAGCTATGAACGCCTGTTCGCACGGGCCGATGCCGCGCTTTATGATGCCAAATCACATGGCCGCAACCGGGTTGAGAACGCAGAACGCGAACGAATTGCTGTTCCCGAGTCAATCGAAGACGCAGCTGAGCGTCCCTTACGTGCATTCAAGCCAGCTGTTGCCCAAGCTTAATTGGGATCGCTGACCGTCGCATTATGCGGGCTTTTGATCGCAGAGTGAATACTGCTTGAGCAGCCCTAACTCTCGTAAAGCCATTGGCTGAAAACATGCTGAGCACAGTGTGGAATGCGATCCCAGTTGCAATCCTGATCTTCATAGACTCAATCATTATCATGATCGTCAAATACGCCTTTCTCATGCTCTAGGGGCATGTCGTGCACAATGGCCTGTTCGCACTGTCCGAACCCGTGCAGAAAGATGCCAGTGTTGTTTCAGCGAATAGGTCGAAAAGATCGGTTGGGGCAGTGCTTATGCCACGCCGCGGTATTGCTGTGCTTAGAAAGCTTGACCAACCCGCAGGTTAAAAAGCGGCCCTGCGCTGTCGCTGTCACGGCGCTCGCCTGTGAGAGGGACTGCGATTTCAACGCCAAGGTCCAGATCACGAGTTAGATCCAGTCGAACTCCCCCGCCAGCGGATGCGAGAGATCCGCCCCCAAATCCATCTTCAAGGTTAGAAACGACACCCCCATCAGCAAAAATGTACGCTTGCCCGCGCGGTAACCAGAATCCTTTGCCGCGCCAGTCATAGCGCAGCTCACCAAAGCCCATGACGCCGTTGTCGCCGGACCGTTCATTAAAGTCATACCCTCTCAGGAATGATGTCCCACCAAGGCCAATGTCCTCAGTCGCAAGAACGGGATCGCTTGCTATCTGGCCGCGGGCTCCAAGCGCAACGCTGAAGGAATCGGCGAGTGAGCGGTTCCATGCGAACCAGCCGTAGAGGCTTGAGAACCGGGCGGATGCATCGAGGCGCGAAGCAAGTAAGTCGCCGGGATCTGTCGCTGAGAGAATGTCGAGGCCGCGAGAGGCGATAAGCCGTCCACTGAACCATCCGTCTGCAAGCTTGCCACGTGAATATACTCCAGCACGAAGGGCTGGCACACGGTCGCGCCTTGCAAGCTCTCCAAATCGGTCTTGCTCGAGGTCAGTGACCTCAAACTCGCCAACAACCCAAAGGCTCAGCTCCTTGCTGCGTTTTAGTGGGTATTCTGCGCTCACGCCTGCACGAACGAATCGCCCGGCGATCTCTCGGTCAGAAAGAAAAGCGCCAGGCTCAGTTCGTGAATAGGAAAGGTGCGCCCCAAGTTCGAGCCCGCTTGCATCAACCACGATTTTGTAAGAGCCACGGGCAAATTGGAGTTCGCTGGGCTGGAGCGGTGTCGTCCCAAACGAGAGGTCAATTTCATCCCCCGAAGAGATCAAACCGTTAAAGTCGACATCAATCCGCGCACGGACAGGCCCAACCTGCCGAGATCCGTTATTGCGCACCTCTACATATGAAGAAGCGTTGGAACGTTGGGTCTTAACTAGGAGAACGCCGCGGGATCCTTCTTTGTCAAAACTCGTCTCCAGGATGCGCACGCCAGAGATGTCATCGGCAAGCAAGAGACGGCGTTCAAGCTCCTCTTTTGTTACAGGCTGGCTCGAAACAAGAGGGGCCAACTGTCGGGCGATGGCTGGATCTTGGGCTCCTGCAAGACGGACCTCATCAATTCGACCCTCATCAAGCTCAATGCGGAGTACGCCCAGGTCTAAATCCTGACGCGGGACCGTCGCTGTGGCGAAGATATAGCCATGAAAACGGGCTCGGACTGCAACACGGGTGGCAAGGGTGGAGAGGTCCTGCTGTGTGAGTGGTCGAGAAGTGTATTCTTCTATCAGATCAACAAATTCGGTGTCCGGCATGGCTCGGTTGCCGGAAATGATGATAGAGCTGACCGTGAATTCCTTTCCGGGAGAAAGGTCTGCTTCGGGGGCTTGCTCTGCTTGTTCAATCTTGAGGGACTTTGGCTGATCGCTCGGTTGCTCCGCACTGCGGTCTTCCTCGAACTGGCTCGGGTCCGTCGCATCGATATCCGATTGCGCAGCGAGGGGCGGGCACATGAGCGCCGCCAAGGAGCAAAGGCTTAAGCCCCACTTCACCGGATGAAGAATCTTCTGAGCCACCGGCGAGGTTTACTTGAGAAGCTCCTAACAAATCGTCAAAAGTTCAAACCCTTATGTTTGTAAACTGCCGTAAAAATTCCAATTTGTTAAGCTAGTTTGCTTACCGCTTCCTGAGATCGAGTGGTTAGGTGCGAGGTGTCTGGGAGACCACTTATGCCTATTCAATCTCGAACCTTGTTGCCTTTGTCCTTGCTACTTTCCAGCACCAGCGCATTTGCGCAAACAGGGCCTTGGACCGTAAGCGAAACTCGCGGCCCGGTTATCATCCGCACGGCTGAAGGTGAACGTCCTGCGGAGCGTGGAGCACGCATTTCGGCTGGACAACAGATTGTCACCAGGCGGAGCGGCAATGCTATCATTGTGCGCGGCAAGGAATTCGTGACAGTGCGCCCAAACACACAAATCACGATTGCGCCCGAAGACCGTGATCGCAGTGTCATCCAGATCATTCAGGATTTCGGCAGCGCGATTTTCAATATTGGCAAGCAGCCAGATCCGCATTTTGGTGTCGACACGCCATACCTCGCCGCTGTTGTAAAAGGTACGACCTTCACAATCACCGTGTCCGAAAGCGGCGCAGCGATGCAGGTGACCGAAGGCGCAGTTGAGGCATCAACTTTGGATGGCGGCGCAGTTGATCTTGTTCGCCCTGGCGAAGTTGCCATGATTGCAGCGGATGACCGCTTCCGCTTGAGTATTGAAGGTGATGAGCCTCGGCAAATTGACTCTCCGGAGCGCGGTGTGAGTACCACTGTGCCAACCCAGCAGCAAAGCAGCTTTCAAGCTGCTCCGCCGCGAAGGTCTGGTCCCTTGACCCAAACGGCTCGGGTTATACCTGCGGCGAGTACCTCAGGACTGGGGGTGATCGATTTTGAAGTCGGAAGCGAAAGCGCAGATCTTTCCGAGTTAACGGGCGGTCTTGTGCGTGGAGATGTCGAGAGCACGATCGACATTCTGGTCGCAGACGTGGTCGAGGAAATTCGAACTGAGCCATCTTTTGCTGATCTTCCAGAGGATAATGAGGCCGAACTGGTGGCAGCATCCAAGCCGCTTCCAGAACCTGAGCCTGAGCCTGAGCCTGAGCCTGAGCCAGAACCCGAGCCCGAGCCTGAGCCTGAGCCTGAGCCTGAGCCTGAGCCTGAGCCAGAACCTGAGCCAGAACCGGAGTCAGAACCCGAGCCCGAGCCAGAACCTGAGCCTGAGCCTGAGCCTGAGCCAGAACCGGAGTCAGAACCCGAGCCCGAGCCAGAACCAGAACCAGAACCAGAACCTGAGCCTGCGCCTGTGCCAGAGCCACAGCCCGAACCCGACCCTTCACCGGTGCCCGCGCCCGAGCCCGACGATGGTGACGACGATGATGACGACGATGATGATCGGGACGATGACGATAATGATCGCGGCTATGAGGATGAAGAAGGCGACGATGATGATCATGGACGAGGCCATAGACGCGGCCGACATGGAAACCATCACGGCGACGATGACCACTCAGACGACGGTCATGCCGAGAACGAACGCGATGGCAGAGGATTTTTGCGCCGACTCGTAGATCGTGTTCGGGATCGTTTTGAGGAAAGAGATTGATCCTATGAGTAATGCGAATTGAGCGACCTGGTGACGCGATCGCGTCGTACCCAATCGAGGCCAAGCTGAACTGGATGCCCCCGTCATGAAGAAGGCTGTTTCAACAACCGCAAGAAGCTGGACAATCATCATTGTCAGCATGCTTGTGGCTGTGGCCTTGGCTCAGACGGGCTGGCTGCGCATGATGGAGGATGAAACGCGTGCTGTGATCGCGCAATTGGGGCCCAAACAGGCCTCCGGCCAGCTGCACCTCGTTGAAGTTGATGCAGCAAGCCTAGCGCAGGCAGGTAAATGGCCTTGGCCACGTGACCATTATGCACGTTTGGTCGATCAGCTCGATGAAGCTGGTGTGCGCTCGATCGTCTTTGATATCGACTTTTCCTCACATGCTTCGCCTGAGGGTGATGCAGCCTTTGCGAGCGCAATCACTGAAGCTGAAGCTTCGGTTGTTCTTCCGACCTTTGCGCAGCGCGCTTCTGAAACTGCGCAAGATCGCGTCGAAGCTCTGCCGGTCCCATCCTTGCGTGAAAACACCAGTCTTGCGTCTGTCTCGGTGCGACCTGATGCAGATGCGCGGGTCCGCCGAATTGTCTATGGCACCGTCACAGATGATACACCGCGCCCTTCGCTCTCCGCTCAGATCGCGGGAATTTCGGGGGCTGTTGGTGAAGACTTTGCCATCGATTTTAGTATCGATCCCCGCTCAATCCCGCGCCACAGCTTTGCTAACATCGAGGCGGGCGATTTCGACGCATCACAACTGGCAGGCCGCGACGTTATGGTTGGAGCGACCGCCATTGAGCTGGGCGATCGCTATGGCGTGCCGACCTATGGAGTCATTCCGGGCGTGACGGTCCAGGCGCTCGCCGCAGAAACGCTGATGGCTGGAGCGATGGCAGAATTTGGCTATTTCCCACTCCTCGCATTGGCGGCGCTCCTTTCCCTGTTCGTGATTCGCTCGCACGTGTATCTCCAGGTAGCCATGCGCGTGGCTTTGGCACTCACCGTGCTTTTTACCGTGGAGGCACTGGCCTATCATTCAGCGCGTACAATGTTTGAGGCTGTGCCAGGTGCCATTCTCATCTTGTTTACGGGTTTCCTCCAATCCGCCTGGATTGTGCGTCAAACCCTTCTTGAAGAGTCTTTGGTAGACACTCAGACAGGCCTACCCAATGCGCTTGCGTTCAACAGAACAGAGCACAAAGGAGCCGAATTTACGGTAACGGCCTTCATCAAGGAATTCGATTCGATCCGCGCTGTGTTGGGCCAAGAGCGTTTAGGCAAACTCATCGACCGATTGGTTGATCGCATGAGTTCGGTTCACTCGCTTGCACAAGCTTATCGCGCCGACACGCGTATGATCGCTTGGGTACACCAAGGTGATTATCAGCAACTGATCGATGCATTCGAGAAAATTGATCAGGCTTTGGAGAAGTCGCTGGAAGTTGGGGGGCGGCGAGTGGACGTTCAGATGGCCTTTGGCATCGCCTCAGGCGCTGATCTCGATGCAGCCAGCCGTGCCGCAAGTCACGCCGCGAGTGAGGGCAAGCTGTGGCATGCGCATGAGGACGCTGAAGCCGCGATTATCGAACAGCGGGTATCGCTTATGGGTGAGCTCGATGAAGCCATCGGTGCTGAGCAACTCAAGGTCGTTTATCAGCCCAAATTGCGCCTTGAAACCGATCGGATTGAAAGCGTGGAGGCACTGCTGCGTTGGGAGCATCCCACCCGCGGCCATATGCGGCCCGACCTTTTCATTCCGCTGGCCGAGGAGACCAACCGGATTGATCGGCTGACCTTGTTCGTCCTGAAGCGCACAATCTCTGACCTATTGGAGTGGTGCAAGGATGACGTTGTGGTGTCCGCTGCGGTCAACATTTCTGCGAACCTGATTACTTCTGATCGATTTGTCGCAGCGGCAGAGCATATTCTGCAAGAGATGCGCGTGCCTAGGGATCGCTTGGTTTTTGAAGTGACCGAATCGGCGGCGATGACCGACCCGGAATCGGCCGCGCGAAATCTGGAACGGTTCCGGGAGCTGGGTGTGCTTATCTCGATTGATGATTACGGCACGGGCCAGTCAACTTTGAGCTATTTGCAGCAGCTCCCGCTTTCAGAATTGAAGATTGATCGAGCTTTCGTTCAGAACGCACACGTTAATCGCAGCGACGGATTGATGGTACGGTCCACAATCGATTTGGCCCATTCGTTGGACCTTCGCGTTGTGTGCGAGGGTGTTGAAGAGCAAGCCTGCCTCGATTTTCTGCGGGAGAATGGCTGCGATTATGCGCAAGGCTATCTTATAGCAAAGTCGTTGCCACCTAAAGAGCTTGCGTCAATGCTAGAGACGCAGGGTCAAGTCGTCGCACACGGTTGATCGCGCCCGCGATCAGGCGCCTTTGCGCGTCAGTTTTCAGAAAAAATGCTTTGTGATGAAATGGCCGGGGAGAGAGGATTCGAACCTGATCCAACATTAAGCTTATGTTTGGATTAGGGTATTGATGCCAATAAGTTTTTGTGTGATTGACTGTCACATCAATCGGTTCTTGTATGCCCTATGTCGTGAAACGCCCCGGCTCCGCAAATTGGTATTACCGTGAAGCAGTGCCTTCAGACGTCAGTGACATTCTAAAAGCTCGATTGGGCAAGAAGCCGCCTGATGCGATGGTCTCTTTGAAGACTACTGACCGCCGCGAAGCCGAACGCAAGATGGTTGCCGTAAGGGCAAAGCAGCATGAAGACTGGGAGGAAATTCGTCGCTCATCGTGGATGCCTCCGAATATACCCTCGCGGGACGAATTGATCGAAGCTGCTACCGTCGAGGTCCACCAGAGGTTCATTGAGATTCACCTTGAGAAGCTTCGAGGTGAACTAAAAGCTGAGACCAATCTCAGCGAAGTTGCTGAAAAACGCCGTAGGAAAAGGGTTCAGGCTGACTTGCTGCCGACACCCTCTGACAAAGATGAAATGCAACGATTGGCCGTCAAAGTTTCGAAGAAAATGAACTGGAATATCCAAGCTGGCGGCGGTCTCTCGGGTGAGAGGTGGGATGAGTTCTTGGAGCTTGTTACGAAAGCCGTCCAAATCGCACGCGCCCGTATATCAGACTACATCGAGGGTAAGGATACGAACATGAATCCTAGAGCCGTGGTGCAACGATTGGGAGGTCGTCACACCGCCGAGGATACTTCCTTGCCCAGTGAGAGCATCATGTCATTGTTCGAACAATATCAGCGGGAAAAGTTAAGGAAGGCAAGCGTGCCGACACCATTGAAACTGAGCGAAAAGTTATAGAGCACTTTTCGAGATTTGTTGGAACGAAAACTGCGGTCAGCGCCGTGACACGGTCCCAAGTTCGAGACTTTAAGAAGGCTCTTTCGGATGTCCCACACCGTTGGACAACTAATGGCGAGCTAACTGGAATGAGTTTGGCTGATGCTGCCAAAGCGTGGCGGGAGAAGGGCGGGAAAACCCGATCACTTACTACGATTAACAAGGAGATTTCAGCAGTTAGCGCGTTTTTCGCGTGGCTGAAGAGGAACGTATATGTCGAAGAGAACGTAGCGCTTGGCTTCCGCTCAAAGGTCGATAAATCCAAAGGAAAGTATCCACCGTATCGCGATGTGGAGCTCGTGAAAGTGTTTAATAGCTCTTTGTTCGCTGGGAGCGGTGCAGAGAAAGCCTATACGAACGGTCGTGCGAATACTCGGGATTGGCGCTACTGGTTACCGCTTTGCCTATTGTATTCGGGCGCACGGACAGGCGAGATCATCCAACTTGATTGCAGCGATGTGCGTCAAGAGCATGGCGTGTGGATTTTCGATCTCGTGGAGAGCAGCGAGAATGAGGACAAGCGTTTAAAGAACAAAGCTTCCAGACGCATTGTTCCAATCCATCCAACTCTCATCAAGTGTGGCTTTCTGAAGCATGTTGAAATGATGACTGAGGCCAAACACACTCGTGTGTTTCCAGACGTAGAAACAGGGCCCCGCGGAGACTGGAGTTACAAGCCTTCCAAGTTTTGGGCGAATTACCTCAAACGGCTTGGCATGAAGCGCAAAGGTCTCTGTCTTCACAGTTTTCGTCACACGTTCACTGATGAATGTCGACGGCGTGGAGTTGATGAGGGATTGACCTCAGCTCTATTGGGGCATGCCAATCATTCTCAAACTGGCCACTACGGAAGCATTCCTGTTGGCCCACTGATGCAGCGCAAGGAAGCAATCGCCAGGCTGAGTTTTGGCGATTTAGCGGTCAATGCGCGTTTGAGTTCGAAACCATGACGCGAAATATCGCTTTATTTGTCTTAGGGGTCACACTTGTTGGGCTTGGTGCTGCTGAGGTCTCGCTGAACCTAGATTGGGTGCAGCAGATTGCAGCTCTTCTTCTGGCTGGCCTTGTGAGCTTCGGTTGTCTGTTGGTTCTTGACCGAGCCACGAAAGACTAGTCGCGCTGGAGACTTGGTAGCCGGATTCTGAGGTTGCCCATTGCAAGAGGGTTTGCGGAAGTCTCGTCACAAGTGGATGGCAAAGGGCGGCAAGCACTGGCAAATCGGCTCCATCCGGGTCTGGGGTTTAACCATCTCCTAGGACTTTTCGAAATTCCGACGCAAACACTACACGGGTCTGACGTGGCTGTCTTTCAGCGCTCGATAAACGCTCGCACGAGCGATCTGTAGCTTCGAGGCTACTCTGTTGCTCCAAGCCCTTTGTCGCGTAGAGAGCGCACCTGATCGACGTCTACGGTGTGCTTGCGTCCTTTATAGACACCAGCTGCTTTTGCGCGCTCTATGCCTTCACGATGACGTTCCTTGCGAATGTCGGTCTCGAACTCGGCGACTGCACCGAGGATGCCGAGGATTAGTTTCCCCATCGAACTAGTCGTATCGACCGCTCCTTGCTGCACACACCAAAACCCGATTTGCTTCTCTGACAACTGAGCGATGATGTCATGCAGATCGCGACCAGATCGAGCGAGGCGGTCGTGTCTTAGCCCCCTAAGGTTGTGCCATAATTGTTTAGAGACATGGGGCATGAGTTATGGCGAGGAAGCGGCACAGTGATGAGGAAGCGCTGAAGATATTGCGCGAGATTGAGGCCCATCTGCACGATGGCAGCGATGTTGTGAGCGCGTGCCGCAAGGCGGGCATATCGGACAAGACCTATTATTATTGGCGCAAGAAGTTTGGCGGTCTTGGCAGGCCACAGCTGTCTGAGATGAAGGCTCTGAAGAAAGAGAACGAGCGCTTGAAGAAGATTGTAGCTGATCTTCAGTTGAACAAGCTGATACTGAAGGAGAGCCTGGATCATTTAAAGCCCAGGGCCTGACGCGTGAGGCGCTGCGCTAGGCAGTGATCCACACGCGCCAGAAGCTGCGTACATCGGAACGTCGCACGTGCTCTGTGCTGGGTGTTGCACGCTCAAGCCTTCGCTATCAGCCAAGGGGACAAGATGATGAGGCCTTGCGCTTGGCGATCATCCGGCTTGCCAAGCAGTATGGTCGTTATGGCTATCGCAAGATCGCTGAGTTGCTTGGCGTTGAAGGCCAGCAGATCGACCACAAGAAGGTGGAGCGCATCTGGCGTGAGGAAGGTCTACAGCTGCCACAGCGGCACAAGAAGCGCAGGCGTCTCTATCACAGGGATATCTCCGTTATCCGCTTGCGCCCAACGCATCAGGGTCATGTGTGGGCGATCGACTTTGTTCATGACACGCGGAGCAATGGTCGCAGCTATAAAATGCTAACCGTGCTTGATGAGTACACGCTTAGACCGCGCTGTGTGTGGCTGTCCGATCCAAGATGACGGCCAACGATGTGCTTGACGCATTGTATCGGCTGCTAATGAAGCATGGGAAGCCGGAGTATATCCGCTCAGACAATGGTCCAGAGTTTATTGCTGAAGCTTTGCAGGCATGGCTCATCAAGGTTGGGTTCAAGCCTCTACACATCGCCCCCGGCTCACCATGGGAGAACGGATACAACGAGCGGTTCGACGGCACGCTGCGCCGCGAAGTGCTCGATGCGGAGTGGTTCCACACCCTCAGACAAGCTCAGTCCGCCATCAATGTCTGGCTACGCCAATACAACACCATCAGGCCCCATCACGCCCTCGGTATGCGTCCGCCGGTCCCCGAAACGCTATTAGAAAAACGCCAAATCAGTGGTACATATTAAAGGGGCTGGGCAATGTGACGCCTGCCGACGCCTACTTCGGCAGGGCAGACGCCATCATCAAACAGCGCGAAAGGATCAAACGAAAGACCATCCAACATCGGCGCTTGCAACACCGTAAGCTAGCCGCCTAATATCAAACAACAAGACGAGGCCGATGCTCCGCTAATCTAAGCAACAATCTGTGCCAAATGTTCTGACGACGGACAGACTACATCACGCGGGATCCCGGAGGCGAGAGGAATAAGCATTATAAAGGGATTCTCTCCGCGTCCCGTCCACCTGAAGAATGGCGAAGGCATATTTTCCAACCATTCTATGATGATGACGCGAGCAGTGTATTCAAGATACTCAATAACTACTTTGGGGCTGTGAAAGCAAATTGCCATCTGCATGGGACAACGCGCCACCTGGTGTGGTTCTTGAGGCCAGTCTACCTCAATCACTGCGAAAAAGGCGATGTGCTCACCGCTGCGCAGTGCAACGCTGTCTTTGAAAACATCTCAATCGACGCTGATGACTTAAATCGTGACGAATACGTTCCCGGAAGTTCAGGTGTAAGCCGACTCTATCGCGATCTAATAGAAAAGTTTGGCCTTACCCCAAATGGCGAGACCGCTCTGATCTACTTCTGATTGACCGTTGGGTGCAGGCCTACTTCAGCGCAGTTGCTCCGCTTCGTATGGGGTCTCGGCCAATGGCGCGAGAAGCTCACGCGGCTCACGCCCAAAGGGAGCGGCAAGCTCAAACATTGTTAGCACCGTCGGGTTTCGCTGACCTCTTTCGAGGCCACTGATATATTGCTGTGACACGCCGGTGTGCTCAGCGGCTTGCTCCTGCGACCAGCCGCGTTCAATCCGCATCTTGCGAAAGTTAGCTCCAACCTGATGCCGAACGTCCATCCGCTGGACTCTGGCCGGATCGGGCCTTGATAATTATCAACTATAGTATGTAAATGTTAGATCGAGGAGTACAGCAGTCGTTGTGATCTCCAATGATTTGCAATCGGTGATCAAGCAGAAGCCACCCGTGAGCCTCTCCGGTCTTCCGTTTGTCTGGACAATAGGGCCTATTCAATGGTTGAACTCGACGACGACGTAAAACGAGCTGCTGCTCTGCGACATAGAACGCGCAACACTGAGGTATTTGGAGCAATCGGCTCTATCGGTTTGATTGTAGTGCTCTTCGTCATCGTGATCTTTGGCGTCTACCAATGCAGCCAGCCAACTGAAGTCACAGAGCAAGAGCTTTTAGATCGCGAGAATGCCGCCGCTGACGAAGCCAAGAACCGCATTAAGGGGCTCCACTGCCTCAGCAGCTGGGATGGCTCTAACAGAAGTCTGGTCAGTTTCGTGAAATCTGGTTTGCGAGAGCCAGACAGCTTCGACCACGTAGATACATTGGTCACGCCGAAGAGCGAAGAAACGGGCATGCACGGTATCACCATGACTTATAGAGCGCGCAATGGCTTCGGCGGTGTAAATCTTAGCAGAGCAATTGGTCAGGTCGACCCGAACACTTGCGAAGCGAGGAACATCATTGTGAGTGATTGAGCGCACAAAAGATCGCTGCGCGCCGAAGAAGCCTTGGACCAAAGTTGACTCAGTCAACTTGGCTAAAAATTCAACATTGGCGCATAGGGCGCGGAAAACTGCGATTTCGTCTAATCCCAGGTGAGTGGCAAAACTGTTGCGGCTATTTAGTGGCGTAAGGTCAACTTGGGTCAGCTTGGCTCAAATAGACGCTTGTCTGAAAGACCTTTCCGCCCGCTTAGCGGCCTACGTTAGTGATATAGACCTGCTGCTCATGCTGAACGGTGCCTTTCTCGTAAACTAGTTCCATTGCTCCAAAGCTTGCTCACCTCTTCTGATAAGTTCCCAGAGCTTTTTCCCCTCAGCTCTGGCAGCTTGTGAGATCGCCAATCGGTTGCTTGGTAGATTTGAGCTAGGCGAATCTGCATTCTTGAAGGCGTAGCTGATCGCCTCATCATTGAAGTATCGGTGGTAGGATTTTCTCATCCACACGTTTCCGTCCTGAGACACTCCATTAACAATTCTGCGAGCGTTGATGTCGTTCCCTGTAGCTTGCTTCAGTAGTCGCCTCATTGCAGCAAGCCCTGCTCGAAGCTCGGCCTTTTCAAGACCAGCCGACACAGCAGTTTGCTGGTATGCTGCCCGTGATCTCTTGTTACGAATGTTTCGAAGCGGCAATGGCCTAATCCGAACAACGCCATGTGCATGAGGTCTCACAAACGACTTACCATCAGTATCGAGGTCTTCGATCACGAACAGATACCAAGGGTCTTCCTCGTATCCCTCACCGAGAATTCTCGTGATTCGATCACGGAGATAGACCTTCAAATCTGTGCCTTTAGCCTCTTCACGGAGCCGAACGTCATCATGTAGCCTGACCCGAAATTGCCTATGCTCAAACTGCCCTATGGCCATTGCTATGATCTGAGCCCCCATCCAATGACTCAGTGATCTCCACTCCGGCAGTTTCCGGTTATTCAGACTCTTAAGCGGAAATCCCTTTCCCCTAAATTGTGTATATAGTGCGGGACGCACAGCGTCCTTCAAATGGCTATGTCCGGACGGGATACCTTGTCGCACCGCAAGCTTCAGTTTTCGCAGTATTTTTTCTTCATGCCCGATTTTCTCATTTCGGAGAATGAGTTCAATAGTCGCGTGGACTTTTTGTCGTTTCGGCATGTTCATGGTGCTTTTTTGATGGTTCGGCTGACTGTAACATATGACTGTCACATTGCCACCATCCGAAGGCTTAGTATCCAATTGAAATAATTGAACAATGATGAAATGGTCGGGGAGAGAGGATTCGAACCTCCGACCCCCTGTACCCAAAACAGGTGCGCTACCTGGCTGCGCCACTCCCCGACATTTCATCTTCGCTTAGCAGTCAGACTGCTGAGCATGTTTAGCTTTTGGGCCCCGCAACGAGGGCTCAAGATTGGTGGGCCCGGCAGGATTCGAACCCGCGACCTAGCCGTTATGAGCGGCCAGCTCTAACCGCTGAGCTACAGGCCCTTAAAGGGTTCGTTCGGCCAAACCCAAAGCTGAACAGGCGGTGCCTCTACAGCCATGTCAGCAAAACTACAAGCGGCTGTTTTGTCCTTTTTCGAAAACGTGAGGGTGTGACCGAAAAAATCAGCGCCGAACCGCTGCTATTACGTCATCCACACTGGCTGATCTGACTCCAGCTTTGGCCAAGCGGTCGTAAATTTGGGCGAACCAGTCGTAGAGCTCATCTACCTCACTTTCGCTGCTTGTGTAGGGAGACAGGCCCGGCATCAGAGAGGGGCTGTGGAAGGAGAGAACAGTGAGCGGCAAACCCGCCTCAAGCGTCAACTCTAGCCCGCGTAGGGCCTCCTTGGCGGTAACCCCCTCAGGTGTGAGCGTAATCCTCTCTAGTAAGCCCAAACGTGCCAATGCGCCCAAGAGCGGTGGGATTTGGGCGCCTCTCTTTTGCAAATGAAGCCCTAGTGGACGCATGGCGCCTCTATGGACGACTGTCATGGGAGCCTCGAGGAGGGTGCGCTCGTGATCGACCCAATAAGGCACCATTGGGTGGTTGGAGTAATCAGGTCCATTCTGTGCACTGTAATCAAACAGGGGCCGTACAGAGGTGTCGACCTTGATCCCACCTTCTTTAAGTATCTCGGCGGTATTCGAGCCCAGACCATAGCGACCGGCGCGGTAGATCAGCGGCGCCTCGCCAAATGCTGCTTCGATCTGATCGCGAAGCAGCATGAATTTTACACGCTCCAATTCGGGCGGAAGATTGCCGGCGAACGAGTTTGAGGGACTAAGCGTCTCTTCAAAGGGTGGGTTGACCCAGGGGTGAAGCTGTACGCCGACATCTGCGGTGCCGCGCTGGACAGCGTCACCCAGAACCTCGACTGCAAAGGGATTATTGGCGATGGGCCAATCGACCAGATAGATCGGATGCGCGCCTAGCTTTTCGCAGAACGCCTGAAAGCGGGGGATGGCGGCGACATGGCTGAGACCGTGCTTATCGCGGGTAAAGGGGCCCTCCCAATCGAACTCCTCTTCGGTGTCGATAGTGAGCAGGACTCGCTGACTAAATCCAGACACAAATTCCGCGGTGGCGCGGGGATGTGGCACCGCAGTCATGGATGAGGGACAAACCTCAACCTCGCTTGCGGAACGCGCTTGCGTGTCTTCCGGTTGGAGTTCTGCCGCTGCCATACAGGCGCCTGTAGCACAGCAGTGCTTAGCGATGCCTTACCGTCCCTCAAGCGGAGGGCTAAGGCACTGATCTTAGGAGCCAATTGTGATTAATGCTCGGCAGTCTCTGATCGAATTACCGCTTGGGAGGCGTTCGCCTTTGGAAGTGTTAGGCAAATGGCATCTCCATTCCGTACAAGATCGCCGCCTCCGCTGCGCGCTTCGGCTCGTGCAAGGCGAAGTGCAAAACCCGCTCCAAATAAGCCCGGGTTGATGGTATTGCTCAACGGGCGTGCGTCAGCAGCAAAAAGATCGTCCTCCCCCAGCAGTTGCATTGGCAAATCCAAGGTCAAACTGATCGATCCACCTTCTGTGCCAAGACGCGCCTGAAGCATCTCACCCGCTGCGCAGCCCCCGCCAAGACTCGCGAGTAAGCGCCACATCAGGCTCTCTGCGTTGTCTGCATCAATCGCTGCCACAAAGGCCGCCTCTTCGTCCCATTCGAGTTCCACGCCCGCCATCCGTGCTTCAAGCACCCGCGAGAATTGGTTCACAATGCGATGAGTAACAGCGGCAATGTCGGTTTGACCTTCATCGATTTCTATCGCTCCAGTCTCAAGCTTGGCCAGACGGTCAAGTTCCTCAAAGCCAGAGAGGATGCGTGCTGCGTCAGCGGCAATCGCGGCAGCCAAAGCGCGATATTCATGCGGTGCGGAACCAAAAAGCTGCTGTTGGATCACTTCCGAATAGCCTTGAACTGCAGTTACCGGCGTGCGCAATTCGTGAAGCAATTGACGGATCCGGTCCGCCTCGGCCTGTGCTGGAGTGGGGCCAGAAGGAACTGCCTCGATCGGTCTGCGCATTCGTCCGACATAGCCTGCGAATCCGCCAATTTGGCTAAAGCGTGGCTGCGCGTCCACGACCCAATTTCCCGCAATCGCTGGGGCTCCTGCCAATGTGAACGGGGCTGCGCGGATAGGCTGGCGCCGGTTGAAGGCCGTGGTGACTGCCTCATGAAAATCGCCTGACTGAAGCCGCGATGAAGCGAGCAGCCGGGTGCCGATGACCATCGATGCAGCGCCTTCCTCCGCCCATTCGATTCGTCCCGCTGCATCCGCTACAAAGCCGAAACCGCGCACCGCACGCACGCGGGCACTATCCTCCTCACCAAGAGGCAGGCGTGGCATAAGCGGGTCGCCATCGGGTCGGCTATCACAAGGAGCTTCTTCCGGAGTTAGCGTGCTTTCCCGGTTGCGTTGAAACTTGGCGATACGCTCAACCAGAGCTGAGATTTCGCTGCGCCCATCTGTTTGACCATCGTCGGGCGATTGCGCTTTGGCGTCCTCAGAGAGATCTTCATTATCGCCGAGTGGCTTGTCGGAGATTTGCCTTAACTCTTCGATCGTGAAGGGTTGTGGTTTATAGTCTTTGTCTTCGGTGTTTTCTTCAGACCCATGCGCAATTGACCTGTTCTTCGAAAAGAAGATTGGGCGGAGTGGTGTTGAAGAATCCCCTGCGTCACTCACCTCTTCTGGATTTTGCTCAATCGGCAAAGTAGTGGGTGGCTCGCGTGGGTTGTCCTCGGGAGGAATACCCGGAGCCGGCAGCTCTTCGGCTGAGTTAAGGTCTAATGGTTGATCCCCATCAGCATCTGCTCCCGCACTTTGCGGCTGTGGGAGGCCCCGATCGTGGATGCCAAGCTTTTCGAGCGTCGCCTCTACTCCATCGGGCATATCGCGTCTTAGCCGAAGAAATCCCCGCGCACGCACAGGTAGTCGTGGGATAAGCGCGGTCCAGTCATCAGATGACAGTTTCGCACGGGAAAGCGCCGCTGATGCCACTTCTGGTTCAAATTCAGCCAAATGCGCGACCAGCTCAGGATTGCGCAGGTGCCAGCTGGGCTCGCTGATAAGCTGCGCCCGGTCCTTTGAGGGCAAATCTTCGGCAAGCTTGCTCATCCGCATCCACGCAGCGGCAACGAGGCTTGGATCACGGCCTGGTTTGCGTGCTCCGCTCGCCTCAGCGCCCAGCAAATCAAGCAATTGCCGAAATTGCGTACGACGCATCGCATCACTCTGAGCGCTCTGTCTCAGAACTGTTGCGAGGCGATCATCGAAGAACATTCTTGCTCCCAAAACGGCAGATTGCAGAACCCACAAAAAACGCAAGCGTTCTCAGCATGTGGGGTAGCACCAAGCGTGCGGCAATACAGAGGGGCTTTAAGATGCGTTGCAAAGCGGGACAATTGCTGGCACACATAATAAAATTAGTTTCAAAACCGATCTATCGGGCACATTCTTACAGACGATCGGTGCTGTGTTAGCTGATCTTCCCGAGTCGGGTGTTGACGCTAACTCAGGCAATATCAGGGGGGCTAGGGTGCAGAACGCCGCCTTTTTGAGGAGAAAAAAGGGATCATGGCGAATTTGGACGAGATCGATCGTCGATTGCTGGGGGAGCTTCAGGCAGAGGGTCGCGTTACCAATGTTGAGCTCGCGCAAAGGGTCGGGCTGACTGCGCCGCCCTGCTTGCGCCGTGTGCGCGGGCTTGAAGAAGATGGGGTTATCCGCGGCTACCATGCGGATTTGGACCCATCGAAGCTTGGCTTTGCAATCACCGTCTTCGCGATGGTGAGCCTCAAAAGTCAGGCGGAATCCGATCTGCGCGAATTTGAAGATCATATGGCGGACCTTCCTGAGGTACGTGAATGCCATATGCTCAATGGTGAAATCGACTTTATTCTGAAGATCGTCAGCCAGGATTTGCAGAGTTTTCAAGAGTTTCTTACCAGTAAGCTAACGCCCGCTCCCAACGTGGCAAGCGTCAAAACTTCGCTCACCATCCGCACAGCCAAGCATGAGCCGGGTGTGCCACTGTAAGCCTCTTAAGCCGGAGGATCCTGAGATGAGTGATCCACAAGAGATCATAGCTGAACCGCTCACAGGATCGTGCCTGTGCGGGGCGGTCACAGTCATAATGCGCGAAGCTCACCGCGAGGTGGACGTGTGCCACTGCACCATGTGCCAGAAATGGAACGGCTCAATGTATGCCGGGATTGAGGCTGACGACTTTACGCTTGAGGGCGAGAAGCACATAGCGGCCTACCAATCGAGCAATTGGGCTGAACGTGCGTTTTGCTCCAAATGCGGCAGCCATCTCTGGTACAAATTTCTCCCCACGGGCAATCGTACGTTCTTGGCTGGCATGTTTAAGCTGCCCGAAGGACTGCCGATCAAGCATCAAATTTTCATCGATGAGAAACAGGACTGGTTCGACATCGCGCAGGACAGCCCCAGGAAAACAGGGCCTGAGATCATCGCTGAAGCGGAAGCGGCGGGATTTTCATTCGATTAGAAGCAATTGGCTTGACGCAGGTTGTGTGCTAAAGGCAGCGGAGATGCTGGATGAGCTGCCTGAGACTCCGATCGAACTGTCTGAGCCTGCTCAACGTGCCGCAGAGATTGTAGAGCCACATCTGCCGACCGAGACACGCGAAGATGGCTCGGTCGTGATCGATTTGTCAGGATTGGCGCCGACACCGACAGAATGTCTCGACCGCGAGCCTGATCCGTTCAATCCGGAGATTGTTGTGTGCCGTAGGTTAACGCCGTCCCCGCGTCTGGGTGCGAATTACGGTCCGAGCGCCGGCGAGCTTATTGAAGGAAGCGCTGTCCCGCGTGCGCGGGTGCGTATCTCCGAGGATGCCGATGCGGAAGCCAATGTGACGAGCAAAGGTGTCGGCGGTTGGAACGCCAATGGCGCTGAGGTGCGAGCCAGGATCAAGTTTTGAGAGATATCTCTTACGACGCTGGGAGCACACTAAGCCACGAAGGTGCCCAAATTTTGGCAACTGTCCGGTATCCAGCTGGTAGAGTTACTTTCGCTGCATTCTTAATGATCTTTCTCGGGGCGCTATTTTGCCTTGTAGCCTTCGATCCGATGTTGGTTGCAGATCTTGCTCAACGAGAATCCAGAGGTGGTCGCTACGGCTACAATCCATTTCCAGTTTTTGAGCTTTTCACACTGTTTGGGGTGAATGTTCCGTGTCTGTTACTTGCGGTTTTCTTTTTTTACGGCGGGCAGAAGCTCGTACGCCGATCCATCAACACAACGGCCATTCTCATAGACGATCTGCAGACGCAGTTTCATTCGACTATCAGGCACCAGCCAATTCAAAGCAGCTCAATCGAAGAGGTGCGCTACTTGGAGCGTCGAGGTGCGGCTTCGCTTCAGATTGTTTCGGGTAATGAAGTGATCAAAGTGCACGGGGTGTTAAAGGATGATGCCACCACGCTGGTCGAAGCATTTGAACGGTGGAGGCAGGGCACCCGCGAGCCCTAATGCAGCTTCAATCTGGGGCGTACAATCCGGTTCACCCGGCCGATTACCATCAAGCCCAAGCCCTTCAACCAACCATGAATACCGATCAGGTGCATACGGTAGAGCGAGGTATAGATGAAGCGTGCTATGCGTCCCTCGACTGCCATCGCCCCGCCAACGAGGTTCCCCATCAAACTGCCTACGGTGGTGAAGCGACTGAGTGAAATCAGTGAGCCATTGTCTTTGTAGACAAAGTTCTCGAGGGTTTTACCGCGTTCGCGTAAGCGAATGTTCTTGAAAGCGGTATCTGCCATTTGGTGCGCTGCTTGAGCGCGTGGCGGGATCTGCGGGCCGCCATCTTCGGGTGTGAAAGCGCAGCAATCACCAAGCGCAAATATATCTTGATCGGTCACAGTTTGCAGTGTGGGCTTCACAACGATCTGATTGCGCGATGTCACCGCAAGGCCAAGATCTCCGATGAAATCGGCGCCTTTGACCCCGGCGGCCCAAACCATCAGGTCTGCCTCAATTTCTTCACCATCTTTGGTGACGAGCGCATGTTCGGTTGCTTGTACCACCTGCAGACCCTCGCGCACTTCCACGCCAAGGGTTGTCAGCTCATCGCGGGCTGAGTTTGAAAGGCGTTCGGGAAGGGCGGGAAGAATGCGCTCGCCCGCTTCCAGCAAGGTGACTTCAAGGCGGCTTTCATCAAACACTTCAAGGCCATAGTGCTTCAGCCCTGCTGCTGCATTGTAGAGCTCTGCTGCAAGCTCAACCCCAGTTGCCCCGCCGCCTACAATCGCGACCTTCACTCGCTCATCGGAGGCCGGATCGGCCAACATTGCGCGGCTGACGCGTAGGCAATGATTGAGCAGCTTGCGGCGGAATTTGTCGGCTTGGGTTCGGCTGTCCAGATACAGGCAGTGGTCCTTCACGCCGGGCACTCCAAAATCGTTGGAGACCGAGCCCATGGCGAGCACCAGCATGTCGTATCGGATTGTATGGGCGCCGATCACCTCTTTGCCATTGTCATCGAGCACGGGTGCCAAACGGATGGTGCGGTCTTTCCGGTCGATGCTTTCAAGGCTGCCTTGGAAGAAACGATAGCCCCATCGCGCGCAGTGGCTGCGATAGCCGACTTCATCCATATTGGCATCGAGAGACCCCGCAGCGACTTCGTGCAAGAGTGGCTTCCAAATGTGTGAGAGGTTTTTATCGACGAGGATGATGTCGTGATTGCGCCGCCCGTATTTCGCACCCAGACGCCGCACAAGCTCAAGACCGCCCGCACCACCGCCAACGACCACAATCTGCGTTTTTCGAGTGCCCCGACGGATGCGCGGATAAGGCGGGGAGGCGGTGGCGCGCTCTTCGAGAGGGATACTTTCGTGTTTCACACCCAACTAACGCGCAACATCCCATTCGGTGCCCCAATCCGCCAGAAACGCCGGGACGAGCCCTAGTCATGCGCTTTAAGCCGCCCAAAGAAACCGATGACTTTCACAATTTTCCCAGCATCATTAACCTCGGTCATATCAAAGCCATCCATCAGGCGTTTGTCGCCCATGTCGATCTTCCAATGATAGCGGCAGAAGTTGTTCTGCATGTCGACCTCGCTGTTGCGGCCATAGACTGCGCCCGGGATCTGCTTTTGCACCTGTTGCACCATATCGATGAAGGCCTTGCGCCCGATGATATTGTGGTTGGGGTCGGCGAAATGGACGTTGTGTTCCATTGCCTCCTCGGTGAGGCGCTCAATCTCTGCAGCATCGGTGGTGTTCCAGATCGCCATCATTTTCTCGAGGCTTTCCATATATCCGCTCATGTGCGTGTTCATTCCTAACTGTAACTTGCATCAACTTCTGGTGCGTGCTGACCAAGCCATTCCAAGGCGTTCTGCACATCTGCTTCGGCAAGATCGTAGATGTCGTTCATCGCAATCAGCCGGTCACCTTTGAAACGCCAAAGGCTCTTCGCTGAAAAGTGGAGCAGAGGTTTGTCGCCCAATCGATAGACACCCATGGCGCGTCCTGTGATTGCATCGGGCGCAAACTCGCGCACTCCGACACCGAACCACCATCTCTGGTCGAATTGCCGATCGAAGTTGGCGATCGATTTCGCAAAACCCGCGAGCACGGTGTCACGCCCAGCAAGACTGCACGCAAAAGGTGCGCCCGACACTGTGTAAGTCACCTTGGGGTCAAGGAACGGCGCGAGCGCGTCCCAATCATCCGTTTCGACAGCCTCATCAAAGGCGGCAATCCATTCGCGCCATCTTGCAATCATGTGTCTTGCTCCTCTTTTGTGGAGCTTCAATGCAATCAAGAAGTAATAGACACAATTACCTCAACGTCATAATGAGACGTTATGGGTTTTGGAGTCGTCCTCGCAAGATTACGCCGCGCACGCGGTTGGTCACAAGAAGAGCTCGCGCATAAAGCCGAGCTTTCTCAGCGGCATGTCAGCTTTCTTGAGACAGGGCGGTCGCAGCCGGGGCGGGCTGCCTTGGCCAAGTTGACGAAAGCTATGGCGCTAAAAGGGTGGGAGCAACGTTCGTTGATGCGGTCATTGACAGATGAGCCTGAACGCCCGCAGCCTGAAAGAGCGCCCACCGCCTTACCGGAAGGGTTTCTGGAGAGACTATCGATCTGGCCAGCATGCACCTTCAAGTCAGACGGATCGCTGGTGCAAAGCAATACGGCGCTCGACACGCTCCTCGACTATGCGTCTGGTGGCAAGGATTTATGGGGCGCAACTGCGGCCGTTGGCGTCCCGAACCTGTATGACCTCGTGTTTCATCCCAAGGGATTGATCCGTTGGATGATAAATCCAGAAGCGGTCATCCCCGAAACGCTTAGGCGCCTGAGGATCGAAGCCTCTCACAAGCCAACTTTGAACAAAGCGCTTTCGCGTTTTGAGGGGTATCCCAGCGTTCAAAAATGGGGGGCAGGGCTGGGCGATCCGCCTGCGGTTTTGGCCGAAGCTTATCGCTTACCAATGGGTAAGACGCTCACCGTTGTTTCTGTTCTATCGTCGATTGCGTCGCCGGGAGAATATGATTTGGCCTCTCTGAGGATTGAGACCTTCGTGCCCGCCGATGGCGAAAGCGCTAAGCTTCTTAGCTCTCTCGCTCGTCCAACCACTCTTCCAGCCATTTGATCGAATAATCGCCGTGGAGGACATCGGTCTGTTTGAGCAATTCCTGATGCAGTGGGATGTTCGTTTTGACGCCTTCGACGACCATCTCTTCCAATGCACGGCGCAGGCGCATGATGCAGCCTTCACGATCGCGGCCATAGACGATCAGCTTAGCGATCATGGAATCGTAGTAGGGCGGGATCGAATATCCGGCGTAGAGTCCTGAATCGACGCGCACATGCATACCACCAGCCGGGTGGTAATATGTGACCTTGCCCGGTGACGGTGCGAAGGTGAACGGGTCTTCTGCATTGATCCGGCATTCAATCGCGTGTCCGCGGAATTCGAGGTCTTCCTGAGCGACAGACAAGAGCTTTCCAGCCGCAATGCGGATTTGTTCGCGCACCAGGTCAACACCGGTAATCGCCTCGGTAACAGGGTGCTCCACCTGAAGCCTTGTGTTCATTTCGATGAAGTAGAATTCACCGTTTTCCCAAAGGAATTCAATCGTGCCTGCCCCGCGATAGGCCATGTCACGCATCGCTTTGGAGCAAACCTCGCCCATGCGCATGCGCTCTTCATCGTCGATGATGGGAGAAGGTGCCTCTTCAAGAACCTTTTGGTGGCGGCGTTGGAGCGAGCAATCGCGCTCACCCAGATGGATAGCGTTGCCATTGCCATCGCCGAACACCTGAAATTCGATGTGGCGCGGATTGCCGAGGTATTTCTCAATATAAACGGTCGCATCACCGAATGCGGCTTTCGCCTCGCTTCCAGCCTGCTTCATCAGCGTCTCGAGTTGGTCCTCGCTCTCGCACACTTTCATGCCGCGACCACCGCCGCCAGACGCAGCTTTGATGATTACCGGATAGCCCACTTCGCGAGCCACCCGCTTACCTACTTCTGGATCATCGATTGCGCCATCTGAACCCGGAACCAACGGAAGGCCCAAGTCACCAGCGGTTTTCTTTGCCTGAACCTTGTCGCCCATTGTGACGATATGCTCAGGCTTGGGCCCTATCCACGCAATGTCATGCGCTTCAACGATTTCCGCAAACTTGGCGTTTTCCGATAGGAAGCCATAGCCAGGGTGAATGGCATCGCATCCGGCGACCTCAGCAGCCGAGATAATCGCAGCATGGTTTAAGTAGCTATCAGTCGCCGCTGGTGGGCCAATGCAGACCGCGTGATCCGCCAGCCGCACGTGCATTGCATCGGCATCAGCAGTGGAGTGCACCGCGACCGTCTCAATTCCCATTTCATGGGCCGCCCGGTGGATGCGCAGCGCGATTTCGCCGCGATTGGCGATCAAGATGCGTTTAATGCTCATGCGTCTCTCGCCCGCTTAGCCAATCACGACGAGCGGTTGATCAAATTCAACCGGCTGCGCGTTTTCGATGAGGATCGCCTTGATCGTACCCGCTTTGTCGGCAGTGATCGGATTCATGACCTTCATAGCTTCGACAATCAGAAGTGTATCGCCTTCACCAACGCTGTCGCCGACTTTGACGAAATTGGGTGCGCCAGGTTCCGCGGCGAGATAGGCCGTGCCCACCATCGGGGATTTTAGCGCGTCAGCGTGATCGTCCGCAGGAGGCGCAGCCGGGGCGGGGGCCGTCGGAGGCGCCGCCGTTGCCGGCGTGACCGGAGCCGATGCTGCAGGAGCAGCCGCAACACCGGCGACAACGCCGCCGCGTGCCACGCGGATCTTGCGATTATCGTCTTCAACTTCGATTTCAGTAAGACCGGTCTCGTTGAGAAGTTCCGCGAGTTCGCGGACAAGACTGGTGTCGATATTCATGCCGGACTTGCCAGCGTTAGGCTTTTTGTCAGCCATTCGTTCCCTCTAAAGGTGACCCCGTTCAGACCCGCGTGCCTATTCACCCCAATTGTGGCTGGCAAGTGGCAATCGGCAGAGGATGCGAAAGTTTCTTGGCAAAATCACACTTCGCCCGACGTTACAGCCTCGAGTGCAATGCGATAGGACTCGGGGCCATGCCCCTCGACCGTCTTGGCCGAAGCCATGCCGATAAAGGAGATGTGACGAAACTCCTCGCGCGTTTTGGGATTGGAAAGATGAACCTCGACAACCGGTGTGGTGATCGCTTTGATCGCATCAAGCAGCGCGATGGATGTGTGCGTGTAGGCCGCCGCATTGAGCAATACCGCGCGAGCGCCTTCAGCCTGCGCTTCGTGAAGCCAATCGACCAGCATGCCTTCGTGATTGGTCTGACGCATGTCGATGGTAAGCCCGTGTTCGCGCGCCTGATCCTCAAGCATTCCAGCAATTTCATCGAGAGTCGTGTGCCCGTAAATCTCTGGTTCGCGCAGACCAAGAAGGTTCAGGTTCGGTCCGTTGAGGACATAGACTGTGTTGCTCATGTCGCGAGCGATAGCCGCTATTTCCTGTGCCGGAAAGCGCGGGGTAGAGACAATGTTCTGGTCGCCATATTTTGACCTCGATCAATTCCGCGGCTGGAGTTCTTACCGCTTGCTTTTAATTTGATGTCAAACTATCTGATATAGTTAGATATCAAATTAAAGGATGGATTGATGCAGAGACGTGCGGTTTTGGCAGCAGGCTTGGGAGGGTTCGGTTTGATCGCGGCAGGGGGCACCTGGCGGGTCACGCGAATGCCTGACAGCGCCTTCGAGCCCTGGTCAGTAGGTGATATCAATCTGCAGGACATTCGTTTGCACGCATTCCGCCACGCAATCCTCGCGCCCAATCCTCACAACCGGCAACCATGGCTGATCGAACTGGTTGGGGAGAATGAGGCGATCCTCTCCTGCGACCTTGCCAAGCGGCTTCCTGTAACCGACCCCTTTGATCGCCAGATTACGATTGGCTTTGGAACCTTCCTTGAGATCGCCCGGATCGCCGCAGCAGAAAAAGGGATCGCGTTAGAGGCTGAAATGTTCCCTGACGGCGAAGCTTATCCGAGGCTCGATACGAGACCTATTGCTCGGATCAAATTCGGCGAGGAGGGCAGTGCAGAACCTGATCCGCTATTCGGTGCAATTGTGCATCGTCGTTCAAACAAGCAAGTTTATGACCTTTCACGCAAGGTCGAAACCCGATTACTCGACGTGGTAGTTGGATCTGGGGGTGCAGGGACAAATGATCCGGCATGCATTGCCGAATTGCGCAACGAGATTCTGAGCGCGATCAGCATCGAGATGACCACCGTAGAACCTCACATGGAGAGCGTTGAATTGATGCGGATCGGTTATCGGGAAATCGCAGCGAACCCCGACGGCATCAGTCTATCTGGGCCGATGATCGAAGCAGCGCTTCTCGCAGGTCAGATTAGCCGGGAGCAGCTTGCTGATATGAACAGCAGCACTTTTAAGACAGGGCTCGACCAAATGAACGAAACATATGGATCAGTACCCGCGCTCATCTGGATCACGACCCCTTCCAATACTCGCGCAGACCAGATTGAAGCCGGTCGCCAATATGTCCGGGCCAATCTGCAAGCCGCCGCGTTGGGCCTTGCGATGCATCCCATGAGTCAGAGCCTGCAAGAATACGAAGAGGTTTCAGAGAATTTCGGCGCGGTGCATCGTCTAATTGGGGCGAGCGGCGACGAGCGAATTCAAATGCTCGCACGAGTCGGCTATGGTGTTAGCATCGAACCGAGCCCACGTTGGCCAGTTGAAAAATTTGTGAGACTCAGAAGCACCTAAGAATGTCAGACCGCGCCTCCCTGTTCGCACTTTTCAATGAAATTGCGATCATCAACCAGCTCGCAAACACGGCCTTTGCGTCGGTCCTTCCTGCAGGCATGACGCTGGCGCAATTTGGTGTCCTCAATCACTTTGTCCGATTGGATCCGGGTGCGGTGCCGCCCAAAGATTTGGCCAGCGCGTTTCAGGTGACGCGCGCAACCATGACCAGTACTTTGACCCGGATGGAGCGTTCAGAGCTTGTTGAAATTGTGCCCAACCCAGACGACGGACGTGGGAAGCTGGTCTCGATCACCGCTGAAGGGCGAGAGATGCGCGAGCAATGCATCATGCGCCTTCAAGAGCCCATGAAAGAGGCGGAACAGGTGGTAGATGTGGAAGAAGTCGAAACCTTGCTGCCCCATCTCACATCGCTCCGGTCCAAACTGGACAACTTAAGAGACTAGGCGAGAGCCTTTCGCGCTTTTCTGAGGCGCTCGGTCGAGCTTCAGCCTTTCTTGCGCACATCTGGCATTCACAACTGCGTAAGGTCCAGGTGGGATGAAATGCGAGGCTAATGGGCCCGCGCTGCCTCGCATTGTGCCGATTGACCGTCATATTGAAATGTAATAATGTAATTACATGATTACCGAATCGGGCATGGATAATGTTTTCCAGGCGCTCGCGCATGAAACACGGCGTTCGATCCTGGATCGCCTTCGTGGGCAGCCGGGTCTTGCGGTGGGAGAACTAGCGAGCGGTTTCGACGTGAGCCGCATCGCCATCATGCAGCATCTCAGGGTGCTTGAGCAGGCGGGCCTTATCGTCAGTGAGAAGCAAGGGCGCTCGCGCCGATTATACCTAAACGCTGTCCCGATTCAGCAAATTCATGAGCGGTGGACCGACGAATACAGCAAGCATTTTGCCTCACGTCTCACCGCCATCAAACAAGCCGCCGAGAGTGCGGTCAAGAGGGAAGGGAACACATGACCACTGAACAAGCGCAGGCCGACAAGGCGGTTTATCAGGTTTATATCGAGGCACCGATTGAGAAGGTTTGGAACGAGTTGGTCAAAACCGACGATATGCTCCCCTTTTTCTTCGGGTCTGTTTGCAAAACCAAAAATGGACTGGCGGTCGGCGAGCCAATGGCGATGGAGACGACCAATGGGAAGTACCGAAGCGTTGTAGGCACTGTGCTCGAATTTGATCCGCCCAACCGGTACTCTCACACCTTCAAATTTACGGGGTATGATGATCCGCCATGCACAGTTACCTATGAGCTCAAGTCGGTCGAAGGCGGCACCCGGTTCTCTCTCATCACAACGAATGTTCCAGCCGGCACCAAGACTGAAAAAGGCATGGCACAAGGCGGTAATTTCATCGTCAAAACGTTCAAATCGGTGGTGGAGACTGGCGGGCCTGGCTTTGGAACGCGGTTGATGCTGGGCGTGATGGGCCTTGCCCAACCGTTTACGCCAAAACAATGTTGTTCAGAGCTTTGGTCATTTGACCGCATTCGCGATCTTTAAGGGGGAATTTCAATGAGCTCACCAGACGATCAACTCGCAACCATGCTGAAAAATATCCCTGAGAAGACGGGGAAACCGCTGAGCGATTGGATTAAACTCATCGCGTCAACTGGTCATGAAAAGCACGGGGCGATCCTGAAGTTTCTTAAGGAAGAGCATGGTGTCAGCCACGGCTTCGCCAATTTGATCGCCAGCAAATCGCGCGAAACAGGCGAGGAAGTCGATCTTGTTGCGGCGCAATATTCTGGTCCGAAGGAGGCGCTGCGACTGCTGTATGAAGAGATCGTGAGCTTCTCAGAAGGACTGGGATCAGATGTCGAGATCGCGCCCAAGAAAGCGAGCGTAAGCCTGCGCAGGAAAAAGCAGTTTGCGCTCATCACCCCGGCGACCAAGACCCGGATTGACCTTGGTCTCTCACTGAAGGGTGAAGAACCCGCGGGGCGGCTTGAGACATACAATGCGATGTGCAGTCACCGGATACGATTGGAAAGCGCAGCGGATTTCGACGACGAGGTAAAGCGCTGGATGAAAGAAGCCTACTCGCGTTCAGGCTGATAAAAGCTCCGAGGGCTGCGAGCCTACTTATCGACACCCTTCACTTTGCCCCACTGCCGGGCAGCTGTGTAGCCGAGGTAGCCGGTTCCAAACAGCGCATAAAGTGGTTCAGGAAGGCCCGAGAGATAAGCGTTCATTCCGCTCGCAATATCCTTTGCAGCGTCCGGATTGAATGCACTCAGAAGGCCCATGGGGAGGGCGGTCAAGATCAGCACATACATGACATAGAGAAAGCTTGGTCGCGCTCTGCTGGTCCAAGGATCTTTGGAATTGGCTTCGGCGACAATGGCTTGGAGGCGCGCCTCGACCATTTCCATTTCCTGCGTGCCTTCAAGTTTAATAAGCTCAAGCTGCGCTTTAGCCCGCGCTTCTTTGTCAGGGATAATCTTGTCGAGCAGTTTGGTGATCGGGCCGATCAGCGAATTGAGAAGTCCCATGAATGCGCACTCCATTATTGCGAATCGCGCCCTGACTAACCACATTGGCTCATGTAGGAAAATCCGATAACCAATAAGGGTGTTATTCGCCTGCCTCAGCCAATAAGCGCTCAGCCAGCGCCAAGTGCGGGCGATCGATCATTGCACCATCAAGCTGAAGCGCGCCCGCCGTCGGGTTCTCGGCAAAGGCCTGAACAATGTCGCGGGCGTGTGCAATTTCCTCTGCACCCGGCGTAAATGCTGCGTTGATCGGAGCGACTTGCGCAGGGTGGATCGCCAGCATCCCACGAAACCCTTGTGCTCGAACCCGGCGCGCACGCGTTTCCAGGGCCTCAAGATCGCGAAACTCGGGCTGCACCGTCTCAAGCGGCATCACCCCGGCCTTGATCGCACCTAGGAGACAAAGGCTGCGCGCCATCTCGAACACATGGCTGTATTCGCCATCCGGCCCGCGCTGTTCGCTTGCGCCCAGCTCGCTGGATAAATCTTCGGCGCCCCAGCTCATCGCGGCCAGACGCGGTGCGCCGTCGTATGTGCCTGTGGTAAACATCGCGGCAGCGGTCTCGGTGACGAGAGCAGCGACTTTGGTAGAGCCAGGTGCAATACCAGCTGCTTCTTCCCGCGGGGTGACCATTGCGTCGAGCGTGGTAACGTCGTGCCCGCCTTCTGCTTTGGGCAAAAATAGTCCACCCGGACCGGCAGAGATCACAGCATCGAGATCATCCTCGGTCCAATGGCCGGAAAGTGGATTGACCCTGACCCACACACGGGCTCTGTCAGGAGCAGAGGCGATGGCGTGGGCGACCATCTTGCGGGCATCGGCCTTGCGATCAGGCACTACCGAATCTTCAAGATCAAGCAGGGCAATATCGGCCTCGCTCGCGATGGCCTTACCCATTTTCTTTTCGCTGTCGCCCGGTGCAAACAGCCAGCTGCGCATTGTGATCTGTGGGGCGTTGCTCATGTCTGATCCTCTCTTACCGCTTCGGTAAGGCGCTCAGAACGTTCCTTCAATCTCAAGCGTGAAGATTTGCCCGAAGCTGCGATCCCGATCCTCGCGAAAATCGACAATGCCAGCGGTGCGGTCGAGGAACACGGTTCGGTCGATCCTATTGGTGCGATCCAAAATATTGTTGATCGCAAGGCGCACCACAAGGCCTTCGATATCCTTGTTCTCAATGTAGTAGCCGGCGAAGGCGAAACTATCATTGCGCACTGAGATCTGGTCGAGACGCACGTTCGGGGCACGGTCACTCCAGAACGCGGTGACCCCGGTAGCCCAGTCAGTGTTTGCCAGATCGTGCCGCAGTTCAAAATCGATCCTACGGTTTTGAAAATCGGAGAGATCGCGGCTGGTGCCGAGCAAAGGATCGTCCAGCGAACTTCCAGCAACACGGAAATTCGCATCAAATCGCGTGCCTTCCCATCCCAGGCCATCGGAGAGAAGGGTCACATCGCCTTCAAGCCCATAGGTGCGTGCTGACGGGATATTGCCCGGCGCTTCTCCGCCACCCTCAATAGGGATTTGATCAACAATGTCAGAGGCATCTTCGAAGAACGGGCGCAGGGCGAGCGTGCCGAGCGCACCAAGCCCGATATTGGCCTCAAGCTCGAACGCCCAGAACTGCGGTGGGACAAGTTCGACGTTGGAGACATTGGCATTGTCGAAATCGAGATCGACTGAGGCGATGAAGTCAAAGAAATTGAGCTGGCCAACCTTGCGTTCGACCCGCCCCGAGAAGTTGAATGTGTTGCTGGCCTTCCAGTCGAGCGCGACGAAGCCCTTTGGACGAAAGAATGTTCGGGTCAGGCCGGTTGGTCCATCCTGACTGATGCGTGAAAGCTCAGCGCCAAGGCTGGTTTGCAATTGCAGGTTTCGCGCAAGCGGGCGGCCGTAGGTGACACTCGCTTCCCCGCGATCTTCGTCCACCCGGTCGGTGGCTCCTGCAAGATTGGCGGGCTGCAACACCCCTTGGTCGTCGCGCACTTCCAATTCGGCCGTTATGTCGAGGAAATTCTTGACCCCTTCCAGAGCCAGCACGACATCGCCGCCAGCCGCTCCAAAGTTAAATTCGCCGCGCGCAATGGTCTCGCCCTCATCGGCATCGCGAGTGAAAAGCGTGCCCGTTGGCGCACTGCCATCGGCAAATTCGGTGATGACGAAAGAGGTGGTCGGGCTATCCTCGAAGCGATGGTAGCCGATCAGTTTCAACTGGCCGCCCATAACCGGGAACTGATAGTCAGCACCGACCTCGAAATTGAATTCGTCTTCAGTGTCCCGGAAGGTTCGTAAGCGGTCGACGGGATTGATCGAACCCGAGCGCTCAGACACCTCTTTGCCGCGGCGGATAAATCCATTCACTTCGCCCGTCAGGTTGAGTACATTCCCATTGTTCGCCGTGCGCGAGTAGGAGCCCGAAAGACTGATTGTATCGAAGGCAAAATTGGCCTGCTCTTCTCGGCTATCGATCAGATTGTCGGCCTCATCGAAGACAAATTCGGTTCCATCGTCACCGCGCCTGTTCGAATCGTTTTCCAACGCGAGCGTCCACTCATCTTTCAGGCCGCCGCCCGCCAAAGAGATTGAACCTTCAAGGAGCCGGGGAGGTGTCCCTCTTGTGCGAATCTGCGGGGCATAGCGAAACCGCCCGGTGATCCCGCCGCTTCGCGCGGTTACCACGTTGAGTACCTGACCTGAGAGACCGCCGATATCTAGGCTTGCGCCATCGACAATCTCGAGGCGCACAACCTCTTCAACAGGGATGCGGCCAAGCGCTTCGACCGGGCCGTTGGACTTGCCTGAAATGCGTCGACCGTTGATCAGAACATTGGTGTCTGCTGCGCCAAGACCGCGCGCCCCGTCGCCTTCGCGGATTGAAAACCCAGGAACTTGCCGCGCCATGTCGGCTGCGCTGCGAGGTGCGAAGCGCGCGAAATCTTCAGGTGTGAAGACCGCTCTTGTGCCTGAGCCTTCACTAGTATCCGCACCCGTCTCATCAGCAGGGGCGCCCGTTAGGTCAGCAGGTGCCGCGCCAGGAACAGACGCTTCCTGCGCGCAAACAGGCGCGGAGCTCAGCGCGAAGAGCGCTGCACCGGTTAGCAGTGTCAATCTGATGTCGGGGGAATTGACGAAGATAGGAGACATGAAACTTCCTTGCGCGTGCCGGAAATGAATGAACAGCGCGAAAAGGACGAAGCGATCCTCTGCTTCGATGAGTGCATTGCAAAGAATGCAATTGGGTCGCTCCACTGGTCGGGAAGACAGGATTCGAACCTGCGACCCCCACACCCCCAGTGTGATGCGCTACCAGGCTGCGCTACTTCCCGAACCGGTGGAGTGGCGCGCCTATAAGCGGCTCCATGCATGCTGGCAAGCGCGGAGGTTCAAGGAATCTCGCTTGACGGTTGTGCACTTTTGCAGACGGTCTCGCGCAATGGGCTGATTGCGGCCAGCTTGCATTGCTGCTAACCGCGCCCACTTAAGCCCAACAACCATTGTGTTCGTGGGGTGGGATCATGGGATATTGCAGACGTTGGATCGATCATGTCCGCGCCAACCCCAGCGATGCTGCTCCCGCACACAAGATACGATTTCACATAGGTTTTTAGACACATGCTTGAACTTCTTACCGCAGCTGCCGCCGGGGCCGGTGAAGCGCCACCAGCTTGGATTAACTGGCTGCCAATCGTTGGTATGGTCGTGATTTTCTGGTTCTTGATCATTCGCCCACAGATGAAGCGGCAGAAAGAACACCAAACAAAAGTTGCCGGGCTTAAGAAGGGCGATCAGATTGTCACTCAAGGCGGCCTTGTTGGCAAAGTCATTAAGACCGACGATACCTATGCCGAAATCGAGCTTGCCAAGGATGTGCGTGTCAAGGCCGTCAAGCACACCATTGCTGACCTCATCGAGCCGGGCAGCAAGCCCGCCGCCAACGATTAAAATGTCGCCCCGCTGAGCTTGGTTTCAGGCGCGAGACACCCACCATACATCTCAATAGGATCAAAGCTGCCTAGCTATGCTTGATACCCCACTCTGGAAGAAAATCTCGCTTTGGGCTGTGACCCTTGCGCTTATCGCGGCAGCGTTGCCGTCTCTGTTCTCGGCCACTGGAATGGACGTTGGAGAGAGTGCACCCGAGATCAATCTCGGCCTGGATTTGGCAGGTGGCTCGCACCTTCTACTTGAAGCGGACCCGAACGATGTTGCGGCAGAGCGGCTTGAGAACATGGAGGAGTCGGTTGAGGCGGCGCTTCGTGGAGCAACCCCTGCGATCCGGTTTGGCGATACCTCACGCAATGATGGGCAGCTTTCCCTTCTGCTCGATAGCACAGCAGACATCGACCGCGCGCGGGGTATTCTTGAGCCCATGATGATGGGCAATGATGGCTCATTGCGCCAAGAATGGGATCTAGAAGTCATTGACACCCAGCGTTTGGTTCTTGTTCCCACCGACAGCGGGCTGAACGTCGCAGTGAACAACGCGATGGAAAGCGCGATTGAAGTGGTTCGACGCCGGATCGACGAGCTTGGGACGCGTGAACCGACAATCGTGCGCCAAGGTGACACTCGGATCGTCGTGCAAGTCCCGGGGCTCGAAGATCCGCAGGCCCTCAAAGACTTGCTTGGCAAGACGGCACAACTTGAGTTCAAACTCGTCGATCAACAGGCGCTGCCTAGCAACACTGAAGCGGGAATCGCGAACCCGGGGAGCCAGATATTCCCTTATGCAAGCGATTCCAACTTTGCCGGTGCGTTCGAGGCTGTGAAACGTCTTGGCGGCATTCGCGGCGACAGTCTTACCGGTGCTCAGGCCGGGGTTGACCCTCAGACCAATGAGAACGTGGTCAACATCCAGTTCGATCAGCAAGGTGGGCAGAGATTTGCGCAGCTTTCAACGGAGAATGTGGGTGAGCGTTTTGCGATTATTCTTGATGGAGAGGTGATCTCCGCGCCGTTCTTCAACGAACCGATCCTCGGAGGCTCCGCTCAAATCTCAGGCAGCTTCACACCCGACAGTGCCAACCAATTGTCGATCCAGTTGCGCTCGGGCGCTTTGCCGGTGCCGCTGACGGTCATCGAAGAACGCACGGTGTCGGCGGAGCTTGGGGAGCAGTCGATCCGTTCTGGGCTCATTGCGATGCTGATTGGCAGTCTCGCCGTGGTTGCTTTGATGATCGCGACCTACGGGCGCTTTGGCATCTATGCGACGGCGGCATTGATTATCAACGTTCTGATTTTGCTCGGCCTGATGGCAGTCGGAAACTTCACGTTGACGCTCCCCGGTATCGCAGGGTTTGTCTTGACCGTTGGCGCGGCGGTGGATGCAAACGTGCTTATCAATGAGCGTATTCGCGAAGAACGCAAACGCGGTCGCAAAGTCATCACTGCGGTCGAGAACGGCTACAAGGAAGCGTCGCGTGCCATTTACGATGCGAACATCACCAACTTCATCGCCGGGATCGCGCTGTTCTGGTTCGGCTCTGGACCAGTGCGTGGTTTTGCCGTGGTGCTGGTGATCGGCCTCATCACTTCGGTTTTCACTGCATTGACGCTTACGCGTATGTGGGTGGCGGGCTATCTCGCCGCGAACCGTCCTAAAGACATCAACATTTAAGAGGGGTCAGAGACATGAAACTTCTAAAGCTCGTCCCTCAAGACACCAACATCAGGTTCCTGCGTTTGCGGGTTCCGTTCTTTATCGCAAGCCTGCTGTTGATGGCCGCAAGCTGGGGCATCGTCGCGGTCAATGGCCTCAACCTCGGCATTGACTTTGCCGGTGGGCAGGAAGTTCGACTGAACTTTGTTGAGGGGAACGCAGCGCCCGTTGGCGAGTTGCGCGAAACCGTCGAAGCGCTCGGCTATGGAACGCCGGTTGTGCAGGAGTTTGGCTCTCCTAATGAGGTGAGTATCCGGGTGCCTTTGCCAGAAGGTGTTGAGGATACGCCGGGCGCGGCAACCGCCATTGGCAACGAAGTGATCGCCGCGATTGAGACCGGCTATCCCGATGTCCGGACGGACGGCAACCAGACGGTTTCCGGAAAGGTCGCTGGTGAGTTTAGTCGCGATGCAGGACTTGCATTGCTGTTCGCGATGGTCGCCGTGGCGCTCTACATTTGGATCCGGTTTGAGTGGCAGTTTGGTGTGGGCGCTCTCTTTGCGCTTTTCCACGATGTGTCTCTGACTTTGGGCATTTTTGCGCTGTTCCAGCTTGAATTCAGTCTTCAGATTATCGCCGCAATCCTCGCGATTATCGGCTACTCGCTGAATGACACGATTGTCGTTTACGACCGCATCCGTGAGAACCTGAAGAAGTACCGCAAGATGCCACTGCCTGAGCTTCTCGATCTCTCAGTTAATGAGACTCTGGCGCGTACAGTGATGACCTCACTGACACTTCTGGTGGCTCTTCTGCCATTGCTGATTGCTGGTCCGGCAAGCCTCTTCGGCCTTGTTGCCGCGATCACCGCAGGTCTGTTTATCGGCACCTACTCAAGCGTCTACCTCGCCTCACCAATCCTTATTTGGCTGGGTGTGAATTCTGACAGCTTTGTGCCGAAAGAGACCGAGGCCGATATCCAAGAGAAGAAGGTGCTTGGCGGGTTGTGATCGTGCCGTTTGCTCAGTGTTGAGCAGTTAGCGAATCATAGTAGGCGCCAAGCTCAATTGCGTTGGTTTGCCAGCTGAACTTCTCTGCAATTGCGGCCACGGCTGGCCGCATTGGCGGATTGTTCAGCACTGCCAGCACCCCTTTGGCAACGCTATCTGGATCACGATCCACCAGCCGCCCCGCCGTAGCATTGGTGATGATTTCGCGTGCGCCCCCCACATCGCATGTGACGACAGGAGTTCCGCAAGCGAGAGCCTCAACCCATGCGTTGGCGAGACCTTCGTTGGCAGAGGGCAGCACCATAACATCGGCAGCTGAGAGCACTAGCGGGAGCATGTCATGGTCCAGTGACCCAGCGAAGTGCACTCGCTCGCCCACTCCCAAATCACTCGCCAACTCTCGCAAATGCGCCTCGTCATCGCCCTTGCCAACAAGAACCAATTGCGCGCCTTCAATCTGCGCCAGAGCGGCAATCGCAATGTCCTGTCCTTTGCGCTCAATCAGTGCGCCTACGCACACCAGAAGCGGCGCATTGTCCAGGATAGCAAAGCCAAGCTCTGTCCCGAGCTGCGCGCGTAATTGGGTATGAGTGAGAGGGCGAAATCGATCCCGGTCGAGCCCAGTGTAGTGAACCCGGATTTTTTCGCGAGGCATACCGATCGCCGCCATTTCTTCTGCCATCGAGCTGCTTACTGCGAGAAGGCCTTTCGCGCGGTGGGCTGCCTCGACCATTTGCTCGCGCGCAAAATCAAATGTGCCCCAATAGGTGATATCGGACCCACGAGCCTTTAGAGACAGCGGCAGGCCCATCTCCTGCGCGATCCATGCCGCCGCCGGACCATCAGGGAAGAAGAATTGCGCATCGATAAGATCAATCGGTGTCTCTGCGTGAATCTGGCGCGCAAGCGGCAGAGCGGC
This sequence comes from uncultured Erythrobacter sp., assembly GCF_947502395.1. GTDB lineage: Bacteria > Pseudomonadota > Alphaproteobacteria > Sphingomonadales > Sphingomonadaceae > Erythrobacter. The sequence continues at coordinate 966,355 of NZ_CANMZM010000003.1, forward strand.
CTTTGCTATCGCTGAAGCATTTCGCCGCGCACCGACAGCCGGGACCAGTGTAAAGCGCGGTCGGTAAACGGTCACGCCATTCTCTTCGTTTTTCGTCGGCAGTTTGGCCAGCGCCCTGTATCGGCCGATAGCTACCGGCGGTAGTCCAATCGGATTGACTACGCTCACCCGCCAATCACCGCGCTCTGCGCCGCGTTTCGCAAGAGCTTCCATCGAGCGCGCCACAAACGTCCCAAAACGCGGGTTCACCGCGTTGGGATAGAGCGTGCTGATGGAAAGAACGTGTTTCACTAGGATGGCTTCTCCAGTTCGTACATCGCCAAAATTAGCTGACGAGAATTAACGCAACTTGATTAACGCGGTTTCCGCAAAAGCGTTTCAAAGCGGACGTACCAACATGCAGACAACCGCGATCCAGTCTGGATTGTCGATCACCTGCTGCTTTTGACCAGCCTGTGCGGGCAATATCGCCACCAACGGTCCTTTGCGGTCGATCAGCCGCCCAAAGGCGAAGCGACCACCGGGGCGGGGTACCAGACAATCGCGGTTCATAGCGGCAAGGAAGTCCTTATCCTTCGCGCTCCAGGCATCCAACTGCCTCAGCCAAACTGTGTCGCCTGGCCGATACTCTCCCACCGGGGAGGTCACCTCAAGCACTAACATAGGCTCATCGCCCTCTTGTGCAGCCATCTCGCTAGGCAAGATCGCATCGCGCGGAGCCTTTAGCGCTTCCAGGTCAGAAAGGCCAAGCTCAGCAATAACTTGCGCGCGCGGGGCATTGTCAGACCGAACCAACACCTCTGGATCGACCCTTAAAGCTGTGCCAATCCGATCCATCCATTTGGTGGAGAGATTGCGCATTCCCGTCTCGAGGCGACCGATTGTCTGCGCGGTTGTGGGCGGCTCGCAGGATGCGCCGAGGTCAGCCAGCGTCATTCCCTTCGCTTTCCTAATCTCGCGGATGCGGTTGATCATGGTGGACTCCAGTTCGATTGACGGATTTCGCAAAAATAACCAATTTGGCAATTTGCGCTTTCCTACATCACCGTAATCGATGCAACTCTTCATTTCGTCGCTGTGGTGACAAAGGGAGATTATTCATGCGCAAACTGGCTGAACGCGAACTTACATCCGAAGGCCCCAAGCGGGCGATCGGTGCCAAAGGTACGCATCGAAGCGTCACGGTTAATCTGGGCGAGTCGCCGATTGCCTGGCTGCACTCGCGCGGACATTTGTCCGATCGATTGTTCGATGCCGGAGAGGCCCTGCGCGCCGATTATGAGCGCGCGCAGCTCTCTCCAAACCTTACAATGCGTTGGGACCCGGTACGGATTAAAACCGGCAATTATGGAAGCAGCGAGGCGGGACTGTCTCCGAGCGAAAAGCAGGTTGCCGCCAAGCAGCGCTTCGACGGCGCTCTCGCCGAAGCGGGAAAGGGTTTGGAAGACGTGCTTTGGCGCGTGGTTTGCGCCGGCGAGGGGGTGCCGCAGGCGGAGAAAGCTCTGGGCTGGCCGGCGCGAAGTGGAAAGCTGGTCTTGCAATTGGCGCTCGAACGCGTGGCTGATTACTATCGTACCCGCTGATCTGGATCATTCGTACCGCTTCTGGCATCCTGAGAGCGATGGCCGGGAACACCTTCAAATACGCGTTGCTTTATGGTTTGCCTCTCGCAGGCCTCGTGTTCGTCTTGCAGTGGATCGAATATCGCTATCTCGTCTTCTCCATGCCGGGTGAGATCTACATTAGCCTTGTAGCTGTGATCTTCATTACGCTTGGCATATGGATGGGAATGCGCCTTACAGCCGCTCCTGCCTCCAGCGAGTTTGAGCCCAATGAAAAAGCGATTCAATCGCTTGGCTTAACCAAACGCGAGTTTGAGATTCTGGGCCACTTGGCCAAAGGTGCAAGCAATAAGGAGATCGCCAGAACGCTTGGCGTGTCTCCCAACACAATCAAGACACATGTCGCCAGTCTATTTCTGAAGCTCGAAGTCTCCGGCCGCGGCAAAGCGGTGGAAGCGGCTCGTGGGCTTTCGCTCATTCCTTGAATCCGCCTCATCAGTCAGGGGGATTTGACGAAAATCACCCGTTTGGGTGATGGCTTTACCTGTGAAATTGGTTTCATCCAGGCGAGCTCTTATGGTGGGCAGGATAAGGGGAGACTTACATATGTTTCGCTATGCAATGATTTACGGCGGGATCATCGGAGTGGTGGTTATCGCGCTGATGGCTTCCACGCTTTTTATCTTTGGGCCCAATGAAGTAGGCAGCTCAGAAGTTGCGGGCTATGCGTTCATGATCGCGGTGCTCAGCCTCGTCTTTATCGGGATCAAAAGATACCGCGACGTTGAGCACGGTGGTGTAATCAAGTTCACGCAAGGTGCGCTGATCGGTATTGGGATCGCTGCGGTGGCCGCCATATTCTACACGCTCAGCTGGGAAGGCGTGCTCTATGCGACGGACTTCGCCTTTGTCGAAAACTACGGTCAAAGCCAGATCGATATGATCAAAGCTGAAGGGCTGGATGCGACCACCGAAGCTGCGCGCATTGCCGAAACGCAGGAGTCGATGGCCTCCTATCGGGACAATCCGTTTTTCCGCCTGCCCATTACTTTCATCGAGATTTTTCCCGTTGGGTTTGTGGTGGCGCTCATTTCAGCGGCCATCTTGCGCAGCCCCAAGGTTTTACCAGCCCGAGGAACGGCCAAGACGTAAATTGTACTCATGAGCAAGGCGGTGCCTGCATCGCCTTGCTTAGATTTGCGCAACCCGCTGTCTTAGCGCGGGCAGCACTTCTTCCTCGTACCAAGGATTGCGCTTCATCCACATGCGGACGCGCCATGAAGGATGGGGCAAGGGGATCACCGGGCCAAGCGCCTCGCTTTGGTGTTGACCCTGGCGCACTCGCTCGGTCAGCGAGAGTTTCTTGGCTTGCGGCAGATATTGGGCTTGAGCAAAGGTTCCAACTAATAGGGTAAGGCGACCCCTTGGTAGTTTGCCAAGAATGCGATCATGCCACGCGGGTGCGCATTCTTTTCGGGGCGGGGCATCTCCACCTTTCGTTTTCCCCGGGTAGCAAAAACCCATCGGCATCAATGCGACTTTGTTTGGATCGTAGAACGCCTCTTCCTCAAGCCCTAACCAATCGCGCAGCCGATCACCGCTGTCATCGTCCCATGGAACACCGCTGGCGTGAACCTTGGTCCCAGGTGCTTGGCCGATGATCAGGATGCGCGACCGCGAAGAGAACTGGACTATGGGGCGCGGACCGAGCGGCAAATGTGTTGAGCAAATGGTGCAGGTTTTGATTTCCGCGTGAAGGCTTTCGGTGCTCGGGCAACCGCTCATCCTTCGACCCGCTCTGCCAAATCAAGCCAGCGCTCTTCGGCTGCGTCTTTTTCGCGGCGCGCGTTCTCCAGTCCCTTCGAGATATTGGCAAAACGCTTTGGATCGCTGGTGAAGAGGTCGGGGTCGGCCAAGATGGTTTCCCCCCTTGTGATTGCGGCCTCAAGCTCTTCGATACGGTCTGGGAGCAGCTCGTAGTCGCGCTGATCCTTGTAGGAAAGTTTGTCGGGTGACTTGGGCTGGGTTGCCGCCGGCTTTTGCGAAAGCTCGGCGCGTGGTGTCTTGGTCTTGCCCACGACTGGTTTGCGCCGCTTGGCCTCCCAATCCTGATAACCGCCTGCCACGATATCCACCCGCCCCGATCCATCAAGGCCAAGCGTCACGGTCACAGTCTTATCGAGAAAATCGCGGTCGTGACTAACGATCAGGACGGTGCCGTCAAAGTCAGCGATGACCTCTTGGAGAAGGTCCAAAGTCTCAAGGTCCAGGTCGTTCGTCGGCTCGTCGAGGACAAGCAGATTGGCGGTGCGAGCAAATTCACGCGCCAAAAGGAGACGCGAACGTTCTCCACCCGACAAAATACCGACCTTGGTGTCGACAATCTTGGGATCGAACAGAAAGTCTTTGAGATACGCCTGAACGTGTTTGCGAGTGCCCCGTACATCAATCCAGTCGCCGCCCTCGGCCAGAATGTCGCGCACGCTCATATTGGGTTCGAGCAAGCGGCGCTGCTGGTCGATCATCACCCCTGTAAGGGTGCGGGCGTGGCTGATGCTACCGCTGTCAGGCTCGATCTCCTTGGTGAGGAGCTTCAATAGTGTGGTCTTACCTGCGCCATTTGCGCCCACAATGCCGATCCGATCCCCGTTTTGGATGCGGAGGGTGAAGGGCTTGATCACCGAGCGGTCATCGTAGGATTTGGAGATATCTTCGGCGACAATAACCGATTTGGATTTAAACTCTTCATCATTGGCAAGCTTCAGCTTGGCCGATCCGGTGTCGGAAATCATCGCAGCACGGGCGGCGCGCATCTGGTGAAGCTTTTCAAGCCGGCCCTGATTGCGCTTTCGCCGCGCCGTGACACCGCGCTCCAACCAATGCGCCTCAATCTTCAGCTTCGCATCCATGCGTTCAGCGGCGCGCGCTTCCTCGGCATAGACCTGTTCCTCCCACGCTTCGTACCCGCCAAAGCCCACTTCCTTGCGGCGCAAAGTCCCCCGGTCGAGCCACAGGGTTGCACGGGTCAGGCGTTTAAGGAACGTCCGGTCGTGGCTGATGGTGATGAACGCACCCTTGTAACGTTTGAGCCAATCTTCGAGCCAATCAATCGCGCTCAGGTCCAAGTGGTTTGTCGGTTCATCAAGGAGCAGCAGGTCGGGGTCTTGCGCTAGGGCGCGAGCAATCGCAGCGCGGCGTTTCTCGCCCCCGCTTGCCGTGGCTGCATCAGTAGCCATGTCGATGCCAAGCTGTCCGGCAATCGCCTCCACTTCGTGCGCGGCTGGCGCATCATCACCTGCAAGCGCGAAGTCCATAAGCGTATCAAAGACACCAAAGTCAGGCTCCTGTTCAAGGAACACGATGCGTGTGCCGGGCTTAACTCGGCGCGTTCCGCGGTCGGCTTCGATGCGGTCTTCGATAAGCTTGAGGAGTGTGGTCTTGCCTGCCCCATTTCTCCCGATCAGTGCGAGGCGGTCTCCGGGAAGGATGTGCAGATCAATAGGCTCCGCACCTTCGCCCGGTTGTGGTCCGCCGAAAAGCCAGCGACCGCCTTGTTGCAGGGAAAGACCTTCCCAAGAGAGGATTGGTGGTTGTGCCATGGGTTTTCGCAAGTAGGGGCTTGCATCAAGCCTGCCAAGTCGGTTCACTGCGCGCTCAGGCAGAAAGCTCTATCAAGCTCTGCAATAGGGAGGTTTTTTCATGATCCGCCACACACTTGCGCTTGTCGCAGCCACAATGCTCGTCGCACCCATTTCCGCATCTGCTCAGCAGGTCCAAATCGAGGCCAATGGGCCGGTCATCGAGCTTTCAGTGTTCGAAAGCGTGACCGCTGAACCTGATCTGGTGACGATTGGCGCAGGAGTTACTAGCCAAGCCCGCACCGCCGTAGAGGCGATGCGCCTCAATGCGCGCGAGATGCAGAGTGTGATCGACCAAGTCCGAGCGTTGGGTGTGCCCGATACAGACATTCAGACGACCGGCATCAGCTTGAATGCGCAATATGACTATGATCGCGCCAACCAACGGCAGGTGTTTCGCGGTTATCAGGTATCCAACCGCGTGAGCGTCAAACTGCGCGATGTGCAGGCAACCGGCGCGGCACTTGACGCTCTGGTGATGGCGGGGGCTACCGATCTGTCTGGCCCGTCATTCAGCATCGAAGACGATACACAGGCCAAGGCGACGGCGCGAGAACGCGCGATCAAACGCGCGCAGCAACGCGCGGAAGCCTATGCCACCATGTTCGGCTACGACGGGATCAAAGTCCTCTCGGTCAGCGAGAGCATCCGAGGCCGCGGACCATCAGGTCCCATAGCGCAGCGGTCGGTTGCTGAGTCAGCCGCCGTTGCCACAGCCCCAGTCCAACCCGGCCAGGTGAGCACGGGTGTTAGCCTCTCGATCAAGTATGAAATGATCCACATTGGCGGCTCGGAAGCTGAATAGATTCGTTACTTGTCTGAACACGGCAAAGACCGCGCATTCAGTACTTGTTCAACGCTGGTGAGCTAGGCATGTAGCTACGATGACAACACGTCGCTTTCTTCTTGCCGGTATGGCCGGTGCCGCCCTCACGGTGATGCTAGGCGCGGGCTCTGCCACGTCGGTGGTGGCCGCGGGTGTAGCTGCGCAAGAACAATCTCGCTCTGACCAAGGCACGGCGCGCCGCGAAATGCGTGCTGGCAACCAGTTGTCGCTGAGCGAGATTGAAGACCGGATCGTGCCACGAATGAAGCGCGGTGGTGCCGAATATCTCGGTCCCTCTTACGATAGCACGGCGCGCGCCTATCGGCTCAAATTCATCCGCAATGGCCGGGTTAGCTATGTCGATGTCGATGCCCGCACGGGCCGCATCATAAGTCGCTCTAGGTAGAGAGGCGGATAACCCAATCATGAACCCTTGGGTCACGAACGGTGCATTGCACGTCGAAGCTTGCTTGACGTTGGGCACGCAAACGCTCACTTCCTCTTGGGTCTACTCACGCAAAAATGGTGGAATATGCGCATCCTGATCGTCGAAGACGAACCCACGCTGGGCCAACAACTCAAATCGACGCTTGAGCAAAATGGCTATGCGGTTGACCTGTCAACCGATGGCGAAGACGGGCACTTCCTTGGCAGCACTGAGGACTACGATGCTTGTATCCTCGATCTCGGTTTGCCAGAGATTGACGGCCTTTCGGTGCTCGGCATGTGGCGCAAAGAGGGCCGGACTTTCCCTGTTCTGGTTTTGACAGCGCGGGACAGCTGGTCCGATAAGGTTGCCGGTCTCGACGCGGGAGCGGATGACTATCTCGCCAAGCCTTTCCAGACCGAAGAACTGATTGCTCGATTGCGTGCGCTTATCCGCCGCGCCTCTGGCAATACCTCATCGGAGCTCACCGCGGGCCAAGTGCGGCTGGACACGCGCTCTGGCCGCGTAACTCTCGATGGAGAGCCGGTCAAACTGACCGCTCAGGAGTACAAGCTCCTCTCCTACCTCATGCACCACAAGGGCAAGGTTGTGAGCCGCACAGAGCTCATCGAGCATATTTACGACCAGGATTTTGATCGCGATTCCAATACGATCGAAGTCTTCGTCACCCGCATCCGCAAAAAACTCGGTAGTGAGGTAATCACAACCATCCGTGGCCTTGGTTACAGCCTCGACGACCCAGCAGACGCACCAAGAGCCTAAGGGTTCGCGCAAGTCTGAGCGTGATGTCTCGCCCAAGAAGGGTGCGCAAGCGCCTGACCCTGAGGTAGAATCCGGAGCACAGGCCGAAGCGGCACAGGCTGCTGTTCCCACTCCTCGCGCCAGTCTTGCGCGGCGGATGGGGCTGATTGCTGCGGGCTGGATCATAGTGCTACTCTTGGGCGGTGGGATAGCCTTGGAGCGCACGCTCACCCGCCAGGTTGTTGCCAATTTTGACGAGCAGCTCGACTATCAGCTTACCTCGATGATCGCCTCGGCGGAAATCGATAGTTTTGGCGAGGTCTGGTTCTACCGCACGCTGGGGGATCAGCGTTTCTTGGAACCCGGAAGCGGGCTCTACTGGCAAATCAGCGGGGAGGGATTTGAGCCGTACCCCTCTCGCAGCCTCTGGGACCGCACGCTCGAACTGCAGGTCGGTGGCAGCATTCGCGGCGCGGACCCCGAGAGCTTCGACAGCGAAGTCAGTATCTACAACTCCGGACAATTCGAGGGTGAGCCTCTGCGCATTGCCGAGCGTACGGTGATTTTGCCGGGAAGCGAGACTCGCTGGACCTTTGCCGTGGCCAGCGCAACCGAGCAGATCGACAATCAGATTCAGCAAGTCCGGCTGATTCTCACTTGGAGTTTCGCTGTGCTGGGCCTTGGCCTTATCGTCATGGCACTCTTGCAGATCCGATATGGGCTCTCGCCGCTTCGCCGGGTCAGGGCAGCGATCCAGAAGCTGCGCACAACGGGCGAAAACCGCATCACCGAGCCGCTCCCTGCTGAGGTGGAGCCTCTGGTCGATGAAGTCAATGCGCTGCTCGATCATACTGAGCGTCAGGCAGAAGAAGCGCGCACCCATGCGGGCAACCTGGCGCATGCTCTGAAAACACCATTGACCGTACTCACCAATGCGGCGACCGCGCGCGATCCCAATCTCAACGAGGCGGTGTTCCGCGAAACGCGAACGATGCAGCGCCATGTGGACCACCACCTTGCAAGAGCCCGCGCTGTCGGCAGGCGCGCCGTTGGGCAGGCCCGGAGCGATTTGAGGGCAAGCGCAGAAGCCGTGCGGCGCGCGGTTGAGCGGCTCTACCCCAATGGCCGATTGGACATAGCTGGCGGCAAGCAAGCCAAGGTTTCCATCGAGCGGCAGGACTTGGATGAAATCCTGGGCAACCTGATTGAAAACGCGGCGAAATATGGCGGCGGTAGTGTGTTTGTTACACTCGACAACGAACCCGATAGCAAGCAGTGTATCATTTGGGTGGAGGACGATGGCACTGGCATCCCACAGGAAGAACGCGACCGCATTTTCGTCCGCGGCGCGCGCCTTGACACTGGCAAACCCGGTACCGGCCTTGGCCTTGCGATTGTGCGCGATGTCGCGGAGATATACGGCGGTTCGGTAACGCTGGGCGAAAGCGAAGACTTGGGCGGGTTGCTGGTCGAACTCAGCCTGCCGAGGGCATAATTCAGCCTCGGTTCAATCTGAAAAGCTGATCTCTTCGCTCACATAAGGGAGGCAGATTAATGCAAATCGCAAGATTGAGTGTATTCTTGGCAGGTGGCCTTTTGTTGACCGGATGCGCGGCATCGGTGGATTCAGAGGAACGCACTGTATTCTACAATCCATACGCTCCACCTGAACTTGCGAACGGCCCCGTTGGCCCAGAGTATTGCGATGGGTGCTCTGGCGAAGAGTGGCTTCCGGGTCTCGTTTACCCCGGCGAAGGCAACATCGCTTATGATCGGGAGGGCAAGCGGGTACCGCTCTCACGGCTCGAGAGGCTCATTTTGCAAGAGCGTGCCGAACGGATTGAAGCAGCCGCGGAACAGGTTCACAGGGCCGAAGAGATTAGGAACCAGTTTGATCGTTCATCGGCATTTTCGCTACCCAATGGAATTCCGTCTGGCGTGAGGTCATCTGATTCCAATTAACGAGCTTAGCCCTCGCGCGCCTTTTCATGGTGTCGGATAACTTCATCGATAATGAAACGCAGGAATTTCTCGCTGAACTCCGGGTCCAAATCCGCTTCTTCAGAAAGCTTGCGTAGCCGGGCGATTTGACGTTCTTCTCGCGCTGGATCGGCAGGCGGAAGCGTGGCTTTGGCTTTATATTCGCCCACGGCCTGCGTAATGCGAAAGCGCTCGGCCAGCATGTGAATGAGCGCGGCATCGATATTGTCGATACTTCTGCGGAACTTTGCGAGTTGAAGATCATCAGCCATATGTTGCAAACCTAACATCAATTCAGCGCTTGCCAAGCGGCTCGCGCAGCCCGTAAGGCCCCTCACATGACCGCAGATGTCATTCCTCTTCCGCGCAAACAGCCAACGCTTGAGCCTATGCTGTCGCTAACCGCGAACGGCATGAATTCAGTCAACACCGTGATCCTTGAACGGATGCAGAGCGAGATTCCGCTGATACCACGGCTGGCTGGGCATCTTATCTCTGGCGGAGGAAAGCGCCTTCGCCCGATGCTGACGCTGGCTGGTGCAGAGCTGGTTGGTTATCAAGGCACACGTCATCATAAGCTTGCCGCAGCAGTTGAGTTCATCCACACCGCCACGCTTCTCCACGACGACGTCGTCGATGGCAGCGAGCTGAGGCGCGGTAAGGCTGCTGCCAATATCATCTTCGGCAACCCGGCAACCGTTCTGGTTGGTGATTTTCTGTTCAGCCGCGCGTTTGAATTGATGACTGAGGATGGTAGCTTGAAGGTTCTCAAGATTCTCAGCCATGCCTCCGCAGTGATTGCTGAAGGCGAGGTCTCTCAGCTGACTGCACAGCGCCAGATCGAAACCAGCGAAGAGCGCTATCTCCATATTATCGGTGCGAAAACCGCCGCCCTGTTTGCGGCGGCCAGTCAGATCAGCGCAGTGGTCGCCGAGTGTAGCGAGGATGAAGAACGCGCTCTTGAAGAGTACGGCCGCAATCTCGGCGTTGCTTTCCAGCTGGTTGACGATGCGATCGACTACGATTCGGACGCAGCCGAGATGGGCAAGGATCAGGGCGACGACTTCCGCGAGGGCAAGATGACCCTGCCAGTGATCCTGGCCCATGCACGCGGGAATGCGGAAGAGCGCAAGTTCTGGAAGGATGCGATCCTTGGCCACCGCACTTCGGATGAAGACCTTGACGAAGCTATCCGGCTTATCGGAAAGCACAACGCGCTCGACGACACGCGCGAGAAAGCGCGGCACTTCGCTCAGCGCGCAATCGATGCGATCTCAATATTCCCGGACAGCAAAGCGCGTGCCGCTATGGGTGAAGCGGCGCAATTTGCTGTCGCCCGTGGGTACTGACCGCGCTAGTTGAACGGGCGTGACGCCTGATCTTCCCATCCATGCAGTGTTGCCCGACGTTCGAGAGGCTTTGTCGTGTCAAGGCGCTGCCGTTCTGATCGCGCCTCCCGGTGCGGGCAAGACCACGGCCGTTGCGCCCGACTTGCTCAGCCAAGACTGGTGTAGTGGCCAGATCATCCTGACCTCACCTCGTCGGGTGGCCGCGCGGGCGGCCGCCGAGCGAATCGCGCAGATGCTGGGCGAGAAGCCGGGTGAGACGATTGGTTATATGACCCGCCTCGATAGTAAGGTGTCTGCCAAGACCCGCGTGCTCGTGGTGACTGAGGCAATATTGGTCAATCGGCTGGTCGAGGACCCTGAGCTTGCCGGCGTTTCCGCCGTGCTATTTGATGAAGCGCATGAGCGGCATCTGGACAGCGACCTGGGGTTGGCGTTGGCACTTGAGACCCGCGAAGTCTTGCGTGAAGATTTGCGCGTCTTGGTGATGTCAGCAACCATCGACGGGGCGAGGTTTGCAAATTTGCTGGGCGATAATGCTGTCGTGATCGAAAGCGAAGGGCGCAGCTATCCGCTGGCAATCAAATGGCTGGGCAGTGATCCTAATGCGCGGGTAGAGGACCAAGTGACACAAGGTGTGATGACCGCATGGCGAGATGGCGCTGAGGGTGAAGGCGGCGATATTCTTGCCTTTCTACCCGGCGTAAGTGAGATCCAACGCACCCGAGAACGGCTTGAATCAAAGCTCCCCAGCGTCCCCGTTTTGCCGCTTCACGGTCAAGTTGAACCCGCAGCTCAGCGCGCAGCGATCCGGCGCGATCCACAGGGACGCAGGCGCATTGTCTTGGCTACTTCGATAGCGGAGACTTCGCTCACCCTCGAAGGTGTCAGTATGGTGGTCGATAGCGGCTTGGCTCGCCTGGCTGAATACGATCGAGCGGCGGGCACAACGCATCTCGTCACCCGGCGAGCGTCCCAAGCGGCTGCGGCGCAGAGGGCTGGACGTGCGGCACGACAAGGGCCGGGCACAGCCTATCGCTTGTGGGAAGAAGCCGGGCACTTGGGCTTGCCCGAGTTTTCACTCCCGGAGATTGAGACCGCTGATCTCACGTCATCGGTGCTTAAGCTTGCCAAATGGGGATCGAGTGATCCGACAAATTTGCGCTGGATTGACCCACCGCCTGTTGCGTCGGTGGCTGCTGCGGTGACAACTTTGACCAGACTTGGAGCGCTTGATGCGGATGGACGGATCACCCTCTGGGGTGAGGCCATTGCCGGAATGCCGATGGCACCGGATCATGCTTCTTGCGTGCTGAATGGAGCGAAGGCTGGATGTGCGGAGGAGGCTTCGCGGTTGGCGATGCTGCTTCAAGAACGCGGGTTGGGCGGCCGCAGTGAGGATTTGACGCAGCGGGTATCGCGATGGAGCGGCGAAAAGGGAAAGCGAGCCACGAGTGCCGCGCGCATCGCCTCCGGCTGGGCCAAATCTGCGGCAAAGCTTATCAAAGGCAGCGAAGATATCGACCGTGATGCAGCGGAGTGCTTGGCTCTTGCGCGGCCTGACTTTGTAGCGCGTCGACGTGATCCTTCGGGTGAGCACTGGCTGAGCGCCGGGGGAAGAGGATTTCAGCTCGATCCAGATTCTCCGCTCGTGCGGGCCGATTGGATTGTGATCGGCGATGCGCAAGGCCAAGCAAAAGGCGCACGGATCACGGCGGCAGCAGAGCTTCCGCAAAGCAGCATCGAGGCGATTTTTGCGGACGAGCTTCAGGAGCGGACCGCGATCCGCTGGAACTCTGAAAAGAAGCGGGCCGAAGCGAGGCGGGAAAGGCGACTGGGTGCGATAGTGCTTTCAAGCGGGCCTGATCCCGATCCTGACCCACAAGCGTTTGTGGACATACTTGTGGAGAATGCTCTGGATGATCTGGGGGCAATTTTCCCGGTAGGGTTCCTCGCAAGGGCGCGATTTGCCGGGGTGGAGGTCCTTTCGCCCAAGAATCTTCAGGCTCAGGCGGGAATCTGGCTTGCACCGCTTCTCGCCGGGCGCAGGGATTTGAGTATCAAGAGCGCAGACGTGGCCGATGCAGCGTTGGGGTTGTTAGATTGGAATGAGCGCCAACGGCTCGACTCCGAAGCGCCAAATCAGTTCATATCGCCAGCCCAAACCAAGCACGCGATCGATTACGCAGGTGATGATGCACCAAGTGTTGAAGTGCGAGTGCAGGCGCTGTTCGGGCTCGACCAGCATCCGATGATCGGCACCACGCCCCTGCTGCTCAAACTTACCAGCCCCGCGGGTAGACCAATTCAGTCGACGCGCGATTTGCCGGGATTCTGGCGAGGTTCCTGGGCCGATGTCGCCAAGGATATGAAGGGCCGTTATCCAAAACATCGCTGGCCAGAGAAACCATGGGTGGAAATCCCTAGTCTGCGGACCAAAAATGCCTTCAATCGGCGATGATATTGAACTAATGATCCGCTCCACAAAGGGATTAGCCATGACAGCGATTATTTATCAGCAACCCAAGAGTGCTATGCAATCAGGCAAAGCCAAAGTGGACACTTGGATTCTGGAATTTGCGCCAAGCGAAGCGCGCCGTGCAGACCCGCTGATGGGCTGGACGGGAAGCGGTGACACGCAGGTTCAGGTCAAACTGAAATTTGAGACCAAAGAAGCCGCGAAAGCTTATGCCGAGGAGCAGGGCCTTGTGGCGCGAGTTCGGGCAACGCCTCCGAAAGGCCTCAAGCTTCAGGCCTACGCTGACAATTTCCGCTAATCGCTCTGCGCTAATCAGGGAATCAGTGCGAGCTCGCCACGCTCATAGGCCGCGCGGCAATCGCTCGCGTCAGCCAACTCATCCTCCTCCATCAAAGGCGTAGATGTCATGCCGGGGCCCTTAAAGCGTGGATCGTCGCATTCATCGTCATTGGTGAAATCACCGCTGTCTTCGCCAAAGTTGATCGTAGAGACATCCGGTCTTTGAGCGATCTCGTTCTCTGACAAAGGGGAGCGGTCTCCTCCTTCGAAGCTGCAGGCGGCGAGGGGCATAAGGGCGAACAATGAGAGTAAACGTCGCATGGAGTCTAATTACCAGAATCGGATTACTCAGTCCTAAAAGGCTTGAAACTCGCGCACGCATCGGCATATGGGGTCTTGGGAGTCGGGTGGACGTTTGCGTTCGCTCACCGGGTCAGGACCGGAAGGTAGCAGCCCAGGTGAATTGCGACGGGTCGCTCGGCTCCTTTTCCTCATATTTCGGCAATAGATCGCCATGACAAAGTGTGCACAAGCGCCTAGCTTGGTGCGCGATGAGTGATTCCGATCCAGACCTTCCTGAGAATGAAGAGGGAAACGGCCCTAAGGACGAGGGACCAACTGCTGCCGAATTAGAGGCTGCGGGTCAGAACTCAATGTTTGGTGGCGATGATATGGGCCAAGCAACGAACGCACCTGAGCCAGCTCTTGCGCCCAAGCCCGCGGCACCAACGTCCGCTCAGGCACCAAAAGTTGCACCCGCCGAGACCAATCAACCTTACCGCGTTCTTGCACGCAAATATCGCCCACAGACTTTCTCCGAACTGATCGGGCAGGAGCCCATGGTGCGCACTCTCGGTAATGCAATTGAGCGAGATCGGTTGGCACATGCCTTTCTTATGACTGGGGTGAGGGGGGTCGGCAAGACCTCGACCGCGCGCCTTATTGCAAAGGCTCTCAACTGCGTGGGCGAGGATGGGCAGGGTGGGCCCACAATCGATCCTTGCGGCAAGTGCGAATACTGCACTGCCATCGCCGAAGGCCGCCATATCGATGTGATCGAGATGGATGCCGCCTCTCACACCGGCGTTGATGATGTTCGCGAGATCATCGAGCAGGTACGCTATGCAGCGGTCTCTGCACGCTACAAAATCTATATTATCGACGAAGTGCATATGCTCTCTCGCAATGCATTCAACGCGCTGCTGAAGACGCTTGAAGAGCCACCTGCACACGTCAAATTCCTCTTCGCTACCACGGAAGTTGAGAAGCTGCCGGTCACAGTGCTGAGCCGGACGCAGCGCTTTGATCTGCGGCGCATTCCCGCGGAGTTGCTCGCGCAGCATTTTGGCAAGGTTTGCTCCTTGGAAGGCGTAGAGGCCGAAGACGAAGCTTTGAACATCATCGCCGCCGCCGCCGAAGGATCGGTGCGCGATGGTCTTTCGATCCTCGATCAGGCGATTGCCCACGCCGATATGGATGCCAGTATGGGTTCGGGCGGCGGCGTGAGCGCTGAACGCGTGCGCGACATGCTGGGCCTTGCTGACAAGGGAGCGCAGCGGCGGATTCTCTCACATCTTCTGGCGGGTGACGCGAAGGGGCTGCTGGCCGGAGTTGATGAACAGTATGCGCTGGGTGTCGAGCCTCTGGCGCTGATGCGCACTCTGATGGATCTGGTCCACCGGATCACTGTGGCGCAGGTGTCTGGCGGTGAACCTGATGCACCCAGCGAAGAAGAGCGAACTGCTTTGAAAGAGTTTGCTGGGAAGCTGGGCGCCGGTGAACTCCATCGCCTTTGGCAATTGATGCTGAAAGGCCACGATGAAGTGCGCCAAGCGCCCGACCCACTAGTGGCCTTGCAAATGGCGCTTCTGAGGGTGCTTCACGCAAGCGAGCTTCCCGATCCCGGGAAGCTTGCCAGGCGGATCGAAGAATTGGCAGCTAATGGTCCAGCGCCTGCTGCCGCTCCATCTGGTGATGGAACACCTGCTCCGGTCGCAAATGCTCCCGCTAGCTCACTCGATTGGCGAGAATTGGTTGAACGGGTCGATGCAGGCGGACAATTGCGCGTCGCCCAGATGATGCGAGATCGTGTGCGGATTATCGCAATCTCTGACGGAAATCTGGTCTTCGAACAGGCAGACAGTTATTCCGATGACCCTGTGCCCGATATCCGCGATGCCTTGTTCAAGCTCACCGGCAAACGCTGGATGGTAGAACGCGGGACGGGTGAGGCTCAGCCCTCGTTGCGCGAAGCAGCTGAGGCCGAAGCAAAGGCGACACAGGATCGCATTCGCGCCCATCCGCTGGTACAAGCAACGCTTGAAGCTTTCCCCGAAAGTGAGCTGATCGACCCCGAAGATAAGGTGACCCGCACTGCAGGTGCTGGGCGCAATTGGAACTAAGAAGAAGGATTTACCCCATGAAAAGCATGGAAGAAATGATGCAGGCTGCTCAACAGGCAGCGGAAACCATCCAAAAGCAGATGGGCGACATGCAGGTCAAACTCGATGCAATTGAGGTCGAAGGCCAGGCAGGCGGCGGCCTTGTCAAAGTGCGCGCATCGGCCAAGGGGCGCATCCTGAGCGTGGCTATCGACGACAGCCTGATGAAGCCAGAAGAGAAGAACATCGTCGAAGACCTCGTCACGGCCGCCTTCAACGACGCGCGCGACAAGGCTGACCGGGTTTCCGAAGAGCAAATGAAGGAAATGCAGGGCGGCATGGGGCTGCCCCCGGGCTTTAACTTGCCTGGCATGGGGTAAGAGCCGGAGGTTCCCTAGTTGATCTTTCGACCGAAGGCGGGACGACCTGATGGTTTAGGATTTGCCGGAGCTATTGGTGTCGGACTGATCTCATTTGGCGGTGCCTCTGGATCGCGTCTGGCCATGTAACGTGCGAGCGCATCATCCGCATCAAACTCTGTGATCGGATTGGCATGTTCGTACTCGCTATCCGCGAGACGCCGAGCCGGCTGCACTTCTTGGTCGGGACCTTCATCTTTAGTCGGTCCATTTCCGAACTGATCTTGCAGAGCCTTCCAGACGCCGCGGCCTGCTTTTATGAAGCAGTATCCGGCCCCCAAAAGCGCACCGAACGCCAAAAAGTACACTGGCAGTCGATCAGCTGAAGTTGCTCCAAAATCGCCAATACGCTCGATAAAGCGAGAGATGCTCAACAATACGAACCCGCCAATAAGCCATCCGAAGTAATGCACAGTCTTGCTCCTGTCCCGAGCTTGGTAACCAGAGAACGTTAAACGTCGGTTTCCACCTTCCACCGCTAACTCAGGATTCCCATTGCAGGTGCGAGCAGCGCTACCCATATTCCAACAAACATAGCACCGCTCGCTTCGGAATTACGGCGCCCATTGGATCGCAAATATGACTCAAACTTTCCCTCTTCTCCCTCTTCGTGACATTGTCGTTTTCCCCGGAATGGTTGTGCCTCTGTTCGTTGGCCGCGATAAGTCGGTTGCTGCTCTTGAAGCCGCGATGGAGGCGAGCAAGGACATCTTCCTTCTCGCTCAGCTTGATCCGGCTTGTGACGATCCGGAAAGCGACGACCTCTATGACGTAGGCGTGGTCGCTCAGGTGCTTCAGATGCTGAAACTTCCTGATGGCACAGTGCGTGTGCTTGTCGAAGGCACAGAGCGGGCTAAGCTGGTCGCCCTTCGAGAGGAAGACGGCCATGTGCTCTCTGAAGTCGAATTGCTCGAGCCTGAAACGGTCGCAGGCACCGAAGTCACGGCTTTGATGCGGCAAGTGACTGAGCAATTCGGCGAATATGCCAAGCTCAACAAGAAGATGGGCGAGGAAAACAATGTCGATCTGACCGACATTGATGACGCTGGCGAACTTGCGGACACTGTCGCCGCGGCGCTGAGCGCAAAGGTCTCGGACAAGCAATCGCTGTTGACTGAGGCGAGCCCATTCAAGCGGCTGGAACTCGTCATGGCCTTTATGGAGGGCGAGCTTTCGGTGCTTCAGGTCGAGCGCAAGATCCGTGGGCGTGTAAAGCGCCAGATGGAGAAGACCCAGCGCGAATACTATCTCAATGAACAGCTCAAGGCGATTCAGTCCGAGCTGGGCGGCTCGGACGATGGCGAGGGCGACGAGATCGCAGAGCTGACCGAGAAAATCGCCAAGACCAAGCTCTCAAAAGAAGCAAAGACGAAAGCCACCGCCGAGCTGAAAAAGCTCAGGGGCATGCAGCCGATGAGCGCTGAGGCGACGGTCGTACGGAATTATCTTGATGTGTTGCTCGGCCTGCCTTGGGGCAAGAAAAGCCGGGTCAAGAAAGACATTGCGAAGGCGCAAGAGATACTCGATTCAGACCACTATGGTCTTGAGAAGGTCAAAGACCGCATCATCGAATATCTTGCCGTGCAGGCACGCACCAATAAGCTCAAAGGCCCGATTCTGTGCCTCGTTGGCCCACCCGGCGTGGGTAAGACTTCCCTGGGCAAATCCATCGCAAAAGCGACGGGCAGGGAGTTTGTGCGCCAGTCTTTGGGTGGCGTGCGCGATGAGGCTGAAATCCGTGGTCATAGGCGGACCTACATCGGCTCGATGCCGGGCAAGATCGTCAACAATCTGAAGAAGGCAGGGACTTCAAATCCGTTGTTCCTTCTCGATGAGATCGATAAGCTTGGACAAGATTTTCGAGGTGATCCTGCATCGGCCCTTCTTGAGGTGCTCGACCCGGAACAGAATGACAAGTTTCAAGACCACTATCTCGAGCTCGATCTGAACCTTTCTGACATCATGTTCGTCACCACCGCGAACAGTCTGGATCTGCCTCAGCCGTTGCTCGACCGGATGGAGATCATTCGGCTCGAAGGCTATACCGAGGATGAAAAGGTCGAGATTGCGAAGCGGCACTTGATCGAGAAGCAGGTCAAAGCGCATGGGCTTAAGAAAGGCGAGTTTGAGCTCACCGAAGATGGTCTGCGCGATCTGATCCGGTACTACACGCGCGAAGCCGGTGTCCGGACATTGGAACGCGAGATCGCTCGACTAGCGCGAAAGAGCTTGCGCAAGATCCTCGAAAAGGAAGTAAGCTCGATCACGATCACGCCTGAAAACCTTGGTGAGTTTGCGGGTGTACGTAAGTTCAAGCATGGCATGAGCGAAGATGAGCCACAGGTCGGTGCTGTCACAGGTCTCGCCTGGACCAGTGTTGGCGGCGAACTCCTTACAATTGAGAGTGTCACCACGCCGGGCAAGGGCGAGATCAAGACCACCGGCAAGATTGGCGATGTGATGCAGGAAAGCGTTTCCGCTGCTTTCTCATTCGTGAAAGCTCGCGCGCCTCAATACGGCATCAAGCCGTCTCTGTTTCACCGCAAGAATATCCACATCCACCTGCCCGAAGGCGCGGTCCCCAAGGATGGGCCAAGCGCAGGAATCGGCATGGTTACCTCGATTGTCTCCACTCTAACTGGCGCGTCGATCAATCCGGACATTGCGATGACCGGCGAAGTGACGCTACGCGGCCGGGTACTCGCCATTGGCGGTCTTAAGGAAAAGCTTCTCGCGGCCCTGCGTGGCGGCATCACAAAAGTGCTGATCCCTGAGGAAAATGTAAAAGACCTTGCCGAGATACCCGAGAACGTCAAAGAAGGACTCGAGATCGTTCCTGTTGCCCATGTCGATCAGGTGCTGGAACAGGCGCTGATTGATCGGCCGGCGCCGATTGAGTGGACAGAAGCGGACGATCTAGCCTCGCAGCCCGGTTCTCAGGCGCGACCTGGAGGGGAAACCCCAACTGCGCATTGAGGTGCGTGGGGCGAGAGTCGGCTTGGATTGGACAAGGCAGATCCGTTGACGAAATGTCAATGGATTGGCACCGATCATCCTTGCTGTGGGGTCTGGGCATCGGTTCATCGCAAAAGAGCAATTCTGGCCGAATTCACAGGCCAATTCGCCCGATTTGTCTTTGACAGCCCGCCAAAAAGCGGCTCAATTCTGAGCTATCAGGGGGCGATTCACTCTAACCAGTTCAAAAAGAATGAGGGGTACTAACTAATGAACAAAAATGATCTGATCAGCGCAGTCGCTGAGACGAGCGGGCTTTCGAAAAGCGATACGGCAAATGCTGTTGAGGGGGTGTTTGACGCAATCCAGAAAGCTCTTGCTGATGGCGATGAAGTCCGTCTGGTCGGATTTGGCACCTTTGCAGTTGCAAAGCGCAAGGCGTCTATGGGCCGCAACCCTCGCACTGGCGAGCCAATGCCGATCAAGGCTTCTAACCAACCGAAGTTCAAAGCGGGCAAGGGTCTCAAAGACGCAGTCAATTGAGCCATGTGGCGCGTTGGGAGCGCGCCTTTGAAGAATAAAATAGGTTAGACGAAGAATTCAATGGGCCCCGTAAGCGAAATGCTTACGGGGCCTTGCTCATTCTTAGGTCCGCAGGCTTCTTTAGCGAGCCAAATCAATCAGAGCAGTTGGAGCGGATGCAGTCCGGGGCGAAATCTCCCACACAAGCTCTTCACCGCGTTCGGTTGAAGCCGACCCGTCGTCCGTGTTTTTGGCCCTGACGTGGCCATTGGTGATGATGGTGAAAGTGCCTTCCAGTGCTGGGAAATCAGGCATTTCCCCGCCGTTGGGGCGCTGATCGGCCATCGCTGCCATTCCGCTAAGTCCCGCCAGGCCGCCCATCATGGCACTTATCGGATTGCTCTCATTCTGCGCCGCAAAGCCCGGAGCATTTACCCGCACAAGATTGGCTTCGCGAAGGATAATCTGAACGAAGGGATTGGTGGTTGGAAAGCCTTCGATCACCGGGAACATGAAATCGTGGCCAAGCTCGCCGCTCACTGCATATCGCACGTCAAAGACACCGTCGCCCTTGTCCTCCACGCGCTCCCAACCTTTTTGCCGGGAAAGGAGCGCCACCAGTTTGGCCGATGCCTCAGGATCGCTGGGATCAATGCCGCCCATCATCGCGCCCATCTGCTGCGCCTGTTCTTCTTGGGCTTTAGCGGCGCGCACCGGCGCGTTCATCTCCCAAACCTCGCGTTGCTCCGCAAGCTCGGCCACAGTGCACTCGCGTGTTTCGAAGCTGTCTTCATCGTAGCATTCGTCTGGCTCAAACTCTTCGCTTGCCGCGCCCATCTGAGCGAAACTGGAGAGGCCGAGGAAGAAAATCTCCCCCTCATAGGTGAAGGTAAAGCGATCATCTTCCAACAAGACCAGTTCGGATGTGAACTTGCCAGGAGTGATGAAGCAGCCTGTCAAAAGCAATGACAGCGCCGCGATTAGAGCGATTGCAAATCCGCGCGTCGATGTTTGAACACTCATATGTTTCCCCCTTGGCAGCGCTCACCTAATCGGGTGAGCGGGTGGCCACAGCATATAATGCAATAGCTGCTGCATTTGAAACGTTAAGACTTTCGATATCGGATGTGATCGGGAGCCGGGCCAAGGCGTCGCAATGCCCGGCTATATTGTGCCGCATACCTTCGCCCTCTGCGCCAAGGACGATCGCAAGCGGGCCGCTGGTAAGGCTCTCGGCAAGCGTCGGCTCTGCTTCGCCCGCAAGTCCGATGCGCCAATAACCAGCCTCGGCAAGCTCATCGAGCGCCCGCGCCAAATTGACGACGCGCACCCACGGCACCGTCTCCAGCGCGCCGGAAGCCGATTTGGCGAGCACGCCGCCTTCTGGCGGGGCATGTCGGTCCTGTGTGACAAGGCAAGCCGCTCCAAAAGCGGCAGCAGACCGCAGGATTGCCCCCACATTGTGCGGATCGGTCACCTGGTCGAGAATCACCACCGGGCGTGAGGGATCTCCGGTCGCAACCTCGTCCAGAAAGACATCGGGCAGCGGCTCACATTCAAGTACCAGGCCTTGATGAGGCGCGTCTTTGGCAACCAGGCGTGCAAGATCGGTGACATCGGCATATTCCACCGGAAAATCGGGCGGCAGTTCGCCGTCCAACGTCTCGATCCCTTCACGGGTGGCCCACAGCTTGCGGTGCTGGCGGTCAGGGTTTTTCAAAGCGGCCTCAACCGGGTGGCGGCCCCACAGGCGCACATGACCCGATGTGCCTTTACCCGATCCGCGCCCGCCCTTCATCCGGCCAGCCCGACCTCTCAGGGCTCGTTTGCGATCACCTTTTGCCATATTATTCTCTGCTTTTGCGTTTTGTGAGTGCGCCTGTGCCAGCACCCCCATTGACAGGCAAGCACAGCTTCGCCAAAGGGGCGCCTCTCGGCAGCGAAGCCTAAGGCTTTGTTTGATGAAGTGGCACCGTCGTTGGTGCGAAATTCAGGCCCAAATGTGGACAGGTGGCCGAGTGGTTAAAGGCAGCAGACTGTAAATCTGCCCGCGCAAGCGTACGCTGGTTCGAATCCAGCCCTGTCCACCACCGGCCTATCTCAACACATCCCCGAAAAGTTCTAGAAATCCCAGAAAACCAAGAGTATTATCGCTCCTACTGTCCGCATTTGACCGCTGCAATTTGCCTGCAGCCGGAACCAAGTGTGGGGGTAATGTGGGGGTAAAGTGGCTTACCCCCACACTTTGGTTTTGAAACCTGGTCCGAAAAAATGTGGGGGTAGAGCAATGGGCAAACTCACGGCGGTGGCGGTAAAGGCTGCCTTGGCGAATCCGGGCACCTATCAGGACGGTGATGGATTATTCCTGAAAGTGGACAAACGCGGAGGTGCCTACTGGAATTTGCGACTCCAACGGGACGGCAAGCGACGGGACATCGGCGTGGGCAGCGCCAAGCTGGTCACGCTCGCCGAAGCGCGTGCCAAGGCGGCGGAGCTGCGGAAGGCCGTAAAGGTCGACAAGCGCGACGTGCTGACGGAAAGGAAGGACGAAGAAGCCGCCAAGGTTACCTTCCGCGAAGCTGCCACCCAATATCATTCGGAGAACGAGGCAGGCTGGAAAAGCGATGTGTACGGTCGCTAATGGCTGGCCAGTCTGGAGAACTACGCCTTCCCAAAGCTGGGCGATATGGCGACAGGCGGAATCGCCGCTGCCGACATTATAAGTGTGCTCACGCCGATCTGGCAGGAAATCCCCGAAACAGCCCGCCAGGTCCGCAACCGATTTGCGCGGTGCTCGACTACTCCCATGCAAAAGGCTGGCGCTCTACGGAAGCTCCATCAGGTAATCGCAGCCTGAAGGCTGGGCGAGGGCTGCCTAGGCAGATCAAGAAACCGGCGAACCGCAAGGCGATGCCATACGTGGCCGTTCCTTCATTCCTGACCGCGCTGCGTCGCAAACCATCCTACTCGCGTTTGGCGCTCAACCTCCTTACTCTGACTGGAGTTCGCTCGCAGGAAGTGCGGCTCGCGAAGTGGGACGAATTCGACCTGGACCAGCGTCTTTGGATAATCCCAGCCGAACACATGAAGCGCAGCAGGGCGCACATCGTGCCGCTGTCAGGGGCAGCTCTGGCGGTGCTTGTAAAGGCGGACGCAATGCGGCTTGAGGGTGCCGAAGTGGTCTTCCCCGGCATGACCGGTAAGCCAATGTCCAACATGACCCTGCTCAAGGTCATGCGCGACATGCAGGAGCCATTCCACGTTCACGGTTTCCGCTCCAGCTTTACCGACTGGGCCGCCAACGAAGGCTTCCCCAATGCGGTGGTCGAAGCGGCGCTGGCGCATAAGACTCCGGACGCGGTCCAAGCAGCATATCGCCGCACCACCTATCTCGGCACGCCGGATAATCCCGGTGCAAGGGTGGAGCTGATGGAAGCTTGGGGCAGATATTGTACTGGGACGAGTTCCCCGAAGCCGTAAGATCGCCAGCCACTCATGCGCACCGACTGCAAGCTCAGATGACCGCTTTGGGGAAGGTTGGTTGCCAAAGCCTTACGACCGAAATTAGGGGTGAAAGCTGACCTCCTGATACAGATAGCGGCAGCCTTCAAATCCGGCTCACTTTAGTTCGCATTTCGGCGCACTTGGTTAGGACGGATGTCAGCTAAGGCTGCAGAAGATCCTTCTTGACCTTCAAATGCTCGGAGGAGTTCACGTTCGCTCATGGGTTTTCCGAAATGGAATCCTTGAACCGTTTCCGCTCCAACGCGCTTCGCGATCAGTAGATCCACCTCATTCTCAACGCCCTCTAACAAGCAGTGAACTCCGAGAGTTCTTGCCATGCCTGCTAGTGAGAAGAGAATCTTTTCTGTCATCGGGTCACCCGGTTTCTCCATGAACGAGCGATCAATCTTGAGTTTGCTTATCGGTAGGTTTCGGAGATAGTTGAAGTTGGAGTAGCCTGTTCCAAAATCGTCGAGTGCTATCAAGAACCCTGCATCCGCTAGACGCTTAAGGTTTCGATTTGCCTTCTCAAAATCCGCCAACATGGCAGTTTCGGTAACCTCGAGCTCGACTAACTCCGGGTTGATCTCCATTGCCCCGGAATATGCGATTATCTGGTCTATCATTACATCTGATGTAACATCGTGACTCGAAAGGTTAATTGAAAGCGGTACGGGTGCTGGCCAAGCCTGCATTGCCCCGAATGCCTTCTTGATTACCGCCAATGTCAGGTCGGTGATCAAGCCAGTTTCTTCTGCGATCTTAATGAATCT
The DNA here is from genome assembly GCF_947502395.1 of uncultured Erythrobacter sp. Lineage (GTDB taxonomy): Bacteria > Pseudomonadota > Alphaproteobacteria > Sphingomonadales > Sphingomonadaceae > Erythrobacter. Next base: position 990,208 of record NZ_CANMZM010000003.1, read on the forward strand.
GTCTGGTCCGACATTTCCGACTATTGGACTGGACCACCGGACCAGAGCCTCCGCCCTCACGATCTGGCCAGTACCAAGGTCAAGCTGAGGTTGGAATACAAGACATAACTCGCTGCCGAGATCCGCTTCTCGCAGTGCGTTCTCGATCTTATGTCTACTATCTGCCGCCTCGGCATGCGTGCCATCGAATACGACAAAGCGATTCTTCCCTTGATTCTTGGCAACTCTCAGAACGTAGTCGGCCTTGCGAATATCGGATCTAACCGGATTGAGATGATCAACGATTTTGCAGCCAATAGACGCCGAGATCTTTATGCGCCGTCCGGCGATACGATAGTCTTCCGACAACGAACCGAGCAAGCCATGACATAGGCGTTCGATGCCACCTTCGTTCTGGTCGGATTCTAGGATTAGGTTGAACTCGTCACCACCCATCCTGCTGACGAATAGGTCGGCGCTTGCAAATGATCTCAATCGGTCCGCGACCGCCTGAAGCAATCGGTCTCCAACAAGGTGTCCATGTGTGTCATTGACTGCTTTAAACCCGTCGAGATCGATTAGTAGCAACCACGTTGACTTCGGCGGCTCAATGGAATTCCCAATCCGAATTTCTGTACCTTGAATACTCTCCATCTTCTCAAAGAAGGCACGTCGGTTTGGTAGACCGGTCAAACTATCCGAAAGTGACTTCTTCCGCATCTCCTCGCCGGCCTGACGAGCGTTCGATAGTTCGAATTCTACAGCGCGTTTTGCGTTAGCTATTTCGTCTAACTCTTCTTCAGATTTTATCTTAGCAATGGCGATCTGCCAAAGAGCTCTTTTCATCAAATAGGCAATCGATAGTCCGGCAATTGCGGTTCCAAATGCCAGGAACGCGTATGTGACAAAAGTCTGTTGCGGCGTTTGGTTCGCAAAGCTGGCCAATGCAACTGCCGCGAGTCCGATTGAGAACACTGCCTGCTTAAAACTTGAGCTTGCGAGCGCAAACGCGACTGCCATTATTAAGAAGTAGAGAAGTTTCTCTTCGACGTAACTGATGTTTAGGGCGAGCAGGACGTTCAGAACGATCAGGCCATTCATAAGCAACAATAGCGGCGTTGCATTCGTCTTGTTGCCCTTTCGACCTAGCTGCCAAAAGCCACATAAGCCCACGCATGCAGCTGCGGTTGCAACCAGGACCATTGCCGAGCGTTCAATTCCTGAATAGTCCAAGAAGTGGGTTGGCAACATGATGAGGTAATAGAGAGCAAACGCCGCGAAGTACCCTCGCCAGACAGGACGATAGATTTCATCAACGATGGATGCTGCCGCTAGCGCGACTGGACGCCTAACAACCGGCATTTTGACCCCACTTTTCATGGTGAGGCGGTTAAGCTCTCTTCGTAAACAACTTGTTAGGGGTTTCGCCAGTGTCTTCAGAGTCTTACAAGATTTTACAGTTTCAATGACTGGCTTTGGGTCCTGAGCAGACCAGCCGCTTTCGGCTGGTGGCGCAGAGAAACGGTCAGTCCGTTAACGAGACTGTCTCTGAGGCAGTTCTAAGACCGCTGGTGGGGGTGAAAGCGGACGTTGGACCTTGCGGTCCGTAGGGTCGGCTAGATTCGGCTCGCCACCATCTTGTAAAGCGTGGCTACCATCACCATCTTATGGTTATCGAGAGCACACAATAATGCGCCTCTTCGACTGAGAGACAATCGCGCTCCCGCACTAGGGAGAAAGTGAATTGAACTTCAACAGACTTCTTTACAATCACCAAATTGCCTTGATGAATGCTGCATCGGCAGGAGTTGTATCTGCGCAACGTGGCTGCGCCGATCATCATGAGGACTTGCTTCGAAAAGCCCGACAGCAACTTGGTGTCGCGCAGTACCCTTTCGTGAGCCTGAAGACCGATAGCGTGCAATCTTCCCAAACCATTGTTGACTGAGGCTGCTCAGATGACAGCGATTATCGAAGAGCGAACTACACATGGTCGCGGCCAAGGCGTTTTTGCCTTGGGATCATTCAGCAAAGACGACGTGCTCTATGTGGGAGTGCTTGATGATAGATCGACCAGCAACCATTCCCATGCCTCACAAGTCAGCAAGACCAAATTTGGATTCCACACAGGCCTGAGTTCCAAGTTCAACCACTCGTGCAATCCGAACTGCGGCATCATTCTCAATGATTCTGGCGGCCATAACATCGTCGCGATGCGCGACATCGCAGCTGGAGACGAAGCCACGTATGACTATGCCATGCGGAATTACCGGATCGAACACTTCACCGGTTTATGTGCATGTGGACACAAGAACTGTCGCGGGTCGATCACTGGTTGGAGAGATCTGCCGCAGCAGCGCAAGGACGATTACGCGGGCTTCGTAGCGCCCTATCTGATCGAATTAGACCTCGAGGACGCGGCAATCGAAAAACGACAGCTGGATGCAACCAGTCCTGCCGGCGGAAGCTCTGCATGAGTGACGGGACCGCCAAGAGCGTCACTGCATCCCGCTTGGGCCTCAAAAGCAGGCACATGTCTTCCAACTGGGAGACTTCAAACGTTACCTACAAGAGGGATGATACTTCATGACCCCAGACAAATTTCTTCCGCGCTGCCATCCCCATATGCTGGGCGAGGACGGCAGTGTCGATACCTCTCAACGTGAGGCATTGGCACAAGACATGACCGAGCTTCGTGAGATGGGTGTTATTCTTACGCTGGTGGGAAGCCATACCGTTGGTGCCTATAGATATACCAATCTCAGTGATGCGCTTGCACAAGCACGCAACAATCAACCACAGCTACAAAAAGAAACCCCCGCCGACTAGCGACGGGGGCTAAAGTTGGAGATCAAAAGGCAACTTGCCTCAAAATCCCTCGGGTCGCACCATTGCAGGCCTCTCCCACATCTCATAAAAATTTTAGTGCGCTGACGGATTTCCATCCTTGAAAGCACCTCCGCTCAGACGATCAATTGTGCGTTCGTCTCGGAGCCAAGCCGTCTCTGAAACACCATGGTCGCGTTCCCACCTGGCTATTCGCTTGGCGAAATAATCAACTAAATCAAAATAAGTCCGGCGATCGACGCTGGAGCGAGACGCTTTCGCATTCCTCTTTGCGAGCTGGTGACTAAGGATCAGCCGATCCAGGTTCACGATCCCATTCACCTCATGCGCGGAAGGATGGAGGCCCGGTCCACAAGGATGATGAACCGGGCGCATGGGCATCGTCAGCCCTGTTGATTGCGAGCCTGTTCAGCCTGGCTCTGTTCGTTGCTCTGCTGGTGCTGTAAGTTGATTGCGCTCTTCTTGCCGCCATCGACCTCGCTGGTTTCGTAGCTATATCGCTGATCGACTTTTGGCATCTGGCCTTCCTGCTGGAGGTCTGCCTTCTTGAACCGGAGTGTGTCTCCACCGCCTTCAGGAGAGATTGAGCCGGTGCCCACGCTGCTGTCGTAGCTTTTGATCTTGCCGAAATGTGTCATTGATATTTCCTTCAATCGAGCGTGCAGCGCGCCAGAATTGACCCGGCTGCGACTAAGAGGCGAAACTGAAGGAAATGGTTTCTTGCTTAGGAAACCTTAGACCGTCGATTGCGACAGGTAGCTGATAGTTAGATGGCTATGGCTAGGGTCACTTACAACCACGTGGTCGAACTATTATGCGGGTCTGGTCGCCCCTGGAATTTTGTCGAAATCGGCCGCTACTTTGCAATAGCCCGAACGACCGCAACTGGGTCGTTATCAGAATGGCAAGAAAGATGTCTGCAAAGCGTAAAGCGGACGCATTAAGGCGAAATTTCTATTGAGCAACTGACTGACCGTTCCTTCTTGCGCGCCTTCTCCTTGCAACGATCCAGCACCCCGCGGTTCGTGCTCAGCATACTGTGGGCCATCATCAGCTCTTCAAAACCTTCTGGATTTTCTGTTCGGATAAGCCGCATTCCCGCCTCAACAATGGTCGGCTCTCCAACAGCCTTGCGGGCCATCCATTCTGGCCAATGCCAGCTTTCCGGCATGGCGCGGGCAATAGTGCCGGGCAGGATCGACCATAGCAGGATACCGGCACTCAGTCCCGCGACTGCAAAGCGCCAGGTTTGACGCCTTTGCTCGTCCTCGGTGCGAACACGCCCGACAATTGCAGCGAGCCGACCGGTTGCATTGTCCAGGTCTTTGCGGCCTTGGCGAAACAGGTCGCTGCTGTCGCGCTGCATGTCTTGGGAGGCGCGCTTGATCTCAAACGCAATGTCTTCAGGCGTCAGCTCGATGGCAGGCTTGTTGCCAATTGTGTTCATCGTCTTGGAGACCTGCGCCAGCTGATCGGCCATCTGGCCTAGTGTGGTGGTGTAGTCAGGGATCACGATGTCAGCTCTCTCCCTGGCCATGTTCTGGACTGTATGGCGTACCATTGCCATTTCGCCTTCGAGGCGAGCGAACGCCTCCGTCGCCGGATCGGTTTCTTTTGCCGTTTGCGTGCTAGGCTGTGGTACGGTTTCTTCCTCAACTTCGAGGTCCAGTTGCACTTCTTCGATGTGGTCGTCTTCCATGTCGTTTCTCCTAAATGCCCATGTCGAAAGAGCGGGTCCGCTCGCGGGCGAGGGTTGCGGTGAGTTCATTGGCGATGTTGCGTTCGGGCTTCGGATCGATGCCGAGCTCTCGAGTTTTGCCGCGCAACAGGCTTTCAACTTGCGGATCGCGTTCAAGCCCTTTTGCCAGCTGGGTCAGCTTGGCTGAGACGCGGGCCGCGCCTGCGCGATCACCCTGCTGCTCAAGCTGCTTTCGCGCCGTGCTCAACCCATGCCAGTCGCTGACAAAGCGTTCGGTTCGCAGCGCCGGATCGGTGCGCACTGCAGCTTCGTGCCGCATGGCGCGCATGGTCTCTTGGATGCGCCCTCCAGTGGCCTCTGCAATCAGCTCAGGACGCCGCTCCAGCGCCTTAGCGAGATCGGAGGCGGCGTGAGGCCGGATCGCGTCGAGCGCCTTTCCCGCCTTCTCCAGCGCGTCCTTCTGGTGCGGAAGCATGGGCAAGCCCTGGGCCTGCATCGTGCCAATATCGCCAAGCGCACGGGCGTAGCGTTCGACCGCACGGCGCTGTTCGTTTTTCGTGCTGGCCTGCACCGGCAGCTGCTCAAGCTGCCGGGCCTGCGGACGGAAGGTTCCAAAGATCGATTTGGCTTTCTCCGGCACCTGCCGAAACATCTTCACTATCCGCTCGCGGAAGGTGATCCCTCGAAGCTCGGCAAAGGCCTGTTCGGGCTTGTAGTCGCCCGCCATGTCCTTTCCGCGCTCGCGGCTGAGTGTGCGAACAAGCCCCTCGACAACGCTCAGGACAGGCTTAGACTGATCGGCAAAGTCTTCGCGCCCATAGTGGAGGGCCAACCCCTCGCGATGGCGCGACATAGCGACATAGGCGGAATGACTATCCATGCCCGGTGTGGTGAGCACATGGACGCGGTCCACAGTCATGCCCTGCGCCTTGTGGATCGTGGCTGCGTAGCCATGATCGATATGCGCATAATCCTTGGTGTCGAACGCGACTTCGCGGCCATCGTCTGTGCGGACAGCCATGCGTCGTGCGCTCGCTGTTGCGACCGTGCCCAGTGTCCCGTTCTTCACCCCAAGTCCGCGTTCGTTGCGCAGGAAGATGATTCGGTCGCCGCTGGCGAACTGCCGCTCGCCACGCGCGGCCCTGATCGTTGCATCGGGTCCAAGTGCGCCAGCTTCGCGCATCTTTTCGCGCGCCATCTGGTTCAGCTCGCGCACCTCGTCATTGGTGTGGGTAAGGATGATCCGGCTGTCGTCGAGGTTGGTCTGCCGCTCCCGATCCCAACGCTCGATCAGCTCTGTCCGCGCGACTTCACGCGTGTCGGCGGCATGAACCATCCCGCGCTCTTCATAGGTGCGGATCGCTTCGCTGGTCTGGCCCGTGGCAAGGTGCCTGGTCGCATCTTGTTGCCATGCAGAAAGCTGACGGCGGACCTCGCTGATCTCGACACCGCCGTGGCGCTCGTGGATCCCCCTGAAGGCCGAGCCAGCCTCGATGGCCTGAAGCTGCTGCTGGTCGCCGACCAGGACAACCTTCGCCCCGGCTTTGGCGGCATGGTACAGCACGCGCTCCATCTGCCGCGTGCCGACCATGCCTGCTTCATCAATGACGAGCACATCCTTGGCAGTCAGCCGCTCGCGCCCTTTGCCCCATTGGTGCTCAAGGCTGGCGATGGTGCGCGATGCGATGCCGGAGCCGTTTTCCAGACCCTCGGCAGCAATCCCTGACAGGGCTGCACCGCGCACATTGTAGCCTGCGCTTTCCCATGCCTCGCGCGCCACCCCGAGCATCGCGCTTTTGCCGGTTCCGGCATAGCCGACCACGACCGCAAGACTCTTGCTGTTGGCCACATGCTCGAAGGCGGATTTCTGCTCTCTGGACAGGACAAGGCCGCGCTTTGCAGCGCTGGCGAACGCAGCGTTTCGCTGCACGTCTATGACGCCGTGTTCGGTGCGCTGGGCCATTGTGTCAGCGGCGCGGTGTAGCCGCTGTTCGGTCTCGATCATCGCGCGCGAAGTGAACCGATCCTGCCCACGCCCGTCCTTGCCCAATGCGATCATTTCAGACGACGCGCGCACCGCGTTGTAGGCCGTGTCGAACTGCTCCTTCCCGTCGCTATGCCGATGAACAAACGCGGCAAGATCACGCTTCGTAAACGTGGCCTGCTGGTGCGTGATCGCATCAAGTGCAAGCGCAGGATTTGCGATGATGCGCTCGCCATTGCGCTGCGCGATGGCGCGGTGCTCCTCGATCCGCTCGGCTTCAAGTCCGCGTCCGCCAATGCGCGAGGCGGCGGGACCGATCTTGTCCTGCGGCTCCAGCGCAATCCCCTGCGCTTCCAGGCTGCGGTGATCGACCCGCGCGTCGATGTCGCGCTCCGCTAGCGCGCAATTCACATGATTGGCCCAACGCTCGCGCCATTGTTCGATCAGTGTGGTATTGTTCCAGTCGCGGACCTTTGCGCCAAAGCCCTCCTTGGTAACCTTGCGCATGGTCAACATCACATGCGCGTGCGGCTTGGCCTTGCCGTCTTCGCCAATATCCCAATGCACATTGAGATCGGCGATCATGCCTTTCTCGACAAACTCCGCTTTCACGAACTTGCGCGCCAGCCTGATGTTGTCCTTCTTCGACATTTCGCGGGGCAGGGCGAACTCGACCTCGCGGGAGAGCTGGGCATCCTTGCGCTTTTCGGCGGCCTCGACCGCGTTCCACAAAGTGGCGCGGTCGGCGAAGGCTTCGGGCGCGCCGTTGGGCAGCATTACCTCGGAGTGAAGGACGCCTGCCTTGTTGGTGAAGTCATGGTCGCGGTCGATGCGTTCGTCGTGCAGCTGTTCGCCTGCACGATAGGCTGCTGCCGCCACGGCGCTGCGTCCGCTCGACCTTCCGATGACCTTTGCGCTGAAGTGAAAGATTGCCATGACGGCAATCCAGTTACACCGCAAACGCAACGTCGGCACGACGTATAAGCGCGCCCTCTCATGATAAAATCCTGATCGGGACTAGGCCGTATCACACTGTCCCGGCAACCTTACTGCATTGGATTACCGTCCATATTATCATGACTTCATCACACCAACGATGGAGACAACACATGCGCAAACCCCGCGATTTTGATTCGGAACTGAAGGCACTGGCCGAAAAGGCAAAGCAGTTAAAGGAGCGCCGCGTGCGCGACCTCGGCGCGCTGGTCACGGCAACCGGAGCCGACGCGCTCGATGCTGATGTCCTGGCGGGCGCGCTGCTCGATGCAGCGACCAATACAGACAAGGCGACAGGGGAGGGCTGGCGCAAGCGTGGCGCGGCCTTCTTTCAGGGCAAAGGGCGCAACGCTTCGGACGGACCTAACAAGCAGCCGGAAGGCACTCTCGCGCTCGATGGCGGCACGGCATCGGCTTGAGGCAGCAAAGGCACGAACCGACATGCGCGAATGGCAGGTCAAACGCCGCGAACGGACCCGGCAACTGATCGAGCTGGGCGGCCTGGTCGCCAAGGCCGATCTGGTCGAGCTGACTGACGATGATCGCGCCGCGCTATATGGCGCGTTCCTCACCGTCGCTGCCAAACTGCGCGGGCCTGATGGTGCGCAGGCGCTTGTGCTGTTCCGGCGTAAAGGAAAGCGGGCGTTTGAGGCGGAGCAATCAGGCTGATCGGCAGAGGAGAGCGGTTCCAATCTCTGCAAATTGGAGTCGATTGCTTGGGTCAGCTTTGCGCCCCAATCCAAGACGTTGCCATTCGAGATCTTAGCGCCCGAAAGCAGACATTCTCCTAGGCCATTCCGGCCAAGGAGAATAGCAATGACGTACTCACACTTCGATCCCGCTGCGCAGAACAAGGTGCCTTGGAACTTTGGAGCGAAGATTGGTCCCAAGCGTCCATTCAATCAAAAGCAGATCTGGGCAATCCGATTCTTCCTTGATCGCGAAGAGCGCATTCGAGATCGCGCGCTGTTTGACCTGGCAATTGATAGCAAGCTGCGAGGTTGTGATCTCGTTGAGTTGAAGATCGGCGATCTGGTTAGTGGTCCCGAAATTAGAACGCGAGCGACAATTACGCAGCGCAAGACCGGACGACCTGTCCAGTTCGAGATTGCGGCAGACGCGCGCTCAAGCCTTTTCGCCTGGCTGGAGCTCAGAGGTGGTGACGTCGAGGACTTCGTCTTTCCGAGCCGAGTTGATCCCGCTCGCCACTTGAGCACGCGACAATACGCTCGGCTTGTTGATGAGTGGGTTACGGCCATCGGCCTGCGACCGGAGGAGTACGGCACCCACTCGCTGCGCCGAACCAAAGCCTCGATCATCTACAAAGCCACCGGCAACATTCGGGCGATCCAAATCTTGCTGGGTCATTCCAAGATCGAGAACACTGTGCGCTATCTCGGCGTCGATATTGAGGATGCACTCACTCTTGCAGAAAAGACCGAAATCTGACTGCCGCCGGACGTCAGCTCCGAGCAGGCTGGCGTCCGCAATTGGGGGTGGAAACGGACTGTATGCTCCGCCAATTTTTCATCTTTAGATCCGATTTTCTTAATTAGCCTTGACTCTAATTAGACTCGACCCTAACTACGGGCCATGAAGCTTACCGAAGTCCTGAAAGCGCTTAACCATCCGATCCGCCGCGATATTATTGCGCGGCTGAAGGATGGTCCTGCCACCGCTGGAGGCCTCGCTAAGGCGTATCAGGTTTCCAAGCCGACCATGTCGACCCATTTCTCCGCTCTTAAAGAAGCTGATCTCATCCGAGGCGAGAGAGATGGGGTGACCATCACATATCATCTGAACGCAACTGTTGCTGAAGAAGCGATGTCCGCTTTGATGGATTTGCTTGGCCACAATGATGCGGCCGCCAGCAAAAGCAGTGCAACATCTAATTCAAGAAAACCGGAACCAAGCCCATGAGACAATCCCTCTTCACCGCCGCAATCATCGTGGCGCTCACCGCCTGTATCGGCATCACCCTTTGGGCCAATGGATACCCGCCAGAGAAGGTGGGCTTGACTGAAGCTAAGTCACAGATCCGAAGCATTGTAACCTTCCCCCTGTTTTGGGCGGGCTTCGGCCTCTTGCTCACGGGCCTCGCCATTTGGATTAAACGTGAACGCCTTGCTGAGGTATCCGGAAAATCTGCATTGATCCCGGCAATGTCTGTGCAATTTCCGGCCTTGATTGGACTGCTGATGCAAGTTTTGATCCCGCTGGACTTGTACGATTATATCGGATCAGACGGTTCACAAATTGCGTTCTTCTACTTCATCGCGCTCGCATTCGGCCTGATCGGCAATTTTGTCGTAACGGTGCCATTCGGAGGCAAGGTCGGGTTTCGCACTGCCGCTACCCTTTCTGACCATTCGGTTTGGACGAAAACGCATCGCATGCTCGGACGAAGGCTTGTGACAATCGTCCTTGTTACATTGCCGCTGCCGTTTTTGGTCGGCGGGCAAATGGCGCAGTGGATTTTCATCGGACTGGTGTGCGCGCTCAAGGCTGTAACTTGGCTGCAGGCGCATCAGCTTGCTGCCCGCCAGAGCCTCCGCCGTTCAATAACAAACTGACCCCTTAGCCACCTAACATTTGGAGAATTTTCATGGTGCTCTCACCATACAGGACAGCTGCGCTCAAACTTCTAGCCATACCTCTGCTTGCAGGCGCGCTCACAGCCTGCGCGACCGCACGCCCAAGCGAGCCGGCTTCGGCAGTGGAGGACGCGCCAACCGCGGGTCCCGCGCTTTGGACAATCAGCGATGAAGATACGACCATTCATCTGTTTGGATTTGCGCCGGTTCTTAAACCTGGCACTGATTGGCAAAGCAAACTGATCTCGGATTCCCTCACTGACGCCAATCTGTTTGTGATTGAAACCGATAGCAGCTCTCCTGAAGCGCAGGCCGCTGTCCAGTCACTTATTCCGCAGATCGGCCTTAATACGGACGGGCGCAGCCTCAGCTCGCAACTTGATGAGAATGAGCGCGACGAAATCAACGCCATCTCAACCGCAATTGGAGCACCTCTGTCAGCTCTTGATCAGTTAAGGCCTTGGCTTGCTTCCATTCAACTTGGCGTATTGGCGATCTCACAGGGTGGCTATGATCTGGAGAACGTTCCATCGAACCAACTGCTAGGCTTGGCGAAAGATCGTGCCATCGAGGTTAGATCGCTGGAGGGCCCGGCAGATCTGATGCAAGTCATGGCGAGGTTTTCGGAAGAGGAACAAGTGGGCATGCTCCTGCATAACGCGCGGTCCTTGCGCGACAGGCCGGACCAGCAAGCGATGATCGCTGATGCATGGCTTGATGGAGACGTCGAACTGATAGGGCGGCTTTTGCACGGAAAGGAAGGTGCCTGGTCGAGCGAGGCGATTTACAATGCAATGCTGGTTGCCCGCAACGAAGCTTGGCTCAGCGAGTTAGAGAACCTTCTCAAAGAACACGAAGGGACCGCGTTCTTCACGGTGGGTCTTGGTCACTTTGCGGGACCAGATAGCTTAATCAACATGCTCAGGGACAAAGGTATCACCACCAAAAGACGGTGACGGGTCAGACTGATTTCGTTTGGTTTATGGCTGTTTATGCTGGTGGGTGGCGACATTCCTGAGCGGCGGCAAGAAGCTTCAGACTTGACGCGTGTGACATGTGTAACATATATGCTTACACATGTCACAACCCAGCAAATCCGAACTCGCAATCCTAAAAATCCTTTGGGCCGAAGCGCCTTTGTCGGCTCGCGAAATTCAGGAGAAAGTTGGCCCGAAGATGGATTGGTCATTTTCAACGACGCGGACCACTCTGTCGCGGATGTGCGATAAGGCTCTGTTAAAGCAGAGTTCGAAGCATGGAGTTCGCGTTTTTTCTCCTTGCGAAAGCAAGGCGCGGACATTGTCCGGCGTTATGCGCGAGTTCTTCGCCACAGTATTGGAGATTGATGGGCCGCTACCAACCGCAGCCTTTCACGACAGCAAAGTGCTGACGGAAGAAGAGTGGTTGGAATTAGACGACCTTCTCAACGGAAGCGATAATGATGATTGAGGCGTTGGGGCTTGTCCATGTCTGGAGCCTTATCGTCGCTGGCGGTGCCTGGTATCTCCAGCGCGATGGCAATGATGGGACCGGCTCGCGCTTTCCCGGCCCAAATGTTTGGGCAATGCTAATTTGGGTAAGCCTCTTGCCCGGCCTCATCTATCTCATTCCATTCAGCGACTATGTCGTCTTGCCGCAAATTCAGGGTTTCGAAGCTGAAGCGCTGCGAGCCGAAGTAGGATCGCAGGGAGGCATTTGGTTGCCGAGCCTACTGATGCTCTACCTTAGTGGCGCTGGCGTATTGATGGCTCGCACTTTGTGGCGGTGGTTTCGGTTACAACGCCTGCCTTTGCAGCCCACAGCGGAACCCGGTGTCTTTTCGACGTCCGAGCCGCTCCCGCCGTTAACATTATCTTGGCCCAAGAGGGTGGTTGTTATCCCCGAAGGGATGGAGGCCAGCCCCGCATTGATACGGCACGAGCGCGCTCACTTGCAGCACAATGATGGCGAACTCACCTTGCTCTTTCTGCTTTTGCATGACGCGCTTCTGAGAAATCCCGGAATGGGGTTTCTGGTACGGCAATGGCGGTTAGCTATTGAACTGCGCGCTGACCGGGCCGCGACGCAGAAGCTCTCAGCATCGGATCGCAAATCCTATGCAACTCTACTGTTGCAAAGCCATCGTCCGAAGGGCGGCGATGAAACATCTCTGCCATGCCCTACGGCGCAGCTTGGTGCTTCACGTCAAAGAAGAGTCAAAATGCGGTTGCTGGAGATCATCGAGAACAGGTCAGACGTTCCCAAGCGCAGCTGGCGGGCAGCAATAATCTTTGCCCTTTCCGCTGCGGGAGTTGTTGGCCTCACAACGGCTGCGATCTCAGCTGAAAGCAGATCGGATGAGCGGGGGTTAGGAACGGTTGGCTACATCACGCAAACCTCTCCCGAGTTGCCTGCAAGTTGCCCGGACTATGAGATCGAAGATGTCACGTCTGAGAGGGCTATGATCACCGTCAACGGCCAGCGTGTCCCAGGCTACAAGGTAAGGCTCGGCACGGTGCTGTTACTGCATGATGTTCGCCAGAACGGAAGCGTCCATAATCCGCGAGTTCTCGATTCAACTAACCGTTGTTTTGAAGCTGAAGCCGCAAACGCGCTCTTGCAATGGACGACCGGGCCACGGCCCCAGTCACTCAAGAGCGTCGTCGTAAAGATGCATTTCGGGATTTCGGGTGAAGACCTCGATGAACTGAAAGAGCAGATCGCGGACTTTGGCCAGTGACACCGTCAAACGCAGCCCTTGCATCTCAGCGCAAGATTTGTTGCCATTCAAAGGATTAAATATGACGCGTACTCGATATCTTATTGCCCTCCTGACCGCGCCTTTGATGGCCAGCACCATCACGTCTCAAGCTGCTTTTGCAGAAGAAGCTTCGCAAGAGACCAAACACTGGGGCGATCCCAATCTGGACTATGTTTCATCAGCCTGGCCAATTGAGGAAGGCAGCGATCTAATAGACATCCGAGAGGTGCCAGTACTCGGCAGCGGCTTTTTCGAGGTTGCTCCTGAGGACAGAGACGACGGCATCGCCGTTGGCGAATTGGGTGCCGACGGCGGTGATCGAGAGATGATTTTGGGTTTGGCTGAGGCGATTTCTCAAGGTCAGCATGGCGCGATCGACAGTTTGCTCATATCTTACAAAGGCAAGCTCGTTTTTGAGTCCTATTATCAACGAGGCCGGATCAACCTTAGCCACCCACAGGCATCGGCAACAAAAACCTACACCAGCCTCGCGCTGGGGCGCGCGATCCAGCTGGGCTATCTGACCATGGACGATCTGCACAAACCCGTGATCAGCTTCCTGAACGATATTGATCGGTCCGACCTTGTCGAAGGCGCGGACAAAGTCACCTTGCACCAAGCACTGACCATGCGCTCCGGTATTCGCATCGAAGGTGAAAAGGCAGAGGAATTTGAGCGATATCGTGACCTAATCGATGGGCAAAAACTGGTTCAGTCCATACTCGAACAGAGCGATCCGATAACCGATGAGGTGCTGACCGAGTTTGCTTACGGGAACTACAGCAGCATGATCGTGATGCAGGTTATTGATTCCGTTGTGCCCGGCAGTGCCGAGAACTTTATCAAAACCGAACTCCTCCAGAAGATGGGCATTGCGGGTTACGAATGGCGGATTGGTCTGGGCGGCCTACCTGCAGGAGGGTGGAAATCCAGTTTCACTTCGCGCGATATGCTCAAATTTGGCACCCTCGCGATGAGCAAGGGCCAATGGAACGGTGAGCAGCTGATCGCCGAAGCGTATATCGCCAAAGCAACCAGCAGAATTCTCTATAACGGTGATGATCGCATCTTTGGTGGCGGCAAGGATGTCTCTGGTCAGGGTTATGGTTACTTCTGGTGGAGCGGCGACCTGAGAATGGGCGACAAAACCTATTTCGCGTCATCCGCGCAAGGGGGCGGTGGGCAGTTCATCATTCTGATTGAAGAACTCGATCTAGTCGTTGTGACAACAGCAGGCATGCGAGAGCCAACAGCATTGCAGATAGCGGCGGAAAAGATCGTGCCAGCTTTCGCGGACTGAGATGCCAACGTTGGGTCGCAGTGGGCGATGGTCGCAATGATTTGCTCGCGAAGACTGCGGCGCTGTTTCAATACAAAGAAAGGCCAAAGGAATGCAGCAAAATCTGGGGTCTTATACTGCGATAGATTCCCGATCTTCGCTAGCTATCGGCGCTCTGCGAAGTTTGCGGGTTCCGCTCATTGCGATGTTCGCGGTTTTGGTTTCAGCATGCTCGAGTGACTTTTCTGTGGAGCCATCCGACGCGCGCCAAACGCGCTTTGCCATTGAGTCGAGACATTGGGGCACGCCATGGCACGTTACAGTCACACTTCCTGAAGGCTATAATGCCGCAAGTGAAGGTAGATATGCCCTGCTCCTTCACTTTGCGTTTGATCAGGAAAGCTATGAATGGACGCGGGAAGTAGTGGACGAGTTCAACGCCGGCGAAGGTCAGCATGACATCATTCTTGCGTCGCTTGACTATGTTGATGGCTCTGTTGAGGTCGGCGACGAACAGGCGAGCGAAAACGCCAACAAGACTCTGGCGCATATCGAAGATGCAGTGCTTCCGTTTCTGCGTGAAGAATATCGCGTTGATGGGAACGTAATCTTCGCCGGATGGTCACGCTTTGGTCGCTTCGCCACCTACGCTCTGGCGCGAAAGCCGGAATTATTCGACGCAGCTATCGTCAGGAGCAGCGCACCTGATGATAGCGACCTTCATGATCGAGTGCGCGAGATGCTGGAGAGCAAACCCCAACTGGAGATTTTTGTCTATCATTCGATCGGCACCGAAGGGAATGAAGCGGACAGGCGACCAATCTTTGAGCGGTTAAAACAAGTCCTTCAGGGTGCGGCTCCGAACGGGGTTCAGTGGAAATCCGAAGTGATTGAAGGGGCTGATCACGTGGATACCTTTAGCCTTGGCCTCCGTTCCGGTCTCTCGGCCTACTTTGAGGCCTCCGAACAATTGCTCGACCAAGACGGCGAACCCTAGACGTGAGGGCTTTCTGAAGTGGGAAGCGTCGTTCGACCCAAGAAAATAATGGTCGGCCTCGTGATGGCAGTGGTGCTGTTGCTAGGTGTCGGCACACTGACTCAGTCCCATCTTGAACGCAAAGATGCAGCCCAATACCCAGCGCCAGGTGTTTTGATAGATGTGAATGGCACACGGCTGCACCTTCGCTGCATCGGTGAAGGCAGTCCGACGGTTGTAATGATTGCCGGTGCTGGCGCGCCATCGGTTGTGTCGTATGAGTTGCAGGATCGCATCGCGCCGCACACAAGAGTGTGTTCGTATGACCGGGCCGGGCTTGGCTGGAGCGAGCCTGCAAACCGCGAACAAAGCGTCCCCGAGGTGACCCGCGACCTCCATGATCTCGTCGACAAAGCCGGTGAAAAGGGGCCCTTCATTCTCGTCGCTGAATCATCTGGAGGAATGATAGCTTTGCTAGCTGCATTGGACTGGCAAGATAACGTGGCGGGCCTTGTCTTGGTCGACGCCTCGGAACCTGATCTCTGGTTTGAGAAGACAGCCGATACAATGGGTGCGCTTGGGCGGCAGACAGCCTTGATGAAATTTGGATGGCACACCGGCATAGTTCGAGTTGGCCTGGAGTATGGCCAGCCTGATTGGATTGACGAAATGTCAGCCCAGAACAGGGGATGGTTCCAAGCGATCTATTCCCGCAACATGCCCGGTTACGGAGAATACGACTCAGCCTTCAGGCTTACTGATCCGAAGAGTTATGATCGGCTTGAATCGGAAGGATTGGGGAGCCTTCCAATCACCGTTCTGGCGCACGGGAAAGTACCGAGTGGTCTGCCCCCTGAATTTGAGGACGGATGGATGGCCGCGCAGGAAAAGCTGGCAGCATACTCAAACGCGTCCGAGCTGATCATTGCACAAAATTCGGGTCATGCGATCGCTGGTGAAGACCCGGATTTTGTCGCGGCACAGGCCCTGCTCATGATTGAGCACCTCCGGAACCAAGACACGACAGGATTCACCAAACAGCAGGATAGGACAGGAGCATACTAGAACGCCGGGACCCACCTCAACTTCAATTCTGATCTTACTCGGCGCAGTGATCTCGAGTGGCTGCAGCCCTGATCAGAATGGCAACGAGAGCTTATGGAGCCATACGTTGGGCAAAAACCGCCCGACTTGGCCCGCAAGGTATTCGCGCCGGGCGTTGTCTCCATTGGCTGTCTTCGCCCGACTGCGAATGTCGCGAAGGTCAGAATTGGGTCGTTTTCAGAATGTCGGCTTTTCGCTCATGATCGAACAATAACAGACTGACCGCTTACGGCCCAGTTCGAGCCGCCGTTCAACGTCCAATACTGGGGGTGAAAGCGGACATTGAGGCTCAATCAAGAGGCAAAGACAACATCAACTCTGCAAAGCAAGCCGCATTTGGTTTGTCGCGATCTCGATGAATGATCGCACACCGGGGCGCATTAGTTTTGCTGACGGCAATAGTATGTGAACATCACTGCGCCGGACGGCCCAATTTTTTAGGACCCGTTTGAGCTTCCCTTGCCGAACAAATGGCGCTGCCACGAACGTTGGTAAAACCGCGATCCCACGTCCGGAAAGGGCAGGTGGCAACAGTATTTGGGGGTCAGTAGAGAAAAGCTTGGGTTCGAATGTCACACTCGCGACTTCGTTCTTTTCATTCACAAGTTTCATCGGATTGATTTCTGCAACTCTATTCCCGAGAACAAGGATATTAGCCCCGGCTAAAGACGATGGTTCTATGGCTTGCCATTCATCTCTAAATGCTCTGTCAGAGCTCACATATAGAGCGGCTTCAACTTGTCCCATCCGCTTTGCGATCAGTGCAGAGTCGGTCAGCGGGCCAACACGAAATGCCACATCAATGCCTTCTGTTACCAACCCAACCTTCTGATTGGTGAGCGTCAATTCCGGCGTGCAATTGGGATGACTTGTCACGAATTCATCAATAATCTGCCCCAACAAAGCTTGTCCAAGTATGATCGGGGCACTTATGACGACTGGGCCGCTGGGTGTTTCGGACAATTTCTCTAGTGACAATTGCGCGCCGTCGAGCTCGTGCAGAATACGACTTGCATGCTGAAGCAACAGTTCGCCCGCCGAAGTGATTTGCACGCTGCGGGTAGTGCGTTGAAACAGCCTTACACCAACACGCTCTTCAAGCCGCGCTACGCGTCGACTGACGGTTGCCCTCGGCATTCGCAATCTTCTGGACGCTTTGACGAAGCTCGACCGCGTCGCAACTTCGACAAACGCCTTCACATCCAGCATGTCGGAAAAGATTATCTCACTTGGAACACCAGTCATTCCTGCAGATGCTACCTAGTTGATGATATCAGATCAATTATATTCTCCTGAGCGAACACAAACTGGAGATTGATTATGAACGGTCTGAATGAAAAAGTAGCTCTTATCTTCGCAGGATCACGCGGCATTGGCCGGGCAACAGCTCTGGGTCTGGCCAAAGAGAAAGCGATCGTAGGCGTTGGCTACGTATCGAACAAAGAGGCGGCCAATGAAGTGGTGAGCGCCATCGAGCTAGCAGGCGGTACAGCATATGCCTTTCATAGCGGTGGCATCACGAATGACTCGGCATCGCAGGTTGAATCGACTCACGGCGGCCTTCCAGACTCCATGAAGAGGC
>NZ_CANMZM010000004.1 GCF_947502395.1 uncultured Erythrobacter sp.
GCCTCTTCATGGAGTCTGGAAGGCCGCCGTGAGTCGATTCAACCTGCGATGCCGAGTCATTCGTGATGCCACCGCTAGTAATGGACACCGTTCAAAGTTCGTCGATGCAACTTTCAGCCCGGCGTTCTATGCTCGAAAAGGTTAGGATAAGTAAATGCTCGATGACGCAACCGAAACGCACGAAACGCTCGTGGCATTGACCGCCGATATTGTCTCCGCTCACGTTTCGAACAACTCGGTTCCTCTCGACGGAATGCCCCAACTCATCAGTTCCGTCTACGATGCCTTGAGCTCCGCAGGCACCGAAGAGCAAACTCCCAAACCGCAAGATCCGGCTGTCCCGATCAAACGATCTGTCAAACCCGACTACATAATTTGTCTTGAGGACGGGAAGAAGCTCAAGATGCTCAAACGGTATCTGCGCACTAACTTCAACATGACCCCCGAGGAATATCGCGCGAAGTGGAAACTGCCAGCTGACTATCCCATGGTGGCGCCAAATTACGCTGAGAAACGGCGGGACCTGGCTAAGAAAATCGGTCTCGGCCGCAAGCCCGTCAAGGAGCGAGCGCGGCGTAGAAGCAAATAGCGCCTCGCTCTTCGCCGCTATGCACTGGATCGATCGCAAAGCAACGCCGCGAGAAGCTATCGGAATCTGGATTGAAGCTGCGATCGTCGGAACCTTCGTGTTCGGATCTTGGCTTGGACTGCTTGTCGCAGCCGGCTCCTGTGTAATCTCTTTGTTCTGAAGGGCAGGGTGCGTTGCCACGCACAATGCTTGTGCACCGCCTTAGGGCGGCTTTCGTTGTTTGGGGCCAGCCCCATCGTCAGACAAGGGCCAGGCCGTCTCGGCTACGCCTCGCTTGGTGAACGCGACGGCATCCCCAACAACGGTCACAACCTTGCGGCTGCGCTGCGTTGCCGGGTGATCCCCCACCGTCGCGATCAGCCCTGATTGTCCTCCTCAAACCCCGGCTTCGCCAGCGGGCAGAAGTCGATGGACGCCATCGCCTTCGGCTCCATCAGGGAAAAAAGGAGACCCTAAATGACTATCAATACAGTAAAACTCTCACAGCTTGCGCTCTCAAAGTTGAACGTGCGCAATGTAAAACCAACGCAGATCGAGACGCTCGCGGAAGATATTGCCGCGCACGGCATCATCCAGTCGCTGGGGGTCTACGAAGAAGACGGGATTTACCTCGTTTTTGCAGGGGGCCGACGGTTCAGCGCGCTGACCCATCTCGAAAGAGAGGGGACGATTGATGGCGACTACGAAGTGCCGATCATCGTTCGCAGCAAGGCCGAAGCGGTCGAGCTATCAGCAGCCGAAAACCTCCAACGCGAAGACATGCACACCGCTGACCGGATCAAAGCGTTTGGCGCACTGCATGGGGAAGGAAACACACAAAGCGAGATTGCCGCGCGGTTCGGCTACTCGGAAGGACATGTGGCACGGCTTTTGAAGCTAAGCAGTCTGTCACCATCGCTGTTGCAGGCAATGGCGAAGGACGAGCTATCGCTGGAATCAGCCAAAGAGCTTGTCTTGGCAAGCAACCAGAAGACGCAGCGCGAAGTGTTCGCGCAATGCGGAAACAGCCCTTACCAAATTCGTCGGATGATTGGGGAAGGGAAGGTGTCCACCACAGATCGACTGTTCGTATTTGTCGGGCGCGAAGCCTATGAAGCGGAAGGTGGGACGATCACCATTGACCTGTTCAGCCAAGGCGATGAAGGTTTTGCAGACGATGGCGGACTGGTCGAAACACTCGCATCACGAAAGCTCGATGAGGTAGCAGAAGGGCTCAAAGAACAGGGTTGGCACACCGTTCGCCCCTGTCTGGAACAGCCGGACGATTACTACAACCTGCGCAGCATCTATGCCGAAGAACGTGACCTCACCACCGAAGAAGACGAAGAGTTGGCCAAGCTCGAAGACCAGCTTGAAGCCGCCGAGGCATCAGAGAACGAGGACCAATGGGACGAACTGGACGCCAAGCGTAAAGCTATCCTTGATGGCGCAAAGAGCTGGACCGAGGACCAGCGCCAAATCGGCGGGGTAATCGTGACGGTTTCCTACCAAGGCGAGCTTGAATTGCGGCATTATCAGGCCGTAAAGGTGAACGACAAAAGCGGGAAGCCGGAAACACCACCGGAGTTTGCGGCAAAGCTTGAGCAGGAGATGCACAGTCTTCGTAGCCTTGCACTTCAAGATGCTCTTGCGGCCAATCCTGACCTCGCATTGACCTTCCTACTGGATACTCTGGCGGGCAAGGTGCTGCACAGCGAGTTTGCGACAGCAAGCGCTGTAGGGGTGGAGGCGCGGATTGCGCGCTTTGCGATCAGCGATGATCTTCACCACGAGACAATCGGCACGACAGCAGAAACGATTGCCGACCAATATGCCGAGCTTGAGCGGGAAGATCGCTTCGAGACGATTGCGGCCATGAGCAGCGAAGACAAGCTTGCTCTCTTGGCCAAATGTGTTGCGGTCACAGCCACGTTTGATGCCTGCTATCGCGGCGCGTTTGAAAGCGCGATGCAGAGCGCCGATGTCGATATGTCAAAGGTTTGGCGTGTGACGGTTCCATTCTGTGATCGACTGACCAAAAAGCAGATGCTCACCATCATGGAAGAGGAATGCGGTGCCGAAGCGGTCGCCAACTGCAAGAACCTCAAAAAGGGCGATCTTTCGACCGAATTGGCCGAACGTCTCCCACAAGGATGGCTTCCCAAGCCCATGCGCGGGGTGACTCCTTCCCCGCAAGCCGATGACGAAGAAACGTCGCAAGCTGCATGAGCAAAGTGCCAGCGGGACCGCTCGGTTCCGCTGGCATTCGCCACCGGATTAGGGTAAAGAAATGACCATCGAATACGATGATTTCGCAAGGGTTTTTACGAGGCTGGCCATTGCATTGGTCAGCCCAAATAGCGGGGGAGGGGAGTGCGATGAATAGCTACACAACCGATGCCGCGAGAAGGGCAACCGAAAAGCTTGGCGGTCGCTGGTATGGCTCTTACGGGATGGCCAAATGCCCCGCGCATGAGGACAGCAAACCTTCTCTCTCGATTCAGCCAGGTGAAAAGGTTGTTCTCTACAAATGCCATGCAGGATGCTCGAAAGAAGCCGTGTTGAGCGCCCTCGGAGGCCACGGGGTCCAGCGGGAGCGCCACGGCGGCAGCGATACGCCGCCAGCGCATCTCAAAGCGCCTTCCAACCGGTTAAGACTGGCTCTCAACATCTGGGATCAAAGTCACAGCGTCAACGGGACACCCGCAGGCGCCTATCTCGATAGACGCGGCATATTCGGCAACGGCAATGTTCGGTTTCACCCCAACTCAAAGACCAAGGAAGAGATCGACGGCGAGCTGAAGATGCTCACTTTCCCGGCGCTCGTAATCCCGCTTCACTCCGACAAAGGATTTGTCGGCATTCAACGCGTCTTCCTAACGCCCGATGGCGAGAAAGCTGACTTACCCAACCCGAAAAAAGGGCTTGGCGACCTTGGGGGAGGGGCGACGCGGCTCGGCCTAAAACCCAAAGATAGGCTCAACCTCGCCGAGGGATTTGAGGATGCGCAAAGCGTCATCCAGAAATTCGGATTGCCCCATTGTTGGTCGGTTGCTGGCAAAGAAAGGTATGGCCGGGTCGATATTCCCGCGAGCGTTAAGCACGTCGTGATTTATTCCCAGCATGGTGAAGACGCCAGCGATGCTATTGAACGTGCTCACCCGCATCTCACCGAAGGTGGTCGCACGCTCGACATCGAGTTGCCGCCACCCGGAGGCGACTGGAACGATGCTTTGATGGCCGAACTCGCTTAAGGTCATCGCCATCATGTTTGCCGCTTTCTTGCTCGCCACAGCCACCATTGTCCCTGCCGGGGAATCGTTCCAATGTGTCCCCACCAAAGTGTGGGATGCAGACGGGCCAATTTGGTGCAGCAATGGCGTTCGCATACGCCTTGCAGGCATTGCCGCCAGAGAGATCGACGAGACGTGCAGGCGCGGCCACCCTTGCCCAGAGGCAAGCGGGATCGAGGCGCGAGACTATCTCATCAGTCTTTTGGGAACGCGGGGGAGGGCGACCCCTCATGGTCATATCACCGTTTCCGCTTCCGCCACGCTCTCTTGCACATCCACGGGCAACGCAGATGGAAGCCGCACGGGCGCATGGTGCTATTCGCCCATCGCTGGCGACCTATCTTGCGCCATGGTGCGGAGCGGCTACGCCGCGCGCTGGGATCGTTATTGGGGATCGCATCGATGCTGAAAAACATTGTTGTCGCCGACGAGCTGGACGAATTGGTCGAGCGCTGCGCAATGGCGCATCATCCTCACCGTCAGAGCATGAAGCGTGCTTTAGAGGACGTTCGCGCCGCGCTACTGGCGGCAGGCGCAAACGTCGGAGCA
The DNA here is from genome assembly GCF_947502395.1 of uncultured Erythrobacter sp. Classification (GTDB taxonomy): domain Bacteria; phylum Pseudomonadota; class Alphaproteobacteria; order Sphingomonadales; family Sphingomonadaceae; genus Erythrobacter. The sequence goes on from NZ_CANMZM010000004.1 coordinate 4,411, forward strand.
CTTGAGAGCTTTGATGCACGTCATCGCGCCCGCCTACCAATAATGATCGGTCAAAATTTCAGTGCGGGCGGGTCTGCGTTCTGATTGGTGGCGCGCTTCGTGTGTGCTACGTTCTCACACACGCGGACAGCAGGAGAAACGGCCAATGACTAAGACCGGCCGGATCATGACCATGAGAGCGAGGGTTAGGGAAGCGCACGGAAACCACAAACGCTTGTATGGCGCTTATTTTGCATTCTTCCTAATCGGACTCGGGATAAGCGTCTTTGAATTTCCGGAAGCCGACGCAGAATCCAAAGCCGCACTTGAGGCCGAGTTAGAGGTTGATGAAGATCGACCAATGTTCGGTATCAAAGTGCCCGGGTGGAGCCGATAACACACGCTGCAAAGCTAGCGCCTACCGGCCTGGAATCTATGTTCAGAATTTCCGCGCGGGCGGGTCTGCGAGCTGACACGTCCCGATTAGCTCTTCAAATGTCTTAATGGTCACCGAAACAGCGAGATCAAGCCTGCTGATGCGCCATACCATGCGCTGCTGCTCAATTGTAAATTGAGCCTCCTCAGGCGTCAGATTTAAGCGCGCCGCGAAGCGTGAGCCACCATATCTAACGTGAGCGATCATACGCTCATCATCGATGACGACAGAAACGGGAAGGTCTGGGCGCTCGCTAAACTGACAACGGAGGAAAGTCTCCTTGGCAGCGACTGGCGATGCAAGAAGGACAAAAGGCAAAGCAACTGCGACCGATTTCATAGGTTCTCCTACGCGTAAAGCTACTCGATAAGCGAGCTCAGAGCAGGAATCGAGGGACGAAGACGAGCGACCATAGCAATGCAGGGAGTATGGCGACGGTCGCGAGACCAAGAGCCCAAAGGCGGGCTTCAGCAGACTTTGTCCGTGCCAAACGGAATGCAATCGACGACGATTCCCATAGATTCCAGAGCACAGCTCCGATTGTCACCAAATGTCCTATAGAGAGCAGATCAGAACCGGCGAAACGATAGGTCAGACCGATCATTACCAGGCATACAACAGCAGGGGCGATCATGAGGATGAATCCATGACCAACGTCAGTTTTGGTTTCCGCCTCTGTCACAATTGCGCTCCCTTAGAGTTCACGTTCAATGGTCCGCCCCGGAATGAGAATACCCCGATGACAATGACCGACGCGATCAACATCACCGTCACTACTTCAGACGCAATATGCTCGAAGGAATTGGCCCATTTGATCGACACAAGAACGAACTCTGCCATCACGACTCTCCTTTGCCCGACAAGCTAGATATGAAGCTTCCAAAGATACTACTCATCGGAGCCGCGCTAGCGCGCAATATCGCGTCGCCATTTTTAGCGATTTTCAGGGTAGGAAGCTCTATGGGACCGGTTTCGCAGCGCCTCGCCTGAGTGTGCCTCGGTTCCGCCTGTGCCTCGCTCAGCTTAAGGTGAGTATGCCACGGGTCCACCTGCGCCTCACTCGGTCGAACCGAGGCACGATCACTCAGGCTGGAATGTATTCCTCACCGAGAGCGCTTTTTCAGACGAAATACCTTGTTACCGCGAGACCATCAATCTTAGGCTTGCCGCCTTTCCTGCAGGGTGGGAGCGAATGGAGCCTGTTGACGAACAATACGCGGACAAACGCCACGACTTACTCGCGGATCATTGGAGCGTGCTCAAACTGGACACTAGGTCGAAGGGCGTGCTTGAAAAGATGAGTGACACAAGATTTGCCAGCGCCCTAACGGTGGAGGACATCGACCGAATGAGTGATGCAGCATTACGGATTACCCCTCGCGCTGGAGAGAAAACTGTAGCGAAGATCCGGCGAGCAGTTGAAACACATCTTGCCACAGGAAATATGACGCTCTCTCCGGCACCAAAAGCTGCGTCGAACGACGATAAGTCTACCCAACGCGCATTACAAAACGAGCTCGTGCAGCTTCTCACAGCGGCGATCAAGCGAGAAACCAACTACCAGCAGGGCCTTGTTAAACAGTTGGGCCACTTAAGCGACGTTCAGCAGGTGTATGTGAAGAAGATCGAGCACCAATTGTCTGTGCTCCACGCTCTACTCGCCCGTTTTGAGGTAAAAGCACAAAGCATCGACGCGCTCTTCGAGCAATCGCAGCCGATGACCGCCGAGCTAAAGGACACCATCCTATCGCAAGCGCGTCGAGCCGAACGCACTAAGCTCTACGTGGTGCTGCCTCTCGGAATAATCGTAGGCTGTCTAATTACCGCCGCTTTGGTATTCGCTGGCGTGTGTTAGGAATCGAGCTGACTATGAAGCCTTTGCGCGACGCTATCGACATCTACGGAAAACCCGTCGACCGAGACACGAGGCGCGCTCGCCTTCTCGCAGCAAGAAGGCGAACAGTGGGTGGCATAAATCGAACCGGTATCCTTAGCGGTCACTGGGATGATGGTTCGGTGGTCGGTCAGTTTCGGGGAGGGAAGGGGACTTTCCTGGCCTCAACCGACAACGATAGCGACGAATAGCGAAACCAATCCTGATCGAGCATACACTAACCCTCCACCTACTCATTCCTCACTTCCACGTGGCCTGTGTGGCTTCGAAAAGTTCGTTGATATCGTGAACGCATTGGCGGCGCTGCGCGGCCAAGAGCCTTGGAAATACGAAGAGCGATCAGCGATTAACACAGCCCACGAGCTGGGCGTTGACGCCGTCCTTGACGGACGCACCTATTATAGCTCGCCTCGCTATATCGTCGTTGTAGGAAACCGCTCGGACAACGTTTGGTCCGGCCCTGGCGATGCACCAGGGCTCTCTGACCATCCTATTCTTGATCCCGGTGGCAATGCTGGTGGATTTAATCTGCCTTTTGATCTGGAGACTAATCCGGCTGAAGGGACCGTTGAGGTTTCCGCAGAAGTGGATGATGGGCTCAGTGTATCTGGAGAAATCGACCTTGACGGCTTTAGCTTGGAAAATGTGGAACTTTCGTTCGCCAAAGACGGTAACACCTTTAGTGTGAATTTGGATGTCAGCAGCCTTAATTTTGGCTTCGACACCCAATTTGATTTGGGTGGTGGAATTATGCTGTCCGCATCCCTACTGCTCAATAACGATGGAACATTTGACAATCCTAAGGTCATATTCACAGTTCAGTTTTGATTGAGCTAGAACGAGGACAATGATGACATCTAATTTTCGATCTCTCGTTCGTTTTTTTATCGCCTGCGCAGTCTTAACTGCGCAGGCGACTTTACCTTTGCAAAACGCGAGAGCGACGGCGCAGCATGTTTTTGAGGCTGAAGAGCGAGAGCGGCTAACTTTCGAGCTCGAATTCAAACAAAAGAGCGGACAAATCTCATCAGCAGTGTTTGATGATAGCGAAGGTGTAATAACCTTCCAAATGCTGCTCAATGGTCGCGAAGTGTGGGCTTTGCTTGACACAGGGTCGCAGGCGACCTTCGTTGACGTTGGGTTCGCTAGAGAGCTGAATTTGCGCGTCGAAGAAATGTCCAGTAAAATACGAACCAGAAAACGTGAACTGCCCCGAAGCAAGATAGAAGGCGTGGAGCTCGAAGTTGTAGGTCAATTTGTCGTTCCTTCTGCGATACTAAACGGCACCGACCTTTCAGGGATCTCCCAAGCATTAGGTAAAGACATCAAGATTATCCTCGGGCGGGAGCTAATCAATGCATTTGCCTTTTATCTCGACACGAGAGCCAAGAGAATTGTTTTTCTGCCATCGGGCGCGATGAAGTTGAGAGACGAGCAGGTCACGCGTCTTCCGATGGCTGATGGGCTTTTAGAAGGGGCAATCAATGGAGTTCCAGCCCTTTTCTCTGTCGATCTTGGGGCTACTGGCGCTTTACAAATCCGGCGTGGTGTCTGGGACCGCTACATCAGCAATGATGCCTTGTTAGGTGTAGTTCCAAGCACCGACCTTTCCGGAGAGAGCTTTGACTCCATCTTCACACAAGGTGTGACGATTGATATTGGCCCGCTCCGTTCGCGGTTCGCGGCCAAACAAGTTCGCGACTTACATGACAATTTCGAGGGTTACATTGGGTATCGATACTTTTCGGGCCGAAGGGTCTTATTCGATTACCCAGCCGGAGAAGTTTTGATTTTCAAGGATACGAGAGAGCAATAGGCGCACAGTTTGATCGCTGACCGTAAGCTTGTCATTGCTATAACTCTCGCTTTTTAGCACGTCCGATACGAAGACGATACGAAGACGATACGAAGACGATACGGAGGGTAACACCCCCATGAGATCGAACAGCGCGTGATTTCGCTCCAAAGTTCCACGGCACTCGATTTTGGGTAGCGGGGTCAAAGTGTGAGTAAGTCATTGTCATTCTCCTGGGCCGGAATGGCCTTGGAGAGTGTCCGCTTTCGGGAACTAAGCTCTCGGATCGCTATGTCTTGGACTGGGGCGCAAAGCAGCCGGTCGCAAATGAGTGCTTCTTTACCTTCCAACGCAGAAATCCGACCACTCGCGCATCAGCTCGCGTCGTTTGTCCAGGTAGTTGGTG
>NZ_CANMZM010000005.1 GCF_947502395.1 uncultured Erythrobacter sp.
CAGCAAAAGATGTCTCATGCCCTTATGTCCGCTCCTACGCCGATATTGGCTATAGGCCAGGGGCTCGATCTGGGCCGGAAGCGGACTGTCTCCTGTCGAATAGAATTTCCTTGAAGTGGACAATGGTTCAAAAGTACTCCTCCTTCTTGGACATACGAAGATCATGCTTTGAACTCAGTATACATGTGATTGTTCTCGACTGGCACTTGAGATGCTAGGCTCGCAAGATGACTGACGACCAAAGGTTATCGCGACTTTTTAGCTACACCGTGTTCCATCTCGGAATGTACATTCCCCTGGGTGCAGCCCTTCTAACCGTCATCAGTTCGCCTGGACTGACGAAAGTCCTAGGAATCAGCACCGCCTCACCGGCGATATGGGTCATAATCTGCGGTATATTGGTGGCGGGCATTGCGGGTGCGGTAGTAGCCACGGCATGCATCACGGCGCAGAAGTTCGAAGATGTCTGGGAAAACAAGATAGGCGCATACGGCGCTGCACCTATGTCAGGAAGGTGGTGGGCCAAACTGGAACATGCAGCCTTCTGGTGCGCTGTGATCGCATTTGGCTTGCTAATGCTTGGTTGATCACTTTCGAGCTAATTCTCAAGATATCCCCGCTGATCGTCTCAATATGGGGACCTTTTGTTGCCCTTCACCACCTCGCTCTCTATGCTGAACAGAGCAAGAACAATGGGCGGCAGCTATGGGCAAGAACATTTGTATTTTCTCGGACGGCACGGGACAGGCGGGCGGGGTTCGACCTGACCAGCGACTGAGCAACGTCTACAAGATTTACCGCGCTGCCCGCGTTGATCCTTCAAATACAATCGATCCTGCCGAGCAGGTTTGTTTCTATGACCCCGGGCTTGGCACGGATGATGATGTGAGAAGCGGATTCACGGGCATTGGACGATCGCTAAACAAGCTTCTTTCCTCTGCTACTGGGCGTGGCATCACACAAAACATCATCGACTGTTATGAGGCGATCCTGAACCTTTATGAGCCCGGCGACAGGGTTTTTCTGTTCGGGTTCAGTAGGGGTGCATATACTGCGCGCTGTGTCGCCAACCTAATCAGCCTTTGCGGCATTCCGACAACTGACGGCGACGGTAACCTTCTCCCAAAGCATACCAGCAAAACCCGCGCGATCGCTCATGAGGCTGTCGTGAAGGTCTATGAATATGGCGCTGGTGGAGCCGCCAAGAAGCATTTTAGGGCCAAGCATGAGCTTGGACGCCGCTTTAGGACGAAATACGGCTCTGGCGATGATGACGGCGCCAATGTCTATCCGTATTTTGTTGGTGTCTTCGACACGGTCGCCTCGCTTGGCTCGAAAGGCATAGTCCGCTTTTTGATCTCAGCTTTCCTGATTTTGTTGGCGCTTGGTGTGATTGGCGGGCTGTCCTATCTGACAAGCTGGCTCTTGCCGCTCTCATACTGGGTATCATTTGGTGCCTTCGGCTCGCTCAGCCTCCTTTATGCCGGCTGGAGAACTTTCCGGTCGTCCTTCAAGCGCATCAAGAATTTTCCGGAGAAGGGGAAGAGCCAGTGGCATTTCGCCAAATGGCGAATGAAGAATTACGACAGAGGTCTGAGCACACGCACGGGCTATACTCGGCACGCAATTGCGATTGATGAAACCCGCGCAGACTTCCCTCGCGTCAGGTGGGGTTACAAGCAACTCGACTACACGCGAGATGGAGATATCGAACCGTTTGTGCAGCTCTGGTTCGCTGGCAACCACTCAGACATTGGTGGCAGTTATCCGGAAACGGAATCTCGGTTGTCCGACATCGCTCTCAAATGGATGATCGATGAAGCGCGCTCTTTGCCGGAACCGCTGAAAATTGACGATGAGAAGCTCAATATCTTTCCTTCGGCATCGGGCATGCAGCACTGTGAAGTTGAATCCGTGCGTGACTCTTATCCCCGTTGGTGGCCACAAGGATTTCGCAAGAGCTGGAAAGAGAAAATCAGAAAGGCTGTCTTGGGGGCACCCGTCCACAAGTCAGTTCATGATCGCTTTGCCCTAACCTCGATACACAAATGCGGAAGGCAAGAACCTTATCGCCCTGAATCACTTCGCGAGGATAGTCGCTTCGAGCGCTACTATAATTGAGTGTATGCTCACTCTGAATAGACTGGGTTTGCGCCCATTTGATCGCGCACCTGTCTTGATTGCCAGAGTCTGGACCAGAAGCGGTCTGTTTGCTTTCTCAATCTGAATTCGAGACGGCAGACAATCAGCGTTTTAAACCCATACGACATGTCGATCGTCAGGATTGGCCTCAGCACCAGTTGGCAACCGCAAGAATGCAGCAAATTCATAGCCGATCTGTTGCTTGATCTGTTGGAGCTTCATGATGTCGAGTTCATCTTTCACCGGATTGGTTGTCTTCTTGACTTCGATGACCAATAGATTCGCGTCGTCGTCGCCGGGATGGTGGACGATAATGTCCGGAAAAATTCGCGCTGACGTCAATTCGCCAGCAGAATCTGGGAGTTCAATCTCCTTTGGATAGACCCCATGCCTATTGTACTCCACGTGGACCGAGTAATCCTCGAATGTCCGCTTCAAAATTGCTGCTAGGCAGGCGCAAATTGTGCGTTCACTAACGTCGAGAGTGAGGATCGTCGCTTCTTCTTGTTGAAGCGTGGCTATCGCTTCCTGGATCGTCGCCTTGATCGCCTGGCCGTCCATTGAACACCTTTCCAGATCACGCCCATTCGCAACTCCGAGATAGCAACCAAATGGCCATACGGCACCCTACCTCATCTTTGGAATGGTATTTGTCGTCCTAGCTCCCGGCTCAATTTTGAGTTTGTTGCCGACTGTAAGCTTCTGGCGTGTAGAACAATCCGAGGGGGCAGTGGCGTCTCATGCAGCTTCCGACTTCTCAACATCTCCGCAAGCTTTGCAGCTTGTGACCGGCCATTCTCGATCAAATATGATCGGGCCATGACCATCATCGACAATCTCCACTTGGCAGGCCTTTGATACTTCACCTCCCAATGAGCCGATCCTGCTCTTTCGAGCAAGCGAAACGCGATGCAGTGATTGGCTGGGTGCATTGAGAAGGCAGTCCAAAGCCAACTCACCCAGCATTGCATTAATGAATTCGAGTTCAACCGGGCCGTAGGGTTGATAATGCGCGCCGCATGCCGGCTCCTCGAGGTTTGCGTCTGCCCCTTCCTGCCAGTCGATGGCCACGAAATCCGGCCGTCCCACTTGGCTCATATGACACTGAATACAGCCATCTTCATGTGCGACGACCACACCGTGACCCGCGCACGCATGCGCCTCAGTCCAACCGTAGAGCACCGGCTGAGCGCGCCCATTCTCAAGATGCCATCGATTCAATTCATGGTCAGCGGACCAGCTTCCGGTCGCGGATATGATCAGATCTGCATCAGCCAACGCGGGATCGTTTGTCCCAACTACGCTGCGGACGTCGTGATCTCGGAACTCAACGTCGAGGTGTGGAAAATTTGACGCCAAATGATCCTGCATTGCTTGTGCTTTGTTCTTTCCAACATAGGCAGCGCCAAGTGGGTGTCTGCCGATGTTTGCCCAACTGAGAACGTCGGGATCGACCAGAACGATCTTGCCGACTCCGGCACGCGCAAGCAGGCATGCAATTGGTGCGCCGACCGATCCGCATCCGATGACGACGATGGTTTTGTTTAGTAGTGTTGCAGAGCGCCCGTCGGCACCGCGTCCGTGCACCCATGCAGCATCAGCGCGTGCGACCCCCGTTCTCCTGATCCCCTGCTGCCCAAAAGTCCTGGTTACGAGGACATCACGCGGCGTCTGACCAGATCGAAAGCCCTTGGACAGCCTATTGGCTTCTCGGCCCTTGCGGGCCAAACGACTCGAGCGACCTGGCAAATGCATAGCTACCAAGCCCGGACCACCTCGGCCCCGAGCGCCCAGTAGGATTACCAAGCTGTCGGCGTTCTCCGAAGCCACCTGACGCACGGTCTCTTCGGAACCTGCCCCAAGGCTCCGCGCCAAAGCTAAGACGTCCGCCCCTTTCTGAGGATATTCGCTAGGCAAGGGCGGTTCAGAAGACCAAAGAAAGGCCGCGTCTTCGCATTTTACCGAACGCGTCTCAGTGAACCGGTTGCGCACCCATTTTTCGACGCTCGCAAGGTCCTCGCCTATGACCTGCAAGCCGCGGCCACGCCAAAGCTTCACAGTTCTCGAGGGTGGCGCCGGATCGATCAAGCTGATGACCTCTTCACCTCGACCGTGCGCGTCATACGCCCAATAGGTAAGGAACTCTTCTTTGAAGTCGCGGTTTACGATGGCTCCTTCGAGCAATTCCTCAATAAGGCGAACCGATCTATTCAGAAGGTTTTCAGCGACCGATACCGGATTGTCTGGATCGCATTCCGCAAGGTTTGGCAGAAGACACAGAGTGCCATCCTCCTCGACATGCGGCCACGTCAAAAACGGTGGACGTTCACGCAACGCCGTTCTTACGGGGACGAGAGGGAAATGCTCGTTCGCCACGATGTCGATTTGACGCACATTCTCGTCAGAGAACTCAATCGGAATTCGCCAGCCTTTCACCCATCGACGTCTGCCATAGCACGCTCGTAATTCACTAGCGGACAAACGTTCAGGCACGACTCCGGTCTTCAGCCGAAGTTGCGCTTCAAGTTCGAGCGCCGCTCGCCGAAACTCCAGCGAGCGGCCGCTATCAAGCATGCCGCCCTCCGCCAGCACTCTCGATAGATGAAGCCGCTGCCGCTGTACCAGATAGGACCGTCGAAACGCCTACGATTGCAGGGCCCTTCGAGTTTGCTCGCTGCTTTTCTTCTAAGCGCTCACTGAAGAAGGTCGTTGCGAATACCTTATCCCAACATTTCAATGCCGTCTCGCGAGAGCAGTCTGGGTCGAATAGCGGTTGGAGATTCTCGATCGCTTCCGTCAGTTTCGATCGGAATAATTTCGCTTTGGCGTCTTCTGGGCCATCGGTAATGGTTTCGTCGGGCGTTACCGGATGCTCGATCACAAGCCAAAGGTCGAGGCGATCACGGATAGCGACCATCGTATCATACAAGGATTCGTCCTCGCGAGCCCTCGCTCGGAACCGTTCTGTAATCAGCTTGGTGATACCAAAGCCACTTAGCATACGCCCCTTCCAGCTTGCGCGACTTTTGGCGAACTGTTTCAGATCCCGATTGATGCGACGGATCTGTTGAGCGTCGGAAGACTTGCTCCTCTGGTCCTCGTACCAAGAAGTCACGTCGCGAGCGTCCGACCTCTTCCAACCGGAAGAAGACGCCAGCTCGTGAAAAATTTCGTCGCCGAGGACTTCGTCAACGACAACAGTCCGGTAAACGGGAATGTCGATATGATATCCGGCGTCGTAGTGCACTCGTAAGCAGTTTAGTTTAACCTCGGGCGGTGTCTTGAAGCGACCATCATCAAGCGCGTCACGCACCATTTGCCGAGCCTGCAAAACTGTCATTTCCGCGCCGCGCGGGCCAATTAGGTCTTCCTTGAGGAAGTAAGCGCCGTCGTCGATGTCGTAATCGTTATCAGGGTCCTGGATCATTGTCTTCATGGCGTAACTGCCTTGGCTGACGAACTCTTTTGGCGCCGGGTTTTCGGCCTTGTTCAAGCCATTGCGCAGACGGTCCCGGTTGGTATTGCGCCGGTTGCGCATCTGGTTCTGAGCGGTCGTCGGCAAAGTGACTTGCTGATCATGATAGGCGCGAATATCTTTGGAGCAGTCGTGCATCTTATCTTCCTTAAGTGGAGGCGGGCAAACTGGAGAGTGGAACTTCGGGAGCAGGCTCAAGCTCTTCGAAGAGGCGACGGATCATCTGGCCTTCGGCATTGTGCGGATCATCGCATGCGCTTTTTGTTAGATCCGCGTCGGTATTCGCCTGAGCAATAAGCCTATCCATTGCTTCCGGCCGTGTGTCGTCTAGTGCGAGGAAAGGCATCATGCTGGCCGGAACCGGCTTGTTCGGAAACCGAATACGTCTAATTGACCTACCGCAATCGCTGAGTACGCCGGCCAGAAGGCGGGCCATATTGTCAAAAGCGAACTCCTGGGCGGAGATACTAAGCGGCCCCACATCTGCACCGAGGGACCAATCAAGCATCGACCGGTGGACCTCATCTTCGGAGACATGCTCTCCTTCGGGCCTTGGACATGTGCCAAGCGAGAACAGCTCGATGGGCTGATGCGGAGCAGCGTTCGCCAGCGCATCGATCAGCGCAACGAGGATGGGATTGTTAGCCCATAGGCCACCGTCGGCAAAGACTTGTTTCGGACCCTCTGGACAGTTTGGATCGGCAACCGCCGCGAGCGAGCGATAGATCGGCGCAGCACTGCTCGCCATGCAGATGTCGACGAGATGATAATTGTCGTCGCGAGAGCCACTCTTCAGTGTCTTTTTGAATACAAGCGCCCTGTGTTCGCTCATCAAAACGGTCGGGATCGCGAGCGAGATACCGCGCAAGTTATAGACGTCTGCCAGTGATACTTCGCCCAAAACGTTGGTGAGGGCACAGCGAAGCGCGGTATCGCCTTCGCGCACATACTTCCCACCCTTGGGCACACGCGCCAATGCGCTGCGCTTGCCCGCAATTCGGTGCGGGAAAATCTTCGCTCCATGTTGTCGATAAAGGCTTACCACCTCATCCATTGAGTTTCCGTTGGCCAGAGCGCTGGCTACGATCGCTCCGGTACTGGTGCCCGCGATCAAGTCGAAGCCCTTGCCAAGATCGAGAGCCTCCTTGCCCCGTCCTTTGGCGAAATGCCCAGACAACCGGGAAAGAAAGGCAGCTGTGTAGATGCCACGCATTCCGCCGCCATCCAGACTAAGCGCCCGATAAGGCGCTAGGGTCACACCGGCTTCATTTTCTGGCTCGTTGCCACCCATTACCCACCTGTTCCTTCGATCCTGACATGCTTGCCTCGAGTCGCCCGCTCGTCCATATGATATGGGAATGAAGTGAAAACGCGTCAAGAAATGCGACGCGATATTTTTTTAGCATCGAGTAGATGGAGGGTTTTGAGTGTCCGACGGCCTTAAGTGGGGAGTGCAGCGCCGGCTCGAGTTCATCGATTTCAGGTTGTTTTGGGATGGCAGGTTTAATCGAAGTGATCTCTCGGAGACTTTCGGGATTTCACCGCAGCAGGCATCATCCGATATCTCGCAGTACGAGAAGCTGGCGGCCGCCAACCTCGAATATGATCGAGCTAAGAAGGCCTACGTTCGCACTTCTGAGTTCAAGCCTGCACTCGTTGGCGATACGATCGAGCGATATCTGCTTCAGCTTGTAGCAATCGAAAACGAATGGATGAGGCCCGAAGACACGTGGTTCGCTGCCCTTCCACCGGTTGAGATTGTCACGCTGGGACGACGTCGTACAGATCCTGACATCTTGTTGAGCCTTTTGGATGCCATCCGCAGTAAAAATGAAATCGACGTTCGCTATACATCGATAACCGGCTCCTCCGAACCACCTCGGACAATCGCTCCTCATGCCCTCTTTCATAGTGCTGGCGCGTGGTATGTGAGATCATGGTCTCGCGAGCACAATGACTTCAGGTTCTACAACATCAGTAGAATCACGTCAGTCAAAGCTGTTCGCTCATCGCTTATCGATCCGGCTCTCGATTTCGAGTGGATACACGAGCTTGACTTGATACTTGCGCCGAATCCCCAACTCGGCGCCGATCAGCTGGCCGCTGTCGCTACTGAGTATGGAATGAAAGATGGGGAGCTAAGATTTCCCTGCCGGTTGGCCCTTAGTTTCTTCCTTATTGTGGAGCGCAATCTCGATCTGCAACCAGGCCTGCTCGATGCCAACAGACAGCAATTGGTGCTAGAAAATTACGAGGAAGTCGAACAGGCCAAGGCATCGGCCAGGAAGCTGTCAAAACAAGCTTTGACCCGGGTAATCGAGAATGCAACCGGTGAGGAGTAGTAGGCAATCGACAGGCCGGTTTTGCGCACTGACAAACGGGACCAAGATACCGTGCGTATAGTCTCGACAATTCTATTCGGAAGCCAAGCCCGAAATGATCAGTCAGAATCCTCCGACACCGATCTGCTTCTGATATGTCTGGAAAATGATCGAAAGCATGTCTCGGCCGGAAGTCTCTCACTATTTCTTTATTCGTGGAAGAGCTTGATAGAAGATGCCCAGAACGGCGACTTGTTCGTCTGTCACCTCGTACACGAAGCCAAACCTCTAATCGATCCTGAGGACTACCTTGCCAAACTACGTGACCGGTTCAAGTTTCGTGCCAGCTACCATCAAGATATCGATAATGCCATTGATTTTGCTTGGTTTTTGATCTTGCAAAGCGACCAGATCAACGATGCCCTTCTGGCAAAGCGAGCGCTCTGGTGTGTGCGCACAGTGTTGATTGCAGACGCAGCCAATCGGAGTGAAGCGATATTTGCACCGCAACAACTTGCTGAACGGACCTCCTCAGAGGCAGGCCGCCGTATTCTGCAATCGCGTCATGAAAAGATCGGTTCTGCCTGGACCAAGCAACTGCTCGAGGAGTTTATGTCTGACATCGGCTATCGAGCCGCGCCTCGATCGCTAAAGTCGGTTGACGATTTCAGACGACGATTTGCCGACACCGGCAATAAGGTAGCAATGCAAACTATGAATCAAGAAGAGGAAAGCAGGAGCGGGTATACCTAACTCAAAGCAAACCAAACTTGATGCGATTGTGTTCTCGGCAACGTCACCTATTCGAACTTTGTTCGCAGATGGCCGCTTTCAGGAAGGTGCCGGCCAATCAGCTATGACCGACTATGGGGCGCATTTCTGCCGCGCAAGAAATTTGCTTTCCGTTTCCGGTTGCCCCGGTTCTGAGAAGTCCGATCTCGCCT
>NZ_CANMZM010000006.1 GCF_947502395.1 uncultured Erythrobacter sp.
AGGCGAGATCGGACTTCTCAGAACCGGGGCAACCGGAAACGGAAAGCAAATTTCTTGCGCGGCAGAAATGCGCCCCAGTTTCAGGCATTAGATGCGCGACAAGGAAACCCTAAAAGCGGACATCAAACCAAGGACGCAAGCATTAGCGCTCCTGCGAGCCCAGCATTTTGATCTAAATCTGGCGAGACGATCTTGTGCTTTGACCCGCCTGGAAAATATCGTGCGCCGAGTTCCGATGCCATACGAGCCACACGCTCGGTCAAGCCGTCCGTCTTCATGACACCTCCGCCCAACACAATGATCTCGACTGCCGTCATTGCGATAAGGGAGTTCGCTAGCTGAGCGAGGTACAAGGCGATGATTTCTTGCGCCAAGTGATCCGTCGGCAACTCGGAAAGCGACGCTCCCCAACGCGCTTTGATAGCCGGGCCGCTCGCCAGCCCTTCTAGGCAGTCGCCATGGTGAGGGCATATTCCTGCGAACTCGCGATCATCGTTATGGCGACGTGGGAAGATGTGGCCCATCTCTGGATGCGCGGCTCCATGGACGGCCTGTCCGTCAAGCACCAGACCTCCACCGATCCCGGTGCCCACGGTGATATAGGCAAGCGAAGATGCCCCTTTCCCTGCCCCGTGTTGATATTCAGCGAGCGCGGCTCCGTTCACGTCGGTGTCGAAGCCAATGGGAACTCCAAAGCGTTTGGCAAAGTAACCAGCCAAGTCGCAGTTTTCCCAACCCGGCTTAGGCGTGTTGGTAATGTGACCCCAGAGAGGTGATGACCGATCAAGCTCGACAGGACCGAAACTCGCAATTCCAAGCGAGCTGATCGATCCCTGCCCCTCAAACCAATCGCCTGCCTGAGCCAGTGTCGTCGCTGGATCGCGCGTAGGGATTTCATGCCGTTCGATGATCTCGGTCGGTGAGTGTCCCACCGCAAGCACGAATTTAGTTCCGCCAGCCTCGATACCACCCAAAAGCGGTTTGCCCGTCGAACTCATGCCTCCACCGATTCCGCAAGTTCGCAGCGATCACCATCTATGGTTAGTTTCAAGAGTGGAGCAGGTACGCCGCCAAACAGTTTGTTGGCTTCGACGGGATCGGTGGGAACAGGTTCACCCTTCAGACCGCGAAAATCGACGAAGCTGGAAACCAGAAGCTCGCGCGTCACAAACCAGCTGTAGCTTTGGAGAGGCTCCTCATCAGGATTGGCGAGTACCAGACCCGATCCATTGAGTGGACGGTAATCGCCCATCAGACTGTCGGACACCATGCCATATAGGCCGTTGGGCGCATGGCTTAGGCCGGGTGCGAATGTCGAGCGCTGGGTCGCCCAAAAAGCGTAGTAGCCACCTTGGTGATAGACGACGTGCGCGCGTTCTAATTCATTGTTGACGCCATCAGCGTGGATTAGGAGTGGCAACAGCTCCCACCCGTCGTCGGTCCGCCGGGCGATGCCGACCGCGCCATTGTAGTCGCTGTCGGTACCGGCAAGAGATGCGGTGAAGATCAAATATTCGCGCCCGTCGGCAGGATCGCGGAAATAGGCCGGATCACGGAACGCCTTGATCTTGCCTGCCTCCCCTTCATGCGCGTCTGCGAGCATATATTCAGGTGCGACTTCGCTGATTGATACGCGGGGCTCGGTCCACGCGTCTGGCAGCCCATCTGCCCCGATAATCGCATGAGCTTCTACGAGCCGCTGTTGATAGCCTCCAGGGCGCTGACTTGTTCCGGCAGCAGTGAAGTACAGGCTGACGCCTTCGCTATCGGTGACCGCAGACCCCGCCCATTCGCGCTCATAGTCTACCGTGAATTCAGGGAGCACGTCGCCGAGATCGAACCAGCTTCCCGACTTGCGCTCGATGAGGCGAATTTTCGCCTCGAAATGGCGTAGGCTTGGATCGCCGCGATCAGGTGCGGATAAGGCCATCCATAGTTCGCGCCCGTGGATCGACGCGACGCGGCCATCCCG
Source organism: uncultured Erythrobacter sp. (assembly GCF_947502395.1). GTDB lineage: Bacteria > Pseudomonadota > Alphaproteobacteria > Sphingomonadales > Sphingomonadaceae > Erythrobacter. Next base: position 1,973 of record NZ_CANMZM010000006.1, read on the forward strand.
GTCCTGGATCGGCCACATATCCCAATAGATGCGCCCGGCATCGAGGGCGGCTTGATCATTCTCTGTGATGAGCGGAATGCGCGGAATGCGTGAGGCTTCAATCTTGCGCACACAGTCAGCGGTCCAGGCAGTGGTCATGCCGGCACCTTTAGCAAATGGTTGGAAATGATAAGGGCCGACCAGCAGGGAGGTTGGTGGCCGGCCCTTATCCGTTGCATCAGAAATCGAAGCGAACGGATGCTGCGATGGTGCGCCCTGCGATCGAACGAGCACGCACGATACCATTGGCCGGAATCGAGCCTTCCTCTGCTTCGGTGAACCCTTCGGTGTTGAAGAGGTTCGTCGCATTAAGGGCAATTTCGATCCTTTCAACCGGTCGAACCGCAACATAGGCATTGACCTGAGCGTACGCAGGCAGTTCGAGCTCGTTATTGTCCTGTGTAAAACTGTCGGTCGTACCGACAATATTTCCTCCAGCCTTGAAGAAGCCATCATCATACTGGGCGGTCGCCTGATAGATGAAATCTGCCTGGCGGCGCGGCGTATTGCCTATGACTGCGGCGTTGAGCGAATCGTCAATCTCAGCGTCAGTCCAGGTTGCGCCAGCGGTCAAAGAGAAAGGCCCCACCGAGTAGGAGCCTTCAAGCTCGATTCCAAACGCCTCGAAATCAGTATCCGTAACTACAATTGGTGCAATCTCGACATTGGTTTCGCTCGTCTCCGCGTAAAACCCTGTTGCGTAGACGGACAATCCATCACCCTGATACTTCAATCCCAGCTCGAGTTGATCAACGCGAGCGATAACGCCCTCGTCACCTCCGGTTAGGCTCCCGTCGATGGTGCTGACGGCGGGGGTAAACAGGCTCCGGTCGGCCGTGTGGCGACCACCCTGACTGTATCGTGCAAACACACCAAGATCATCGGTCAAAAGGTAGTTCGCTCCGATCGACCACGAGAAATAGTCGAAGTTGTAATTGACCGGGCTGGGGCTGCCGAGAGGAAGAACGCTTGTCAGAGCTTCAGCTGGGCTAATGTTGCCATCATTGTCGAAGTCGAAGTCCGTGACCGGGCCATCACCGGTGATCGTTCCGTCGGCATCGCCGAAATCGTACCGAATGCTGGCATCAATCGTGAGTCGATCAAACTCCAGTCCCAACGAAGCAAAAGGTGCGTATGTGCTGTACCGCACATCGTAGTTACGGCGACAGCAGTTTCCAAAGAAGCTCGCGCCGAAACCAACAATGCCGTTCTGAGTGATCGTGTTTCCGTCTGCATCGATGATATCCACCAAGACGGCGTTACCGTCGCCTTCAACTGTTTGAACGAACGAAGTCCATAACCAATCCGTATCAATGTCCTGACGCGAAAGGTAAAAGCCGCTCGTGAACGTGGCGGAGCCACCACCAAATTCGAAGTCTTTGGAGATACGGAAGTCGTTGGTGATGTTGTCGAGGCTGTTCAAGCGAGTGTTGAACAAGACCACATTGGTCAAGAGGCCATTGCCCCCGATCGTTGATGCGTCCGCTGCAGCGCCTGAATTGGGGCCTGTTGCGAACACAATGCTCGAACCAGCGCCACCAATGCCATCGGCAATTTCCTGGGCAGCGCCCGCGCTGGCAGGGAAAGGCGATACAAAACTGCCCGAATTGTCCGCGTAACGGAACCGGTTGGTTAGCGTCCACCCCGAGCCAACATCAATCTCGGATTCGATCCCAAAGGCTTGAGATTCAACCGAAAGGCCATCCTGGATGTTGAATGTCGCAGGATTATTGCTGCCATCAAGGGTGAGCGCTGTGCTGATAAACGGGCTCAGCAAGGAATCTCGGCCAGGATCAAATCCAGCTATGCCCTCATAGTCAGGGCTGTCATTCGTACCGCCAACGAAGACCGGTTGCGGCAGTATTGTTGGCGTGCTGTCGTCAAGGAACTTGGCGTGCAACCTGATATAACCGCGGTCGAACTCCTTGGTAATATTGGCTTTGATCTGACCGCCATCGGAGCCGTTGAAGCCGATGTCGCGCGCACCTTCGCCGGTGCGATAGAAACCACCGACATGGAAATAAAGATCATCGGCAAGCGGCGCGCCATAATCGAAATCGACCCGATAGGTTTCAAAGTCGACACCGACTGTACCCTGGATCGCGCCACCTTCGCGCTGCCCGGTCTTCGAGATAAAGTTGATCACACCGCCTGGGGCGTTTGAAGCGAAGGTGGAAGCAGATCCGCCGCGTACCGCTTCGACACGCGCTACATTGCGATCAGCGCGGAGGAAGTTGTCGGCGTTGCCGAAGATGATGTCGCCGAACTCGAGAACAGGCAGGCCGTCTTCCTGCAGTTGGATGTAACGCGCACCGCCAGTCGAAACGGGGAGGCCGCGCACGGCAATGTTGGCATTGCCTTCACCGCCTGATGCTTCCGAGCGAATCCCCGGGATCTGACGAATAAGGTCCGCGGAGGACGGTGGGGCAAGATCGGCGATCTGTTCAGCCCCGACCGTGCTGACCGAAACCGAGCTTTCGAGACGGTTCTGGCCGCGTGCAACGGCAGTAACAATGATGACGTTGCCTTCATCGGCGCCTTCATCAGAGGCAGTATCCGCGTCCTGTGCGAAGGCGGGGGTAGAAAAGGCACTCAGCGCGACGCCGAAGGCCAAAGCGTGACGGAACTTCATGGCAAAACTCTCCTGTGCGCTCGCACCATAGTGTGCGATTCGCAGTAAGGCATAATCTGATTGCAATCGATTGCAACACTAAAATTGCAAACGATTGCAATTGCGCGCAATCTATGTCACGAAATTGCTACAACGCCGGCAACATAACGGCGAGCGAGAGGATCTGAGATTATGCAAACCGCCGTAAAGCCACGGCTTTCGCTGCTGCGAATCATAGAAATGAACATCGGCTTCTTCGGGCTGCAGTTCAGCTTTGGACTGCAGCAAGCCAATATGGGGCCAATCTACGGTTTCCTCGGGGCGGACGAAGCAACCATGCCGCTCCTATGGCTTGCGGGTCCCATGACTGGCCTCATCATTCAGCCAATTGTTGGTGCAATGAGTGATCGGACCAACACGCGTTTCGGACGGCGGACACCCTATTTCCTGATCGGCGCAATCATCTGCACGATCAGCCTGTTCTTGATGCCCTATTCCTCCACGCTCTGGATGGCTGCGTCGCTGCTCTGGATCCTTGATGCTGGCAACAACATCACCATGGAGCCCTATCGGGCCTATGTCGCGGACCGGCTTGTGCCAAACCAAAGATCGATAGGTTTTCTGACGCAAAGTGCTTTTACGGGCCTTGCGCAAACCCTGTCCTATCTTGCGCCCACTTTGCTGACGGCCTTTGTTGCGCAAGATGTGCTGGACGATAACGGTATTCCAGTCATCGTTCGTATCGCCTTTATTATCGGTGCGATCCTCTCGATTTCGACGATCGTCTGGTCGGTCTGGCGCGTTCCCGAGCTGCCAATGACCGAGGATGAAAAGGCGGTTCTCGAGCAGAAACCGCTAACCGTAAAGGATACCTTCGCGGAAATCGTCGATGCCATCCGCGATATGCCAAAACCGATGCGCCAACTCGCGCTCGCCATGCTGTGCCAATGGTATGCCATGTTCGCTTATTGGCAGTACATCACGTTCGCGGTGGGGCGCTCGATCTACGATACGTCCGACCCGTCCAGCGCTGCATTTCGCGAAGCGACGCTGACCACGCAGCAGGCAGGCGCTCTATACAACTTCATTGCTTTCGTTGGGGCATTGTTGCTGATCCCGATCGTGGCGAAGCTTGGCGCGCGATCTGTCCATGCGGTGTGCCTGACAGCCTCAGGGATTGCGATGTTGCTCATTCCTGGAGCTGAGACTGCACCGGCTCTCTTCGCGCTCATGCTCGGCATTGGCATTGGCTGGGCCGGAATGATGGGGAACACCTATGTCATGCTGGCCGACTCCATTCCGGCGGAACGCAATGGTATCTACATGGGCATCTTCAACATGTTCATCGTTATTCCCATGCTGTTCCAGACATTGACGATGCCGCTGATTTATAACCCAGTTCTGGGCGGTGACCCGCGTAATGTGTTGATGCTGGGCGGGGCGCTGATGATTGTCGGTGCAATCGCAACCCTCTTTGTGGACGCGGGCCACAGAGTTCCGCGTGAACAAAAGGCGCTCGCGAGCTAAAGGGTAGTGATGGCGGACGAAGACGATCAAAATGGCGCAGAAAGCGCAGCCAAAGTTCGCACTCTTGCGGACCTTGCCAGAATTGCAGGCGTCTCTGCGGGGACTGTTTCGCGGGCGCTAGCGGGCAACAGTCTGGTCAATAAGAAAACGCGTGAGAAGATCGAGGCCATCGCGCGCGAGCACGGTTTCCGCCCAAACCAGATGGCGAGCAAACTCCGCAGGCAGAAAACGGGCGTTATTGGCGTCGCGATTCCCCTGGGTCATGACGTGCGGCAGCAGATCTCGGATACCTTCTTCATGACGCTGCTGGGCTATCTGGCAGACGAGCTGACCGAGAAGGGGTATGACCTCATGCTGAGGCGTGTCATTCCCGCTCAGGACGAAGATTGGCTGGACCGATTTATCGGATCAGGCATGGTCGATGGCGTGATTGTGATCGGTCAGTCAGACCAGTTCGAGCGGATCGAGGATGTTGCCGACGGTTATCTACCGATGGTGGTTTGGGGCAATCATCAGGAAGGTCAAAGACACTGTGTCGTCGGTTCTGACAACCGCCTGGGCGGGAAGCTCGCCGCCGAGAGGCTCATCGCGTCGGGAGCAAAGAGCCTCGCATTCTTAGGCGACACTCAGCCAATAGAGTTCGCAGCCCGCTACGCTGGCGCAAAAGAGGTCGCCGCCAAAATGGGTGTGCCTATCCGCGCCCTTCCGACGCACTTGTCGCCCGAGCGGACCGGCGAGGAAATCGCAGAGCATTTGCAAGAGATCAAAGGCAAGGTCGACGGCATCTTTGCCGCAACCGACACAATCGCGGTAACTTGCCTCAAAGAACTTCGGGAACGCGGCATCGATGTGCCGCGCCAGCTAAAGGTAGTCGGGTTCGACGATCTCCCACTCTCGAGTCAGACGGCCCCGCCTCTCACGACAGTTAGGCAAGATATCGCTGCCGGTGCAAAGGGCCTCGTGGACTTGTTGTTGCGACGCCTGGCAGGGGAAGATACAGAAAGTCTTGTCTTGCCTCCTCGCCTCATGGTTCGCGAAACCGCTTAGGAAGTTCGAGTACCGTGAAGCGGTTCCCAGCGGGCCTGGCACTCCGGGATTTAAGTCCAATTACGCCTTGGGTAACCCTTAATGCGGACGTTCCGCTTGCGGCCCAGATCGAGCCCCTGGCCTATAGCCAATATCGGCGTAGGAGCGGACATAAGGGCATGAGACATCTTTTGCTG
>NZ_CANMZM010000007.1 GCF_947502395.1 uncultured Erythrobacter sp.
GGACCACAGAACTGGATTACTGTTAAAGGCACTCACAACCGACCTAAGATCTAAGATCTAAGATCTAAGATCTAAGGTCTAAGGTAAGTTAGCCTTCGCATTACGCTGAGTGCAAAAGAAGGGCAGGCAATGAAGTCGAAGATAATAATTCTGGACCCCGATTGCAGGGATGCCAAGTCGCACAATTTGATGGCATCGTTGCGAGCAGCTTTGGCTGCCAAGGCATCCGGATTTGCGGTTGACGCAATCATCAACAGAGCATTTCCAGAAAGTGATAAAACGCTAGATGATGTTTGTGGCGAAGTTGTGCGCGCATGGCCGAGTTTTGCATTTGTCGAAAGAGATGATGAGCTTTCCAGCAATCTCATCAAGTTCCATCCCGTATATAATGGAGGCTTCAGCCCCTGGGAGCAGTACCTCTTCTCTCTTTTGCAGTTGCATGACGAAGGAAGAATTAATGCAGACACCAAGATATTTATACACACCGCCTCGGTGCCCATGCTTATGGGGGTTCTCCAGTATCTGCTGACCCTATCGTCCGATCAAAGACCGCAGTTCTTTTGTCTCATCTATTGCCAGCCAGAAATCATCCAAGGCGAACGGCTTCAGGGGGTGCCAAATCTAGATATATTGCAGCGCCTAAAAGACGAAGGCCTAATTGGCTCTCACATATTTTTTCATGTAGAGACCATTGGATTGCAAGAGCACTACAGTTCTCTTGGTTTTGCATTCCCGATTGCAATGGGCCCTCTTGACCCTTTTTCGTCACCTGGCTCAGGCTGCGGAGTGGATGGCAAGAAGATTGTATCTTATTTGGGCGAGGCGCGCGCCGAAAAAGGTTTTCAGCATCTTCCTGACATTATTGAAGCGCTTGGACAACAGGGAGGGGTGTACGACGTTGAATTTCGTATACAAACATACAGCAATCCAGCGAATGACACTTTTGAGATACATACGGCTAAGCGGCGTCTGGAGAGGCTGCAGGTTCCAGGCGTCACGATCACTCTCCTTGCGGATCTGGCACCTGAAGAATTCTCGAGTGAAATGGAGAAGGCCGATGTTGTGGTTATGCCTTATGACATTGAGCATTATGCCGCTCGAGGATCGGGCATTGCCTATGATGCGCTAACCTCGCGAACGCGGATAGTCTGCACACCTGGAGCCGATATTGAGCGAACGTTTAGCAGTTGCGGAGTTGACGTTCCACTTGGCGACACGCCAGAGGAGTTCGCGGCAGCAATCTCGAGGGCTTTGTTCGACGAAGCCCTGCAAGACCTCTCCTATCTTGAGGACTTCACTGTGGAGAGCTTTTTTAGCACACTCTTCAAGGTTCATGATCTCTCAGAGGTCAAGCCGTCAAGGTCCGCGGCTCAAGCAAGGGCAGTGAACGCGCTCGTCTTGCCAATGAACGGCGGCCACGCATTCGTTCAAAATGCGCAGTTGAAGGTGCTCCGGTGTCTCAACATAGATTCGATTCTGCTCGGTATCCCTTGGGTTACCGAGATCGATGGTTTCGAATATTACAAGGGTGAATTGATCAAGGATTACTTCTCTTCCGGCGATTACATTGGTCACTCTCTGGCTTTTATGCAAGTAAAAAGAAGTGATGAATTCAGGATTAGATTCGCTCTGCACAAATCAGGTAAAATTGACTATTATTACTTCTCCAATTTCACAGATATTATTCGAGATTACGTGGAGCTAGGCCCTTTGATAGAAATGATGCTCAAGGTAAGTCCAGTAGATAAAGGCATTGTAAACTACCCTTGGTTGGATCCAATCATTGATGATTTGAGGGCTGCCAATGAATCTCGTGAAGTTAGGTTTGTGTGTGAGGTGCACGACAATCAGTGCCAGCAGAACTTCTTGAGGCGTGCCGCGCATGCCGAAAGTCACGGGTTGGAATGGAGCACGGAGAAGATAAAATCTGACTCTGAGACAGAGCTTGCTGCCGAGCTTGAGTCCTTGTCGAGGTTTGATCGGCGCATATTCATCTCAACTGCTCTTAAGGATCAGCTCACTTTGCCTGATTCCGGCCGTGACCAAGTAGTGTTTCCACCGAATGTTCAGCTGAGGGAAGCGGTCGAGAACCAGGACGACAATCGCGTTGTGGAAGAAGCGGAAGAATATCTCTTCGAAGAAGTCGAAATCTTGTTCGTTGGAACCGCACATCAGGCAAATCGCACCTCATTGCAGTTTCTGATGGATGACGTGATGCCATTGGTGCGGCGTACCCAGCAGGCGACTCTCTTTGTAGTAGGGAGCATTGAACGGATGTTCTCTTCCGAAATCAAACAGTCCTATGCGTCTCAGGGCATCCATTTTCTCGGGCATGTCGCGGACATCAACCAGTGGTATGACGCGGCTCAAGTTGTTGCTTTAGCCGTCACTGAGGGAACAGGTTTTCCAACAAAAGTCATTGAGACAATGGCGCTAGGAAAGTCTTTCTCGGTAACACGTGGCGCTCTCTATGAGTTGGCGGCCGACACAAGAGATCTATTCCCTGTCTGCGACACAGCTGACGAAATGGCCGCAGATATTGTCGAGCTGCTCTCGAGCAGGGAACTGCGCGAAACGCGGGGCGCGGCAGCGCGTCAGTTTTATGACATAAATTTCTCACTTAGAAAGTATGCTTCGCAATGGTCGCAAGCGCTTGGCGTTAATGCTGTCGGTGATTTTAGCGAGCCACACCGACGCCATGTAGAGGTCAATCTTCCCATTGAGTTGATGCCTAAGCAGGTGAGGGAAAGGAATGGGCGAGATATCTCCGCTACGGATAGTCAAGACCTAGACTCTGACGATCACCAAAGCACCATCAGCGAAGATGGCCATTTCGAGAAGGTCGGTGCAAAATGGCTTCTAGCTGAAACACGCGATTTGGAAGGAATGAGTTTCGTCAACCTTCAAGTGTCTTCGTTCGCAGTCGAGCGGGGCCGCTATTTGTCTGATTTCCATGTCAAGCTCGTTCGGGTGCGTGGAAAGGTTGGGTTGGAATTGCGTGAGGATGACGGAGCGTTCCAGTTGATTGGCGAACCAAATGATGGTTATGTCGAAGCGGATCGTTGGGGACGAGTTGTACGAGTATTTGCCGATGAATCAGGGGCCAATGAAGGCTCCACGATTTCCTCAGTCTCAGAGAATACAGCCTATTTGAGGGAGTTTTTGTTCCAGTTGCCAATGGGGATCAAAGCGTGTGATTTTGACCACCAGCAAGACTGGCGAGAAGTCGCAGAGGTCCTATCAAAGCTGGCAGCAGTGGAAGAGCAGGCTCTACCCCAAGAACCGAGCAGTTGGTTAAAGTGGCTCGGAGCGTTATTGATGCCTGGCGCCCGATCGGGTGATGTCGGGACTATATCCAAGAATTGATTCTTTGCGGTACTCCTATCGCAAATTTGTCCAAACATGAGCACCCAGATGACAACACCTTATTCACAAAAACCGACCTCCTCTTTTTGGAAGCGTGCGGTCGCCAGCCCCGAACCCTCAACCGTCGATCCAGTGATCGATACACCTTTCACAATCAATGCTGAAGACCAGATTGCTACAGCGGGTAGTTGCTTTGCCCAACACATCGCCCGCACTCTAGTACGGGAAGGCTATCGATATCTGGTCACGGAAGATGGACCAAGTGAACAAAATTATGGGCTATTTCCAGCAAGGTTTGGCAACATCTACTCGACGCTGCAATTGCTTCAGCTCTTCCAAAGAGCCTATGGCCTGTTTTCGCCGAAGGACCAAGTTTGGCAACAGAACGGAGCATTTGTAGACCCATTTCGACCTCAAGTCGCCTCTTTTGAAACTCAAGATGCGCTTGAGATTGATCGCGCTCGGCATTTGTCGGCGGTCCGTCAAATGTTTGAGACCAGCAACATATTTGTGTTCACACTTGGTCTGACAGAAACCTGGATGAGTAAAGTGGATGATGCCGTTGTCCCCTTGGCGCCTGGGGTCGCAGAGACTTCAAGCACGGCGGCATACTACTTCAGCAATCGCTCGGTAGCGCAAATGACCGCCGATTTGACCTCATTCATTGCAAAGCTCCGCGTCATAAATCCGACGGTAAAGGTGATTCTTACAGTCTCACCCGTTCCGCTGATTGCGACTTACGAGCCACGCCATGTATTGGTGTCAACATGCTACAGTAAGTCTGCATTGAGAGTAGTCGCGGAGGAGATTTCGACAAGCATCTATGATGTGGCTTACTTCCCATCTTATGAGATTATCACTGGCCATCACAACAAATACAAATACTTCGCGGAGGATCTAAGAGAAGTCAGGCCGGAAGGCGTTGACCATGTTATGAGCCTGTTTAAGCGTCATTATTTGAACACGGACCAGGCCGCACAACCTGTTCCCGAACCAAGCCATCCATCGCCAAGTCCAGAATCGCCTAGTCCGAAGAAGGTGACCCAGGAAGAGATGGACGATCTTTATCATGTTGTTTGCGACGAGGAGGCATATGATGCCTAGCTTCGGGGTCATCGGTAGTTGCCAAGCCTATGGCGTTGCGGAAAGTCTGAAGGGGTGGGTGCCCGGTGCGACCGCTTATCCTTTGAATGCGGGCTCAGTCGCCACAATGAGCCAGGATGACCAACAAAAGCTCGCAGACAAATTTGCTGACTTTGATATTGTATATGTCGAGTCTGTCGATCGAATTTCAAAGGGCCCCCTTGCAGCTGCTGCCTTGTCTGAGAAGGTTCGCGTCCTGCGCTATCCAGTGGTCGTATACACCGGACTGCACCCCGATTGCGTTCATATCTACAACGGTTCCCAATTGATCCAGACTCATATGGGCCCGTATAACTCGGCATTGGCGCTTGCAGCGTTCAATGCTGGTCTTTCCCCAGCGCGAACAGAGGCAATCTTCAATCGTTTTGCGTTTGCTTCACTCGGCTATATTGAACAGCGGGAAGCAGCCAAAGCAGAGCTAGAACGCTATTTCCAGGAGCTCGGGTTTTCCTGCTCAGGATTTGTCGACTCCGCCTTCATGTACACGATCAACCATCCCCGCATAGAAGTTCTTCATGACATCACGAAGCAGGCATTGGACATCAGCGGCTTTGAGCGCGAGCAAGATTTCGTGCCTTCGCCCACTGACACATTATTGGAAGGTGCAATATGGCCGATCTACGATGGCATTGGAGAAGGCACTGGTTACATTTTCAGAGGGCACGCTAACAAAGGCGAGAGTCGTGACATTGAATTGGCCGACTTCATTGCCAAGAGCTTTGAAGCTTATAAAGAAGTAGGCAGTGTATTGTCTGCACCCGCAGTGGAGCGTGCACTGGAGTTCATAGAGACCGAGGTCATTGTGTGACCGCACCTCTTTTTTGCCTTCAATCCGACGGGCGGGTGAAAGTTGTCCTTGGATATTGCCTTTAAACAAAGCTTACAACATATTCAGAAGGCTTTACAATA
>NZ_CANMZM010000008.1 GCF_947502395.1 uncultured Erythrobacter sp.
TGACGTACTCCCCTGATTGTTACCACTCAGAGGTAGAGTCTTTGTCTTTCATGATTGATGTTTGATGGGATGGCAAGCTGTGTAGAGGCATGCCCCCCACACAGCTTGACCGGCGATCTCAGCGGGTGTCTTCCTGCCAAGTTTCGAGTGCGGTCTCACAGTGTTGTAGTCCTTTTTCCAAGCGGCGAGCACGCTGCGGGCATGCGATAGCGAGCTGAACAGCGTTTCGTTGAGGCACTCGTCCCGCAGACGGCCATTAAAGCTTTCGACAAAGCCGTTTTGCCTAAAGAACAATTGGGGCTTGCCCGGTGCGATGTAATGCCATTCGACCCGCCGCTCCTGTGACCAGCGCAAGATTGCTGATGAGGTCAGCTCTGTTCCATTATCGCTGACCACCGTGCGAGGCTTGCCGCGCAAGGCGATCAGATGATCAAGCTCACGCGCAACCCTGCTGCCTGACAGCGATGTGTCTGCGACCAGTGCCAGACACTCACGCGTGTAGTCATCGATCACGCGCAGCATGCGGAACCGCCTACCGCACACCAAGCTGTCAGAGGCGAAGTCGAGCGACCAACGCTGGTTCACCTCTTCTGGCAGTGTGAGTGGCCTGCGTGTGCCCAATGCGCGCTTGCGACCACCACGCTTACGCACCGCCAAGCCTTCCTCGCGGTAGATGCGCAGCAGCTTCTTATGGCTGGGCTTGACCCCCTCACGCGCTAGCAGATAGCCCAGACGGCGATAGCCGAACCGCCTGCGCTCACTAGCCAGCTCGCGCAACCTGCTCCGTAGGCCAGCATCATCTGGCCGCGTGGGCTCATACCGTATCACCCGGTGGCTCACGCCAACCAGCCTACCCGCCCCCAAAGATTATGGCCGCTCGCTCAGCCCGTGCTTTTCACGGGCATGAGCAACGGCGTCTCTCTTTGCACCGGGCGTTACCATTTTTTTATGCCAGATCCTTCAGGACTGCATTGTCCAGCATCTGATCCGCCAACAGCTTCTTCAGACGTGCATTCTCCTGCTCCAGCGCTCTCAAACGCCGCGCATCGGATATCTCCAGCCCGCCGAACTTCGATTTGTATTTGTAAAACGTCGCAGAGCTGATCCCACGCTTGCGGCACACATCAGCTGTTAGCATCCCGGCCTCCTGCTCTTTTAAAATCGCAATGATCTGCTCTTCACTAAAACGACTTCGTTTCATCCTCGTCTGACTCCTTCGTGCCAGACTCTAACAAAAATCGGTCACATTCCAGAGGAGCGCGTCA
>NZ_CANMZM010000009.1 GCF_947502395.1 uncultured Erythrobacter sp.
TGGGGCGCATTTCTGCCGCGCAAGAAATTTGCTTTCCGTTTCCGGTTGCCCCGGTTCTGAGAAGTCCGATCTCGCCTCCGCAATTTTTCGTTGCTGATGGTTACCCGCGAAACTCCTTTGGCAAGCGTTCGAAGCACAGCTTTTCGGCTTTCTTCAAATTGCCAACCATCGTTTGATATCGAGGGAGCTCTTCAGTCCAACGGCGGAAAGTATCGATCCGCTCATTTAACTTGGGAAAGGTACGTATCTTGGCGTATCGATCTATCGCGTCGAAGACTTCCTCGTGAAATGGCACTTGGTCGCGGAATATGAAATCGGGAATCATGTGCCGGTACAAGCCACAAAAGCTGTTCCAAAGATCGTGATTTTGTAAGGCGTTCGCCCATTCGAGCAGCAAAACGATCGCGGCGAGCGTTTTGAAATCTGGAAACTGCCCCAACTCGCTAAACATCCGATCGATTGACTGGCTCAAGTCATCAGAACCGTACCCGCCTTGCAAAACGGTTCGACGCACCGGGTCACCTAGCGCCGCGATCTCCGAGATTATTCGGTCCTCATCGCAGTGCTGACCCTGTAAGATATCCCACATGCCAGTTCGGTAGGAAATCCCCGAACCTGGAAATTTGAAATCAGTCATCGCTACGCGATGGGTCCCATTATGCGGAGACGCGTCACGCAA
>NZ_CANMZM010000010.1 GCF_947502395.1 uncultured Erythrobacter sp.
CGGCCCAGATCGAGCCCCTGGCCTATAGCCAATATCGGCGTAGGAGCGGACATAAGGGCATGAGACATCTTTTGCTGCTCGCTCAGCGCCTAAGGTTTTCGAAATGAAGAAAGTGCACCGGCTGCAAACGCAATCGTTCCGAAGGTGTTTATCAAGATCGCGACAACCCAATGACCGTAGGACGCGTAGCTGAGGATTTAATTGCAAATTGCGCTCTTCCACGCTAGCATCGCTGGGCATTTGAAGTTGTTATAGTAATCACCAAGGGTCGCGCCGCTGTAACGGTTGCGTCCCTTTTGGTTTTTGAAGTGAACCTGACTGGTCTCGTTTGCGCGCTTGAGGGCCGGCGCGTAATTCAGCAATGAGGACGGTCATATTCCGACCTTGACCCTCGATACACCCCTTCAGCAAGTTCGGCAATTGGTGGAAGGCGACACTGAAAGCCCATCGCAAAGCGATGGGTCCAGGTGCCAGACCGCTATCTTGCGCTTGGGCAGGTCCAGCGCTGCGCTAGATTGAAAAGCTCCACGCTGGACCTGCCTCTTCATGGAGTCTGGAAGGCCGCCGTGAGTCGATTCAACCTGCGATGCCGAGTCATTCGTGATGCCACCGCTA
>NZ_CANMZM010000011.1 GCF_947502395.1 uncultured Erythrobacter sp.
GAAATCCCCGAACCTGGAAATTTGAAATCAGTCATCGCTACGCGATGGGTCCCATTATGCGGAGACGCGTCACGCAACCTTACTACGCTGAATGCAGCGATCTGGTCTTCCCCGGTCGCAACGTCTTGCGCCCGATGTCAGACATGACGCTTCTCAAGATCCTGCGTTACGCGAAGCTACCCTTCACGGTGCACGGCTTTCGATCTGCGTTCCGAGATTGGGCCGCCGA